>CAVSJM010000001.1:0-339311 GCA_963728345.1 Rubricoccaceae bacterium
CCCCCGCCGGCCGTCCCCCGTCGGCGGACCTCGATGCTCGCAGCCCGACCAGCCCGAGGGAGGCGGCGCGGTAGGACAGATGGCCGCTCAGCGGCCGAGGGCAGCCAGCACCGCGGTAGGACGAAGGGGAAGAAGCGCGAAAGTTCGGACGAGCCGAGGACGCTGGTGCCCTGCGTCGGCGTGCCGCGGCGGGTTCTGCCCCCGTGCGGACGGTGTGGACCCCGGGCCCCTCATCTGTCATCGCCTGCGGTTCAACGATGGAGCGCGAACACGTCGTCACCCCCGAGCCCACCGGCCCACGGACGCAGGGCGATCTCCCCCCGCCACGCCTGCTGGTGCACCTGGCCAGGGCCCAATTGGAGCGCAGGAGCGGGGAACTGGCTCGTGTAGCAGGCGAACGCCCGCTGCGTCGCTTCGAGGTCGGCCGCCTCGTATGGCACGCGGACCCTGAGGTAGGCCGGGTCGGTCCCGAGGAGGGGGAAGAATCCTAGCGGCGGCCCCTCCGGCATACGGTCGCTGCGGAGCGCGACGTAGAGGAGCGTGCCCGGCGCCCCTTCGGCCCCGGCCTGGACGAGCTGAGTGACGACGGCGCTCACGAGCCGATGGTCTGGGTGCCCGTAGCCGCCGTCCGGCCCGAACGTCACAACCACGTCGGGGCGGACCTCGGAGAACACGGCGCGGAGGGAGTCTTCGAGCTGGCTGAGCCTCGCCCAGGGCGGCCACACGGCCTCGCCCAAGCGGCCGTCGCCCGGGAGGTCGAGGACGATCGGTGGGTGGAGGCCGAGTGCAGCAGCCGAGCAGCGGGCCTCCTCGGTCCGGAGTGCGGTGACGGCCCCCTCGTCCGTGAGGTCCGTCTCCGGCGGTGCCCCGGTTGGCCGCGAGGACGACGCGGACGCCGGCGCCCTCGCGGGCGTAGCGGGCCAGGAGCGGCATGACGAAGAGGTCGTCGTCGGCGTGGGCGAAGACGGCGAGGAGCGTCCGGTCGTCCTCCTGCGCGGCCACGGGACGAACCGCGAGGGTGAGGAGGCCGAGCAGAACCAGCGTGGCGTGTCTCATGGGAGCACCTCAGCGGGAGGGGGCAGAACGGGGGCCGCTCACCCGCGCCGGGCAACGCGACCGCTGATGGTGGCAAGGAAACGCTGACGCCGATCCGAAGCAAAGCCGTGGAGCCCGGCGTCGGCGGGGAGCGGCGGGTTCAGCGGCTGCCCGTACCTACCGTGGCCCCTAACTCTCGCTCAACCCGAGCTGGCGCGCCTGCGAGGCCGCGTCGCGGGCGCCCCACCGCTGGTGAACCCGCCCCTCCCGCACGACGAACCACTCCATCGCGACGAGTTCGTACGACCGCCCCGTGGGCTCGCGCCCGAAGGCCGAGGCGCGGAACGTCCCCCGCTCCGTGTAGCGCACGGCGACGACGTCCCCCTCGGCCACCATCGACTCCACCGTCAGGCTCATCCCGTACCCGCGCACGAGTTGCTCCCACACCGGCATCACTCTCTCCATGAGCCCTTTCCCGAGCACGCCCTGGATCTCGGCGTCGGCGGCGAAGAGGGGGTGGAGGGCGTCGAGGTCGCCGCGGTTGAAGGCATCGACGTAGGCGAGGACGACTCGCTTGGCTCGACACCAAACGCTTCACCTCGGTGTCGATCTCCTCGACTCGGTCTTTGAGGTAGTCCACGGCGTCGCTGGCGATCCGGATGGCCAGCGGCGGCGGGTAGTGCTTCCGCTTCAGGACGTGGGCGCGTTCTGCTTGGCGCCTTTCTCCCGGACCAGTTGCTCCCGCATCGTGAGGAGCGTCTTCACCTGCTCGACCACGGCCTCTGCGGGCCCCCACGGCTTCAGTTCGTCGAGGAAGCGAGCGGCGTAGTCCGCGATCCTGCGGGCGTCGAGGCCGTCGGTCTTGGCGCCGGAGACGGGCATGGCCCGCTTGACCCTGGCCGCGTCCTCGACGGCGACCGAGTAGCGGCGCTCGTGGAGCCAGTAGCAGAGCGCTTCCCCGTAGACGCCGGTGGCCTCCAGGCAGACGAGAGCGTCTGGCGGAGTGGCGCCGTGCTCCGTGAGCCAGGCAGCGAGTTCGCTCTCACCGTCGCTTCGTATGTCCGCTCCATCTCGCGGCCGTGTGCGTCAAAGAGGAGGTCGAAGGCCTTCGTGATCCACGACTCGAACAGCTTGTGATACGCCCTGCCGTCTCGCTTGAGGTCCACCTCGTCCCCCAGATGGGGCAAGAGGAAGGGGATGTAGGGCTCTGGGAGCCCCGGCGCGGCCTCCGAGGGCAATACGGACCCCACCTCACGTGCTTGACGGAGCACACTGAGGTAGGCACAGAGTCGGGCGTTGACCCTCTCGAAGGCGTTGTTGAGCCGCTCGAAGTCCCGGCGCGACCTGTGGAACATCTCGACCGTGTGGTCGCGGAGTTGCCAGAGTTCGAGGTCCTCGGGGGCAACGCCCCACCACCACGCCGCGTCCCTGTGTGACCTCAGCGCCTCGGACTCCACGGCCGCATCGCTCAGCTTGTTGAGGTCGATCCGGGCAGTTGTCAACGCCAAGGCATAGCTCCTGTCGGGTGCTGAAGGCGCTGCTTGCTTCTTGCCGCCGACGGCCGCGGTATGACGAGAGATCTCAACGAGTGCGCTGTGCCAGCGCCCCATGGCGTCCTCGGCACGGTCCGCCAAATGACGCGCCCCCTCCCACTCCGGGTACACCACGACGTCGACCCCGCTCTCGTTCCGGCGGGAGCGGTAGGGGGCGTGTAGCGCTTCGAAGACGTTCGGCTCACTCTCGTACGTGCTCCGGTACGCCTCGTAGTAAACGCGTGCGTACTCGGCGCGCCCCGGCGGCGGGTGAGATCGTATGAGGTCCCCGCCGAAGTAGGCTGCGGCTCTGATCTCGATGTTCTGGATGTCACGAGACTACGGCGAGCCACGAAGCTTCGCGGTGTCACCCTTACCCATACCGTTGTACGCAATCGCAACAAAGGCCCCATCCCTTTGTGGGACAAGGCCTTTGGACTCTCTAATGGTGGGCTCTACTGGATTCGAACCAGTGACCTCATCGATGTCAACGATGCGCTCTAACCAACTGAGCTAAGAGCCCCGAGCGGGCGGCCGATCGACGCGGCGCATCCCAGGGGGCGCCCAACATACACCTCCCCCCGAGCGCGGAGCAAGACGATGCGCCCGGCCGCGTGTGAAGGCGCACGGAAGGTTGAACCGTCGACCCAGAGCGGATTACGAATCCGACCGACGCCGGGGTGGAGTTTCCGACCGCGCACCTCCCCTCGCGCCCGCTCCGCTCAGTTCACCTGGGCCGAAGTGTCCGGCGGAAGGTGACAAAGCACACGGTGAGAACACGCTAGCGAGTGATCCCCCCCTCCTTCCACGGGGCCTGCGGGACGGAGTGGCACACGCTTTGGCAAGGAGACGGCATCCTCGTCCCCCCACCCTATGCTCGCCCTGAGCATCCACTCGCCGTTCGCCTCCGACGCCCGCCTCCCCGAGCGGGTGGCATGGGCGGACGCTGTCCGCCACGCGCGCGCGGAGGCCGCGAGCGTCTCCGGAGCCTATGCGGATCAGCCCTTCAGCTTCCGCTCTCTCGGCCCCGAAGTCGCCCCCCTCCTCGCCCGGGCCCGCCCGCTCGGGAGCGGCGCCGGCCGGTGGGTCCTGGTGACGGTCCGGGGCTCCGGCGAGACGAGCCACCGGACCCACCTCCGCGAGCGCTGCCTCACGGCCGCCCAGCGGTTCATGCTCTCGCTCGCCTGCGACGGGATCGAGAGCCAGTGGGTGGACGACGCCGTCCCCCCCACGGACGACCTCCGGGAGGCCGGCGTCGACCTCGGCCTCGACTGTCCCGTCGGCCTGATCTGGTGCGAGCCTGAGCGCTGACGGCCCCGCCGGGCCGGTGGGGGGTGCGCCCTCGGCGTATCGTAGGGGCTCCCCTCCCCCTGCGCCGTGCCGGCTGTTCCGCACCGCCTCCTGCTAGCGGCCCTCGCCGCCGTTCTCGTCGTCCCCCGCGCCCTCGCCCAGCCGGTCGACTCCGTCGCGTCGGCCGCCCTCGATTCATCGCGCGCCGTCGGCGTCGTGGCCGACTCGGCCGCGACACCGGCCGACTCCGTCGAGACGCTCTCCCCCTCGGCGGCGGCCCGCCTCGACTCGGCCGCCGTCGCCGCCCTCTCCGATACGACCACCCGCGTGGCCGACGCCCTGGGCGAGGGCGTCACGGTGGACCTCCTCGGGCGGACCCTCTTCCAGATCTGGGGCCGCGTCGGCAGCTACGCCCCCCAGGAGCGGGCCGCACAGCTCTCTGATCGCCTCGCCGAGCTCGCCCGCAACCGCGAGGCCGACCCGAACCGCCTCCGCGTCGTCGACGGCAACGCCTTCACGACGGTCCAGATCGGCGAGGTGATCGTGATGACGGTGACGGACGAGGACGCCCGCGCGCTCGGACTGAGCCGCCCCGAGGCCGCCGTCCGCTACCGCGAGCAGATCGTCGCGGGCGTCGAACGCTACCGCGAGCAGTCCACGTTGCGAGGCGTGTTGTGGGGGCTGTTCTACTCGGTCCTCGCGCTCGTCGTGCTCGTCCTCGCACTCCGCGCGCTCGGGCGCGTGTTCGCGTGGCTCGACGAGCGGACGGCCGGCCTCCGCGGGCAGTACCTGCGCGGCGTCAAGATCGGGACGCTGGAGGTGGTCGGGAGGAGCCAGGTGTCGCGGGTCGGGCGCGCGCTCGTCGGGCTGTTCCGGCTGGCCCTCTCGCTCATCCTCGTCTACACCTTCCTGACGTTCGTCTTCGGGCAGTTCCCGTGGACACAGACGTGGAGCGAGAACCTCCTCGAGGCCGCCCTCTCCCCGCTCCGGCAGCTCGGCGCGCTCCTGCTCGCCTCCATCGACAACGTCATCGCGATCCTTGTGATCCTCGTCGTGGTCCGGTGGATCATGCGGATCTCGGACTACCTCTTCCTGCGCGTGGCGCGCGGGGAGGCCGAGCTCAAAGGGTTCCACGCCGAGCTAGCCGACCCGACGCGCAAGATCGTCAAGTTCATCCTGATCGTGATGGGCCTGATGCTCATCTACCCCTACACGCCGATCGCGGACAACCGGGGCTTCCAGGGGCTCACGGTGTTCTTCGGGCTCCTCCTCTCGCTCGGCTCGTCGACGGCCATCTCGAACATGGTGGCCGGGGTGGTCCTCACCTACACGCGCGCCTTCCGCGTGGGCGACCGCGTCCGCGTGGGCGACGCCTTCGGCGACGTCGTGGAGAAGAACTTCCTCGTCACGCGCATCCGGACGACCAAGAACGAGGACATCTCGGTCCCCAACGCCAACGTCCTCTCGAACCACATCGTCAACTACTCGGCGATGGCGCGCGACGGGAGCGGCGTGATCCTCCACACCGAGGTCACGATCGGGTACGACGTGCCGTGGCCCCAGGTGCACCGCCTCCTGATCCAGGCCGCGCGCGACACGGCGGGCATGGAACCCGAGCCCCCGCCGTTCGTGCTCCAGACCTCCCTCGGCGACTTCTCGGTGGCGTACCAGCTCAACGCCTACACGAAGGAGGTGACGCGGATGGCCCGGCTCTACAGCGACATCCACCAGCACATCCAGGACCGTTTCGCGGAGGCCGGCGTCGAGATCCTGAGCCCGACCTACGAGGCCCGCCGCGATGGCCCGTCGACGGTCCCGGACGTAGCGGCGCTGCGGGACGTGGCCGGCCGGGACGCCGCCACGGCGCCGGCTTCGGCGACGGACGGCGCCGACGTCGCCCCCGAGCCGACGTTTCCGGACGCGCCCGACGTGGAGCTGCCCCGCTTCCTGCGAGGCAGCAGGGGGGGTACGGCGGACGGCGCGTAGGGGAGCCCCTCCGCTCCCGCCCCGTTCACCGAGCCCCCAGCCCGACCCGACTGTGCCCGCCCTCACCCTCCACCACGCCCACCCCTGGGACGTCTCGCCCCGCGAGGCCGTCGCGATCCAGCGCGAGCTGTCCCCGCTCGTCCGCGAGGCGCCCCTCGACGTCGACGCCGTGCGGACCGTCGCCGGGCTCGACGTGAGCGTCCGCGACGACCGCGTGCGCGCGGCGGTCGTCGTCTACGACGTGCACGCCCGGGCCGTCGTCGACCACGCGATCTGGGAGGGGCCGGTGGCCTTCCCCTACGTGCCCGGCCTCCTCAGCTTCCGGGAGGTCCCGGCCATCCTCCCCGCGCTGGAGCAGCTCCGGGCGCTGCCGGACGTGTACATGCTCGACGCGCAGGGCTACGCGCACCCGCGGCGCTTCGGGCTGGCGTGCCACCTCGGCGTGCTCCTGGAGGCGCCGGCGCTCGGCGTGGCCAAGTCGATCCTGGTCGGGCGCGTGGCGGGCGACCTGGGTGAGCCCAAGGGGAGCGAGGCCCCGCTCGTCCACAAGGATGAGACGGTCGGGCTCGCGCTGCGGACGCGCGAGCGCGTGAAGCCGGTCTATGTGTCCGTGGGCCACCGGGTCACGCTCGGCGACGCCGGGCGTCTGGCGCTCCGCCTCGCCCAGAAATACAAGCTCCCCCAGCCCACGCACCTGGCGCACCGACTGAGCTACCGCGGCTCGCTCTAGGCGCTGGCAGGGCCCGGCGCGGACTCGGTTATCTTCCGGAACCCGTCCACCACGCGCATGAAGTCCGTCCTCTCTGGCCTGCTGGCCGTCGCCGTCCTCGTCGGGTGCCAGCTCGACGCCGCACCGACCCCGAGCGTCTCGCCCACCGCCACCACCGACGGCCTCGACAGCCTCACCCCCGAGGACTCGACGCTCCAGGCGCTCCTCGCCCAGTACACGACGGTCCGCCTCGACCCGGACCTCTCGGGCCTCAGCGACTCGACGCGCCGGATGCTCCCGTACCTCATCGAGGCGGCCAAGGCGATGGACGAGGTGTTCTGGCTCCAGGCCTACGGACCCCGCGACTCGCTCCTCGCCGGGCTGGAGAGCGAGGCCGCGCGCCGCTACGTCGGCATCAACTACGGCCCGTGGGACCGACTCGACGGCAACGCCCCGTTCCTGCCGGGCGTCGGGCCGAAGCCGCTCGGCTCGAACCTCTACCCGCACGACCTCACGAAAGAGGAGCTGCTCCGGACGGCCGACCTCTACCCGGCCCGCGGCCTGACCGACCTCTACACGCTCGTCCGCCGCGAGAATGGCACCCTCGTCGGGACCCCGTACCACGAGGCCTTCGCCGACCAGCACGGCCGGGCCGCGGCGTACCTCCGCGCCGCCGCCGACCTCGCCCAGGACTCGCTCCTGGAGCGCTACCTCCGCCTCCGCGCCGACGCCCTCCTCACCGACGACTACCAGCCGAGCGACCTCGCGTGGATGGACATGCGCGACAACCCGGTCGACATCGTCATCGGGCCGATCGAGACGTACGAGGACGCGCTCGCGGGCTACAAGGCGGCGCACGAGGCCTACGTCCTCGTCAAGGACCAGGCGTGGAGCGCGCGCCTCGCGGGCTACGCCGACCTCCTCCCGGCGCTCCAGCGCGGCCTACCGGTGCCCGACGCCTACAAGACCGAGCGGCCCGGCACCGACGCCGACCTCGGCGCCTACGACGTGGTCTACTACGCCGGCGACTCGAACGCCGGCTCCAAGACGATCGCCATCAACCTCCCCAACGACGAGACGGTCCAGCTGGAGAAGGGTTCGCGGCGGCTCCAGCTCAAGAACGCGATGCGGGCCAAGTTCGACCGCATCCTCGTCCCCATCGCCGACGTGCTGCTGCCGGAGGACCAGCGCGACCTCGTGACGTTCGAGGCCTTCTTCGGCAACACGATGTTCCACGAGGTGGCCCACGGGCTCGGGATCAAGAACACGATCAGCGGGCGCGGGACGGTCCGCGCGGCGCTGCAGGACCGGGCCTCCGCCCTGGAGGAGGGCAAGGCCGACGTGCTCGGCCTCTACATGGTCCAGAGCCTCATCGAGCGCGGCGAGTGGGACGAGGCGACGCTGGAGGAGCACTACGTCACGTTCATGGCGTCGGTCTTCCGGTCGATCCGGTTCGGCGCGTCGAGCGCACACGGGCGGGCGAACCTCGTCCGCTTCAACTACTTCCGCGAGCTGGGTGCCATCGTCCCCGAGGCGAGCGAGGACGGCGAGGTCTGGCGCGTCGTGCCGGACCGGATGGGCGCGGCCGTCGAAGCGCTGGCGGGCCAGATCCTCACGCTCCAGGGCGACGGCAACTACGACGCCGTCGACGCCTTCGTGAAGCGGTACGGACGGATGTCGCCCGGCCTCACGGCGAGCCTGGAACGCGTCAACGACGCCGGCATCCCGGTGGACGTGGTGTTCCAGCAGGGCGTGGACGTGCTCGGCCTGGAGCCGGCGCCGGCCCTCCCCCCCGCCCGCGCCGACGGCACGCGGATGTAGCCGGGGCGCCCTCGGCCTGGGGCGCCCCTCTTTCGACTGATGCGCCGATGACCGTCTGCGACCTCACGCACGCGTATCACGAGACGAGCGGGGGCATCCGGACCTTCATCGACCTCAAGCGGCGCTACCTCCTCGAGCATACCGACCACCACCACGTGATCATCCGGCCCGGACCAGAAGCCCGGGTCGAGGGGGGGACCGGTGGACGACCCTCCACGTCCCCGCTTCGCGTCTCCCCGGCGGCTCGACCTACCGGTTCTGGACCCAGACGGGCCCCCTCCGCCGCGCACTCGCAGACATGGAGGCCGACGTGGTGGAACTGAACACGTACTACGCGCCGGCCGAGTACCGCGCCGCCTACGCGTACCGCGAGGCCTCACGCACTCGGGGGCGCCGGACGGTCGCGACGGTCCACTACCACACCGACTTCGCCGATTCGTACGTCCAGGCCTACACGAAGCCCGTCGTCGGCCCGCTGAGCGGGCTCCTCACGAAGACCGCACGCCGGTACGTCCGCTCCATTCTCGGCCGCGCGGATGCCGTGATGACGCTGTCGCCCATGTTCGTCCGCCAACTCCAGGGGTTCGGCATCAACGACGCCGTCCTCGTCCCCCAGTTCGTCGACCTCGAGCACTTCTCGCCGGCCAAGGCCGACCCGGCCCTTCGGGCCGACCTCGGGGTCGCGCCGGACGGGCTGATGCTCCTCTACCTCGGCCGGTTCGACTCCGAGAAGCACGTCGCCACCCTCCTCGACGCGACGGAGCGGCTCCCCGACGACCTCTGCCCCACGCTCGTCCTCGCCGGGGATGGTCCGATGCGCCCGCAGATCGAGGCGAGGGCGTCCGAAAGCCATCGCTTCCACGTCCTCCCCTACGTTTCGGACCGCGATCGGCTGGCGGCGATGCTTGCCTCGGCGGACCTGTACGTGACGGCCGGTCCGCACGAGGTAGCCGCGTTCTCGGTGGTCGAGGCGCAGGCGTCGGGGCTACCGGTTGTTGGGGTCGCCGCCGGAGGGCTCCTCGACCGTGTCACCCCGGAGACCGGCGCCCTCGTCCCCGTGGACGGCGACGCAGCCATGGCGGAGGCGATCGTTCGCATCGCGACCCAGCGCGATGCGTTCAGCGCCCGCGCTCGGGCACACGCCGAGGCGCACTACTCGTGGCTCCGCTGCTACGAGACCGTCCTCGCGCAGTACGAGGCCCTCGTCGCCTGACTCCTCCCCGCCGCCCGCCCCGGATCTCCATGACCGTCTGCGACCTCACCCACGCCTACCACGCGACGAGCGGGGGCATCCGGACCTACATCGACGCCAAGCGCCGGTACGTGCTGGAGCACACAGACCACACGCACGTCCTGATCGTGCCCGGCGAGGCGGATGGCGTCGAACGCGGCGAGCGGTGGGTGACGTACCGCATCCAGAGCCCCGTCATCCCGTTCGCGGCGCCGTACCGGTTCTTCGTCCGCCCGGGCCTCCTCCTCGACGCCCTACTGGACGCGAAGCCGGACGTCGTGGAGCTCAACAGCCTCTACTTCGAACCCGGCCAGGCCTTCCGCTACCGGGAGCGCCACCCCCAGTCCGTCGTCTCCGGCTACTACTTCACCGACGTGCCCCACGCCTACGTCGGCGCCCCCGCGACGAAGGCGCTCGGGAGCGCCATCGGGGGGTGGGCCGAGCGCCGCGCCGAGGCCTACATCCGGCGCATCTTCCAGCGGTGCGACCTCCGGCTTGCCCCGTCGCCGCCCCAGGCGCAGCGGCTCACGCGGATCGGCGTCGAGGACGTGGAGGTGGTGACGCCGGGCGTGGACCTGGAGACGTTCCACCCCGCGCACGCCGCGCCCGACGTCGTCCGCCAGACGTACGACGTTCCCTCGGAGGCGCTCCTCGTGAGCTACGCCGGGCGGCTCGACAGCGAGAAGCGGACGGACACGATGGTCGAGGCGATGCGCCTCCTCAACGAGCACCGCCCGGCGGTCCTGCTGATGGCGGGGGCGGGCCCGCACCGCGAGGGGCTCGAACAGGCCCAGGCGGACGGCGCCCCCATCCGCGTCCTCCCCTACCTCTCAAAGCCTGACCTCGCCCAGGTCCTCGCCTCGAGCGGCGTCTACCTCACGGCCGGGCCGCACGAGACGTTCGCGCTCTCGGTGGTAGAGGCGCAGGCCGCCGGCCTGCCCGTGGTGGGCGTCGCGGCGGGCGCCCTGACGGAGCGGGTCCCCCCGGCCCTCGGCCGCCTCGGCCCCGTCGACGACGCGGTGGCGATGGCCGCCAACCTCCGGGACGTGGCCGACGAGCGGGCCTCGATGGGGCCGGCGGCCCGGCAACACGTCGAGGACCTCTTCTCGTGGAGCGCCTCGTTCGAGCGCCTGTTCACGCTCTACGACCGCGCGCTCGCCCCCCGGCCGGCGTAACCGCTGGAAACACGTCGGGGCCGACGCGTGCCCACCCCGATGCAGGTCACATGAGGAGAGGGGAGTGCCGTCATGGTCGTCGGAGGGAGAAACAACCGGCGCGATCGCACCCACCCAGGCCCTCTCCCGGAGAGGAGCGAGCGACGAGACAATGCTACTTCCCCACGTGCGCGGCGCTCCTCCTGGGACTCGTCGCCGCCGACTGCGCGGATGCCGACCCGGACGCCCCCATGACCGACGACCCCGCTTCCACGACCACCCTCCCCGCCGCGCCCTTCGGCAAAACCGCCGACGGCACGCCGGTCCAGCTCTACACGCTGACCAACGCGAACGGCGTCGAGATGACGGTGATCAATTACGGCGGCATTATCACCTCGCTCCGTGTGCCCGACGCCGCGGGCGACCTGGCCGACGTCGTCCTCGGCTACGACGCGCTCCAGGGCTACCTCGACGAGACGCCCTACTTCGGCGCTCTCATCGGGCGCTACGGGAATCGGATCGGCGGGGCCCAGTTCACGCTCGACGGCGAGACCTACCGGCTTACGGTCAACGACGGCCCGAACACGCTCCACGGCGGCGCGGTCGGGTTCGACAAGGTGGTGTGGGACGCCGCGCCGTTCACCGACGTGCGGGGCCAGGGCATCGTCTTTACCTACACGAGCCCCGACGGCGAGGAGGGCTTCCCCGGCACCCTCACCGCGACCGTCACCTACACGCTGACCGACCACAACGAGGTGGTCGTCGACTACGAGGCGACGACGGACCGGGCCACGCCGGTCAGCCTCACGCAGCACTCGTACTTCAATCTCGGCGGCCACGACAGCGGCTCGATCCTCGACCACGTCCTGACGATCAACGCCGGCGCCTTCACGCCCGTCGACGCCACCCTCATCCCGACCGGCGAGATCCACCCGGTGACGGGCACGCCGTTCGACTTCCGCACGCCCACGGCCATCGGCGCGCGGATCGACGCCGAGACCGAGCAGATCCGGTTCGGCCTGGGCTATGACCACAACTGGGTCCTCGCGCGGGACTCGGCGGCAGGCGACGCGCTCGCCCTCGCGGCCCGCGTCGCGGACCCGGAGAGCGGGCGCGTACTGGAGGTCCGCACGACGGAGCCGGGCCTCCAGTTCTACGCCGGCAACTTCCTCGACGGCTCGCTGACGGGCAAGGGCGGCGTGTGCTACGAGCGCCGGAGCGGGTTCTGCCTGGAGACGCAGCACTTCCCGGACTCGCCCAACCAGCCGGACTTCCCCTCGACCATCCTCCGGCCCGGCGAGACCTACCGCTCGCAGACCGTCTACACGTTCTCGACGCAGCCCCCGACTGCGTCGGCGACTGAGGACGCCTAGGCCTGTTGCGGACACTCCAGAGATGTCCTCCTGACCGCCGTGAAGGATCTCAGCGCGATGTCTCACTCCGTCGCCAGCGCTCGCGACGGCCTCCAACGATGGCGTTGAGATCCTTCGCGCTGCTCAGGACGACGGGACCGGAGGGGTTTCCGCACAAGCCCTAGATCCACACCCGACGGCGCGCGGAGCGCCGCGTCGAAGTCGAGCACCGCGTCGAACGCGCCACTCGTCCGGGTCCACGCGCTCACCGTCTGCCGCGCGGCCTCGCGCTCGGGCGAGTCGTAGAACAACTCCCCGAAGGGCGGGATCGTCGCGCCGTAGACCACGCCGTAGACCACGATGCCATGAACGCGCGCCGGGTCGGCTATCGCCCGGTACGCCGCCACCAGGTCCTGCGCGACCTGCGCCGAGTGGTCTGGGGAGCCCCCACCGATGTCGTTGACGCCTTCGAGGAGGATCAGCCACGCGACGCCCTCACGCTCCAGCACGCCGCGCTCAAACCGGTCGAGGGCCGACGGATCGAGGCAGGCCCGGAGGACGCAATTCCCGCCGACCCCCATGTTGAGCACGGCCACGTCGGCCGTCGCTGGGGCCGCCTGGAAGCGCCGCGGTAGTTCGCCTGGAGCGGTTCTGGAGGTTCGGGCCGGCCTTCGCGCTGCCCCCGCTAGCGGAGTTGCTAGGCGGGCTCGACTCGCTCCGACTCGACCTCCGGGCCCTCCGCCTGGGCTATGCCTCGTCCGAGGCCGGCCTCCGCCGCGCTCCTCCCTGCCCTCGGGGTCGGCATCAACGTCGCGAGCAACGACGCCTGGCTAGTGACGATCGGGTCGTCTGCCTCGGTCGGACTCCCGTTCGCGAGACTCCCGTTCGGGCTGGTGCGTGGGCTCCTGTTCGACCGCAACCAGGGCGCCATCGCCGTTGCCACGGCCACGCGCGGCGGCGCGAGACGGAGGTCGCGCTCACCCAGGACGTCACGGCGCTCGACTACGCCCGCCAGCGGGCCGCGCTCGCGGCTGAGGCCTACGCCACGCGCCGCCACCTCGTCGAGATCTACGGCCAGGCCCTCCGCTTCGGTCAGGCCGACGCGCTCACCTACTACACCGTCCGCGTCGACGCGATCCACGCGGCCCTCGCCACGCTCGACGCGCAGGCGCAGGCCGTCGACGCCGGGGTGACGGTCGAGTTGCTGGCGGGCCGACCGCTCGCCGCACCCGCCCGAGGACGTCATGCTGCCCCCGCTCCCCGCGCCGGCCGACGGCTCCGCCCCGTGACCCGCCCCGCACTCCTCGTCTTCCTCGCGCTCGCAACCGGCTGCCAGTCCGCCCCGGTAGATGAGGGCCCTGAGCCCGTCGCCGACGTGAGCGTCGAGATCGTCCGCCGGGGGACGCTCGCGGACATGATCGAGGGCTACGGGACGGCGGTCGCGAACCAGTGCGACGGGGCCACCTACACCGTCCCCTTCGACGGGGTCGTCCAATCGGTCGAGGTGACGGCGGGCGAGGCCATCGGCGCCGGGCGCCTCCTCGTGCGCCTCGCACCGACGCTCGCCGCCCACTCCGAGGTCGAGTCCGCCCGCCTCGACCTCGCGACGCGAGAGACGGCACTGCGGACGGTGCAAGAACGCTACGACCTCCACCTCGCCACGCGCGACGAGATCGACACGGCGCAGGCCGCCGTGGCCACCGCGCGCCTGACGGCGTTCTCGGCGCAGACCGGTGGCGGGACCGTCGTGGCCCGCGCGGCCGGCGTCGTCGATACGGTGTACGTGGGCGAGGGCAGACCGCCTCGGCCGGGGCGCCGCTGCAGGCGGTGCCCGTGCTGCCCGCGCTCCTCCTCCACGCCGACGGGACCGTTCGCCCGCCGGACGGTAGCCACCGGCAGGCCCCGCCTTCTCGGGCGATCGGCGCCTAGGCTCCGTGACCGTGACGTACGTCGGTCCGTCGGCGAAGGAGAGCCGCGGGCGGGGATGGCGAGGCGCCCTCCTCCGCGATTCCCACCGCGTGAAGCGCCTGGCGCTCTGCCGTGGACGACGCCCGCGAGGCTGGGACCGTCGCCCTCGATGGGTCCTCCTCCTATGGTTCGACTGAGCGACCGGCGGACTCAGGCACCATTCGAACAGCTCACCCGGTGTCCCTGCACAGGTCCATTCGCCCGACGTGTGCTGCCCTCGGATTCGCAACCCTGGAGCCCTCAGGACTGATACCTACGGCTCCGCGGAGGTCGGGAGTCGTGATTGCCACTTGTCCCCAGTGCCCAACGAGAGGGCGTTTCATGGGGCCCTTTCCCAAGAAAAAAGGGGACGCCAAAATCGGCGTCCCCCTTCGGTGCCCCCACTAGGACTCGAACCTAGGACACGCGGATTAAGAGTCCGCTGCTCTAACCAACTGAGCTATAGGGGCACCTGCAAGGTACTGAGCCCTTCGAACCGCCGACAAGCGGAGAGGGGGTGAAAGGGACGACGGCGCCGTCCGCCTAGAACACCGCCCGGAGCGTCAGCCGGACGCTCCGCCCCGGCGCCGGGACACCGTACGGGCGGTACCGGCTGAGCGGATCCACATACGCCGCGTCCGTCAGGTTGTCGACAGACAGCATCGGCGTCAGGACGGCATGGCCGACGTCGAACGACGCCGAGGCCGAAGCCGCCCACGTCGTGTAGGCGTCGGTCGGGACCTCCTCGGAGAGGTCGTCGCGGCGCTGGGCCGCCACGAACGTCGGGCCGAAACGCGCTTCCACGTCGTGCGCCGCACCGAGCCGTTCGGCCCGGTACTCGACGGCCGTCTGGAGCCGGGCCGGCGGGACGAAGGGGAGCGGCAGGTCCGCGTCCCGGTCCGTCCCGCGCGTGAGGTCGCCAGCGAGGTGGAGGCCCAGCCCGTGGAGCGCGTGCGGGTGCACGTCGAGCCGCCCCTCCGCGCCGATGAGCCGGGCATCGACCTGGACGAAGTCGTAGATCTGGAACCCGCTCTCTGGGTCCGCGGCGCCCGTGGCGCGCGGCGTGATGTAACCGCCGATGGCGTTCACGAACCCGCTCACCTCCGCGTAGACGTGGGGCGTGAGGTACCGGACCACGCCGTCGAGCGCGAGGCTCGTCTCGGGCCCCAGCGTCGGATCACCACGCTCGAAGCGGAGCGTGCCCTCGTGGACCCCGTTGCCGAACAGCTCCTGGAGGATCGGCGCCCGGAAGGCGCGCCCGAGGTTGGCCGAGACCGAGAGGCCGGGGCGGAGTTGGTAGGCGAGGCCGAGGGCGCCCGTAAGGGCCGTGTAGGTCCGCGTCTGCGCCTCCACGCCGAGGTCCGCGTTGTCCTCCACGTCGAGCCGACGGGCGTCGATTCGCGCGCCGGCGTCGACGGTGAGCGCGTCGAGGACGAGCTGCTCGGCCACGTACACAGCCCCGTTGAGGGTCGTCCCGCCGGGGATGAGGGCCTCCTTGCCGAGCGTCTCGTTCCGCTGCCACAGCCCGCTCACCCCGACCGTCCCGAACACGCGCCCGACCGGCCGGTGGTGGACGCGGAGGTCCGTCGTCGCGGTCGTGAGGTGGAGGTTGAGGGCCGGCTCGTCCGTCGGGACGGCCTCCCCCGCGTCCTCGTGCTCCTCGAACTCGCGGCGCCGGTTCTGCTGAAGCGCGGCGACGGCCTCCAGCCGATCGGGGCCGAGCGGGAGGTCGAGCCGCAGCGTCGCCCGGTCGTGGGCGACGGACTGGCGCGGCATGGTGATCGCGAACCGGTCCGCCGCGGAGGGCAAGAGCGTCGCGTCGTCGGCGGCCTCGAACAGGCCGAGCGACTGGCGGAACGTCCCGCCCTCGGCCTCGACGCGACCCCGGTCCCCGAGGCGCAGCCCGGCGCGGCCGGCCAGCGTCTGCGTATCGAGGGCTGTGTTGGGGACGAGCCCCGCGGGCGTGCGGAGGAGGCCGGCACGCAGCGCTCCGCCCCGCACCTCGTAGCCGACGACGCCGCTCACGCCGCCCAGCGCGAGCGTCCCCTCGGCCTGCTGCGTCGCCGTCGCGCCCGTCACCGACGCCTCGCCACGGAGGGGCGCCGCCTCGGCGAACAGGTCGCCCGGCTTGGTCTGGACCACGCCGCCGAGCGCGTCGGAGCCGTAGAGCAGGCTGGCCGGGCCACGCACCACCTCGATCCGGTCCACGTCCGCCGCGCCGACCTCGGGCGCGTGCTCGTCGCCCCAGCCCTGCCCCTCCTGGCGGACCCCGTCGTTCACCACGAGCACGCGCTGGGACGTGAGGCCGCGGATGACGGGCTTGGCGATGCCGGGCCCCGTGCGGAGCAGGCGCACGCCGGCCACCTCGTCGAGCGCGTCGAGCGGGCCGGCCCCGGAGCGTCGGTCGAGCGCCGCCCCGTCGACGACGGCGACGGACTGGGGTGTCGAGAGCACGTCGGAGGCGCGGGCCCGGGCCGTGACCGTCACGTCGGGCGCCTCGACGATAGACGATGCAAGGGCCACGTCGAGCGTGGTCATGCTCGGTGCGAGCGTGACGGTCCGGACCTCGCTCCGGTACCCGACGAAGCTGACGACGACGCGGAGCGGGCCGCTGGGGAGCGACGGGAGCGTGTACCGGCCGTCCACATCGGTCGAGGCGCCACGCGCGAGCGTAGGGATGGCGACGGTGGCGCCGGGGAGCGCCTCGCCGGTCTCGGCGTCAGTGATGCGGCCGGCGAGGGTCTGGGCGGACGAGGCGGCGCCGAGGGCGCCGAGGACGAATACGAGAGCGAGGCGGGCGACACGTCGGTCGGTCCGCGCCCGCTGGATCCAGCGGGGGAACGGCATGGGAGCAGGGGTCAGCGAGGAGCAGAGCACCCGGCCGGCGGGCCGGGCAATGAGGCCGCTCACGACGAGCGGCGCGGGTCTGTCCTAGCCGATCGGCGGCGCGCGCGCGCCGGCCCCTGTGGCCGTCGTCGTCCGAACCCAGTCCGCGTAGGCCGCGACGGCCTCGGGCAGTTCGCTGGAGGGCGGCTCCCAGGCCGCCGGGAGGTCCGCCGCGCTCCAGAGCCCCGCGCACACCGCGCAGTCCACGCGGTGCAGGGGAGGCGGGCACGGCGTCTGCACCTCGTCCCCGCCGGGGTCCACGTCGTGGTACGTCGAGACGTGGGCCGACCGCTCGGCCGCCGTCTCCAGCCCGTGCAGCGCACGGTGCACAGTCGGCAGGCCGACGCCGCCCACCGCCAGGACGGCGAGCAGCAGCGAGGCGAGGACGGGTCGGAGCGCGGCCACCGGCGAGGGGGCAGAGGAGTCGGCAATCTACGGCGAGGGCGGGCGGGTGCCGGCCCGGGCGGGGCGACGACGGCCGCGCCGTCGCACGGGCCAGACGCTCCGCCGCCGCGGCATCGGGGGTAGGTTGAGCGATGCTTCGACTCGTTGCCGCCCTCGCCCTCGTCTCCGCCGCCGCGCACGCCCAGGGCACCGTCTCGTTCGTCCTCGGCTCCGACACCTCCACGCCGGGCATCGGCATCAACGAGCGGGAGGTGCTGTACCACAACACCGGCTTCGACCTGTTTCTCTCACCGACGGGCAACGCGGCGCGCGCGATGGACCCGGCCCTCCGCGCGGCCCACCGCGACGCCGAGGGCCGCCCGTTTGTGCTGACGTGGTGGATGCAGAACGGGAGCCTCTACCGCGACGCCCTCAACACGAACGTCCCGCTCCCGAGCACGATGTCGATGTACCTCATGCGGACGGCCCGGGGCGACGCCATCGCGGCGGCCGGCGACGAGCTCACGCTCCACTACCACACCTGGGTCTGGAACGACGACGACGGCGACGGGCGCTACCGCTGGAACCAGGCCCGCGCCTTCACCGACGCCGTCCGCGACGACTTCGACCAGACGATCGCCGACGGGCTGCTGATGGAGGGCGTCTACCCGGCCTCGTTCCGCAGCGGCTGGCACTTCATGGACAACGCGTGGCAGGCGCACCTCGACCGTCGCTTCCCCTTCAGCCTCCACAACGACGCCCCCCACGTCCACGACGACCGGGTCGAGCCCATCGACAACCTCTACGACTGGAGCCGCGCGCCGCTCGCGTTCGTCCCGTTCCGGCCGTCGGCCGAGGACTACCAGCAACCGGGAGGCACCGGCGGCTGGAACGTCCGCTCGCGGAGCTTCTCGGGCGTGACGGACGACCTCGTGCGAGGCATCTTCGAGGCCGCCCGCGCGGGCGACGACCAGGTCGCCTGCTTCTGGGATCACCTCGCCGAACCCACGTTCGTCGGCCGCCTGGAAGACGTCCTCGCCACCATCGAACGCGTCGCCGCCGACTTCCCGGACGTCCCGTTCCACTACGACACGGGCACGGGCGCCATGCAGCGCTGGCGGGGCACCGACGACCGCACGCCCCCGGCGCTCACGCTCGACGCCCTCGGCGACGGCCGCTACCGCGTCACCTCCGACGAGCCCATTTTTCAGGACGCCCCGTTCGTCGCCGTGCTCGACCGGTACGACCGGCGCCGGATCCTGCCCGTCGCGCCAGCCGGAGCGCTGGCCTGGGAGACCATCGACGCCCTGGACCCGGACGACGTGGCGCGCCTCGCGGCGGCGGCGACCGACTCGGCCGGCAACGTGGCCACGCAGTTCGTGCGTCCGCTCCCGGACGACCTCTACGCCGACGACGCCGACGCGGGCTACACCGAGACCGGCGCGGGCTGGCAGACGCTCGGCCCGTCCGCCGTCGACCACGTCTGGGGCCGGACGGGCCGCACCGTGGTCCTGGCAGACGGCGCGACGGCCGCCGCGCGGTGGACCCTCACCCCGGAACGGACCGGGCGGTATCAGGCCTTCGTCCGCGTCCCCCACGTGAGCGGACTGGCCGCCGCCGGCGTCACGATGAGCGTCTCCGTCAGTGGTGCCGAGGTCGCGTCGACGACGTTCGAGGAGGGGCCGACAGAGAACGCGTGGCTGTTCGTCGGAACGGTGGACGTGCCGGCGGGCGCCCCCGTGACCGTCGAGGTCCGCGCCTCGGGCACGGGGCAGCCCGGCGCCCACCTCGCGGCCGACGCGGTCAAGCTCTCGGCCCGCATCCGCGACCGCCAGCTCGTCGCACCCCCCGCCCTCGACCTCGGCGACGCCCTCTACGGCCAGGAGACGACGGTGACGGTCCGGCTCCAAAACCGCGGCGTCGAGCCGCTCACAGTCCGCGAGCTGCGGACGGCGTCGGGCGTCCTCCGGCCGGCCGAGGCGCTGCCCGTCCAGATCGGCGGGATGGAGGCCCGCGACGTGCCCCTGATCCGGTTCGCCTCCGAGCCCGGCGCCGTGCGCGACACGCTCGTCATCGTCAGCGACGACCCGACGGCCGCCGAGCGCCGCGTGCCCGTCGACGCCACGTTCCTCGACGCGTTCGTGATCGTGGACAACGACGACGGCGCCGGCTACGCCGAGCAGGGCGACTGGCGGACGAGCAATGCGCAGGCCCACGGCGCGAGCAGCCGCTACGCCTTCGTGACCGTCGACCGCCCTGTGGCCACGTTCTTCCTGACGGCGCCGGAGGCTGGCGTCTACGCCGTCGAGTACGTCGTCCCGGACAGCGACAACGCGGCCGTCCGCGCCGACTACACCGTCACGGTCGAGGGTGCGGAGCGCGCCACCGTGCGCGTGGACCAGACGGGCGGGGAGGACCGCTGGCGGCTGATTCAAACCGTCTCGCTCAACGCCGACGACGCCGTCGAGGTGCGGGTCGTCCCCACGGACGCCGACCAGCCCAACCGCGTCCTCCGCGCCGACGCCGTCCGGCTCCTGCGCCTCGGCGACGCCCTCACCGCCCTCATCTTGGACGACGCAGACGGCGAGGCCTACCGCGAGACGGGCCCGTGGCAGGCGAGCGTGGCCCAGGCCTACGGCGCGTCGAGCCGGTTCGCGCCGGCAAGCAGCGACGCCCGGGCCACGTTCGAGACCACCGCGCGCCGCTCCGGGCCCCACCTCGTCTCGTTCATCGTCCCGGAGACAGTCAACGCCTCGCCGCAGGCGCGGTACCGGATCCTCCGCAACGACGTGCTCCTGGGCGAGCGGACCGTGGACCAGAACGACGGGAGCGGCGCCTGGCAGTCCCTCGGAGCGTGGACCGTCCAGGCCGGTGACCGGCTCGGCGTCGAGGTGAGCAACGCGGAGACGACGGCCTCAAACCGCGTCCTCCGCGCCGACGCGGTCCGCGTCGAGTACGCCGCCTCGACGGCGACGGCCGAGGCGCCCGACGCCGGAGTCGAACTCAGCGCCCTCGCCCCCAACCCCGCCCACGACCGGGTCCGGTTTACCGTCTCGCTTCCCGTCCCCGCCGAGGCCGTCGTCGAGGTGTTCGACGCCCTCGGGCGCCGCGTCGCCACCCCCCTCGACGGCGTGCTCGACGCGGGCGCACACACGGTGGCGCTCGATCTGAGCACGTGGGCCGCCGGGGTGTACCTGTGTCGCCTCCGGACCGATGGCGTGACGGTGACGCGGGTCTGGACGGTCGCCCGGTAGCGCGCCGCCGTCGTCAGGCCCCGTCGCTGCCGGCCATATCTGCCGGGGCGATCTGGAAGCCGATCGGCCGCGTCCCGCGAGGGTCCTCCTGCTTGAGCTGCTTACGCATCCGCTCGTACTCCTTCTCCACCTCCGGCGTCACGCTCGGGCGGACACCCTCCAGCGCCGACTCGAAGTGGGCGGCCGTGACCGTCTCGTTGTCGATGTCCTCGCGGAGCGCGAGCAGGCCCGCCTTGCGGACGAGGTTCTCGAGGTCGGCCCCCGAGAACCGCTCGGTCGTCGCGGCGAGCGCGTCGAGGTCCACGTCGTCGGCGAGCGGCATCGGGCCGGTCTGGATCTCCAGGATGCGGCGGCGGCCCTCCTCGTCGGGGACCGGCACATAGACGATCTCGTCGAACCGACCCGGGCGGAGGAGCGCCGGGTCGAGGAGCGTCGGACGGTTCGTCGCGCCGATCACGACCACGCCCTGCAGTTCCTCCAGCCCGTCCATCTCCGCCAGGAGCGTGTTGACCACGCGCTCGGTCACGTTCGAGTCGCCGAAGGAGCCGCCGCGGGCGGGCGCGAGCGCGTCGATCTCGTCGATGAAGACGACCGTCGGCGACACCTGGCGGGCCCGCTTGAACAGCTTCGAGACCTGCTTCTCGCTCTCGCCGACCCACTTGCTCAGCAGGTCGCTCGACTTGGTGGCGATGAAGTTGGCCTCGGCCTCGCGCGCGACGGCCTTGGCGAGGAGCGTCTTGCCATTCCCCGGCGGGCCGAACAGGAGGAAGCCGCGCGCCTGGCGGATGCCGAGGCGGCGGAACGCGTCGGGGTGCTTCAGGGGCAGCTCGATGCCCTCCTGAAGCTCCCGCTTCGTCTCCTCCAGCCCGCCGATGTCGTCCCAGCCCACGGTGGGCACCTGGATCTGGATCTCGCGGAGCGCGCTCGGCTGGACGCGCCGGAGGGCGTCCTCGAAGTCCTCCGACGTGACGATGAGGTCGTCGAGGACCTCGGCGGGGATCTCGTCTTGATCGAGGTCGATGCCGGGGAGGACTCGGCGGAGCGCCGAAATGGCGGCCTCGCGGGCGAGCGCCCCGAGGTCGGCGCCGACGAACCCGTAGGTCGTCCGCGCGAGCGTGTCGAGGTCCACGTTCTCGGCGAGCGGCATCCCGCGCGTGTGGATGTTCAGGATCTCGCGGCGGCCGGCCGTGTCCGGCACCCCGATCACAATCTCGCGGTCGAACCGGCCGGGGCGTCGCAGGGCCTCGTCGATGGCGTCGGGCCGGTTCGTCGCGCCGATGACGACCACGTTGCCGCGTGCCTCCAGCCCGTCGAGGAGCGTGAGGAGTTGGGCCACCACGCGGCGCTCGGCCTCGCCGGTCTCGTCGCGCGCCGGCGCGATGGAGTCGAGTTCGTCGATGAAGATGATGGCCGGGGCGTTCTGGGCGGCCTCCTCGAACACCTCGCGGAGGCGCCCCTCGCTCTCGCCGTAGTAGCGGCCCATGATCTCGGGCCCGTTGATGACCGAGAAGTGGGCGTTCGTCTCGTTGGCGACGGCGCGGGCGAGGAGCGTCTTGCCGGTCCCGGGCGGGCCGTAGAGGAGCACGCCCTTCGGCGGGTCGATGCCGAGGCGCGCGAACAGCTCGGGGTGCTTGAGCGGCAGCTCGATCATCTCCCGCACCTGGTCGACCGTGTCGCCGAGCCCGCCGATGTCGTCGTAGGTGATCCCGACGGGCCCTTCGCCGGAGCGCGGCTCCTGGTACTCGGGGAGCAGCTCGATCTCGGTCTGCTCGGTGACCTGGACGATCCCGCGCGGGGTCGCGCTCGTCACGATGAGGCGGATCTCCTGGAGCCCGAACGCCCGCTGCTGCCCGAACAGGCGCTGCGCGATCTCGGGCGGGAGGCCGGGGATCTGGTCCTGCGGGCCGGGCTGGCTGCGGTAGACGCTCGTCGAGACCGTGTCGCCGGCGACGACCGGGCGGCCGAGGAGGGTCCGGAGGAGGGCGTCGCCACGGCCCTGGAGGCGGACGCCCGGCTGGGCCGGCGCCAGCGTCACCTTGGCCGCCGGCTTCACCCTCGCGGCGGCGACCTCCACGTGGTCGCCCATGCCGACGCCCGCGTTCGCGCGGAGGAGGCCGTCGAGGCGGATGATCCCGAGCCCCGCGTCGGCGGGGTACGGGGGGAGCGCGATGGCCGCCGTCGTCCGCGTCGGCCCGCGCAGCTCGACGACGGCGCCGGGGGCGAGCCCGAGGTTCGCGAGGGCGTCCTGGCTGAGCCGCGCCACGCCCTTGCCCACGTCGGGGTTCTGGGCGCCGGCGACCTGGAGGCGGACGGAATCGGTCTGGGTGGGGACTTCGGCCATGTCGTCGTCTGGAGTGCGGCCGGTTCCACGAGGGGGCGCGTGCGGAGTTCACGAACGAACCGTGGATAGGGCCGCGCCCGTCGAGAGTCCTCGGGGAGAAGGCAGACCGGGCGCGGGGCGGTCGGGGCTTCCCGAGAGAAGGGCCGGGGCGGAGCCGACCGGCGGCTCGGCTCGTGCGCGGCGGACCTCGCCCTCGCGTTCGGGTTGGGGAGGACCGAGGTGGACGGCCAGACGACGTACTGGGCGCGCTACGCCGACGGGGTCGGCACGACGCCGCTCCTGCTCAGGGCCCTCTGGATGACGGCGGCGACGCGAACCGAGAGCGCCCCCACGCCCCGATGCTCCTCACCCTCGTCGGCGCCGACGTCGTGATGATCCTGTGCGGGCTCGTGGGCGACCTCGCGGAGGGCCCCGCCCGCTACGTCTATTTCGGGATCGGCGTCGGCGCCCTGCTCCTCGTCCTCTGGACCGTCTGGGGCCCACTCCGCCGCGTCGCCGGACACGGCCCGGAGGCGGCCGAGGTCTACCGGAAGGTGCCGGGTACCTCAGCCCGTTCTGGATCAGCTTCCCGGCGCCCCGGCGACGAGCGCCCCCGCGGTGAGCAGCGCGAGGGCCCAGGCGTCCCCGGGCGACCACGTCGGACGGGCTGCCCCAGCCAAGCACACAAAAACCGCCGTGGATCTCTTGACGCGTGGCTGTAAGTCCGTATCGTCGCCGCCTTCGTTGCGACCCCTGCATGCTCATGGCGTCTCGTTCGGCCCTCGCTTCCATCTGGTGGATCTTCGTGCTTTCGGCCCTCCCCGTCGTCAGCGCTGCACAGTCGCTCGTCGTCACGAGCGACCCGGCGGGCGCCCGTGTCGAAGTCGACGGGATATTTGTGGGAACCACACCCGTCGTTCGGTCTGTGGCAGCGGGACGGCGGGTCGTCCTCGTGCGACGGGCGGGGTTCGCATCGTGGCAACAGGAGGTCGACGTGGTAGCGCCGGACACGACGCGCGTGACGGCGACTCTCGACCCGCTCCTCGGGACGCTGACGTTTGTGGGCTTGCCCGATGGGGCGACAGCAACCGTCGATGGGCGGCCGGTTGGGGAGTCGGCGACCATCGGCGTAGGCTCCTCAACGGTCGCAGTTCACGTGTCCGACCGCCCTGGCGCTCGTCTGCGCGTGACGGTGGCCGAGGGACGTACGACCAGGGTTACCTACGAGCCTCGGCAGTTCTCCGGCGTGTGGGCTGCAGCATCGTTGGCTGTGCCGGGCGGTGTACAGATCGCGGAGCGCCGTCCGCTCGCGGGGGTGGCCGTGCTGGCGGGAATCGCGGGGGCCACGGGCCTCGCCCTGTCTGCGGACGCACGAATGGGCGACGCCCGGGCGGACCACCGGCAGGCTGTCTACGCCTACGAAGCGGCCAAGTCCGAGGCGGAAGTGGCCCGGGCACGGGCTGAGATCGACGGCCATTTCGCCCGCGCCGAGCGGCTCCGAACGACACGACGGCTCGCGCTCGGCGCGGCGGCGGCCGTGTATGTGGCCGGGGCCGCCCACGCCCTCCTCCACCACGTCCTCCGGCCCGGCCTCCGGACATCCGCTCCCCAGCTCCCCCCCGTGACTGTCCATGCCCGCGACGCAGGATTCTCACTCGTCATCCAATTCTGATGACTCTGCGCGCGCCCCTGCTCTTCGTGTTCCTCGGGCTGGTCGGATGCACGGACCTCCCGACCGGCCCCGACCCGACCAACCCGTACGACCCCGCCTACTCGGGCTCCCGACAGGTCTCGACGCCCACCGACGTGGCGCTGGAGGCGAGCACGAGTCAGACCCTCACCCTGACGTGGACCGACGCGAGCAGCTTCGAAGCCGGGTACCGGATCGAGCGCGCGCACATTCCTGTAGCGACCTTCGACCCGTCTTATCGGACCATCGCAGTGGTCGGGGAAGACGTGACGGCCTACACCGACGAGGTGCCGCTCAACACGAGCGGGTACCTGTACCGCGTCGTCGGAGTGGCGAGCCACCCCGACCGGGAGAGCGCCCCGAGCGAGGCCCTCCATATCCGCATCCCGAGCAACACCTTCTCGGTCTCCGCCAATCCGAACTTCGGAGGCTCGCGGTTTAGCCGCGACGGCTCGCTCCTCTACACCTCCATCGGCGCCACCTACGGGGGGCTGCAAACCCTCCTCGCCACGAATACCCGGACGGGACGGAGGGCGTGGTCGGTGCCGGGCGTCCCGTCCATCGTACAGACGCTGTCGGGCGGGCGCATCGTGGCCGTGGACCAGAGCGCGGACCCGTCGCGGCTCACCGTCGTTGGGCCCGGAGGGGCGATCCTACGGGACGTGACTCTGGAAACAGGAGCCGGGTGCCGTGTCGTCGGCGTGGACGAGTCTGTCACGCGGGCCGTCGGAGGGTGCGGGCGGTTCGCGAACGAGCTGCGGGTGTGGGACCTCCGCACGGGCCGGTGGCTCCCGTCGCTGACCAACCCGGCCGAGGCCGTCCTCGCCGTCAGCCCGGATGGCACCCTGGCGGTAGTGCGCCGGGGCACCGTCGTCGTCGTCCACCTCGTCGACGAACGCCGCGAACTCTGGGATGAAGCGGGGTGCCCCTTCTCGCCCGCCTCGTTCACCGCCGATGGCGAGTACGTCTACCTCTCAGGATGTGCCGACTCCGGTCAGCTGCGCCACTCTCAGTCCGGGCGCCTGGCGCGCAGCGCCAAGGTCCGGGACCTCCTCCGCCTGGACGACTCGGGCCGGTACCTGTACTACGCGACCTCCCCGTACGACGAGCCCGACGCCCGTGCATACCTCCAGGTCTCCGACGTGGTGGAAGGCGTCCTCGCTCGGTCGGCCCTCACTCCCCCGAGCTATGCCTACGCCGGGGCCCTCTCGGTCCTTCCAGACGGCGGGCTCGTTGTAATGTGGGACGCGCACGACTCAGCCGTTACACGATGGGAGCCTGGGAGCCGGTGGGAGGCGGTCGGAGACTAGATGGGTCGGAGCGGATGTAGACTCCGGCCTCCCGCCCCCCGCCCATGCCGCCCGAGATCGACCCGTCCTGGACCAGCCTGCTCCCGCCGATCCTCGCCATCGGCCTCGCCATCGGGACGCGGCAGGTGTACCTCTCGCTCGGGGCCGGCGTGTGGCTCGGGTTCACGATCCTCGCCGGGTGGAACCCGCTCGCCGGGCTGGCCGGCGCCATCGAGGGGCTCGTCGGCGTGTTCGAGGATCGAGGGCAACACGCGCGTGCTCCTGTTCACCCTCGTCATCGGCGCCCTGATCGCGACGGTCGAGGCGGCCGGCGGCGTGCGCGGGTTCATCGAGTGGCTGGAGCGGCGGGGCTGGGCGACCTCGCCGCGCGGCGCGCGCCTCCTCGCCTTCCTCGTCGGCGTCGTCATCTTCATCGAGTCGAACATCACCGTCCTGGTGGCCGGCGCCGTCAGCCGGCCTCTCTTCGACCGCCAGCGGCCGCGCGCGCGAGATGCTGGCCTACCTCATCGACTCGACGAGCGCGGCCGTCTGCATCCTCATCCCGCTCAACGCCTGGGGCGCCTACG
This sequence comes from Rubricoccaceae bacterium, assembly GCA_963728345.1. Taxonomy (GTDB): domain Bacteria; phylum Bacteroidota; class Rhodothermia; order Rhodothermales; family Rubricoccaceae; genus Rubrivirga. The sequence continues at coordinate 26,468 of CAVSJM010000001.1, forward strand.
TCCTCAGCCTCCTGAATGAGCAGGGCGTGGACGAGCCGCTCCGGCTGTTCGTCACCTCGATCCCCTACAACCTGTACGCCCTCGCGGCCGTCGCCCTCGCCGGGTTCGTGGCCGTCACCGGCTGGCGGTTTCGGGCCGATGCGGCGGGCCGAGGAGCGGGCCGAGCGCGGCGAGCGGTTCGAGCCGGGCGCCGCGCCGGACGTGGACGAGTCGGCGCTCGTGCCGGAGCCGATCGGGGCGATCCCGCCGCGCGTGGTGAACATGCTGCTCCCGCTCGGCGCGCTGGTGCTCGACGATGCCGCTCGGCCTCTGGATCACCGGCGACGGCAACCTCCTCGACGGCTCGGGCTCGACGAGCGTGCTCTGGGCCGTGCTCACCGGCCTCCTCGTCGCGTGGGTGCTCCATGCTCGTCCAGCGCGGGATGACCGTCGAGCAGCTGACGCACGACCGGCCTGAAGGGTGCGGGCGGGATGCTCGGGATGGCGTTCGTCCTGCTCCTCGCGCTCGCGCTCGGGAGCGTCACGCGCGAGCTGGGCGCCGGCCTCTACGTGGCGGGCGGCGTGGCCGACGCGGGCGTCGGGCCGGCGCTGCTCCTGCCGCTCGTGTTCGTGACGGGCGCGTTCGTCGCGTTCTCCACCGGGACGAGCTGGGGCACGTTCGCCATCATGATCCCCATCGCCGTGCCGGCGGCGGCGGCGCTCGGGCTCCCGCTCGCACCGTTCCTCGCCGCCTCACTCGCCGGAGGCGTCTTCGGCGACCACGCCTCGCCCATCTCGGACACCACCATCGTCTCGTCGCTCGCGGCGGCCACCGACCACATCTCGCACGTCCGGACGCAGCTCCCGTACGCCCTCCTCGCGGGCGGCGTGGCGATCGTCGGGTTCGCGATCATCGGCGCCGTGATCTGAGGGCCGGGGCCCGGTCGGACCTTGGGAGGGGAGGTGCCCGTTCCTAACGACCGCACACCCTCTCTCTCCATGGCAACCAACACAGGCAACGGCTACCGCAAAGGAGCCGTCACGGACCGCACCCAGACCGAGGCCCCCAACGACCACTGGACCAAGCGCGACGCGGAGTCGGGCGAGTTCATGGACCAGAAGGCCAACGGCGAGCCCTTCAAGGGCGTCGCAAAGGAGCCCGACGAGCGCCGCTCACAGGACGACGGCGCATAGCCATCGCGACGCGCCGAAACGGCCGGACCCGAGCGGGCGGAGCGCGGTAGACTGGGGCCCCTCCCCGCGCCTTCTCATGTCAGTCGACCCCCTCGCCGGCCAGCCGGTCCCCCCGAGCCGCCTCCCCAACGTCCCCCGGATCGTCTCGGCGTACTACACGCTCGAGCCGGACCCCGAGGACCCCGGCCAGCGCGTGAGCTTCGGGACCTCGGGCCACCGCGGGCGCTCCCTCGACGGCGCGTTCAACGAGGCCCACGTGCTCGCCGTGAGCCAGGCGCTTGTGGAGCACCGCGCCGCGGCCGGCGTCACCGGCCCCCTCTTCGTCGGGTTCGACACGCACGCGCTCTCGGAGGCGGCCTTCGGGAGCGCCCTCGAGGTGTTCGCCGCCAACGGCGTCGAGACCATCATCCAGGCGGACCAGGGGTACACGCCGACGCCGGCCATCTCGCACGCCATCCTGGCCTACAACTGCGACCGGAGCGAAGGGCTGGCCGACGGCGTCGTCATCACGCCGAGCCACAACCCGCCCGCGGACGGCGGCTTCAAGTACAACCCGACGACGGGCGGGCCGGCGGGCCCCGACATCACCGGGCCGGTCCAGGCAGCGCGCCAACGAGATCCTGGAGGGCGAGCTGGAGGCGGTCCGGCGGACGACGCTGCTCCCGCGCCCTCGCCGCCGACACGACGCACGAGCGCGACCTCGTCGGGCCCTACGTGGACGACCTCGGCGCCGTGCTCGACCTCGACGCGGTCCGCGCGGCCGGCGTCAAGATCGGCGTGGACCCGCTCGGGCGGGGCCAGCATCGGCTACTGGGAGCCCATCGCCGAGCGGTTCGGGCTCGACCTGGAAGTCGTCAACAAGGTCGTCGAGGCCTCGTTCGGGTTTATGCGGCTCGACCACGACGGGAAGATCCGGATGGACTGCTCCTCGCCCTACGCCATGGCCGGGCTCGTGGAGCTGAAGGACCGGTTCGACGTGGCCGTCGGGCTGCGACCCGGACGCCGACCGGCACGGGATCGTGACGCCGAGCGCCGGGCTGATGAACCCGAACCACTACCTCGCTGTCGCGGTCGAGTACCTGTTCCAGCACCGCCCGGACTGGCCTGCGGACGCCGCCATCGGCAAGACGCTCGTCTCGTCGTCCATGATCGACCGCGTCGCGGCGTCGCTCGGGCGGCGGCTCGCGGAGGTGCCCGTCGGGTTCAAGTGGTTCGTCGACGGGCTCCTCTCCGGCGCCTACGGGTTCGGCGGCGAGGAGAGCGCGGGCGCCTCGTTCCTCCGAAAGGACGGGACGACGTGGACGACCGACAAGGACGGGATCCTCCTCGCCCTCCTCGCCGCCGAGATCACGGCCGTCACCGGCGACGACCCCGGCGTGCGGTACCAGACGCTCGAGGAGCGCTTCGGGAGCCCCGTCTACGCCCGCATCGACGCGCCGGCCACGCGCGAGCAGAAGGCGGTCCTCAAAGACCTCTCGCCCGACGCCGTCGACGCCGCCACGCTCGCCGGCGACGCCGTGACCGCGAAGATGACCCGCGCGCCGGGCAACGACGCGCCCATCGGCGGGCTCAAGGTGCAGACCGAGAGCGGGTGGTTCGCCGCCCGCCCCTCGGGCACGGAGGACATCTACAAGATCTACGCGGAGAGCTTCCGCGGCGCCGACCACCTCGCGACGCTCCAGGCCGAGGCGCAGGAGATCGTCGCCGCCGCGTTCCAGAAGGCCGGGGTCTAGGCCCAGGCGCGGGGCGCGTCGCCTCCGGGTGGCGGTGCGGGGGCCGGGGGGTATCCTCCGGAATCACCCGTCCGCCCGCCCGTGACCCGCCGCCTCTCGCTCCTCGTCCTCCTCGCCGCCGGCCCCGCCCTCGCACAGCCCGAGGCGTTCCGCCGACTCGTCCCGACCGACGCCGAGATCGAGGTCCTGGCCGACGGCTTCACCTGGTCCGAGGGTCCGGTCTGGCGGCCCTCGGAGGGCGACCTCCTCTTTTCCGACGTCCCCGAGAACACGGTCTACCGCTGGTCCGAAGCCGACGGCCTGAGCGTCTACCTGCGCCCCGCCAGCCGCGCGTTCGGCACCGACACCCCGGGGGAGACCGGGAGCAACGGGCTGATCCTCGACGCGGAGGGCCGCCTGCTCCTCGCCGAGCACGGCACGCGGGCCATCACCCGTCTGGACCCGGAGACCTGGGTGCGCGACACGCTCGCCAGCCACTACGACGGCCGCCGCCTCAACAGCCCGAACGACCTCGCCCTCCACGCGTCCGGAGCGCTCTTCTTCACCGACCCGCCGTACGGCCTCGACGGACAGGACACCTCACCGCAGAAGGAGCAGCCGCACAACGGCGTCTACCGCCTCGACCCGGACGGGACGGTCACGCTCCTCATGGGCGACCTCACGCGCCCCAACGGCGTCATCCTCTCGCCCGACGGGCGGACGCTAATCGTCGCCAACTCGGACCCCGACTGGGCGATCTGGCGGTCGTACCCCGTGCGCGAGGACGGCTCGCTGGGCGCCGGGCGCCTCCTGTTCGACGCGACGGACCTCGTGGGGCCGGAGAACCCGGGCCTGCCGGACGGGATGGCCATGGACGCGGACGGGAACGTGTTCGCGACGGGGCCGGGCGGCGTCCTCGTGCTCTCGCCGGAGGGCGAACACCTGGGCACGATCCGGACCGAGAAGGCGACAGCCAACGCCACCTTCGGCGACGACGGCCACAGCCTCTACCTCACCTCGTCGGACCAGCTCCTCCGCATCCGGCTGGCGACGCGCGGCGTCGGGTTCCGCGGAGCGACGGGTGACGAGTAGCGCGTGATGAGCAGAGGGCTCGCCCCCCATCTCCGGTCCGCCCGGACCCGCCCATGCATCCGCTCCTGATCCTCGTCCTCGGCATGGCGACGGTCCTCGGGCTGATCGTGGTCGCGCGCGTCCACGCGTTCCTGGCGCTGCTGGCGGCGGCGCTCGTCGTGAGCCTGGTGGCCGCGGGACCGACTGGCGAGGCCGTGGCGCGCGTGGCGGAGGCGTTCGGCGCGACGGCGGCCAGTATCGGGATCGTGATCGCCTTCGCCGCCGTCATCGGGAAGGCCATGACCGACAGTGGCGCGGCCGACCGGATCGTCCGGTCGTTCTCCGGTGAGGGGCACGACCGCGCGGCGCCGGCGCTCACGGCGAGCGGGGCCGTCCTCTCCATCCCGGTCTTCTTCGACACCGTCTTCTACCTCCTCGTCCCCATCGCACGCTCGGCCGCGCGGGCCTCGGGACGGCACTACCTGAAGTACCTCCTCGCCGTCGCCGGCGGCGCCGTCGTGACGCACGCCCTCGTGCCGCCGACGCCCGGCCCGCTCGTGACGGCCGCCGAGTTGGGCGTCGACCTCGGGACGATGATGATCGTCGGGCTCGTGATCGCCCTCCCCTGCACCGTCGCCGTCCTCCTGTTCGCACGGTGGGCCGATCAGAGGATGCCCGTGGCCCTCCCCGATGCCGACGACCCGGCGGCCGGCGGCGTGCCGGCCGCGGAGGCCCCGCCTCCGACGCTGCCGGGGCTCGGGGCGTCGCTCCTCCCCATCGCCCTCCCCGTGGTGCTCATCACGGCGTCGACGATCGCGAACGCGCTGGAGCGGCCCCTGCCGCTCCTCGACGCGCTCGGCAACCCGAACCTCGCGCTCGGGCTGGCCGTGCTCGCCGCGCTCGTCGTCTACGTCCGCCAGCGGCGGCCGGACCGGCAGGAGGTGGCCGCGTCGGTCGAGGAGGCGCTGATGTCGGCGGGCGTCATCATCCTCATCACGGCCGCGGGCGGCGCGTTCGGCGCCATGCTCCGCGCCGCCGGCGTGGGCGACGTGCTGGCGGCCTGGGCGGCCGACGGAGCGGGCGGCTTCGCGCTCCTGCTCGTGGCGTTCGGGACGGCCAGCCTGCTCAAGATTGCCCAGGGCTCGTCGACGGTCGCCATGATCACGACGGTCGGGCTGGTCGGAGGCGTGGTGGCCGGCGTCGACCTCCCGTTCCACCCGGTCTACCTCGCAACGGCGATTGCCAGCGGGTCGCTCGTGGGCTCGTGGATGAACGACAGCGGGTTCTGGATCTTCGCCAAGATGGGCGGGCTCGGCGAGGTCGAAACGCTCAAGACGTGGACGCCGCTGCTGGCGCTCGTCGGCCTCGTCGCGTTCCTGACGACCGTGCTCCTGGCGCTCGTGGTGCCGCTGACCTAAGGCGGGAGCGGCAATTCACTCGCGAGCGGGGTCCCCCTCGTCCGCCTCGAGGCGAACGGAAGCGTGATCACGCGACGGGTGACGCGGCTCCGTTAATGCGCCATCAGGCACCTGGGGAGAGCCCGCCCACCCCAGTCACCCCATTCCTCCGCTCGTACCTGCTGGTGTCGGGACCTCGACCTCCATCGCTATGAGACCGCGGCATCCCGAGGCGGACGGGATCAGACGAAGTCGCCGCCCGCGACGACGGCGTTGGCCTTCTCCAAGCGCTCCAGCGTGCCTACGTCGAGGAAGCGGTTGGGCCGAGCGGCGGTGCCCTCGAACGCGGCGACCCGCTCGCCGGCCTTCGCCTGACGGAGGTAGGTGTCCATGATCGAGAACTTGTCTGCCGGTTCGGCCTCGACCACATCGAGGAGCGCCGGCGCGCACGCCTGGACGCCGCAGAAGTCGACCACGAGGCCCTCGCCCTGCGCATCGCGCATCCGCTTCGGCTCGCCGCCGCCGAGCGTGTAGCCCGCGAGGCCGCCGTCGTCGAAGAGGAGCGCCCGCTCGGTCCGGGCCGGGGCGACGGCGAGCGTCGCCAGGCGGCCGTCGTCGGCGTCGCGTTGGGCCTCCCAGAGCGCCCGCAGATCCACGTCCGTCAGGATGTCCGCGTTGTGGACGAGGAACGGGGCGTCGCGCCGGAAAAAGCCGGCGGCCTTCTTGATGCCGCCGCCCGTCTCCAGGGGCCCGTCCGGCTCGTTGCTGACCACGACCTCGACGGGCGCGCCCTCGGCCGTCCGCCAGTCGGCGTCGCGGACGTAGTCCTCCACCTGCTCGGCGAGGTGCGACACGTTGACGAGGATCCGGTCGGCCCCGGCGTCGAGGAGGCGCTGCGCCACGCGTTCCAGCATCGGCACGCCGTCGACCTCGACGAGTGGCTTGGGCGTGTGGTGCGTGAGCGGGCGTAGGCGCGTGCCGAGACCGGCCGCGAGAATCATGGCGTCCACAGGGGGGAGGGGCTGAGAGAAAGGGCGCGGGCAGAACCGCCCGCCGGGCCCCACCGTTACGCCGAGCCCCTCGCGCTCGGTCCCTCCATGCCTGCTCCCCCCTCCCCGCCCCTCGGCGTCGTCCACGGCTACGGCCTCGCCGGCGCCGGCTCCAACCTGTGGACGCGCGCCGTCCTCCGCGCGCTCGCCCAGGGCGGGCACACCGTCCACGCCGTCTGCCAGGAGAGCCACCCCGAGCGATACGACTTCGTCTCGGCCGCCGTGGCCTACGACGCCGACGGCACGCCGCGCTCGCTGTTCGAGCGCGAGACGGACTACCCCGGCGCCGTGACCGTCCACCGGCCGGACCTGGAGGTGCTGCCCACGTTCGTCCGCCCGAGCCGCCCGTCGGACTACGTCGTCTACATCCCGGACCTGGACGACGCCCGGCTCCACGGCTACGTCGACCGCAACGCGCGGGTGCTGGAGCGCGTGGCGGCCGAGGGCGGCGTCGCCGGGTGGGTCGTCAACCACGTCGTGCTGATGGCCGTCGCGGCACAGCGCGCGCGGGCGCGCGGCGGGGCGCCGTACGCCGTCCTCCCGCACGGGAGCGCCATCGAGTACGTCGTCAAGAAGGAGGCCCGGTCGCGGGAGATGGCGGAGAACGCCCTCGCGGATGCCGCGCGCGTGTTCGCGCTCAACGGCGAGATGGAGGGCCGCATCCGCGACGTCTTCGGGAGCGTGCCGGGCGTCGAGGCCAAGCTCGGGCGGATGCCGGTCGGGACCGACACGTCGATCTTCGAGCTCGTAGACCGCGCCGACCGGCCGACGACGGTGGAGCGGATCGCCACGACCGTCGCCAACGTCCCGCGCGGGCGTCCCGCCGACGCGACGGGCGCCCTCCACAGCCGCCTCACCGCGCTCCCGGACGACCCGGCCGACGCCCAGATCCTCGACGCGCTCCCCGACGACTACGAGCGCTCCGCGCCCGACGCCGACCTCGAAGCCAAGCTCCGGGCCGTCGACTGGGGCGAGGCGAAGACCGTCGTCTACGTCGGGCGGCTGATCGCGGCGAAGGGGCCCGCCGACCTCGTCCTCGCGCTCCCGCTCGTGGCCGAGCGCCACCCCGAGGTCCGAGCGCTCATCGCCGGGACCGGCGGGCTCCGCGAGGGGCTGGAGGCGCTCGTCTGGGCGCTCGCCGAGGGGCGCGGCGACCTCGTCCGCCGGCTCGTCCGCCTCGGCGGGGCGCTGGAGGGCGGCGGCGGCCTCGACGCGGCCCCGTTCTACGCCGGCCAGGCGTTCCTCGACGGCCTCGACGCCGACGGTGCGTTCGACGCCTACATCGAGACCGCGCGCCAGACGCTCACGCCCGCGTCCGTCGTGTTCACCGGCTTCCTCGACCACGACGCGCTGGGCCCGCTCTACGGCCTCGCCGACGCCGGCGCCTTCCCGTCCGTCGTCCGCGAGGCGAGCCCGCTCGTCGTGCCCGAGTCGGCGGCGGCGGGGGTGCTCCCCATTGGGCCCGACATCGGAGGGATGGGCGACAGCCTGCGCACGCTCGCCGCCGACCTGCCGGAGGCCGCGCGGCCCCTCCTCCTCACGCGCCCCGAGCCCGAGCACCGGATCCCCGACCTCGCCGACCGGCTGATCGCGGCGCTCGACGCGCCCCGTCGCTACGCGCCCGACCTCCGCCGCGAGGCCGAGGCCCGGTTCGACTGGCGCGCCATCGCCGAGCGGCTGGCCGACGCGCTCGGCGCGATGGAGGGTGAGTCCTGAGGCCGCCGCGCACGGGCGGGATTTTTGGGCTGGTCGGTACCAGCCGAGAAACGATCACGTTAGCCTCCCCGTGTCGCCACCCGCCGCCTCATGAGACTCCTCGCCCTCCTCCTGGTCCTCCTGGCCATCCCCACCGCCGTCGACGCCCAGGAAGGGACCGTCCGGTACGACGTAACGGTCAAGCTGGACATCGAGCTGCCGCCCGAGGTGGCGGCCAGGCGCGACCAGCTCCCGTCGAGCCGGACGTTCAAGCGCGTGCTCCTGTTCGGCGAGTCCGCCTCGCTCATGAAGGCGGCCCCGCGCGAGGAGGAGCCGGCCGACTTCGAGCGCCGCGGCATGCGCATCCGGTTCCGCGGCAACGACGCGACGCCCTCTACGTGGACCACGACGCGGGCACCAGCGTCGAGCGGCGCGACTTCCTCGGGCGCACCTTCCTGATCGAGGGCGAGCGCGAGCCGCTCCCGTGGCGACTCACCGACGAGCAGGCCGAGTTCCTCGGCTACCCCTGCATGAAGGCGACCCTCCAGCGCGACTCGTCGACGGTGGAGGCATGGTTCACGCCCCAGATCCCCGTCTCCGCCGGACCGGAGCAGTACGGCGGCCTCCCCGGCCTCATCCTCGTCCTCTCCGAGAACGACGGGCGGCGGACGTTCGTCGCCACGGAGGTGTCGCTGGACGGGCTCGGCGAGGACACGATCGAGGCGCCCACCGAGGGCCGGCGCGTGACGCAGGAGGAGTTCGACCGCATCGTTGCGGAGAAGATGGAGGAGATGGGGGGCGAGCGCGGCGGGCGGCGTGGCCGCGGGAGGGTCATCATCCGGTCCAACTAGCCCCCGTCCCATGCGCGCCTTTCTACGCGGCCTCCTCCTGATCACCGGTCTACGCGGCCTCCTCCTGATCACCGGGCTCCTCGCCGCCGGCGCAGCCAGCGCCCAGGGCCGCGTCGACGTCACCGGCGTGGTGACGGACTCGACCGACGCCGGCCTCCAGGCCGCCACCGTGGTCCTGCTCCAGCCGGCCGACTCCACGCTCGCCAGCTTCGCCACGACCGCCGCGGACGGCTCGTTCCGCATCCGCCGCGTGCCCGCCGGCCCCTACCTCCTCAAGGTGACGTACGTCGGGTACACCCCGCACGTCCGCGAGATCGAGGTCGGCGCCGAGCCGCTCGACGTGGGCCGGATCGCGCTGGCCGACGAGGTAGGTGCGCTCGGCCAGCTCGTCGTGGGCGCCGAGCGCGTGCCGATGGTGGTGAAGCAGGACACGCTGGAGTACAACGCGGCCGCCTTCGCCGTGCCGCTCGGGGCAAACGTCGAGGACCTCCTCCGGCGGCTTCCGGGCGTCGAGGTGGAGTCCGACGGCTCGATCAAGGCGCAGGGCGAGACCGTCGACCGCGTGCTCGTCGACGGGAAGGAGTTCTTCGGCAACGACCCGACGATCGCCACGCGCAACCTCTCGGCCGACGCCGTCGACCGCGTCCAGGTGTTCGACAAGCAGTCCGACACGGCCGAGTTCACCGGCGTCGACGACGGCAACGAGCAGCGCACCATCAACCTGGCCCTCAAGGAAGACCGCAAGGTGGGCTACTTCGGGAATGTGAGCGGCGGGGTCGGTGGCGCGCCCTCCGACGGCGCGGCCCCGGCCGAGGGTGTGCTCTACGACGGGAAGGCCATGGTCAACCGGTTCAGCCCCACCACCCAGCTCTCGGTCATCGCCAACCTCAACAACGTGAACCGCCAGGGCTTCTCGGTGGGCGACTACTTCAGCTTCATGGGCGGGATGGCGGCCATGGGCCGGGGCGGTTCGTTCCGGATCGGCGGCGACGGGATCCCCATCGGGGACGACTTCAGCAACGGGTTCTCGACCACGCTCTCGGGCGGGCTCAACCTCAACCACGAGTTCAGCGGCACGACCTCCATCCGCAGCAGCTACTTCGTCCACCACCTCGACCAGGAGCAGGCCCGGACGGTGCTCCAGGAGCAGTTCTTCGGCGAGGCGCTCTCGTCGCGCGTGGACCAGACCGGCACGCAGGACAACGGCTCCCTCGCGCACCGGCTCAACCTGTTCGCCGAGCACGAACTCGGGGAGGGCCACGACGTCCGCCTCCGGACCAACCTCCAGGTCAGCGACGCCACCCTCGCCTCGCAGTCGCAGCGCGCGACGTTCGGCCTGGCCGCGCTGGAGAATGAGAGCGACTCGGAGTACGACTCGGAGGGCCGCACCCTCGGCGGCGACGCCTCGCTCACCTACCGCCGCCGGTTCGCTGGCAACCGGAGCGTCGTGGCCGACCTCCGCGCCGAGCTCCAGGACAACGACCTCGACGGCACCCTCCTCGCCACCAACCGGTTCTACGACGCGGGCGACCTCCTCACGACCGAGGAGCTGGCGCAGCTCCAGGCCCAGGACGCCCGGTCGCTGACCCGCTCGGCCGAGGTGCTCCTCACCCAGCCCCTCGGCACCACGCAGGCGCTCCAGCTCCGCGCCGAGCACCGCGTGACGAGCGAGGACCAGACGCGCGAGGTGCTCGACCAGGCCGACGCCCCCGTCCGCATCGACTCGCTCAGCTCGGCCTTCGAGCGGGCCTACCGCTACGACCGCGGCGGCCTGACGTACCGGCGCAACCAGGACCCCCTCGGCCTCAGCGTCGGCGTGGACCTCCAGCGGTCCCAACTCGACGGCGAGATCCTCGACGCCGGCGCGACCGTCGACCGCTCGTACCTCCACCTCCTCCCCTCCGCGACGCTGAGCTACGCGCTCTCCCAGAGCCGGAACGTGGAGCTCCGCTACCAGGCCACGACGCGCGAGCCCTCCCTCCGCGAGCTGCAGCCAGTCGTCGACAACCGCGACCCGCTCAACGTCTACGTGGGCAACCCGGACCTCCAGCCGGAATACACCCACAGCGTCAACGCGCGCTACCTCTCGTTCGACCAGTTCACCTCCACGAACCTGTTCGGGTTCGTCCGCGCCGCCTACTCGTCCCGCTCGATCTCGACGGCCCGGACGGTGGATGAGCGGTTCCGCCAGACCTCGACACCGATCAACACGAGCGGGACGTGGACGGTGTCGGGCAACGCCTCGTTCGGGACGCCCGTGCGGCTGATCGCCGGCCGGGCCAACCTCTCGGCCAACTCGCTCTACAACCGGGGCGTCGAGTTCATCAACGGGGCCGAGAACACGTCCGACCTGCTCCGCACGACGCTCGACCTCCGCGTCGAGAACCGGAACAAGGAGCGGCTCGATCTCCAGGCAGGCGCGCGCTACACGTTCAACAACGCGTCGTACTCGCTCAACCCCCAGCTCGACCGCGCCTACGTCAACCGGACGTTCTACACCGAGCTCGGGTGGACGCCGACCGACGCCTGGGACTTCCGGACCAAGCTGGACTACCACCTCTACGCCGACGGCGTGTTCGGCGACGGGCGGAGCGTGCCGCTGTGGGAGGCCACGGCGTCCCGGGCGTTCATGGAAGGGAAGGCCCAGGTGGAGCTCGTCGCCCGCGACCTCCTCGACCGGAACCTGGGCGTGTCCTACACCAACACGGCCTCGTACATCCAGGAGGAGCGGGTGAACAACCTGGGCCGGTACGTCCTGCTCCGGTTCGTCTACAACCTCGCCGGCGGCGGCCCAGGCCCCGGCGGCGCGGAGATCCGGATTCGCCGGTAGCCGAGCGCCCTCACGGCGCGTCGCCGGGCGCCGCCAGCGCGACGATCACGTCCGCGACGTTCGTGTGCGTCGGGCCGGTCCGGACGAGCGCGCCGGCCGCGCGCAGGGCGGCGTAGGCGTCGTTGTGGGCGAGGCGCGCGGCCGGGTCGAGGCCGGCCTGGCGGATGCGGGCGGCGGAGCGTGGTGAGGCCCAGCCGCCGGCCGCGTCGGTCGGTCCGTCCACGCCATCGGTGCCGCCGCTCAGGACCACGACGTCCGCGTCGACGCCGTCGAGCGCGAGGGCGGCGCTCAGGGCGACCTCCTGGTTCCGGCCTCCCCGTCCGGTGCCGGTCACCGTCACCGTCGTCTCGCCGCCCCAGAGGAAACACGTTGGCTGCTCCACGGCGGCGGCCACTATGTGCTCCGCGACCCGGCGCCCAACCGCCCGTGCCTCCCCCTGAACGCCCCGCCCGGTGATCTCGACGGCGTAGCCGAGCGCGGCGGCCTCCTGCGCCGCCGCCGTCAGGGCCGTGTCGTTCGAGCCGATCAGGACCGTCTCGACGCGGTCAAACGCCGGGTCGTGGGCACCGGGCGTCTCATCGAGGTCACCCGCCGCGCCGCGCTGGAGGTGCGCGCGGACGCTTGGCGGGACGCGCTCCCACAGGGCGGTCTCCGTCAGCACGGCGAGCGCGTCGGCGAACGTCGTCGGGTCGGGGACGGTCGGGCCGCTGGCGATCGTGGCGAGGTCGTCCCCGACCACGTCGGAGAGGACGAGGGCGACGAGCCGGGCCGGAGCGACGCGTCGGGCGAGGCGCCCTCCCGAGATGCGCGAGAGGTGCTTCCGCACGGCGTTGAGGGCCTCGATCTCGACGCCGCCCCTGAGCAGCAGCCGCGTCGTCTGCTGGATATCGGCGAGCGAGACGCCGTCGGGCGGGAGCGCCCACAGCGCCGAGCCGCCGCCCGAGACGAGCGCCACCACGAGGTCGTCCGCGCCCGCCGACGCGGCGAGATCCAGGGCCTGCGTGGCGGCCTGCGCACTCGCCTCCGTCGGGACCGGGTGCCCGGCCTCCACCACGCGGATCCGGCGGGGCCGCGGGAGCGCGTCCGGCTGCGTGCCCGGATAGCCGGTCGGCACGGCCACCGCTCCTTCGACCGGCCGCGCGCCGAGACGGGCGTCGAGCGCCCCCGCCAGCGGGATCGACGCCTTGCCCGCTCCCACCACGATCACGCGGCCGGCCCCGGTGATCAGACGCGGGTCCAGCTCGTCGAGCAGCGCGGGCGCCTGAACCGCCCGGACGGCGCCGTCGAACACGTGACGCGCGTCACGGGCGAGGGCGGATTCGGCGGGCGGAGACATGGCGTCGCGGGCGCGGCGGTCCCAACGAGACCGCCGGGCCGAGCCGACGCCCAGGACCGGGGATCCAGGCCGACGGCGCTACCAGAAGGCGAGGTAGAGGGCGGTCGTGATGCCGATGATGGCGAACGCGGCCGTGAGGAACACCGGGTCCCGCCCCCGATCCACGTCCCGCACCCGGATCGCCTTCGGACTCTCCGCCCCCTTCCCCTCGATCAGCGAGATCGCCACGATCAGCAGCACCGAGAACAGGAAGACGTAGCCCATCCGGTTCAGGAACGGGATCGACGGGAGGAGCACCTTCGCGAGGGCCGACAGCGGGATCGAGAGGACGGCCGTGACCAGCGCCGCGTTGGCCGTCGCCTTCCGCCAGAACAGCCCCATTACGAACACCGCCAGCACGCCCGGGCTGATGAACCCGGTGTACTCCTGGATGTACTGGAACGCCTGGTCGATGGCCCCGAGCAGCGGGTACGCTGCGATCGCGGCGACCACGATGGCCGTCAGGCTCACGATCCGCCCGATCGTCACGAGACGGGTCTCTGAGGTCCCCGGGTTCCGCGGCTTGTAGAGGTCCATGGTGAAGATGGTGGCCGTCGAGTTCATCATCGACGCGAGCGACGAGACGATGGCCGCCGCGAGCGCGGCGAAGGCGAGCCCCTTCAGGCCGGGCCCGATGTACGTGCCCAGGAGCCACGGGTAGGCCTGGTCCGCCTTGTCGATCGGCGCGTCGAGGCCGAAGGCGACGATCCCCGGGATCACGACGACGAGCGGGAGCAGGAGCTTGAGCGCACCGGCGAAGGCCAGCCCGCGCTGGGCCTCCTTCAGCGACTTGGCCGCGAGGGCGCGCTGGATGATGTACTGGTTGCAGCCCCAGTAGAACAGGTTGGCCACCCACATCCCGCCGAGGAGCACGCCGAGCCCGGGGAGGAGCTGGTAGGCGTCCTGCGTGACGCCGGCGTCGTCGGCGTAGAGGAGGTCGCCCGGCCCGAGGATCATGTCGAACCGGCTGGGGAGGTCGGCGATGAGCTGGCTCATCCCGGCCAGCACGCCGCCCCCGTCGGCGTAGGCGTCGAGGGCGAGGACCGTCGTGAGCAGTCCGCCGCCGAGGAGCACGATGACCTGGACGACATCGGTCCAGGCGACGGCCTCCAGGCCCCCGTAGATCGAGTAGACCGTCGCGAAGAGGGCCAGCCCGGCCATGCCCCAGAACAGCGGGACCCCCATGATCCCCTCCATCGCGAGCGCCCCGAGGTAGAGCACGCTCGTGAGGTTGACGAAGACGTAGACGAGGAGCCAGAACACCGCCAGGAGCGTCCGCACCCGCCCGTCGTAGCGCTGCTCCAGGAACTGGGGCATCGTGAAGATGCGCTTCTCGAGGTAGATCGGGAGGAAGAACCACGCGATGACGAGGAGCGTGACGGCCGCCATCCACTCGTAGCTCGCGATCGCGAGGCCCAGCCGGAAGCCGGACCCCGACATCCCGATGAACTGCTCCGCCGAGATGTTCGAGGCGATGAGCGAGGCCCCGATGGCCCACCACGGGAGGGCCTTCCCGGCCAGGAAGTAGTCGGCGGAGTCCTTCGTGTGGCCCTCCTTCTCACGGGAGACCCAGAGGCCGACGCCGACGATGAGAGCGGCGTAGGCGCCGAAAACGACGTAGTCGATGAAGGCGAAGTCCATGGCGGGGCGGGATGAGGAATAAAGGTCCCGCCGGGGCACAAACCCTCCGGAGGGAGCAGCGCGGGAGAATACGCCACGCCGCCCGACTCGCCACCGGTCCTATCCTGCGGCCCCCGCTCGGCGCGACGCGCCGACTCCCCATGCGCCTCATCGTCCCGATGGGCGGCCGCGGCACCCGCCTCCGCCCGTTCTCTCACACCACGCCCAAGACGCTCCTCCCCCTCGCCGGCGCGACCGTCATCGAGCGGATCCTGCGGGCCGTGCGGATCGCCGTGCCGCGGCCGCTCGACGAGGTCGTGTTCGTGCTCAACCCCGCCGACCGGCTGACGGACGTGCCGGACCGGCTCCGGGCGGCGTGCGCCCGCGAGGGCCTGGAGGCCGCCGTCGCCACCCAGAGCGAGCCGCTCGGGACGGCCCACGCCATCGCCAGCGCCGGCGACAAGCTCGACGGCGAGGTCGTGACCGTCTGGTCCGACACGCTGTTCTCGACCGACGGCGCGGCGGCCCTCGACGCCCCGGAGCCCGCCGACCTCGTGGCGTGGACCGTCGAGGTGGACGACCCGAGCCGGTTCGGCGTGGCCGTCCGCGACGACGCCGGGCGTGTGACGCGGCTCGTCGAGAAGCCGCAGACGCTCGTCTCGCGCGAGACGCTCATCGGCGTCTACTACGTCCGCGACGGGGCCGCGCTGCGGCGGACCATCGAGGACATGGTCGCGCGCGGCGCGACGGGCGCCGGCGACGAGTACCAGCTCACCGACGCGCTCGACGCGCTCGTCCAGGGCGGCGCCCGGATGCGGACGGCGGCCGTCGCCTCGTGGCTCGACACGGGCACGCTCGACGCCTACCGCGACACGGTCCGCACGCTCCTCGACCGCGAGGGGACCACGCGCGACGGGACGGAGGAGGACGCCGTGATCGTACCGCCGAGCTACGTCGGGCCGGGGGCCGTGGTGCGCCGCGCCGTGGTCGGGCCGCACGCCGTGGTCGAGGCTGGGGCCGTCGTCGAGGACGCCGTCGTCCAGCGGTCCGTCGTGTTTGCGGACGCCCGCGTCGAGAGTGCCGTGCTGGACGGGGCGCTCGTCGGCGAGCGGGCGCACGTCGCGGGCCAGCCCAGCGCCCCCGTCGTCGGCGCCGACGCGGTGACCGACGCCTCTCGCTGACGGGGGCCGAGGTCAGACCCAGCCGCGCGCCTCGGCCTCGGCGTAGCCCCGCGCCCGGAGGACGGACGCCGGGTTGTCCAGCTTCCCGTAGCCCCACGGGTGCCGCTCGCTCCGGTCGCCGTTGTAGTCCGTGTGGCTCATCTCGCGGACCGTCTCCAGCACGTCGAGCCCACGCACCGTGCCCAGATCGCGGGCCAGCTTCCACGTCTCGGCCTTCGTCAGGTGCATGAGCGGCGTGTGGACGCGGAGGTCGGCGCCGAGCGCGAGCCCGAGCGTCCGCTCCTGGCTCTGGACGAAGTCGAGCCGGCAGTCCGGGTAGCCGGAGTAGTCCGTCTGGCACATCCCGCCGACGAGGTCGCGGATCTCGCGGAGGAAGCCGTGCGCCGCGGCGAGCGTGAGGAACAGGGCGTTCCGGCCGGGGACGAACGACGCCGGGAGGTCCGGCGCGAGGTCGTGCGCGTCGTTCGAGTCCTTCTCGTGCTCCGTCAGCGACGAGCCGGCGAGGAGGCCGCTCAGGTCCTTCACGTCGAAGGGGACGCCGGCGGCCTCGGCGATCTGCCGCGCCTGCCCGATCTCGACGGCGTGTTTCTGTCCGTACTCGAACCCGATGGCCTCGACGCGCTCGAAGTGGCGGAGCGCCCAGAACAGGCACGTCGTGGAGTCCTGCCCGCCGGAGAACAGGACGAGCGCGGCGTCGCCGGCGGGGGAGGTGGGAGGCGTGAGGACGAAGTGCGGCATGGGAGGAAAGAACGCCCGCGCGCGTCGGACCGACCAGAGGTTTCGCGAAGAACGCGAGCCGGCGTCGGAATCGGGCGCCGGGGGCCGTTGCTATCCTCTGCCGACCCCGACTGCCATGGCCGACCCGACCCCCGACCCGCGCACCGCCGACGACCTCGACGCCTTCCACCAGCAGGCGCTCGACCACACGCGTGCCTCGCTGGAACACATGGCCCGCTACGGGATCGAGCCCGAGGGCCGCGTGGCCTTGTTCCTCCCGCCCGAGGCCCGGCAGCAGGAGATCCACCGGATGCCGTACACGCACGCGGCGCGCCAGGTGGTCACCTACACGACGGAGCCCGGCGAGTTCACGGCGCTCTGCCCGTTCTCGGGCCTGCCCGACTCCGGGACCGTCCGGATCGAGTACGTCCCGGGCGCGTGGCTCCTGGAGCTGAAGAGCCTGAAATACTACCTCATGAGCTGGCGCCACATCGGCGCGGCGCAGGAGGACATCACGGCGCTCCTGTTCGAGGACCTGATGCGCCACCTCGACGACCCCGACCGCCTCGTCGTCACGACGGACTACACCGTCCGCGGCGGCATCCACACCGTCTGCACCGTCGACAGCCGCGACCAGACGCCCCGGCCGTCCCCCAGCGGCGACGGCGCCCCGCCGACGGCCTAGCCCACCCCTCGTGTCATCCTGAGCGGAGCGGAGCGACGTCGAAGGATCTCTGGCGAGCAAGCGTCTGAGCAACGCTCTCGGCGCCAGCCTGAAACCCGGTCCCGACCAGAGATCCATCGACTCCGGGCGATGCCGCTCCGCTCAGGATGACACGTCGACTCGCTCCCGCCCTCCTCCCCCGATGAAGAAGCTCCTCCTCAGCCTCGTCCTCCTCGCACTCGTGGGCGCCCTGTTCGGCGCGTGGCTGGCGTTCCTCCCCAACACCGGCGACGAGCGCGCCAGCGTCCGCCTCCCCGAGGGGACCGACTTCGAGGCCACGCTGGACTCGCTGGAGGCCGCCGGCGCCCTCGGCTCGCGCACCTCCCTGTCGCTCTTCGGGCAGATCACCGGCTGGGGCGAGCAGGTCAAGACCGGGCACTACTACATCGAGCCGGGGATGAGCAACTGGGCCGTGCTCGACAAAATCCGCAAGGGACTCCAGGACCCGATCCGCATCACGATCCCCGGTGGCCTCACGCCCAATCGGTTCGGGCGCGTCCTCCGCAATCAGCTCGGGACCGACTCGGCCGCCGTCGTCGCGGCCCTCGCCGACCCCGCTCTCGCCGAGCAGCTCGGCACGGACACGACGCACCTGTTCGGCCACATGCGGGCCAACACCTACGACATCCTCTGGACGACGGACGCGCGTCGAGCCATCTCGCGCATCCACGAGTGGCACGACCGGTTCTGGACCGACGAGGCGCGTGCCCAGGCCGAGGCCCTCGGCCTCACGCCGGACGAGGTCATCACGCTCGCCTCCATCGTGCAGTGGGAGGCCCAGAAGCCCGAGGAGCGAGCGACGATCGCGGGCGTCTACCTCAACCGGCTCCTCGGCCGCACGTCCGCTGGACGGATGCGGCTCCAGGCCGACCCGACGGTCCAGTACGCTCTCATGGAGTCGGACGGGGGCCCGATGCGCCGGCTCCTCTTCCGCGACTACGCCTTCGAGCACCCGTACAACACGTACCGCATCGACGGCCTCCCGCCCGGCCCGATCAACAACCCCTCGGACGACGCCATCGAGGCGGTCCTCTCCGGCGGCGAGGGCGACTACCTCTACTTCGTCGCCGACGGGACCGGTGGGCACGACTTCAGCCGGACCGTCGGCGAGCACAACGCGAAGGCCCGGCGCTGGAGCCAGTGGCTCAGCGAGCAGGTCCGGATCCGTCGTCAGCGCGAGGCCGCGGAGGCGGCGAGCGGCGGCGGCTCCGCCGAGAGCGGCGAGTAGCGCCGGCCGGACCACCCGCGCCCGCGGGATTCTCCCAACCGGGGCTGAGCGTGCGGCCCGTTGAACGCCGACGGCGTCCCCGCCGATACTGCCCGCCATGCACCTCGTCCTCACGCTCGCCACCGCCCAGCTCCGGGCCGACCTCCGCCACGCGCGGTCGGGCAAGCGGAGCGCCGGGCGCGTGGCGACGACGGCCTTCGCGTACGGCTTCTCGGGCCTCGTCCTGGCCCTCTCCCTCGGCAACGCCCCGCCGGACCAGGTCCTGTTCGTCGCGTCGTCGTTCGGGATCGTGCTGGCCGCGTTTGGCGTCGTCGGCTCGTACGACGAGTTGATGGGGCGGCCCAAGGAAAACGCGTGGCTGGCGACGCTCCCGGCCAGTGAGCGCGAGCACTACGCGGCGCGGCTGCTCGGGATCGGAGCCTACGTGGCGCTGATGGCGCTGAGCGTGGCCGCCCCGGTGGGCGTGCGGACTGGCCTCGCGCACGGTGTCGCCGCCGGGCTTACGGTGGCCGCCGGCCTCGTCGGGTCGGTGGTGTGGACGGCGCTCCTGGCGCTCGCCGTCCTGTGGTCACTCACGCTGACGCTCCCGCAGCGCGCCCTCCGCGTGTCCCTCTCGGCCGCCCGGACGCTCCTCATCGCCCTGCTCGTCCTCGGCTTCCAGCTGATCGGCGCGTCCCCCAGCACGCTCGCGGCGGCGTGGTGGCCGGGAGCCTGGATGACCGACGCCCTCCTCGGCCGGTCGACGGGAGGGCTGGCCGGCCTCCTCGCCACGCTCGGCGCGATGGCCATCCTGTTCGGCGCGCTCTTCCCCCACCGCTACTTCCGCCTCCTCCAGCGCCTCGCCGATGGCGCCCGTCGCGACCAGCGCCGAGGGCGCGCCGGGCGCCAGTTGACCGGCATCGAGCGGTTCCTGACGCGGCGCGGGCCGGTCCGCGCGGCCTACGGGTTCGCCGTCGCCTCCTTCGCCGACGACCGTCTGGTGCGGGGCCGGCTGTGGCCCGCGGCCCTCCTGCCCGTCGGCTTCGTCGCCTTCGGGTGGCTGACGGACGGGCTGGGGAGCCTCCTCGCCGTCGGCCCCGACACCCCGCTGGTGCGGACCCTCGACATCCTCCAGGAGCCGGACACCCAGATCCACCTGTCGGTCCTCGTGGTCCTCCTGTTCTGCGCGCAGTCGCTCGTGCAGACGCTGCAGTTCTCGGACCACGCCGAGGCGGCGTGGATGTTCGGGACGCTCCCAGAGGCGTGGCCTCGGCTCGTCCAACTTGGCGCCCAGAAGGCGCTCATGTTCCGCGTCCTGTTCCCGCTCCACGTGGGCCTCGCGGTGATCCTGTCGTTCAATATGCCGGCCCTCGACGCGGTCCTGCACGCCGGGTTCTGGCTCACCCTCGCCGGACTCGTGACGCGGCTGTATGCGCTCTCGTACCGAACGCCCCCCTTCTCTCGGCAGAGCGATCGGTTCAACGCCTCGGCCCGGTTCGTCCCGTTGCTCGTATCGGTGCCCGTGGGCGTCCTCACCCTGATCCTGCAGGCGGCGACGTTCACGTCTCCCGGCCGCGCCGCGCTCGTCATCGCAGGGCTGGCGTCGGTGTACAGCCTGCTCGGGGAAAGCGTCGTTCGATGGTCCGGCGCATCGCACCGCGCGGCCCGTCCTCCGGCTCCCCGTCCGGTGACGGCGCTCGACGCGGCCTCGTAAAGAAACGGGGCCCGCCGATGGTTCGGCGGACCCCGCTCGGGTCGTCTGGACGGAGCGCTATCAGTCGTTGCCGCCTCGGCGCGAACTCCGGCCGGTGGAACGGCCGCCCCCGCCGCCTCGGCTCGGCGACGGGCTCGACTCGCGACGCGGCGCCGGGGCCGGTCGGCTCTCCGGACGCGGGGCGGGCGCGGGGCGGCTCTCGCGGCGCGGGGGCGGGGCGGGACGTGACTCGCGACGAGGCGCCGGGGCCGGGCGCGGCTCCTGTCGCGGGACGGGGGCCGGACGGCTCTCACGACGAGGCGGCGGGGCCGGGCGGCTCTCCGGGCGCGGCGTCGGCGTCGGCCGCGTCTCCTCGCGACGGGGCAAGCGGCGCGTCGGAGTGGTCCGCGAGGGTTCCTGCGTGGGCGTCGTCCGCGACGGCTCGCGCGAGGGAACGGTCCGTGATGGCTGGCGCGTCGGGGACGGCGCCGTCCGGGCGGGCTCCCGCATGGGGGTCGCCGTGCGGGCCGGGGCCGGGGCCGTCCGCGACGGCGCCGCGCCCGACCGGGTGGGAGCCGGCAGGTCCGCCCGGTCCGGCGTCCGGCGGCGGTCCGGCGTGGCGGCCGGGTCGGGGTAGCCCCGGCCCGTCGAGCGCGTGATGCCGCCCCCGTCGCGCGGCAGGCGGGCCGGCGTCAGCCCCCGCCGCGACGGCTGGCGTCCCGTCGACGCGACGGTCCGAGACGGGTCCGGCGACGATTGGACGATGGTGCCACGGCGCCGCGACTCCCGGATCGGCGTGCGGACGCCGTCGTCCTCACCGCGATCGCTCCGGTAGCCGCTGTAGTAGCCCCGGTGGCGGGGCCGGCCGTAGTAGCCCGGGCCGTAATAGCCGGCCACGTACCCGTCCGAGTAGCCGTGGGAATACCCGTGGCTGTAGCCGGCGCCGTATCCGTAGCCGCCCCAGCCCCAGCCCACGGCAATGTAGATCCCCGATCCGTAGTAATACGGATCGTAGTAGTAGGGATCGTAGTAGTACGGGTCGTAGGCGTAGGGCCCGTACGCGTAGCGATACCGACTGGCCCAGTGGCGACGGTTCCACGTCGGGTACCAGCCGTAGCGGGAGTACGTGCGGTAGGTCCCGTAGGGCCGGTAGTAGGAGTAGATCGAGGGATAGTAGGCGGGGTCGTCGTAGTAGTAGTAGTCCGCGCTGTAGCCGCCGTAGTAGTAGTCGTCGTCGGCGCCCTGGCCGTAGTCGTAGAGGTCGTCCTGGACGTCCTCGTAGTAGTACGTCCCCTCGTCGTCGTAGTAGTAGCGCGAGACGGTGACGGCGTTGGGGTCGACGGCGCCGTCATCCGCGGCCTCCCCCTCGTAGGCCAGCGGGAGGGCTTGGCCTGTCGCCACGTCGGCCGGGTCCGGGATCTCCACCGCGGCCGTGTCGCCGTAGGGGTTCGCGGGGATGTCCATCGTGGCCGCCAGCCCGACGCGAGCAGGGCCGCGGACCGAGTCGGGGGTCACCTGCTGGGCGCGCTGGGCGGGAGCAGGAACCGCCTCGGGGTCGGGGCGGGACGTGGCGCAGCCGGCGACGGCCGCGGCGAGGGCCAGCGCGAGGGCGGGCCGGAGGAGGATGGGATGTCGCATGGCGGCGGGGAGGACGTCGGTGCGGAAGCCGCGCGAAGAGGGGGACGGAGGCGGCCGGCGGGGTCGTGAGCCCGGTATATTCGCCGGCCCGTGTCTGTGGAGCCGCGCCCACGCGCGCTGAGGTAACGCCCGAGCAGGCGGCCTCCGCATTCGGGCGACGGCGGTTGCTAGGCGACCCCCGCACACGGTCTGCACACCGAAGGGTAACTCCATCGGCCCGCCCAAGTTGCACCCCCCGCGGTGCCCTCCCGCCCTCCCTCCCATGGCCGAGACCATCACCCCCCGCGCCACCGACTACGCTCAGTGGTACCAGGACGTTATCCGGGCCGCCAAGCTGGCCGAGACCTCGCCCGTCCGCGGGTCGATGGTCCTCCCGCCCAACGGCTACGAGTTGTGGGAGAACATGCAGCGCGGGCTCGACGGCATGTTCAAGGCCACGGGCCACCGGAACGCCTACTTCCCCCTCTTCATCCCGAAGAGCTTCCTCGCCCGCGAGGCCGCCCACGTCGAGGGGTTCGCCAAGGAGTGCGCCGTCGTCACGCACTACCGACTGAAGGAGCAGGACGGCGACCTCATCGTGGACCCCGAGGCGGAGCTGGAGGAGCCGCTCATCGTCCGCCCCACGTCGGAGACCATCATCTGGGACACGTACAGCCGCTGGATCCAGAGCTGGCGCGACCTCCCGCTGAAGCTGAACCAGTGGGCCAACGTGGTCCGCTGGGAGATGCGGACGCGCCTGTTCCTCCGCACCGCCGAGTTCCTCTGGCAGGAGGGCCACACGGCCCACGCGACGGAGGCCGAGGCCGTGGATGAGACGCGCCAGATGCTCGACGTCTACGCGACGTTCGCCGAGGAGTGGATGGCGATGCCCGTCATCAAGGGCGTCAAGACGCCGGCTGAGCGGTTCCCCGGCGCCGTCGACACGTACTGCATCGAGGCGCTGATGCAGGACGGCAAGGCGCTCCAGGCCGGCACCTCGCACTTCCTGGGCCAGAACTTCGCCAAGGCCTTCGACTGCACGTTCCAGAACGAGAACAACGAGCAGGAGCACGTCTGGGCCACGTCGTGGGGCGTGAGCACGCGCCTCATCGGTGCCCTCATCATGACGCACGGCGACGATCAGGGCGTGATCCTGCCGCCGAAGCTGGCGCCCGTCCAGGTGGCCATCGTCCCGATCACGCGCAAGAACGACGACAACGAGGCGGTCCTCGACGCCGCGGCCGCGATCCGCGACAGCCTGGCCGACGCCGGCTTCCGCGTGGTCCTCGACGACCGCGACCAGTACCGGCCGGGCTGGAAGTTTGCGCAGTACGAGGCGGAGGGTGTGCCCATCCGCCTCGCCGTCGGCCCGCGCGACGTGAAGAACGGGACGGCCGAAATGGCTCGGCGCGACACGGGTGAGAAGCAGCCCGTCAGCGCGCGCGAGATCGTCCCGGCCATCCGCGAGGCCCTCCACGACGTCCAGCAGGGGCTCTACAACCGTGCCGCCGCCTTCCGCAAAGAGAACACGCACGTCGTCGACAGCTACGACGACTTCCAGGCGCGGATCGAGGAGGGCGGCTTCGTGCTCATGCACTGGGACGGCTCGGCCGAGACGGAGGCCCGCGTGAAGGAGGAGACGAAGGCGACGATCCGCTGCGTCCCCTTCCCGGACCAGTTCCCCGGCGTCGACACGGAGGAGGCCGGGACCGACCCGGTCAGCGGGCAGCCCGCTGAGCGCCGCGTGGTCTACGCGCGGGCCTACTAGAGATGCGGGCGTCGGTCCCTCGTCCGGCGTCGTCCGGCGAGACGGCCCGGGAACGGTCCGGCCTCGGGGCGCCCCGGAACGGCGGCCCCCGGCCCCCGGCGGGGGCTCGCCCCCGCCCGTCCGTCCCGCGCGACCGGGGGTACCGGCTCGCCAACGCCGTCTCGTACCTCCTCAACCCGCTCACCCTCCCCCCCATCGCGTTCGCCCTGATCGACGCGCACTTCGGGGCCGGTCCGGCGGAGGTAGCGTGGACGTTCGGCGTGTCGGCCGTCTTCTTCTGCCTCGTGCCCCTGTTCTACGTGCTCGGGATGGTCCGGCTCGGGCGGGCCGACAGCCTGGAGGTGCGGGCGCAGGAGCGGCGGTGGAGCGCGTTCCTCGTCAGCGTCGCGTCCTACGCCGCCGGCGCCGTCCTGCTGTGGAAGACGGTGGAGGGGCCGGCCCTCCCGCTCATCGTCGCGTTCGCGTCGCTGTTCCCCATCAACACGGCCATCCTCCTGCTGATCAACCTGCGATGGAAGATCTCGATCCACATGACGAGCCTGGCCGGGTTCGTGGGCGTCCTCCTGTTCACCGCGCTGACGGTCTGGCGAGACCTCCCGGCGGGCGCCGAGGCCGCCCTGACGGCGGCGACGGTCGGGCCGCTCGTCCTCCTCGTGCCGCTGCTGATGTGGGCACGGGTGCGCGTCGAAGCGCACACGGTGGGGCAGGTGTGGGCGGGGGCCGCGTTCGGCCTCCTCGTCCCCCAGCTCCAGCTCTGGTGGATCGTCTACCGCTGGCTGGACCTCGCGGGCTGAGCCGGGATCGGCCGCGGGGGGCGGCGGAATCCCCCCGACCCGTCCGTGGGCCTCCGTATCTTCACGGTCCCCACGACTGCGCCTATCCGCCTCCGCTACCGTCCTCCCCAGCTCCCCGGCACGGCCGTGCCTCGACGGTGTATGCGTAGTCTCTCCCGGTGCCTCGCGGGTGCCCTCCTCGTGTTGCTGGCGGCCGGTGCCGCCCACGCCCAGGCCCAGTTCGGCGAGCTCGCCGGGCGCATCACCGACGCCGCGACCGGCGAGGGCATCCCCGGCGCCTCGATCCTCGTGCAGGGCACGTCGTTCGGGACCAACACGCGGGCCGACGGCCTGTACGACTTCCGGATTCCCGAGGGCCGCTACCCGGTCCAGGTCTCGTTCGTCGGCTATGCGCCCGTCCGCGACACGGTGGACATCCGTCGGGGGCGGACGACGCGCTTCGACGCCCAGCTCACCATCGACGAGCAGCAGCTCGGGGACGTCCAGGTGGAGGGGCGCGCGAATCAGGGCGTCGGCGTGAGCACCATCGACCCGCGCACCGTCCGCGACATGCCGATGCCCGTGGCCGACGCCATCCGGGGGGTCAAGACAGAGCTGGGCGTGACGTCCTCGAACGAGCTCTCGAACGCGTTCTCGGTGCGCGGCGGCTCGTACGACGAGAACCAGTTCTTCATCGACGGCTTCGAGATCTACCGCCCGCTCCGGATCAGCCAGGGCGAGCAGGAGGGGCTCGGCCTCATCAACGGCGACCTCACGAGCCGGATGACGCTGTTCGCCGGCGGCTTCCCGGTCCGCTACGGGGGCAAGCTGGCGAGCGTCCTCGACGCGACCTACGCGGCGCCCGAGGGGCCGGTGAGCGGGACGGTCTACACGTCCACGCTCGACGCCGGCGCGGCCGTGCGGGGCGCGCTCGGCGAGCGCGTCGGGCTGGCCGTCGCCGCGCGGACCGCGCGGCCCCAGCGGTTCTTCGCGGGACAGGAGTTGGAGGGCGCCTACGACCCCAACTTCGCCGACGTGCAGGGCGTGGCGGACGTGGCGCTCTCCGAGCGGCACGGGCTCCGCCTGCTCGGCCTCTACGCGCGTCACCGGTTCCGCCTCGCCCCGCAGCAGCGCGAGACCACCTTCGGCATCTACCCCAACCTCGTCCGCACCGTCGCCGTGGACTTCGAGGGGCTGGAGCAGGACGGCTACGACATCGGCTTCGGCGGGCTCCTCCTCACCAGCCGGCTCGGCGGGCGGGTCACGGCCGAGCACCGGCTCTCAGGCTTCCTGACCGACGAGTTCGAGGGGTTCGGAGTCCGGAGCCGCTCGACGCTGTTCCGCCGCGAGCAGCGGCCGGAGGGCTCGCAGACCGACCTCGACCGGATCCTGGAGGGCCAGACGGTCCAGCGCGACTCGGCCGACAACCAGATCCAGCAGGCCATCTGGACGGCCCAGGGCCGCTACCTCGTCCAGGCCGGCCGCCACGGACTCGACGCCGGCTGGCAGGCCCGCGCGCTCCACTTCGAGGACTCCATCGACGAGGTCACGCGGATCGACGGGCGCGACGCCGACGGCAACCCGGCCTCGATCACGCCCCACGAGCTCCTCGCCGACACCACGTTCGCGTCGTGGCAGGCGGCGCTCTGGATCGGGGACGCGCTCCGCCTCGGCGAGCGGCTCACGCTCATCCCCGGCCTGCGCGCCGACTACTTCGCGTACAACGCCGAGCTGACGGTCTCGCCGCGTCTCGGGCTCCTCTACCAGTCCGGCCCGCAGACGACGCTCTCGGCCTCGCTCGGCGCCTACCACCAGGCGCCGACCTACCGCGAGCTGCGCGGCGACCCGGCGCCCGGCACGTCGGCGTTCCAGTCGCTCGACGGCGAGATCCGGAGCCCGCGCTCGGTGCAGGGCGTCGTCGGGCTGGACCACTTCTTTACAGGCCGGCGCCTCCAGCTCCGCGCCGAGGCCTACGTCAAGCGGTTCTCGGACCTCATCTCGTACGATGTCGAGAACGTCCGCGTGGTGTACTCGGCCGAGAACGACTCGGAGGGCTACGCCGCGGGCGCCGACTTTCAGCTCCGCGGCGAGCTGGTGCCGGGCCTGGAGAGCTGGATCACCTACGGGTTCCTGACCACGCGCGAGCGGTTCTTCGCGCCGGAGGCACCTGGCGCCGGGGCCCTGGAGGCCGACCTCGACGCCTACGAGCAGGACCTCGCCCGCTTCGAGGCGCGCGGCGGCGGCGACTGGGTGGCCCGCCCCACCGACCGCCGGCACAACCTCTCGCTCTTCGTCCAGGACTACATCCCGGGC
Organism: Rubricoccaceae bacterium; assembly: GCA_963728345.1. Taxonomy (GTDB): domain Bacteria; phylum Bacteroidota; class Rhodothermia; order Rhodothermales; family Rubricoccaceae; genus Rubrivirga. Next base: position 53,234 of record CAVSJM010000001.1, read on the forward strand.
GACGACACGTGGACGCTCCACATCCGCACGCTCTACGGCACCGGCATTCCGACCACCCCGCCCGCCCGCGACAACGACAACTCGCTCGACGCCGTCTCCGCCTTCATCGACGGCCCGCGCAACCGGATCCGCCTCCCGTCCTACTTCCGGTTCGACCTCGGGGCCACCAAGAAGCTCCGCGTGGGGACGGCCCCGTCGGGCGCCCCCCTCGAACTGCTGGCGACCGTCGAGGTGCTCAACGTGTTCGACCAGACGAACACCATCGCCTACTCGTGGGTGGAGCAGGTGAACGAGGGGCGGCGCATCTTCTCGGCCGTCCCCACACGCCTCACGCCGCGGACGCTCAACGTCCGCTTCCGCGTCGACTTCTGATCGCGAGCGGCTCGACCGTGGCTACTGCCTCTCGAAGCGGACCGTCAGCTGGCCGCGGTTGTTCGTCTGCCCCTGGTAGCGGGTCGGGTTGAACGCCTGCAGGTTGACGCCGGACTGGACGAACGAGGCCTCGAGGGCGCTCGGGGCCTCCTCGTCATACTCCAGCGTGAACCGACGCGGGAGGAGGAGCCGGGCGAGGAGTTGCTCGTCGTCGGTCGCCTCGGCCTCGAAGAGGGCCCGCCCGCGCGAGGCCGACACCACGAGATTGACCACCTGGAGCCCCGACTCGCCGGCGAACTGGACTTCGAACCGGGCCTGGTCGTTGGTGTAGATCCGGAGGTTCGTCGTCGAGGTCAGGCGCGCGGCGACGTCTGCCGTCGAGAGGTCGGCCGTCTCCGGGTCGAAGGTGATCTCGGCGACGGAGTACACGCCGCTGATCAGGCCGAGGTCACGACCGGGGTTGTTGGTGTCGCAGCCCGTGAAGGCCAGGAACGCGAGGGCGACGGCGAGGAGCGCGCAGCGGGGACAAGTCGGCATGAGAGAGGCGGAGTCCGGGGGGAGGTCCGCAACGTACGTTTCGGGCGGCCGGTTTCGTGTTCGCACAGCCCGCTCTCAGCGCTCGGCGGAAAATTTGGGCACAACCCGGGTGATCCTGTTGCCATCGCGACGGCGACGCGGTGGGTCCCGGCGCGCCGGCGGTCTCCGGAGTCGACGGGGACAATTTGGCCGGCCCTCCCTCGTCTCCCGGGCACTCCGCACGCAGCCCCTCGTTTGGCCGCTATGCCTGCCTCCGCCAATGCGCTCGACGACCTCGCCGGACTCCTCCGGGATCGGCGCGTCGCGGTCCTCGCCGGCGCCGGCATCTCGACGGAGTCGGGCATCCCGGACTACCGGGGGCCCCAGACGCGCCACGTGCCGCGGCGGCCGATCCAGTACGACGAGTTCGTCCGGGACGCCGAGGCGCGGCGGCGCTACTGGGCCCGAGCGAGCCGGGGCTGGATGCGCATCGCCGACGCCCGGCCGAACGGCGGGCATCAGGCCCTCGCCCGGCTCGAGGCTGCCGGGCTCCTCACCGGCCTCATCACGCAGAACGTGGACGGGCTCCACCAGCGGGCCGGGTCGCAGCGGGTGATCGAGTTGCACGGCCGCCTCGCCGACGTGGTCTGCCTCGGGTGCCGCGCCGTCGTTCCCCGCGCCGACGTGCAGGACCAGATCCTCGCGCGCAACCCCGGCCACCTAGACACCGCGTTCTCGGAGCGTCGGATCGCGCCCGACGGCGACGCCGAGCTGGCGGCGGCGGCCATCGCCCGGTTCGACCCGCCCGCGTGCGATGCGTGCGGCGACGCCCTCAAGCCGGACGTGGTGTTCTTCGGCGAGAGCGTCCCGAAGCCTCGTGTCGCGGCGGCTCAGGGGTGGGTGTCGGAGGCCGAGGCGCTCCTCGTCGTCGGGTCCAGCCTCGCGGTCTACAGCGGGTACCGGTTCGTCCGGCAGGCCGAGGCGGAGGGGACGCCCGTCGCCATCGTCACGCTGGGGGAGACGCGGGGGCACCGCCACGCAGCCATCGCCCTCGACGCCCCGCTCGGCGACACGCTCCCCGCGCTCGCCGACGCGCTCGGCGCGTAGCCCGTCAGGCCAGGACGACGTCGGCCCCGCCGAGGCGTACGCCGACGCCGGTGCAGAGCGTGTTGGGGATCTCGGCCACCGTGTCGGCCCGCTCGATCGGCCGGCGCCCGTCCGTCGCTCCGGGGGCCGTGGCGCGCGGCCGCCTCACGCCTTCGGCCGGAGCGTCACGACCGGTAGCATCACCTCTTCCATCGTCACGCCGCCGTGCTGGAACGTGTCGCGGTACTGGTTCACGTAGCGGTTGTAGTTGGTCGGGTAGACGAAGTACGAGTCGCCCTTGGCGAAGATGTAGTTCTCGTTGATGCCGAGGCGCGGGAGCCCGTACGTCTCGGGCTCCTTGACGAAGATGGCCTCGCTCCCGTCCACCTTCAGGTTGCGCCCGTGCTTGTAGCGCAGCGACGTCGAGGTCTCGCGGTCGCCGATCACCCGGGTCGGGTGGAGGGCGCGGACGGCGCCGTGGTCGCTCGTCACGACGACGGTGCAGTCGTGGCGGGCCAGTTCCTGGAAGGCGGCGAGCAGCCAGCTGTGCTCGAACCACGCGCCGGTCAGCGCGCGGTAGGCCGGGACGTCCGGGGCGATCTCCTTGAGGATCTTGGTGTCACTCCGCGAGTGGGCCAGGATGTCGACGAAGTTGACGACGACGGCCGCGAGGTCGTGCTGGAGGTAGTCCGCCACGCGGTCGGCGAACTGGCTCCCGTCGTTCTGCGAGACGAGCTTGTCGTAGCGCACGCGGACGTCGCCGCGGTGCTTCCGCTGGAGGAGGTCGGCCAGGAACTCGGCCTCGTGGGCGTTCAGGCTCTCCTCGTCCTGACGCTCGTCGACGGTGTAGAGCTGGGGGAACCGCTTGGCGAGGTCGATGGGGAGGAGCCCGCCGAAGATGGCGTTGCGCGAGTACGGCGTGGCCGTCGGGAGGAGCCCGTAGTGCCAGTCCTTCTCCACGTCGTAGAGCCCGTGGAGGTGGCGCTCGAAGAGGAGCCACTGGTCGTAGCGCAGGCAGTCGATGAGCAGGAACACGACGGGCCGCTCGGGCTTGCCGCCGGGGTCGCCGAGGTGCGGGAAGACGTGCGTCGGGATCACCTCGTGGCTGAGCGTGGGCCGATCGCGGCGCGGCTTCTCGCCGGCGCGGGCCTGCTCGATCCAGCGCGGGTACCGGTCCTCCACGTAGTCCGCGAAGCGGTCGTTGGCCTCGCGGTACTGGTCGTCAAGGATCTGGCGGACGCCCTCGTCGGTGCCCTCGAGGTCGAGGTCGTGGCGGACGAGCTGCTCGTAGACGTCGGTCCACTCCACCGCGTCGAGGTCGCCGCTGATGCGGGCGGCCCGCTCGCCGAAACCCTGGAGGAAGTCCTGCTGCACCTGCCGGCCCCGGATCGACGCGCCCTCCAGGATCTTCTTGACCGAGAGCAGGATCTGCTTCGGGTTGACCGGCTTGATGAGGTAGTCGGCGATCTGGCGGCCGATCGCGTCCTCCATGATGTGCTCCTCCTCGCTCTTCGTGATCATCACGACGGGCGTCTCGGGGCGGGCGCCCTTGATCTCCTGGAGCGCGTCGAGCCCGCCGAGGCCCGGCATCTGCTCGTCGAGGAACACCACGTCGTAGCGCTCGCTCCGGACGCGGTCGACGGCGTCGGCGCCGTTTGTGACGGTCTCGACGGAGTACCCCTTGGTTTCGAGGAAGAGGACGTGGGGCTTGAGGAGGTCGATCTCGTCGTCGGCCCAGAGGATGCGCGGCATGCGGGGAGGGGGAAGGAGGGCGTAGCGACGGACGAGAGGCACGAGGGGAAGTGCGAGGGCTCAACGCCCGACGGCGCGGCGGAGTGCCCAGTGCCTCGGGAAGCCTCAACTTCCGTCTGGCTATTTTGAGCGCCCGTTCAGTCTCGTCCCATGCTCCGAACGCTGCTCCTACTCACCCTCTGCACAGTTCCCCTCAGTGCATGCGACTCGGGGAGCAACGAAGGCCCGATGATCGGAGGAACCTACCGATTTGAGGAAGAAGCAGATGACTTCAATGGGGGTCGCTCTACGTCAGCCACGCTAGTCATCCCGGCCACCCAGAGCGGCGACTCGTTTACGTTCGCGTCCACGTTCCGCCAGACTGAGAGCACAACCGGAGCTGTGATCACCGATGACTCAGATACCGGCGTAGGGACCTACGACTACCCGACGGTCACTTTCAAGCTTGAAGGCACCACAGGGGTTGGTACTGTCCGCGAGGGCGGCGCTGTCATCGAGTTCTCGGAGACCAGCTTCGTATACGTCCGGGTCGAGGAGCCCTCACAACTGTAGCGGCACCCGCTGGTGCCCGCCCCGGCGTCGGCCGGAGCGGGCACCAGCCGGGCCTCGGGGAGGTGAAGCGGAACGGCCCTACCCGCGCGGCCCCAGAGGGGCCTCAGCCCACGACACACCATTCCAGCCTCGGCTCCGCCGAGCGGCGACCGCAGGAGAAGGCTGTGTGAGCGGGGCGGGTCCTAGCAACAGCACACGACCGCCGAGCGTTGGATCTTGCGACACATGGTGACGACGAAGTCGACCATACTGCTCCACGGCCGCCCGGCTCTCCACGCTGAGCGGCCCTTTTTCCTGCCCGCCCCCCTATGCGTCCGTCTCTGAGCCTGCTCGCAGGCCTCCTCGTCGTCGCGGCCCCGGCCGCCCTCGCCCAGCCCGCCGACGACGCCCTCCCCGCCAACTGGCACCTCCTCGACCGGGACGCCGACGGCGTCGTCGGCATCAGCCTCGACAGCGCCTACGCCCTCCTCGGCGACCGCCAGCCGAGCGATGTGGTGGTCGCGATCATCGACTCGGGCGTCGACATCGAGCACCCGGACCTCCAGCCGGTCCTCTGGACCAACGCGCGCGAGATCGCCGGCAACGGCCTCGACGACGACGAGAACGGCTACGTCGACGACGTCCACGGCTGGAGCTTCCTCGGCAACCCGAGCGGCGAGAACGTGAAGGACGACACCTACGAGCTGACCCGGCTCGTCGCCCGCTGCCGCGCCGACCAGGACCTCGACGGCTACGACTGCGAGGCGCTGGAGACCGAGTTGGAGGAGGAGCGCGCGCCCCTCGCCCAGCAGGCCGTCCAGATCGCCCCGCTGGCCGCCGCCGTTCACGAGGCCGACGCCTACTTCCGCGAGCACTACGGCCTCGACTACGACCTGAGCGAGATCGACCTGGCGGCCAACTCCGAGGCGGCCGACGCCGCCCGCCCCCTCCTCTTCCTCCAGCAACAGGGCGCCTCGCTCGCTGACCTCGACGCGTTCGTCGAGAGCATCAACTCGCGGCTCAAGTACGGCCTCAACCCGGACTTCGACCCGCGCCCCATCGTCGGCGACGACTACGACGACCCCTCCGAGCGCTTCTACGGCAACGCCGACGTGACGGGCCCGAACGCCAACCACGGGACGGGCGTCGCCGGCCTCGTGGCCGCCGTGCGCGGCAACGACCTGGGCATCGACGGGATCGCGCCGGCCCACATCATGGTGCTCCGCGCCGTCCCGGGCGGCGACGAGCGCGACAAGGACGTGGCGAACGCCATCCGCTACGCGGCCGACAACGGCGCCGACATCATCAACATGAGTTTCGGGAAGGCGTACTCGCCGCAGAAGTCGACCGTGGACGAGGCCGTGGCGTACGCCGTCTCGCGGGGCGTCCTCCTGGTCCACGCCGCCGGCAACGCGGGCGAGGACATCGACATGGCGAACAACTTCCCGACGCGCGTCTTCCTCGACGGCGCCACGGCCAGCGCGTGGCTGGAGGTCGGCGCCAGCCAGTCGGACCGGAGCGAGCTCGCGGCGTCGTTCTCGAACTACGGCCAGACGAGCGTGGACCTGTTCGCGCCGGGCGCCCGCGTGACCTCGCTCGCCCCCGGCGGCGGCGTCCAGACGGCCGACGGCACGTCGTTCGCCTCGCCCGTCGTGGCCGGCGTCGCCGCACTCGTCAAGGCCTACTTCCCCGACCTCACGAACGACGAACTCCGCCAGATCCTCCTCGACTCGGCCGTCCGCTACACCGACGACGAGGGCGCGCGGCCCGGCGACGGCGAGGCGGTCCCCTTCGGGACGCTCTCGACGACCGGCGGCGTCGTCAACGCGGCCCAGGCCGTCCGGCTCGCCTCCGAGCGCTCGGAGAGCTAGCCGTCGGGCAGCCCCTGACGTGGCGCCGCTCCGGGACCCACCCCGGGGCGGCGTCGTCGGAACCCGACGTCCCTCCTCAGGCGACGACGCCCTGACCCACTCTGCGCGCCGCCCCTCGCCCCGATCCCCATGGACCTCGCCACCCCCACGCTCGCCGCCGGCCTCGGCTGGACCGCCGGGATGCGGAGCATGTCGGCACCGGCGCTCCTCAGCCACGCCCTCGGCGGTCGGCGCCGGCTACGTCAGCCCGCCGACTCGCTCGGCTCGACGTTCGCGCGCCGCGCCCTCACGGCGGCCGCCCTCGGCGAGATGATCGCCGACAAGCTCCCTGGTATGCCCGCCCGAACCGACCCGCCGGCGCTCGCCGGACGGATTGCGTCGGGTGCGCTCGTGGGGGCGGCCGTAGCGGCGGCCCGCCGCGAACCGCTGGCGCCCTCCGCGCTTGCGGGCGCCGTCGGCGCCGTGGCCGCCTCGTTCGCCATGGTGGCGGTGCGGCGCGCGGCCAGCGACACCCTCGGGCTTCCCGACCCCGTTGCCGCCGTCGCCGAGGACGCGATGACGCTCTCGCTCGGGCATTCCCTCGCGCACCGCGTGTCGGGATAGTCAGGACCGCAGGGCTACTCACACAAAACGCCCGGCCTCCACAGGGGAAGCCGGGCGTGTAGGAAACCGACGGGGCGTCTAGTCGCCCTGCTGGCCGGTGATGAACGGGCCCGCGATGCTCAGCACCGTGTCCATGTCGAGCCCCTCGTCGAAGGCCTCGGTGATGTCTTCCCGGGTGTAGCCGGAGAGGGCCGTGAGGAGGTTGACGCCGCCCTGTGTCACGTTGTCCTCGGACGGGAAGCCGTTGCCTGAGCCGTAGATCGGGGCGATGGGAGCGGGCGCACCGGGCTGGTCGCGCGGGATCCACCCCTGTGAAGCCGGGCTTTGATCGAGGCGTCGGATGGCCGCCGCATGACGGGCCTCCACGGAGTGGATCTGGAGGGCCACGTCGAGGTAGTCCTTGTTCATGATCGACGCGGCTTGGCCCTTGTAGGCGCGGACGCCCGTGTCCTCCAGCCCCTGCGCCAGCGTCGCGATGTTGGCGAAGTTGCTGAGGAAAGGGTCGAAGGTGAAGTCGTCGTCGGTGTACTGGACGGGCGTGCCGCCGGCGCTCGTGATGGCCCCGGCGAGGAGCGTCACGTGGGCCTCCTCGTCCATCCGGATGGTCTGGAAGAGCGGGGCCACGCTCGGCGGAATGAGGCCGGTGGCCGCCGCCTGGCGGTAGAACGAGCGCTCGAGGTACTCGAGCGTGAGGGCGTAGTTGAGGATGCCGAAGTCGCCGCTGGTGGACTGCGCCATCACGCGGCCCGGCTTCAGGAACGGGATCGAGGCGATCGCCGCGCCAAGGCCGATCTGGCCGGTGCGCCGGAGCGCATCGCGGCGGTCGGCAAAGACGTCCAGCGAGGCGCTGCTGAATTGGTCGAGGAGGTGGGTCATGGGAGAATCAGTGGTGGGAGGGCATGCGGAGCGGGGGGCTCGACGTCACGCGGTCGCCGGGAGGATGACGGAGATGGACTCGGTGATGAACGGGGTCGCCGCTCCATTGGGGCCGACGACGTCGGCGGGCCGGAGGAGTTGGTCGAGGCCCTGGGCGTTGACCACGCCGTCTCCGGCGATGGAGTTGGCCGCGATCAGGCCGCTGATGACGGAGGCGTGGCGCGCCTCGACCGACACGATCTTGCCCGCGATGAGGAGGTAGGCGTCCGTCTGGAGGTAGCGTCCGGCCCCGTTGTAGGCCCCGACGCCTGTGTCCTCCAGCGCCTGCGCCGTGCCGAGCACGCTCGCCGCGTTGTCGAAGCGGACGCTGCTGAAGTCCGGCGTGAGGCTGGGGATCAGTGCGCTGGCTCCGGCCGCGCCCTGAATGGCCGCAGCGAAGAAGTCGCGGTGGATGGCCTCGTGCTTAGCGAGGTCGCTGAGCACGGCGCGCTGGTCGGCGCCGAACGTGCTGCTGAACGAACTGTCGGTGACGACAGCGTCGTAGAAGGCGGCCTCGAGTTGCTCGAGGGCGTAGGCGTAGTTGAGGATATCGACGTCCGAGGAGAAGTCGAGCGTGACGTCCGCGTCATCGTCGATGCCCTCGGAGTCGCAGGCTTGGAGGACCGAGACGGATGCGACCGCGCCCAGGCCGATCCCGGCGCGCTTGAAGAAGTCCCGGCGGCTGGTCACCTGAGCAAGGCCGGAGAGAGAAGGTGTAGACATGAGAAGGTGGAGTGGACGTGCCGGGCGCAGAGGCCAGGGAGATGGTGTAGGGCGTGAACGTCCCCTTGGCACGCGCCTTCCCCCCCATCTTGACTTCCAGGAAGGGTCTGACACGTCTGTCAGCGTTCCGCTGACAGCAGGCTCAGGAGGAGGGCCGTTCCTCTTCCCTTCTTTACGAGGAGGACGATCGACGCCTCCCCTTTCCCAGGTGCGAGATCGCCCCCACGAGTCTCCTCCGTGCGCCTTCCAATGCACCCGTACATGGGTGTGTCCTCGCCCGGCCGCCCTCGTAACGGCCGGGCGAGGACACCCAAGCGACTGTCGGCGATAGCGCCGACGGCCGGCGGCGGCGTATCGCCCTCCTCACCGGTGATGAACGGGCCCGCGATGGCCAGCACGGCGCCCATGTCGAGCGGCTCGTCGAAGGCCTCCGAGATCTGCCGGAGTCACAGCCGTTCGCCCCCGAGGATGTAGGTGATTTCCTACGCGTCCTTCAGGGGCCGTCCTTCTCCTTCGAGGCGCAGATCCTGGGCCTTCAGTTGGAGCGTCGTCCGACCGTTCCAATGATTCTCGTCTACCTGGAAGGCCATCTCCAGCGGGTGCCCACGGCGAACGCTGGCGAGCGCCGTCTCGTGGCGGTCGCCGAGGCCGAAGCCGATGACCGAGAACGTGGGGCCCCCGTCCGCATGCGCCACGCGCATCCGGAGGTGCTGCTTCTCGGCGCCGACGCACGAGGGCTGCCCGACCACGCGGAGCCCCTCGCTCCAGAAGATCGGCCGGAGGTTGTCGGGCCCGTGCGGACCGAACTGCTTGAGGACGCTCCAGAACCGGGGCGTTACGTCGTTGAGACGGAGGTGGGCGTCGATCTCGATCTCGGGGACGAGGTCGTCTGGGTCCTCGACGGCCAGGCCGACGGCCGCTTGCATCCGCTCGCGGAGCTCCGGGACGCGCTCGACGGGGAGGGCGAGGCCGGCCGCGAACGCGTGCCCGCCGAACCGGTCCAGCAGGTCGGCGCACTGGGCGACCGCGTTGTAGATCGAGATCCCCTTGACGGACCGGGCGGACCCCTTCGCGACGCCCGTCGCGCCATTCGAGGTCAGGAGGAGAGTCGGGCGGTGGAAGTGCTCGGCCACGCGCGAGGCCGTGATTCCGATGACGCCGGGGTGCCAGCCGGGCTTGTAGACGACGAGCGCGAGCGGGTCGTCCTCCATCAACGTCTCGGCGAGGGTGAACGCCTCGTCGCGCGTCTGCCGGTCGAGGTCGCGGCGGCGGAGGTTGAGGGCCTCGATGGTGTCGACCAGGCGCTGGGCCTCGACGGCGTCCGTGGAAGCGAGGAGTTCGGCGGCGAGGCCGGCGTCTTCGATTCGCCCGGCGGCGTTGATGCGCGGGCCAATCTGGAACACCATCTTCGACGCCGTGCAGCACGTGAGGTCCACGCCCGCCCGCTCGGCCAGCAGGGCAACGCCGAGGCGGGGCGCGTCGCCGAGCTGCTTCAGCCCGGCCCGCATCAGCACACGGTTCTCGCCCACCATGGGGACGATGTCGCAGGCCGTGCTGACGGCGACGAGGTCGAGGTACGGCCACGCCTCCTCCTCCGGGAGGCCGAGCTCGTGGATCACGCCCTGGATCAGCTTGAACCCGACACCGCAGCCGCTCAGCCCCTTGAAGGGGTAGTCGCAGTCCGGGCGCTTGGGATCGAGGACGGCGACGGCCTCAGGAATGGTCTCGCCGGCCGTGTGGTGGTCGCAGATCACGAGGTCGATCCCGAGCGACGCCGCGTAGAGCGCCTCGTCCACCGCCGTGATCCCGCAGTCGAGCGCGACGATGAGCGTGGCTCCGAGGTCCGCGGCGTGGTCGATCCCAACGGTGCTCAGCCCGTAGCCGTGCTCGAACCGGTTCGGGATGAAGAAGCTAGCCTCGACGCCCTGGCTCTGCAGGAACGTGAGCATCATGGCCGTCGACGTCGTCCCATCCACGTCATAGTCGCCGTACACGACGACGCGCTCGGACTGGCGGATGGCGCGGACGACGCGCTCCACGGCGCGGTCCATGTCGCGCATCAGGAAGGGATCGTGGAGGCGCCCCAGCGTCGGCCGGAAAAAGGTATGCGCGTCGTCGAACGAGCGGACTTCCCGGAGCACCAGGGACCGGGCGAGGGCGTACGGAAGGTCGTTGAGGTCCGAGGCGAGCTGGTCGACGAGGCTTTCGTCGGGGACCGCTCGCAGCGCCCATCGATACGTCGTGTCCGGGGCCTCGATCTCAGAGGCCACGGGGGTGGATCCGTCGGTCATATACTATGCGGACGCGTTTCCGCCCCGCTCCTGTTTTACTCACCGCGAAGATACACGGCGCTGCCGCTCGCGTAACGGTCCGGTAACACAGGCGGCGTCCTACGCGCGCCGGCCGATGAACCCGAGCATGCGGCCCGGCGTGCCGCCCTCGGCGCGGTACGAGTAGAACCGGTCGTTGTCGCGGATCGTGCAGCCCGCGGCCACCTCCACGCGCGCGGCCTCGACGCCAGCCTCGGCGAGCTGTCGAACAAGGTCGGCCTTGAGGTCGACGTGGGGCCGGGGCCACTCCGGACGGCGCACGACAGCCTCGGCCGGGAAGGCCGCGGCGACCTCCTCGCCCACCTCGAACGCGTCGACGGAGATGCACGGCCCGAGGTAGGCACGGATCCGCTCGCTCTCGGCTCCCAGGCTGAGCATCGCGCGGACCGTCTCCCCCACAATCCCCGCCACCGTTCCGCGCCATCCGCTGTGGCACGCCCCGACGACGCCGGCCTCCACATCCGCCAGCAACACGAGCGCACAGTCCGCCGCGACGACGCTGAGGATGAGGCCCGGCTGGGAGGTCACGAGCCCGTCATGCGCCGGCACATGGCCAGGGGCGTCGACGGTCGCCACGGTCGCTCCGTGGACTTGCCCCACCGAGGCTACGGGAAGCCCCGTGGTCGCCCTCAGTCGGGCGCGCGTGGCATCCAGCCCCTCGTCGGCCGGCGCGAACGTGCGCGTCGTAAATCCGGCGACGAGGCCGGGCGCGTCGACGAGGAGGGCGGGGCGGAGAATGCCGTCGGTCATCAGAGGGCCGCCTCGACCGCGCGTTTCACAACGTCGTGGGGCATGTCCTGCCCGGTCCAGAAGCGATAGCTGGCCGCGGCCTGGGCGAGGAGCATCGGAAGACCGCCGATCGTCGTCGCGCCTCGTTGACGGGCGGCAGCGAGTAGCGGGGTTTGCGTAGGGCGGTAGACGAGGTCGTAGACGATCTGGCCCGGGCGGAAGTCCTCGGCGTCGGCCCACGGCGTCCGGCCGTCGCCCATGCCGAGCGGCGTCGCGTTCACGACCAGGGACGCCGCTCGAACCGCGGCACCACCCTCCGTCGGTGAAAGCGCGGTAGTCTCCGTCTCCCCACTCCACGAATCGAGATCCTGAAGAAGCCGGGCGGCCTGCTCGGGACGACGCGCCACCACCGTCAGCCGCGCGGGCCGCAAGCCGGTCAGGCACCCGTAGGCGACCGCCCGGGCGGCTCCACCCGCGCCGAGCACGACGACGGTCGATCCGGCCACGGCCACCGCGTGGGCGCGGAGCGGAGCCAGAAAGCCCGCGACATCCGTGTTCTCGGCCTGCCACCCATTCGGCTCCCGAACGAGCGTGTTGGCGGCGCCGAGAGCGCGCGCCGCCGGCGAGGCCGTCTCCGCCAAGCGAAGCGCGTCGGTCTTGTGAGGGAGGGTCACGTTTGCGCCGACGGCACCGAGCACGTGCAGCCCCTCCATCGCGGCCCCCAGGTGGTGTGACTCCACGGGGCAGGCGAGGTAGGCGAGATCGATACCCTGCGCCTCGAACGCTGCGTTGTGGATGACTGGCGAGAGCGAGTGCCCCACTGGATCCCCGAGGAGCACGACGAACCCGGTCGATGCCGTCAGGCGGCCCGTCATCGGGTTAGGCCCGTTCGTCGCCCGTGATGGGGCCGCGCGGGAGACCGCCGGTCCGGAGGTCGCTCGACAGGTCTGGATACACGCGCCGCATCTCCTCCTCCGCGCGGGAGGGGTCGAGTTCCGCTGCGCGGCGGAACGATCGGACCGCGTTCTCGCGCTGCCCGATCGATGCAAGCGCCCACGCCTGCCGGAGGTGGGCCTCACTGGACGTCGGGTCGAGGCGGACGACCTGCGAGAAGGCGTCGAGCGACTCGGCTCGAAGGCCGGCCTCGAGACGCGTCTCCGCGAGATCCATCCACGCGTCCTTGTTCGTCGAGTCCAGCTCGACGACGTGCTCGTAGGAGCGGAGTGCGTCGCTGATCCGACCCGCGTTGTATTCCGTGTCGGCACGGGCGTGCCAGTACTCGGCTTCGTCCGGCGACAGTGAGATCGCGCGTGAGAAGGCGGCGAGCGCCTCCGTGTAGAGGGACTGCGCGTCGAGAGCACAGCCCATGCCGTACCACGCGTCGGCGTAGTCGGCGTCGTCGGCGACGGCCCGGCGGAAGTACTCCACGGCGGCGCCGTAGTCTCCGAGATCGTCGTAGGCGAGGCCCAGGTTGTAGTAGGTCGCCGCATCGCCGTCCTCGTGCTCCAGCACCTTGAGGTAGCTCTCGGCGGCACCGGCCGCGTCTCCCTCGTTGGCGAGGGCGTTGCCCCGGTTGTACCACGCCGACGTGAATGAGTCGTCGATGGCGACGGCGAAGTCGTAGGCCTCGACCGCCTGCTGGTACTCGCCCATCCGGTTCAGGACGATGCCCTTGTTGTACCACGCGTTCTGCGCGTACGGGTCCACGTCGATCTGCTGGTCGTACGCGGCGACGCTGTGGTCGAGTTGGTCGAGTTGGTCGTAACAGTAGCCCAACTCATACCAGACCTCGGGGTGATCCGGGTCGACATCGGCGCACTGCTCCAAGGTGTCGGCGGCCTCTTCGTAGCGCTCCAGCTTTTCCAGGGCAATGCCCCGGTTGAAGAGCGCATCCGATGAGAGGGGATCGAGTGAGAGGGCCCGATCGAAGTCATCCAGGGCCTCATCCGAGCGCCCGATGGTGTCGAGCGTCACGCCTCGGTTGACCAGGGTCTCCGGATCGACCGGGTTGAGCACGAGGGCCTTGTCGTAGGCCTCCAGCGCCTCCTCGTGGCGGTCGAGGTGGTTCAGAAGAATCCCCTTGCGCATCCACGGATCCGACGAGCCGGCCGACTGGCCGATCTGTCGTTCCACCACTTCGAGGGCCTCTGGCAATCGCCCCGACTCGAAGTAGTGGGTCGCGATGTACTCGAGGTCGTCGGAGTCGAAGAAGCCAGCGCTCCCCTCTCGAAGGAACGCCTCATACGCTTCGACAAGATCATCCGAGCGGCCATCTCCGATCGGGTCGTCGAACTCGTAGTCGAACATTCAGGAAACGAGCCCGGGGGCTTCAAAGTGGGGGACGGCGCTGGCGAAGGCGCTGGACCCACGCGCAGACGGGGCTAGTATAGTCGGCCCCCCGCAGGGATGCAACGCTCCGCGCCGTCTCTATCGGCGGACACACACACTCTTACGACGCGACCTGCGGATGTTTCCCCCGGGTGTCGCCCACACCTTCCGTCTGACGTGTTCATCTCTTTCGAAGGCATCGACGGGTCCGGAAAATCGACCCAGGCCCGCCTCCTCGCGGACGCCCTCCAGACCCATGGGCGTGAGGTCGTTCCCGTGCGCGAACCCGGAGGGACAGATCTGGGAGAACGGATCCGTGCCCTCCTGCTGGATAGGAACATGGAGATGGACCCCATCGCGGAGCTCCTCCTGTTCTCAGCGGCTCGCGCCCAGCTCGTGGCCCACGTCATTGAGCCCGCGTTGACCCGAGGTGCGATCGTCATCGCCGATCGCTTCTTTGACTCCTCCACCGCCTACCAAGGAGGGGGTCGAGCTCTAGCGGACCCGCAATGGCTCGATCGCTTCCATCGGTTTGTCACATCAGGGCGCGTACCCGACCGCACGTACCTGATCGACGTAGATCTCAACACCGCGGCCAAACGCCGGGGCTCGCGGCAGGCCGACCGAATGGAAGCCGGGGGAGAGGACTTCTACATCCGTGTTCGAAAAGCGTACCTCCAGATGAGCGAGTCCGATCGCATCCGGGTCATGGATGGAACGCTCTCGGCCCCTGAGTTACACCGTCAGATCCTGGCCGACGTTCAGGATCGGCTCTAACAAAAAAGAGCCCCGCCGCTAGGATAGCGACGGGGCTCACAGGGACTTGGCGACGACCTACTCTCCCACCAACTAGGCAGTACCATCGGCGCTGCGGGGCTTAACGGCTCTGTTCGGAATGGGAAGAGGTGGATCCCCCGCGCTATAGTCACCAAGAAATCGGAGACATGTGGATAGCCGTAGCAAAACTGCATCGGGTGCACGGACCGAAGTCCGTGTCTTACTGGGCGTCATCGAACGACCTGAGCATCTTCGTCCTGTACGTACACGCACACGAGGAGTGATGCATCAAGCCTAGTAGGTAATTAGTACGGCTCGGCTGAACACATTGCTGTGCGTACACCTACCGCCTATCAACGTCCTCATCTCGAACGACCTACAAGGGAGAACTCATCTTATGGTGGGCTTCGTGCTTAGATGCTTTCAGCGCTTATCCCTTCCCGACGTAGCTACCCAGCGATGCAACTGGCGTCACAACTGGTACACTAGAGGTCAGTCCGCCACGGTCCTCTCGTACTAATGGCAGATCCATTCAATTCTCCAACGCCCGCAGCAGATAGGGACCGAACTGTCTCACGACGTTCTGAACCCAGCTCGCGTACCGCTTTAATGGGCGAACAGCCCAACCCTTGGGACCTTCTCCAGCCCCAGGATGCGATGAGCCGACATCGAGGTGCCAAACCTCCCCGTCGATGTGAACTCTTGGGGGAGATAAGCCTGTTATCCCCGGCGTACCTTTTATCCTTTGAGCGACGGCCCTTCCATTCGGAACCGCCGGATCACTAAACCCTACTTTCGTACCTGCTCGACCTGTATGTCTCGCAGTCAAGCGCCCTTGTGCTTTTACACTCTACGCACGATTACCGACCGTGCTGAGGGCACCTTTGGGAGCCTCCGTTACATTTTGGGAGGCGACCGCCCCAGTCAAACTACCCACCTAACACTGTCCCCCCACCGGATTACGGCAGTGGGTTAGGCGCCGACCAAACCAAGGGCGGTATTTCAAGGGTGGCTCCACGATGCCTGGCGACACCGCTTCAAAGCCTCCCGCCTATCCTACACATGGTTTGGCCAGAGTCAATGCTAAGCTGTAGTAAAGGTGCACGGGGTCTTTCCGTCCCGCTGCGGGTACCCGGCGTCTTCACCGGGACCACAATTTCACCGAGCGCGCGGTCGAGACAGTGCCCAACTCGTTGCACCATTCGTGCAGGTCGGAACTTACCCGACAAGGAATTTCGCTACCTTAGGACCGTTATAGTTACGGCCGCCGTTTACTGGGGCTTCGGTCGGAAGCTTTGCCACAAGGGCTAACCTCCTTCCTTAACCTTCCAGCACCGGGCAGGTGTCACTCCCTATACGTCGTCTTGCGACTTGGCAGAGAGCTGTGTTTTTGCTAAACAGTCGGTTGGGCCTTTTCACTGCGGCCACCCGAAGGTGGCGTCCCTTATTGCGAACGTAGGGGACCAATTTGCCTAGTTCCTTGACCGCGCATCACTCGAGCGCCTGAGGATACTCTCCTCGCCTACCTGTGTCGGTTTACGGTACGGGCACCCTAAACAACGTACGACGCTTTTCTCGGCAGTGTGCTTGGGGTCACTATGGGTTCACCTCTCGGATCCCCCTACTGTCGTGTTTCAACCTTAAGGAACGGCGGATTTGCCTACCATTCCAGTCTACGCACTTCAACGACCCATTCCGTCGGGTCGCGGACCTTACGCTGCTGCGTCACGCCTTACGTTAACGTTTTTGGGTGGTACGGGAATATTAAACCCGTTTTCCATCGCCTACGCCTCTCGGCCTCGGCTTAGGTCCCGACTAACCCTGTTCCGATTAACGTTGAACAGGAACCCTTAGGCTTACGGCGGACAGGTTACTCTCCTGTCTTATCGTTACTCATTCCTACATTTTCTCTTCCAGAAGCTCCACCATCTCTCACGAGACGGCTTCGACGCCGCTGGAATGCTCCCCTACCACTCTACGTAGTAGAATCCGAAGCTTCGGCGCCATGCTTGATGCCCGATACATTTTCGATGCCGGACCGCTCGACTAGTGAGCTATTACGCACTCTTTAAATGAATGGCTGCTTCTAAGCCAACATCCTAGTTGTCTAAGCAGTCCGACCTCCTTTGGTCAACTTAGCATGGACTTGGGGGCCTTAGCTGTCGATCTGGGTTGTTTCCCTCTCGGACACGGATCTTATCACCCGCGCCCTCACTGCCTCTGAACGTGTGTCCGGCATTCGGAGTTTGTCTAGAGTTGGTACCCGGTGAAGGGCCCGCGTCCAATCAGTGCTCTACCTCCGGCACACTATGGAGAGACGCTGTACCTAAATACATTTCGGGGAGTACGAGCTATTTCCAAGTTTGATAGGCCTTTCACCCCTACCCACAGCTCATCGGAGCCTTTTTCAACAGACACCCGTTCGGTCCTCCACGCGGTCTTACCCGCGCTTCAACCTGGCCATGGGTAGCTCACCTGGTTTCGCGTCTACCCCCACTGACTATGCGCCCTGTTCAGACTCGCTTTCGCTTCGGCTTCGGCGCTGAACGCCTTAACCTCGCCAGTGAGGAGTAACTCGTAGGATCATTATGCAAAAGGCACGCCGTCACCCGATAAACGGGCTCCGACTGGTTGTAAGCACACGGTTTCAGGTACTATTTCACTCGCCTACTAGGCGTTCTTTTCACCTTTCCCTCACGGTACTAGTGCACTATCGGTCACAAGAGAGTACTTAGCCTTACCAGATGGTGCTGGCAGATTCCCACAAGATTTCTCCGGTCCCGTGGTACTCAGGTGCCTGCGGTGCTGCTCGCCTTACGTCTACAGGACTATCACCTTCTATGGTGTGGCTTTCCAGGCCACTTCGTCTTGGGCTAACAGATCACCGTTTGCAGGTCCTACAACCCCGCATGGACCGAAATCCATACGGTTTGGGCTAATCCCCGTTCGCTCGCCACTACTTGGGGAGTCACTGTTGTTTTCCTTTCCTCCGGCTACTTAGATGTTTCAGTTCGCCGGGTTGGCCCCTACACCCTATGTTTTCAGGTGCAGGTAACAGGTCTTCAACCTGCTGGGTTTTCCCATTCGGACATCCGCGGATCTAAGGGTATTTGCCCCTCCCCACGGCTTATCGCAGCTTATCACGTCCTTCATCGCCTTCTTGTGCCAAGGCATCCACCGTGTGCTCTTAGTCGCTTGATGCGACCTCGTATGAGTCTACGTACGTTCTGGAGATACTCCAGTCGCTCGATGCTTTATCTCAGCAAGACGAACCGTCTGTCAGCGCCCCGAAGGGCTAGCCGACGTCAGGTTCGACCCTGATGCAGTTTTGCTACGGCTATCAACACGTCAAAGAACCGTCCGGGTCTCCTCTCGAGGGAGGGTCACCAGTCTGCCGCCGTGATCTCTCGATCGTGATCCAGAAGTGGATCCGGCGTCAGGAAGTGGAGCCAGAGGGATTCGAACCCCCGACATCCTGCTTGCAAAGCAGGCGCTCTACCAACTGAGCTATGGCCCCGATAAGCGTGACTGGCAGTTGCCAGCAGTGGGGCTGGGAGGAGTTGAACCTCCGACCTCACGCTTATCAGGCGTGCGCTCTAACCACCTGAGCTACAGCCCCGCACGCGTCTCGGAGAGACGCTCGCGATGGCGGTCGCTCCGGTGGGAGCGGACCAACAACGGTCGCAAAGAACAAGGATGAGACGAGGTCTCGATCCCGAGGACGCAGAACATAGATAGCTCGGAAGCCGAGATCCATGAAGCGCGTCCGAACACCCCGCAGGGGTTTCGTTGAGAGAGAGAAGCATAGCGAGCCCATGTCGACCGCCAGCGCGAGGCTGCGGACAGAGGAGTGTCGAGCTCTGTTAGAGGTAATCCAGCCGCACCTTCCGGTACGGCTACCTTGTTACGACTTAGCCCCAGTCACTGAGTTCACCTTCGGCCGCTCCCTCCCTAAGGTTGGGTCACGGACTTCGGGCGCCCTCAACTTCCATGGCTTGACGGGCGGTGTGTACAAGGCCCGGGAACGTATTCACCGCGTCATGGCTGATACGCGATTACTAGCGATTCCAGCTTCACGGAGTCGGGTTGCAGACTCCGATCCGAACTGAGACCGGCTTTGTGGATTCGCTCCCTCTCGCGAGGTGGCTGCCCATTGTACCGGCCATTGTAGCACGTTTGCAGCCCTAGGCGTAAGGGCCATGATGACTTGACGTCATCCCCACCTTCCTCACTGCTTGCGCAGGCAGTCTCGCTAGAGTCCCCGGCATTACCCGCTGGTAACTAGCGATAGGGGTTGCGTTCGTTGCGGGACTTAACCCAACATCTCACGACACGAACTGACGACAGCCATGCAGCACCTCGCTACCAGTCCGAAGAAGGGTCCTTTTCGGGACCTGTCCGGTAGCGTTCGAGCCTAGGTAAGGTTCTTCGCGTTGCATCGAATTAAGCAACATGCTCCACCGCTTGTGCGGGCCCCCGTCAATTCCTTTGAGTTTCAACCTTGCGATCGTACTCCCCAGGTGGGATGCTTAACGCGTTAGCTTGGACACTGCACCTGAAGCGGTGCAACATCGAGCATCCATCGTTTACAGCGTGGACTACCAGGGTATCTAATCCTGTTCGCTCCCCACGCTTTCGTGCCTGAGCGTCAGTACCCGTCCAGCTATCCGCCTACGCATCAGGTGTTCCTCGTGATATTTACGCATTTCACCGCTACACCACGAATTCCGATAGCCTCTCCGGGACTCAAGACGTGCAGTATCAAGGGCAATTCACCGGTTAGGCCGGTGGCTTTCACCCCTGACTTACACGCCCGCCTGCGCACCCTTTACACCCAGTGATTCCGGACAACGCTTGGACCCTCCGTATTACCGCGGCTGCTGGCACGGAGTTAGCCGGTCCTTATTCGTACGATACCGTCAGACCCGCTCGAAGGCGGGTGTTCTTCTCGTACAAAAGCAGTTTACGCCCCTGAGGGGTGTCTTCCTGCACGCGGCGTGGCTGCGTCAGAGTTTCCTCCATTGCGCAATATTCCTCACTGCTGCCTCCCGTAGGAGTCTGGCCCGTGTCTCAGTGCCAGTGTGGCGGATCATCCTCTCAGACCCGCTACGGATCGTCGCCTTGGTGGGCCGTTACCCCACCAACTAGCTAATCCGACGCAGGCTCATCCTCAGCCGCCTGAGCTTTGATCGGTCCGCCATGCGGTGGACCGACATTATGTGGTATTAGCCACGGTTTCCCGTGGTTATCCCCCAGCTGAGGGCAGATTGCCTACGCGTTACTCACCCGTGCGCCACTTTCCACCGGGGCAAGCCCCGGCTTCTCGTTCGACTTGCATGTGTTAAGCCCGCCGCCAGCGTTCGTCCTGAGCCAGGATCAAACTCTCCGTAGTAGAGAGAATGATCTCCTGAAAGAGTCCGAAGACTCCGAATCAGGGATCGAGTTGCGATACCGTCTCCGATATCGCCTGCTGTTGAGCTTGTTTGGTTGGAGCACCGAAGTGCTCCGGGTTGACTTATTCTCGTCCATCCGCTTCCGACTGGCGAGGCCAGCGAAGAGCGGCCGACGAGGGCTCGCTATGCTTCCAATCTCTCAAAGAACCGGTGCCGGGAGCGGCTGGTCAGACCAGCTTTGGCTCCGGGGCGTCCTGCCAACTTACGGAATCCGTAACTGGGCGTCAAGTGCTTCGTCGTGTCTTCTCTTTCGATCGGTACACCCGGCGACTGCCGGAAGGCGAAGCCCTCGCCCCACGGCGTCAACCGCGAGGGAACCCATGGTACGGGTAGATCCGGACCGGAAGCAAGGCGCGACAGCAGGTTCACAAACCCTTTGCCGAACGCCGCGATTCGCGGCCAGATCCGTCATCCGTATAGAGAACAGTCGCTGCTCAAAGCGTGTCGCGGGCGACCTGCCGTCAGCAGCGAGACCCATGATAGGCAGTCTCCCCCGGGGTGTCCATGGACAGATGGTGGAGAGGGAGTGAGGGTGGCGTGAGGCCGACCCGGGTCGTCGCCCCCGTATCTTTTGGGAGGCGCCCGCTGAGGTATTGCGGCGCCCTCTCCCCTTACCTCTTATATGGCGCGCTCTGACTCCAACGGCTTCCGGGCCCTCCTGACCGACCGAACCTTCTGGCTCGGGCTACTGGCCATCGCGTCCGGGCTCCTCATCTTCGGCCTCCTGTTCAACTTCGCCGTCATGCCGATCTGGACGCGGCACGACGCGACGGTCTCGGTCCCCGACGTCCGCAACCTGATCCCTTCGGACGCCGAATCGACGCTTCGGCTGGCGGGCCTCGAGGGCGTCTACGACGAGCAGCCCTACAATCCCAATATCGACCCTGACATCGTGGTCGATCAGAGCCCCGAGGCCGGCGCGACGGTCAAGCCTGGCCGACGCATCTACTACTACGTCAACGCGCAGCCGAAGGGGCTCCTCCCGGTTCCGCGTGTCGTCTCGCTCTCCGAGGGGAAGGCACGCGAGGAGGTCGAGGCGGCGGAGTTGGTGGTGGGTCGTGTCGAGATGGACACGGTGCGGACGCCCTACGAGAACACGGTGACCCGCCAGCAACCCGAGGAGGGCCGGCAGGTCCCGGTCGGGACACGTGTGACGCTGTGGGTCAGCCCCGGCGTCGACAACACGCGCGAGGTCCGGGTGCCGGACGTTGTGGGCCTCCCCGTCGAGGACGCGCGCGCGCGGATCCATGGCGCCGAGCTGTGGGTGGACTCGCCGCGAGCCGAGAGCGGCGAGGTCACGCGCCAGGAGCCCGAGCGCGGGGAGACACTCCACCCCGGCGAGGAAGTCCGCATCTACACCGACTGACGTCAGTCCTCGAGGTAGACCGTGGGCCCGTCGAGGTCCATCACGACGCGCTCCTCGTGCTTCGTGGGGATCACGCGGCCGACAAAGTCAGGCTGGACGGGCACCTCGCGATGCCCACGATCCACGAGCACGGCGAGTTGAATCGTCCGGGGGCGCCCGTACTGGAGGACGGCGTCGAGGGCGGCGCGAGCCGTCCGCCCCGTAAAGAGCACGTCGTCGACGAGGAGCACGTCGCGCCCCTCGGCGGAAGGCGCGTCGGCGTCGAGCGCGCCGGGTGCCGCCTCGGGGCGGTCATCTCGGAAGGGGGCGATGTCGAGGGGATGCCGCTCGACGGCCTGACCGGTCGCCGCTTCGAGCGCATCCGCCAGCCGGCCGGCGAGGGCCGCGCCCCGGGCCTTCAGCCCGAACACGAGGAGGCCCTCCACCCCCCGGTTCCGCTCGATCACTTCGTAGGCGAGGCGCGTCAGCGTGCGGCGGACGCGCTCCGGCTTCATCAGGGTCGTGCGAGCCATCGGATCAGGCGGGGCGAGCGGCAGGAGCGAGCGTCGCGGTGTACGTGGTGACGGCCTGCCCGGTGAGGGCCACGCGGTCGCCGAGAACCCGCACATCGACCCGCCCGCCGCGGGGCGATGCCTGGTAGCAGGTGACGGCGTCTGTCCCGAGCCTGTCGGCCCAGTACGGGCCGATGGCGCAGTGTGCCGATCCCGTCACCGGGTCCTCGGGCACACCCGCGCCGGGAGCGAAGAAGCGCGAGACGATGTCGTATGGCGAGTCGACATGGGCCCGCGCCGTGAGGATGACGCCCCGAGCGCCGAGCGCGGCGACGGCGCCGGGGTCCGGATCGAGCGTCCGGACCGCGTCCTCGTCCTCGACCTCGGCGAAGAGATCGAACCGACTCTGGCCGGTCCAGACGGGCTCGACGCCGAACACGTCGGCGAAACCGTCCGGCGCGGGACGGGCGAACGGCGGCGTCGCGGGGAAGTCCATCGTGTAGCGACCAGGGGCGTCGGCCGTCACCACGAGCCAGCCGCTCCGCGTGTCGAACCGGGCGGCCTCCTCGGCTCCCAACTGGCCGCTCTCATACAAGACGTGCGCCGACGCGAGCGTGGCATGCCCGCACAGGTCCACCTCCACGGCGGGCGTGAACCAGCGCAGGTGGAATCCCTCGGCGTGCGGCACGAGAAAAGCCGTCTCCGACAGGTTCATCTCGGCGGCCAGGGCCTGCATCCAGGCCTCAGGCGCCGGCTCGGGGAGGACGCAGACGGCGGCGGGGTTGCCGGAAAACGGCCCGCTGGCGAAGGCGTCGACGGTGGTGATCGTCATGGTGCGGCTAGGCCTCAGCCGTCTCGGGCTTGTTCGGGCACGCCTCGCGGCGGCAGTGGCCGTACACTGTCAGCGCGTGGCGGGCCACGTCGAAGCCATAGATGTCGGCGACGGTCTCCTGGATCTCCTGGAGGCGCGGGTCGCAGAACTCCAGGATCTCGCCGCAGTCCTCGCAGATGAGGTGGTCGTGCTGCCAGTAGGCATAGGCCCGCTCGTACTTCGCCTGCTGCTGGCCGAACTGGTGCCGCACGGCGAGGTCGCTCTCGATGAGCAGGTCGAGCGTGTTGTAGACCGTGGCTCGTGAGACCTGCACGCCGTCCGACTTCAGGCGCGCGAAGAGGGTGTCGGCGTCGATGTGGTCGGAGGTGGCGTAGAGCGCGTCGAGGATGGCGATGCGCTCGGGCGTCCGCCGCTGCCCGCGCTCCTTCAGGAAGGCGAGGAACCGCTCGCGGACGGCATCGAGTTGGGAGGTCGTCAGGGACATGGGTCAGGCGTGTCGGCGGAGGGCCCACCGGCTGGGGGGTCTCACCGCGGCCGGGGCGGTGCCGTTCCCGGAGGCCGGCGTCTCGGCGAGGGCCGTCAGCCCGGCAGCCACGAGCGCGGCCCGCTCGGCCTCCGCCGACGGCGCGAGCATCGACGCGTCGAAGTGCTCGCTCACGAAGCCCGTGTCGAACTGGCCGGACTGGAAGGCGGGGTGGGACATGACGGTCCGGCAGAAGGGGATCGTCGTGCGGATGCCGGCCACGTCGTACTCGGCGAGGGCGCGGTCCATGCGGGCGATAGCCTCGGCGCGCGTGCGGCCCCACGTCGAGAGCTTCGAGACCATCGGGTCGTAGTAGACCGGGACCTCGTCGCCCTCCTCCACGCCCGCGTCGACGCGGACGCCGGGGCCGGCGGGCGGGCGGTGACGGAGGAGCGGCCCGGGTGCGGGCAGGAAGCCGGCCGGCACGTCCTCGGCGTAGACGCGGCACTCGACGGCGTGTCCCCAGATTTCCAGGTCGTCCTGCCCGTAGCCGAGCGGCTCCCCCTCCGCGATGCGGATCTGCTCGGCGACGAGGTCGAGCCCCGTGATCAGCTCCGTCACCGGGTGCTCGACCTGGAGGCGCGTGTTCATCTCCAGGAAGTAGAAGTTGAGGTCGGCGTCGAGGAGGAACTCGACGGTCCCGGCGCCGACGTAGTCGCAAGCGCGGGCGGCCTGGACGGCGGCCTCGCCCATCGCCGCGCGGAGGCCGGCATCGAGGACGGCCGACGGGGCCTCCTCGATCACCTTCTGGTGGCGCCGCTGGATCGAGCACTCCCGCTCGAAGAGGTGGACCACGGCCCCGTGCCCGTCCGCCAGCACCTGAATCTCGACGTGGCGCGGCCCGACGAGGTACTTCTCGACGTAGACGCGTCCGTCGCCGAACGCGCTCTGCGCCTCGCTCCGCGCCCGGTCGAAGGCCGACGCGAACTCCCCGGCCCGCTCGACCACGCGCATCCCCTTCCCGCCTCCCCCCGCCGCGGCCTTAACGAGCACGGGGTACCCGATCTCTCCGGCCACGCGCTCCGCCGCCGCCGGGTCGGCGATGGCGTCGGGCGTGCCGGGGGCCATCGGGACGCCAGCCTCCTGCATCAGCTTGCGCGCCTCCGTCTTGTCCCCCATGAGGTGAATGGCGTCGGGTGGCGGGCCGATCCAGACGAGCCCGGCGTCGGCACAGGCCCGGGCGAACGTGGCGTTCTCGGAGAGGAACCCGTAGCCCGGGTGGACCGCGTCGGCACCCGTCTGGCGAGCGGCGTCGAGCACCTTCTCGATGGCGAGGTACGATTCCGCCGACGCGACCGGCCCGATCCGAACGGCCTCATCCGCCATGCGGACGTGGAGGGCATTGGCGTCGGCGTCGGAATAAACTGCCACGGTGCCGATCCCGCGCTCGCGACACGTCCGGATCACCCGGACCGCGATTTCTCCTCGGTTTGCGATGAGGACTTTTTCGATCCGTCGGGGTGTCATATCGGCGGGGAGGGTGGGATGGCACGGAGTTCGCGTATGGGGGAATCCCTGTACGGTCGGCCTACGTTCATGCGGCCGACCTCCGATTCGATGGCCGAAACTACCGACTACTACCAGCTCCTCGGGGTCGACGAGACCGCGAGCGCCGAGGCCATTAAACGGGCCTACCGGAAGCTGGCGCGGGCGTCGCACCCGGATCGGAACCCCGGGGACGTGGAGTCGGAGGAACGGTTCAAGCTGCTCCAGATCGCCTACAGCGTGCTCTCGCACCCCGAACGGCGCCGCGCCTACGACGTCTCCCGTCACGACCCGTTCGGGCTCGGCGGCGGGTTCGACGGGGTTCTCCGGCCGAATGTGGGGCGAGGCTCAGCGTTTAACCGGAGCGAGGGGTTCGACCCGCTCTTCTCGTTTTTCTTCGGAGACGAGACCGCCGCCCGCGCGGAGCGCGGGGCAGACGTAGAGGCACACGTCCGCCTGACGTTCGACCAGGCCCTCCGCGGCGGCAAGACCGACGTGCACTTGAGCGACGGCGACCCGATCCGCCTGACGGTCCCCAAAGGCGTTCGCTCCGGCCTGAAGGTTCGCGTGCGGGGACATGGCCGCCCCGGGTCGACGGGCGAGCGGGGCGACCTGTTCGTTACGTTCCGCGTGGACCCGAGCCCGCGGTTCCGCCGCGAGGGTGACAACCTCCACGTGGTGGAGACGGTGTCAGCCATCGAGGCCGTCGTCGGCACCACGCGGTCGATCACGAATGCCTACGGGCAGACCATCAAGGTCCACATCCCGCCCGGCACGCAGCCCGGCGAGCGGCTCCGCCTGCGCGGCCAGGGCGTGGTGACGAAGCAGCGGACGGGCGACCTGTTCGTCGAGGTCCAGGTGACGGTCCCCCGCGAGCTGTCGGACGAGCAGCGGAAGACCCTGGCGGATACGGCCCGGAGGCTCGGCCTGCTCTGAGCCGGGCGGTCGGTCGCTCCTGAGTCAGGAGGGCCCCGACTGTGGGGTCTGGCCGCGGGGGCGTGAAACAGCGCTGGGGACGAGCGGTTGCCCAGATCCCTGCTCTCTCTCCCATGCCTGCTCTCAACGACTCCGTCGCCATCATCACCGGCGCCTCATCTGGAATCGGCGAGGCCACGGCCCGCCACCTCGCCATCGAAGGCGCTACCGTCGTTCTCGCCGCGCGCCGCGAGGACCGGCTCGCCGACCTCAAGGCGTCTATCGAAGCCGACGGCGGCATGGCCCTCGCCGTCCCCACCGACGTGACCGACCGCGACGCCGTGAAGGCGCTCGCCCAGACGACGCTCGACACGTTCGGCCGCATCGACATCCTCGTCAACAACGCGGGCGTCATGCCGCTGACGTACCTCCACAACATGCGGACGGACGACTGGTACCAGACGGTCGACGTCAACCTGTACGGTGTGCTTCACGCAGTCGAGGCCGTCCTCCCGACGATGATCGAGCAGAAGTCCGGCCACGTCGTCAACGTGTCGTCTACGGCCGGGCGGAAGGTGTACCCGGGCGGCGCCGTCTACTCCGCGACGAAGTTCGCCGTCCGCGCCTTCTCCGAGGGGATGCGTCAGGAGGTCGGCCCGGCGTACGGCATCCGCGTGACCTGCATCGAGCCCGGCGCCGTCGCCACCGAGCTGACCGAGCACATCGGCGACGAGGAGGTCCTGGAAGACTCCAAGGAGCTGTTCGCCGACGTCACGCCCCTAGAGGCGGATCGGATCGCAGAGTCCATCCTGTACGCCGTCCGCGCGCCGGCCTCGGCGAACGTGTTCGAGGTCCTCGTGATGCCCACCAGCCAGCCCCGCTAGACCCGATGCCTACCGTTGCCACGATCGGATATGAGGGCGCGGCGGTCGAGCCCTTCCTCGCCGCGCTCCGCGAGGCGGGCGTCGACCTCCTCGTAGACGTCCGGGCCGTCGCGCGGTCGCGGCGGTTCGGGTTCGCCAAGACGCGCCTGTCGGAGAACCTGGCCGGCGCCGGGATCGACTACCTCCACCTGCGCGGGCTCGGGACGCCGGCCGAGGGCCGCGCCGCCGCGAAGGCCGGCGACAGCGCCACCATGCGCCGCATCTTCCGGGAGCACCTCGCCACTCCTGAGGCGCAGGCCGACCTGGCGACGCTGGCGGACCTGGTGACGGACGGACGGCGCGTGGCGCTCTTGTGCTACGAGGCCGCCCCCTCCGAGTGCCACCGGAGTCTCGTGGCCGACGCGCTCGTGGATCTGGTCGACGCCGACGTGGAGCACCTGGCGCCGCGCGCGGCCTGAGTCACACGCCGAGGTGCGCGCGGACGGCCGCGACGCGCTCGGCCAGCGTCCCGCCGACGACGGTGTACGGAATGCCGCGGATCGTGAGGTCGTTGCGGATGGCGCCGTCCTGGTAGCGCTGCACCTCCGGGTCTGCGCGCCAGCCGTCCTCGTCGAACGGGATGTCGGGGGCGCAGACGAACGTGTGCGCGTAGCGCGCGCGGCAGCGGTCAGCGTAGGCCTGAACCTCGGCGGGGCACTCCCCAAAGAAGAAGAAGGCGTACTCCTGCGTCGTGATCGCATTCGTGTCGACGAACACGAAGCGGCGGGCGTCGGGAATCACCCGCTCCTCCAGCGCCATGTGCTCGCGGCAGATCGTGACGTACTCCGAGAGCGGGAGGTCGCCGTCGGCCGCAACCCAGAGGGTCCGCCCCACCTCCTCGACGTAGGGCTCGTCCAGCTCGTCGGCCAGCGCCTGCGCAAGCGTGCTCTTGCCCGTCGACTCGGCCCCGAGAAAGACGACCAGCTCAGGCGACGGCATCGGCGGCGGACGACTCGGAAGTAACGGCATCTGCGGGCAATGCGCCCTGGCTCGCGTAGATCCGGCGCCATTCGACGATCCCTTGCACACACAGCACGAGCAGGACGGCGTAGATGGCCGACGTGAGGTAGAGCCCCTTCAGCGCGTAGACCGTCACGGCCACCACGTCGACGGTGATCCAGATGGGCCAGTGGTCCATCTTCCGGCGCATCATGAGGAGCTGCGCGACGACGCTCCCGCCCAGGATGTACGAGTCGGCGTAGGGCAAGGCGGCGTCGGTGAAGTGGGTGAACACGGTCCCGAAGAAGAGAGCCGCGCCGAGGACGGCCGCGGCGGCCACCCACCGTTGCGCCGGGCGGAGCGTGGTGACGGGCAGTTCGCCGCCCCCCGTCCCGCCATGCCGCCACTGCCACCACCCGACCACGCACGTCCCGAAGAAGAACACCTGCAGCACCACGTCCGCGTAGAGCTTGGTGCCGAAGAACAGGATGCCGTAGAGCGTTACGCCCACCATCCCCGTCCACCACGTGTGGACGCTGTTGCGGCGGGCGAAGTAGACGGAGGCCAGCGTGAACCCGTTGCCGGCGACTTCGAGGGGCGTCATGGCCGAAGGCGAGGAAGCGGCACCATCACCCCTCGTCGTGGAGGTCGTCGGTGAGGCTGTCGAGCGGCGTCTCGTGGTCCTCGCCGAACAGGACGAACGCGACGCCGTCGGCCACCTGTCGGAGCGGCCGGTGCGCCTGGACGACCTCGGCGTAGGTCTCGTAGCAATCGAGAGCACGCGAGGCCCGCTCCCGGTCCTCGTCGGTGAACGTCACGACCGCGCCGAGGTCCGCCCGCGGCATGCCCTTCAGGTCGACGGGGGCGGCCTCGATCTCGCCCTGGATGAGCGTGAAGAACGCGAGCCGCCGCGGGCTCCGGCCGGCCAGGTCGTCGCAGGCCGCGCAGTACGCTCGCTTCACGACGGCGTGCGCCACGAGGTGGTCCGGGTGGCCGCTGTTGCCGTGGAAGGCGTAGGTCACCACCACGTCGGGACGGCGGGCCTTGATCTCGCGCTCGATGATGTGCTCCAGGTCGC
Source organism: Rubricoccaceae bacterium (assembly GCA_963728345.1). Taxonomy (GTDB): domain Bacteria; phylum Bacteroidota; class Rhodothermia; order Rhodothermales; family Rubricoccaceae; genus Rubrivirga. The sequence continues at coordinate 81,772 of CAVSJM010000001.1, forward strand.
GCGGGTCGAGGTCAGCCAGGCCTCCGTCGGGGAAGTCGAGGATGGAGAGCGTGCCGCCGAGCGCGTCGACGGCGCACTGCGTCTCCTCCGCCCGGACCTCTCCCATCTCCTCCACGGACAGGCCGAGGTCGTGCCGCACCTTCGTGGCCCCGCCCTTCGTGAGCGTGAGAACGTGCACCTCGTGCCCCTCGCGGACCTGCCGGGCGATCGCGGGGCCGGGGCCGAACGACTCGTCGTCGGGGTGGGGAAAGACGTAGAGGAGCGTCATGGGAGACAGGCAAAGGGCCTGAAGCGACCGGCGCCGCACGCGGTTCCGCTACCCGGCGTCGAGGCCCCCGTCGATCACGAGCGTCTGCCCCGTGACGTACTGCGCCGCGTCGGAACAGAGGTAGGCGACAGCCTCGGCCACCTCGTCGGGGCGTGCGAGGCGCCGCATCGGGACGCGCCGGACGAGGTCGTCTTTCGTCTGGCCCATCTTCGCGACGCCCGCGTCCACCATCGACGTGTCGGTGAAGCCGGGGCAGACCGCGTTGACGCGAATGCCGCTGGCCGCCGCCTCGAGCGCCACCGTCCGCGTGAGACCGACGACGGCGTGCTTCGAGGCGGCATAGGCCGCGTGGTACGGGAATGCGTTGAGCCCGGCCACGCTCGCAATCGTCACGATCACGCCCCGCCCGGCCTTCACCATGTGCGGGAGCGCGTGGCGGACGCCGTAGAACGGCCCGTGCACATTGACGTCGAACACGCGCCGCCACTCGTCCGGCGCGACGGCGTGGACCGGCATCACCGGCCCCTCGATCCCGGCGTTGTTGACGAGCACGTCGAGCCGCCCGAACGCCTCCGTGGCGGTGTGGACCGCGGCGGCCACGGCGTCCTCGTCGGCCACGTCGCACGCGACGAACCGGGCCGTCGCCCCGGCCGCTTCGAGGAGGCGGACCGTCTCCAGCCCTCCCGCCTCGTCCACATCGGCGACCACGAGCGCGTGGGCCTCGCGCCCGGGCCCGGCCTGGGCGAGGGCGAGGGCCGTGGCGCGGCCGATACCGCTGGCGGCACCGGTGACGAGGGCGACGGGAGTCTGAGGCATGGACGTCGGGGCGCGGGCCGTCAGAACGGGGCGTCGTGCGTGATCGCCGAGGCGATCCGCCAGTCGTCGCCGTCGGGGACGAGCGTGTAGGTGGTGGCGAAGGCCCACGCCACGCGGCTGTTGGTCCGGCCGAGCTTCCACCCGACGCGGACGATGGCATGGCGTGTGCCCTCTTCCAAGACCGCGAGCTCATCCGGCGCCGTCGTCTGGACGTCCCAGGCGCGGTGGAGGGCGAGGAGTTCGTGGACGCTCTCGGCCACGTCCTCCGGCGTCGCGCTGGCCTCCGTCGTCCCATCGCGGACGAACAGGCACGGCGTCTGAAAGAACGCCGTGATCGCGTCGGCGTCGTAGGCCTCGAACGCCTGCGCGTAGCGCTCGAAGAAGTCGGCTACGCCGGTCACGAGCTCACCTCGGCGATCACCTCGATCTCGACGAGCGCCCCGAGCGGGAGGCCCGACGTGGCGAACGCCGAGCGCGCCGGGCGGTGGCCGCCGAAGGCCCGGGCATAGACCCCGTTGACGGCCTTGTAGTCGTCCATCGAGGCGAGGAACACCGTCGTCTTGACGACGGCACCCAGGTCCACGCCGGCGGCGGCCAGCACGGCCCGAATGTTCTTAAAGACCTGCTCGGCCTGCGCCGCCGCGCCGTCGCCGACGAGCGTGTTCGTGGCGGGGTCGAGGGCCACTTGGCCCGAGCAGAAGAGGAAGCCGCCCGCACGGACCGCGTGGCTGTACGGACCGAGGGCAGTGGGGGCGCCAGAGGCAGAGAGAACGTCCATGTTCGGAGGGGAGAAGGACGACCGGAGGATACCGAGAGGCCGCACCCTCACGCGTCGTAGAGGTGCGAGATCCGGTCGCGCTCGATGGCACGGACCGCCGCGTCGCCGCACGCCCGGACGACGTGGAGCAGCCCCTCGAATCGCGGGTCCGTCGTCAGGCCGAGCGTCCAGCGCTTGTAGATCTGCTGCGCGATGACGGCCAGCTTGACGAGCCCGTAGACGTAGTAGAAGACCGCGTGCGGCACGGCACGGCCCGTCCTCCGGTGGTACGCCTCCACGAGGTCCGCGCGCGTCGGATTGCCGGGCCACCACGTTGGGCTGAGCGCCGCGGCCCGGAGCGCCGGGTGATCGGTCGCCTCCACCCAGTAGCCCAGCGTCGAGCCCAGGTCCATCAGCGGATCGCCGACCGTCGCCAGCTCCCAGTCGAGGACGGCCCGGATGTCCGTCAGGTCGTCGGGGGCGAGGACGAGGTTGTCGTACTTGTAGTCGTTGTGGATCAGGGCGACGCTGGACTCAGCGGGCGCGTGCGTCTGCATCCAGGTGAACGCCTTCTCCAGTTCGGGCACCACGTCGGTCGCAGCGTCGGTGTAGCGGCGCTCCCAGCCGTCCACCTGGCGGCGGACGTAGCCCTCCGGCTGCCCCATCTCGCCCAGCCCGACGGCCTCCACATCGACGGCGTGGAGCTGCGCGAAGGTGACGACGAACGCGTCCGCGACGGCCGCCATCGTCGCGGCATCAAGCGGGCCCGGCGTCGAGGCGCGGAGGATGACGCCCGGGACGTGCTCCATCACGTAGAACGGCGCGCCGAGCACGTCGCCGGAGGGCTCGTAGGCGAGGGGCTCCGGGACCGGCACGGCGCCGGTCAGCGCAGAGAGGAGGCGGAACTCGCGCCCCATGTCGTGTCCCCCCTTCACCTGGGCCCCGTGCGGCGGCCGGCGCAGGACGATCTCGCGGTGCCCCAGGTCGAGGAGGTACGTCAGGTTCGAGAACCCGCTCGGGTACTGGTGGACCACCGGGCGGTCCTCGATGCCCAGCTCGCGGCGGAGCCAGTCGGCGAGGGCGCCAAGATCCAGCTCCTCGCCGGGGCGGACGTCGCGGGGGCGGTCGATCTCGGGCATGGCCTAGCGGTAGCGCGTGAGTTCCTCGCGGGCGACGACGGCCTTGTGGACCTCGTCGGGGCCGTCGTAGATCCGCGCGGCGCGCTCGTGGCGGTACCAGAACGCGAGGAGCGTGTCGTCCAGCATCCCGAGCCCGCCGTGGACCTGGACCGCCCGGTCGAGCACGCGCTGGAGCGTGCCCGCGACGGTGAACTTGATGACGCTGATCCGGCCGCGTGCGGACCGGGCACCGTCGCGCTCGATGGCCTCGGCGGCGTCGAGGACGAGGAGGCGTGCGGCGTCGATCTCGGCCCGGCTCTCGGCGATCCAGTGCTGGACCGTCTGCTGGTCCGCCAGCGTCCGCCCCGGCGCGACCTCGCGAGCGACCGCTCGCTCGCACAGCATGGCGAGGGCCCGCTCGCACACGCCCACCCACCGCATGCAGTGGTGGATGCGACCTGGCCCCAGCCGCTCCTGCGCGAGCCGGAAGCCGCCGCCGCGCGGCCCGAGCAGGTTCGCCTCCGGCACCCGGACGCCGTGGAAGCGAATTTCGGAGTGCGAGAACCACCCCGCCCCCTCGTCGCCCATGACGGGCAGCCGGCGGACGTGCTCCAGCCCATCGGCGTCGGTGGGGACGAGGAGCATCGAGGCCCGCGCGTACCGGCTCTCGGCGTCGGGGTCGGTGACGGCCATGACGACGCACCAGGCCGCGCCGTCGAAGCCGGTCGCGAACCACTTGTGCCCGTTGATCACCCACGCGCCGTCGTGGAGGCGGGCCGTCGTGCTGAGGAGCGTCGGGTTGGAGCCGGCGTGCTCGGGCTCCGTCATGGCGAAGCACGAGCGGACCGCGCCGTCGAGGAGCGGCTGGAGGAATGTGGCGTTCTGCTCCTCGGTGGCGTGGGCCAGCAGCAGTTCCATGTTGCCGATGTCCGGCGCCTGCCCATTCGTGGCGAGGTGCCCGAGCGGGCTCCACCCGAGCGCCTCGCTCACGCGGCCGAACTCCGGCAGCGAGAGCCCCGCGCCGCCGTGCTCGGCGCCGAGGGCGAGGTTCCACAGTCCCTCCTCCCGGGCTCGCCGGCGAACATCCGTGAGCGCGTCGCCCAGGGCCGCGTAGTCGTGGGCGCGGAGGAGCGGTTCGAGCGGGACGCACGCGTCCGCGACGAACGAACGGACGCGGTCGAGCAGCGAGTCGAGAGCGGCCACGGCTACGTCCCCGGCGTGCCGACGAGCTGGCCGCCGTCGATCCGGAAGCGGGCGCCGGTCACGAACGCGGACGCGTCGGAGGCGAGGTAGAGCGCGAGCGGCGCCAGTTCCTCGGGGTCGGCGATCCGCCGCTGCGGGATGAGCTGGCGGAGCTGCGCGGCGTTCCGCTCGTCCTCCCACAAGACCGACGAAAACTGCGTCTTGACGAAGCCGGGCACGATGGCGTTGACGCGGACGCCCTGGCTCGCCAGCTCAGCGCCCAGCACCTCCGTCAGCATGAGGACGGCGGCCTTCGAGACGCAGTAGACGCCCATGCCCGGGAGCGGCCGCTCGCCCGCTACGCTCGCCACGTTGACGACGGACCCGCCGCCCCGCTCGATCATCGACGGCATGCAGGCCCGGATCGTCCGGACGTAGCCCTTCACGTTCACGTCGTAGGTCTTGTCCCACTGCGACATCTCACTCATGAGGAGCGGCCCGAAGTGCGGGTTCGTCGCCGCGTTGTTGACGAGCACGTCGACGCCGCCCCACGCGTCGGTGATGCGCCCGACGAGGGCCTCGACGGCCTCGTCGCTCCCGGTGTGCGCGGCGACGGCGAGCGCCTCGCCCCCGGCCTCGCGGATGACATCGGCGACGGCGTCGAGGTCGTCCTGCGTGCGGCTGGCGAGCGCCACCTTCGCGCCGGCGCCGGCGAAGGCCTCGGCGATGGCGCGGCCGATCCCGCGCGAGGCGCCCGTGACGAGCGCGACCTTGCCGTCGAGGCGGAGCGAAGAGGGGTCGGACATGGGCACGCGGCGGGGAGAGGGCAACCTACGGCCGGCGGTGAACCGCGGTCACGAGGCCAGCGCCTCGGCCGGGACTTGCTCGTCTGGCCCCACCTCCGTCCCGCGCCCCGGGTCCTCGGCGAACGTCTTGCGCAGCGGGAGGTCCGGAACCAGAAGCGTCAGCAACCACCCTACCCCGACGAAGGCGAGCGCGGCGGTGTAGACGCGGCGCGTGGCCTGCGCGTACGCCTGCCGGACCGGTTCGGGCGGAAGCCCGGCGTCGGCGTGGACCTCATCGGCGGCGTGGACCTCGCCGGCGGCAGGGGCCCCGTCGTCCGCGGGGCGAGCCCCGGCCATGGCCTCCGGCCCGAGGGCCGTCACGAGCGAGAAGGCGAGGATCGAGCCGAGCACGGCCGTCCCCACCGCCCCGCCGATCTGGCGGAAGAACTGGGTCGCGCTCGTCGCCTGCCCCAGCCGCCGCACGTCGACCGCGTTCTGGACCGCCAGCGGGAAGAGCGGGAGCGTCGGGCCGATGCCGAGGCCGCAGACCACCATGAGGGCGATGACCGTCCCGAACGCCGAGTCCGCCGTGAGGCGGCTCAGCCCGAACACGCCGGCGAACAGGACGAGCCCGCCGCCGACCATGAACGCCTTGTAGCGCCCCACACGCGAGACGAGCTGGCCGCTCACCGTCGCCCCGAACACGACGCCAAGCGAGAGCGGGATGAGCGCCACGCCCGCCGCCGTCGCGCTCGTCCCGAGCACGTTCACGAGGTAGAGCGGGAGGAACACGACGAGCCCGAGGAAGCCGGCGCCGTAACAGAACAGCGCACCGACGGAGGCCGAGAACACGCGCTGGCGGAACAGGCTGAGGTCGAGGAGCGGGTCCGATGCCCGCGCGGTCCGCACGGCGAACAGGCCGATTAGGGCGGCCGCCGCCGCGAACAGCCCGAGCGTGACGCCGCCCGTCCACGGGTAGGCCCGCTTGTCGAGCTGGAGGGCGAGGATGAGCGGGACGAGGCCGCCCATGAGGAACGACGCGCCGAGCACGTCGAGCCGGCCGCGCTCGACCGGGTCGAGCCGGGGCATCCGGCGGAGCACGAACCACAGCGCGAGCGCCCCGAACGGCACGTTGACGTAGAACACCCACCGCCACCCGGCCACGCCGGGCAGGAGCCCGTCGCCGTGGTCCGTGAGGAGGCCGCCCAGGAGCGGCCCGAGCACGCTCGCGATCCCGAACGCCGCGCCCACGAACCCCTGGTACTTCCCGCGAACGGCGGGCGGAAACAGGTCGGCGATGACGATGAACGCCATCGCGAAGAGGCCCGCCCCGCCGATCCCCTGGACGGCGCGGAATACGATGAGCTGCGTCATCCCGTCGCCCAGAATCGGGAGCGACCCGAACTCGCCAGCCAGCCCGCACAGCGCCGACCCGAGGAGGAACAGCCCGATCGCCCACACCTCGATCGTCCGCCGGCTCATGATGTCGGCCAGCTTGCCGTAGACCGGCACCATCGCCGTCGACGCGAGCAGGTAGGCCGTGGCCACCCAGGCGTAGCGCGTGATGCCCTGGAGATCCTCGACGATCCGCGGGAGGGCGGTCGCGACGATGGTCTGATCGAGGGCTCCTAGAAAGAGCGCGAGGAGGACGGCGAAGAGCGTGAGCGAGCGGTCGCGCGGAGACAGGTCGGCGGCGGGCATGGGGTCCGGGAGGAGTGCTGCTTCAACGCTCGACGCACGGCAGTATCCGCCTCTACCGAAAGCTCATGGAGCCCCCGAGGTCCCCGGTCGGTCTCGCTCACCGACGGCCCGTCTCCCAGACCGCCGGCGATCCCCATCGGATCAGCGGAGAACGACCACGGGCAGATGCGCCCTCCGGCCGTCGTCGGCGATGGCGCGCGCCAGGTACATCCCGGCCGGCACGTCGACCGTGAGGGGAAGGGCGTGATCCCCCTCCCCAAGGACACCGTCCTGCACGTGGGCGACGACGCGGCCCTGGAGATCGACGAGGTCGACGCGGAGCGCCGTGGGCCGGTCGACCGTGACGGCGAGGCGCACCGCGCCGCGCGCCGGGTGCGCGCCGCCGTGCCGGAGCGAGAGGCCCGTCGCCAGGAGCCCGGGCTCGGTGGCCGTGCCCATGGGCGTCAGGCGGAAGGCCAGGATGCCGTTGCGCGTGTAGTCCGCCCCGGTGAAGTAGCCGGCGACGACCACGTCCGAGCCGTCGGCCACACCCTCCAGGCCGGTGTTGTCCCGGTCGGCATCGATCGTGATCCTCCCGCCCGTGCCGAAGGTCGTGTCCAGCGCTCCGCTCTGGGTGAACTGGGCGACGAGGGCCTGGTAACCGTCGCCCACGGCCGTCGACCCGATGACCAGGATCGAGCCGTCGCCGCGGATCAGGACGGCCGACGCCCCGCCGTCGCCCGTCGCCTGCGCGTACCCGTCGCCGTCGAACGACGGGTCGAGGGTGCCATTGGGGAGGTACCGAGCCACATACCCTTGCGCGGGGACCTCGTCCGCCGCCGTGGCCGTGACGGCGGCGACGATCCGGCCCTGGCTGTCGAGCGCCAGTCGGTAGAAGTAGTCGCGCACGTCACTCGGGTCAAACTTGACGACCCCGGCGTTCCCGAACGATGGATCCAGGTCTCCCGAGGCCGTGAGGCGAAGCAGGATGGCCTCCCCCGTGGGCGCGCTCCCGGAGATGTAGACCTGCCCGCTCGGGAGGATGAGGCCGTTGATGACCGTCATCGAGAGGTTGATGCGGGCGATGCCATCGGAATTGGACCCATAGGTCGTGTCCAGTGCCCCGTCCGCTGTCATCCGGGCGACGATGGGCATGGCCGCCGCATTGCTCGTCGTCCGCCCCGACCCGACCGCGACCAGGCCGCCCCCGTCCAGCAGACCGAGGGCAACGATCTCCGCCCTCGCGTATCCGTTGTCACTCGAGATCGTCACGAAGCCGTCCGTCCCAAACGACGTGTCCAGGTCCCCGTCCGACGACAGGCGGCTCACAAACCCTCTGCTCACGCTTCCGCTTACGGTCGTTCCTGCCACAAGGAAGTCGCCGCCCGCCGCTTCGACCACGTCGACGGGGTAGTGCTCGGCGGTTGCGTCCCTCCGGAATCGGGCGATGCCGGCGTCCCCGAAGGACGAGACCAAACCGCCCGAGGCGTCCAGGCGCACGAGGGCGCCATCGTTCTTCACGCTGGCCCCCAGGATGACGTCGCCGCCGGCGAGGGCCGTTAGGGCGTAGGCGCCCGTCGGCGTGTCCGGGACGATCTCCACCACCCCGTTCGTCCCGAAGTCCGAGTCGAAGACGAGGGGCTGGGCGAGGAGCGGGGCGGCGACGAAGGTCGCGACGAGGCAGAGGACAAGGCGCATGCGGACGTCCGGCAGACGGATGGGTTCAGGGAGCCGCCAACCCACTTCTCCCCCGATGGTTGCATCGGTCCGCAAACGCCGGGTGGGGAGCCGCCGAGCCGCCCGCACCCAAATCATTACCACAAGACGTTTATGCCCAGCACTCCCAAACGAAGCGCCCTTATCCAACGCGAACCACCACCTTCCCCCGCGACACCCCACTGTGCAGGTATTCGACGGCGTCGACCACCTGCCCGATGCCCTCGAACCGGCGCGGGTCGATCTCCACGCGCAGGTCGCCGCGCTGCATCAGCCCCACGAGCCGGCATACGTGCTCGGCGTAGTGGCGGGGGAAGTGGGGGAGGAAGAACCCCCGCAGGCTCGCGGACTTGGCCAGGAGGTCGGCGTAGACGCGCGGGCCCGTCGTCGCCTCCAGCCCGTCGACGTACTCGCTCACGTAGCCGATGATGAGGAGCCGGCCCCGGATGGCGAGGGTACGGAGGGCCAGGTCGAAGAAGCGACGTCCGACGCTCTCATAGACGAGGTCGAACGGCCCGGACTCGCGGAGCGCGGACTCGAGATCCTCGTCCCGGTAGTTGATCACGCGGTCGGCGCCGAGGTCGCGGAGGAGGGCCGCTTTCTCCTCCGACCCGCACGTTCCGACGACCGTGTTGCCGGCGAGCTTGGCGAGTTGGACGGCGTACTGGCCGGTGCCGCCGGCCGCGGCCGTCACCAGGACCGTCTCGCCTGACCCCATCTCCCCCACCTCGTGGAGTGCGATAGACGCCGTGAGGCCGCTGACGAAGAGGGAGAGCACCTCCGGCGTCGCCTCGGGGATCGGGGTCGCGTGCGCGGCGCGAACAGTCTGGACCTCGCGGTACCCGCCGCCCACGCCCATCGTCGCCACCGGCTGGCCGACGGCCCACCCCTCGACGCCCTCACCGACGGCCTCGACCACGCCGACCGCCTCGCCCCCCAGATCGAGCGGCAGCGTCGGATTCGCAGCGTAGCGGCCAGCCGTGATGTTCACGTCCGTCGCGTTGACGCCGGCCCAGCGGTTCCGTACGAGGAGCTCGCCCGGCCCCGGCTCCGGCACCGGCTCCTCGACGATCTCGGCCGCCTCGCGGAAGTGCGGCGTGAGGGCGGTGGCGATGAGCTTCTGGTAGGTCGGCATGGGGTCGGCGTCGTGCCGTACACGATACCGCTAGCCCCGCACGTCGAGGAGCCGCCGGTGGAGAGCGGGCATGCGGTGCGCCAGGCGGAAGGCGCGGTCCCGCCACACGGCCAACGGCGCCGGTAGGGTGATGAGCCGCCCGAGCCGGACCGCCTGCCGAATGACGGCCTCGACGTGAGGGCGGCGGACCGCCTCGTACACGTCGAGCGACGCGAGCGGCGCGCCATTGAGCGCGTCGGCAAGGAGGGGCGCCAGCGCCCACGCGTCGCGGAGGCCCGCCCCGAGCCCTTGGCCAAGGAAGGGAGGCATCTGGTGTGCCGCGTCGCCCGCGATCAGGACGCGCCCGCGGCGCCATGTCCGGGCGACGAGGTCGTGGAACGTGTAGACGGCCGCCCGCTCAACCTCCACCGCGTCCGGATCGACGTGCGTCGCGAGGAGGGCGCGGACGGCGTCGGGCTGCTGGAGCGTGTCGGCACGCTCGCCGTCCGCCAGCTGGAACTCCCACCGCCGCCGGGTGCCCGGAAACGGGACGTAGGTGGAGGGCCGGCGGGGAGCGGCGATCTGGAGGAGCCGGTCCGGGAGGTGGAGAGAACGCGTGAGCCGCGTGTCCACGACGAGCCACCGCTGCTCGAACCCGCTCCCGGTCAGTTCGATGCCGAGAGCGTCCCGCACCCGGCTGCTCGCCCCATCGCACCCGACGGCGAGCGACGCTCGCACCTCGAAGCGCCCGCTCGGCCCCCGTCCCTGAATTCCCACCCGGTCCCCGTCCTCCCGAACCTCGGCGACGGCGTGGCCGAGGCGGACCTCCACGGACGGCAGCGCTGCCAGCCGCGTACGGAGCGCAGCCTCGACGTCGGGCTGGTGGATCAGGACGCCCGCCGGGAAGCCGGGCGGCGGGGTCTCGGCCGGACGCCCCCGTAGGAGAAGCCGCCCGTCCGCATCGACGAGGTCGAACCCGTCGAGCGGGCGGCCGAGGCGCGCCACCGGGGCGCCGGCCGCGCCGAGGATGCGGAGGGCCTCGCCGTCGAGGTGTGCGGCTCGCGGGAGCCCGTGCGGGCCCTCCTCCCGCTCCAGCACGACCACGCGGAGGCCCCGCCCCCCTAGCAGCGCCGCCAGCGCTCCCCCCACCGGCCCGAGGCCGACAACGGCGATGTCGAACGTGGATGGAGATCGGGGCGCAGGCACGGACGGGAGAAACCCCACCGGGCGCGCCCGGATTCAACCCACCCCTTCTCTCCTCCCCTCCATGGCTGACCACTCCGTGAAAAAAATTGACTCCTCCGACTCGCCCGAAGGCGAGATGGGCCAGACCTACCTCGTCTCCGGCACGTCCGTCGCCATGCGCCGCTGGACGGAGAGCGCCGGCGAGGGTGGCGAAGCCCACACGCGCCCGTACGAGACCGTCGGCTACGTCATCGAGGGCCGCGTGGAGGTCCACGTCGGCGACGACGTGATCACGTGCGGACCGGGCGACAGCTACCTCGTGCCCGAGGGCGCTGTCCGCCGATACAACGTGCTGGACGACCTCACCGCCATCGAGGCGACGTCCCCTCCGGCCCGCGTCCACGACCGCGACGACGCGTAGGCTCGCGGCACTGAGGTGAAAACGGGGTGGGGCGCAACACGCGCCTCGCCTCGTCGTTGATCTACTTTATCATCCAAAGTCAGCATCTCGCCATGCTCGCCTCGTCCTCCCGACGCCTCGGTCTCGCTGTCCTCCTCGGGGGCTGGGTCGCCGCCCTCGTCGCCGTCCGCCTCTGGGCCACCGGCTCCCCGTTCGGGCTGTTCCTCGCATGGAACCTGGTGCTCGCGGCGGTCCCGCTCATGGCGTCGACGGCACTCGTCCGACTGGACGCGCGGGGCGCGCCGCGCCTGGCGATGCTCGGGCTCGGCGCCGTCTGGCTCGCGTTCCTCCCCAACGGCCCCTACATCCTCACCGACCTCGTCCACCTGCAGGCGCGCCCGTTCGTGCCGTTCTGGTACGACCTCGGGATGCTCCTCTCGGCGGCGGGCGTCGGCCTGCTCAGCGCCTACGTCTCGCTGGCCGACGTGCAGGGCGTGATCGCGCGACGGTGGGGCGCGGTGTGGGCCTGGGTCGCCTCGGTGGGGGCACTCTTCCTGAGCGCCTTCGGCGTCTACCTCGGCCGCGTCCTCCGCTGGAACTCGTGGGACGTGCTCGCCGCCCCAGAGCACCTCGCGCACGACATCGCCCACCTAGCGCGCAACCCGCTGGGATCGCCGAGCCTCCTCGCCATGATGGTTGTGTTCGGCGGGATGCTGACGCTGGGCTACGTGGTGCTCCACGCCCTCACGGCGCCGGCCGGCGAGCGCTCGTAGGTACGCCCTACGACCCGCGTTGGAGCACGACGTCGCACATGGCGACCTCGTTGTTCACCCACACCACGTTGTACGACGCGTTCGGCGTGACGGCGAGGGTCCCCTGCCCCCGCGCCTGGCACTCGCCGACGTAGGGGCACTGGATCCGCCCGTTGATCTCGTAGGGCTGCCGCCCCTCGGCCACATCGCTTGCCCGGAAGACGTTGCCCTGGGGGACGAACGTCCGGTCGCCGATGGCGATCTCGAGATCGAGGGTGCAGTTGTACTGATCCCCGAGGTAGGCCAGCGAGATCTCCGTCCGGTCGGGGCCGGAGGGCGGGTCCGCCGGCTCGTCGACGAGCGTAGGGCCGGGCGCCGCGTCCTCCGACGTGCCCGTCGGGGTGCTCGCCGGCCGCTCCGTGGACTCGTCGATGGCGACGTTCGGCCGGGACGCGGCCGGGTTCGCCTCGCTCAGGATGACGAGCCCGAACCCCGCCATCCCGACGAAGATCATGCTGAAGATGACCACCTTCACACGGTCGCTCGACGTCTTGAAAAAGAGGTAGGCAATGACCCCCACTGTGAGGATCAGGAGGGCCAGGATCCCGAGCGTGCTCTGGGCAGCGGCCTCGATGATCGAGGGGGCGTTGTCGATGGCGTTGTCCATGGGGGGAGGAGGACCGGTCGCGCGTGGGAGGACGAGTCGACGGCCGCGCCGGCTCACGCCCCAAGTCTAAGGCAAACAACCGGCCAACCCCTATGAGGCCCGACGGCCCCGCCGGCAGTCGGTGCCAGCGGGGCCGTCGGGCCGTTTTTGGCGGGCGCGGGCTACTCGACCGTCTCGAGGGTCACGTCCCCGAACGGCGCGAGCTGCTCCTCCACCACGCTCCGGTCGCCGACGACCACGATGAGCGTCTCGTCGCCGCGGATGGCGTCCCGAGCGATGCGCTGGACGTCCGCCGGCGTGACGGCGTAGACGCGCTGGACGTACTCGTCCAGGTAGCTCCGGTCGAGGCCGTGGAGGTCGAGGAACGCGAGGAGCGACGCGATGCCGCCGGCCGACGAGTTCTGGAGGACGAACGTCCCAGCGAGGTAGTTCTTGATCCCCTCCAGTTCGTCCGCCGAGGGCGGGTTCGTGGCGAGGCTATCGATCTCGTGGAGGATCTCGCGGATGGCCGGGCCCGTGGCCGGCGTGACGATGGCCGCGCTCTCGGCCCAGTAGGCGTCCCGGAACCGCGACGACACCGACGAGCCGGGGCTGTAGGTGTAGCCCTTGTCCTCCCGGATGTTGCGCGTGATTCGCGAGCCGAAGGAGCCGCCGAGGAGCGCGTTCGCCACCTGCAGCTCCACGTACGCCTCCGCCTCCGACGGGTCGACGGTGGGGAGACCGACGTAGACCTGCGACTGGGCCGCGCCGGGCTGGTCCACGAGGATCACGCGGCGGCCGATCGGGGCGGTATCGGGCGGCGCCGGGTCGGCGGCGGCCACGCCGGTGCGCCAGTCGCCGAACGCCGCGCGGATGGCCGCCTCCGTCGCCGCCTCGTCGAACTGGCCGACGACGTAGAGCCGCGTCCGCGCCGGGCCAACGTTGGTCTCGTAGAAGGCGCGGGCCGTCGCTGGCGTCGCCGCCTCGATGTCCGCCACCTTCGGCAGGATGACGGAGGCGTAGGGGTGGTCGCCGTAGAGCGCGCGCCGCCACGCCGCCAGCGCCACGCTCCCCGGCTGCGACCGGGCGACGGCGGCGCTCCGGAGCACGTTGCGCTGGCGCCGCTCGAAGGCGTCCGCCTCGAACGCCGGGCGCTGGAGCACGTCGGCCGTGAGGCGGACGAAGTCGGGGACGAACTCGCTCAGCACGCGCCCGCCGACCGTCGTCTGGTCCAGCCCGGCGCCGGACGAGATGGAGCCGCCCATCGACGCGGCGGCCTCGGCGATCTGCTCGGCCGACATCCCCTCGGTCCCCTCCGTGAGGAGCGGGAGCGTGAGGTCGGCGAGGCTGTTCTGGCCCGCGCCCTCGTCCACGTTCCCGACGCGGACGACGGCGAGCACGTTGGCCTTCGGGAGCGCGCCGTACGGGAGGAGCGTGACCGTCATCCCGTTGTCGAGCGTGAACGTCCGGCCCTCCGGCACCTCGAAGGGCGCGGGCTCGGCGGGCGCGGGCGGCGTGGCGGGGAACTCTTGGGCCATCGCCGGGCCGGCCACGACGGCCAGCAGGGCGACGGCGAGCGGAAGGAATCGGGGAGTCATATCGGGGATCGGAAGCAGAAGACGAGGGCGGCGACGGGGGCGGTCAGGAGCCGGCGCCAGCGGCCTCCAGCACGATGATGGACCGGTTCTCCGGGCGGAGTACCTGCTGCGCCGTCCGCCGGATGAGGCCCGGCGTCACGGCCTCGAAGCGGTCCGTAAGGCGGTTGATGCGGGCGGGGTCGTCGTCGAACAGGGCGAACGAGGCGAGCAGGTCCGCCCGGCCGAAGCCGAAGGTCCCGCCGACCGTGTCGTAGAAGCCCGAGCGGAACTTGACCTTCGCCCGCTCCAGCTCCTCCGGGCTCACGCCCTCCGCCTGGATCCGCGCGATCTCCGCGTCGATGATCGCCAGGATCGAGTCCGGGTTCGTCGTGTCGTCGTGGACGAGCGAGAAGGCCCAGAGCATCGGCCCGTTGTAGTTGAACATGTTGCCCAGGAAGTTGATGCCGCCCGAGACCCCGCCCGTCACGGCCGCGTCGTTGACGAGGGCCTGGTGGAGCCGGGAGTCGTCGCCCTGGAGCAGGATCTCGTCGAGGAGGCCCATGGCGAAGTAGGCGTCCGAGTTGCGCGGCGGCATGTGGTAGCCGACGGCGAGGGCCGGGCGCTGCGCCAGCGAGTCCACCTTCGTGAGGCGCTTCTCTTCGGTCTGCGGCGGCTCCGAGAGGTCCGGGATGGCCGGCACGTCGGCGGCCGCGATGCCGCCGAAGTACGCCTCGATCCAGTCCATCGTCTGCTCCGGGTCCACGTCGCCCACGACCACGAGGGCCGCGTTGTTCGGGGCGTAGTACGTGTCGAAGAACTGCTGGACGTCGTCGAGCGTGGCCGCCTCGATCTCGTCCAGCTCACCGTAGAAGTTGTGGGCGTTGTACCAGTTCTCGTTGGCGAGCTGCGGGAGGTCGAGCCAGGGGAACCCGCCGTACGGCTGGTTGATGACGTTGACGCGCACCTCGTTGCTCACGACGCCCTGCTGGTTGGTCAGGTTGTCCTGCGTGATGTCGAGCCCACGCATCCGGTCGGCCTCGGCCCAGAGCATCGTCTCGAGCGTGTTCGAGGGAACGATCTCGAAGTAGTTGGTGAAGTCGAACCGGGTGGACCCGTTCAGAATGCCACCGTTGCGCTGGACGAGCCCGATGAACTCGTTCTTGCCCAGGTTCTCCGACCCCTGGAACATCATGTGCTCGAAGAGGTGGGCGAAGCCGGTCCGGCTGCGGGGCTCGATCCGGAAGCCGATGTTGTAGTAGACGGCCACGACAGCGGTCGGCGACGAGTGGTCCTCCGATAGGACGACCTTCAGGCCGTTGTCGAGCGTCCGGTAGATCACCGGGACCTCGAAGGCGGCCTCCTCGGCCGCGGCCAGCTCCGCCTCCGTGAGCGGGTCGAAAGCAGGCTCGGTGGACGGCGGGGCCTCCGGCGCGTCCAGAACCTGGACGCCGGACGAGCAGCCGGCAACAAACGCGAGCAGGAGCGCGAGCGTGGGGAGAGAGCGCATGGTCGAGAGGGTCCGAAGTGGGTGGGGCCCGGACGGCGGGCGGCGGCGACCGGTGCCGGTCGACCTCAATATGCGTCCGTTTTGGCGGAGCGGCCCAGGGCACCGGCCGCGATTCTGAAGAGTCGGACGATACCGTTTCGGAAGCGCTTCCAGGATCCCGACCCCTCTATCTTGGCGTTCTCCGACCGGCCCGCAGCCGCCGGCCGGCGGCTCGCCATCCTTCCCGCCCTTCCCCCCTCCCCCATGTCGAAGCCCCGCATCTGGTTCAACGGAGAGTTGGTCGCCTACGAGGACGCGACCGTCCACGTCCTCTCGCACGTCGTCCACTACGGGTCGTCGGTGTTCGAAGGGATCCGCGCGTACCACACCGACCGCGGACCGGCCATCTTCCGGCTCCGCGAGCACATGGCCCGCCTGATCGACTCGGCCAAGATCCACCGGATGGACCTCGGCTACTCGCTCGACCAGCTCTGCGACGCCGTGGTGGAGACCGTGGCCGACAGCGGACTGGAGGCGTGCTACATCCGGCCCGTCGCCTACCGCGGCTACGGCAAGATGGGCGTGAACCCGCTCAACAACCCCGTGGAGATCGCCGTCGCCGTGTGGGAGTGGGGCCAGTACCTCGGCGACGAGGCCGTGGAGCAGGGCGTCGACGTGCAGGTCTCGTCGTGGAACCGGCCGGCCCCCAACACGCTCCCGGCCATGGCGAAGGCCGGCGGCAACTACCTCGGCGGGAGCCTCATCAAGATGGAGGCCGTGCTCAACGGCTACTCGGAGGGCATCGCCCTCAGCGTGGACGGCTACCTCTCGGAGGGCTCGGGCGAGAACCTCTTCATCGTCCGCGACGGGGAGATCTCGACGCCGCCCCAGACGCTCTCGATCCTGCCCGGCATCACGCGCGACTCGGTCATCCAGATCGCCCGCGACCGCGGCTACTCCGTCGTCGAGCGGTCGCTCCCCCGAGAGGTCCTGTACCTCGCCGACGAGCTGTTCTTCACCGGCACCGCCGCCGAGGTCACGCCCATCCGCTCGGTGGACAAGTACACGATCGGCGAAGGCCGGCGCGGCCCGATCACGGAGGAGCTCCAGACGGCCTACTTCGAGGCGCTCCGCGACGTGAACAACCCGAACGGGTGGCTTACGTTCGTGGCGGACAGCCGCCCGGCGGCCTCGATCAACGGCCACGCGACGGCGAAGGAGACCGCGTAGCAGACGAGTCCGCTGGGGAGGCACATTTGGGGGAGGAGGAGAAGGCCGGTAGCTTCGCTTCCTCCCCGTCCTCCCTCTCCCATGCGCCTGTCCCTACTCACCTTCCTGCTCGTCGGCCTCGCCCCGCTCGCGGCAGCGCAGGACCCCAGCCTCGATCCCACGTTCGGCGACGTGTCGCTGGAGGAGGGTTTCCTCCCGGACCCCTACTCGACCGACCTGACGGCCGGGGGAGCGATTCAGCCCGGGGTCCAGGGCTGCGACTACGGCTCCGTCACCGACGCCCCGGACGTCGACCTCTACTACGCGACGAGCGGCGAGAGCCCGCTCTACATCTACGCCGTCTCCGGCGAGGACACGACGATCCTCGTCAACCTCCCCGACGGCTCGTGGGTGTGCGACGACGACAGCTACGGCGATGGCGACCCGCTCGTGCAGATTCCGGCCGCCGCCGACGGCCTCTACGACATCTGGGTCGGGACCTACGGGGACGAGCCGGCCCCGGCCACCCTCTTCATCTCCGAGATCGACCCTCGGCAGTAACGCTCGGCGCCGACTCCTGCGGGGCGCTCCGGCTTGGTCGGGGCGCCCCGCTCGCGTCTCGGGGCTCCTGGTTCTTCTCCGCCCCGAAGGCGACCTTCCCTCTCTCTCGTCTCTGCTCCCGATGCCGCGCCTGTCCCCGCTCCTCGTCGCTCTCCTCCTCGCCCCCCTGGGCGCCCTCGCCCAGATGCAGCCCGACGCCGGGCCCGCCGCCCAGGCGCTCCGGCTGACCGCAGGCACCGCCGGCTCCGCCACGTTCGACGTGCGGGCGGTTTCCGAGAGCGGCCTCGCGGACTGCCCGGGCTACGTCGACCCCTCCGCTCCGGACGTCGTGCTGGATTGGGGCGGCGGCGACCTCCGGGTCTGGGTCCGCGCCCCCTTCGACGCGACGCTCCTCGTCGCCGGGCCTGACGGGGAGTGGTCGTGCAACGACGACGCGGAGGGGACCTCGCCCGTCGTCGAGATGGAGGAGGCGCCACCCGGGCGCTACGCCGTGTGGCTGGGCTCGTTCAGCCCGGACCCGTATGAGACGGAGGCCACGCTCTTCGCCGGCTCCCCACCCCCGCCGCCGGTCCTCGACCCCGAGGCGACGCCCGCGGCCGGGACCGTCGCGATCGCAGGCGGCTTCGAAGCCGAGCAGGGGATCCTCGAGATCAACGTGCAAGCCGGTGGGCCCGACGGCGCCACCTCGCTCGACCTCGCGGACGACGTGTTCTGCAGTGGGTTTCTCGACGCCGCCCGGCCGACCGCCGTCCTCGACTACGAGGCCGACGGGGGCACGGGCGCGCTCGTGATCTCAGCCTCCGGCGTCGACGCCGACCTCGTCCTCCTCGTCTCTGGGCCCGACGGCACCATACGGTGCAACGACGACTTCCAGGGCTCCGACCCCCTCGTCGAGATCACGGACCCGGCCGACGGCCCGTACGCCGTCTGGGTCGGCACCTTCAATGCGGGAGCGGCGGCGCAGGCGGCCACCCTCGTCGTCTCCGAGACGCCTCCCCCGGCGGGGGACTTCGTCATCGACGACGACATGGGAGGCGCGCCGTACTCAGAGGGGACCTACAGCGTGCTCGACCTGACCGTGTCCCCAGCAGCGACGCTGGCCCTCGACGACGAGGAGACGTCGGTGGACGTCGTGATCTCGCCCACGGTCCTGAACCCCGTGCAGGGCCCCGCCTGCGGCGGCCACATCGACAACCGCCCGACGGTCGGCCTCACCCTCTCGGGCGAGGGGCCGGTGGCCGTCACGGCGACGAGTGACCTCGACCTCGTGATGGTGCTTCTCACGCCGGGCGGCATGTGGTTCTGCAGCGACGACGCCTACGACTTCGACCCGGGCGTCCAGATCGACGAGCCCGGCGCCGGCACGTACAAGGTGTGGGTCGGCACCTACGGCGAGATGGACGAGGCCGTCGACGCGACGGTGACGATCGCACGTGGCGAGCTCGAGGTCTCCGAGTCCAGCTTCAGCTCCGAGCCGCTGGAGGTGGACCCTCAGTCGGACGGCACGTACGAGGACATGGAGATCCGGACCGGCGGGGCGGCGACCACCGTTCGCGTCGGCGAGACGGCCAGCGTGCGGCCGGGCGGGCCGATCCTCAACCCGGTGGCGGGCCTCTCGTGCAGCGGATTCGTGAGCGAGCGCCCCACGGCCACCTTCTCCGCCAACGGGCGGGTCGAGGTCTCGGCCTCCGCCGACGTGGACCTCACGCTCGTCCTCCAGACGCCGACCGGCGCGTGGTTCTGCAGCGACGACGCCGACGGCACCGACCCTCACATCTCCATCTCGGAGGGCGGCGACGGCGAGTACTCGGTCTGGGTCGGCACCTTCTCCCGGCTCACTAATACCCCGGACGCGGAACTCACGGTGGAGGTGGGGACGGACGCAATGAACGAGTAGGTGGCACCAATCCCGGTGGCACTGCGTTTGTAGGAAAACAGGCTCACCTCCCCGCTCACGGCCATGCGTCTTTCCTACTTCCTGGCTCTCGCCGCCCTTCTGCTGGCCACGCTTCCCGCGCAGGCCCAGCCGAACCGGAACGCGAGCGCCGGCGCCACGCTCACGGCAGCGTCGGAGCTCGGCTCCATCGGCATCCGGGCGGGGGGGCACGACCTCAACGCGGTCCCGGGCAATGGATGCTCCGGCTACATCGACAACGCCACGCCGAACGCGACCGTCTCCTTCGACGGGGAGGGCCCACTCGCCATCTACGCCACGTCCGACACCGACACGACGATCCTCGTGCTGGATCCGGCCGGGCGCTGGCACTGCAGCGACGACGCCAGCGGGATCAACCCGGCTGTAACGTTCTCCAACGGCGCCGCCGGCAGCTACAAGGTGTGGGTCGGCACGTTCTCGCCGGACGCCGCCGGGGCCTCGGCCCGACTCCACGCCGTCCGCGGACAGCCCCGCTGGTAGCGCGCACTCTGACTTCCGGGATCAGCCCGGCCGCCGGCGTCTGTGCCGGAGGTCGGGCCGTCTCTATTCCTGGTCGGTGCGCATCTTCTCGAGGAGCTGAGACAGCGTTGCGAGTTCCTCGTCGGAGAGGTGCCGGGTGATCCGCTCCGTGACGCGGACGACGGGTTCGTCGAGCTTCTCCAGGAGGGCCAGCCCCGCAGGCGTGATCTCGACCTCGACCACGCGGCGGTCGTGCTCGGCCCGCTCGCGGCGGACGAGCCCCTGCCTTTCCAGGCGGACGAGCAGCCGCGTCACGTCGGGTGTTCGGTCCAGGAGGCGGCATCCGATCTCGGAGCAGGCGTAGCGGTCCGGATGGCGGCCCCGGAGGATCCGGAGGACGTTGTACTGCGCCTGCGTGATGCCATACGCCGAGATCGCCGCGGAGATCTCCCCGGACGCCCACGAGTCGGTCGCGAACACGTTGAGGAGGGCCTCCTGTCCGGACGACACGAAGTGGGATTGCTGGATGAGGTCGGCGAGGGTCACGGCGGAGGGGCTAGGGGCCCCTCGTACCCGAACAGGCCGAACCCGTGTTCCGCCCTGCGTACTGGAGCGTACTAGGCCGCCGTTTCTTCTCCCGGCGTTGCCCGATGGGACCGGGAAAGGTCCGTGCGGAGCGACGCGCCGTCGCCGCCGAGCGCGAACGTCGGGCCCGAGGGAGGAAGCGAGAACGCGAACGTCGAGCCATAGCCCAGGCGGCTCTCCACGTCGAGGCGCTGGCCGTGCGCCTCCAGGATGTGCTTCACGATGGCGAGCCCGAGGCCCGTCCCGCCCTCGGCCCGCGACCGGCTCTTGTCGACGCGGAAGAAGCGCTCCGTGAGCCGCCCGAGCGCGTCGGCGGGAATCCCGATCCCGTCGTCCACTACCGAGACGCGCACGTCGCCGGTCGGGCGCTGCCGCGCGGTGACCTCCACCTGTCCGCCCGGCTCGTTGTACTTGAGCGCGTTCTCGGCCAGGTTGGTGAGCACCTGCCGCAGCCGCTCCCGGTCGCCAACGACGCGGGGGAGATCGGGGGGAATGCGGGCGGTGAGCGTCACGTCGTGTTCGCGCGCGGCGTGCTCCAGCCCCTCGACCATCTCGGTCACCAGCTCGCGCAGGTCGAAGGGGGCCCGGTCGAGCTGGAGACGGCCGGTTTCCAGCTTCGAGATGTCGGAGAGGTCGCGCGTGAGGGCCTCCAGGCGCTGCGCGTTGTGGAGGATCTTCTCCACGAACCGCCGACGCACGCGCTCGTCGTCGAGTGCCCCGTCGAGGAGCGTCTCGGCGAAGCCCGCCACCGCGAAGATCGGCGTTCGCAGCTCGTGGCTCACGTCGCCCAGGAACTCGCGCCGGTAGCTCTCCACGCGCTCCAGCCGCTCGATCTCCTGCTGGAGCGTGCGCCCGGCCCGGCCGACCTGGTGGATCAGGGCGTCGATCTCGTCCCGGTCCTGCGAGCCGGGGAGCGCTGCGAGGGCATCGAACCGGCGCTTGCGCGCTTCCCGGAGCGTTCGTCGCGCCAGTTCCAACCGCTCCGCCACCTGGCGCGAGACGGCCAGGTACGTGGCACCGCCGGCCACCATCGCCATCGCCACGACGAGGGCGACACGGGTGCCCCACCCCTCCGAGATCCACAGGGCGACGACAAGGCCCACCGCCCCGACGACGAGGCCCACTGTCCGCGCGACGTGGAGGGCGAGGCGGTGCACCCGGGGCGGGCGCGGCGTCGGACGGATCACGGGAGCAGAGGGCTGCGGCATGGCAGGATACGCCCGTCCTACAGCGCCTCGGCCAGCCGATACCCGACGCCCTTGACCGTCTCGATGTAGTCGCTCCCGATCTTCTCGCGGATCTTTCGCACGTGCACGTCCACGGTCCGGTCCACGACCACCACGTCGGCGCCCCAGACGGCGCTGAGCAGGTCGTCCCGCTCGAACACGCGCCCGGGGTGGCTGGCGAGGAAGAACAGCAGCTCGAACTCCTTGCGGGGGAGCCGGAACGTCTCGCCCGTCTCGGGCCGCTCCACCACGTACCGCTCGCGGTCGATCACGAGGTCGTGGACCCGGATCTGGCTCGTCGTCGCCTCTTCCTCGCGCTCGATCCGCCGGAGGAGCGCCTTCACCCGGCTCACGAGCCGCCGCGGGCTGACCGGCTTCGGGAGGTAGTCGTCGGCGCCGGCCTCCAGTCCGGAGATCTCGTCGCGCTCGTCGGTCCGGGCCGTGAGCATGAGGATGGGCGTGAGGCGGAGGGCCGCTCGCTCGCGGACCTTCTCCGTCAGCTCGATCCCGTCCATCTGCGGCATCATGATGTCGACCACGAGAAGGTCCGGCCGCTCGGCCTCGGCGAGGGCCAGCCCCTCGATCCCGTTGCCGGCCGTGAGGACGCGGAAGCCGGCCGTCTCGAGCGCGTACTGGAGCAGCTCGACGAGGTCGGGTTCGTCGTCGACGACGAGGACGGTGGCGGTTTCGGGGGCCTCTGCGTCGGGAGCCATGCAGCGGGGGGACGGAAACGGGTTCTCCAACCTAGGACGCCCGGGTTAGAACAGTGTTACCCCCACCTTACGGTCCTGCGACGCTCTCGTGAACGCCCGCGTGTGACCGTCAGCCCTCGCGCAGCGCGAGTCGGATGAGGTCTTCCGCCGATTGGGTGCCTGGATGGGCCCGGAGGGCCTTGCGGAGCCGCCGCTCGGCCTCGGCGCGGGAGAGCCCAAGGGCTTCGAGCCCGGCGCGTGCGTCGGCCCGGGCCTCGGTGCTGCCGTCGCCGCCGAGCGCGCCGGCCGGCTCCAGCCCATCGATGGCCGCGAACTTGTCGCGCAGCTCGACGATCAGCCGCTCGGCCGTCTTCTTCCCGATGCCTGGAACGCGCGTGAGCATCGCCGCGTCGCCGCCCACGACCGTGTCGCGAAGCTCGGCCGGGCTCATGGCGCTGAGCGCCGCCAGGGCCAGCTTCGGGCCGACGCCGGAGACAGCCGTCATCGTCTCGAACGTCGTCCGCTCGGCGTCGGTGGCGAAGCCGTAGAGCGTGTGGGCGTCGTCGCGGACGACGAAGGTGGTGACGAGCTTGACGGCCTGCCCCGGGGCCGGGAGCTTCTCGAACGACGAGGCGGGGATCAGGAGGCGGTAGCCGATGCCGCCGGCCTCCACGATGGCCTCCGTCGGCTTTTTCTCGGCGAGGGTGCCGGAAACGTATGCGTACACAGACAGGGGATTGGACTCGCCGCCAAGGTACCGACGCCCCGTGCCACCGACCTGTCAGCCCTGGCTCTCAGGCACCGTCCTGCGCGCGGATGTAGTCGAGGAGACGCCGAGCGGCGGACGCCCGGTAGCCGCCCTCGCGGACGAGTGTCCCCAGCACGCGGGCCGCGTCCCCGTCGCGGCCGAGGTAGAGATAGACGCGACCGAGCGCGAGTCGGGCCTCCTGCGCGACCGACGTCCCAGGCTCCGCCTCGGTCGAAATGGCGCCAAGGTCGGCTGCCACCGCCGTCAACGCGGCGTCGTCGTAGCGGGGGTACAGGCCGAGCGTCGACTCGCGGGCCTCGTCCACATGGTCCAGTGCCGCATCGAGGCGAGCCGACAGGTCCTGGGGGTCGTCGGCGCCGCGTAGCGTCGGCGCGGCGTACTCCGACAACTCGCCGAGGGCGGCCAGTTGCGCCCGTTCCGAGATGGATGCGGACGAGAGGGCGTACAGCCCACCATACGCGACTACGAGCACGGCGACCATTGCCGGGACCCACCGGGGCACCAACCGTGCACGACCGGCTGCGCGGGCCGCGGGGCGATCGGGCGCGGCGGGGAGACCCCGGGCCTGCCCATTCCCCCCGACGCCCGGCACCGGGTCGAGAGACCGGCCCGTCAGCCGCTCGAACTTGCGGACCGGGTCCTCGGTCGCGGCCAGATCGTCGTGGCGCTCGCGGAACCCGACGGCATCCGGGGACTCCTCCCGGCCGGGGGGCCCCTCCGGGGCCTGTCCGTCTACGCCTCCCTCCAGGGCCGCATCCAGAAGCGCGGCGAAGGCCTGCGCCTCCGCGTGCTGCTCGACCCACTCCGGATGGTCCGCCACGTAGGCATCGACCTCCCCCCGCTGGTCGGGAGCGAGGGCAGGATACTCGGTAAGCCGGGTAGCGATGTCAGTCACGGAGAGTTGGGGAACGCCCGTCTAGACACGGAGGTGCGCCTCTGTATAACCCTGGGGTCTCACGGGTTCGTCTCTTTACCCGTGAGCGACCGCTCGACGCTGGGCGGCAGCAGGTCGTCGAAGTAGAGCGCCCGCAGGTCCTCGTCCTCGCGGAGCCGAGCGACGGCCTTCGAGACGTAGGTGCGGACGGTGGGCGTCGGCCGGCCCGTCTCCTCCGCGATCGCCTCGTACTCCATCCCGTCGAGCAGGCGCATTCGCGCGATGTCGCGGATCGCGTCGGGGAGGGCCCCGATCGCGGCGGCGAGCACGTGTCGAACGAGGTGGCCGTCGTAATCGCTGGCCCCCGCCGACCGCGTGGGCGCCATGTCCTCCATCACCTCGACCGTCTCACGGCGTCGGGAGCGGTGATTGAGCAGGGTCCGCTTGCAGATCACGCTCACGAAGTGGGCGAACTTGAGCGGGTTCCGGACGGAGTCGAGGTGCGTGAGGACGCGGACGTAGGCCTTGTCGATGGCCGCGTCGAGGTCACTGGCCCCGCCGACGCGCTCACGGGCGAACTTGGCGTAGAAGTACCGATAAGTATAGCAGTACGACCAGATCTCCACCGTTCGGAGGTCCTCGTCTCGTCGCGAGTCCTTCCAGCGGGCGAACGCTGCTCCGGCCGCCGCGTAGTCGTCCACCGCGAAGGGCAGGCGCGAAGCGATCGCTTCGAGGCGGTGAAACGGGGCGGGAGTCACGTCGCTAAAAGCCGTCGGCGCACGAAAACGAGTAAGATACGGGCGGTCTGGACCGGGGAAGAATCCTTGAACCTGCCCATTTGGGCCTCCTGGGCACATCCGGTTCATTGACCCCGCCCTAGGCCGCACCCTAGCTTGTCCGGTCTTGTGGCGTCCGTCCGTCTGCGTCCCCCGCTGGGGCGAACGGGGCGCCCCCGGTCGCGGTGCGGCTGGGCCGGCAGGCCCGCTCTGCGGGGCCGGTCCTAGCGTCGCCCGCTCTTTCGTCCGGCCCCGACACTCTTCCTGTGCGCTCCGGCGCCTGCCGCTCCGGCGGCTCTGACCTCCTGGGCCTCGGCCCCTCAAGTTATGAACACGACCTCGTTCAAGACGTACAGCGCGAAGCCCGGCGACGTCGAGAAGGCGTGGCACGTCGTCGACGCGGAGAACGTCGTCGTCGGCCGGCTGGCCGCCCGCGTCGCCTCGATCCTCCGCGGCAAGCACAAGCCCGAGTACACCCCCCACATGGACGTCGGCGACAACGTCATCGTCGTCAACGCGGAGAAGGCGCGGTTCACGGGCAAGAAGGAGACCGACAAGGAGTACTTCAAGCACTCCGGCTACCCTGGCGGCATCACGAAGCGGACCCCGAAGGAGCTCCGGGCCTCGAAGCCCGAGTTCATCGTGGAGAACGCCGTCAAGGGCATGATGCCGCGCAACAAGCTCGGCCGCGCGATGCTCGGGAAGCTCCACGTCTACGCCGGCCCGGACCACCCGCACGAGGCCCAGCAGCCCGAGCCGCTCACCATCGACTAGTTCCCGCGAGGGTCCGGGTGCGCCGCACCTCGCGACCTGCGCACTCGACCACTCGCACTTACGCAGTATGGCAACCCAGTATCAGGCCGTCGGCCGCCGCAAGACGTCGGTCGCCCGCGTCTACCTCCGCCCCGGCTCCGGCAGCGTCGTCGTCAACAAGCGACCGCTCGCCGAGTACCTCCCGACCACGATCCGTCAGGCGTCGGCCACGGCGCCGCTCGACCTCACCGAGCTCCGTGGCCAGTTCGACGTGCTCGTCAACGCCAAGGGCGGCGGCCTCACGGGCCAGGCCGAGGCCATCCAGCTCGGCATCGCCCGCGCCCTCGTCGATTTCAACGAGGACCTCCGCAAGCCGCTCCGCGACGCCGGCTACCTGACGCGGGACCCGCGCATGGTCGAGCGGAAGAAGCCCGGCCAGCCGAAGGCCCGCAAGAAGTTCCAGTTCTCGAAGCGCTAGTCGCTTTGCAGACGGGGCGGCGGGTGTTGGCCCGCCGCGCCCGTATCTCACGCCCCGCCCGACGCGTGGACGGGTGTCCTGGCCCTGGCCGGGATCGTCCACGCGGCAGACGGTGGGGGCAGGTTCCAACCCATCCCCCTATACCCATGCCACGCGCATCGATCGAAGACCTGCTCCGCGCAGGCGCCCACTTCGGGCACCTCACCAGCCGGTGGAACCCGAAGATGGCCCCGTTCATCTTCATGCAGCGGAACGGGATCCACATCCTGGACCTCAAGCAGACCCAGGCCCGCCTCGACGAGGCCGCCGACGCCGCCGCCCGGTTCGCCGCCCGCGGCCGCGAGATCCTCTTCGTCGGGACCAAGAAGCAGGCGCAGAACGTCGTCCGTGAGGAGGCCGAGCGCGCCGGGATGCCCTTCGCCGTCGACCGCTGGCTCGGCGGGATGCTCACCAACTTCGCGACGATCCGCGGGAGCCTCCGCCGCATGGAGACCCTCCGCCGCGAGGAGACCGACGGCACCACGGCCCAGCTCAAGAAGAAGGAGCGGCTCATGCGGAGCCGCGAGCTCGAGAAGCTCGAGCGCGTGCTCGGCGGCATCTCGGAGATGGGCAAGCTCCCCGGCGCCCTCTTCATCGTCGACGTCAAGCGCGAGCACATCGCCGTGGACGAGGCCCGCAAGCTCGGCATCCCCGTCATCGCCCTCGTCGACTCCAACGTCGACCCGGACCTCGTCGACTTCCCGATCCCGGCCAACGACGACGCCATGAAGTCGGTGGCCCTCTTCACGCGCACCATCGCCGACGCCATCATCGAGGGCCGGCAGACCGGCCTGGCCCAGCGCGAGGAAGCCGCCGTCGAGGCCGCCACGCGCGCGGCCGAAGCGGCCGAGGAGGCCGAGAAGGGTGACACCGAGGAGACCCCCGCCGAGGAGGTCACCACGCTCGCCGACGCCGAAGCCGGCGAGAAGGCCAACGGCTAGCCTCCGCGAACACTCTGTGACGGGGAAACGCGGGCGCTCCAGCCTCGTCGTTTCCCCGTCCTCCTTTTGCGGCGGCGGGCGCGCCCGCGTCCTCCGCCCCCCGACTTTAGACCCACCCCGTAGACATGGCTATTTCCGCACAGGACGTTAAGAAGCTCCGCGACGCCACCGACGTTGGCATGATGGACTGCAAGAAGGCGCTCGTCGAGGCCGACGGCGACTTCGACAAGGCCATCGAGATCCTTCGCATGAAGGGCCAGAAGGTGGCCAAGGGCCGGGCCGACCGCGACGCGAGTGAGGGCGCCATCGTCACCGCCACCACCGCCGACGGACAGACCGCCGTCATCGCCGAGGTCAACTCGGAGACCGACTTCGTCGCCCGCAACGAGCAGTTCACGACCTTCGCCCAGAAGGTCGCCGACGCCCTGCTGGCGGCCCGCCCCGCCGATGTCGAGACCGCCAAGAGCACCGTCCAGGTCGACGGCCAGTCGCTCGGCGAGGCGCTCATCCAGATGACCGGGAAGATCGGCGAGAAGATCGACGTCCGCCGCTTCGAGGTCCTCGAGGCCACCGACGGCGGCAAGGTCATCGACTACATCCACCCCGGCGCCAAGCTCGGCGTGCTCGTCGAGATGACGGGCGACGGCGACCTCGACGACGCCGGCCGCGACGTGGCCATGCAGGCCGCCGCCATGAACCCGATCGCCGCCACCCGCGCCGACGTCCCCCAGGACGTGCAGGACAAGGAGCGGGAGATCGGCCGGGAGCAGGCCCGCGCCGAGGGCAAGCCGGAGCAGATCCTCGACAAGATCGCCGAGGGCAAGCTGAACCGGTACTTCAAGGACAACGTGCTCGTCGAGCAGCCGTTCGTGAAGGACTCCTCCCTGACGGTCCAGCAGATGCTCGACAAGAGCAGCGCCAGCCTCAAGCGGTTCGTCCGCTTCGCGCTCGGCGGCTAGCCCGGCGCGTCGGCCCCAGACTCCTGGGGGGACCGATTTCCGCGGGGGCGGCGTCTTCGGATGCCGCCCCCGCGGTCGTTTAGAGCCGCCTCGTGTCGGCGCGGTATGTTCTTGATCACCCGCCGTTTCGCGCATGCCTGCCGCCGACGTCACTGCCCTCCTCGCCGACCTCCAGGCCGGGGACGACGGCGCGGTCGACGCCATCCTGCCGCACATCTACTCCGAACTGCAGGACCTCGCCCACCGTCAGCTCCGCGGCGAGCGCAACGACCACACGCTCAACACGACGGCCCTCGTCCACGAGGCCTACCTCAAGCTGGTCCGCCAGGACCGCGCCGACTGGCAGAACCGGGCCCACTTCCTTGGAGTCGCGGCGCTCGCCATGCGGCGCATCCTCATCAACTACGCCAAGAAGCGGCAGGCGGAGAAGCGCGGCGGCGGGGCGCCGGTCGCCACCTACATGGACGGTCAGGTCGGCCGCGTGGCACGGACGGACGAGCTGCTCGCGCTCGACGAGGCGCTCGACCGTCTCGGAGAACGCTCCGAACGACAGGTCCGGGTCGTCGAGATGTGGTTCTTCGGTGGGCTGACGCACGCCGAGATCGCCGAGGCTCTGGGCATCTCCGAGCCGACGGTCCGCCGCGACTGGCGGGTGGCGCGGGCGTGGCTCAGCCACGAACTCCGGGACGAACCCGCCGGATCGTGATCGCTTGCGGCCGCCCCGGCGGCGTCTTCCGGTAGCCCCCTCGACTCCATGGCCGACGTCACGGACCGCTGGATGCGCATCCAGGCCCTCTTCGAAGCCGCCCTCGACCGCCCCGACGACGAGCGCTCGGCGTGGCTCCGCGCTGCATGCGGCGGCGACCCGGACCTCTATCCCGAGGTCGACGCCCTCCTCGCCGGCGACGCGCAGCGCCACGCCCTGTTCGACGGCCGCGCCGCCGACCTCCTCTCCCCCGCGGCTCTCGAGGCGGTGCTGGCCCCGTCGCGCCTGGCAGAGCGCGCCGGGCCCGACTACCCCATCACGCGCCCCCTCGATGCACGAGACGACCCATCCGGCCTCTCAGCTCCGGCCTGCGGCTGACACGGCGCGCCCGGTCGGAGACAGGCTGCCTGCATGTCCAGGAACTCCCTCCCTGCCACCTGCGACCCGTTGACACCGGCGACTCGATCCCCGACGTCGCGCACGTCGACGGCGCAGAACCGCTCACGTAGAGCGGACGCCCGGTCGGGAGCGCGGACCGCTGGGCCCCGTCAAACCCGACCTCGCCGACGGGTCCATGGCACCCCGTTTCCAGGCCAGCCGAGCCGGTGGTTGACAAGCTTCTATTCGATTCGTATGCTCCTTCGAATCGAATAGAAGGACGCTATGCGAAACCCCATCACCCCTCTCGGCGGCACGGAGATGGAGATCCTCCGCGAGGTCTGGGACCTCCGCCGGGCGACCGCCCGCGACGTCCACGACCGGATCGCGGAAACCCGCGACGTGGCCTACACGACGGTCACGACCGTCATCAAGAACCTCGCGGACAAGGGATACCTGACGTTCGAACGCGACGGGGCCACCTACGTCTACACACCGGCGAGGCCCGCCGAGGAGGTCCGCCAGTCGCTCCTCTCGACAGTCGTCGACAAGGTCTTCGGCGGCTCGGCGCGGACGCTCATCCAGACGCTCGCCGGCCACGAGTCGCTCACCGACGACGAGCAGGCCGAGGTGCGCCGCCTGCTCGCCCAGCTCGACGCGTCCTCGGGCGCCGGGACGCATGAGTAGCGTCGCGCAACTCCTGGCCGACCTCGGCGCCGCGTCCGTCTCGGCCGTCTGGCTCCCCATCCTGGCCTGGACGGGGCTCGCGATCCTCGCCGATGGGGGGCTCCGGGTCAGTCGGGCCTCGGCGCGACTCGGCCTCGGCGTCCGCGGGTCGCTCGTGGCCCTCCTTCCGGCCCTGCTCGTCGTCCCCCCGTTCCTCGCTGCATGGGTCCCCTCCCTCTCGACGCCCGCCCCCGTCGCTCCTGTCCGGCTCAGCGGTGTGCTGACGGCTGGTGCGCTCGACGGGATGTCGCCCGTATCGGGAGGGGCCAGTTTGGTGACGACGACGCCCTCGGTCTCCCTCCTCCACCTCGGGCTGGGCGCGCTGACAGTCGCTGCCGTCGTCGTGGCCCTCCTCGCGGTCGGCGTGCTGGCGGGCGGCCTCCTCTGGCTGCGCCGCTACCGTCGGAGCCTCGATGCTGCCGCGCCCGACGTACAGGCAGACGCCCGAGAGGTGGCAGACCGCATCGGCCTCCGTCGCCCGCTGGAGGTCGCCGTGGCGGAGCCTGCGTCGGCGCCGTTCACCGTCGGATGGCGCCGGCCCGTCGTGGCCGTCCCGCCCGACCTGAGCGACGAGCCGCGGCGGCTGGCCCTGGCCCACGAGATCGCCCACGTCCGCGAGGCCCACTACGGCTGGGCGCTGGCCGAGCGCGTGGTGCGCGCCGTGTTCGTGTGGCACCCGCTGGTCCACGTCCTCGGCCGCGCCCTCGCCCTCGACCGCGAGCGGATGGCCGACGCCACCGTCCTCCGCCTCTGGCCCGAGCGTGCGCACTCGTACGGCCAGCTCCTCCTCGCCGTCGCCTCGCGGCCCTCGCCCGGCCTCGCCCTCGGCGCTTCCTCATCCCCCCTCATCCACCGCCTCAACGCCATGACCCGCCTGCGCCCCGACCGACGCCGCCTCGCCCGGCTCACGAGCGCCCTCGTCCTTGCCCTCCCGCTCGTGTTGATGGCCGCCGCCGTCCCCGATGCCCAGGAGATCCCCCCGCCCCCGCCTCCCCGCGCGCTGGCGCCCGCCGCCCCGGCCGACTCATTGTCCGACTACGTCGTGTCCCAGCAGGTCCGGGTGATCAACGGGGACACGCGGGTGGCGATCACGCTCCGGCCGGGCACGTCCCGTGCGGTGGCCGAGGCCATCGCCAATCACTACGCTGACGGCGAGGTCTCAGGCCATCTCGTCGTAACGGGCGATGGGTTCGAGATCGAGCGGTCCACGCTCCGGGCCGATGCGTACCCTCCGCCGCCGCCCCCACCGCCCCCGTCTGCGGCGCCGACGCCCCCGCCGGCTCCGACTGCGGCGCCCTCGCCGCCCGCACCGCCGCCGCCCATGCCCGCGCGCGCAGAGCCGCCGCCGGCTCCGGCTGCTGCACCGATGCCGCCCCCACGGCCTCCCACACCCGCTGATTTCTCGGACGCGGACCTCGACCGGGTCGTGGAGATGCTCCGCGAGGAGTTGCTGGAGGTCTCCCACGAGATCGAGGCGACCCAGGGACAGAGCGGCCCCGAGGTTCAGGCCGCGCGCGTCCGGCTCGACATTCGTCGCAACCTCGTCCTCAGCCGCTACCAGGAAGCCGTCTCGATGCAGGAGACGCGTCGCCTCGGGCGGCTCGTGACCCAGATCCGAGAGACGGACGGCTGACCCACACCGGCGACCGGGAGCCTCTCGACCTCGAGGCTACTAGGCGCCGTCGATGAGGCGCTGAAAGACGGCGCCCAGATGCTCGGCAATCCGGTCGCGGTCGCCGTCGGCCAGGGGCGAGACACCCATCACGTCGCGCGTGAGGGCGAACCCGAACAGGACGGCGACGACGAGCCCCGCCCGTTCGCGCGCGTCGTCGTCGCCGAGCCACTCGGCGAGCGGGGCGGCCACCTGCTCGGCGAGCGCGGCCCGGAGCATACCGCCGGCCTCAGGCGACGCCGCCGATCGAAGCAGGATGAGCGTCGGATCGAAGCCGGCGCGGCGCGGACGGACGAGGTAGCGCGCGAGGCGGTCGCCCAGCGTCGACCGGTCGCCCACGAGGAGGTCGCCGATCGTGAAGCTCTCGGCGACGGCCTCGGTGAACAGGCCGAGCTTCGAGCCGAAATACCGGTTGACGAGCGCCGCGTTGACGTCGGCCGTCGCCGCGATCTCACGGACGCCGACGTAGTCGTAGCCGTGGGCGGAGAACAGGCGCCGGGCGCCGGCGAGGAGCGCGCGGCGCGTCGCCTGACGCGAGCCGGAGCCGGGCGGAGTCGGAGAGGCCATGGCCAGTGGGCAAAGAAGCGCAAGGTAAACCGCCGCCGACCGCGACCGGCCGCGTTGCTCCACCGGACCATCGCAGCGTACCTTCGGGCCGCTCGTCCCCCGGCCCCCGCCGCCTGCCCCCATGCCCTCCGAGGCCGACGCGCCCGCATCGAACGGCGCCCTCCGCTACCGCCGCGTCCTCCTCAAGCTGAGCGGCGAGGCCCTGCTCGGGTCGAAGGAGTTCGGGATCGACCACGTCGTGCTGGCCCAGTACGCCGCCGACGTGAAGGAGGCCGTCGACGCCGGCGCCCAGGTGGCCCTCGTGATCGGCGGGGGCAACATCTTCCGGGGCGTCTCGCCCCAGGGCGCCAAGATGTCGAGCCGCGCCCACGCCGACTACATGGGCATGCTGGCGACGATGATCAACGGGATGGCGCTCCAGGACGCGCTAGAGGGCGTCGGCCTGCACACGCGCCTGATCTCGGCCATCGACATGAACGAGATCGCCGAGCCCTTCATCCGGCGCCGGGCGATCCGCCACCTCGAGAAGGGCCGCGTGGTCGTGTTCGGGGCCGGCACCGGGCACCCCTACTTCTCCACCGACACGGCCGCCGCGCTCCGCGCCGCCGAGGTCGACGCCGAGGTGATCCTCAAGGGCACCCGCGTCGACGGTGTGTTCACGGCCGACCCTGAGCGCGACGCCTCGGCCCGTCGCTTCGAGACCATCTACGGTGCCGAGGTGATCCAGCAGGACCTCAAGGTGATGGACCTCACGGCCGTCACGCTCGCCAAGGAGAGCGGGCTCCCGATTCTCGTGTTCAACATGAACCGGCCGGGCACCTTTGCCCGCGTCCTCCACGGCGAGCCCGTGGGGACGACGGTCCACTGGGACCCTGACACCGAGCCGCTCGTCCTCGCCGACCTCTAACCCGTTTCCGCTCCGCCGGCGCCGCCGGCCCGACGTTCCCTCCCACCCCGATGTTCGACCCCGCCCTCCAGGAAGTCCTCGACGAGGCCGAGATGCACATGGACGCGGCCCTCGACCACCTCGCCCACGAGTTGGCCGCGATTCGCGCCGGCCGTGCCAACCCGCAGATGCTCGACGGCGTCCGCGTGGACGCGTACGGCACCACGGTCCCGCTCAACCAGGTGGCCAACGTGGCGGCGCCCCAGGCCGACCTCATCACGGTCGCGCCCTACGACAAGAACACGATCGGCGCCATCGAGAAGGGGATCACGAACGCCAACCTCGGCCTCAACCCGACCAACAACGGCCAGCAGATCCTCCTCTCCATCCCGCCGCTGACCGAGGAGCGCCGCCACGACCTCGCCAAGTCGGCCCGCGCGAAGGGCGAGGAGGCCAAGATCTCCATCCGCAACGCGCGCCGGCAGGCGAAGGACGGGATCAAGAAGACGGCCGCCTCCGAGTCGCTCTCGGAGGACATGGAGTACGAGGCCGAGGGCACGCTCCAGGAGCTGACCGACCGCTACGTCAGCCGGATCGACGCCCGCCTGGAGGCCAAGGAAAAGGACATCATGACGGTGTAGTCAGAACTCGACGCGAGGGCGTTCTTCGGCGATCCTCCTACTCCCGCCGTCGTTCGCCCCTTATTTTTGCGTCCCCGGAGAGGTGCCCGAGTGGCTGAAGGGGCACGCCTGGAAAGCGTGTGTGCGGGTAACCGTACCGAGGGTTCGAATCCCTCTCTCTCCGCCGTCGAATCCCAATCCTAGGCTTCGGCTCAGGGTCGGGATTCGTGGGATGAAGGCTGCCGGCCCTGCTCGAGGGGTTGATTCGGAGGCCACCTCGGGCGATGGCGAGCCGGTAGCTACTCGCTGAGGAGCCCCTGCCGGGTCCACCCGTTGTGGACTCCGAAGAGCGGGCGCTCGACGGGGTCCTCGACCTGGCCCAGCTCGAGGCCGACGAGATCGCGCCGTTGGCCCGCCCCGTCGACGTCCGCGCGTGGCTTGACGCGACGCTCGAGGCCCACCGCCCGCTCGCCGACGCGAAGGGGCTCGCGTTCGAGATCGAGGTCCCCAAAGGGCTCCCCACCCTCTCGTTCGACCCCGACCTCCTGGAGCGGGCCGTGAACCACCTCGTCCACAATGCCATCGCGTTCACGGACCAGGGGAGCGTCGTGGTCCGGGCCCGCTACGACGCCGGCCGGCTCGCGGTCGAGGTGTCCGACACGGGGATCGGGATGGCCCCGGACGATCTCGACCGGGTTTTCGCGCCCTTCCAGCAGCTTTCGGAAGGCGACGCCCGGACTCACGAGGGGAACGGGCTCGGGTTGGCCGTGGTCCAGGGGTTCGCCTCGCTCATGGGAGGGGAGGTCACGGTCGAGAGCGCGCCCGGCGAGGGGTCCCGGTTCCGGATAGCGGTGCCCGCCCCGCCCTCCTACTGAGGCCGTCGCTCAGCCGACGATGTTGCGGTCCCCGACGTCGAGCGGGCCGACCACGGTGCGCCACGGGCCAGCGAGTACCGCGGGCGCGGTAGACCCGAAACCTACACGGTCTCCGCATGACGAGGCGGCCGGCGCTCCGATGGCACCGTTACCTTCCTGAGGTTGTGCCGGCAGAGGCACCCCCTTTCCCCACGCATTCCCCCCGATGCTCCGCAGCATGACCGGGTTCGGCCGCGGCACCGGCCACGCCGACGGCGTCGAGGCCACCGTCGAGATCCGCACCGTCAACGGCCGCTACGCGGAGGCGACGGTGCGCGGGCTGGGCCCCCTCGCCGCGCACGAGACGGCGATCCAGACCGCCGTGAAGGCCGCCACCGAGCGGGGCAACGCCACCGTCCACCTCTCGCTGGACCGGACGGGCGGCTCCGCCGCTGAGCTCCGCGTCGACACGGAGGCGGCCCGGGCCTACGGAGCGCTCCTCCGCGAGGCCGCCGACGCCGCCGGGCTCGGCGCCCGGTCCGTCACCCTGGCCGACGTGCTCCGCTCGCCCGACGTGCTCGTGCCGGCCCCCGTCGAGGACGACGGCCGTGCGTGGTCCGCGGTCGAGGCCGCCCTCGCCGACGCGCTCGACCGGCTCGACGCCATGCGCCGCTCCGAGGGCACGGCGCTCCACGCCGACCTCGTCGCCCGGTGCGCCCTCGTGGAGCAACACGTGGAGCAGGTCGAGGCCCGCGCCCCCGCGCGTCTCGACGAGGCGCGCCACCGCCTCCGCGACCGCCTGGCGGACCTGCTCGACGACGAGGCCCTCGACGGGGGCCGCCTGGAGGCCGAGGTCGTCCTCCTCGCCGACAAGCTGGACGTGACCGAGGAGACGGTCCGCCTGCGGAGCCACCTCGCCCAGTTCCGCGCCGCCCTCGACGCGGACGAGCCCGTCGGGCGGCGGCTCAACTTCCTCACCCAGGAGATCGGCCGCGAGATCAACACGATCGGTTCGAAGGCCAACGACGCCGAGATCACGCGCCACGCCGTCGCCATGAAGGAGGAGGTGGAGAAGATCCGCGAGCAGGTCCAGAACGTCGTCTAGGCCCGTCCCCCGCCCTGCCCCTCGCATGAAGCTCCTCGTCCTCACCGCCCCGAGCGGCGCCGGCAAGACGACGATCGCCCGCCGCCTGATGGACGAGGTGGACGGCCTCCGCTTCTCCGTCAGCGCGACGACGCGCGACCCGCGGCCGGCCGAGGAGAACGGCGTCCACTACTTCTTCCTCTCGCCCGACGCGTTCCAGGCCCGCCTCGACGCCGGCGACTTCCTGGAGCACGAGGAGGTCTACCCCGGCCGGTTCTACGGGACGCTCCGCCAGGAGGTGGAGCGCCTCGCCCTCGCCGAGGACGTCCGCGCCGTGGTCCTGGACATCGACGTGAAGGGGGCCCTCAACGTAAAGCGCCTCTACGGCGACCGCGCGCTGACGTTGTTCATCGCCCCGCCGACGCTCGCGGCCCTCGCGACGCGCCTCCACGCGCGCGGGACCGAGAGCGAGGCGCAGGTGGCGGTCCGTCTGGAGCGGGCCCAGATGGAGATGGACTACGCCGGCGAGTTCGACGCCGTCGTGGTCAACGACGACCTCGACGG
Organism: Rubricoccaceae bacterium; assembly: GCA_963728345.1. Classification (GTDB taxonomy): domain Bacteria; phylum Bacteroidota; class Rhodothermia; order Rhodothermales; family Rubricoccaceae; genus Rubrivirga. The sequence continues at coordinate 117,568 of CAVSJM010000001.1, forward strand.
GGCCGTCGCCGAGACCGTCGCGCGAACACGCGCGTTCCTCGATTCTTAGCGATCCGACGCCCGCGCTGGGCGTACTCTACCCTGCTTCCCCCGCCCGAACTTTTACCCTCTATGGCGATCCAGACTCTCGACACCGCCAAGCTCGCTGCTGAGACCGGCAACCTCTACGAGACCGTCGCCGTGCTCTCGAAGCGCGCCCGCCAGCTCTCGGCCAAGACGAAGGTCGAGCTCGACCAGCGCCTGAGCTACTTCGAGGACCTCTCGCTCGACCCGGCCGAGGAGCTCCGCTCGAACGAGGACCAGCTCCGCATCTCGCTCGAGTATGAGCGCCAGCCGAAGCCCAGCCGCGCGGCCATCGACGAGCTGCTCGACAACGAGCTGTACTTCCGCAACCCGGCCGGCGGCGACGGCGCCTAGGCGCCCGCCCTTGACCGCCTCATCCCGGCTTCGGACCTCCGCGCGAGGCACCTGAGCCGGGATGACGTGTATCTAGGCAGTCCCTCCCCCTCGCCCCCGTGTCGCTCGCCGGCAAAAAACTCGTCCTCGGCATCACGGGGAGCATCGCGGCCTACAAGGCCGCCGACCTCGTCCGCCAGCTCGTGAAGGCGGGGGCCGAGGTGCAGCCGGTGATGACGGAGGCTGCGGCCCGGTTCATCCCGCCGCTCACGATCGCGACCCTCGCCACGCGCGAGGTGCTCTCGGACCTCTTCCCCGAGGCCGACGCGCCGCAGACGGCGTGGACGAAGCACGTGGACCTCGGCCTGTGGGCGGACGGCCTCGTGATCGCCCCGGCCACGGCGCAGACGCTCGCCAAGCTGGCCGCCGGCGCCTGCGACTCGATGCTGACGGCCGTCTACCTCTCGGCGCGGTGCCCCGTCCTCGTGGCGCCGGCCATGGACCACGACATGTGGGGCCACCCGGCGACGCAGCGGAACGTCCGCCAGCTCCAGGCCGACGGCGTGACGGTGGTCGCGCCCGCACACGGCGAGCTGGCCAGCGGTCTCGTCGGCGACGGACGGCTGCCGGAGCCCGCCGACCTCGTCCGCGAGATCGACGCGTGGCTGACGCTGAATCCTCTCGACCGCCCGTCGCTCGCGGGCCGGCACGTCCTCGTCACCGCCGGGCCGACGCGCGAGGCCATCGACCCGGTCCGCTTCCTCTCGAACGGCTCGACCGGGACCATGGGGTTCGCGCTCGCCGCCGCCGCCGCCCGGCGCGGCGCCCGTGTCACGCTCGTGGCCGGCCCCGTCGCCCTCCCCACGCCCCCGAACGTCGACCGCGTGGACGTGGTCACGGCCGAGGACATGCTGAACGCCGCGCGCGAGCACGCCGACGCCGACCTCGTGATCGCCGCCGCCGCCGTCAGCGACTACGCCCCAGCCGACCCCTCGGACCGCAAGGTGAAGAAGGGGGACGGCGACCTCACGCTTGCGCTCCGCCGCACGCCCGACGTGCTGGCGGCGCTCGGAGAGCGGAAGCGCGACGGCCAGACGCTCGTGGGCTTCGCCCTGGAGACGCACGACGGCGAGGCGAACGCCCGCGCCAAGCTGGAGCGAAAGCGGCTCGACTGGATCGCGCTCAACCACGCCACTGAGGCCGGCGCGGGCATGGGCTCGGCCACCAACCGCGTGACGCTCCTCGGCGCCGACGGCCGGCGCGTCGAGATCGGGACGGCGCCGAAGGCGGAGGTCGCGGAGCGGATCCTCGACGCCGTCGCCGGGTGACGCGCCTCGCCCTCCTGCTCCCCCTCCTCGCCGCCGGCTGCATGTCCGACGCCCTCCCCGAGCCCCCGGCGCCTGCCGACGCCGCCGGAACGCGCTACCTCGCCCTCGGCGACTCGTACACGATCGGCGAGGGCGTGGCGCCGGCCGACCGCTGGCCCGTCGTGCTGGTCGAGCGGCTCCGCGCCGACGGCGTTGCCCTCGGCGGACCCCAGATCGTCGCCCGCACGGGGTGGACGACGGACGAGCTGGACGCCGCCCTCGACGCGGCCGACCTGGAGCCGCCGTACGCCCTCGTCACGCTCCTGATCGGGGTGAACAACCAGTACCGGGGCCGGCCGCTCGACGAGTACCGCGCGCAGGTCGCCGGGCTCCTCGATCGCGCCATCGGCTTCGCGGGAAGCGACCCGGACCGCGTCGTCGTCGTCTCCTTCCCCGACTGGGGCGTGACGCCCTTCGCCGCCGGCCGCGACCGCGCCCAGATCGCCTACGAGGTGGACGCCTTCAACGCCGCCGCGGCCGAGATCGCCGGCGCGCGCGGCGTTCGCTTCGTCGACGTCACGCCGCTCTCGCGCGCACAGGGCGGCCTCACCACGAGCGACGGCCTCCACCCGAATGCCGAGGCCTACCGGGCGTGGGTGGACCTCATCGAGCCCGCCGCGCGCGAGGCCCTCGTCCCGTAGGCACGGCCCGGGGACCCAGTCGGTCGCGGCGAATTCGAGTCCTCTCGCCCCGCCCAAGCCTGCGCCGCGCTGACTCTCCTGGGTCGTCGCGGGCGCCCATCGGGAGGATGGCGGTCGCCCCGCTCGCCTGCACAGGCGTCCCGGCGGTGGGGGAGTCGGGCCCCCACCGGGCGCATGGCAGGCGTCGAGGCCTCGACGCCGGACGGCTCCCTGGCGACGGCTCAGTCGTCGTCCCGGTGTTCCCGTTCCGTTGGAGGCGGCGCGGCGCGGCCCGCTTCGTCGCCCGTGCGGATCTCGGTGTGGCGGATCTCTCCGCCCAGATTCCCGACGCGCACCATCAGCCCGAACACGATCGCGGCCCCGAGGAGGACGATGCCGATCGGGATCGGGCCGATCTCTGGCTCGCGACGGCGCCAGACGAGCACGCCCAGCGCCCCCACCGCGAGGACGAGCGACGCCCACGTGGCGAGGTCGGCCGCCTCCTCGTGCTCGTGGATCGCCCGTCGGTTTACGCCTGCGATCTCTTCGACCACCTCTTCCGCGTCCTCGCCCGTCTCCTTCGCCACGAACGCCCCGACGCCGCATACGATGAGGGCCAAGAACGCAGCCCGCACCACCGTCGGCTGGCGACGGACAGCACCGTAGGCTCCCAGGACGAGGGCAAAGAGGGTCCCGAGGATGGGGACGTGGTTGACGATGAGGTGGAGGTGGGCGTCGTTCATCGGACGGAGAGGAGAGGGGCATCGAGATGCTAGTGGCCCCCTCGCGCCTGTTCCTGAGAGGTCGATGAGAAGCGGAGGGCACATTCTCATCGACCTCTCACCGCGCGCGCGCGACCACGGGGACGCCCGAGCGTGCAAGGGGTTCGGCCGGCCCCGCCTGTGAGGCGGGAGGCATGACGGCCTGCTCTCCCTCCGGCGGTGCCTCGCCGTCCCTGCCCCCGACCGCGTGCCCTCCATCGTCGCCACGGCCTCTGGCCTCCCGGACCACCACTACCCCCAGGCCGTCCTGACGGCCCAACTCCAGGACCTCTGGGCCGACCGGGGCGTGAACCTCGACCGGCTCGCCTCGCTCCACGAGAACACGACCATCGAGACGCGCTACACGGCCGAACCGCGCGAGCGCTACCTCGAGATGACCGGGTGGGGGGGGCTTAACGAGGCGTACCTCCGGGACGCCGTCGCGCTCGGCGAGCGGGCGATCACGGCGTTGATGGAGCAGGTCTCCATCGGGGTCGAGGACATCGCGCACCTGGCCGTGTTCTCCACGACCGGGATCGCCGTGCCTTCGCTCGACGCGCGGCTCATGAACCGGCTCCCCTTCTCGCCCTCGCTGAAGCGGCTGCCCGTCTACGGGCTGGGCTGTGCGGCCGGCGCCGCCGGCATCGCCCGCGTGGCCGACTACCTGGAAGGCCACCCCGAGGAGGCCGCCATCGCCCTCGCCGTGGAGCTGTGCTCGCTGACGATCGAGCCGGGCGACACATCGATCGCCAACGTCATCGCGTGCGGCCTGTTCGGCGACGCGGCGGCGGCGGTCCTCCTCGTCGGCGACCGCCACCCGCTGGCAGCGTCGAATGCCAGCGCCGGCCGCCCCCTCGCGCTCCCTGTCGGCGGCGACGGGGCCCTGGCCTGTCAGGCGGCGTCCGGCCCGTCCGTGCGCGTCGTCGGCACGCGATCCGTGTTCTTCCCCGGCACCGCGCGCCACATGGGGTGGGACGTGACCGACGACGGGATGCGGATTGTCCTCTCGGGCGGCGTCCCCGAAACGGCGCGCACGGCGCTCCGCCCGCACGTCGAGGCCTTCCTCGCCGAGCACGGGCTCACGATCCCCGACCTTGGGCGCTGGCTCTGCCACCCCGGCGGGCCGCGCGTGGTCGACGCCATCGAAGAGGGGCTGGGCCTGGAGCCGGGCCGCCTCGACGACACGCGCGACCTGCTCCGCCGCGTCGGCAACGTGTCGTCCACCTCGGTTCTCCTGCTTCTCGACGAAGCGATGCGAATCGCGGCCGAGCCCGAGGGGACGTGGGGACTGATGCTGGCGATGGGGCCGGGCTTCGGGGCTGAGTTGGTCCTCCTGCGGTGGGGCGTGTGAGGCGGGGCCGAACCGCCAGCCGGGCGGCGTTCACGGCGCTCGTCGCGGGCGTCGCAGCGCTTCGCCTGTCGGAGCTCCGCACGTCGGCGCGGAACGAGCGGTCGCTGAGGGCGCGCGGCGGCGTGGAGTACGCGCGCGGACAGATGCCCCTCATGCGGACGCTCCACACGGTCTGGTTCGGAGCGATGCTGACCGAGGTCTGGACGTGTCGACGGCCCCTCCGTCCGGGGCTCGCCGCCCTCGGCGTGGCCGGGCTGGGCGCCGGGATGGCCCTCCGCGCGGCGTCGATGCGCACGCTCGGCGACCGCTGGACGGCGACGGTGATCACGGTCCCCGGCGAGCGCCGGGTGAGAACCGGCCTGTACCGCTGGGTCCGCCACCCCAACTACCTCGGCGTAGCGATCGAGATCGCGGCCGTCCCGCTCATCCATGGGGCATGGGCCACGGCCGGCACGTTCAGCGCGTTCAACGCGGCCCTGCTCGTGGCCCGGATCCGAGCGGAGGAACGGGCCCTCGCGGCGGCGGACCCCGGTTCTCCAGGCGGATCGTCCGTCTGACCGTCGGGCAGGCGTGGAGGTGACATCGGCGCCGGTTCGCGGGCGAGGATCACAGGATGGCCCCCAGGCACCCTCCCCTCCCCCCTCCGTCACGGGAGACGTCCGAAAAATGAGAGTCTTACCGAGCTCTTGCATGCGGGGGGCCGCGGGCCCGTCCTTTCCGACATGGCACCGTCTCCGAGCGCCCTCCCCGTGCTGAGGTCACCGGCCGGCCGCACCGGCACGCGAGCGGCCTGGCTGTACCACGCCGCCCTCGGCGTGGCCTGGGTCGCGATCGCCGTTCCGCTCCTCGTCTGGGGCCTCGACTACTACCGAACGCCGCTGGCCCTCCGGCCGGACCACCCTCAGGACGCGCTCTTCCGGCCCACCGGGCTCGTGGGGAACCGGCTGGCCATCGTCGGGACGCTCATGATCGGGGGCGGCGTCGCGATGTACATGGTCCGAAAGCGATGGCGGCGGGTGCAGGGGGTCGGGAAGCTGCGGCACTGGCTCTCGTTCCACATCTGGCTCTGCACGCTCGGCCCGTTCCTCATCCTGCTCCACACCTCGTTCAAGGTGGGCGGGATCGTCTCGATCGCGTTCTGGAGCATGGTGGCCGTGGTGGCCAGCGGCGTGCTCGGGCGCTACGTCTACGTCCACATCCCCAAGACGCTGAACGGGCAGTTCCTCCGGATGGAGGAGGTGGAGGCCGAGCAGCGCGACGCGCGGGCGGAGTTGGTGGGGGCCGGGGTCCCCGAGGCGACGGTGGAGGCGATCGCGCTCCCGGCTCCGAATGCCCGACGCGGCCTTGCGACAATCTCTCGCCATCGCGCTTCGCGCGAACGGGGCCAGCCGCGCGGCCCTCCGCCACCTGCGAGCCGAGACCGTCGCCGCCGGCGCGTCGGACGCGGCCGTGCACCGGGCCCTCGAGGCCGCCCGACGCTATCGCCGTCTGGCCGTCGGCCGGGTGGTGCTCGTCCCGTTCGGACGGCTGTTCCGGTACTGGCACGCCATCCACCTCCCCCTCGCCATCGTGATGGCGATCGTGCTCCTCCTCCACATCGCGGTCGCGTTCCTGTTCGGGTACGGCTGGACGAGCGCGCCACCCCCGACGCCATGACCTGGACCTCTGATCGCGCCCGCCTCGCCGCGCTCGGCCTCGGGGCCGTGGCCCTCATCGTCCCGCTCTACCTGGCCAACCGCCCCCAGCCGGGGCCCGCGGCGCCCGTCGCAGCGGCGGAGCCTCCCCCACCCTCTGGCGACAACGTGGCGCCCGAAGTCCACGCCCGACTGATGGTGCTCCGTCAAGCGGCGGCGACCGACGACCCGGCGGCACAGGTCGCCCTCGCCCGCTTCCTCCAGGACGCCCACCACGACGCCGAGGCCGCCGAGGCGTACGAGGCCGTCCTCACGCAGACCCCCGACGACCGCCAGTCGTGGCTCGACCTCACGAATGCGTACGGGGCCGCCGGCGACTGGGCGTCGGCCGCCGACGCCGCCGACCGGATGGCGGAGCGGTTCCCCGGCGACGGCACGGCCCTCTACAATGCGGGCGCGGCCTTCGCCAACGCCGGCCAGGTGGAAGTCGCCCGCGCGCGGTTCGAGGCCGCCGCCGGAGCCTCGGATCCGGCGATGGCGACCCAGGCGCGCACCTCGCTCGTTCGCCTCGCCGCGCTCGGATCGGCGCCGACCTCCGTGGTCACGTCCTCGCAGGCGGCCCCTCCACTCTCACCGGGCCGGCAGCTCGGTCCGTTGCCCCCCGGGCATCCGCCGATCCCCGCGGCTCCGTGTGAGGGGACCGACTGTGCCGAGGAAGGCGTCGCCGCCCAGGTCGTGACGGTCGGCCGCACCGCCGCAGACCCGGACCAGATCCGGGCGGTCCTCGCGCGCCAGCCGCCGCTCTCCGCCCGCTCGAACTAATGAGGCCCTGGGCGCTCCCCTGTGCGCTCGTGGCGCTGGCGTTCGCGTCGGCGGGTCCGGCACGGGCTCAGCTTCTCTCGCCGGGCCCTCTCGCAGAGGTCCACGCCGAGCTCGAGGGGGTCCGGAACTGCACGCAGTGCCACGAGCTCGGGCGGCGCGGCGTCGACCCGGGGCGGTGCCTCTCCTGCCATACGCCGCTTCGAGATCGCATCCGGGCCGGCCGGGGCCTCCACGCCCGTGTCGAGCGGAACTGCGCTTCCTGCCACTCCGACCACCACGGGCGTGACTTCGACACCGCGCGGTTCGACGAGCAGCGGTTCGACCACCGACGCACCGGGTTCGAGCTCGTCGGGGATCACCGGGGGGTGGCGTGCCAATCCTGCCACACGCCTCGCCTCGTGACCGACCGCGCCGTGCGGCGACAGAAACAAGCGGCCGGCCGCCTCGACGCCACCTTCCTCGGGGTCGCGACCGACTGCGCGACGTGCCACCGCAACGAGAACCCCCACCGCGGCGCCCTCCGGACCCGGAACTGCGCTTCGTGCCATTCGGCCGAGGGCTGGGACCGCGTCCCCCGCTTCGACCATGCGCAGACGGGCGTTCGGCTGACGGGGGCGCACGCCCGCGCCGCCTGCATCGGGTGCCACGGGCCGCCCGGCGGAGGCGCGACTCGGTTCCGCGAGGTGCCGACGGCCTGCGCGTCGTGCCATGCCGAGGCCAGCCCGCACGGACGCCAGTTCGCCGGCCAGCCGTGCAGCGCGTGCCACGCGACGACCACCTGGACCGAGGCGCCCGCGTTCAGTCACGCGCGGACCTCCTTCCCGCTGGTCGGGCGGCACGTCGGAGTGGCGTGCGTGGGATGCCACCCGACCCGCGGCGGGCGCCAGCAGTTCGTGGGGATCGACGCCGGAACGTGCCAGAGCTGCCACGACGATGCCCACGACGGCGCTCTCGGGGCCGACTGCGCGACGTGCCACACCCCGAGCGGCTGGTCGGTGCTCCGCTCCGGGGACGACGGCGCGGACGCGCTGGCGGAGCGGTTCGACCACGAGACCCACACCGGCTTCGCACTCGTCGGCGCGCATGCGGAGGCGTCGTGCACGGCGTGCCACGGCGACGGCCGCGCGCCCGCGGGCTTCACCCGGCGCGACGCCGACTTCCACATCCGCCTCGCCGGCTCGGCGAACGGCGCCACGTTCCCGGCCATCCAGACCGACGGCGGGGCGTGCCTCGCCTGCCACACCGACGCCCACGATGGCCAGATGGCCGATCTCCCAGACGGCGCCGACTGTGCCTCCTGCCACGGACAGGACGCCTGGACGCCCGGCCTCTTCGACCGGGCGCGCCACGAGCAAGAGGCCGGCTTCGCGCTCGTCGGCGCGCACGCCGTCGTCCCGTGCAGCGCCTGCCACACGCGTGATGGGGACGCGCCGCCCGCGTTCGACGTGCCCTCGGCGTGCGCCGCCTGCCACGCCGACGCCAGCCCGCACGGCGACCAGTTCGCCGGGCCAGACGGCGTCACGGCCTGCGCGGACTGTCATGTGACCGACTCCTGGGACGTGGCCGCCTTCGACCACGCGGAGCGCACGGGCTTCGCCCTGACCGGCGCCCACCATGCTGCGACGTGCACGTCCTGCCACGCCCGGCCGGACGATCTGGACGCGCCCTGGTCGTTCGCCGGCCTCAGCACGACGTGCGCCTCGTGCCACGCCGAGGACGACCCCCACGCCGGGCAGTTCGAAGGCCGCCTCTGCTCGTCGTGCCACGACACCGAGGCCTTCGCGCTCCGGTCCTTCGATCACACCCGGACGGCATTCCCGCTCGAAGGAGCGCATGCGACCGTGGCCTGCGCCGCCTGCCACCGGTCCGAGACGAGCCCAGATGGGACCTCATTCGTACGCTTCACGCCGCTCCCGACGGCGTGCGCAGGCTGCCACACCGACCGCTAGTCCGATGGTGCGCCTCCCCCTCGTCATCCTGCTCGCCGCGCTTCTCGGGGGCGCGGCCCACGCTCAGCAGCGTGCCGGGACGCCGCCGACAGGCGTCGCGCAGAGCGAGAGCCCGCACGGCGCCATCGCCCTCGCGTGCGAGACGTGCCACACCGACCGCGGCTGGCGCCCGCTCCGCGACCCGCTCCCCTTCGACCACGACCGCCAGACCGGCTTCCCCCTCGGCGGACGTCACCGTCAGGCCGACTGCGCGACGTGTCACCTGGACCTCCGATTCGATGCGCCGGAGGCGACCGCCGCCGACTGCGCGACGTGCCACATCGACGTCCATCTGGGGACGCTCGGGACCGACTGCCAGTCCTGCCACACGCCGACCGATTTCGGGATCGTCAACGGCGAGGCGATCCACGCGCGGACGGCGTTCCCGCTCACGGGCAGCCACCTCCAGGTGGCCTGCTGGACCTGCCACGAGTCCGGAGCGGGCGGTGCGCTCGGCCCCGCGCTCGGCCCGCTCCCGACGGACTGCTACGCCTGCCACGCCGACGACTTCGCCGCCACGGCCGGCCGGCCCGTCGACCACGTGGCCGCGGGCTTCCCGACGACCTGCGAGACGTGCCACTCGACGGTGGGCTTCGGCGCGGAGCCGTTCGACCACACGGCGGCGTCTGGAGGCTTCGCCCTCGTCGGCGCACACACGCCCCTCCCCTGTTCGGCGTGCCACACCGCGGGGCTCGGGCCGCTCTTCCACCCCGCCTCGGCCGACGACTGCCAGTCGTGCCATGCGGACGACGCCGCGCGGGCCCAGCCGAACCACACGTCGTTCCCGGCGACCTGCACGACCTGCCACTCGGCGACGACGTGGGACGGGGCCACCGCCGATCACGTCGCGCTCTCAGGCGGCTTCGCCTTGGTGGGGGCGCACGCGACCGTAGCCTGCGCAGCCTGCCACTCGGAGCCCGACGCCAGCGTCCCCTGGAGCCCCGCCGGGGACGGGGATTGCCAGAGCTGCCACGCCGCCGATGCGGCCCGCGCCCTGCCGAGCCACGCCTCCTTCCCGATGACCTGCACGACCTGCCACTCGACGGCCGACTGGCGGGGAGCCTCCGTGGACCACACCGCCCTCTCCGGTGGGTTCGCGCTCATCGGCGCGCATGCGACGGCGGCCTGCGCGTCGTGCCACTCCGAGCCGGACTACGGGGTCCCGTGGAACCCGACCGGCGACGGCGATTGCCAGTCGTGCCACGCAGAGGACGCCGCCGGGGCCGAGCCGAGCCACCACGCGTTCCCGACGACATGTACAACGTGTCACTCGACGGACACGTGGGACGGGGCGACGGTGGATCACCCCACGGTCTCCGGTGGGTTTGCGCTGGTGGGTGCGCACCAGTCGCTCGCCTGCGCGGCCTGCCATTCCGAGCCCGGGTTCACCGTGCCGTGGGCTCCGATCGGAGATACGGACTGCCAGGCGTGCCACGCCGAGGACGCCGCGACGGCCCAGCCCAGCCACGCCGCCTTTCCGGAGACCTGCACGACCTGCCACTCGACGGCCTCGTGGCAGGGAGCCACCGTCGACCACGTCGCCCTCTCGGGTGGGTTTGCGCTCGTCGGCGCCCACCAGACCCTCGCGTGCACCACCTGCCACTCCGGCTCGAACGGGGAGGTCCCGTGGACGCCGACCTCGCAGGACGACTGCTACGCCTGCCACGCCTCCGACTATGACGCCGAGCACACCGGCTCCGGCTTCCCGACGACCTGCCTCGACTGCCACACGACGTCCACGTGGACGGGCGCGACGTTCACGCATTCGTCGTTCCCGATCTACTCCGGTGCCCACCGAGGCCAGTGGGACACGTGTCAGACGTGCCACGTCGACCCGAACTCGGCCGCGGTCTTCACGTGCCTCACGTGCCACGAGCACAACCAGGCCTCGACGGACAGCCACCACCGGGAGGTGAACGGCTACGTCTACGAGAGCACGGCCTGTTATTCGTGCCACCCGAACGGCCGACACTGACCCCGCCCGCTCCGGTCCCTTGGTCCGAGTCGTCCCCCTGCTCCTCCTCGTCCTGATCGCCCACGGCGTCCGGGCCCAGGGCCTCCGCGTGCCCGCCCAGATCACGGGCGTGGCCGGCAGCGAGGCGTACCTGAACCGGGGGACGGCTGACGGCCTCGCGCCGGGCGACACGCTGACGCTCGAACGGGACGGCGTCGCCGTGGGGGCGCTGGTGGTGTTGGAGGCCACCGCCAACCGGTCCGTCGCGACGTTCGCGGGCTCTCCGTTCGGGCTCACCCGGGGCGAACAGGTCGTCCTCATGCTCCGGCCGCCTCCGGCCGTCCGCCCCCCCGCCCCCCCGCCGACGCCCCCCGACTCGGTCCCTCCGGTCCGGCCGCCCCTCCTCGGCCCGTCGCCCTCCCCCCCAGACCCGGCGCCTCCCCCTGCCCCTCACCTGTCGGGCCGAGTCCAGACCGGCATCCAGGCGCTTCGTTCGACGACGGATCCCGGAGGAGAGGCCCGCACCCAGCGCACGTTCGCCATGCCCTTCGTGTCGCTCCGGGCCGACCTCGTCGGGCTGCCCGGCGACGCCCGGGTCCACCTCGACGGGCGGTCGACGTACCGCTACTCCGACGCGCCGGGGGCGGCGTCGCTCGCGGACCTCTCGTTGTACCAGGCCTCGGTCGAACTCAACCGGCGGATCGTCCACGCCGAGGCCGGCCGATTCCTCGCCGACTATGAGCGGACGAGCGGCTACTGGGACGGGGCCGGGCTCCGCGTGGGGACGGACGGCGTGGGCGTGGGCGCGGCGGTCGGGTTCCAGCCGGACCGGACGAACGGCCTGCCGACGGGAGGCCTCCCCAAGGCCGCGGCATACGCCTACGTCTCGCACGCCGACGGCCCCCTCCGGGCCGACGCATCGGTGAGCGGCGGGCGGCTGTTCTCCGACCTCGGCGCGTCGTTCGCCGGGGCGTCGGCGTCGGGCTTGTACCGGGAGGGGCGGACGTCGCTTCGAGCCTCGGCCGACGTCCTCGCCGACGCCTCGCGCGCGGACGGCTGGGGGCTGGCCCGGGCGTCGCTCCGAGCCGCCCTGCACACCGGCCCCGTGGATGGAAGCGTGGGGTACGGCCGCTACCGCCCGTCGTCGCTGACGTCGGCGCTCCTCCCCGGCGGCCTGACGTTTACCCCCGTGGTTCGAGAGACGGTGTCCGCTCGGGCGGGCGTCCGCCTCGGGCGGAGCGGCCCCGAGGTCCACGCCGACGTCGCCCGCTATCTCCGTGACGGCGGCGCTGATGGCGGGTCGGTCGGCGGCGGGCTCCGATTCTCCCGACTCCCCGGGCCGATCCCTCTCGGCCTCTCGCTCGACGCGAGCACGAGCGACCGCGCCGGATTCCGCTCGCTCTACGCCTCGGCACGTGCGACGGCCCAGGTCCGGGCCGCCAGCCTCGGCCTCGGCTACCGGCTTTCCCAGCTGACCCTCCCCGACGGGACACGGACGACACACGGCGTCGAGGGCTCCGCCAGCGCACCGCTCTCCCCGCGGCTCGGTGTGTCGGTGCTCGCCGGGCTCTACGGCGGCGACGGCCTCGGCCGGTCGTCGGTCTACACGTCGCTGTGGGCCCGCCTCTGACATGACCGACGCCCACCTCATCCTGCTGATCGGATCCACACTGGCGGCGGTGGCCGTCGTGCCGTTCGTCGTCCGGCGGCGCCGGACGGAGCGCACCGCCGCCGACGTGGCGTCGGCGGCCCGCGAGGTCGGGCTGCACGAGCCGATCTCGCTCCACCCGATCGTGGACCCCGCGAAGTGCCTGGGGTGCGGGGCCTGCACGCGCGTCTGCCCCGAGGGCGACGTACTTGCCCTCGTCGGCGGGCAGGCGCGGCCCGTGGCGCCGGCCCGGTGCGTGGGCCACGGGCTGTGCGAGCGGGCGTGCCCGACCGACGCCATCACGCTCGTGTTCGGGACGGCGCAGCGTGGCGTCGAACTCCCCCGGGTCCAGGGCGATTACCAGACCAACGTGCCCGGCCTCTACATCGTGGGCGAGTTGGGAGGCATGGGGCTCGTCCGGAACGCGTTCTCGCAGGGGCGCCAGGCGGCGGAGGGGATCGTCCGCCTCGCCGGCCGGGAGCGCCCGACCGCCGGCGACCGGCTGGACGTGCTCGTCGTCGGCGGCGGGCCGGCGGGGCTCTCAGCCGCCATCGCGTTCCAGCGCGCGGGGCTCCGCTACGCCGTGGTCGAAAAGGAGGACGGCCTCGGTGGCGCCGTCCGCCACTACCCACGCCGGAAGCTGGTGCTCACGCAACCATTCGAAATTCCGGGCTACGGGAAGCTCGACGCCCGCGAGATCCCGAAGGAGGAGCTCATGACGCTCTGGGCCGACGTGGCGCGGTCGTCGGGGGTGGAGGCGGCTGTCGTCGCGCGTCAGACGGTCCAGGCGGTGCGGCCGGACGGCGACGGGTTCACGGTCGAGACGCGCGAGGGCGAGCGGTGGCAGGCCCGCCGCGTGGTCCTCGCTATCGGGCGGCGGGGGATCCCGCGGAAGCTCGGCGTGCCGGGCGAGGCCTCGCCCCACGTGGCCTACAGCCTCGCCGAGCCCGAGGCCTACGCCGGCCGGCGCGTGCTCGTCGTGGGCGGCGGCGACTCGGCCGTCGAGGCCGCCCTTCAGCTCGGGCGGCAGCCCGCGACCGAGGTGCGCCTCTCGTACCGCCAGCCCGGGCTTCGCCGGGCCAAGCCGGCCAACGTCGAGCGGTTCCAGGAGGCCACCGCGGCGGGCCGCATCCGGCCCTTCTGGGAGACGACCGTCGCCGAGATCGCCGACGACCACGCCCGGCTGACGGGTCCCGACGGCGAGGCGACGATCCCGGCCGACGACGTGTTCGTGTTCGCCGGCGGCGAGCTTCCGACGGCGTTCCTCGCCGCGTGCGGCATCGAGCTGGACGTCAAGTTCGGACAGCCCTGACAGCGAGGACCCCGGATCCGCCGTTGCTGAGAGATCGATGAGAGTCGCGGGACGGGGGAGGGCACAGGCTCGGCACGGTGTACCATCCTGCGACCCCCTCCCACCATGCGTCGCCTCCTCCTCGTCGAAGACGAACGCCACGTCGCCTCCTTCGTCCGCCAGGGATTGGAGGAGGAGGGGTACGTCGTCGAGTGGGCGCCAACCGGCGTCGAAGGCCGCCGCCGCGCGACGGCCGAGCCCTTCGACGCCGTGCTGCTGGACGTCCGCCTGCCCGACGTGTCCGGCGTCGAGGTGTGCCGCGAGATCCGCCGCCACGACGCCTCGATCCCGGTCCTCATGCTGACCGCGCTCGACGCCGTCGAGGACCGCGTGGCCGGCCTCCGCGCCGGCGCCGACGACTACCTCCCGAAGCCGTTCGCCTTCGATGAGCTGGTGGCCCGCGTCGAGGCCCTGCTCCGCCGCGCCGCCGTCGTCCCGCCCGCCGTCGCGCACGCCGACGGCCCGCTCTGCCTGGACCCGAGCGCTCGCACGGCCGCCTGCGACGGGCGCCCCGTCGATCTCACGCCGACGGAGTTCGACCTGCTGGCCTACTTCCTGGCGCGGCGCGGCCAGGCCCTCTCGCGGGACGAGATCCACCGGGGCGTCTGGGGCCACGACTTCGACCGAGGCACGAACCTCATCGACGTCTACGTGGGCTACCTCCGCCGGAAGCTGGCCGACGCCGGGTGCCCCTCACAGATCGACGCCGTCCGGGGTGTGGGGTATCGCTACGGCGTGTCCGGCGACGCCCCCGCCGCGCCGTCCGATGCCTGACTCCACCTCGTCGCGTCCCCCGTTCCGGCGCCGGCTGACGCTGGCGCTGGGCCTCGCCCTGAGCGTGGCGCTCGCCGTGGTCGGCGTGCTCGTCTGGCTCGGGGCCTCGGCGTGGATGACGTACGAGGCGCGGGCCATGCTCCGGGCGGAGGCCGCCGCCGTCGAGGCAGCCGTCGTCACGCCGGACGGCCGCCTCGTGGCCGACCGCTATGAGTGGGACGAGCCGCATCACCGGTTCGCGATGCCACGCATCGACCCGAACTTCCTTCAGGTGTTTGATGCCGAGGGCCGCCTCGTGCGCGCCTCCGACAACCTCGCCGCGCTCTCCGGCTTCCCGACCCGCCGCCTCGAGTCCACAGACGCCGATGGCCCCCTCGTCTCGCTCGCCCGAATCGAGGCTGGCGGGAGGCATCTCTACCGGGTCACTGAGCCGCTCCGGTCCCGGACCGGGCAGACGGTGGGGTACGTCCAGCTCGCCCGGTACGACCCCGGCCTCCGTGCCCATCTCGGACGGCTGGCGGCCGGGCTGGCCGCGGGCCTCGGGCTCCTCCTCGCCGCCCTCCTCGCGCTCGTGTGGACGGTCGGCAGCCACGTCGTTCGCCCGCTCGAGGCCATCACGGCCCACGCCGCGGCCCTCTCGGCGACCACCCTCGGGGACCGGATCCCCGTCCCGCCCGACGCCGACCGGGAGACGGCCGCGCTGGCGACGGCGCTCAACGACGCGCTCGAACGGCTCGACGGGTCGTTCGCCGAAATGCAGCGGTTCACTGCGAACGCGGCCCACGAGCTTCAGACGCCCCTCACTGTCCTCCGCGGCCACGTGGACGTGGCCCTCCGACGAGCGCGCGAGCCCGAGGCCTACCGGCAGACCCTCCGTCTGCTCGGGGACGAGGTGGACGTGCTCACTCACACCGTGCGAGGCCTGCTCGCTCTCGCCCGGCTCGACGTTGGCGCCTCTTTCGAGACCGAGGTGGTGGACCTCGCCTCGCTCGCCCGCGCCGAGGCCGACAGCTTCCGCCCACAGGCCGAGGAGAAGGGCCTCACCCTCATCATCGACGCCGTACCGACCCCTGTCGAAGGACACCCGGACCTGCTCCGCGATGTCGCCCGCACCCTCCTCGACAACGCCATCAAGTACACCGACGCCGGGACCGTGCGGGTCTCGGTGGGATCGGGGGACGGGCACGCGCGGCTCGTTGTGGCCGACTCCGGCCCCGGGATCTCCCCCGACCACGTTGGCCGAGTGACCGACCGGTTCTGGCGGGCCGATGACGTCCAGCACGTCCCGGGGAGCGGGCTCGGGCTGGCCATCGCCGCGCGCATCGTGGAGCGGCACGAGGGCCGGCTCACCGTCGGCAACCAGCATGACGGCGGCGCCGAGATCGAGGTCACGCTCCCCCGCGTCCTCGATGGAGCCCTCGCCCCGAGCAGCCCCACCGATGGAGGCGCGTCCCACGGAGATGGCGCCGTGGCCCGATCAACGCAGCGACGGTAGCGCCACGTCGCCCTTAGCGGTCGCGGAGGGCCACATCGCCCCCTGCGCCCCCACGAGGGCTACCCGTTCTCACCGATCTCACAGGATTGCCCGTCGAGGCGCCTTCACTTTGGGGCGCCTCGGCCCCCTTCCGCTCCGAAGGGGGCGCCTTCCGAGTCCTTCTCCCCACCTCATGGACTCTGTGCTCGATCCCGAGGGCCCCGCCCTCCCGCGCCGCGACTTCCTTCGCCGCTCGTGTGGCCTGTTCACCGTCGCCGTCCTCGCCGCCAACGGCGCCACGCTCGCCGCGTGCGACTCGGTCAGCGGAACGGACTCCTCGTCCGACACGGCCGGCGTCTCGTTCGACGGCGCGACAGTGACTGTCGACCTCACGCAGGCGGTGTCGCTCGCCGCCGTCGGGAGCGCGCTCCTCGTCCGCGATGCCCACACGCTCATCGTCCATGCCGCGGCGAACGACTACCGGGCGTTCAACTCAGTGTGCCCCCACGAGCAAAACACGATCCGCCAGGTGATCCCCTCTGGAGGCACCTACGAGCTTCGGTGCCCCTCGCACGGGTGGACGTTCGACCTCGACGGCGACCCGACGGGGCGCGCGCAACGCGGGACCCAACGGTACGCCCTCACACAGGCCGGGCAGACCCTGGCAATCACCGTCGCCTAGCCCGCCATGACGCGCCTCCTCTGCACCGTCGGGATCGCCCTCTGGGCCGCCGTCCCCTGTGCCCAGGTCCTTGAGACCGACCCCCTCGTCGCCGACACGTCGGTCTCCATGATCGTAGCGCTCGTCGCCGAGCCCCCCGTCCTCTCGGGCGCGACGGACGAGGCGTGGGTCGGTCTCCCAGCCGAGGTCGATACGCTCGCGGCCGTCGTCGCGGCGTGGGATCCGGCGAAGGCCCCGGTCGGAGTCTTCGGCCTTCCGTCCGGCGCCTTCCCCGACTCGACCCTCTCCCCCCTCGACACGCTCGACATGTCGCTGTGGGAGCGGACGTTCTGGGGACGCCACGGGCTCGCCCGCGTGACCGGCCTGTTTCCGACGCACCCCGACGAGCCCACCGACGACCTCCGCCAGATCGCGGCCGTCCGGCGCCGGATGCTCGGGCTCCACCAGACGCTCGGGCTCGTGACGGTGGCCTCGATGGCGGCGACGGTCGTGGGCGGCCAGATCGCCGTGAACACGGGGCACAGCGGCTTCCACAAGGCCACGCTCCCCGTCACCATCGGGCTCTACTCGACGACGGCCGCCCTCGCGCTCCTCTCGCCGCCCAAGATCGTGTCCTTCGACGGAGGGGGGATCGACTCGATCACGATCCACCGCTGGCTGGCCGCCGGCCACGTGGCCGGGATGATCCTGACCCCGCTCCTCGCGCCCGAGGGCGCCGACGACGCGCGCGTCCACCAGATCTCGGGCTACGCCACGTTTGGCACGTTTAGTGCCGCCATGCTGGTCGTCACTCTTTTGCGCAGATAGTCCAGCCCCCTCGGTTTCATGTTCTCCAGACGTCCCCTGTATAGCGCCGTCGCCGCCGTATTTGCCGCCGGCCTCCTGTCGGCTGCCCCCGCCGCCGCCCAGACGACCTACCGGATCGACCCCACGCGGAGCGAGATCGTCTACTCCATGAGTCACCCCGCCCACGATTGGACGGGCGAGAGCCACCGGGTGTCGGGCACGCTGACTGTGAGCGGGTCCACCGTGACGGGCGGGCACGTCCAGGCCCCGGTCCAGTCGTTCACGAGTGGGAACCGGAACCGCGACTCCCACATGGCCGAGACGACGGAGTCGTACATCTACCCCAACGTCACCTTCGAGGCCCGCTCGGTCACGATGCTCTCGGCGTCCGAGCAGTCGGCCGACCGAAACGCGACGGTCCAGGGCGTCCTCACGTTCCACGACGTGGCCCGGCCGGTGACGGTGCCCGTCCTCGTCTCGGTCTCGAACGGGGCCGCCCACGTGACGGGCGCGTTCGACGTGACGCTGACGGAGTTTGGGATGGACCGGCCGTCGCTGCTCGGGATCAAGACGAGGGACTGGATCGGGCTCCGCCTCGACCTCACGGCGCGGGCCGGTTCCTCGTCCTGACGCTCCGTAGCGTCCGCTGAGGCGGGGGAGGCGGGCCTTTGGCGGGTCGCCTGGGTTTTCATGGAGACGGCGCGTTGTAGGGGGCGGGGGCGCCCGCTACATTGACGGGTCCCGGCATCGCCATCGACGCCGGGACCGTCCCCCCGCACCCGTGATCGACGCGCTCCGAGAGGCCCGTTCCCTGCTCGCCTTTCAGCGCGAGATCGTCGGCGAGGTGCGGTACCTCGCGGGGACCCCGGCCGTGGACCGGCCGCCGACGCCCCTCGACGCCCCGACTCCCGACGACGACTCCGACGTGCCCGATCTCTTTGGCAGCCTCCCCGACCCCAGCCAGGACGACACCCTCTCGCCGTACGAGCGCATCGAGGCCCTCATCCCCGAGGACTCCCCGCTCCGCGACATGGACTCGCTGGAGGAGGTCTACCGCTGGCTGGCCGAGACCGAGCTGGTCCCCATCGACCGCGACCGCGTCAACCCCGTCCTCGGCACCGGCGACCCGCACGCCGACCTGATGATCGTGGGCGAGGCCCCGGGCGCCGACGAGGACCGCCTCGGCGAGCCGTTCGTCGGGCGCGCCGGGCAGCTCCTCAACAAGATCCTGGAGGCCGTCCTCTTCCAGCGCGAGGAGGTCTACATCACGAACATCCTCAAGAGCCGGCCGCCGGGCAACCGCGACCCGCTCGCCGAGGAGGTGGAGGCCCACATCCCGATCCTCTACAAGCAGATCGCCCTCGTCCGGCCCAAGCTGATCCTGGCCGTCGGCAAGAGCGCGGGGAACGGGCTGCTCGGGCGGAGCTCGTCGCTCGCCAGCCTCCGGGGCAAGTTTCAGGACTTCTACGGGATCCCGCTGATGGTGACCTACCACCCCGCCGCGCTCCTCCGCAACCCGCAGTGGAAGCGCCCCACCTGGGAGGACATGAAGCTCCTCCGCACGCGCTACGACGCGCTGCACGACGCCTAGCCCTCGCTCCCTCCCCCGCTCGCCCGGCTCCCGCTCCCGGCCCCGATGGCTGACCCCGACGACTTCCAGCAACGCCCGCTCCGCATCGACGAGTCCACGCCCGGCGTGCCCATCGAGAAGATGACGGGCAAGCGCCGCCCGCTCAACGTGTTTCCGATGGAGCAGCAGGCGGGACGGATGCCGCCCCAGGCCACCGACGTGGAGCAGTCGGTCCTGGGCGCCATGCTCATCGAGCGCGAGGCGATCCCGAAGGCCATCGAGATCCTCCCGTCCGACGCCTTCTACGACCCCAAGCACCAGCGGGTGTACCAGGCCATCGAGGCCCTCTTCGAGCGCGGCAACCCGGTCGACCTCATCACGCTCACCGAGGAGCTCAAGCGGCGCGGCGACTACGAGGCCATCGGCGGGTACTACCTCACGGAGCTGACCACGCGCGTGGCGTCGGCGGCTAACGTCGAGTACCACGCCCGGATCATCGCGGAGAAGAGCCTCCTCCGCAAGCTCATCACGACGATGACCGGCGTCGTGGGCCAGGCCTTCGACCCGACGACCGACGCCTTCGACCTGCTCGACAACGCCGAGCGGGAGATCTTCCAGATCTCGGAGTCCCAGCTCCGCAAGGGCGCCGTCGACATGAACTCGGTGGTGCACCAGACGATGCAGCACCTGGAGTCGATCCACGGGCGCGAGGGCGGCATCACGGGCGTGCCCTCCGGCTTCACCGCGCTCGACGCCATGACCGGCGGCTGGCAGCCGTCCGACATGGTGATCGTAGCGGCGCGGCCGTCGATGGGCAAGACGGCGTTCTCGCTCGCCGTCACGCGGAACGCGGCGCTCCACCCCGAGAAGCCGGCCGGCGTGGCCTACTTCTCGCTCGAGATGAGCGCGCAGCAGCTGGCCCAGCGCCTCCTCACCTCCGAGGCCCGCGTCGACGCCCAGCGCGCCCGAACGGGCCGCCTCCACGACGACGACTGGCCCAAGCTGGCGCGCGCCGCCGGCCGCCTCTCGGCCGCCAACATCTTCATCGACGACACGCCGGGCCTGGGTATCCTGGAACTCCGCGCCAAGTGCCGACGGCTCAAGGCCGAGCACGGCATCGGCCTCGTCATCGTGGACTACCTCCAGCTGATGCACGGGACCACGCAGGCCCAGAGCGGCAACCGCGAGCAGGAGATCGCCCAGATCTCGCGGTCGCTGAAGGGCCTCGCCAAGGAGCTCGACGTGCCCGTTCTCGCGCTCTCGCAGCTCTCGCGCGCCGTCGAGACGCGCGGCGGCGACAAGCGCCCGCAGCTGAGCGACCTCCGCGAGTCCGGCTCCATCGAGCAGGACGCCGACGTGGTCATGTTCATCTACCGCGCCGAGCGCTACGGCATCACCGTCGACGAGAACGGCAACTCGACCGAAGGGCTCGGCGAGCTCCTCATCGGGAAGCAGCGAAACGGCCCGATCGGCGACGTGAAGGTGGCCTTCGTCAACCAGTACGCGCGGTTCGAGAACCTCACGAGCTACGTGGCCTCCGACACGTCGGGCGGCTACGAGGACTACGCGCCATCCGGGGGGGCGAGACAACTAGGACAGGGACAGGAGTTTATAGACCCGTCTAGCTTCGGTCGGACGACGCGGCTACGTAACGCGCGGTAACGCTCCCGCTCCCGCCCCCCGCCACGGACGCGCCGTTCTAGGGGCGCGGCGCTCATGCCCGCCCCCTCGACCCGCGCGTCGCATCGGCCACGTCCACCTCAAGGTGGCCGACCTCGACCGCGCCCTCGCGTTCTACCACGGCGTCCTCGGGTTCGAGGTGGTCCAGCGAATGGGCGACGCGGCGGCGTTCCTGAGCGCGGGCGGCTACCACCACCACATCGGCCTCAACACGTGGGAGAGCCAGGGCGGGAGCCCGCCGCCTCCCGGAACGACGGGCCTCTACCACGTCGCCATCCTCTACCCGGACCGCGCGTCGCTGGCCGACGCGCTCCGCCGGCTCGTGGACGCCGACGTCCGCCTCGACGGCGCCGCCGACCACGGCGTGAGCGAGGCGCTCTACCTCCGCGACCCCGACGGCAACGGCGTCGAGCTGTACCGCGACCGTCCGCGCGAGGCGTGGCCCCGGACGGCCGCCGGGGACCTGACGATGCGGACGGACCCCCTCGACCTCGGCGCCCTCCTCGCTGAGGCGACGGACTGAGAGAGCGGGGGGAAGCAGGACAGGAATCTCCCGGATCTGGACTCGGGACCCGCCGGGACCCACCGGCGGGGCGGATCGGCGCGAAGCGGCGGCCGTTGTCTAGGCCCCTCTCTCCTCCCCTCCCGATCATGAAAGCCCTCCGCTGGCACGGCACTGGTGATGTCTCCGTCGACACCGTCGACGACCCCCAGATCCACGACCCCCACGACTGCGTCATCAAGACCACGCTGACCGCCATCTGCGGCAGCGACCTCCACCTCTACGACGGCTACATCCCGACGATGGAGGACGGCGACATCCTCGGCCACGAGTTCATGGGCGAGGTGGTCGAGGTCGGGTCCGAGGTCAAGACCCTCAAGAAGGGCGACCGGGTCGTCGTCCCGTTCCCGATCGCGTGCGGGCACTGCCACTACTGCAACACGGACCAGTACAGCCTCTGCGACAACTCGAACCGGAACGGCGAGATCCAGGCCGCGGCCTACGGCTACGCCGCCGCCGGCATCTTCGGCTACAGCCACATGCTCGGTGGCTACGCCGGCGGCCAGGCCGAGTACGTCCGCGTGCCCTACGCCGACGTCGGCCCGCTCAAAGTACCCGAGGCGCTGACCGACGAGCAGGTCCTGTTCCTCACCGACATCTACCCGACGGGGTACCAGGCCGCCGTCAACTGCGACATCTCCGAGGGCGACACGGTCGTCGTCTGGGGCTGCGGGCCGGTCGGGCTGTTCGCCCAGATCTCAGCGCGAAGATGCTCGGCGCCAACGTGATCGGGATCGACCGTGATCCCGGAGCGGCTCCGGATGGCCGAGCAGTTCGCCGGGTCGACGACGATCGACTATCGCGGACGAGGACGTGTTCGAGATGCTCAAGGAGCTCAACGACGGCCGCGGCCCGAACGCCTGCATCGACGCCGTCGGGCTCGAGTCGCACGGGATGGGGCTGAGCGGGACGGCCCAGAAGGTGGAGCAGACGCTCAAGCTCCAGACCGACCGCGGGACGGCCCTCATCGAGGCCATCCAGAGCTGCGGCAAGGGCGGGACCGTCTCGATCCCCGGCGTCTACGGCGGCGTCATCAACCACTTCAACATCGGCGCCGCCTTCGGGAAGGGGCTCACGTTCAAGATGGGCCAGACGCACGTCCACAAGTACATCAAGGACCTCCTCGGGCACGTGGAGGCGGGCGACCTCGACCCGAGCTACATCATCACGCACAAGGCCCCCCTCGCCAAGGCGCCTGAGATGTACGAGACGTTCCGCGACAAGGAGGACGACTGCGTCAAGGTGGTCCTCGACCCATCGTGGGACGACGACCACGAGGTGGAGGTGCGGACCCAGAAGGTGGCCGCCGACGCATGAGCCGAAGACGCCCGCCCGTCATGAGAAGGGCGATCCGACAGAGGCCCGGCGTTCGGCGGAGCGCCGGGACTCGTCGGGGAGGCGGTGTGGCGGAACCTGACCCTCCGCCCGGAGGTCGAGCGGGGTCTCCCCCTCTCCGCTCGTCCCCATGGCTGCTCCCCCCGACGCCCCCGATCCGCCCGACTGCGCGGGGAGCCCGTCGCGGGACGAGCAGTTCGACCTTTTCCTGCGGAACACGCGCGAGTACGCCATCTTCACGATGGACCCCGACGCGCGGATCACGTCGTGGAACGCGGGTGCGGAGCACCTCCTGGGCTGGACGACGGAGGAGGCCTGCGGGCAACCGGGCGCGATCATCTTCACGGACGAGCAGCGCGCGGCGGGCATCCCTGAGGAGGAGATCGAGACGACGCAGCGCGAGGGGCAGGCCGAGGACGAGCGGTGGCACCAACGGAAGGACGGCACCCGCTTCTGGGCCAACGGGATGATGATCGGGCTCCGCGACGAGGACGGGGGCATCCGGGGCTTCGCCAAGATCCTCCGCGACGACACCCAGGCGAAGGCGTACCGCGACGACCTGGAGGACCTCAACCGGACGCTGGAGGCCCGCGTCGCCGAGCGGACCGCCCAGGTCCGCGCCCTCGCCGCATCGCTGGCGGCGGCCGAGGCCGACGAGCGACGTCGCATCTCGGCCCTCCTCCACGACGACCTCCAGCAGCGCCTCTACGCCATCTTCCTCACCACGGAGACCCTCGCCCGCGACCTCCCCGACACCGACCGTGCCGAGCGCGTCCGCCAGCTGCAAGGGTGGGCCGAGGAGACCGTCGCCCTCACGCGGCAACTGGCCGCAGACCTCCTCACGTCAGACGTGGCCAGCGATCTCCTCGCCGACGCGCTCCAGAACCTGAGCGGGCAAGTGGAGCGGCTCTACGGCCTCCGCGTCCGCCTCCACCTCGACCCGGAGGCCTCTGCGTCCGACGAGGGCGTCCGTGTGCTCTTGCTGCGGGCCGTTCGCGAGCTGCTGTTCAACGTGGTGAAGCACGCCGGTACGCACGAGGCCACCCTCACGCTGGAGTGCATCCCCGGCGGCGTCCGCGTCCGCGTCGAGGACGCCGGCCGGGGATTCGACCCGGAGTCCGCCATCGCTTCGCTCGGCCTGGAGGGCGTCCGGCAGCGCATCTCCCTGATCGGCGGCGAGGTCGAGATCGATGCGGCGGCCGGACGGGGGACCACAGTGACGCTCACCGTCCCCCTCATGGGCTCAGACGCCCGCGGGCGCACCGACGACCGGCGATAGCGCCGTCCCCCGCGCGTGGTCCAGGGTCCACGCGACGGCGTAGCGGAGGAGGAGGGCCGAGTTCGAGACGCCCAGCTTCAGCTTGAGCCGCTCGCGGTGCGCCTCGACGGTGCTCACGCTGAGCCCGAGCGCCTGGGCAATGTGGCGCGGGGCGTATCCCTGGCCCAGAAGGAGGAACACGTCCAGCTCGCGGTCGCTGAGATCGGGGAGGTCCGTCGGGAGGTCGGGGTCTACGCCCGGGGGCAGGGACACCTCGTCCCGAAGCAACGCCCGGAGGGCCCGGACGATGTCAGCGCCGCTGCTGTCCTTGCGGAGGTAGCCGCGGGCACCGGCGGCGAGGGCCCGGCGCGCGTAGAGGTCGGGGTCGTGCATCGAGACCATGAGCACGGGCGGGGAGGCGTCCCACACGTGGAGCTGCTTGACGAGGTCGAGCCCGCTCTCGCACCCCAGCTCGACGTCCACCACCACCACGTCGGGCCGGTGCCGCTGAACGGCCGCGAGGCCCTCTGCCAGGCCCCCGGCTTCCGCGCACACCGACAGCCCCATCGCCGCGTCGATCACGTGCCGCAGGCCCGCCCGAGTCATCGGGTGGTCGTCGATCACGAGGACGGTGTAGGACCGCGACACGGGCGCAGGAGGCGATGCCGGACAGGGACGTAGGTACTCCCGCCCCGCGCTCTGGATGCCTCCGAAACGACGTCCGGGGGAACCCTTAGGAGGATCCTCCCCTCCCCCCGAAGAGGCGAAGCCGGTACTCTATCTACCCTCCGGTCGCTGCCTCGGGATGATGGGTTTCGCAGCGCCGGAGCCGAGGATTCGTCGTTCTCCCTCTTCCACCGACCGCGTTGTCTCTCCCCCTCGTCGTGTTCTCCCACCTCCGGTGGGACTTCGTCTACCAGCGCCCCCAGCACGTCCTTTCTCGGCTCGCCGCCCGCCGGCCGGTCTGGGTCATGGAGGAGCCCGTCTTCGACGACTCCGTCCCGTACTGGGAGCGCCGCACGCCGGCCCCCGGCGTCACCGTGCTGCGCCCGCACACGTCCGTCCGCGAGGGCGGCTTCGCCGACGCCCAGCTCAAGGCGCTCCGCCCGCTCGTCGCCGCGCTCGGCGACGAGGTCGGGCCGTGCGACGTGTGGGTCTACACGCCCCTCGCGCTCCCGCTCCTCGACGCGCTCGACGCCCGCACCGTCGTCTACGACTGCATGGACGAGCTGGCCGCGTTCGACCACGCCCCGCCCGCCCTCCTCGACCGCGAGCGCGACCTGCTCGCGCGGGCCGACCTCGTGTTCACCGGCGGCCCCAGCCTCTACCGCGCCAAGCGCAGCCGGCACCCGTCCGTCCACTGCTTCCCGTCGTCGGTCGACGCGGACCACTTCGGCCGGGCCCGCCCCGAGGCCCCGGCGCTCGCCGAGCCCACGGACCAGCGTGCGATCTCGCGCCCCCGTCTCGGCTTCTTCGGCGTGATCGACGAGCGGCTCGACCGGGACCTCGTCGGCGCGCTCGCCGCGGCCCACCCGGAGTGGGAGGTCGTGATGCTCGGGCCGGTCGTCAAGATCGACCCGGCCTCGCTGCCGCAGGCCCCGAACCTCCACTGGCTCGGCGGGAAGTCGTACGACGAGCTCCCCGCGTACCTCGCCGGCTGGGACGTGTGCCTGCTCCCGTTCGCCCAGAACCGGGCCACCGAGTTCATCAGCCCGACGAAGACGCTGGAGTACATGGCCGCCGAGCGGCCGATCGTCTCCACGCCCATCACGGACGTGGCCGAGCCCTACGGCGACGTCGTCTACCTCGGCGACACGCCCGAGGCGTTCGTCGCCGCCTGCGAGGCGGCCCTCAAGGCGAGCCCCCGCCAGCGCGCGGCGAACGTGGCCGACATGCGTGAGGTCATCGCTCGGACGTCGTGGGACACGACCGTCGGCCGGATGGCCGCGCTCCTCGACGGCGTCTCTACCGCGACCGCTCCCTCGTCCACCGCCCGCCCCACTAGGGCCGCGGCCGCGCTCCGCTAACCATGTACGACACCCTCATCGTCGGCGCCGGGTTCGCCGGCTCCGTCCTCGCCGAGCGGCTGGCGGCCGGCCTCGGCCAGAAGGTCCTCCTCATCGACCGGCGCGGGCACATCGGCGGCAACGCCTACGACGAGTACAACGCCGACGGCCTCCTCGTCCACCGCTACGGGCCCCACATCTTCCACACGAACGCGACGCGCGTGTGGGACTACCTCAGCCAGTTCACCACGTGGCGGCCCTACGAGCACCGCGTCCGCGCGAGCGTCGACGGCCAGCTCGTCCCGATCCCGATCAACCTCGACACGATCAACGCGCTCTACGGGCTCTCGCTGACCTCGTTCGAGGTGGAGGCGTTCTTCCGGTCCGTGGCCCAGCCCCGCGAGGCGATCCGGACGAGCGAGGACGTGGTCGTGAGCGTCGTCGGCGAGCGAGCTCTACCGAAAGTTTTTCCGCGGCTACACGCGGAAGCAGTGGGCCCTCGACCCGTCCGAGCTCGACGCCAGCGTGACAGCGCGCGTCCCGACGCGGACGAACCGGGACGACCGCTACTTCACCGATACCTACCAGGCGATGCCGGCGCAGGGCTTCACCCGGATGTTCGATCGGATGCTGGACCACCCCAACATCCACGTGCTCCTCAACGCCGACTTCCGCGATGTCCGCGACGAGGTGGCCTACCGCCAGCTCGTCTACACCGGCCCGGTCGACGAGTACTTCGACTTCCGGTACGGGAAACTCCCCTATCGCTCGCTCCACTTCGTCCACGAAACTCACGATCGCGAGACGTTCCAGCCGGCGCCGGTCGTGAACTACCCGAACGAGCACCCCTACACCCGCATCACCGAGTTCAAGTACCTCACGGGGCAGGAGCACCCGAAGACGGCCGTCGTCTACCGAGTACCCGCGCGCCGAGGGCGACCCGTACTACCCGATCCCGCGGCCGGAGAACGCCGAGCTGTACCGGAAGTACGAGGCGCTCGCCGAGGCCGAGGCCGGCGTCCACTTCGTCGGGCGGCTGGCCACGTACAAGTACTACAACATGGACCAGGTGACGGCCCAGGCCCTCGCGCTCTACGACCGGCTGGCGGAGGCTGCCAGCGGGGGGAGCCCCGCGCCGGCGTCGCGCCCGACGCGGACCACCAAGGCGCAGCTCGGTGTCCCCATCGCCCTGGCGGCGACCGGCGACGGCGACTCGCGCCCCGCCACCGCGCCGTAGCCATGTCCTCCGTCGAGGCCTCCCTCGCCGAGCCCCCCGCCTCACCGGCCGACCACCGGTACCCCCGCCCGCAGCTCCGCCGCGCCGGCTGGCAGTCGCTCGACGGGCCGTGGCGGTTCTGCTTCGACGACACCCGACGCTTCACCGTCCCCGCCCACGTCGAGGGCGCGTGGTCCCACACGATCGAGGTCCCCTTCGCGCCGGAGTCAGCACGGAGCGGGATCGGCGACACGGGCTTCCACGCGGCGTGCTGGTACGAGCGCGAGTTCGAGCCGCCGCCCGAATCCCAGGACGGCCACGTTCTCCTCCACTTCGGCGCCGTGGACTACGAGGCGCAGGTGTGGGTCAACGGCCGGCGCGTGGGCGCCCACACCGGCGGCCACACGCCGTTCTCGTTCGATGTGACCGACGTGCTCGCGCCGGACGGCCCGCAGCGCGTGACGGTCCTCGCCGAGGACGACCCACACGACCTCGCCAAGCCGCGCGGCAAGCAGGACTGGCAGCGCGAGCCCCACAGCATCTGGTACCCCCGCACGACGGGCATCTGGCAGACCGTATGGGTCGAGCGCGTGCCCGACGTCTACGTCCACCGAGTCCGCTGGACGCCGCGCCTGGACCGCTACGAGATCGGGTTCGAGGCCGCCCTGGGCGGACGCAAAGAGCCCGGCCTCCGGGTCCGCCTCCGCCTCACCGTCGGCGACCGGGTCCTCGCCGACGACACCTACAGCGTCGTCGACGGCGATGGTCGCCCGGCGCATCGCCCTCTCGGACCCCGGCATCGACGACTTCCGCAACGAGCTGCTCTGGAGCCCCGAGTGGCCGACGCTGATCCAGGCCGAGATCGAGCTGCTGCGCGGCGGCGACGTGGTGGACCGGGTCGCGTCGTACACGGCACTCCGGAGCGTGGCCGTCCGCGGCGACCGGTTCGTCCTCAACGGCCGGCCGTACTACCTGCGCCTGGTCCTCGACCAGGGCTACTGGCCGGACTCGCCTCATGACGGCCCCCGACGACGACGCCCTCCGCCGCGACGTGGAGCTGACGAAGGCGCATGGGGTTCAACGGCGTCCGCAAGCACCAGAAGATCGAGGACCCGCGCTACCTCTACTGGGCCGACACGCTGGGCCTGCTCGTCTGGGAGGAGATGCCGAGCGCCTACCGATTCACCCCGGACGGCCGTCGCGCGGCAGCCAGCGCGAGTGGGAGGCCGTGATCGCGCGCGACGTGAGCCACCCCTGCGTAGCCGTGTGGGTCCCGTTCAACGAGTCGTGGGGCGTCCCGGACGTGCCGGAGAAGCGAGTCGCACCGAAGCTACGTCCGTGCGCTCTACCACCTCACGAAGGCGCTCGACCCGACGCGTCCGGTCGTGGGCAACGACGGGTGGGAGAACGCCGGAGACCGACATCCTCGACGATCCACGACTACGACCCCCGCCCCGAGGGCCTCGCCGCCCGCTACGGCCCGGACGTGGCCGTCGCCGACCTGCTCGGCGGCCTCCTCCCCGCCGGTCGCCGGCTCACCATCGAGGGCTTCCGCCACGCCGATCAGCCGCTCATGCTCACCGAGTTCGGCGGGATCGCGCTCGCCGAGGACGAGGGAGCCTGGGGCTACGCCGTCGCCACCGACCCCGAGGGGTTTTTCCAGCGGTACGGCGCGCTCCTCACGACGGTCCGCCGCCTCGCCACGTTCTGCGGGTTCTGCTACACCCAGCTCACCGACACCTTCCAGGAGGCCAACGGGCTCCTCACGATGGACCGCGTGCCCAAGGTACCCATCGACCTCGTCGCGGCCATGACCCAGGGGCCGCCGGACGAGCGCCCGGAGGTGCTCTGGGCCGCCTCCCACGGCGGCGAGGGCGACGCCGACAACCCGGCCAGGCGGCGCGTCCCTCCAACCTGACGCTCCCCCTCTCGACTCTTCTCTCGCCATGCCCCTCCCCCCGATCGCCGTCCGCACGCCGTAGCCATGCCCGACCTGTTCCGCTCGTATTGGATGGGGGGCTTCGAGTGCTCCTCCCACCGCCGCCCCGACGGCGACCGCCTGGACGTGATCGCGGCGTCCGGCCACGACCGGGCGGCGGCCTCCGACTACCGCCTCCTCGCCGCCCACGGCATTCGGACCGTCCGCGACGGCCTCCGGTGGCCCCTCATCGAGACCGCGCCCGGCCGCTACGATTGGTCGTCGCTCCTGCCCCAGCTCCGGGCCGCCCGTGAGACGGGGACCCAGGTGATCTGGGACCTCTGCCACTATGGGGTGCCCGACGACCTCGACCTTTGGAAGCCGGAGTTCGTCGAGCGCTTCGCGGCCTTCGCGCGGGCCGCGGCCGGCATCGTCAGCTTGGAGTCGGACGAGACGCCGTGGTGGTGCCCGATCAACGAGATCTCGTTCTGGTCGTGGGCCGGGGGCGACGCCGGGTTCTTCCCCCCGTTCGCCCGCGGGCGCGGGTTCGAGCTGAAGGTGCAGCTCGCCCGGGCCGCCCTCGCCGCCGCCGACGCCGTCCGCGATGTGGACCCGCACGCCCGCTTCCTCTGGGCCGAGCCCGCGATCCACGTCGCCTGCTCCCCGGACCAGCCCGCCGACGTACCCCACGCCGAGGGCCACCGGCTGTCCCAGTTCCAGGCGTGGGACCTGCTCGCTGGCCGGCTCTGGCCCCAGATCGGCGGCCGCGAGCACGTGCTCGACGTGCTCGGCGTCAACTACTACCCGACCAACCAGTGGGTCCACGGCGGTCCGCCCATCGAGCGCGGACACGCCCTCTACCGCCCGTTCCGCGAGATCGTGGGTGAGATCGCGGACCGCTACCACCGTCCGATCCTCGTGGCGGAGACGGGCGCGGAGGGAGACGCGCGGGCCGACTGGCTCCGGTACGTCGCCGAGGAGGTGCGGGCCGCGAGCCGCGCCGGCGCCGACGTCCGGGGCCTCTGCTGGTACCCCATCGCCGACCATCCCGGCTGGGACGACGACCGGCATTGCCCGAACGGCCTCCTGGGCTACCTAGACGACAGCGGCTCGCGTCCGGTCTGCGCGCCCCTCGCGGCCGAGCTCGCCCGACAGCAGCAGCCGACGGCGCCCGACGCCACCCCCGACCTCCGGATCAAGCCCGTCCTCCACGTTGACCGCGCATCCTGGGTAGAGCCGGTGCGCCACCCCGAGCCCGCCCTGGCCTCATGAGGCCGAGCCCTCCCCGCTCCGTCCCGCACGCAGCCTCGGCCCGTGCCCGGCCGGCCCTGTTCGGACCGGCGAGCCCCGGGCTGCGGGCGTCGGTCGTGGTCCCGGTGAAGGACGAGGCCGCTCGGCTCCCGGCGCTGGTCGACGCCCTCGCCCGCCAGCGCGACACGGACGGACGGGCGTTTCCGGCGGGGACCGTCGACGTGCTCGTCCTCCTCAACAACTGCGCGGACGACTCCGCTGCCGCCCTGGCCGAGGCGTGCGCACGGCATCCGGCCCTCGACATCCGCGCGGCGAGCGTGACGCTGCCGCCCGCCGAGGCGCACGTCGGGTGCGCGCGGCAGCTCCTCATGGACGCCGCGTGCGCCCGCCTGGAGGGTGCTGGCTCTGCAGCTGGCGTGATCTGCTCGACCGACGCCGACACCGTCCCCGCGCCAGACTGGATCGCCCGGACGCTCGCCGAGATGGAAGTCGGCGCCGACGCCGTGGGCGGCCGCGCCCTCCTGCTCCCGGCCGAGCGCGCGGCCCTGGCGCCCGGCGTCCGCCGGCTCTACCTCCTCGACCTCGCATACCGGCGCGTGCTGGAGGAGATGCGCGGCCTGTACGCGCCGGAGCCCCACGACCCCATCCCCCGGCACCACCACCACTACGGGGCCAGCCTCGCGGTCACCGCCCGGGCCTACGCCGCCGTCGGCGGCCTCCCCGGTGTCCGCACGTCGGAGGACGTCGCGCTCGTTCACGCGCTCTGGAGCCATGGCTTCCGGCTCCGCCATAGCCCGCACGTCCGCGTCTACACCTCGGCGCGCACGACGGGGCGGGCCTCCGGCGGACTGGCGGACGCCTTCCAGTTCTGGGAGGAGACGGTCCGCCGACGCGAGGAGCCCCACGTGGAGCCCGCCGCTGCCGCCGAGCGTCGACTCGCCGCGCTCGGCCTCGACCGCTGGACTCGTCCGGACACGCCGCCGCCCCTCGACCTCCTTACGACACCCACCGTACCGCCTGGTCGGGGCCAGCCCCTCACCGACGCCATCCGCGACCTCCGGGAGTGCGTGTTCCACCTCCGGCCCCTCTCCCTCGCGGATCGGCTGGCCCGCGCGCGGCGTCTTCTCCGCTCCCCACTTGCCGCCTGACATCTGACATGGCCCTGCCGTCCCCCTCCGTGTCGTCCCCGGTCTCGTCCGAGGCGGAGGCGATCGTCCGGACCGCCGCCGGCGTCGCCGAGTTGGTCGCCGCGACGGCCGCCGCCCGCGACGCCGACCGCGCGTTCCCGGCCGAGGCGTTCGACCGGCTCCGGGAGGCGGGGTTGATGACGGCGACGCTCCCCACGGCGCTCGGCGGAGAGGGGCTGGGCGAGGCCGGCTCGCGCCACGCACTCTACCGCGTCCTCGCCGAGATCGGGCGCGGGAGCCTGCCGGTCGGGCGGATCTACGAGGGCCACGTCAACGCGCTCGACCTCGTGATGACGTACGGCACCGAGCGCCAGCGGGCGCGGGCCGCGCGCGACGCCCGCGCCGGTCACGTGTTCGGCGTGTGGAATACCGAGGCCGCCGACGGCGTCCACCTCACGCCCCTCCCGGGCGGCGGCGTCCAGCTGAGCGGGGCGAAGGTGTTCTGCTCCGGCGCCGGCCACGTCACGCGCGCCTTCGCCAACGGCACCCTCCCCAACGGCGGCTGGCAGATGGTTCTCGTGGACCTCGATGGGGAAGCGGACCGCGTGACTCCGGACTCGTGGCTAGCCGAGGGAATGCGTGCATCCGTCAGCGGGCGCGTGGATTTCGAGGGGCTCACGGTCGGTCCAGACGCCCTGATCGGGGAGCCCGGCGACTACACGCGCGAGCCCGACTTCACGGGCGGCGCTGTCCGGTTCGCGGCGGTCCAGCTCGGCGGGGCGCAGGCATTGTTCGACGCGGCGGCTGAGGGTCTGCGTCGTCTCGAGCGGACCGGTCATCCGCACCAGCGCGCGCGGATGGGGGAGGCGGCCATCGCCCTCGAGACGGGCGCCCTATGGCTGCTGGGGGCCGCTCGCCTATGGGAGAGTGGGGCCGCCCCCCATGCCCTCGTGACGTACGCTCAGAGGACGCGAACGGCCATCGAGCGCGTCTGCCTCGACGTGCTCGAACGGGTCGACCGGAGCGTCGGGGCGCGGGGCCTGCTGCCGCCCTCGCCGGTCGAGCGGATCGGGCGGGACCTCCGCCTCTACCTGCGCCAGCCCGCCCCCGACGCCACGCTCGACGCCGTCGGCGCCGCCGCGCTCGACCACCCCGACCTCCCGGTCGGCTCTGCCCCCCGCTGCGATGACTGAGACCCTCCTCTCCCTCCTGGACGACCCGGAGCGGCACGAGCTCCGCCCATCCGACGCGGTCCGCGACCTCGGCCGCGTGGTGGTCCTCGCTCCCCATCCCGACGACGAGTCGCTCGGCTGCGGCGGCCTGCTGGCCCTCCTCGCGGAGGCGCACGCGCCCGCCCACGTGATCGTGGTGACCGACGGGTGCCGCTCGCACCCGCGGTCGAGCGCCTACCCCGCACCGCGCCTCCGCACCCTCCGCGAGCAGGAATCCCGCGAGGCCGTCGCCCGCCTCGGCCTCGGCTCGTGCGTCGAGTTCCTGCGCTTCCCCGACTGCGGCCTGCCCGGCGACGGCGACCCCGAGTTCGAGCACGCCGCCGACCGTCTGGCCGCGATCGTCGACGACCTCCGCCCCGACACCCTCCTCGTCCCGTGGCGTCGCGACCCCCACTGCGACCACGAAGCGACGTGGGCGCTCGCCCGGGCCCGGCGGCGCCCCGGTGTCCGCTGGCTCGAGTACCCCGTGTGGGCGTGGACGGCCCGCCACGCCGCCCCCTCTGAGGACGAGGCGGCGGCGTGGCGGCTCGACGTGACGCCCGTCCTCGACCGGAAGGTGCGCGCCGTCGCCGCGCACCGCTCGCAGACCACGGACCTCATCGCCGACGACCCCGGCGGCTTCCGGCTCCGCCCCGACGTGCTGTCGCACTTCCGGCGCTCGTGGGAGCTGTACCTCGTCCCCCACGACGCGGGCGCCGGTGCCTGACCTCCCGCCGACCACTCTGCACCGGACCGCCCGCGGCTCGGTCGACGCGGCGTACTTCGAGCGGCTCTACCGCGACGCCGCGGACCCGTGGGCCTTTGAGACGAGCCCGTATGAGGGAGCCAAGTACGCAGCCACGCTTCGGGCGCTCCCCCGAGCGCGCTACCGCCGCGCGTTCGAGGTCGGCTGCGCGAACGGCGCGCTGACGGAGCGGCTGGCCGAGCGGTGCGACGCGCTCATGGCGGTCGACGTGGCCGACGCGGCGCTCGCGCGGGCCGCCGCCCGCTGTGGGGTGTTCCCGGGCGTCGAGGTCACCCGGATGGCCGTGCCGGACGAGTGGCCGGGCGAACGGTTCGATCTGGTCCTCGTGAGCGAGGTCGGCTACTACCTCTCGGCGCTCGATCTGGGTCGTCTCCGTGCGCGCTGCGCCGACGCCACCGGTCCCGGCGCCCACCTCGTCCTCGTCCACTGGACCGGCGAGACGGACTACCCACTCACGGGCGACGCCGTCCACGAGGCGTTCCTCGACGACGACCGGTGGACGCGCGTCTCCGGCATCCGCGAGGACGCGTACCAGCTCGACGTGCTGGAGCGCGTGGGGGAGGACTGACGTGACCTAGCGGACCGTCTGGCCGGCGTTGAGGCGCCCGGGCGAGGCGGACTGGAGCGTCCACCGCGCGTCGCTCGGCCCGCCGATGCGCTGGAGCGAGCGTCCGGCGGGCGTGTCCGGCGCCTCGCTCACGCCGAGGTCCCGGAACGCCGCACCGTCCGTGACGCCGCCGACGCCCTCGAAGGCGCCCTCCCACGCGACGGCCTCCACGACGGTCCCGTCCGGCGCCACGAGCGCGACGCCGTCGGGCGACCCGTTCTGGATGCCCTCGACGGCGACCCACGCCGCGCCACCGTCGAGCGTCCCGCCTAGCGGCACCTCGCGGTACGGCGCCCGGTCCATCCCGTTCACGAAGACGAGCCGCCAGCCGGACAGCGTGGCGCCCGCCGCCCCGGCCACCTCGACGCCCTCGCCCACGTCGGCCCCGTCGTTGTCATAGTGAATCTCGTTGATCCAGAGCGGCCCGCTCGCGACGGGCACGTCGGGAGTCTGGTCGGGCACGCCGTCGGCCCAGATCCGGTCGGCAAGGCCGGGGTCGAGGACGAACGGGTTCTCGGTCCCCTGGAGGCTGGCGACCCAGGCGCTCCGGGCGCGCTCGGCGTCGTCGGGCGGGTCCTGGCGGTTCCAGTCGAGGAGGTCCTCCCGCATCGTCCGGAAGAAGGCCGGCTCCGTCAGCTCCGGGTAGACGGCGACGGCGTAGAACACGGCCCGGGCCACGTCGCCCTTGCGGGCCTCGCGCGGCTCGAAGAACCCGGCGCCCCGCTCGCTCCACGCCTCGATGTCGGTGCGCGGCACGTTCGACTGGCTGGCGTCGGCGCGGTACCACGCCTCCGTCTCGGCGTCCTGGATCTCCCCGTACGGGAGGTTGCCGCGGGACGAGTTCACGTTGTCGCGCGCCGGGAAGAGGTGGTGGAGGTCGCTCTTGAGCGGCTCGGCCTCGGCGCCCATCGACTGCGGCCAGACGTGCTCGGCGTTGATGTGGAGCCCCTGCGCCACGATCGACGGGTCGCCCGGGCCGAGCGTCACGCAGAAATCGGTGTAGAGGCCGCAGAGCACGCCGTGCGCCTCCTGCTCGTGCGCGTAGAGCACGTCGCGGGCACGGGAGTAGCCGAGCGTCTGCTCGGGCGAGAAGTCCCGGTCGAGGGCGTCCCACAGCGCGGCGCCGGCGAGGTCGGGGAAGAGAATGGCCTCGCCGGGCGGCGGGACGTACGGGCCGGCGGTGGACACGCCGGACCGGTCGGCGTCGCCGCACCCGGCGGCGACGAGCAGGGCGGCGAGGAGGATGGAGAGCGGGCGCATGGGCGGAAGATCGGTCACGGCGCCGATGGGAGCGGCCCGCGGGCGAGCGCGTGACGGCCGACGGTCCACAGGATCTTGGCGCCAGCGCGGACGGTTCCGTTCACGGTCCCGGTGATCTTGGACCGCCCGACGCGACGGCGGTAGCTCACGGGCACCTCCGTGCAGCGAAGCCCGGCCCGGACGGCCCGGACCTGCATCTCGACGGTCCACCCGAACGTCTCGTCCCGCATCCCGAGGCGGCGGAGCGCGTCGTACCGGATCGCGCGGAACGGGCCGAGGTCGGTGAACCGGGCGCCCCACCGGGCGCGGAGGAGCGCACACGCGAGGGCGTTGCCCCACCGGGCCTGCGGCAGCAATGCCCCCCGCTCCACGCGCCCCGCCCGCTGGCCGAGCACGCGGCTCCCGACCACGAGGTCGGCCTCGTCGCGAGCGATGGGCGCGAGCACCTCCGCCAGTTCCTCGGCTCGGTCGCTGAGGTCGGCGTCGACGAACGCGACGACGGCGGGCGCCTCGGCCTGCCGGTCGACGTGTGCCAGACCGGCGAGGCACGCCCGGCCGTAGCCCGCGCGCGGCTCGTGGACCACCGTCGCCCCTGCCGCGCGGGCCACGTCGGTCGTCCCGTCGCGCGAGCCGTTGTCGACGACGACGACCTCGCGGACGGGTGGCAGCGCCGCGACCACGGCCCCCACCGACGCCTCCTCGTCCCGGGCCGGGATGACGACGACGGTCTGGGCGAGGAGGGCGGGGAGCGTCACGGGACGGGGAGGCGCGGCGGGCTCTCGAATGCCCCCCGTGTGACCGGGGTCCCCTCGCCGGCGGCTCCTCCCGACGGGGGGGCACACTTCGTATGATATCCGCCATGGTCCGCATCGTCGCCCTCCTCGCCCTCGCCGCTGCGCTGCCCGTGCGCGCCCAGTCGAGCGAGCGGCTCGCGCAGGTCGGCGCCGCGCTCATCGCTGGCGACTCGAGCCGGGCCTACCGCATCGCCCGCGACGCCTCCCGCCGCGACCGTCAGAGCGCTGGCCTCGCCCGGGCCCGCCTCCGCCTGGAGATGAGCCACCACTCCGAGGAGTGGCTCCCCGTCTTCGCGCGCCACGAGCAGATCGCCGACGTGGCGCGTCAGCTCTACCGCCTCAGTCCGAACGATACGCTGGCCCTCCGCGCCCTCTCCGTCGACGCGCTCTACACCATCCTGACGCTCCACGACAAGGTGATGTCGATCGAGCTGGTCGGTGGCATCCGGGGCTACGAGGACCCCGAGCCGTACTACGGCGACGCCCCCGGCGCGTCCTACGGCCGCACGACCACCGACGCCATCTGGGCCGTCATGCAGGACGAGGCCCGGCGGATGCTCCCGCACTCCAAGTTCGACCTCACGTCGTGGAGCCAGATCAAGTACATGCTCGACGCGACGGGCCGCGCCGAGAGTGCGCGGACGCGGCTCGGCGCCTACCTCGGCCGCTGGAAAGGGGCCGCCCCCGACGACCCGCGCCCCCACCTCGTCGCCGCCGCGGTCGCCACGCTGGACGAGGACTGGGAGACGCTGCTGGTGAGCGCACGCGCCATGCGCACCCGCCAGCCCGACGCGCCCTTCCCGCTCCTGCTCCTCGGCCTCGCCCACATGCGAGCGGGGGACACGGACGCGGCCGAGGTCGCCTTCGAGGAGGGGATCTCGCGCCTCCCGGAGCGCCTGCGCTACCGCTTCGAGGACATCTCGGCCCTCCTCACCCCGGACCAGCAAGAGGCCTACGCTCGCGACCCGGAGGGCGTCGCGGCGACGTTCTGGGCGGCGTCGGACCCGCGCCTGTTCACGACGGCCAACGAGCGCCGTGTGGAGCACGACGCCCGCGTCGTGGAGGCCGACCTCCTGTTCTCGCTCAACCTGTACGACTTCCCGGCCCTCTTCGACCTCCCCCTCTGGCCGCCGTCGGGCGCCGAAACCGAGCAGGGGCGGATCTGGATCCGCTACGGCCGGCCGAACGCGACGGCCCGGTTCACGACGGTGACCGGCGAGATGGCCTATGGCGAACAGGACACGCGCTTCGCCGTGTGGGAGTACCCCACCTTCCGGTACGTCTTCACCGACGCGTGGCGGCGCGACTCGTACCAGAAGTACTCGCCCCGCGCCTCCGCCTTCTCGGGGACCGAGACCGGGACCGCCATCAACGACGACTACGTCCTACAGGACCGCCGCCTGCAACGAGAAGCCCCCTCGCTCACGCAGGTCACCCCGTCGTTCCCGCTCTCGCTCCTCGCCAGCCGCTTCCGCCGACCAGACGGCGGGACGGAAGCGGTCGTCGCCTATGGGGTCCCGCTCGCGGATCCGGCC
This sequence comes from Rubricoccaceae bacterium, assembly GCA_963728345.1. GTDB lineage: Bacteria > Bacteroidota > Rhodothermia > Rhodothermales > Rubricoccaceae > Rubrivirga. The sequence goes on from CAVSJM010000001.1 coordinate 155,272, forward strand.
GTGCCGCCGGACGAGTTGGAGACGGGCGTCTTCAGCGTCGGGCCGGGCGGGACGGTCGACGCGCGCCGCGCGACGGTCCGTCCGAACCGGGGGCGTGTACTCACCGCCGAGGCCGCTTCGGTCTGGGCCGACGCCGCCACCGTCGCCCTCCCCGCGTCGTCCGCCACGGTCCGCGCGGAGGTCGGGGCCGGCACGCTCTGGGGCGCGGCCGGCGCCTCCCTCGCCCCGCTCCCCGCCTCCGGCTTCGGCCTGAGCGACATCCTGCTCGCCAGCCAGGTCGACGAGGACGGCAGCGGGCCGGTCGTCCGCGACGGCCTCGCGATCACGCCCGTGCCGTGGGGCATCTTCGGCGTCGGCGACCCGATCTACGTCTACGTCGAGACCTACGGGCTGACCCTTGTCGATGGCCGGACGTCGTACAGCGTCGAGGCGCGGCTCACGCCGGAGGCCACGCGCGGCGGGATCCTCGGCGCCCTCCTCGGACGCGGCCAGGGCCCCGGCGTCGCCGTCCGCAACGACCCGCAGGGCGACCGCGCGACGGAGTCGACGGCATTCGTCATCGACGCGAGCGGGCAGGAGCCGGGCCGCTACACGCTCCGCATCGAGGTCACGGACCGGGCGACGGGCGAGACGGCGGCGATGGAGCGGACGATCCTCCTGGAGTAGACGGGCGTGGACGGAGGCGCCGCCAGCCCAGCGCGCCCCACAGCCCGAAGCCGATGGCGTTCAGCCAGCCGTGGCGCGCGAGCATCCACGCCACGTCGGGGCCGCCCCCAACCCGCGGGCCGAGGTGGAACCAGAGCGCGAGCGCCATGGCCAGCACGAGCGCCCCGCCCGAGACGCCGACCATGAGGCCGTCCCAGCGTCCGCCCAGGCGCGGCGCCACGATGAGCCCGAGCCCACCCATCCCGATGGCGCTGACCGTCAGGACCAGCACGCCCGTCGATCTCTAAGAGCGAGGCCCCGGCCGGCCCCCGGCTCAGCGCGATTCCGGCGGCGACACCCCAGAACCCGAGCACGACGCCCGCGCTGAGGAACGCGTGGGCCCGCCGGAACGCGGGCGCAGTATCGGCGAGGATTCGTCCGAGGAGACCGCTCCAGACCGGCAGCGCGAACGCGGCGTAGTGGAAGTGCGCCGCCGTGAGCAAGACGACGAGCGGCCCGTACGGTCCGGGGTCGACCCCGGACCGCGCGAAGAACAGCCACACGGCGCCGCCCGGGAGCGCCGCGTACCCGGCCGTGAGGACGGCCTCCGCGGCGTCGAGCCGGCCGGATCGGAACAGCCCGAGCGCCCGGCGCAGCGCCCACACGGCCAGGAGCGCCGTCACGCCGATCCACGGCACCGTCAGCCACCCGGTAGCGGTGCCCGCCGGAATCAGGAACGCCGCGGCGGAGGCGAGCGCGGCCGGCAGGATCGCCCACGAGGCGACCGTCAGGAGGCGCAACGGCCGGTCCGAGAACGAGAACGGGACGGACGCGTCGAGGAGAAGGGGGACGAGGACGAGCGGTGCCAACAGCACGAGGTGCGTCCCCTCTTCCATCGGCCCCGGGTCGACGGCGAGCCGAGCGAACAGGAGCGCGCCCCACGCCACCATGCCGGCGAAGGCGACGCGGGAGAGGCGGGCAGCGAGAGCGGGCACGGGCGTTCGGTGGAGGGGTCGAGAGTTTAGAGCCAGGATCCGCCCCACACAGCGGCGATGGAGGCTTTAAGGGCTCCAGCGGGGATCCTCCTCCCGTCACACGCCTATGGTGGGTCGGGCCCTCGTGCCCCGCCCTCGGCGCAGACGTTCACGCCGAGTCCGTCCGTTCGTCATCCGCAGCCCGTTGTCGAAACAGCCCCCCGGTGCGACCGTACCCGCGGTCCCCGCGATCTCTGCCCGATGCGCACCCTCCTCCTCCTTCTCGCCCTTCTCCTCGGTGGCTGCGAGCAGACCGCCCAGTCGCAGCAGGCCGGCGACGGCCCGCTCTCCGTCGAGACCGCGGCCTCCGACCCCGCCGGCGCCCTCGACCAGCTCGACGGCCAGATCTCGACCACCCGACGGACCGCCATCACGCGGGCCGTCGAGACCGCCGCCCCGGCCGTCGTCTCGGTCAACATCATCGAGATCCAGGAAGTCCGCGTCCGCGACCCGTTCGCCGCCTTCTTCGGCCGCCGCGTTCCAGACCGCGTCTACCAGCAGCAGGTTCAGGGCGTCGGGTCCGGGTTCCTGATCTCGGCCGACGGCTACATCGTCACGAACGACCACGTGGCGGGCAACGCGACCAAGATCACGATCGCCTTTGCCGACGGGAGCCAGCTCCCGGCCCGCCTCGTCGGGAGCGACCCGCAGACCGACATCGCCCTCCTCAAGGTGGACGCCGACGAGTCGTTCCCGTACCTCGGGTTCGAGGAGGCCGGGGACGCCATCGTCGGCGAGTGGGCGATCGCGCTGGGCAACCCGTACGGCCTGTTCGAGGCCGCCGAGCCGACCGTCACGGTCGGCGTGGTGAGCGCGATCGGACGCGACTTCCCGGCACAGGGCGGCCGCACCTTCCGCGACATGATCCAGACCGACGCGGCCATCAACAGTGGCAACTCGGGCGGGCCGCTCGTCAACGCGCTGGGCCACGTGATGGGGATGAACACGTTCATCTACTCCCAGACGGGCGGCTCGGTGGGGCTCGGGTTCGCCGTCCCGGCGTGGCGCATCCGCCAGGTGGTCGAGGAACTGCGCGAGAACGGCGCCATCGACCGCTCGTTCTACACCGGCCTCAACGTCAACACGGTCACGCCGCGCATCGCCCAGGCCCTCGACATGGACGAGGTGCGGGGCCTCATCGTCCGCAGCGTGGAGGCCAACAGCCCGGCCGAGGCCGCCGGCCTCCGTCCCTACGACGTGATCGTCCGCATCGGCGACGAGCCGATCGCGTCGAACGAGGACATCCGCCAGCGGCTCGTCGACAACCGCGCCGGCGACACGGTCCGCCTCGGGGTGCTCCGCGACGGACGCGAGTTCACCGTGGACCTCCGGCTGGAGGCGCGCGGATGACGGCTCGACCGATCGTCCTCACCGCGCTCGTCGCCGTCAGTGCGCTCGCGGGGTGCCTCCCGTCCAGCCAGCGCCACAACGACCGCTCGATCTCCCCGGCCGACTCGGTCGCGAACGAACGCGCCGCGGAGGCCCCCGTCGACACGTTGGAGACGGTCTGGACCGCCCATCCCCCGGAGACGAACCTCATGCCGGTCCCGACGTCGCTCGGGTGGCTCGGCGACGGGCTGGCCGTGGTCGAGACGCAGGCCGGGGGCGTGCACCGGTTCTCGGGCGACGGCGCGTACCTGGGGCGGACAGGCCTGGACGGCACGGAGACGTACCCCTACTTCGCGGGCGTCCGGGGCGACACCGTCGTCGTGTTGTCGCGGGGGCGCGACGCCTTGCAGTGGGTGGTCCCCGGCCGGGGGATCGCCCGAACCGTCGCCGTCCCGGCAGGGGCCACGCACGCCGTCGTCGGCGACTCGCTGCTGGCCGTCCGCCTCGGCGGCGGGGCCCTCGCCGCCGCGCCTGAGCTCGTCGTCGTGGACGAGGGCGGCGCCGTCGTCGGGCGGCACGCCCTGACCGGCCCCAGCTGGCGGTCCGCCGGCTTCCTCCGCCTGTGGGACGGCGACCTCCTCGCGCTCTCCGGCTACCGGCCCGTCGTGGACGTGCTGCCCCCGGGCGCCGCGCCCGACGCGCCCCTCGACACGCTCGCGCTCGACGGGTTCGGCTCGCCCCAGTTCGTCCGCTCGGCCCAGTTCATGCGCGGGGAGGTGGACGAACCCCCGCTCCTCACGTCCAGCGCGGACCCGCTCGGCGAGCGCCTGTTCGTCCTCAACCTCCGCGACGACCACGTCCGCATCGACGTGTACGGGCGCGGCGGCGACCTCCGGCGCGTGCTCGTCAGCCCGCGGCCGTGGGCGCCCACCGACGCCGTCCCCCTCGACCTCGCCGTGCGCCTCGGTCCGGGCGGCAGCGTCGACCTCGCCGTGCTGATGGCGCGCACGCCGGGGCTGATCCAGATGCCCGAGGGCCGCGTGGTCCTCTACCGGTGGCGGCCGCCGCCTGCCTCCTGATCGAGCCGCCCTTCTCCGCCCCCGCCATGCGCACCGCCCCGATCGCCCTCCTCCTCGTCCTCGCCGCCTGCGGCCCGTCCGAGCCCGCGCCTGCCGAGCCGACGGCGCCCGGCGCCACCGCCGCCGCGGGCGACACGCCCCCCTCCGTCGCCGACACGGTCGTCCTCACGACCGACGACCGCGTCCTCTCGGAGCGCCCGACGGCGCCCGTCCGCGTGACCGGGGCGTGCCCGTTCGAGGGGTGCGTCTACGGCACGTGGACGACGAGCGCCGAGACGACCGTCTACGCCACCGCGGGCGACTCGACGAGCACCGCGTTCACGGTCCCGGCCGGGACCACCCTGGAGGCGAGCGAGGGATTCGTGCTCCTCACGCGCCTCGGCGAGACCGTCGTGGAGCGACCGGCAGAGCTGTTTCTGGCCCCGGAGGAGACGGTCCCGCTCGCCGCCGGCGACACGCTCCTCGTGCTCGACTACGAAGGCGAGGGGAGCCACCGCGTCTGGTACGACGGACGGATCGGCTTTTCCGAGGCCGGCGCCCTTCCTGGCCCTCCGGGGGACGGACCGATGTTCCGCTCGGTGGTCGCGCCCGTGCAGCAGTGGTGGGCACGCGTGACGACGCCGGACGGACGGACGGGCTGGCTCTGGATGGACCGGACGCCGGGCGTGACCGGCGCTGATGCCCTCGCCGGCTGACGCTCCCTCAGGGCCCACACAGCCGGGCTCTCGGAGGAACGGCGCACGGCGGGCGGCGTGTGGGGAGACCCAGAGACCTCGACGCCCCCGATGGCCGACGCCCCCTCCCTCTCCACCCTCAGCGACCTGACGGCCAGCGGCTACCGGCCCCGCTCGGTCAAGGACGAGGTCCGCGCCAACCTCATCGCCAAGCTGAAGGCCGGCGAGGCCGTCTTCCCCGGCATCCTCGGGTTCGACAAGACCGTCGTCCCGCAGGTCCAGAACGCGATTCTCGGCCGGCACGACTTCATCCTGCTCGGCCTCCGCGGCCAGGCCAAGAGCCGGCTCGTGCGGATGCTCCCGTCGCTCCTCGACGAGTGGGTGCCGGAGGTCGAGGGCTCCGAGATCCACGACGACCCCCTCGCGCCGGTCTCGAAGTACGCCCGCGACCTCGTCAAGAAGTGCGGCCCGTCGACGCCGATCGCGTGGGTCCACCGGAGCGAGCGCTACGGCGAGAAGCTGGCGACGCCGGACACGTCCATCGCCGACCTCATCGGCGACATCGACCCGATCAAGGCGGCCACCCGCAAGCTGACCTATGCCGACGAGGAGGTGATCCACTTCGGGATCATCCCGCGCACGCACCGGGGCATCTTCGCCATCAACGAACTCCCGGACCTCCAGCCGCGCATCCAGGTGGGCCTCCTCAACATCATGGAGGAGCAGGACATCCAGATCCGCGGGTTCAACGTCCGCATCCCCATCGACGTTCTGATGGTGTACACGGCGAACCCGGAGGACTACACCAACCGGGGCTCGATCATCACGCCGCTCAAGGACCGGATCGACTCGCAGATCCTGACGCACTACCCGCGCGACCTCGGCATCGGCGTCGAGATCACGCGCCAGGAGGCCTGGGCCGAGCGGGCGGGCGGCGACGGCGCACCCGAGGCGCCGGTCGTCCATGTGCCCCACGTGTTCCGCGAGATCGTGGAGCAGGTGGCCTTCGAGGCCCGAGCGTCCGAGTACGTGGACCAGAAGTCGGGCGTCTCAGCGCGCCTCACGCGGGCGGCGCTCGAGGATCTCATCTCGGCCGCCGAGCGCCGAGCGCTCCTCAACGGCGAGGACGAGGTGACGGTCCGCGCCAGCGACCTTCAGGCCATCGAGCCGGCCGTGACGGGCAAGGTGGAGCTGGTCTATGAGGGCGAGCAGGAGGGGGCGCAGGGCGTGGCCCGCGCGCTCGTGGGCAAGGCGGTCGCGGCCATCGTGAAGCGCTACCTCCCGGACCCGGCCGACAAGAGCGCCCCCGAGGGCCAGGGCCGCGCGGCCTATGCCGACGTGCTCCGCTGGTTCTCGCAGGGCCACACCGTGGACCTCGACACCGACCTCTCGTTCGACGCCTACGTCCGCCAGCTCGACCGCGTCGAGGGGCTCGGGGCGCTCGTCGACCGGCACACGGCGCCGGCGTCTCCGGCCGAGAAGGCGTCGATGATGGAGCTCGCGTTGGAGGCCCTCCACCAGCATTCCCTCCTCGGGAAGGACGCCGAGGACGCCGGCGCGCACTACTCCGACCTCATGGGCTCGGTCCTCTCCGGCCTCGGCGCGTTCGACGTGGACGACGACGAGGACGACGACTTCGACGACGAGGACGACTACCGGCGCTACGGCTGAGCCGTGACGATCCGCCCCGCCACCCCGGCCGACGCCACCACCGTCCACCGGCTCGTCCTCGCCCTCGCCGCGTACGAGAAGGCCGGCCCGGACGACGTCTCGGCCACGCCCGAGACCCTCGCCGCCGCGCTCGCGCCCGACGCGCAGCCGGCCCTCACCGCCCTCCTCGCGTTCGCCGGCGACGGCGAACCCGCCGGCCTCGCCCTCTTCTTCCCGGCCTACTCGACCTGGCGCGCCAACTGGGGCGTCTACCTCGAAGACCTGTTCGTCCGCCCGGAGCATCGGGGGCAGGGGATCGGCCTCGCCCTCTTCCGAGCCGTCGCCGCCGCGGCCGTCGCGCGCGGGGCCGAGCGGCTGGAATGGATGGTGCTCGACTGGAACCGCCTCGCGCTCGACTTCTACGAGGCGCTCGGGGCGGCGCCGCTGGACGAGTGGACCAAGATGCGCCTGACCGGCGACGCCCTCGCCCGCCTCGCCGAGGGCGCCTGACGCCGCCGCGCGGATCGTCCGGCGCCGAGCGCGGTTGGACCGCTGGTTTCTCCCCCGAGCGCGCCGCGTGACTCCCTTCTCTCCCTGGTGGCGGTCGGCGCCCTCGACCGCGTGGGACGCCCTCGTCGCACTGGCGGCAACCGGCGCGGCCGTCTACGTCCCCCTCTCGCTCCTGCCCGGCTTCGTGGCCCCCGGCCAGGCCGTGGGCGTGGAGTGGGCGCTGACGGCCATCTTCGGCGCCGACGCCCTCGTGCAGGCCCGTCGCGCCCGGTCGGCACCGCCGAGCCGGCGGGTCGGTGCGTGGCTGTCCGTCGCGGCCGACGCGGTGGCGGCGGCGCCCCTGTTCCTGTTCGGCGTGCCGGCGCTGCTCCTGGCCCGCCTCGCCGGTCTGGTACGCGTGGCCGCCGGGATGCGAGCGGTGAGCCGGCGCCACGTGGGCCAGGCCAGCCGGCTCCGGCTCGTCTACTTCGCCTACTGGCTCGGGCTCACGCTCCACCTCGTCGCGTGCGGGTTCGTCGGGATCGGCGGCGTCTCGGCCCGGCAGCCCGACCCGGACCGCTACCTCGACGCGGTCTACTGGGCCACCGAGACCCTGACGACCGTGGGCTACGGCGACCTCCTCCCGCGCACGCCGGTCCAGAAGCTCTACGCCATCGGCGTGATGCTCCTCGGGATCGGCGTGTACGCGTTCCTCATCGGCAACATCGCCTCGCTCCTCTCCAACCTCGACCCGCTCCGGGCCGCCCACCTCCAGCAGCGCGAGCGGCTCGACGCGTTCATGCGCTACCGCGCGCTCCCGCTCACCCTCCGCCACCGCATCCAGGCCTACCACGACTACCTCTGGGAGCAGCGGCTCGTGATCGACGAGGAGGAGGTGCTGGCCGAGTTGCCGCCCACGCTGCGCGAGGAGGTCGCGCTCCACCTCCGGCGCGACCTGATCGAGGGGGTCCCGCTCTTCCACGGCGCATCCGACGCGTTCCTCCGCGACGTGGCCCTCCAGATGCGCTCGTTCGTGGCCCTCCCGGGCGACGTGATCGTGCGAGCGGGGCAGCCCGGGCGCGAGATGTACGTCCTCAGCCGGGGCACGGTCGAGGCACTCAGCACAGACGGGGCCCTCCTGCGGACGATGCGCGACGGCGACTTCTTCGGCGAGGTCGCCCTCGTGACCGACGCCCCGCGCACGGCGACGGTCCGCGCCGTGACGGCGGCCGACCTCTACGTCCTCGACCGGTCGATGTACGAGCGGGTGGCGCAGGCCTACCCGGACGTGGCCGAGGCGCTGGCCGAGGCCGCGCACGAGCGGGCCGGCGGGCCGACGGACGTTCCTGGCTAGTCACAGCGCGTCGGGGCCGGGGCTCGGCGCGGGATCGAGAACGGGCGCCGGCCGTCCGACCCTGTGTCCCGGCCTCGGACCGCGTGCTGACGCGCCGGCCCGTCGCCCCTGTCGCCTCCTTCCCTCCCCTCCGATGGCTCCCCTCCCCTTCCGTCGCGACACCATGCGCGAGGCGCTCGCCTCGCCCGAGACCTTCGACGTCGCCATCATCGGCGGGGGCGCGACGGGGCTCGGCTGCGCCGTCGACGCGGCGGCGCGGGGCTACCGGACCTGCCTCGTCGAGCGCGACGACTTCGGCGCGGGCACGTCGTCGCGCTCCACCAAGCTGGCCCACGGCGGCGTCCGCTACCTCGCCCGGGGCGACGTGCGGCTGGTGCGCGAGGCGCTCCGCGAACGCGGGCGGCTCCTCCAGAACGCCCCCCACATCGTCCACTCGCGGGCGTTCGCCGTCCCGGCCTACTCGTGGTGGGAGAAGCCGTACTACGGCGCCGGCCTCTTCGCCTACGACGTGCTCGCGGCCAAGCTGGGCATCGGGCACACGCACCTGCTCTCCGAGAGCGAGTACGTCGCGCGCGTCCCCACCGCCAACCGCGACGGCCTCGACGGGGGCGTCCTCTACTACGACGGCCAGTTCGACGACGCCCGCCTCGCGCTCGCGCTCGCCCGGACCGCCGCCGACCTCGGCGCTGTCGTCCTCAACCACACGGCGTGCGTCGGGCTGGAGAAGACGGGCCGCCGCGTCGACGGCCTCCGGGTGCGCGACGAGGAGGACGGGGCCGAGACGAGCGTCCGCGCCCGCGTCGTCATCAACGCGACGGGCGTATGGGCCGACGAGGTCCGCCGCCTCGACCGCCCCGACGCCTCGCCCATGCTGGAGCCGAGCCGGGGCGCCCACATCGTCCTCGACCGCTCGTTCCTCCCCGGCGACACGGCCGTGATGGTGCCCAAGACCGACGACGGGCGCGTCCTCTTCGCGATCCCGTGGCTGGGCAAGACCGTCATCGGCACGACCGACGTGCCCGTCGACGGACCCACGCGGGAGCCCCACCCCAGCGACGACGAGGTGGACTACATCCTGGAGCACGCCGGCCGCTACCTCACGCCCGCGCCGACGCGCGCCGACGTCCGCGCCGTCTGGGCCGGCCTCCGCCCCCTCATCTCCGACCCCGACGCCGAGGGCACCGCCGCCCTCTCCCGCGAGCACGTCGTGACCGTCGCGCCGTCCGGCCTCGTGACCGTCACCGGCGGCAAGTGGACCACCTACCGCGTCATGGCCGAGGACGCCGTGGACCACGCCGCCGACGCGGCCGGGTTGGACGAGCGCGTCACCGACACGGCCGACCTCCCGCTCTACGGGTGGGTCCCCTCGGACACCGTCGACCGCGACGCCCCGTTCGCCGCCTACGGCGCCGACGCCCCCGCCCTCCGCCGGCTCGTGGACGACGACCCCACGCTGGGCGCCCCCCTCCACGAGCGCCTGCCCACCGTCACCGGCGCCGAGATCGTCTACGCCGCCCGCGAGGAGCAGGCCCGCACCGTCCCCGACGCCCTCGCGCGCCGCACGCGCGGCCTGTTCCTCGACGCCGCGGCGTCGGCCGAAGTGGCGCCCCGCGTGGCGGCGCTCGTCGCCCGCGAGACCGGTCGGGGCGCGGCGTGGGAGGCCGAACAGGTGGATGTTCTCTGCCAACTGGCCGCGGGCGAGACGCTGTAACTGCGCCCAAACTCGCAGTCACCAGCGGGCCCCGGTCCGGCGCTCCCGGGGGCGCCCTGAACGCGGCGGAGGATGCGACACCGACGGGCTGTCGGATCCGCCGGCTCGTCTATATTGCCGTCCCTTCACGATTCGTTGATGATGCGGCGCGCCCTTCTCCTCACCCTCCTGTGCGCCGGCTGCGGGCCGAGCTACATGGCCGGGGCCGACGGCTCCTCCCCCGCCGCCGATGCGGCGTGGGTTTCCCTCTTCGACGGCTCCTCGCTCGACGGCTGGCACGGCTACAACCGCGACGACCCGCCCGCCGCCTGGAGCGTCACCGACGGCGCGCTCCACCTCACGCCCGGCACCGACGACGGTGGCGACCTCGTGACCGACGGCGCCTACGGCGACTTCGAGTTGGAGCTGGAGTGGCGCATCGCCGAGTGTGGCAACAGCGGGATCATCTACTGGACCGAGGAGACGCCCGCCATCGACGGCGCGTGGCGGACGGGCCTGGAGATGCAGGTGCTCGACGACGCGTGCCACTCGGACGCCGCCTACCCCAGCCACCGCGCCGGCGCCCTCTACGACCTCTACGTGCCCACCGCCCCGGCCGTCCGCCCGGCTGGTGAATGGAACCGGGTCCGCATCGTGGCCCGCGGCGGGCGGATCGAGCACTGGCTGAACGGCGAGCAGATCGTGGAGGCCACGCCCGGCTCGCCCGACTGGGCCTCCCGCGTCGCCGCCAGCAAGTTCCGCAACGGCGCCGACTTCCCAGCCTACGGCACCCGTCGCCGCGGCGTCATCGCGCTCCAGGACCACGGCGACGCCGTCTGGTACCGGAACGTCCGCATCCGTTCCCTCTAACCCTCACCCGCCGCCCGCTGAGGGCGGGCCTACCACCATGGACGGAATCCGCGCTCGCCTGAGCACCATGATGTTCCTGGAGTTCTTCGTCTGGGGCGCGTGGTACACGACGGTCGCCGTGTACATGGCGGCCGAGGGGCTCGGCGACCTGACGCACTGGCCCTACACCGTGAACCCGCTCGCGGCCATCATCGCCCCGTTCTTCCTCGGGCTCGTGGCCGACCGCTACTTCGCGGCGCAGAAGGTGTTCGGGGTGCTCCACCTGATCGGGGGCGTGTTCATGCTGCTGGCGCCGAGCCTCATCGGCAACCCGACTGTCTTCATCCTCGCGCTCCTGGCCTACAACCTCTGTTACATGCCCACGCTCGGGCTCTCGAACACGATCGCCTTCGAGCAGCTCGACGACCAGGAGAAGCAGTTCCCCGTGATCCGCGTGTTTGGGACGCTCGGCTGGATCGTGGCCGGGCTCACCATCTCGTTCGTCCTCTCGCCCGTGCTCGGCGTCGAGTCCGCCGAGGCGACGGCGTGGCCGCTCTACCTGACCGGCATCGGGAGCCTCGTCCTTGGCGCGTTCGCGTTCACGCTCCCGAACACGCCCCCGGCCGCCGCCGGCCAGCCCGTCTCCGTGGCGAGCATCGCCGGCGTCGACGCGTTCCGGCAGCTCGCGAGCCGGCCGTTCTTCGTGTTCCTCGCCGCCAGCTTCCTCATCTGCATCCCGCTCGCGGCCTACTACAACTTCACCCAGCTCTTCCTCGGCGCCACCGGCTTTGAGAACATCGCGGCGACGCAGTCGCTGGGGCAGGTGTCGGAGGTCGTGTTCATGCTCGTGATGCCGCTCCTGTTCGTGCGGTGGGGCGTAAAGTGGATGCTCGCGGCCGGGATGCTCGCGTGGGTCATCCGGTACGCGCTGTTCGCCCTCGCGGCGCCGCAGGCCGTGACGTGGATGATCGTCGGGGGCGTGCTGCTCCACGGCATCTGCTACGACTTCTTCTTCGTGACCGGCCAGATCTACGTCGAGAAGAAGTCGACGCCGGCCGTGCGCGGGCAGGCCCAGGGGCTCCTCGTCCTGGTGACGTACGGGGTCGGGATGCTGATCGGCGCGCAGGTGGCCGGGCTCGTGTACAACGGGTTCCTGGGAACGCGGGAGGTCCTCCCGCTCGCCGAGTGGACCCAGTTCTGGTGGATCCCGGCCGTGTTCGCCGCGGCCGTGCTCGTCCTGTTCGTCCTCCTCTTCAACGACCGCGTCGACCGCTCGTCGGCCACCGTCGACCCCGCGGCCGACGCGCCCGACGCCTCGCTCACGCCGGCCCCCGAGACGGGCGTCCCGGCCGTCGGCTGACACACAGCGCGCGCCCCGTCCCATGTTCGACACTCCCCTCGGCCGCCGCGCCGCGCTCCGGCGCCTCTCGTTCGCCCTCGGCGGCATCGCGACGGCCCCGCTCGCGAGCGGCCTCCTCAGCGGCTGCCGCACGCCCGCGCGCAGCGCCCTCGCCGACTACCGTTACGAGGCGCTGAGCGCGGACCAGCAGCGGACGCTCGCCGCCCTCGTCGATCAGATCCTCCCGGCGACCGACACGCCCGGGGCCTCCGAGGCGGGCGTCCCCCAGTTCATCGACACCATGCTCTCGGAGTGGTACGCGCCCGAGGAGCGCGACCGGTTCCTCGCCGGACTGGAGGCCATGGACGCCCGCGCCGACGGCGGATCGTTCGTCGCCCTCGACGAGGAGGCGCAGGCGGCCCTCGTCGCAGCCCTCGACGCGGAGACCTTCGCCCCGCCCGCCCCCGAGCCCGCGGCCGACGACGACGTGGCCGAGGTCGCCCAGGAAGGGACCTACCAGACCGAGGAGGAGGCGGAGAACGAGGTGGCCGGCATGCAGGGCGCCCTCGGCGCCGCCCAGGCCGACTCGGCGGGCGGACCAGGCGAGATCGCGACGGGCGAGGGGACGGTCACCGTCGGCGGCGAGGCGGGGCCATCGTTCTTCCGCCAGCTGAAGGAGCTGACGCTCGCCGGCTACTACACCTCCGAGGTGGGCGCCACCGAGGAGCTCCAGTGGCTCGCGGCCCCCGGCCGCTACGACGCCGACCTCCCCCTCTCCGACGTCGGCCGCGCCTGGGCCTAAGCCTTCCCCCTCATGCCAGACCACGCACACCACCCGAGCGCCGATCCGATCGAGAAGCTCCGGACCGTCCGGGTGCAGACCTCGTCCGAGCCCTACGACGCCATCGTCGTCGGGTCCGGGATCTCGGGCGGCTGGGCCGCCAAGGAGCTGACCGAGAAGGGCCTCCGGACCCTCGTCCTGGAGCGCGGGCCGCACGTCGAACACGTCGAGGACTATGTCACGGAGCACCGGGCGCCGTGGGAGACCCCGTTCCGCGGGCGCGGCAACCGACGCCACGCCGAGGCACGCCAGTTCCGCCAGGCCAAGGCCGGCCCCTACAACGAGAACACCGCCCACTGGTACGTCGATGACGTGGCCCATCCCTACGAGACGGCCCCCGACGACGACCCCAACGAGTTCCTCTGGGTCCGCGGCTACCACCTCGGCGGGCGCTCGATCATGTGGGGCCGCCAGAGCTACCGGCTCTCGGACATGGACTTCACGGCCAACGAGCGCGAAGGACGCGGCACGCGGTGGCCCGTCGGCTACGCCGACATCGAGCCGTGGTACTCGTACGTCGAACGATTCGCGGGCATCTCGGGCGAGCCGCTCGGGCTCCGCCAGCTCCCGGACAGCGAGTTCCTCCCGGCCATGCCACTCACGGCCGTCGAGCAGCACGTGCAGCGGTCCATCGCCGACGGCTTCGACGGGCGCGTGATGACGGTCGGGCGCGTCGCCGTCCTCACGCAGCCGCACAACGGCCGCTCGGGCTGTCACTACTGCGGGCCGTGCGACCGCGGCTGCTCGGCCGGCGCCTACTTCTGCTCGCTCTCGTCGACGCTCCCCGCCGCCCACGCGACGGGCAACCTGACGGTCCGCCCGGACTCCATCGTCCACTCGCTCGTCTACGACGAGACGGCCGACCGCGTGACGGGGGTCCGCGTCGTGGACCGGGAGTCGAAGGAGGAGCACGTGTTCAACGCGCGGCTCGTGTTCCTCAACGCGAGCGCCATCGGGACCGCTCTGATCCTGATGAACACCAAGACGCCCCGCTTCCCCGACGGCCTCGGCAACCAGTCCGGCCTGCTGGGCAAGGGGATCATGGATCACCACTTCAAGTGCGGCGCCTCGGGCGAGGTCCCGGGCTTCGAGGACCGCACTACGTTCGGCAACCGGCCCAACGGCATCTACATCCCGCGCTTCCAGAACCTCCCGTGGGAGCCGTCCTCGCAGCGCGACTTCGTGCGCGGGTTCGGGTACCAGGGCGGGTCGAGCCGCGCGGGCTGGGGGCGCGGAGCCGGCCAGCCCGGCGTCGGCGTGGCGCTCAAGGAGAGCCTCCGCGAGCCCGGCCAGTGGTCGTTCTCGATGTACCCGTTCGGCGAGACCCTGGCCTACGACGACAACCGGGTGGAGCTGACCGACGAGCTCGACCAGTGGGGCATCCCGATCCCCCGGATCGTCGGCTCGATCCGCGACAACGAGAAGCGGATGCGCCAGGCGATGCAGGACGACGGCGCCGAGATGCTGGAGGCCGCCGGCGCCCGCAACGTCGTGACCTACGACGCCCCGTACCGCCTCGGCGAGGGGATCCACGAGATGGGGACGGCCCGGATGAGCGCCACGCCCGAGACCGGCTGCGTCGACCGGTTCAACCGGGTCCACGAGATCCCCAACCTCTACGTCACCGACGGCGCCTTCATGACGTCGGCCGGCTGCCAGAACCCGTCGCTGACCTACATGGCCTTCACCGCCCGCGCCGCCGACCACGCCGTGGCGGCCGTCAACCGCGGCGACCTCCGGGTGTGAGACCGCTCGCCGCCCCCGTCGTCGCCTCCACACCCGCTCCCCTCCTCCCATGAAGCGCCGTCAGTTCGTCCGCACCACCGCCGCCGCGTCGGCCGCCCCGTTCGTGGTCCCGCGCCACGTCCTGGGCGGCGTCGGGTTCACGGCCCCGAGCGACATGGTCGCCGTCGCCGTCGTGGGGGCCGGCGGGATGGGCGCCGGCAACGCCGCCGCGCTGGCATCCCGCGACGACGTGCGGATCGCCGCCTTCGCCGACGTCGACATGGGGCTCGTGGCGGAGAACGTCCGCCGCCGCCTCGACTCCGACAGCGCCGAGCAACGGGCGACGGGCGCCGTCCTCCGCGACGCCTTCGACGACGCCACGCCCTACGCCGACTTCCGCGAGATGATCGACCGCGAGGACGGCCTCGACGCCGTCCTCATCGCCACGCCGGACCACGCCCACGCCCTCGCTACGCTCCACGCGATGCGCCGCGGCCGGCACGTCTACACCCAGAAGCCCCTGACGTACACGGTCGACGAGAGCCGCCGGCTCGCGCAGGCCGCCGCCGCCACCGGCGTGGTGACGCAGATGGGCAACCAGGGCCACTCGGGCGACGACGGGCGGCGCGCCGTCGAGATCATCCGGTCCGGCGTCCTGGGCCCGATCCACGAAGTCCAGGCGTGGACCAACCGGCCCAACGGGTGGTGGCCGCAGGGCGTCCCGGCGAGCGACCCCGCGCCCGTCCCCGAGGGCCTCCACTGGGACCTTTACCTCGCCGCCAACGAGGACCAGCCGTACCGGCCCGGGATCCACCCGTTCGGGTGGCGCGGGTGGGTCGGCTTCGGCGTCGGGTCGCTGGGCGACATGGGCGCGCACCTCGTCGACTTCCCCGTGTGGGCGCTCGACCTCCCGCGCCCGAGCCGCGTCGAGACGCGCCACACGCCCTGGGGCGGCGACCGCGAGGACCCGGCGACGTACCCGCTCGCGACGGTCACGACGTACCACTTCGACCGGGCCGGCGCCGCGGCCGGCGCGGCCGACTCCGGCGGCCCCGTCGCCATGACGTGGTACGACGGCGGCCTCCTCCCGCCGACGCCGGCGAGCGCCCCCGACGGGTTCACGCTCGACCCCAACGGCGGCGTCCTCTACGTCGGCGACCGGGGGATCCTGGTGCACGAGACGTACGGCCAGCGCCCGCGCTTCCTCCCAGCCGAGCCCGGCGGCGACGGCGGCGCCCTGGAGGCGGCAGCGGCGGCCGTGCCGGTCTCGCTCCCCCGCATCGCGGGCGGCATCGGCGGGCACGAGGCCAACTGGATCCGCGCAATCAAGGGCGAGGAGGAGATCTCCAGCCCGTTCTCGTACGCCGCCCACCTCAACGAGATCATGCTCCTCGGGGTCGCCGCGATGTGGGCCGGCCACCCGCTCTCCGTCGCCCCCGACGGCCAGATCCTGAACCACCCCGACCCGGAGACGCTCCTCTCGCGGCGGTACCGCCCCGGCTGGGAGCTCCCCACCGTCGGGTAGCGCACGCCGTCCGCCTTCTCCTTGCCCCCTCCGCTCATGAACCGCCGACGCTTCCTCCGCCAGTCGTCCGCCGCGCTGGCGGCCGGCGCGCTCCTCGGCCCCGGCACCGCGCGCGCCTTCGCCGCGGCCCGGGCCGCCGGCGTCCCCGCCGACCTCGGCATCCAGCTCTACACCGTCCGCGACATCTTCCCAGGCGACGTGAACGGGGTGTTCGAGATGCTCCGGCGGTTCGGCTACGACACGGTCGAGTTCGCGGGCTACCAGAACCGCTCGCCGCAGGTCATGCGCGGCGCCCTCGACGCCTTCGGGCTCGCGGCCCCCTCGGCCCACGTCGGCCTCGACGTCCTGCGCTCCGACTTCGACCGCGCGATCGACGAGGCCGCGACGATCGGGCACGAGTACGTCGTGGTCCCGTGGCTGGCGCCGGACCAGCGGCCGGACCGCGACGGCTACCTCGCCCTCGCCGACGAGATCAACGCGATGGGCGAGCGGTCGCAGGCGGCCGGCATCAAGATGGGCTACCACAACCACGACTTCGAGTTCGAGACGTTCGGGACCTCGCGCCCGGCCTACTTCGACTTCGTCGAGCGCCTCGACCCGTCCCTCGTGGATCTGGAGCTGGACCTGTTCTGGGCCGTCGTCGCGGGCCACGACCCGGTCGACCTCTTCGAGCGCTACCCGGGCCGCTTCCCGATGTGGCACGTGAAGGACGGCACCGGCCCGGACTGGACGCAGACGGTCGTCGGGCAGGGCACGATCGACTGGCCGCGCCTCTTCGCCGCGAGCGAGACCTCCGGCCTGCGCTACGCCTACATGGAGGCCGACACGCCGCCCAACGACGACAGCCTCACCTTCGCCCAGGCCAGCATCGACTACGTCGAGTCTCTCCGCGACTGACATGCGGCGCCGCGACTTCGTCCGGGCGACCGGGGCGGCGCTCCCGCTCGCCGGCTGCGCCCCGGGGGCCCTGGCCGCGCCCTCTCCCCGTCCGGCGCGGCGCGCGGCCTCGTTCCAGCACTCGGTGACGCGGTGGCCGTTTGGGGAGTGGTCGCTGGACGAGCTGTGCGCGACGGCCGCCGAGTTGGGCATCCCGTCCGTCGAGCTGGTCCAGCCGACCGACGCGCCGACGCTCGACCGCTACGGCCTCACGTGCGCCATGACGTCCCACCCCGAGGAGGCCATCGACGGGCTCCGGAAGGGCTGGAATCGGGCCGAGCACCACGCGTACCTCGTTCCAGCCTACCGCCGCCAGCTCGAAGCCACCGCCGACGCCGGCTGGCCCAACCTCATCTGCTTCTCCGGCAACCGCGAGGGGCTGGACGACGCGACCGGCCTGGAGACGATGGCGCAAGGGATCGAACAGATCCTCCCCGACGCCGAGCGCCTCGGCGTGACGCTCTGCCTGGAGCTGTTCAACTCGAAGGTGGACCACCCGGACTACCAGGCGGACTCGACGGCCTGGGGCCTCGCGCTCGTCGAGCGGCTGGGCTCGCCCCGCTTCCGGATCCTCTACGACATCTACCACATGCAGATCATGGAGGGCGACGTGATCCGCACCGTGACGGACCACCTCAACGCCTTCGTCCACTTCCACACGGCGGGCGTCCCCGGGCGGCACGAGATCGACGAGACGCAG
Source organism: Rubricoccaceae bacterium (assembly GCA_963728345.1). Classification (GTDB taxonomy): domain Bacteria; phylum Bacteroidota; class Rhodothermia; order Rhodothermales; family Rubricoccaceae; genus Rubrivirga. The sequence goes on from CAVSJM010000001.1 coordinate 173,131, forward strand.
GAGCTGTTCTACCCGGCCATCATGCGGGCGCTCGACGCCGCCGGCTTCTCGGGCTACGTCGCCCAGGAATTCATCCCCACCGGCGACCCGCGCGCCGCCCTCGCCGACGCCATCGACCGATGCACCGTCTAGCTGTGTCTCGTTCTCGCTCTCCTGACCGCAGGGTGCGCCGGGAGTGCGCCCGACGCCCCCCCGCGCGTCCTCGTCTACACGAACGCCAACGCCTACGTCCACGCCTCGATTCCGGACGGCGTCGCGGCGCTCCGCCAGATCGGCGAGGCCCACGGGATCGGGGTCGACGCGACGGACGACAGCCTCGCGTTCACGCCCGAGCGGCTGGCGGGCTACGACGCCGTCGTCTTCCTGAGCACGAGCGGCGACGTGCTCGGCCCGGACCAGGAGGCTGCGTTCCAGGCCTACGTCGAGGGCGGGGGCGGCTTCGTGGGCATCCACGCCGCCAGCGACACGGAGTACGACTGGCCGTGGTACGGCCGCCTCGTCGGCGCCTACTTCGACCGGCACCCCGCGATCCAGGAGGCGACCGTCATCGTCGAGGACGACGGGCACCCGGCCACCGCGACGCTCCCGACCCCCTGGACGTGGACCGACGAGTGGTACGAGTTCCGCGCGCGGCCGACGGGCGTGAGCGTCCTCCTGCGCGTGGACGAGTCGACGTACGAGGGCGGCGAGATGGGCCCCGACCACCCCCTCGCCTGGACGCACACCGTCGGGGGGGGCCGGGCGATCTACACGGCCCTCGGCCACCGCGCCGAAGGCTACGCGGACCCAACGTTCCGGGGCCACCTCGCCGGCGCCCTCTGCTGGGCTGCGCGCCTCGCATGCACGCCCTGAGCCCGCCGTCGTACCCTTCGCTTCCCCTCACCGCTCTCCCTCCCGTGCCCCTCGACCGCCCCCTCCGCGCCGGCATGGTCGGCGGCGGGCCCGGCGCCTTCATCGGCGACGTCCACCGCCGCGCCCTGCGCCTGGACGGGCTGGCGACGCTCGTCGCCGGCGCGTTCTCCTCCGACCCCGACACGAGCCGGACGCACGCCCGGACCCTCGGCGTCGAGCGCGCCTACGGCTCGTACGACGAGATGGCCGAGGCGGAGGCCGCCCGCGACGACGGCATCGACGTCGTCTGCATCGTCACGCCGAACTGGCTCCACGCGCCCGTCGCCCACGCGTTCATCGAGCGCGGCATCCACGTCATCTGCGACAAGCCGCTGACGACGACGCTGGAGGACGCCGAGGCGCTCGTCCGGGCCGTCCACGAGGCCGACGTCGTGTTCGCGCTGACCCACAACTACACGGGCTACCCCCTCGTGAAACAGGCGCGGGCGATGGTCCAGAACGGCGCCCTCGGTGAGATCCGGAAGGTCGTCTCCGAGTACAGCCAGGGCTGGCTGGCGACGCCCCTCGAGCAGGAGGGGATGAAGCAGGCCGTCTGGCGAACCGACCCGGAGCAGGCGGGTGCCGGCGCCCTCGGCGACATCGGGAGCCACGCCGAGAACCTCGCCGCCTACGTCACCGGCCTCCACCTCGACCGCCTCTGCGCCGACGTCCGCACCTACGTCCCGGGCCGGCAGGTGGACGACGACGCCAACATCCTCGTCCGCTACGAGGGCGGCGCGGGCGGCATCATCCACTGTTCGCAGATCGCCGCTGGGCGCGAGAACGACCTCGTCCTGACCGTCGCGGGCACGGAGGGGACGCTCACGTGGCGCCAGCAGGAGCCGAACGAGCTCGTGCTCACCCCGCGCGAGGGGCCGGAGCACGTCTATCGCCGCGGCCACGACACCCTCGCGCCGGCCGCCCAGCACGCGTCGCGCCTGCCACCCGGCCACCCGGAGGCGTTCCACGAGGCGTTCGCCAACGTCTACAGCAACGCGCTCCGCACCATCGCCGCCCGGATTGCGGGCGAGGTCCCCGACCCGCTCGACCTCGACTTCCCGACCGTCGAGGACGGCGCCCGCGGCGTCCACTTCATCCTGACAGCGCTGGAGAGCGGGCGCCGGGAGACCTGGGTGGACGCGAGCTACACGCCCCCCGCCGCCTGACGTGCCCGACTGCTCCATCGTTGTCTTCGACCTCGGCAGCGTCCTCATCGACTGGGGCCCGCACTACGCGTACCGCACCATGGGCGGAACCGAGGCTGAGATCGAGCACTTCCTCCACCACGTCGCCACGTCCGAGTGGAACTGCCAGTTCGATGCGGGGCGCCCCTTCGCCGAGGGCGTTGCCGAGCGCACGCGCGCCTTCCCCGAGCACGCCGACTGGCTGGAGGCGTGGTGGAGCCGCTGGCCGGACATGCTCGGCGGCGCCATCGGCGGGACCGTCGAGATCCTCCGCGATCTGACGGCGCGCGGGACGCCGCTCTACGCGCTCACCAACTGGTCGGCCGAGACCTTCCCCATCGCGCAGGAGCGGTTCGACTTCCTCGCGTGGTTCCGGGGCGTCGTCTCTGGCGCGGTGGAGATAGCGAAGCCCGACGCCGAGATCTTCCGCCACCTCGCCGACGACTTCGGCATCGCCCCCTCCGACGCCGTCTTCATCGACGACAGCCTCCCGAACGTCGAGACGGCCCGGCGGCTCGGCTTCCACGGACTCCACTTCACGTCGCCCAACGACCTCCGCCGGCGCCTCGCGGACCTCGGGCTCCTCTAGCCTCCCCTCCCCATGGCACGCCCCGTCACCCTCTTCACCGGTCAGTGGGCCGACATGCCGATCGCCGAGCTGGCTCCGAAGGCCGCCGCCTGGGGCTACGACGGCCTCGAACTGGCGACATGGGGCGACCACCTGGACGTCCACCGCGTGCTCGACGAGGAGGGCTACGCGACGTCCCACAAGCAACGGCTCGCCGACCACGGGCTGGGGCTCTGGGCCATCTCGTGCCACCTCGTGGGGCAGGCCGTGGCCGACCGGATGATCGACGGCCGCCACCAGGCCATCGTGCCCGCCCACGTCTGGGGCGACGGCGACCCTGAGGGGGTCCGGCAGCGGGCCGCCGCCGAGGTGATCCGCGTCGCGGAGGCGGCGCACGCGCTGGAGATCGAGATCGTGACGGGCTTCACGGGCTCGCCCATCTGGCACCTCTTCTACTCGTGGCCACCGAACCTCCCCGAGGACGTCGAGGCCGGCTTCCAGGAGACCGCCGAGCGCTGGACGCCCATCCTCGACCGGTTCCAGGAACTCGGCGTCCGCTTCGCCCTGGAGGTCCACCCCAGCGAGATCGCGTTCGACCTCGTCAGCACGCAGCGGTTCGTGGAGGCGCTGGACGGGCACCCGGCCTTCGGGGTCAACTTCGACCCGAGCCACTTCGGCTACCAGAACGCCGACTACGTCCGCTTCATCGAGGCGATGGCCGACCGGATCTTCCACGTCCACATGAAGGACGTCTGGTGGGCCGACCGCCGCACCGACGCGGGCATCCTGGGCGGCCACACGGAGTTCGGCGACGCCCGCCGCGCGTGGGACTTCCGGAGCCTCGGGCGCGGCAAGATCCAGTTCGAGGAGATCATCCGCGCGCTCAACCGGATCGGCTACGACGGCCCGCTCTCCGTTGAGTGGGAGGACGGGGCGATGGACCGCGAGCACGGGGCCGCCGAGGCCGCCGCATTCGTCCGCCGCGTGGACTTCCCGCCGTCCGACCTCGTCTTCGACGCCCAGTTTGCCAAGGCGAGCGAGTAGCGGTTTGCTCCCGACGCCGTACGTTTCCGTCCCCTTCTCTCTTCCGTCATGTCCGACCTCGTCTCTCGCCGCCGCTTCCTCGTCACCACAGGTGCCGTCCTCGGCCTCGGCCCGGCCCTCGCCGCCTGCGGAGGCCCCGTCACCGCCGCCTCCTGCGAGGGTTACGACACGCTGACGGAGCAGGACCGCCAGACGCGCGCCGCCCTCAACTACGTGGACGAGTCGCCCATTGCCGGGCAGCAGTGCAACAACTGCCGGTTCTACTCCCGCCCGACCGGCGGCTCGGACTGCGGCGGGTGCCAGCTGTTCGCGGGGCCCGTCGCCCCCGGCGGCCACTGCACGTCCTGGGCGGCCACTCCGGCCTGATCGCCCCACGATTCGTCGGTCCGACGGGACCGAGCGTGTCGGATCGACCCCAGGCCGGCGAGTAGCGGCCGGACGAACCTCCGACGCCCGGACAGGCTGAGGCGTCTCGACGAGCGAGGCCCCGCTAAAAATGGCGGGGCCGGTGCGGCCGGCGTCTGCTCGCACCGAACTTCCCGGCCCTCACCCCTGCCCGGCCCTCTCGGTGGAAGCCCTCAGCGTCTTCGACATGCTCAAGATCGGCGTCGGCCCGTCGTCGTCGCACACGCTGGGGCCGTGGCGGGCGGTCCAGCGGTGGCTGGCCGAGACCGACGCGGCGGTCGGGCTGGATGCCGTCGAGCGCGTCCGGGTCCACCTCTACGGGTCGCTCGCGCTGACGGGGCGCGGCCACTGCACCGACCAGGCCGTGGGGCTCGCCCTCCTCGGGCACGACCCCGTGACGGTCGACGTGGAGGCCATCCCGGGCTACATCGCCGACCTCGCGCTGGCGAAGGCACTCCAGCTAGGCGGGCGGGCGGTCCCGTTCGACCCCGAGGTGGACCTCGTCTTCCATCAGGCCGAGCGGCTCCCAGGGCACGCCAACGGGATGCGGTGCGTGGCCACGGTCGGGGGGGAGGAGCGGGCGTCGACCTATTATTCGGTCGGGGGCGGCTTCGTCGTCTCGGAGGGCGAGGGGGTCACGGCGTCCGCGTCCGTCACCCTCCCGCACCCGGCGCAGGTGCCGGCCGAGCTGCTGGCCCAGTGCGACGGCTGCCGCATCGCCGACGTGGTGCTGAAGAACGAGCAGGCGTGGCGCCCCGCTGCGGAGGTCCGCCGGCGCGTGCTCACGCTGTGGGACGTGATGCGCGAGGGCGTCTTCCGCGGCTGCCACACGGACGGAACGCTGCCCGGCGGGCTCGGCGTCGCCCGGCGCGCGGCGGCCCTCACCCGGCGCCTCCTCCCAGACGACGACGCCGAGACCTCGCACAACTGGATCGCCGCGATCCGGCGCGAGACGTACCGGTTCCCCCAGATCCTCCAGTGGGTCAGCGCGTTCGCGCTCGCCGTCAACGAGGAGAACGCGAACCTGGGGCGCGTGGTGACGGCCCCGACGAACGGCGCCGCGGGCGTCATCCCGGCCGTCCTCCTCTACCACGTCTGCTTCTCGGAGGCCGAGGTGACGGAGGACGCCCTCATCGACTTCCTGCTCGTGGCCGGCGAGGTCGGGACGTTCTTCAAGAAGGGGGCGACGATCTCGGCGGCGATGGGCGGGTGCCAGGCCGAAGTGGGCGTGTCGAGCGCGATGGCGGCGGCGGCGCTCTGCGAAGCCCAGGGCGGGACACCGGCCCAGGCGTTCCAGGCCGCCGAGATCGCCATGGAGCACCACCTCGGCCTGACGTGCGACCCCATCGGTGGGCTCGTCCAGGTGCCGTGCATCGAGCGCAACACGATGGGCGCCGTGAAGGCGATCAACGCGGCGGAACTGGCCCTCGCGGGCACGCCGGAGGACGCCCGCGTCTCGCTCGACGCCGTAATCCGCACGATGCGCCAGACCGCTGAGGACATGTCCGACAAGTACAAGGAGACCTCGCAGGGCGGGCTCGCCGTGAACGTGTCCGTGCGGTTCACGGAGTGCTGACGGCGCGGGGGCGGGGGCGGGCCCCCCTACCTCGTTCCGTGATCGGAAACCGTGCCTCCGTACCCCGGCGCGTCGTCAGTCCCCATCTGGTAGCGCGCTGCGTCCTCGGGCCGCCCCCAGGCTTCGTAGAGCGAGACGAACGCCTCCGCGATCTGGCGGTCCAGCATCGCGGCGGTCCGCGCGCTGACGCTGGGGAGGTCAGCGCGGAAGCCCTCCACCTCTCGCAGGATGACTTCGGCGGCCGCGTAGCGCCGCGCCGCGCTCATCAGCCGGGCCAGCTTGAGCCCGCTCGATACGATCACGGGCCGGTGGAGCGCCACGCCGGTCTGCAGGAGCCGGTACGACTCCCCCTGAGTCGCGATCGCGGCGTCGAGCCGCCCCTGCTCCTCCAGGACCGACGCCAGGGTCCCGAGCGGGGTCGCCCGGTCTTCGTCACGGCGGAACTGGAGCGGGATCGACTCGCGCAGTACGGCCTCGGCTTCGTCGAGGCGCCCGAGGCGACGGAGGGCCTGGCCCTGCGCCGTCAGGGCGTTTCCGAGACGGTTGCTCGCCGGGTCCGCGGCCCGGGCGATGGCGACGGCGTGCGCCGCGGTCGTCTCGGCCGCAGCGGGCTCGCCTCGGGCAAGGTGGATGAACGAGAGGAACTGGTACTCGGCCACGAGCCGCACGTGGTCCATCCCGGCCACGCGCTCGGTGATCTCGATCGCGCGCCGGACGTGGCGCTCGGCCTCGTCGAAACGGCCCGTGCCGAGCGCCGCCTCCCCGAGCCACTCCTCGATCTCGGCGACCTCCAGCGCCCACGGACCGTAGAGGGCGACCGCCCGGGCGCGGGCTGAGACGAACAGCGAGTCCGGGTGTACGTCCACCGGCGCCCGGAGCAGGACGCTTCCCAGGCCGCGCTCGGCGCCGAGGAGCGCCTCGGGCTCGCCGCTCACGTGGGCCAGGCGCAGGGCCTCCTCTGCGAGGCCGACGGCCTCCGCGTGCTCGCCCCGCGCCGACTGAGTTGCCGCGAGATCTTGCATCAGGGTCGACAGCACGGCGGGGTCGGCGCCCAGCTCGCGCTGGAGGTCGAGCGCCTTTCGGAGAAGCGGCTCACTCTCCTCCCACCGCTCGGCATTGCGGTACGTCGTCCCGAGCACCTGGAGCAGACGGACCTGCACGCGCGGCTGAGCGTCGAGGTCGTCATGGATTCGCCGAGCGCCCTCGTCCAGGAGGTCGGCCACGCGGAGCGTGTCGAGGCGCTGGGCAGCGAGGGGGTCGGCGGCCCCGAGGAGGTCGGCTAGGAAGGTGGCCGTCGTCTCGCTCTCGGCCGCGGCGATCCGAGTCTCACGCGCCTGCCAGAGCGTGGCCGCGACCCCGCCCGCGACGGCCAGGACGACGACCGTCACCGCCGCCACTCCTACTCGGTGGCGCCGAACGAAGCGCTGCGCACGGTACCTGAGCGTCGGTGGTCGTGCCCGGACGGGAATCCCGCCGAGGTGCCGTCGGAGGTCGTTCGCCAGATCGTCGGCGGACCCGTAGCGGCGAGCCGGGGGCTTCTCCAGCGCCTTGGCGAGGATGGCGTCGAGGTCGCCGTGGAGGGCTCGGCGGCGCCTGTCGTCGACGGCGGTGACCGAGGCGGGCGGCGGCTCCCGGTCCCGGACGGCTTCGATGATCCCCGTAAGCGTGCCGCGCCCGACGTCGTACGGGCGCTGGCCGGCAAGCAGCTCGTAGAGGAGGACGCCGAGCGCGTACACGTCCGTCGCCGTCGTGACCGTCTCGCCCGTCACCTGCTCCGGCGCGGCGTACTCGGGAGTCAAGAGGGGAAGTCCCGTCCGCGTGAGGCCGGCGTCCTCCGAGGTCTCCTCCAGGAGCTTGGCCACGCCGAAGTCGAGGAGCTTGACGACCGGCCTGCCGTCGCCCTCGGCCACGAGCACGTTCGACGGCTTGAGGTCGCGGTGGACCACGAGGTGCCGGTGCGCGTGGCCCACCGCGTCGCAGACCTGGGTGAAGAGCTGGATCCGGGCCTCCGTGTCGAGCTCGTGGGCGTCGGCGTAGCGCGTGATCGGAACCCCCTCGACGTACTCCATGACGAGGAAGGGCGTCGTCTCGCCTCGAATCCCCCCCTCCGCCATGCCCCCGTCGATGAGGCGGGCGATGCCAGGGTGATTGAGGCCAGCGAGGATCTGGCGCTCGCGCTCGAAGCGGCGGGTGCGGTCCGGCCCGGTCAGGGCAAGACGCTTGAGAGCGGCCTGCTGCTTGTAGGCCCCGTCGGCCCGTTCGACGAGGTAGACCGCGCCCATTCCGCCCCGTCCCACCTCTCTGATCACGCGCCACGCGCCGACCTGAGCGCCGGCCGCCTCGGCCTCCGGCGGGACCACGAGCGCCGCCGCGCCGTCGGCGGCGGGGACGTCGAGGAAGGACGTCGGCCAGTCGGCGTCGAGGAGAGCCTCCACGTCGGTGCGGAGATCGGCGTCGGGTTCGCCGGCCGGCGTGCGGCACGCCTCGCGAAGGGCCGCGTCCCGCTCCGCGGCCGGCAGGTCCGCCACGACGTCGAACACCTCGCGGACGCGGAGCCAACGCTCAGGGGTGGGGTCGGGCATCGCGGTCGGGACCCTCCGCATCTACAGGACTCTCGGCTTCCCAGACGCCTTGCCGGCCACCCGCTCCAGGTGGCCCGAGGTCGCCCCGCCGAGTTGGGTGTGGAGCCACGCCTTCGCCCGGCGCCAGTCGCGCTTGACGGTGGCCTCTCCGATCCCGACCGCCTCCGCCGTCTCGTCTACGCTCAGCCCCCCGAAGAACCGGCACTCGACGACGCGCGCCGCCCGCTCGTCGAACGTCGCGAGCCGGTCGAGCGCATCATTGACGTCCAGTACCCGGGCCGCCTCGCGCTCCAGCTCGCCCGCCTCAGGGTCGGTGTAGATCTCGGCGTTGAGGGTCTCGGGCCGCCCCCGCTTCTGGCTCGCGTAGCGGCGGGCGTGGTCCACGAGCACATTCCGCATCGCCCGCGCGGCGGCAGCGAAGAAGTAGCTCCGGTCCGGGACCATCTCGCGCCCGACGAGCCGGAGGTAGGCCTCGTGGACGAGCGCCGTGGTGTGGAGCGTGTCCGGGTTCCCCTGGCGGCGACGCTGGGCGCGGGCGATCCCGCGAAGCTCCTCGTACACGAAAGGGAGCAGTCGGTCGACGAGGTCATCGCCGCTGGCAACTCCTTCCTGGAGCAGACGCGTCACAGCCGCAGCACGAGCAGGGGAGGAGTCGGGCATGTGGTGGGCAGGTCAGTGCGCCAAACTAGGGAATGGCAACGATCTACGGGGCCTCCTCCTGCGCGCCAGGCCATGGCGAGTCGGCACACGCCCTCCGCCCCCGCCTGCCGATACGACGCCGCCCGCCTCGGCGGACCGAAGCGGGCGGCGGAGAATCACGGCGGCAGCGCGGACGCTATTTGCCGGTGAACAGCATGTCTCGGTAGGTCGGGAGCGGCCAGAGGTCGGCCGGGAGCTCCTTCTCGAGCGCGTCGCACGCCGCGCGGACCTTGGTCATGGCCGGGATCACCTTGTCCTTCATGGCCTTCGACTCGTCCTTCGCCTTGTGCGCCGCGTCGCGGGCCTTGGCGAGGCCGCCGAGCGCCGTCCGCAGGGCGTTGACCTGGTCCACCACGACGCTGGCCGTCTCCTTCGTCCCCGACACGTCGAGCCCGAGCCCGCCGATCCCCTCGGCCGTCTCCGAGAGCTCCGCGAGGTAGCGGATGGCCGCGGGTAGGACGAGCGTCTTGGCAATCGACTGGGTCGTGGACGCCTCCACGTTGAGCGTGAGGGCATACTGCTCCGTGAGGATCTCCTTCCGGCTCTCCAGCTCGCGCTCCGAGAGGACATCGTAGGTCTCGAAGAGAGAGACGTTCTTCTCGTCGGTGAGCGTGGCGAGCGCGTCGGGCGTGGTCGTGAGGTTGAGGAGCCCGCGCTCCTCGACGGCCTCCTTGTGCCACGCCTCCGAGTACCCGTCGCCGTTGAAGACGATCTTGGTGTGCTCGCGGATCGAGTCCGTGATGACCTCCTGGAGCGCGACCTCGACGGCCTTCTTCGAGCGCTTCTTCCCGACCTTGCCCTCCAGCTTGGTGGCGAGGTCGTCGATGGCCTCGGCCACGATCGTGTTGAGGACCGTCAGCGGGAAGCTGACCGACTGGCTGGACCCGACGGCACGGAACTCGAACTTGTTGCCCGTGAAGGCGAACGGGGAGGTCCGGTTGCGGTCGCCGGCGTGGCGCGGGAGCGTCGGGAGGACCGGGCTGCCGAGCCCGAGGAGCCCGCTCTGCTTGCTCTCCGTGGCCTTGCCCGTGCCCGTGATCTGCTCGAACACGTCGGAGAGCTGGTCGCCGAGGAAGATCGAGATGATGGCCGGCGGGGCCTCGTTGGCGCCGAGGCGGTGGTCGTTGGCCGCCGTCGCGATCGCCGCGCGGAGGAGGTCCTGGTGCGTGTGGACGGCCTGGACCACGGCCGTGCAGAAGAAGAGGAAGCGGAGGTTCGAGTGCGGCGTGTCGCCCGGCTCCAGGAGGTTGAGCCCGGTGTCCGTCGACATCGAGAAGTTGACGTGCTTGCCCGAGCCGTTGATGCCGGCGAACGGCTTCTCGTGGAGCAGGCACGCGAGGCCGAACCGCTTGGCCACGCGCTGCAGCGTCATCATCATGACCTGCTGGTGGTCCGCGGCGACGTTGGCGTCCTCGAAGATCGGCGCGATCTCGTACTGGCCCGGGGCCACCTCGTTGTGCCGCGTCGCGACGGGCACGCCCAGCTTGTAGAGCTCGGTCTCGACCGCGTTCATGTAGGCCATGATCCGCTCCGGGATCGAGCCGAAGTAGTGGTCGTCGAACTCCTGCCCGCGTGGCGGCGCGGCGCCGACGAGGGTGCGGCCGGCCACGAGGAGGTCGGGCCGCTCCTCGAAGAAGGCCTCGTCGATGAGGAAGTACTCCTGTTCTGAGCCGCACGTCGCGTAGACGCGGCCCACCTCGTCGCCGAGGAGCGCGAGCGCCCGGCTGGCCTGCCGGTTCAGCGCCTCCATGCTGCGGAGGAGCGGGATCTTGTGGTCGAGCGCCTCGCCCGTCCACGACGCGAAGGCCGTCGGGATGCAGAGCGTGGCCGATCCGTTGTGCTCCACGAGGAAGGCCGGGCTCGTGGGGTCGTAGGCCGTGTAGCCGCGGGCCTCGAACGTGGCGCGGAGGCCGCCGCCGGGGAACGACGAGGCGTCGGGCTCGCCCTGGATCAGGTTCTTGCCCGAGAACTCAGCCACGGCGCCGCCGCCCGCGTTCGGCGTGATGAAGCTGTCGTGCTTCTCGGCCGTCCGCCCGGTGAGCGGCTGGAACCAGTGGGTGTAGTGGGTCGCGCCCTTCTCGACGGCCCACTCCTTCATGGCCAGCGCGACGGCGTCGGCGACGGTCTCGTCGAACGGCTCGCCCTGCTCGATGGTCGCGATCAGTCGCTTGTAGACGGTCTTGGGCAGCCGGGACTTCATCTCGGCCAGCCCGAACGTGTTCTGGCCAAAGATCTCTTCGACGTCGTGGTATGCGGCGCCGTTACCGTTCGAGGCGGTGCGGGTGAGGAGGGAGGGCATGAGCGTGGGGGAGGGTGGGTCGCGGTAGGGGGAGGACGGCTAGTCCTCGAGGGCAACGAGGGCCATCGGTTCGACGCGGAGGTAAGTGGTCTCCTTGAGCGTCGAGAGGACGAGGCTGGTGCGCGTGCCCCGGACGCCGGGGAGCGCCTGGATCCGGGCCAGCAGCCGCTCCAGCGCCGTCGTGGTCCGGACGCGGACCTTCAGCACGTGCGAGCCGTCGCCGGTCACGGAGTGGAGTTCGAGGACCTCTTCCAGATCGGCCACGGCCTCGATGAACTCGGCGTAGTGCTCGCTCCCGCTCGACTGGATCCAGACGAACGCGGTCACGTCGTGCCCGAGGCGCTTGGCGTCGACCGAGGCGTGGTAGCCCGTGAGGACGCCGCGCTCGACGAGCTTCCGCATCCGGTCGCTGACCGACGGGATCGAGAGGCCGACGGACTCGGCGATGTCTTTCCGCTTGATGCGCCCCTCCGTCTGCAAGAGATGAAGGATTTGCGCGTCGATCTCGTCGATTTTCTCCATCGAAGCCTTCCTGTCAGTGATTAAAGGGTCGGGCGAGAATCTACCGAACCAAATGAGGGTCGCGACAGTCTTAACTTCTAAGATTTATGAATCCTGGGCCCCGGAACCGGATTTGCCATGGTCTCGTCCCCGACGCCCACGACTTTTCCCCTCCGCCCTGACCTCTCGCACCGCTCCTTTGCGGATGTATGAGTGACAGGCGCCTCGATGCCTGTCCCCCGCTTTCCTCTGTCTGTGGTGGGCCGGAGGAACGTCGCCCCGCCCGGACCGCACTCCGGGCGGGGCGCTCTGGTTCTGGACGCCGGGCTCCGGGAACACGGCGTCGTATGGCGGTAGCTTTCCGTTCGGGCTCGTAGCACAATTGGTTAGTGCAGCCGGCTCATAACCGGACGGTTGCAGGTTCAAGTCCTGCCGGGCCCACCGACGCCCTCGAAGCGGTGCCGTATCCCGCCTCGCTCCTGGCCATCGACTCTGGTAGAGCCGTCTACCGGCGTTCTCCCCTTCCCCTTGACCACCGCACCCGACGACGCGTGGGACCGGATCGAGCGGTTCCTTGCGGAGCACCTCCCGACCCTCGCCGACGACCTCCGCGCGGGCGCGACGGCGAACGACCTCCACGCCCTCGCGGAGCCGACCGGACGCGCCCTTCCCGACGGCGCCCTCGTCCTCTGGCGCCGTCACAACGGGCAACAGCACCCGACCCCAGGCCTGTTCTTCGGACTCCAGTTCCTCTCCACCGCGGAGGCCGCAGACGAGTGGGGCCGATGGGCCTCGCTCCTCCGGGACGACCCGGCCCTCGCCGAGGGAATCGAGGTCGCCGCCCACCCGGAAGGCGCGGTTCGCCCCGTCTACGCCTCCGAGGCGTGGGTCCCCTTCGCCTCCGACGGGGCCGGCAACCACCTCGCCCTCGACCTGGACCCGAGGCCCGCGGGGACGGTCGGCCAGGTCATCAGCTTTGGGGCCGACGAGCCGACCCGATACGTGCTCGCCCCCTCCGTCGGCCTCTTCCTCGACTGGTGTGCCCGGACCTGCGCGGGCGGTGGTGCCGAGGTCGTCGCAGACCCCAACGCCCGCGGCGGCGCGTCCCTCCTCCTCCGCAGCGGCGTGTCCCTCCTCGACGCCCTGCCCGCTCTCGTCGGGCCCGACGGCCTGACAGGGGACCCCACCGGCCGGGCAGCGGCAGACCGCCCGGCCGGCGGGTCAGAGACCTAGTAGCACCCCTTGCCCTGGAGCCAGCTCACCATCGAGTTGGCCCGGGACGTGCCCGAGGAGCCACCGTAGGTCGTGTTGGTGAAGTCGGCGCTCTTCCACTGACCGGCGATCTTGACGTCTGCGTGGAACTGGCTCGGGGTCAGGGTCGAGGCGTCGGGATAGTCCACGTCCACGTGGTACTCGACCTTCGCGCTGCCGAGCCGGGAGCACTTGGCGAGGGCGTTCTCGATCTTGGCCCAGTTCCCCCGGTTGAAGTTGTAGTGCTGAGGGACGAGGTTGGCCCGGCCGCCCCACCCGCCGAGCTGGCTCCCGATGAGGTGCCCCCCGTCGTACGACGAGGCCGGGCTGGCCCAGTTGCCCACGTTCGTCTGGCACGTCGTCTGGCGCGGGGCGGAGGTGACGGGCCCGAGGCTCTTGAACGCGGTGAGCGGGCGGCCGCGGGAGTCGATGTAGTGATCCTCCGGGCCCCCGGCCCCGATGAGCCGGAACCACTTCGTCCGGTCGGCGGTGGGGAATTTCTGGGGGCATGCGGTGATGTCCTGAATCCGGGCGGCCTCGTCCGCCGTCCGGTCCACGACCTCGAAGGCGATCCCGTGGCGGGCGAGCGTGGCGGCAAGTTCGGCGTCGGAGGCGTCGCGCCGGAGGCGGGCGAGGGCGTCGATCCCCCCCACGTCGGCGAGGAGGGCGCTGTAGGCGGAGTCGGCCGGGGCCAACCGCGCGGGGACCGCCGGCTCGGGGCCGGCATCGAGACTCCCGGTGTCGCAGCCGGCGAGGACGGTGAGAACGAGGACGGCAAGGAGCCGCAGGGACATGGAGGGACGGGTCATCCAGGGGGTGATGAAGGTGGTGGTGGATGGTAGCGAATCCCCTCGATACCGCACCCCCACCCGGCGGACGCCAGACAGACGTTTTCTCCTCATACCGCCGAGCGTCTCGCATCCCGGCGCCGTCCCCCGCACCCTGGGGGCAGCCGGGCTCGCCGAGACCCGGTGGCTCCCGCCGACGCGGAGACCAGCGGGAGCCTCCTTCCTCTAGCGGGCGACAGTCACCGTGTGGGACACGACCGCGCCCCCTGCCGTCACGCGGACGACGTAGAGGCCCGCCGGGGCGCCCGAGAGGTCGAGCAGGACCGAGCGGAAGCCGGCGCCGAACCGCCCTGCACTGGCCGTCGCCACGAGGCGACCGAGCGCGTCGAATACCTCCGCCCGAACGTCGGCGGCCTCGGCCAGATCGATGGCGACCGTCGCCCGATCCCGCACGGGGTTCGGGTAGACCGTGACCGCGATGCGCTCGTCGACCGCCGCGGGGACGTCGTCGTCCCGCCCGGTGGCCCGGCGCGGGCCCGGCGGGGTGACCACCTGATCCCCGTTGATCGAGCCCCCGGTGTGAGGGGCCGGAGGCGCCCAGGCGAAGTCGCTGGCGACCGAGCCGGTCCCGGCGAGCTGGAGCGTGTAGCCCACGGGCGTCCCACTCGTCTCAGCCACGCCGAGGTCGTTCGAGGTCACGCCCGATGCCGGGCCGTCGGTGGCCGTGAACGCGCCTTCGTACGAGAGGAACTGGACGAGCCTGCCCTCCGCATCGACGAGCGCGAGGCCGTCTGGGGCGCCGTTCTGGAGTCCGTCCCGGCCGAACCAGAGGGCCCCGAAGCCGTCCCCCTCGTCGTCGATCATGCCCACGAGCGCGACCGTGTCGTAGACGGAGCCCGTCGATCCGTTGTAGAGGGCGACGGTCCAGCCCGAGAGGTCGAGCCCAGCGGTGCCCGCGACCTCGACCCCTTCGTCCTGGTCGCTGCCCGAGTTATCGTAGTGGAGCTCGTTGATCCAGGCGGCGGTGAGGGGCGGCGCCTGCGCGTCGCCGAGGGTCTGGTCCGCGTTCGGCTCCCCTGGGGAGGCCGCGGATGGGCCCGACCACGAGAAGCTGGCCGCCGTCGTGCCGCCCCCGCCTCCCCCGTCGGTGAGTTGGAGGCTGGAGCTGGCGAGTGCCGCGGAGGTCTCGGCCACGCCGAGATCGGTGGAGGTGAGGCCCGCGGCCGGTCCCTCCGTCGCCGTCAGCACGCCCTCGTAGGAGAGGAAGTGGGCCACCGTCCCGTCCGACGCTACGAGGGCGAAACCGTCGGGAGCCCCGTTCTGGAGTCCCGCGATCGGGATCCACACCGTCCCGTAGCCGCCTTCCTGATCGGGCACGATCCCCGAGAGGGCCAGGGTCTCGTAGACCGTCCCCCCGTTCCCGTTGTAGAGCGCGAGGGTCCAGCCGGCGAGCGCGGTCCCGGCCGGGCCGGCCACCTCGACGCCCTCGCCCACGTCCGTCCCGTCGTTGTCGTAGTGGATCTCGTTGACCCAGAGCGGACCGGCCTCCCCGGGAGGATCCGTCGGGCCGGGGTCGCCCGGGTCAGACCCGCCGCCCGAGACGCCGAACGCCCGGCGCGCGAGGGTCGAGTCGAGAACGAAGGGGTTCGGCGTGCCCTGGAGCGTGGCGATCCACTCGCTCCGCGCGTACTCCTCGAGGTCCACGGGGTCCTGGTAGTGCCAGGCCAGGAGGTCGGGGGCCTGGACGTCGAAGAAGGCCTGGGACCCGTAGGCCGCGACCTGCTCGGGGTAGACGGCGACGTAGTAGAAGACCGCTCGCGCCGCGTTGCCGCCGTGGCCCTCGCGCGGCTCGAACCGGCCGGTCCACGCCGGATCCGGGTGGTCGTTGTCCTTCTCGCTCCACTCGTCCACGAATACAGTCGGGACCGTGCTCTGGCTCTGGCCCTCGCGGTACCACCCGTCGGCTTCGCCGTCGGGGATCTCGCCGTAGGGGTTGTTCCCCCGCGACGAGTTCACGTTGTCTTTGGCCGGGAAGAGGTGGTGGAGGTCCGACCGCGACGGCTCGTCGGCTGCGCCCATCGACTGGGGCCACGTGTGCTCGGCGTTGATCCCCTTCTGGTAGGCGTCGGTGGAGGGGTCGGCGCCGGGAGTGAGTTGGATGCAGAACCGGGTGTAGACCCCACAGAGCGCCCCGTCGGTCCGCTGCTCGTAGGCGTAGAGCGAGTCGCGGGCGGGGTTGTACCCGAGCGTTTGGGCCGGGCTGTAGTCGTGGTCGATCGCCTGGAGGAGCGGGGCGCCGTCCTGGCCGGGAAAGAGCGTAAACTGGGGCTGGGCGAGGGCGGGCACGGCCGCGAAGGCGGCCAGGGCCGCGGCGGCGAGGACAGCGGGGCGCACGGGCGATGCGGTGTGGTGGGACCCTTTGAATCGTCGTCTCGGCGACGGAACTCAAATCCCTGGTCCCACGGGGCCGGCCCCCAGACGTTCCCACGGCCCCCCTGTCCCCCCTGACCTGACGTCTGCGATGAACGGCGCGCCCCGGGTGGACGAGAGCCCGAACCAGCCGCTCGCCTTGATCTGAAACACGCTCTCGACGGGTGCCCAGAGCACCGCGCCGACCCCAGGCCCAACCCGTCGCCGAACCGACGTACGTGCCGAAGCCTAGGCCGTGGGCGGAGACTCCAGAGATGTCCTCCCGAACGCCGTGAAGGAGTTCGGCGCGACGTCCGACCCCGTCGCCAGCGCTCGCGACGGCCTCGAACGATGGCGTCGGGATCCTTCGCCCTGCTCAGGATGGCGGGACCGGAGGGGGTCCCGCACAAGCCCTAGGAAACAGCGGGGAGCGCCACCGTGAACGTGCTCCCCTCCCCCTCGCCGCTCACCACGTCGAGGCTGCCGCCGTGCCCGTCCACCACCACGTCGCGCGAGAGCGAGAGCCCGAGCCCGACGTTGCCCTCGCCCGGCGGCTTGGTCGTGAAGAACGGCTCGAACAGGCGCCTCCGGGCCGTCTCGGCCACCCCGGTCCCGTTGTCGCGCACGTCGATCTCCACTGCGTCGCCGCGCCGGCGCGTGGCGATTCGGACGCGCGGCACGTACTCGCCGCCGCGGGGCGGCCACTGCGCCCGGTCGGCGACGGCGTCGAGCGCATTCGAAACGAGGTTGATGAGGACGCGTGCGAGCTCCTGCGGGACGCCCTGGATCACGCCGGCCCCCGGGTCGAGGTCCACGGCGACGTCGATCACGAGGTCGGACCGCTTGGTGCGCCAGCCGTCCACGGCGAGGCCGACGTTCTCCTCCACGAAGTCGTTGACGTCGATCTCGCGGCGCTCGCCGGTCTTGGTCCGCGTGTGTTCCATCATGCCGCGCACGATGGCGTCGGCGCGGCGGCCGTGCTCGGCGATCTTGCGCGCGTTGGAGGTGAGGTCGTCGAGGAGCGTGGCGGCCGCGCCCAGGATCTCCGCGGTCGGCCGGTCCGGGTCCGCGGCCAGCTCGGCCCGCAGCTCATCGGCCAGCCCGATGGAGAGCTCGGCGAAGTTGGTGACGAAGTTGAGCGGGTTCTTGATCTCGTGCGCGATCCCCGCCGTCATCCGGCCGAGGCCGGCCAGCTTCTCCTGCTGCACGAGGCGGTCCTGGGCCTGGTGGAGGTCCACGAGCGAGGTCTCCAGGCTGGCTGCGTAGCGGTCGGCCCGTTCGCGGGCGGCCTCGGCCTCGTGCCGCGCCGTCTCCGCCTCGGCGGCGTGGCGCTTCTGGGCCGTCATGTCTCGGAAGAACCAGATCCGGCCGTACAGGTCGCCCTCGCGGCTGCGGACGGGGGCGCTGTAGCGGTCGAACGTCCGCCCATCGCGGAGCGCGATCTCGTCGCGGGCCGTCTCGTCCGGGTGGGCATAGAGGTAGGCCACGCGGGCGTGGAACGCGTCGGCGTCGGCGACCTGGTCCGCCACCGAGGCCAGGAGGGCGGCGTCCGAGCCCGTGGCGAGCACGGCGTCCGCGATCCGCCACATCTCGGCGAACTGTCGGTTGTGCGAGAGGACGGCCCCCTCGACCGAGACCACGAGGATCCCGTCGATGGACGCCTCGCCCTGGGCTTCGAGGAGCGTGGTCTGGAACCGGAGTGCCCGCTCGGCCTCCACGCGCGCCGTCACGTCGCGGCCGACGGCGAGCACGACGTCCGCGCCGAAGTACGTCGACCGCTGGAGGACGACCTCTTTGTAGAACGTCGAACCGTCCTTCCGCTGAGCCAGCCAGTCGGTCCGCAGGGTCTCGCCAGCGAGGACTCGCTCGAAGAAGGCCGCGAACGCCTCGGGGTCGACGGCGTCGGGCGGGCTAAGGGCGAGCGGCGTCTGGCCCAGCATCTCCTCGCGGCTGTAGCCGTAGGCCTGGACGACGGCCTCGTTGACGGCGAGGAACCGGCCCTCCAGGTCCTGGACGTAGACGAGGTCGGTAAGGCTGTCGAAGAGGCCGCGGTAGCTGGCCTCGCTGGCCCGGATCGTCTCCTCGGCCCGCGTCCGCTCGGTCACGTCCCGCACCACGGCGATCACCTGGTCCGCGGCGAGGGGCAGGAGGCGGGCCTCGAAGTGGCGCGGCTCGTCGCCGAGCGGCAGCGTGTACTCGATCCCCACGGCCCTCCCCGTCCGGCGCACGTCGGCGAGCGCTCCGTCGATCTGCGCGCCCACGGGCGGGGGGAGCACGTCCTGCACGCGCTCGCCGAGAAACGCCTCGGGCGGGACGTACAGGCCGAACTGCTGGCCGGCGCGGTAGGCCAGGATGGTCCCGTCGGCCTCCATGCGGAAGTAGAGGTCGGGGAGCGCGCGGAAGATGGCCTCCAGCTCCTCGGTCTGCTGCCGGAACGCGGCCTCGGCCTCCTTCCGCTCGGTGATGTCGACGAGGGCCGTGGCGAGGGCCGGCGTGCCGTGGAAGACGAGCCGCTGCGTCGAGAGCGAGACCCAGCGCGGCGAGCCGTCGTCGTGCCGGATCCGCAGCTCGTGGTCGCGGACGTAGCCCTGCTCCTGGACTCGCTGGAGGACCCCTGCCCGGTCGGCGGGGTCGTAGTAGAAGTCGGGCGTCCGGCGGCCCTCCAAGCTCCCAGTGGGAACGCCGATGAGCGTCTCCAGACGGTCGTTGGCGTAGAGCACGACCCCGTCGGTGGCGTGGCTGAGGAGGAGCGGCGTCGGGCTCGCCTCGACGATCGCGCGGAACCGCTGCTCGGCCTCGGCCAGCTCCGCCGTCCGCTCCTCGACGCGGCGCTCGAGGTCGGCGCGGGCCTCCTGCTGGGTGTCTTCGACCCGCTTCTGCTCCTCGATGGGCCGGACGCTCGCGAGCACACGGTCCTGGCCCAGCACCTCGACGCGCTGCAGGCGGACCTCGACCCACACCCGGTCGCCGGACGCCCGGCGCACCATCCACTCGAACCGTTGCGGCTCGCCCGCCGCCGCGTGGCGCACGAAGGCCGCGGCGTGCACGGCGTCGTAGCGCGGCCCCCCGGCGCTGATGCCGCCGACGCCGAGGGCCTTCAGCTCGTCGAGCGTGCAGCCGTGCAGGTCACACGCGGCCTGGTTGGCGTCGAGGATCGCGCCGGTCTCCGGGTCGTGGACGAAGAGGGCATCCGCCGCGAGGTCGAAGAGGGCCCGGTAGGCCGCGTCCTCCCGAGCCGACGCGCCGGGACGGCGCCGCCGCGACCGGGGGAGGCCGCCGGGATCGGAGGTGGGGGGAGGCTGGGAAGCACGCATGGGCACCGCCGGGAGTCAACCCGTTCAACAAGAACCGCTTACCCGTAGTGACGGACACGCGCGGTTCCTTCCCAATAGCCATCTGTGAATGTGCCGAGGAGGATACGCCGATCCCGAGCCCCTTGCGACAGGCCCCGTCCCTCGCCGGCCGATTCTTGGCGGCGGTTACGCCGCCCGACGGGCCAGCGCGCGGCGGCAGGCGCTGCACTCCACGAGCGCCGTCCCGATCGTCCGCTCCCCGCGGTTCACCCGGTCGCGGATCGGGCGCCCGCAGAGGGTCCGGTCGCCGTCGTCGGTCGCGTGCCACACCGACCATCGCGCGCGTCGGGGGCCTTCGGCGGGGGCGGGTGAGAGCCAGCGGATGGAATAGAGGGTCGACATGCGTCAGGTATCGGACCACGAACGAGGGCATTAAGACGACGCCCTGGGAGTCCGACACCTCGGACGTCTCCTCGTTCCATCCCCATGCTCCCACCCCGCTTTCTCTCGCGCATGCTCGCCCTCGCCCTGACCGTCTCGGCCGGCGTGGTCGTCGTGTTCTCGATCTAGCCCGTCTTCCGGACCGACGTCACCACCGTCGGGATCCGGTCCACCATGCGGCCTGGCGCCACCCAGATCGGGACGCCGTCGTCGATGGGGAGCGCGTTGGGCGCCCCCGTCGTGAGGGCCTTGGCGGCCTTCGCCGACACCTTCCGGTAGCGCCGGCCGCCCAGCCGAAACGGGGCGCCGTGTGGGAGCCGCACGAACTCGACCTGTCGCGGCCCGGGGTCGCCGTCGGGCACGTCGACGCCGCACCGAGCGAGTGCCTCGACGGCCGACACGCCTTCGGTGAGGGCGAGGTGGACCGCCACCTCCCGGGGCCCCTCCCCCCCGACGCGGGCGAGGGCGCGGTCCACTTCCAGGCGGACATCGTCGGGAGTTCGGGGGCGCTCGGACATAAGAGGCCAGCACTAACGAGCGGGTCACCGGAGAGGCTCCCGCACGTTGAGGGAGAGGGGGGTCGAAAACGGAACGGCCATCAAGGACTCGGGAGCAGAACAGACGCAGACCGGGTGCTCTTTTGGATTCGTTCCCACAGGCATTAGGAAGTTCAAGGGTCTGACGGGTACCCTCCCGCCCTGGCCTGCGCCTCCTCGTCCCGCTCTCCTCAGCCCCGCGTCCCTCCATGTCCTGGCTCCGTTCGCTCCGCCGCGCGCCCTCCGACTCCACGTCAACCGCACCGACTGTCTCCCGGCGCCGGTTCGCCGCTGGCGGCGTCGCCCTGGCGAGCACGCTCCTCGCCGACCCCTCGTGGGCCGCGGTCGAGGCCCGGGCCGCCACCCTCGGCATCACGCCCGGCACACGCGTCGACGCGCAGGGGCGGCCCCTGGGTGGGGCTTCGATGGGCTATGAGCCGTTCGTCGGCGAGGTCATGCTGTTCGGGGGAAACTTTGCCCCGGCAGGGCTGGGCCTTCTGCGACGGTCAGCTGATGGCGGTCAGCCAGAACGACGCCCTCTTCAGCCTGCTGGGGACGATCTACGGCGGCGACGGCCAGACGACGTTCGCGCTCCCCGACCTCCGCGGCCGGGTCCCGATCCATGCCGGGGCCGGTCCCGGCCTCTCAGACCGCCGGCTCGGAGAGCGGAGCGGCCAGGAGCGCGTGACGCTGACGGCGGCGCAGGTTCCGGTGCACGACACGCTCCCCGAGGTCCAGGTGCGCGGGACGGGCCCGGCGACCGTCGGGGCCACGGTGGGCGGAAACCTCGGCACATCAGTGCCCGGGGCGAGCGCCGGCGGCAGTCAGGCTCACGACAACGTGCCCCCCGTCCTCGCGTTGAACTACTGCATCGCGTTGTACGGCGTGTACCCCTCACGCAACTAGCCACGTCCGCCCGCCTCGGCCCCTGCCCCGCTCCCCCTCTGCCCATGTCCTGGCTCCGTTCGCTCCGCCGCACCCTCGCCGGCCCCTCCCCGTCTGACACGGCCGTCTCCCGCCGCCGGTTCTTCGCCGGCACCGGCGCCGTCCTCGGTGGGGCGCTCCTCGCCGGCGACGCCCACGCCGCACCGCTCGACATCGCTCCCGGGACGGTCGTCGACGCGCAAGGCCGGCCGCTGGGCCGCCCCGCCGGCTACGGCGATCCTCTGCTCGGGGAGATCACCCCGTTCGGGTTCAACTTCGCGCCGCGTGGCTGGGCCTTGTGCCAGGGGCAACTGCTTCCTATCGCTCAGAATACGGCGCTGTTCAGCCTGCTGGGGACGATCTATGGCGGCGACGGGCGGACGACGTTCGGCCTCCCCGACCTCCGGGGCCGCATCCCGATCCATGCAGGGAGAGGCCCTGGCCTCTCCGACCGCCGGCTCGGAGACATGCTGGGAACGGAGACGAGCACGCTGTCGGCCGCCCAGGTCCCCGCACACCAGCCCACGGCGACGGAGGTCGAGTTCCGCGGGGCCGGAACGCAGGCCAAAGGCGTGACGGTGGGCGGCGACCTCGGCCGGACGGCCGCGACGGCCACGGTCGGCGGCGGTCAGCCTCACAACAACATGCCGCCGTACCTGACGCTCAACTACTGCATCGCGCTCCAGGGCGTGTACCCGTCGCGCTCCTAGCCGCGCCCGTCCTCCTCGCCTCGGCCCCGCCCGCTTCCCCTCTGCCCATGTCCTGGCTCCGTTCGCTCCGCCGTTCCCCCATCGCCTCCCCCTCCGCTCCGGCGGTCTCGCGCCGCCGGTTCTTCGTCGGCCCCAGCGCGGGCACCCCCGACGCCGACTGGGACGCGGTCGAGGCCCGCGCCGCCCGGTTCGGCATCATGCCCGGGACCGTCGTCGACGCGCAGGGCCGCCCCCTGGAGGCCGACGCCGCGTCGGCCCTGCCGTCCCTACCGGCCCTGGGAGAGATCCTGATCGTCGGCTTCAACTTCCCTCCGCGCGGGTGGGCCCTCTGCGATGGCCAGCTTCTCCCGATCAACCAGAACCAGGCGCTGTTCAGCCTGCTGGGGACGATCTACGGCGGCGACGGGCGGACGACGTTCGCACTCCCCGACCTCCGCGGCCGGGCCTCGTTTGGCTTCGGGCAGGGGAACGGGCTGAGTTCTCACCCGATCGGAGAGCAGGGTGGGGCCGAGACCCACACACTGACAACGGCCCAGATCCCGAGCCACAGCCACACGTTCCCCGAGGTCCAGGTCCGCGGCGCCGGCACCCAGATCCCCGGCGTGTCGTCCGGCGAGAACCTCAACACATCTGTGCCGCTCGGCGGAAGCGGGGGGCAGGCCCATGACAACATGCCCCCGTTCCTCGTCCTGAACTACTGCATCGCGCTCCAAGGCATCTTCCCGTCGCGCAACTAGAGCCGCTCGGCCCCGCTTCCTTCCCCGCTCGCCCCAGATCCATGCTCCGGTCTCTCGCCCGCTCGGGCGCCGCCCTCGCGCTCCTCGTCGCCCTCTCGCTGGCGGCCAGCGCCCAGCCCGGCAACTCGTTCGACATCTCGGGCACGACCGTGGGCGCGCCCACGGCGAACCTGCCGCTGTTCCTCTCGACGCCGGGGTCGTGCTCGCTCGCGCCGAGCGCCGAGCCCTACGACGAGACGCCGTTCACCGTCGCCCCCGGCGGGACCTACCAGTTCAGCGTGACCGACCCGATCGACGTCGGATTCGGGGACGACACCATCATCATCGTCTACGAGACGGCGTTCGACCCGAACGACGCCTGCGCCAACTTCGTCGGGATCGGGAACGAGACGCCGGGGAGCGGGCTGACGCTGGACCTCGAGGCGGGCACGGACTACGTGCTCGTGGTCGGGGGGTTCTTTGGGAGCGAGGACACCTACACGATCCGCGTGTCGGGTCCGGAGGCCTGCACGATCGATGCCCCCCTCGTCATCTCGGCATTCTCGACGACGGAGACCACGGTCGACAACACCTCCTCCGATTCGGCTGTCGACCTCTCCGCATGCACCGTCGCCGCCTACGACGGAAGAACGGAGCGCGTCACGGCCGCGGAGGACCCCACCGACGTGCTCGCCCCGATGGCCTCCCGCCCCGTCGCGCTCGCGGCCCCGGCCGGCCCCGGCGCCGTCGTTGTCGCCGCGGCCGACCTCGGCGTCGGGTCGACCGTCGGGGACGCGGTCGGCTCCGTCGTCGCCGCCGTCGTCTATGACGAGACCGGATCGATCTACGTCGCCACCGACGGCACCAAGGGCGAGTGCGGGAACGGTCCAGACGTGAGCCCCTGCAACAGCCTGGCAGGCCAGGAGGCCATCGGGGCCGCGATGGCCGCTCTCTTTGGGGGGTCCGTGGGTGTCGAGGAGGAGGGCCCCATCGACCTCTCCATCACGGTGGCCCCCAACCCGACAGCCCACCGGGCGACGGTTGCGTTCGGGCTGGCGGAGCCCGGCGACGTCCGCGTCTCGCTCCACGACGCCCTCGGGCGAGAAGTCGCGGTCCTCGCCGCGGGCCCGTACAGCGCCGGTCGGCACGAGGCCACGATCGAGGCGGACGCCCTCCCGGCGGGCGTCTACATCGTCCGCATCGCCGGGTCCGACGTGGCCACCGTGCCGTTCACCATCGCGCGGTAGCGCCCCTTCTTCCCTGTCCCATGACTGATTTGACGCCCGCTCCTGCCCCGCACCGAGCCCCTGACTCCAGCCTCTCCAATCCGAGGCCGTACGCCGCCCCCGCGCTGACGGCCCTCGGGGCGGTCGACACCATAACGGCCGGGCCGATCGCGGATGGGGGGAACATCGACGCGCTCGTCGGCCTCAGCGGCGGGTTCAACGTCACCACCGACCCCACCTCGTAGCTCCGCAAGCGGTCCCCCTCGCTCCGTCGAGAAACGAACCCTTCGGGCAGGGACACCCCGCCCCGCCGGAGAAGGGGTGTTAGGAAGACCCTGTGCGAGCGTGAGATCGGTGGCCGAGATCTGGGCGAGACCCCTGACGGGGTCGGCCTCCGCACGTCGCGGCATGCGCTACGGCGAACCGCGTGTTACCCCGCCCCCCTGACGCGCGCTCGTCACCGGAACGGGTCTAGCTTTCGGCATGGCCGCCGCGACGACCACGACCGACCCGTCCGTCCTCGACACCGACATCGAGCAGTTCCCCGGCGTCGGGGAGCGCCGCGCCGATCCGCTCCGCAAGGCCGGCGTCAAGACCTACGGCGACCTCCTCCGCTACTACCCGCGGCGCTACCTCGACCGGAGCACGGTCACCCCGATCCGCCAGATCACCGAGCCCGGCCAGTACACCGTGGTCGGGACGGTCACGGCGAAGGGGCTCGTGCCGGGGCGCGGCGGCCGGAGCCGGTTCGAGCTGCGCGTCACCGATGACTCAGGTGGGACGCTCAAGTGCGTCTGGTTTCGCGGGGCCAACTGGATCCACCGGCTCTACAACAAGGGCGACCTCTACGCCTTCCACGGCAAGGCCGAGAAGTTCGGGAGCCAGTTCTCGATGGCCCACCCGGAGTCCGACAAGCTGGACGACGCGAGCGCGGCGCTCACGACCGGCCGGATCGTCCCGCTCTACCCCGGCGGCGCGGCGCTCGAGAAGGTCGGCCTCAACAGCCGGACGTTCCGGACGCTGATCTACCGGCTGTTCAAGGAGCACGGCCTCGCGATCCCCGAGGTCCTGCCCGAGTCGGTGCGACAGCGGTACGGGCTGATCGATGGGAACGTGGCGCTCCGAGCGGTCCACTTCCCGAAGGACGTGGCCGAGCGCGGGCGGGCCGTCCGCCGCCTCAAGTTCGAGGAGTTCTTCTTCCTCCAGCTCCTGCTGGCGCTGACTAAGGGGCGACAGGAGCGCCGTGCCGGCGTCGTCCTCGACGGGCTGGGGCCGTACGGCCGGCGGTTCCTCGACGAGGTGCTGCCGTTCGAGCTGACGGGCGCGCAGCAGCGCGTGCTCGACACCATCGCCCCGACACGGCCTCCGGGCACCAGATGAACCGTCTCGTCCAGGGCGACGTGGGCTCTGGCAAGACGGTCGTCGGCGTGGCGGCGATGCTGATGGCCGTCGACGCGGGCCACCAGGCCGCCTTCATGGCGCCGACGGAGATCCTGACCGAGCAACACTACGCCAACATCCGGCGCTTCCTGGAGCCGCTCGGGCTGGAGACGCGCCTCCTCATCGGCGGCCAGCGCAAGACGCTCCGCGACGAGATCCTCGCCGAGATCGCCGACGGGACGGCCCACGCCGTCGTCGGGACGCACGCGATCATCGAGGACAAGGTGGCCTTCCAGAACCTCGGCCTCGCCGTGGTCGACGAGCAGCACCGATTCGGCGTGGTCCAGCGGGCGAAGATGTTCAAGAAGGGCCAGCGCCCGCACGTCCTGATGATGACGGCGACGCCCATCCCGCGCTCGCTCGCCATGACGGTCTACGGCGACCTCGACGTGTCGGCCATCGACGAACTCCCCGCCGGCCGCAAGCCCATCGACACGCGCGTCTACAGCGACAAGCGGCGCGAGGAGATGCTCGACTTCGTGAAGCGCCAGCTCCGCGAGGGCCGCCAGGCCTACGTCGTCTACCCGCTCGTGGAAGAGTCGGAGTCCGAGACGCTGGCGGACGTGAAAGACGCCGAGAACGGCGCGGCCGAGCTGATGGAGCAGCTCCGCCCCTACCGCGTCGACCTCGTCCACGGCCGGATGCTGGCCTACGAGAAGGACGAAGCGATGGACCGGTTCAAGTCCGGCGAGACCGACGTGCTCGTGGCCACGACCGTCATCGAGGTCGGCGTCGACGTGCCCAACGCGACGGTCATGGTGATCGAGCACGCCGAGCGGTTCGGGCTCAGCCAGCTCCACCAGCTCCGCGGGCGCGTCGGGCGCGGGGCCGACCAGAGCTACTGCTTCCTCATGGCCAGCTACAAGCGAACCTCGGAGGCCGAGGAACGCCTCGAAGCCATGGAGGCGACGACCGACGGGTTCGAGATCTCGGAGATCGACCTCCGCCTGCGCGGCGCCGGCGACTTCTTCGGAACGCGCCAGTCGGGCTTGCCAGACCTCAAGATCGCAGACGTGGTCCGCGACGCCGAGATCCTGAGCGAGGCGCGGGAGGCCGCGTTCGCCGTCGCCGAGGGGGACCCGGCGCTCGCCGCCCCGGAGCTGGCCGACATGCGCGACCACTTCGCGCGGACGGCGCCCAAGAGCCTCGGCTTCGCCCGCGTCGGCTAGGGCTTGTGCGGGCCCCCTCCGGTCCCGTCATCCGGAGCCGCGCGAAGGATCTCGACGCCGTCGTGGGAGGCCGTTGAGAGCGCTCGTGACGAAGTCAGGCGTCGCGTCGAGATCCTGCACGGCGGTCAGGATGACCTCTCTGGAGTCTCCCCACAAGGCCTAGGCTCCGTCACGTTCACCCGGATCCTGGCTGCGCGACGCCTCGGGCGCGGCCGGCTCGTCGACCTCCGTCACTACCTCGTGGAACGCGGTCTGCCCGGTCCGCAGCATCCGGCGGACGTACGGATGGCATAGCTCGCACTTCCGCCCGAAGAGCGCGTGCTCCTGCAGCTCCGCCACGGTCCGCGCGCCCGTGGCCTCAGCGACCTCCGCCAGCTCGGCGAAGGTCCGGCCGAAGCACAGGCACCGGTCGATGGTCATGCGCGGCATCAGTGGGCGACGACGACGGCCCCTGGCACCGTGGGGCCGAAGGCGATGGCGCCCGGGATCACGCCGGCGCCGAACCGCGCGACCTCGGCGCCGTCGCGCGTGTGAACCGTCACCATGCCGTCGCCGGCATAGGGGCTGTCGGCGTCGAGGCGACCGAGGTAGAGGCGGTCGGTGGCGTCGTCGTAGGCGACGGCGGAGATCGGGGCGCCGGGCACCTCGATCTGTCCGCTCGCGGCGTTCGTGCGCGTGTCGAAGCGCCGGAGCGTCTGGCCCACGACCACGTACACCTCCTCGCGGGCGAGGCTGATCGCCGCGTCCTGCCCGAGCGCGCCGGACCCGACCTGCCCGTCGAGCGCGATCCGCGTCACGACCGCGGCGGTGCTCGCGTCGATCACCACCACCTCGCCCGTCGTCTGGCCGATCACGTTGTAGCTGGCGTCGAAGATCGTCCGGCCGGTGCACACGACCCAGACCTCGCCGTCGTCGTCGGCGAGGGCGGCGCGCGGGCCGTCGCAGCCCACGTCGATGGTCTCGATCACCCGGTTGTTGACGGCGCTCAGGACCGAGACGGTCCGCCCACTCCCGAAGCCGTTCTCGTTCGTCCCGTAGTTGGCCACGAACACGCGGTTGCCGACGGCCGCCACGCCCTCCGGGTGGACGCCCACCTGCACCGAGGGGCCGGTCTGCGCCGTCGCGAGGTAGACCGGCATGAGCGCCTGGCCGTAGAGGCTCGAGACGTAGGCCGTGCCCTCGACCACGGCCCAGTCGCGCGGCGTCGGCACGTCGATCTGCTGCGTCCGCTGGCCCGTCTCCAGGTCCACCACGTCGATCCGGCCCCGGCCCGTCGTGAACGAGTCGTCGAAGTTGAGGAACACGTAGAGCCGCCCGCCGCGCACCTTCAGGTTCTGGACGAGCCCGCCCAGGTCGGGCACGGCGTCGGCGGTGGCGGCGCCGGTCTCGGGGTCGTAGGCGGTGACGGTCCCGCCGTTGTCGGAGAAGATGCCCTGGCTGCCGACGTAGACGGCGGCCGTGGCGTCGTCGCCGGACGCGTCGCAGGCGGCGAGGACGAGGAGGAGCGGGAGGAGGAACAGGCGGCGCATGAGGGGGCGAAGGGTCAGCGGGTGCGGACGGTGAGGCGGAGGCGCGCGTGGCGCGGGGGCATGGGATGGGAGCGGACGACCTCGTAACGGGCGCCTGCGAGGTTCTCGGCGGCGAGGGACAGGGCGATCTCGGCTCCGCCGACGGTCTGGTGCACGCCGGCCTGAGCGTCAAGGACGAGGTAGGCGGGAAGCGCCCCGGAGCCCGAAGCGGTGGTGAAGCGCCGGCCGACGGCGCGCGCGCCGAGGTCGAGGCGGACGGCGCCGAGGCGGAGGCCGGCCCACGCCTTCGCCGTCCAGCGGGGGACGTAGCGGAGTGGCCGGGCGGTGTCGAGGTCACGCGCGTCGAGGGCCGTCGCGACGACACCGGCGTCCGCCTGCCCGTTCCAGCGGACGACGTGGATCGGCCGCCTCGCCCGGAGCGAGCCCTCGACGCCGAGCGTCCGCGTGCGCGCCACGTTCGAGGGCGCCCAGAAGCCAGCGCCGGTTGGGGCCCAGACGATCTGGTCGCGGGCGACGGTGCCGAACGCCGTGGCCTCGGCCGTCACGCCCGCCCCCGAGCCGACGAGGCCGGCGTCGGCGCTCCAGGCGGTCTCGGGACGGAGATCGGGATTGCCGCCGGGTTGCCAGAAGCGGTCGTTGAGGGTCGGCATCCGGAAGGCCCGCGCGGCGCTCGCCTTCAGACGAAGCGCCGCCGTGATCGGCGCGTTGACACCGATCTGGGGACTCACGGCGAGGTGGCGGTCGCCGCCGGACGGCGCGTACCCGTCGGCGCGGAGCGAGGGGAACACGCTGACGGCGCCGACGCGCCCGATCCCGGAAAGCGCGACGCCCACGAACCGGTCCTCGGCGTCGGCGGCCAGGCTCGGGTGCTGGGCGCGGCCGAGGCCGCCCACGAGGGCGCCCGTCCAGGCCCAGCCCGCCAGGGCGTGCGTCGAGGCCCGAAGGTCGAGGTGCGCGGTCGTCGTGCGGCCGGTCTCGTCGAGGGCGTCGGGGCGGCCGCCGGCGGGGTACGGGTTGGCGTAGCGGAGGCGCGTGCGCTGCAGGCTCCCGGCGGCCTCCACCCGTCCCCACCCCGTCCGGTGCCGCGCCGTCGCGCCGAGCCGCGCGAGCCGGTCCCACTGGCGCTCCCCGGCCTCGCCATCGCCGCCGAGCCCGCGTTCCGCGTCCGCCGCCCACACGCTGACGCCGGCCGACGTGGCGCCCGCGTCGGCGGCGAGCGAGGCGTAGAGCGCCGTGTGCTCGGAGTCCCAGCCCTGCCGGTCGACGAGTGGCGTGCCGATCCGCGTCCGGTCCGGATACGGGTAGTCGTCGTCGGCGCGGGCCGCCTCAGCCGCCACGAGCGCTCGGACGCCGCCCGTCTGGGCCGAGGCCAGGCCGCTCAGCCGGCGCTCGCCCCACGGCCCCGCCTCCGTCGTCAGCCGCGCCGCGGCCCCGTCGCCGGGCGTCGGCGGGCGGAGGTGGACCACGCCGCCAAGCGCGTCCGACCCGTACAGGCCGGACGCTGGGCCGCTCAGCACCTCCACCGATTCCAGGAGCGCCGTCGGCAGCAGCCCCAGGTCCACCTGCCCGAGTTGGGGATCCGTGAGGCGCTGGCCGTCGAGGAGGACGAGCGCCTGCGACGCCGAGGCGCCGCGGATCGTCACCGTCGCCAGGCCAGACGGGCCGTAACGCCGGACGTGGAGGGGCGCGCGGGCTGAGAGCGCGTCGGCCACGGTCGACGCGGCCGTCGCCTCTAGCGCGTCCGGCCCGATCACCGTCACGCGGACCGGCGCGGCGCGCGTGTCGAGCGCCTCGCGCGCGGCGGTGACGGTCACCTCACCGAGCGAGTCGGCGGGCTGCGCGCAGACGGGGGCCGCGAGCGGGAGAGCGAGAAGAAGGAGGGCGCAGAGGCGCATGAGAAAACCCCGCGCCTCACGGAGACACGGGGTTCAGGCACACGCCGACGGCCGTCGGGGGCGATCACACCGCGCCTCTGGTCCCGGAGGCGGTGGGGGACGTCGCGCGCGGGCAGGTCTCCTGGCTCGCGGCCCGGCCACTTTCCACGTGGGGAGTGGCATGCGTCGGCTCAACCCCGACCTTCCCCGTCGTGGGACGAGTGATCGCGAGCGTCGGCGCCGACGGCGGGCCGCCTACAGTTGCGGGTACAGCTCCGGCATGGGCCGCGGCGACGGGTCGCAGCGGCGGACCGGATTCCCTTTTCGTCCACGCAGGCCGAGGCCGGCGCAGAACCCGAGGCGGGGGTGAAAGAGCAGACCTCAAGGTAGAGCGCTTGCGGGGGCCGTGCCAGGGCCGGCCTCGTCTTCACCCCGCCGTGGTGGGCCGCCGGACCTCCCCCGCCCCGTCGCCGTGATGGACGGGCAGCCCGCCCACCGTCACCGGCACCTGGACCGGCGGCTCCACGAGCCGCGTCCGCTCCTCGATCGACTCACCGTCCGGGAGGAACCAGGGCGTCCCGTCCGCGCCCGGCTGGTAGGTCCAATCGCGCGGGACTTCGTCGATTCCGAGGGGGTAGATCGTCAGCGCGCCCTCACGGTCGATGTGGAGGCGGAGGACGTGCTTGTAGTCTGCGATCCCCTGGCATGAGAACACGTCGTTGGCGTGGCGCCCGACGAGGTGGGCGAGGTACAGGTAGAGCCCCCAGATCAGCCCGGCCACGGCGCCCCCCACCGTCAGCATCTCGGCGCCGAACAGGAACGCCTGCGGGAGGGCGTCCGCCGCGAGCCCCAAGACCCCGATGTTGATCGTTGCGAAGAACCACGTCAGGCCGATGAAGGCGAGCAGGTGGGCTGCCGTGTGGAGCGCCCCGAGCGCCAGCTTCCACAACCCGCTGGTGCCGTCGGCGAACGCCGTGAGGCCTGCGAGCAGGACGAGCGCAGTGAGAAATGCGAGGGGCGCGTGGGCCAGGATCTCGCCCAGCCGGTAGACCATCTCCCCGAACGAGATCGGCTGGACGAGCCGGTCCATGAACGACATTTCCACGTCGAGCGTCTTGCTCGCGCTCTGGACGAGCCACGCCAGGAACAGGTAGAACGCGCCGAAGAACAGCGAGAACCGCTTGTTCATGATCGGGAACGCGAGGGCGCGCAGGGCCAGGCCCTTCGAGGTCCGCGCGGGCGGGTAGAGCGCCTGGGCCGACTCCGTGGCCGGGGTGCCGAGCCGGAACGTCTCCGTCTGGCGGTTCGGCTTCGGCCCGGGCTCCGTCGGCAGGCGGAGCGCGTCGCAGAAGCGGTGCGTGGGGTAGAGGTAGGCGCCGCCGCCGCCCGAGACGAACCGCTGCCGGCCGTCGGCGTGCTCCCAGCGGGCGTAGGCGTGGAGGTCGCCCGCCAGCCCGACGACGTGGCGGTGCCCGTAGCGGCTCATCGTCCGGTCCTCGAAGTAGGAGAGCGTGTCATAGGCGGCCATCCGCTCGTCCGAACCGGCGGTGGCCCACGAGGGCTGGGCGGTACACAGGATGACCTTGGCCTGCCCCCCGCGCTCGTGGATCTCACGGCCGAGGTCCTCGAAGAACTGCATCTGCGGCCGGTCGATGTCGGCGCGGAGTTGCACGTCGATCCCCCAGAGCCACCACCCGTGCGGGAGCTCCAGGGCGAAGTAGCTCCGCCGCTGGCGCGTCCGCCAGCCGCCGACCCAGCGGTTCTGGCAGAACAGGCGCGTGAAGCTCGTCAAGCCGTCGTACCAGTCGTGGTTGCCGGGGACGGCGTAGAGGTCGGGGGGCGTCTCCGGCGAGCGGACGTAGGGGAGCGCGGCGCGGTACGGGCCGGCGAACCGGTTCTGGTACTCCTCGCGCTTGGCCGTCGGGTACACCTGGTCGCCGCCGAGGACGAGGACCCGCCCGCGCTGCGTCTCGGCGCCGCCGACGGACAGCGTCGGGGCGGCGAGGAGCGAGGCGATGGCGTACGTCGAGTTCCAGCCGTCGCCGAGGTCGGCCACGTAGTCGATCCAGATCTCGTCGGCGGGCGCGCCGGCATCGTCGCAGGCGTACGAGAACGGCTCGATGTCGTCGCGGATGGCCTGGAGCTCGCGGTTGTCGGCGTAGGCCCCGAACAGGGACGAGATCACGGCCTCGGCTCCTGCCCGCGCCAGCTCGGACGGCATGAACCACTTCACCATCGGCCGGAACGGCTCGAAGCCGAGCGCCTCGGGGTCGGGGTCGGGGGGGGCGACGGGGTACGGGGTCTGGGCCATGGCGGGACTAGCGATCGGTCGTGGCGCGGGGGGCGTAGGTGGCCCACAGCTCGCCGAGGAAGAACCGTCCGAACGCGCCGACCGCTTTGAGCCGCTCGGCTGGCCCGTCGGTGCCCGTCGCGCGGATCGTCGAGACGAGGTCGAGGAGCTCGGGGACGCCGAGTCTCAGGATGCCGGCCCCGACCACCGGCCCGGAGGCGTCCGCGCCCCGGTGGAGCCGCGTGAAGAGCGTCGTCGTGTCCGCCCAGAGGTCGAGGCCGGGGTCGTCGCGGACGTCCTTGTGGCCGGCGAGGTAGTAGTCCTCGCCTTCGTGGCGGAAGCCGACCTCGTAGACCATCCGCTTGAGGCCGGGCTCGTCCTGGGGCTCGAACAGGTTGAACCGGCCGTGGGTGACGAGCAGGCGCGGCGCGAACGGCGCGAACTCGACCTCGCCCGTGATCTCACCCGCGTGGTCGGGGTCGTCGCGGAACCGCTCGACGTCGGGGATCTCGATCGAGGCGTGGAGGGCCAGCGTGGTGTCGTCGCGGCGGCCGGTCGCGGCGCCGGCCTCGGGGTCGGACTCGGCGAGGGCGAAGGGGCCGGCCATCGTCTCGCGGAAGGCGATGCCGGGGCGGGGAGTCTCCATCTGGGTGGCGGCGGGGGTGAGAGGGAGGCCTTCGGGCGTGCGGGCCCGGAGGGTGCGGGCGGCGTCGGCGTAGCCGCGGGCGACGAGTTCGGCGGCGGTGATGCGGCCGAGGAAGAACTCGGGGTCGAGCGGGATCGGCCGCTCCGGCTTCACGACGTGGAGGCGGACGGGCCCGCGCTGGCCGTAAGGCGAGTCGCCGGCCTCAATGCGGGCGTTGAGGTCGGCGATCCGGTCGAGCTCCTCGTTGAGCGCGCCGGCCGCGCTCAGCTCGATCATGTGGACGTACTGGTCGAGCGGGCCGCCGCGCCAGGCGCTCGTGTTGCCGATGCACCACACGACCCACAGCTCCTCGGCGCCGCGCCGGACGGCCTCCCAGCAGTTGGCGTCCTTGATCCAGACGGCGTCGGTGTAGCGCCGGCCGTCGTGCTCCACGAGCGGCATCACGCCCGGGAGCGAGATCGCCGCGACGAGCAGGTCTTCCGTGACCTCGTCATTCGGAACGGGGACGACCGTCTTGCGCCCCACGTCGCATACGTTGAACGTGCCCGTCATGCCCTCGGCCGCACGGATCGCCGCGGCGTCGATGCCGAGGTGCGGGAAGACGCGGTCGCGGATGCCGTCGGCGTCGCCGAGCGCCTTCGGTTGACTGAGGTAGTCGACGAGCGGGAGCGGCGAGGCAAAGTCCGACACGTCGAGCGTCCGCCAGCGCTCGGCCATCTCGGCGGGCGCGAGGCCGGAGAACAGCATGGCGAGGTTCATCGTCCCGCCCGAGGCGCCGTCGCCGTGCACGAACCGGAGGCCCGCCTCTTCCAGCGCCACGAGCACGCCGGCCTGGTAGGCCACGCGCATCCCGCCGCCGGCCAGGATGAGCGCCCGACGCGGTCCGTCGGCGCCGGGCAACGCGCTGAGGGGGACGCCGCCGCTCATCGGCCCCGCATCAGGTAGACGAAGATGAGGATCCCCGAGAGCAGGTCGAACCCGGCCACGCCGAGCGCGAGGGGTCCGAACAGCCCGCGCATCACCCCCAGCCCGACGGCCCCGGCCGCCCCCAGCTTCTGGAGCCCGGCCCAGCGGAGCGCCGTGGGGATCGGCCCGCGCGGCGCGAGGCCCTCCCATAGGAGCCCCCCGAACAGGACCATGAACATCCCCACGATCCCGAACGAGTGGGCGCCCACCGCCGTCGCGTCGGCGCCGATGATCCCGAGCACGAACGAGGGCGCGAGGAGCTGCACGAGGCCGCTCACGACGGTGAGGGCGGCGATGGCGAGGAGGACGAGACGGAGCGTCTTCATGGCTGGGGGGCCGGCTGCCGGCCCCATTTGGCGAGGAGGTCGCCCTTGCGGATGAAGTAGATCAGGAGCGTGAGCCACATCACCGTCATGATCACCCAGCGGATGTCGTTGTAGAGCATCCACTTCTGAAACAGGCCCGTGATGACGTCGGGCGTCACGCCGGCCGCGATCGTCTTGTTGACCGGGATGATGAGGAGTTGCCCGACGAGCGTCGCACCGATGATGCACGCGAGGGCGAGGACGGCCAGCCAGCGCTGCGGCGTCTTCCACTCCGCCCAAATCATCACGGCGCCGGCCAGAAACATGAGGGGCACGACGACGGTGAAGAACGCCGTCGCCGCCGAGGTCGGCAGGATGAAGTGGTCCTGGACGTTCTCCACGGTCATGACCTCCCAGCTGGGGTACCAGAAAAAGTGGAGCGCCCACAGCACGCCGACGTAGATCGTCGTTCCGAAGAAGTAGTAGCCGTGGTTGAGGGCGAGGAGGGATGCGCGCATGGCTCAGGCGGGCTGCGGGACGGCGTCTCGGTTGGGCGGCGGCGGCCACTCCTCGCTCAGCCCGAGGGCATCGACGCGACTCCAGTCCCTCCGTCGTCGGGCCGTCCGGGCGGCGTCTCGTGGGTGAGGAACCAGCACTCGAAGTAGTCGTCGAGCACGCCGGCCGAGTCGGGGAGGAAGGCGGTGAAGGCCGGGTGCGGATCCACGTCGAGCGCCCGGACCGGCGCGATCCGTGGGTGCTCGCCGAAGGTCAGCCGCGCCGCCGTCTTGTCGAACAGGCGGACGCCCGCGCGGGCGCCGAACGAGATGTAGCTCTTCATGAGCATCCCCCGGAAGGCGCAGTAGTTGGCCGCGCCGAGGCTCAGCGTCAGCCACGACCGCCTCGGCCGCTTCACGTCGACGCGGAGGACGAGCTGGCCGTCGAGGTCGTACTGGCTGCTCACCCACTCGTCCCCGATCACGAAGTCGAGCGAGGCCTGGTGCTTGGGCATCCCCCAGATCCCCTTTCCGCCCTTCACCGACACCTCGGTGCTGACGGGCAGGTCGAGGACGTACTGCCCCAGCCCGTAGCGGTACCGGAAGAGGGCCGGCAGCAGGCGCGGCGCCGGCGTGGGGCCGTGCGTGCAGGCGATGGCGATGCTGTACTCGACGTACGAGCCGATGTCGGTCGTCCGGTAGTCGATGACGGTGACCACGAGGAGCGCCCGCCCGTCGGGCATCCGGAACGGGTGGAGCTCGCCGCCGGGGAGCAGCGCCGCCGCCTTCTGCGCGTCGCACGGGAACGCGGCCATCAGCGCGGGCGAGTGCTCCGAGTTGACGGGCATCTCGAACCGGATGCCGTCGACGAGGGCGTGGCGGCCGGCGAGGCGGCGCTGGCGGGCGGGGACGGCCATGGGTCAGTCGGTGCGGTCGAGCTCGGCCTCGATCCGGGGGAACACGTCCTCGGCGGCGCTCCGCCCCATGAACACGTCGAGGTGGCTGTAGCCGGGCAGGAGGTGGAGCGTGTGCCGGCCGGGCGTCCAGCGCTCGAAGTGCTCGTACGTGCGGACCTGGCTCTCGGGCAGGAAGCACAGGTTCTGCTCGCCCGCGAAGAAGGCGAACCGCGCGTCGGTCTGCGGCTTCCGCTCCGCGACGTCGTCGGGGAGGTCGGCGCCGGGCGTGTCCGGGACCAGGTGGCCGGCGCGGACGCCCCGCGTGATCTGCCGGTAGAATGAGAGCGGGACGTGGGCAAACTCGTGCCGCAGCCACTCGTGCGTGGCGTCGTCCAGGTTCTCGTGGCGCCAAAGCGCCGGGAAGCCGCTCCCGTAGTAGAAGCTGACCTGCTTGCAGACCGGGTTGTCGCACTCGCGATGCGTGAGGTCGGCGAATCGCGAGAGCATCCGGCCGACGCGCGAGTGCGAGTGGGCGTCCCACTGCGGGTTGAGGTACTCCGTCATCGTCCCGACCAGGGGCATGACGTAGCCCAGCTTGAACCGGCTCCACGACGGCACGACGGGGTGGAGTGAGACGGCGTTGCTCACGACGGTCCGCACCTGGGGCACGAGCCCGGCCACGGCCGAGAGCATGAAGCTCGTCGAGCCCTGGCAGTGGATGACGGCCTGGACCGCGTCGGCGCCGGTCTCCTCCACGATCGTCTCGACGGCGCGCGGGTGGTCGTAGCGCGCGGCCTGGTCGAGCGTCCACTCGTTCGGCGGGTGGTCGATGCTGGCCCGCCAGTTCTCCAGCCACACGTCGTAGCCGCGATTCGCGAGGTACGTCACGAGGTTCTCGCGGACCGGCGCGCGGAAGATGTCGGCCCGGACGCCGGCGCCGTGGACGAGCAGCACCGGCCCCTTCGTGGGTTCGGCCTCCCCGCGGACGTTGACGAGGTTGAGCCTGAACCCGTCGCCCGCTTCGAAGGGGACGACGCGCTCGCGGAGCTGGGCGGCGGCAGTCATGCCTCGGCGAGGATGCGGTCGGCCGTGCGGTTCGCAAGGGCGGCGATGGTGAGGGCCGGGTTCGGGCCCGTCGGGCCGGGCATCACCGACCCGTCAGCGACGTAGAGGCCGGGGTTGCCGAACACGGCGCCGTAGGGGTCTGTCACGCCCTCCTCGATGGTCCGCCCCATCGGGCACCCGCCGAGCGGGTGGACCGTGATCACGCGGCTCATCCGGTAGGTCGGGTTGGGGACGAACGTCCCGCCCCAGGCGTCGGAGATGTCGCGCATCGTGCCGATGACGGTGTCGAAGTAGGGCTTCGAGGTCTCGATGGACCAGTCGCAGGCGAGGTAGCCGTCGGCGGCGAGCGAGAGCCTCCCGTCGGGGACGTCGCGGCCCATGCCGAGGAGGGGGAGCGAGCCCTTCGAGAGGGCGCAGTCGCCGAGGGCGTCGGCCAGCTCGGCGCTGATGTCGGAGCGGGGGTCGCGGCCGAACCGCGCGCGGACCCGCCGCACGGCCGCCCGGACGAGCCGCCGCGCCGTCCCCTTCACGTTCGACGCCTCGATCAGCCACGACACGAACGCCGGGAAGCCGGCGTCCTGAACGAGGTAGCCGCGTCCGGTGCCCTCGCCGTCCAGCGCGTCCGGCACGCGAACGGTGCTGGTGATGACGGGCCCATAGGTCGGCCCGATGTCGCGCGTCTCGCTGGCGTCCTCGCCGGTGCACTTCATGACGAACGACAGGAGGTCGCCGTTGCCGCAGAACCGCTCGCCGATGCGCTCGCTGAGGGTGGGGAGCGCCGCGCGGTTCTTGAGGAGGAGGTACGTGCTCCCGAGCGTCCCCGCGCTGAGCACGAGCCGATCCGCCGTGACCTCGATGGGCTCGCGG
The DNA here is from genome assembly GCA_963728345.1 of Rubricoccaceae bacterium. Classification (GTDB taxonomy): domain Bacteria; phylum Bacteroidota; class Rhodothermia; order Rhodothermales; family Rubricoccaceae; genus Rubrivirga. The sequence goes on from CAVSJM010000001.1 coordinate 210,715, forward strand.
CCGGCGGCCCGCCAGTAGTCGGCGTCAGGCTCGTGGTGGACGTAGTGGATCCGGTAACCGCCTTCGACGCGCGGCTCGAAGCGGCGGACCTCGGCGAGCGTCCGGATCTCGGCGCCTGCGTGGGCCGCGGCGGTGAGGTAGGTGTAGTCGAGCGTGTTCTTGCTCCCGTAGTTGCACCCGACGTCGCACTCGCCGCAGAGGCGGCACGTGGTCCGCGTGTAGGGCCGGCCCTCCCGCAGCTCGTGGAGGTTGGGGCGGTCCTCGCGGATCGGCTCGCCCGTCACCGGCTCCTCGCCGTCGTTCCAGAACGTGACGGCGAGCGGCGGACGCTCCCACCGCAAGCCGAGTCGGCCGGCCGCCTCCTGCAGCGCCTTCGTCTTGCGCGTCTCGTTGTACGGGGCCTTGTCGAACGGGTAGCGCTGCGCGTTCAGCCGGCGCTCGGCCTCTTCGTAGTGCGGCTCCAGGTCGTCGTAGGTGACGGGCCAGGGCTGGCGGACGCCGGTGTGGTCCTCGGCGAACCACTCGGGGGGCTTGCGGAGGAGCACGTTTGCGTAGATGAGGGAGCCGCCCCCGAGCCCGGCCGAGACGAGCGCCTCGATGCCCCGGAACGTCCACACGTTGAACATCCCGAAGTGCCCCTCGCTCGGGTCCCACACGTTCCGGCTGATGCCGTGCTGGGTGCGGGGGAAGGAGCCGGGCGGGAAGGCCTGCCCCCGCTCCAGCACGCAGACGCGCTGGCCGGCCTCCGCGAGACGCGCGGCGACCACCGAGCCGCCGAACCCGGATCCGACGACGACGACATCGAAATGCTCAGACATGGGGAGATCACACCTTGCGTTACCCCCGCATAGATAGCGATTTCGATCGAACCCCCGTACCCACCCGTCACAGTTTTTCCTGCCCTCGCCCAAAGGCGATCCCTCTCCACCCCGCCTCGTCCTGCGTTCCCTACGCGCGCGGCAGGTCCCCCTCCCCCTTCGTCGGGAGCGCCGACGTGCCCTGCAGGTAGAGGTCCACTTGCCGGGCGGCCTCGCGGCCCTCGGAGATGGCCCACACCACGAGCGAAGCGCCGCGACGCGCGTCGCCGGCGGCGAAGACGCCCGCGTCGTCCGTCGCGTAGTCCTGCCCGGTGCGGACGCGCCCGCCCTCGTCGAGCGTCACGGCCGTCTGTGCCGTCAGTGCATCGGTCTCCGGCCCGGTGTAGCCGACGGCGATCAGGACGAGATCCGCTTGCCACCGACGCTCCGTGCCCGGCGCCTCGCGGCGCTGCCGGCGGCCGGCGTGGTCGGAGACGACCTCTACATCGAGCGTCTCGACCTCCTGCACGTGCCCGTCGCCGAGGAACCGCTGCGTGGCGACGGCCCAGACGCGGTCGCCGCCCTCCTCGTGCGACGAGCTGACGGTGAGCGCGTCGGGGACGAAGGGCCAGACGTCGGGGCGACGGACCTCGCGCGGCGGGGACGGCCAGATCTGGAAGCTGGTGACGGAGGCGGCGCCCTGGCGGTGCGCCACGCCGATGCAGTCCGAGGCCGTGTCGCCGCCGCCGACCACGATCACGTGCCTGCCTCGGGCGTCGATGGGCGGGGCCGACGTGGTCGCCGGCGACGCGCTTCGAGTGGCCCGCGAGGTAGTCCCACGCCGTGTGGATGCCGTCCAGCTCGCGGCCTGGCACCTCGACCTCGCGGGCACGCGTGGCGCCGGTGCAGAGGACGACGGCGTCGTGGAGCTGACGGAGGTCCGCGTAGGCGAGGTCACGCCCGATCTCGATGCCGCACACGAACTGGATGCCGGAGGCCGTCATCACATCGATCCGACGCTCCACGACGGCCTTGTCCAGCTTGAAATCCGGGACCCCGTAGCGGAGGAGGCCGCCCGGCCGGTCGTCGCGCTCGTAGACGACGACGGCGTGGCCGGCACGCGCGAGCTGCTCGGCCGCAGCCAGCCCGGCCGGCCCGCTCCCCACCACGGCGACGGTCTTGCCCGTCGGCGTCGCGCCCTCGATCGGCTGCACCCAGCCCTCGTCGAAGGCGCGCTCGCCGATCGTCCGCTCGATCTGCTCGATGGTGACGGGCTCCGCCGTCAGCCCGAGCACGCACGCCGACTCGCACGGCGCCGGGCAGATCCGCCCGGTGAACTCGGGGAAGTTGTTGGTCCGGCTGAGGTGCTCGAAGGCGGCCTGCCAGCGACCGTCGCGGAGGGCGTCGTTGAAGTCGGGGATCGGGTTGCCGAGCGGGCAGCCCGACTGGCAGAAGGGGACGCCGCAGTCCATGCACCGCCGGGCCTGGAGGACCACCTCGGGCGCGGCGAGCGGCAGCTCCACCGGGAGGTCGTCGAGGACGCGCTCGGCCACGGCCCGGCGCGGCGCCGTCCGGCGCGGGAGGTCGAGGAAGTCGAACGAGTCGGGCATGGGGTGGGCCTACGGATCGGATGTCATCCTGAGCGAGCGGAGCGAGTCGAAGGATCTCTGGTGCGACGGGGTCTCACGCTGTCACCGAGAGCTCCGGTTGAAGGTGCAGCTCGACAAAGACCCTTGGCTGCGCCGTCCCTTTGGGGTCGGCTCCGGGCTGCGCCCTCCGCTCAGGATGACACGGGAGAGGGCTCGGCGGGCTGGTGAACGTCGGCGGCGACGAGCGGGGGCTCGTGCTCGGGGGGGCGGTTGGGGGCCGGCGGGAGGTGCCGTGCCTCGGCCTCCAGGGCCTGGCGGTACTCCGTCGGGAAGACCTGGACGAAGCGGCCCACGGCGGCGGGCCAGTCCGCCAGGAGCGCGCGGGCGACCGGGCTGTCCGTCTCACGCGCATGGGCCTCGACGAGCTGGCGGAGCGCCTCGGCCTCGGCCGATCCTCGCGCCACCGGCAGGAGGTCGACCGTCTCGGTGTTGACGCGGCGCGCGACGAACTGACCGTCCACGTCGAGAACCATGGCGACCCCGCCGCTCATGCCGGCCGCGAAGTTGCGGCCCGTCGGGCCGAGGACGACGACGCGCCCGCCGGTCATGTACTCGCAGCCGTGATCGCCCACGCCCTCGACCACCGCCGTCGCGCCGCTGTTGCGGACGGCGAACCGCTCGCCGGCCCGGCCCCGCGCGAATAGCTCGCCCGAGGTCGCCCCGTAGAGCGCCACGTTGCCGATGATCGTCTGCTCGCTCGCGTCGAACGGCGACCCCTCGGGCGGGCGAACGACGAGGCGCGCGCCGGAGAGGCCCTTCCCGACATAGTCGTTGGCGTCACCTTCCAGGCGGAGCGTGAGGCCGCGTGCGCCGAAGGCGCCGAAGCTCTGCCCCGCCGAGCCGGTCGCGCGGACGATGACGGTGCCGTCGGAGAGGGGGGCGGCGCCCGCGTTCGTGCGGCGGGCGACCTCGCCGCTCAGGCGCGCCCCGAATGCCCGGTCGAGGTTGCTGATGGGGAGGTTGACGGTGATCGTCTCGCCCGCGTCGAGGGCCTGGAGGATCGACCGCCGGGCCCGCCCGCGCGCCGGCGGCGACACCGGCCCGCCCTGCGGGTTGTCGACGAACGGGAGGAGCACCTCCGGCACCTCCACCTCAGCCAGTACGGCGCCCAGGTCGAGCCCGTGCGCGGCAGCGGCCGGCGCGGCCTGCAGCAGGTCCACGCGCCCCCGCGCCTCGGCGAGCGTCCGGAGGCCGAGCGACGCCAGGATCTGCCGCGCCTCCTCGGCCACGAAGTGGAAGTAGTTGACGACGTGCTCGGGCTGTCCGGCGAACAGGCCGCGGAGCGCCTTGTTCTGCGTCGCGATGCCCACGGGGCACGCGTTGAGGTGGCACTTCCGCATCATCACGCACCCGAGCGCCACGAGCGGCGCCGTCGCGAACCCGAACTCGTCGGCCCCGAGGAGCGCGCCGACGACCACGTCGCGGCCCGTCTTGAGGTGGCCGTCCACTTCGAGGCGGACGCGCTTGCGGAGGCCGGTCGCCCGGAGCGCCTGCTGGACTTCCGCGAGTCCCAACTCCCACGGAAGTCCAGCATGCGCGATCGAGGTCTGGGCCGCCGCGCCCGTCCCGCCGTCCGAGCCGGAGACGAGGATCGTGTCGGCGCCGGCCTTCGCCACGCCCGCCGCGATCGTGCCGATGCCGGCCTCGGAGACCAGCTTCACCGTCACCCGGGCGGTCGGGTTGATCGTCTTGAGATCGAAGATGAGCTGGGCGAGGTCCTCGATGGAGTAGATGTCGTGGTGCGGCGGCGGCGAGATCAGCCCGACGCCCGGCGTCGCGTGCCGCGTCCGCGCGATCGTGCCGACCACCTTGAAGCCGGGGAGCTGGCCGCCCTCGCCGGGCTTCGCCCCCTGCGCCATCTTGATCTGCAGCTCGTCGGCGTCGGCGAGGTACTCGGCCGTCACGCCGAAGCGGCCCGAGGCGATCTGCTTGATCCGGCTCCGCGCCGGGTGGCTGCGGGCGTAGCGCGGCGGGGCCTCGCCGCCCTCGCCCGTGTTGCTCTTGCCCCCGAGCCGGTTCATGGCCACGGCCAGCGTCTCGTGGGCCTCCTTCGAGATCGACCCGTACGACATGGCCCCGGTCTTGAAGCGCGGGACGATCTGGGTCCACGGCTCCACGTCGTCCGGGGCGAGGGGCGCTTCGGCCTCGGCGAGGTCGAGGAGGCTGCGGATCGTGGAGGCCCGCCGCGACAGGTCGTTCACCTCCTCCGAGAACGTGGCGAACGAGGCGTAGCGCTCGTCGTCCGACGCATCGGCACGGACGGCCTGCTGGAGCCGAACGATCGACGTCGGGCCCCAGGCGTGCCGCTCGCCGTTCCGACGCCAGCGGTAGCGCCCGCCCACGTCCAGGCGGTCGTGCGCGAACGCGTCGGCGTGGCGCGCGCGGAGCTCGGCGTCGAGCTGGGCGAACGTGGCCCCGGCAATGCGCGAGGGGGTCCCGGCGAAGCACCGGTCGGCCACCTCGTCGGCCAGGCCGAGGATCTCGAACACCTGCGCGCCCTGGTAGCTGCGGAGCGTGGAGATGCCCATCTTCGAGAGCACCTTCAGGAGCCCCTTCCCGAGCGCCTTGAGGGTCTTGGCCGCGGCCGCCTCGGGCTCGACCTCCACGACGCCGGTCGCCGCGAGGTGGCGGACCACGTCCAGCAGGAGCGTCGGGCACACAGCCGCGGCGCCATGCCCGATGAGCACGGCCATGTGGTGGACCTCGCGCGGCTCGCCGCTCTCGACGACGATCTCGCACTGCGCCCGCTGGCGCGTCCGGATGAGGTGCTGGTGCACGGCGCCGACGGCCAGGAGCGCCGGCATCGGGGGGCGTTTGGCGCCGGCCGCGTCGTCCGACAGAATGAGGACCGTCGCGCCGCTCGCAACGGCGTCGGTCGCCGCCGCTTCGAGCCGACCGACGGCGTCCTCCAGCCGCTCGTCGGCGCCGAGCGTGGCGTCGAGCGTGGCGGTGCGGAAGGCGTCGTCCCGCTCGCCCAGCGCGCGGACGCGGGCGAGGTCGGCGCGCGTGAGGATGGGCTGGTGGAGGCGGAGCCGCCGGCACATGGCGGGGGCCGGCTCCAGGAGGTTCGCGGCGCCGCCGAGGTGCGTGATGAGCGAGGTCACGGCCTCCTCGCGGATCGCGTCGAGCGGCGGGTTGGTGACCTGCGCGAAGCGCTGGCGGAAGCGGTCGGGTAGCAGGCGTGGGCGCTCGCTGAGGACAGCGAGGGGCGTGTCGTCGCCCATCGAGCCGATGGCCTCGGTCCCCTGCCCCGCCATCGGCGCGATGAGGAGGTCGAGGTCCTCGTGGGTGTAGCCGAAGAGGCGGAGCCGGCGGTCGAGCGGCAGGTCGTCCCGCGGGGGCGGCTCCTCCCCGGCCGGCACGTCGCCCAGGTCCACCAGCTGCTCGTCGAGCCAGGCGCGGTACGGCTGGCGCGCGGCGACGGCCGCCTTGATCTCGTCGTCCCCCACGATCCGGTGCTCCTCCAAGTCCACGAGGAGCATCCGCCCCGGCTCCAGGCGCCCTTTGCGGACCACCGTGCTCGGATCCAGGGGCAGCACGCCGGTCTCGGACGAGAGCACGACGAGCCCGTCCGCCGTGACGGCGTAGCGCGAGGGGCGGAGCCCGTTCCGGTCGAGCACGGCGCCGACGTAGCGGCCGTCGGTGAACTGGAGGGTGGCCGGGCCGTCCCAGGGTTCGAGGACACACGCGAATGCCTCGTAGAAGGCGCGGCGCGCGGGGTCCATGTCGGGCGCGTGCTCCCAGGCCTCCGGGACGAGCGCCATCACGGCCTGCGGGAGCGGCCAGCCGGCGTGGACGAGGAGCTCGAGCGCGCCGTCGAGCGACTTCGAGTCGCTGTCGGCGTCGTCCAGGACCGGCAGCACGTCGGCCAGGCGGTCGCCGAACGCGTCGGCGGCGAACGTCGCCTCGCGGGAGCGCCACGCGTTCCGGTTGCCGCGGACCGTGTTGATCTCGCCGTTGTGGCAGAGCCGGCGGAACGGCTGCGCGAGCGGCCACTGCGGGAGCGTGTTCGTGCTGAACCGCGAGTGGACCATCGCGACGGCGCTCGCGAAGCCGGGGTCCTGGAGGTCGGGGTAGAAGGTGCGGAGCTGGGCCGGCGTCAGCATCCCCTTGTAGACGAGCGTCCGCGCCGAGAACGTGACCACCTGGAACGGGTCGCCGAAGTCGACGCACGCCTGCTCGATCCGGCGGCGTGCGACGTAGAGGGCGCGCTCGAATGCGTCGCCCCGCGCGACCCCGTCCGGCCGACCCACGAGCACCTGGGCCACGGCGGGCCGCGACTGCCGGGCGATGGGCCCGGGCACGGCCTTCACGGTCGGCACGTCGCGCCAGGCGAGGACCGGGAGGCCCTCGGCGGCCAGCACCTCCTCCACCGTCCGGCGTCCGACGCCCTCCTCGGACCGGGGGAAGAACAACTGGCCCACGCCGTAGTCGCCGGACGCGGGGAGCGCCACGCCCGAGGCCTCGCACGCCGCCCGGAAGAAGGCGTCCGGGATCTGAACCGTGATGCCGCACCCGTCGCCCGTCTGGCCGTCGGCGCCGAGCGCGCCCCGGTGGTCGAGGCGGACGAGGATGTCGAGCCCCTGCTCGACGATCCGGTGAGAGGGGACGTTGTCCATCGTGGCCACGAACCCGACGCCGCACGCGTCGTGGTGGTCGGCCGGGGAATAGAGGAGGCGGGCCATGGCGGTGGGGTCGAAGTCGCGCAGCCCACGGCAGGGAGCGGGGCGTGCCGATCTCGCGCCGCCGAGGGCCCCCATTCCCGCCTCGCGCCGTCGTGGCGTGGGCTCCCCGTAGTTAGAGGTCGTCCCTCAGCAGAGTCAATATCTTCTAAATCAAAAGCGCTTCCAGATATCAGGAAGCGCTTCCGATCTATTCGATGTTTTAAACTTTTTAGTCAATTTGATCAATTGTCATAATTTTATTGAATCTTTACATGTCTACCAAGCTAGACAGCTTAGACCCCATCTCCCCAAGCCCGCCAGAAGGCTGCCCTGCTGGGCTAGCGCGGGAGGGCTTCCAGCGTGGGCGCGTATGATGGCGCCCCGTCACGTCGTCTAGCGACGCCCCTCCCTCACCCATCCGATGTCGCCACCGAGACGCGCCGTCCAGAAGCACCCCCGCGCGATCCGGTGGATGCACTGGGTCAACGTCCCGCTCCTGGCGGTGATGATCTGGAGCGGCCTCCTCATCTACTGGGCCAACGACGTCTACCGACTCGGCTGGGGCGGCTGGACCCTGATCGCCTTCTTCCCGGACGGGTTCTACGAGGCCCTCGGCCTGGCGCACGGCCTCGCCAAGGGCATGGCCGTCCACTACCTCGTCGGGTGGCTGTTCGCCCTGAACGGCGTGCTCTACGTGCTCTACACCGCGGTCAGCGGCGAGTGGCGGCACCTCGTCCCGGACCGACGGTCGTGGACCGAGGCCGGGCAGGTGGTGCTCCACGACCTGCACCTCCGCCGGGAGCTTCCGCCCCAGGGGCGCTACAACGCGGCCCAGCGGATCTCCTACACGGGCGTGATCGCGATGGGGCTGGGCTCCGTCCTCACCGGCCTCGCCATCTACAAGCCCACGCAGCTCGCGGGGCTGGCCGCGCTCTTCGGCGGCTACCAGGGCGCGCGGACGGTCCACTTCGTCCTGACGGTCCTGTACGTCCTGTTTTTCGTGGTCCACCTCGCCCAGGTGGTGCGGGCCGGGTGGGGCAACTTCTGGAGCATGGTGATGGGCTACGAGCGCGTCGAGCCCGACGGCGCCGCGCCGTTCTCCGCCCCCCGGCCCCGACGCCCCGTCCTCATGAGCGAGCCCGACCCAACGCCCGGCGCCCGGTCCACCCGCGGCGCGACGCCGGCAGAAACCGACCGGGCCGCGCACCTCCGCGCCCAGGCCCTCGACGCGCCGACGATCTCGGACGACGAGTTCCGCACCCGGTCGCGCCGGGCGATGCTCGTGGGCGGGGCCGCGGCGCTCGCCGGCCTCCTCAGCTGGCGCTGGCTCTGGACCCAGGAGGAGATCATGGGCACGCCGGCCCTCCTCCGCCAGAACCACCGGCTCGCCGAGCGCGTGTGGCGCACTCTGTACGACCCCGACGCCCGCGCGCCGACGTTCCCCGTCTCGGCCTCCCGGATGCCGCGCGTCAACGGCACGCACGGGCTCCGCTCGCCCCTCGACCTGGACGCATGGGCGATGCGCGTGCTTGACGCCGACGGCCGCGAGATCGACCGCGTGGACCTCGACACGATCCGGGCCCTCCCGAAGGTGGAGATGATGACCGAACTGAAGTGCATCGAGGGGTGGAGCCAGGTCGTCCACTGGGGCGGCGCCCGGTTCTCCGACCTCGCCGCGCGCTACCCCGGCGCCGCCGACCACGAGTACGTCGGCCTGGCGACGCCGGACGGCGGCGTACACGGTCGGGATGGACATGGCCTCGATGCTCCACCCGCAGACGCTCCTCTGCTACGAGATGCAGGGCGCGCCGCTCACGCTCGCGCACGGCGCCCCCCTCCGCCTCGTGACGCCCCTGAAGTACGGCGTGAAGCACCTCAAGCGGATCGGGGTCCTCCGGTTCATGGACGCCCGCCCGGAGGACTACTGGGCCGAGCGCGGCTACGACTGGTACATCGGCCACTAGCCCGGGGCACGCGGGCAACGCGCCCCGCCTCTATCCACGGCGTCCTGGCGGCCCCTGAGATCACGCCTGCGTCAATTCGGTGCGGAGGGGGACGCGGCCCGGCGGTACGGCGTTTGCTTTCCCGAGACACACGCGAACAGCCCCGCGGCGACGATCCGCGACCTGATGGAAGCAACTGTTGGTACTGGCACCCACGGCGTCCCCGGCGTCCCCGACGCCTTCGAGCACCCGCGCGGCCTCTTCTGCAACCGGACCCTCAACCTCCGGAAGATCCAGGCCGTCGGCTACGACATGGACTACACGCTCGTCCACTACCACGTGGCGCTGTGGGAGGAGCGGGCGTACGCCTACATCAAGAACGGGCTGAAGAAGCAGGGCTGGCCCGTCGACGACCTCGTCTTCGACCCCGACCTCGTGGTCCAGGGCCTCGTCATCGACACCGAGCGCGGGAACGTGGTGAAGGCCAACCGCTTCGGCTACGTGAAGCGGGCCTTCCACGGCACCCGCCCCCTCCCCTACGGCGAGCAGAAGAAGGCCTACCGCCGGACGCTCGTGGACCTCCACGACCGCCGCTGGCGGTTCATGAACACGCTGTTCTCGATCTCGGAGGCCGGCATCTTCCTCCAACTCGTCGACAAGCTCGACGCGGGCGAGCTGCCGCCGGGCCTGGGCTACGACGACCTCTACGCCACGATCCGCCAGACGCTCGACGCGGCCCACCTGGAGGGCCTCCTCAAGGCCGAGATCCTCGACACCCCGGACCGGTTCGTCGAGCGCGACGCGGACATCCCGCTCACGCTCCTCGACCAGAAGATGAGCGGGAAGAAGGTCCTCCTCATCACCAACTCCGAGTGGGAGTACGCCGCGCCGATCCTCGCCTACGCCTTCGACCCGTTCCTCCCCAACGACATGACGTGGCGGGACCTGTTCGACCTCGCCATCGTCGGCGCGCGCAAGCCGGCCTTCTTCGACCAGCAGGCGCCGGCCTTCCAGGTGGTCGGGGAGGACGACGAGGGACGCGCCGTGCTCCGCTCGCATCCCGGGCCGCTGGAGGAGGGCCACGTCTACGTCGGCGGCAACGCGGCGCTCGTCGAGGCCAGCCTCGGGCTCCGCGGCAGCGAGATCCTCTACGTGGGCGACCACGTGTTCGCCGACGTGAAGGCGTCGAAGAGTGTGCTCCGCTGGCGGACGGCCCTCGTGCTGCGCCCCCTCGAGGACGAGATTGAGGCCATGGACGCCTGGCGCAGCGACCAGGAGCGCCTGACGGCGATGATGGCCGAGAAGGAGCGGCTGGAGGCCTACTTCTCGGCGCTCCGCCTGGAGCGCCAGCGGAACCAGGAGGGCTACGGTCCCCAGACCGAGCGGTCGCCGACGTGGCTGGGCGACCAGATCACGGCCGTCCGCGAGCGGCTCCTCGTGCTCGACGCCGAGATCGCCCCGATCGCCGCGGCGTCCAGCCGCCTCGTCAACCCGCGCTGGGGGCCGCTGATGTGGGCCGGCAACGACAAGAGCCACCTCGCCCGCCAGATCGAGGCCTCGGCCGACATCTACACGGCGCGCGTCTCCAACTTCCTCCACTATACGCCGTTCGTCTACCTCCGCAGCCCGCGCGGCACGCTCCCCCACGACGCCGCCTCGGCGCAGGACGCGGGCCTGGAGGAGGCCGCCGACCGGATGGGCCTGGACGGCTTCGGCGACGGCGTCTCGGGCGACGCGCCCGACGCCTAGCCTCTCCCCGCACGCTCCTCGACCATGCCGTCCCCCCCATCCCCGACCGACGCCTCGCAGGCCGTCCTCGCCGACGCCATTCGCCTCCTCCGCGAGCAGGCCGCCCGCCTCGACGCCGATCCCGCCGCCCGACCGCTCGGGGAGGCTGTGGAGTGTCCGTTCGGGCTGGGCTACCTGTTCGGCGTGGTGGACGCGCTCTCCCAGCGGCACGGCGCGCCGTTCGACGGCATGGCCCTCGCCGCCTACGCCCTCACGCTCGACGCCGCGCTCGACCGCGAGGCGCCCGACGTGCGCGACCGCGCCCTCACCCTCCACGAGGCGAACGACCCGGACTTCGAGCGGGGCCGGCGGTGGGGCGGCAACGAAGCGGCGGGGTGGGCCCGGGGGCAGCACAAACCGGTCGGGCTGCTCCACCTTGCGCGGGGCGACGAGCACCGGATGCGGTAGCGGATGGGGGCCGCCGCGTCGGGCGTCAGGCCGGAACGGCGAGAGACGAGTCCGCCTCGGCGTCCCCCCGCGCCTGGACCCGCGCCCACTCCGGCGCCTCGCGACGCCACGACATCACGGCCAGCTTGAGGACCCAGGCGTAGCTGAAAACGGCGACGAGGAGGACCGGGGTGACCCCGACGGCCGCCACCCCGAGCGCCATCGTCAGCAGCCCGAGGAGCAGCCAACATCCCGCAAGCCCGACGACGCCGGCCCCGCTTCCCAGCGTGAGCCAGCGGTGGAGCCGGTCGAGGTGGGGCAGGTCGGAGGCGGCGGGCGACATGGGGGGCGTATCGCCCCGTCGTCCCTGCGACTCAACGAGGAGTCGTGAGCGCCCTGGCGTTAGAGGTGGAACACGATCCCAGCCTCGATCCCCCGGAACCGGAAGTCCGCCGAGCGGGGCTCCACCCGCTTGACGTCGACCCTCACATGGGGGTCCGTGAGCACCAGCTCGCCCTCCGTGAGCCCCCGGTAGACGGCCCACCCGCCCTCGGCCACGAGCGAGGCCCCGCGTGACAGCCGCACCGCCCCTTCCACCCCCACGACCCCGCCGACCCGAACGGGGAGGGACTCGGAATAGGTGTCCTCGGCGGAAAGGCCCCGCACTTCGTCGACAAAGAGGAGCTTGGTGGCGGCCGTCGCTCGGACCGCCGACACGCCCGCCCGGACCGTCAGCGAGGGCCGGATGAGGCGGGGGCGGAGGAGGGCGTAGCTCCCCGTCACCTCCCCCACCCACGCGGCGTACCGACGCCGATCCACCTCGACGCCCACGATCACCTCCGAGACGTAGTACCGGGCGGCCACCTCCAGCCCCAGCGCCGCCGTCACGTTGTATCCGAGGCGGCTGCTGACCCGGATCGTATACCCGTCCAGGACCTCCTCCCGAGGCGGCGGGACCCCGTACGGGTCCGTCGTGACGGCCCCGGCCTCCACCGCGCCAAGCCCCGCCTGAACGCCGATCTGCCAGCGGCTCAGCGGCACGTAGGTGTAGCGGTCGGTGGCCGGGGGGGTCGACGCGGGACCGGGGGGCCGCTCGCGGCGCCAGGCCCTCACCTCGGGCGGGAGGCCCCGGAGAAACGTCGCCTGACGCTGGAGAGCGGGCAGAGCGTCGGTCGCGTAGCGGACGGGGTCTCCTTCCGGACGGACGTCCAGGCGGCTGCGGAACCCGGGCTGACGGGCGCGGACCAGCTGGTGCGCGGGCACCCACACCAGTCCGCCTGCATCCCGGAGGTCCTGGATGGGGACGGACTCCGTCGCGAGGACGACTCCCTCCGTGTCGGCATGGAGGAGTTCACCTCGAAGCTCGGCGCCGTCCCGGAGGGTGAGGATCACGGCGGGCCGCCGGTCGAAGGGGAGCCGCCACTGCAGCAAGCCCGCGATGCGGACGGTCGACGGCGCGTCGTCGGGCGCCGAGAACAGCGCCTCGTACGAGGCCAGGGCCGCATCGAGGACCCGCGCCTGCTCCATGGAGAGCGCGAGCCTCCGCGTCGAGCGCGACCCGATGGCGACGGAATCGGGGCCCGCCCGCACGATGCGGAGGGTGTCGGCATCGCCGAGGGCCGGGAACAGGAGGAAGTACTCCCGCTCCCCCCGGTCGATCTCGCTCCCGACGCGGGCCAGCTCGTACGGCACCGCCGTCTGGGCACCGGCCGCCATCGACGCGGCGACCACGAGAAGAGCAAGGAGCCGGTGAGGCACGAGCGCCGAGTGGAGGGACCGCGCGAGGATACGCCGACGGGCGACGGAATCCAGCCAAGCCCCGCCGCGAGCCTTACGCCCCGTCGGACCGCTCCCCGTCCTCGTCCGCGACGAGTTGGTCGTCGTCCCCGGCGACGACCTGGATGAGGTCGCGGACGGCGGCGTAGAGCAGGAACATCACGCCCACCAGGACGCCGCCGAGCGCCGCCGCGAGGAGCGAGATGGCGTAGTAGATCCCCACGTACCACCCGCTCGGGATCTTCGTCGCGTCGTTGAGCGGGACCACGAGCGCGACGAGCAGGAGGGTCGCGGTCACGAAGGCGACCACGTCGACGAAGGCGATCTGGCGGATCCGCTCGTAGTGGCTCGCCTTGATCTCGCGGTCGATCCCGCTGCTCAGGCTGAGGAGCGTGAGCATGAGGGCCAGCGTCGTCGCGCTCACCGTCATCACGGACGAGGAGAGGAACCGCGTGGTCGGGAGCGAGGCTTCCAACAGGGCCCGCGCCTGCCCGCTGTTGACGGTCCCGACGACGAACACGATGGCGCTCATGACGAGGGCCGCCACGAGGCCGCCGAAGAGGGCCACGCGGAGGTCGGTGCGGAGGCGGTGCTGGTCGCCCGGGGTGAGGTCGGAGAGGCTGAACATCGGAGGAGCAAAGGAGAAGGGCACGCCCCGGTACGGTTCGCCCCTCCGGGAGGTCCCGCGGAGCCGGCCCTCACCGTCGCGCGTTGAGGGCTCCCCCACCGGACTCGTTCCATGACCGGCCTCCCCCGCCAGATCCTCGTCGTCGCAGCCGCCCTTATCAACGTCGGTCTGAACGCGCTGGCCGGCACCGGCGTCCTCTTCGGCACCCCGACCGGCGCCGTCTCAGACGTCCACCCCACGGGCGTGACGCCGGCGGGGTGGGCCTTCTCCATCTGGACTCTCCTCTTCGTCGGCGTGCTCGTGTTCGCGGCGTGGCAGGCGTTCCCGGCCCGCCGCGACCCGCGCTACGACGCACCGGCGGTCCCGTTCATCGCCGCCAACGTCCTCAACGGCCTCTGGCAGATCCCGTGGCTGACGGGCCACGTCGTCGTCGCAGCGGTCGTGATCGTCGGGATCCTGGCCTCGCTCGTCTGGCTGTACGTCCGCCTCGACCGGCTGGGGCTGCGAGGTGCGGAACGGTGGGCGCTCGGTGTGCCGACCTCGCTGTTCCTCGCATGGGTGGCGGTAGCGACGGCCCTCAACGTCACGATTGCGCTGCAGGCGCTCGGGTGGACGGCGGCCGGGACGTTCTGGCCCATCGTGGTCGTGGTCCTCGTGGCCACCATCGCCGGCGCCTGGGTGGCGCGGACGGGCGATGTGGCCGCGGCGCTCGTCGTCCTCTGGGCGTTCGCGGCGATCTACGCCGCCCACCCGGACCGGGGCACGTTCGTCCTCGCCCTCGCAGCGAGCGCCCTCGCCGTCGTTGGGGCCACCGTTCGCGGCGTCCGAGCGCACGGGCCGTACCCCACGCCACACGCCGCCTAAGCGATTGTAGCATTTGACTTATATCGGATCTAATCTTGCGCCCGACTGGACCTCCCGGGTGCCTCCACCCGTTGGATCCGTCCACCGCCCGTACCGCCATGATCTCCCCGCAGTCTCAGTGCACCGCCTGCACCCACCTCGACCGGCAGGCCAACGACTTCCTCCTCTGCGACGCCTTCCCGTCCGGGATCCCCGACGAGATCTGGACCAACGAGGTGGCCCACACGGCGAGCTACCCCGGCGACCACGGGATCCACCTGGAGCTGATCGCGCTCGACGTGCTCGGCCAGACCCCGGGCGAAGCGTGACGCTCCCCGACCCCGCCAGCCCGATCGCCGGGGGCGAGCGCTACGCGCCCGTCGCCTGCGACGTGCACGACCGGCTGGAGAGCTGGGCGGTCCGCGGCACGGCCGTGGACGTGGTGTGGCGCGTCGGCCCCGAGGAGCGACATCAGCGCGCCCGCATCGCGGACGTGTTCGCGCGCGACGGGGCCGACTGGGTGACGCTGAGTACCGGCGAGACCCTTCGCGCCGACGTGCTGGTGAGCGTCGGCGGCGTGGCCGTCGCCGCGGCCTGCTAGGCCTCGGGCGCGAACTCCAGAGATGTCCTCCTGAACGCCGTGAGGGATCTCGACGCGATGTCGGACTCCGTCGCCAGCGCTCGCGACGACCTCCGACGATGACTTCGAGGTCCTTCGCACTGCTCAGGATGACGGGACCGGAGCGGTTTCCGCACATGCCCTCGCACGCGGGCGACACCGCCGGGATCGGGGCTAGACTGTGGGGCCCCGCCTCCGCCCCGTGATGATCCTCGCCGCTTCCGTCCTCGCCTCCGACTTCGGCCGCCTGGAGGCCCACGCCCGCGAGGCCGTCGACGCCGGCGCCGACTGGCTCCACGTGGACGTGATGGACGGCCACTTCGTCCCGAACATCTCGTTCGGCGCGCCCGTCATGCGCGGATTGGCCGACCTCGCGCGTGAGACCGAGACGCCGCTCGACGTCCACCTGATGATCGAGGAGCCGGACCGGTATCTGGAGGACTTCGCCGAGGCCGGCGCCGCCCACATCACGGTTCACGAGGAGGCGTGCCCACACCTCCACCGGACGGTCCAGGCCATCCACGCCCTGGGGTGCCGGGCCGGCGTCGCGCTCAACCCGGCCACGTCGCTCGTGACGCTGGAGGAGATCGCGGCCGACCTCGACTTCGTCCTCGTCATGTCCGTCAACCCGGGCTTCGGGGGCCAGTCGTTCATCCCGTCGGCGACCGGCAAGGTGCGCCGGCTCCGGCAGCTGCTGGCCGGGCTCGGGAGCCGCGCCCTCATCGGCGTCGACGGCGGCGTGACGCCCGCCAACGCCCGCGAGCTGACCGACGCCGGGGCGGACGTGCTGATCGCCGGGAGCGCCGTCTTCCGCGGCGACGTGGGGGCGAACGTGGAGGCGTTCCGCCAGGCGCTCGTCCAGACGGCGTAGACCGCGAGGCACCTCCCGGCGACTCCGGCGTAGGCGGGGCGTCCACCGCCGCCGACCGATGCGCTTCGCCCCCGCCTTGCTCGCCCTCGCTCTCGCCGCCTGCTCGTCGCCGATGCCCGGCGACAGCCGCTCGTCGCGCCCCGGCCCCGGAGACCAGTCGGACGTGTCGCAGGCCGCCGACCTCTCCGCGAGCCAGGCCGCCCAACTCCAGAGCCTCGGCGTGCCCGTCCTCGTGCCCCGCGTGACGAGCGACTACGGGCTGGCGGTCTTCGAGGTCAACCAGTTCGCCGGCACCGCCAGCTACCGCCTGTCGTACGAGCGGACGGACGGCGCCTGCTTCGAGGTCAGCGGCACCACGGACGGCCTCGGCGGCCCCGCGTGGCCGCTCGTCTCGACCGAGGTGCGGGTGGACGCCCTCCCGGGCCCGCCCGTCGTGCGCGTCTACGAGGCCGCCGACGACCCCCGCGCGTCGAGTGCACAGGTGTGGGGCGTGGGCACGATCGTCTCGGACTACATCGACGTGGACGGGATGACGGTCCTGTTCCTGAGCGACACGCAGGGCGGGTGCCGGCCGGTGGATCTGGAGGAGGGCGCCGCGCTCGTCGCTGGCCTCCAGCTCCTCCCCATGTCGGGAGCCATGGCCCCGGCCACCTCGGCCCCCGGCGCCGGTCCCTATGCGCCCGCCGACGACGTGCTCGACCGCTACAACTCGGGCTCGTCGCCCGACCTCGCCGCCCAGTCCATCGCCGACCGCTACGAGGCGGATGAGGTGCGGGTCGAGGTCGAGCGCCAGGAGGCCGGCGAGGCGCTCGTGTTCGTCACCGCCCTCGGCCTCTACGACGACTCGGTCCGTGACGAGCGGCTCCGCCTCGTCTACCGCGACAACGGCGTCGGCACCTGGGAGCTGGTCGACGCCGGGCGGCAGGTCCGCTGCTGGACTGGTCGCGGCCACGAGGACTGGGGCGTCGACGCCTGCCGCTAGCGCCGACGGCTCCGACTGGACGCCTCACCCGTCGCGCCGAAACGCACGGAGCCCTGACCGGGGGCCGTCCCCGCGCGCGGTAGCTTGCGGGCATGGCCGCGCTCGCTCACGTCGTCCCCCTCACGTCTGTCGAGGGCGTCTACACCTACCGCGTACCGAGTGAGATGACCGAGGAGGCCGTCCCCGGCGCCCGCGTGGTGGTCCCCTTCGGGCGGCGGACGATCACCGGCGTCATCGCCGAGCGGGTGGAGGGGAGCGACGACGGCCTCAAGCCGCTCTACGACGTGCTCGACGCGCGCCCCGCGCTCACGCCCGAGCTGCTGGCCCTCACGAAGTGGACCTCCAGCTACTACCTCTGCGCATGGGGCGAGGCGATCAAGGCCGCACTCCCGAGCGGGACCGAGGTGGAGAGCCGCCGCGTGGTCTACGGTCTTGCCCCGCCCGCCGCCTGGGCCGAGGACACACGCGGCCGCAAGATCCTCGGCGCGCTCCAGGAGCGGAACGGGACGGGCCTCCCCGTCGCCGCCCTCGCCGACGTGCTCGGGCGCAAGACGGTCCCCCAGAACCTGCTCCGCCGGATGGAGACGGCTGGCGTCGTCCGCGTGGAGGAGGAGATGCAAGACGCGCGGACGCGCGCCAAGACGGCCCGGCACCTCCGCCTCGTGGAGGCCGGCGCCGTGCGCGGCGCGAAGCAGCAGGCCCTCCTCGACTACCTCGCCGAGGCCGACGCCGACGTGCTCCAGGCCGATGCACTCGCGGCGACCGGCGCCGGCTCGGGCACGGTCAAGAGCCTGGAGGAGAAGGGGCTCGTCGAGGCGTTCGACGCCGAGGTCGAGCGGCGGGCGGACGGGCTGGATGCCGAGCCGGCCGAGGCGCCCGCGGCGGTCACGCTGCACCCGGCGCAGACGGCAGCGCTCGACGCCATCACCGGCGCCATCGACGCGGGTCGAGCCGAGACCTTCCTGCTCCACGGCGTCACCGGCTCGGGGAAGACGGAGGTGTACCTCCGCGCGCTCCGTGCCGCGCTCGACAAGGGCAAGACGGCCGTCGTCCTCGTCCCCGAGATCGCCCTCACGCCGCAGACGGTCCGCCGCTTCCGCGCCCACTTCGGCGACCGCGTGGCCGTCCTCCACAGCCGCATGAGCCCTGGCGAGCGGCTCGACGCGTGGACGCGCATCCGCGATGGCGTCTACCCCATCGTGATCGGCCCACGCTCGGCCGTGTTCGCCCCGCTCCAGGACCTCGGCCTGATCGTGGTGGACGAGGAGCACGAGGCGAGCTACAAGCAGTTCGACCCGGCCCCGCGGTACCACGCCCGCGACCTCGCCGTGCTCCGCGCCGCCCGCGCCGGCGCCGTGTGCGTCCTCGGCAGCGCGACGCCCTCGATGGAGTCCGTGGCGAACGCGAACGGGGGCAAGTACACGCGTCTGGAGATGCCCGAGCGGGTCCCGGTCCGCGGCCTCGACGGCACCACGCACGCGCCGGCGCCGCTCCCGCCGGTCCGCGTCGTCGACCTCGCGCGTGAGAAGCAGGTCCGCCGCCTGAAGGGCGCCCTCGCGCACGACCTCCGCCTCGCCATCGAGAGCCGGCTGGCCAACGGCGAGCAGACGATCCTCCTCCAGAACCGGCGCGGCTACGCCCCCGTCATCACCTGCGAGGACTGCGGCTGGACACCCATGTGCACCGACTGCGCCGTCTCGCTCACGGTCCACAAGGCGAGCCACAACCTGCGTTGCCACTACTGCGGCCTCGCCGAGCGCCTCCCCCGCGAGTGCCCGTCGTGCGGCGGCCCGGACCTCCGCCTGCTCGGGAGCGGCACGCAGCGAATCGAGGAGGAGATCGCCGAGGTCTTTCCCGACGCCCGCGTCCTCCGCATGGACCTCGACACGACCTCGCGGAAGGGTGCCCACCGCCGCATCCTCGAAGCCTTCGGCCGCGGCGACGCCGACATCCTCCTCGGCACGCAGATGGTGGCGAAGGGGCTCGACTTCCCACGCGTCACGCTCGTCGGTGTCGTGGAGGCGGACACCGGGATGCTCCTCCCGGACTTCCGCGCGGCGGAGCGGACGTTCCAGTTGCTGGCCCAGGTCGCCGGACGCGCCGGGCGGCACGAGCTGGAGGGCGAGGTGCTGCTCCAGACGCGCAACCCGGAGCACCCGGCCATCCAGTTCGCCCTCCGCCACGACTTCCACGGGTTCGCCCTCGGCGAGCTGGCGGAGCGCCTCGCGCTCGGCTACCCGCCGCACGGGCGTCTCGTCGGGATCGAGGTGAAGGGGCCGGAGTCGGGGCCGACGATGATGCTCGCGGAGCGCTGGGGCGCGGCGCTCGCCCGCGAGGCGCAGAAGGTGGCGGGCGTCGAGATCCTCGGGCCGGTGCCGGCGTTCGTCGGGCGCGTGAAGCGGTGGTGGCGGGTGCACCTGCTCGTCAAGGCGCCGCGGACGCTCCCCGCCTCCGTCCTCGCCCAACTCGTCACGACGGTCCGCGACCGCGTCGGCGCGCCGGGCGGCCACCGCGTCAACCTCGACGTGGACCCCGTCGGCCTGTACTGAGCAAACCGTATGTAAAATCGCATGTGTGCTAATTGACAGGGGGGCATCAGTCGATTAAATGGGCCACCGGACTTTCCGCCTGCCCATGCCTCGTTCGCTTCTCCTCCTCGTCCTCGCCTTCACCCTGCCCGCCGCGGCCCAGGGCACCTTCACGTCGGCCCAGTCCGGTCAGTGGAACGTGGCCTCGACCTGGACCCTCACCTCCGGGACCGATGCCGATGGCCTCCCGGACGCTGACGACACGGTGACGATCCTCACCGGCCACACGGTCAACCCGTACGGGATCGGGACCGACGGTGTCGCCGCGCTGACCGTCGAGGCGGGCGGAGGCCTCCTCGAACAGAGCGGGCTGAGCATCGAGGTCCTCGTGAAGGGCCCGTTCGTCAACCGGGGGACCGTGGCCGGGGGCCTCTACGTCCACCTCGGGGGCGACCTCACCAACGAGGGGACCTGGGAGCCGTGGGGCACGCGGCTCGTCGCGACCTCGGCCCAGACGTTGACGTTCGCCCCGGGCACGGTCCTCGTCGGCCGGCTCACCGACCTCGACCCCACCAGCCCGACGCTCGCCGGGAGCGACCTCACATTCGACGGGAGCCCGAATGGAAAGCCGTTCGAGCTCCGCGGGGCCGACCTCCGCGTGGGCACACACACGCTGACGGTCCGGGCCGGCGCCTCGCTCTCGTCCGACGGCCCCGGCGCCGACGACGGCGCCCTCGTCTTCGAGCCCGGAGGCCGGCTCGTGATGTCTCACGCGGACCCGTACCGGTCGAACCTCGTCAACATCCGCCTCGAAGGCCCGGCCGAGCTGGCGGGGACGGTCGACGTGCGCGAGAACGTGGTTCTCGACGGCCCGACGACCCTCGCTGACGGGGCAGTTCTGGCCGGCTCCCCGGGCTCGACCTTCGACCTCGCCGTCGAGGGCGACTTCGTGAACCTCGGGACCGTCGGCGGCGGGCTCGTCGTCCGGCTTCGGGGAGACCTCACGAGTTCGGGCGTGTGGTCACCGAACCAGACGCGCTTCGTCGGCGCCGTGGCCCAGACGCTGACGTTCCCGGACGCCGCCGCGCTCCAGGGCACGGTCCTCGACGACGACGCGTCCAGCCCGCTCATCGCCGGCAGCGACCTCACGTTCGACCATCCCCAGCCGGCCACCGTCGAGCTCCGTGGGTCCGACCTCGTCATGGGCCCGTACCGACTGACGATCACCTCGAAGAATGGGATCTCCTCCGACGGCCCCGGCGCCGACGACGGGGCCGTCACGTTCTCCGAGGGCGGGCGGCTCCGGATGCTCAACGACGACCCGTACACGTCCAGCCTCCTCAACGTCCGCATCGAGGGCGCGACGCTGGAGGGGACGGTCCACATCCGCGAGAACGTGGTGTTCGACGGCGTGACGACGATCACGACTGGGTCGCGCATTGCCAACTCCCCGGGGGCCGGCTTCGTGCTCACCGTTGAGGGCGACCTCGTCAACGACGGCGCCATCGGCCCGGTCGAGTCGTTCACCGTGGCCGGCGACTTCACCCTGGGGGCGGGGAGCACGATCGAGGCGATCCACTACGCGTTCCAGAACCGGATCGACGGCCGCCTCGTCACGCTGGCGGACGACCCCGGCGACCCCGAGACGTGGCCGTCGCTCCGCGACCTCGGCGAGTTCCGCATCGGTGGGCTCTACATCAACGGGCTCCGACTCATCGGGACGTGGCTCCGCGTCGAGGGGGAGGAGCCCCTCACCCAGTTCGATCACGTCCTCTTCGAGGACGTCCCGACCAACGTGACGCAGCTCCTCATCCGGCACCCTGGCCTCCCCGGTGGCCAGATCTATGCCGAGCCCGGACGGCCCGAGAATCGGTTCGTCGTCAACGACGTCACGTTCCGTCCGCTCGCCGACTACCCCGGAGGGCTGGGCTCCCACGACCCCGGCCTCTACGCCGCTGCCGTCGACACGGCCCCCGACGACGAGAACGAACTGGCCATCGAGATCCGGGACAGCTCGACCGGGGGCGGCGCCTTCGGCTACACCGACGACACGTGGGAGGGCACGGCCTACGGCTACTTCGTCGGGCAAAACACGTTCTGGCCCGAGGTCGAGCGCGCGGAGATCGTCGCGGCGTTCGAGCGGGTCGAGTTCGGGCTGCCCGGCGAGCCCGCCACCCTCGGCTACCGGACGCTCTCCGTCGAGAGCCCGGGTGAAATCACGGTCGAGCGGTCGCCCGAGGCGACCCCGGTCATGACCGTCTGCTTCCCGTTCGGCCCGACGGGCCTGGAGATCTGCCAGGACATCGACGTCCAGGCCGGAACGGTCAAGATCCGGGTGGGCTCGAACGTCGTCTCCGAGGCCCGCGTCGACCTCCCGCTCGTGCAAAACGTGCCGCCGGGGAAGATCCCGTCCTTGATGGCCATCGACCCCACCGGCAACCTCACGACGATCGGAGGCAACATCATCGCCGCGGGCGGAGGCAACATCATCGCCGCGGGCGGGGGCAACATCATCGCCGCGGGCGGGGGCAACATCATCGCCGCGGGCGGGGGCAACATCATCGCCGCGGGCGGGGGCAACATCATCGCCGCGGGCGGGGGCAACCTGACGGCCGCACCCCTTGCCAACGTGCTCCCCCAAGGCGTGACCGCCTCGCTCCGCGGGGCGACCGGCGGCGGTGACGACGACGGGCTCACGCTGTTCGTGGCGTTCCTCCCCGAGGTCCGCCTCGACGCCCACATCCTCATCGACGGTGCGCTGGCGGACGGCGCGGGCCTCCGGACTGACCTGCTCGACGGCGGCTTCCTCCCGCTCCGCCAGCCCTACGCCAACGAGCCGCTCCTCGCCACGGCGAAGGGGCTGCCCGACGCGACCGTCCTCACGCCCTCGTTCCTCGATGGCCGCGACGACCTCGTCGACTGGGTCGTCGTCGAACTCCGGCACCCCGAGGGCGGGGCCGTCCGGCGCACGGCGCTCCTCCGCGCCGACGGCCAGATCGTCGACTTCGACTCGTCGACGGTCGCCTTCCGGGGCATCCCCCCGGGCGAGTATACCGTCGCGGTGTACCACCGGAACCACGCGGCGGCGGTGACCGCTGCGCCGGTCTCGTTCGCGGCGGGCGAGGCGGCCGTCGTGGACTTCACGGCCCCCGACGTCGCCGAGGCCGGCAGCCAGCGCGAGGTGGCACCAGGCGTATTCGCGCAACGCGGCGGCGACGTTGACGCCGACGGGGCGGTAACGGAGGCCGACCTCGACCCCGCCTTCGCCCTCGCCCTCGACCGCGACGGCTATGCCCAGGCGGACCTCGACCTCGATGGACGAGTCTCGGCTCTGGACGCGCACCGGGTGCTCCTTCCCACGCTCGGGCGTGTCCGCCCCGGCAACGCTCCGGCCCCCGGCGCTCTCGACGCTCGCCTCCGCTACACGACCTCCCCCGACGACGACATCGCGACGGTCGCCCTCCAGCTCCGTGGCGACGGCCCCCTCGGGACCTCCACGTTCCAGTTCCGGTACGACCCCGCCGTGCTCGAACTCCTCGGCGGCAAGGGGCTCCTATATACCGGCGAGCAGCCGGCGACCGACGGGGGAACTGCCGTCTACGCCGAAGCCAGCGGGGTCACCTCGCCCGACACCGGCGAGGTCTCCGTCAACGTGGTCCTTGCAGGCGAGGGCCCCGGCCGGGTCCTCCCGTCGGACTACGCCGACGTTGCGCGCGTCCGCTTCCGCGTCCTCGATCCCCAGGCGTCCCTGGGCCTCGCGTGGTCGTTCATCGACGCGTACGACGGCTACGGCGGCCTGGCCGGGGCCTACGCCACGGGAACGGCCGACGTGGTCGACGGCGGGATTGCGGTGGCCGGCGAGGCCCCGCTCCCGGAAACCGTCGCCCTCCTGTCGCTGGGCGCTCCCTATCCGAACCCGGTTCGCGGCCAAGCGCGCATTCCGTACGCGGTTCCGGAGTCCGGGCGTGTTCGGATGGCCGCGTACGACGCGCTGGGGCGCGAGGTATCCGTCCTCGTGGACGGGGAGCGCGGCACCGGGACGCATGCGGCCACGCTCGACACCGGGGCGCTGACGCCCGGGGTGTACGTGCTCCGTCTGGAGAGCGAGGCTGGTGTCGTGACGCGCCGGCTCACGGTCGTTCGCTAACGCCCTTGTCTCCGGCCGCCGGCCGGTCTGAACGGACCGAGGGGCGGCCGGGGGCGTTGGACCGGCGACCGGACGCCCCGCCCATGCCCGTTCCCTACACCGAAGTCCCCGACGACGACCTCACGCTCCGCGACCAGCTCGCACTGGACCGGACGATCCTCGCCAACGAGCGAACGCTCCTCGCCTACGTCCGCACGGCCCTCGCCCTCCTGGCCGGCGGCGTGGCCCTCCTCCAGCTCGTCGAGGCCACGTGGGCCGTCGTCCTTGGAACGACGGCGCTCCCCCTGGCGGCCATCGTGCTGGTCATCGGCGGGTGGCGGTACGTCCGCGTGCAGCGGCGACTCCGGAAGGTCGGGACTAGCTGAGGGCCGCGCGGAGCGCGTCGAGCGTCGGCGGGATCGTCGCCACGCGCATCGGGGCGTCCCACAGCGCCGCGAGCCGGTCCGGCGCCTCCGGCGTCCGCCCGATGGCGCGGGCGACGGCCTCGGGAAACTTGGCCGGGTGCGCCGTCGACAGGACGACGACCGGGAGGTCCGTTTCCTCCCGCACGCGGAGACGTCGCGCCGCCTCCAGCCCGACCGCCGTGTGCGGGTCGGCCACGTAGCCTGTCGCGCCGTGGACGGCGCGCATCGAGGCGATCGTCTCGTCGTCGGTCACGGTCGTGCCCCAGACGAGGCGGCGGAGCGCGTCGTCGTCGAACAGAGCGCGGAGACGCTCCAGGTTGCTCGGCACGCCCACGTCCATCGCGTTCGAGAGCGTCCGCACCGAGTCGCCGGCGGGGGGCGCGTCGCCGCCGAGGAAGCGGGCGAAGCCGTCGTTCGCGTTGTGCGCCGCCACGAACCGGCGGACCGGCAGGCCGGCGCGCATCGCCAGCGTCCCGGCCGTGAGGTTGCCGAGGTTGCCGCTCGGCACCACGAAGGCGGCCTCCTCGAACCCGCCCTGCGCCACGGCCCACGGGTAGTAGAGCATCTGCGGGAGGAGCCGCCCGATGTTGATCGAGTTGGCCGACGACAGCCGGCCGGCCTCCGCCCGCGCCTCGCTGAAGGCCGCCTTGACGAGCCGCTGGCAGTCGTCGAAGGTGCCCTCCACGGCGAGCGCCTGCACGCCCTCCCGCTCGACGATGAGCTGCCGCTCCTGCACGGCGCTGACCTGGCCCTTCGGGTAGAGGAGCACCACGCGGACGCCCTCGACGCCCGCGAAGCCGTCGGCCACGGCGCTGCCGGTGTCGCCGGAGGTCGCCGCCAGGATCGTCACCTCGTCGCCGCCGAGCACACGGGCCATCAGCCGCGCCATCGTCCGCGCGCCGACGTCCTTGAACGAGAGCGTCGGGCCGTGGAACAGTTCGAGGACGTGGACACCGTCCCAGCCCTCCCCCGCCAGCGGGACGAGCGGGACCGGGAACGCGAGGGCGTCGGCGACGACCGCGTCGAGCCCATCGATGGCGTCGGCCAGCCAGGGGCGGAGGATCCGCTGCCCGGCCTCAGCGAGCGACGATGCCGTCCGCCAGCCGGTCGGGAGGGCCGGCACGTGCGTCGGGACGTAGAGGCCGCCGTCGGGCGCGAGCCCGTCGAGGAGCGCCTCGCGGAACGGGACGGCCTCGCCGCCGCGCGTGCTGAGGTAGGTCGGTGCGCTCATGCCTCCAGCGTCCGCACGCCCTCGGTGTCGACCTCGGCCACCCAGCCGTGCGCGTCGATGGCGCCCGCGCGGCTGGCGGCCACCATCGCGTCGAGGATCGTCTGCACGTCCGCGCCCTCGCCGGGGACGGCGAACATGGCGGGGCCGGAGCCGGTGAGCGCGCAGCCCGCCGCGCCGGCCTCCAGCGCCGCCTCCTTCACGGCGTCGTAGACCGGAACGAGCGCCTTGCGATGCGGCTCCGCGAGGCGGTCGCGCATGAGGTGCGTGCCGACCTCGGCCCAGTCGCCGGCCTGGAGCGCCGTGAGCAGGAACGCCAGCTCCGCCGCCTGCGCCGAGGCCGTCTTGTGCGGGACCGTCGCGGGCAGGACGGCCCGCGCCTGCCGCGTCAGCACCTCCACGTGTGGGATGACGATGGCGAGCGAGGGCGGCTCCGCGAGCGGGATCCGGCGGTAGGCGGTCGGGTCGGACGGCGAGACGAGCACGAGGCCGCCGAAGAGGGCCGGGAGCACGTTATCGCCGTGGTAGCTCCCCGACGCCGCCACCTCGCCCTCCAGCACGGCCCCGACGAGGTCCTCCTTGGCGAACGGGCGGCCGAGGATCTCGTTGACGGCCCAGGCCCCCGCGACGGCGCTCGCCGCCGACCCACCGACGCCGGACCCGAGCGGGATCCCCTTCTCGATCTGGAGGAGGACGCCGGTCTGCGCGTCGGCCTCGCGGAGCACCTGGGCGGCGGCACGGCCGGCCGTGTTGGCGTCGGGGTCGGTCGGGACCGAGGGGCCGGCCTGGATCGTGACGCCCGGCGCGTCGGTCCGGTGCGCCGTGAGGCGGTCGCCGAGGCCGGTGAGGCACAGGCCGAGCGCGTCGAACCCGGGGCCGAGGTTCGAGAGCGAGGCGGGTCCGAAGACGGTGACGGAATCGGGCACGGAGTCGGAGTAGTTCAGAGAGGGCGCCCCCTCGTGTCATTCTGAGCAGAGCGGCGGGCGACGCCCGGAGCGCAGTCGAAGGATCTCTGGGGCGACTGGTTCTCAAGCTGGCGGCGAGGGCGCGGGCCGGTCGCCGTGCTCGACAGGGATCCTTCGACTCCAGCAGCTGCGCCGCCTCCGCTCAGGAGGACAGGCGGGGTGTGGAAGATCGGCCGGAAGCGGTCACGGCATGAGTTCGGCGGCCTTCACGAGGTCGGCCAGGAGGCCGGCGGCGGTCACGTCCGGGCCGGCGCCGGGGCCCTGGACCACGAGCGGCGTCTCGTGGTAGCGCGCCGACTGGATGAGGATCACGTTGTCGGTCCCCTTCGAGGCCCCGAACGGCGACGACCGGTCCACGGCGCGGACGCCGACGCTCAGGCCGTCCTCGGTGATCTGGCCGACGTAGGCGAGGCGCTTGCCCTCGGCCGCGGCGGCGGCCACACGCTCGGCCCACGCCGCGTCGAGGTCGCCGAGCGCACTCATGAAGTCGTCGACCGAGACGTCCGCCAGGTCCGCGGGCACGAGCGACTCCACCTCCAGGTCGGCCCGCTCGACGACGCGGCCGGTCTCGCGGGCGAGGATCAGGAGCTTGCGGGCCACGTCCTCGCCCGTCAGGTCGTCACGGGGGTCGGGCTCCGTCAGGCCGCGCGCCTTCGCCTCGCGGACCGCCTCCGAGAACGCCGCGCCCTCGGCCAGCCGGTTGAACAGGAACGCGAGCGTCCCCGAGAACACGCCCTCGACGTGGTCGATCCGGTCTCCCGAGCGGAGGAGGTCGCGGACGGTGAACACGACCGGGAGGCCGGCCATGACGGTCGTCTCGTAGTGGTAGCTCACCTCGCGCCGGCCGGCGGCCTCGCGGAGCCGGCGGTAGTAGCCCATGTCGAGCGTGTTGGCCTTCTTGTTCGGCGTGACGACGCCGACGCCGGCCTCCAGCCACGTCACGTAGCGCCGGGCGACCGCCTCCGAGGCCGTCGCGTCGACCACGATGCGGCGCTCCAGGCCGCCGGCCAGGAGCTTCTCGTCGAGCGCGTCGAGGTCGGCGGGCATCGGCGTCGTCGAGGACGTCCACGGAGAACGGGAGGCCGGTCTCGTCCCACGCCATGCGGCGCGAGTTGGCGAGGGCCACGAGGCGGAGGTGGATCCGGTCGTCCTCCATCAGGATCGGCGCGTGCTCGGCGAGGATCTCGAGGAGCTTCCGCCCGACCGTCCCGGTCCCGATGACGACGACGTGGACGCGGGCTCGCCGCAGCGGGAACGCCTCGTGGAGCGCCCCGAGCGCCGCCCGGACGTCGGGCTGGCGGACGACGAGCGAGATGTTGGTCTCGGCCGCGCCCTGCGCGATCGCGAGCACGTTCACGTCGGCCCGGCCGAGCGTGGCGAACAGGCGCCCGGCGAGGCCGGGCTGGTGGCGCATCCCCTCGCCCACGGCCGAGATCACGGCGCACCCGGGGATGGCCGAGATGGAGCGGAGGTCGCCCCGCTCCAGCTCCGCTGCGAACGCCGCCTGGAGCGCGGCGACGGCCGTCTCGGCGTGCGCGCCGTCGACCACGAAGCAGACGCTCTGCTCGGCCGAGGCCTGGCTCGTCATCTGGACGTTGACGCCGGCGCCGGAGAGCGCCTCGAACAGCCGCGCGCCGACGCCGAGGACGGCCTGGATGCCGCCGCCCTCCACCATCACGATCGCCACGTCGCGGACCGACGAGATGGCCTTCACGCGGAGGTCGAGCGCGTCGGTCTCGTTCGAGATGACGGTCCCGGGCTCGCCAGGATCGAGCGTGCTCTTGATGAGGATCGGGATCCCGGCGCGCTCCGCCGGGAGCATGGTGCGCGGGTGGAGCACCTGCGCGCCGAAGTAGGCCAGCTCGGCGGCCTCACGGTAGCTGAGGCGCGGGAGCGGGACGGCCTCGGGCACGAGCCGCGGGTCGGCCGTGTAGACGCCCGCCACGTCGGTCCAGATGACGCACGCGGCGGCGTCGAGGGCCGCGGCCAGGATCGTCGCCGTGTAGTCGGAGCCGGAGCGGCCGAGCGTCGTCGTCACGCCCGTCGCCGTCGAGCCGATGAAGCCGGTGACGACGGCGACCTGCCCGGCGGGGAGCGCGCCGACCGCGTCGCGCGTGAGGCTCTTCGTGGTCTCGGAGTCGACGGTCGCGTTGCCGAACTGGCTGTCGGTGCGGATCAGGTCGGCGGCGTCGAGGGCCGTGGCGTCGTGCCCGGCGGCGCGGAAGGCAGCGGCCACGAGCGGCGCCGAGAGCCGCTCGCCGGTCGCGATCACGGCGTCGCGCGTGCGGGGCGTGGCCTCGCGGAGGAGCGAGACGCCGTCGAGCAGCTCGGACAGCTCGGCGAGGCGCGCGTCGAGCGTGGCCTGGAGCGCGGCGCGGTCCCCCGCGCTCGCGAGGGCGTCGGCGGCGGCCTCGTGCCGCTCGCGGATGGCGGCGACGGCGGCAGCGTGGCCGGACCGTGCGAGGGCGGCGTCGAGCGCGTCGAGGAGGTCGTCGGTCGTGCCGCCGAGGGCGGAGACGACGACGAGCACACGGCCCGCGGCCGGCTGCGCGGCGACGAGGTCGACGACGCGGCGGATCCGCTCGGGCGTGGCGACAGACGTGCCGCCGAACTTGGAGACGTGGGGGGGGAGAGGCATGGGCATGAATCAAAAACGCCCGCGCTCCGAAGGGGAGGCGGGCGGTCCGAGTGAGACGAGCGTCGGTGGTCGCTCCGTCACGGGCTGCGCTCCTCCCCTCGCGGGCGGAGCGTTCGCGTCATAATCGTCGCGCCGATGCCACGCATCGGGGCCAGACAACAGGGACGCGCGGGGACGACGGGCATGGCGCGGAAGCTAGAGGGCCTTCCTCTCCGCGACAACCGAGAACCGGGATCTCAACGACTTAGAAGCGCTTCCGGGGGCTAAAAAACGGCGACGGCCGGTGAGTTCCGAGCGCGACGGCGCTACTCCAGCTCGTCGCGGCGCGTGCGGAGCGCCTTGTTGAGGAGCGCGCGGGCGCGGAAGATGTGCGCCTTCACCGTCCCCAGCGGGAGGTCCAGTTCCGTCGCGATCTCCTCGTAGGTCAGCTCCTCCTGGTGCCGCATCACGATCACGCGGTGATACTTCGGGGGGAGCGCCTCGATGGCCTCGCGGAGGATCGCGTTGCGCTGGTCCGCGACGACGGCGCGGTCCGGGCGGTACGTCGTGTCCGGCAGCTCCATCTGGAGCTCCCCGTCGCGCGTCTGGATCGGCTTGTCGATCGAGAGCGTGGGAAGCTTCTTCTTCCGGATGTAGTCGATCGTGTGGTTCGTCGTGATCCGGTAGAGCCACGTCGAGAACGCGTACGTCGGCGAGTAGCTCTCGAGCGACCCGAACGCCTTGACGAACGCCTCCTGCACGAGGTCGTGGACCTGCTGGCGGTCGCGGACCATCCGCCCGACGTGCCGGCGCAACGGCTCCTGGTACTTCTCGACCAAGCGCTCGAAGGCCCGCTGGTCGCCGGCCAGCGCCTCTTGGACGGTCGCGCGGTCCTCCTCGGAGGAGGCGGACGGCGGGGCGGGCGTGGGCTCGGACATGGGGCGGGGCGGGCGACGCCGGAAGCTACCCCGGTCTGACGCCTCGTGCTGACGCGCGCGCCGCTCGGTCCCGTGCTCGCTCGAGGCGCCGGCCCATCCATGGGGGGAACAGGAACAGGCCATACGGCTCCTGGCCCCGCTTCTTCAGAGACCGGTGGTGCCGCCCGTGCGCCCGCTTCACCGCCTGCGCCGCCGGGTTCCGAGAGCGGAGTGGGCCGAGGCGCCCGTGCGCGTAGAGGTCGTGGAGGACGAAGTACAAGACGCCATAGACGGCCACGCCGAGACCGAGGGGAAACGCGGTGCTGGCGAGCGGGTCCCCGCGCCCGCCCCACAGCAGCGCCATCGACGCGGCGGCGAAGCCAACCGAGAACAGGTCGTTCCACTCCAGGGTCCCCGCGCCGTGGCCGTGGGCCGGGTCGTGGTGCGTCCGATGGATGCGCCACAACACGCCGTGGAAGAGGAACCGGTGGAGGACGTAGGCCACCACTTCCATGGCAGCGAAGGCCACCGCCGAGAGCAGAACGAATCGGAGCACGGGACCGAGCGTGGCGGGTCGCCGTAAAATCTAGCCGCCCACCCCTCAGGCCGTGCCCGACGTCCTCGCCTCCGACCTCCGCACCCTCGTCGATGCCCTCCTCGCCCTCGCGCTCGGCGGCCTCGTCGGCTGGGAGCGCGAGCGGAAGGGGAAGGGCGCCGGTTTCCGCACGATGATGCTCGTCTCGTTCTCGGCCTTCCTGTTCGTGGAGGTCAGCATCGTGGCCGGCGCGCAGGGAGCGAGCGGTGTGCAGACGGACCCGGTCCGCGCCATCCAGGCCATTGCCACGGGGCTCGGCTTCCTCGGCGCCGGCATCGTCTTCCGCGACCGTGAGAAGGACCGGACGCGCGGGCTCACGACAGCGGCCTCGCTCCTCGTCGTGGCCCCCATCGGGATCGCCGTCGCGCTCGGCCACTACGCACTCGCCACCGGCTCGACGGTCCTGCTGGTCTTCGTCCTGAGCACCGCCGAGCGCATCGACCGCCGCATCCGACCTCGCGATGCCTGAGATCCCCGAGTCCAACGACAAGCTCCTCGCCGAGTGCGACGTGGAGACGCTCAGCGGCAGCACGAAGGGCGGCCAGCGGGCGAACAAGGTCGAGACCGGCGTCCGCCTCACGCACGAGCCGACCGGCGTCGTCGTCCAGTCGCGCAGTTCGCGGAGCCAGTTCCGCAACAAGGCGCTCGCGGTCCAGGAGCTTCGGAGACGGCTGGAGGAGATGAACCGGCCGCCCACGGTCCGCAAGAAGACGAAGCCGACGCGCGCCTCGAAGCGTCGCCGCCTGGAAGCCAAACGGCAGCGAGCGGAGAAGAAGAATCTCCGCCAGAAGCCGGACTGGTAAGGGAGCCCCGGCGCGTCGGGTTGGGGCGATTCCCGGCATCGGCGCAGGCCGGAACACGCCCGGGAGACGACCACTACTCAGGATCCATCTTTCCTCCCCTCCCATGCCGAAAGGAAGCGACCACGGCCCCAGCATCAAGGACGACGAGACCTACGAGGAACTCCGCGATCAGGGCTACTCGAAGGGGAAGGCCGCCGCCATCGCCAACGCCCAGGCCAACCCCGACATGCACCCCTCCGAGAAGGGCGGCCACGCGAAGCCCTACGAGGAGTGGACCAAGGACGAGCTGTACGACCGCGCTCAAGAGCTGGACGTGGAGGGCCGCAGCGACATGTCCAAGGACGAGCTGATCGACGCGCTCCGCCACGGCTGAGCCCGCGGGCGCGGCGCGTAGCTTCCGGCCCCGCCGCGTCCCCGCCATGCTCCGCCTCGCCGCCCTCGCCCTGCTCGCGCTCGCCGGATGCGCGGGGCCGCTCGACGCGCCGCCCTCGCCGGCGGCAGAGACCGAGCCGCTCTGGCCCGTCGTCCGCCTCGCGGCGGGGCAGGCGGACACGCTCGCGCTCCCCGGCCTGGGCCCGGACGCCTCGTTCGGCGAGCACCCGAACGCCCGGGCTACGGCGCTCGACGACGGCCGCGTGGCGGTCCGGACAGCAGACGGCTTCTCCGGGCTGGCGCAGATCCCCGTGGGGGACGCCGGGCACGTGCTCGTGGCCGAGTCGACGGTCTGGCCGGCGGTGACGCTCCGGTTCGAGCCCCCGCTCCGCCCGCTCCAGGTGGCCTACGCGCCCGAGACCATGGTCCTGTTCGAGGACCCGGCCCTGCCGCGCGTCCGCCTCACGGACCCCGAGCGCGACGGGGTCCTGGAAACCGCCCTCGCCCTCCCGCCGGGGCGCCACCCCTACCTCCTCTCCGTCGACGGCGTGCGCGGGCTCGACCCTGCCAACCCGGACTCGGCCCGGTCCGCCGACGGCATCGTCCGGAGTGTCCTTACGGTCGAGCCGGTCCCGCCGGGCCGGCTCGTGCTCACGCTCGTCGGGATGGACCCGGAGACGCCGGACCTCCTCCTGCTCTCGCTCACCCGCTTTGACGCGGACGGGCATGAGGTCCCGACCGAGGTGGAGGAAGAAGAGGGCATCATCGCCCTCCTCGGCAACCATCCGTTCCAGGACAACGCCGTCGACGCCTATGAGAACGCCGTCCGCCTCGACCTCGACGCGGCCGGTCCCGACCGCCAGCGGCTTCGCCTCGCCGCGCGCGTCGACGGGATCGTCTCGAACTGGGTCGCCCTCGACCTCGTCGACGGCCGCCCCGTGCCGAACTAGGCGCCGACGCCGACAGACGCGTCGGCCGCTACGAGGGCGCGATGGAGGTCGGCCCACAGGTCGGCGGCGGCCTCCAGGCCCACGGACAGGCGCAGCAGGCCCGGCGCGATGCCGCCCTCCGCACGGGCCTCGTCGCTGAGGACGCGGTGCGTGAGCCCGGCCGGATGCTGGATGAGCGTGTCGACAGAGCCGAGGCTGACGGCCGGCGTCATCGTCCGGACCGTCTCGACGACCGTACGGGCCGCGTCGTAGCCGCCCTCCACCTCGAAGGCCAGCATCGTCCCCGGCCCGTCCATCTGGCGCCCGACGAGCCCCTGCGGGTCGCCGTCGGCGAGGCCGGGGTAGTGGACGGCCCGGACGCCGTCGTGGCCGAGGAGGCGCTGGGCGAGGACGGCGGCCGTCGCCTGGGCGCGCTCCACGCGGAGCGGGAGCGTCGGGAGGCCGCGGTGCAGGAGGTAGGCCGCGAGCGGGTGGAGCACAGCGCCCGTCGCCACGCGGACCTGGCGGAGCCGCCGCGCCCACGGCTCGCCGCACGCCACGACGCCGGCCACCACGTCGCCGTGCCCGCCGATGAACTTGGTGGCGCTGTGGAGCACGAGCGTCGCGCCCTGCTCCACAGGCCGCTGCAGAATCGGCGTGGCGAACGTCGAGTCGACGAGGACCGGCACGGCGCCGGCCTGCGCGACGACCGCCTCGATGTCGACGAGCGCGAGCGTCGGGTTGGCGGGCGTCTCGGTGATCACGAGGCACGTGTCGTCGCGGAGCGCGTCGGCCACGCCGCCCGGGGTGGTCCACGTCACCTCCAGGCCCATCAGCTCGCACGTCAGGAGGTGGTCGGTGGTGCCATAGATCGGGCGCGTGGCGACAACGTGGCCGCCGTCGGCGCGGGCCGCGAGGAGGACCGCCGTGAGGGCCGCCATCCCACTGGCGAAGGCGACCGACGCGTCGGTCCCCTCGAGGGCCGCCAGCCCGTCCTCGAACCGGCCGACCGTCGGGTTGTGGAGGCGGGCGTAGACCGGGTTCGGGGCCGTCTTGTCGCCGGACACGAGCGCGTCGAGGCTGGCCGTCGCGCCGTCAAGGTCGGTGAACGGGTACGTCGTGGAGAGGTCGATGGGGAGGGCGTGGACGCCCAGCCCGCGGAGGTCCTGGCGGCCGGCGTGGACGGCGCGGGTGGCGAGGTCGGGACGAAGCTCCATGACGCAGGGTGGTCGGTGATCAGACCACACAGTAGAATGATGCTCCGTCCCTCCGCAAGCCGGCCGAACTCTATTCGGATCCCCTGTCCCATGTCCACGCTCGACCGAATCGACGCCGCCATCGTCCGCCTCCTGCAGAAGAATGCTCGGACCTCCAACAAGGAGGTGGCCGCGGCCGTCGGCGTGGCGCCCTCCACGGCCCTGGAGCGGACCCGCCGGCTGGAGGCCGACGGCGTGCTCGTAGGCTACCATGCCGAGGTGTCGCCCGCGGCCGTCGGGATCGGGCTGCAGGCGCTTGTGGCCGTCACGCTCCGCCAGCACGCGCGGCCGCTCGTGGAGGCGTTCGAGGCCCATGCGCTCGCGCTCCCCGAGGTGGTCCAGGTGTTCCACACCACGGGCGGGGCCGACTTCCTGGTCCACGTCGCCGTCCGCGACACCGAGCACCTCCGGACGCTCGCCCTGGCGGCGTTCACCGAGCGCCCGGAGGTGGCCCGGATCGAGACCTCCCTCCTGTTCGCGCACCGCCGCACGGAGGGCCTGCCGATCGGCTAGGGCGCCACCTCCCCGCCGAAGATCTCCGCCCACGGGTCGCGGTCGAGGACCCAGACGTAGAACAGCGCGCCGAGCGATCCGTGCGCGACGCCGAGCGGCCACAGATTCCGGTCGCGGAGGTAGAGCGGGGCGAAGGCGCCGCCCATCCCCGCCGTCGCGGCCGTGAGCGGCCAGTTCGGCACGTGGACCGACCCGAAGGTGACGGCCGTGATCGGCGCGACGGCGAGCGCCGGCAGCCCCGCGTCGGCCAGGTGGCGCGTGACGTAGCCCTGCACGAGCGTCTGCTGCGTGAGCCCCCACACCGGGTACAGCACGAGGAGCGGGAGCAACTCCGGCTCCAGGTGCAGCGACTCGTTGGCAGCGCCGTAGATCCCCATGCCGAGCACCGCGCCGGCCGAGAGGAGTCCCACGTCGCGCGCCGCCCGTCCCAGGTTCTCTCCGGTAAAGCCGAGGTCGGCGAGATACCCCGGCTCCGTCGCCGCGCGGTAGCCGACGTAGCCGCCCCACCCCGCGATCACGACCGGGATGTAGACGTTCGAGAGGTCGGCCTCGGAGGCCACGAGGTGGCCGACGCCCGTCATCACCACGGCCCCCAGCTCGGCGAGAGCACGGGCGTCGAGGGAGGCGCGGGCGGGCGCTATCTCGCCGAGGGGGATCGTGAGGCGGACGAGCGGCTGGGCCTCGGCGGCCGTCGCGAGGAAGACGAGCAGACAACAGGCGCGGCGCATGACGCCAGCCTACGCGTGCCGCGGCCGC
Organism: Rubricoccaceae bacterium; assembly: GCA_963728345.1. Classification (GTDB taxonomy): domain Bacteria; phylum Bacteroidota; class Rhodothermia; order Rhodothermales; family Rubricoccaceae; genus Rubrivirga. Next base: position 245,692 of record CAVSJM010000001.1, read on the forward strand.
CCCGCCTGGTGCGGACGCACCAGACGCCGCCGGGGGCGTGAACCCGACGCGCGCGGCGGCGTGGCACCCTCATGGCGATGAACTCCTCCGGCGCGCGCGGCGACCGACGCGCCGCCCGACGTGCGCAGGGCCGTGGCGGCCCGGCCTCCTCCGATGCCGACCTCACCTTCCGCGAGCGCGTCGGCGCGCTGCGGCACCTGCCCCCGCTCTTCCGGCTGGTGTGGGCCACGAGCCCGGGCCTGTTCGCGGCGACGCTCGCGCTCCGCGTGCTCCGCGCGTTCGTGCCGCTGGCGATGCTGTGGACCGGTAAGGAGATCGTCGACGCCGTCGTCCTGCTCGTGCAGTCGTACAGCGTGGCCGACCTCGGCGGGCTGCTCGACACAGCGCCGGGCCAGCGGGCCGCGGTACTACTCCTCGTCGAACTCGGGCTGGCGGCCCTGAGCGACCTCCTGGGGCGCGGGACGGCCCTCTGCGACTCGCTCCTCGGCGACCTGTTCACGAACGAGACGAGCGTCCGCCTGATGCGCCACGCGGCGGCCCTCGACCTCGCCCACTTCGAGGACGCCGACTTCTACGACCAGTTGGAGCGGGCGCGCCGGCAAACGACGAGCCGGCTCGTCCTGCTCAGCCAGATCTTCGGGCAGGTCGAGAGCGCCCTCACCGTGGCCTCCCTCGGCGTCGGACTGGCCGTGTACAACCCGTGGCTGCTGGCGCTCCTCGGGCTGGCCCTCGTCCCGGCCTTCCTGGGCGAGGCCCACTTCAACGCCCAGAGCTACTCGCTCGCCTACTCGTGGACGCCCGAGCGCCGCGAGCTGGACTACCTCCGCTACGTCGGCGCGAGCGACGAGACGGCCAAGGAGGTGAAGGTGTTCGGCCTCAACGACTACCTCGCCGAGCGCTACGGCGCCCTCGCCGACGCCTACTACCGCGCGAACCGGGCGCTCGCCGTGCGGCGGGCCGGGTGGGGCGCCGCCCTCTCGGCCATCGGGACGCTCGGTTACTACGCCGCCTACGCCGTCATCGTGGTCCAGACCGCGGGCGGGGCCTACTCCATCGGCACGCTCACCTTCCTCGCGGGCGCGTTCGCGCGGATGCGGTCGCTCCTGGAGGGGATGCTCCAGTCGTTCTCGTCGGTCAGCGGGCAGGCGCTCTACCTCGCCGACCTGTTCGCGTTCTTCGAGATCACCCCGCGCGTGGAGTCGCCGCCCGACGCACCGCCCGTGCCGGACCCGATCCGCGACGGGTTCGTGTTCGAGGACGTCGGGTTCCGCTACCCCGGCTCGGAGCACTGGGCCGTACGGCACCTCTCGTTCCGGCTCCGGGCCGGTGAGGCGCTCGCGCTCGTCGGCGAGAACGGGGCCGGCAAGACGACGCTCGTGAAGCTCCTCGCGCGGCTCTACGACCCCGACGAGGGCCGCATCCTCCTCGACGGCCGCGACCTCCGCGAGTACGACCTCGACAGCCTCCGCTCCGCCGTCGGCGTCATCTTCCAGGACTTCGTGCGCTACCACCTCACGGCCTCCGAGAACATCGCCGTCGGGCGGATCGACGAGCGCGCGGACCGGCCCCGCATCGAGACCTCGGCGCAGCGCTCGCTCGCCGACGCCGTGATCGCCTCGCTCCCGGAGGGCTACGACCAGACGCTCGGCAAGCGGTTCAAGGCCGGCGTGGACCTCAGCGGCGGGCAGTGGCAGAAGGTGGCCCTCGGCCGCGCCTACATGCGCGACGCCCAGCTCCTCATCCTCGACGAGCCGACCGCCGCGCTCGACGCCCGCGCCGAGTACGAGGTGTTCGAGCGGTTCAAGGACCTGACGGCGGGGAAGACGGCCGTCCTCATCTCGCACCGGTTCTCCACCGTCCGCATGGCCGACCGGATCCTCGTGCTCGACGGCGGGCGCGTGGAGGAGGTCGGAACGCACGCCGAACTTCTGGCCAACGGGGGCCGCTACGCCGAACTCTTCGAGCTCCAGGCCCAGGGCTACCGCTAACTAGCGGTCCCCGCCCGGGCGAACTGTCCCCGGCCCTCAACGTTGACCTAGCCCCTCTCCCCGCCTTTCCTGTGACTCACGCACCTGCCGAGACGCCCCGCGGGCGCTACCTCGCCGCCCTCTCTCTCGCCGCGCTCGGCGTCGTCTACGGCGACATCGGAACGAGCCCGCTCTACGCCATCCGCGAGAGCTTCAGCGAGCTGTACGGCGTGGCCCCGACCCCGGCCAACATCCTCGGCGTCCTCTCGCTGATCTTCTGGAGCCTCATCATCGTCATCTCGGTGAAGTACCTGATGTTCGTGATGCGGGCGGACAACAAGGGCGAGGGCGGCATCATGGCGCTGACGGCCCTCGTGACCCCCCGGCGCATGGCGTCGCCCGGCGGCCCGTCCCGGCGCGACCCCGACGAGTCCGCGTTCACGGCGCGGCGGCGGAACGCGCTCGTCCTCCTCGGCCTCTTCGGCGCGGCGCTCCTCTACGGCGACAGCATGATCACGCCGGCCATCTCGGTCCTCTCCGCCATCGAGGGGCTGGAGGTGGCCACCCCCATCTTCCGACCGTACATCCTGCCGATCACGATCGGCATCCTCATCGCCCTCTTCGCCATCCAGTACCGGGGGACGGCCGGGATCGGGAAGGTGTTCGGGCCGGTCACGCTCGTGTGGTTCCTCACGCTCGCGACGCTCGGGATCATCCAGGTGGTGGCCCACCCCGGCGTGGTGCGGGCGCTCAACCCGCTCCTCGGGCTCGGGTTTTTCGCGGCCAACGGGCTCCGCGGGTTCCTCGTGCTCGGCTCGGTGTTCCTCGTCGTCACCGGGGGCGAGGCGCTCTACGCCGACATGGGCCACTTCGGGATCCTCCCGATCCGCCTGACGTGGTTCGCGCTCGTGCTGCCGTCCCTCCTCCTCAACTACTTCGGCCAGGGCGCGCTGATGATTGCGAACCCGGAGGCGGTGGCCAACCCGTTCTTCCTGATGATCCCGGGGCCGGACTGGATGATCTACCCCGTCGTGGGGCTGGCCACGGCGGCGACCGTCATCGCGAGCCAGGCCGTGATCTCGGGCGCGTTCTCCCTGACGCGCCAGGCGGTCCAGCTCGGGTACCTCCCGCGCATGGAGATCCGCCAGACGTCGGACCGCGAGATCGGCCAGATCTACATCCCGGGGCTCAACTGGATCTTGCTCATCGCCTGCGTCGGGCTCGTGATCGGGTTCCAGTCCTCGAGCGCGCTGGCGGCAGCCTACGGCGTGGGCGTGACGACGGACATGGTGTTCACGACGATCCTCTTCGCCGTCGTGGCCCGGCGGATCTGGAAGTGGTCGGTGCCGGCCGTGGTGGCGCTGGCCGGCGCGTTCCTCATCGTGGACCTCGGGTTCTGGGGCGCCAACCTGCCCAAGATCCCGGGCGGCGGCTGGTTCCCGCTCGTCATCGCTGCCATCGTGTTCACGGTCATGACCACCTGGAAGCGGGGCCGCGAGCTGATCGTGGCGCGGCTCTCCGAGGACGCGCTCCCCTTCGAGACGTTCGTCGCCGACGCCGGCCTCGAGTCGCTGCCGCGCGTCGAGGGCACGGCCGTGTTCATGTCGGGCGATTACGACCGCACCCCGACGGCCCTGCTCCACAACATCAAGCACAACCACTGCCTCCACGAGCGCGTCGTCCAGGTGACCGTCGAGACGGAGGAGGTCCCGACGGTGGAACCGGAGGAACGCACGTCGATCGAGGACCTCGGGAAGGGCTTCTACCGGATCCTCCTGCGGTACGGATTCACCGAGACGCCCGACGTGCCGGAAGCCCTCGCGACGCTCCGCCGCCCCGAGCTCCCCTTCGACCCGATGCAGACGTCCTACTTCCTCGGCCGCGAGCGCGTGTTCTCGTCGTCGCGGGAGGGGATGGCGCGGTGGCGCGAGCGGCTGTTCGCGCTCGTCTCGAACAACGCCCGGAGCGCGACGAGCTTCTTCAACGTGCCCCCGAACCGGGTCGTGGAGCTGGGCGCCCAGGTCGAGATCTAGCCCGGGTCGCGCGGGCGGGGCCGTCCCGCCCGCGCGCCGCGCGGTTCAGGCTGCGTCGCTGCGCGAGACCGGCTGCCGGTCGCGGCCCTGCTGCTGGATCATCCACTGCGGGTAGAGCGCGTCCGGCTTCGTCAGCGCGTCCAGCCGCTCCAACTCGTCGTCGGTGAACGAGAGGTCGACGGCGCCGAGGTTGTCGGCGAGCTGCGCCGGCTTCTTGGTCCCGATGATGGCGCTCGTGACGCCGCGCTGCTGGAGGAGCCACGCGAGGGCGACCTGCGGGATCGAGGCGCCCTTCGCGTCGGCCATCTCGTCCAGCGCCTCCACCACGTCGTAGCCCCGCTCCTTGTCGATGGGCGGGAAGTCGAACGACGTCCGGCGGGCGTCCTCGGGGCTCTCTTGGCCGCGGCGGTACTTGCCCGTGAGGAAGCCGCCGGCGAGCGGGCTCCACGGCAGGATCCCGAGGCCCTCCTCCTGGCAGAGGTCCACGAGCTCGTGCTCCAGGTCGCGCCCGACGAGGCTGTAGTAGGCCTGGAGGCCCACGAACCGCGGCCAGCCGTTGGCGTCGGCGACGGCATTCGCGCGCATGATCTGGCGGACGGCGTAGTTCGAGACGCCGAGGTAGCGGACCTTCCCGGCCTGCACGAGGTCGGCGAGGGCGCGCATGGTCTCCTCGATGGGTGTCACGGGGTCCCACCCGTGGACCTGGTAGAGGTCGATGTAGTCGGTCCCGAGGCGCTGCAGGCTGGCGTCGACGCCGGCGAGGATGTGCTTCCGCGAGAGGCCCACGTTGTTGACGTCGCCGGTGCCGGCGGCCGCCGCGTCGCTCATCGAGCCGCGAACCTTGGTCGCGATCACGACCTCGTCGCGGCTCATCGAGCTGTTCGCGAGGGACCGGCCGAGGATCTCTTCGCTCTGGCCGCGCGAGTACACGTCGGCCGTGTCGAAGAAGGTGACGCCGGCGTCGAGGGCGGCGTGGACGAGGCGGTCGGCGCCGTCCTGGTCGGAGACCTCGCCGATGCCGTAGAAGCCCTCGCCGAAGGTCATCGCGCCGAAGCAGAGTTCGGAGACTTTGAGGCCGGAGCGGCCGAGTTGACGGTATTCCATGAGGGAGAAAGAGGGAGAGGGTGCGAACCGGCCTCCGCGGGCGCGGTTCGCCCCGGAGTGCGTCGTCGTGCGCTCTCCACCGGCCCGCGGTCTGCCGGACGAGTTGTGCCGCGCCCCCCCGCCGCCTACTTTCGTCTAACCCCTCGGTGAGGTCTCCCATGGCACACTCCGTCCTCCGCGCGCTGCCCCGGTACGCGCTGGCCTTCCTGCTCGCCGGCTGTGCCACCAGCGGCCCCACCGCCACCGACGACGCCTCGGACGACGAGGGGGGCGTCGAGTACGGGACCCCCCGGACGTCGCGGGTCGCTGGCTCCGTAACGCGCATCGACCCGGACGAGACCGGTTACCCGACGGCCCAGACCATCGAAGAGCTCCTCATCGGCCGCGTGCCCGGCCTCCAGCTCATGGTGATCGACGGGCGGCCGGAGATCGTCATCCGAGGGATCAACAGCTTCCAGGGGCCCCACGCCCCGCTCTACGTCGTGGACGGGATCACCATGACGGGTGCCGGCGGCCTGAACGGGGTCGTCCCGTCCGACGTCGAATCGATCGAGGTACTGAAGGACGCCGCCTCAACGGCGATCTACGGTTCGCGCGGAGCCAACGGCGTCATCCTCATCACCACCAAGCGCGGGAGGCGCTGACGCGGGCCGGCTAGGCGACCTCGAGGGCGCGGGGCTCCAGCTCGAACGCCTCGGCCAGCAGCTCGAACGACCGGAGCCGTGCGTCCGGGTCGAACACGTTCGTCGTCACCATCACCTCGTCCGCCCCGGCGGCCTCAGCGCGCCGCTCGATCTCGGCGCGGACGGTCGCCGGGTCGCCCACGACGGAGAGCTGACGGTAGAGCTGGACGGCCTGCGCCTCAGCGGGCGAGTAGTCGTGGGCGAGGGCCTCCTCGGGCGACGGGAGCGCCTCGAACCGGCCGGTCCGGATGCGCGCCCAGGCCAGCTCCATCGTGCTCGCGAGGCGGCGCGCCTCGGCGTCGGTCTCGGCACAGACGACGGCAATCGCCAGGATGGCGTGCGGCTCGGGGAACGCCTCCGACGGGTGGAACGCGTCGTGATAGGCGCCGAGCGCGGGCGCTGCGGGCGTCGGCGAGAAGTGGCTGGCGAAGGCGTAGCCGAGACCGTTCGTGCCGGCGAACTGGGCGCTCGCGCCGCTCGACCCGAGGAGCCAGATCGGCGGGAGGGCCACGCCGCTCGGCGTCACGCGGACCGAGGCGAACGGGTGGTCGTCGGCGAACGCCCCGCGCGAGAGGGCCATGAGTTCGGCCAGTTGGTGCGGGAACTGCTCCGCGTCGAACGAGCGAAGCGCGCGGATGTGGGCCGGGTCGGTGCCCGGCGCGCGGCCGAGGCCGAGGTCGATGCGGCCGGGGAAGAGCGCCTCCAGGGTGTGGAACCGCTCGGCGACGAGGAGCGGCGCGTGGTTCGGGAGCATCACGCCGCCCGAGCCCACGCGGATGCGCTCGGTGGCGGCGGCCACATGGGCGATCACGATCTCCGGCGACGACGAGGCGATGCTCGGCATCCCGTGGTGCTCGGCGAACCACAGCCGCTCGTAGCCGAGCCGGTCGGCCAGCCGGGCGAGGTCGACGGTCCGACGGAGCGCGTCGGAAGCGGTCGCGCCGGACGTGATGGGGACGAGGTCGAGGACGGAGAGCGGGAGGGCCATCGGATCATGAGCGTCGGTGGCGGAGAAACGCCCCGTCCCGCGCGGCGATTCGGCCCCTCCCGGTCTTCATTCGCTAGGGCCTCCCCGCGGGGGTACGGAGCGTGAGGCGCGGCGTAGCGCCGGCATTCGGCTGACCGAGGCGGATGGCGTCGAACGCCGCGACGTAGTCCGCGTAGGGCGTCCGAGCGGCCGTCTGCAACGCCACGTGCGACTCCTGCACGCCGGTGGCGAACGCGGCGACCTCGGCGCGGAGCGCCGCCCGCTCGACCGGCATCCCGTCCACCAGCACGGCCCCGTCCGCGCTCACGAGCACCGACAGCAGGGCCGGGACGTGAGCGGGCGCCGTCGTCGACGCGGGCGGCAGGAGGACCGGCAGGCCGAGGTCCTCGCGCTGGATCGCCGTAGCGAGGAGGAAGAACACGAGCAGCAGGAACGCGATGTCGGCCATCGAGGCCGTGGGGGTCGCGACCGAGCGGGCGGCGGGGCGCATGGCGGAGCAGGAAGGTGCTCCATCGAGACACAGCGGCCTCGGCACGGTTGCTCGGCGCCGGGCCGACGCGTGGCGGTCAGCCTCCCTCCAACGCGACTCCCTCGCGCGCTCTGCCCGGTCTCACGAGGATCAGCGAGTGAGGTCGTGGAGGCGCCGGGGAAGAAGCGCGGCGCGCGCGGCTGCTTGCGTGTGCCCCCGTGACCGGGCCACGTCGAGCACGATCAGGCCGGGATGAGGCCCTGCTGCCGGGCGTACTCGAACACGCCCCCGGCCTCCAGAATCCCCGCCACGTCGCCGAGCGGCTGGAGCGCCCAGCTCTCGCCCGTGGTGTGGTTCGTGAAGGTGCCTGCCTTCACGTCGATCTCGACCTCGTCGCCCGTCCGGACCTTGTCGTTCAGCGCCTCGGGCGTCTCGAAGGGAGCAAGGAACCCGCCGTCGACGGCGTTCCGGTAGAAGATGCGTGCGTAGCTCTCGGCCACGACGGCCTCGATGCCGGCCTCGCGGAGCGCGAACGGCGCGTGCTCGCGGGACGACCCGCAGCCGAAGTTGCCCCCGCCCACGATCACGGTGTACTCGCTCGCGAAGGCGCCCTCCGGGATGAACGGGCAGTGACCCTCCGGCAATCCCGCCTGCTCGGGCGGGACCGACGAGAGCGCGTACTTGCCGTAGAGCTTCCGCTCCTCGGGGTCGGTGAGGCTGTAGACGAGGTGCTGGGCCGGGATGATCTGGTCCGTGTCGACGTGGTCGCCGAGGACGTAGGCCTTGCCGCGGATGAGGTCGTTCATGAGGTAGGAAATCGTTTCGGACGTGTCATCCTGAGCAGAGGGCAGCGCCCGGCGTCGAAGGATCTTTGGAGCGGCGCGGTCTCGCCCTGTCGCCGAGAGCGCTGTTCCGACGCTACACGCGAGAGAGATCCTTCGGCTGCGCTCGCGGTCGCTCGCTCTGCTCAGAATGACAAGTGGGGGGACTTGCTGTACCCCTAGCGGGTCAGGCGACGAGAACGTCGCGTGGGTCGGTGATGACGCCGGAGAGGGCCGAGGCGGCCGTCGTGAGCGCCGAGGCGAGGTACACGGCCGACTGCTTCGAGCCCATCCGGCCGGGGTAGTTGCGGTTCGTCGTCGAGATGACGACCTCCGTGCCGTGCGTCCGGCCGAACGTGTCGGGCGGGCCGCCGAGGCAGGCGGCGCAGGACGACAGGCCGATCTTCGCGCCCGCGTTCTCGAAGATGTCCGCCAGCGTCTCGCCGTCGACTTTCTCCGTCCACAGCGCCTTGCGGACGTCCGTCGTGGCCGGGACGACGTACGTGTCGATCGTGACCTCCTGGCCCTTCAGGATCTTGGCCGCGGCGACGAAGTCCTCCAGCTTGCCGCCGGTGCAGCTTCCGATGTAGGCCCGGTCGAGCTTCGTCCCGGCGACCTCGCTCACGGGCGCCTTGTTGTCGGGCGCGTGCGGCTTGGCCACGACCGGCTCCATCGTGCTCACGTCGTAGACGCGCTCCGAGTGGAAGCGGGCGTCGGGCGCGGTGTAGACCGGCGTGAAGTCGCGGTCGGTGCGGGCCCGCGTGTAGTCCATCGTCTTGGCGTCGGGCTGGATAATCCCGTTCTTGCCGCCGGCCTCGATGGCCATGTTGCACAACGTCATCCGCTCCTCGACCGAGAGGTCGTAGACGGCCTCGCCGTCGAACTCCATCGCCCGGTACGTCGCCCCGTCGGTCCCGATGTCACCGATGACGGCGAGGATGAGGTCCTTCGCCATGAGGTACGGCGGGAGCTCGCCCTCGAACACGAACCGCATCGTCTCCGGCACCTTCACCCAGATCTTGCCGGTGCCCATGATGAGCGCGGCGTCCGTGTTGCCGATGCCGGTCGAGAACAGGCCGAAGGCGCCGGACGTGCACGGTGTGGCTGTCGGTCCCGAAGAGCGTCGTGCCGGGCCGGTTGAAGCCCTCCTCGGCGAGCGCCATGTGGCAGACCCCCTTGTAGTCGTCGCCGCCGACGTCGTAGTAGTACGGGAGGTCGTGCTCGGCGGCGAAGGCACGCAGGATCTGGATGTTCCGGTGCGCGTGCTGGTCGGACGTAAAGATGTAGTGGTCCGGGATGATGGCGAGGCCCTCCTTGTCCCAGACCTTGGCGTCCTCGCCGAACTCGCGCTTGAAGATCTCGATCGTCGGCGGCCCGCAGACGTCGTGCGTCATGAGCGTGTCGACGTCGATCCAGACGGTCTCGCCCGGGCTCACGCGGTCGCGGCCGGCATGATGGGCGAGGATGGCTTCGGTGATCGTCACGAGGTCAGGGTTCGGAGGTCAGAGTTCGGAGTGGGTCGGCCTCGGCCGAGGCGAGGGGCCCGCGGCAGTCTAGAGACGGACGCGGCGTCGGGCCTTCATGGACGGCACCGGGCCCCATCGTGTCATCCTGAGCGGAGGGCGGAGCCCGGAGTCGATGGATCGCTGGCGAGCACGGCGTGCGGGCCGCGCGCTCGGCGTCCGCGTGGGGTCTCCTCGCACCAGAGATCCTTCGACTACGCGTCGGGCTGCCGCCCTCCGGTTCGCTCAGGATGACCCAGAGACGGAAGGCTCAGGGGGTCGTCGACGCGGGGGCGGCGGCTTCGGAGGCGCCGTCGCCGGCGGCGGCCTTCGGCTTGAGCCAGTCCATCATGCCGCGGAGCTTCTTGCCGATGGCCTCGATGGGGTGCGACTCCGACGCCTCGCGCATCTCGGCCAGCTTGGCGCCGCCGGTCGCCTGGTCGGCGATGAACTCCTTCGCGAACTGGCCCGACTGGATCTCGCCGAGGACCTTCTTCATCTCGGCCTTCACCGAGTCGGTCACGATCCGGTTGCCGATGGCGTGGCCGCCGTACTCAGCCGTGTCGGACACGGAGTAGTTCATCCGCTCCAGGCCGCCCTCGTAGTAGAGGTCCACGATGAGCTTGAGCTCGTGGAGGCACTCGAAGTAGGCGAGTTCCGGCGGATAGCCGGCCTCGACGAGCGTCTCGAAGCCCGCCTTGATGAGCGCCTCGGAGCCGCCGCAGAGGACGGCCTGCTCGCCGAAGAGGTCCGTCTCGGTCTCGTCCTTGAACGTCGTCTCGATAACGCCGGCGTGCGTGCCGCCGATGGCATCGGCGTAGCTGAGGGCGAGGTCGAGGGCCGAGCCGGTCGCGTCCTGGTGGATCGCCACGAGGCACGGCACGCCGCCGCCCTCCTCGTAGACGCGCCGGACGAGGTGGCCCGGCGACTTCGGCGCGACGAGGAACACGTCGACGCCCTCGGGCGGCTCGACCTGGGCGTAGTGGACCGAGAACCCGTGCCCGACGGCGAGGGCCTTGCCCGGCGTGAGGTGCTCCCGGATCGAGCCCTCGTAGACGGCCTTGTGGTGCTGGTCCGGCACGAGGAGCATGATCACGTCCGCCCGCTCGGCGGCCTTCTCGGGCGTCAGGACGGGGAGGCCCTCGGCCCTCGCCTCCGCGGCGGACGCCGAGCCCTCACGGAGCCCGACGACCACGTCGACGCCGCTGTCGCGGAGGTTGAGCGCGTGCGCGTGGCCCTGGCTGCCGTAGCCGATCACGGCGACGGTCTTGGAGCGGATGACGGCCGGGTCGGCCTCGTAGTGGACGGTCATGTCGGGGGAGTACGGGGAGGAGAAAGCGGGTGCGACGAGTGCGCGACGAGGCGGTCTGCCTCAGAAATGCAGGGCGCCGGAGGAGGGTGCGCCGCCCGGTCGTGTCATCGGGAGCGGAGGGCGGAGCCCCGCGCGGCGCGGCCCCGACGCGGGGTCAGGCGAGGGCGAGGTGGCGCTGGCGGTGGAATGCGAGGCGACCGCTTCGGGCTACTTCCAGGAGGCCGTGCTCCGAGGCCACCTCGATGAAGGCGTCGATCTCGGCGGACGTGCCGGTCAGTTCGACGGTCACCGCGCCGCGGTCGGCGTGGACGATGGCGGCGCCGAGGCCGCGCGCCAGCTCCAGAATCGCCGCGCGCTCGGCGGCCGATGCCTGGAACTTGGCGAGGCACAGCTCGCGCTCTACGACGGGGTCGCCGGGCACGAACTCGTCGAGGGCGAGCACGTCGAGGAGCTGCCGCACGAGGCGGACGGCCTGCCGGACCTGCCGGCGCGTCCCGGTCGTCACGACCGTCAGGCGCGAGACGGTCGGGTCGTCGGTCGGCCCCACGGAGACGCTGTCGAGGTTCAGGTTGCGCGCCGAGAACAGGTTGACGACGCGGTTGAGCGCGCCGGCGTGGTTCTCGATCAGGATCGAGAGCGTGTGCGTCTGGGCCGACTCGGGGGCGTCGTGGAGGACGGTCTCGCCGTCGGCCCGTTTGCGGAGGAGCTGCTGGGGCGTGAGCGCGCGGGGCGCGGTGCCGTTGGGGATAGACATGGCTAGTCGGCGTTGGCGAAGCGACGCAGGATCATGTTGTCGGTCGCCGCGCCGGCCGGGACCATGGGGAAGACCATCTCCTCGTTCGGGACCACGAACTCCATCAGCACGGGCCGGTCGGTGACCGCCCACGCCTGATCGATGATGGCGTCGGCCTCGTCGGGCGTCGAGGCCCGGAGCCCGACGCACCCGAACGCCTCCGCGAGGGCGACGAAGTCGGGGTTCGTATCGCTCGTGTCGGTCTCGGAGTAGCGCTCGTCGAAGAACAGCTCCTGCCACTGCCGCACCATCCCGAGGCGGGAGTTGTTGATGATGGCGAGCTTGATGGGGAGCCCGTGCTTCCGGGCCACGCCCAGCTCCTGCAGGTTCATCAGGAAGCCGCCGTCGCCGTTGATCGAGACGACCGTGGCGTCGGTCCCGCGGAGCCCGAGCGCGGCGCCAATCGCGGCCGGGAAGCCGAACCCCATCGTCCCCAGCCCGCCGGAGGTGATGTGGCTCCGCGTGCGCCCGAACCCGAAGTGCTGGGCCGACCACATCTGGTGCTGCCCCACGTCGGTCGTGAGGACGCCGGTGGCGCCGGCCTTCCGGCCGAGCTTGCGGACGGCGACCTCCGGGCGGAGCGGGCCGTCGCCGGCCTCGACGGGGGGGTCTTCGCCCTCCGCCACCTGCTGCTTCCACCCGGCGATCTGGTCCAGCCACGCCTCGGTGGCCTTGGGCTCCACGAGCGGGCGGATCTGACCGAGCACCTCGCCCACGTCGCCGAGGATGGCGCAGTCGGCGTAGACGTTCTTCGAGACGCACGACGGGTCGATCTCGATGTGGATCACCTCGGCGTGCGGCGCCCACGCGTCGAGCTTGCCCGTCACGCGGTCGTCGAAGCGGGCGCCGACGGCGATGAGGAGGTCGCAGTTCTGGACGGCCATGTTGGCCCAGTACGTCCCGTGCATGCCCAGCATCCCGAGCGCCAGCTCGTCCGTCTCGGGGAAGCTGCCGAGGCCGTGGAGCGTGGTCGTGACCGGGATGCGGGTGAACCGCGCCAGCTCGGTGAGCGCCTCCGTCGCGTTCGAGGAGATCGTCCCGCCGCCGACGTAGAGGAGCGGCCGCTGCGCTTCGCGGATCATCCGGGCCGCGCGCTCCACCTTCTCCGGCTGGCCCGCGTGCGCCGGGTGGTAGCCCCGGATCTCGACCGACGCGGGGTACTCGAACGGCGCCTCCTCCACCAGGATGTCCTTGGGGAGATCGACGACGACCGGGCCGGGCCGGCCGGTGCGGGCGATGTGGTAGGCCGCCTTGATGGTCGGGGCGAGGTCGGCGGCGGAGCGGACCTGGAAGCTGTGCTTCGTGACGGACCGCGTGACGCCCATCGTGTCGACCTCCTGGAACGCGTCGCCGCCGATGAGCGGGACCGACACCTGGCCCGTGAACACGACGAGCGGGACCGAGTCCATCATGGCGTCGGCGATGCCCGTGACCGTGTTGGTCGCGCCGGGCCCGCTCGTCACGAGGACCGTCCCCACCTTGCCCGTCGCCTTGGCGTAGCCCTCGGCGGCGTGCGTCCCGGCCTGCTCGTGGCGGACCAGGATGTGCTGGAACGACGGCCGGAGCTGCGCGAGCGCGTCGTAGATCTTGATGATGGCCCCGCCGGGGTGGCCGAACACGACCTCGACGCCCTCGGCCTCGAGGCTCCGGACGAAGATGTCGGCCCCGGTGAGGACGGGGGCTTCGGGGGCCGGCGCCGTGGCGGGCGTCGGCGTGGCGCGGTGGGCGGGTCGGGGGGGAGCTGCGACGGTCATGGGTGGCTGGCAGCGGTCGCCGCCGGCGAGGAGGGGGACACCGTGGCACCGTCGCCGGCCGCCCCCGGAGGGGACGGGACGGCGTCGGGGAGGCGGAGGACGGCGCCGTCGGAGGCGCTCGTCACGAAGTGGGCGTAGCGGCCGAGCCAGCCGCTCCGGATCTTGGGCACGAACGCGGGGAGCGCCGCGAGGCGCCGGGCGATCTCGTCGTCGTCCACGAGGAGCGTCATCGTGCCGCTCGGGATGTCGATGGCGATGCGGTCGCCGGGCTGGACGGCCGCGATGGGTCCGCCGGAGGCGGCCTCGGGCGAGACGTGGCCGATGCTGAGGCCGCGCGTGGCGCCGGAGAACCGGCCGTCGGTGATCATGGCGACGGACGTGTCGAGGCCCATCCCGGCGAGCGCGCTCGTGGGCTGGAGCATCTCGGGCATGCCGGGCCCGCCCTTCGGGCCCTCGGTCCGGATCACGACGACCTCGCCCTTCTGGACCTCGCCGCCGAGAATACCCTCGACCGCGTCGTCCTGCGCTCTCGTAGATCCGCACCGGGCCCTCGAACGTCAGCATGTCCTCGACCACGGCGCCGCTCTTGACGATGGCGCCCTCCGGCGCCAGGTTGCCGTGGAGGACGGCCAAGCCGCCCGTCTCGCGGAACGCCTTGGGGGCCGGGTGGATGATGTCCGGGTTCTTGTTCTCGGCCTGGGCGAGCGTGTCGCGGAGCGGGCCGGCGACCGTCGGGCGGTCGGGCTGGATGCGGCCGACGGCGTCGAGCTCCTTGAGGATGGCCGGGATGCCGCCCGCCGCCTCCACGTCCTCCATGTGGACGTCCGGCGTGGAGGGCGAGACCTTGCAGAGGTAGGGCGTCCGCTTCGAGACCTCGGCGACGCGGTGGAGGTCGTAGGGCACCTCGGCCTCGCGCGCGGCGGCGAGCAGGTGGAGGACCGTATTCGTAGAGCCGCCCATCGCCATGTCGAGCGCGAAGGCGTCGTCGAAGGCCTCGGCCGTGGCGATGTCGCGCGGCTTGAGGTCCTGGTCCACGAGCTCCACGATCCGCCGCGCGGCGGCGCGGGCCAGCTCGCGGCGGCGCGGGTCGGTGGCGAGGATCGAGCCGTTGTACGGGAGCGCCAGCCCGAGCGCCTCCATGAGGCAGTTCATCGAGTTGGCCGTGAACATGCCCGAGCACGAACCGCACGTCGGGCAGGCGAGGGCCTCGAGGTCGTAGAGCCCGGCGTCGTCGAGCTCGCCCGCCTGGTGACGCCCGACGCCTTCGAACACCGACGAGAGGTCGATCTTGTCGCCGTTCGGGAGGCGGCCGGCCTTCATCGGCCCGCCCGAGACGAACACGGTCGGGATGTTGAGGCGGAGGGCGCCCATCAGCATCCCCGGGACGATCTTGTCGCAGTTGGGGATGCACACGAGGCCGTCGAGCCAGTGCGCGGCGGCGACCGTCTCGACGGAGTCGGCGATGAGCTCGCGGGACGGGAGCGAGTAGCGCATCCCGATGTGGCCCATCGCGATCCCGTCGTCCACGCCGATCGTGTTGAACTCGAACGGGACGCCCCCGGCGGCGCGGACGGCGTGCTTCACCACCTTCCCGAAGCTCTGGAGATGGACGTGCCCCGGGATGAGGTCGATGTACGAGTTGCAGACGCCGATGAACGGCTTGTCGAAGTCGGCGTCGGACTCGATCTGGCCCGTCGCCCGGAGGAGGCTCCGGTGCGGCGCGCGCTCGAACCCGGCCTTGACGGTATCGCTGCGACGTGGCATTACGCGGTCCCGAAGGAAGCCATGATCCCCTCCTGCACGAAGTGGCCCTCCTCGTGCTCGTCGGCGTCGAGGCCGTTGAGCGCGGCGACGTAGGCCTCGGCGGACGCGCGGAGGATGTCGGTGGAGGTCGCCTTGCCCTGGGCCAGGAGCGGCCCGTCGGAGACGACGACGAGCGCCTCGCCCTGGGCATCGGCGGCGCCCGTGAGGGCGCGGATGGTGTAGGACTCCAGCCGGTGCGGCCGGCCGGCGGCCCCGTCGAGCGCACGGTAGATGGCGTCGACCGGCCCGTCGCCGGAGGCGGTCTCCACGCGGAGGCTGCCCGTGGCGCCGTCGAGGAGCGTGACCTCGGCCTGGGGCGGCTCGGCCGTGCCGGTGGTGACGGTGAGCCCGACGAGGGTGAAGGCGGAGCGGCTGGCGGGGGTCATGGCGGTGGGGTCGGAGATGAGGCGGAGGTCGGCGTCGTAGATCTCCTTCTTGCGGTCCGCCAGGGCGACGAACCGGTCGTACACGGCATCGCGGTCGGCCTCGGGCACGTCGATCTCCAGGCGCTCCAGCCGCGAGAACAGGCCGTGGCGGCCGCTATGGCGGCCGAGGCGGATCTGCTCGGCGTGTGCGCCGACGTCCTCGGCCCGCATGATCTCGTACGTCTCGCGCGCCTTGAGCACGCCGTGCTGGTGGATGCCGGCCTCGTGCGCGAAGGCGTTGTCGCCCACGATGGCCTTGTTCGGGGGGACGGAGAAGCCGGTGACGACGGAGACGAGGCGGCTCGCCTCGTTCAGCTTGGTCGCGTCGAGCCCGTGCGTCACGCCGTAGTGGTCGGCGCGGACGCGGAGGGCCATCGCGACCTCTTCGAGGGACGCGTTCCCGGCCCGCTCGCCGAGCCCGTTGATGGTCACCTCCACCTGGCGCGCGCCGGCCTCGACGCCCGCGAGCGTGTTGGCCACGGCCAGCCCGAGGTCGTCGTGGCAGTGCGTGGAGAGGACCACGCCCGACGTGTCGCAGCAGTCGCGCACGGCCCGGAACAGGGCGGCGTAGTCGGCCGGCGTGCAGTAGCCCGTGGTGTCGGGGATGTTGATCGTCGTCGCGCCGGCCTCGATGGCCGCGGCGACGACGTCGCAGAGGAAGCCGTGGTCCGTGCGGCCGGCGTCCTCGGCCGAGAACTCGACGTCGTCGGTGTGCTCGCGCGCCTGACGGACGGCGTCGGCGGCCATCTTCAGGACGCTGGCCCGTCGCGCGGCCGTGTTCGCGCCGAAGCGCGGGGCGCTGAACTTGGCCCCGATGTGGACGTCGCTGGTGGCGATGAACGTATGGATGCGGGTACGCGTGCCGCCTTCGAGGGCGGCGGCGGCGGCGGCCACGTCGGCGTCGTGGGCGCGGGAGAGGGCGCAGATCGTCGGGCCGCCGTCGCCGAGCGCGGCGATGATCTCGCGGACGGCCTCGGCCTGCTGGGGCGACGAGATGGGGAAACCGGCTTCGATCACGTCGACGCCCATCTCGGCCAGGAGCTTCGCGATCCGGAGCTTGCCGGCGAGCGTCATGGCGGCGCCCGGCGACTGCTCGCCGTCGCGGAGCGTGGTGTCGAAGAGGACGACGCGCTGGCCGTCGGGGTGGGAGGATTCCATGGGTGAAGGGCGCTAGGCGCTGAGAGAGAGAGAGGCCCCGACGGCGTCGGCGACCGCGTGGCCGACGTCCGTCGTGGCGGCCGACCCGTCGAGGTCCGGCGTGAGAGGTCCGTCGGCGAGCACGCCGTCGACCGCCCGGCGGACGGCAACAGCGGCCTCGGACTCGCCGACGGAGTCGAGGAGCATGGCGGCGCTGAGGATGGCCGCCAGCGGATTCGCGAGGCCGCGCCCGGCGAGGTCGGGCGCGCTCCCGTGGACGGGCTCGAACAGCCCCACGCGCCCGCCGACGCTGGCGGACGGCAGGAGGCCGAGCGAGCCCGGAAGCGTCGCGGCGAGGTCGGAAAGGATGTCGCCGAACAGGTTGCCGGTCACGACCACGTCGAACCGGCGCGGGTCGCTCACGACCTGCATCGCCGCGTTGTCCACGTAGAGGTGCTCCACCTCGACGTCCGGGAACTCGGCGGCGGCGACGCGGGCGACGGTGTCGCGCCAGAGCGCGGACGACGCGAGCACGTTCGCCTTGTCGACGGAGGCCACACGCCCGCTCCGGCGGCGCGCCCACTCGAAGGCCACGCGCGCGATCCGCTCGATCTCCAGGACCGAGTAGCGCATGGTGTCGAACGCCTCGGCGTCGGTCCGGTCGCGGGGGTGGCCGAAGTAGATCCCGCCCGTCAGCTCGCGGACGATGAGGAGGTCGGTGCCGGCCACGCGCTCCGTCCGCAGCGGCGAGCGCTCCGCCAGGGCTTCGGGCACGGCCACGGGCCGGAGGTTGGCGAACGCGCCAAGCCGGGCCCGCAGGCGGAGCAGCCCCCGCTCGGGGCGGCGGTCGGCGGGCGCCTCGTCCCACGCCGGCCCGCCCACGGCGCCGAGGAAGACGGCGTCCGCGTCGAGGCAGGCGTCAAGGGTGTCGGACGGGAGCGGGTCGCCGGACGCGTCGAGGCCCGCGCCGCCGACCGGATGCTCGCTCGTGGTGAGGGTGAACCCGACGGCCTCCGCCGCGGCCTCGAGCACTCGCGCCGCCTCTCGCGTCACCTCGGGACCGATCCCGTCGCCCGGCAGGAGGGCGATGTGGTACGACGATGGGGAGCTGGACATCGGAAGGGGCTCAGGTTGCGACCAACCCAGGAGCGTGTGATGTACAGCGGGCTCGAGCCGGTCGTGCGAGAATCAGCCTCCTACAAGGAGGCCGATAAGGAGAAGGACCGGAAGCAGGAGTGCGGCCAGCGCCGCCTCATCGCGCACCACACCCACCGGGGACACCGCGATGGCGGGTCGGCGGGCGGGGAAGGCACGGAGAGCAGTCACGGGCGGGCGCCGTTTCTTCGAAGGCGCGTTGAAGACGACCCAGCATACCGGAGGGTTGGTCTCTCCGCAATGCAGGCCCCTGTGCCGGAAGCCCTTCCGAATATTAAGATATGATGAACATATCTCGAATCGTCGATCATCTACCCGCGCGCCACTTGGCGAGGGCGGCCCCCAACCCTGAGAGCGCCACCGGCACCGACTGCAGGAGGGGGACCGTCACCGGCGCCGACTGGCTCCGCGGGCCGGGCTGAAGCCCGTACGCCAGGGCGAAGATGCCGGCGGCGAAGAAGACCGCCAGCACCAGCCCCGCGAGCACGACGGCCTCCGCCGCCACCACGCCGCGCGCCCAGTTCGCGAGTGCCACGAAGGCGACGTACGGGAGGAGCGCGATCATCGTCACCGAGGCCACGGCCTGCCAGGGCCGCCCGTCCGCCGTTGCGGCGACGACGACGAGCGTAGCCACGACGGCGCCGGTGGCTACGAACCGGACGAGGCGAGCGATCTCGCCGGGCTGGGGGAGCGTCATGCGGAACGGGCGGAGCGGTCAAGCTAGCGGCGCCTCCGCCGGCGCGGCAGGAGACGCCCGCCGCCCTCCGGTCGCCCGGCGGGGCGGCGTCGACCACCGGGCCTCAGGATCACCCCATGACGCGGCGCGCGGCCTCGACGACGGCGTCGACCGTCAGGCCGAGGGCGTCGTAGGCCGCCTCGCCCGGCGCGCTCTCGCCGAACCGGTCCAGCCCGACGATCGCGCCGTCGAGCCCGACGACCCGGCCCCAGCCGAACACGCTCCCGGCCTCGACGGCCACGCGCGCCCGGACGTCGCCCGGCAGCACCGACGCCTGGTAGTCCAGGTCCTGCGAGAAGAAGAGCCGGTCGCACGGCATCGAGACGACGCGGCAGCCGGCGCCCAGCTCCTCCTTGGCGGCGAGCGCGAGGCTCACCTCGGACCCCGTCGCGATGAGGATGACTTCCGGCGTGCCCTCGGAGTCGGCGACGACGTAGGCGCCCCTCGCGACACCCTCGGCGGCCTTCTCCTTCGTGCCCTTCAGCGTCGGGAGGTTCTGGCGGGAGAGCGCGAGGGCCGTCGGCCGGTCGGTCGCCTCGAGGGCCAGCTTCCAGGCGCTGGCCGTCTCGTTGGCGTCGGCCGGGCGGATGACGTTGAGGTTCGGGATGGCCCGAAGCCCGGCGAGCTGCTCGATGGGCTGGTGCGTCGGGCCGTCCTCCCCGAGCCCCACCGAGTCGTGGGTGAACACGAACGTCACCGGCGCCCCCATCAGCGCGCCGAGCCGGACGGCCGGCTTCATGTAGTCGGAGAAGATGAGGAACGTGCCGCCGTAGGGGCGGACGCCGCCGTGCAGCGCCATCCCGTTCATGGCCGCGGCCATCGCGTGCTCGCGGATGCCATAGTGGACGTAGCGGTTCTCGAACGTCGTGGCCTGGATGTCCTCCATCCCCTTCGCCTTCGTCTTGACCGACGGCGTGAGGTCAGCCGAGCCGCCGACGAGTTCGGGGACGGCGTCGACGATGGCGTCGAGCACCTTGCCGGAGGCGGCGCGGCTGGCCATCCCCTTCGCGTCCGGCTCGAACGACGGGAGCGCGTCGGCCCAGCCGTCGGGGAGGCGGCCCTCGATCCGACGGCGCAGTTCGTCGGCCTCGGCGGGCGCGGCCTCGGCGTAGGCCGCCATCCGGCCTTCCCACTCGCAGTGCTCCTGGGCGCCGCGGAAGGCCTGCTCGTGGAGGAGCGTCGTCGCGTCGTCGGCCACGTAGAAGTCCTCCAGCGGGAGGCCGAGGTTCTTCTTGGTCGCCTCGATCTCGGCTTCGCCGATGGCGTCCGAGTGGATCTCGTGCTTCCCGGCCATGTTGGGCGAGCCGTAGCCGATCGTCGTGCGGATCTCCAGGAAGGAGGGCCGGTCGAGCACGTTGCGGGCCGTGGCGATGGCGTGGGCGACGGCCTCGTTGTCGTGGCCGTCGATCTCGCGGATCACGTGCCAGCCGAGGGCCTCGTAGCGGCCGGCGCGGTCCTCGGTGAACGAGAGCTCCGTGTCGCCGTCGATGGAGACGTGGTTGTCGTCGTAGAGGACGATGAGGCGGCCCAGGCCGAGGTGCCCGGCCAGCGACGACGCCTCGTTGGTCACGCCCTCCTGGAGGTCGCCGTCGGAGGCGATGACGTAGGTGTAGTGCCCGACGACGGTGTGCTCGGGCATGTTGAACCGGGCGGCGAGGTGCTTCTCGGCCATCGCCATCCCCACAGCCGTCGCGAGCCCCTGGCCGAGCGGGCCGGTCGTGGTCTCAACGCCCGGCGTGTGGCCGTACTCGGGGTGGCCAGGGGTCTTGGACCCGAGCTGGCGGAAGTTCTTGAGCTCCTCCAGGGGGAGGTCGTAGCCGCTCAGGTGGAGGAGGCTGTAGAGGAGCATCGACCCGTGGCCGGCCGAGAGCACGAACCGGTCGCGGTCGAACCAGTGGGGGTCCTTCGGGTTGTGCTTCAGGAACCGGCTCCAGAGCACGACGGCCACGTCGGCCATGCCCATCGGGAGGCCGGGGTGGCCGGAGTTGGCCTTCTCGACGGCGTCGATGGAGAGGCCGCGGATGGTGTTGGCGGCGATCGCCTCCAGGCGGGCGCGGTCCTCAGCGGTCCGCTCGGGGGCGGGGTCCTCCATCTCGGCGGTGGTGACGGGCGGCTCGGCCATGACGGGCGTTGGGGAAGGGAGGGGACCAAGCTACGGAGCAGGTCCGCCTTCGATCCCGGTCCTCTTACCAATCGTGGCCGGCCCTACCGCACCACCGTGAGCGTTTCAATCGCCGCCTCCGTCCCGGCCCCGAGCCGGCCGACGGAGACGCTAGGCGCCCCCCGTCGAGCCAGACCGGCTCGTCCGGACGATACGCCTTGGGTCCAACCCGCTGCCCTCCGGGATGCCCTCGCCAAGCCGTAGTGCCGGCGGCTGGCCGAGTCGGAGGTGACTGGCCGGTCTTAGAGGGATCGGAGGAAGGCCAGGAGCGCCTCCCGCTCGGGCGTCGTCAGCCGTCGGTAGTGCTCGCGGGCGGGCGCGGCCTCACCGCCGTGCCACACGACGGCCTCTTCCAACGTCCGCGCCCGGCCGTCGTGGAGGAACCCCGGGTTCGCGTTGACCACCTCCGAGAGTCCGATCCCCCACAGCGGGGGCGTCCGCCACTCAGTCCCCGCCGCGCCGAATTCCGGGCGGCCGTCATCGAGGCCGTCTCCCATGTCGTGGAGGAGGAGGTCGGTGTAGGGGTGGATCGTCTGGTTCGAGGCCGCCGGGACTCCGTCGAGGGGACCGGTCTGCAGCTCGGGCACGTGGCACGATGCGCACCCGACATCCCGGAAGAGCTGGCGCCCTCGGCGCACGTTGGGGTCGGTCCGGTGGCGCTGGTCCGGGACGGCGAGTGTCTGGAGATAAAATGTGAGCGCGTCGAGGTCGGTGCGGCCCACCTCGGGGGCGGCGCCGTCGGGGTCTGGCGCGAGGTCGCTCGTCACGCCCACGTCCTCGCGGAAAGCCGACACGGCCTGGGAGCGGAGCGTCGCGTGCGTCGCCTTATGCCCGAACCGCCCGACTCGTTGCCGCTGCTCGACCGGGTCCCAGACGGCATTCACGCGCCCGGAGACCTCACCGTCGCGGGCCTGGCGCGCGGCGAGAGCGACCAGGGCGCTGTCGGGCACCGCCTCCAGCAGGCCGAGGCCGAACACGGGCCGGGGCGCGCGGGGCGACACGAGGAGGTCGGGCGGCAACGGCTGAGCCGTCGAGCCGAGGGAATAGGTGGGGACCCGGAGCGTCACCTCCGTCCCGTCCGCCAGCCGCTCGGTCCGCTCCGTCCACGTCACGTCGACGCGGGCCTCGGGCACCTGGCCGAACACGGCGCGGTCCTGGACCTGGAGGCCGACGTGCGGCGCCGGCCGGGGGCCACCGTGTGCGTCGGCGCCGGGCACGCTCACCCGGAGCAGGAGCGCGCCGGGCGTCCGGCCGTCGCGGGCGTGGCAGGCCACGCACCCGGTCTCGTTGTAGAGCGGCCCGAGGCCGCCGTGCACGGGGGCGGGGGCCGTGACGAAGGCGGCCCCGAACACGCGGTCGCCCCGGCGGTGGAGGTCGCGCTCCTCCTCGTCGAGCGTCGGCGCGGGCTGGGAATAGGCGTGGCTGGTGGCCAGCGCGACCGTCGCCCCGCCGCCGGCCGGGCCGTCGC
Source organism: Rubricoccaceae bacterium (assembly GCA_963728345.1). GTDB lineage: Bacteria > Bacteroidota > Rhodothermia > Rhodothermales > Rubricoccaceae > Rubrivirga. Next base: position 268,003 of record CAVSJM010000001.1, read on the forward strand.
CGCCAAGGGCGATCAGGTACGACCCGGGGACGAGCGCCACCAGCGCCACGAGGTGGAGAACGATGGGAGGACGGGACGTCATCCGTCTTCGGGCGGGACGAGGAGGTAGATCATCTCGTCCTCCAGCGTCCGCTGGACGGCCTGGACCGCATCGCGCGCGGCCTCGATGGTCTCCGGCGCCTCGACGATGGCGGCTTCGAGCGAGCCCGGGATGGCACGCACGGCGGCCTGGGCGGCCTCGAGCTCAGCCCGGAACCGGGCGTCGAGAGCCGGATCCCGAGCGACGACGAGGTCCGAGAGCCCGGGACCGGAGCGACCGCCGTATGCGCCGGCGTACACGTGGACGACGCTCTGGAGGTTGTCCACGACGTCTTCGCGCGACGACTCGCTGAACTGGGACTCCGCGAACTCCCCGTTCCCCGCCAGGAGAGGAACCAGCAGCTTCTCCGATGCCACCTCGTCTGTGATGAAGAGGACCCCCATCAGCAGCTCGTAGAGGGCGTCCCGGCGGGTCGCGTACACCGATCGCTCGGGGTCGCCCGCCGAGCGGAGGCCGGCCGCGTACCCGTCGTCGCCGACCCACGCTTGGTGGAGCGCGCGGACGTCGGCGGCGAGGGCGTCGGCGATGAGCCGGAGGTAGGACCGCTCGCGGGACGTCAACGCGGCCGCCGCCCTGTCCCCGTCCGGGCCCCACAGGAGGTACTCCAGGGCGTGGAACCCCTTCATCGTTGCGTCGAGACGGCCGAGGAGGTCGCGGTCGAGGGGGAGGTCGCTCGCGAGGAGCCCCTCCAGATCCACCACGTTGACCGGCCACGTGTCGAGCGACGCGTCGAGGCCGGCGAACGTGACGGGGCCAAAGAGGAAGGCCTCCGCCTGCTCCCAGACCCGGCGCGTGGTCCGCCAGCGCGCGCGGGCGTCGTCGAGCGCCCTGTCAGAGGGCGCCTCGGCGAGCGCGGCCGTCGCGTCGGCGAGGTCGGCCGCCGCCCGGTCGAGGTCGGCATAGGTCGGCGTGATGACGTCGCGACCGAGGTGGTCGAGCACTGCCCGAACGTCGGCCGAGTCTGGCGGGGCCGCCACGGAGGCGGCCGCGAGGACGAGCGAGAGGCCGACGGAGAGCATAGGGGGAGCCAGGGCGGCGCTATGGGGCCTCGGCCGGCTCCGGATTCCGCGTCCACGACCCGTACATCGGGTTGGGAAGGATCCAGTACCGGCTGCCGAACGGGTCGAACGACGCCGGCGCTGCGAGGCGCACCTCCTGGGCAAGGTCGGGGAAGTCTTGGATGTTGTCGCCCACCCACATGACGACCCGGAGCGGAGGGAGCGTCGGGACCCTCCCCTCTTGAACCGATTCGAACCGCGGATTCTTGTCCCCGACGCCACCGACCTGGCAGAGCACGGCCGCCGCCTCGATCCCGACCCGCGTCAGGTTCGACCGGGTCTCGTCGCAGACCGCGTCGTCGCGGTTGGTGACCACGACGACGCGCCCCCCGAGGCGGACGACCTCGGTGGTGAAGTCGACGGCGCCAGGGAGCGCGGGCGCCGCCTCCTCGCGCGCCCACGCGGCCCAGCTCTCCGACGTGTAACCGAGCCCCTGCTCCGCGCGACGGCGCTGGTAGAGCGAGTTGTCCAGGAGCGTCTCGTCCGCGTCCAGGATCACGGCCCAGTCTGGCGTCGCGAGCGTGTCGGCGACGGCGCGGAGGTGCTCGGTGGCCGCGCGGTAGGTCTGGACGTAGATCGCCGCGTGCTCGGCGGAGCGACGCGCCCACCGGATCTCCAGCGGGATCTCGATGGGGGGCGCCGGGAGAGGCGCCGGCGGAGTTGTCGTGGCGCAGCCGGTGGCGGTGAGCAGGAGGACGACGACCGACGTAGGCCAGAACCGCGACATGGCGTTGGAGGAGGAGCGAAGGGTCAAACGCGCCCTCCGCCTCGTCGTTCGCACGGGCGGCATCCGGCGCCGTGAATACGGCCGGTGGACGCTCGGCCGTTGAAGCCGCCGCCCGCGCCGGACGTATCTCTTGCGCCCGCCCCGCGTAGGAGCCCCCGTCCCACTCCGCATCGATGTCCGATCCGGCCCCCACTCCCACCCCGTCCCCCGACGCTGCGCCGCCGCGCTGGCGTCGTGTGATCGCGTGGATCTGGGTACACCTCCGCCAGCTCGCGCTCTGGGTCTGGACCAAGCTGAGGGCGGCCGCCTCCGCCGTCTGGACGAACGTCCGTGACATCGAGCGGCCGACGTCGAAGCGGGTGCTGTGGGCCGCGGGCGGCCTGGCGGGCGCGAGCGCCGTGTTCGCCGTCGTCATGACCGTGGTGCTGTTCGCGTACGCGCTCGTACTGTGGCCCTTCACGCCGAGCGTGTCCGACCTGCGCGGCGCCCGCGAGATCTACCCGTCCACCGTCGTCTCGGCCGATGGGGTGCAGCTCACGCGCTACGCCCGCCGCAACCGCGAGTGGAAGTCGCTCGACGAGATCTCACCCCACGTGGTCGAGGCGCTCGTGGCGACGGAGGACCGCCGGTTCTACGCGCACGGCGGCATCGACCTGCTCGGCTACGGGTCCGTCGTCGCCGGGGCCCTCACCGGCGACGGGCTCCGGGGCGGCTCGACGCTCACCCAGCAGCTCGCCCGCAACCTCTTCCCCGACGAGATCGGCAACGACGCCTCCATCACGCGGAAGCTGAAGGAGGCCATCACGGCGCGCAAGATCGAACGCGTCTACACGAAGGACGAGATCCTGGAGCTCTACCTCAACACGGTCCCGTTCCTCTACAACGCGTGGGGGATCGAGATGGCCGCGCGGACCTACTTCTCGACCTCGGCCGACGACCTCGACCGGCTCCAGGCGGCCACGCTCGTCGGGATGCTCAAGGGGACGTACTCGTACAACCCGTACCGCAACCCCGAGCGCGCGAAGGCGCGTCGCAACGTGGTCCTCGGCCAGCTCGTCCGCTACGGCGGCGTGCCCGAGGCCGAGGTGGCGCCGCTCCGGGACGAGCCGCTGGGGCTCCGGTTCGAGCGCCAGCCAATGCAGACGAGCAAGGCGCCCCACTTCACCGAGCACGTCCGCGTGATGCTGGAGGACTGGGCCGACGAGCACGGCTACAGCCTCTACGGCGACGGCCTCACGATCCACACCACGCTCGACTGGCGGATGCAGCGGGCGGCGATGGAGACGGCCCGGCGCTTCGGCGACGCGCTCCAGTCCGTCGCCGACGTGGAGTGGGGGCGCGCCTCGACGTCGCGCCTCGGGACCACGACGGCGCCCTACGTCACGGCGTCGCACACCACGCAGCCGTTCGAGCGGTTCTGGACGCTCCGCCGCGCCGCCGCCGACGCCTTCATCCGCGACACGCGCGCCTACCAGGGCGCCGTCGCCCGCGGGCCGCGACGCCGAGGCCGTGCTCGACTCGCTCCGCGCGACGCCGTCGTTCCTCGACTCGCTCCGCCAGGTGAAGATGCGCCTGGAGGTGGCGCTGAGCGCCATCGACCCAGAGACGGGCGGCGTGAAGGTGTGGGTCGGCAGCCGCGACTTCGAGAAGTCCGCCTACGACCACGTCGCGCGGGCGCGCCGCCAGCCCGGCTCCACGTTCAAGCCGTTCCTCTACGCCCGCGCGCTGGAAGAGGGCTACGAGCCGGACGACAAGGTGCCGGACTCGGCCGTCAGCATCGAGATGTCCGACGGCGTCGTCTGGCAGCCGACGAATGCGAGCGGCACGACGTCGGACGAGATGGTCTCGCTCCGGGACGGCCTCGCCTACTCCAAAAACACCGTCGCCGCGCGGCTCGTGCAGGAGGTCGGCGCCCGCGACCTCGCGCGGACGGCCCGCCGCATGGGCATCACGAGCGACCTGGAGGCGGTCCCGTCGCTCGCCCTCGGCACGAGCGACGTGTCGCTCCTGGAGATGACGAGCGCCTACGCGACGATCGCGTCGGGCGGCGTCTACCACCCGCCCGTCACCGTCACCCACATCACCGACCGCGACGGGAACGAGGTGGCCCGCTTCGCCCCCGAGCCGCGGACGGCGCTCGACGACGACGTGGCCGTCAACCTGCTGGACATGATGCGTGGCGTCGTGGACCGCGGCACGGGCACCGAGGTCCGACGTGCGTTCGGCGCGCGCGGCGACCTCGCCGGCAAGACGGGCACCACGCAGGACGGCGCCGACGGCTGGTTCTTGCTGATGCACCCCGACCTCGTGACCGGCGCCTGGGTCGGCTTCGACGACCCGCGCGTCACGTTCCGTTCGTCGTACTGGGGCCAGGGCGGCCACAACGCGCTCCGCCTCGTGGGCGACTTTTTCCGGACGGCCCAGCGCGGCGGCCTCGTGGACCGGAGCCGGTCGTTCCCGCACCCCCCGGAGCCGGAAGACGACGACCGCGGGCCGGGCCTCTGGGACCGCTTCACCGATTGGGTCGGCGGCATCTTCGACCGCGACGAGGCCGACGTGCCGGACGGGTACGGCCCCCGCACCCCGAACCGTCGCGGCGTCGACGTGGACGTGGAGCGCCGCCGCGACCGCCCCACGCCCGACGCGTGGGACCCCGGCCCGAACGTCGACGAGAGCGACTGGATCGACCCGGACTGGATCGAGGACCAGTGGATCGACCTCGACCGGATCGAGGACCCGCGCCTTCGCCGCCTCGCCCGCGAGGCGGTCCGCCAGGCCGCCCGCGAGATCAACCGGGGCGCCGACGACTGGGCCGAGCAGCTCCGCGCCGCCCGCGAGCGCGCCATCCGCGACGCCGAGCGCGAGATGGAACGCCGCAACGGGGGCCTCCTCACCGACGAGGCGGTCGACGGCATGGACGAGATGATCATCGAGGACCCGGTCGACGTGCCGGTGCTGGAGCCGCCCCCCGCACCGCCCCCGGACGGGCCGCCGGGCCGGGAGCGCGTGCCCGACGCCGACGGCCGGATCGGCTGGTAGCCGAGGCGTTGGCCGGCGTGCGCTAGGTTGTGCGTCTCTTCCGCGTAGCTGATCTCTCCATGGAGACGCCCTCCTCCACCGTCGAGACCGAGGTCCGCGAGGCCGTCCTCGCCATCCTCCACGACTGGGTCGACTCGTCGCCCGCGGCGATCGAGCGGTTCCTCGGCGCGGTCGTCGCGCGGTTCACCGGCTACGGCACCGGCCCCGGCGACTACTACGCGGACCGCGGCGAGCTCCAGGCGATGGTCGAGCGCGAGCACGCGGGGATGTCGTACCCGTTCACGCTCGACGTGCCCTGGATGACGGCCCGCGTCCTCGACCCGACTGCCGCCCTCGCCGTCGGCGAGATCGCGGTCACGATCGACCTGGGGGACGAGACGATCGTCGAGACGCCCCGGTTCACGTTCGTGCTCACCCGGCACGACGGCCGCTGGCTCTTGGACCACTTCCACTTCTCCGTGCCCGACGCGATGCAGGAGGACGAGGGGACCATGAACGACCTCCTCAACACGCGCAACCGCCAGCTCCAGGAGGAGGTCGAGCGCCAGACGGCCGACCTCAACGAGGCGCTCCACTCACTGCGGGCGGCCCAGGCGCAGCTGGTCCAGCAGGAGAAGCTGGCCTCGCTCGGGCAGCTCACGGCCGGGATCGCCCACGAGATCAAGAACCCGCTCAACTTCGTCACCAACTTCGCCCAGCTCTCGCGCGAGCTGGTGAACGAGCTGAACGAGACCACCGACCCCGACGAGCAGGCCGCCCTCCTCGCCGACCTCCAGGCCAATACCGAGAAGATCGAGGCCCACGGCCGCCGCGCCGACTCCATCGTCCGCGCCATGATGGCCCACGCCCGCGGGGGCGTCGGGGAGCGCCGCCCGGTGGACCTCAACTCCCTCGTAGGAGAGTACGCCGACCTCGCCTGGCACGGGTTCCGGGCGCGCCGACCGGAGGTGAACGTCCTAGTCAACCGGGACCTCGCCCCCGACACGGGGAAGGTCGACGCCGTCCCGCAGGAGATCGGCCGGGTCCTCATCAACCTCCTCGACAACGCGTTCGACGCCGTCGCCGACCGCGCGCTCGCCACCGAGGGCACCTACGTCCCCACGGTCACCGTGTCGACGCACCGCCGAGACGGGCACGCCGTAGTCCAGGTGACGGACAACGGCGGCGGCCTGAGCCCGGAGATCCGGGACCGGGTGTTCGAGCCGTTCTTCACCACCAAGCCGACGGGGCGGGGGACGGGCCTCGGCCTCTCCCTCAGCCACGACATCGTGGCCCAGGGGCACGGTGGGACGCTGAACGTCGAGGGCACCGAGGGCGAGGGCGCCTCGTTCGTCATGAGGCTTCCCGCCTCGTAGCGACCGCCACCTCGCGACTCCCTCGCCGCCATGCCCGAGGGCACCCGCCCCTGGGCGCGCCGGTCCGATACCACATCTGGCCGCCCGGGCCACCCGCGCGGACCCTCGACCGCGGCGCAACGGCCCCCGGCTCCGCCCCGGCAGCGTGACCCCGGACGGTCGTGGACGGCCCGCCTGGCAGAGGACGTGCGAGGGCGTGTGAGAACCGCGCACGCCGGTCGCGAATTCAGAGTCCGGACCCCGCGCTGCCCCATGTCCGCTCCCTCCTTCGATCTCGACGCCTTCGCGACGGATGTCGAGCGACGGCGCGAGGCGTACGTCCAGCGAGGTCCGTCGGTGGAGCGGGCCCAGGCCGCCGTGCAGGCCGCGCTGGCGCTGCTGTTCCCCGCCTTCGCCACCGGCGGCGACGTGCGCGCGGAGATCGAGCGGTTCCGCGGGCTCGTCCGCGACCTGCTGGCGCCCGTCGCGCCCGCCCGCGCCGAGACGATGGCGGAGGCGGCCCTCAGCGCGCTCCCCGACCTCTGCACCATCCTCCGCGAGGACGCCGAGGCCACGGCCGCCGGTGACCCCGCCGCCGAGAGCGTCGACGAGGTCGTGCTCGCCTACCCCGGCCTCTATGCGACGGCCGTCCACCGATTCGCGCACGCGCTCTACCGCGAGCGCGTCCCGCTCGTCCCCCGCCTGCTCGCCGAGTACGCCCACCGCCAGACTGGCGTGGACATCCATCCCGGCGCCCGGATCGGCCGGCGGTTCGCCATCGACCACGGGACGGGCGTCGTGATCGGCGAGACGGCCGTCATCGGCGACCGCGTGCGGCTGTTCCAGGGCGTCACGCTGGGCGCCCTCTTCGTGGACAAGGGCCTCGCCCAGACCAAGCGCCACCCGACCGTCGAGGACGACGTCGTGATCTACGCCAACGCGACGGTCCTCGGTGGCGACACCGTGATCGGCGCCGGCAGCACGATCGGCGGCAACGTGTGGCTCACCCGGTCGGTCCCGCCCGGCTCCTCCGTCACGCACGTCGCCCAGCTCCGCACGCAGGACGGCCAGACCCACCCCATGCCGGAGTACGTGATCTGACGGTCCCCGCGTCTGCCCTCCTCTCCTTCCCCCTCTCCCATGCCGTTGGATTCCGTTCTCGCCACCATCGGGGACACCCCGCACGTCAAGATTCACCGCCTGTTCGGCCCCGACGCCAACGTCTGGATCAAGCTGGAGCGCGCCAACCCCGGCGGCTCCATCAAGGACCGGATCGCGCTCTCGATGGTCGAGGCCGCCGAGGCGTCCGGTGCCCTCCAGCCCGGCGGCGTCATCGTGGAGCCGACGAGCGGCAACACGGGCGTGGGCCTCGCCATGGTCGGCGCGGTGAAGGGCTACCGCGTGATCCTCGCCATGCCCGAGTCCATGTCCGTCGAGCGCCGGCGGCTGATGGCGGCCTACGGCGCCGAGTTCGTCCTCACCCCGGCCGCCGACGGCATGAAGGGCGCCATCGCGGGCGCGCAGAAGGTGCTCGACGAGACCGAGGGCGCCTGGATGCCGCAGCAGTTCGAGAACCCCGCCAACCCCCAGGTCCACGAGGAGACGACGGCCCGCGAGATCCTGGACGACTTCCCCGACGGTCTCGACGCCGTGATCACCGGCGTGGGGACGGGCGGCCACATCACGGGCGTCGCCCGCGTCCTGAAGCGCGAGATGGCGGGCGTGAAGGTGTTCGCCGTCGAGCCCGAGGGGTCGCCGGTGATCTCGGGCGGCGCCCCCGGCCCGCACCCGATCCAGGGCATCGGCGCCGGCTTCCTCCCCGACAACCTCGACACCGACCTGCTCGACGGGGTCATCCAAGTCTCGGGCGACGAGGCCAAGGCGTACGCCCGCCGCGCGGCCCAGGAGGAGGGCCTGCTCATCGGGATCTCGTCGGGCGCCTCGCTGGCGGCCGTCGCCCAGACGCTCCCCGAGCTGCCGGACGGCGCCCGCGTGCTCACGTTCTGCTACGACACCGGCGAGCGGTACCTCTCGGTGGAGGGGCTCTTCGAGATGCCGACGCCGCGCGGCTGAGCGAGCGGGCCGCGTCCGGGCTGTCGCGTTGGAGACCCGGCACGTCTCGACGCGGGGAGATCCTGTGAGCCCCGGCGCGGTGGGCACTGCCACGCCTCCCGGCGGTTGAACGGGTCCCCTCCCCTCTCCCCCGTGCCCGAGATCGACCTCGACGCCTTCCAGACGTCCCTCCGCATCCGTCCGCTCACGCCGGACGACCACGACGCCATCGTCCAGCTCCACGGCCTGTGTTTCCCCGGCATGGAGACGTGGTCCGAGGCTGAGCTCGACGCGCTGACGCGGCGGTTCCCCGAGGGCCAGATCGGCGTCGAGATCGACGGGCGGCTCATCGCGACGGCGCTCAGCCTCCTCGTCGACATCGACGAGTACGGGGCGAGCCACGTCTACGACGACGTGGTGCACGAGGACCTCGCGGGGAGCCACGACCCCGACGGCGACTCGCTCTACGGCATCGAGGTGGCCGTGGACCCGGCGTTCCAGGGGATGCGCATCGGGCGGCGGCTCTACGAGGAGCGGAAGGCGCTGTGCCGGCGCCTCAACCTCAAGCGGATCGTGATCGGCGGGCGCCTGCCCGGCTACCACAAGGTGGCCGACGAGATGACGGCGCAGGAGTACGTCGAGGGCGTCGTGGGGCGGACCCTCGTCGAGCCCGTCCTCACGTTCCAGCTCGCCAACGGGTTCGCCATCAAGCGCGTGGTGGCCGGCTACCTCCCCGACGACGAGGAGAGCCGCGGCTACGGCGTCATCATGGAGTGGGTGAACCTCCACTACCACCCGGACCCCGCCGAGCGGACGCGGAGCACGCTCCCGGTCCGCGTGTGCGCCGTCCAGTACCCGATGCGGACGATCGGCTCGTTCGACGAGTTCGCGCGCGAGGTCACGTTCTTCGTCGACGCCGCCGGCGGCTACCGGGCCGACTTCGTCCTCTTCCCGGAGATCTTTACGCTCCAGCTCCTCTCGTACCTCCCCCACGCGCGGCGTGGGCAGGCCATCCGCCAGCTGGCGGCGCTCGCGCCGAACTACCTCGACCTGTTCCACGACCTCGCCGTCCGCTACAACACGAACATCGTGGGCGGGAGCACCTACGTGGAGGAGGAGGACGGGATCTACAACGTGGCCTACCTCTTCCGCCGCGACGGCTCCATCGAGGCGCAGAAGAAGCTCCACATCACGCCCAACGAGGCCCGGTGGTGGGGCGTCCGCGCCGGCGACGGCGTCCGCGTGTTCGACACGGACCGCGGGCGCGTGGCCATCTCGATCTGCTACGACGTCGAGTTCCCCGAGGTCGCGCGGATCGCGGCGCAGAAGGGGGCGCAGATCCTGTTCGTCCCGTTCTGCACCGACAACCGGCAGGGCTACCTCCGCGTGCGGCTCTGCGCGCAGGCCCGCGCCATCGAGAACCAGATGTACGTCGTCACGGCGGGCGTGACCGGCCTGATCCCGGACGTCGACAACATGGACGTGAACTACGCCCAGAGCGGTGTTTTCACGCCGAGCGACTTCCCGTTCGCGCGCGACGGCGTGGCCGCCGAGTGCGAGCCGAACATCGAGGCCATCGTCGTGGCCGACGTCGACCTGGAGCTGACGCGGCGAAACCGGATCACCGGGACGGTCCGCCCGTGGGCCGACCGCCGGCTCGACCTCTACGAGGTGGTCGAGAAACCCACCGCGCACGACCCGGAGCCCGATCTCCCGACCGAGCCGATGCCGATCGGCGCTCACGTCGCGACGGGCTGAGCGAGGCTACGCGCTCCGAAGCCGCTCCGCCAAGTCGGTGTGGCCGTGGGCCTTGGCGAGGGCGGCGGCGGTCATGCCGTTGGCATCGGGCAGCGAGACGTCGGCGCCGCGCTCCACGAGCAGGTCCGCCAGGGCCTCTTGCCGAAACATGGCCGCGAAGTGGAGGGCCGTGGCGCCCGCCGGGTTCTGGGCGTTCGGGTTCGCCCCGCCGTCGAGGAGTTGGCGGGCCCGGTCGACGTACCCCTTGAAGGCCATGCCCATGAGCGGCGTGTTGCCGCTCGCGTCGGGCGCGTCCGGGTCGGCGCCGCGGTCCAGGAGGAGCGTCGTCGTGGGCTCCTGGTCGTTGTAGGCGGCGATCATGAGGAGCGAGTAGCCGGTTCCGTCACGGAGGTCGGGGTCGAGCCCGGCGTCGAGGAAGACGGCCAGGACCTCGGCGTCGCCCCGGCGGGCGATCTCGTGGAAGTCGACGTTGGAGAGGTCCATGGCGTCGTCGGACATGGAGCAGCGGGCGGGGGTGGACACAAAACGCCCCGGCAGCCGGAGCCGCCGGGGCGTCGGGGTGGGGCGCCGACAGGCTAGTCGCGCTGCGCTTCGCCCTCCGGGACGGCGTCGCGGACGGCCATCGCCGCGTCGACCGACTGCCCGTCGCCGCCGCTGCGGACGGCCGTGACGGCCTCGCGGACGCGCCGGCCGTAGTCCTCGTCGACCCGGTCGAAGAGGGCCAGCTGGCGGTCGACGATCTCCTGCCGCTTCACGCCGCCGAGGGCGCCGGCGAGGCTCTGCACGAGGCGCTCCTGGGCGGCCTCGTCCATGAGGTGGTAGAGCGCCGCGGCCTGCGAGAAGTCGTCGTGGTCCTCGCGGCTGTTGTAGCGGTCGACGGTGACGTCGCCGAGGTGCCACTGCGGCGCGGCATAGCTCGGGTCCGGACGCGGGGCGCCCTCCACCGAGTTCGGGTAGTAGTTCGGGTGGCCCGTCCCCTCGTCGAGGGCCCCGCCGAACTGGCCATCGCGCATGTAGCTGCGGACGGGCACGCGCGGCCGGTTCACCGTGAGGTCGCGGTAGTTGACGCCGATGCGGTAGAGGTGGGCGTCCTGGTAGCTCATGAGCCGGCCCTGGAGCATCTTGTCCGGGCTCGGCCCGATGCCCGGGACCAGCGAGCTCGGGTTGTACGCCGCCTGCTCCACCTCGTGGAAGTAGTTCTGCGGGTTCCGGTTGAGCTCCATCCGGCCCACCTCGATGAGCGGGTAGTCGCCGTGGGGCCAGACCTTCGTGAGGTCGAACGGGTTGTCCGGGTGGGCTTCCGCCTGCTCCTGCGTCATCACCTGGATGTAGAGCGTCCACGACGGGAAGTCGCCGTTGTCGATGGCCTCCCAGAGGTCGCGCTGGTGGCTCTCGCGGTCCTGCGCGATGAGGTCGGCGGCCTCCTCGTTGGTGAGGCACTCGATGCCTTGGTCCGTCTTGAAGTGGAACTTGACCCAGACGCGCTCGCCCTCGGCGTTGACCATCGAGTAGGTGTGCGAGCCGTACCCGTTCATGGTCCGGTACGTCTTCGGGATGCCGCGGTCGCCGAAGAGCCACGTGACCTGGTGGAGGCTCTCGGGGCAGAGGCTCCAGAAGTCCCACTGCATATCGGCGTCGCGCAGGTTCGTATGCGGGTGCCGCTTCTGCGAGTGGATGAACATGGCGAACTTGTACGGGTCGCGCACAAAGAACACCGGCGTGTTGTTGCCCACGAGGTCCCAGTTGCCCTCGTCGGTGTAGAACTTGACGGCGAAGCCGCGCGGGTCGCGCTCGGCGTCGGCCGCGCCGCGCTCGCCGGCGACCGTCGAGAACCGGATCGACATCTCGGTCTCCTTGCCCACCTCCGAGAAGAGGGAGGCCTTCGTGTAGGCCGTGATGTCGTTGGTGACCGTGAACGTGCCGAAGGCGCCGGAGCCCTTGGCGTGGACCACGCGCTCGGGCACACGCTCGCGGTTGAACCGCTGCATCTGCTCCTGGAGCACCACGTCCTGCATGAGGAGCGGGCCGCGCGGCCCGGCCGTCAGGGCGTTCTCCTGGTCGGGGATGGGGGCGCCGTCGGCGGTGGTGAGGAGCGGGCCGTCTCGTTTGGTGGGTTCCATGGCCATGTCAGATCGGGCGGGAAGAGAGGGATTCGTCACCCTCAGGGTAGGGGGTGGAGGTCCATAGATCAAATGGATTCTGGGTATCCTTCGATAGCCACAGCCTATCTCTCGTCGCGCCGTGACCCTCGCCCAGCTCCGCTACGCCGTCGCCGTCGATGCGCACCGCCACTTCGGGCGGGCCGCCGAGGCCTGCTTCGTCTCCCAGCCCACGCTCAGCGCCGGCCTGAAGAAGCTGGAGGCCGAGCTCGGCCTCGCCCTCTTCGACCGGAGCCGCCAGCCCGTGGTGCCGACGGCCGCCGGGGCGCGCGTGCTGACGCGGGCGCGCGCCGTGCTCCGCGAGGCCGACGGGCTGCTGGGGGCCGTGGACGACGTCGGCGAGCCGGTCGGGGAGCTCCGGCTCGGCGTGATCCCCACGGTCGCCGCGTCGCTGCTGCCGCTCGTAACCGGCCCCTTCGCCGAGCGCTACCCGCACGCCGTCCTCTCGGTCCGCGAGGTGACGACGGGGGCCATCCTGGAGCACCTCGCCGCGGAGCAGATCGACGCCGGGATCGTGGCGACGGACGAGACGCGGGGGGGGCTCCACGCCGAGCCGCTGTTCTCGGAGCCGTTCGTCGCCTACGTCGGGGCCGGGCACCGGGTGGAGGCCGAGGCCGAGGTGGCCTGCGAGTGCCTCGCACCGGACGACGTGTGGCTCCTCAGCGAGGGCCACTGCTTTCGCGACCAGGTGCTCCATCTCTGCGGCGCGGCGGCGGGCGCCCAGGGGCGCCGCGTCCGGTTCGAGAGCGGCAACCTGGAGACGCTCCGCCGGATGGTGGATCGCGCGGGCGGCGTCACGCTCCTGCCCGAGCTGGTGACGCTCTACCTCACCGACGAGGAGGCGCGGCGCGTCCGTCCCCTGTCGGCCCCCGTCCCACGGCGCGACGTGCGGCTCCTGACCACCCGCGCGCACCCGCGGCGGGCGCTCGTCCGGGCCTTCGCCGAGACGGTCCGCGACGTCGTCGAGGCCGTCCGCCCCGCGCCGTTCGCCTGACGGGCCTCAGCCGCGGAGCGCGGAGGCCACGATGCCGGGCAGCTTGAGCGGGCTCGGATCGGCGGCGAAGCGCGTGACCCGGCGGGCCGTCGTCTCCGCCGTCTCGTTGGTGGCGTAGTAGAGCGGCGTCGGCGCCGTGTGCATCTCGCCGAGGAGGAGCGAGCGCGGGAACGGCGCGAACGGCGACCGGATGACGGTCTTCTGCGGGCGGTCGAACAGGTAGGCGTTGTGGACCACGCCGACGCCACTCTGGATGTCGTCGCGCGTGTGCCCCGGGAACGCGCCCCACGCCCCCTGCGCCACCAAGAAGCCGGCGCCGACCCACCCGTTCACCGCGACGGTCCCGTAGCGGAGCCGCGCGACGGCGTCCCAGAACCGGTCGCCGAGGCGGCGGAGCGTGCGGGGGTGGACGAGGATCGTGATGCCCAGCGTCCCCGCCAGGTGCTCGTTGCAGAAGTCGACGGCGCGGTCGAGCCACTCGGCGGGATCCTGCTGGCCGCCGGGGAGGCTGGTGACGGCGAGCGTGCTGCTGAAGAACTCGTCCTCGAAGGCCGGCCCGTCGTCATCCGGGGGGACGTGCGTGAGGAGGGTCCGCGCGCCGGTCGGGCCGAGGCGCTCGGCCACGTCGGGGTAGGCCTCGCGGGCGGCGGCCACGCGGTCGGCAGCGCCGGGGTAGTAGGCCGGACGGTCTGGCAGCTCGCGGAGCGCCTTGCGGACGGTGTGGACGAACGCGTCGCGCTGCCGCCACGCCTCGGGGAGGACGAGCACCTGCGTCCCGACGCAGTTGAACCCGCCGTTGTGCATCTTCTGCGAGGCCACGTTCTGGGCCTGGAACTCGAGGTCGGGCTCCGACCAGTCGCCGGGGACGACGAGGCACGGCGTCACGCCGCCCAGCTCGCTCGTCACGCGCTTGTCGATGACGGGCTCGTCCCGCTCCTTCCGCGCGGCGCCCTCCGCGCCCGTCCCGTAGACCACGGCGTCGTGCGTCTGCGCGCTCCCCGTCATGTGGATCTCGTCGACGAGGTCGTGCCGGGTGAGGATCGCGCCCACATCGGCGCCCCCGTAGGCGATCCGGAGGTAGCCGGCGTTCACGAACGCGGCGAACACCTCCTCGAAGAGCGGCCCGAGGTAGCTGTTCACCGGGTTCATCTTGAGGAGGACCACCTGCCCCTGCGCGTACAGCTTGTAGAGCGCGTCCAGGAGCGGGATCGAGGCGATGTTGCCGGCGCCGAGGACGAGCGCTACGGCGCCCTCCGGCTCGTCCTCTCGGTAGAACGACGCGATCTGGTCGGGGAGTGAGTCTGGCGTGACGCCCGGGCGCATCCACACATCCACCTCGACGCCCGAGAACAGGACGTGGTCGGTGAGCCCGTCCGGGAGGACGCGGACAACCGTCTGCCGGTCCGGACGCTGGCGCACCTTGCCGGCGAGGAGCTGGTCGAGGGTGCCGGCCTCGACGTGGCGGAGCGTCTCGGCGAGCGGGCCGAGGTAGTTGATCGCCGCCCACGGACCGGAAGTCCACTCCTCGCCCCGGAGCGGCGAGCCCTCGGGCAGCCCCTTGGCACGCGCGGCGGCCGTCACCCAGCGTCCGGCGACGGCCTCGATGCGGGGCGCCAGCCCCTCCAGCAGCCAGATCTTGCGGTCGAGGGGGAGCCGGGCCCACTCGGTCTTGTGCGCGGCGAGGTCGTGGAGTGCGGCGTCGAGGTCGGCGCGGGTCGTGTTGGGGGGGATCGGGGGCGGAGTCACGGCAGGGGGCGTTACGCGGCGATGGGCTCGGAAGCGAGGACGAGATCGGCGGCCTTCTCGCCGATCATGATGACCGGGGCGTTCGTGTTGCCGCGCGTGATCGTCGGCATGATGCTGGCGTCGGCCACGCGGAGGCCGCGCACGCCGCGCACGCGGAGGTCCGGGTCCACGACCGCGTCCGGCCCGACGCCCATGGCGCACGTCCCGACCGGGTGGTAGAGGGTCTCGGACGTGGCGCGGAGGTGCGGGATGATCTCGGCGTCGTCCTCCAGGATCCGCTCCGGCTCGTACGGCCCGTCGTCGATGTCGGCGAAGGCGGAGGCCGTGGCGAGCCGCTGCGCGAGGCGGAAGCTCCACACGCTCCGCCGCACGTCCTCGCCCTCCGGGTCGGAGAAGTAGCGCGGGTCCACGAGCGGCTTCTCGTGCGCGTCGGGGCTCGCCAGCCGGACCGTTCCGCGGCTCTCCGGCGTCAGGACGAGGCCGCCGACGGTGTAGCCCGTCTCGCCTTCCGGATTGCGCCGGCCGTGCTCCAGGAAGAAGCCGGGACCGAAGTGGTACTGGATGTCGGGCGCCTTCAGGCTCGGGTCGGAGCGGACGAAGCCGCCGGCCTCGGCGATGTTGCTCGTGAACGGCCCCCGCTTCCGGACGACGTAGTCGAACAGGTTCTTACCCAGGTGGCCCAGCGCCTCGGCCACGTCGAGCGTGTCGCCGAACGTCGAGCGCCGGGCGACGCCCGAGATCAGGTGGTCCTGGAGGTTCTCCCCCACGCCCTCCAGCTCGTGGGACACGTCGATGCCGTGGGCGCGGAGGTGCTCGGCCGGGCCGATGCCGGAGAGCAGGAGGAGGTGCGGGCTCCCGAAGGCCCCGGCGGCGAGGATCACCTCCCGCGTCGCGCGGACCGTCTCGCGCTCGCCATCTCGCTCCACCTCCACGGCGGTCGCGCGGAGGCCGCCGTCCTCGTCCCGATCGAGGATGACCCGAAGGGCGTGGGTCTCGGTCCACACCTCCAGGTTGTGGCGACCCCGAGCGGGTTGGAGGAACGCGCGGGCCGTGCTCCACCGGACGCCGCCGCGCTGCGTCACCTGGTAGGTCCCGAAGCCCTCCTGCTCGCCCACGTTGAAGTCGTCGTTGCGGGGGTAGCCCCACTCCACCGCGGCAGCGACGAAGCGCTCCGTGAGCGGGCTCGGGCTCCGCAGGTCGCCGACGGTCAGCGGGCCGTCGGTGCCGTGCTCGGGGGCGTCGGTCGGGCGCTGCTGGCCCTCGCTGCGGCGGAAGTACGGGAGGACGCTCTCGGCGTCCCAGCCCGTGCACCCGCGGGCGGCCCAGCCGTCGTAGTCGGCCCGGTGCCCGCGGATGTAGATCATCGCGTTGATCGAGCTGCTCCCGCCGAGCGTCTTGCCGCGCGGCTGGTAGAGACGGCGGTCGGCGAGGTGCGCCTGCGGGACCGTCCGGAAGTTCCAGTCGGCCGCGCCCCCGAACAGCTTGGAGAAGGCGGCCGGGATGTGGATGTTCTTGTCCGTGTCCTCGCCGCCCGCCTCCAGGAGCAGCACGCGGTGGCGACCCGACGCGCTCAGCCGGTTCGCGAGGACGCATCCGGCCGACCCGGCGCCGACGATGACATAGTCGAAGGGGGCGGTAGGCATGGGCGAGGGGAGCGGTGGGGCCGGCGAAGGTAGCGCCTTCACTGAACGGCGTTAACCGGTCCGTGGTGCCCCTGCAGACGTAGACTGTCTGCTCCGCATTCTCCGCCGCCCATGTCCGCTCCGTTCGCTCGCGCCGCCGTCGTGCTCACTGGGGCCTCGTCCGGGATCGGCCGGGCCCTCGCGCTCCAGCTCGCCGACCAGAGCGCGCGCCTCGCCCTCGCCGCTCGCGGGGTGGACGAACTGGAGGCCACCGCCGAGGATTGTCGCCGGCACGGCGCCGAGGCGCTCGCTATCCCCACCGACGTGTCCGACGAGGCCGCGTGCCGCGCGCTCGTGGCCCGCGCCGTCGACGCGTTCGGGCGGATCGACGTGCTTGTCAACAACGCCGGGGTCTCGATGTGGGCCCGGTTCGACGAACTCGGCGACCTCACGCCGCTCCGGCGGATCATGGACGTCAACTACTTCGGGGCCGTCTACTGCACGCACGCCGCCCTCCCCCACCTGAAAGCCACTCACGGGCGGATCGTCAACGTCGCTAGCCTGACGGGCAAGACGGGCGTCCCGACGCGGACGGGCTACGCGGCCTCGAAGCACGCGATGGCCGGCTTCTTCGACTCGCTCCGCATCGAGCTGGCCGACTCGGGCGTGAGCGTGACGACCGTCTACCCCGGCTTCGTCGCCACGGGCGTCCGCCGCCACGCCTACGGGGCGGACGGCGCCCCGCTCGGCGAAAGCCCGGTCCGCGAGGCCGACGTGATGTCGGCGGAGGAGTGCGCGCGCCTCACGCTGGAGGCCGCCGCCCGCCGCAAGCGCGAACTCGTGATGACGACGCGTGGCAAGCTCGGCCTGTGGGCCAAGCTGATCGCTCCCGGCCTCGTCGACCGGATCGCGGCGCGGGCCATCGAGCGCGGCGTGTGACTACGGGCGGAGGGCATCGACGGCAGCGGCGAACCGGGCGGCGGAGCCCACGCCGTAGGGGAAGTAGAGCGACGGCTCGATCAGCTCCAGCTCCATCACCGCGAACCCGCCGTCCGGCATCCGCACCGCGTCGACGCGGGCGTAGAGGAGCGGATCCGCGCCCGGCACGACGGGGAGGGCGGCGTCTGCGAGGGCGAGGAGGGCCGGCTCAGGGGGGACGCCCCGGATCCGTCCGCCGTGCTCCTCCTGCACCCGGAAGTCCCCCGCGGCGGGCGTCTTGAGGATCGCGTGGCTGACCTCTCCGCCGAACACGAACACCGAGACCTCCCCCTCCTCCACGACCGACCGGACGAACGGCTGCGCCAGAAACGCCCTGTCGGCGAACGTCGCCGCGCACGCGCGCTGGCTGGCCTCGTCGCCCGGCCGCAGCCGGAACGCGTCGTCCGCGTTCGCTCCCACAACTGGCTTGACGACGATCTCCGGCGTGTCCCACCGGCCGAGCAGCGCCGCCAGCGTCTCGGCCGTGAGGCCCGTCCCCCACGCCGTCGGCACGATGCGGACGCCGGCGGCCTCGAGGTCGCGGAGGTAGGTCTTGCGGAGGTTCCACCGGACCACCGCGAGCGGGTTCTCCAGCCGGGCCGCGGACCGGTCGACCGTCTCGAGAACCGCGAGGAAGGCGTCCGGGTCGTCCTGGTAATCCCACGGCGAGCGGATGACGACGAGGTCGAACGCGTCCCAGTCGGCGTCGGCCCGCCAGGGCACGAACGTCACCTCCCAGCCGCGGTCGCGGAGGGGCGCGACGGTCTCGTGGTCGTAGGTGACGAAGCCCGAGAGGTCGTCGGTCGTGAGGAAGGCGCAGGTCGGCATGAGCGAGGGTCGTCCCCGAGAGACGACGGCGGAAACGGGGCCGGTGGCCCCCAGGACGAAACCCTCAGGAAATGATCAGCTTCCGCCTCTGGAGTTCGCGCACCGGACCGGCGATGTTGCGAGGGTCCCCTGAGCGGAGGTACTCCCGACCCATGACGTCTTCTTCCTCGTTCCCGTCGCGCTCCGTGATCCGCTACGCGTTCGTGACGGTGCTCCTGCTCCTGTCGGTGGTGGCTGCGCTCGGAGGCTGACGCGCCGGCGGCCCGGCGGCCGGGCCTACTCGGCGCCCTCCCACGTCAGGATGTCCTCCTCGTTCTTCGTCTCGGACTGCGGCGGCGTCGACCACTCGGCGCACTCGGGGAGTTCGGGCTTCTTCTCGGTGAGGTTGTACCCGAGCGCCTGCCACTGGTTGGCGAGGTACGCGTTCCACTCGGTGTAGTGGGCCCACTCCTCCGGGAGCTCGTCGTCGGCGTAGATGGCCTCGACGGGGCACGCCGGCACGCAGGCGTTGCAGTCGATGCACTCGTCCGGGTGGATGGCGAGGAAGTTCGGCCCTTCGTAGAAGCAATCGACGGGGCAGACCTCGACGCAATCGGTGTGCTTGCAGTTGATGCAGGGCTGGGCGACGACGTAGGGCATGGGGGGCGGTGGTTACCGGGGCGGTCCGAGGGGCGGCTAAACTACCGATCTCTCCTGACCGCACCGCGCCCGGCCGTGTTCCACCTCCCCGCCCGCCCGTCCCGTATCGCCCTGGCCGCCCTCGGCGGCGTCCTCCTCGTCGCCTCCGGGTGCGGGCCGTCGAACCGGCTCCGCGAGGTGTCGCTCGACGGGCGGCGCGTGGCCGTGACCGCCGCCATCCCCCCGGCGCCGCGCGTCCAGGCCGGGAGCCCCCTGGAGGCCGGGATCGATCTCTACGACCCGGTCGGGACGGCCGTCCGCGTGGGGACCTCCATCGAGAAGCGGCGGCAGGCGCGGCGCGCGCAGGCCCGCCTCGACAGCGTCGTGGCCCGCGTCGACGTGGCCGACCGGATCGCCCGGCAGGTGCTGGCCGGCTCCGCTACCGTCCTCGGCTTCGCCCCGGCCACGCGCCCCTCGACGGCCGACTTCGCCCTCGACCTCCGCATCGAGGACTACGCCCTCGTCGCCGACTCCTTCGAGGGCGCCACGTTCTTCGTCCTCCTCGGCGAGATGCGTCTGCTCGACACGCGGACGGGCGAGGAGCTCTGGCGGACGAAGCTCGAAGAGCGTGAGGTGCTGGACCGGGCCTTCTTCGGGCTCCCGGCCGCCGCCGGCAACGTCATCACGGGCCGCGCCCTCGCGTCGCTCTCGTCGGAAGAGATGACCGTCGGCCTCGCCCGCCTCGCCGACTACGTGGCCGAGCGCGTGACGGACCGCCTTGCCCGCGACTACGTCCGCTCGCGGGACGCCTACGCCAAGCGCCAGCGCCGCGTGGCCCGCTGAGAGGGACGCTCCCTGAGAGGCCCGTAGGGTACCCGCTGAATCGCCCCGGCGCAGGATCGGACCGGCCCGAGCGACCGTCGAAGCGGTCCTCACCAGACCCCCCTCCCCATGGACCATAATGATGTAGAAGATCGCCTCGACCGCGAGGAAGCCCGAGGCCGGAAAGAGCAGGCGGCGGGCGCCCTGCACCAGGCCAAAGGCAGCGTCAAGAAGGCCGTCGGCGACGCGATCGACAACGAGCAGATGCAGGCCGAAGGCGCCGCCGAAGAGATGGCGGGCAAGGCCCGCAAGAAGGCCGGCGACGCCTACGCTGACACGGCCGACCGCGCCGAGGACATGATCGACTAGACCGCTCAGGACCGGCCCACCATTCGGCCCCGGCGCTCTCGGACGCGCCGGGGCCGTGCTGTATCCTGCCGGCTCACCTTCCCCCGATCCGGATGGACCTCAAGAACATGGCAAACGGGGCCGGCGACCTCGCCAAGTCCCTCGCCGACAAGGCCGAAGGCGCCGCCGACAAGGCCGCGCACCTCGTCCCCGAGTCGTTGAAAGAGAAGGCCGAGGGCCTCGCCGACAAGGCCGCTGACAAGGCGGCGGAGTTGATCGGCAAGGCGGCCGACAAGCTCGAAGGCAAGTAGGGCTCGGCTCGCGCTCCTTCTGCGCCCCGGTCAGCGTCGTGCTGGCCGGGGCGTGCCATGTGCCGTGATCGCCGCCCGCCTTCGGCCCCTCGTCGCCACGTACCCGCGGGCGTTCTGGATGCTCGTCGTGGGCACGTTCGTGAACCGGACGGGCCTGGTGGTGCTCCCGTTCCTCGCCCTGTTCCTGACCACGCAGCGCGGGCTCGGCATCCCGCAGGCGACGGCGGCGGTCTCGCTCTACGGCGCGGGTGCGTTCGCGGGCGGCTTCGTGGGCGGCTGGCTCTCCGACCGCGTCGGGCGCCGGCCCGTGCTCCTGCTGAGCCTCGTCGGCGGTGCTCTGGCCATCGCGGCCCTCCCCTTCGCGCGGACGTTCGCGGCCATCGCCGTCGCAGCGGTCGTGTTCGGGGGACTGGGCGAGATGTACCGACCGGCCGTCTCGGCGGCCGTCGCCGACCTCGTCCCGGAGGAGCGGCAGCCGCGCGCCTTCGCCATCGTCTACTGGGCCATCAACCTGGGCGCGGCGGTGGGGCCGGCACTGGGCGGGCTCATCGCCGCGCGGTCGTACCTCGGCCTGTTCGTGCTCGACGGGGCGACGATGCTGGCCTACGGGTTCGTCGTGCTCCTGGCGATCCCGGAGACCCGCCCCGTCGCCGCCGACGCCGACGCAGGCTCCTCGCTCCGCCTCCGCCCAGCCGTCCGCGACGGGGCGCTCGCCGTCCTCGCGCTCGCCGTCCTCGGCGTGGGCGTCGGGTTCTTCCAGCTGTTCTCGGCGCTCCCCCTCACGATGCACGCCGACGGCCTGAGCGAGCTGGACTACGGCCTGATCGTCACCATCAACGGCGGGCTGATCGTCCTCGTCGGGCTCCCCGTAGCGGGGTGGGTGGGCGACCGGCTCCTCGGGTGGGCCGTGCCGACGGCCGTCGCCCTGATCGCCCTCGGACTCGCATTCAACGCGCCGGCCCACTCGTTCCTCGGCTACGCGCTCGCGGGCGCCGTCTGGACGATGGGCGAGATGGCCTTCCTCCCGGTCGTCCCGACGATCGTCTCCCGGCTCGCGCCGGCCCACCTCCGGGGCTCGTACCAGGGCGTGTACCATGCGGCCTGGGGGCTAGCGAAGATGATCGGGCCGGCGCTCGGCGGGCTCGTGCTGGCCGGCGCGGGGGCCGCGGCGCTGTGGAGCGGGGCCGGCGCGCTGGTAGCCGGCGCCGCGCTCCTCCTCGCCGCGCTCCAGCCGACGCTCCGCCGCCGGCTGGCCGCCCCCATCGCCCGGGCCTGAGACCTCGCCCAGGCCGGCGAGCCGGCCTAGCCGAGCAGTTCGTCGAAGATGTCCGACTGCTTGATCGGCGGGGCGATGTCGAAGTGGTCGTAGGCCCGGCGCGTGGCGACGCGGCCGCGCGGGGTCCGCGCCATGAAGCCCTCCTGGATGAGGTACGGCTCGTAGACCTCCTCGACCGTCCCGGCGTCCTCCCCGACGGCGACGGCGATCGTCGAGATGCCGACGGGCCCGCCGTCGAACTTCTCCATGAGCGAGAGCAGGATGCGGGCATCCATCTCGTCGAGCCCGGCCTCGTCCACGTCGAGCGCGTTGAGGGCGTGGTCGGCCACGGCGCGCGTGACGCGCCCGTCGCCCGGCCCGGCGGCCGTCTCCACCTCGGCAAAGTCGCGCGTCCGGCGGAGCAGCTTGTTGGCGATGCGCGGCGTGCCGCGGCTGCGGCGGGCGATCTCGAAGGCCCCGTCCTCGTCGATCTCGACATGCATGAGCCCGGCGCTCCGGAGGACGATCCGGTGGAGCGTGTCGATGTCGTAGTAGTCGTACCGGAAGTCGACCCCGAAGCGGGCGCGGAGCGGAGCCGTGAGGAGGCCCTTCCGCGTCGTCGCGCCGATAAGGGTGAACGGCGGGAGCGCGATCCGCACGCTCCGCGCCGACGGGCCTGAGTCGATGAGGATGTCGATGGCGTAGTCCTCCATCGCCGAGTAGAGGTACTCCTCCACGACGGGCGAGAGCCGGTGGATCTCGTCGATGAACAGGACGTCGCCCTCGTTCAGGTTGGTGAGCAGGCCGGCGATGTTGGCCGGCTTGTCGAGCGCGGGGCCCGACGTCGTCTTGACCTCGGCGCCCATCTCCTCGGCGATGATGTGGGCGAGCGTCGTCTTCCCCAGCCCCGGCGGGCCGGAGAGGATGACGTGGTCGAGCGCCTCCCCGCGCTGGAGCGCGGCCGTGATGAACACGCGGAGGTTGTCCTTGATCTTCTGCTGCCCGATGAAGTCGTCGAGGGCGCGGGGGCGAAGCGCTTTTTCGAGGTCGGCGTCCTGGCTGGAGGCGGGCGCCGAGGCGTCGCGGGGGGCGGAGTCCATGGGGTACGGAGTCGTTAGACGAGCAAGGTACGGGGCCGGGGTGACAGGGTCTGTCAGCGCCCGCTGCGGGACCCTTGGATCTCCTCCCGCCGTAGCTCGCCCCCGGTGTACGCCCTCCCCGTCCATGGCTGAGTCCCCAGAAGTCGTCGGCTTCGTCCCCACCCCCCTCGTCGCCTGTGCCTACGTCTCGACGCCGACCACCCCCTTCACCGACCGCGACCTGAGCGACCTGCTCCTCTCCGCCCGCCGCTGGAACGCCCGCCACGGCATCACCGGCAAACTCATCGTGCTCGAAGAGGACGGGCAGCTCGTCCGCTTCGCGCAGTGGATCGAGGGGGCCGAGCGCGACATCGAGGCCTGCTTCGAGCGGATCGCAGCGGACCCCCGGCACACCGACCTGGAGGTCCGGCGCCAGGGCCCGATCCAGGGGCGCCGGTTTCCGGCCTGGGAGATGGCCATCGACGCCGTCCCGGCGGGGACGTTCGGCTCCGAGTCCACCGCGCTCGTGGATCCCTAGGCCTTGTGCGGAGACTTCAGAGACGTCCTCCTGACCGCCGTGACGGATCTCGACGGGACGTCGGACTCCGGCGCCAGCGCTCGCGACGGCCTCCCGCGATGGCGTCGAATCCTCCGCGCTGCTCCCGATGACGGGACTGGAGGGGTTCACCAGCCCTCGCCCCCAGAGGGCTAGCGCCTGACGGCGCCCCCGCGCCCTCGAGGGCGCGGGGGCGGAGCGCTTTTTCGAGGTCGACGTCGGGGGCGTGGCGCGCCCGGCGCCGAGGCCCCATCTTCCGGCGCTCCCCCTCGTGCCCCGATGCCCCCTTCCGTCCACGTGCCCCGCCGGATCGGCGTCGTCGGTGGCGTCGGGCCACAGGCCGGGTTCGACCTCTGCCAGAAGATCGCCGCCTCGACGCGCGCCGTGCGGGACCAGGACCACCTGCCAGTCGCCCTCCTCTCGCTCCCCGCCACCATCCCCGACCGGACCCCCTTCCTTCTCGGGCACACCGCCGCGAACCCCGGCCCGGCCCTCGCCGACGTGGCGGAGGCGCTGGTCCACGGCGGCGCCGAGGTCGTCGGGATCCCCTGCAACACGGCCCACGCACCGACCATCTTCGAGCATGTCGAGGCGCGTGTGGGCGGCCGGTGCACGCTCGTCCACATGGTCGACGAGGTGGCTGAGCACCTCACCCGGCACCACGCCTCGGTGCGACGGGTCGGCGTCCTCTCCACGACCGGCACGCGCGCGACCGGCCTCTACGAGGGCGGCCTCGCCCGCCTCGGGGTCGAGGTCGTGCAGGTCCCCGGGGCGGTCCAGCGCGAGCACGTCCAGCCCGCGATCTACGACCCGACGTACGGCATCAAGAGGGGGACCGTGGACCCGCGCGCCGTCGCCGGCTTGCGCCATGGCCTCCGCGCCCTCCTCGGGGCCGGGGCCGAGGTCGTCGTGCTCGCCTGCACCGAGATCCCGCTCGCCCTCCCCGAGGCGGAGTTCCGGGGGGTCCCCCTCCTCGACGCGACCCGCATCCTCGCCCGCGCGCTCGTCCGCGAGAGCGCCCCCGACCGCCTTCTCGATGCGTGACCTCCTCCTCGTCCTGCTGATCCTTGCGGCCGCCTCGGGGCAGGCGCAGACGGCCGAGCGGCCCCGCGCCCGAGACATCGGGCTCGCAGTGGGCATTCTGCCGACCGGCCCCCTCAACGCCATCACCGACGTGGACGGCGTGCGGGTTGGCCACGCGACGGTCGTCGAGGGCGACGCGGTGCGGACGGGCGTGACGGCGGTCCTCCCGCACGGGGGCAACGTCTACCAGGACCGCGTGCCGGCGGCGGTCGTCGTGGGGAACGGGTTCGGGAAGCTCCTCGGCGTGACGCAGATCGAGGAGTTGGGCGAGATCGAGACGCCGATCCTCCTCACCTGCACCCTGTGCGTCTGGAAGGCCGCCGACGCGCTCGTGGACCACCTCCTGCGCGAACCCGGCATGGAGGAGGTCCGCTCCATCAACCCGGTCGTGGGCGAGACGAACGACGGGTTCCTCAACGACATCCGGAGCCGGCCGGTCCGCGCCGAGCACGTCGCGGCGGCGCTCGCGGCGGCCTCGGGCGGACCGGTGGAGGAGGGGTCGGTCGGGGCCGGGACAGGGACCGTCGCCTTCGGGTGGAAGGGCGGAATCGGGACGGCCTCCCGGGCGCTCCCCGAGGCGCTCGGCGGCCACACGGTCGGCGTCCTGGTGCAGACCAACTTCGGCGGCGTGCTCACGATGAACGGGGCGCCGGTCGGGCGCGAGCTGGGACGGTTCGCGTTTCAGGAGGCCCTGGGCGCGAGCGCCGACGGCAGCGTCATGATCGTCGTGGCGACGGACGCCCCGCTCGACGCGCGCCGGCTGCGGCGGCTCGCCGACCGCGCGCTCGTCGGCCTCGCCCGGACGGGCGCCAGCTTTACGAACGGCTCGGGCGACTACGTCCTCGCCTTCTCGACCGTCCCCGAGGCAGACCCCGAGGCGGGCCTCGTTCCCAACGGCGCCCTCTCGCCGCTCTTCCAGGCCGTTGCCGAGGCGACCGAGGAGGCCGTCTACAACTCGATGTTGCGGGCCACCTCGGTGACGGGCCACCGAGGCACCGTCGAGGCGCTCCCCCTCGACCGCGTCATCGAGATCCTCGACGCGTACGGCGTTCGGAACTGGGACCGGACGCTGCCTCCAGACCGGGGGCGTTGAGGGCCGCAGCGGTTTTCCGTTGACGCCGCCCGCCTCGGGGGCCTACGTTGGAACCATGTTTGCTGTAGACCACGTCCTCGTCTCCGACGCGCTCCTCGACGCCCCATTTGCGTGCCACCTCGGCTCGTGCCTCGGCGCCTGCTGCGTCCACGGCGACCGAGGCGCGCCGGTGGAGCCCGACGAGCGGGCCGCACTCGACGCCGCGCTCCCCATCGTGCAGGACCGGCTCCGCCCGGAGGCCCGGCGCGAGATCGCCAAGCGCGGGACGTGGGAAGGGACCGACCGCGACGGCTACCACACCACGACCGTCCGCGGGCGCGAGTGCGTGTTCGTCGTCTACGACCGGTTCGGCGGGCGCGAGGTGGCCAAGTGCGCCCTCCAGGAGGCGTTCTGGGAGGGGAAGGTGGGCGTCGAGAAGCCCATCTCGTGCCACCTCTACCCGATCCGCGTGGAGCGCTACGGCGAGGGCGCCGACGCCGTCGAGGTCCTGAACTACGAGCGCATCGACCTCTGCGCGCCGGCCGTCCCCCACGGGGAGCGGACGGGTACGCAGCTCGCCGACTTCCTCGACCGGCCGCTCACGCGGAAGTACGGCGCCGACTGGGTCGCCCGCTTCCACGAGACGCTCCGCCAGCGCCGCCTCGACGTGGGGATCGGCCCCCAGGACGAGCCCGCCGACGCGATCCCGTCTTAACCGCCCCGACGCACCGCCCGATACCCGCCGGGACGCCCCAGGCCCCATGCTCAACCTCCAGCAAAAGCAGTCCCTCCAGCAGAAGCTCTCGCCGCAGCAGATCCAGTACATCAAGCTGCTGCAGCTTCCGACGCTCGCGCTCGAGCAGCGGATCAAGGCAGAGCTGGAGTCGAACCCGCTCCTGGAGGAGGGCGAGGAGGAGGACGACGACCTCCAGCTCGACGACACCGGCGACGACCCGGTGGACGGGGGCCTCGACGACGACCTCCCGTCCGAGAACACGGAGTCCTCGTCCGACGACGAGTTCGACTGGGACGAGTTCTTGAACGCGCCCGACGACCTCTACGGCTACAAGGCCCAGGTGGACCACTCGGCCGAGGAGGACGAGCGCGAGATGCCCATGGAGGCCACCACCACCATCGCCGAGGTGCTCCGCGAGCAGGTCCACCTCCTCGACCTCGACGAGACCGAGGAGCTCATCGCCGACCAGATCATCGGGTCCATCGATGAGGACGGCTACCTCCGCCGGCCCATCGAGTCGATCCTCGACGACGTCATGTTCAACTTCGGCGTGATGATCACCGAGGCCGACGTCGAGCGCGTGCTCTCGCGCGTCCAGCGGCTCGACCCCGTCGGCATCGCCGCGCGCGATCTCCAGGAGTGCCTCCTCGTCCAGCTCGACACGATGGGCGACGAGGTGGACGGCCGCGAGAACGCGATCGACATGATCCGGGACTGCTACAAGCAGTTCACGATGAAGCACTTCGAGGCCATCCAGCGCAAGCTGGGCATCGACGAGTACGACCTGAAGGAGGCCTACGACCTCGTCCGCAGCCTCGACCCCAAGCCCGGCGAGGGCAACGTCGCCGTCCAGACCAACTACATCACGCCCGACTTCACCGTCGAGCGCGACGGCGACGACTTCCGGATCCTCCTCAACGGCCGCAACGCCCCCGAGCTCCGCGTGAACCGGCACTACCGGAACATGTGGAACACGCTCTCCTCGAAGAGCACGAAAGGCGACAGTCAGGCCAAGGAGACCAAGGACTTCCTCAAGACGCGCATGGAGAGCGCGCGGTGGTTCATCAACTCGATCCAGCAGCGCCGGAACACGATGCTCCGCGTGATGGAGGCCATCGTCCAGATCCAGCACGAGTTTTTCGAGCACGGCGAGGGCCACCTCCGCCCGATGATCCTGAAGGACATCGCCGAGATCATCCACATGGACATCTCGACGGTCAGCCGCGTGGTCAACGGGAAGTACGTCCAGACGGAGTACGGCGTCTACGAGCTGAAGCACTTCTTCTCGGAGGGCATCACCTCCGACGAGGGCGAGGAGGTCTCGAACAAGGAGGTCAAGGCGCTCCTGGAGCGGATCGTCGGGGCCGAGGACAAGACGCGGCCGCTCAGCGACCAGAAGCTGGCGGACCTCCTGGCGGACGAGGGCTTCCCCATCGCCCGCCGGACGGTCACGAAGTACCGCGAGCAGCTCAACATCCCGGTCGCCCGACTCCGCAAGCAGATCGTGCTCGCCTAGGGCGGGTTCGGAGACTCCAGAGACGCCCTCCTGACCGCCGTGAAGGATCTCGAGCGAGTCTGCCTCCGCCGCCGGCGCTCGCGACGGCCTCCCGCGATGGCGTCGAGATCCTTCGCGCTGCTCAGGATGACGGGACCAGAGGGGTGTCCACCCGAGCCCGAGCCGCCGAGCCCACCGAGAGGGAGGCAACCTCTGCGTCCCTCGGGTATCTAGGGGGCGCACCTTCCCCTCCCCGATGAAGCCGCTCGCTCTCGCCCTCGCCCTGACCGTCCTCGCCGGCTGCGCGACCACGGCGTCCACACCCGCCACTGTCCGCGCCCGCCTCGTCGGCACGTGGAGCATGGAGACGATCACGGACGCGGGACGGGACGTGTCCGCCGCGCACAACCCGGCCGGCGACCGGTTCATCGTCCTCCGCGCGGACGGGCAGTTCGAGAGCGGCGGCCAGCCCTACGGCCGCAACACGGGGCGCTGGACCTACGACCCGGACAGCCAGACGCTCGGGCTCGACAGCGACGCCGGCCCTGAGGACGACAGCCGCTGGGTGGTCCGCCTC
Source organism: Rubricoccaceae bacterium (assembly GCA_963728345.1). Classification (GTDB taxonomy): domain Bacteria; phylum Bacteroidota; class Rhodothermia; order Rhodothermales; family Rubricoccaceae; genus Rubrivirga. Next base: position 296,350 of record CAVSJM010000001.1, read on the forward strand.
CACGGCAACGTGATGGAGTGGCGCGGCGTGGGGTCCGACTTCGCGCGGCGCTTCGAGATCACGTCTCGCCGCGTGCGCTGACCGCCGACGGGCGCGCTACTCGCTCGCGGCGACGCCCTCGGCCCAGCGGCGCGGATCGAACAGGACGGGGTCAAGATCCACGTCGGCCTCGAGGTCCGAGTACGCCTCCCAGAACACGCGCTGGCCCCCGGCCCACACCTCCACGAGGGGAGCCACCCAGCCGCCGCCGAGCCGCTCGTAGTCGAGGAAGCGAACGTCCTGCGTGCCCCCGCCCTGCGACGGTTCGACGAGGCGGACGAACAGGAGCCGGTTGCGCTCGACCCACACCTCGCCCGACTCGGGCACGCCGAGGACGTACATCTCGCGGCCATCCCACACGTCGGTCCGGAACGCCGAGAGGTCGAGGCCCTCGTCCGCCAGGATCGCGAGCGTCGTGGCCGGCGGCTGGGCATACACGTCGAAGCCCCAGGTCAGGAGCGGGTTGCGCTCGGCGCGGGCCGCCGCCAGCACGCCGTCCCGGAAGATGAACGTGCTGTCCTTTGCGTAGAGCGCGTCGACGCCCGTCATCGGGTCCTCCATCTCGATCCGCAGCCGCCCCGGGAGCGCCGCCCACTCGCGCCACGTCTCGACGCTCGTCGAGCCGTCGGGGAGGCGGCGGCTGGTGGCCTGCGTGAAGACGAGCGTCCGGTACCACGTCTCGGCGTAGCGGTCGTGCATGGCCGCGACGAGCGTGGCCGCGTCGCGCACCACATCCGCACGCATCGGGCCCACCATGACCGGGCCGATCTGGGGCGGCCGGGCCGTCGAGTCGGCGGAGACGTCGGCGTCATGGCGGGCCGGTTCGGTGTGGGCGCACCCCGTCGCGGCGGCGAGGGCGAGGGCAAGGGCGGCGAGACGCATGCGGACGAGGGACAGGGGGAGAAAACGCTGGCGCGGAGCCCGGTCTCCCAGTCGAAAAGAGCGATGGGGGCGGGGCGAGAACGTCGGCGGGTGGGTTCTCATACCTCGGCGGCGCCGGACCGGGGAGATTACCGCCGTCCCGAACACGTTGGGATCCTGGCCATTGGCCTCCGGCGCGTCGGGGGCGGTGCGGCGCCGGAGGGGCACCCATCCCTACAACGGGTGTCAGAACCGGGTGCCGGCCGGCCCCCTGAGGCCACACGGACCTGGACATTCGACGGGAGGAATCGTAATGCAGAGGCCCCATCTTTTCGACATGACGGTCGGAGCGAGAGGGCTCGGTCGGTCCAATGCGAGGATTGGATGAGTTGGCACACCTCTTGTCAAATCGTGTCCAGCCCCCTTCCTCACCACCGCCATGCCCGCCCACACGCTCACCCCCCCGCCCCACGCGCTCACCTCGCTCCTCGCCGGTTATATCGCCGGCGCCGTCGACGACTCGGTGATGAGCCGGTTCGACGAGCTCTTCGAGGACGCTCCCGCCTCGGCGCAGGAGCGGGCCGCCTTCGCGCGCTTCTACCTCGACGCGCTCGCGACTGACGACATCGAGGAGGCGCTCCCGACGGCCATCGAGGTCCCCGGCATCCTCGGGCTCGTCCGGGCGTAGCACACGGGTGTCTTGCGGGCCGAGGCCCGTCCGCCCGTGTCCGTCTGCCCCGAGCACCTGCCCGCCACCCCCGACGGCCGCTATTTCGTCCACGGCGGACGCCTGTGGCGGTGCTCCAACCCCCACCTCCCCGACAACGAGCGGCAGCGGCTCGTCCGAGAGCTGATGGACGCCCGCCGCGCGGTGGGCGCCGCCAAGAAGGCCGACGACCCCGAGGCCGAGCAAGCCGCCCGCGCCCGCGTCCACCAGGCCAAGGTGGCCCTCGGCGAACGCGGCCCGACGTGGTGGGACGGCGATGAGGACGTCAATCGGATGGCCCCGGCGAACACGCCCTACGCCGACTGGTGGCGGGGGCTGACCGACGCCGAGCGCGCGGCGGGCACATAAAAAAGCCCCCACCCGGCGGCGCTCCGGGCGGGGGGCTTTGCGCCCGTGCTACCGGGCGCTTACTTCGGATGCCTCAGTTGCTGAGGGCCGGGTCGTTGACGCGGTTCCGCATGTAAACGTCACGCTGACCGTAGAAGTCGTACACATTCTCGACGAACGCGGGGTCGGCGGTGGTCGGCCAGTTCGACTTGTCGAACCCGGGCGCCGACTCGAGCCGGTCCTTGGTCACGTCGAGCGTAAACCGCTCGTTGGTGGTGTCCACGTCGAACGCTTCGAGCGGGACGGCGAACAGCTTGTCGCCGATGCCGAGAAACCCGCCAAAGTCGAGCACGGCGTACTGGACGCGCCCCGTGGTCGGGTCGATCATCAGGTCCTCGATGGAGCCGAGGTCTTCACCTGCTCGGTTGACGACGTTGGTGTTGTGGATAGTGGAAGCAGAAAGCGTAATCATCAGAGAGAGTCAATACAAGAGAAGTAGCGAAGCACCCGGGCAATCATCCCAAGTGCCACGCTGTCTTATCGATGTGCGTATTGAGTGTTTCGAAGCACGGATGAACTCCCCAGTCACGGCCGGGCGACGACGGGCAGAACCAAACACAGACCGGGTTGCTTCGCTCCATTCGGATGCGGCCTGTCCGATACCGATATTAGCGCACGCCGTCGTCCCCCCCCCGGCCATGATTCGTTCGGTTCTCCTCGCCGCCGCCACCGTCTTCGTCCTCTCCGCCTGCGCCGGCCCTGCCGGAAGCAGCCGCCCCAACGGGTGGGCCGCCGGCCGCCGCGCCGATCGCACAGCGGAGCGTCCCGCTGAGCGCCCGCGCTCCCGGCCGGCCCGCCGCGAGGAGCTTCAGCGTCCACCGCTCCGCGTGGAGACATTGCCGGCCAGCGATCGGTCCACTGCCCTCGTGATCCCCGTCGTAGGCATTGGGGGGAACGACCTCCGGGACTCGTTCACGTCCCCGCGCTCGGGCGGGCGCACGCACAACGCCATCGACATCGCCGCGCCGAAGGGCACCCCCCTCGTAGCCGTCATGGATGGCGTCATCAGCCGGAAGCACTGGAACCAGCTCGGCGGCCGAACCCTCTACCTCACCTCGGCCGACGGACGCTACGACTTCTACTATGCCCACCTCGACAGCTACGCCGACGGGATCGAGATCGGCACGCGCGTCCGGCGCGGGCAGGTGCTCGGGGCCGTGGGCGAGACGGGGAATGCGCGCGGGCCGCACCTCCACTTCCAGGTCCTCGACAAGCGGGGGAACGGGCGGGGCACCCCCGTCAACCCGTTCGACCTGCTCCGGACGGCCGAGTTGGCCGTCGCCCGCTAATCGGTCCCGATCCGGTAGAGAAGGCCGACACGGATCGCGCTGAACAGGTCCCCGGCCGCCGACTCCTGGGCCGCGGCGTCGATGGCCCGAGCCGGGAGCGTGAGCGACCACGTCCCGTCGAGGATCATCCCGGTGGTCGGCGAGAACGAGACCTCCGTGCCGAACCCCGCGGAGACGACGCCGGCGAGGTTGTGGTCGCCCGAGGCGATGCCCCCGCCGACCGCCCCGTAGAGCGAGACGCCGTGGGTCCGCACGGCGGTCGCCCGCAGCCCGGCCGTGGCGAACCGGACCCACGCGCTGAAGCCGGCCTCGTCGATGGGGTCGAACACGGGGGGGCGGCCCCGCACGGTCGGGAGCGTCGGGTAGTAGCCGGCCTCCACGTCGCCGAACACGCGGAGCCAGGGGAGCACCGGCCCCTCGATGCCGGCGCCGAAGGCGAAGCCCGCGTTCTCCGCGAACTCCTGGATGGGCCCGGACGCCGGGATGCCCCGCTCGCCGCCGTAGCTCCCCGCGCCGACCCAATAGCGCAGTGTGATCGGAAACTCAGCCGGCTCCTCCCCTCTCCCGTCCAGCTCGACCGGAGCGGCCTCTCCGTTTCCAGGATCTGCCGGAGGCACGGCCTCAGGGGGTCCCCCCTCTGTCGGGTCCGGATCGGCGGGCACGACGTCCGGATCGGCGGGCTCCGGCGCTGGCGGAGCCGGCGCCTGTGCAGTCACCTGCGCCTGGACCACCTGCACCAGCGAGCGGTAGGCGGGCGGGTCCTGCACCAGATCGGCCCGGTACGAAGGCTGGATGGCCAGGATGTCGAGGAGTGCGAGCTTGGCCTCGGTGATCTCCCCCAGGCGCAGGTGGGCGAGCGCGATCAGCCGCCGGGCCGGGATCGAGCGCGGCGTGTCGTCGAGGCACGGGTCGAGGCTCCCGATGACGGTGCCGAAGGCCCCTTCGACGTATCGCGCCTCGGCCTCGGACAGCGCCTCGGGGCACGTCTGCGCCGAGCCGGACGGCGCCAGCAGGACGAGCGCCGCGGCGGCACTCCAGAACAGACGGGCGAGGAACGACATAGAGAGGCAGGGGCGCAGGCCGGAAGAAACGAAGACCGAGCCGGGCGCAGGCCCTAGGTACCGTCGGCGCCGCGCGTGAGGTCGAACTCGATGCGCGAGACGCCTCCGGGCTGGACCGTCACCGTGCGTTCGTCAGTGCCGAGCTGCGGGTGCGAGACCGTGATCCGGTGCGTGCCCACCGAGAGCGTCGTCCGGTACACGGTGTCGGACTCGCGCTGCCGGGTCTCGCCGTCGATCACGATCCGTCCCCACGGTCGGACGAGGATCTCGACGGTCCCGGTGGCGGCGGTCGGGGCGCGCACCGGGGGCTCCGGGCGCGGCTCCGCCCGGCGTGGCGTCGGCGGAGGAGCTTGCGGCACCGGTCGGAGATCGACGACGACCTCGAACTGCACGCCCGGTCGGACGTCGATCTGCTGCACGGCCGTCTCGTAGCCGGCGTGGGCCACCGACACCGCGCGCCGTCCCGGCCGCACGTCGTAGAGGTCCACCGGCGTCGTCCCCACGCGCCGGCCGTCGAGGAGGACCGCGGCGCCGTCCGGGGCCGACGTCACGCGGAGACTTCCCATCGTGGCCCCCCCCGTGGCCGAGGGCAGGGGAGTCGGCTCCGCAGCGGGAGCCTCGGCGAACTCGACGGCCTCGGTCGCCGGCCCCTCCACGTCGGCGTCCGCCTCGAGCCGCGCCTGCGGGTCCAGCTCCGTCATCGCGCCGGCGGCGAGCGTAAGCGTCGTGTCGATCCGGGTGCCGTCGGGACCGATGATCTGGACCCGGTGCGCACCCGCCGGGACGGACTCCAGCCAGAGCGGGGTCGTCCCTACCGAGTCCCCGTCGACGAGGACGGTCGCCCCGATCGGCTCCGCGTTGACCCAGAGGCTCGCGGGCGTGTCGTCCGGCGTCGCGGCAACCCCGCCCCCAGCCGCCAGCCGGCGCAGCTCTGCGATGTCGGCCGCGTCGCGCTGGGAGTCGTAGAGCAGGAGCCCGACGCTCACGACCACCACCAGCAGGACCGCACCGACCACCTTGAGGGCCAAGACCTGCGCGTCCCCTAGCGCCGCCAGTGGCGACGGGGGGGGTGCCCACGGCTGCGGCGCGGGCGGGGGCAGCGGACGCTCAGCCACAGGACGCGGAGGAGACTCGGAAGGGGGACCAGAAAATAGAGTCGACATCTTTGATACGTTAGCACTGTCTCCGGCCCCGGACCGCCCAGGCGAGCGTGACCCGATTCGCGCAGCGACGGGGGAGAGAACGCTCGCCGGCCCTCGTTCGTTCGGCAGTCTCCGACGCCGTCCCCCTGCCTGGAATGGAAGTCGCTCGCGCCCCCCTCCTGCTCAGCGTCCTGCCCGAGGACGAGGCGCCGCACCACCTGCCGGCGGTCGTGGTGGGGTGGGTCCAGGCCGGGCCGCTGGACGAGACGCAGCGGATGGCCCTGAAGTACGCGCGGCAGCAGGTGCGAGACGTGCTGCGACGCGAGCTGCCGGGGTTCGCGTGGGCGTTCCCCGTCGTCCGGCGCAAGGACCTCGCTCCCGCTGGCGTGCGCGCGGAGCCCGTCGAGCTCCTTGACGCCGGCGCGGCGGAGCGCGCCCTCGCCGGATGGGACTTCTCCCTCGTCGTGACCGCCGCCGACCTCCGCGCGCGGTACCGCCCCTTCACGCTGGCCACGCCGGCCCTCGCCCTCGCCACCGGCGTCCTCTCGCTCGCCCGGCTCGACCCCGGCCTCCGCGAGGAACGCCGCACGGCCTCCGACCGCGCCCACACGATGGGAGCGCGCCTGGCGGCCCTCGCGCTCCACGCCCTCGGCCACCTCAACGGCCTCGGGCACGAGGAGAGCCTGACGGCCTGGATGCACGCGCCTAAGACCCCCGCCGACCTCGATATGCCGATGGCCTTCACGGCGTCGAGCCGGGAGGAGTTGGAGGACGAGCTAGCCGACGTGGCGGACCCGCGGCTGGAGGAGAACACGCGGTTCCGGCGCCTCAGCGGCCTCGCCTTCGCCTTCCGCGCCCTCCGCCACGGCTGGGCCGACGTGGCCGACACGGTCCTCCAGATCCGCCCCTGGCTCTTCCCATTTCAGCTCTCGAAGCTGACAACGGCCGCGTTCTCCACCCTCGTCGTCCTCGTCATCACGGCGGAGGCCTGGGACCTCGGGACCCGTCAGCCCCCGCTCCGGGTGGCGGCCCTCTCCGTCGTCGCCCTCGTCGCCACGAGCGGTTACCTCGTCCGGAAGCAGCGGCTGCTGGCCCGGCGCCACGGCCGCGAGCGGACCGAGCAGCAGGTCGTGACGACCGCCTCGATCCTCATCGCCCTCGGCCTGGGGATGGCCACGACGTACGCCCTCCTGTTCGGGACCACCCTCGCCGTCGGCGCCCTATTCTTCGACGGCGAGATCCTGTCGGTGTGGGCCGCGTCGCTAGGTGAACCCGTCCGCCTCCAGCACGTGCTGACGTTCGCCGGCTTTGTGGCCGCGCTCGGGCTGGGCGTCGGGGCGCTAGGTGCCTCCTTCGAGGAGCAGACATATTTCCGCCACGTCGCCTACGTTGACGAAGAGACGTAGGCGACGCGTGTCGTTTTCTACGCGCCCTCGACGTGCGGCCCGTCGTACCCTATGTGCGAATACGTGAGTCGCTGTGTGGGCTCCCATGTCGTCCGTCGCCGCCGGACCTCTGCACCATGGTCTCCTCCCGATTCCCTCGTCCCCTCGCCCTGGCGATCGTCCTCGCCCTCGTCAGTGGGTCCCCGCTTCTCGCCCAGCCGGGCGCGTGCGAGGGCACCCTGGCCGCGGCCGCGAACCACTACGCCAACCAGGCCTACGAGAAGGTCGAGCCCCTCGTCCTCGACTGCGTCTACCGCTCGGACGCGACGACCGACGACGTCCAGCGCTCCTACCGGCTCCTCGCGCTGACGTTCATCAAGCAGGACCTCCTCACGGACGCCCAGCTCACGATCGTCAAGCTTCTCGGCGCGGACTACACCTACGAGGCCGACCCGGTCTCCGACCCGCCGTTCTACGTGGCCCTCGTCGGCGCTGTAAAAGACCAGCTCCGCATCGATGCGGAGACCGCCTCGGAACTCGCCGCCATACCTGCGGACGAGGAGACCGTCCTCGTGAACGTGAACACGGCGACCGAGGCCGAGCTCGACGCCGTCCCCGGCATCGGGCCGGCGCTCGCCGAACGCATCCTCGCCTATCGAGACCAGAACGGGAGGTTCCAGTCCGTGCGCGATCTGGAGAACGTGCGTGGCATCGGCCCGCGCAACATCGAGCCCATGCTCCCTTACCTCACCGTGAGCGGGTCGACGATCGTGACGGTCGCCGGGGGCGGCGTAGCGGGGGGCGCCCCCGAGCGGCCGCCCGTGGTCGAGACCGCGCCGGTGGAGACGCGGATCAACCTCAACACGGCCACGGCGGAGGAGCTAGAGCGCCTGACCGGAATCGGCCCGACCCTCGCCGCTCGCATCGTCGCCTACCGGGAGGAGTTCGGCCCGTTCGGCTCCGTCGAGGACGTGATGCGGGTGAGCGGGATCGGCCCCGCCAAGCTGGCCGACTTCGCCGGCCAGGTGACGGTCGAGTAGGGCCCGAACCACGCGTGTCCCGCCAGCGGGACGCATCGAGGAGGTGCCGAGCGGATTTGAACCGCTGTGACGGATTTTGCAGACCGTCAGCCCTCCGCCAAAACGGGAGGGTCTGGGGCGATTTGTGTCTCTCCGTGCCCACAGCGCAACACTCCAGTCAACAGCCAGCGCGGCGGGGTCCGGACGCCAAGGAACAGGCCCCACGACATAAACCCCTCCCCCCTTCGCCCGCCAGACGGGACTCCAGAGGCGTTCACAGAGCGACAGGGCGGATCGACGATCAAAAGTGTAGACATAAAGCGTTATGCCTACGGGTTCGAGCCAGGTACAGAACGCTTGTGACGGGGCTGGCCACTCCGACCACCCAGTCTCCCATGGAACTGTACGAGCACCGCCATACGTCCCACCACTACCGCTACAAGTCGAGCCAGTACAGCGGCCTCGTCCAGCGGCTCTGGCACTTCCACGACGCCCCCCCTCCCAGGCTCGCCCGGGAGGGCGTGTACCACGTCTGCCGGGTAAGGAGTTCGGGTTTGGGGAGGGGCCGCCGGGAACGGGGGAGAGCGTAGGGGGCGGCGCTGAGAGATGCCAGAGGCGCGGCGGTGTGGAGCCGGAGCGGCCGTCGGCCCCGACTGTCGGGGCGCCGGAGTCCTCAGCGCCCCCGCCAGCCGGGGCCGAGGGGGGTGCTGGAGGACCCAGAAGGAGGCGGCCCTAGCCACGGACCTGGATGTTTCCCTGCTCCACGTCCACGAGCGCTAGCGGGAGCTGGTCTCGGCAGATGATGGCGGCGCCCCCGGGCTCGTAGAGCGTCAGGAGCGAGAGCTGGTCGGGCGCCGCGTTCCTCCCCTCCCCGTTGTCGACGACCTGGAACGACACCTCCCGCCCCTCGAAGGCGTCGTCGCTCCGGCGCTCGAAGACCCCGCCGAGCCACGCCTGCCCGCCGTCGGTCGAGAGGCACGTGATGTCCCCGTGGGCGACCACGTCCTGCGCCCGGTTCTTCAGCTGGAACTCGCCCTGGACCACGCCATTCGCGTACTCCCGGGCGTTGAACGCGAACGTCCGCCGTTCGCCGCCCGACTGGATGTGGCCGCTCCCCCTCGCTGAGGCGACGACGCGGCCCTCGGGGCACTCGTACTCGACGACGTACCCGCCGACCAGAGCGGTCTCCGCCAGGTCGTTCCACTCCGGGGCGTTCGTGGGCGGGTAGAATAGGCCGGCGAACTGGAGGGCGTCCTCCTCGCCGAGGTTGTTGGGCTCGCCGGGGGCCCAGTTCGTGTAGGAGGCGAAGGGCTCACCGGTGACCCATGCCCAGCCCTCGCCGGGCTCACCGCCGGTGTCCAGCTGGTTCCCCCCGAGCCAGTACCCCTCGAGGGTGGCCTGGGGGAAGGTGCTGGCGATGAACGCGTTCTCCTCGGCGGAGGTGACGGTGGCGAGGTGGCCATCGCACCCCCGAGAGTCGCTGAGGGCGGCGGTCTGCCACGCCGTGAACCAGTCGGTGTCGGGGGCGGCGACCGCCTCGTAGAAGTGGCCGTTCGCGTCGTTGAGGGCGGGGCCGTGGGAGCCCCCCGCGTGGGCGGCGGCGGACGCAAGGGGGGCGTCGTCGCCCGAGGTGGCGGCGTCGCAGCCGACGAGGAGGACGAGCGCGGCCGACAGGGCCATCGGAGAGAAGTAACGCATGTAAATTATGGTCTTGTGCCGAGGGGGCGACCCCGTACTGTAAGATGTCGGCAGGGACTGGCAATGGGCTTCTGGCGCATCGGCGGTACGCCACCCGTGAGCCCGCCAACCACGGGGGGCGCGAGGAGGGGCGACGGCGCCCGCTGCGAGGCAGGCGGCCCGGGGCGCGGGTCGGGTCACGGCGCCGGGGGCCTGCGGCGATCGGCCCCGGGAGGGCCGGGACGGACCGGTTGGACTCCGCTCGGACGCGGACAGGGCCCTGGCGGCCCAACGCCCGGGCAGCGGCCCGTCCACAAGCCCTCGGCGTGGGGGCGGCCGCGGACGCGAGCCACCAGGCGATCTTGATACATAAATGTTTGTTTTTTATAGCTTTTACAATATGTTGAGCTCCCTCGCCAGCCCGTTGCCCCCATGAGTCGCCATCGCTCGAGATCGGTAGGATTGGTCGCCCTGCTGGCGTGTGCGGGATCCGTAGGGGCATGCGACGGCTTGGCCATGGCGCCCGTTTATCCGGGTGGAGGGGAGGACGGGGAGACGGTGACCGCCGCAGCGGACTCGGTCCGCGGGGTGGGAGTCGTGGTCGAGGCCTCGAAGGGCGAGTACCGGCAGGGGGAAGAGATCGTGCTCTACGTCCGGAATACGCTCGGCGTCGTCGTCACGGCGCTGGACCAGCAGGCCTTCTGCACCGTCCTCGAGTTGGAGCGGTGGAGCGACCCGAACTGGACCGAGGTGCAAAACTGCCTCTCGGGCGCTCCCCCCGCCGAGGTCGCCCTCGAGCCTCACACGGACCTCATCGTCACCTTCGGCCCCTCGGGGGGCGCTGGGGGGACGCTCGAGCCGGGGATCTACCGGGCCGTCCTACGCTACGCGGTGGGCAGCGGGGCGATGTCCGGCCGCGCGAAGACCGTCGTATCCCCCTCGTTCGGCGTGCGGTGATCGCTGCGCGGCATTCGACGCCGTAACCGGCGGCATGGCGGTGCGCACCGGGCGGCGTCATTCGTTCCCCTTCATCCTCCAAAGGCTCTCATGAAACGGCCCCTTCTCTTTCACGCGTGGATCGTACTGAGCCTCGTGCTTCTCCCTTCTGCAGCCGTCGCCCAGTCCACGGAGCCCGTGACCTCGCTGCCCGAGGTGCCCGCTGGAGGCCGCTTCGCCGGAGAACATCTGGAGGCGTCGGCGCAGATCCGGCTCGCCCAGTCCTCCCCTGACCGAGTCGTCGCGGCCGACGTGCTCGCCGGGGAGCAGGCCCTCAGCGAGGTGAGCATCGACGTGAACCCGACCAACCGGGACAACCAGGTCGTCGTCGGGCACGCGGGCGACCTGCAAACGATGAACACGTTTTACACGATGGATGGTGGGCTAACGTGGTCGTTCGTCTCTCTCGGCAACGCGGCGGATGGGCTGACGAGCACCTTCCGCTTCGACCCCACCGTCGTGTTCGACGACGACGGCAACCTCTACGTCGGCTACGGCGTGCGGACAGCAGCGGGTGGCGGGGGGAACCAGCGCACCGTCGTCGTCTGCAAGAGCACCGACGGGGGCCAGTCGTATCCGACCTGCGTCTCGCTCGACACGAACGCCGACATTGGGTCGCTCCCGGGCAACGACAAGTGGCACCTCGCAGCCGGCCCCGACCCGGCTACCCCGACCCAGCAGAACGTCTACATCGCGTGGACCAAGAACATCTCGGAGGCGGGCGGGACCGACCAGCGCATCGTCGTCTCCCGCTCGACCGACGGCGGCCTGACGTGGACCGCCCCGCTCGTCATCAACGACGCCTCGATCAGCGGGACCAGTTCGGGCAACCTCTTCGCCGACCCGGCCGTAGGCCCCAACGGCGAGCTCTACGTCGGGTGGGACGCCAACGGGCAGATCCTCGTCGACGCCTCCACCGACGGCGGCCTCACCTTCGGCACGGACGTGGCCGTGGCCACCAGCAACACGGGCTTCAAGACGCCCATCCCCGCGCAGCCGGATCGAGGGATCCCCATCGGGCCGACCTTCGACACGGACCGGAGCGGCGGGCCCTTCGACGGCCGCCTCTACATGACCTACACCGACGTAGGCGCCGGCGGGCTCACCTATAACTTCGGTACCGACAGCGGCGCGGCCGATATCGACGTGCTCGTCCGTTTCTCGAACGACGGCGGGGCCACGTGGTCGGCCCCGATCCGGGCCAACGACGACGGGGGGACCAACAGCCAGTTCCTCCCGTGGCTCGACGTGGACCAGGCGACGGGCGACGTCAACGTCGTGTGGTACGACGCCCGCAACGACGTCAACAACAAGCAGGTCGAGGTCTTCCTCGGCACGAGCAAGGATGGCGGGGCGACGTTCGGTCCCAACGTCCAGGTCGCCGACACCCCGTCCGACCAGTCCCAGGACAACGCGAACCGCTACGGCGGCAACTTCCTCGAGTACATCGGCCTCGCCAGCCTCGACGGCGTGGCCTTCCCGGTGTGGGCCGACAACAGCGCGAGCCTCGGCGACCTCGACTACTTCGTGGACCAGGTCCCGACCGGCAGCCCGCCCGTGGCCGACGCCGGCGACGACCAAACGGTCGAGTGCGCGGGCTTCGCCGGGACCGAGGTGACCCTCGACGCGTCCGGCTCCTCGGACCCCGACGGCGACGCGCTCACCTTCACGTGGTACGAGGGCGCCACGGTCATCGCCGGGCCAACCGCCAGCGCCACCGTGCAAGTCACGCTCGCCGAGGGCGTCCACACGATCACGCTGGAGGTCGACGACGGCAACCTGCTCACCGACACCGACGAGGTCACGGTCACGGTCGAGGACACCATAAAGCCGCTGATCACGCTGAACGGCCCAGCCGAGCTCACGCTGGAGTGCGCCCTGGAGGACTACGTCGAACCCGGCGCGACCGTGACCGACGTGTGCGACCAGACGCCCACGCTGACCATCGACGCCAACGCCCTCGACCTGCACACGCCGGGCGAGTACAAGGTGGTCTACACGGCCGTCGACGACAGCGGCAACCAGGCCGACCCCGTCGAGCGGACCGTGATCGTGGTCGACACGACGCCGCCGGACCTCACCGTGGCCTCGGCGCCGACCACCTACTGGCCCCCGGACCACAAGTACCGCACGTTGGCCCTTTCGGACCTCGACATAACGGCGACCGACGCCTGCGACGAGACGGTCTCGGCCACCAACGTGGTCATCGCCTCGGCGTCGAGTGACGAGGCCGAGAACGCCCGGGGCGGCGACGGCAACACCGTCGACGACATCGTCATCGGGGCGACCTGCCAGTCGATCGAGCTCCGTTCCGAACGGCTACAGGGGGGCAACGGCCGGGTGTACGAGCTCCTGCTTCAGGTGGCCGACGCGAGCGGGAACGTGGGCGAGGCGACCTACGAGGTCCACGTGCCCGCCGACATCAATGTGAGCGCGCTCTCGGTCCCCGACGGGGCGGCCTACACCGTGGACGGGTGCGACCTCTCGGCCCTCGTCGCCGACGCCGAGTCTCGGACCGGGGGAGAGGGGCCGTCGGAGGACGGCCGTGTTCAGGACGCCTCCGTCGTGCCTACGGAGTTCGCGCTCCACCCGAACCGCCCGAACCCATTCTCGCCCGTGACCTCCATCGAGTTCTCGCTGCCGGAGGCCGCGCCCGTGACTCTCGACGTCTACGACGCGGTGGGGCGGCACGTCGCCGTGCTTTACGACGGCGCCGTCCTGCCCGCGGGCCACCACGGGGTGGTCTGGGACGCGGCGGACGCGCCGAGCGGGACGTACTTCTACCGGATCGTGGCGGGCACCTTCCACGCCGCCCGCGCGATGGCACTGGTCCGGTAGTCCCGAGTGGCCGAGCCCTCCCGCCTCGGCGCGAGGCGGGAGAGGTCGCCCCGAACGCACAGCGCCCCGCCGGTCCGATCGACGGGGCGCGGAGGTGCCGAGCGGATTTGAACCGCTGTGACGGGTTTTGCAGACCCGCGCCTAACCCCTCGGCCACGGCACCACGGACCCCCAAAGTACGCCCGATCGCAGGGCCCTCGCACGGACCCTCTGCGAAGACGGGCCGCCGGGGGCAGGCCTGCCAGGACTCGAACCTGGAACCCTCGACTTAGAAGGTCGACGCTCTATCCGATTGAGCTACAGGCCCGTGGACGATGTCGGGGCGGCGGGATTCGAACCCACGACCTCCTGCTCCCAAAGCAGGCGCGCTACCGGGCTGCGCCACGCCCCGAACGGGCCGCCAGGGCGGCCGGACGCGAAGATACGCGCTGAGACTACTTTCTGGCTCCCTCCCCACGATCTCCGCCGATGCCCGACGTCGCCCGCTTCGCCCAGCCGCTCCGCATCGTCTGGCTGGCGGTGTGCGCCGGGGCCGCGCTCGCGCTCGGCGTGATGGGGTGGCTCTCGATCCAGACCGACACGCACGCGCTCGCCGAGCACGCCGAGGTCGCATTCTACGCCGTCGCCCTGCTGGGCGTGGGCGGGACGGCCGGGGCCTTCGCTCTCATCCGGCGCATGGAAGGGAAGCTGCTCCAGGCCGGCTCCGACGCCGAGGCCGAGGCCACCCTCCGCACGCACAGCGTCGCCGCGCTCGCCGCCGCCGAGGTGCCCGCGCTCGCCGGGGCCACCGTGGCCCTCCTGACGGGCGACCTGCTCGCGCTCGCCTTCGGCGTCCCCCTCTTCGCGTTCGCCGCCCTCCTCTGGCCCAGCGACGACCGCGTGGCCGGCTGGCTCACGCTGCGGCACCGGCCCTGAACAGCGAAGGCGGCCCCATCGCTGGGGCCGCCCTCGGCCGTCGGGTGAGTCGGACCGGAGCTACGCGGCCTGGGCCGCCTTCAGCTCGTCCTGGACGGTCCCGGCCTCGACCATCTTCGAGCGGAACTCGAACTGGCCATTGTCCTTCTTCGAGGCCACGATGATCTTCGCCATCTGCTTGGCCTCCTGGCCGGCGCCACGGTTGGTCCGCTGGTTCTTAGAGACTTTCTTCGCCATGGGAGGGGGGAGTCTGTGAGGGAGGGACCGGCTAACGCGCGGGCCGCCTCCTTCGTGCTACTTGATCTCGCGGTGGAGCGTGTGCTTCCGGAGAACCGGGTTGTACTTCTTGAGCTCCAGCCGCTGCGTGGTGTTGCGGCGGTTCTTCATCGTCGAGTAGCGCGAGGTGCCGGGCGCCTCGGTGCACTCGATCGTGATCTGGTGGCGCGCGTCTTTGCCCTTGGCCATCGTCTCGGGGGTCTAGCGGGTGGGAGGGAGCGTCGGGTTAGGCCAGGCTGATGCCCTTGGCGTCGGCCTCCTTCAGGACAGCCGAGATCCCCTTCTTGTTGATCGTCTTGATCGTCTGGGCCGACACGCGGAGGGTGACCCAGCGGTCCTCCTCCGGCACGTAGAACCGCTTCTTCTGGAGGTTCACGTTGAACCGCCGCCGCACCTTGTTGTTCGAGTGCGAGACGTGGTTGCCGAACATCGGCCCCTTGCCGGTAAGCTGGTCTTTGCGTGCCATCGGTCGGTATCGGATGCCGGCAGCGCCGGGCTCGGAAGTCAGAGTCTCAGGACGAAGCTCGCGGCCAGAGCGGCCCACAGAGCAGAGTCGAGAAACCTACGGAGACCCGGGGGCCAGGGCCAAGCCCGAAACCGCCGGTCCGTGTGAGTCTGAGGCGAAGATCCGGCCGAGCCCCAGCAGACGCCGGACATGCCGAGAGCCCCGGCGCGGCGGCGGCGGGGCTCTCGAAAGGCGTCGGCCGGCGCTAGAACCAGCCGAGGCGGAGCTGCACGACGTGCTCGCGCCGCCGGAGCTGACCGAGCAGCCGGCCGTCCTCCACGCCGAACGTGGCGTACTCCAGGCGCGCGAAGCGGGTCTTGAGGCCGACGCCGGCCGAAGGCATCCCCTGGCTCACGCCCGCCCGGAGCTCCAGCACGCCGCCGAGGGTGGCGCGGGCGCCGGCCCGGAGGCCGGCCTGGAACGACTGGTCGAACTCGGAGGTCGAGGCCGAGGTGTGGTCGAGGGCGACCGCCGCGTCCGAGAGGCCGGGCACGAGCGCGGTCGGGAGCCGGTACGCCACGCCGACGCGGACGACCGGCTCGGCCGGACGCTCGCCGAAACGGGCCTGAAGGGCGGCCACCTCGGCCATGTCGTCGGGCGTGCCCTCCGAGCCGGAGACGGCCCACGACCGCTCGAAGTCGTACTCCACGTTGCCGCCGATGCTGGACACCTCGACGCCCGCGTCGAGGCCGGGAACGCCCACGTTGCGGGCGAGCGCGCCCACGCCGAGGCGAAGCGTCTCACCCTTGAGGAGGTAGATCTTCTCGGCGTCCGGATCGAGCGCGTCGACGGTCTCGCCCTTCGCCGTGATCCGGCGCTGGAGGAACGTCGCGCGTGCGCCGACGCTGAGGTCGAACGGGAGCGCGAGGCCGAGCGGCGTCTGGTTGAAGTCGACGCCCACGACGGCCGGGACGGCCAGGTCGGCCTGGCCGTAGAGGTCCACGTAGGGGACGCCCGCGCCGCCGTCGATCATCTTGGCGCGCGTCACGGTCCCGCCGAACACGCCGATCCCGAACGCCGCCGGACCGGCCGAGGCACGGAGCGACGGGGCGAGGACGGCGAGGGACGCCGTCTTCTGGGAGCTCCCGATCCGGAGCGCCTCGTCGTAGAGCGCCTGCAGCCGCTCGGGGTCGTTCTGGCGGATCTCGTCGAGCCCCTCCTCGATGGCCGGGCCGAGCTCCTGGTCGTAGAAGTCGTACGACTCCCGGACGTTGCCGCCCGCCCCGGCCGTCAGGCCGAGCACGTTGAACGAGAGCCCCGTCGCGTCGGCGATGTGGGCGGGGTTGGAGAGGAACGGCGAGTCGAGCGTCGGGAGCGCCGCGACGGCCCCGCCGGAGGCGAGGCGGCCGAGGTCGGGGACGACGACGGGCGAGTCCTGCGCGAGCGAGGTGAACGGCTGCGCGACGGCCGCCGGGGCGGCGACCACGGCCGCGAGCGCGGCGAGTCGGAGGGAGCGTGTGAGCATCGAGCCGGGGGAACGGGAGGGGACTGCGGGGTCTGTTAGACGCTGGCGCAGTAGTCGCCGATGGCGTCGCGGAGCTCCTCGAAGGCGTCCTTCGCGAGGTCCACCAGCTCCGAGGCGGTCGAGTTGCCGAGCAGCGAGGCCCGGGCGTCGAGGGAGAGGACGGCCTCGCCGAAGTCGCCCACGGCCACCTCCGCCTCGTCCCGAAGCCCCTCCGGGTCGTCGGCGCAGATGGCGATGGAGCCGTCGCCGAGGCGGTACCACGTCACCTCCTGCGCGATCTCGGACGAGACGTAGAGGTAGGCGTCGATGATGCGCGCGAGCGCGTTGACGGCGAGGACCTGGCGGACCTGCGTCTCGGTCAGCCCCTGGTCGTAGAGCGCGGCGAGGGCGCCGGCCCGGTCGTACGAGAGCTGGCCGTCGACGACGTTCGAGCAGAGGTCGAACTCACCGATCTGCGACGGGATGACGGTCGCGAGCAGGTCGTTGGCGCGGTCGATGGAGACGACGTCGGCCACGAGGTCGGCGAAGCCGTCGATGGCGGTCAGCTCGAACGACTCGGCGCCGGGGTCGGCGGCATAGACGCAGGCGGCGCCGCTGCGGGCCACCGAGGGCTCCGTGCGAGCCTGGGCGCCCACGCCCTCACTGATGAACTGGGCGATCCGGTCGACGTCGAGGAGATCGATGTCGTCGCGCTCGAGGAGCGTCGTCGCCAGCTCCACGCGGACCGTGGCGCTCGTGGTGTCGCGCTCGTAGGCGCGCTCGAGGAGCGAGACGGCCTTGGCGTAGTCCCCGCTCTGGCGGGCGATGACGGCGTCCTGAACGACGACGTCGATGTCTTCGGAGTCTCCCAGAGTGCCCGTCTCGTCGCAGGCCGCGAGCGGGAGCAGGAACAGAACGAGGAGGAGGATCGGGCGTGAGCGCAGCACGGGCATGGGTCTGGCGGGTGTCAAGCAAGGAGGAACAGCGGCAGGTATCGACGCACCGTGGGGATCCTAAACCGTCCTCCCCAATCGCCACGCGACTTCTTCAGCCTCCCGGAGGGAAGCTAGGCACCAGACTGAACGGCCCGCGCCGGGTCGATGGCCGCCGCGCGGCTGGCGGGGTACACAGCCGCGAGCGCACAGAGCCCCACGGCCACGAGCACGGTCAGCCCCACGTCGAGCGGGCGGATGGCGATGGGATAGGCGTCGATCACGAACGAGCCGGCCTCGGCCAGCTTCACGATCCCGAACGTCTGCTGCGCGAGCGAGATGCCCAGCCCGAGGACCAGCCCGATCCCCGCGCCGACGCCGCCCACGAGCAGCCCTTCCAGGAGGAAGATGCGCCGCACGTCGCGGCGGCTGACGCCCATCGCCTGGAGTGCGCCGAGGTCGCGCTGCTTCTCGATCACGATCATCGTGAGCGCCCCGACGATGTTGAAGGCGGCGACGACGATGATGAGGGCGAGGATGGCGCTGGCCGCCCACTTCTCCAGCTTCATCACGCTGTAGAGCGAGCCCTGGAGGTCGAACCACGTCTTGACGGAGAAGCGGCCGGGGTAGGCCACGTCGAGGCGGTCCTGGAGGTCGTCGCGGACGGCGGCCGCGTCGCCGAGGTCGGCCAGGCGGAGGTCGACGCCGGTGACGCGGCCGGGGATCTGGAACAGCCGCTGCGCTTCCTCGAGCGCGACGAACACGTGCGTCTCGTCGTAGGTCGGCTCCAGCGCGAACGTGCCGCGGACGGTGAACGCGCGCTGGTCGGGCAGACCGAACGGGTAGAGCTGGACGGCCCGCTCGAGGGCCTGCGCCGAGAGGAGCGTCACGCGGCTCCCCTCGATCTCGACGCCCCCGCCCTCGCCCGAGTCGCCGGCGTAGACGCCCGTGTTGATGGCGAGCGCCGAGCCGAGTACGATGCCGGCGGCGCCGTTCCGCCGGGCGAGGTCGAAGGCGCCGTCGCGGATCGAGTGCTCCACCTCGGCGTCGACGGCCCGCGGGTCGATGCCGCGCACGACGACGACCTGGTTGAGCGTCCCCCCGTCGGGCGTGGCGAGGAGCGCCTTCCCCTCCACGAACGGCGACGCGCTGACCACGCCGGGCTCCTCCCGCGCGAGCGCCGCGAGGGCGTCGGCGCGGTCGAGACTCCCCCCGTCGGCCGCCTCAATGCGGACGTGCGGGTCGTAGCTCACGAGGAGGTCGCGGACCACGTCGTAGAACCCGTTCATCACGCTCAGCACGATCACGAGCGCGGCCACGCCCACGGCCACGCCGGCCACGGAGATGCCGCTGATGATGGAGATGAGCGTGACGCGCCGCCGGCTGGCGAGGTAGCGCCGCGCGATGAGGAAGCGGTAGTCCAAGGGTCAGGTCGTGGGCTCGCGTGGAACCGGGGCCGCCCCGCCCCGCTCGCGTCGGGGGTCGGCGCCCGGAGACGGGCCTCTCTTAGCGCTCACCGCCCGGCGCGGGCGCCGTGTCCACCTCGCGGGCCTCCCCGGTCGTCGGGACGACGGCGGGCGTGCCGGCCTCGGGGATCTCGATGCCGCGCGCGCGGAGCTCGGCCAGGATCCGGTCGATCTCGCGCTCCTGCTGGACGAGCCGGCGCTCCCAGGCCTGCAAGTCGCCGAGCGTCTCGGCGATCGCCGTCTCGCGGACTTCGAACGGCGCCATCTCGTAGTAGCCCCGGTCCTCGAAGTAGCCCCGGAAGAGGAAGTTGTGCTTGAGGGCCTCCATGTTCTCGGAGAACCGGAACGCACCGAGCGAGGTCCACCCGGCGGCCTGGTTGAACCGGTCGGTGATGGCCCGGATGTCGGACGAGACCGTCTGGAGCTGGGCGGCGCCCTCCTGGAGCTGCGCGGCCGTCGAGAGGAACGTGGTGTACACGTCGTCCTCGTTGAGGAACCGGGCCACGGTCCCGTTCCCCGTGTTGACCTTGGCGAGGATCTGGTCGACGCCGCGCGAGGCGTTCTCGGCCACGCCCACGAGCGCGTCGGCGCGGGCGGTGAACGTGCGGAGCGTGGTCTGGAATTCCGCCGTCGTGGCGACGGTGTTGTTGTAGAGCTGCTCGTCGTAGAGGAACCGGCCGAGCGTGCCCTCCCCCGTCCGCACGTCGGTCATGATGCCGGCCAGGGCGACGGTGACGGAGTCGAACCGGGAGATCGAGGTGAACAGCCGGTCCGAGACCTCGCTGAGGGCGAACGGGTCGACGCCCTGGATCTGGCCGTTGTCGGCCACCTGCGGGCGGTTGGGCGAGCCGTCGGTGAGCGAGACGATCACGTTGCCCACGAGCCCGTCGGTCTGGATCAGCGCGCGGCTGTCCTCGCGGATGAGCGGGCGCGCGTCCTCCCGGACGGCCATGCGGACCGAGATCGGGTCGCCCGGCGCGTGCGGCAGCTCCACCTCCTCGACGCGGCCCACCGCGATGCCGTTGTAGAACACGTCCGCCCCCTTCTGGAGCCCGGCCACCTGGTTGAAGGTGGCCCGCACCGTGAACGTGTCGGCCAGCAGGTTGCCCTGGCTGGCGATGATGAACATGAACGCCACCGCGGCCGTGAGGCCGACGAGAACGACGAGGCCGAGGCGGGCTTGGCGAGACATGGAAGGAGGGGTCGGCGGGGAACGCAGGTTACGCGAGTTCGGCGGACCTGTCAGGGAGGAACGGGCGCCCTCGGGGGCGCCTAGGCGCTCCCGTACGCCTCGGTCCCCTGGAAGAACTCGCGGAGCACGGGGTCGTCGGACTGGCGGACCTCGGCGAGCGTCCCCGAGGCGACGATCTGGCCGTCGTAGAGGAAGTGCGCGCGGTCGGTGATGATCTCGGCCGCCAGCAGGTCGTGCGTGATGGCGATCGACGAGATCCCGCGCGTGTCGCGGAGCTTGACGATCAGATCGGAGACGACGCGGACGGACACGGGGTCGAGCCCGGTCGTGGGTTCGTCGTAGAGGATGATGTCGGGGCGGAGGATGAGCGTGCGGGCGAGGCCGATCCGCTTCTTCTGGCCGCCGGAGAGCTCGGCCGGGTACTGGTCGCCGGTGTGCGGGAGGTTCACGTCCTCCAGGCTCTCCGCGATCAGGTCGTCCTTCTCGTCCTTGTGGAGCGTGGTGAGCCGGTCGAGGAAGAACCGCATGTTCTCGTAGACCGTCATCGAGTCGAAGAGGGCGCCGCCCTGGAACAGGTACCCGATCCGCGTCCGCTTCCGGTCGAGCTGCTCCTGGTCCATGAGGTCCACGCGGTCGCCGAGCACCCAGACCTCGCCCGAGGTCGGCGTGAGGAGGCCGACGACGTGCTTCGTGAGCACGCTCTTGCCGGTTCCCGAGCCCCCGAGCACGACGGCGCTCGTCCCCCGCTCGACGCTGAGGTTCACGCCCTTCAGGATCTGCTTCGTCCCGAACGACTTGTGGAGGTCCCGGAGCTCGACGACCACGTCGTCCGGCGGCGGCGGCGAGTTGCCCGTGAGCGGCTCGCCTTCGACGGCCTCGGGGCGAGCCGCCGCGACGCCGGCGCGCGGGGCCCCGGTCGGCTCGTCGCCGGGCGCGACGGGCTCGCCGGCCGGCCCGAGCGGGTCCGGCCGGGCATCGGCCTCCGAGGGGCGACGCGCGTCGGCGCGTTGGGAGATCCGGGACATCAGGCGGCGTCGGAGATGTCGCCGAAGAGCAGGATCGAGGCGCGGACCACGACCACGTCGGCGACGAGGATGAGGAGGCTGGAGATGACGACCGCCTGCATGGCGGCCCGCCCCACCTCGCGCGTCCCGCCGCGCACGTTGTAACCGAGGTAGCAGCTCACGATGCCGACGATGAACCCGAAGATCGAGGTCTTCATGGTGTCCACGATCACGTCCACGAACCGGAGCGTATCGAAGGCCGTGGAGATAAAGACGCGGTAGTCCATGCCGCCCGAGAACGTGGCCTCCAGGAAGCCGCCCGTGAGCGCCAGCACGTCGGTCAGCATGGTCATGATGGGGAACATGAGCACGCAGGCGAGCACGCGCGTCACGACGAGGTAGTGGAACGGCTTGAGGGCGGCGACCTCGAGGGCGTCGATCTGCTCGGTCACCTTCATCGACCCGAGCTCGGCCCCCATCCCGGCGCCGAGCCGGCCCGCCAGCACGAGGCTCGTCAGCACCGGCCCGATCTCCTTGATGACGCTCAGCGCCAGCATCGACGGGAGGAAGCTCTCGGCTCCGAACCGGGCCAGGGTGCCCCGGCTCTGCATCGCGAGGACGATCCCGATGGAGAAGCCCACGACCCCGGTGAGGGTGAGGCTCTTGGCGCCCACCTCGTCCATCTGCTTGAGCAGCTCCTTGAACTCGAACGGGCGCCGCCAGAACCGCGCGAAGAAGCGGCCGACGAAGGCGAAGAGGCCGCCGGCCTCGCTCAGGAACCCCTCGGCCGGCGCCGTCGACTGGCGGACGGCGGCCTCCCGCTTCTCCACCTTCTGCTCGATCTCCTTCTCCTGGAGGATCTTCTCGTTCTGGCGCGACCGGCGCGCGGCGCGGAGCCGCTGCGTCAGCGAGTCCACGGGGGAGTCGGGGGGCTGGACGTCGGTCTCCATGCCGGAAGGTAGTGCGGAGGGGGGATCCGGGTCAGGGGGTGGGCCGCGCGTGGCGGGCCGGACGGACCGGCCTCCTCACCACGAGGTCTCGACGCTGAGGCCGCCGCCCGGGTCGACACCCTGGGTCGGGCTCACCTGGATCTCGCCCTGCGCCGCGAGCCACTGGCGGATGGCGTAGTCGAGCGTGAACACCGCGCCGCTGTCCTCGCTGCGCCCGCCGGCGCCGGCCGCGTCGTAGGCGTAGCCGACCGTGACGAACGCGCGCTCGGTGAGGTAGCGGCCGAGGCGGACGACCACGGCCCCGTTGGCGTCGAAGTCGACCTGGAGGTCGAGTCCGGAGAGGTCGTTGGCGAACCCCTCGAACAGGCCCGAGGCCACGCCGATCCCGACCTGCGTGACCCCGCCGACCAGCGTCCCGGCACCCTCGCTTGCCAGCCGGCCCGTCGCGATGAGCGAGATGATGTCCGCCTGTTCCAGCGTCGGGTTCGACGTGAGACGGAAGGTCGGGTTGTTGTTGAACTGGCCCGCGGCCGTGAGTGTGACCGTGACGGACGACTGGCCGGAGACCGAGCCGGCGATGTTCACCTCGGACGTCGCCGAGAAGTCGAGCTCCGCCCCGAGCGGGTCGCCGTTGAACGTGAGCGTCCCGCCCTCGATGTCGAACCGGCGGTTGAGCGCGGCGAACGGCTTGACGGTCCCCCGGACGAGGTCGACGGCCCCATAGAGCCGGCTGCTCTCGGCGTAGGGCCCCTTGATGGCCTGCACGTCGCCCTCAAACTCGATGTCGAACGGGAGCGCGCCCTGCGAGCGGAGCCACACGTTCCGCCGGATCTCGACGGTCAGGTTGTAGTCGAGCGCGTCGGTGAACCGGCTGACGGCCGTGTCGCGGGCCGTGACCACGCGGCCGAACCGGGCCTCCACCTCGCGGATCTGGGCGTCGGTGAGGGCCACGGGGTCCAGCTCCGGCGGGGCCAGCTCGTCGGTGAGGTAGATGTCGCCCTGGGCGAGCACGACGGACCCCCGGAGGACGGGCTGGTCGAGCGTGCCGGTCAGGCGGAGCGGCGTCGAGCCGCGGCTGACGGTGAGGCCGCGGAACGTCCGCGTGTCCATCGCCACGAAGTCGCGCGGGGTGATCGTCAGGTTCAGCTCGCCCACCGAGAGCTCGCGGAAGCGGACGGCGCCGGTGATGTCGAGCGCCGTCCGGCCGGTCTCGTCGAGGATGCGGACGTCGTCGAGGACGAGCCGGTCGTTCTGGAACGTGACGTCGGCCTGGATCGGCTCGTAGGTCCGCCCCGTGGCGGTCACGCCGAGCCGGCCGTTCGAGAGGGACGCGACCCCGTCGAGGCGCGGGTTCCCCTGCGTGCCGGTGACGGTGAGGTCGAGGCGGAGGGCGCCGCCGAGGTCGTTGTAGGTCCGCTCGTCGAGGAACGGGCGCGCCCAGGCGATGGGGAACGAGTCGGCGCGGGCGACGAGGTTGACCTGGGCGTCGTCGCGGACCTCCTCGGCCGGCACCGGAGCAAGCGAGAACTGGAAGGGGACCGACCCGTCGACGGTGAGGGTCTGGCCGGAGACGTGGGTGAGGACGGCGTCGATGATGAGCCGGTTGTCGGCGTAGTCGACGTTCGCCGCGAGGGCACCGACCGTCTCGCCGCGCGACGTGAACGAGTCGAGCTCGACGGTCCCGTCGATGAGCGGGGCCGAGGCCGGGCCGGTCAGGACGAGCGTGGCCGACAGCTCGCCGCCGAGCGCGTCGAGGTTCACGAGGTCGGTGAGCCCGCCGATCTGGACGTCCTCGACGGTCACGATGAAGCTCTGCTCCCCGTTGAAGTCGATCTGGCCGTCGGCGGCGATCTGCTGGCCCCCGACGTCTGACGTGAGGAGCAGGCCGCGCACGTCGATGCCGTCCTCTTCGAGCGCGATGCGGGCCGGCTGCTCCAGCGTCCACGTGGTCGCGTCGAGCGAGAACCGACCGCGCTCCAGGACCACGGCCGGCGGGTCGGTCTCGGCCTCGAGGCGGGCGAAGAACTCGAGGTCGCGGCGGTCGTCGACGGTCACCTCGCCCGAGACCGTGAACTCGCCCGCCTGCGCGGCGACCGTCGTCTCGCCCTTCTCCACGATGAAGCGCGGCGTGGAGAGTACGTCGAAGGCGGCCACGGCGCGGCCGTTGAGGGCCTTCAGGCCGAGCGAGTCCGGGAGCGACCGGTCCCACGTCGCGTTGAGGGCCCCGTCGAGCCCCGTCACGGCGTACCCGCCGACGACGAGCTGGCGGGCGTCGAGGGAGCCGATGATCCGGAGGGGCGCGTTGGGCTCGGCGGTGACGGCGAGCGCGAACGTGCCGCGCTCCAGCCCGAGCGTCTGCTCGGTGTAGCTCGCCACGGGCGCGAGGCTCTCGACGTCGCCCGAGAGCCGGAAGGAGGAGGCCGCCGCGTCGTTGAACAGGGCGAGCGTCCCGCCGCCGGCGAGGTCCGCCACGTCGGAGTCGAACACGAGCGTGTCCACGCGGACGACGCCGTCCTCCAGGGCGAACTGCGTCCGGAGCGTGTCGAGGCGCACCGGCCCGAGGGTGGACCCGCCGCCGGTGAGCGAGCCGGACAGGAGCATCGTCGCCGGGTCGGTCCCCCGGAGGTCGAGGTCGTACTCGAGCGAGACGCGGAGGGGCTGGTCGGGCGGGAGGTCGAGGAGGGCGCCAACGTCGAGCGCCTCGGTCCGGCCACGGATGGAGAACGAGGGGACCTCGTCGAACGGGCGGCCCTGCACGGCGGCCACCACCCGGCCGCCCTCGGACACGCCCTCGTCGGCGGGCGGGCTCGCGAGCGTGGCGTCGACGGTGGCGCCGAGCGCGCCGTCGGTGAGCGTGAAGGCCACGCGGCCCTCGTCGATCTCGGCCTCGTTGATGGTCGACGGGCGGAGCGTGACGACGCCCTCGCCGTCGGCCGTGGCCAGGTCGCCGAGCCCGGCGATCCGCCCGCTGAAGCACCCGTTGAGGTCGGAGCGGGGCGCGCTCGGGGCGAACGCCGAGACGTCGAGGTCGGTGAAGCAGGTCCCCGTGAACGCGAAGGCCTGCCGCTCGTCGAACGGCCGGCCGGTGAAGGCGAGGTCGAACGCCCCCTCGGGCGTGGCGGCCGTGCCGTTCACGGTGAGGTCGCCGTTGTTGAGGGTCACCGCGAGGTCGGCCGCGTCGACGAACCGCTCGCCGTAGGACGAGGGCTCGGTGATCTGGACGCGCGCGGTGAGCGTCATCGTGGCCGGGTCGGTGCCGGCGCCCTGGGCGGTGTAAGTGCCCGTGAGGTCGCTGTAGCGCTCGGGGAGGTCCTGCACCTCGGCGAGGTCGAGGTGCCGCATCGTCCCCTGGAGGTCGAACGTGAGCGGCTGGTCGAACGGCCGCGCCGTGCCCGTGGCCGTCAGCTGCCCGCCCGGGCCGAGGTCGAGGTCGGCGTCGATCCGGGCCGTGCCCCGGCGGAGCTGGACGGCCAGGTCGCCCGCGGCCACGTCGTACGTCCCGTAGCGCGAGCCGCGGAGGTCGGCCGTGAGGTCGATGGCGGACTGGCGGATGTCGAGCCCGCGGGCCTCGATCGTGAAGTCGCCCGAGAGGTCGCTCTCCTGGGACGGGTTGCCGGTGAGCGCGGCGAGGTTGAGCCCAAAGGCCTGCCCGTCGGCCGTGAACGGGAGTGGCTGCTCTCCGAGCTGGAGCGTCCCGTCGGCCACGATGCGCCCGTCGCCGCCCGGCAGCGTCACGTCGGCGTCGTACACCACGCGGCCCCGGTTGACCGTCGCCTCGATGTCGGCGTCGGCGAGGGCGAGGCGGCGCGTGGTGAGGTCGATGCTGGCGCGCGTGAGGTTGACGGCCACGTTCCCGGAGAACGTGTCGAGCGACTTGCCGCGGCCGAGGAGGGCGAAGTCGCCCGCGAACGTGTCGGACCGGCCGGAGCCCGGGAGGAGGAGCCCGAGGTCCACGTTCTGCGCCGTCCCGGCCACCTGGAACTGGGGCACGTCGTCGAACGGGCGGGCCGTGCCCTCGGCCTGGAGCGCGGCGCCCGGGAGCGCCCCGTTGAGGTCGAACGAGACGCGACCGGAGGCGAACGAGCCGTCGACGGTGAGCCGGTCGATCCGGCGCCCGACGGCGCGGCTCTCGCGGAGCGTCACGTTGAACGGCCCGGAGAGCGTCTGAAGGGTAGAGCCCTGGAGGTTCAGCTGGAGGTCGCCGGTGATCTCGGCGGCGAGGGCCTCGTTGTGCGTGAGCGCGGCCGGGTTGAACCGGCGGAGTGTCCCCTCGGCGCGGTAGTGGACGGGCCCGTCGAGCTCGCGTGAGAACTCGCCGTCGAGCGAGACGGTGGCGTCGTCGAGGGCCCCGTTGAGGCTGACGGTGAGGACATCGCCGTCGGAGTCGGCGCGGAGGCGGAGGCGGGGGTCGCCGTAGAGCGCGACGCCGGCAAAGGCGCGGGCGTCTTCCAGGGCGACGGGCGTGGCCTCCACGTTCGCCTCGAACACGGGGAGGTCGCCGTCGGCCCCGAAGGCGAGGCGCGCGGCGCCGATCACGTT
Organism: Rubricoccaceae bacterium; assembly: GCA_963728345.1. Lineage (GTDB taxonomy): Bacteria > Bacteroidota > Rhodothermia > Rhodothermales > Rubricoccaceae > Rubrivirga. Next base: position 322,994 of record CAVSJM010000001.1, read on the forward strand.
CGTCCCCGCGCGGCTGGTGACGCGGAGCTGGTCCAGCCGGAGGTGGTCGCGCGAGAACTGCCCGTCGGCGACGACGAGCGCGGCGCCCGCGTCGTACGGGGCGGTGGCGCGGAACGAGAGGTTCTGGATCTGCCCGACGAGGCTGTCTTCGCGCGAGACGAAGTCGCGGACGAGCACACGAAGGCTGTCGACGACGTGGACCGAGTCGCGCGCGCCGTCGGTCAGCCAGTGGATCTCGGCGCGGCCGCGCTGCAGCGCCACCTCGTCGAGGAGCACGGCGAAGCCGCCGCCCGTGGTGTCCTGCGCCGGCTGGAGGAGCCCGGCCACGTTGAACGTGCTGTCGGCTCGCTGGCGGACGTACAGCGAGGGGCCCCCGACGTAGAGCTGGCTGGCCGAGAACGTCCGCCGGAGGAGCGTCGTCAGGTTGTAGTCGATGGCGAGGGTGTCCACGCGGAGGAGCGTCTCGCCGTAGCGGCGGACCTCCAGGCCGGTGAGCATGGCGCCGGTGAGGAAGTTGCCGCCGAGCCCTTCGGCCGTGACCTCGGCGTCGTCGGCGAGCAGGTTCTCGATCTGCCCGATCACGAGCCCCTGCACGAGGCTCCGTCCCGGCGCCGTCTGCAGGAACACGATGGCCCCGACCACGAGCAGAGCCAGCACGCCGACGACGATCAGGGCGCCGCGCCCGGTCACGGCGCGACCGACTCCGACGCCCCGCCTCGACCGGGCCGCCGTCGCCGAACGCGGGCGGGGCGGGCTGGTCCACGCCGACCCGGGCGTCCGCGTCCGGCGCGGCGCCATCGCCGAGGGCGTCTCGGTCCGTATGGGTGGGGTCGGTGGGCACGGGGGCGTGAACGCGGCCGGAGGCCGGAAGGTCTGCGAGAAGTCGGGGGACCGGGCACGGTCCGGGGGATCCCCTAAAACGTCTGCCCGATGGAGATGTAGAACTGGCCGCGCCGGAGGAGCGGGTCGAGGACGCTGAGGAAGCTCAGGATGCTGTTGCCGAACACGTCGCTCTGGGGGATGGCCTCGGGGTCGAAGTCGGTCCCGTTGAGGCGGGCGTCGAGGTAGCCGATGGCCTCGTCGGGGTCGGGGGTGCCCCCGCTGAAGCACACGGGCGTGGAGAACCCCGCGGGGGGCTCGCCATAGATCGAGTCGCCGCAGTAGACGCGCGCGGCCTGATGGAGGTCGAAGTACGACGGGTTGAGCTTGATGCCGAGCCCGAACGAGATGTAGCCGACCGGCGTGAGGTACTGGATGCCGGCCCCGCCGGCGACGCGGAGCCCGCCCTCGCGGTCGATGAGGTCGGCCAGCGTCGAGTCGGCCGGGGCGCCCGTCTGGCGGAGGAGCTGCTGCGTCGGGACCGAGCTGGGGTTCCAGACCCGCCCGCCGTCGAGGAACACGCTCGCGCCCCACTGCGGCCCGAGCGGGAGCGGGAGGTTCAGCTGGAGCGACGCCGACGCCTTCAGCCGCCCCCCGATGCCGACGTAGTTCACGTCGCCGGGGCTCGTGATCGCAGCCGGGTCCAGGATCTGGTTGCCGGACACCGGGGGCGTGATGGAGAGCGTCTTCGCGCCGAGCTGGGCGGCGGCCCAGCCGCGCACGTCGGTCGTCCCGCCGGCGTAGAAGAGCTGGTCACGGAGGAGCACGTAGTCGACCGTGCTGTCGGCGTCGGCACCGAGCGGGACGAGCGTCCCGACCGTCATGCGGGCCGCGAGCCCCATCGTCTCCCCGAGGGGCCGGAGGTAGGTGGCGGCGAGCCGGGCGCGCCCGTAGCCGATGTCGCCGCTGGCGATGGAGGCCGAGGGACGGAGCACGAAGCCGGTGCGCGGCTGGAGCGGGTTGTCGAAGTTCCCCCAGGTCGCATCGGCACCGAGGACGCCCGTCGTCGCCGTGAGCGAGGGGGGGATCGTCGGGCGCGGCTGGAGCCCGAAGAGGGCGCCGTCGAGGAACCGGAGGCCCTGGCCCCGTGAGAGGTCGCGGTAGCGGCCGGCCAGGGAGAGGGCGGCGGTGTGGAGCTGGCCCTGCGTGAAGAGGAGCGTGTTGGCGACCTCGGCCTGCCGGCTCTGCTCGATCTCGTCGTCGCGGTCGCGGACCGACGGCTGGAAGGAGTACGAGAGGCGCCGGTCGAGGACGTACGGCTGGCGGAACGTGAGCGAGAGGCGGACGTCGCGGATCGGCCCGCCGCTCACCGACCGGCCCCCGATCCCCCCGATCCCCGTCCGCGCCTCGACGCCGAGCGAGAGCCGCCGGGCCCCGCCGAGGAAGTTGAGGTGGCTGGCCTGCCCGCGGACCGTGAGGCCGCCGTCGGAGAAGTAGCCGCCGAACGCATTCACCACCCGCGCCGGACCGCGCCGCACGCGGACCGTCACGTCGATCGTCGTGTCGGACCGCGTCTGGTCCGGGTCCACGTCTACGACGGCGAGCTGGAACAGGCCCAGCCCGAAGATCTCGCGCTGCCCCTCCACGAGCTGGCTCGCGTTGAACAGGTCGCCCGACTGGAACGGGAGCTCCCGCAGGATCACGTTGTCCGAGATCCCGGAGACGCTGCGGACCACCTCGCTCGTGTCGGCGCTGAGCACGCGGATCCGGTCGAAGGTGGCCCGGGGCCCGACGTTGACCTTCACGCGCACGTCGGCCTGGAGGCCAGTCGAGTCGGGGAACGACTCGGCGCTGGCATTCGCGAAGGCGTAGCCCCGGTTGCGGAGCCAGCTCGTGGCCTCGGTCTGGAGCTGGATCCGCGCGGTCTGCGTGAGCCGCTGACCCGACCGGAGCCGGATGCGCCGCGCGAACTCGGACCACTCGTCGCGGACGTCGGACGCCAGCAACGTGGGGACTTCGACCTGCCCCGGCCCCGCGAACGCGACCTCGTTGATCAGGAGCGGAGGGCCGTGCGCCACGAGGAACGTGACGTCCACCGTGTTCGACGACGTATCGAGGACCACGTCATAGTCCACGTCGGCGAGGGGGAAGCCGTTTTCAGTGTAGTACCGCCGGAGCCGCACCACGTCGCGGGCCAGCTCGATGGGGTCGAACGGGTACACGTTCGGGTCCCCCTCCACGAGGCGGACGAGCCGGGCCAGGAGGCCATCGTCTGGCGCCTTCGTCGCGATCTGGAGCGTCAGGTCCTCGATCAGGAGCTCCTGCCCGTCCTCGAACGTGAAGCCCAGGCTGCCGACCGTCGTCTCGTCGTTGACGAGCGTGAGCGGGGCCTGCGCGCGCGCGCCGACGGCGAGCAGGAGGACGGCGAGGAACGCCGCAACGCGGACGGGGGGACGAGACACGGGCAGACGGGAGCCGGCGGCCGGCCGGGCGAGAGGGGGCGCGAAAGCTATCGTCACGTCGGGCTCCTCACGGCGTCGCGCGGGCCGGGGCGGGGACATCGTCGGTCGTCGCGGCGCCGTCGCCGCCGACGGTGGCCGGCGCATCGGCCTCGGGCTCCTCGGGCGACGGCTCGGCCCGGGCCACGTTCTCGACCGCCTCGGCCTCCGCCCGCTCGCGGTGCCGGTGGAACGACCCCATCCGCGACCACACGCTCCGGAGCCGCTGACGCCGCGGCCGATGCCGCCGCTCGTGGAGCGCCGCGACGGCCGCCCCCACCACGAGGATCAGTCCTGAGAGATAGACCCAGAACACGAACGCGAGGATCAGCCCGAACACGCCGCCGAGGCTGCTGAGCGAGTCGCCCTGCCCGGCGTAGCGGTCGAAGTCGGCCACGTAGGTGGCGTAGAACGCGAACCCGTTCTTGGCCAGCTCGAACAGGATGGCCGCGACGGCCGCCCCCGCCACCGCACTCTGGAACGGGGCCTTCGGACGGGGGACGAAGTAGTACAGCTGCGCCAACATCCCCACGGTGAGGAGGTAGGGGACGACGAACGTGACGATCTGGAGCAGCCCGCTCGCCGCAGCCCCTACGACGCTCGGGTCCAGCCCGAAGCTCGTGGCGAGCGGGCCGCTGCGGGCGTTGAGGAACCGGGCAGAGGCCGTGATCCCGAACGACAGGAGGAACAGGCTCCCCACCTGCGCCAGCATCCGGACGTCGAAGAGGTAGCCCCCCAGGATCGAGCGCATCCGGTGCCGGCTCTCCCCCATCGCCGCGCCCACCACGTACCGGAGCGTCGAGAACATGGTCACGATGGTGACGAAGAAGAACACGGCCGCCACGACGGTCAGCGCGCCGGAGGCCTCCTGGAGCCGGAGCACGAGCGTCACGAGGCCGTCGCTCTGGCTCGGGGGCAGGAACGACCGGAGGAACGTCGCGACGGCCGTGAACGGGTCCTCCTGCCGGAGGACAAGCCCGAAAATGCCCGTCGCCAGCAGGAGCAGGGGCAGGAGCGTGACGAGCGTCTTGAACGCAATGGCCTGCGCCCACAGAAACACGGGGTCCGTGGTGAACACCTTGAACAGCCCGCCCGCGTAGTAGCGGGGGGTGCTGAGGGCCTTCTTGGCGTGGTGCGTGGCGGCGCGGATCATCGATCTCACAGTACGACGGATCCGGCCCCGGGGTCCATCTGGGGCGCCCCCGCTCTCGGACACGCGGCCGTCCGCCGACGGCGACGGCGTCTTCTACAGCGAAGGGCCGCCCCGTGAGAAACAGGGCGACCCTTCTTTCTCGGGCGGCCGTGGCGGCGGCCATCCCGACTCGTGGCGCCGGCGACGTGCGCCGCCGGCGCGGGCTCAGGTGCCGGCCGAGTAGTCGGTCGCGTAGGCGACCTGCGCGTCGGACAGCGTGTCGATCTGGAGGCCCATCGTCTCGAGCTTGATCCCGGCGATCTCCTGGTCGAGCTCCTCGGGGAGGTCGAGGACCGTGTTCGGGAGCTCCTCGCCGGCCTCGTGGCGGCGGATCAGCGCGAGGTGGGCCTGGAACTGGTTGGCGAAGCTCATGTCCATCACCTCCGAGGGGTGGCCCTCGGCGGCGGCGAGGTTCACGAGCCGGCCGTCGGCGAGGACGTAGACCTTCCGCCCGTTGTCGAGCGTGTACTCGACGTTGTCCGTGCGGATCGTCCGCTTCGAGACGGCGATGTCGTTGAGCGCGACGAGGTCGATCTCGACGTCGTAGTGGCCCGTGTTGCACACGATGGCGCCCTCCTTCATCGTCACGAAGTGCTCGCCGCGGATGACGTCGCGCATGCCCGTGGCCGTCACGAAGATGTCGCCCACCTTGGCGGCCTCGTCCATCGGCATGACCCGCATCCCGTCGAGCGTCGCCTTGAGGGCGGCCGTCGGCTTGATCTCGGTGACGATGACGTTGGCGCCCATGCCCTTGGCGCGCATCGCGACGCCGCGGCCGCAGTGGCCGTAGCCGGCGACGACGAAGTTCTTGCCGGCGAGGAGGACCGACGAGCCGCGGAGGATGCCGTCGAGCGTCGACTGGCCGGTGCCGTAGACGTTGTCGAAGTCCCACTTCGTCTCGGCGTCGTTGACGGCGTAGACGGGGTAGAGGAGCTTGCCGTCGTCGGCCATCGCGCGGAGGCGGTGGACGCCGGTCGTCGTCTCCTCGGAGCCGCCGATGATGTCGTCGGCCTTCTCGGGGAACGCGCTGTGGACGCGGAAGATGAGGTCGGCGCCGTCGTCGAGCGTCGTGTCCGGCGTCGTGTCGATGGTCCGGTCGATGCACCAGTAGAAGGCCTCGGTGTCCTGCCCGTACCAGGCGTAGATCTCGACGCCGTCGCCGTCGCCGTTCGGGCCGAGTGCGAGCGCGGCGGCCACGCTGTCGTTGGTCGAGAGCGGGTTGCAGCCGCTCCAGGCGACCTCCGCCCCGCAGGCCTTGAGCGTCTCGATCAGGACGGCCGTCTCCTTCGTGACGTGGAGGCACCCGGTGATCTTGTAGCCCTTGAACGGCTGGCTCTGGGCGTACTCGTCGCGGAGCCTCATGAGGACCGGCATCCGGCTCTCGGCCCATTCGATCCGCTTGCGTCCCTCCTCGGCGAGCGAGAGGTCGGCGACTTTGTACTGTCCTTCCTTGTGGTCCATGATCGGGGAGCGGGGTCGTATCGAGGGAGGGTAGACGCGGAGGATAGGATCTCGGTGCCCCCGCGCCTCGCAATTTCCGAGGAAGCCTGCCCCGCCAGAATCCGGCAGCCACGAGCGCATCAGGCCGAGTCCCGGGGCCCTAACCGCATGTCGCACATCGCCCTCCGCGCGGTCCGTGATCTGAATTCACGGTGACTCGGTTGAGTCCCGGCGGACGCTGCTGATACTACCGCCCATTCAATTACGTCTCCTGCATTTCCCTCGCTCCATGGGCCGCTGCTCGTTCCGTATCCGTCACGCGTTCCGCGTTTTCGCTGTTCTCGCTGCGTCCGCCTGCCTTCCGGCGTTCGCCCAGACCCCCACCCTTCAGTTCGGTCAGACGGCGACCCAGCGCATCACGCTCGCGCCCGGCCCCAACCTCGTCTCTCTCTTCGTCCAGCCGGAGGACGCTCGTCTGGAGACCCTGTTCGGGGACGGGCTCGCCAACATCCTCGCGGTCCGTGACGAGAGCGGACGCGTGTTCTTCCCGGCGGACGGCCTCCAGACGCTGACGGAGTGGGAGCCTGGGCAGGCGTACCTGATCCACGCCCGCCAGGAGATGGTGTGGGACGTGTCCGGGCCCCGGATCGAGCCGGAGAGTGAGCTCATGCTCGAGGAGGGCTGGAACGACGTGGCCTTCCTCCTCGACCAGCCGATCGCCACGAGCGAGGCGCTCGCGTCGATCTCGGAGAGCATGAGCCGCATCGAGTCGGCCGACGGCCGGGTGTACCCCGCCGTCCAAGGGCGGCAGCTCCTGGCCGAACTCGAGCCCGGGGCCGGGTATCGGGTCCACGTCACCCGCCGCGACACGCTCGTGTACCTCCCTCCCACGTCGGAGGAGGAGCCATCGGAGGAGCCGCCCACGGAGGCCGACCTCACCGTCCCCACGATCGAGGCGGCGCTCGCCCTCTCCAACCTCGTCCCCGGCCAGGCCGTCCTGATCACGGACCCCATCCGGGGCGGCCTCTTCGAGGTCACGGAGTCGGGGTGCCTCTTGGACGGCGGAACGTGCTTCGTCCCACTGGACGCGTCGGAGGCGACGTCGGTTCAGGCCGGGAATGGGGGCCTCGCCCTGTTCGATGGCCCGAATGACGATGGCATCGACTTCGAGTCGATCCGGATGATCGTCGGCCCCGGCGAGGAGGACGTCCTTCCGGCGACTGCTCTCCACGGGCACGGCCAGCACTACGGCGTCGACGACCCGGCCTACGACTTCCGGGACGGGTCGCTGAACATCAAGTACCTCTTCCGCCAGTACGTCGAGGAGCAGACCGGCCGCGTCCGACATCACGGTGGAGTACCGGTACGCCACCGCCCCCCTCCGCCTGGAGCGTGTCGTCGAGCCGCTCGTCCTGGAGGGCGTCCGGACGACGAACTACGTCCGGCCCGAATGGTGGGGGGGCGCGCCGTACCCCGAGGACTGGACTCCTGACACGTCCACCCCAGGCCCGCAGGAGAACGGGGACCTCGACGGCCCGTACGACGCGACCGACGAGATCGCGCACGCGATGAACGTGGCGGCGCATTTCGCGGCGGAGTCCGGCCGGGACCACTACGTCGTCCTCCACGGGATGTACGGATACGCCCGGACGATCGAGGGCCGCGCAGGCGTCATCCTCAAGGGCGAGGTAGACGGGCTCCGGTCCTCCCCAGGCGACCCGTATACGGTAGGCGCCGGCGGCATTGGCACCGCGACCGCGTGCGCCAGGGGCTCCGCGTCGTCAAGGGGGCCCCGTGGCGGCGGTGGGCCACCGACGACGCGACGACGAAGCCGGAGTACCGCCAGGAAAAGACGGCCGCGTGAGGCGCTGTGCCCCGGCATCGCCACCGTCACTCATCCACGGCCAGGACGCCGAGCTCTGACCCGGTGGGTGGACCTGGAGATCGACGGCAACCTCGCCGAGAACGACTACGTGCTCTCGAGTACCCGTTCCGGCAGGCGACGGGAGCGTCGACCTATGTGGGCGGGACGAACCTGGACGAGACGCTCCAGAACACGCCTCACTGGAACGGGTTCTCGTCTACACGGATCGCCCCGAACCAGGCTGCCTCGGGAGTCGAACTCGCGTCTGGAGAACGTCCACATCCACGACTACGGTGGGAACCTCGTCCTCGGGAACGACTGGGCCCACTTCGGCGGCTCCCACGACCTCCTCCTCGGCAACTCAGCCCGGAACCACGGGCTCTACGGTGTCAACGTGAACCCCGACCTCCGGGGACCCCCGAGGGGGAGATCCGTCGAGGACAGACGTACGGGTTCTTCTTCCAGGGACCGGAGACGCCGCAAGCCCCGACGTTCGTAGAGTGGGAGTACCGCGACATGGTTGATCAGTCCCGTACATCGTAGCCCCCTACGAGGCGTACACGGGGAGCCGGAATGACCCGAACAAGCCAATCTCCAACTTCCGCACGCCAGAGGCTACTCGGGAGTATTGGGGCGAGACCTCCATCTACCGGGACCACACATTCTACCTGGACGACGACGATGCCTTGCCGAGAGCTTCGCGCGGGTTCGTCGGGTACACGGCGGGGCCCGTCCTGTTTGAGAACTTCAAATTTAAGCTAGAGCCAGGCTCTGGCCCCATTGCCCTGAGGGCCGGAGACTACAACGGGTTGTTCTTCGTCAATGGCTGGAAGCAGACGACCCGTAGCGTCTACCAGATCCGGGGCGTGGAGATCGACGCCGGCATCCATCCCAAGATGACCGCCCAACTGGCCGGGGTAAAGAACCTGTTGGAAGACGTGACGTTTGCGGACCCCGCCGATGCAGGGATCGTCTACATACACTACGACAAGGGCCAGGAGGCTCCTCCCGTCACCGTCCTCCGCCGCGTCAACGCTACCTCAGGGATCGAAGTCAAGGGGACGCCTGCCGACTATGCGCGCCACGGACCGGGACAGGTGTTCCTCCTGGAGGGACGGACGATCCGCGGCGACTGGCACAACCGGCACCTCGGAACTGAGACATCCGATCCGGCCGACCTCCAGGTCTACTGGAGGGACTACCAGTTCGACAACTGGAAGGACACGAAGATCGTCCTAGAACAATTCGACCGATGCGCTTACAGCGGAAGAGCGAGCGAGAACGCGGGGGGCGTCACGGGCGCCACTCTCACCGACCCCGGCGACGGCTCAGACTTTTACGTGGATGTTGATTCTGGTCTGTTCTACGCGCCCCAGGATCCTTCCTTCGTTCAGATCACGGGAGTTGACGCCGGGCGCTTCACGTCGTGGGAGTTGGCTCCGTCGAGCACGACGTACGCCCCGGTCCTCCGACTCCGGTTCTCTGGGAGTTCAACTGTGACAATCAACTGGGCCGCCCAGATCAAGCCCTGGCCCGTCGGCCTCGAACCACCGTACTGACATGAGGGAGTTTGATCTGAACCCTCTAAGTGGCGTTGACATTTAGGCGACCATCCGCAGCACGGAGGCGATCTGAACGGAGGCGAGGTAGTTCCGCGCCGTCTGGTCGTAGCGCGTCGCCACCCGCCGGTAGTGCTTGAGCGCGCCGATCAGCCGCTCGACCCGGTTCCGCTCGAGGTACACCTCGCGGTCGTACGACGGCTTGAGTGCGCGCGCCCGGTTGGGCGGCATCACCGGGACGGCGCCCGAGCGGGCGATCCGGCCACTGAGCGTGCCGGAGTCGTAGGCCGTGTCGACGATCACGTAGGTCGGCGAGAGCCCGTGGACGAGCCACTCCGCCTCCGGCGCGTCGCCGGGCGCGTCGCCAGTCTGGCCCGGCGTCAGTCGCAGCCGGACCGGGTGGCCGAGCGCGTCGCGGGCGACGTGGAGCTTCGTCGTGAGCCCGGCTCGACTTCGGACGAGCACCTGACGGCGCTTCGAGCGCTCGGACGTGCCCCCCTTTTCGAGCGCCAGCGGCGTGCTTGCGCGCTCGCACGGAGGTCGAGTCGAGCAAGAGCCACTCGAAGTCGGGGGCCTGGACGGCCTCGAAGAGCGCGGCCCTGACGCCGGCGGCCGACCAGCGGTTGAAGCGCTGGAAGACCGTGTTCCAGCGTCCGAGCGGGGGCGGGAGCGTGCGCCACGGGACGCCGGTCCGGGCGATCCAGACGACGGCGTCGAGGAAGTGCCAGTTGTCGTCGTCGGAGCGGCCGCGGGTGCCCGTCCGGCCCGGGATGAGCAGTAGCGGTGGGACTACCGGAGCGCCGGCCCATTGACCGTGAAGCTCAATGTCAACGCCACCTAGTGACCTCTAGCCTTTACCCTCGCCGAATTTCGAATATTTTGGCTCGAACCTGTGAAATGTAACTGGCTCGAATTTGACTGGCAATGAACCCAGGGCGCCCCTCCAGAAATCCTCCCTTGAGGAGGTAGTGGTAGACGAACCAGAGGCTAGGCTCGAAGGGAGCACGAACAGCGATCTTTTTGAGGAAGCGCCGACGCTCTTGGGCATTTCCAAGTAAGCGAGGGTGCACCGATTCATCCCCGTAACTTCCGCTCTCGAGGAACTGACTGCGGAGCTTTGCCTCCCATGTCGAGTACTCGTTGTGCCTCTGGATGTATGCCTCCAGCCCCTTAAAGTCCTCGTGGATGAGCGGAGTCTTGAGCCGTCCAACGCTTCCGTTCACCAGAACGCGTTCGTGGACTTCCATGTCGAGTGCCTCGGCGGGATCTTCGACAAGCCGTTCGAAACGAGCCCGGCCGCGCCTAAAGAGGAGGACGGCGCTGAAGGAGAACCCCCCGAACCGGAACCGCCGGCCTAGGAAGTGGAACCCCTTCGTGATGAGGTAGGCGGCAGGACCGTCCGAGTTCGCCGTAGCGTTGGCGATCTCCTCCCACAGAGCAGTTGGGACGACCTCGTCCGCGTCGAGGAGGAACATCCATTCGGTCGCGAGGTCGAGCGTATCAAGCGCCCACTGTCGCTTCTTCGGGTAGCCACCGGAATACTCGAATTGGACGATCTCGGCCCCGTGATCACGTGCCACCTCAGGCGTCCGGTCTGTGCTGTGCGAGTCGAGAACGACGACGCGTTGAGCCGGCTTGAGGGCTGAGAGACACCGGGGCAGGTTGGCCTCCTCGTTCTTCGCAGCAACGAGGACGGTGACGGGGATCGACCGGGGAGGGAAGTGGGAGGTCATCGCTCAGGGGTCTCTACCAAGACTCTCGGTTTGACCTCGCGGGCGGGATTCCCTGCGACAATTGTCCACGGCGGGACGTCGCGCGTCGCGACAGCCGCCGCGCCGACGATCGCTCCTTCTCCGATCGCCACCCCCGGACCCACGAACGCGTCGGCACATACCCACGCCTGAGAGCCAACCGTGATGGGCGGCTTCAGAAGGGGGAGGTCAGGTCGGCGATAATCGTGAGTCCCCGCACAGAGGTGGGCCCGATGAGACACGGTCGCTCGGTCTCCGATCGTAACGGGTCCGAGGTTATAGATGAGGGCGTCCTCTCCGACGGCAGCCCAATCTCCAATGGAGAGATTCCAGGGCATCGTGACTCGCGTCGAGTTATGAACGTGAACGTCCTTTCCCACTCGGGCCCCGAAGAGACGGAGCACGAGCCGTCGCCAACCGTAAGCGGGCCGGGGACTCAGACGAAGGAGGTACTGCCCTGGAATCCAGAGGACCCGAAGCGCCATTTCGCGTGGGGTGTACTTCCGAGCAGCCCGGTTCGACCGGACGTCCAGCCCATCTGCGTCCGTCTTGGATGCAGGCATCGGATTCAGAGAGGGCTGACCGTCCATGGATGACAAACTAACTGGGACGAAGAGCACTTCAGCGGGTGTCTAGGAGAGGAAGACCGTTTGCGGCGTTGCCGGCCGACGCCCCAAGATCCATTCGTAGACCTCGAGCATCTGCTCCGCGATCGACCCCCACGCGTAGTGCTCTTCCACCAGTGCCCGTCCTCGATGCCCCATCGCACGGCGCTCGGCGTCAGACGTTTCTGTGGCCGCCTGGAGCGCCTCACGGAGCGGTCCGAAAGCCGGCTCGACCCACCAGCCACACCGTCTCTCGACGAGGTCAGACCATGGGGCCCCCGTCGTCGTGAGGACAGGGACGCTAGCCGCCAGCGCCTCGGCAACCACGACCCCGAAGTTCTCGCTGTATGTTGGGAGCACAAAAAGATCCGCCGACTGATAGAGGTCCCACTTCGCGGCGTCAGCGACTGTCCCCTCGAAGTGCACACCTTGGAGACCGAGGCGATCCACCTGTGCCCTGAGTTCAGCGCGATGCCTGCCCTCGTCCGGTCCAGCGATGACAAGTTCCCATTGAGGCGGAGCGACGGCCTTCCACGCGTCGAGCAAGAGGGGGAGTCCCTTCTTCGGGTGAATGCGAGAGAGAAACAACGCACGCCGAGGCCCACCACGCTCCCCTTTGTCGTGTGCTGCGATTCCGTCTGGTACGTCCACGCCATTCGGAATCACAGCGATCGGTTGGTGAAGACCTAGGTCCCGGAGGTTCGAGGCTTCGGACGCGGCGGTTGCGTGAAGCACCGCGGCAGAGCGCAGGTCGCGCTGCTGGAATGCAGCCCATGCTAGCGCCTTCTTCCATCGTCGGTGCTGTCGCGCCCAGGGTTCGAGCATCCCCCGAGTCGAGACCACGCGGGGGATTCTCAAGCGCCGAGACGCCACCGCCACCGAATGATTAGAGGGGAGCCACATCCCATGATCATGAACAAGATCCGGGGCCTCATTCGCCAGTGCGGCTCCGAACCGCCGTCCCTGCCCGCGCCCCCGATCAACAAAATGGGTTCTCGCTACCCTGGGCTCAGGAGTCACCACGTCGACCTGCCCACCATCTGCGAGGGATAGGACAGCGACCTCCATCCCCAGCCGCCCGAGCCCCGTTGCAACCGCAGAAATGGTACGAGGGGGCCCCCCCTGTCGAGCGCTAAGCGAATCCGTGGTATGGACAACAGACAAGCGCTTCCCCTCCTGCCGATGTTCCGACAACGACCTCGTCATCCTGCTGAACCTCGAATCTCTGGCAGGTCCTTGACTCCTGCATCTATGCGGCCGTCCCAGTCAGCTCGACGGACCAAGAGGCCTGACATGCGTGCGAGCAGAAAGAGTGGAACGAGCAGGATGGCACTCCAAACGATATAGTTGAAGAAGAACTCAAAGGCGTTTCCTCTCCAGAATCCAGCGAAGAAGGATGTATAAATCAATCCAGATCCCCAGAAGTACCCTCCGAAAAATCGCTCAGAAGTCCTTGATGCAAGACCAGCCAGCAACCCGAATACAAGCGCCGCCATAAACACTCCCACTCCTCCAAATGAAAGGTATCCATCAACTACATATTGAGGCTTAGCGGATACATCAGCGTCACGAGATACGATTCCATTCTCATAAACCCGCTCCATCACCACAGCCTCTGTGGATGGCTTCTCAGACCACACAGCCCGGGGCACGAGGCTCTCGACAGTCTGATCTAAAATTTGCATTCCATAATAATGCCCCGATGCGTCTACAGACGCCAGGTATGCGACAAACAGATTTATTTCTGATATTCGCCCCTTTAGAAACTGCCAGTTATTCCAGGCCATATCCTGTTCACCACTCCGAACTGCCTCAATCGCAACTGATGCAGCCTCTTCATCAGTCGCGGACCCACCCCAGCTTAGAGACCGGAACACATTCGAGTATGTTGGGAGCACTGCAATCAATAATATAATGATTATTGGCGCACCTATCAGTACTGTTCTTCTGGCATATGGATATACAAATACTGCAAGCAGAATTGCAATTGTGAGGACGTCCTCCTTGAACCCTGACAGAAGGGCCGCGCTCATATTGGCTACATACACGCTCCCTGCGATGACAAGTAGTCCAAACCGACCCAACGGGATGGCAAGAGCGAGAGCCAGAACAGAGGCCACGAGGCCCAGCTGCGAAAAGCGTCCCGCCACCTGGCCTAATGTCCCCCCGAGTCCCGTTGATAACACGAAGGAGACCCCAGAAATCGCAAGTAAGAGGGCGACCGGATTCTCCATCGGCTTGAGGACCCACTCACCGCTCCGCCGGTAGTCCATTGCTGCGAGCATCCCAGTTGCGACGCTGGCATGAGCGAGAACGTAATAGCATTGGGCCTCAGCCGCGAGAGCCACTAATTCTTCCGGAGCAGTTACAAATGGATCTTTCCATATGTAATAGAATCCATGTATGTCTAAGAAGAAGAAGATTGACGATATGAAGTTATAGCCTGCAAAAATGAGTTGAGTTAGAACAATCGGGCGCAGAACCTGATCGAAGAGGGAACGGTCTGTAGGAAGTGGCTTGACCCGTCCGGATAGCGTCAGAAATATGATCCAGAATGATCCCAACCACGCGACGAGGTACGAGAGAACTGGAGCACCAGCAACTAGCCACGCCGTCGCAAAAGGGAGGTAGAGGAGCACATATCCAAAGAGGCTCCCCTTCTCTCGCAACGTGATAGGCGCCGCATTGTACTCGGCAAGCGGGGCGTAGTCGACTGGGACGGAACCGTTCATAGCATCAGCATCAATGCCCGAGAGTACAACGGGAACTCACCGATCGTACCCCGGGCTCTCATCATGATGGAGAGTTCGCGTTTGCGAAGACCGTGCCTCAACAGCTGAGAGCATGCTCAACGGCTCGTTCGATCCCCTGAGCTGCCTCCTCGATCGACCATTTCGCGATCACCTCTCGGGATGCCTTGCCCATCGCCTCGGCAACCCCTGGGACGAGCACCTCGCCGAGAGCGACCGCGAGGGCCGCGACGTCGTCCGCTGGCACGATCCGTCCACTCTCACGCGTGACCAAATCCGGCGCGCACCCGACCCGGTCCGACACGATCACCGGGCGACCCGAGGCCATTGCCTCATTTATGGCGAGCCCCCACGTCTCCCCCGGTCCTCTGGAGGGGAGAACCACGACGTCCCCGAGTCGATACACGACAGGCATCCGCGCTTGATTCTGGAACCCCACGAAGTGAACGTCGGACCGACCGCTAGAGCGTATCCGGAGTTCTTCCTCCATCGGGCCCGTCCCACAAAAGGCGAGATGCACGGACCCGGTCGCGACTCGCTCAAACGCTTCGAGGAGAATCTCGGGCGCTTTCTTCGTCTCGAGCTTTCCAACAAAGGCGATGACCCGGTCCCGTTCACCAACTCCAAGGTCTCGTCGCCACTGGAGGGCCTCCGCCTCATAGTCCCCCAGGTCCTCAGGTGCCCCTGCGAACCGGTCGTTGTCGACGGCGTGAGGCGCCCACGTGAGTCGGTCGCCGCGGAGACCGAGAGCCTCGAAGTACGCCCGATTGTGAGAGCCGACATAGATGGCATGATCGACGAGTCGGTAGACCCACCGGAGACCGAGCCGCCGTACCAGAGCATGGAGTCTCCCTCCGAGGCCGCTGCGCTCATCGACGAGCGTTGAGTCTCCACGGAAGAGAATGGGGAGCCTCCTGTGGAACGCCCGCATGACCTGCCGATGCGCCTTGTAGTTCCACCCGAGGACGAGGATGGCGTCTGGCTCGCACCTCTCTATGGCGTGGACCATGCCTGGGGCATCGATCCCGGCGGTGTGATGCGTCCCGGGGTCTGAGGAAACGTTCTCGACGAACGTGTGAGAGTACCCGTCCAAGAGGGGAATGTCCCATGCGAATGTCCTCCCGAATCCGTGATCAACTGTCGCCTCGATCGCGCCCCGCCATCCATAAAACACGTGGGGACTGATGACCTCACGTTCTGCCAGACAGCGGAAGAGAGGAGCGTAGTACTGAATCGGATGCGTCGTGACGATGGCGAGTCGGGGAACGCTCATAACAACGAGGGCGCAGTTAGAGCGCGTTCGAAGACCTTCGCCTGAGAGTACGAAAGTGACCGAGCCGTGTAAGGAGAAAACACATCCCAGTCCGTAGTGGCCTCGTCAAGGGTCGCTCGAACCACATCTCCTTCACGCGTCTCGCCACTTCCCCGGTCCCATCCTTCCCCCCGAATGTGGCCACAACTCCAGCTCCCCGTATCCCGCAACACGTCTACCACCGTGCTGTCTTCGTGGAACACCGCCAGGAGAGGTTTCTTTGCGAGGATGTATGGATACAATTTGGACGCTGTATACCCCGGGTCGTCTGACCCTGGCACGATGAGTGCGTCGGCGTCAAGGAGAGCCTGGAGGGCTTGGAAATATGGAACTCGGTGGGGACGCTCTTCGACGAGATCCCCCACTCCATAGCGATCGGCAACCGGTGCGACGGTCGGTTTGGCCCGCTCCCCCTCAGCATACGAGGTCCCTACGAAGTGAAGACGGACTCGACGGTACCGATCAGGCGTCTCGTTGCGGGCCCACGCAAGGGCTTGAAACAGAGTGCCCAGAGCGAGTCCATGTCTC
>CAVSJM010000002.1:0-863171 GCA_963728345.1 Rubricoccaceae bacterium
GGTCGAGCACGAGGCCTACACCGTCCCCCGCGAAGCGGGCCTCGACGCCTCGGACTCGCGCCACGAGCCGGGCTTCTTCGACGGCGAACGTCCCGCCGGGGACGGGGCTCCGACGGCTCCTCCGCCACGCCCCGGCGGGGGCACCCGCGGTGCGGCCCTCGGCCTCGTCCTCGCGCTCTCGCTGGGCGCGGGCGCGGCCCAGGCCCAGGACCCGAGTCCACCGGGCGCCCCGGCCACCCCGCTCACGCTCGCCGGGGCGCTCGACCGCGCCGAGGCCGTCGCGCCCGAGCTCTCGCTCGGCACGGCCGCCATCGCCCGCGAGGCGGCCCGGCGCGAGAGCGCGGGGATCCTCCCGGCCACCGAGTTCTTCCTCGGCGTCGACCGCGTGCCCACGCTCGACGGCTCGTTCGGCGGGACGGGGACGAGCCTCGGCGCCTCCCAGTCGTTCCGGCTCCCAGCGTACTACCGCGCCCAGCGCGGGGCGGCCGACGCACTCCTCGCGCAGACGGAGGTGGAGCGCGACGCGCTCCGCCGGGGCGTCCGCCTCCGCGCGGCCCTCGCCTACGTCGAGGCCGTCGCCGCCGACGCCCGGCTCGTGCTCGCCGACTCGGCCGTCGCCGTGGCCCGGGGCTTCTCTCGCGCCTCGAACCGCCGGTTCGAGCTGGAGGCGACCGGAGCCCTCGAGCCGCTCCAGGCCGAGGTCGCCCTCGCCCAGGCCGAACGTGAGCGCGCCCGGGCGACCGGCCTCGCCCGGACGGCCCGCGCCGCGCTCGGCACCACCCTCGCCACGCGCGACAGCCTCCGGCTCGCCGACGCGCTCCCCGAGGACCTCTTCGACCACGACCTCCCGGACCTCGACGCACTCGCGGGCGCCCGGCTCGACTCGCTCCTGCTCGCGGCCAACCCCCGGCTCGTCGCCGCCGACGCGGCCATCGGCGTCGCCCAAGCCGAGGCCCGCGCCGTCCGCACCGAGCGGCTCGTCTCGTTCGGGGCCGAGGCCGCGCTCCAGACCGAGGGCGGGCAGGTCGGCTTCCTCGCCGGGCGCGTGGGCGTCGCCGTCCCGTTCGCGCGGATCGCCAACGACGCCCCCGACCGTGCCGCCGCCGCCGGCGTCGAGGTCGCTCGCTACGAGCGCGACCGGCTCCTCGTCGGGCTCGCGGCCGACCTCCGCCAGCGCGTCGCCCGGTACCGGGCCGACCTCGCCCAGCTCCAGCTCTACGAGGACCGCCTCGTGCCCCAGGCCGAGCGCGCCTACGCCATCGCCATCCGGCTCCGCCGCGAGGGGGCCGCGACCTACCTCGAAGTCCTCCAGGCGCAGACGGCGCTCTTGCAGACGCGCGCCGACGCGCTCGACGCCCGCCTCGACGCCGCGAGGCTGCGGACCGAGATCGACGCGCTCCTCGACCCCTCCTTTTGATCTCGACCCCCCGTTTCGTACAGGCGCCCCGACGAGGCGTCTCTACCCCCGACTCCGATGAACCGACTCTCTCTGTCCGCCCTCCTCTTGCTCCTCGCCGCGTCGCCGCTCGTCGGCTGCGGCTCCGACCCCGAGGCCGCCCCGCCCGAAGACGACCACGCGGGTGAGGCCCCCGGCGCCCACGACGAGGAGGGCGCGGCCGACCCGGCCCACGAAGACGAGGGCGCCGAGATCACGCTGACCGCCGAGCAGGCTGCGACCGCCGAGATCGAGACGGCCGTCGTCCGTGCCGAACCGCTGGCGGCCGAGCTCCGCGTCCCCGCCCGGATCGTCCCGACCGAGACCGGTCAGGCCCAGGTCGGCGCCCTCGTGGACGGCCGCGTCGTCCGCCTCCTCGCCGCCGAGGGCCAGTCGGTCCGACGCGGCGCGACCGTCGCGGTCATCGAGAGCCCCGAGGTGGCGCGCCTCCAGGGCGAGTACCTCCAGGCCCGCGCCCGCGTGACGCAGGCGGCCCAGCAGCACGAGCGGAGCCGCCTGCTCGCGGCCGAGGACCTCATCTCGGGCACGCTCCTGGAGCAGGCCGTCGCCGACGCCCGCGCGACCGAGGCCCAGGCCGCCGCCCTCGCGGGCGAGATCCGCGCCCACGGCGGCACGGCCCCCGCCGGGCCGGGCGGCGTGACCGGCCGCGTCACGGTCTCCTCGCCCATCTCGGGCGTCGTCTCCGAGCGCCAGGCCGAACTCGGCGCCTTCGTCTCGGCGAGCGCCCCGCTCTTCGAGGTCATCGCACCGGGGCAGGTCTACGCCGACGCCGACGTGGCCCCCGACGCCGCGCAGGCGGTCCGCGCAGGGATGCCTGCCGTCGTGGTAGCCCCGGGCGGGCGCCGCTTCCGCGGGACCGTCTCGTTCGTCGGGGCCGAGGTGGCCGGCGAGTCACGGACGGCGACGGTCCGCGTCCGCGTCCTCAACGCCACGGCCGAGCTCCGGCCCGAGACGTTCGTCACGGTCTTGCTCGATGTCGAAGCGGGGTCGGAGGGTGCCGAGGGCCGGACCGCGATCACGGTCCCCGCCGAGGCCGTCGAGCGCGAGGGCGACCGCACCTTCGTCTACGTCCCCGTGGACGGCGAGCCCCGCACCTACGCCCGCCGCGAGGTCACGATCGGCGAGGCCACCGGCGAGCGCGTCGAGGTCACGTCCGGCCTGGCCTCGGGCGACACCGTCGTGACCTCCGGCGTCTTCGCCCTCAAGAGCTTCCGCCAGCGCGGCGAGCTCTCCGAACACGAGCACTGACCCCATGAAACGCATCCCCCCCTCCTCCTCGCCGCCGCCGCGGGCGGGGCCCTCCTCTGGCGCCGCGCGCGCCGCTCGTCGTCCGGTGAGCCGGGCGTCCTCGGCCCCGACGCCGTCCGCGACCTCTACGACCGCCTCGCGCCCGTCTACGACGCCGCTGCGGCGGCCTACGACCTCGTCGGCTCCGGCCGCTTCCCCCGGCGCGCCGTCGAGGCGCTGGCGCTCCGGCCCGGCGACACGGCCGTCGACCTCGCGTGCGGCACGGGCATCAACCTCCCGTTCCTCGTCGAGGCCGTCGGCCCGACCGGCCGCGTCGTCGGCGTCGACCTCTCGCCCGGCATGCTCGCCCAGGCCCGCGAACGCGTCGAGGCGAACGGGTGGGCGAACGTCGAGCTGGTGGAGGCCGACGTCCGGGCCGTCGCGTTCCCCGAGCCCGCCCACGGCGTCGTCTCGACGTTCGGGCTCGAGATGGTCCCCGAGTACGACGCCGTGATCGCGCGAGCCGTCGCCGCGCTCGCGCCCCGCCGCCGGATCGCCGTCGGCGGGCTCCGTCGCCCCGAGCGGTGGCCGGGCTGGGCCGTCCGCCTCGGCGAGCTCGTCAACCGACCGTTCGGCGTGAGCCGGGCGTCCGAGGACCTCCAGCCGTGGCGCGCGGTCGAGGCCCACGCCGATGCCGTCCGCTACGACGAGGCCCTCCTCGGCGCCGTCTACCTCGCCGTCGGCGGGGCCCCGGCCGCTCCCCAGCCCTGACCCCGATGGCCCACGACGATCCCTCCGGCGACGCTGAGAAGGGGACCGGCACGCGGCTCCTCGTCGCCTTCGCGCTCAACGTCGGGATCACCGTCGCCGAGCTCGTCGGCGGCATCCTGTCGGGCAGCCTCGTCCTCCTCAGCGACGCCGCCCACAACGCCACCGACGCGGCCTCGCTCGCCGTCGCCTACGGGGCCGAGCGGCTCTCGACACGCCCGGCGAGCGCCCGGTACACGTTCGGGTACGGCCGGGCCAAGACCGTCGGCGCGCTCGTCAACCTCACGACGCTCTACGTCATCGCGCTCTACCTCGTCTACGCGGGCATCAAGCGACTGCTCGATCCGCCCGAGGTGGACGGCACCATCCTGCTCATCGTCGGGGCCGTCGCGTTCGTCGAGGACCTCGCCTCCGTCCTCGTCCTCCGCAAGAAGATGGGGGGCGACCTCGGCGTCAAGGCCGTCGCCATCCACCTCATCGGCGACACGCTCGCGACGGTCGGCGTCATCGCCAGCGGCGCGCTCATCCTGTGGAAGGGGATCGCCTGGGTGGACCCCGCCGTCACGCTCGCCATCGCCGTCTACCTCCTCGTCCACGCGACGGTCGAGATGCGCGAGACGGTCGGCCTCCTGATGGAGCGGGCGCCCGACGGGCTCGACCTGTTCGCGATGGTCCGCGCCGCCGAGCGCGTGGACGGCGTGCGCGGGCTCGCCCACGTCCACGCCTGGGCGCTCGACGAGTCCCGCACGGCCGTCGAGGCCCGCGTCGCCGTCGATCCGGCGCTCGACCGGGCCGCCGCCGTCGGCGTGCTCGCCCGCGTCCGCGCCGTGCTGGCGGACGACGTCGACGTCCACCACGTCGCCCTCGAACTGGCCTCGGGCGACGACGAGCGCCCGGTCGTCCCCGACGAGTAACCTCCCGACCATGCTCTCCCAGGTCCTCACGTTCGTCCTCATCCCTGCCGCCGCCGTGCTCCTCGGCGGCGCGGCCGCCGTGTTCCGTCCGCCCGGCGTGCGGCTCCAGAGCGTGATCCAGCACTTCGCGGCGGGCGTCGTGTTCGCCGCCGTCGCGGGCGAGCTCCTGCCGGAACTGATGCACGAGGCCGCCCCGCTCCCGACGGTCCTCGGGTTCGCGCTCGGCGTCGGGCTCATGCTCGGCGTCAAGCGGCTCACGGAGCGCGGCCCGGCCGAAGGAGCATCGCCAGAGGCCGCCACGCCAGAGGCCGCCACGCCAGAGGCCGACGACACGCGCGGGCTCGTCACGGCCGTCGCGGTCGACGTCACCATCGACGGGCTCCTCGTCGGCGTGGGGTTCGCGGCGGGGACCGAGGCTGGGATCCTCCTCACGGTCGCGCTCTCGCTGGAGGTCCTCTTCCTCAGCCTCGCGACGGCCGCCGCTCTCCTCCGCGCCGAGGCCTCCCGCACGCGCGTGCTCGCGACGTCGGCCGGGCTCGCCGCCCTCCTGATCGCCGGCGCCTCTGTCGGAGGCCTCGCCGCGGGCGCGCTCACCGGCGGGCTCCTCGCCGCCGTCCTCGCCTTCGGCGTCGCGGCGCTCCTCTACCTCGTCACCGAGGAGCTCCTCGTCGAGGCCCACGAGACCGAGGACACCCCGCTCGCGACCGCCACCTTCTTCGCGGGCTTCCTCGCGCTCCTCTTGCTCGAGATGGCGCTGTGACGACCTCGACCCTCTGGGACCGCCTCCGGTACTCGCTCTACGCGCCGGTCTACGACCCCGTCGTCCGTCGCCTCGACGCCGGGCGCCGCCAGTCGCTGGCGCTCGCCGACGTCCAGCCCGGCGAGCGCGTCCTGGTCCCCGGCTGCGGGACGGGCCTCGACTTCGCCCACCTCCCCGCTGGGGCCGAGGTCGTCGCGGGCGACGTGGCGCCCGGCATGGTCCGCGCTGCGCGCGCCGAGGCCGCCCGCCTCGGGACCGGCGTCGAGGTCCGCACGCTCGACGCCCACGCCCTCGACCTCCCGGACGCCTCGTTCGACGTCGTCCTGCTCCACCTCCTGCTCGCCGTCGTCCCCGACCCCGAGGCCGCCACCCACGAGGCCGCCCGCGTGCTCCGGCCCGGCGGGCGCGTCGCCGTCTTCGACAAGTTCCTCCCCGACGGCGAGCGGCCCTCGCTCGGCCGCCGCCTGGCGAGCGCCGTCGCGCGCCTCATCGCCACCGACCTCACCCGCCAGCTCGGCCCGCTCCTCGACGCGGCCGGGCTCGTCCTGGAGCGCCGCGAGCCCGCCCTCTTCGGTGGGCTCTTCGAGGCCGCCCTCGCATACAAGCCCCGCCCCTCTGGTCGCCCGTCTCATGCCTGATCCCCTCCGCCTCGACCTCGACTTCTCCTCCCCGACGCCCCCCACGGCGACGCCTGCGTCGCCCGCCTCACCGACGAGCTGGCGACGATCGACGGCGTCGAGCGCGCTCACGTCGTCCCAGCGGGCGACGGCCACCCCGCCCAGCTCTGCCTCCACTACGACCCCGCGGCCGTTTCCGTCCCCCGCCTGCGCCGCGCGGCCGAGCGGACGGGAGCCCGGCTCACCGAGCGCTACGGCCACGTCGTCTGGCCCGCCGACGGGCTCTCGCGCCAGCGTCGCGCGCGGACCGTCGCCGAGCACCTGAGGAAGCTCCCCGGCGGCGTCGAGGCCGAGGCCAACGCGACCGGCCCGGTCCGCGTCGAGTTCGACCGCGAGGCGACGACGGAGGCGGAGCTCCGCCGCGCGCTGGCCGACCTCGGCGTGACGGTCCCCGCCGCCGATCCGCCCGAAGTCCAGGCGCTCCCCGCGGAGCCCCCACCCGCGGACGAACCGAAGGTCGGCGCCCGCCACCACGCGGGGCACGACCACGCGCCCGGCGAGGGGCACGACGACGTCCTCGAGGTACGCCCACGTCGCCGACGCCTCGCGCGACGTGTCCGCCATCACGACCCGCTCCGGCCGCGGCAGCTCGCCGCGCAAGACCCGCACGGCGATCGCCGCCGACGGAGCCTGTCCTGAGCGTAGCCGAACGGATCCCGCCCCCGTAGCTCCACACGACGGGTCGGTCGCCGGCCCCCGCCGTCGTCCACGTGCTCCCGCGTTGCTCGCTCATGCCGCCTCGCGCTGGATGTCCGACTGGCGGAGCCACGCGACCACGTCCTCCATCAGGAACAGCGGCGGCCCGTTCGCGGCGAGCCGCACGCACGGGAGCCCCCGCTTCACGTACCGCTCGGTCACGGTCCGGTCCGTCACGCCGAGCAGGTCGGCCAGCCGCCGCGCGGTCAGGATCCCGCGCTGGTCGGCGAGGAGCGCGTAGAGCCTCCGCACGTCGGACCCGTGCTCGGCCATCGCCCGCTCGATCGCCGTCCGCGCGGCCCGGCTCAGCTCGCGCTCGGCCGCCTCGCTCTGCAGGAGCAACGTCGCATCCGTCATCGGTCTATCGGTTGGTGAGGGAGAGTGGGAAGGGGAGTCAGCCGCACCGCCGCCACAGGGGCCGCTGCCCCGGCCGCGGCACGGCCTCGAAGTCGTCGGTCGTCACGCCCGTCCGCTCGCAGGCGTGGAGCATCTCGGCGTAGGTCAGGAGCCGCCCCGGCGACGCCCCGCCCACAGGCGCGCCGGCCGACCACCCGCCGCGGATCGCGCTCACGAGCCACCCCGGCCCCAGCGCCTTCTCGGCCCGCTCGCGGTCGAACCGCTCGACGAGCGGCCGCACCCGATCGGGGTGCTCCTCCGCCAGCCGCGTGGCGACCGGGGCGTCGACGCCGCGTGCCCGCAGCAGTCCAGTCAGTCCTTCCGTCCCCGCAGCAGCAGCCGTCGCCCCACCCGCGACTTCGCCGAGGCGGGCCGGCTCTCCCGTCTGGCCGTCGCCCGACGCCCCGGCATGCTGCATGTGGTTTAGAGTATCAGGGGCAGAGTATGCAGGGGGCGTCGCCGACCGCGGACCTCCCCCGGCGCCCGCCGCGCCCCCGGCCCCGTCGTCCGCTGCGCTCCCCCTCCCGTCGCGCACGTCGTCCCCGCCCCCGTCGTCGGCTGCCTCCCTGACGCTCGCTACAGTCCCGGCGTCTACCGCGTCCCCCGACATCGCCTCGCCGACGATCCGCTCGCCCCGCAGCCGGTACGTGTTCGCCTCGCCGGCCACGCGCTCGACGGCGAGGTAGCCCGCGGCCTCGACCCGCCCCAGCGTGGCCTGCACGGCGCGGACGCCCACGCCGCACATCCGCGCGAGCCGCCGCTGGCCCGTCCGGCACGCCCCGCCGGCGTCGGCCAGCTCCGCCAGCGCGAGGAGCGCGAGCCGGTCGGCGGCGTCCGTCCGGTCCGCCATCGCCCACACCCGCCGGCGCCACCCCTCACTCATCGCGCCCCCGGTCTTCGCCCTCCCCCCTCAGCGCCGACGCCTCCGTCTCCAGCCGCTCGGCCTCCCGGAGGAGCGCGGGCCACCGGACGCCCGACCGCCACGTCCGCCCGTCCCGACGCGCCAGAGTCGCGCCCCGCATCCGGAACCACACCTCGTCCTCGACCAGCCGGCGGAGCCACGTGCTCGTCCACGCCGGCCGCCCCTCCGCCTGGCGCCCGCGCTCGTACAGCCGCTCGCCCAGCTCGTCGAGCGCCGCGTCGCCGAGCGCGCTCAGCGCCGACGCCATCCGGAGCTCCAACGACCGGGCCAGGAGCTCCGCCGCCCGCACAGGCGGCGACACGTCGGCGAGCACGGGCGCGTGCTCGCGGAGGTCTTCGCGGCACCGGGCCCGGGTTGTGGAGCCGCCATCGTCGCGTGTGAGGAGCATCGGTCGGGGGGACGTGCGATCAACAGGTGACAAGAGCCTACAGGCGTGAGTAGACTCCGTCAACTGTGAACCCTCCTCGCCGCCATGTCCCCCGACGCCACGTCTAGCGACGCCAGCGCCCAGGCCCTCGACCCCGACCGGTTCGCCGACGCCCTCCTCCAGGCCCTCTCGCGCAAGGGCATGAGCCAGCGCGAGCTCGCCGAGCACCTCGGCATCCGCCAGCAGTCGGTCTCGGGCTGGATCAACGGCCGCGCCCGGCCCTCCACCGAGAACCTCCAGGAGACGCTCGACCACCTCGGCATCGACTGGGACACCGTCCGCCGCCGGGCCCTCCCGCTCCCGACGCGCTCCGACGCCCGCGAGACGACCGTCGCCGTCTACACCGACGTCCGGGCCTCGGGCGGCCCCGGCTTCCTCGTCGGCGACGTCGACGGCGACGAGGCCCGGCGCCTCACGACGCCCAAGGAGATCCTCACGGCCCTCCTCGGGTTCTGGCCCAGCGACGTCCTCGGCGGCATCTACGTCGTCGGCGACTCGATGGTGGACCCCGACGGCCGCCTCGGGCGGCCTGCCCGACGGCCAGCTCGTCCTCTTCGAGCCCGTCGACTCCGTCCTCTCCGGCCACCGCCACGTCGTCAGCGTCGACAGCGACGCCTGGGGGCCGCGCGTCCTCGTCAAACGGCTCCACATCGGCCTCGACGGCTCGCTCGTCGTCGCCTCCGACAACCCGCTCGCCGAGGTCCCCGCCGAGCGGCTCCTCCCCACCGCCGACGGCGGGATGACCCACGCCGAGACCGGCCGGCCCGTCGACCTCGCCGTCGTCGGCCGCGTCGTCTGGCCCCGCGAGTCCGACGACGAGCGGACGGTCAAGAGCGTCACGCGCGCCATCGAGCGGCTCGTCGAGACCGGCGTCCTCCAGTGACATCAGCCGCCACACGAGAGCCGTGTCGCGTGGCGGCCGTACCCTTCGGGAGAGCCGAACGCCCCCTCCGATGCCCCCCTCCCTCCCCGAAACCCTCTGGGCCTCCGATGGAGCCTCCCGGCTCGCGGCCGCCCGGGCCCTCGACGAGGCGTCCGCCCGGGACGCAGCCGCCCGCCTCGGCCGGGGAGCCCCGGGGGGCCGGTGGCCCTATGGGATGCCGACCTCTCTGAACCCCCTCGTCGTCTTCCTCGGCGTCTCGCCGGGCAACTCGCCCTCCCGCGACGGAGAGGCCGAGCGCCACCACGAACTCCCCCCGACGGTAGGCGCGGCTCACCCGGGGCTGTTCTACCCCGACACGAAGCACTACTGGGCGAAAGTGCGAGAGGCCGGGGCGGCGCTCGTCGGAGCGCTGAGCCCTCGGACCCCACCGGAGGACCGACTAGCCCTCGTCGGCCACCTCAACCTCGGGACGGGCCGGTCGGGATCGGCCGGGAACGCCCCCCTCACCCCCGACGGCTCCGAGTGGGTCGCCCGGCTCGTGACCCGCGGGCTCCGCCCCCGACTCCTCGTCGGCCTCGGTCTCAACGGCATCCTCGGGCAGCGCCCCGACCTCCGCAACGCCCTCCGGCGGGGTGGACTCGGCTTCGCCGCAACACGCCCTGACCGCACGACCTCGATGGAGGGGTTCAGGTACCAGTTCCGCATCTGGTCAGGCGAGGGCTCGGAGGCGCCGACGGTCATCTCGTGGCCGAACCACCCCTCGCGCCACCCGTTCGCAGGCGCCCCGGGCGACACGTGGAGGCAAGCCGTCCATCAGGCAGCCGCCCTGCTCCGAGAGATGGGAGAGGCCCCCCGCCCGTAACGGCGCCTCACGCCGGGTCCCGCACCCAGATCCACCCCTCGCGCTCGGCGAGCGCCCGGTCCGTCGGCCCTCGCGCCCGCCCGCGGACGACGTCGGCCCCGGCCAGCACGCAGACCGCGGCGTCGACGGCGTCGTCGCTCTCGATCAGGACCGGGAGGTCGGGCACGTCGACCTCCGCCCGAAGCGCGCCCACCACCCGCCCCCGCGCGGCGGCCCCGTCCGCCCGCTTGTAGCCCGTCGCGTCGACCCCGTACGCCCGGAGCGTCGCGGCCGGGTACACCTCGACGGCCCCGACGCCCTCCACGTCGGGGTACCACACGAGCGGGATCGGGAGGTCCAACTGCTCGCGGAGCGCCCCGAGCAGGCCGAGCGCCGCCCGCGCCGTCCGCGCGATCCGGTCGGCCCCCACGTCGAGCGGCTGCTTCCCCAGCCGCGCCCGCACGTCCCGGTCCGTCGCCCGCCGGAAGAGGGCGTGGGCGCTCGCGTCGAGGGGGTCGCCAGCCCGGTGGTCGGCCAGCGCGTCGCCGAGCGGGGCCGGCCACCCGAGCGGCGCGTCGAGGGCGAGGAGCACGGGGCCCTCCGCGCGCCCGACCCACCCGGCCACGACGTCCACAGGAGGGGCCGCCCGCGTCCCCAGCCGGACGTCCCCACCACCACCCGGTCACCCTCCACGGCCCCGCGCGCGAGCCCCACCCGCGCCGGGCTCGTGGCGCAGTCGACGCCGATGACGATGGTGGAATGGGCCAGCGGAGGCAGGGCAGATGTCGAGGCCAACCTACCGCTCGCGCTGCCGCCCGCCTGACGGCGGCCCGCACCCACTCGGTGACGTAGGGCGGTAGCCGACGCCCAAGCTCGCGGCGCGGAGTCCCGCCCCATGGAGCGGCGTGGCCCTCTACACCTCGGAGGCCGGGAGCAGTGCGCCCAGGTCCTCGCAGAAGTCGGCCGCATCCCCGCGCGTCAAGTCCGCCCCGACCGTCCGCGCGTGCTCCATGACCGCCAGTGCGCCCTCCGCGTCCGGACCGCCGAACAGGTCGGCCACGATCCGCCCCGCCTCGATGACGACCTCGTCTTGGACGGATCGGTCCCGCAGGGCCTCGGCCTGCTCCACGTCCTCGGGCGTCATCATCGCGACGATCCGGTACAGGTCGTACGCGTGGTACCGGCCGAACTCCTTCTGCGGGTCCCCTCGGCGGTCGCGGTAAGCGAACAGCTTCAGGAGCAAGAACGAGAACGGGTGCGGGACGAGCACGTCGACCGCGGCCTCGCGACCGACGGCGAGCACCAGCGTGTGCTCCGCGACCGTGAACGCCTCCGGCGTCGGGTGGGCGTGAACCGTCGGCGCCCCCTCGGCGCGCCGCCGAGGGCGGACCCGGCGGGGGTCGACCTTCACCTTCGACCGGAAGTCGCTCTCCATGCGGGGAGGAGGGGCCAGGAGGTCCACCTTCAGGCTCGCCACCCTCCCCCCGTGCGTCACGGGCCGGGCGAACTGGTAGTACTTCGCCCCGTCGACGGCCTCGAACCCGAGGTCCGCGAGGACCGTCCCGAGCGCGGCCATCTTCTCGGCGTCGGCCACCAGCTCGACGGTCAGGAACACGTCGAGGTCGTTCGTCGAGCGGGCCGTCGGGACCGGACGCAGCGTCGGCGCCCCGCTCTCCTCGACGTGCCGCTGGCGGAGCAGGAGGCCGTACCCGCCCCCGATGATGACGGGCACGCCGTGCGGCTCCAGCGCCGTCGCCAGCCGCAGGAGTTCGTTGCCGAGCAGGTCGAGGATCGTCATGGCCTCAACCCGGCCTCAACCCGCGCCCCGACGACCATCGTGATCTCGATCGTCATCATGGTCGGGATGATTGTCATCCTCCTCGGGAGAAGTCGCCCTGGGCTGATCATCGCCATCATGCTCATCATCGCCATCATGCCGATCCTCATCGCGAAGCCTCGGCGCCGGCGAGGAGGCCCTCGCGCAGGTCCCCGGCGATCTCCTTCTCCCGCTTCCCCCCCTGCATCAGCTGCAGGTAGACCTCCAGCGGCGGCGCCCACCGGAGGCCGTCCGCCTCTACCGGGTCGAAGTAGACCCCGGGCTCGTCCACGACACGGACGACGAGGTTCGAGAACCGCGAGACCGGGGCGAGGCCGAGGACGTCGCGGAGGTCCGGGCCGATCCCCGGCTCTACGTACACCTCCAGCCGCTCGCGGGACTGCGGGGCGATGACGTACCGCTGCGGGTCGAACCCCACGATCCGGGCGCCGGCCGCGTCTGCCTGCGCGGTCAACCGCTCGAACGTCTCCGGCCCTAGTTCGGCCCGCGCCTCCAGCACCGCAGAGGCCTCGGGCACGCCGTACCCCTCCACGAGCGCGCCCAGCAGCTTCGCCGGCTGGAGCAGTCGGACCCCCTCGCTCGTCCCCTCGCGCTCCTTCCGCACGACGAGGTCGTCCGCGAGGGCGCCGACCACCTTCGCGACCTGGCTGTAGCTGAGCGACCCGCCGCGCCGCTCGACCTCCGCCTGCACCTCGCCGATCGTCGCGTACTCCGGGCGGCTCAAGAGCGCTCGCCCCACCAGCGCGCTCTTCCCCTGGTACGGCGACCGCGCCTTCCGTTGCGAGGGGAACCGGTTCGGGAAGCCGCGCTGGTACAGCCGCCAGCGACCCGGGACCTCCACCACCGCGTTCCCGCAGAGGTCGATCCCTCCCACGCCCTCCGACTGGAGGAGGCCGAGGGCGTCGTCGCTCAGGTACGGCACGACGAGCAGCGGCCGATCGCCGGTCTCCGCCGCCCGCTGGCGGACCTGCCATGCCGCGCTCTGCACGTCGCGCAGCGCCCGGACCTGGCGGTACACCCCGAGGAACCGCTCGGACTCGTTCCCCCAGCGGAGCAGGAGGTCGACGTCGCCACGTGGCCCTCCGGGCTCCGCCTCCACCGTGACGGGGCCGAAGTCCAGCGCGTCGAACGCGTCGGGAAACGTGGGCGGGGTCATGGCTCGACCGTCATGTTCTCCTGATGAGGCCTATTCTCCTGTACAGGAGAATACACCGAAAGAGGAGAAGATGCCCCGCTCAGTGAACGAACCCGTCGACTCGCGGTGCCGCCCGCCTGGCGGCGGCCCGCACCCGCTCGGTGAGGAGGGCGTCTGCTGACGTGCAGGCTCGCGGCGCGGAGCCCCGCCCCGCGCTCGGGCCGACGCCCTTCGGTTCGCCTCGCCGCCCGCCCGTCCGGCCGGGCCGCTCGGCTCTGACACCCCTCCAGTAGGCCGACGCGCCCGGAGCGACAGGCCCCTCCGGGGTCCGGCGCGAAGCGGGCCGCTCCGCGGCCCTGCGCCGAGGGCTGGCCTCCCTTCGGTCGGAGGGACGGCGGTGCGGCCTGCGGCCACGATCTCGGGGGTGCGCCCGGGGGCTCACGCAAACAAGGCGCGACGGGCCGACCGCGCGCGGAGCCGCGCGCTTGCGGCCCTCTCCGGGCTCCGGCAAGGGGCGCTCGGCTCCGCTCCGTGCTCGCCTCCGCGCTCAGGCCGACGAGCGGCCCCGCTTGTGCGGCTCCGCGCGGCCCGGGCCTCCGCCCTCCGCGCGCGAATGCGGGGCTTCCAGCCCCCGGGCACTAGGCCTCTCGGTCCCTTCGCACGGATGCCCGTGCGCGGGGGCGGTCGTCCAACCCACACCCCTGCACCATGCGCATCCGCTTCGAACGCCTCTTCCGCGACGGGTTCACCGTCACCGACCTCGACCGGCCCGGCCGCGTCCTCGTCGTAACCCGCGACCGGGACCCCCGCGCCTTCGACGCCCTCCGCGAGCTCGAGCTCTGCATGGCCGACGTCACACCCCGCCGCGAGCAGCACCTCCACGGCGTCATCCGCAACACGTGGGCCCTCCGCGAGGAGCTCTTCGGCTGCCCGGCCCTGCCCGCCCATCGTCCCGCCGCCTAGCCCCTCCACCCCGGCCGCTGGCGGCGCTCGTCGCCGGCGGCCCGGTCCCCCTCCTGCCATGTACGCCCCCGCCCGCGTCGCCGAGACGGCTCGCGTCTATCACCTCCATCCGCCCCTCCTCCCCCTCGGCCACCTCGTCGCCTCGCCCGGCGCCCTCGAGGTCGTCCGCGAGCACGGCGTCGACGTCGTCGCCCTCCTCCGCCGCCACGCCGCCGGCGACTGGGGGCGCGTCTCGCCGGAAGACGCCCACGGGGGCGACCTCGCCGTCCGCCACGGCGCCCGCGTCCTCTCGGCCTACCCCACGCCGGGTGGCACACTCTGGGTCCTCACCGAGGCCGACCGGTCCGCCACCACGGTCCTCCTCCCGTCGGAGTACTAGCGGCGCCCTCCCGGCCGGCCCGCTACGGGCCGGCCACCGCCCGCACCTGCCAGCACGAGGTCACCCGGAGGGCCTCCGGGCTCCGCACGCCGGCCGGCGTGAGCCGGACGACCCCGCCCGCCTCGGGGGTCGCCTCGTACCCCGGGATCACGGAGGGGACCCACTCCGACACGTCGACGAGCCACCCGACGAGGGCGCGGGCCGCGTCCTCGCGGACGGACGCGAGCTTCGCGGACTGGCTCACGAGCGCCCCGCGGTCCGGCCCCTCGACGTCGACCAGGTCCCCGTCGGCCGACACGCGGACGGGCGCGCCGGCGGGGAGCACGCCCCGGCGGACCGCCCGGTCGAGCACGAGCCCGCACGCCTTCGCGACCCGCGCCACGTGGGCGGGCCGGAGCCCGCGCTCGGCGAGGACGGCCCCGGCCGCCCCGGCGGCGGCCACGTCGGGCTCGGCCAGGAGCTCCTCGCGGTGCCCCCTCTCCTCCAGCCCCCCGACCCGGTCCCGCAGCCCGTCGATCCCGCGGGGGTGGGCCGGGACCAGCTGGGTGGCGACGAGCTCGCCGAGGAGCACGCGCTGGTCCACGAGGGCCCGGTCCGCGTCGGGCTCGTCGTCCGCGGACGGGGCGCCCTCGGCCAGGGCCTCGTAGAAGGCGACGACGGCCTCGGGGGGGACCCCCTCGAACGAGACGGCGTCGGCGCCGGGGTCGGTCCGGACCCACTCGGCCACGGCGGCGGCGTGCCGGCGGAGGGCGTCGCGCGCGGCCGGGTCGTGCGGGGCCTCGACGAACCGGACTACGAGGGCGCGGGCGTCGACGCCGGACGCCCCGGCGTCGGACGCCCCGGCGTCGGGGGCCGCGGGCGGCGCCTCCTCCGCGGGGGTCCGGACGGGCTCGGGGGTCGGCATCGGGTCAGAGGTCGGCATGGGTCCTGGGGGATCGTGGGGGGAGAGCTGGCGCCGCAGGGACGCCACGAGGGTGCCGAGCACGTCGCGGTAGGCGGCCTCGACGTCGGCGTACGGCCGGCCCGTCCGGGCCGCGACGCCGCGGAGGGTGGCCCCCTCCGCGAGCGCGAGCCGGACCACCCCCCACGCGCCGGGCTCCACGCCCGCCGGCGGCCCGACGTCGACGGCCACCCGGGCCACGGCCCGGCCCAGGAGGTCCTCGGCCCGCGGGCGGGAGCACCCCAGCGCCCGGGCCGTGGCGCGCACCGAGGGCGCCGCCATGAACGCGGCGAGCGCTTCCCGCTCGGGCCCCGGGAGCCGGCCCACCGCCCGGGCTACGAGGCCGAGGTCGTGCCGGGACGCGGAGCCGCCGGCGGGCGCGGGCGCGGCCTCCAGCTCCCGGAGCCGCCGCTCCCGCTGGGCCGCCCGCCGGCGCTCGCGCAGGACGTAGTTCCGGAACGCGGCGACGGCGTACGGCTCGAGCGGCCCGCGGTCGGGGCGGTACGCCCGCAGCACGGCGGGCCAGACGTCGGCGAGGTAGCCGTGGACCAGGTCGACCCCCTCGAGCGGCCGGACGACGACGCCGCTCCGGCCGAGCCGCGCGAGCTCCCGGAACAGCGGGCGCCGCAGGCCCTCGTACGCCGCCCACGCCCCCCGAACCGGGGGGGCGCCCGGCCGGGCCGGCG
This sequence comes from Rubricoccaceae bacterium, assembly GCA_963728345.1. Lineage (GTDB taxonomy): Bacteria > Bacteroidota > Rhodothermia > Rhodothermales > Rubricoccaceae > Rubrivirga. The sequence goes on from CAVSJM010000002.1 coordinate 15,908, forward strand.
GGTCGAGAGGGGCGGGGTCGGGCGGGGCCATCGAGACGGGCACGGCGGGGGAGGGGGGCCCCCGCCGGGAGGGGCAGGAGGGGCGGGCACGCAGTCTGCTCTAGTCGCGACCGACGCCCGCTGGCACGGGATACGGGGATCTTCACGCGGGGTTCACGACCGGGTCGTCCGGGTTCTCCACCCGCCCGCGCACGTCGCCCACCCGGGCCGACGGCTCGAACTCGAGCAGGTCCTCGTTGAAGTCCCACCCCTCGACGTGCCACGCGAGCCCGCCGGGCCCGGCCCGGAGCGTGTGGGTCAGCACGGAGCGGACCGTCCGCTTCCGCGGGAACCACGAGGAGAAGGGCTCGCGGTAGAGGTCGCGCAGGGTGTCCGGGCTCTGCTGGGACGTCGTCCCGCACCGCGCGTAGATCACGCGCCGCCCGCCCACCGTCCGGAGCCCGGCCAGCGGCCGGTGGAGGTGCCCGCTCATCAGGACGTGGACCCGGTGCTCGGCCACGAACCGGTCGAGCCGCGCCCGGCTCTCGTCGGTGATCGGGTGGTCCAGCCCCGTCGCCTCCCGGCAGTGGTGGAGGAGGAGCACGCGGACCTCGCCGCGCTCGGGGGCCGGGAGCAGCCCCTCCAGCTCGTCGATCTCGGAGACGAAGTGGCCGACGGCGAGGAGCCGGTACGGGCCCGTGGGGTGCACGTCGCGCTCGGTGTCGACCCCCAGGAACCGGACGGACCACCCGGTCCCCCCGATCGGCACGGGGTCGCGGACGTACGGGGGGGCCCCGCAGACGGCGTGGTACCCGGGCCAGCTCGCCCCCAGCGCGCAGTGGGGCCAGAAGAGGGGGAGCCGGGTCTCGCGGTGGCCCGGCCACCGGTCGTGGTTGCCGGGGATCGCCCGCTGCGCCCAGGTCGCCTCGCCCAGGCGCGGCGGGTCCACCATCCTCTTGGGGGCGGGCGCCCCCTCCGGCGCGTCCCCCAGGCACCACCGGGCCTCGTCGAACTGGAGGGGGCGCCCGTGGGCCGTGAGGTCCCCCGTCGTAACGACGTAGACGTCCTCGGGCCCGCCGCGACGCTCGGGGAGCAGGGTCTCTTCGAGCACCAGGAGGGGCGCCGTGTCGTGCCCGAGCATCCCCGTCATCGCCCCCCGGGTCCAGAGCCGGGAATAGACGGCGCCGTCGCCCTCGAGGTCGGGCTCGCCGACGTGGAGGTCCGAGAGCTGGACGAGGCAGGCCTGGGACATGGAGACGGGGGCGCGCGGCACGATCGACGGACACAACCGACTGTCAATAAAGAGAAAGATCCCTGAACAACCAAGCCACCCGTCCCCTCCCCGGACTCGACCCACGGCCTCGCCCGCCCCGCAGGGCGGCGCCTGGGATCGCCGATCTTTCCCCCATGCCCTCGCTCGACGACACCCGCGCCCTCGCGCTCCGCCTCATGGACGCGCTCGGCCGCGACCTCCTCGGCGAGCCGCTCCAGGCCCGCGGCTGGTCCTTCGGGTTCGACCGCGCCCGCCGACGCCTCGGCGCCTGCCACCCCCGCCAGCGGCGGATCACGCTCTCAGCGCCCCTCACGCCGCGCCTCTCGGCCGACGAGGTCGAGGACACCGTCCGCCACGAGATCGCCCACGCCGTCGACGTCGAGCGCCGCGGCCGCACGAGCCACGACCGCACGTGGAAGGCCGTCGCCCGCGCCTGCGGCGCGAGGCCCGAGCGGACCTACAACGGCGACCTCCCCGACGACAGCGACGACGCCCCCTACCGCGCCGTCTGCCCCTCGTGCGGCGCCACCTCCGGCCTCCACCGCCAGCCCGTCCACCCCCGCCGGTGCCAGTCCTGCCACGCCGCGGGACGCCCGGCCTACCTCTCCATCACCCACAGCGATTCTGGGCAGACGATCTGGCCTGGCGGCGCGACGCCCGGCACGTTCGGCGGGTGGGTCGGCGTCGAGGCCACGTGCCCCGGGTGTGGGAAGACCGTCCGCCGCGCGCGCCGCCCGAAGCGGCCCGTCGCGTGCTCCACCTGCTGCGCGCGCCACGCCGACGGCCGGTTCGACAAACGGTTCCAGCTCCGGTACCGGCGCCCTCGGCGGCGGTAGCGCTGTCGGAGAGGTCAGCGCCGGACGGGCGTGAAGGCCTGACCCGCTAGGGCGTTCCGGTACGCGTTCGACAGGATCGTCACGCTCGAGGCCGGGACGCGCTCGACGCGCCCCCCGTCGAGTTGGACAGTCGCGGTGCCGGAACTTGCGTCGATCGATACGACCCACAGGACCATTCCTCGGGTCAGCGTCCGGTCGAGGAGGGCGATGTCCTCAACCACTGACCCGGGCTTGCCCCCGCGCGCGGCCGACGTCAGCCCGCCGCGGACCGCACTCATTCGCCCGTGCTGCTCGAAGCAGAACGCCGTCCCGCCCGATTCGTCGTGACACACGAGCGCCTCGCCCGCCGCGATCCAGAGCTCGCCCCCCTCGGGATCCTGGGCCGACCGCTGGAGCACGAGGAACTCGGCGTCTGGCTCGACGACGTACCACCCGGGATCGAACTCTTGAGCGAGTGCGGACGTGGGTCCGAGGACGAAGAGCACGAGGGTCAGGGAACGGAGAACGGACAGAACCATGAGTCGGGGGTGGGAGAACGGACACCATTCGTGTCGGCTGGCGGCCGACGCGGTTAAGCGGTCCCGCCTCACGGGTCAGCGCCGCCCCCCCTCGGTCCGAGACCGCGAAGGACGGCGGATCCGATTCCGGGACCCGGTCCCTCACGCTCTACACGCTTGTGATCACAAGCGTTGCCCCCCTCTCCAATGTGCCCGACGAGTTGGTGAAGCAGGATCACAAACTCGCGCCCGAAAACGGGCCACAACACGAGACGAGACACGGGTGACATGCCCTCGGCACCCCCCGCCCAGACCCTAACGGCAGCTCCACCCCTTACACCCACCCCGCCCACCGCATGGAGCTCGCCCCTCGCCCCCTCCGCATCACCGACGTTTGGCCCCTCGACGGCCTCCCTAACCACCTCGCCACACTCCAACGACGACACGTCCTCTACGCCTCGCGCGTCTCGGCCGGCCCGCCCCTCCCGACCGAGGACGACGTCGAACGCGTCGCCACGCTCGACGAGGTCATCGGCGCCACGCCCGAGACCACGTTCTTCCTCGGCGTCGAGGGCGACTCGATGGTCGACGCCTGCATCCACGACGGCGACGTCCTCGTCGTGGACCGGACCCGCCCGCCGGACGACGGCGACATCGTCGTCGCGGCCCTCGACGGCGACCTCACGGTCAAGCGGCTCCGGCTCCGCAACGGGTACGTGTTCCTCCTCCCCGAGAACCCGGACTACCCGCCGCTCGAGGTCGACGAGTACAGCGACCTCACGGTCTGGGGCGTCGTCACCCACGTTCTCCACGACGTGAGGGGCTGACGGCGCGGTAAATCAGGCGCGACAACAGCCGTGTCTAAAATGAGATGGTGTTTGAAGCGGAAGGCGTAGGGCACCAGTCTTTCGTGACTTGGCCGCTCGCGTCAGGACGTAAAGCGGCCCAAACACCCGGGCTCGACTTGAAGGCGGGTGACGAATCGCCGATAGGGGTCACCCACCCGATAGACACCTCGTGCGCTTCCTTACTACCGACGAAGTCACTGCGACCATCGGCCGACTCATCCGAGAGGCTCAGGAAGAGCTGGTCCTCGTGACCCCCTACCTCAAGCTGCCGAAGACCATCGCGGAGCGGCTGACCGAGGTCGACCGGCGGGACGTCCCGATCACCCTCCTCTACGGCAAGGACAAGCTCGCCGACGGCGAGCGGAAGACGCTCGGGCAGTTCTCGAACCTCTCGCTCCACTTCTATAAGGACCTCCACGCCAAGTGCTACTACACGGAGCGGGGGCTCGTCCTCACCTCCATGAACCTCTACACCTACTCGGTCCAGAACAACCGGGAGATGGGGGTCTACGTCGAGGCGGGCTCCGAGGTCTATGAGCAGGCGGTGGCCGAAACGAAGTCGATTCTCGCTCACGCGAAGGCCGAGCGGCTGGGCGCCGGGGCCAAGAAGTCGAAGTCCAAGGCCGCGCCTCGCAGCCCGAAGCGCAGCGTCCTCGCGAAGGTCGCCGATCGCGTCAAGAAGGCGGCCGCCCCGACCGGCCACTGCCTCCGCTGCGGGACTGACGTCCCGCTCGACCCCGAGGCCCCCTACTGCAAGAAGTGCTTCGGGAGCTGGGTCCGGTTCAAGAACCCGACCTACGAGGAGGCCCACTGCCACGCCTGCGGGAAGGACCACAAGAGCTCACTGAAAAAGCCCGTGTGTCTCCCCTGCTACCGGAAGCTGGCCGCCTGACACATATCGCACTCGGCGGAGTGACCCCCAGCGCTGAACTGGCAGCGCGTGCGGAGGTTATCGACGATCTCGCGCGATGACCTCGGGGCGGCAGGTCTCCGTGTGAGCAAAGAGGAGCAGTAAGCTCCTGGTCAGATGAATGCCTTCGTCGCCAATACCGACGCCGACTGGTAATGCTTGATAGGGGGGTATTAGTAGAGGAGCAGTAAGCGTCGGAGGCTGGCTCAAGATGAATGCTTAGTGCGCCACACGATACCGTCCAGCTCTCGCTGACTGTGTCCACCGCCACCTCTCCCGGCTGGCGGCGGCCACCCCAGCGGGCTCGACGGGCCAACTTCTGGATACCTGTTATGCCCTTCGGCAAGGGCGCCGGAGACTTCAAATAAAGCGAGGCACCCCGCAGCGGGCTTCGACGAGGCCAATTCTGGAAGCCCTCGGGGGGTGGCGCCAACTTCAAAGCGCTCTCCTTCGGCGAGCCCCTCGTCTTCAAGCTCAAGAAGGCCCACGGCCACGCCGTCGTAGGGTTCGGCCTCTTCGCCGCCTTCCGCCGGCTCTCCGTCCGCGAGGCGTGGGACGCCTTCGGCCAGGCCAACGGTCGAGCGTGTTCGCGCGATGCGTTGGTGAGTGACTCGCGCTCACACGGCGTGTCTAGCCCGGCTCCTTTGTTTAAGACATTGGTGGCCAGCTTCGGTATCAAGGAGGTGGATCGGTCCGCCACCTCGCTGCTTCTCCCGTCTGAATTACTGACTTCTTGTTTGGTTAAGTTAAACATGATGGTAGGGACTTTCAGTGCGAACGGGGATGGTGGGAGGTAGCACGGTACCTGTCGCCTTATTTGAGATATTACCTCGACGCTTCACACATCGCTTGAAACACAGAGAGGTAAAACGGGAACAGCTCGTCCTCGACTCCAACGTGTAGAGCGACAGCGACGGTACCGTGCCGAACACAGCGCCGCTGCGAGCATACATAACGTCACCCTCGGACACCGCACGAGCCTCTACGGGTCGATACTACACATACTCTCACTTCTCGAGGAGTCCAGGCCTCTACCATCGAGGACGTCGTCGCCCGCGTTGGGAAGTACGTCCGGACGCCGCCGGGCGAGCCCCTCCTGCGCTCGCATCGGATTGAGAAGGTAGTGATGTATAGTGGAGGGTAGGTGGGGTTGGTAGGAGAGGTCGTGAAGCGGGAGATGTGGGGTGCGGGTAGTAGATTGATGGAGTATGGATGTATGGAAGTATTTTTATTGTGGTGAGGTTATTATGTGGTGTGGTATTGTAGTGTAGTTTAGTGGGTGCTAAGAGAGGAGGAGAAAGTGGTGAAGATGCTCACGGGTACGAGACGGAGAGGAGAGGTGACGAGGGGTAAGACACCTGTCATGAGATGCCTGTGGGATGAGTACGGAGTGGTGTTGGGGGGTTGTGGGTGTGGGGTGGTGGTGCGGCTCTTCTCGCGCCCTCTTTGTTGTGTGTGTTGTGTTGTGTTTTGTGTTGTGTTTGTTGGTTGTGTGGTGAGTTTTGTGTGTTTGTGGTGTTTTGTTGTTGTTTTGTTGTGTTTGTTGTGTGTTGTTTGTTTGTTTGTGTTTTTGTGTTGTGAGTGTTGTTGTTTGTTGTTTTGTGTTGTTTTGTGTGTTTGTTGTGTTTTTTTTGTTTGTTTGTTTGTGTTGTGTGTTTGTTTTGTTGAGTTTGTGTGTTGTGTGTGTGTTGTGTCGTCTGCGCGATTAGATTGTGGTCTGCCCGAGACGGCTGCGAGAACCGGGTATGTGGCAAAGTGAATATTGCCACCTATGTTTGGTTTTTTTGTTGTGTGTTTGTGTTTGGTTTTTTGTTAGAGTGTGAGTTGTTTTTGGTTGTGTGAGTGTTGTTTGTTGTGTGTGTGTGTGTACCGCCACTCCGTCTGAGCGCCCGTCACCCCCGCGGGCTCGTGAGATCCTCTGACGCTCGCGCGCCAAAGCAGCTCATTATCTTAATTAAAGCGGCTGCATCCTCCTCGCCGCCCCCGTCTTCTTTATATTTTTTATTTCAGTTTTTTTTATTTTTTTTTTTTTTTTTTTTTTTTTTTTTTTTTTTTTTTTTTTTTTTTTTTTTTTTTTTTTTTTTTTTTTTATTTTGTTTCATTTTTTTTTTTTTTTTTTTTTTTTTTTTTTTTTTTTTTTTTTTTTTTTTTTTTTTTTTTTTTTTTTTTTTTTTTTTTTTTTTTTTTTTTTTTTTTTTTTTTTTTTTTTTTTTTTTTTTTTTTTCGTCCCGCTTTTTTTTTTTTTGTTTTCGTGTTTTTTTTCTTTTTCCTACGATATTTCGTTTTGTGTTAGGGTTTTCGGAGTGAGATCTGGAGTATTCTGCAGGCGTCAGATTATAGTGTTCTATATTCTTCGTTTATACCTTCTTGACCTCGACGATCTTGTTTTATTTATTGTTTTTTTTTTTTTTTTTTTTTTTTTTTTTTTTTTTTTTTTTTTTTTTTTTTTTTTTTTTTTTTTTTTTTTTTTTTTTTTTTTTTTTTTTTTTTTTTTTTTTTTTTTTTTTTTTTTTTTTTTTCCCGCGCGAGATGTGGGTGCTCGGCCCGGTCGACTGGTCCGACAACACGGTCACGGGCAAGACCTACCGAAACCACCTCGGGCGAGGGCCGGAGGATCTGGCGGGGATTTTTTTTTTTTTTTTTTTTTTTTTTTTTTTTTTTTTTTTTTTTTTTTTTTTTAAAAAAAAAAATCGTCGAGGACACGCCTGCGGGCGATGTCATAGAGGCGAAGCAGTACGCTATCCGCGTAGAGCGCCTCTTCAGGAATGCGCTCAGCGAGCTCGATGATCGTCGGGTACTAACGTCGTTCTTGTGCGCCCGCTTGAACCCCGCGCGCAACGCCTCATGACGGAACTCACGGAGGCGCTTCCCGCCCTTCGCTATGTAGGCGTCGAACTCCTTGAGCGGGCGCTTTCTCTCGGACGCGCTCTAGGCCCTCGGCCTGGACGGGATCGGCACGTACCACCGTTCCCCACCGGCCATCGCTGGAGACAGGGTCGATCTTTCTCGAGCCCGCGGAGATCGTGGAAGTTGCTGGAGAGGTAGCCGTGAATCTGGCTCGGGCACGGGCTCCCGCCCTTCGTACCGGAGGAAATTCTGTTCCAAAAGCTCCTGAAGCTCCAGAGCGCGCTCGTACTGTCCCCACGCCCGCACCTCCTTCATGAACTCGGGCTGGATGTCTTGGTAGGTCTGTGGACGATCCTTAAGGCGCTGACGAAGCCAGGCGACGGCGCTGCTTTCATCTTCGACGAAGAGCTGGAGCTGCTCGACGCCTCCAGCTCGCGCGACGGCCTTCTGATATTCAGGTAGCTGGTCCGGCAGGAAGTACATGCCGGTCTCGACATCGCTATCGAACCGCTCGTCGAGACCGGCTAGGAACGAGGCGGAGGAGATGGGGAGGCTGATGCCGCTACTCAAGTGAAGGGCTACGACCCTGTTGAACAAGGCGTGGCCCCGCCGCTCTGCTATTACTTCGACCCGGTCCCCCCGTTGTCGTGGCATGGGCAGGTGAGCGAGACGCTCTGGTCATAAAGTCGACACGCCCTCTTGGGTCCCGGCCTCGGTAGCGAACCGCTGCTCGAAATCGCCGCTCGGCTTGTAGGCCGAGATCACGAGGTCCTGCTTCATCGGCCGCGTATAGCTCAGCTGCTTCGTCGTTCCCTTCTTCTTGTCGAGTACGCGGACGTCTACTTCGCCGAAGCCGGCGTCGAGGAGGGCCTGCTGAATGGCGTTCCACACAGCGTTGGCGCTGTTGTTGAACTCGACGGTCATCCACCGCCCCGGCTTCAGCACCCGGTAGTATTCGCGGAAAGCGGCCTCCATGAGGTGCTTGTAGTCGAGCAGATCTTTGCCTTGTGTATCATTGACCACCGCCTCCGCGCCCGCGTCGGTCCGCACACCCAGCCACGCCTCGACGAGTACGTTGAGCTCGGAGTAGTTGAGGTTGCCACCGAAGGGCGGGTCGGTGAAGACGTAGTCGATGCTGTCGTCGGGGATCGTAGAAAGGTCGGTCGCGCTCTGCGTCGTGATGCGCACCCAGCTCCCGTGGGCGTGTGGGCGTCTGCGCAGCGCCGGAGATCGGCCAGCCGCGAGCGGGCGTAGCCGGTCGCGGGCAGCTCAGCCGTGAGAGGGAGCCACGTAGAGTGTGCCGGAGAGCGGCCCCACGTGCCGGTCGTGGTTGGGCATGTAGCGGTTCAGCCGGCACACCCGCTGCACGCAGCCGGTTAGCAAGTAGAGCCCTCCGTTCCGCACGACCGGGTCCTCGATACTCCGGATCCGCTCCCACATCGCCCCCATCAGCACGCGGTTCCGTGCCGTAAAGAAGTGGTGCACGTGCGTGAACCCGTGCGAGCCGCGGGGCTGGTTCGTGTTGAAGCCGGCCTGCAACTCGACGACGGGCGAGCGGGACGCCCGGATGCCTCCTGCTCCAGCCGCTCCAGAAGCGCACGGTCCTCCTCGTCTGGGTGTTTCTCATACCGCGAAGAACCGATGCTGTAGTTGATCATCACCGGCACCTGCTTCGCCTGCCGGACGGTCTCTCCGAGCACGGGGTCGAACCGCGAGGTCCACACGCGGTCCAACTCGCGGCCCAGCGTCCGAGTCTTGAAGGGCATGGTCGCAGTGGGGACAGGCGACCTCTTTCGGTGCAGACTCACCCGGCCCGCTGAAGACGAGGTCCCAGTAGACGAGCTCACCGCCGCAGCTTGGGCAGGAGGAAGACGTCACTCCACACGACGTACTCGATCTTGCCCCTGCTCCGCGCTACGGATGGTATCACGGTTCCGACGAGGCTCGATCGCTCTTCCGTGCCCAGCCGACGTGCCGCGTCGTCAGGAGCGATTCGTACTCTCGCTCCACGCTCGTCCACGAGACGTTTCGAGCCGGTCGAGATGGGGCAGGAATGAGGCCGATCGGCGTTTGTGCCGGCGGCGATGAACGTAGCGGCCGGGCTGAGGTCGCCGAGGACGGCGCGGCGCGCCCCCACCCGAGCACCTTTCGGAGCGAGCGCACGGTCGGCGCACAGCTGGGCGGCGACGCCGGTCATCCCCGTCCGCAGAACCCGTCGAGGACGACATCGCCCGGCTCGGTGTAGTGGTGGAGGTAGGGGAGGATGGCCTGGGGCGGGACCTTCGTGGAATAGGCGTGGGCGAAGTAGAGCGGGTCGTTCTTGCCGACCGACACGTCGTCGGTGTAGGCTGATCAGTACGGGGGCAGGGCTCCGGGTCCGATGCCAGCTCGTCGGCGAGGAAGGGGTTGGGGCACGCCGTGTAGTACGGCGGCAGGGACAGGCTCGGACGGCCCCCCGAGCGCACGCTGCCTCTCCCAGCCCCATCGCCTCCAGGTGATCCTTCAGCTCGGGCTGGATGTGATCGGGGTGCTCGATCGACGCCGTAGGACGGACGTACTCGGAAAAAGGCTGCTTGTCTCAGAGGATCGCATAAAGGCTGTCGTCAGTCTGTTCTTCCCGAGTACCGAGAGACGAGAGGGAGCATGCGTTTGAGCGTCTCCCCGCCACCCCCTCCGTGTGCCGCCGGCGGAGGGAGGAGATCCGCAGAGTAGGTAGCTATAAATCGGGCCTTCGTAGAGCGCGTGCTGTCGAGGTGACGGGAACACGCCTCCGCACGGGGGCGGGGCGAACGCTAACGGGGCCGAGCGGGCCGGTACCGACGTCCGCGCAGGTGGTGTGCTCAGCGAAGAAGCGGACAGCGGCGCTAAGCTCTGCTACGTGCGTGAGGTAGCCGGTCGGTTGTAATGACGCTCCAGAGCTCGCGCGCCCGCGAGATCCGGTTCCGCTCCAGCCAGAGGATGAACGCGTTGAGGTCTTCCCGGTCTGGATCTGGGATTTGGCCAGTCCGCCGCCGCCGTGCCAGAGGAGCGTGTCGAGCCCGGCTCGTGGGCTAGCTCCTCGGCGATGTCTTCCTCGGCCGCCCGCTGACGAGCGGCTAACACAGCCGCCTCGGACGCTTCCACCCACGCCCTAGGTTCGACGTAGAGCCAGCGCACTGACGGCGCGAGCGCGTCGAGCAATGTCCGACGAGCTGAGCGGCCGCGGCCCGTCGAGGCGAACCGCCAGCTCGACGTTGCCGCCGAACCCGTTCGCTGTGAGGTTCGCCGAGCCGACGAGCGCAGCGTTCGTCCGCCACGTAAGCCTTGGCGTGGAGCCGCTGCGCGACGCCGAGCCGCACGGCGAGCCGCGCGCCTCCACCTCGATCAACGAGAGGGCGAGGGCCGGAGGATCGCGCAGCGCGCCAGTCGGGTGGGCTCAGCCGCGTGAGGAACGTGAGCGCCTCGGCCAGGGCACGCGCATGACAGCTGAGCAGGCCTACGGCCGAGTGCGCCGTGACCGGCGAGCACTCGCTCCCTGCCGTATCTCTCGAGATGGACAGTGGTACGAGTGGTTGTTTGGTGGGTGTTTTTTGGTTTTTTTTGTTTTTTTTTTTTTGTTTTGTTGTTTGTTGGTGTTTGTGTGTTTTTTGTTTTTTGTTTTTTTGTTTGTGTTTTGTTGTTTTGTTTGTTGTTTTGTTTGTGTTTGTTTGTTGTGTGTTTTGTTTTTTGTGTTTTTTGTTTTTTTTTGTTTTTTTTTTTTTTTTTTTTTTTTTTTTTTTTTTTTTTTTTTTTTTTTTTTTTTTTTGTTTTTTTTTTTTATTTTTTTTTTTTTTTTTTTTTTTTTTTTTTTTTTATTTTTTTTTTTTTTGTTTTTTTTTTTTATTTATTTTATTTTTTAGATGAGTTCTCGACGCCGCCCACATCCTCCCGTACGGAGACGGCGGTGACCACGCGCTCGAGAACGGCCTCCTCCTCCAGAGAGATTGGTTTGTGTGTGTTGTAGTGGGGTTGTGTGTATAGGTTTGAGTGTTGTTGTGTTTGGTGTTATGTTGTATTTGGAGTGTTATGTTAGTGTATTTGTTAGAGTTTTAGGTTTTTTGTGAGTCGGCCGACCCCCGGACGGCAGCCTCGCACGGAGCGCTGGAGCCTGCAAAAGATAAGTCGGCAGTGCACGGGAGTGCTCGCACAGGGTGTATTCGATCGGGAGCGTCTCGCCTAGATATTAGACGGGTGCGTTAGTGTTGTGTGTTTGTAGTTAGAGTTAGTGAGTGTGTTTGTGTTTGTATATGTTGTTGTTTTTATTGGTGAGAGTTGTGTTTGTGTTTGTTTAGACGATCTTAACAGCCGGCGTGCCACGCGACGGTCTTGGTATCCTCGACGCTGTAGAGTAATTGTCCGTCACTGTGCCCCACTGTCCGATAGCGCTCGAGATTTTCGCCATTGGTATGTTGTTATTGTTTATTGGTTGTGTGTTATTGTAGAAATTGTAGTGTTTGTTAGAGTTGTTGTTAGATCTCTGTTAGGTGTACGCTCTCTAGGCCTCGCAGAGGATGGTAGACGAACGGCGCGCGGCGCAGCTGCTGTTGCTAGCCGCCTTCGCAGCGTTATTAGAGATAGTAGATGCCGCGCCAGATGTAGAGAAGACGCTGGACGAGCTCTACTTCGGAACCGGTCGCCGGGGACGCACGAGTCGCCGGGAAGACGACGAATTCGAGTCAGCCGACGAGCTCTATCGCGATGTGTTAGAGTTGTCAGGTCTATCGTGCTGTTGACGCGTGACAGGTTGAATACAGTCTAAAATGCCGACGCTTTTGCGCACAACAAAGACGGAGACGGCAATATGACTACGATAAAACGCATTGTCGCGGCAAACGCGCCGACGTCCACCGCCTCTTCGACCGGGAGCTACGTCACCGTCACCGGGGACTACGAATTCCGAGTCAGCCGACGGCTCCGCGAGGACTACGACAACGGCCGCGTCTACTACCGACGAGCGGCGAAGGACGAGTGGAAAAAGCACGAAGAGCGTCTGAAGCGGAAGTTTATAGAGAGAAGGTAGAAAAGAAGATGAAGAGATGATAAAAGGTAGTTGGCTAGAAGAGTGAAAGAGAGGAATAGAGGTGGTGAGAGAAAAGGGGTATAAAAATGATAGATGGAGAAGAGAGAGAGAAAATAGAAAAGGGAAAGAAAGAGGCAAGAGTAAGTAAAAGCGTAAGCGAGAAACTAGCACGACGGCCGCAAAGAAGACCAACTAAAGGAAAAAAAGAGCACGACGGCCAGACCATCTGGACGCACGGAGCGGCTCCGGGCTACGCCGCGACGCCAGGGTTCTCGACGCCACCGACGGCACGCTCGAGCGCGACGCACCCGCGCCGTCGCCCCCACCACGGTACCCGACGATCTGGGGGCCTCAGCGAGACTAGCGCCGCGCCTACGCCCGCGCCTCAGCAAGGCCACGACACGGCTCGTGCGCGCCTACGAGTTGGGCACGGATCCTGTTGCGTGCGCGGCGATGGAGGAGGACGGTAGGTGCTGCTCCGCGACATGTGAGACAGAGCTACTCGAAGCGGCAACCGCGCCTACCAGCCACGCGACTTCATATCCGTTTCTGTAAAGGGTTATAGATTTGGTTTGGTACTTGGTTTCTCTCTCGCTCGTTGATTGAGTGATTACTTAACGCGTTATCGCTGTCGAGGAGCGTTGTTAGAACAGCTTCTGGGGGCGCTCTTCTCTCTACTTTAGGTGGTTCGAACGCGTGTGATCTGAGGGGTTGCTTCCTCTAGCGGCTTCTTCGCTCTACCGCCGCTCCCTCGTAGGCCACGCCGGCGACGCGTCGTCCTCCCCCGGGATTCGCTCGGCCTTCGCGTACCCGTTGGCGCGGGCACTCAGGAACGCCCCGGCGTGCGACTCGTGGCAGCCATTCGGACCCGTCAGGGCGCTATTAGAGGAGCAGCCGCACCTCGCGAGCGTGGTGCCGTCGGCCAACTAGCGGAGGAACGCGTCGAGCGCTCGCGGAGCTGGGCAGGCGTGGCGGGCACCCCGTACCCGAAGCCGGACCCCGAGCGGCTCACGCCGCACGGGCACGCCCTGGAGCTGCGTGAGCGCCTCCTGGACGGCGCGCCACGAACGCCTAGGCGGTCGGGGTCAGGCAGCGTCCCGACGCTCCCGGGAGTCAGTAGAGGAGCGCCCGCTGGTCCGCGTAGAGGAGGGCCATCCGCTCCCGCGTGTCCGGCTGAGTCGAGCGCGTCGAGGAGCGTCTTCGTCCACGCGTCGACGAGCCGGTCGAGCTGGGTGGCGAGCGCGTCGAGCCGCGCGGAGGCGGTGGTGCTCGTGGCGCACCTGGAGCGGCTGGAACCCCTCGAAGACGGGCTGGTGGCTGGAGGTCGTCGGGCCCAGGCGTGCTAGCCGCCTTGAGCTTGGCTAGCGCCTTCTTGGCCTGGTCGAGCTGACCGGCGGGGAGGATATCGATGGAGCGGAGCGCGTCGAAGCGTCTGCACCTGCGGTCCCATTGAGGATCGTCGGCCTTGCGCCGGTCCTGCCTCAGGTCGAGCCGGGCCACGCGAGGAGCACGGTGTAGGCCTTGACGTATGCGCGCCCTCAGCCCCGTCGAACTCCGCGCCCGAGCCGCCTTCGAGCCCCGGTCTCCTCGCGCGCTTCGGGTCCTGTCGAGCTCGGCGAGCACCTCGCCCCGGAGCGCCTTCACCTCGGGCGTCCAGGCATGGTCCTCCGGGAGGACGGTCTCGGCCTGCGCGAGGTACGCGCGAGCGGACCGAGCCCATGCGCCAGCTTCGCCAGCCGCTCTAGGCCTGTAGAGCGTCGAGGCCAGCCTGGTGCGCTAAGATGTCCGTCCGCGCTCGACGTTGAAGTTCTTCAGCTTCTCGGCGTGTCGTAGCGCTGGAGGCCCTCAAGGAAGCGACTTGGCACCGGGCCATCCGCTCTTGGTAGGCCCGCGCCTCCTCCTCCTGAGGAGGCTTTGCCCCAAAGCTGGAGCCCCTGGTGGAGCGTCTGGAGCGCCTCAACCAGCCGCCCGGTGAGCGCCCTCGGCCTCGCTCCAGCAGTCCGAGACCGGCTCCTCGTTCCCCAGCAGTCAGGGCATTGACCTGTCCGGGGGCGATGTCCTGACGAGTTCGAACAGCGCCCGGAGCGCCGGCACGTTCCAGTCCTTCGGCGCTCGACGTGCTTGAAGGCGACGAGGTCGGCGATCGGCGTGGACGCGAGCGCGTCGAGGTCGGTCGCCGGAGAACTTGCCGCCGGGGATCGCAAGCACGAGGTCGCCGTGGTGGACGAGGGCGGCGAGGACGACGACGAGCCACTCAGGCTCAAGCCGGAACCGGTGTGGCGCTACGTACTCCACGCCGATGGCTCGCGCTCGATCGAGCTCGGCGCGGTTGAGCACCTGCCCGTGCCCCTTCTCCTCCATCGCGTCGAGGACCGAGTCGGGCATAGCGCGAGCCGTGGGGAGCGAGCTGGTCGCCGTCCAGGAGCTCTAGCGCGTCGAGGACGGCCGTCGCCTCCTTGTTAGGCCGCGTCCCCGCGGACCACGCGGAGGGCGTCGGCGGCCGCCTGCGGCCGGCGCTGCGCCGTGACCGGTACGCGAGAAGGGGGGGTACTCCGGGGCCTCGGACTCGAAGTGCGGGGCGAGCGTCGATCGACGCTACGAGGTTCACGTGGTCGGGGATCGAGCCCGCGCGTCGCGGCTGCTGCGGCCCGAAACCGAAGGCCTCGCGAATGTTGACGCCCTTGAGCCACTCCGGTACTGCCTTCGTCCGTCCCTGGTGCGTCACCTCGAACGCCGTCATGAGGTGCTCGGAGAGCCACCGCGTGAGCGTCCGGAGGCTCTGCTCGGCCTTCTGCCGGTACACCGCCCGCGCCTGGGCCGAGGCCGTCGAGGCCAGGGCCGTGGCGGCGGCATAACGGCGCAGTGCCTGCTCGAAGGCGTCGTCGCAGTTCGCGGAGGCGGAAGAACACCTCGTCGGCCCGCTCCTCGTCGCTGAACCGGGGCGCGTCGAAGGGCTGAAGGAAGTAGAGGTAGAACTCCTGCGGGGGGATGGCCGTGTTCCGCTCATTCGGCGTCCCGAAGAAGAGGTACCCCTCGCGCCCCGCCTACCGCTCAGCCACGGCACCTCGTATCCATGTTCTGGCGGCTCCAGTCCGACGGCGCTCTGGCGTCTCGACCACGGAGCGCGTCGTAGTACGCCGGACGAGCTCGCGACCCCAGCGTCTCGACGCGCCGGTCATGATGGCGTCGAAGTCCTCGGTCTTCTTGAGGTCGACGTAGTACTGGCGGTTGTCGCGGTTGTACGAGATGAACTGGCCGCTCACCGTCTTGACCACCTCCTCGAGCACCGTCTCGACCTGGCTGAGGAGGTCGTCGGCCGGGTCGCCGCCGAGATCGGCCACGACGGGGTCGTAGAGGCACGAGGCTGTCGCGGAGCTCCTCGGCAGTCGCACCGATGGGGGCGTGGACATCGCGCGTGGTGAGCCGGTGGACGGACGAGCCCGTCGATGATGCGGAGGGCCATCGGGGTGTAGGCTGGCCGCGTGAACGCCTGCTCGACCCGGGAGCGGAGCACCCCGTGCACCTCGATCACCTCGCCGACGTCGGGGTGGTCTTGAGCGCAGGGTTCTGCTCGATCTGGGTCCAGTAGCTGTCGTAGGCGATGAGGCCGGGCCGGTCCTCGGCAACGTTTCGCGCATGACGCCGCGCATCTCCGGCGAGAGCGTCTTCAGCACCTGCCGCTGCTCCACGAAGTGGATCTGCTCGAAGGCGTCGACGTAGTCGGGGTGGACGGGGAAGAGCGCGGACGTACTCGTCCATGCCGCTCGTTCATCCGCCCGTAGAACGGGGCGAACGGGAGGAGGTAGTCGCGGACCCGTCGCCTGCTGCTCGGGCGTCTTCTGGAGGAGCCGCTCGGCGACGACGAACTTGACGTCGCTGCTTGGCGATGAGGACCTGCTCGAACCGGTCCTTGACCCGCTGTACTGCGCTGGCGGCGAACTGGAAGGAGGGGTTGTCGAAAAGCATCTCCTGGAGACCCGGCGACGAACCGGAACCGGCTCTCGCGGCACACCTCGCCGACCTCACGGAGGAAGTTGAGATCGAGCGTGAGCTGCTGCCCCTTCCGCGTCCGGAGGTAGTCGAGGAGCTCGTCGACGACGAGGAGGAGGCCGTGGTCGGGGAAGCGCGCCGTTGAAGGCAGCCATCATCGCCTCGAACGCCGGCTTGTGGTTGCCAACCTGGTCGTAGGCGGGAAACTGGTAGTCGACGCCCCACTCGTGCGAGGGCGGCCTCGAGCTGGCGGCACGATGAACTCGCGGAAATCGCATCTTGCGTCGAGCCCAGCTCGGTCCGGATCACCTTGAATCGCCCGGCCACTTCCGGCCGCGCCTCCGCGACCGCTCTTCTCGAAGCCGTCGCGACTCGGCGTACTCGGCGACTGCGGAGATGCACGGCCATGAGGTGGGACTTGCCGGTCCCGTAGTTGCCGACGACCATGAGCCCCTTGTTGTCGGCGGGGCGCTCGAACTGGAGCTGGGGGAAGACCACGTCGGCGAGGCGGTCGGCCATGGAGTCCGAGATGACGTAGTTCCGGACGAGGCCTTCGGCCCGGTCGCGCTCGTCGGCACTGCGTAGCTCGACGACGGACTCGATGGGGTCAAACTGGATGAGATCGCGTACTTCATAGAATAAATAAGAGAAGGGAGAGGGGCGCTCGGCTAAAGAAGCTAGAGTTCGGCCCACACAACGGAGGCTCCGGCGAGTGCCTCACGCGCGTACTCGGGGTGACCGGGCACCGCGTGCCACGCCGCCCCGTCGTCCGCCTCGCCAGGCCAGTGAGCAACGACTGGACGGGTCCGTCCTATCCCCTTGAACAGGTCCAGCACAAGGAGTCCAAGCGAAGGCTCAAACAGCAACTCGGTAAGAAATAAAAGGGCGCCCTCACCTACGAGGCGCCGGCGAGACCAGAGAGAGGAACTGCCGCCGTGGAGAACCCAGCTCATCTCGCACACCTACGTCGGTGACCTGCAGGTGCAAGCGCCTCCCCCTGCAGCTCGAATCGAGAGCCTCAGCGGCAGATGTAGGTCCAGACGATAAGAGGGTGACGCCTGCTCCCCTGCTGAGGTGATGTTGTACGGATTACATCTCGACAGCTTCTATCCGCAAGTACCTGTGGATTTGAAGGCTTTTAACAGTGGGGGCCAGAAAAAGGAGAGGAGCATCCAAAATGATGCAGCTCATCTTCGTGTTCAACAGAGAAGTGAATCTATAGCTAGCAGCAGTAATAAGCTAAGGAGTGGAGGGTTACCGCCTTCCGCGACGCGGTGCTCACGGCGTACGAGCGGAGGTGCGCCATCTGCGGGTTCGAGGTCCGCGTCGGCTCTGCCCTCGTCGGCGTCGACGCCGCCCACGTCATGTGGCATCAAACGGCGGCCGAAGGCGTCGACCACGTGACGAACGGGCTCGCCCTCTGCGCGCTCCACCACCGGCTCCTCGACCGGGGAGCCTTCACGCTCGCCTCGGCCGGGACACGCGAGGTGGTCGTCGAGGTGGCCGAGGGCGCCCATGGGGGTCCAGGGTTCGAGCGGTGGCTCCTCGACTACCACGGCCGGCCCATCGCTCGGCCGGTCTCCGCTTCGTATCGGGTCGCCGAGCTGTCTGTCGCCTGGCACCGTCGGGAGGTCTTTCGTGGCCCCGCTCGCGAACGCAATGTCGGGTAGCCTGTCGCGTCTGCAGGCTTCTCACTCGTCAGCGCCAGTGCGCCGCCTCGACAGGAGTGAAGCTCACGATCCGGAAGTAGCTCCCCGGAGTGATCCGCCGCTGACGCCGCCACACCCCGTCCCCGTCGCGCTGGCTCCCCGTCCGGCCCGACGACGTGTTCCCCTCGACCGTCTCGCCAGCTCGCGCCGTCCCACGCCACTGCGAATCCCGCGTGCCCGAACCGCCCGTTCCCCCGGCGCCAGACCACGACGGCTCCTGCCGGCACCCGCTTCGTACCTCGTAGCGCCTCGCTCGCGCGGATGCTCCGCGCCGTGATGAACCGGGCGGCGAGCCCCGAGCGGATCACGCGCCTGCGCCCGTCAAGCGGGGCCCGGACGCCCGCCGCGTCGAGCACGTAGCTCACGTAGGCCGCGCACCACGGGGTCCCCGGCCCGAGCCCGACCGAGCGAAGGAACCGCTCGACACGCGCCCCCCGGTTGGCCCCTCCGCGCTCGACCGTCCCGATGTAGGCCAGCGCCGTGTCGAGGTGGGCCGGCAGCGCGCGCACGACCTCGGAGGGACCTCGCTCTGCCCGTCCGTCCGCTGGCGGCGTGCACGAGCAGACGCACCGGCACGCCGCCTCGCCGTCTGTCTCCGTCGCAGTGGGCAGCGCAACCGCCGGCTGTGCCGTGGCCACGGTCGCCGCGACGAGCACCGCCAGCGCGAGGAGCGCGAGCGCGTACGCCACGTTCCCCGCCTTCAGCTCGGCCACCGTGTCGACCTCGTCCAACACGTACCGGTCGAACGCCCAGAACAGTCCGACGGCCAGCGCCGCCTTCAGGAGCCCGGCCGCGAAGCCCGAGAGCTCGATCGGGGTCACGGCCCCGTCGCCCCCGTCGGTGAACGTGGCGTAGACGGCCGTCCCCGTCGCGAGGAGCAGCGCGGTCAAGAACGTCTCGGCCTTCATCGGTCTCGTGGGTTGAGCGAGAGGGATTAGCGGTCGAGCCGGGCCTCAAGGTGGTCCAGCCGGCGCTCGACGTGCTCGATCCGCCGCTCCTGGCTCGCCTGGTCCACGAGCACGCCGCCGAGCGACTCCGCCAGCCGCTCGAGCCGGGCCGTGTTCACGGCGATGTCCTCGGCCACCCCGTCGAGCGTCCGGTTCGCGCTCCATCCAAAGAGGGCGACGAGCAGGGCCACGACGAGGTGGAGCGCGTTCCGAGCGAGCCAGCCCTCGACGGGCGGGGTCTGAGCGTGGGCGTCCATCGGTCCAGTCAGTGACAGCGCCGGCCCCGCTCCCAGTTCGCTCCTGACCACCTCCTACTGGAGCGTGTCGGAACGAGCGAGAGCGAGGCCGGCGCCTCGGGTGAGCGCGTGGCGTCGGCCCGCGGCTAGACGAGGGCGCCCGCCTCGCCCGGCTCCGGCGCCGCGTCGCCGCCGGCCGAGAACGCCGCCCGCTTCTCGGAGCCCGTCACGACGACGTCGGCCGCGGCGTCGGCGTCGTAGCGGACCGACCCGTGGAAGGCCAGCTTCGGGTCCCCGCCGGCCACCGGCCGGTACGGGACGACGTGGACCGTGTACATGGCGCGGTCGGCGAACGGGACGCCGAGCGCCGCCTGGCCGTCGGCCCGCGTGAGGCCGGTGAGGACGTCCTGCGCCGCGCCGTCAGGGCCGGCCACGACGACGGCGACGGCGTCGTCGGGCTGCCCGCCGGCCGGGTCCCACGTCACGAGCGTGTCGCCCGCGCCGTCGTCGGCGAGCCCGGTCGGCTCGGCCGGCGCGAGCCCGCCCCGCGTGAGGAGCATCTGGGCCGCGTCGAACGTGCCGGCCGGCTCGCCGGCCACGGCGTCGGAGCGCATGACGCGGACGTTGGCGCGGACGAACTCGTTGAACGCCGTCGTCGCGTTCCGGCCCGACCGCTCGAACCGGCGCCAGTACGGCCGGACGAACGCGTCCATGAGGGACGAGCCGGCCCGGGTGAGCTGGGCGAACAGGTCGCGCTGGGTCGTCTGCGCGGCGGTCTGGGGGTTGGTGGGCGTCACGCGGGCGCGGATCACGTCCTTCCCGCGCCACTTGGTCATGACGACGGTGCCGACGGCGTTCCGTCCGCCTCCGAGGATGCCGCGATCGAGGATGGCCATGGGTCTGTCTGGGGGGTGAGGGAGCGCTCAACCTCGGCGTCCCTCTCACGCCCGTCCAGGTCGTCTCCCCGACCACACGAGCGTCCAGCGCAGCCGCACAGTCGAATCAGTCAAAGACTGAGAGCGTCGGGAATGTTACAATTTCCTCGGTAGCTGGGCCCAAGTACCGAGACTCCGTGACGCACGCCGACCGACTCCTCGACCTCGCCCGAGAGCGCGGCGTCCTCCGCCCGAAGGACCTCGCCCCCCTCGGCATCCCCCGCCAGGCGCTCGCCCGCCTCCACCGACGGGGCGTGTTCGAGCGCGTGGGCCGCGGCCTCTACGTCCTCGCCGACGCCGACGTCACCGAGCACCACACGCTCGCCGAGGCGGCCCGCCGCGTCCCCCACGGCGTCGTCTGCCTCCTCTCCGCCCTCCGGTTCCACGACCTCACCACGCAGGACCCGTTCGACGTGTGGGTCGCCATCGAGAACAAGGCGTGGCGGCCCGAGCCCGAGTCCATCCCGCTCCGCGTCGTCTACATGTCCGGCGAGGCGTTCACCCACGGCGTCGAGGCGCACGAGGTCGAGGGCGTCGCGGTGAGGGTGTACGGCGCGGCGAAGACCGTCGCCGACTGCTTCAAGTACCGGAGCCGGGTCGGCCTCGACGTCGCCATCGAGGCGCTCCGGGACTACCGCCGGAGCGACGCCTTCGACGCCGACGCGCTCTGGCGGGCCGCCCAGGTCTGCCGCGTCTCGACCGTCATCCGCCCCTACCTCGAGGCCGTCGCATGAGCGCGGAGTCGAGCAAGTCCTAGTCCGCGCTCCCGTAGCTCGCCGATCGCGCACACGCATAGGGCGAGGCTTCCAATTGCTTCTCGGCCTCCCTCTCCGAGAACTCAGTCCGGGATCTCGTCGCCGGGCTCGGGGTCCACGTCGGGGACCCGCCCCAGCGCGGCCTCGAACGCGGCCCGGTCTCCCCGCGCCGCCCGCTCGGCCAGGTACTCCTCGGCCTCGATCGCCGACACCTTCTCGGCCACGGCCGTCGCCACGAGCTGGTTCATCGACACGCCCTCGCGGCTCGCCAGCAGGCGGAGCCGGTCGTGGACGGAGTTCGGGAGGCGGACGCTCATCGTGCTCATCGGTCTCGGGGCTAGGGGTGCCGGAGGCGGTGGAGGAACGCGGCCGGCGTCACGGGCTCGACGCCGAGCCCGGCCGCCGCGCCGAAGTCGCGGACGTTGTGGGTGACGACGGCCCCGCACCCGGCGGCCACCGTGGCCTCGAGGACCATGTCGTCCTTGGGGTCGCGGAGCCGCGGGCGCCAGAGGTAGTGGACGGTCTGGTGGTGGCCCACCGCGCACAGGTAGTCGAGGACGGCGCCGATGTCGTCGGCCGACGCCGGGACGAGCCCGGGGCGGAGGAGGACGGCCTCGTACTCGAGCACGAGCGGGACGGTAAGCACGACCTCGAAGGCGCCCGTGCCTACGGCCGAGAGGACGGCGAACGAGGCCCCCCGACGCGAGCGGAGCGCGGCGACGAGGACGTTGGTGTCGAGAACGACGCGAGGGGTCACGATGGTATGATATGTGATACCGTCCCCAGATCCAACTCAGCCCGCCCCCTTCCGGTAGACCACGGCCCGCACCCGCTCCTCGCTGAGGAAGTAGGGCCGTCCCTCGTCGTCCACATGCGGCCCTCGCAGAGCGTCCACCGCGGCCTCCACGGTCGCGCCAGCGGCCCGGATCTCTGCGAACCGTGCCCGCAGCCTCGCGTCACGGAGCGCCAGCCGGAGCGCCTTCGCCACGCGCGGGTCGTCCAGCGCCCCCTCCAGCTCGGCGGGCGCCGCGATCGCGAGGTCGGGGTCCAGGGGGACGGGCATACCCCCCATCCTCGTGATCGTCGGCCTCGGCGGCAACTGTGGATCGGGGCCGCCCGCGGCACAGGGTCATTCGCGAGAGGAAAGCCCCCCTTCCTCCTCCCGCCGGCTCGCCGGTCCCGAGCCCCGTCGGCGTCAGGGCCCGAGCAACGCGGCCGGGACGACGGCCACACCGTCCGGCCGCCGGTACGCCTGGGGCCGGTCGTCACCACGACGGTGTCCAGCAGATCCTCGCCCAACCGGTCCCGGAGCCACAGCAGGTGTCGGACGTCGCGGTCGTCCACGGCCCCGCTCAGCTTCACCTCGACGGCCACGACGCGCCGGTCGTCGCGCTCCACGACCAGGTCCACTTCCTGCTGCCCCCCCGCCGTCCGGAGGTGACCGACGCTCGCTTCGGCAGCCTGGGCGTACACCCGGACCGAGAGCGTGACCAGCGACTCGAACAGGTGGCCCAGGAGGGTCCCGTCACGGGGCACCGGCGGCCCGGCGTCCTGCCCGCTCAGGAGCGCGTCCTCCCCGACGCCCAGCAGGCGCGCCGCGAGCGCGGGGTCCACGAGGTGGTGCTTCGGCGACCGCGTGAGCCGCGTGATCGGGTTCCGCGCCGGCACCCACGCCGGCACCGGGTCCACGATCCACAGCCGCTCCAGCACGTCCCGGTACGGGATCGTCGTCGTCTTCGCCGGCTTGTTCGCCTCGCCCGGCGTCGCCGCGTCGCGGATGGTCTCGTAGCTCGCGCTCGTCGCCGTCGCGGCGGCGTACGCCGCCATCCACCGCCGGAGCAGCTGCGGCCGGCGGACCTCGCGGCCCATCTCCTCGAAGTCCGTGTCGACGATCCGGCGGAGGTACCCGTCGAGCTGGGCCCGCAGGGGCCGCCCCGAAAGGTGGCGGAGCCCAGGAAACCCGGACCCGACGATCTCCCGCGTGTAGTCGGCGAGCGAGACGTCCGTCGCCCCCCGGACGTCCGGGCGCCCGCCCTCCAACAGCGACCGGAGACTCACCGTCGGCTCGGCGAGGCCCCGCTCCGCCAGCGACAGCGGCCGCATCCGGACCGTCACCACCCGCGCCGCCCCCGAGTGCGTCGGGGGGCGCGTCGGGCTGGCCGACCCCGTCAGGAGGAACGCCCCGGGCTCCGCCCCGCCGTCCACCGCACGGCGCACGCCGTCCCACACGGCGGCACCCGCTGCCACTCGTCGAGGAGCACCGGCCGGGGCCCCTCGAGCAGCCGGTCCGGCGCGGCCTCGGCGATCGCCCGCTGGGCCGGGTCGTCGAGCTGGTGCACCGTCGTCGCCCGCTGGAGCGCCGTCTCCGTCTTCCCCACGCCCTTCGCCCCCTCCAGCGCGATCGCGGGAAGGGCGGGCACGAGCTCGTCCAGTTCGTGGTCGACGACGCGGCGGAGGTACGACATGGGGAGAGGCGGAGACCGGAAGCTACGCTACCACTATGCAGGCCCCTAGACTACGATCACGAGCCCTTCCACGCTACCGATCTGCAGGGGCGCGGTACGCTCCCCACCCCCAGCGATCGCTGCGGAGCGCTACGCCGACTCCTCCCCACCCCCGAGCGCACCCCGGTACGCCTCGTCGAGGAGGTCCCGGCTGACCCCCTACAGGGGACGTCCTCCAAACACACAGGCACTGGGCCCCGATCTGGAAAGATCGAGTCAGGTTTGGATATTCCGAATTGCCGCTTCGGCGGCATTTTTGACACATCATCTGGACGGCTGCGGCGTATCCTACCTTCGATAGGCATCATTTGCCGCTCCAGCGGCAACCAGCATGATCGACCCCTCCACCCTCGGCCGCGCCGTCCGCTTCCACCGCGAGGCCGCCGGCCTCTCCCGCCAGGCCCTCTCCGAGCTCGCCGGCGTCGGCACAACGGCCCTCTACGACGTCGAGCACGGGAAGGAGACCGCCCAACTCCGGACGGTCCTCCGGCTCCTCGAGACCCTCAACGTCGACCTCCGCCTCGCCAGCCCGCTCCTGGACCGGTTCGAGGCCTCGCTCGCCGCCGACGCCCATGCGAACCGCTGACGTCCTCGCCCACGGCCGCCCCGCCGGCCGCCTCACGGAGGAGGACCCCGGCCGCGCGTACGCCTTCACGTACGCGCCCGGCTACGACGGCCCGCCCGTCTCGCTCACGCTCCCCGTCCGGCCCGAGCCGTACCGGTTCGACCGGTTCCCCCCCTTCTTCGACGGCCTCCTCCCCGAGGGGTGGCAGCTCGAGGCCCTCCTCCGCCGGGCCAAGCTCGACCGCCACGACCGGATGGGCCAGCTCCTCACCGTCGGGGCCGACACCGTCGGCGCCGTCACCGTCGTCCCCCCGGCGGCCGAGCCCGCGGAGGCCAGCCCCGACGCCCCGTGAGCACGCCCCGCTGCCCCCTCACGTACGAGCCGCTGGCGCCGGGCGAGGGCCCCTACTCCGCCGCCGGCCTCCGCCGGCTCTCCCCCCACCTCGACCGGCTCGCCCCCCTCCCGTTCACGGCCGACGAGCTCGTCCGCGAGGCGGCCCGCCGCGCCGACAAGATGTCGATCGGCGGCGTCCAACCGAAGGTCAGCGCCGTCCTCCGCCCCTCCGAGGGCCGATTCGAGCTCGTCGACACGGGCGGCCGCTACCTCCTCAAGCCCGAGAACCCCCTCTTCCCGGAGGTCCCCGCCAACGAGGACGTCACGATGCGGATGGCCGCGGCCGCCGGCGTCGAGACCCCGCTCCACGGCCTCCTCTACACCGAGGGCGGCGGCCTCTGCTACGTCGTCCGCCGGTTCGACCGCGTCGGCCGCGGCGACAAGCTCGCCGTCGAGGACCTCGCCCAGCTCCTCGGCCTCGACCGCGAGACGAAGTACGCCTCGTCCATGGAGCAGGTGGCCCACGCCGTCGAGCGGTACTGCACGTTCCCGCTCCCCCAGAAGCAGGACCTCTTCCGCCGCACGCTCGTCGTCTTCCTCACCGGCAACGAGGACCACCACGTCAAGAACTTCTCGGTCCTCACCACCCCCGACGGCCTCCGCCAGCTCGCCCCGGCCTACGACATGGTCGCCACGACCATCGCGCTCCAAGACCCCCGCGAGGAGCTCGCCCTCCCGCTCCGCGGCAAGAAGAGCCGGATCACCCGGGCCGACCTCGTCGACTACTACGCCGCCGAGCGGCTCGGCCTCCGCGCCCCGGCCGTCGACCGCGTCCTCGCCGAGGTCGCCGCCGCCCAGCCGGCCTGGGACGACCTCCTCGACCGCTCCTTCCTCTCGGGCGAGATGAAGGGCCGCTACGCCGACGTCCTCGCCGACCGCCGCGCGAGGCTCGGGCTCTAGCCGCCCTCTCCCGCGTCAGGCTCCGCCCCACCAGACGCGCCGCCGGCGCCCCCGAACGCGTTCCGGTACGCCTCATCCAGGAGGTCCCGGCTGAACCCCTGGAGGTACCGCTCCGTCGTCGTCACCGACGAGTGCCGGAGGACCTCCTTGATCCCGTGCGCCCCGATCCCCGACTCCAGGAGGTGGGCCGCCAGCGAGTGCCGCGCGAGGTGCGTCGTCACCCGCTCGGGGTGCGCGATCTCGGCCCGCTCGGCCAGCGTCTTCAGGGCCGCGTTCGCGTACGCGTTCCGCGCGCTCACCGCCGCCCGACGCTTCGCCGGCGTCCCCAGATCCTTCCCGTCCAGGAACGGGAAGACGAACCCGCCCTCCGCCACCGCCTCGGGCCGGCGCTCGGCGTACCGCTCGACGATCGCCCGCGCCTCGGCCACGAGCGGGATCGACGTCGGCTTCCCCGTCTTCTCGGCCTCGTAGCGCAGCTTCACCGGCGTCCCCTCCGCGTCGCGGACCACGTCGGTCCACCGGAGCAGGCACGTGTCCCCGAACCGCATGCCGCCGGCGTAGAACGCGAGCGCGAACCCGTCGCGGACCGCCTCCACCAGCGTCCCCGGCTCGCACCGGGCCGACGCGATCGCGGCCACCTCGTCGGCCGTCAGCCGCCCCTTCTCCACCCGCTCGCTCCGGAGCAGCACGTCGCCGTGGAGCTGGCCGAACGGGTCGCGGAAGCTCTCCGGCGCGTGGCCGTCGCGGACGGCCGCCCGGATCGCCGTCCGCGTCGTCGTCAGCTGCTTCCGGACGTAGTTCTGCTTGAGCCCCTCGCCGTGCGGCGTCGGCGCGCGCATCGAGTGGCCCCACGCCCGGAGGAAGGCCGGCGTGAGGTCGGCGTACGCCAGCCGCCCCTTCGCGTACCTCGTGAGCCGCTGGCACGTCGTGTTGTACGCCTTGTACGTCGAGGGCTGGCCCCGCTCGGCGAACCCGTCGACCCACCGGCGGAAGAACGTCAGGAAGTGCTCCTCGGGCTCGGCCTCGACGGGCGCCGGCGCCAACCACTGGCGGACGTCGCCGGCCAGAACTTTCGCCGTGACGGTCTCGCGCGCCGCCGACCGCTGGACCTCGGCCGACCGACCCGCCGCCACGGCGCCGGCCACGAGGTCGTTGATCCGCGACGCCTCCCGCTCGCTCTTCCGCACCTCGCCCTTCCCCTCGTGCCAGTCCTTCGGCTTCACCCGGACGCCGAGCGAGACGTAGGCGAGCCCCTGGCCCGAGACCACGCGGATGGTGATGGGGGCGAGCCCTTTCTTGTTGGTCTTGTCCGTCCGGAGAACGGGGGTGAACGTGGCCACGGGGCGCCGGTGCGGGGGGGGGTATGGAGACGCGTCTCCACCTCCAGGGGGGGGTAAGGTTTAGGGTAAGGTTTCCGGCCCGCTCCGGCTACGCCTCGCTCCCACTTTCTATCCACAATCTGCCCTCACGCCCTACTGAAGGGGATTTTCGTATTCGGCCCGACCGCTGGCCACCCCGTTCTGTGGACCCGGCATCTCCACAACAGACCGCCCCTTTTCGGCATTTCCAGCCGAGGAGGGGCGGTTCTAATTTAGGCACTGCCGGAAACACTGCCGGATTTTTCTCCAGTGCCCGCTCTGCCCCCCTTCCCCCACCCCAGACGACCGGCCGCCCGTCGCGCTCCCCGACGCCGCCGCGCTGATCGAGGCGCTCGGCGACGCGCGCGTGGCGAAGGCGCTGCGGCTCGCGCTCCGCGACGCTGAGCTCCGCAGGCAGTTCGAGATCCTCCGCCAGTCGGGGCGGACGGTCGAGGCAGCCGTCGCCGAGCTTCTCGGCCCGTACGAAGATGACGAGGGCCGGCCGTACTTCCTCAGCGAGGAGCGCGTGCGCGGGATGGTCTACCGCAAGCGTCGTCGTCGCGAGGCGGAGCGCGCGTCCTTGCGACGCCGAAGGACTGTCACGGCGGGCGGTTCGAGAACGAACGCGGCGAGGATCACCCCCGCGTCGCTCCGGGGGATCAGTCGCCGAGCCCTGCCCGCCGGAGGACGGCGGCGCGTGCCAGACGGAACCGGTTTGGAAGGGCGAGCTTCTCCTGGACCGAGTCCAGGACCGCGTCGACGGTCGGGGGGGCACGGCCGGGGCCACCGTAATCTCCGCCGGCGTGTGCCCGTCGCCGAGGAGAGCGAGCACCTCTGCCTTATCCGACGTCAGGGGGCCCGGCCCCGCCCCCTGGAGGGCGAGCGCGAGGACGGACCGGGGAAGGCCAGCTGATGGTTGGTGTTGGTCCCGTCTGTCCGTCTCGGCATAGCGCTGCGTCGCGATCCAGACCGCGTACTCGGCGACGGTCCCGACAACGCCGCTCGGGCAGAGGGCGACGAATCCGACGGGCCCATCGCCCAGCGGACGAGGAGGAGGCCCGTGAGCAAGACCCAGAACGCCGTCGTGGCGGCGAACTCGGCGCGGGCGGACCAGGGGGCGTGGGCGGGGCTGGACATGACGGGACCAAGCTAGAGACGTCGGTCTGGAGCTCCATGGCGCGGGGCTGCTACCCACGGCGCTCTGCTACAGGTGGCCCGATCGGGCCACCCGTCCAGTCGCCCTCGGACACCAAGGGCCCTGCCCCGAGCCCCCCCAGGCCGCCACGTTGACCGCGTCGACGCCGTGGCCGCGCTCAGGCGCCGTGGCCGCGCTCAGGCGCCGCGGAGCATCCGAGCGAAGGCGTCCGGAGCGGGCGGGCCTCTACCGCACGCGCGGCCCCCTCGAGGTCGTACGCCCGGCGGACGACCTCGACCTCGACCTGTCAGGAGTTGGGATTGGTCTTCGGCCGCTCCGGGTCGACGGTCAGGAGCGCGTAGCACGCCCGCAGGTCGCCGAGGCGGTAGACCGCGTCGACCTCACCGCGACCGAGGTGCGACGATGTCTCAGAGGACGGCCTCCCGGGCGGGCAGGTTGGCATGGACGTCGGAGACGACGACGAGGGTCGTGGGCAGGGGGGCAGGACTAGACGAGGGCCGGCTCGACGGGAGCCCCGCCCCGGGCGAGCGCTCGGAGCCGGCGCGCGCCGACGGGCGGCTCGGGCGTGTGAGGGAGGACGGCGAATCGGGGAACGCCCTCGTTACGGGGGGCGTGCTCGCGCACGACGGCCTCGATCTCAGTCACCTCGGCCGCGGCGCGGGCCGCCAGCAGCGGGTCCGAGGGGCGCGCGGCGGCGAGGCTCCGGTTGACCACCCACGCGAACGGCTCGATGCCCGCCCGCCGGAGGTCGGCCTGAAGCGCGGCGGCCTCGCGGACCGGGGTCGTCTCGGCAAGCGTGACGAGGAGGACGCGGCTGAAAGCGGGGTCCTGGAGGCGCATCAGCGGCGTCGTCACGCGCTCGGGGTCGAGCGAGGTCGAGCGCAGGACCTCGCGGTGGTAGCTCCCCGCCGTGTCGAGCAGCAAGAGCGTGTGGCCGGTCGGCGCCGTGTCCATCACCACGAACCCGCGGGCGGCCGAGCCCACGGCCCGGCTGAAAGCGTGGAAGACGGCGACCTCCTCGGTGCATGGGCTCCGGAGG
Source organism: Rubricoccaceae bacterium (assembly GCA_963728345.1). GTDB lineage: Bacteria > Bacteroidota > Rhodothermia > Rhodothermales > Rubricoccaceae > Rubrivirga. The sequence goes on from CAVSJM010000002.1 coordinate 44,623, forward strand.
TCCTCTTCGAGGAGCCGCCGGGCCTCACCGTCCAGGCCCGCGCCCTTCGTGCGGAGCACGCGCTCGGTGTAGCGCCGCGTCTCCTCCCGGGGGTCGATCCGCGTCACGGTGAGCGTGCCGGACACCTCGCCCGCGACGCCGTCGCCTGCGACGCCGTCCTCTCCGAGCGCGTCGTCGAGGTGGGCGGCCGGGTCGGTCGTCGTCAGGTGGACGTCGTGGCCGCGCGCGGCCAGTTCTGCGGCCACGGCCGCGGCGACGGTCGTCTTCCCCACACCGCCCTTCCCCATGACGAGCACGAGGCCCTTCCCCTCGGCCTCGATCTCGTCCACGAGCGCCGCGAGGTCGCCCGCGGCTTCGGGGAGGGCCGGGACGCCGGGGGCCTCGGCCGGTGTCGCGTCCGCCTCGTGGTCGGCGACGAGGTCGCGGAGCGCGGCCAGCCCGACGAGGTTGTGGGGCCGCAGCGCGACGGTCTCCATCGGGAGCGCGGCGAGGGCCGGGGGCAGCGCCCGGAGCGCCGCCTCCGCCTGCCGCTCGATGGCCGCCGCAAGCGGATCTGAGGGGTCGGTGGCCCGGAACGCGCCGTTGACGACGAGCCGCTGGCTCGCCACGCCGATCGCCGAGAGCTCGGCGGCCGACCGGGCCGCCTCCGCGAGCGCCGACGGCTCGGGCCGGGCCACGAGCACGAGCGTCGTACGGGCCGGGTCGCGGAGCGCCTGGGCCGCCGCCTCGTAGCGATCGCGCTGGGTCTCCAGACCGGACGACGGGCCGAGGCACGAGGCGCCCTCGGGGTTGTCGTCGATGAACCCGCTCCACGCCGCCGGGAGTTCGAGCAGCCGGAGCGTGTGGCCGGTCGGCGCCGTGTCGAACACGACCACGTCCATGCCGACGGCCTCGCCCTCACCCGCGAGCATGGCCGCGAACCGGTCGAAGGCCGCGATCTCGGTCGTGCACGCGCCCGAGAGCCCCTCCTCGATGCGCGCGACGGCCTCGTCGGCGAGTACGCCGCGCATCGGCCCCACGACGCGCTCGCGGTAGGCGCGGGCCGCCGCCTCAGGGTCGACGTTGAGCGCGCGGAGGCCGGGGACCGTCGCCACGTCGGCAGCGGCCGGGCCGACGGGCGCGCCGAGCGCGTCGGCGAGGTTCGAGGCCGGATCGGTGGAGACCAGGAGCACGCGGCGCCCGGCGTCGGCGAGCGCGACGGCCGTGGCACACGCGAGCGACGTCTTGCCGACGCCCCCCTTGCCGGTGAAGAAGAGTGTCGGTGTGGGGGAAGCGATGAACGACAGCACGGGAGCGGGGATCAAGGGGGGTGAGCGTGGCGGATTCAGCAGCAGGAGGAGGCAGGGCCACAGCACGAGCCGCGGTCGGCGAGGTCGAGCGGGACGGCGGGCTCGGCATCGCCGGAGGCGACGAGCGCCGGCAGTTCGGCCCGCGACGGGTACCGGCCGTGGGCGACCACGCGGCCGTCCACCACGAGCAGCGGCAGCACCGACGTGCCGAGGGCGTTCACGGCTTGCACGACGGCGGGCTCCTGAACGAACGCCTCGGGCTGCTGGGCGAGGTTGAAGCGCTCGACGGCGACGCCCGAAGCCGCGAGGCTGCGGAGGTCGGACGCGAACTGGACGAGCGCCGGGTCCACGTCCGGCCCGCAGACGCCCGTCGAGCAGCACTGGGGCGGGTCGTAGACACGGAGCGTGGCCGTCGTCCTGGCCACCGCGCTGGCGGTTTCGCTGGCGGTTGTGGGGCGCGTGGCACGGACGGTGACGCTGAACAGCGGAGCCTCGGTGCCCGCGGGCAGCAGACCGCCCGGGAGGTCGATCGGTCGCTCGGCCACGATATGCGCGTCCTCAAACCCGGCCTCGGCCACGAGGGCGAGGTAGTCGTCCCGGTCGACGGCCCCGGCCACGCACCCGGCATAGAGCTCGGCCGAGGCGCGAACCGTGTCCGGGAGCGCTCCGTGCGAGACGACGTCGGAGACACAGACGTGGCCGCCGGGGCGGAGCACCCGGAACGTCTCGGCGAAGGCGCGCGCCTTGTCGGAGACGAGGTTGAGCACGCAGTTCGAGACTACGACGTCCACACTCCCATCCTCGAACGGGAGCGCCTCGATGTCGCCATACTCGAAGCGGACGTTGGTGTAGCCGAGCTCGGCAGCGTTCTGCCGGGCCTTCTCAACCATCCCGGGCGTGAAGTCGATGCCCAGGACCGTCCCCGTCTCGCCGACGACGCGGCGGGCCACGAAGGCGTCGAGGCCGGCACCGGCGCCGAGATCGAGCACCGTCTGGCCCGGGGCCAGCCCGGCGTGCTCGATGGGGAGCCCGCAGCCGAGCCCGAGGTCGGCCGCCTCGACGTACCCGTCGACGCCGTCGTAAGCGTCGCCGATCATGTTGACATGAGTAGGAGCGCACGTCTCGGCGGGCCCGCAGCACGAGAGCGCCTCGCCGCGGGCGACGGCGGCGTACTTGTCACGAACAGCCTGCCGTAGGGCGTCGGCGGAAGGAAGCACGGGGAGCCGAGTGTCGGGGGTGGACGGCATGGGATCAAAGGGTTCGAGCGAAAGGGGAGGACACGCGGTCGCCGTGGGCGGCGCGCCAGACGGCCGGGGCGATCCCGGTGGAGGCGTCAGCAGCAATCGGTTCCATCGTCGTCGGGGGGAGAGCGGCGAGGACCGGGTCGAGGAGCGCGCGAGGGCGTCGGCAAGCACGCGCAGGGCGGGGCCGTCGACGCAGTAGCACGAGCGCGACGTGGTCGATGCTCCCGCCCGAGGCGAGGTTGGCCCGGACCGTGGGGGGAGGTCGACGAGCACCCGCTGAAGGAGACAGCGGTCGTCACCGCGACGGCGACCGAGATGTGTAGGGGGCGACGCTTCATGAAGGAGGGCGTGTAAGAGACCGGAGTCTCGCCAGCGGATGTCCAGGACTTGTGCAGACGCAGGCCCCTCCCGCCGGAGCCGCCGGTCACTTGGCCACCAGCCTCCCTCCGTCGATCGCGTCGGCGTAGCCGATTCCGTTTTGCCAAACCCGTTCGGAAAGTAGCGTCCGGCAACTGCCTTCGCGACCGCCCGCAAGGTGGCCAACGGGGTACACGACGATCGCCGTCAGTTCGCGCTGGCGGCCCGGCTGTTGGTCTGCGGGGCGAGGCGGCGCTACCGGCGTCCGGGGCGGCCGTGGACGCCTTCGTCGGGTCCCCCTCCCCCTCGTTTAATCGGTCGACCGGTGAGGCGGTGCCGTCGTACGGAGGGGCCGACGCGGCCTCGGGGACGGCCTGTGCGCGGAAACCTCGTGGAACTACGGGGATCCGCGGGCCCGTTCATCCCCCACGACCCGGTGCCTGGCGCACGCCCCTCTCCTCCCTCCTCCCTGTTGATATGAACGTCCTGATGATCCTCACCTCCCACGACGAACTCGGCGACACCGGCAAGAAGACCGGGTTCTGGCTCGAGGAGTTCGCTGCGCCCTACTACGTGTTCAAGGACGCCGGCGCCACGATCACACTCGCCTCGCCGAAGGGCGGCCAGCCGCCGCTCGACCCCTCCAGCGACACCGAGGAGAACCAGACCGACGACACCCGTCGGTTCTACGCCGACGACCAAGCACAGGCCGCGCTCGCCAGCACGACGAAGCTCAGCGAGATCGCCGTCGAGGACTTCGACGCCGTGTTCTATCCCGGGGGCCACGGCCCGCTGTGGGACCTCGCCGAGGACAAGAGCTCGATCGCGCTCATCGAGGACGCCGTCGCGTCGGGGACGCCCGTCGCCGCCGTCTGCCACGCGCCTGCCGTCTTCCGTCACACGAAGGCCGCTGACGGGACGCCGCTCGTGAAGGGCAAGACGGTCACCGGCTTCACGAACTCCGAGGAGGAGGCCGTCGGCCTGACCGACGTGGTGCCGTTCTTGGTCGAGGAGATGCTCCAGGCCAACGGCGGCGACTATTCGAAGACGGCCGACTGGGGCGTGCACGTGGTCCAGGACGGGCTTCTCATCACGGGCCAGAACCCGGCGTCGTCGGGCCCGGCCGCGGAGGCGCTCCTCCGCGCGCTCGAGGCCGTCGAGGCCTGAGGCCGCCGGCGCTGACCCGCCCGCGCGCCGTGCGGGCACACGCCCTCCCAGGAGGCACGATCGACCGCTCGAACGAGCGCGCCGTCGGTGCCGACGTGCCTATTTCCAAGCCCGAACCCGAGATAGTCCCCCATGCCTCAATCCACTCTGCACAACCGCCGCTTCGTCCTCGCCGAGAGGCCCACGGGCGAGCCCACGGACGACACGCTACGGCTTGAGACCGTCGACCTCCCGACCCCAGGCGCCGGCCAGATGCTGCTCCGCAACGAGTACCTCTCGCTCGACCCCTACATGCGCGGCCGGATGAGCGACGCGCCCTCCTACGCGGCGCCGGTCGAGATCGGCGAGGTCATGGTCGGCGGCACGGTGTCGCAGGTCGTCCGCTCGGACGTCGACGGCTTCGCCGCGGGCGACTGGGTCGTGGCGCCCGGGGGCTGGCAGGACTACGCGCTCTCCGACGGCGCCGGGGTCATCAACATGGGGACGGACCCCGAGAGGCCTTCGTGGGCCCTCGGCGTGCTGGGCATGCCGGGCCTGACGGCCTGGGCCGGCCTCACGCAGATCGGCCAGCCCACCGCCGGTGAGACGCTGGTGGTGGCCGGCGCCAGCGGCCCCGTCGGCGCGACGGTCGGACAGATCGGCAAGATCCTGGGGCTCCGCGTCGTCGGCATCGCCGGGGGACCGGAGAAGGGCGCCCACGTCGTCGAGACGCTCGGCTTCGACGCCTGCGTCGACTACAAGGCCGACGGCTTTCCGGAGGCACTCGCGGCGGCCGTGCCGGACGGCATCGACATCTACTTCGAGAACGTCGGCGGGGCCGTGTTCGACGCCGTCTTGCCGCTGCTCAACGCGCGCGCGCGCATCCCGCTCTGCGGTCTCATCTCGCAGTACAACGCGACGTCGCTCCCCGACGGGCCGGACCGGATGAACTTCCTCATGGGGCAGATCCTGCGCAAGCGGATGACCATGCGTGGGTTCATCGTCTTCGACGACTTCGGGCACCTCTACCCCGAGTTCGCCCGTACGGTCGGCGCCTGGGTTCGGGAGGGGAAGATCCAGTACCGCGAGGAGATGATCGAGGGGCTGGAGCAGGCTCCCTCCGCCTTCATCGGCCTCCTCAACGGCGAGGCGTTCGGCAAGCGCGTCGTTCACCTCGTCTGACATCCGACGGGTCCGCACAATGAGGCGGCCTGGCTCCGTAGCAGTAGGCGCTGGAGCCACGCGCCAACGACAACGACGCGCTCGAATGGGATCGTGATGTCCACGGACGGGCTGGGGCGAGACGCACGCCGCGCACGCCCTCTCCCCTGTTCGGTGAGGGGGGGCGGTGCCCGTACGGATCCGAGCCGGACCGAGCGCATGGCGTCGTCGGCCGTCGGCCGATCAAACGCTTCACGACACGCTCGGTGACCTGAGGGGCGCTCGCGGAGGCGGAGAAGCGGGAGGCTCGGAGCGTGGCCTCCTCGGATCCCGGCGCTGACTGCCCCTCTACCGATCGCGGAATCCGAGGAGCCGCAGCCCGTTGAGACTGACGAGCACGGTGCTCCCTTCGTGCCCGACGACCGCCAGAGGAAGCGCCAGCCCGGTCCCGAGGATCGTGGCGACCATCACGACGATGGCGCCGAGCGAGATCGCGATGTTGACGGCCAGAATCCGCCGCGTGCGGCGGCTGAGCCGGAGCAGGTACGGGAGCTTGCCCAGGTCGTCGGCCATGAGCACCACGTCGGCCGTCTCCAGGGCCACGTCGGTCCCGGCCCCTCCCATCGCGATGCCGAGCGTGGCCGCCGCCAGCGCAGGCGCGTCGTTGACGCCGTCGCCCACCATCGCCACGCCGCCCCACGTGGCCTCCAGCTGGTGGATCAGGCCCACCTTGGCCTCGGGGAGGAGGTCGGCGTAGACCGCGTCGACGCCGGCCTCGGCGGCGACGGCCGCGGCGACGGACCCGGTGTCGCCGGTGAGCATCGCGATGTGCTCGACGCCGAGCGCCTTGAGCTGGCGGACGACGGCGGCGGCGTCGGGCCGGAGCACGTCAGCGAAGGCGAGCACGCCGACCGCCCGCTCGGTCCCGCCCACGGCTTCGGTGACGATCACGGACGTCCGCGCCTGGGCACGCAGCCGCTCGACCTCCTCCAGCGCGTCCGCCAGCCCGGAGATGTCGCGGCCCTCGAAGTGGCCGGGGTTGCCGATGCGCACCGTCAGCCCGCCGACCGTGCCCTCCACGCCGCGCCCACTGACGGCGGCGAACTCCTCGGCGGGGGCGACGGCGTGGCCCCGCGCCTCCGCCTCGCGGACCGTCGCGCGGGCGAGGTGGTGCTCGCTCCGCGCCTGGACAGCGGCGGCGAGCGCCACGAGCCCGTCGTCGCTCAGGTCGCCCAGCGGCACAGCGTCCGTCAGGCGCGTCTGTCCGGCGGTCAGCGTGCCGGTCTTGTCGAAGGCCACCGCGCGCACCTTCGCGGCTTCCTCGACGGTCACGCCGCCCTTGAACAGGACGCCGCTGCGAGCCGCGGCGGCGATGGCGCTCAGCACGGCGGCCGGCGTCGAGATGACAAGGGCGCATGGGCTCGCGGCCACCATCAGCGTCATCGCGCGGTAGAACGCCTCGCGGAACGGCTCGTCCCATCCCACGAGCGGGACGACGATGGCGAGCGCCGTCATCGCGATCACGCCGAGCGCGTAGGGCTGCTCGAACCGGTCGATAAGCCGCTGCGTCTCGGCCTTCTGACTCTGGGCATCTTCGACCATCGCCATCATCCGCGCGATGGCGCTCTCGGACGCGGGCTTGGTCACACGGACTTCGAGGGCGCCGCCGCCGTTGATGGTCCCGCCGAACACCTCGTCGCCCTCGACCTTCGTGACGGGCACGCTCTCGCCCGTGAGGGACGCCTGGTCCACCTCGCTCCGCCCGCTCGTGACCACGCCGTCGAGAGGGAGGCGGTCGCCGGGCGTGACGAGGAACACGTCGCCGACGGCCACCCGCCCGACGGGCACGTCCACCCAGTCGTCCCCCCGGCGCACCTTCGCGGCGTCCGGGCGGAGCTGCATCAGCGCCTCGATGGCGCTGCGGCTCCGTCCGATGGCGACGTGCTGGAGCACGTTCGAGAGCGAGAACAGGAAGAGGAGCATGGCCCCCTCGAAGGGGGCCCCGATGGCGAGCGCACCGAGCGCCGCCAGGATCATCAGGAGGTCGATGTCGACCGTCCGCTCGCGGAGCGATTCCAGCCCGGCGCGCGCGCCGAACCACCCGCCGGAGGCGTACGAGACGGCGTAGAGCGCCCAGCTCGCCGCGGTCCAGTCCTGCCACTCGGCCACGAGCCCGCCGACGAGGCTCGCCAGCGCGACGGCCACGAAGGCGGCCTCGCGCCGCCACGTCGCCGCGTCCGGGTTCGGCTCGCGCGCGGCCACGCCGAGCTGGCGGACGGTCGTCTCGAGGCGGGCCGGGGAGGTCTGGCCCTCGGAGTAGTCCACGTGGAGGACGCCGCCGCGGAACGAGCCCCGCGCGTCGCGGACGCCCGGCTCGGCCCGGAGGCGCGCGGCGACGCGGTCGGCGCAGGTCTCGCAGCTCCGCCCCCCCGTGCGCTCGACGCGCAGCAGGCACGCGCAGACGTGGTCGCGCTCCAGGCTCGTGGCGAGGCGCGCCGCGAGGGCGTCGGCGTCCGCGGTGCTGTGGCGGTCGCCGTCGTAGGTCAGCGCCAGCTCGCCGGAGGCGGGGTCGAGGTCGAGGTAGGGTTCGTGGGGCATCTAGCGGTCGTACCCCTCGGGGAGGGGCGTGGGTTCATGGGCGCGGTCCATACCGCGCTCGACAAACTCGCTGATGGCGCGGCGCGCGTGCTGCCGAATCAAGAGCACCACCCGCGGGTCGTCCGAGGTCTCGACCACGCGGACGCCCCGCTCGGTGTCCTCGATCTCCATGTCGACGGCGTCGGCGTGCGCGAAGATCTCCGCGAAGAGCGCGTCCCAAGGGCGCATCGGGTGCCCGCTCTCCAGGCGGTCGTTCATCTGGCGGACGTGCTGGCGGATGCGCGCGGCGACCTCGGGGTCGTCCGACTCGGTCCACGTCTCGACGCCGTTCGGCAAGTCCTCGACGCGGCGCTCGATGGCGGCGTGGTCGGCGAGGAGGCTGTGGACGGTCTGGTGGTCGGGGTCGTTCATGCCGCCCGGGCCCATCTGCCCCTGGCCCATGCGGTTCTGACCTTGACCCACTCGGCCCTGGCCTCGGTGTTGGACGCCTTCACCGCCGGCGTGGTGGCGCATGCCGCCGAGGCCGTGGGTCTCGGCCGCCGAGGCCGTGGGTCTCGGCCGTCGCGTCGGCGGACTCGGAGGGGGTGTCGGGCGTGCGGCTGGAGCTGCAGCCGGGCGCGAGGGCGAGGGCCAATGCGAGGGCCGGCGCGAGGGTCAGGAGGCGCATCATCGAGCGGCGGGAGGGTGGAGCTGAGGGAATCGGTGCGGTCGGAGGCCGCCGAGCGAGGCGGAGCGGGCGGGAGGGGCACGCCGTCGTCGGGGCGTGGGCCCGCGCGCGTCGTCCGTGTCCACTCTGAGAGGGCGCTGGGAGTTCAGTCATCGTCGCAACGCTCGGCAGGCCTCTCCCCTCCAGGCGTCAGGGACCGCGCAGGGCTGGCGCGGGCCTCGGTGGGGCGGATCTGCCCGCCCAGATTGCCGGCCTGCGCCATCAGACCGAGCGCGAGCGCCGCGCTGACGAGCCCCACCGCCGCGGGCGCGAGGCCTACGTCGGGCGGCCTCCGGCGCCAGAAGCGGGCAGCGCCGTAGATCCTGAGCACCAGGGCGAGGCGGGTCCCGAGGAGCGGCCGGTCGGTGACCAGCCACGTGGACGGGGTCCATGACCGTCAGGGGAAGAGGAGAGAGGAACCCGAGGCGCGCTCCCAGGCGACGACCGCCAGCAGCGCCTCGCGGAAGGCCTCGAGGCCCACCTCACGGGCGGAGAGGAGCGCGCGGCGCGTGTCCAGGAGCATGGGCTGCGTGACCTCGCCGAGCTGGTAGCCGCGGAGGGCGAGCGCCAGCAGCGCCTCGGCGCGCTCGACCGGCGCCCCCCGTGCGGCCTCCAGCGCCGCGCGGGCACTCCGGACGCGGACCTCGGCGGCGGCGACCGTCGCGACCCGTTCGCCCGCCCGCCCGTCCCGCTCGGCCACGGCCGACTGGCGAGCGGCCTCGGCAGCACGCACGCGCGCGGCCACGACGCGCCCCTGCCCCAGCGGCAGCCGCACGCCAACCTGGACGCCGGCCCCGAACGTGTCGCCGCCGAAGTGCTGCGGGAACACCTCGGCGCTCCACGTCGGGAGGCGCATGGCGCGCGCGGCGTCGGCGCTCGCCTGAGCGGCCTCGACGCGCGCCTCGGCCGCGGCGACCGTCGGCGACGGGGCCGGAGGCGACGAAAGCGCGTCGGGGAGCCGGAGGCGGGGGGCCACGGCGGCGACCCCGTCGAGTGGGAGTCCGAGCGAGGCCGTCGCGGCGGCCCGCGCCGCTTCTCGCTGCCCGACGGTCGCCGCCAGCGCGGCCCGCGCCTGCTCGGCCTCCAGCTCCGCCCGAAGCGTCTCGAGCCCGGCGGCTTCGCCCGCCGCCTCGCGGAGCCGCGCGACGGAGACGAGCGAGTCCGCCAGCGCGACGGCCACGCGGCGGAGCGTCACGAGGGAGTCGACGACGCCGAGGTCGACGTAGGCGGCCACGACGCGGGCGCGGAGGGCACGGCGCGTGGCCTCGGCGTCGAAGCCGAAGGCGCGGGCCTCGGCCGCCAGCCGGGCGCGCTCGGCGCGGGCCAGCGACGCCGGCCCGACCTCGACGCCCACCATCACGCGCTGCTCGGCGAACCCGCCGTCCGTGCCGACGCCCTCGATAGCATACCCCAGCGTGGGGCTGGCCCACGCGGTGACGCCCCCGGCCGCGGCCTCGCGCGAGGCCGCCATCGCCTCGGACGCCTGCACCAACGGGTGCGCCCGGCCGACCAGGGCGAGGGCGTCGCGGACCGTCAGGGAGTCGCGCGGCTGGGCGGAGGCGGGGAGCGCCAGGGTGGCGAGGGCGAGGAGGAGCGCACGCATCAGGCCATCGCGGGAGTCGGGTGGGGGACGTGCCCGGCCTGCCCGTCGCCCGCGAACACGTCGTGGTACGGGTCGGCGGGGGCGCGGTCGTCGCGCTCCATCCAGGCGTAGACGACCGGCAGCACGAGCAGCGTCAGGAGCGTCGCCGTGACGAGGCCGCCGATCACGACGGTCGCGAGCGGCCGCTGCACCTCGCTGCCCGGCCCCGTGTTGAACGCCATGGGGACGAACCCGAGCGAGGCCACGAGCGCGGTCATGAGCACCGGGCGGAGGCGGTCGCTCGCCCCCTCGATCACGGCGTCGTGGACCGAGAGCCCCTCGCGCCGGAGGTGGTTGAGGTGCTCGATGAGGACGATCCCGTTGAGGACGGCGACGCCGAAGAGGGCCACGAACCCAATGCTCGCGCTGACCGAGAGGTAGAGCCCGCGCGCCCAGAGGAGCAGCACGCCGCCGGAGAGCGCCAGCGGCAGGTTCAGGAACACGAGCGCCGCGTAGCGGGCCTCCCCGAACATGAGGTAGAGCAGCCCGAAGATGATGCCCAGCGCGAGGGGCACCACGAGGAGGAGGTGCCGCGTGGCCCGCTGCTGGTCCTCGAAGGCCCCGCCGTACTCGATGAACACGCCCTCCGGCACGTCCACCTGCGCGTCGATGGCCGCCTGCAGGTTCGCGACGTACGTCCCGATGTCGATCCCGTCGAGGTTGACGCCGACGATCGTGCGCCGCCAGCCGTTCTCCCGCGCCACCTCGCGCGGACCCTCCTCGGCCGTGATCGTCGCGAGCTGTCCGAGCGGGATCGTCCCGCCGCCGGGCAGGCTGACGGGCGTCGCCGCGACGGCGGCGAACGAGGCGCGCTCGGCCTCGGGGTAGCGGACGACCACGTCGAAGCGGCGCTGGCCCTCGTAGACCTGGCTGACGGTCTGCCCCCCGATGCCGGCCTCGACCGCCCGCTGCACGTCGGCCACGTTGATCCCCGCCGCGGCCACGGCCGCGCGGTCCACCTCGACGGTGAGGTAGGGCTGGCCGACCGTCTGCTCAACGAAGGAGTTGCCCGTGCCCTCCAGCGTCGGAAGGAGCGCCGCGACCTGGTCGGCGACTGTCCCGAGGGCGAACAGGTCCTCGCCGAGGATCTTGACGGCGAGGTCGCTCTTGACGCCGCTCGTCAGCTCGTCCACGCGCATGGCGATGGGCTGCGTGAAGTTGTAGGCGAGGCCGGGCTCGGACTGGAGCAGCGGCTCGATCTCGCGCTGGATGCGCTCCTTCGTCATGCCCCGCCGCCACTCGCTCCTGGGCTTGAGGAGCACCCACACGTCGGTCTGGTGGACGCCCATCCAGTCGTTCGCGAGGTCGCTCCGCCCGGTCTTGGGCACAACCGCGGCCACCTCGGGCACGCGCCGGAGTACCTCGCCGGCGAACCAGTTCGCGTTCTCGACCGACTCCTCCAGCGTCACGCTCGGCATCCGCACCTGCTCGACGAGGATCGAGCCCTCGTCCAACTCGGGCAGGAACTCGGTCCCCATCGTGGCGAGGACCGCCATCGAGAGGGCGAACAGGCCGCCCGCGGCGCCGAGGATCTGGGCCCGGCTGTGGAGGTGCTTCTCGAGCCCGGCCCGGTAGCGCGGCTTCAGCCACTCCATCACTCGGTTGCGCCGCACGTGCACGCCGTTGCGGAACACGATCGACGCCATCGCTGGGACGTAGACGAGCGCCAGCAGGAGCGACCCGAAGACGGCCGTCGCGACGGTGATGGCCATCGGTCGGAACAGAAGGCCCTCCACGCCCCGGAACGTGGCGATCGGGACGTACACCATCAGGATGATGAGGACGCCGAAGAAGATGGGCCGGGCCACCTCGCGCGCGGCCTCGCGGAGCACGAGGCGCCGGTCGCGCCGCTCGGCCTCGGGCCGGTCCTCCTCGTCGCGCAGCCGCCGGACCATGTTCTCGACCATCACGACCGCGCCGTCGACGACCATCCCGAAGTCGATGGCCCCGAGGCTCATGAGGTTGGCCGCCAGCCCGAACTCGCGCATCCCGATGAACGCGAACAGCATGGACAGCGGGATCACGCTCGCGACGACGAGAGCGCCGCGGATCTCGCCGAGGAGGAGGAGGAGCACGCTCACGACGAGGAAGCCGCCCACGAGCAGGTTCTCCTCGATCGTCGCCGTCGTCCGCTCGATGAGGTCGGACTGGTCGTAGAAGACCTCGACGGACACGCCCTCGGGCAGGCCGCGGTTGACCTCGGCCAGCTTCTCCGTCACGCCCTCGATCACGGCGCGGCCGTTGCCGCCGCGGAGCATCATCACGATGCCGGTCACGACCTCGCCCTCGCCGTCCTTCGTGACGGCACCCTGGCGGAGCGCCCGACCCTCGCGCACGTCGGCCACGTCGCGGAGGAGCACCGGGCGCTCGCCGCGCCGCACGACGACGATGTTGCCGAGGTCGTCCACGGAGCGGACGAGGCCGAAGCCGCGCACGATGTACTGCTCGCGGTTGTGCTCGAGGTAGTTGCCGCCCGAGACGCCGTTGTTGGCCGGGATCGCGTCCATCACCTCGCCCAGCCCGACGCCCGCCTGCCGCATCCGCGCAGGGTCGGGGACGACCTCGAACTGCTTCACGAACCCGCCGAAGCTGGTGATCTCGGTGACGCCGGGGACCGTCTTGAGCTGGGGCGCGACGAGCCAGTCGTGGATCGTACGGAGCTCGGTCAGCGAGCGGCCCTCGCCGCGCACCGTGTACTGGACGATCTCGCCGAGCGCCGTCGAGATGGGCCCGAGCTGGGGTGCGTCGACGCCGTCGGGGAGGTCGCCGGCGACGGCCTGCACGCGCTGGGCCACGAGCTGGCGGGCGAAGTAGATGTCTGTGCCCTCGGCGAACTCGACCGTGACGGCGCTCAGGCCGAACTGGCTGATGGAGCGGACCTCGGCCACGTCCGGCAGCCCGTTCATGACGGTCTCGATGGGGAAGCTCACGAGGCGCTCGACGTCGTACGGCGAGTACCGCCCGGCCTTCGTGATGACGAGCACCTGGACGGGCGTCACGTCGGGCAGCGAGTTGATGGGGAGCCCGGCCAGCGAGGCGACGCCCGCCACGGCCACGAGCGCCGTGAGGGCGAGCGCGACGAACCGCCGCCGCAGGCTGAAGTCGATGAGGCGCTCCAGCATTACTCCTCCCCGTAGGCCTCGAAGCGCGCGAGCGCCTTGAGGTCGAACACGTTCGTGACGGCCACGCGGTCGGCGGCGGCCAGCCCGGAGAGCACCGGGACGGTCTCCGCGCCCGGGGCTCCCAGCTCGACGACCCGTTGCTCGAACGTGCGCGGGCCGGTCTGGACGAAGACCGTCGCCCGATCGCCGTCGTAGGCGACGGCCGCCAGCGGGACCGCGAGCCGGCCCGCTTCGCCTCGCGCGACGACGCTCAGGCGGACGCTCTGGCCGGGCCGGATGCCGCGCCCGGCGGGCACCTTCACGTAGATCGGCACCGACCGGTCGTCTGCCGTCGTGGCCGGGGCCACGCTCGTCACCGTCGAGGCCACGACGACACTCGGGTCGCTCGCAGAACGGACGGAGACGCCGTCGCCGGGGCGGAGGCGCGCGGCCTGGTCGGGCGTGGCCTGGCCGCGCACCATCACCTCGCCCTGGCCCACGATCGTCATCATCTCGTCGTAGGCCATCACCGAGCCGCCGAGGTCGATGGTGTGGCGGTCCACCATGCCGCTCCGAGGGGCCACGACGGCGACCGTGCCGCCACGCCCGCCGCCGCCCGCCACCGCGAGTTGGTCGCGAGATCCCGTCGCGCGGGCCCGTGCGGAGGTCACGGCGGCACGAGCGGCGCGGAGAGCGGCCTCCGCCCGCTGCAGGTCGGCTCGGGCTTGGTCCAGCTTCATCTGTGGGCTGATCCGCTCGGCGACGAGCTGCGTGTAGCGCGCGACCTGCTGCCGCTGGAGGGCGACCTCGGCATCGGCCTGCGCGACGCCCGCCTCGGCCTGGGCCACCTCGGCCGCCGCCTGCGCCGCCGAGGCGGACAGCGACGCCACCTCCATGCTCTGGATCACCGCGACGGTCTGCCCGCGCCGGACCGCCTCGCCCTCGTGCGCGAGAACGCGGACCACACGGCCCGAGACCGGCGCGCTGACCGCCGCGAAGTCGTCAGGCGACGGCTCGGCGAGACCCGGGATCTCGATCTCGACGGTCCCGCCCAAGGCCGTGACCTCGGCGGTCTCGACCGCCAGCGCGGCGGCCTGCTCGTCGGTCAGCGTTACGGCGATGGGTCCCGCCTCGCGCTGGAGCGACGGCGGCACACCGATCGGGTCGGCCTCGGCCTCAAGTGAGGCGTCGCCACCACACCCGGCGGCGAGGAGCCCGGCGGCGAGCGCGGCGAAGAGGGGGGTGACGGGACGGTGCACGGGGCGGAGGCGGGACGGCGTGGAGCAGCCTAGGACTCATCGCCCCTGCCGATCCTGAGAGGACGATGAGAGCCATCGTGTCCGGTCGCACGGGTGCGGTACCATGCGCCACCACCACCCCGTCGACGACGCCCCCGTGGCCTCGTTCGTCCGCCAGCGATTAAGGCAAGACTATCCAGTCCGCGTCCAGTCGACCGCTGCAGCGACGTAGAGCACGCCGAGGTAGCTCGCCTCCGGTTTCACGTACCGCTCGGAGACGGTCCGGTCCGTCACGCCGAGCAGGTCGGTCAGCCAGCGACAGGCGTCGGGCTTACCCCAGCCAGTAGCTCAGCTTGACGAGGAAGACGGTGCTCGGCGGCACGTCGAGGCGGAGGGGGAGTCAGAGGCTCAGGGATCGAGGACCGGACGCGAAGGTCACAGCCTGTCCGGTGTCTCGGAGCCCTCACGATCGTCCCCTCGCATCGGGTCGCACTGACTCGGCGCCGTCAGAGTGATGGGCCTATCGGCGGCGGGGCGGACCATCCACCCTAACCGCTGGCCTCACCGCGCCCGGCGTCTTGGAGAGGGAGGGAATGTCCGGACGGCCTGGATGCGAATCTTAAAATTCAGGGGCCCAAGCTTTTCATTTACAACCTTGTTTCCTACTCTCCGGACCAGAGGCGCGAGGCCCCTTCTAACGAAGGCGACGGCTCGCCCCTCAGTGCAGCTACCTCTGGGAGCGACGGGGCGGAGCCCTGCCTGGAGAGCATGCTCCCCGCCCCCGGCCGCCCCCTCTCTCACCTGTCATGTCCGCCGGACCGTCGCGTCGCTGGCGCGTGTTTTACACGACGCCACGCGCGGAACGCCGCTGCGAGAGCCGCCTGCTCGACGATGGCGTTGAGGCGTTCGTGCCCTGCCAGACGACCGTCCGACAGTGGTCGGACCGTCGGAAGCGCGTGGTCGAGCCCCTCTTCCCGAACTACCTGTTCGCGTGCGTCGATGAGCGCGACCGCCTCGCGACGCTCCAGACCCCCGGTGTCGTCCGAAGCGTCTCGTTTGACGGGCAGCCGGCCGAAGTGACCCCGGAGGAAATCCAGCGGCTCCGCCAGATCCAGGACGCCCCGGACCGCCTGGAGGCTATCCCCGCGCCGATGCCGCCGCGGCATACGACCGTCGAGGTGCAGGAGGGGCCGCTCCGCGGGCTCGTCGGCGAGGTCGAGGCCCACCGGGGCGGCTACCGTCTCCTGGTCCACATTCCCTCCCTTCGCCAAGCCCTGCGCGTCCAGGTCCCAGCGGCCTGGGTCCGGCTCTGCTAACGCGGCGGAGGCGGCCTGGACCGCCCGTCGCCCCTGCCCCCCTCGTCCCCTCGCGACGGACGAGACCGGCCATTCCCCCGCGCCAACCAGCCTGAGGAGGCTCGATCATGGTTCAAGTCAGCTATCCGGGCGTCTACGTCCAGGAAGTCCCCAGCGGCGTCCGCACCATCGCCGGCGTCGGCACGTCGGTCGCGCTCTTTATGGGCCGGACCCGGATGGGCCCGATGGACGACCCACAACTCTGCCTCAGCTACACCGACTTCGAGCGGATCTTCTCGTCCGACATCGAGGGGAGCGACCTGCCCCGCGCCGTCCGCCTCTTCTTCCAGAACGGCGGGACGCAGTGCTACGTCACCCGCATCGCCGACGGGGCGATCCCGGCCGAGATCACGCTTCAGAACGAGGCCGGGACCGACGACGTGCTCCGCCTCATCGCCAAGAGCGCGGGGCTCGTGGGCGACACGATCCGGGCGCGCGTGACGTACAGCGGCGCCCGGCCCGAGGCCACATTCAACCTCGAACTGTTCCGGTGGGACGTGAACGCGCGGGGCGAGACCGTCCGCGAGAACCTGGAGGTGTTCTCGGCCCTCAGCATGGACCCGGAGTCGGCCCGCTACGCCGAGACGTACCTCACCCAGAACTCGGCCCTCGTGGATGCGGAGGACGTCGGCCCGACCCCAGCCCCGGCGGACACCGGCTTCTCGCAGTCGGGCCGGCCGATCCCGGACGACACGCTCACGGCCTTCCGCGATGCCTGGCAGGACCTGATCGGGACGGCGTCGGTCGACGCCACCAACCGGTTCCGCATCAACGTGGACGACACCGGGTTCGTGACGGTCGACCTCTCCGGGCTCGCGTTCGGGGTGGGGCCGCTCGACAACGCGACCAACACGCGCGCCAACCTCGCAGGCGAGATCGAGAGCGTCATCAACGCCGCGCTCCCGCCCGGCCCGTCCGTGACGGTGTCGATGGAGGCTGGCCCCGCCTCTACGGCCGGCGCGACCGCCCTGCTCCGCATCGCCTCGACCGGCGGCGACGTCCGCGTCGAGCCGTCCGCGACGGACGACCTCGCCGTGCCACTCATGCTGGGCTCGGCACAGGGCGGCCTCGAGGTCGCACGCCACGCCAGCCGCCGCCCGGCGCCCAACGGGGTCGTGTTCGACGCCGGCGCCCTCGTCAGCGTCGCGGGTCAGGCCCAGACGGCCTTCGACACGATCACGGTCGACGGCATGCCCATAGGGCTCGGGACGACGCTCCAGACGGGCGCGGCGGGCGAGCCGATGTACCGCGATGGCTACACGGCGACGACCAACGCCAACAACGACGGCCTCCGCGAGAAGTGGGCGCTCATCGCCGCCGCCGTCGACGCCGCACGCGCGCTCGACCCGTCGTTCGGCTGGGGCGCCGAGGTCTGGGGCTCGCGCCTCGCCCTCGTCCCGCTCGCCGGTGGCGACAACGCGGTCGGCACCCTCGCCACGAGCGGAGGGGACGGGACCGACATCGGCGGCGACTTCCTCACCAACGTCCGCTACTACAGCCTCGGCACGAGCGGGCAGGGGGCCTTCCAGACGGCCGGCGTGGCCGGCAACAACGGCCACGCCCCGACGCTCCCCGACTACCGGAACGCCTTCGGGGTCGCCGACCGCGAGGTCGACCTGTTCAACCTCCTCGTCCTCCCCGCCGACCACGATCACACCGCCGCCACGCGCGCCAGCCTGTGGGGCCCGGCCAGCACGTTCTGCGCCGAGCAACGCGCGTTCCTTCTCATGGACGCCCCGACGTGGGCGACCGTCCAAGAGGCGACGGACCCGGTGACCGGGATCAACAGCCTGCGCGTGGGGCTCGTCAACGACTACGCCGCGATCTACTACCCGCGGGTGATGATCAAGGAGAACGGGCTCGACGTGGCCGTCGGGGCGAGCGGTGCGATCGCCGGCCTGATGGCTCGGATCGACGGCTCGCGGGGCGTGTGGAAGGCGCCGGCCGGAACCGAAGCGACGATCCGCGGCATCGTCGGCCTGGAGCGCCGACTCTCCGACGCCGAGAACGGCGTACTCAACCCGCGCGCGATCAACGCGCTCCGCGTCTTCCCCAACGGGATCGTGAGTTGGGGCGCCCGCACCATGGACGGCGACAACGACTTCGGGAGCGAGTGGAAGTACATCCCCGTCCGGCGCCTCGCGCTCTACATCGAGGAGAGCCTGTACCGGGGGCTGAAGTGGGTCGTGTTCGAGCCCAACGACGAGCCCTTGTGGGCGCAGATCCGGCTCAACGTAGGCGCCTTCATGCACAACCTGTTCCGCCAGGGCGCCTTCCAGGGCGCCAAGCCGCGGGACGCCTACTTCGTCAAGTGCGACCGCGAGACGACCACGCAAAACGACATCGACCTCGGCGTGGTCAACATCCAGGTCGGGTTCGCGCCGCTGAAGCCGGCCGAGTTCGTGGTCCTCACCCTCCAGCAGATCGCGGGCCAACTCCAGGTCTGACCCCCTCCGACTCTCTGACGCACCATCATGGCACAGTTCGAAGTCAACACCCACCGGTTCGATCCCTACAAGAACTTCAAGTTCAGGGTAAAATGGGACGGCGAGTACGTGGCCGGCGTGAGCAAGGTCAGCGCCCTCAAGCGCTCGACGGAGCCCGTCAAGCATCGCGAAGGCGGCGACCCGAGCACGCAGCGTGTGTCGCCGAGCACGTGGACGTTCGAGCCGATCACCCTGGAGCGCGGCATCACCCACAGCCCCACGTTCGAGGCGTGGGCCAACCTCATCTACACGACCGACGGCGACGCCTCGATCTCGCTGAAGGACTTCCGCAAGGACCTCATCATCGAGTTGCTCAACCTCCAGGGCACGGTCGTCAAGGCGTACCAGGTGTACCGCTGCTGGGTCTCGGAGTACCAGGCGCTCCCCGAGTTGGACGCCAACGGCAACGCCGTCGCCATCGAGATGATGGTGTTGCAGAACGAGGGCTGGGAGCGCGACACGGCCGTGACGGAGCCCGCCGAGACGTGATCTCTGCCGGCCCGCTCCCGCCTGCCGTGTCCGCTCGCGTCGTCCCGCTCCGTCACGCCCGCCCGGCCTGGGCGGCGCTGCGACCGCTGTGCGGACACGACGAGGAGGCCGTCGCGGCGGCCGACACACGCACGGCCATCGGCCTCGTGGACCGCCTCCTGGCCGACGTCCCCGGCACGGGCTGCCCGCCCGGCCAGGCCGCCACGCTTACGGCCTCCGACCGAGACCGACTCCTCGCCGCCGTCTACACCGACACCTACGGCGCGCAGGTGACCGGGGCGCTGACCTGTCCGTCGTGTGAGGTGGTGTTCGACCTCTCCTTCTCGCTCGACGCCCTCCTCGCCCACGAGGCACCCGGCGCTTCCCCGACCTCCGGCGCCGAGCATCTCGAGACAGAGAGCGGGATCCGCTTCCGCCTCCCGGTCGGCACCGACGAGTTGGCCGTCGCAGCCTTCCCTCCCGCCGAGGCCCGCCAAGTCCTCCTCAACCGGATCGCGCCCGACGCCACGCCCGACGACGCCGCGGCCATCGAGGACGCCCTCGAAGCGCTCGCACCGCTCCTCGACCTGGAGCTGTCGGCGACGTGTCCGGAGTGTGGCACCCGCCAGTCCGTCCCCTTCGACGTGCAGCGGTACCTGCTGGAGAGCCTCCGGGGCGAGTGGCGGCTGCGCAGCGCCGAGATCCACCGCCTCGCCTCCGTCTATGGGTGGAGCCTCGACGCCATCCTCGGCCTGCCCCGCCCGCGGCGCCGAGACTTCGTCCAGCTCGTCGAGGCCGAGTTGCCCTCGGCCCGGACCCGCTCGACATGGCCACGTACCTACAGCGCCTAGCCCGCCGGGCGGCCGTCCCGATGCGGAGCCTCGTCGTGCAGCCGACGCGGCCTGCTGCCAGGGGCGTGGGCACCGAGGACGACCCCTTCGAGACCATCGCTCTGGCGGAGCCGGCCATACCGGCGTCGACGCCGCACCGCCCTCAGCGTCCTCTCCCGGAGACGATGGACGCGCCCCCCTCTCCGCCCCGCACGTTCCAGCCACCAGAGGCACCCTCCGCAGCGCCTCGTTCGTCAGACGAAGCCTCCATCGTCGCACCACCCGCGGCGGCGCCTACGACGCCCGAGCCGGCCCTCTCAGAAGCCCCTCGGCCGGTCCTCGACGTTCAGCTCGGACCGACCGCACCGCCCCCGTTTCGGGAGGAGTCGCCGGCCGTCCCCCTGCCTCCTTCACCGCCGCCCTCGGACGACGGCCCGTCCGCCCCCGTCACCGTTGAGACGCGCACGGTCGAACGCGTGATCGAACGAACCGTCGCGCCGACCATCCGCCCATCGGCGTCGGTCGCCTGGCAGGAACCCGACGTTGTGAGCCCACCAGCGCCGGCCCGCTCCGAGCGACCACTGCCTCCCGTCCGGTTCGACCCACCCGCACCGGCCGTCCCCACGCCGGTCGCCCCCTCCCAGCCCGCACCCACCCTCCACATCGGCCGGCTGACAGTGGAAGTGACGCCCGCCCCGCCATCGGTCGCCCCGCCATCGCCTCGTCGGTGGCGGACGCCGCAGACCCCGCCGCCGGAGCCATCGGCTCCGATGCTGCGCTATGGCCTGGGCCAGCTCTGATCGATGCCGCTGCTCGACCTCTCCCTCGTGACGCGGTCCCTCGTGACGTTACTGGAGGAGTCCGTGACGGACGCGCCCGTATGGCCGGGCGGGCAGATCCTCACCGTCACCCCCCAGCCGCCCGACCAGCTCTCGGGCGACAACACCCTCGGCCTCTACCTCTACCACATGAGCGAGGACCCGCACCTGCGGTCCCTGCCGCCCCGCGGTCAGGGCACGCCACAGGTCCGGTTTGCTCCGCTCGGCCTCACCCTGCACTACCTCCTCACGGCCCACAGCGACCTCGACGACGAAGACGGGCCTTACCGCGAGCAGCTCATGCTCGGCCTCGCTGCCAAGACGTTCCACGACCACCCCCGGATCGACGACGACACGCAGGTCGGCGGCGTGACGGTGTTCCCCGCCGGCCTCCAGGGCAACGACAACCGCTTCGAGATGCTCCTCCAGCCCGTCGCCCCGGAGCAGGCCGTGGACTATTGGACGGCCGGGTCGTCGCCGCTCCGCCTCTCGCTCTATTACCAAGCGTCGGTCGTTCTTCTCGAACCCGAGGAAGTCCAGCGCCGCGCGAGCCGCGTACTGACGTACGGCGTCTACACCTTCACGAACCAGACGCCGCGGTTGGACAGCTCGTTCAACGTCCTCTCGGTGACGATCCCGGGCGAGGCCGCGCCGCGCGCGATTGAGGTGCGTCCCGCCCAGGTGCCCTACAGCGGGGCCACGCCGAGCGTCGTCACGCTCCTCGGTTCGTCGCTCTCGGGGTACGAGACGCACCTCCTGCTCCGCCATCCGCAGTGGGACGATCCCGTCGAGGCCGACGTGGCGTGGAACGTGTCGGCGACGGCCAACCGCGTGACGGCCGAGGTGCGGAAAACCGCGTCCGGTCAGGACGTGCTCCCCGGCGTCTACGACGCGCGTGTCCGGGTCCGCATGCGGCGGACGGCGGCGGACGGGAGCCTCCGCACGTTCGACTTCCTCTCGAACACTAGCCCGTTCACCATCACGCCCCGGATCGACGCGCTGACGGCGCCGGACGCGCAGGGCGTATTCACGGCCACCGGGCACGTGTTCCAGCACCCTGACCTGGGACCGGGGGCCGTCGAGGTCTACGCCGGCCCGGACCGGCTCGCAGGGGGCACAGCCGGGAGCCTGAGTCCCGGTGAGGTCGCCGTCGTGGACGCCGCGACGCTGGAGGTCCGGCTGCCCGGCGGCCTCGCCAGCGGCGCGTCCGTCCCCGTCCGCATCGTGGTGGCCGGGGCCGAGGCTCCCCCGCACTGGGTGGCGGCGCCATGATCGCCGCCCCCATCCTCCCCGAGGCGCTAACGACCCCAGACAGGGCGAGCCTCGTCGACCTGGCACTCGCGTCGGTCCGCCTCCGTGCCCGGCGACGGGCCGCGTGGCTCGGACACCTCTGGTCGGAAAGGACGGGGGGCGACCGCGGGGCGACGGTGACGCACGCCGAGGCCCTCGACCTCCTCGACGACGCCGACGCCCCCGGGGCCGAGGCCGCCTGGCGCGCCGCGTCGTTCCCCGACCTCGACGAGCCGATCGCCGATCTCGACGCCGCGCTCCGTGCGGACGACAGCCGGCTGACGCTCCTCGCACGCGTCTTCGGCCTCACCCCGGCCGAGCAGGATCTCGTGCTGACGTGTCTCGCGCTCGCAGCAGATCCCGCGCTCGGGCGCCTGTTCGCCTACCTCCAGGACCACGCGGGGCGACCGTACGTGACGGAGCCTCTCGTCGCGCGTCTGTTCGACCACGGCCGCGCCTACGCCGGCCCGCCGTCGTCCGTCCTCCGCCGCTGGAAGATCGTCGCGTGGGCCGAGGTCGGGCCGGGAGAGCCGGACCAACTCGTGCTGGACCCGACGGTCGGCGCGTGGCTACGGAGCGTCCCGGTGCTCGATCCGGCCCTGGACGGCGCCGTCACGCTCGTCGGGCCGCGCGCCCCGTTGGAGCCGTGGCCCGTGGCGGATCTCTCGACTCGCATCGAGCAGATCGTCGAGACTGACGGACGGGCGCGTGTGCAGGTCGGCGGCGCGCGCGGGTCGGGGCGCCGGACGTTCGCGGCGTGCGTCTCCGAGGCCCTGAGCCTCCCCCTCCTCGCCGTCGATACGGACGCCATCCCGGACGTCGCCTGGACCGACGCCTTTCTCCGCGTGCAGCGTCAGGCCTACCTCGACCGGTGCGCCGTCGCGTGGCACGGGGCCGCCGCCCTCCGCCGGCCGTGGCCGGCTCAGGTGCCGCCGTTCCCCGTCCAGTTCGTCGTCTCCGGCGCCGAGGACGGTCCGCCGAGCGAGGCCCCCGTGGTTGACCTTCGCCTCCACCTTCCGGCGCCCGACCTCGCCGAGCGCGCTGCGCTGTGGCGTCGGCTCGTACCGCAGAGCGTGTCGTGGCCGGAGTCTGGGACGCAACGTCTCGTCCGCCAGCGCCGGGCGACGGTGGGCGACATGGTCGCTGCCGCCGCGCGGCCACTTGCCGGCCCGGACGAGGCGGCCGAGGCGATCCGCCGGGCGCAGCGCGAGCGGCTCGGGGCCCTCGCCCGCCCCCTCCCCTGCCCGTTCACCTGGGACGACCTCGTCGTCCCGGACGACCTCGCCGAGGCCCTGGCGGACCTCGCCTTCGAGGCCCGCGAGCGCGTCGCGTTCTGGGAGCAGCCGGCGGCGCGGCGCCTCTTCCCGCAGGGGCGCGGGCTCGTCGCCCTCTTCGCCGGACCGTCCGGGACGGGCAAGACGATGGCCGCCCAGGTCATCGCGGGCGCGTTGGGGCTCGCCCTGTTCCGCGTCGACCTCTCGGCGGTGGTGAGCAAGTACGTCGGTGAGACCTCGAAGAACCTCGCGCGCGTCTTCGCCGAGGCCGCGCACATGGACGCCGTCCTGTTCTTCGACGAGGCCGATGCCCTCTTCGGCAAGCGGACCGAGATCCGAGACGCGCACGACCGCTTCGCCAACACCGACACCAACTACCTCCTCCAGGCGCTCGAAGCGCACGACGGCATCGCGATCCTGGCGACGAACCAGAAGGCCAACCTCGACGCCGCGTTCCTCCGCCGGCTCCGCTACGTACTGACGTTCCCGCGCCCCGAGGCGTCCGAGCGGCACCGCATCTGGCAGCGCGTCCTGGGTGAACTCGCCGGACCCGACGTGCTGACCCGGCTGAATGGCACGACGGAGGTGCTCGCCGAGTCAGTCGAGGCGACGGGGGCCCAGATCAAGGGCGGCATCCTGGGCGGCATCTTCGCCGCCCGACGCGCGGGCAAGCCCCTCGCGATGGGTCACCTCCTGCGCGGCCTCGACCGCGAGCTGGCGAAGTCCGGCC
The DNA here is from genome assembly GCA_963728345.1 of Rubricoccaceae bacterium. Taxonomy (GTDB): domain Bacteria; phylum Bacteroidota; class Rhodothermia; order Rhodothermales; family Rubricoccaceae; genus Rubrivirga. Next base: position 68,356 of record CAVSJM010000002.1, read on the forward strand.
GCGCCCTCAGCGACCGGGAGCGTGCGCGCCTCCACGCCCTCGACGCGGCATGACCGAGCCGGCCGTGCAGATCGACGACTTCCGGCTGCGCCTGCCCGGCGTGTCGGCCGAGGAGGCCCGGCGGCTGGGCGAGGCCGTCGCCCACGACCTCGCCGCGCGCGGCCTGACGCCACGAACCGAGACGCTCGCGGCGCTCGACCTCCGCCTCGCGCTCCCGTCCGACACGCCGCCCGCCCGGCTGGCCTCGCTCATCGCCGACGCCATCGCTACCCGCCTCACGTGAAGTCCTTCTCGCAGTCCCACCGCAGCCACTCCGGCGTCGCCCAGAGGCATCGCGCCGCCGCCGGGCGTCAGGTGTACGCAACGGAGCCGGCAACCATGCCCGACTCGACGCTCGGCAGGTGCCAGACACCCACGAACGACAGGCTGAGGAGGTCGCACTCCGTCTGGTCCAAGGCGGCACCGACCTCGCACGTCACCTCTCGCCAGCCCCCGCGGCAACGCCGACGGTCCCCGCCAGCCTGGGCCGCCCCCTGCCGGCGGCGGTTCGCGAGGATCTGGAAGCGGGCTTCGGGGCACACCTCAGGAGCATCCGTCTCCACACCGACGCCGCAGCTGCCGCGGCGGCACGGGACGAGCACGCACGGGCCTTCGCGGCCGGCTCGCACATCTTTTTTGAAGACGGAGCCTACCGCCCCGACACTGGCGATGGGCAGCGGCTCCTCGCCCATGAGGTGGCCCACGTGCTCCAGCAGACGGGGCGGCGCACGACCGACGGGCACCTCCGCGCAGCGGACGTGCAGGGGCTGAGCGATGTGCAGCACGCTGGCGATCCTGACGTACCGGGTGTGCTGAGCTCGGGAGGAGTAGACGAGCGCCCGCCGCTTCCACCCGTCGCCTCCCATACGGACCGTGGAGAGGCCCGGTACCGCCAGAGCACTGCCAGAGGCGTGTCCGCCTCTGCGGGAAACCCGCCGTCGGAGAACCGCCTCAGCGTTGATCTCCACCCATCATCTCCCCACGCCCTAAACGCGACCGCCTTTCCTAGTGGCTCCTCCCTGCTCCGTGCCCTCACCCGCGCCGCGCCTGTCCCTTCTGCCACGAGCACTCTCCTCGCCCGAGGGCAGGCCACAGGCTGCATTGACGCTTCCGACGCCCGCATCTATCGAGGCCTCCAGACGACCTCCGTCCCCTCCCGCCGCCTCCAGCCCCATACCCGCGCCACCTTCCGCCATTTGTTAGGCGATGCTGTCGATCAAGCTCGAATCGCCGAGACGCTTCCTCCTTTCATCGTGGAGGCTGGCACCCGCGCCGCCGCCTTCGGGTCTCTGATCGCCACAATCCGGCCTCATTCGCGAAGGGGCCGGCGTCGGCGTGTCTGTTCTGGCCCACGAACTGGTACACGTCGCCCAGCACGCCCGCACCTGCTCGGGCGTGCACTTCCAGGGGGGCACAGGCGAGGAGGAGGCCGACGCGAACGCCCTTGAGGCACGGGTAGACGACGAGTTCGACGCCGAACTGGCCGCCCTCGCCCAGATGCTGAAGGGCTTCATCAACCGAGATGAGCGCGCCGCGATCCTCGCCATCCTGAGTGACTGGGAGGATCCACTGGTGATCCTGGAGGCCTGGGACCGCCTGGGCGAGGGTCCGTTAGATCGGTTCCTCCGGAAGCTGACTCCCGAGGACTACGCGTCGTACCCCTCAGCGATTCTGGCCAGCGTCGTCGCCGTTCCCGAGGGCGACCGGGCAGTCCGGATCTCTCGACTGGCCGGTGGCCCGATCGAGTCCTCACCCGAAAGGAAGCCGCAGCGGCCTTCTTCTACGTGGTCGGGCTGGACCCCGACATCGTCGGGGTGGCTCGCAGTGAGCGTAACGAAGCGAAGATTGCGGACCGGATCAAGGCAGTGCTCCCACGCGACGTCCGCATCGCTCTCGTGGACGCACAAACGTCGGAAGTGCTGACCGGGACGACGCCCAGCTTGAGCAAGAGGCTCAGCCCTCGGCGGCTGCCGACGGCTCTCCCGGCAGATCGCCGGCCTGCTCTCGCGAAAAGCACTCTCCACGACGGAGCGCACCATCGTGCTCGAACACTTCGAGGCATTGGTCCATCTGCAGAGCCAGGGAGACGCAGGCTCGGGGGACCTCGTGCGAGTCGCCGTCCTCGAGCGGAGGAAACCGGGGCGCTCGGGCCGTGGCTCGAGAAGCTCTTCGCCAGCGAGGGGTTCGATGCCGCCGAGCCCCGGGTCGCGGAGACCCTCTCCGCGATCCTCTCCCACCGGCCCACCCCACTCGTCCAGGCGCACGTCCTCGATCTGCTCGCCGCGGGTCAGAACGGGAAGAGAGTCGATGCGTCCGAGGCCGAGCTTGCCCTGCACCTGCTCAACAGCCGGGCTGGAGACGAGCGCGAGGCCCTCTTCGACGTCCTACGGACGCACCCCAGTGGGGATCTCGCGGCACGCCTGCCGACCGACGACGTATCGACGATCGTCGGCGAGGACCGGTGGCTCTCGGTGCTCGCGGAGGCAGCCAATGACCAGGAGTTCTCCCCGATAGATGTACTGGACCGTCTCGCCGGGACCACGGCCGGGAGCGTAAGCGCTGGCGACGTCGACCTCGACGACTTCGCTCTCGATGACCCCGCGCGTCCTCGGAGCGAGTTCCCGGCCCGACCTGCCAATCGGGACCTGAGGCGAGACACGGCCCTGCTGGATGCCCTCGGGATCGTCGACGTGGCCCTCGAGCGGGCACTCGACGACGAGAATCCCGGCGCGGCGCTCTCGTTTGAGCGGATCCTGCGCGATCTCCTGGCCGCCCGCAGCGTCGACGCCAACGTCGCCACCCTCCGGCGCCTGATCGCTGAGAGGAGGCCTACGGGGCCACAGGCCCACCTGATCTACGAATTACTCCGTGTTCTCCCTGCTCCCACGCGCACCGAGATCTACGCCGCCGATCCCGAGGTGGAAGCACGGCTCAAAGCGGCTCTCCCCTCCGGTGTGCGCGACTCCGACTTCGGCCCGGACCTCAGAATGAACGCCGCGGTCGACACGATGCTGCGAATCCTGGACGCCGAGGACGTGTGGGCTGCTGCAGAACCCACAGGCGAGAATGACACGCCACGCCGACTCCAGCCGACGACGCGCAGCCTTCTGATCTCGATCCTCCAGGGCGGCGGCGGGTCCGCCGCCGCGGAGGTCGCGACCCGCTACTGGCGAGAGTGGATGGAGAGCGAATTGAGCGACCTCGGGTTGGAGATGGCCGACGGCATCGTCACCTACAGCGGCTCCATCGATTCAGGCTCCGTGGGCTCAATGATCGTCGGCACCGAAAGCGAGACGACGAAAGGACGTCTTGGAGCCCCATACGTCCCGCGAGGCGCCGAGGCCGTCGGCTGGACGGGTCTCTCTCTCGAGCGGATGCTCCAGAGACTCACGGAGAACTACGCCACCTGGATCGACCTCGCCGAGGTCGAGAAGCGACGGAGCACGTCTGAACGGGCCGGATGGGGCTTGTATACCGTCGTCGCGTGGCCCGACTTCCTGGAGGTGAGCGGGACGGGATTCGACATTATCCAGATCGACAGTCTGCTCGACGGGATGGTCTTCCGCGTGGGCTCGGGGTCGGTCACCGAGTGGCGGATCGAACTCGCCCCCGAGTCCACACCCGACTCGGCAAAGGTTCTTCGTCTCAGCGCCGACACGATCGAGCTCCGCGACGTCTTCTTTGGGATGGAAGGCCTGTCTATGAGTGTAGCGCGCCTCGCCATCACCGGCGTTGACCTCCGAGGAGATACGACGCTGGGGCCCGGCCTCAACGTGAAGGGAAAGGTCTACGGCACGCTCGACCTGCTGTACGCGGTCATCGATGGCCTGATCGCGATCGGAAACCTCACGGTCCAAACCCTCGCGCAGGAAGGCAATACCGAAGGGGCCGTAGCCCTCGCGTCCGACATCCTCGCGCGCCTTCAGGGCCGGTTCTCGAGTTCGATGGCGGCAACGAGCATTGAGGCTGAAGGACTCGTCGTCGGGGCCGAAGCCGACGGAGTCGGTGCAGTCCTGATGACGGAGGAGGTGCACATCGGTGAGGAGGGGTCCGAGTGGCAGGCGTTCCGGGCGAACTCCCAAGGGGGAGCCGAGAACTGGGACCGGCTCCTCGCGCTACGGGTGCGCCGTGACGAGGGAGACCTCGGAGCCGACGAGCGCGCGGAACTGGCACGACTGGAGCAGGACGCGCTTGAGGTGGTCCTCGGCGTGGGTCTGTCCAGGGTCGAGATCGGAGAGATCCGTCTTGCCGTGACCCAACGCGAAAAGGAGGTCATGGAGGCCCGGGTAGAGAGGATCGCCGCCGACCGCATCTTCGTGCAGGCTGATGCGGACCCGCTCGATGAGGAGGCGGGCGCTGGACCTCACGACCTCGACGCGAGTGGGGACCTGAGCCCGCTGGAGGCACTCCGAGCCTCTGGCACCGGCTCCCCCGAAGCCCGCCTGATGCAGTTCCACACCATCGTTCACGGGCTCGAGGTGACCCCGGCGGACTCCGACGGCGACCTCCCGCCGCTCGTCCTCGATCGGTTGCATTTCGAGGCTCCCACGGGCGAGGTGAGGATCGAAGTCCGCCTCGCAAGCGCAGAGGCTCTGGAACTGTCGGTCTTGGCCGAAGGGTTCGTCCCGGAAGCCGCGGCTCATCCCAGCTTCCCAACGCCCCTCGCCGGCGACCGCACGATCCACGGCGTCAACGTTACGGCCGGGACTACGACAATCACGATTCGCCGTCTGGACGCACTCATGGAGGCGCTGTCTGGCTCCGAAGAACACGAGAGCGGAACCGCCCCCAGCAATCTGGCCGACTACCTCCGCGCCATGGAGGGAGACCTTCGGTTCGTGGTGCGCGCCCTTCCAGGAACCACGTGGCTCCCCGAGGGCATGGCCGAGTTAGAAGTGGACGCCCGGCTCGAGCGCGGCGGGGCACTGACGCTCACCGTCCCGCTACTCGAAGCCGCCGGAGGGCCATCCACGCTACCGCTCCTGGATGACGTGACGGACATCGACGACATCATCGACTTCTACCAGACCCACTTCCCCGATACCACCCCTCCGGACCAGGCTGCGGCAGAACGCAACGCCCTACGAACGATCCTGAAAGAGGACCACGTGGATCTCGCCATCGACGCGCTACGCGTGTGGCTCGAACACAACAACCAAGCCCATGTCGAGGTGATCGGACAGGATGTGACGTGGCGACCGGACATGCTCGAGTTCGGCCGCTCGCGCACGGTCACGTTCCATTGGGGTACGTCCGGGGGTGTGCCCGTCACGTTCACGGCTCTGGCGGCTGACGGGCCGATCCTCTTGGACCTCACAATTCTGCCCTTCGACCTCCCATCCGTGACGGGTCAACTCGGCCACTATCACGTCGCCGCCAACGGAGTCCATCTCGACCGCGCCATCAAGGCGATCTCTCGCCTCCTAGATCTGACGCCCGACGACCTCCAGGTCGAGATCGGGGGCGTGGGTGTCCGCGAGGTGTGGGCCCTCGGGCGAGGCGCCAAGAAGTAGGCCTCGTCGTCTGTCCTGAAATCGTTTCCCACTGCATTGCAAGTCTCGTCGGCTAAAGCCATTCTGCTCAAACACCGCTTCGCATGCCCACCGGATACTCCCGCAGCCCCCGCCTCCTTAAGGGCGCCCTCGTCGAGTTCTCGGAGCGGTTCGTCGGGCCGGTCCCCAACGTCATCATCTTCCAGTACAACCCCGCGTCGCTCACGCGCACGCTCGCCGTGTGGGACCCGTCTGGCCGCGACGGCGAGGGCGAGGACAACCCCGGCACACCGCCCGCCGCCGCCGCGACGGCCCAGCCCGCCGACCCGCCGGAGACGTTCACCCTCACGCTCGAACTCGACGCGACGGACGAGCTCGAGACCGGCGACCCCATCGCCACACTCACCGGCGTCGCCGACCGGCTGGCGGCGCTCGAACTCCTCCTCTATCCGGAGGAGGACAGCCTCCTCGACGACCTCATGGGCGCCGTGTCGAGCGTGCTCGGCGGCGCCGCGGCCGAGCCAGTCCCGCGCGGCCGCGTCCCCGTGACCCTGTTCGTGTGGGGGCCGGGGCGGATCGTGCCCGTCCGGCTCACCAGCTTCCAGGTCGAGGAGCAGGCGTTCCTCCCCACCCTCTACCCCATCCGCGCCACGGCGACGGTCGGCCTCAAGGTGCTCACGCCGTCCGACTTCCCCACCACGGGCCGCACGTTCACCGAAGACCTCGCCGTGACGGCCTTCAACTTTACCCGGACCCAGAAGCGAGGGCTCGCCGCCGCCAACCTGGCGAACAGCGTCGACTCGATCCTCGGCATGCTCCCGTTCTGATGCCCTCCTTCGATCCCAAGAGCCGCTACGCAGGCATCGACCGCTATGAGGTGACCGACCGGCGGGGCCGGGTGGTGACCGTCGTGGCCGTGCCCGTGCGACCGGACCAGACGCTCCGCGGATACCACCGGCGCCTCCAGGGCCAGCGGCTCGACCACCTCGCCGCTCGCTACCTCGACGACCCCGCCGGCTACTGGCGGATCGCCGAGCTGGCCGACGTGATGTGGCCCGACGCCCTCGCCGAGGCTCCCGAGATCCCGATCCCCACGAGGCGCCCGTCGTGACCGACTCGGTCCCCGTCATCGCCGTCGACGACGCGCCTCAGGACGACCTGGGCGGATTCGCGTCGGTGGAGGTCGTCGAGCGCGTCGGCGCGGCGACGAGCTACCGGCTCCGCTACGACCTCGACATCCAGGACGGCGACCTCCCGCGCCTCGTGGACGACCGGTTCGACCCGGACACCACGCTCTCCGTGCTCGTCCCGACCGACGCCGGGACGGAGTGCCTCGTGAAGGGCCCCGTCACGGGGCAGCGCGCCCACCTCGTCCACGGCGGCGCCGGCTCGTGGCTGGAGGTCGAGGGCACGGACTCGTCAATGGTGATGGACCGGGAGACGAAGACGCGCGTCTGGGCCGACGTCTCGGACCGGGACGTGATGGAGGCGGTCCTGAACGAGAACGGGTACGCGTCCCTCGACCTCGACCCCACGCCGGCCCTCCACGCCGAGACCAAGCACACGCTCGTCCAGCGGGGGAGCGACCTCCGCCTCGTGCGGCGCCTCGCCCGGCGAAACGGGTTCCACCTCTGGATCTCGTGCGACGACGCGGGCCAGGAGACCGCCCACGTCCGGCGCCCGGCGCTCGACGCCAGCCCGGCGGCCGAGGTCGTCCTCAACCTCGACGGCCCGACGACGGGCGCGATCGACCTCAGTTGGGATACGGAGCGGCCGACGAGCGTCGTCGGCCAGCAACTCGACCTCAACGGGCTGAGCGACCTCGACGGGGGCGTCCTCACCTCGCCCCTCCCGCCGCTCGGCGCGCGGCCCCTCGCCGCCGTCGTACCCGGCCCGCGGTCGGTGCACCTCGCCGCCCCCGCCGACGACGCGGGCGACCTCCAGGCCCGGGGCGAGGGCACGCTCATCGAGGCCGGCTGGTTCGTCCGGGCCTCGTGCGAGACGAGCCTGAACGCACTCGGCCGGCTCGTCCGCGCCCACACCGTCGTGACCGTGCGGGGCGTCGGGAGTCGGCACAGCGGCTCGTACTTCGTCGCCGAGGTCCGGCACCGGGCCGACCGGACGGCGCACACGATGGGCCTCACCCTGTGGCGCAATGCCTGGAGCGCCTAACCCACCAACGCCGCCTCGATGAACGACGACGTCCTCCAAGAGCTGGTCGACTGGATCCGGACCCGGTACTTCGGGAAGTACCGCGGCGTCGTCGTCGACACAGACGACCCGACGCGTCGCGGGCGGCTCCGGGTTCGGGTGCCGGCCGTGCTCGGCGGCGTCGAGAGCTGGGCGATGCCGTGCGTCCCCTACGCCGGCGACGGGGTCGGCTTCTTCAGCCTGCCGCCGGCGGGGAGCGGCGTGTGGGTCGAGTTCGAGGCCGGCGACCCCTCCTACCCCATCTGGACCGGCGCCTTCTGGGCCGACGGCGAGGTCCCCGACGGCGCCTCGGCCGGCGTCAAGGTGTGGACGACCGGCGCCTTCACGATCCGGATCGACGACGACGCGGGCTCGCTCCAGATCGAGAAGCACGACGGCTCGGTCATCACCGTCTCCGACGACATCACGAGCGAGAGCGGGAACGCGACGCTCACCGTCGGGAGTGCGGGCGTCGTGGGCGAGGTGGGCCCCAACCGCTCCGAACTCTCCAGTGCCGGGTTCGACGTCAACAACGGCGCCCTCAACGTGGTCTGATGGCCGGACACAGCCTCACGACGACGGCCTCGCTCCAGTGCCCGCATGGCGGGAGCGTCCAGATCATCAGCACGAACCAGCAGGCCTCGGCTGAGGGGCCACCTCTCGCCCTGGCGACCGACACGTTCGTCGTCTCGGGGTGCCCCTTCCAGATCCCCGCCGTCGTCCCGATCCCGAGCCCCTGCGTAACGGTGCGGTGGCTCGTCCCCGACACGCGCGTCACCGTCAACGGCCAGCCGACGCTGAGCCGGTCGAGCGTGGGGCTGTGCCTGAGCCCCGCGCAGGTGCCCCAGGGGCCGGTCCTGATCGTGAATACGCAGGCCACCGTGCAGAGCCTCTAGCCCGATGGGTCCCTCCCCTGTCATCCTGTACCTCCGTGTCATCCTGAGCGAGCGGAGCGAGCGAAGGATCTCTGAGGCGGCAGAGCCTCACGCTGGCATCGAGAGCCCTCGGCGAACGAGCGTGCTCGCCAGAGATCCTTCGACTCCGGGCTCCGCCCTTCGCTCAGGATGACGGAAAGAAACGGTCCAACCCGGTATGACTGAGACCACTAGCCTCCGCCACCCGCTCGCCGTCGACGCCGGCCTGGGGCGCCTCCGCGTCGAGACGGACCACGCGACGCACGTCGAGCAGATGATGATGCAGGTGCTCCTGACCGCGCCCGGCGAGCGCATCAACCGGCCCGACTTCGGGTGCGGCGTCCGCCGGATGCTGTTCGCGCCGAACAGCGTCGTCTCCGCGAGCCTCGCGCAGATCGCCATCGTGCAGGCGCTGGAACGGTGGCTCGGGAGTGTCCTCACCGTCGAGCAGGTCGAGGTGGTGCCCGTGGAGGAGCGGCTCGACATCCGCATCCGCTACCGGCTCCGCGCGCTCGGCGAGCGCCGGTTCCTGAACGTCCCCCTCACGCCCTGATGCCCGTCCCCGACCGGATCGAACGCCTCCTGGCCCAGAGCGCGGTCACAGGGGTGGACTTCGTCTACGTCCACCCGGACCAGACGACGCTCGACGTCCACTTCCTGCGCGACCCGGCGACGCTCGACGCGCCACTCGTGGGCGACCTCACGCCCGGTCAGGTCCTGATCGACAGCGTGGAAGGCGACGCCGAGCCGCCCCACGTCGCGGTCGACGGCGTGGCGTGGGCGACCGTCGACGGCGACGACGTGCTCCGGCTGACGGTGCCGGCCCCGGGCGACTTCGCCCGCTACCACCTAACCCTCGACGACCCCCGCCTCGACCCGTACTACAACGGCGTCGTCTTCCGCTTCCAGGCCGCCTGCCCGCAGGACGTCGACTGCGCGCCCGTCGACCCCGCGTGCCCGGACGAGCCGTTCGACATCGACCTCGATACCACGGCGCGCGACTTCTGGAGCTTCCGCCGCGCGCTCCTCGACTACGCGTCGCTCGCCTACCCCAAGTGGGAAGACCGACTGGAAGCGGACGTCGGCGTGATGCTGGTCGAGGTGATGAGCGCCCTCGGCGACGAGATGGCGTACTACCAGGACCGCGTCGCGCGCGAGGGCTACCTCGCCACGGCCACGCAGCGGCGGTCCGTCCGGCGCCATGCCCGCCTCGTCGACTACACCGTCCACGACGGGCGCGCGGCCTCGACCTGGATCGACGTGACGGCGAACGCAGCCGGGGTTCTGCCGGCCGGCTACGACGTGAGCGCCCTCTCCGACAGCGGGCGGGCGGTCCCCTTCGAGGTCGGCACCGGGCTCCGCGACGTGTTGGACGGGACGACGTACGCCGTCGACGCGGCCCGGAACGCGCTCGCGCCGCACCTCTGGGACGAGGACGACACCTGCCTGCCCGCCGGGGCGACAGAGCTGTTCATTCGTGGCCACCACGCCGCCACGCTGCCCCTCGACGACACCACCGGCGACCTCCCGCCCGGCCGCTGGGTCCTCCTCCGCACCGACCCCACCGATGCGGGCGTCGAGGCCCGCCGGGTGCCCGTCCGCCTCACGCGCGTCGAGGAGTCGAGCGACCCGCTCCTGAGCGATCCGGTCACGGGCTCCGACATCACCCTGCTCGGGTGGGACGAGCCCCTCCCGTGGGCCCTCGACCTGACGACGCTCACCGTGCGCGGCAACCTCGTCCCGGCGACGGCCGGCCGCACGGAGACCGTCCGCTTCAGCATCGGCGACCCGGTGGACCCGTCCGACCACGGTCCGGCCGTTGAGCGCGCCGGACCGGGCGACGCCGTCACGTATCGGTTCTCCCTGCCGGGGACGGACGTGGAGGAGTTGGCCTGGCTCGGGGACGACCTCCGGACTGCCATGCCCGAGGTCGCGCTCCGCGAGGTCACGCTCGTCGGAAACGCCTGGGTGGGCGGGGACGACTGGGAGTGGCGGCGGTCGCTCCTGGGTCGGTACTCGTCCCAATCCTACGACCGCCACTTCACGCTGGAGGACGGAACGTGGCGGCGGATCGTCGGCTACGAGCGGGCGGGGGCCATCGTCGAGCACGTGGACTACGCGAGCGGAGCCGGGTTCACCGTCCGGTTCGGCGACGGCGTGTTCGGGGCGATCCCGTCCGAGGGGACCGTCTTCGAGGCGCAGTACCGGGTCGGCGAGGGCACCGCGTCGAACGTGGCGGCCGACACCGTTACGCTGTTCGACCCGTCGGCCGCGTTCGTCGAGGCCGTGACGAACCCGCTGGCCGTCACGTCGGGCGAGGCGCCGGAGCCGCTCGACACCGTCCGCCAGCTCGCGCCCGAGGCGTTCCGGGCCGTCACCTACCGCGCGGTCCGCGCCGAGGACTACGCCGAGGCCGCCGAGCGGCTGCCGTGGGTCCAGCGCGCCGGGTCCTCGTTCCGCTGGACCGGCTCGTGGCTCAGCGTCTTCACCACGCCCGACCCCGTCGGCGCGCCGACGCTCGACGACGACCGGCGCCGCGAGCTCGGGCACCAGCTCGACCGCTTCCGGCAGGCGGGACGCGAGGCGTTCGCCCGCGCCGCCCCGCTACGCCGACCTGGACGTGGAGGTGACCGTCTGCGTCGCCCCCGACGCCTACCCGGCCGAGGTCCGGGAGCGGGTCCGTGCGGCGCTCGTCGGGCCGCCGGGGACGCCCGGGCGGGGCGGCTTCTTCGCTGCCGACCAGTTCACGTTCGGCGACCCGCTCGACCGCTCGCAGCTCGAAGCGACGGTCCACGCCATCCCGGGCGTTCGTGCCGTCGAGGCCGTCCGAGTCCGCCGGCGCGGGTACTTCGACTGGCGGCCGTTCACCGACGCCACGCTCGCCGTCGGCGTGGATGAGGTGGTCCGCGTCGAGGACGACCCGCTCCACCCCGAGCGCGGCACGCTCCGCCTGCTCACCCACGGCGGCGCCTGAGCCCCTCTCCATGTCCTGTCCCTGCGACACCCGCCCGCACCCGCCGCCGCTGGTCCTCCCGGCCGGTCTCGACTGGATTCCCCGCCAACCGGCCGACATCGCGGCCTTCCGCCGGGCCATGCTCTCCGACGTCTCGCGCACGCCAGGCCTCCTCTCCTGGCGCTCCGACGTGCCCGGCGACCTGGGCGTGATGCTGATCGAGATGGGCGCCTACGTCGCCGCCGCGCTCGCCTTCTACGACGAGGTCATCGCCAACGAACTGTACCTCCGCACCGCCCGGCGCGAGGCCGACGTGCGGGGCCTCGTGGCGTTGCTGGGGTACCGCCCGCGCCCGGCCGTCGCCGCGCGCGCGCTGCTCGCCGTCCACGCCGAGGGGCGACGGCCGGTCATGGTCCGCGCCGGCACCGCCTTCCGCTCGGCCGCCTTCGACGACGAGCCACCCCAGGTGTTCGAGATGACGACCGAGGCCGTCGTCCATCCGCTCCTCAACGGGTGGTCCCTCGCGCGCCCCGTGCCCGAGACGCTGAGCGACGCATACGGGGCAGGCGGCGGCGCTGACGTATCGCTGACGGAGCTTCTGATCGCCCCAGCCGGCGCACGCCCCGAGGTCGGAGCCCCCCTCCTCGTCCGCGCCCGCGACGACGACGCCCTCACGCGCGTGACGGTCCCGACGAGCGTCGCCAAGACGACGGGCCGGGACGGCGACCGCTACCTCCGCGCGACGGTTTCGCCGCCGATCTCGCTGGCGGGCGACGTGGCGCCGGGCGAGATCGCCCTCATGCGCCCGACGCGCTCTGCCTCGCTCTGGACGATGACGGACGTGTCCGGCGACCCCGACGCCGTCGATTCGACCGGACGGTGGCTCACGCTCGACGGCCTGTACCGGCTCATCAAACCCGGCGGGTTCGTCGTGGTCGAACACGGCGGCGCGTACCGCTGGTTCGGGGTGACGCAGACGGCCGAGGTGATGATGCACGTCACCACGGACCGCGTCACGTCGCTCGAAGACAGCGACGGCGATCCGGTCGAGGTCGCCGTCCCGGCGGTGACGACGCCCGTCACCCGGGTCCAGCTCGACGTGTCGCTCAACGACGCCGACCGGAAGGACGCAGGCGGCGCGACGTGGGACACGGACGACGCCTCGACCCTCCTCGTCCACCACCACACCGTCGACGCGGGCACCGTGGTGTTGGAGGCGTCCACGACCGTCACGGACGGCGACGCCCTCGCCCTCTCCGCGCCGCCCGACGCGCCCTCGGACGGATCGACGCCGGACGCCCTCGCCCTGCGCGACGTGAACGGCGACGCCGTCGTCCTCGACGCGACCCTCGACCTCGACACGGGGACCATCACGCCCGGCCAGGGCAGCCGCGTCGACACGCCCCTCCAGCTGCCGGTCACGGTCCTCGGCAACCTCGTCGAGGCCACGCGGGGCGAGACCGTACTGGGCGAGATCCTGGGGAGCGGCGACGCCAGCGTCGCGAGCCCGGCGTTCGAGCTGAAGAAGGCGCCCCTCACCTACGTCCCGGCGCCGACGAGCGAGGACCCGGCCGGCGTCGCGAGCACCCTCACCGTCTGGGTCGACGGCGTGCGGTGGGACGAGGTGCCGTCGTTCTTCGGGCGCGGCCCGCTCGACCGTGTCTACATCGTCCGCCACGACGCCGAGGGGACGGCGACCGTCACGTTCGGCGACGGCATCCGCGGCGCCCGCCTCCCGACCGGAACGGACAACGTGGTCGCGGCCTACCGCTTCGGCGCCGGGGCGGCGATGCCGCCCGCCGGCGGCATCACCCAACTGGCGAAGCCCGTCGTCGGAATCCAGCGCGTCGAGAACCCCGTCGCGGCCTACGGCGGCGCCGACGCCGAGACAGAGGACGAGGTGCGGACGCGCGCGCCGGCCTCCGCGCTCCTGCTTGGCCGCGCTGTCTCGATCCTCGACATGGAGACGGTCGCGGCGAGCGTCGCGGGCGTCCGCGTGGCGCAGGCCGCGTGGCGGTGGAGCCCGCGTGGACAGGGCGCGGCGGTCCACGTCTGGATCCTGGGCGACGCGGCCCTCCAGCCGACCGTCGCCGCCGCGCTCCGGTCGGCCACCGAGCCCGACGTCGCGATCACCGCCGACGTCGCCACGAGCGTCCCGGTCGACGTCTCGGTCGACGTCGAGATCGACGAGCGGTACGTCGAGGCCGACGTGATCGAGGCCGTCCGCCAGGCGCTCGTCGGCGACGGCGGCGCGCTGACGCCCGAACGGCTCGGGATCGGCCGGCCGCTCTACCGGAGCGCGCTCTACGCCGCCCTCCTCGCCGTGGACGGTGTCTGGTCCGTGCGCGCGCTCGGTTGGAACGGCGCCCCCTTCGGCGTCTTCGCTCGCACGCCCGGCGCCGGCGCCTTCTTCGATGTGGAGACCGGCTCGCTCATCCTCAACGGCAGCACGGTGCCCACGACGCTATGACCGCGCGCGACGGCTTCGAGACCTACTTCGCCGAGAAGCTCTGGGAGATCATCCCGGAGACCTACCGCCACGAGGACGGCCTCGCGGACCCGCCCGGCGCGCTGCGCGGGCTCGTGGAGGTCCTCGCCCGGCAGGCCGCCGTCCTCCGGCGCAGCCACGACCGGCTCTGGGAGGACCAGTACGCGGAGACCGCCGACGACTGGGCGATCCCGTACCTCGCCGACCTCGTCGGCACGCGGCTCGTCTCGGCCCTCAACGCGCGCGGCCGGCGCGTCGACGTGGCGAAGACGATCTACTACCGGCGCCGCAAGGGGACGCCGCGCGTGCTCGAAGAGCTCGTCGGCGACATCACCGGGTGGGAGGGCGTCCTGGTCGAGAGCTTCCGCCGGCTCGGGCGGGCGTGGCACCGCCTCGACCCGCCGCCCGTCGAGCGTCTCGGCCAGTTCACGGGCACACCGCCCGGCGGCTGGGCCGACCTCCGGACGGCGCACGCGGCGGAGCTGGCGGGCGGCCCGTTCGACGAGTACCACCACACGCCGGACGTGCGCCGGCACCGGGGGGCGCTCGGCCGCTACAGCATCCCGAAGCTGAACCTCCACCTCTACCGCCTCCGCGCCCTCGCCGTCGACGGCGTGACGCCGCACGCCCGCGCCGACGGCGCCACGTTCTGGCTCGACCCCTCGGGACGCGACCTCCCCCTCTTCGCGCCGCGCGCCCGCGCCGTCGGCTTCGACTACGACGCGTGGACGCCGCCGAACGAGTGGGAGATGCCGCTCCCGATCCGCTGCCGGCTGCTCAGCCACGCCGCCTACGAGGTCTCGTTCGAGGGGATCCAGGACCTGGAAGACGACGGCCTCCCCGCCGCCGCGGCCGACGAGTTGCGCCGTCTCGCCGGCGTCCGGTTCGCGTCGGAGACGAGGCTGCGGACGACGCTCGACACGCTCTCGAATGCCGCCCTCTTCGTCCCACCCGGCGCGACGGCGACGTACCACGCCCTCCTCGACGGATCCCGCGTGGCGGACTGCGGAAAGGACCGCCTGCTCCCCGACGCGATCCGCGTTGAGACGCCTCCCGGCACCGCCGTTCCCGTTCCGGCCACCCTCGCTGGTACACTCGGCTCGTGGACGGCGCCCGCGCCGGCCGATAAGCGCCTCGTGATCGACCCGAAGCGCGGCCGGCTCCTGTTCGCGACGGGGCCGCCCGCGGACGACGTGGCCGTCGCCTACGTCTACGGGATGCCGGGCGAGATCGGTGCCGGCCCGTACGACCGCCGCCACGTCGAGGACGGCACGCCGGACGGCGTCCGCTCCGGCGGCGGCCCGCTCACAGCGGTTGAGGTCCTCAACGACGGCGTCCTCCAGATCGAGGACAGCGCCACCTACGGTCCGGTCGCGGACAAGCTGAGCGTCGTGGACCTGACGGTCCAGGCGGCCAACGGGACGCGCCCGTACCTCCGGCTGGCGACCAACTGGGTCCTCAACACGGGCACGAACGAGGACTCGTTTGCCGTCCTCGACGGGCTCTGGCTCGGGTCCGACGGCGGTGCCCTGATCCTGCGCGGCGACTACGAGCGGGTCGAGATGCGGCACATGACGCTCGACCCCGGCGGCGAAGACGGCGACGGGACTCCCATCCCGGCCGTCCCGCTCGTCGTCGACGGGAGCGTCGAGACGCTCGTCGTGCGGTCCTCCATTCTGGGACCGATCCGGGCGACGGCCGGGAGCGTGATCGAGACCCTCGACATCGCCGACAGCATCGTCCAATCCCTCGACCCAACGGAACCGGCCCTCGTCCTCGACACGGGCGACGTCCGCCTCGCCCGCGTGACCGTCTTCGGCGACCTCGACGTGCACCGGCTCTGGGCCAGCGAGGCGCTCGTCACCGGCGTCGTGGACGTGACGGATACGCAGACCGGTTGCTTCCGCTTCAGCGCCGCCGCGCCGGGCAGCCGCCTCCCGCGCCCCTACGAGTCCCACGAGATCGCCGACCCGCGCGCGGCCTTCACGTCGCAGCGCTTCGGCCACCCCGGCTACGGCCAGCTCACCGACGCCGCGCCCCTCGCGCTCCGCCAGGGCGCCGAGACCGGGTCCGAGATCAGCGCTTATAGCGGCCTCCTCGCACCCATCCTGCGGCGCGGCCTGGAGGCCAAGATCGACGAGTACATGCCGTTCGGGCGCATCCCCCTGTTCATCCACGAGACCTGAGCCATGGCTACGAGCGACATCTCCCGGTCGGCGTTCGACCCCCGCAAGCACTACACCGGCGTGCGGATGCAGCAGGGGCGCGTCCTCACGGACGAGGACTGGAACGCGGGCGGGCGGATCGACGCCGAGGACCGCCGCCGCGCGCGCGTCGACGTGATCGGCCCGGCCGGGACCCCCGACGGCGGCTTCCGCATCCAGAACCCGCGCGTCGACGGCGACGGGCGCGTCGACTTCGACATCGGCGCCGGCACGTTCTACCTCGGCGGCCACCGCCTCGCGCTGGAACGGGACCAGACGTTCCGCACGCAGACCGACCGGCTCCTCCTCCCGCCCGACGCACACCCCGCGCCCGGCGCCGGCCGGACCGACCTCGTGGTCCTCGTCACCTACGAGGTCGAGGTCGAGGCCGTCGAAGACTCCGAGCTGCTGGAGGTCGGACTGGGGGGACCCGACACGACGACGCGGACGCGGATGGTTCAGCACGTCGTGGTGCGCGAGGGCGTCGGGGGCGACGACTGCGGCGAGGCGTGGAAGTCCGTCGTAGAGACCTGGGAGGCCGGCGGGGCCAGAACCCTCGACGCTGACTACGAGCTGCGTCCGGACGTCACGCTGACGGTCGGCTACGCGTCCGGGGGCGACCCGTCGGACCTGTGCACGCCGCTCGCGGCCGGCGGCTACCTCGGCGCCGAGAACCAGGCGCTCCGCGTCCAGCTCGTCGACGCCGACCACCTCACGTGGGGCTTCGACAACGCCGCCCCGCTCTACCGCATCCAGGTCGGCGCCGACCGCCAGACGCTGACGCTCCTCACACCCCCGCGCGACCAGGCCCATTGGCCCCTCGCGGACCAGGTCGTCGAGGTGCTGCCCGTGGGGGGCCGTCCTCCCCAACGGCGAGAAGGTCGCCGAGGTGCGCGGCCACCTCACGCGCGTCGCGGCCTCGTACCAGCCCGACGACGGCACCCTCACCCTCGCCGACGCGATCCCGACCGACCCGTTCGATCACTGGCAGAACCGCCCCGACGCCGCCGACCTGGAGGGCGACGGCGCCTTCTACTACCTCCGCGTCTGGAACCGGGGCGCCGACCGGACCTCCGAGCCGACCATCCCCTTCACGCCGGGCACCCCGCTCGCCCTCGGAACGACCGGCCTGGAGGTCACGATCGACGGGACGGGCCGCATCCCGGGCGACCACTGGATCATCGCCGCGCGGCCCGAGACGCCGAACCAGGTCGTCCCATGGACGCTGGAGAGCGGTCGCCCGCCCCACGGCCTCCGCCGGTTCGTCGCGCCCCTCGCCCGTATCCGCTGGCAGGTCGCAGGCGACGCCGTCACCGGGACCGTGCTCGACTGCCGCGAGCCGTTCCTCCCGCTCACGCGCCAGGGGACGTGCTGCACCGTCCGCGTGGGCGACGGCACGGCGAGCCACGGCCAGTACGACTCGATCCAGGCCGCCGTCGACGCGCTCCCGCCGGCCGGCGGGCAGGTGTGCGTGCTCCCGGGGACGTACCGCGAGGCCGTGGTCCTCGACGGCCTCCGCGACGTGACGATCCAGGGCTGCGGCCGCCGCTCCCACCTCATCGCGCCCGACCGAGAGGAGGGCTCGGCCCCCGCCCTCACGATCCAGGGCGGCACGCGCATCCGCATCGAGGGGCTCGCCATCGACGCCGCCGTCGACGCGCCGGGCGTCCTCGTGGAGGCCCAGGACAACCAACAGGGCCTCATCAACGAGCCGACGGACGTCCACCTGACCGACCTGATCGTGCGGGCGGCCGAGCGGAGCGCCATCGAGGTCGCCGCGACCGAGGGGCTCGTCGTGCGCGGCTGTCACCTCCTCATGCGCAACGTCGCCAGCTCCTGGCCGGCGCTCTGGGTCGCGGCGCGCGACGCGCACATCGAGCGGAACGTGCTCCGCGTCGAGCAGGACGCGCCGGAGGTACGCCGCCGACGGCGGCCGCTCCAGGCGCTCGGCGGGATGCAGCTCGCCGGCGGCTGCGAGGACGTCCGCGTGGAGGAGAACCGGATCGAGGGCGGCCTCGGCCACGGCATCACGCTCGGCTCGGTCCACGTGGAGACGGAGGACGAGCGGCGCTGGGGCCGGATCGGGTGGGTCGTCAACCGCTTCGACCCGTGCAATCCGTGCGCGCCCGGCAGCCTCTACATCCCCCCCCGCTCCGACGACGACCCCGAGACGCGCCTCGAACCCGACGGCGCCCTCTACGACCTCGTCCTCGCGCGCAACGAGATCCGCCAGATGGGGATGTGCGGGGTCGGCGTGGCCGGCTTCTTCTCCCTCGACGGCGACGACCGGTTCATCAGCGTGTTCGGGCTCGACCTCGTGGGGAACGAGATCCACGGCTGCCTCGCCCGCGAACTGGCCGAGATCCCGAGCGAGATGATCGACGCGATGGGCTACGGCGGCATCGCGCTGGCCGACGTGTCGCGCCTCCAGGTCCGCGAGAACACGATCACGGGCAACGGCCCGACCCGCCGCGACCCGGTGTGCGGCGTGTTCGTGCTCCACGGCGAGGACCTCACGTTCGTCGAGAACATGATCACCGACAACGGCGCCTGGGCCCGCATCGACGGCCAGCGGCCCGGTCGGCGCGGCGGCATCCACGTCGTGTTCGCCGTCGCCCCCGTCGCGCCGCCGTTCGACGACGACGTGCCGCAGAGCGGGACGGCCGCGGCCGCCGCACGCGTCCACGGCAACACTGTCCAGGCGCCGCTCGGGCAGGCCCTCACGCTCCGTGCGCTCGGGCCGGTCCACGTCACCGACAACCGGTTCACGAGCCAGGGCGTCGTCCGCGGCGCCGACTACACGACGCTGGCCGCCGCGACGGTCGGCATCCTGAACCTCGGCGTGTCGGCCGAGCTGGCGTTCCTCGGATCGCTCGGACGCTACGGCAAGGTGGCCTCGGGCAACCAGTCCTACGGCGGCGCCCTCGGCGTCACCGCCCCCACGGCCGACGGGGGCTACTTCGCGGCGCGCCAGAAGGCGACCGAAGGACTGGACGACGCCCTCGTCGGCGTCCACCCGTCCGGCGGCGCCGTCCTCTTCAACGACAACCAGTGCCTCCTCGACCTGACCTCGGAGGACCAGGAGTTCGTGTTCTCGTCCGTCATGGTCCTGAGCCTCGACGACGTGGCCTTCGAGGACAACGAGGTGACCCTGCGCTCGCGGAACGATTACGTCCTCACCGACGCGCTCGTCCTCGGCGTCTCGACGCGCGTCGTCGGCAACCGCTTCAGCGAGCAGCTCCTCCTCCTGTTCCTCTCGGCCATCACGTTCGGCGTGATGAACACGACGGCGCACAACCAGTCCACCTTCTGCCTCCTCGTGCGCGGCGCGACGGGACTCACCGTCAACGGGCCCAACACGGTGCTGCTCAACGCGTTCAGTGACGACTTCTGCGGCCGGATCACCGAGATCTTCGGCAGCCTCTTCTCCCAGGGCTGAGCCCTCTCCCGCCATGGCGACTCACGACTCCCCCAACCGACCGACGCAGGCCTCCTCTGCACGCCCGGCGGCCTCCCCGTTCGCCCAGGGCCGCCAGTCGATGGACCCTTCTGCGCTCTCGGCAACGCAGCTGGCCGAGAGCCTCCTCCGGGGCGTCTCCGCCGCCGACGAGGCCCGCACCCAGGCCGTCTCCGACCTCGCGCGGCTCCGGCAGGCACGGGGCCGGCAACTCGAAGCCGAGCAGAAGCGGCTCCGCGGACGCCCCGGCGCCGAGGCTCGCCTCCAGATGATCGACCAGGCCGTGGCGGCGAATGCCCGCTCGGTTACGCTCCTCCAGGCCGAGGCCGAGCGCGCCCGCGTCGAGGTCCCCGAGCCGACGGAGGGCGTCTACCGCGTGCACGGCCTCGTCCGCAGCGCCACCGGTCGCCCCGTGGCCGGGCACACCGTCACGCTCGTCGACGTCACCGGGCGAGCGGTCCCTGCCGCCGGCTACGCCTGCACCGACGCGGACGGCACCTTCCTCCTCTCGTGGGGCGAGAAGGGCGGGAGGAAGGACCCCGAGAAGCCGCACAGAAACCGACGGAGGGGCCCCGCAGAAGCCGGCCGAGGAGATGAAGGCGCACGCGATCGACGGGGCGGCCGCCAGCCGGCGGAGCGTGTTCGTCCAGGTCGCCGACCCGAACGGCGCCGTGGTCGCCACGAGCCGGCAGGCACTCTTTCCGCGGAGCGGCGGGGTCGACTACGTCGAGATCACCGTCGGCGCGCCCCGGGTGGCGTGTCCGCCCCCCGACGCCCAGCCGCCGGACCCGAAACCGGCCGATCCCAAACCACCAGAACCGAAGCCGTCGGATCCGAAGCCGGTCCGGATCCGAAGCCACCGGAGCCGCAGCCACCAGACACGAAGCCGCCAAAGCCGCAAGCCCGGGATCCGAAACAGCCGGACACGAAGCCGTCGGATCGGAAATCGCCGGACGCGAAACCGTCCGGCCCGAAGAAGGGCACGTAGCCCCCGTCACACGCCGAACCGGAGCCGGGGCCAGAGGCGGGCCACGCCGACCGCACACGCCGCCGCGATCACGCCGAACACGACCCCCTTCACGGTCGACCCGTAGAGGAGGTAGCCCGTCGCGAACAGGAGCGAGTAGACGCCGACGACGGCCATGAGGAACGAGAGGAGCGACGCCGTCACGTCGCCGCCGCTGTCGACCGGCGACGCCGCCGCCACCGGCCGCCAGCCCGGCCCGACCGGACGGATCCGCTCGTAGAACGACCGGAGCACGGCCGGGTCCGTCGGCTTCGTCGCGTACATCACCACGAGCCACGCCACGGTCGTCACGCCGACGCCGACGGTGAGCTGGGCCCAGCCCTCCAGCCCCATCCCGTCCGTCACGGCGAACACGACGGCGACGACGAACGAGGCCACCATCCCGGCGATCTCGGCCGCCGCGTTGACCCGCCACCAGAACCACCGGAGCAGCAGGAGCAGGCCGGTCCCGGCGCCCACCTGGAGCATGAGCGTGAAGATCTTCAGTGCGCTCTCGAGGGCGAGGGCGAACCCGCACGCCGCCACCATCAGCCCGACGGTCGCGAGGCGCCCCACCCACACCTGCTGGCGCTCGCTCGCCTCGGGGTTCACGAACCGGACATACACGTCGTTCACCAGGATGGCCGAACCCCAGTTCACCTGCGTCGACATCGTCGACATGTAGGCCGCGGCCAGCGACGTCACCACGATCCCGAGGAGCCCGGCCGGGAGGAACGTGAGCATGGCCGGATAGGCCAGGTCGTTCTGGACCACGCTCTCGGCCACGTACGGGAACCGCTCGCCGATCGAGGCCACGTCAGGGAACACGATGAGCGAGGCGAGGGCCACGAGGATCCACGGCCACGGCCGGAGCGCGTAGTGGAGCGTGTTGAACAGGAGCGTCGCCCCGAGGGCGTGCCGCTCGGACTTCGCCGAGAGCATCCGCTGGGCCACGTACCCGCCGCCGCCGGGCTCCGAGCCGGGGTAGTACGCCGACCACCACTGGACCGCGAGCGGGACGATGAAGATGGGCATCAGCTCCTTCCACCCCATCGTGGCGAGGTCGGGCAGAAACGAGAGGTGCGGCTGCACGTTCGGGTGCGCCAGGAGGGCCCCCAGCCCGCCGACCTCCGGGAGGTTCACGAGGTAGATGGCCGCGCCGATGGAGCCGATCATGGCCAGGGCGAACTGGAACAGGTCAGTGAGGAGGACGCCCGTGAGCCCGCCGGCCACGCTGTAGACGAGCGTCACGCCGGCCGCGATGACGACGGTCTGGAGCGGCGACCACTGCATCATGATCCCGCCGATCTTGATGGCCGCGAGCGTCACGCCGGCCATGATCATGAGGTTGAAGAACACACCGAGGTAGACGGCCCGGAACCCGCGGAGGAAGGCGGCCGGCTTGCCCGAGTAGCGGATCTCGTAGAACTCGATGTCGGTGAGGACCTCCGAGCGCCGCCAGAGCCGGGCGTAGAAGAAGACCGTGAGCATGCCCGGTGAGGAGGAACGCCCACCAGACCCAGTTGCCGACGACCCCGTTCGAGCGGACGATGTCGGCGACGAGGTTCGGCGTGTCGGTCGAGAACGTCGTCGCCACCATCGAGATGCCGAGGAGCCACCACGGCATCCGCCGTCCGCCGAGGAAGAAGGCGGCGAAGCCCGTGCTGGCCCGTCGGGAGGCGGCGAGGCCGATCCCGAGCGAGAGGGCGAAGAAGGCGGCCATGATGGCCCAGTCGAGACCCGTGAAGTGCATCGGACGGAGGGGGTGGAACGCCGCAAGGTCGCGACAACGGACCGATTGTGGGCCACCGCTCCCCACGCCTCCGCCCACGGCCCCTCGCCCGCGGACGCGCGGCCCTCTGCCACGCGCCGCCACCGGCGCCGGACTCTCGTCGCCCGGCGCCGTTCGGTCTCCTCAGCTCCCCGTCATGCGCGGCGCGCTACGACGCCGGCGCCCAGCCCTCGATCCGGTCCTCGAGGTAGCGGCGGACGTTCTCGGCCGGAATCCGGTCCTGCTCCATCGAGTCGCGGTCGCGGACGGTGACGGTCCCGTCGGCCACCGAGTCGCCGTCGACCGTGATGCAGAAGGGCGTGCCGATCTCGTCCTGGCGGCGGTAGCGCCGGCCGACGGCGCCCTTCTCGTCGTACGTCACGTTGAACTGCTTCCGCAGGTCGGCCTCGATCTGGTGCGCGACCTCCGGCATCCCGTCCTTCTTGACGAGCGGGAAGACGGCCGCCGTGAACGGCGCGAGCGCCGGGTGGAACTTGAGGACCGTCCGGCTGTCGCCGTCGACCTCCTCCTCGCGGTAGGCGTCGCAGAGGACCATCAGGATCGTCCGGTCGAGCCCGACGGACGTCTCGACGACGTAGGGCACGAAGCGCTCGTGGGTCTGCGGGTCGAAGTACTCGAGCTTCTTGCCGCTGTACTCCTGATGGCGCGAGAGGTCGTAGTCGGTGCGGCTGTGGATGCCCTCGACCTCGTTCCACCCGAAGGGGAACTCGTACTGGACGTCCTTGGCCGCGTCGGCGTAGTGGGCCAGTTTCTCGTGGTCGTGCCAGCGGAGCTTGTCGGCGCGGATGCCGTTGTTCTGGTGCCACGCGAGGCGCTTCTCGGCCCACTCAGCGTAAGCGTCGAGCTGGTCGCCGGGCTTGACGAAGTACTGCATCTCCATCTGCTCGAACTCGCGCATCCGGAAGATGAACTGCCGCGCCACGATCTCATTCCGGAAGGCCTTGCCGATCTGGGCGATCCCGAACGGGACCTGCTGGCGGGCCGTCTCGGCGACGTCCTTGAAGTGGACGAAGATGCCCTGGGCGGTCTCCGGGCGGAGGTAGATCTTGTTGGCCTCCTCGGCGAGCGCGCCCGTCGCCGTCTCGAACATGAGGTTGAACTGGCGGACCTCCGTCCAGTCGAACGCGCCCGAGTCGGGGCTGCGGATCTCCTCGTCCTGGATGATGGCGCCGAGGGCCGGGGCCGGCTCGTCGGCGTTGAGAGCCTCCACGAAGCGGGCGTAGACGGCGTCGGCCTGCTCGTCCTTCCCCTTCTTGCGGAGCTTCTCGATGTGGCCCTCGATGAGCTGGTCGGCGCGGTAGCGGCGCTTCGAGGCCTTGTCGTCGATGAGCGGGTCGGAGAAGGCGTCGACGTGGCCCGACGCCTTCCAGACGGTCGGGTGCATGAGGATGGCCGCATCGATGCCGACGACGTTCTCGTGCTCGCGGACCATCGCGTTCCACCACCGCTCGCGGACGTTTCGCTTGAGCTCGACGCCGAGGGGGCCGTAGTCGTAGACGGCGCCGAGACCGCCGTAGATCTCGGACGACGGGAACAGGAAGCCGCGGCGCTTCGAGAGGGAGACGATGGTGTCGAGGTCGGCCATGCGAGGAGCCCGTGGGGTGAGGGGAGTGGGCAAGATCGCGGCAGCGGGCGCGGCGGGCCACGAACGCCGCTCGAAAAGCGCCGGCGCTAGGTTCACCCGATGCCCCGCCCCCACCGCGTCCTCTTCGTCTGCAGCCGGAACCGCCGTCGGAGCCCGACCGCCGAGGCCGTCGCCTCCGCGTGGCCGGGCATCGAGGCACTCTCGGCCGGGACCGCGCCCGTTGCCGTCCTCGGCATCCCGGACGACTACGACGCGATGGACCTGGCGCTCGTCCGCCTGCTCCACGAACGCCTCGGCGCCGTGCTCGGGCCGCTCGACGCGCCGGCCTAGATTGCGCCGTCACCCGCTCCGCCCATGCCCCGCGCCCTCCTCGTCGTCCTCGTCGCCCTCCTCGCCGGCTGCGCCACGACCGCCCCTCCCCGTCACCCGCCACGCCTGCGCGCACCGCGGCCGCCCTCCCCTCGATCGAGGCCAAGACGGACGGGATGGAACGCCACGATGGATTCCTCCCCGTCGTATGGGACGCCGAGGCGGGCAAGGTCTGGCTGGAGATCCCCGCGCTCGACACGGACCTGCTCTACGTCGTCAGCCTCGCCGCCGGGCTGGGGTCGAACGACGTGGGGCTGGACCGGAGCCAACTCGGCGGCGAGCGCGTGGTCCGGTTCGAGCGGGTCGGGCGGCGCGTCCTCCTCGTCCAGCCGAACCTCCGGTTCCGGGCCGAAACCGACAACCCGGCCGAGCGGCGGGCTGTGGAGGACGCCTTCGCGTCGTCCGTCGTGTGGGGGTTCGACATCGCAGCGGAGACGGACGGCCGCGTGCTCGTCGACGCGACGGACTTCGTGGTCCGCGACGCGCACGGCGTGGCGCAGACGCTGAAGCAGACCGGCCAGGGCTCGTTCTCGCTCGACAAGGGGCGGAGCGCGCCGGTGCCGACCGCGCTCCGGGCGTTCCCCCGCAACACGGAATTGGAGGCGCGGCTCACGTTCGCCAGCGACAGCCCCGGCCGCTACGTCCGCGACGTGGCCGCCGACCCGACGGCGCCGACGGTCCGCATCCGCCAGTCGTTCGTGGCCCTGCCGCCGCCGGGCTATGAGCCGCGCACGTTCGCGCCGGCCTCGGGCTACTTCCCCACCGGCTATGCGGACTACGCCGTCCCCATCGGCGAGGAGATCGAGCAGCGGGTCATCACGCGCCACCGCCTCACGTGCGCCGACGCGCTTGGTGCCGACGGGCTCTGCACGCCGGCCGAGCCCATCGTCTACTACCTCGACCCCGGCACGCCCGAGCCCGTCCGCTCCGCCCTGCTCGACGGCGCCCGGTGGTGGGCCGACGCGTTCGAGGCCGCCGGCTTCCGCGACGCCTTCCGCGTCGAGATCCGCCCGGACTCCGTCGACCCACTCGACGTCCGGTACAACACGATCCAGTGGGTCCACCGGGCCACGCGCGGGTGGAGCTACGGCTCGTCGGTGACGGATCCGCGGACGGGCGAGATCCTGAAGGGCCACGTCTCGCTCGGCTCGCTCCGCGTCCGGCAGGACTACCTCATCGCCGAGGGCCTGCTCGCGCCGTACACCGGCGCCCACGCCGCCGGCTTCCCCCCCGCGGACGACCCGATGCTGCAACTCGCGCTCGCTCGCCTCCGCCAGCTCTCGGCGCACGAGGTCGGCCACACGCTCGGGCTCGCCCACAACTTCGCCGCCTCGACGCAGGACCGCGCCTCGGTGATGGACTACCCGGCGCCCCTCGCGACGCTCTCGCCCCGGATCGAGGGCCATCGGACAGACCTCGGCCCCATCGACCTCGCCGACGCGTATGGGATCGGCGTCGGCGCGTGGGACGTGCAGGCCATCCGCTACGGCTACGCGCCCGACGACGCCACGGCCGAGGCCGTCCTGGCCGAGAACCGCCAGCGCGGCCTCCGCTTCATCACCGACGCCGACGCGCGCCCGACCGGCGCCGCCACGCCGACCGGTGCGCTCTGGGACAACGGCACCGACGCCGTCCGCGCGCTCCGAGACGAGATGGCCGTCCGGCGCGCCGCGCTCGACCGGTTCTCCGAGGCCGCGATCCGCCAGGGCCGGCCCCTCGCGACGCTGGAGGAGGTCCTCGTCCCGCTCTACCTCCGCCACCGCTACCAGGTCGACGCGACGGCCCACCTCGTCGGCGGCGTGCGCTATGGCTACGACGCCCGCGGCGACGGCGCCACGCCGACGGCCCCCGTCCCGGCCGCGATGCAAACAGCGGCACTCGACGCGCTCCTGACGACCGTCACGCCCGACGCCCTCGCGCTTCCGGAGGCCGCGCGCCAGATCCCTCCTCGTCCGCCGGGCTACGAGCAAACGCGCGAGCTGTTCGACGGTCGGACCGGGCTCCCCTTCGACCCCGTGGCGCCGGCCGAGACCGCGGCGGCGCTCACGTTCTCGTACCTCCTCGCCCCGGATCGCGCCGCGCGCCTCGTCACCCAGCACGCGCTCGATGCGTCGCTCCCGTCCTTCAGCGACCTCCTCGCCCGCACCGACGCCGCCCTCGCCCGAGCCGCCGCGCCGACGCCCTACCACGCCGAGGTCCGGCGGGCCGTCTGGGGAACGTGGGTCGACGCGCTCCTCGCGCTCGCCGCCGACGAGGACGCCGCGCAGGCCGTCCGCGCCCAGGCCGAGGGCTACCTCGCCGACCTCGCGCCCCGCCTCCGCCAGTGGACCGGCGACGACGGTACCCGTGGGGCGTGGCTGGCGGGCCGCATCGAGCGGTTCCTCGCCCGCGACTACGACGCGTCCGAGGCGCCCGAGCCGGTCACGATCCCGCCCGGCTCGCCCATCGGCGACCGCTAGGCCGTGGCCCCGATGTGGCGCTCTACCTCGTCCGGGCAGCCGGGCCACTCGGGCCGCGCCACGTTGCCGATGTAGCCGAGGTCCTCGATGCCCTGCGGGCTGGAGAAGTAGCCGGCGGCCGTGTAGTCGCGGAGCCGGTTGAAGAAGGCCACGCCGGCGGCGTCGGACGGATCGGCCACGTCGGGATAGGCGATCCGGTCGAGGAGCTCGCGGCGCTGGGGGTCCGTCGCCTCCACGAACGGGGCGCCATAGGCGCGCCGGCTCTGGACGTCGAGCCAGGCGAGGCCTCCGCGCATGGCCGTCTGGCGATTGCGCGGGTCGCCCAGCAGCTCGTCCGTCATCACGAAGTCGATGAACTCGGGCACGCCGGTCTCGGCCGCGCTCGGCCCCCGGTCGTCGGCCGGGAGGATGTAGTCGGCCAGCATCCGGACCGTCTCGAACTCGTGCTCGGTGAAGAACGTCGGCTCCGTGCCGACGGCGGGCGCCATCTCGCCCTGGAACCGCTGCCCGGCGTGGTGCGCGGCGGCCGAGCCGGCCTCGTCGTCGCGGCACCCGGCGAGGAGCGCGGGGGCGACGGCGGAGGCGCCGAGGAGGCGGAGGATCTCGCGGCGGGAGAACGGGCTGACGGGGGACTCGGGCATGGCTAGAGGGCGCGCTGACGGCGCTGGTCGGCGATGTACTCGGCGGCGCGCATCGAGAGGGCGAGGATGGTCCAGGTCGTGTTCTTGTGCGGCTGCGAGACGAAGTTGGCGGCGTCGACGACGAACAGGTTGTCCACGTCGTGGGCCTGGCAGTAGCCGTTGAGCGCCGACGTGGCCGGGTCGTCGCCCATGCGGACGCAGCCGGCCTCGTGGATGATCTCGCCGGGCTTGGTGATGCCGTAGTCGCGGTCCTCGCCCGGCGCCTCGTCGATCTCGCCGCCGAGCGCCTCCAGCAGCTCGCGGCCGGCCTGGTGCATGTGGCGGACCTGCTGGAGCTCGGCGTCGCTCCACGTCACGTTGAAGCGGAGCGTGGGGATGCCGTAGCGGTCCACGCTGGTCGGGTCGATCTCGCAGTAGTTGTCCTCGCGGGCGATCATTTCGCCGCGCCCGCTGAACCCGATGCGCGTGCCCCAGAGCGACCGGTAGTCGTCCTTGAGCTGGGTGCCGTAGCCGCCCCCGCCGCGCTCACGCTCGACGCCGCGCCACCGGCTGTTGGCGCCCTGGACGTTCCCCATGAACCCGTAGCCCGGCATCCCGCGGCCGCCCCACGTCTCGAAGTGGTAGCCGCGCGGGAAGCCGAGCGAGGCGTGCTGGTCGTAGAGCCACCACGGGATGTAGATGTGCATCCCGCCGACGCCGTCGCAGTTGTGGGACGGCGCGTCCATGAGGGCCGGGACGAACGCCGACATCGAGGTGCCGGTCGTGTCCATAAGGTACCTGCCGACGACGCCGCTGGAGTTGGCGAGCCCGTTCGGGTGGCGGTCGCTCGTCGAGTTGAGCAGGAGCCGCGCCGACTCGCACGCGCTCGCGGCCACCACCACGATCTGCGCCCGGACCTGCCCCTCCTCCAGCGTCGACGTGTCGACGTAGGAGACGCCCGAGGCCCTCCCCTCGGCATTCGTCAGCACCTCGCGCACCATGGCGCCGGTGACGAGCGTGAGGTTGCCCGTCTCCATCGCCGGGTCGAGGAGGACGCGCCCGGCCGAGAAGTTGGCCCCCACCGAGCAGCCCCGGTTGCACTGCCCGCAGTAGTGGCACGACGGCCGCCCGTTCAGCGGCTTCGTGAGGATCGAGAGGCGCGACGAGAGGACCGGCACCTTGAGCTTCTCGCCCGCCTGGATCACCAGCTTCTCGTAGCAGCGGGGCTCGGGTGGCGGGAGAAACTGGCCGTCGGGCTCGTTGTGAAACCCGTCGCGCGAGCCGAAGATGCCCACGAGCCGGTCCACCTTGTCGTAGTACGGCGCGACGTCCTCGTAGGTGATGGGCCAGTCCTCGCCGTGGCCGTCGAGGCTCTTGCCGCGGAAGTCGTCCGGGCCGAAGCGGAGTGAGATCCGCCCCCAGTGGTTGGTCCGGCCGCCGAGCATGCGGGCCCGCCACCACGCCCAGTCCGTCCCCTCCGCGGCCTGGTACGGCTCACCGTCGATCTGCCAGCCCCCGAGGCACGCGTCGAACTCGCCGAACGGCCGCTCGGTGGTCGAGGAGCCGCGCCGGGGCGACTCGTAGTTCCAAGTCAGCATCTCGGCGTCGTCCTCCACCGTCCACTTCGGGCCGGCCTCCAGGAGGACCACATCGGCGCCGGCGTCGGCGAGCACCTTGGCCGCCATGCTCCCGCCCGCGCCGGACCCGACGATGCACACGTCGTATTCGTGGGAGGGCTCGAGGATCTGCATGGCCGGTCGGGTCGGTGGATCCACGAAGGTACTGTGAACCGCTTCCCGCGCCCGCCTACACCTTCCAGATAATGCCCCGGACGTAGAGCGCCCGCAGCACGAGGAACCACCCACCCACCCAGACGAGCGCGTAGAGCAGGGACGACAGCTCCGGCGGGCCGACCGGCGCGAAGACGGTCTGGTAGATCCAGGATTGGAGCGACGTCGGCCCGTCCGGCCCCGCCACGTGGATCCGCCCGAGCGTCTGCGCGAGCAGGCTGCTCCCGACGAACACGAGGAGCGCGTTGACGCCGTAGACCACGAACGGACGCGTCCAGCCCCGCTGGCGGCGCACGTCGGCGACCCAGTAGCACGCGCCGAGCACGCTGAAGGCGAAGCCGCCGGTGAGGAGGACGTACGAGCTGGTCCACAGCGCCTTGTTGACGGGGAACACCCACCCCCACGCTCCGCCGGCAGCGGCCAGCCCCACGCCCGCGACGAGCAGGCGCGCGGCCGTCTCCACCGGCGTGAGGTCGTCGCGCTGGAGCAGGCGCCCGGCCCAGACGCCGAGGAGCGTCGTCACGATCGCCGGGAGCGTGCTGAGCAGGCCCTCGGGGTCCCACAGCCCGCCGGCCCCGACCCACAGGTGGTTCCCCAGCACGAGCCGGTCCAGCCACGCCGCGAGGGTCTCCTCCGGCACGTCGATGTGTCCGGCGCCGATGCCCGGGACTGGCACGAGCGTCAGGGCGGCCCAGTAGCCGAGCAGGATCGCGGCGCCGAGGATCCAGCGCGTCCGCGCGCTCGTGTAGAGGAAGAGGAGCGAGGCGGCCAGGTAGCACAGGGCGATCCGCTGGAGCACGCCCAGGATCCGGAAGTCGCTCAGGTCCATCCCCTCGCCGGCCAGCCAGCGCCAGCCGCGCGAGTAGAACGCGAGCGCCAGCCCGAGCCCGAACAGCACGGCCGCGCGCGTGACCGTCTTGCGGACGAGGTCGCCCCGGTCGGCGCCCCGCGCCAGGCGCTTCGTGAACGCGAGGGGGATCGCCACGCCCACGATGAACAGGAAGAACGGGAAGACGAGGTCCGTCGGCGTCCAGCCGTGCCAGGCGGCGTGCTCGAAGGGCGGGTAGATGGCGCCCCACGTCCCCGGGTTGTTGACGAGGATCATCCCCATGATCGTCAGCCCCCGGAACACGTCGAGCGAGACGAGGCGCTCGCGGGGCGGCGAGGCGGCAATCGGGGGAGCGGAGGGGCGGACGGGGTCGGCTACGACGGCGGTCATGGGAGGGCGGTGGGGCTCCCCCAACGTAGCGCCCCGTCCCCGATCTACATCAGCCCCCGCTCGGCCAGCGACGTGAACCCGCGCCCCGCGATGATGAGGTGGTCGTGGACGGGGATGCCCAGCACCTTTCCGGCCTCGACGAGCTGCTTCGTGATCTGCACGTCCTCCCGGCTCGGCTCCGGGTTGCCCGACGGGTGGTTGTGGAGGCAGACCACCGACGCCGCGTGCTCCAGGATCGCCCGCTCGAACACCTGCCGCGGCTCGACGATGGAGGCCGCCAGGCCGCCCGTCGTCAGCGTGTACTCGGACGTCACCACGTTGGCCGTGTTGAGGTGGAGCACGACGAACACCTCACGCGGGAGGTCGCGGAGGCGCGGCCCGTAGGCGGCGGCCACGTCCGCCGGGCTCCGCACCTGCACGCGGTCCTCGGGCGGGGCCGCCTCCACGCGCCGCCCGATCTCGAACACGGCCGCCAGCTGCGCCGCCTTCGCCGGCCCGACGCCCTTCGTCGCCTGCGCCACCTGGGACGCGTCGCGGCGCGCCAGCTTCGCCAGCGAGCCGTACGCCGCGAGCAGGGCCTGCCCCAGTTCCACGGCCGAGACGCTCCGCCCGGCGACGCGCGTCCCGCTCCCGAACACGAGCCCGACGAGCTCCGCGTCGCTGAGGGCGGCCGGGCCGTGCGCGAGCAGCTTCTCGCGCGGCCGGTCGGCCTCGGGCCGCGCTTTGATCGGGACGTAGTGGACCTGGACCTCCGGCTCCTCGGGTTCGTGGAGGGCGATCCCAGGGCGGAAGGCGGCGAGGGGCGGCATGGGCACGGCGGACAGTCGCCTCCCTAGACGGGCCCGCGGGGTTGCTCTAACCCCGGCACCGGACGACCGAACCGGAGCGCGTGCCGCCCGCGTACGACGCCCCCCTCTCGACTCCGCCATGATCTTCGACTCCTGGGCCTCGCTGGGCAAGGTTCTGCTCTCGGCCGCCCTCACCTACCCCCTCCTCATCCTCGTCCTCCGCATCGGCGGAAAACGGACGCTCGCAAAGATGAACGCGTTCGACTTCGTCGTTACCGTGGCCATCGGCTCGATCGTAGCCTCGACGCTCCTCTCGACGGCGCCCGTGGTGAACGGGGTCGGCGCCGTCGCCGCGCTCGTGGCCCTCCAGGCCCTCGTCACCTGGGTCTCGGTCCGGTCCGACCGGTTCGAGGCGCTCGTCAAGTCCCGGCCGACGCTCGTGTTCTACGACGGCGCGTTCCTGGACGACGCCATGCGGCGGGAGCGCGTGACGCGCG
The DNA here is from genome assembly GCA_963728345.1 of Rubricoccaceae bacterium. Classification (GTDB taxonomy): domain Bacteria; phylum Bacteroidota; class Rhodothermia; order Rhodothermales; family Rubricoccaceae; genus Rubrivirga. Next base: position 100,218 of record CAVSJM010000002.1, read on the forward strand.
AGGAGATCCGCGGGGCGCTCCGGAGCGCGAGCGTCGCCGACGCCGACGCGGTGAGCGCCGTAATTCTAGAGTCGGACGGCGCGTTCTCGGTCCTGACGGACGTGCCCGACACGACGGCCAGTGCCCTCGCTGGTGTCGCAGGAAGCGAGACGCGCTGGGACATCGGGAATCCGACGGGCCCATTCACTGACCCCGCGCGCGGCCCGTTCTCCGAGGGCGGTGCCTGACGCACAGTGCATGAAGAGCGAGCGGATGTGAGGCCCCGCCGCCCCGAAGCGCTTCCGCAACCGGCGGCGCGGCGTGCCGGCCGGATAGCTTGCCGCTCCCTCCCCGTCGCCGTCCATGTCCCGCCCCGACGCCGTCCGCACCGACGGCAGCAACGCGTTCGCCCACGTCTCGATGCAGGAGCGCGTGCCCCACCTCCTCCGCGAGACCGCCGCCCGCAACGCCGACGACGCGCACGCAGCCGCCCGCCTCCGCCAGCTCGCGGACGAGATCGCCGGCGACGCCCCGCTCCCCACCCTCGACCTCGCCCCGGACGCCGACCTCTGGCAGCCGATCCGCGCGACCTACGACGGCGAGAGCTGGCTGCGCACCGAGTGGCTGTTCGCCGAGTTCTTCGCCTACCGTGTGGCGATGGACCGCGCCCGCTACCTCGACACGCTCCGCGACCCGTTCGCGCCGTTCAAGCGGGACGAGATGGCGTCGGACGCGCTCTGGGACGCGCTCGGCGAGGCCCTCGACGACCGGGACGAGCGCGAGGGGTCCGTCGCCCGCGCGCTCGTGCGGACGCTCTGGGGCAACCGGCTCGACCTCAGCATCGCCGCGAGTGTGGCCCAGGGCGTCGCCGCACACGACGACCACTTCCTGACGGACCAGACAGCCGAGGCGGAGGCGCTCCTGCGGCGCCGTGCCCCTGGCGAGGTCCACGTCGTGATGGACAACGCGGGGACGGAGCAGGCGCTCGACTACGTCCTCGTCGACCGGCTCCTGGGAGCGGGGCTGGCCGAGCGCGTCGTGCTCCACGTCAAGGCCCTGCCGGTGCTCGTCAGCGACACGATCGTGGCCGACATCCACACGCTCCTCGACCTCATGGACGCGCGGGGCGGGGACGCCGGTGCCCTGTCCGAGCGGCTGCGCGCGGCCCTCGCCGACGGCCGCCTCCGCGTCGTGCCCGGACTACTTCTGGAACACGTCGCGCCGGCTCTGGGACCTCCCGGAGCGCCTCGGGCGGGCGTTCGCCGGCGCCTCGCTCGTCGTCACCAAGGGCGACGCCAACTACCGCCGGATCACCAACGACGCCATCTGGCCCGCCGACGCCACGCTCGCCGAGGCGCTCGGACCGTTCCCGGCGCCGCTCCTCGCCCTCCGCACCATCAAGTCGGACACCCTCGTCGGCGTCGCGCCGGAGCGGCAGCGGGCGCTCGACGCGGCCGAGCCCGGCTGGCGGACGACGGGCACCTACGGCGTGGCCCAGGTCGTCCCGGCGGCCCGCTAGGCGACGGCCGCGCTGAGGTACTCGAGCGTCCCCGCCTCCGCGTCGACGCGGGCGGGCAGGCCGATGGGGAGCGTGTAGACGGGCGAGGCGTGCCCGATGGGCGCGCCCAGGAAGGTCGGCGCGGCGTAGTTCAGGAGGTGCTCGCGGATCGTCCGCGCGGCGGTCCAGTTCGATCCGCCCGTGGAGCACCGCGTGCACTGGCCGAAGACGACGGCCGCCGGCGCGCGGAGCACGCCCGCCAGCTCCAGCTGCACGAGGAGCCGGTCGAGCCGGTAGGCGTCCTCCTCCACCTCCTCGAAGAACACCACGTGCTCGTCGAAGCTGGGGAGGTAGCCGGTCCCGGCGAGCGCGGCGATGACGGACAGGTTGCCGCCGACGACGGGCCCCTCGGCCACGCCCGGCCGGACCACGTCGGTCTCGTCGCGGTTCGAGCGCGTCTCCGGCCCGAGGCGCGGCGGGCGCCCCTCCACGAGCGTGCGGACGAAGCTGCTGGACGTGATCCCCTGCCACGTCGAGATGCCGACGGGGCCGTGGAACGTGACGATCCCGGTCCGTGCGTAGATGGCCAGGAGCAGTGAGGTCACGTCCGAGTAGCCGACGATGGGCTTGGGGTTGGCCGCGATCTCGTCGTAGTCGAGGAGCGGGAGGATCCGCTGGCACCCCCACCCGCCGCGGACGGCGACGATGGCGTCCACGTCCGGGTCGCGGACCATGGCCATGAAGTCGCGCGCGCGCTCCGAGTCGGTCCCGGCGAGGAAGCCGTAGCGGGCGAGCACGTTGCGGCCCACCTTCGTCCGGAAGCCGAGCGCCTCGAGCGCGTCGGTGGCCTCCCTCACCTGCTCGACGGAGCGGAGCACGCCGGCCGGCGCCACGAGCCCGACGGTCCCGCCCGCCCGGAGCCGCGGCGGCCGGACGAGCGCCCGCGCCTCGGCCGCGGCCGGCGCCTCCACGGGAGCGACCTCGCCGGTCCGCCCGAGCGGCTCGACGGCCGCCGCGTCCGGCGGCGGGGGCGGCCCGACCGGCGGCGGGGGCGCGATCTCGACCAGCTCGCGCTTCGGCCACAGCGTGAACTCCACCGAGCCGCACCCGACGAGCGGGAGGCCGAGGGCACCGACGCCGAGGTGGCGGAGGACGTCGCGACGCGTGGGGCGACGCGGGGGAACGGACATAGGGGTAGGACCGGGGGGACGGCAGAGTGTAACGCGACCGCCCCCCCGATCGCACGCGCCATTCGCGACGGGATGCCGCCCGTGCTGTCCGAGATCGACGCCGAGCTAGCGGATCTCACCCGTAGCTTTCCCGCTCCCCCCACAACCTCGCAGATCGTGTCCCGAGTGATCCACGCGGGCGACACGCCGGCCAAGCGTCGCCGTGCGCACACCCGCTCCTGCGCCGAGGCGCTCCACCTCCTGGCCCAGCGCCCGAGCCTCGCCGCCGGCGCCTTCGACGCCGAGGCCAAGGACCTCGCCGCCTTCCTCGCCTTCCACCTCCGCGGGATCGAGGAGACCATCGAGGGCAGCGCCCAGGCATGGGACGACCGCGGCTACTGGAAGAAGGCCGAGGCCCTCCGCGAGGAGTACCGCTGGACGCGCTGGACGGCCGACGACCTGGAGACGCGCATCGTGGCCGACCAGTGGGACCAGGTCGTCCCGGTCCTGCTCGACCTCGTCCCCCGCTTCGCCGACGTCAACGTGGGCAAGATGACGCGCGACGCGGACCAGTGGGTCGGCGCGCACCGGGCGCTCGTCCGCCGGGTGCAGAGGGCGGCGGCCGGGTGAGCGACGCGCACGCCGGCCTCCGCACGCGGTCCGAGGGCGGGCGGATGCTCGTCCACGACCCGGTCCGGCGGCGGTGGGTGGCGCTGACGCCCGAGGAGGGCGTCCGCCAGCGGCTCCTGGTCGACCTCCTCGCCCTCGGCTTCCCCACCGGCCTCGTCGCCGTCGAGCGCGGGCTGACGTACGCCGGCCAGACGTGGCGCGCCGACGTCGTCGCCTACGACCGGACGCAGCGGCCGGTGCTCCTGGCCGAGTGCAAGGCGCCGGGCGTGGCCGTCTCCCAGACCACGTTCGACCAGCTCGCCCGCTACAACGCCGTGCTCGGCGCCCCGGCCCTCGTCGTCGACAACGGGCTCGTCCGCTACTGTTGCGTGCGGGAGGAGGAGGGCTGGCGGTTCGTCGAGGCGCTGCCGTCGTTCGCGGACCTGAGTTGAGACCCTTGGCGGCGTCGTCCCTTCGGGGTCGCGTCGCTCAGGATGACGGCCCTGAGTATGCTCTGCCCCCTCCCCTGACGCCCATGCCCTTCCCGCCCGACTTCCTCTGGGGCGCCGCCACCTCGGCCTACCAGATCGAGGGCTCGCCCCTCGCCGACGGCGCCGGGCCCTCGATCTGGCACCGGTTCTCGCACACGCCCGGCCGCACCGTCGGCGGGCAGACGGGCGACGTGGCCTGCGACCACTACCGCCGGATGCCGGAGGACGTGGCGATGATGGCGGACCTCGGGCTCCAGGCCTACCGCTTCAGCGTGGCGTGGGGCCGCGTGCTCCCCGAGGGCACGGGGCGCGTCAACGAGGCCGGGCTCGACTTCTACGACCGTCTCGTGGACCGTCTCGCGGAGGCGGGCATCGAGCCGATGCTGACGCTCTACCACTGGGACCTCCCCGCCGCCCTCGACGACCGCGGTGGCTGGCTCAATCGCGACGTGGCCGACTGGTTCGCCGACTACGCCCGCGCCGTCGCCCGGCGCCTCGGCGACCGCGTGGACCGCTGGATCACGCTCAACGAGCCGTGGGTGACGATGGACGGCGGCTACGTTCGGGGCGGCCTCGCACCCGGGCACCGCGTGTTCGAGGAGGGCGCTCTCGCCGCCCACCACCAGTTGCTCGCGCACGCCGGAGGCACGGCCGCGCTCCGCGCCGAGGACGCGGGCGAGGTCGGCATCGCGATCAACCTGGAGCCGAAGGTCCCGGCCACGAGCCGGCCCGAGGACGTGGCGGCAGCGGCCCGCGCCGAGGCCTACATGAACCGCATCTTCCTCGACCCCATCGTCCACGGCCGCTATCCCGAGCGGCTCCCCGAAGTGTTCGGCGACGCGTGGCCCGCGTTCCCGCCGGCAGACCTAGCTGAGATCCAGACCGAAACGGACTTCTTCGGCATCAACTACTACACCCGCGCCGTCTGCGTGGACGACCCGGACGACCCGCCCGAGCGCGCGCGGCGGGTCCGCCAGCCCCGCCACCCCTACACCGAGATGGACTGGGAGGTGTACGCGCCCGCCTTCCGCGACCTCCTCGTCTGGGTCCACGACGAGTACGGCGACGTGCCGCTCTACGTGACCGAGAACGGCGCCGCCACCGCCGACCCGCCCCAGCCGATCGGCGGCGAGGTCGTCGACCCGCTCCGGCAGGCCTACCTCCACGATCACATTCGCGCCGTCCGCGAGGCGATGGAGCGCGGCGTCGACGTGCGCGGCTACTTCGCGTGGTCGCTCATGGACAACTACGAGTGGGCGCAGGGCTACGCCAAGCGCTTCGGCCTCATCCACGTCGACTTCGAGACGCAGGAGAGGACGCCGAAGGCGAGCGCCGCCTTCTACCGCGACGTCATCGAATCCAACGGCGACGCGGTCGGCCCCGACGCTCTCATCCCGACGACGGACAGCCGTCACGGCGAAGGCCAGCGGTCCGACGCCACGCAGCCTCCAGGAGGAGGCGGAGACCCGGGCGTAGCCGCTCAGCGCCGCTCGTCGGCCCACCGAAGCCGCGCCCACACGCCCCGGTGGTCCGACGGCCACAGCTCCCCGACCAGCTCGCCCAGGACGATGCGGGCCGCGACGGGCGTGAGGCCGGGGCTGGCGAACACGTGGTCGATCCGGCGCGGCGCGTGTCCCAGAGCCTCGACCAGCGTCGAGGGCTCGGCTCCGGGATGGATCGTCCCGAACGCGTCGCACGGTGCGGGACGTGAGCGCTGATAACTCGGGAGCGTCGGCGCGCGCGTTGAAGTCGCCGGCCACGACGAACGGGCCCCGCCGGGTCCGCTCGACGAACGCCATGAGGTCGGCGACCTGAGCCGCGCGGATCGTGTCACCCGCGGCCGTGTGGTGGAGGTGCGTCGCGTAGACGTCGAGCGGCCGTCCGTCCACGTCGAGTCGGGCGTGGACGGCCACGCGGTAGTCGGTGAGCGGCCGCAGCTTCGTCCAGCTCGTGTCGAGCACCGCGTGCCGCGTGAGGATCGCGTTGCCGTAGCGCTTCGGCCGCTCCGGACCGTCGACGGACGCGAACACGACGGCATAGCCGAGCCGCGCGCCGATCGCCTCGGCCTGGTTCGGGAGGCCCTTGGCCGAATCCTGCAGGACCTCCTGGAGGACGATCACGTCCGGCCGGAGGGCGGCGAGCGTGTCCACGATGATCTCCAGCCGCGCCGGCCAGTCGTTCTGGTCGTGCCAGAGGTTGAGCGTGACGACGTCGACCACGGCCGGCGACGTCCCTCGAGATCCGCCGGCGCAGCCAGACGCGAGCAGGACGAGCATCAGGAGAATGGGACGACTCATAGGATCAGGTGGACGGTGTGCTCGGCCCCGTCGCGCGTGACCGGGATCCGCCAGCGCCCGTCGCTCTGGGCCAGCGGCTGGCCGTCGAGCGTGAGGGCGGGCGCGTCGCCGCGCGAGGCCTCGATGGCGTAGACCGTGCCCGACCCATCGGGGAGGCGGTAGCGGATCGAGAAGCCGGGCCAGTCGGCCGGGACGCACGGGGTCAGGGTAATCGTCGCCCCGTCCTCCAGCCCAAAGCCGAGGACCGACTCGACGGCCACGCGGAGCATCCACCCGGCCGAGCCGGTGTACCACGTCCACCCGCCGCGCCCGACGTGCGGGGCCACGCCGTAGACGTCGGCGGCGATCACATAGGGCTCGGTCTTGTAGACCGCCACGTCCTCCGGCGAGTCGCCATGGCTCACGGGGGAGAACATCGCGAGGAGCGGCGCGGCGCGCTCGCAGCGGCCGGCCTCGGCGAGCGCCTTCACGGCCCACAGCGCCGCGTGCGTGTACTGGCCGCCGTTCTCGCGGACACCCGGCACGTAGCCCTTGATGTAGCCGGGGTCGTGCGGCGTCGTGTCGAAGGGCGGATCGAGCAGGCGGAGGAGGCCTGCGTCCTCGTCCACCAACCGGCGCTCCATCGCGTCGAGCGCCTGCTGGGCCCGGCGGGGGGGCGCGGCGCCGGAGAGGACCGACCAGGCCTGGACGAGCGCGTCGATCTGGGCCTCGTCGCTCTCGGCCGAGCCGATCCACGCGCCGTCGTCGTAGGTCGCGCGGCGGTACCAGTCGCCGTCCCAGCCAGCGCCGTTGAGGGCCCGTTCGAGATCCGCGCGGTGCCGGCGGTAGCGGGCGGCGCGGGCGTCGTCACCCCGGGCCTCGACGTACGGGAGGAAGTCGCCGAGGGTCTGGTAGAGGAAGAACCCCATCCAGACGCTCTCGCCGCGCCCCTCCCGCCCGACGCGGTTCATCCCGTCGTTCCAGTCGCCGACGCCGATGAGGGGGAGTCCGTTCGCGCCATTCCCGACCTCCAGCGATCGGTCGATGGCGCGGGCGGCGTGCTCATAGACCGAGGCCGACGTGCCTGCGTCCTCGGGCTGGAGGTACACCTCGTCCTCACCGTCCTCCAGGAGCGGCGCGGTCAGGAACCGGACGGCCTCGTCGAGCACGCCCGTGTCGCCGGTCGTGCGGACGTAGAAGGCGGTGAGGAGCGGGAGCCAGAGGAGGTCGTCGGCGAAGCGCGTGCGGATGCCCTTGGCGAGCGGCGGATGCCACCAGTGGAGCACGTCGCCCTCTTCGAACTGGTGCGCCGCGTTGCGGAGGATCTGGGCGCGCGTGAGGTCGGGCCGGGCGTAGACGAGCGCCGACGTGTCCTGGAGCTGGTCGCGGAAGCCGTAGGCGCCGCCGCTCTGGTAGAACGCCGTCCGTCCCCAGAGGCGGCACGAGAGGTTCTGGTAGAGGAGCCACCCGTTCGCCATGAGGTCGAGGGCCGGCTCGGGCGTCTCGATCTGGAGCGCCGTCGTCGTCTCGCGCCAGAAGGCCCGCGTCTGCTCGATGGCCGCGTGGACGGCGTCGACCGTCGCGAAGCGCTCGGCGAGCGCCTCGGCCTGGGGGCGGTCCGCGGCCTCGCCGAGCAGGAAGGCGACCTCCCGCGTCTCGCCGGGCGCGAGCGTGAACGCCACGCGGTGCGCCACGAGCGGGTCGAGTCCGGCGCCGACCGCGCCGTCGAGCGGGACGCCGTCGACGAGCGCGCGCGGCGCCTCGGGCGTCCCGAACCGGCCGAGGAAGGCGGCGCGGTCACCGGTCAATGAGACCTCCGCGCCCTCGGGGACGGCCGCAGACACGACGGCCACCCGCTCGGCAAACTCGCCGCGCGTGGCGTTGCGGGCGTAGACCACCGCTCCGTCCCGCTCGGTCGTCACCATCCGGTCGCTCTCGACCGCGAGGGCGCCGAGGACGACGCGGGCGCTCGCCGTCACCGCCAGATCGCGCGGCGCGGTGCCGGTGTTGGTGAGGCGCACGACCGTCAACCGCGCCGAGGCGTCAGGCGCGAGCGACTGGATCGTCTCCTGCTCGACGCCGTCGACCGCCGTGCGCCAGCGCGTGACCCCGAACCCGTGGCGCACCTCGTACGGCACCGCCGCCGGCGCCGGCCCGGGCGTCGGCGACCAGAGCACGCCGCGCCGGACGTCCTGCACGTAGAGCGCCTCGCCGTGCGGGTCCTCTACGGGATCGTTGAACCAGGGCGTGAGACGGTTCTCGCGGCTGTTGGCGCTCCACGAGGACGCCGCACCGCGCTCCGAGACGAGGTACCCGCCGTGCTCGTTGGCGATCACGTTAGTCCAGGGCAGCGGCGGGAGCGCCGGTCGGCCGTCGTCGCCCGGACGCAGGTGGAGCACGTACTCGGTGCCGTCGGCGGAGAAGCCGCCGAGGCCGTTGAACGCGCGGAGCGCGCCGTCGTCGAGGACGAGCCTGTCGCTGGTCGGCGAGGTGGGGGCGTCCGGGGCAAGGGGCGTCTCGCCGGTCGACGGCGTCGGGACGGCGTCCTCGGCGTACAGGTGGGCCGTCGACGCCGCCAGCGCCTGCTCGGCGTCGTTCCACTCGTCCGTCATGACCACGCGCGTCTCGTCGGTGACAGCGTCGTGCACGTCGTCCATCCGCGGCGCGTCGGCGAGGACCACGAGGCGGACGTCGAGCCCGAGGTCGGCCCAGTACCGGCGGAACGCGTCGAGCCGCCGGGCGGCCGCCACCCCGTCCGTCTGACGGACGCGGAGGAGCACGAGCCGGGCGGTCCCGCCCAGGCCGATGGCGCCCGGATCGGCGCCGGGAGAGAGCGCCGAAATGGCGTCGGCCGGCGCCCGCCCCTCGGGGCTTCCGAACAGGAGCGGCCCGACGAGCGCATCGGCGTCCTCCGCGTCCTCATCGGAGAGGTCGAGCCGCTGGCGGCGGTCGTGCTCCGCGTCAACGGCGGCACGGATCGCGTCGTGCGCGTCGCCGATGGAACGGAGCGCGTCGGCACGGGCGAGGACGTCGGCGCGCGAGCGACCGGCGGCGATCCCGAACGCCCGCGCCGCGGCCTCGTCCGCCGGGACGTCCACGAGGGTCCGGAAGGCGACGACGGGGTCGAGGACGGCGCCCGTCGTCCCGCTCAGGGCGCCGGGCGCGTCGAGGGCGGCCGGGGCCGTCCGGTGCCGCCCGCGCCCGACGAACCGGAACCGGTCGGTCTCCCACGACACGTCCTCGGCGCCGTCGTCGAGCCAGTGGGCCAGCCACACGGGCGCGTCGTCGGGCGAGCGGAGGCGGCGCTTGGCGAGCAGGACGGGCCGCTCGTCCGCCCGCTCCGTCTGGACGAACAGCTTGGAGAAGGCCGGGTGCGCGGCGTCGGCGCCGCGGTGGTGGAGGACGATCTCGGCGAACGTCGTCACCTCGACTCGGCGCGCGCGGCCGTCGAGCGCGCACAGCCGCAGCCGCCCGACGAGGGCGCCCGCCGGCGCGACGGCGAGGCACAGCCGCGTCTCGACGCCGTCGTCCTCGCGCACGATCTCGACCGTCCCCGGCCCGAACAGGGCCTCGTAGGCGTCCGGCTCCTGGCCCGGCCGCCAGCCGACGGTCCACGTCTCGCCCGAGTCCAGGTCGCGGAGAAAGACGAGGAGCCCGTCGGCGTCCTCCACAGGGTCGCGGCGCCAGCGCGTGAGATCCACATCCTCGTACGTGACGACGCCCGTGCCTGCGGCGGTGAGCGCGGCCGTCAGGCGCCCGCCGCCGAGGAGGTGCGTAGGCGAGACGGGCCGCCGGAGGTCGGCGAGCGTGTGGCGAGTCGAGACGGCGAGGTCCACGGAACCGGGGAGATCAGCCCTTGACGCCGCCGAGCATGATGCCGCGGACGTACTGGCGCTGGAGGGCGAGGAAGACGACGAGAACCGGCAGCGTGGTCACGACGGCGCCGGCCATCATGAATTCGTTGTCCTGCACCCGCTCGCGCGTCAGCGTCGCCAGCGCCACGGGCAGGGTGTAGAGGTCGTCGTCGGTGAGGACGATGAGGGGCCACATGAAGTCGTTCCACGACCCCATGAAGGTGAAGAGGGCGAGTGTGACGAGGACCGGCCGGAGGAGCGGGAGCGCGACGGTCCGGTAGATCTGGAACTCGCTGGCGCCGTCGATCCGGGCCGCCTCCACCAGGCTGTCGGGGATCGAGCGCGCGAACTGGCGGATGAGGAAGATGCCGAAGATGCTCGCCGCCGCCGGGACGACCACGCCGGCGTACGAGTTGACGAGCCCGAGCGCCCGCATCTCCAGAAACAGCGGGAGCATCGCCACCTGCGCCGGGATGACGAGCGCCGCGAGGAGCGTTTGGAAGATCCGCTCGCGCCCCCGGAATCGGAGCTTGGCGAAGGCGTAACCGGCCAGCGAGTTGATGAAGAGGGAGACGAGCGTGACCGAGACGGCCACGAGCGCGCTGTTGAACAGGTACCGCCCCATGTCGGCCCGGGCGAAGAGCGCGCGGTAGTGCTCCAGCGTCGGTGCGCTCGGGACGAGCGGCGGCGGGAAGCCGCTCGCTTCGCCCGGCGGCATGAGCGAGGCCGAGACCATCCACATGAGCGGGAACGCCGTCAGCACCGCCCCGACGATCAGGAGCGCGTAGAGGACCGTCTGGAGGAGGCCGCGGCTCATGACGCGTCGTCGCGCTGGACGCGGAGTTGGATGAGGGTCCCGACGAGCATGATCACGAAGAGGACGAAGGCGACGGCCGAGGCGTAGCCCAGATTCCACCACTTGAAGCCCTCCTCGTACATCAGGAACACCACGCTGACCGTGCTCCGCAGCGGCCCACCCTCGGTCATCACGTAGGGCTCGGCGAAGAGCTGGAAGTAGCCAATCATCGTGATCACGCCGACGAACAGGAACGTCGGGGCGAGTTGGGGGAGCGTGACGTGCCGGAACTGCGCCCACGGGCCGGCGCCGTCGATCCGAGCCGCCTCGTACAGCTCCTCCGAGATCCCCGCCAGCCCGGCCACGAAGATGATCATGTTGTAGCCGAAGTTCTTCCAGACGGCGAGCCCGATGATGGCGGGCATGGCCCACGCCGGGTCTCCCAGCCAGTCGACCGGCCCGAGCCCGACGAGCCCGAGGGCGTAGTTGAGGAGCCCGTACTGCGTGTTGTAGAGGTAGCGCCAGACGACGGCCACAGCCACGAGCGTCGTCACGACCGGCGCAAAAAACACAGTCCGCCAGAGCCCCTTCAGGCGGACCAACTGGGAACTCACGAGGAGCGCGGCGCCCAAGCGACACGGCGACCGACAGCGGCCCGCCGACGACCACGAAGTAGCACGTGTTGCGAAGCGCCTGCCAGAACTCCCCGCTCTGCGCCAGTTCGACGTAGTTCTTCAGCCCGACGAACCGGGCCGTCCCGGGGTCGGCGAGGGCGTAGATGTCGAAGTCCGTCAGGCTCAGCGCGAACGCGGCGAGGACTGGCAGGAAGAAGAACAGCCCGATGACGAGGAGCGCCGGCGTCAGGAACAGGACGGCGGCCCGACTGGCGGCGGCCTCGGGAAGGCGCGGGCGCCAACGTCTTGGCCCGTCGTCGAGCGCCGCCGCCTCACTGGCGGCCGCCTCGGGCGGACCGAGCCTCGTCGCCAGATCGGCGTCGGTGTGGGTGACGGTGCTCATGGCCTCCCCCCAGCACCGACCCGCCACCGGCCGGTCCCTCTCGTCCTCCTGAGCGAGTGGAGCGTGCCGAAGGATCTCTGACGAACACGTGGTCCGCCCCATGCTCTCGGGGTCAGCACGTGACCGCGTCCGGAGAGAGATCCTTCGACGTCGGCCGCGGCGCGGCCTCCGCTCAGGAGGGCACGTCGGAAGCGCTGGCGGTCACCGTCGGTGCGCACCCGTCCTCGTCCCCCCAGGTGCCGACAAGCGCGGCGAGGCGCACGGGGCGTGCAAGAGCGTGGGACTCGGTCGATCATTTCTCGTCCCGCTGGTCGAGGAGCCAGCGGCGCTTCTCCAGGATCCGGTCCGCGTCGGCGTCGAGCGCGGCGAGCGCCTCGTCGACGGTCATCTGGCCGCGCGCGGCGGCCTCGCCGTACTGGCGGATGGTCTGGGCGATCCGCTCCTGCTCCGGGATCTTGGGCGTCGGCCGGACGTGGCGGAGCTGCTCGAAGAAGGCGCGGGCGTACGGGTCGGCCGCCAGCCCCGACGCCTCCCACGCCGACTCGCGCGGCGGGAGGTCGCCTGTGAGCCGGTTGAACTCGATCTGGACCTCGGGCCGCGACAGGAACTCGACGAGCGCCCACGCCTCCGACTTGTGCGGCGAGCGCTCGAACACGACGAGGCTGGAGCCGCCGGCGACCGAGACGCCCGGCGTGCCGGCGTCGGGACCGGGGATCGGCGCCGTGCCCCAGGCGTCTTGCACGTCGTCGGGGAGGCGGCGCTGGAACTCGCCGATGTTCCAGGGGCCGGTGATGTAGCTGGCGAACCGGCCCGTCGCGAACTCCTGGTACAGGTTCGAGATCTCGGTCCCGCTCGTGGCCGGCGCCAGCCCCTCGCGGAAGAGGTCCACGTAGAAGGCGAAGGCGCGGCGGAACTCGGGGCTCCGGAAGTTGCCGTAGCGGTCGTCGTCGCGGAGGAGGTCGGCGGTGTTGAGGCCGAGGACGAGCGGGGGCTCGAACTCGTTGACGGGGAGCAGGATCGGGTACCCGCCCTCGGGCTGGACGTCCTGCACGCGGCGCATCGCCTCGACCCACGCATCCCACGTCCTCGGCATCTGCTCGTAGCCGGCCTCGCGGAACAGGTCGGTCCGGTAGAAGAGGAGCCGCGTGTCGACGTACCACGGGACGCCCCACACGCGGCCATCGATCACGTTCGTGTCCCACGCGCCCGCGAAGTAGTCGCGTTCGTCGACGCCCTCCGAGCGGCGGACGTCCAGCGTCAGGTCGGCGAGGGCGCCGAGCGCCTCCAACTCCGCCACCCACGTGTTGCCGAGTTGCGACACGTCGGGCGTCGAGCGCCCGGCAAACGCCGTGAGGAGCTTCTCGTGGGCCGAGGTCCACGGCTGCTGCTGGACGGCCACGCGGATGCCGGGGTGCTCGGCCTCGAACCGGTCGATGAGCGGCTGGACCTTCTCGCCCTCGGCGCCCATCGCCCAGAACTCCAGCACGACGTCGCCGCCGTCCGCCTCGGCGCACCCCCCGAGGGAGGCGAGCGCAGCGCCGAGGCCAAGGAGGAGCAGGAGCGGACGGAGGGTCATTCGCGAGTCACGCGGGACGGGTCGTCATCGTGAGCGGTGCCGCGCAGCGGCGGAGTCGGCCGCGAAGCGTCGGCGCAGCCAGGGATCTCTGGCGAGCACCTGGACTGGACAGCGCTCCCGGGGTCGACGTGAGACCTCGTCGCGTCAGAGATCCATCGACGCGCTCCGCTCGCTCAGGAGGACATGGGGATGGGCGGGGGCAGCGGTTGGGGGCTAGTGGGCGGCGAGCACGGCCTCGGCGACGCCGGCGTCGCGCACGCGCTCGAAGAAGATGCGGTGGGCGGCGTCGTTGTAGTGGACGTTGTCGCCGGAGCCCCAGCGCTCGGCCTGCTGGCCGTCGGGGTCGGCGAAGCCGCTCCAGAAGTCGATGGCGTGGTCACCGTAGCGGGCGAGGATGGCGTCGCGGACGGCTCGCTGGACCGCCACCGTCTCCGGTTCGAAGTCGCGCGGCTGCGTCGTGGTGATCCAGATCGGAACCCCGGCGGCCTCGGCACGCGCGACCATGACCTCGAAGTTGGCCATCTGCGTGTTCGTATCGACACCGTAGGCCGCGTCGTTCGAGGGCAGGTTGACGACGATGGCGTCGGGGTCGCGCGCGAGCGCCGCGTCGATGTTGCGGGCCGGGTCGGGCGCGCCGCGGATGGTCTCGGGAGCGACGGTCCCGGCCGAAGCGAGGTGGAACGTGGAATAGCCGCCGCGCGCCAGGTTGAGCACGTCGAACCGTGCGTCGACGCCCTCCAGATACTCGCGGAAGCGGTTGACCCAGGTGCTGTCTCGGTGCGACGGCCCGGTCCCCTCCGCCGTCGACGAGCCGAGGACGACGACGAGCAGGCGGTCCGCCCCGTCCGGGTCGGCGTCCGCCGCCGTCGGGAAGTCGATGGGCTCGACCCCCTCGACCTCCGCCTCGTCCAGCCAGCCGCCGCGGAAGCCCGCGCGCCGCAGCCCGTGCACGAGGTACGGGCTCCGCTGGATCGTCTCCCAGACGAGGCCGGTCCGGAAGTTCTCGGCCATGATTAGGATCGGGCCCTGGTCGATGCCGAGGTAGTCGTGGTCGACCCAGCCGTGCTCGGTCACCTCCGAGTTCCGCTTGATCGGGACGTCGGTGGCGGTGAACGTCGGGTTGAAGGCGTCGCGGAAGCCGTAGTCGTCGGTCCAGAGCGTGCCCGGGTAGCGCGCGGCCATCTCCATGAGGGCCGGGATCGTGATCTCCGGGGCGAACGGGATCGAGCCACCCGCGGCGGTCGGCGCGATCGTCCCGTCGTCGTTGACGTGCTTGGCGCTGGCGCCGCGCGCCCAGTAGGTGTGGAACTGGCGCTCCTCGCCGTCGACCTCGACCGCGCGGTCCGTCGGGCCGTCGCTCGCCGTGAGGCCCCAGATCCGGTCCGAGTAGCCGTCCCAGCCCATCGGGTTGTCGACGGCGTAGGCGTGCTGGCTGAGCGTGGCGCGGCGGCTGTTCTCGAAGTAGTCGATCGGTTCGCCGACCTCCTCGGACTTGTCGCGCATGTAGGCGTCCTGGATGCCCCGGAAATCGACGAAGAGGTGGCTGTACTGGTGGCCGAAGAGGGGCGTGAAGTTGACGTGCTCGTAGCCGTAGAAGTCCTCCCACTCGTAGGTGCTCGTCCACGTCGGCCAGACATCCGCGTCGAGGGGGTGCGTGGGCGATCCCAGGCCGAGGAGGTAGAGGATCATCCCCTCGTTGTAGCCCTGCCACTCGGCTCGATTGAAGTCGGTCTCGGGGTACCAGCCCATCGTGAGGCGCGTCTGGTCCGGCTTGCGGAACCACGGCCACTCGACCCGCTGGTAGAGCGAGTCGGCGTAGGCGCGGATGGCGACCTCGTCGGGGTCGGGCGCGTCGAAGTACTCGCGCGAGAAGAGGACGCCGGCCATGAGGAGGGCCGTGTCGATGGTCGAGAGTTCGTTGCCCCGGAACCGCGTGCCGTCGTCGTACTCGAGGAAGTGGTAGAAGTAGCCGCGGAAGCCCGCGGTCCCGACCTGCTCGGGGCCCTGGGGCCGCGTGTAGAGGTAGCGGAGCGTCGTGAGCGTCCGCTCGGCGGCCTCGTCGCGCGTCACGTAGCCGCGCTCGGCGCCGACCCCGTAGCCGGCCAGCCCGAACCCGATGGCCGCGATGCTGGAGAAGTCGCGGCTCGGGTAGCGGTCGTGGACGAGCCCGGTCGTGGGATCCGTCGTCTCCCAGAACCAGCGGAAGGTGCGGGCCTGGAGCGTGTCGAGGAACACCTCCTGCTCCGCCGTGACGGGGTACGCGTCGGCGGCCCGCAGGGGGCCGGCCATCGGGGCGTCTGGCGCGACCACGGGCGCGGACGGCGCGCACGCGGCGAGCCCGAGCAGGGCGGCGAGGAGGAGGAGCGGTCGGGGCATGGCTAGAGGCGACGGAGGACGAGAGTACTCAGGACGGGCGGGGCCGCAGACGACGACCCGAAGCGGAGGACGGGAGCGGCAGCTTCCGGGAGCGTGATCCGGACCCGCGTCTCGACGGCCCACCAGCGCTCGGGGAGACTGACGTTACTTGTCGCGGCCTCGACGGTGAGGGTGAACGAGCGGGCCGCGTCGGTGTCGGTCTCTGCAAAGCCAACGGTAAGGTCGTAGGTGCCGGCCGGGAGCATCGGGAGCGCCCACGTCGGCGGCATCTCGCGGAACGTCTGGAAGCGCGCGTCCTCCTCGGTCCCACCGATGCGATGGTGGGTGCGGCGGGCGCGTCCCTCGGGGGCGCCACCGGGCCAGTCGGCCTCGGCGAGGTAGACGAGCCCGCCAGCGCCCGTAAAACTGTGGTCGGAACCGACGTTGAGGGCGACGGCGGGCGGCGCGTCTGGGCCGCCGTCGAAGAACGCCTCGGTGTCGCTGTAGTGGAGGGTCGTCGCGTCGGCGTGCGTGCCCGGCGTGGCCCAGGCGCCGACCGCCTCGATTCGGTTCGGTCCTGGCGCCAGTTCCACCTCGAACGCGGCCAGGCCGTTCTCCGGCATCGCTGTGCCGACCGGGCGGCCATCGAGTCGCAACCCGACGGTCTGCGCGTTCGAGAACACCCGGACGGGCTGGCGGCGGGGGCCGGCGCGGTAGAGGTGATCGCGCTCGACGTGAAGGACGCGCTCATCACGAAGCAGCGCCTCGTACAAGAAGGCCACGTCCTTCGGCGTCCGGTCAAAGAAAAAAAGGCCCTTCTGGTTGATGCCGTCCTTCGTGTCCTGGCGCCCGGCCGAGCCGAAGTCGAACTGGTTCCAGACGGCGCTGCCGACCATCCACGGACGGTCCTGGAGGATCCCGAACGACGCGCGGTGGAAGTCCTCGGCGTGCTCGGTCGAGAAGTCGAAGCGGACGGGACGGTCCGCGTGGACCCGCTCGTCGGAGCCGGCGCCGTACTCGCTCACCATGAGCGGCACGTCGGGGTGGGCGGCGTGGAGGCTGTCGAGGAAGACGCCGAGGTCGGCGAACGGTGTCGTGGTACCAGCCGAAGTAGAGGTTGAAGGCAAAGATGTCGGCCGCGTCGGCGATGCGGTAGGCGGCCTCGCCGTGCGACACGGCCATCGCCGTCAGCCGCGTCGGGTCCTCCTCCTTCGCGACCCGCTCCAGCCGCTCGGCGAGGGCCCGCACGTCGTCGACGTAGTCGTCGGGCGCGTCCGGTGGGATCCGGAGCAGGATCTCGTTCATGGTGCCCCAGATCACGATCGAGGGGTGGTTGACATGCTGGCGGATCATCTCGCGCAGCATGGTCTCGGCATTCGTGGCGAAGGCCTCCGAGGGCGTGATCGTGTTGACGACGGGGATCTCCTCCCACACCGCCAGCCCCACGCGGTCGGTCTCGTTCAGGACCGCCTCGTCCTGCGGGTAGTGCGCGAGGCGGAGGAAGTCGAACCCGGTCTCCTTGACGAGCTGGACGTCGCGGCGGTGGAGGTCGTCGGGGAGCGCGTTGCCCCAGCCCTCGGCGTCCTGGTGGCGGTTGGTCCCGGCCCACTGGCGGTGTGCGCCGTTGAGCCAGAAGCCGTCGCCGTCGGCCGCGACCCATCGGAAGCCGAGCGGCTCGGTCACGGCGTCGCGCACGGCGCCGTCGACGAGCACCTCGGTGCGGACGTGGTAGACGGACGGCGTCTCCGGCGTCCAGAGCTGCGGGTCGTCGACCGGCGGGCTCCACGTCTCGACGGTCTCGCGCACGCCGGCTGCCAGTGAGGCGCTCGACGCGACCGTCGTCACCTCGGCGCCGGCCGGGCCGAGGAGCGTGTGTCGGAGCGTCACGTCGACCGGCTCCGACCCGTCGTTGACGAGGGCGGCGCGGACGCGGATGCGCGTGTCGCCATCGGAGAGGCCGGGCGTGTCGAGCCAGACACCCGGCGCGGCGTCCTCCAGGCTGAGGTGGACGGGGTCGGTCGTGACCAGCCACACGTCGCGGTAGATCCCGCCGTAGAAGGTGAAGTCGGCGTCGAGCGGCGGGACGTCCGGGTCGTGGGCGTTGTCGACGCGGACGGCGAGCGCGGCCGTCGCGCCCGGCGTCACGAGGTCCGTGATCTCGACGGCGAACGCCGTGTACCCGCCGACGTGGCGCCCTGCCGGCCGACCGTTCACGAACACATCGGCGACCTGGTTGGCGCCCTCGAACACGAGGAACAACCGCCGCCCCGCCTGCGACTCCGGCAGGTCGAGTGGGCGGCGGTACCAGCCGACACCGCGCCGATAGCCGGGCGTCTCGTCGAAGGCGTCCTCGGCGTTCCATGTGTGCGGGAGGTCCACGCGCTCCCAGGCGCCGTCGTCGTACACGGACGCCTCGGCACCGGCCGCGTCGTCGTTCCAGAACCGCCAGCCGCCGTTGATCGAGGTCTGGGTCCGTTGCGCGTGGACGGGGACGACGACCAGCACGGCGAGAAGCACGACGAGTGGGACGCCACCGCGCATCAGTCGTAGAGCAGACGCTCGTCCGCGTTCCAGTTGCCGCGGCGCATCGGGACGCGCAGGGCGTCGTCGTCCGCGAGGCGGTCGAAGAGCCGGCTCCGCATGGCGTTGACGGTGTCGCGCAGCGCCGGGACCTCCACGAGGTTGACCCGCTCCTGCGGATCGGTGGCGAGGTCGTACAGCTCCTCGGTGTCCCAGACGCCGTGGTAGTAGATGAACTTGTACCGGTCGCCACGGAGCGCGAACGTCGTGGGCGTGTGCGGGAACGCGTACTCCCAGTAGTACTCGTAGAGGAACTCGCGGCCCGCCCCGCCGCCGGCCCGGCCCGCCAGGAGGTCGAGGAACGACGTCCCGTCCATGTCGATGGAGGTCGAGGTGTGCGCCAGGTCGAGGAAGGTCGGGGCGAGGTCGATGTTGCGGACGAGCGCGTCGACGGTCGTGCCGGGCGCGATCCAGCCCGGCGCCCACGCCAGGAGCGGCACCCGGATCGACTCCTCGTAGGCGTTCCGCTTGTCGATCAGCCCGTGCTCGCCGAGCAAGAACCCGTTGTCGCCCATGTAGACGACGAGGGTGTTCTCCGCGAGCCCGCTCTCCTCCAGGTAGTCGAGGACGCGCCCGACGGACTCGTCGAGGGCCAGGAGGGTCTCGGTGTAGCGGCGGTAGAAGTTGTCGAACCCGCTCTGTCCCGGCCCGAGGTCGCCGTGGAACATGAAGTCGACGCCGTGCCACGAGCCGCGCTGCTGCCGCACCCAGTGCGGCTTGCCGAGGTAGTTCCGTTCGGTCAGCCACATCGTCTCGGGGTACGGGATCGTCACGTCGGCGTAGGTGCCAGCATGGCGCGGGGCCGGCTCGAACTCGGCGTGGACGGCCTTGTGCGAGAGCTCCAGGAAGAAGGGAGCCGAGCCATCCTGCCGGCGGAGGAAGTCGAGGGCGTAGTCGGTGAGGATGTCGGTCGTGTAGCCCTCGATCTGCTGGCGCTCGCCGTCGATGTTGAGGAGCGGGTCCGTGTAGGCGCCCTGCCCGCGGAACGAGACCCACCGGTCGAAGCCCGGCTGCGGGAGGTCGTCCACCTCCCCCATGTGCCACTTGCCGATGAACGCCGTCCGGTAGCCCTGCGCCTGGAGGTCCTGCGGGAAGAACCGCGTCCCCTCCGGGATCGGGCTGGAGTTGTCGACGATCCCGTGGTTGTGGGCGTACCGGCCCGTCAGGATCGACGCGCGGCTCGGCGAGCAGAGGCTCGTGGTGACGAACGCATTCGCGAGGTGGGCACCCTCGGCCCGCATCCGGTCCAGGCTCGGCGTCTGGAGGAACGCGGGGGCGTCCGGGTGGAACCCCATGAAGTCGTACCGGTGGTCGTCGGAGAGGATGAAGACGACGTTGCGCGGAGCGCTTCGCTGCGCAGCGCGCGGCTGGGCGACGGCGCCGGCCGAGAGGGCCGCCAGCAGCAGCACGAGGTACCGCTTCACGATCCGGTCCGGGACGGCGAGTTGGGTAACCGCGGCGCCTGCCGCCATCACGATCAGGAGAGCACGTTTCATAGCTGGGCGCGGATAAGCGAGACGGGCAACGGTCGGGCAGCCACCGGTGCACCGACGGGGTGCGACGCGGCGCTCCTCGACGGGACAGCATGGGAACGACGCCGCATCAGTCCTCGACGAGTTCGAACCGGACGGACTGCGTGTCGGCCGAAGAGCCACCGACCAAGACGGTGAACCAGCCGGGCTCGACCGTCCACGAGCCATCCAGGCCCCAGAACTGAAGGTTATCCGGAGCCAGGGTAAACGTGACCGTCCGGGTCTCGCCGGCTGCCAGCGCGACCCGCTCGAAGCCCTTCAGCTCCTGCACCGGCGGCGTCACGCTCCGGACCTCGTCGTGGACGTAGAGCTGGACGACCTCGACGCCGGCCCGGTCCCCCGTGTTCGTCACGTCGACGGCGACCACCACCTCCCCGTCCAGTCCCATTCGCTCCGCGCTCAGATGCGGGGCCGCGTACTCGAACGTCGTGTAGCTGAGGCCGTGGCCGAACGGGTAGAGCGGCTCGACGGGCGCGTCGACGTAGCGCGAGACGTACTTGTCGCTGGCGCCGGGCACATCGTGCGGACGCCCGGTCCGCTTGCGGTTGTAGTAGATCGGCTCCTGGCCGGTGACCGTCGGGAACGAGACGGGGAGCTTGCCGCCGGGGGTGTGGAAGCCGAGAAGCACGTCGGCCACGGCCGGGCCCATCTCGGAGCCGAGGTACCACGTCTCTAGAATCGACGGGGCGACGGCGTCGAGGGCGCCGAGGGCAAGCGGCCTGCCGTTCGTCAGCACGACGGCGACCGGCTTGTCGCCGGCGGCCTCGATCACGCGCCGCGCCAGCGCCAGCTGCGCCCCCGGCAGGCCGGTGGTGGCGCGCGACGCCGCCTCGCCCGTCAGCTCCCGGTGCTCGCCGAGGACGAGGACGACGGCGTCCGACGACGCGGCCAGCCGGACGGCCTCGTCGTGCCCGGACGTATCCTCGCTCAGCATCGCGTCGACGATCTGGAGGAAGCCGCCGGTCGCCACGGGATACCCCGGCGCGTAGCGGACCTCCGTGCCGGGGAGGGCCTCGCGGAGCGCGGGGAGGATCGGCGTAGCCTCCTCGCGGCGGCCGGCGCCGGCCCACGAGCCGAGCGCCGAGATCGAGTCGGCGGCGAGGGCGCCGATCACGGCGAGCGACCCGAGGTCGCGGCGGAGCGGGAGCACCCCCCCATCATTTTTGAGCAGGACGACGGCCTGGCGGGCGTGGTCGCGGGCGATGGCGCGGTTGCCGTCCGAGAACAGCTCGGCCGCCTCGCGCTCGGGGTGGACGTAGCGGTACGGATCGGCGAACAGCCCGGCGCGGCGCTTCACGCGGAGGACGCGGCGCACGGCCTCGTCCACGACCGCGAGGGGGAGCCGCCCGTCTGCGACGAGCGCCGGCAGGGCGTCGGCGTAGATCCCGTCGACCATGCTCATGTCCACGCCGGCCGTGAGGGCGCGGCGGCCGGCCTCGGCGTCGTCGCCGGCGATGCCGTGGTAGATCAGCTCACGGACGGCCGTGTAGTCGGCGACGACGAACCCGTCGAAGCCCCATTCGCCGCGGAGGAGGTCGGTAAAGAGGGACTCGCTGCCGGTGGACGGGACGCCGCCGATCTCGTTGAACGCCGACATCAGCGTCTGCACGCCCGCCTCCACGGCGGCGTGGAACGGCGGGAGGACGACCTCGCGGAGCGTCCGCTCCGAGAAGTCCGTCGTGTTGTAGTCGCGCCCGCCCTCGGCGAACCCGTAGCCCGCGAAGTGCTTGGCCGTGGCGACGATCGTCGTGTCGGCCGCGAGGCCCGTGAGCGAGCCGCCCTGGAAGCCCTGGACGCGGGCCTCGGCCAGACGGCTCCCCAGGAACGGGTCCTCGCCGGCGCCCTCCACGATCCGTCCCCAGCGCCCGTCGCGGGCGATGTCCACCATGGGGGCGAACGTCCAGTGGAGGCCGGTCGCCGCCGCCTCGCGCGCCGCCACGCGCGCCGCCTCGCGCGCCGCGTCCGGGTTCCACGTGGCCGCCTCGGCGAGGGGCACCGGGAAGACCGTCCGGAACCCGTGGATCACGTCGTACCCGAAGATCAGCGGGATCCCCAGCCGGCTCTCTTCGACGGCCACCTCCTGCGCGCGGCGCGTGTACTCGGCGCCGTAGACGTTCAGGAATGAGCCGACGTGGCCGGCACGGATCTCGTCCTCCCCGCCCTGGGTCACGGCCGGGCCCGTCACGGCCCACTGGCCGGTGTACTGGGTGAGCTGGCCGAGCTTCTCCTCCACCGTCATCTGGGCGAGGAGGCTGTCGACGAAGGCGGCCTCGGCGCGGAGGTCGTAGCCGCTCCGGTCGAACGGGAGGGGCTCTTGGGCGCGCGCGGCGACGGCCAGCAGGCCGAGAACGAGCGGGACGGCGAGGCGGCGCATCGGGGTCATGGGGAGGAGCGGGTGACGACGAGGGGGCGAGACTGCACGGCGCCGCCGGCCTCGAGCCGGACGACGTAGACGCCGGACGCGACGCCCCGGACGTTCCACGTCTCAACGTGAGGACCGGCCGGCCGCTCGTCGTCAACGAGGACGACCACCTCTCGGCCGAGCACGTCGTGGACGGTCAGGCGGACGGGGCCGGCGGCGGGCGTGGCAAAGCGGAGCCGGACCGCGCCGGCGGTGGGGTTCGGCGCGGGGGGGGCGAGGGCGAGCGCCTCTGGGCGGGGCACGTCTTCCTCGGCCACCGGGGGCACGTCGAAGCCGGCGCGCGTCAGCCCCCGCCGCACGTCCGGGTGCGTCATGAACGCGTCCCAGATCGCCCCCGTCCGCTCGTTCTCGATCATGAGGAGGATCGGCCCCTGGTCGATGCCGAGGTAGTCCGTCCCGACCCAGTTCTCGGCGACGTTGTAGGCGTCGCGGAGGCCGTACGGTCCCCACAGGCGGGCGTAGTAGCGCTGGTAGAACGTCCGGAGCGCCTCACGCGAGAGGTCGGGGGTGAAGGCGTACGAGCCGCCCGCGGCCGTCGGCGTGATCGTCCCGTTGTCGCTCTGGGCCGGCGGCGCGCCGTGGGCGCGGTAGCCGAACGGGTCGTCGGAGGCCGTCAGCCCCCACTCGCTGGAGGAGTAGTTGGGGTAGCGCCCCGGGTTGGCGATCGCGTAGGCCCGGCTGGCCAGCGTCGCCGCCCGGCTGTTCTCGAAGTAGGTGCTCCCCTTCTCCCGCATGTAGGCGTCCTGCATGTTGCGGAAGTCGATCCAGACGTGGCTGTACTGGTGGCCAAAGAGAGGCGGGAAGGTGAGGAAGGTGTAGCCATACTCGGTCCGCCACTGACCCGCGTAGCCGGCCGTCCACGCCTCCCAGGCGTCGTCGGCGAGGGGGTGCGTGGGCGACCCGAGGCCGAGGACGTAGAGGATCATGGCTTCGTTGTAGCCATTCCAGTCGAAGCCGTTGAACCCTTCGTCCGGCTTCCACCCGAGGGCGACGCGGGGATCGCGCGGCGTCGCCCAGTCCCACTCGACCCGCCGCCAGATCTGGTCGGCCAGCTCGCGGATGCGCGTCTCGTCGGCGTCGGCGCCGTCGTAGTACTGCGCTGCGTGGAGGACGCCGCCGAGCAGCAGCGCCGTGTCGATGGTTGAGAGCTCCGTGGTCCCCCGCCGCATCCCGGTCTGCATGTCGAGGAAGTGGTAGAAGAACCCTCGGTAGCCACAGACGTCGCTCGTGGCGTCGCTCTGCGGGCACGAGGCGAAAAACTCCAGCGTCGCCCGCGTCCGGTCGACGCCCTGCGCGCGCGTGACGTAGCCCCGGTCGATGCCGACGGTGATGGCCGAGAGCCCGAACCCGACGGCGGCGATGCTCGACGCCGACGTCGGCGTGCTCCGGTCTTTGACGAGCCCGTTCGACGGGTTCGCCTCCGTCCAGAAGTAGTCGAACGCAAGGCGCGCGGTGAGGTCGATGTAGGGGTCCGGCGCGCCGGCGACGGCCGTGGCCTGGACCGGCGCGGAGTCCGGCCCCTGGATCGGGTCGCGGATCCCGTTCGCCTGCGTCGAGCGGAGGACGTAGGTGGCCGCCACGCCGTTTGGCGCCGTGAGGTCGGCGAAGTGGTCGTAGCGGACGAGCGACTCGGTCAGGCGAACGAACGGCTCGCCCGGAAGCTGCCGGTAAACAACGGTCCCGTAGGACCCCGGCGTGGGCGTCCACCGGAGCAGGACCGTCCGGTCACCCGTTTCGAGGGTCAGGTCGGACGGCGGCACCGGCCCCTCGGGGGCATCGTCGTACGCAACGGCCGACAGCGCGTCGATCCACAGCACACGGTCGGAGGTCGTGGCTTCGCCGTTCTCGAACCGGACACCCTGAATCCGGCCGAGGTCGACGGCCCCGAGGGGCCCGAAGTCGTCGACGGCGATCGCCCGGCGCTGCCACGTCGCGGGGTCGTCGTCGGTGCCGCTGTTGAAGACGGCGAGCCGGTACACGTCGCCGGCCGTCGGCACCGCCGTGGGCGTCGACTCCAGCGAGACCTCCCACGTCACGTAGGGCCGCCCGTTCGAGGGGTCGACGGTGAGGATGTCGATCCGCTCGCTCGTCGTGCTCAGCGTCCCGTCGCCGTCCAGGTCGCGGAACCGGAACTCCAGCGGCAGGCCCGCCTCCGTGGCTATCGAGAAGCGAACCGGCGTGGCCGGGTAGCCGATGGCCGCCCTCGACGTGTCGACGATCTGGTCCGAGAACGTGAGGCGGATCGACTCGGGGTAGCCGGGCCGGGCCACGTCGGCCGGGATGGGCGAGTCGTAGGCGACGGAGAGCGTGGCGTCCGTCGCACTTCCCGACAGGAACCCGCTCCCATCCCGGTTGAAGCCGACGAGCGTCTCGAAGTCGAGGCTCAGCCCGACCGTCCGGTCGCCGTCGGCGTCTTCGAGGGCGACCCGCGGGAGGGCCACGCCCGGCACGCCAACGGGCCCGTTCAGGAAGAGGAGCAGGCTGTCGGCCGCGCTCAGGTCGAGCGTCGGGCTGCCGGGCGCGCCGACGAGGATGGACCACCCGCCTCCGTCGCCATGGGCGTAGGTGAGAACGCCCCAATCCGACCCGCTCGCGGCAGTGCCGGAGGCGATGGGCAAGCGCCGGCCGTCTGGCCCGGCGAGGCCGAGCGTCGCGTTCCCGACCGCTCCCCCGTCGGACGCTGCGTAGGACCCGTCGCCCCCGGCGTCGTCCTCGTCGAAGATGGGCGTCGTCTGCCCATGCGCGGCGCTGGCGACGAGGGCCGCAAGAAAGGCGACGAAACGGAAGGCGGACACGAAGACGGGGGTGGAGAGGGGGTGGTGGGACGGCGCGGAGGTCGGCCCCACCCCTCCCGCGCCGGGACCTGATTAGAAGCCGATGCCGAGGGTGAACCGCTGCGTGTCGCCGAGCCGGCTGCCGTGATCGGCCCAGGCGTAGTCGAAGCTGACGTCAAACCCGCTCACGCGGTACCGGAGGCCGCCGCCGAGCCGGAGGCCTCCCTCCAGATCTTCCTGGAACAGGTTCTGATAGCCGGCGCGCGCCGAGATCAGGTTGGCGTAGGTCCACTCGCCCCCGACGCTGACGCTGTTGCTGTTGTCGCTCGGCTGGTACGCATCGGCCGAGAGCGTGACCTGGCTGTCCGCGCCGACTTGGACGGGCAGGCTCATCCCCACCCGGAAGAACACGGGCAGGGCGAAGTCGTCGGTCACGAGCGCCGCCGGGAGGTTGCCGTTGTCGCCGAAGCGGTCGGGGTCTTGGTCGTAGCGGATGCGGAGGTCCGTGCCGTCGTAGCTCATGGCCGTCCCGAAGTTCGAGATGCTGGCGCCGAGGAAGGCCCGGAAGGGGAGCTCGTAGATCACGCCCGCGTCGAGTGCGACAGTCTGGGCAGAGCTGTTCCAGATCGTCTCCTGGACGTACTTCACGGTCAGCCCGCCCGCAAACCGGTCTGTGAACCGCCGCCCGTAGCCGATCCCGATGGCGATGTCGTCGACGGCGTACAGCTCGCCCGTGCCCTGCGGCTGCTCCGGCGTGCGGACCTCGATGTCGCCCGAGCTGAGTGCAGTGACCGAGAGCGAAACGGTCTGCGCCGCCCCCATCTTCACCGCCACCGACGCGTAGTTGTAGTCGATGTCGGCGAGCCAGGCGCTATGCGAGAACCCGGCGTTGGTGCCCTCCATGAGGCCGAGGGCACCGGGGTTGTAGTACGCCGAGAGCGCGTCGGTGCGGGCCGTCGCGCCGGCGTTGCCCTGGGCGGCGACGCGGGCGCTCGGCTCGATGAGCAAGAACTGACCGACCGTCGTGCCCGTCTTGGTCTGGGCGCCGGCGGCGCCCGCCAGCAGGGCGAGCCCGAGGAGGAAGGGGAGGCGTGCCATGACAGCGTCGGGCTACTTGATGATGGCGAACTTGCCGACGGACTCGCCCACGTCCGGGGCGTCGACGTGGAAGATGTAGAGGCCGGGTGCAATCTCCAGGCTGTCCTTCGTGCGGAGGTCCCACGGGACCATCCCCGTCGTCATCCCGTCGTGCTGGAGGGTCTGGACGAGTTGCCCGCCGACGGTGTAGATCCGGATCGTGGCGCCGGCCGGGATCGCGCGGAACTCCATCCGGCGCTCGCCACGCCCGGCCGTCGCGAACCGCTCCGGCTCGAACGAGGAGGCTGCGACGTACGGGTTCGGCACCACGTACGGCTCCTCTTCCTCGAACTGGGCCGTCGCCTGGGAGGGGTCGATGTAGGAGCCCTCCGTCGAGAACTCGAACACGTCCTCGGTCGTGAACGGCGTCCGCACGACGGCCCGGTACTCGTCGCCCGCGCCGGGTGCGTCGCCTGTCGTCGCCACCTCGATGCGCCACGTCGATTGGAGGGAGGAGGACCCCTCAGACGCCGGCGTGAGCAGGTCGATAAACTCGCCGGAGGCGTCGAGCGTCCCGTTGTTGTTCGCCTCCCGGTAGAAGAACGGGTACTCGTACCCGGATTCGGCTCCCACGGCCTTGAAGTTGGCCGGGCGGGCGGGGCGACCGATGGCCGGTCGCGACGTGGAGATGGGCACGTCGGCGAAGGTGAGCACGACGTCTTCCGGGAACCCCGGCCGCCGGAGGTTGACCGGGAGCGCCGGCTGGTAGGACGTGGTCAGCGCCGTCGTCGTCGAACTGGACGCTGTGAAGCCTGAGGCGTCGGGGTCGACGAAGACCGTGAAGGGGGTCGTCACGAGGGGCTGGATCCCCAGTGCCACGGCCCCGCCCCCTTCGCCCGAGAAGTCGTTGCCGTCCTCGATGAGGACCTCCCCCGTCGTCATGTCCGTGAGCGTGTAGCCGCTCGCGGCGACGCTGTCCGACTCGCCCGTGAACGTGAGGCGGAACGTGTGGCCGTCCGGCACCACGTCCGAGTTGAGCACGCGGACCTCGACGGAGCCGGCGCCGTCACCGGCTACGCGCGTCGGCCCGTCCACGATCTGCGCCCCGACGTACCCCGGCACCCGGACGTTCGGCCGCACCTGCACGACGTTGCTCGGGAGGATCGTGCCCCCCCGGAGCGTCCGCGAGACGGTGATCGCGTTCTCCGACGGGTAGAAGTTGAAGGCCTCCGAGCCCATGTCGTACGCCGTGACGGCGTAGTAGTACGTCTGCCCGTCGACCACGTCCGTGTCGGTGAACGTGTGGGTCAGGCCCGTGTCGTCGCCCAGGTAGTACTGGATCCCGCTCACCGCGAGGTTTGAATACCCGTTAACGTCGTTGTCCAGGTCGAACTGCGCGATGGGCCGCCCATTCCCGAGCGGCCCCGTGCCCCGACCGTCGAGGATGACCTGCGGGTCGAGGAAGTTGGGGTCGGTCGAGCGGTAGATCCGGTAGCCCTCGAAGTCGTTGAGGTTGGTGACAGGGTCGATGGCCCGCTCGGCCCGGTTGTCCCAGACGAGCGTCACGGCCCCGTCGGCCGCGTACGCCTGGACCGTCGGGAGCGGCGGCGGCGTGGCGAACTGGTAGTTGGCATCGTAGATCGACTGGACGACCTCGACGTTGTCCTGGAGGTCGGTCAGGTTCGAACCGTAGGCGAGCGCGAGGCTGAACCGCTCGCGGCGTCCGACGTCGAGCGTGAACGGCCCCGAGGCGAACAGGAAGCCGACGTTGTAATTGTTGACGATGGTCGGGTCGAACCGGACGCCTGGGTCGGGGTTGGAGAACTGCTCGTAGAGCCGACGCGGCCAGTCCTGCTCGTTCGAGAAGAACACGATCCCGTCCGTCTCCCCCGCACCGCGGATCCGGTTGAGCTTGAATCCGGTCAGGCCAATCTGGTCGGACTCAGTGATGTCGGTCTGGTCGAAGTTGGGCTCGCCGGCCGTCGGCATCCCGTCGTTCTCGCCCGTGTCTGGCTCGCCCGAGCCGAAGGTGCGGTCGTCGGCGTAGACCCCGTCGGCGCCAGTGTCGGAGAATTCAGCGGTCCAGTCGAGGTCCTCGTCGCCCGTCCACCAGACGCCCGCGACGTAGGCCGGCCGCGTCTCGAGCGGGCCGTACTCGGCCTCGAAGGCGGTGAGGTCGTAACCCCGCGCGAGCATCGCGCTCCGGATCGCCTCGCGGCCCTCGATCCGTTGCCCCGGCCCGCTGTCGCGCATCTCGTCGGTGATCCCGTCGAGGTCGTTGTCGAGGTCGTCGGTGGCGTCGCCGGGCGTCTCGAGGTAGGCGTAGCCGAGGTATCCGGTGTCCTCACAGTTCGACCGCAGCGAGACGCCGTGGCCGTTCTCGTCCCAGGTGTAGACGAGGTCGAGGTCGCGGCCCTCGACGTCGCGAATGAACCGGGCGTTGTCGTCGTCGGACTCGGCCGTCCCGTCGCATGAGAGGCCGGAGCCGCCGACGCCCGAGTCCATGTAGAGGCCGAAGATGATGTCGTCGTACCGGGTCGTCGACTCGTTGACGATGTCGTAGTGCCAGAAGATGACGTCCTGGGCCTGCGGGTTGGACCACTGGAACCCCCGGACCTCCACGCGCAGCCCGAGCCCGCGGCGGGTCCGGTCGCGGCCATCGGGGAAGAAGCCGTAGGCGTCGTAGTAGTTGTCGTCCATGACGAAGAACGACTCCTGGTCGGCGTTGGGCCGCTTCCCGAAGAACCCGTTCCATGAGCCGCACCAGCCCGGATCGTCCGGGTCGTCGCGCTTGTCGTACCAGCACTCGGAGGGGTCCGTGGCCGGGTCCAGGACGCCGGCCGCGTTGGCGGCGCCCGGCCACGTCCGGAAGTCGTTCGAGATGGCGACGGCGCGCCCCTTGTTGATGGCCGGGTCGGTCTCGACGTAGCCCGGGCGCGGCTCGAACCGCATGGTCCGACCCGTGATCGGGCTCACCGCCTGCCGCTCGCGGTAGCCCGTGAGCATGATGTAGGCCTGAGTCCCGTTCGCCTGCGTGACACGGGCGAGCACGTACGGCGTGATCCCGTCCGAGTAGTGCAGCCCGATCCCACGCGGGACCTCCACCGAGTGGAAGACGCTAAGATCCGGATTGGTCTGGAAGTCGCCGACCATCCCGTAGTTGTAGAACACGGTCCGGATGCGGTTGGCGTCGTGCCCGCCCTGCCGTTCGTAGTCGATGCGGCCCCGGTACTCCGGCGGCGTCACGGGGAGCGGCGTTTGAGCGGAGGCGGTCGGCACCACGAGCGCGGCGAGGATCGCCGCGAGGCACGTGCGGAATCGCGTCGAGGTCATGCGAGACAGAGACATGGCGGACGGCGGCGGGCGCCGAAGAAGGCTACCGGCGGACAGGGCGAGACCCACGCAGCGAAATCCCGATCTCGACGCGCCGCGGTTGAGCAAAGCGCGTCGGGCTCGGGTTGAGCTGTGCCTGCGGGTTGAGCGTGTAGAAGGGGCTCCCTGTGTCGGCGTAGACGAACCCGTTCTGGTAGTAGCTGTCGAACAGGTTGAGCACACGGGCGAACGCCGTCAGGCCGACCCCCCCTACGGTCAAGAACTTCTCGCCCCGGAGATCGACCACGACCGAGAGGTCTTTCCGGCCGGAATTGGTCTCCAGCTCGGCCCCGAAGCCCGTCCCGATGGACGGCGTGTAGGGCTGGCCCGAGCCGAGCCGGAGGATACCCGTGACGTTGTAGTTGTCCGGGTCCGAGAAGATGGCCGTTGCGTTGAGCGTGTGCCGCTGGTCCCAGCCGAACGGCACCACGCGAGGGCGAGGGTCGCCGCCGGCGGCGGCGCGGTTCGCCGTCTCCCGCGGGTCCGACGAGTTGCCCGTCGCGATCTGGAACGTGTAGTCGAGCGTGGTCGCGACCGGCCCGAGGCCGCGCTGGTCGAACGCGACGGTGAACCCGCGCACGCCCCCGAAGTCGACGTTCGTGAAGCGGGCGTACTCGGCGGCCGTGTAGGTCTGGACGAACTCGGTCCCGAGGAGGTCGCGGATGTCCTTGTAGAAGAGGCTCACGTCGAGCCCGACGAACCGATTCAGCTCGCTCTTGAATCCGAACTCGTACTGCGCCGTGAACTCGGGCTTGAGATCCGGGTTGCCGAGGATACCGTAGCTGATGGAGCCAGCCTGGAGGTCGCGGAGGACCGAGTAGTCCGAGTTGGAGAACAGGAGGCTGAGGCCGGGGAGCTGGTAGAAGTGGCCGTAGGAAAAGAACAGCGAGGCCCGGTCGAGGAACGGGAACGAGACACCGAGGCGCGGGGCCAAAGCGAACTTCACCGACGTATTCACCGGAACCGACTCGGGGGCCCCCTCGATCGAGTTGGCCGGGTTGGCGAGGTCGCTCGGGACCGTCGCATTCGCGTCGAAGTACTCGAACCGGAGGCCGGCGCGGACCCGGAGATCGCCCCACTCGATCCGGTCCTGGATGAAGGCGGCGCCCTGGACCGGGCTGTAGCTCACGACCTCGGCGCCGAGCGTGTCGCGGACGACGCCGAGCTGCTGCACGCCGTCGATCACCACCTGGCGGATGGCGTTCGGCGTGCCGAAATCGATGTCCGAGGTCTGGAACTCGACCCCGGCCTTCAGGAGGTGGACGTTGGTCGCCTGGTTCGTGACCGTCCCCTTGACGACGTACGAGTTGGTCCGCTGGATGAACCGCCCGAGGTCGACGCCCTCAATGATGGCCCCGTTCTCGTAGTTCTGGGTCCCCTGCGGCGCGCCGGGCGCGTAGTACGGCGAGTCGGACGGGAGCTGGAACTGCTTGGTGTCCGCGGAGATGGAGTCCGGGACCGTCCCGATACTCTCGAACGTGTAGTCCTTGTAGTCGAAGTAATTCTGGCGCAGGGCCACCTCGTAGAACAGGTTGTTCGAGAGCGTGTGCTGGATGTCGAGCCCGTGGACGAGCGAGATTTGCCGCTGCGTACTCGCCCCATCCGGGTTGAATCGGTAAGCCCAACTCACCCCCCGGCTCTCCTGGTCCGACCCGATGACTTGGTAGTCGAGTTGGACGTTCGGGATCGACCGGTTCGAGACCTTGGCGAGGTACGACCACCGCCGGCTGAACCCGAGCGGGAGCACCTTCCCGTCGCCGGTCGGGTTGAAGATGTTCTGCTGGAAGTCGCTGGAGTCGGTCGGCATGAACCGGCGCTCGCCCGCGATCTGGCTGTTGCTGATGAACCGCTGCCCGTTGACGAGGAACGTCGTATGGGGCACGAACGGGACCGGCCCGCTCAGGCTGCCCTGGTAGTTCTGCCGCGTGCTCGGGCTGATGTCGCTGATGTACGGGAGCCGCGCGACGGTCGCCGTCGAGTCCCGCCCGCCGATGAACGTCCGGACCTCGGTCGAGTCGTTGCCCGGGCTGACGTAGTCGCCGGCGTAGACCTCGACCGACGCCTCGTAGCGGTTCGGGTCGCCGCTCCGGAGCACGGCGTTGACGACGCCCGAGAGTGCCTGCCCATACTCCGCGTCGAACGTCCCCGAGATCACTTGGACCTCCTGCAGCACGGACCGGTCGAGCGTGAGCGTGGACGTGTTGTTGTAGGGGTTGTTCACGGAGACCCCCTCCACCTGGTACTGGACCTCCCCGAGCCGCCCCCCTCGGAAGTGCCCGTCTACGACGCCGGCCTGGAGGTTTACCACGTCGGACAGCTCCTGCACGGGGAGCGCGGCGATCTCGTCCCGGCTGATCGTGGCGACGGTGCTCGTCTGCGTCACGTCCACGAGCGGCTGCTCGGCCGTGACCACGACCTCCTCGCCGGTGACCGTCGCCTCCTGGAGCGTCACGTCGAGTTCGGTCGTCGTGTTCGAGGCGATGCGGATGCCCTCGATCATCTGGGTCTGGTACCCGATGCTGCTGACGCGGACCGAGATCGTGCCCGGCGGGATCCGGAGCACGTTGTAGAACCCGTCGACGTCGGTGGCCGCGCCGTAGTCGGTCCCGACGACGAGCACGGACGCGCCGATGAGCGGCTGGCCGCTCGCGTCGAGGATGCGGCCGGAGAGCTTGCCCGTCTGGGCGTTCGCGCCGGCGGCGAGGGCCACGAGGGCCGCCAGTCCAACGAGGCGGAGGAGCATGTTCCGGGAAGTCATGGCACTGAGAGGGTCGGGGCGGGCACGGCGGCCCGCCCCGACACGGTCGAACAGGGGCGTGAGCGTCCGTGCCCACGCCCCGGGTGGACGCTTACCGGGTGACGAGCATCCGGCCCGTCACGCTCGTCCCGTCGTCCAGGCGGACGCGGTAGACGTAGGCGCCGGCGCTGAAGCCAGAGGCATCGAGCGTGGTCGTCTGGATGCCCTCGGCCTGGAGGCCGGTCCGGACGGTCTGCACCTGGCGGCCGAGCACGTCGAACACCTCGACGGTAACCGTCGCGGCGCGCGGCAACTCGTAGCGGACCGTCGCCGTGCCCGCCGTCGGGTTCGGGAAGGAGCCGAGCGCGCGGAGGCCGTCCACGGCGCCTGGCCCGCCCTCGTCGGCGGTGACGTACGCGTTCGGGTCGAGGTAGCCGTAGAGCACAGCGCCGCTCGCCCGCTCACCGATCACCCACGTCCGGGTGCCGTAGCTCTGCGTATCGTCCTCGAGAGCGTCGCCGTCGAAGTAGTTGAGGGCGATCCAGATCTGCTCCCCGTCGAGGTCGGCGGGGTAGCCCAGCGCGGTCATGTCGATCGCGACCTCCATCTGGTATCCCGCGTCGATGTCGCTCGAGTTGGCGGCGGTCGACCCGGTCTTCATCGAGACCCCGGCCGCGATGGCGTCCGGGGTCTCCATCATCAGCGTGGAGGCGTAGTTGCCGTAGCGGACCGCGCCGGTCGAGTCGATCGAGAAGTCGAACTGGATGCCAGCGAGGGCTCCACCGAGCGCACCGCCTTCCTTCAGGCTGTCGAGGGCGCTGATCGTGATCCGGAAACCGTCCCGGCTGTTCTCCGCCTCGATCCCGTTGATCGCCTGGTCATCGGTGTCCAGGCCAACGTAGAGCGTGCTCCCCCGGTAGAACAGGTGGAACCGGCCCTCCGTCGGGTCGAGCACGGGGTTGGAGTCCGGGTGGAAGTAGAACGTGTAGTTCGGCGCGAGGACGCCCGGCAGACCTGCGTCGAGTTCCTCGGCGGACGCCTGGTACTTGAGCGTGAACTGCGGCTCGACCCCCGCCCACGCAGGTTCGTCGAGGACGCCGTCGATCGTCGGCTCCGGCGTGTTGTTGGCCGTCGGGACGACGAACTCGGGCTCGGTGTACTCGGGGGCTGCGCCGGAACTCACCGTCACGCTTGGGTCGGCCGCGATGTAGACCGCCCCTTCGTTGAAGTTGTTGAGCCAGCGGCCCTGCCACCAAGCCCACGCGCGCTGCAGGCGGTCCGGGTCCGTAGGCCAGGAGAAGTCGCGGTCCATGACGGCCACGGTGAGTGGCATCCGGGACATCGCTTCGGTGAGGTCCCACCCGAGCGAGTCGAGTCGGATCCGCATCTCCATGGTGTACCCCGTGTCCGGGGTGTAGGTCGCCCCCCCGTTGTAGTCGTCGTTCGCGACACCGTCGACAACAGCCGCGTACTCCCACGCCTCAGGGCTCCGCGGAGTCGCATCGATGGAGTCCCCAGCGGTCAGGCCGAAATCGGTGCTCCAGGCCTTCGGAGCGATGCCCGGCACTTGGGCCCCGGTCTCGGTCGTATCGGGCCCACTGTGCTGCCATCCGTAGAACATCTCCTCGCGGACGCGGGTGCTCTCGAAGTAGTTGTTCAGGTCCTCCCCCGTTGTGGTGAAGTCCTCCGGGCGATCGAGTGGGCGGATCAGGGTCATCATCAACCCGTCTCCCTGGAAGAACCCGCTCTGCCCCCCGATGGAGGCATCCAGCGCGTCCAGCGCGAGGTAGAGCTCGTTCCCCTTTCGGAGGACGTAGAGGGTGGCGTCGATCGGGTCGACGGGCGCGCCGAGACCAGCCGGGTCTTCGCGGAGTGATTGCCCCCCGCCCGGAAGCGGGTGGGCCCCATCCCAGACGATGCGGTAGGTCTCGGCCTGCTGCCAGACGGCCTCGTCGAGGGTCCCGTCAACGGCGATGGTGGCCTGGCCGATGTCTCGGGCCCAGATGACGTCCTGTCCGACGCGGTCGGGCTGGGCGGTGGCAACGCCCGCCAGCAAGAGGCCGAGCGTGAAGAGTGTAACAGTGCGTGTCATGGACGCGGTGGTTGGTGAGAGGTGAGGCGGTCGGGCGCCTCGGCGCCCGAGGTGGGAGACGAGGGACTCAGCTTCCGTGCCCGCAAGACTCGCGGACGACGAGGCGTGTGGTGAGCGTGATGGTGGAG
The DNA here is from genome assembly GCA_963728345.1 of Rubricoccaceae bacterium. Taxonomy (GTDB): domain Bacteria; phylum Bacteroidota; class Rhodothermia; order Rhodothermales; family Rubricoccaceae; genus Rubrivirga. The sequence goes on from CAVSJM010000002.1 coordinate 134,552, forward strand.
GTGGGCTCGGGCGCGTCCGTCTGGACTGCGTCGAGGACAGCCTCGACGGCCTGCGCTCCCATTTCGTGGATGGGCACGTGCACCGACGTCAGCGCGGGCGTGACGTAGCGGGCCACGGGGATGTCGTCGAATCCGCCCAGGGCGACGTCGCCGGGCACGTCGAGGCCGGCCTCGCGGAAGGCCCGGAGGGCGCCGATCGCCATCGAGTCGTTGGCGGCGAAGACGGCCGTCGGTCGGTCCGCGAGGTCGAGGAGCACGCGGGCGGCGGCGTGCCCGGAGGACTCGGTGAAGTCGCCGTCGACGGTGAGGGCGGGGCCGGCCGCGAGCCCCTCGGCCGCGAGGGCGCGGAGGTAGCCGGCGCGGCGGGCCTGGGCGTCGGTGTTGCCCGCGGCGCCGCCGATGAGGGCGATCCGCCGGTGCCCCAGCCCGGCGAGGTGGCGGACCATCGCCTCGGCCCCGGCCGCGTTGTCGATGACGACGGAGGCGTGGTCCGGTACGGGCGTCCCGAGGAGGACCACCGGGAGCCCCTCTGGGAGGTTCGCCTCCAGCACGTCGGCTCCGATGTCCGGAGACATCACGACGAGCCCGTCCACGCGCCCGACGAGCGTGCGGAGGCCGGCCACCAGTTCGTCCAGGCCATCGTGGACCGACGACAGGAGCGTGTGGTAGCGCCGCGCCCGGACGGCCCCCTCGACGCCCCGGATCACCTCCGAGTAGAACTCGCCGTAGAGGTTCGGGAGCAGCACACCGACGGTCTCGGTGGAGGCCGTGGTCAGACTCCGGGCCGTGCCGTTGGGGACGTAGCGAAGGGCGACAGCCGTGCGCAGAATCCGGTCGCGCGTGGTCTCCCCCACCGGCCCGCTCTCGTTCAGCACGCGCGAGACGGTCGCCACCGAGACCCCGGCCTGCCGAGCGACATCGCGCATCGTGACGGCCATGATGGAAGCGCTACCGGGCGTGATGGATAAAAAAGGGCGACATGCCCTTCAAGAGATAAAACGACCGGTGTAACCGGTTACAGTCTTCAGTGTAGGGGTTTGAGAAGCGCGTGTCAAGGGGAGGAGCCGGACTCGGGACTTTCCCCTACCCCAGCCGCTCCCACAGCGCGGCCACGCCCTCCCGAAACCGCGTCGCGCCGCCCTGCGACGGGTGCCGCACGTACACCGGCGCCGCGCCGACCGCCGCCAGCGCCCCCTCGGCCTTCCGCCCCACCGCCACGACCGCACGCGGCGCGATCACCTCGACCGTCGCCGCCAGGAGCCCGTGCCAGCGCCGGACCTCGCGGACGCCCGGCGTCCGGATCGTCAGCGGGTCGCCGGCCTGGTGGGGGTGGAACGGGACCGCGTTCCACGTCCAGAAGCGGCCCCAGTGCGAGAGCATGGCGTCCCAGTAGATCGCCCCGCTGTACTCCTTGATCGGCTCGCCGGAGACCGCGAACTGAGCCGACGACGGCTGGCCGTGGATCGGGAAGTCGGGGTCGAGGAGCTGGCGCTCGTTGGTGAACGGGACGCCCGAAAACCGGCAGCCCCACGGGCCGGGCGCCTCCGCCACCACGAGCACCTCCGGGCGGTCGCCCGTCGCGTCGAGCGCAGCGTGGAGGTTGGCGCGCCGGATCGCCGGCGCGTCGGGCACGTCGTGCTCCGGGTGGCGCTCAGCGTACGGGTTGACGAGCCGGTCGCCCGACGGCGCGTCGAACAGATCGGCCTCGTAGAGCCGCCAGAGCCGGTCGCGCCAGTCGGCCATCAGTCCCCGAAGCGGGCGTTGACGACCTGGTTGTAGATCGACCCGAAGGAGTACGAGACGCCGACGGAGGCGTAGTAGCTGTAGCCCGTCGCCAGCTCCTGGTTTTGGGTGAGGACCTCGCTGCTGGAGGGGTCGTCCGCCGGCAGGTTGATCTGGTCGCGGACGAACCGGTAGTTGCCGTCGAGGCGAAGGCTGAGCCCCTGGAACAGGCGGAGGTCCACGCCGCCCCCGATCCCGGCGCTGTACTTGTCCGGCTGCGAGAGGTACTGCGAGGCCTGTGTGTACACATCCACCGAGCCCCACGGCTGGGCGAACTCGGCGGACACGCCGGCCTCATGGGTCCACAGGAGGTCGTCCGTCTTGAGGAAGATGGTCGTGTCCTGGTAGGCCGCGGCCTCGGCCCCGTTCGAATAAAAGAGCCGGATCTGGCGGCGCGTCGACTCGGCGTAGGGGAACACGTTGTACTCGATGGCCGGCCCGAGGCGGGCGCGGAAGTCGTAGTTCGAGTACGTCTCCCGCGACGCATTGCCCTGGAGGCCCGCCGACCAGTGGTCGGTGAGGCTGACGACGAGCCCGGCGTTGAGCCCGTAGCTCGCGTTGTCGCTCACGAACGTGCTGTCCTCCACGGTCCCGTCGCCGTCGAAGTCGTCGGTGATGTCGTACTCGCTCCGGTTGTAGCTAGCGCGCGGGCGGACCGAGACCTTGAGGGCGTCGGTCACGCGCTGGGCCGAGAACGACCCGTACAGGTTCTGCCGCCGCGACTGCGACTCGCCCTGAAAGAACCCGCTCCCGTTGAGGCGGAAGACCCAGCTGTTCCAGGGGTCGGAGGGCTCGGTGGCCGCCGTGGTATCGGCCCCGGTGGGGGCCGCGTACGAGATCGAGAGCTGATCGGCCAGGGGCGTACGGCTGGCGAAGCCGGCGAGCCCGAGGGCCAGCCGGCCGAGCAGCGCGCGGCGCTGGTCGTCGTCGCTGGCGGCCGGCGGGGCCGAGGTAACGAGCGTGTCGCGGCGGCTCGCGGCCGGTCCGCGCCGGCCCTCGAAGAAGAGCGTGTACCGCTCGCCGCCCCCGCCCGTGTCCTGGTCCACGATCAGGACGTAGACGTCGGCGTTGGTCGGGTCGCGGACGAACCGAGCGAACCCGATCTCGGTCTGGAAGAAGTCGAGGTCGCAGCCGGGCACGTAGCCGGGGCAGTCGACGAACGTCGTGAGCCGGGGCCCGACCTGGGCGGACGCGACGGGCCCGAGCAGGAGAAGCAGGAGGAGAGAGAACCGCATACGTCGAGAGGAGCACGCGAGTATAGGCCCACCCGAACGCCAGCCGAGGCGGGGCCATGTGGGGATCTGGCGAACGTGCCGGACGCCGGGCCGACGCGGTCTGCCCCCGTGGGATCTGGAATGGCCGGCCCGCGTCCTAGCCGCCCCTCCCCTCTCTCCGTCTGCATGGCCGCGTCGATCTTCACCCGCATCTCCAGCCTCCTCGCCGAGTCCGAGCCGTTCGACATCCTCTCCGACGACGAGCGGCAGGCCCTCCTCCAGAAGATGACGCTGGAGCTGTACGCGCCGGGCGAGGTCATCCTCCAGCAGGGCGACGACATCCACCGGGCGCTCTACGTGGTGGAGGACGGGCTCGTCCGCCTCCAGGACGCCGAGAGCGGGCGGACGGTGGACATGTGCGGCCCGGGGGCGCAGTTCGGGTCGTACGGCCTGCTCCAGGGCGGGGCGCTCCCGTACGAGGCCCGCGCCGTCGAGCAGTCGTCGTGCGCCCTCATCGCGGCCGAGAGCTTCCAGAAGCTCCTCAAGGAGAACGAGGCGTTCCGGGCCTACTTCGAGGAGGACATCAAGCGGTACGTCCGGACCATCGACGACGACATCGACGCGAGCGGGGCGTTCCTCCTCTTCGACACCCAGCTCGAGAACGTGCTCCGCGCCAAGTCGCCCATCGTGGAGGTCGGCGCGACGGTCCGCGAGGCGGCCCAGACCATGGCCAGCTCGGACGTCGACGCCGTCGTGATCGTGCAGGACGGCGTCCCGGTCGGCGTCGTCACCGAGGGCGACGTGGTCGAGCGGATCGTGGCGGCGGGCGCGCCCACCGACGGGCCCGTCATGGGCCTTGTGGAGCGCCCCCCGATCGCGCTCCGCGGCGACGAGCGCCTGTTCGACGCGATGCGGACCATGATGAAGAACCGGATCCGCCGGATCGTCGTGGTCGACGCCGAGTCGGGCAAGCTCCGGGGCCTCCTCACGAGCGAGGACGTGAGCCACTTCCGCGGGCTCGACCCCGTGGCCACGACCGAGCGGCTAGAGCGGGCCCAGTCGGTGCAGGAGTTGGCCGCCCTCCGGGCCGACTCGAACCGCCGGCTCTACCGGCTCTACCACCAGGGCGTCCACTCGGAGGACCTCCTCGACCTCGTCACGGAGGTGGACGACCAGCTGAAGGAGCGCGTGATCCAGACCGTCGAGCGGGAGGTCCGCGAGGAGCTCGGCGACGAGGCCTACGACGGGCCCTGGGCGTGGCTCACGTTCGGCGCCGCCGGCCGCCGCGAGTCGGTGCTGCGGGCGTGGCAGGACAACGGGCTCGTCTACGCCGACGCCGACCCCGGCGACGAGGAGCGCGCGGCGGCCTACTACGAGACGCTCGCCACGCGCGTGGTCGACGCGCTCCGGACGTGCGGCTACGGCGACCCCGAGAACGGGATCGACGCCTCGGCCGAGGCCTTCCGCCAGCCGCTCTCGAGCTGGAAGGCGGCCTTCGACGCCTGGGCCTCCGGCTCCGACGCCGAGGCCACCAGCCGCGCCGCCCTCTGCTTCGACCTCCGAGTGCTCCACGGCGACGACGACCTCGGCGACGCCCTCCGCGACACGATCCGCGAGCACCTCCCGAACCGACGGCTCGCCGCCATCCTCGCCCGCGAGGGCACCCGCATCGACATCCCGCTCTCGACGTTCGGCCGCGTGGAGGTGGCCGACGTGGACGGCCAGACCGGCGTCGACCTGCGCGAGCGGGCCATCCTGCCCATCGTCCGCATCGCGCGGGCGCTGGCGCTCGACGTGAGCTACCTCGCCTCGTCCAACACGTTCGACCGGCTCCGCAACGTGGCTAAGACCGACCACGCGCTCGCCCCGCAGGCCAAGGCGCTCGTCCCGCCGCTCGCCACGCTCGTCGACTTCCACCTCCGGGGCCAGATGCAGGCCGCCGAGGTGGGCGACACCGTCTCCGACGTGCTCGACCCCGACGGACTCCACAAGAGCCAGCAGAACCTGCTCAAGGAGACGCTCAAGTCGGTCCAGTCAGTCCAGTCGGACGTGCGGAAGCACTACGGGCTGTAGGGCCTTGGGGGAGCCGCGACGCCTACCTTCGGGCCCGACGGACTTCCAGCTTCCCCCATGCGCACCGCCCTCCTCGCCCTCCTGTTCGCCCTCACCGTGCCGAGCGTGGCCGCGCAGCTCCGCCTGCCGCTCGTCCTCTCCGACGGCGCCGTCGTCCAGCGCGACCACGCGATCCCCGTCTGGGGATGGGCCGCGCCCGGGGCCTCCGTCGAAGTCGCCCTCGGCGACGCCCGCCGGACCGCTGAGGCCGACGCCTCGGGCCGCTGGCGGACGGACCTCCCGGCCCTGCGCGTCGGCGGCCCGTACACGCTCACGGTGACGTCGGGCGGCGAGCGCGTCGAGGCCGAGAACCTGCTCGTCGGCGACGTGTGGGTGCTCTCAGGCCAGTCGAACATGGAGTGGACGGTGAAGGACGCGAACGACGCCACGGCGGAGATGGCGGCCGCCACCGACGCGCAGATCCGCCACTTCAAGGTGCCCCAGTCGTTCGCCGAGACGCCGCAGGAAGAGCTCGCCGGCGGCGCGTGGGCCGTCACCTCGCCCGAGACCGTCGGCGACTTCTCGGCCGTCGGCTACTTCTTCGCCCGCGACCTCCGCGCGGCCGGGGTCGCCGTGCCCATCGGCCTGCTCCACACGTCGTGGGGCGGGAGCCGGATCGAGCCGTGGATGAGCCCGGCCATGCTCGGCTACGGCGAGGGCGACGTCGACGCCGTCTGGGCGGCCGAGCAGGAGAAGGAGGAGGCCGTCCGCGCCCAACTCATGGAATCGCTCGGCGGCGAGATCCCGACGGAGGACGCCGGGATGGCCGGCGGCGAGCCCGTCTGGGCCGCGCCCGACCTCGACGACGCCGGCTGGCGGACGATCCGCGTGCCGGGGCTGTGGGAAGGGCAGGGCTACCCAGGCCTCGACGGCATCGCGTGGTACCGCACGTCGTTCACGCTGACGGAGGCCGAGGCCGCTGCCGGCGCCACGCTCCACCTCGGCATGATCGACGACGGCGATATCGCGTGGCTGAACGGGACCGAGGTCGGGCGGACACCGAACGCGTACAACGAGGAACGCCTCTACCGCGTCCCGGCCTCCGCGCTCCGGGCGGGTGCGAACGTGCTCGCCGTCCGCGTCGAGGACTTCCAGGGCGGCGGCGGCATCTACGGCGCCGACGACCTCGTGGCCATCGAATTGGCCGACGGGACGCGCCGGTCGCTCGCGGGCGACGACTGGCGCTTCCAGGTCGGCGTCGCCCAGATCGGAGCGGCGGGGCAGAAGAACCAGACGCCGATGGTGCTCTGGAACCAGATGGTAGCGCCCCTCACCGTCCAGCCCGTTGTGGGCGTGCTGTGGTACCAGGGCGAGTCCAACGCGAACTCGGTCGAGGACGCCGAAGCCTACGCGGGCCTGTTCCAGTCGATGATCCACGGCTGGCGGACCGCCTGGCACGACGCCGACCTCCCGTTCTTCTGGGTCCAGCTCGCCAACTTCATGGCCGCCCCGACCGGCCCCGATGACGCCGGTACGTGGTCGACCCTGCGCGCGAGCCAGTCGGCGGCGCTCGCCCTCCCCCACACGGCCGAGGCCGTGATCTACGACGTCGGCAACCCCGACGACATCCACCCGCGCGACAAGCAGGCGGTCGGGCACCGGCTGGCGCTGGCGGCCCGCGCGCTCGTCTACGGCGAGGACGACGTGGTGTACGCCGGCCCGCGCTACGCCGGTCACACGGTCGACGGCCGCCGCGTCACGGTCTCGTTCGACCACGTCGGCGGCGGCCTCACGACGCGCGACGACGCGCGCCTCGGCGGGTTCGCTGTCGCCGGCGGCGACGGCCAGTGGCACTGGGCCACCGCCGAGATCGAGGGCGACCGCGTGGTGGTGTGGAGCGAGGCCGTGCCGGCGCCCGTCGCCGTCCGCTACGCCTGGGCCAACAACCCGGAGGCGGCCACGCTGACGAACGCGGAGGGCCTCCCCGCCGCCCCTTTCCAGGCCGGGGCCGGCCGCTAGCCGTCGTCAGCCGCCGCTGACAGGCGTGATGAGGGCGACCTCATCGCCGTCCGCGAGCGCCGTCTCGATGGGGACGTAGCGCCGGTTCACGGCGAGGCGGACCACCGGGCGGTGACGCGCGACCGCGTCGTGCTCGGCGGCGAGGCGGTCGAGGAGGTCGGCGCCGGTGGCCCCGGCGGGGAGCGCCACCGCTAGCTCGCCCATGCCGACGCCCTCGCGGAGCACAGCGAACAGGAGCACGCGGACGGAGAGGGCGGGCGGGGCGTCGGGCATGGTCGGGAGTCGCCTGAGTTCGGGCGGGGAGCGAGCGGGCGTGGAACGGCGGCAGCGGTGCACCGATCCAAGCGGTCTACTCTCCCTTCCCCATCTCTATGTCTACCTCCAACGGACAGACCCGCCCTGGAAAGCTCGACGGCAAGGTCGCCATCGTGACCGGTGCCGGCACCGGCATCGGCGAGGCTATCGCCCACAAGTTCGCCTACGAAGGCGCCCGCGGGCTCCTCCTCGTCGGCCTCCCCGACGACCCGCTCGACGAGGTCGCCAGCGACATCCGCGAGCAGTACCCGGACACGTCGGTCGAGACCTTCAACCAGGACGTCGGCGAGCAGGCGAACGCCGAGGCCGCCGTGCAAGCCGCCGTCGACGCGTTCGGGACGCTCGACGTGCTCATCAACAACGCCGGCGTGCTGCCCAAGCTGGCCGAGCTCCAGGAGTACCCCATCGAGGACTTCGAGAAGCTCATCCACAACAACATCTACACGGCGTTCCACATGACGCGGGCGGCGCTCCCTGAGCTGCAGCGGACGCGCGGCAACATCGTCTCGGCGGGCTCCGAGGCCGGCTGGAACGGGTCGCCCCGGTTCGCCCCGTACGGCCCCACCAAGGCGTACATCCACGCGCTCATGAAGGGCGTGGCCGGCGAGCAGGGCAAATACGGCGTCCGCGCCAACTGCGTCTGCCCCGGCCCCATCGACACGAGCTGGACCCACCAGGAGTCCGGCCCGATGGACGCCGACGCCGAGGAGACCGTCGTGATGTCGACGGCCTTCGGCCGGCGCGGGACGACCGAGGAGGTCGCCAACGTCTACGCGTTCCTCGCCTCCGACGAGGCCAGCTACGTGACCGGCGCGCTCTGGCTCGTCGACGGCGCCACGACGATCGTCCACGGGATGCCGGGCCAGCAGGTCCCCGACGCGATCCGCCAGGAGCCCGAGGGCAAGCTGACGCTCCGCTTCCAGCGGGCCTCTGACCCGGCCGACGCGCCGACGTCCTGAGGCCGCCCTGCCCCTCGCGACGCGCCCGCCTCGGCACTCGGCCCGGGCGGGCGCGTTGCATTCCCCCCTCTCCCCTTCTGCCATGCAGCTCACCAGCACCTCCCTCACCGACGGCCAGCCCATTGACCCGCGGTACGCCTTCTGCGCCCCGGCCCCCGGCTCCGACGACCACACGCGCGACGGCGGCAACCGGAACCCGCACCTCGCCTGGAGCGACGTGCCCGAGGGCACGAAGTCGTTCGCCCTCATCGTCCACGACCCCGACGTGCCGGCGGACGGGACGAACGCGGGCCAGGAGGGCACGACGATCCCCGCCGACGCCGAGCGGACCGACTTCTTTCACTGGGTGGCCGTCGACCTCGCGGCGGAGACGACGGAGATCGCCGAGGGCGCGGCGTGCAGCGGCGTCACCCAGGGTGGCAAGAGCCCCGGCCGCTCGGCCCTCGGGATCGAGGGGACCAACACCTACACCGACTTCTTCAAGGGGTCCGACCTGGAGGGGACCTACGGCGGCTACGACGGCCCCTGCCCGCCGTGGAACGACGAGCGCCTCCACCACTACCACTTCACCGTCTACGCGCTCGACACGGAGAGCCTCGGCCTCGACGCCGGCGGCGACTTCACGGGCGACGACGCGCGCGCGGCTCTCGAGGGCCACGTGCTCGCCCAGGCCGAGATCGTCGGCACCTACACGACGAACCCGAGCGTCCGCTAGCGGCCGACGCGGACGACCGACTGCCGGGCGGTCTGGGCGGGGCCGCCCGCGACAGGCCGCGCCGTCAGGCGGACGTGGAACACGCCGCTCGCGAGGCCGCGCCCGTCGAGTGTCGCGCGGTGCTCGCCAGCGTCTGCCGGGCCCTCGGCGAGGGTGGCGACGCGGCGGCCGAGCGCGTCGAACACCTCGACCGTGACGGCGCTCGGCTCGTCGATCCGGTAGGCCACCGTCGCGTGGTCTGCGAACGGGTTCGGGTAGGCCGCCACCTCGATGGACGCACCGCCAGGACGGTCCTCGGTCGCGATCCCGAACTGAGCCGTGAACTCGAACACGTCGCCCTCACCCAGCGAGCGGACGGGGACGAGGCGAAACACGTCCCCGGTCTCCGGCAGTTCCGTCTCGGACGTCGCGTCGAACGTGAGCTTCCAGGCCAGCTCGGCTTCGCCCTCGGCGTCGGGCTCGACGATGTAGAGGACGTCGCCATCGCCGGGGCGGCCGTCCTGGTCCTGGTCCTGGAACACCACGTCGCGCGGCTCGCCGTCGCCCCCGGTCACGGTGAACCGGAGGTCCGTCTCCGGGATGCGGTAGAGCGACACCGACCGGCCCACGACCGCATCCGTCATGGTGATCTCGTAGTCCGTCTCGGTCGCCAGCAGGTCGATGGTGAGGATCGAGATGCGGACCGAGCTCCCGTCGACGGCCACGCCCAGGTCGCTGTCGCCCTCCACCCAGCCGGTCTCGTCGAGGTTCGCCCGCCCCTCCTCCAGGTCCTGGACCAAGAGGGCCATCCCGTCGAACACCGGGCTCTCCTGGAGCCCGTCCGAGAGTGGGACGCCCGCGAGCACGGTCCCGCCTTCGTCCAGGTCCATCACCGCGTACGTCTTCACGCCATCCGCCACGTCGAATGTGATCCGGTACCGGTGGCCCGTCAGGGCATCGCGGTCGACGAAGTGGAGGAGGACGGTCCCTTCGCCCACGCCTTCCACCTGCTGCGCGGAATAGTTCACGTCGCGGGGCGTCTGCTTGAGGAACGACGCCGTCGTCTCCGAGACGCTGGAGGTCCCGTCGCTGAGGTCGACTCGGAACCGTGCCGTGCGCGTGTTGGGCAGGGCCTCCACGTCGAGCGCGATCGTCTGCGGCTCGACGCTCGACGCGAGCCCCTCGGTGGCGACGAGCGTGTACGTCGCGCCGTCGTCGATGCTGTAAGAGACCGAGGCGGTGAGCGCATCGCCCTCGGGGTCGGCGGCGACGAGCGTGAGGTCGTAGCTCGTGTCGGGGAGGCGCGGGTCGAAGCGGAGGTCCTCGGCGTCGAGGCGGAGCGTCGGCGCGGCGTCGCCCGCGTTGTCGAGGGCGAGGGGCCCGCTCTCCACGCGGTCCATGATCCGGCCGTCCTCGTTGCGGACGAACAGACGGACCTCGGCGAGCGCGGCGTCGGCGAACGCCGCTGTGTCGAATGAGAACGCGCCGTCCCCGACGGGCACCTCCCCGAGCTTCTGCCCGCCAAACGCGCCGTTGAGGCTCAGCCACACCTCGACGGTGTCGCTCGTGGTGCGCGTCGTGGTCCACGTCACCGTGTGCAGTCCGCTCCAGCGTGCGCCCCTCGTCGGTGCGGTGAGCTCGACGGCATCCGTGTCCTGGCGGACCTGGGCGTAGAGCCATTCGGCTAGGAGGGGGTTCTCGGAACCACGGCCGCCACGGCCCGTGGCCGACGGTCGCCTCGCTCGTGTAGAGGAGGTCGGCGTGCTCAGCGGATGGCCTCGGCGAGCGAGTCCTGGCCGATGGACCCGGGGCAGTCGAAGGCGCGGACGGGGTCGAGGGGCGACCGGCGACAGTGCGTGTAGACCACCTCACGCCCGAGATCCTCCATCGCCTGGATGATGCGGCGCGTCTCCCACGGCGGCACCAGCGAGACGGGGTCCTGCTCGCCCGAGAAGGCCCAGATCGGGATGTGGAGGATGTCGTCGGCCTGGGAGGGGAACGACTCGCCGCTCATGGGGGCGGCCGCCGCAAACCGACCCTCCAACCGCGAGATAAAGTCCCACGTGCCGTGTCCGCCCATCGAGAGCCCGACGACGTAGACGCGGTCGAGATCGATGGAATACTCGGCCTCGATCGGAGTCCAGGATCTCGAGCGTCGTGAGTTGGATGTTGATGAAGTCGGAGTCGTCCGGGTCGCGCTCGGCGCTCCACCGGTACGAGGGGTCGAAGGGCACCTGCGGGGCGAAGACGAATGCCGGGTGCTCCGCCTGCAGGGCCGGTTCCGCCCACGTCGTGGCGAGGCCGTGGGCAGCGATGTTGCGGAGGTTGTCGGTGCCCGCCGCGTTCGCGCGCTCGCCGTTCCCGTGGAGCGCCATCACGAGCGGGTAGGCCACCTCCGGGTCGTAGTTCTCGGGGACGAACAGGCCGTACTTGATCGTGACGCCGTTCGACGTGCGCTCGAGCCGCTCGAACTGATCGGCAACGGACTGGGCCGTCACCGTGGTCGTGACGAGGAGAGCGAGAAGCGAACCGAGGAGCAGACGCATGGGACCTGGAAAATGGGTCTCCATGGTCGGGCCTGCAGGAGCGGCGCGCAAGGGAGGTTTCCCTGGCCTCTCCCGCCCTACTCGCCTCCCCGACCGACGGCCACGGCACCTCCGGCGACCGGTAGAAGTTGACCCCGAGAGCCGTCCAGCGGGATCCGTGCGCCGCGAGCCGGAGCCGGTAGCCCGCCCACCCGCGCTGCGCCTCGGGCGACCACGCGACCTCGGCCACACCCGCCAATCGGGGGAACGCCATGAACTCGACGTCCCGGATCGTTCGGAGCGTCTCGGACCACAGCGGCGCCTCGACGCCGAGCACGGCCTCCGCGGGGACGCCCGCGACGAACGCACCGGGCTCCCACTCGTACGCGTCGCGGACGCTGGAAGGCCCCGCCCACATCAGCCCGAGAACCGTCGTCGAGTCGTACTTCATGTCGACGTAGACGTGCTCGGCGGGTGAGAGGACGAGCTGGGCGCCCTGTGCGACGGCGTCGGCCACGTGCGCCGCCGTCGCGGGCGACTGGGGCCTCCACACCTGAACGATCGTGCCCGGCGCGAGGTCGAGGTCCACCGCGGCCACCTCGTCCCACGCCGCCACCTGCTTCCCGTGCGCGGCGACGATCGCCTGCGCGCGCGTCATGAAGTGCGCATACTGGTCGGGCGCCAGCTCGTGCACCTCGTCCCCGCCGATGTGGACGACCGGGCCGGGCGTCGACGCCGCGAGCGCCCCCACCACGGCGTCGACGAACGCGTACGTCGCCTCCTTCTCCACGCAAACGTGGCTGAAGCCGACCCGGATGCCGGTGTAGAGAGGCCGCGCCTCGCCGTCACAGTTGAGTTCGGGGACCGAGGCAAGGGCCGCGTTCGTGTGCCCCGGCAGGTCGATCTCCGGGACGATCGTGATGAACCGCTCGGCCGCGTACCGGACGATCTCGGCGTAGTCCTCCGTCGTGTAGAAGCCGCCGGGTCCGCCGCCGACCTCCGTGCTCCCGCCGACCTCGGTGAGCGCCGGGTAGCTCGGGATCTCGATCCGCCAGCCCTGGTCGTCGGAGAGGTGGAGGTGGAGGCGATTGAGCTTGTAGAGCGCCATCAGGTCGAGGTAGCGCGTCACGTCCTCGACGCCGAAGAAGTGGCGGGCCACGTCGAGCATGGCGCCGCGCCACGCGAACCGGGGGCGGTCCTCGATGCGAACGGCCGGGATCGGGATCGGCCGGGGGATCTCCGCGCCGTACTCGACCCACGGCGGCATCAGCTGCCGGAGCGTCTGGACCCCGTAGAACAGGCCGGCGGCCGTAGGCGCCGTGATCGTAACGCGCTCGGCCGTCACCTCCAGCGCGTAGCCCTCGGGGCCGAGGTCGTCGCGCCCGGTCTGCAAGCGGACGACGCCCGTCGGCACCGGCTCGGGGTCCGCGCCCGGGAGGCCCATGATCTCCGTGTACGTCGGGCCGACGAGGGCGTCGAGCATCTGCCCGATGCGCAGCGCCGCCTCGTCCTCCGAATCGACCCGGATCCGCGTCGCGCCCGTCAACACGAAGGGCGCGCCGCCCGTCGCCGTCACCGACACCGGGGCGGGGATGAGGGCCAGGGCGTCGGGCGTCGGCTGCGCGAGGACGGGGCCGGTCGCCAGAAGGGCGAGGAGCAGGAACGAAAAGCGGGCCATCCGACGGGGGGTTAGGTCCCCGGAGTATAGCTTTGCGCGGATTCAGAACCGGGAGCGGAGCCACGCGGGGTAGCTCATCGCCGTGTGAGCGGGGAGCGGGGGCGCGTCCGGCCGGTCCAGCCAGGTGCGCGCGCCATGCGCCAGGACCGCGCGGCGGGCGTCGGGGTCAGGGCCGTGGGCCTCCAGGCACACCGAGGTCCACGTCCCGCCGTCGACCTCCAGCGTCGCCAGTTCGAGGGCGCACGCGGCGGTCGGCGCGCGGCGGATCCGTTGGCGCCGCGTCTTCACGACCGTCACCCAGCCGTCGTCCGGCACCGGCGTCTCGACGAGGGAGAACGACCACTTGGCCCAGCGCTCGACGACGGCCTCGACGGGCCCGGCCGCGATCCGGCCGTCCTCCCCCTCGCGGCGCTTCGCCTCCACGTTCCCCTCGCGGAGCTTCACGCCGAGCGCGTCGCTCACGGGCTCGAGGTAGCGGTCCGTCCGCGACTCCACCTCGGCCGCCGGCCCGAGCGCGGCGAACCACGCCTCGACCGCGTCCGAGATCGGGCCGCGCCAGAACCAGCGGACCTCGTGGGTGCGGTACGGCGTCATCCGCCGAGCCCCAGCATCCCCGTCACGCCGGCCCGGATCATGGCCACCGAGATGGCCGCGAGGAACAGGCTCGCCACCTTCGCGATCGCCTTGGACGTGCCCGGCCCGAACAGCCGCAGCAGCGACGGCCCGAACGTGAAGGCGACGAACACGAGGAGCATGTTGAGCGCGATCGACAGGAGCGTGACCTCCCACCCGTACTGGCCATCTGTGATGAGGATCGTGGTGATGGCGCCCGGCCCGATGATGAGCGGGATCCCGAGCGGGACGATGGGCAGGTCCACCGGCTCGGACGACGGCGACGACGACGTCTCGGCGGCGGCCTCCTCCAGCTTCTTGCGGTCGGCCTTCTTGCCGCCGCGGCGGTCCTTGGTGTCGCCGAAGGCCAGGTCCGTCACGGCGATCACGAGGAGGATGATCCCGCCGCCCACGCGGAGGTCGTTGAGCGTGATCCCGAGCGTGTCGAAGATGACCTGCCCGGCGAACAGCATGAGCACGGCCAGCACGAGCGCCGCCGCGAGCGCGCGGACGAGGAGCTGGCGGCGGTCGTCGGCCGTGAACGTCTCCGTCATCCCGATGTAGAGCGGGAGGATGCCGGGGATGTTGATGGCGACGAAGAGCGGGAGGAACGCCGCGATCAGGGCGGCGACGAAATCGGGCACGGGGAGAGCGGCGGGGAGAGGGGCAGTATCGGCCGTGTACGCCCGCCATCCGACGACGATGACACAGCCAGAGACGAACTTACCGACCGTTCACGATCGGCCCAGGGGGCGCGCGCCGCGTGTCCAGCCCGTACAGGTGCACCCCGTCGCCGCCGGGGACCGTGACGGGCCCGTCGAACTGGAACCCCAGGTCCGTCAGCACCCGGACCGACGCCGCGTTGGCGGGCGAGACGATGGCGGCGATCCGGGCCAGCCCCAGCGCGTCCCGTCCGTGCGCGGCGGTCGCCGCGGCGGCCTCGCGGGCGTAGCCCCGCCCCCGGTGCTCCCGCGCGAGGGCATACCCGAGATCGGGAGCGTCGAGGAAATCCCGCCGGAGCAGCCCGCAGAGCCCGACCGGCTGGCCGTCCGCCGCCCGTTCCACGAGGCGCAGCCCGACGCCGTGGTCGGCGTACATCTGGAGCGGGCCGTCCCGGAGGTAGGCGCAGGCGTCGTCGACCGTCCGGACGCCCCGATCTCCGATATGGCGGAGGAAATCGGGGTCGGTGAGCAGGGCCCGGACGAACGGGGCGTCGTCCAGCGTCAGGGGCCGGAGGACGAGGCGGTCGGTGGGGAGAACATCCATGGAGCCTTGTCCGGGCAGAGCCTCGTCAGTCCGCCCCGGGCGCGTCCGGCGCGTGGAGCGCCCGTTGGACGGCCGTGGCGAACTGGGTTACCGCCCCCATGTGGCCCCGGCTCGCGTGGAGTGTGATGGTGGTCTGGCCGGAATGGGACGTGATCCGCGCCCCGCGCCGCGGCCGGAACCACCAGAGCCCTACGAACACGACGGCGCCGGCGAGGGCCAGCCACACCTGACCGCTCAGGGAGCTGATCCCGCAGACTGCGGCGGCCGCCAGGAAGAACGGGTTCCGCGTGCCTCCCACCTCCAGCGAGTCGATGCTCCGGAGTAGGATGACCTGCTCGGCCTCCTCGCCCAGGGCGCGTCCCTTCGAGACCACCCGCTGATCGGTGAGGACCACCTCGTAGGTGCGGCCGCTCGCACGGGCCAGCTCACGTTCTCCGGGAAGCAGGTCGATCATCGGCAGCGGACAGCGGGGGCCAGAGGATAGCCTCTACACCTCCAGCGCCGCGACCTCCGCCTCCGCCAGCACCGGGTGGTCGACGCGGGTGTCCGTCTCGACGACCCCGTCGCGCAGGCGCACGACGCGCCGGGCGTGCCCCGCGATGTCGTCCTCGTGCGTGACCACGAGGAGCGTGTTGCCGCGGCGGTAGAGGAGCTCGAACAGGCGCATGATCTCCTCGCTCGTCGACGAGTCCAGGTTGCCCGTGGGCTCGTCGGCGAGGAGGATGGCCGGGTTGTTCACGAGCGCGCGCGCCACGGCCACCCGCTGGCGCTGCCCGCCGGAGAGCTCGTTCGGCTTGTGGTCGAGCCGGTCGCCCAGGCCCACCTGCGAGAGGGCCTCGGCGGCCCGCTCGCGCCGCTCCTGGCGCCCGACGCCCGCGTAGATCAGGGGCAGCTCCACGTTCTGGAGGCAGTCCTGCCGCGGGAGCAGGTTGAAGGTCTGGAAGACGAACCCGATCTGGCCGTTGCGGACCTCGGCCAGCTCGTCGTCGGAGAGCTGGCCCACATCGCGGCCGTTGAGATGGTAGGTCCCCGAGGTCGGCGTGTCGAGGCAGCCGACGATGTTCATGAGCGTGCTCTTGCCGCTCCCCGACGGGCCCATGATGGCGACGTACTCGCCGCCCTTGATGGAGAGCGAGCACCCGCGCAGGGCGTGGACCTCCTGGGTCCCCATGCGGTACGTCTTCCAGACGTCGACGATCTCGATGACGGACATGCGGGGCGGGCGGGGTGAAGGGAGGCGACGCGAGGGGCGGGCGGCTCAGTCGTCGCTCGTGACGGCGTCGCCGTCTTCGATCTCGGTGCGGAGGAGGCGGAACGGGCCAGTGATGACGGTCGCGCCGCCGTCGAGACCCTCGCGGATCTCGATGTGGGTGTCGTCCGAGATCCCGGTCTGGACCTCCCGCATCTCGGCCTTCCCGTCGACCACGACGAACACGACGCGCCGCAGGTCCTCCTCGTCGGGGACCGGCGTCTCCGGGACGTCCTCGCCGCGGGCTTCGGCGAGGCGGCGGCGCTCGCGCTCGATCTCGTTGAAGTCGCGGACCGTCACGGCCTGGATCGGGACGACCACGGCATTCGGCACCGAGCGCGTGTAGATGTCGACGGTCCCGCTCATGCCCGGCCGGAGGACCACGCCCGGCGCGCGCGGGGTCTCGTCGCGGGCCGTGACCTGGCGCGTCTGGGCCGCCGAGGCCCCGGCCGCCGCGAGGCGCACGACCACGGGGAAGTTGGTGATGGCCTGGGCCGTCCCGGCGTTCTCGATCCGGGCCGAGTTGGCGATCTCGGCCACGCTCCCGACGAGCGTCTCTTCGGGGAGCGCGTCCACCTCGACGCGCGCCGAGTCGCCGAGCGAGACGCGGACCACGTCGTTCTCGTTCACGTCGATCTCCATGGTCATGGCGTCGAGCCGGGCGATCCGCATCAGCTCCGTCCCGCTCATGGTGGCCGTGCCGACGACGCGCTCGCCGAGCTCCACGTTGAGCTGGCTGACGGTCCCGGACATGGGCGCGTAGATGGCGGTCTGGGCGAGCTGCTGGCCGGCCTGGCGGGCCTGGGCGCGGGCGCCCTGCACCTGCGTCTGCGCGCTCTGCACGCGGCCCCGGGCGGTCGCGACGCGCGCCTCGGCGCCGCCGACGGCCTCGCGCGCCGAGCGCTCGCTCGCCTGGGCCACCTCGAAGGCGCCGCGCGCCGCGTCGAGGTCGGCGGCCGAGATCACGTCGCGGTCGAAGAGGTCCTGCTGGCGGCGGTAGACGCGCTCGGCCTGCTCGCGGTCGGCGGTGGCGCGGGCGAGGTCGGCGCGGGCCTGGACCACGGCCTGCTCGGCCTCGGCCACGGACGACCGGGCCTCGCCGACGCCGCTCTGGGCGCTCGCGACCTGGGCCTGGGCCTGCTCGGCCTGCGAGGCGTAGAAGTCCGGCCGGACGCGCAGCAGGAGGTCGCCCTGCTCCACGTGGTCGCCCTCCTCGACGGCCAGGAAGACGATCTCGCCGGAGACGTCGGACGAGATGGGGACCTCGACATCGGAGGCCACGACGCCGGACGCCGTCACGGTCTCGGTGATGGTGCGGACGCGCGCTTCCGCCGTCTCGACCTCGGTGCCGTCTTCGCCCCCGCCGAGGACGACGGCCACGATGATGAGCAGCACCAGCAGTACGCCGACGCCGATCAGGATCTTCTTGGTGGAGGTCATGAGTGTGTGCAGTCAGAGGGGTGGGGCTCGACGGGAGCCCGGACCGAAGGTTGCGCCGCTACTGGCCGACGACGCTCTGGGCGAGGTCCTCGACGGACACGTCGCCCACGGCGAGGCGGACGAGGGCGACGCGGAAGACGAGTTCGTAGGCGGCCTGGGCCCGCGTGGACTCGGCCTCGGCGAGCCGGGCCTGCACCTCGGCCACATCGTAGAGCGTGCCGGCGCCGAGGGCGTAGCGGTCGCGCTCGACGCGGAGCGCCTCGGCCGCCGCCGTCACCTGGGCCTCGGCCGACGTCAGCCGGGCCTGGGCCGTCCCCACCTCCACGACGGCCTGCTGCACCTCGGCGGCGAGCTGGCGGTCGAGGGCGTCGAGCTGGATCCGGGCGTCGTCGGCGCGGATGCGGGCCTCGGCCACGCTCCGGCGCGTCTGGTAGCGGTCGAAGATGGGGACCGTGAGGGTCAGGCCGAGCGAGCCGCTCCGGTTGTCGCCGAACTGGGTGAAGATCGGGGTCGTCTCCAGCGTCGGGTCGCCGGGGAACGTGAGGGGCTGATTGCCGAGCAGGATGGGCGTCCCGTCGGCCAGGGTGACGGGCGTGGCGGGTGTGGTCCCGGTCACGCGCTGCTGGAGGCTGGAGTAGCCGGTCCCGATGGACGCGTTGAGGTCGACGCTGGGCCGGCCGGCGGCGCGGGCCACGCCGACGCTCGCCTCGGCGGCTTCGATCTGGAGCACCTGGGCGCGGCGGTCGGCGCGGGCGGTGCGGGCAGCGGCAAGGAGGTCGGCGAGCGGCGCCGGCTGGTAGGCGAAGAGGCCGGACGCCTCCAGCGCCTCCACGCTCGGCCCGACGAATGTGTAGTCCCCGAGGGGGTCGAGCCCGATGAGCTGGACGAGCGTGACCTCGTCGCGGGCCACGGCCCCGCGCGCGTTGACGAGGGCCGTCCGCCGCTCGGCGACGATGGCCTCCTGGGCGATCTGGTCGCCGCGCGGCTGGGCCCCCGCCTCCACCAGCTCCGTCACGCGGGCGAGTTGGCCCTCGGAGGCCGCGAGCTGCTCCTCCTGGATCGCGACGAGTTCGCGGTCGAGGAGGAGCGTGAGGAACTGCTGCGCCACATCCAGCGCGACCTGCTGGCGGGTCCGCTCCAGGCCGATGGAGGCCGCCTCCCGCTCCAGCCGGGCCTGCCGGACCGACGCGCGCGTCACCCCGCCGTCGTAGAGCGGGATCCCCCCCCCGATGCCCACGCTGACGGTCTCGACGGTCTGCGTAACGGCCTGCCCGGTGGTCTGGTCGAACCCGAGCCCGTACCGCTGCTGCGGGGCGACCTGGGCGCTCAGGGTGGGGAGCCGCCCCGCCCCTGCCGCGCGAACCGCCAGGGCGAGGTTGTCGTCGACCAGCCGCTCGCGGCGGACTTGCGGGCTCTGCGCCACGGCGATCTCGACGGCCTCGCCGAGCGTGATCGCCCCCCCCGGCGGGACCTCCTGCGCCGCGGCGGCAGGGATGACGAGGGCAGCGAGGACGACGAGGAGGATCAGACGGGGCATCGGTCGGGGGCGGGTCGGCGTCCCTACACGGAGCGGCCGACGACGGGTTGCGGCCGGGCCGCGACCTTCGGGTGCGCCGCCGGTCGCAGCGGAGAGGGTGGGATTCGAACCCACGGTACCCAAGAGGGCACTTCGGTTTTCAAGACCGACGCATTCGACCACTCTGCCACCTCTCCAGGTCTGTCACCGGCCGGTATCGGCGGTGGCGGTCCAGCAGCCGCTGCCCCGTTGAACACTCTACGAGCACGGGGACGCGGTTGCGGGGCGACGATATCGACGCCACCCAAAACTTACGCCCGCGCCCGCGCCTCGACACGCCGCTGCGGGCTCCGCCGCGCGGCCCGGTCGGGAGGGGCGTCCGTTAACCCGGGGCCAGCCCTGACGATACCATCCCCTCTCCTCCGCCGATGCTCCGCCCCCGATGACCTCCACGACCCCTCTGTGGATCGGATCCGACGACGTCCACCGTAACACGTACCGCGTGTTCTGCGTGCTGGCCGGCTTGCTGAACCCGCTGTTCGGCGTCGTCTACAACACGGCGTTCCCGGAGGCCATCGACCCGCTCTGGGGGCGGCTGGCGCTGTCGGTCCTGGCCCTCCTGCTCCTGTCGCTCTCCTACATGGACCCGCGATTCGAGCGGAACTTCATCGGGCTGGTCCGCGGGTACTTCTGCCTCCTGATGCTCTACATCGTGGGGGTGACGACGGTCAATGCGTTCGCCTACCCGTACACCCTAGGCCTCTTGTTCGCCATCATGGCCATGGGGGTGGCCTTCAGCCTCGGCCTCAGCACGCGGGTCGGGCCCCTCCTCTATTTCCTCGCCCTCACGCTCTCGGCGACGGTGATCGGCGGGCTCTTCGTCGCCGAGCCGCAGTCCCACCTCTGGCTCGTCTGGATCAGCGCGTTCTCCACGGCCCTCGTGATCTATGTGGTGGCCGAAGCCAAGATCCGGGCCGAGGCCTCCGCCGAGGCCTCGGAGCACCGCTACCACAGCCTGATGAACGCGGCCAGCGACGCGATCCTCATCGCCGACCCGGGGACGGGCCTGCTCATCGACGGCAACCAGAAGGCGCAGGAGTTCCTGGGGCGGACCATCGACGAGATCCGGCGGACGCCGATCGCGGACCTGTTTCCGGTCCGAGACCGGGAGGAGTCCATGCGCGTGTTCGAGGCCCACGTCTATGAATGCGCCCCGCTCGAAGAGGACGTGTTCATCGACGCAGCCGACCACGAGCCCGTCCCCGTCGACCTCAGCGCGAGCCTCGTGACCATCGACGGCCGGGCCTACATCCAGGCCATCTTCCGCCGCCACCGCTACGAGCAGCAGCTGATCCAGGCCAAGGAGCGGGCCGAGGAGCTCCTCCGACTCAAGACGAGCCTCCTCAACAACATGAGCCACGAACTCCGGACGCCGCTCACGGCCATCCTCGGGTTCTCCGAGATCATCACGGAGGAAGTGACCGGCCCGGCGCGCGAATACGCCGAGATCGTCCGGGGAAGCGCCCAGCGCCTCTTCGACACGGTTACGTCCGTGCTCGGGCTGGCCCACCTCGAGAGCGGGGCGACGGCGTTCGACCTCCAGGCCATCCCGGCCGAGCCCTTCGTCCACGAGTCGCTGGAGCAGCTCCGCTCCCTCGCCGACCAGAAGGACCTCGCGCTCCGGTTGGAGGCCGACCGCCTCCCGCCCCACGCGGCGTTCCACGCGGACGAGGCGTGCCTGGGGCAGGTCCTCACCAACCTCGTCGGCAACGCGATCAAGTTCACGGACCACGGCGAGGTGGCCGTCCGGCTCGACGCCGACGACCGCCAGGTGACGCTCCAAGTCTGCGACACGGGGATCGGGATCTCGGAGGCGTTCCTCCCGCGGATGTTCGAGGAGTTCCAGCAGGAGTCGACCGGGCTCGACCGCTCGCACGAGGGGTCCGGGCTGGGGCTGGCCATCACCAAGCGTCTGCTGGACCGGATGGAGGGCACGATCTCGGTCGAGAGCGAGAAGGGGGTCGGGACCGTGTTTACGGTCACGCTCCCACGCGCGGAGACCGAGGACGCCGCGCCGACCGCGTCGCACCTCACGCTGGGCCCGACGGGCCGGCGCATCCTCTACGTGGAGGACAACCCGGCCATGCGGCAGCTTGTGATGCACCGGCTGGGGCCGTACTGCGAGGTGGTGGTGGAGGGGACCACGCGGGCTGCGATCGAGCGTGCCAAGGCCGAGTCCTTCGACGCCTTCCTCCTCGACATCAACCTCTCAGACGTGAACGACGGCGTGGCCCTGCTCGGGGCGCTCCGGCGCCTGCCGGGCTGCTCGGGGCTCCCCAGCGTAGCGCTCACGGCGTACGCCCTGCCCGGGTCCGCCGCCCGGTTCCGGGCGGCCGGCTTCGACCACCACCTGCCCAAGCCGTTCACGACCGAGCAGCTCCTCGACCTGCTCCCGACCCTCTTCCCGGAGTGTGCCGCCCCGCCTGTGGGCGGGGACGGGGTGGCGAGCGCCGAGGTCGGTCGCATCGTGGGGCCGTAACTCCGACGCCTCCCGGTCCCGCATCACCCCTCAGCGCGACGGCGCACAACGGCACGCGCCCTCTATCGCGTCAGAAAGCACCCCGCACTGCGGGAGAGGGCGAGCCGAACGACGAGGCCCGCTCCACCGCGACCCCGGGGGCCCACTCCAGCGAGCACTGGGACCCCTCCACGGACCCGCTCGGCGCGGAGGGGATCGTGGACTGGATGGCCGAGCACCTCCGCGCGGCGCTCTAGCCGACGGTGCCGGGCTACGAGCGGAGCCGGGCGTTCTCCTCCTTCAGGCGGGCGACCTCCTGGATCGAGCCCTTGAGGTGCGCCCGGAGGTTCTCGTGCTCCTCGCGGAGAGCGGTCAGTTCCTGCTTGAGCTGATCGATCTCCTGCTTGACCTCGCGGAGGCGGGCCTTGGGCACACGGATGATGTCAGCGTCGTCGCTCATGCGGGCGGAGTCGGAGGGGAGCCGCAAGCTACGGCGCGGGCGCGATGGCGAGCTAGCGCCCGTCACCGCCGATGGGCTGGGGCTGGTAGTCCTCCTCCGGCGCGTTGTTGGTCGGGGCCGGAGTCCGCTGGCGGTCGGCGCCCGGGAGGCGCGGGATGTCCTCCGAGGTGACGGCCGCCTCGCGCTCCAGCGTCGTGCGGGCCTCGCCGCCGCCACCGGTCGCCCCGACGAGGAGTCGGTAGGCGCCCTCCGAGGAGAGCGTCGTGCGGAGGCGGACGCGGTCGCCGTCGGGGGCGGCGGGCACGCGCGAGCCGTCCGGCCCGATGAGCGTGAGCGCCGGCGTGAACCCGTCGGCGCGGACCTCAATGCGGACGCGGTCGCCGAGGCGGCCCTGGAACCGGTACACCTGCGTGTCGCCGGCGGCCAGCGAGTCCGTCACGGCGCGGCCGTCGGTCGGGATCGGGCGGCCTTCAGGCTCGGCCTCCTCTTCCACGGCGAGTTGGACGGTGTAGGCCCCGCGCTGCTCGCGCGTCTGCGAGCTGACGACGAGCGTGAACGTGCCGGCGCGCTCGGGTGTGAACGCGAACGTGACGCTCCCGCCGGCCCGACCGCTCGTGCCCGTGATAGCCCCGCCCGTCCCAGTCACGGCGACGGTCGGCGCGAAGACGCTGGAGCGAACGGTGACGACGTGCTCGCGGCCCTCGACGCTCGCGAAGGTGTAGCGGTCACGGTAGAACCCGTCCACCTGCTGGCTGAACGCGCCCAGCTCGGCCGCGAACGGCGACGCGTTCGGCGCGAGTGGCCGAACGGGGTCCTCCTGGCGGACGCGCAGCTCGTAGTCGCCGGTATCACCGGGCTGGCGAGACGAGAGGAAGATGCGGTAGAGACCGGGCCCACGAAGGCTGCGCACAGCCACGGTCCGCATCCCGTCCGCCTCATCGTCGCCGAGCGTCTCGGCCTCGACGCGCTCGCCCTCGGGCGTCTCCACGTAGAGGTCTGGGTAGAAGTCCTCCGAGATCACGGTGAACGAGAGGACGCGCCCGGAGGAGTCGGCGGCGAACGTGTAGAGGTCCTGGTAGCGCCCGTTCTCGGTCTGGAAGTCGCTCGCCGTGAGGGCGCCCGAGACCGTCCCCACCTGGACGCTCACGGCCTCAGGCCCGGTCGGGCCGGTCGGCTCCGGCACGACCACCTCGACGGGCACCTCGTCGTCGTCGGTGAAGAGGCCCACCGCGAAGAGGCCGCCCACCACGACCACGGCCACGGCGAGGACGGCCAGCAGCACGGGCCACGGCGACCGCTTCGCCGGCGCCGTCGAGGCGGAGGCCGCCGCGGGCCGGACGGACGGCCGCGCGCCCGCGGCGCCGTCGCCCGCGGCGAGGGCCGCGTCGAGGTCCCACTCGGCCGGCGTGTCGTGCCCGTTGGGGCAGCCGCCGACGGCCTCCCACGTCTCCCGGAGCGACACTTGCCCGCACGTCGCGCACATCACGACGGTGTTGGTCGGGCGGAAGGGGACGCCGGTGAGGGGGTCGGCCACGCGGGCGCGCAGGAAACGCGCGTCGGAGTCGGGGTCGAGGCGGTGGAACGCGGGCACGGCGGTCGGGGCAGAGGGGCGGAAAAGGTAGCGCGGCGGGCGCGGGTCGTCCTTCATCCCGGGCGCGCACCCGGCGGCTCAACGCGTCGTTCGCCCGCCCTCGTGCGTCGCCCCGCCGGTGGGACGGGCGCTACGCCGCGATCAGGCGCATGAACTCGGCCCGCGTGTTCGAGCTCTCGAGGAAGATGCCGCTCATGGCGCTCGTCGTCGTCATCGAGTTCTGCTTCTCGGCGCCCCGCATCATCATGCACAGGTGCTGCGCCTCGATCACCACGGCCACGCCCTCCGGCTGGAGCACGCGCTCGACCGCGTCGCGGATCTGGAGCGTGAGCCGCTCCTGCACCTGGAGCCGTCGCGCGAACACGTCGACGAGGCGGGGGATCTTGCTCAGCCCCACGATGTGGCCGTTGGGGATGTAGGCGACGTGGGCCTTCCCGAAGAACGGGAGCGCGTGGTGCTCGCAGAGCGAGTAGACCTCGATGTCTTTGACGAGGACCATCTCGGAGTAGTCCTCCTCGAAGAGCGCCGAGCGGAGCACCTCGTCGGGGTCGAGGCCGTAGCCGTGCGTCAGGAACTGCCACGCCTTCGCGACGCGCTCGGGCGTCTTGAGGAGCCCCTCGCGCTCGGGGTCCTCGCCGACCAGCTCCAGCTGGCGCCGGGTGAGCGCGGCCAACTCCTCGGTCGTGCCGGCGTGATACACGTCCTGGCGCTCGTAGAGGAGCGGGCTGGCGTCGCGCACGGCGAGGTCGGAGGCGCCGCCGGGGCGGCCGTCAGGGTTATTCGCCACGGTACACGACGGAGTTGTTGGGGGTCTCGCGGAGGACGATCTCGTGGAGGCCGGGCACGTGGGGCGCCAGCTGCTCCCAGATGGCCACGGCCAGCGTCTCGGTCGAGGTCTTCTTGCCCGCCAGGAAGGGGACGTCCAGGTTGAGGTTCCGATGGTCGAGCGGCTCCACGACGCGCTCCTGGAGGACCCGCTTGAGGTCGACGAGGTCGATCACGAACCCGGTGTCGGGGTCCGGCTCGCCGGCCACGGTCACGTCCAGCTCGTAGTTGTGGCCGTGCCAGTTGGGGCTGTTGCACTTCCCGAACGTCGCCCGATTCCAGTCGTCGGACTGCTCCGGGTTGTGGAGCCGGTGGGCGGCGTTGAAGTGGGCCTTGCGGGTGACGTAGACGGTCGGCATCGGAGGCTGCGGTTCTGACGGATCAACCGCGGCGTGGGGGACCGCGTTCCTCGTGTGCACGCGCAGGGGGAGGGCATGGGCCGACTCGGCGACCGGACCGCGGACGGGCGGCAACGCACCGGCCTACCCGGTGCCACTCCTGTGGCGCCCCTCCCGTACCCTTCCAACTCGGCGGCTGCCTCCGTCGGGTTCTCGCCTCTCATTCCCGACTCTACCGTGTCTCGTTTCGCCCCCCCGTTCTCCTCGCTCTCCTCGGCGCGCCCGTCCGGGCCCAGGTCACGGCGGCCGACATCGAGGCCCTCGTCCAGGCCTACCACGAGGCGGACCGTTTCGACGGCGCCGTGCTCGTCACCGACCGCGGCGGGGTCGTCTGGAGCGGCGGGGTCGGGTTCGCGAACGCCGAGTGGGAGGTGCCGAACACGCCCGACACGCGGTTCCGCGTCGGGTCCGTCACCAAGCAGTTCACGGTGGCGGTCATCCTCCAACTCGTCGAGGAGGGCCTCGTCGACCTCCAGGCGTCGCTCACGACCTACCTCCCCGACTACCCGGCCGCGACCGGCGACCGGATCACGGTCCACCACCTGATCCTCACGCACACGAGCGGCCTCCACAACTACACGGACCTCCCCACCCTCCAGACGTTCCTGCGCGAGCCACACACGCCGGCCGAGTTGATGGCCCTCGTCCAGGACCTCCCGCTCGACTTCGAGCCCAGGACGTCGTGGGCCTACAGCAACTCGGGGTACGTCGCGCTCGGGATGATCATCGAGACGGTGACGGGCGCGCCCTACGCCGACGTCCTGCAGGAGCGCCTGCTGGACCCGCTCGGCCTGACCGGCTCGACGTATGACGACGGCGTCACGGTCTATCCCCACGCGGCCAGCGGCTACTCGCGCGGATCGCAGGGCCTGCGCCGAACGGACTACCTCGACACGAGCGTCCCCTACGCCGCCGGTATGCTCCTGTCGACGGCCGAGGACCTCCACGCGGGGAGCGACGCCCTGTTCGGCGGCCGCGTGTTCGAGTCGCAAGAGACGTTGGCGCTGATGAACACGCCGCACGCTCCGATCCCCGGGGGCCGGAGGATGGCGGCTACGGCTACGGCGTCTTCATGGGCACGCTGGACGGGGACGGCCGCGCCGTCCCCGTCGTCCAGCACGGCGGCGGCATCAACGGGTTCACGGACCGGGTTCTGGCGGCTGACTGACCGGGACGCCGTGATCGCCGTGAGCAGCAACACCCAGGACGCCGCGGACGAGATGGGGCAAGGGATCGTGGCGCTCCTCTACGGCGAGGACGTCGAGCCCCCGAAGCCCTCGGCGCTGGGGACGTTCCGGGAGGCCTCCGCCGCGGGCGGCGTGGCGCGGTCGAGGCCGCCGTCGAACCGGCGCGCGCCAGCAACGACGTGGAGGTCACCGAGCGGGACCTCAACACCCTCGGCTACCAGGTGCTCGCCGATGGGGACGCCGAGACGGCCGTCCAGATCTTCCGCCTCAACGTCGCCCTGTACCCGGACGCCTGGAACCCGTACGACATCCTGGGCGAGGGGCTGCTCGCCACCGGCGACACGACCGGCGCCATCGCCCGCTGGTAGCTGGCGCACGACCTCAACCCGACGGCCGGCTCGCCCCGGGCCGTCCTCGCCGCGCTCGGGGTCGACCTCGACACCGGGACCCTCTCGGAGGAGGTCCTCGCCCGCTACGTCGGCGACTACGAGATCCAGCCCGGCTTCATCCTCTCGGTGACGCGTGAGGGCACGCAGCTCTTCGCCCAGGCGACGGGCCAGCCCCGCTTCGCGCTGACCGCCCTGTCCGAGACCGAGTTCGCCCCCACGGCCTTCGAGGCCCGGCTCGTGTTCGAGGCCGGCGACCCGACCCCGGCCGCGACGCTGTTCCAGGGCGCCGCCGAGATGCACGCGCCGCGTGTCGAGGCAGAGTAGCAGGGCCGCCTACCGGTACGGGTCGTCGGGGTCCATCGCGGCCAGGTCCACCAGGAAGGAGGCGATCCGGCCGGCCGCCGCGTCCACGAAGGCCGCGCCCTTCTCGGGCGTCGAGGCGGCCGGGTCGCCCACACCCGTGTCGGCCGTCATCCGGTGCCAGTCGCGGGGCGTCCACGCCCAGCCCTCGCGGAACGCGGCGACGCGGAACGGCCGCTCGGCGCCGTCGCCGGCCTCCGACAGCGGGCGGACGAGGTCGGGGCGAACGTGCAGCACGGCGCTCGTCTCCAGCTCGCCCGCGTGGTCGCCGGGCACGTCGAAGTGGTCGGCGGCGGGCGCCGTCCGCCACCAGTCGAGCGCGGCGAGGAACACCGACGTCTCGCCCTGCAACTCGCGGACGAGCGGCTTGAAGTCGTTCCCGCCGTGCGCGTTCACGATCACGAGCCGCGCGATGCCGGCGGCCTCCAGGCCCCGCACTACGTCGCGCAGGACGTGGAGCTGCGTCGACGGCCGCAGGTCGACGACGGGCCCGAGCCCGAGCTGCATCGCGTTCGCGCCGAACGGGACCGGCGGCAACACGACCACGCGCGCGCCGTCCTCCCACGCCCGCCGCGCGGCCTCCGTGGCGACGGCCTCGGCCAGGATCGTGTCCGTCGCGTACGGGAGGTGCGTGTTGTGGGGCTCCGTCGCCCCCCACGGCAGGACGGCGACGGCGTACGACGTGGCGCGGGCCTCGGCCCAGGTGATCTCGGAGAGGACGTAGGGGCGCATGGGCGGCGGGGCGGGACGCCCCATGGTAGCCGCGCCGGGCGCCGGCCGGCACGCGCAGACGATCGCCGGACGGGAAGCGGCGCCGCTTAGCTTGCCTCTCCCCTCGCCGATACGCCCCGCCGTGGCCGACGACTCCGACAAAACCCTCTTCCAGAAGATCGCCGACGGCGACATCCCCGCCGACCTCGTCTACGAGGACGACCGGGCCATCGCCTTCCGCGACATCCACCCACAGGCGCCGACGCACCTCCTGATCGTCCCGCGCAAGCCGATCCCGCGCGCCGACGCCATCGAACCGGAGGACGAGGCGATGGTGGGGCACCTGTTCACCGTCGCGCGACGCGTGGCGGCGCAGGAGGGGCTGAGCGACTACCGCCTCGTCGTCAACAACGGCGAGGGGGCCGGGCAGACCGTCTTCCACCTCCACGTCCACCTCCTCGCCGGGCGCAGCCTGCAGTGGCCACCCGGATGACGACGGGATCCGAGAGGAGGCCGCCCCTCCGCTCCGGATGCCTCCTTCCGCCCCTTATGATCTCGGTCCAGGACGTCCACGTCGCCATCGACGGCACGCCGATCTTGCACGGCGTCTCGTTCGAGGTCGCGTCCGGGACGGTCGCGGGCTACGTCGGCCCGAACGGCGCCGGCAAGACGACGACGATGCGGCTCCTCACGGGGGCCCTCCAGCCCGACGCCGGGCGCGTGACCGTCGGCGGCGTGGACGTGGCGACGGAGCCCGTCGAGGCGAAGCGGCAGTTCGGGTACGTCCCGGAGCACGGGCACGTCTACGAGAGCTTCACGCCGGCCGAGTACCTCGCCTTCATCGGCCGGATGCACCGGCTCCCCGAGGCCACGATCCGCGAGCGCACGGCCGCGCACCTCCGCTTCTGGGACCTGGAGGGCGCCCTCGACCAGTCGATGACCGGATTCTCGAAGGGGATGAAGCAGAAGGTGCTCCTCTCGGCCGCCCTCCTCCACGACCCGCCCGTCCTCCTCCTCGACGAGCCCCTCGGCGGCCTCGACGCCCACGCCGTGCTCCAGACGCGGGCCCTCCTCCGGACCCTCGCCGCGCGCGGCCGGACCGTCTTCTACTCGTCGCACCTGCTCGACGCCGTGGAGAAGGTGGCCGACCTCGTCGTGGTGATCCGCGACGGGCAGATCCTCCAGACGGGCTCGCCGGAGGAGATCACGGCCCTCAGCGGCGGGGCCTCGCTGGAGGACGCCTTCGGCAAGCTGACGGCCGCCGCCGACGCCTACGACGAGGCCGAGGTGCTCGTGGCCGAGGCGTTCGCCTAGCTCCCCCGCTCGGCGTTGCGGACGGCGTTCTCCACGTTCCGCACGAACCCCTCCCACTTCGTCCGCTTGACGGGGCTGCGGCGGAACCGCTCGCGGAACGCCTCCAGGTCGATCTCGGCCCACTCCCGCGCCGGTGTGTCCACGACGCCCTCGCGGGGGAGGAAGCGCGCGTCGCGCGTGGGCTGCGCGAACTTGGTCCACGGGCATACGTCCTGGCAGATGTCGCACCCGAAGGCCCACGTCCCGAACTGGCCGGCGAGGTCGTCGGGGAGGTCCGGCCCGCGGTGCTCGATGGTCCAGTACGAGATGCAGCGCGCGCCGTCGATCTGGTAGGGCGCGTCGAGGGCGCCGGTGGGGCAAGCGTCGAGGCAGCGCGTGCAGGAGCCGCAGTGGTCGGCCGCGAACGGAGCGTCGGGGGCGAGGGGCACGTCCACGATCAGCTCGCCGAGGAAGACGAACGAACCGTGGGTCCGCGTGAGGAGGTTCGTGTTCTTGCCCTGCCAGCCGAGGCCGGCGCGCTGCGCCCACGCCTTGTCCAAGACCGGCGCCGAGTCGACGAAGGCGCGGCCGCCGGCGCCGCCCGTGCGCGTGTCGAGCCAGTCGAACAGCTCGGCCAGCTTCTCCTTCAACACGTCGTGGTAGTCGTCGCCCCAGGCGTAGCGGCTGATCTTGGCCGCCGCCGCGTCGCCGCCGCCCGGCCGCCGCCCCGGCTGGAAGTACGACGCGAAGACCGAGACCACCGACCGCGCGCCCGGCACGAGGACGGTCGGGTCGATGCGCTTCTCGAAGTTGCGCTCCATCCACGTCATCGCGCCGTCCGAGCCGCCGTGGCGGCCGGCCTCCAGCCACGCCTCCAGGCGCCGGGCCTCGGCGTCGAGCGGGCCGGCCTCGGCGATCCCGACGCCGTCGAACCCGACCCGGAGCGCCTCGGCCTTGAGGTCGCGGGCGAGAGGAGCGGGGTCGTAGCCGGGCATCGAGAGTGGGGACGGAGGCGGGAGGTGGAACCGGGACCGGTCAAACTCGCTCAACCCGGAGACCTTGCCGCCCCCATCCAGATGCACGTCCTCCTCACCGGTGCCACCGGCTACGTCGGCAGCTACGTCCTCGACGCGCTCCTGCAGCGCGACCACGTCGTGCGCGCGCTCGTCCGCGGCGGGGCGGGCGAGGGCCTGCCCCTGCACGAGAACCTGGAGGTCCACGGCGGCGACGTGACCGACCCGGCGTCGTTCGGGCACGCCTTCCACGGCGTCGACGCCGTCGTCCACCTCGTGGGGATCATCGACGAGCACCCGTCGAAAGGCGTCACGTTCGAGCGGATCCACGTGGACGGAACGCGGAACGTGGCCGAGGCGGCGAGGGCGGCGGGCGTCGGCCGGTTCGTCCACATGAGCGCGAACGGCGCGCGGCCGGACGGCGCGAGCGACTATCAGACGACGAAGTGGCGCGCGGAGGAGATCGTCCGCGGCCTCGGCTTCGAGCACCTCGTCATCTTCCGCCCGTCGACCCTCTTCGGCGACCCGGGACCCGACCACCCGGAGTTCGCCAAGCGGCTCTGGGAGACGCTCGTCAAGCCGTTCCCGGTCCTCCCCGTGTTCGGCGACGGGAGCTACGAGCTGCAGCCGATCCACGTGGCGGCGTGCGCCGCGGCGATGGCCGAGGCCGTCACGCGCGACGCCTCGAACGGCCAGGCCTACTGCGTGGCCGGGTCCGAGCGGATCTCCTACAAGGAGGTGCTGGCGCGGATCGCCCGGGGCGGCGGCATCGAGCCCAAGCCGACGGCGCCGGTCCCGATCGCGCTCGCCCGGCTCGGCGTGAACACGCTCGGCAAGGCCGGGCTGCTGCCGATCTCGCCGGCCCAATTCGAGATGCTCGTTGAGGGCAACACGTGCGACCCGTCCGCCTTCGTGGCCGACTTCGACGTGGAGACGCCGCCGTTCACGGCCGAAACGCTCCGCTACCTTCAGGCCTACTGACGCCCCCGCCCTGCGCATGCGCCTCGTCACGCTCGCCCTGGTTCTCGCTCTCGCCGGCTGCGCCAGCACCGCCCCCCCCGCCGCTGCCTCGCTCGACGGCTCGGCGCTCGGGATCACCTGGTCGTCGGTCGACTCGCTCGACGCACGGCTGCCCCCCGACGTCCGCGTCTACGCCGGCGTCTCCACCTCCGACACGCTCCGGACGTGGGCCGTCCGCCTCGCCCCGAAGATCCCGCTCCGCGTGGAGGTCGCGACGGATACCGTCGACGGGCGCGAGCGGCCGACGTCGTTCGCGGCGCGAACCGGCGCGTGCGTCGTCGTCAACGGCGGCTACTTCAACATGCAGACGGGCGTGCCGGTCGGGCTCGTGGTCCGCGACGGAGCGGTGACGGCGCCGGCCACCGTCGAGGCGATGCGCGACAGCGTCCGCTACGACGTCCTGCGCGGCGCCGTGGGGCTGGACGACGCGGGGACTCGGATCGCGTGGGCCGGGGGCGATGCGTCCTCAGCGTGCGCGGCCGACGCGCCGATCCCGAACCATCCCGGCACACCGGGCGACGCGGCGGCGGCGTGCGAGCTGTGGACCGTGCGCGACGCGCTCGGCGCGGGTCCCGTGCTCCTCCACGATGGGCAGATGGCCGTGGCGACGGACGCCGAGGTGTTCTGGGGCTCCCACGCGAACCGTCACCCCCGGTCGGCCATCGGCGTCGACGCGAGCGGTGCGGTCTGGCTCGTCGTCGTCGACGGGCGGCAACCCCTGAGCCGGGGCGTCCGGCTGGAGGAGTTGGCGGCGATCCTGCGCGGCCTCGGCGCCGTCAACGCGCTGAACCTGGACGGCGGCGGCTCGTCCGCCCTCGTCGTCCGCCCCGACGGCGGCCCGCCCGTCCGCCTCAACCTCCCGACGGGCGCCGACGTGGAACGCGAGGTGTCGACAGCGCTGGCGGCGATGTGCCCGCGCGGCTGACCCTGCCCGGTCGCGAAGACGGGACGGAAGCGGCGCCCCGCCGCCGGCACCCCGGGGGCCGTCGGTACCTTCGGGCCAGACCGGAGACCGACCATGCAGACCGACCTCGACCTCGCCCCGTCCGCCACCGACGGCGACCCGCCCCGCAAGCTCTACATCGCCGTGGCCGGCAACATCGGCGCGGGCAAGAGCACGCTCACTCAGATCCTCGCCGACACGTTCGGCTGGGGCCCGTACTTCGAGTCGGTCGACGACAACCCGTACCTCTCGGACTTCTACGCCGACATGCGGCGCTGGAGCTTCAACCTCCAGGTGTTCTTCCTCTCCAGCCGGTTCAAGCACCAGAAGGAGATCGAGGCCGTCGCGGGCTCCGTCGTCCAGGACCGCTCGATCTACGAGGACGTCGAGATCTTCGCCCGCAACCTCCACGACATGGGGCTGATGGACGGGCGCGACTACGAGAACTACGTCGACCTGTTCTCGATCATGACGAGCTACCTCCGGCCGCCGGACCTCCTCGTCTATCTCCGCGCCGGCGTCCCGACGCTCGTGAGCCACATCCAGAGCCGCGGCCGCGCCTTCGAGTCGAGCATCCGCCTGGACTATCTGGAGCGGCTCAACGAACTCTACGAGGACTGGATCGACCGCTACCCCCACCCCAAGATGGTGGTCGAGACGGACGCCCTCGACTTCGTGAACGAGGAGGAGGACCGCTACGAGATCCTGAGCCGGATCGAGAGCCGCCTGTTCGGGCTCTTCCCGGTCGGCACCTGAGCGCGCCGTGCGCGCCGGCGTGAGGCTCCGAGCCGCCGCGGCCCTGCTGCTGGCCGTCGCCACCGGCGCCGCCGCCCAGACGCCGGACTCGACCGCAACGCCGGTCCCCCCGCCCCTCCCCGCCGACTCGCTCCGGCCGGACACGACGCGGCTTCCACGTCCGCCCGTCGCCCCGTTCGGACCCGCCGCCGGCCGCGTCGTCACGCCCGTCCCGGCGACCACAGCGGCCCTCGGCCCCGAGATGCTCCTCGCCGAGACGCCCGGCGCGTTCGGCTACCGGCTCGGCGCGCCCGGCCACGTCGGCGGCGTCTCGCTCGACGCGCTCGGTCCGGACGCCCCCGGCCTCACGCTCGACGGGCGCCCCTTCGGCGACCTGTTCACCGACGCGCCCCGGACGGACCTCGTCCCCTACGCCGCCACCGGCCCGCTCCGCGCCGACGACGCCCGCCTGGGGCGCGCCCTCGGCCTGAGCGCCGGCCTCCGCTCGTTTCGCCTCGCCGTGCCCGTTACCGAATTGCGGTATGGGGGGGGGCAGAACGGGATCCAGCACGTGAGCGCGACACACGCGCAGACGCGCCGGCCGCCGGCGCTCCTGCGTGGCGGAAGCCCCGACAGCCGCCTTACCCTCACCGGCCACGTCGCCAGCCGGGCCGCGACGGCGCCGCTCGCGGGCGGCACCCTCCGCCACCTCGACGCGCTCGGCCGGGTCCTCCTCACGCAGCCCGGTGCGGCCGTCGAGGTCGGCGTGCTCCACGCGGACCGGCGCGTCGGCGCCCGCCGCGGCGTCACGGCCGATACGTTCGACGGGCTGTTCGACCTGGCGACCGCCGACGTGGTGGACGACGACGCCTCGCGGCGGACGCTCCGGACGGAGGCGTGGAGCCGGGTGCGCATCCCACTCGCCGCCGCGCCCCTGGAGGTCGGCGCGTCGTACACGGTCCAGCGGCTCATCTACACACCGGGCGGGGCCGACTCGACGCGCGTCCACGGCCGCCAGCTCGCCGGCTTCGTCCGTCAGCCCGTGCACGTCGGCGGGCACGCGCTCGATGTCCGCCTCGACGCCCTGCACGAGCCGGCGCCGGCGCCGGGGCTCAGCCTCGGCCCCCTCAGCGCCGTCGGCGCGCGGACGCACCTCCACGCCGCCCTCGCCGACTCGCTCCGCCTCGGCCCGCTCGGCCTCGCCGCAACGGCCGGGCTGAACCGCGTCGGCCGCGAGACCTTCCCGTCCGCCGGGCTCCGCGCCGAGGCCGGGCCGGTCGTCGCGGGGATCCGGTACGGCGGACGGGCCCGTTCGCGCCTGGAGATCGCCGGGCTGGACCGCATCACCCCGGACGCGACGACGGCGGGCGAGCGGACGCTCGCGGCCGATGCGGGCGTCGAGCTGCGTGGCGGGCCGTGGCGCCTCGCCCTCCGCGCCTTCGGGCACGTCCAGACGAACCTGCGCGCGCTCATCGCCCAGGGCGACACGGCGTTCGCGTTCGCGACGATGCCTGGCGCGGTCCGGCAGGGCGGCGTGACGGGCGCGCTCGGCTGGCGCGAGGCGGCCCGCCGCGGGGTCTACGCTCGCGCCGAGGGGACGACGCGCATCCTCGCCGATCCTGCCCAGTCGGCCCTCCACGCACGCCTGGACGAGGCGCTCCCTCGCGCGTGGGGAACCGTCCGCCTCGGCCTCCGCGCCGAGGACGTAGGCGACGGCGTGCTCGACCTCGACCTCGCCGCCGTCGGCACGGGCTGGACGGCTTTTCGGAGCCGCTGGACCGAGCCCACGACGGGCCTCCTCGCCCTCCCCGACCCCAGCTCCCACTTCGGCATTGCCCTTCCCGCCCAGGCCACGCTCGGCCTGGAGGCGACGGCCACGTTCAGCGCGCAGGCCTCCCTCTTCCTCCGCTACGAGAATGCGCTCGGCGAGCGCGTCACCTCCGGCGCCCTCGTCACGCAGGGCGAGCCGCTCCCGCCCCACACCCTCCGCTTCGGCGTGTTCTGGGCGATGCTTAACTAGCCTATATTTCCACGAGTTACCCCTGGCCGCGTAATGACCCAGGTGGACCTCAACGGCACGACGCTCGAATACGACGAGACGGGTGAAGGCGACCCTGTCGTCCTCGTTCACGGCTCGGCGAGTGACCTCCGTACGTGGCACCGTCAGCGAGACGCGCTCTCAGACCATTTCCGCGTCCTCACCTACAGCCGGCGGTATCACTGGCCGAATGCGCCGATTCCGGAGGGGGCCGACTATGCGATGGCCGACCACGTGTCCGACCTCGCGGCGCTCCTCCGGTCGCTCGACGCGACCCCGGCCCACCTGGTCGGCCACTCCTACGGTGCCCTCGTCGCGCTTCTACTCGCCGCCCAGGAACCGAGCCTCGTCTGCAGCCTCGTGCTGGCCGAGCCGCCGGCCATCACCCTATTCGTGAGCAACAAGCCCACGCCGTGGGAGATCCTGAAGCTTCTCCTGACCCGCCCTCGGACGGCTGTGGGGATCGTCCAGTTGGGCGTTCGGGGGCTCGGCCCAGCGGCGGCAGCGGCGGAACGGGGCGACATGGAAGAGGCGATGGTCCTGTTCGGAACGGCGGCTCTCGGTCCCGGCGCATTCGCACGACTCTCGGAGGCCCGCAAAGACCAGGTGCGCGCGAACCTCATCAAGGCCGAGTTCCTCGGGTCCGGCTTCCCGCCGCTCGACCCAGCCCGCTTGCGCCACGTCGACGTCCCCACGCTGCTCGTGACCGGTGATGGGAGCCCGCCCGTGCTTCACCGGCTGGCCGACGCGCTCCAAGAGATCCTCCCGGCGGTGGAACGCGTCGAGATCCCCGGCGCCGCGCACATCATGCACGAGGACAACGCTGGGACCTACAATGCCGCCGTCCGGTCCTTCGTGGAGCGGCACCCCTGTGGCGCCTGACACCGCGCCTGCCCGAGCCATCTCGCCTCACCCGTGGGCGCGCCGGGCGTGCTCTTCGAGGAGCGGCGTTGCGAGCGGAACGGCGCGGGCGACGTAGTGGGCCACGAGCCGCTGTCGGTGGGCGTCGTCGAGGTCGGCGTGGGAGCCGCGGGCGAGGCGGTCCTGCCGGGCGTGGTAGAGCGCGAGCGCCGCGGCGACCGACACGTTGTAGCTCTGGACGAACCCGTCGAGCGGGAGGAGGAGCGCGACGTCGGCGGCGGCGAGCATGGCCTCGCTGGCCCCGGCGTGCTCGTTGCCCACGACGAGCGCCGTGGGCTGCGAGAAGTCCCAGGCGTCGATGGGGAGGGCGTCGTCGCGGAGGGCCGTCACGGCCACCTTGCCGCCGCGCGCGTGGACCCACTCAACGTAGGCCTCGGGATGCTCCCAGGAGCGGACCTCCACCCACTTGTGCGCGCCCTGGCTCGCGCGCCGCGCCGCCCGGCGGTCCTCGACCGTCGGCTCGTCCTCGCCGGCCTGGATCTGGTCCATGAGGCGGGCCGCGTCGCCCTCCAGCCCGACGACGTGGGCCGCGCCGAACCCGAGCCCCTCGGCACTCCGCAGGACCGCGTTCACGTTGCCGGGGTCGACGAGCCCCTCGAGGACGGGCACGACGCCGAACGCCCGCGCCGCCGCGACCGCCTCGATCCGCTCCCGCCGCTCGTCCGAGAGGTACGGGCCGAGCACATCGAGGACGGCCGACGCCGGGTACGTCCGCCCGCCGACCGGGACGGCGTCGGCGAGGGGGAAAAACGGGGGGACAGCGGCCATGCGGGCAAGTCGGGCGGGCGAGCGGACAGGCGGGCGCCGGGGCCCGCACAGAGGCTTCCAAACTAGCCGGGCGGCCCCCGCCGTAGCTTCCCCGCCCCCCGATTCCACCGATATGCACCGCCTCGCCCTCGCCGCCCTCCTCCTCCCCCTGCTCGCCCTCGGCGCCTGCGGAGACGGCACCGACGACGCCGTGAGCTCGCCCACGGCCGACGAGCTCACCTCGGCCCAGGCCGTCGCCGACCAGATGCGCCAGCGCTACGAGTCCAACCAGGGAAGCGTCGAGGCGTTCACCGTGCGCGGCGGCGGCGGCGTCGCTCGCCACGTGCGCAACCCGGCCGACACGACGGGCCTCATCCCGTTCACCCTCACCCTCGAGCCGGAGGGCGGCAACACCAAGCTCGACCCGGAGACCTTCCAGCTCCACTACAACCTCGTGCCCAACGCGCTCGGGCTGGCCAACGGCCTCGGCGGTGCCGACCTCGCGGGCGTGGTCCAGCGCGACGGGCGGCGGGCCTACGTCCTCTCCACCGACGACCCGGCCGCGCTCCTCGGCGGCACGCCGCCTCCCGGCGACCACGAGCTGCGCGTCTACGTCGACACGGAGACGTTCGACATCGTCGAGATCTACCGGAGCGTCGCCGACGACTCGACGAAGGCGCCCATCACCGACCGCCTCCTCTACAGCGACTTCCAGACGACCGACGGACTCACGCTGCCTCACACCGTCCGCCACATCGTCACGGGCGTGAACCGGGACCTGACGGAGGAGGTGAAGGTGGCCGAGCTGGGCAACATCGGCCTGGAGCGCGCGCGCGCCGAGCAGATGCCGGAGGGACCGGAGCGCCGGATCGCGCTGGAGCAGGCCGAGCGCCAGCAGCGCATGATCGCCGAGGGCGTCGCCGAGGCCACGCTCACCATCAGCACCGTGAGGGTCGACCGCGGCGGCGCGGCGGAGACCTCGGACGCGACCCCAGACGCGGCGCCCTAGTCGGAGCGGGGGCGGAACGTTTCGGCGGGTTCCTCTTTCCCGTCTCTCCCCTCCGCGCCCTTCCCCATGGACCTCCACGACTCCGTCGCCGTTGTCACCGGCGCCAGCCGGGGCATCGGCCTCGCCACCGCCCGCGCCCTCCTCGACGTCGGCGCCCGCGTCGCCGGGCTCGCCCGCTCCGCCGACGACCTCGACCGGATCGCCGAGACGCTCGGCGACGCCTTCACCCCCGTCGTCTGCGACGTGACCGACGCCGACGACGTCCGACAGGCCATCGACGGCGTGGCCGACGGCCTCGGCCGCCTCGACATCCTCGTCAACAACGCCGGCCTCGGCCGCTTCGACGACGTCGACGCCCTGAGCCTCGACGACTGGAACGTGCAGGTGGACACGAACCTCTCGGGCGTCTTCCACTGCACCCGCGCGGCCGTCCCGCACATGAAGCGCCAGGGCGCGGCGCGCGGCGCCGACGAGACCGGCGGCTTCATCGTCAACGTGGCGTCCATCGCCGGGCTCGTGGGCAACCCCCGCCTCAGCGCCTACAACGCCACGAAGTACGGCCTCCGTGGCTTCTCGGACGCCATCATGAAGGAGCTGCGCCCGGACGGGATCAAGGTCTGCTGCGTGTACCCGGGCTCTGTCGACACCGACTTCGGCGGGGGCAGCTCCAACCCGAACGCCATGTCGCCGGAGTCGATCGCGTCGACCATCCTCCACGTGCTCCAGGCGCCGCACGGGACGCTGATCTCGGAGGTCGTCCTCCGGCCGATGGTCGGGCGGAAGTCCTAGCTCCGCCGGCGGCGGTACCATCGGGGCCCCCGCCCGCTCTGCCATGCGCCTCGCCGCCGTCCTCGCCCTCGCCCTCTCCGGCTGCGCCGCCCTGCAGCCAACGCCGCCGCCCGCTCCGGTCCTCACCGACCAGGCGTCGGGCACGGACGCGCTCCTCATCGGCTCGCACGCCGTGGACGCGGAGGTGGTGTGGCTCTCGGGCACCGGCGGCACGGTCGTCCGCACGACCGACGGCGGCGCCGCGTGGACGGCCTCCGTCGTCCCCGGCTTCGACACGCTCCAGCTCCGCGACGTCCACGCGCTCGACGCGCAGACGGCGTGGGCCCTCTCGATCGGGCCGGGCGCGTCATCACGGATCGTCAAGACGACGACCGGCGGCCGGGCGTGGCGAACGGTCTTCGTAAACGACGAGCCGGACGCGTTCTACGACTGCCTCGCGTTCTGGACCTCCGACGGAGACGGCGCAACCAACGCCCGCCGTGGGCTGGCCTTCAGCGATGCCATCGACGGCACGTTCCCCATCGTCACCACGGCGGACGGGGGCGAGACGTGGACGCGCGTCCCGGCCGCGGCCCTCCCGCCGGCGGCCGAGGGGGAGGGCTCGTTCGCGGCCAGCGGCACGTGCGTGACGACGGGCCCGGACGGCCTCGCCTGGATTGGGACGGGCAACGCGGCGCCGGCCCGCGTCCTCCGCACCGACGACTACGGCGCGACGTGGACCGCCGCGACCGTTCCTCTCGTGGCCGGCGAAGGGCGAGGCGTGGCGTCGGTCGCGTTCCGCGACGCGCGGCACGGCGTGGCCCTCGGCGGCGACATCGGCGACCCGGAGACCGTCGTCGACGCCGTGGCCCGCACCGACGACGGCGGCCGGACGTGGACCGCCGGTGGCCACCTCCCCTTCCCCGGCGCCGCCTACGGGGGCATTTATGTCCCGGGCACCGACGCGCTCGTCGCCGTCGGGCCGGGCGGCGTAGCCCTCTCGCGCGACGACGGCCGCTCGTGGTCGCTCGCGGACGGCCGGACGTTCTGGGGCCTCACCGCCGTCGCCCCGGACGCCGTCTGGCTGGTCGGCCCTGGCGGCCGGGTCGTGCGCCTCACCGTCGAGTAGACTGTCCTTCCGTTCGCCTCGTCCCCCCTTCCCGTCCATGAACGCCGCCCTCTGGATCGTCCAGGTTCTCCTCGCCCTCGTCTTCTTGATGGCGGGCGGGATGAAGCTCCTCCAACCGAAACAGGCCCTCGTCGACCGGATGGGCGTCTTCGCTCCCATCCAGCCGCTCGCCATCAAGGGGATCGGGCTGGCGGAGATCCTCGGCGCCATCGGACTTCTTCTTCCGCCCCTCGTCGGCGTGGCGGTGGGGCTCGTGCCGTGGGCCGCGTTCGGGCTCGCCTGCGTGATGGTCGGGGCGATGATCGCGCACGGCCAGCGCGGGGAGTGGCCGCAGATCGGCGCCACCGCCGCCCTCTTCCTTCTGGCCGTCTTCGTGATGTACGGCCGCTCGAAGTACGGCTTCTAGCGCCCGGCGGCCTGGAGCCGCCGGATCACGTGATCGACGAGAGCGTCCTCCAGGGCGTCCTCTTCGAACAGGTCGCCGTCGATCCACAGGTTGAGGGTCGAGCGGACGCCCGAGCGGACGCCAGACCGCTTCTCGCTCAGCACGCCGTCCTGGCCAGTCTGGGCCTCGATGGCCTTGCGGACCGCCGGCCCGTCCAGACCGACGGCCTCGGCGTGGGCCGCGAGCTGGTCCGGCCGGAGCTCCAGCTGATGGGCGAAGAGGCGGGCGTGGAAGGGCCAGAAGCCGCCCTGCCGCGCGGCCTCCTCGGCGGCGACGGCGGACGCGAGGGCGTTCGGGTGCAGCCGGAGCGGGAAGTGACGGAACACGAACCGCACGCCCTCGGGGTGCTTCTCGCGGATCTCGGCGACGATGTCGTGGACGTCCTTCGAGGACGGGCACTCGAAGTCGCCGTACTGGACGAGCGTGACGAGGGCGTCGGCGGGGCCGGTGACGTGGTCGTCCGGGCCGAGCGGCGGGGAGAGGGGCATCAACGTCGACGGGGAGAGGGGCGCTGAAGCGCCCAGGGGAAAGGCCGACCGGGCCGCGCAGGCGCGCGCGCCCGGACGCGTACTACACCACGACGCCGCCGCCGCCGACCTGTTCGATGAGGCGGACGATCTCGTCGATGGTGGTCCGGCCCTTGTCGCGGGCATACCACTTGCGAAGCTCGCGGTAGCGCTCGTCCTTGTCGAAGTTCTGCCCGTCGCCGTAGAACCACGCCTGGAGGTCGGCCGGGCGGGGGCCCCACCAGCCGCGCTCCACGCCCTCGCCATCGAGGACGATCACGACGGGGATGGCCCGCTTGGTGCCGTCGGTGAGGTGCTCGTCCATCAGGTCGAGGTTCTCGTCGCGCGCGATCATCCGGAGGTCCACGTTGCGGGCCGCCTCGGCGAAGACGGCGAGGGGCGGGATCGTGTTGGAGGCGTCGCCGCACCAGTCCTCGTTGAGCACGAGAAGGCGCCACTCGCCCGGCACCGCCTCGACACGCGCCACGAGGTCCTCGGGCACGCGAGCGCGCTCGTAGGTGGAGGTCCAGAGGTCCACATTGTCGGCGACGGTCGGGAGGTAGGCCTCGAAGGGGGTCCCCTGGTCCCAGTACGCCGTGCGGGAGGCGAGGTCGGCGACCGGGTCGGTGTGCGTGGTCATGCGGGAGAAGACAGGGGTGGGAGGCCCGGGCGGGCCGGCAGACGGGAGTCTTACACGCGGGAGCGGCGGAGGGGTCTCCGCGCCCGTCGTCGGGGCAGACGGGGCGCTAGCGGCCGGCGCGCTCGGCGGCCGCCCCCAGGCCGTCGGGCCCGATCTCGACGAACAGGCCGGCGGCCTCGCAGCACGTCTCGCCGTCCGCGCGCCGGAGCGCGGCCCGGACGGGGATCTTCTTGCCGACGGCCTCGCCGACGGCCAGTTCGACCGTCACCACCTCGCCGAGCGGCACCATGGCCCGGAAGTCCACCTCGATCCGCGCGGCGACGACGACGCGGCCGGTGGCCAGCGTGGCCATGCCCATGGCCTCGTCGAGGAGCGCCGCGAGGGCGCCGCCGTGGGCGTACCCGGGCGGGCCCTCGGCACCAGGTCCGAACCACGCCCGCACCCAGGTCCGGCCGGCGTCGTCGGCGTAGTAGCGGACGCGGAGGCGGTCGCCGTCGTCGTCGGACGAGACGAACGAGCGCGTGCCGAGCGACTCCCAGAAGGGCGTCAGGGGCGTCCAGGACGCGTCAGAAGCGGAGAGGTCGGGCATCGCTACAGGTCGATCTCCTGGCCCTGCTCCGGGACGATCACGCGGACGTCCGGGTGGAAGAACTCGATGTTGTCCTTCATCCACTCCTTCGCCGCCGCCTCGCCGTGGACGAGGACGACGGTCCGCGGCTTCACGCGCTCGACGATCTGGATGAGGTCGCGCCGGTGGGCGTGGCCCGAGAA
Source organism: Rubricoccaceae bacterium (assembly GCA_963728345.1). Lineage (GTDB taxonomy): Bacteria > Bacteroidota > Rhodothermia > Rhodothermales > Rubricoccaceae > Rubrivirga. The sequence goes on from CAVSJM010000002.1 coordinate 176,290, forward strand.
CCGGAACCGCTCGATGGTCGCCTTGACCGGCACCGGGCCCTCGTCCGAGTCGAACGTCATGGGCTCGCCGGCCGCGGCGGCCTGCTGGAGCCGGTCGCCGGGCGAGCCCTCCTTCGAGAAGCCGACGAAGAAGATGCCGTGCCGCTCGTCGCTCACGATCCGGCGGGCGAGGTCGAACGAGGGCGTCCGCTCGAAGAGCATCCCGGACGAGACGACGAAGATGCCGGGCTGGGAGAGCGCCTCGCCCAGGCGCTTCTGCGTGCGGGGCAGGCGGAGCTGGTCCACGCCGTAGACCTCGAAGTCAGCGTCGAGGCGGGGCGTCGACTCGCGCGTCTTGTCGTAGACCTCGGCGATCCCACGCATCGATCCGGCCGTGTAGACGGGGGTGTCGGCAGGGATCAGGCCGCGGCGCTTGTAGCGGTCGATGAGGGCGAGCATGTCCTGGCTCCGCCCCAGCGCGAAGACGGGCAGGAGCACGACGCCGCCGCGCCCGATGACGTCGGCGAGGGCCTGGCCGAGCCGCTTCTCCTCCGCCTTCCGCGAGGTCGTCTCCGCCTCCGGGTCCGCCCCCAGCGTGGACTCCAGGAGGAGCACGTCGACGGGCCCGTCCGGGTAGTCGGCCTCGGGGAGGATGGTCTGGGCCTGGAGGCTCGTGTCGGAGGTGTAGAACAGGCGCCGGCGCTGGCTGCCCTCGTAGCCCTCCAGCAGGAGCCCGACGGCGCCGAGCACGTGGCTCGCGTGGAAGAACGTGCCTGCGAGCGGCCCCTCGGCCTTGAGGCCCGCTAGGTTGAACGGGCTGTCGAGCGGGTGCGTGTCGTAGACGTAGCTCAGCGCCTCGGCCGCGTCCACGTCGAAGACCGGCGCGGCGGCCGTCGAGCCCTCACGAATGCGGCGCTTCTGGAGCCGCGCCGACGACGGGAGTAGCATCTCGGCCAGCATGGCCGTCGGCCGCGACATGTGGATCGGCGCGTGGGTCACCTCGCGCGCGAGGACCGGGAGCGCCCCCAGGTGGTCGTGGTGCGCGTGCGTGACCACGACGTGGTCGACGGGCCGGTCGCGGAGCAGCTCGAACGGGGGGAGGGCGGCGTAGCCGTCCTGGTCCGGGTCCATGCCGGCGTCGAGCACGAGGCCGGTGCCCCCGAACGTGAGGTGGTGGCAGGAGGCGGCGATCTCGTCGGTATCGCCCAGGGAGAGGTAACGCATCTACATCGTTGGTTTCCGACCAGGGTACTTCCGCCCCGGGCCGCCGATTCTGCGCTTTCCGTTAGATCCTGCGCACCCCGCGGCGGGCCCCACGACCGAAGGGGCACCGCCGCCTGGCGATGCCCCTCCAACCGCCACGCGAGAGCGGGCTACGCCTCGCGGTGGGCCTGCCCGTTCGACGGCGTCTCGTCGGCGCTCTCGGCCTGGAGCTCCGCCCAGTCGGCGAGGAATTTCTCCAGGCCGGCGTCGGTCAGCGGGTGCCGGATCAGCTTCTTGATCACGTCGAGCGGCATGGTGCCCACGTCGGCGCCGGCCATCGCGCACTCGACGACGTGCATCGGGTGGCGGATGGAGGCGGCCAGGACCTCGGTCTCGAACCCGTAGTTGTCGTAGATCTGGACGATCTGGCGGATCAGCTCCATCCCGTTCGACGAGATGTCGTCGAGCCGGCCGATGAACGGGCTGATGTACGTGGCCCCGGCCTTGGCGGCCACGAGCGCCTGCGTCGGCGAGAAGCAGAGCGTGCAGTTGGTCTTGATGCCCTCCTCGCTCAGCGACTTGATGGCCTTGATGCCGTCGAGGATGAGGGGCACCTTCACGACCACGTTGTCGGCGATCTGGGCGACCTCGTGGGCCTCGTCCATGATCCCGGCGTAGTCGGTGGCCGTGACCTCGGCGGAGACATCGCCGTCGACGATCTCGCAGATCTTGGCGATGTGCCCGTGGAAGTCCTGGACCCCCACCTTCTTCATGAGGGAGGGGTTGGTGGTGACGCCGTCGAGGACGCCCATCTCGTGGGCCTCCTGGATCTCGTCGAGGACGGCGGTGTCGATGAAGAACTTCATGGCGTACGGTGGTCGGGAGAGGTCTTACCAGTGGTACGGTCCGGCCCGTCGTCGGGTCCGCGGATCGGCCGGATCCGCCTCGGGCACAGAAAGACTTATGCGTCGGCCCACCCAGGCCCCGCCCCCGGCCGCGGGATCAGCCCCGGCAGGACGGAGTCTCCATCCCGATCTTCCGATCCGCCCCGCCGTACCGATGACCCTCGTCCCATTCGAAGACGCCCACGTCGGGCACCTCGCCCCGCTCGCCCTCACACGCGCCGTGTACGACCTCCGCGTTGGCGCGCGAACGCTGCTGGAGAGTGCCGCCGCTGTCTTCGCGCCGACCCGGATCGGGCTCCACACGCGCGCGGCGCTGGCAGGCGTGACGGCCGCGGAGCACCCGGGGACGTCGGTGCGCGAGGCGCCGGGGGAGGGGGCGCTCTTCGTGAACGGCCGGTGGCGGGTGCGAGACGGCGACGTGGCGCGGGCCGTTCGCGCAGCCGCCGCTTCGGGCGAGGCCCGCGCCTTCGTCCAAGGCGACACGCTCCTCGCGCTCTGGCATCCGAGCCCCCCGCCCGACCTCCTCGACGCGGACGCCCTCGACCTCCCCCAGGTCGAGGGCGTCCCGCAGGAACGGGTCGAGGGCGAGACGCTCATCACACACCTGTGGGACCTGATCGCCGACCTGTGCGAGCGGATCACGCAGGATGTGGAGGCGATGGGCGGCCTCGGCACGCAGGCCGGCGGGATCGAGGACGGCGCCGTCCTCATCGAGCCGGACCGCATCCACCTCGCGGAAAGCGCCGTGATCCGCGCCGGGGCCGTCGTGAATGCCTCCAGCGGGCCGGTCTGGATCGGGCCGGAGGCCGAGGTGGGTGAGCACACGGTCGTGAGGGGGCCCGTCTTTCTCGGCCCGAAGGCTGTCGTGAAGCCGACGGCCCGCCTCGACGAGAGCGCCTTCGGGACGTGGAGCAAGGTGGGCGGCGAGGTCCACGGGAGCGTGCTCCACAGCCTCTCGTCGAAGCCCCACGACGGCTACCTCGGCAACAGCTACCTCGGCCGCTGGTGCAACCTCGGCGCCGACACCAACACGTCGAACCTGAAGAACGACTACGGCGAGGTGACGGTCTGGGACGCCGTGGCGGGGGAGTTCGTGGGGACCGGGCGCCAGTTCGCCGGCCTGTTCATGGGCGACCACTCGAAGTGCTCCATCAACACCATGTTCAACACGGGGACCGTCGTGGGCGTGTTCTGCAACCTGTTCGGGGCCGGCTTCCCGCCGCGCCACGTCCCGAGCTTCGCCTGGGGCGGCGCCGACGGGCTCGTCCCCTACCGGACCGACAAGGCCTTTCGCGTGGCCGAGGCCGTCATGGCCCGCCGCGACCGCTCCCTCTCCGACGCCGAGCGCACGTTGCTGACGGCGATCGCCGCCGAGCACGGCGTCCGTGACTAGTCCGTGAGGCGGACGGCCACGAGGGTGAGGTCGTCGTCCTCAGCCGCGCCGCCGGCCGCCCACTCCTCGATCGTGCCGACGACGGCGTCGAGGAGCGCCTCGGCGGAGCCGACGGGCTGGAACGACCGGTCGAGGCCGCCGACTTCCAGCTCAGCGCCGTCGGCGTCCTGGGCCTCAGTCGCGCCGTCGGTGTAGAGGAGGACGGCGTCGCCGGGGCCGAGGCGTGCCTCGCCCTGCACGTAGCGCGCCCCGGGGATCACGCCGAGGAGCGGCCCGCCGCACGTCAGCGACTCGACGCTCCCGTTCGCGCGGAGCAGGCGCGGCGGCGGGTGCCCGGCGACGACGAACCGGAACACCCGGTCGCGCGTGTCGACGATGCCCCACGCGAGCGTGACGAACTGGGTGGCCTCCGTGCTCTGGTGGACGAGCCGGTCGAGACGGGCGGTGGCCGCGGCGAGGTCGGGGGGGTCCCGTTCGAGGTCGGGCTGGAGGAGACGGAAGCCGGCCTGGAGCGTGGCCATGAGGAGCGACGCGCCGATCCCCTTGCCCACCACGTCGGCCACGGCGACGAGGAGGCGGCCCTGGCCGAGATCGCACACCTCGTAGGTGTCGCCGGAGACGTCGCGACTGGGCCGCCAGCGCGCTGCCACGTCGAGGCCCGGTACCTCGGGAAGCCGCGCGGGGAGCAGCCGCGTCTGCACCTCCCGCGCCAGACGGACCTCCTCGCGGATCCGCTCGCGGTCGAGGCGCTCGGCCACGCGGTCCGCCGTCTCCAGCGCTCCGACGGCGAGGGCGGCGAGCGAGGCGGCGAAGTCCGCCGCGCGCTCGTCGAAGTCCCCGGTCGCCCGGGGGCCAAGCAAGATCACGCCGCGCGACACGTCGCCGGCTCGGAGCGGCACCACCCACCGCCACCCGTCGGTGCCTAGCGCGGACGCGGGGTCGACCGGCTCGGGCGTGTCCAGGTCCGCGAGGGCGCACGGCACCTCAGTCGTGGCGCCTCCGCCGCGGCCGAACGTCACGTCGATCGGCACCTCGCCCTGGCGGTCCGAGTCGCAGAGCGCGACAGCGAACCGGCTCACGAGAAGCTGGCCCATGAGCGCGAACCCGAGGCGGTTGAGGATGGCCTCGCGGTCGAGCGCGCGGCCGAACGCCTGCGACAGCTCGAAGAGGGTCCGCAGCTCCTGTGACCGCGCGGCCTGCTGGCGGTTCGCCTCGGTCAGGTCGGCAGCGATCCGCCCGGCACGCACCGAGGCCGCCGTCGCCCCGGCCAGCGACCGCGCCACGCCCACCTCGGCGGGCGTGTACGGCGCCCCGGTCGCCCGAGGCCCGAGCGCCACGAGTCCGACGGTCTCGTCGCCATGCCGGAGCGGGAGGGCGAGCGCCAGCCCGGCCGCCTCCCAATCGACGGCGTCCAGTTCGCCCGGGGGGACCTCCAAGCGCTGGTCGACGGCGACGCGTGCGCGGCCCTTCACCGAGACGACGCGGAACCCGTCGTCCTCGACCAGCGCCCCGACGCCCCGCGTGGCGAGGAGCCGGCTCATCAGCGCGAGCAGCAGCGCTCCGACCTGGTCGGCCGGGTCCAGCGAGGCGTCGACGTGTTCGTCGGGGACGGACATGCGGGGGAAGCTAGCCCGACTGCGGCCCTTCTTTCTCCAGATGGATCACCTCGGCCTCGCTCATCTGCCCATCCTCGATCCGGAGCCGCACGCACGTCTTGACCTGGTGGAACCCCTGCCGGCCGGCCGCACCGGGGTTGAGGTAGAGCATCCGGTGGAGGTTGGGTACGCGCTCGATGCGGAGGATGTGGCTGTGGCCGCACACGAAGAGGTCGGGCGGGTCGGCGCGGAGCGCGGGGCCGATCCCCTTGGCCCACCGCCCCGGGTGCCCGCCGATGTGGGTCATCCACAGCCGCACGCCCTCGACGCGGATGCGAACGTGCTCCTGAAAGCGCCCGCGGACCGGCGGCCCGTCCACGTTCCCGTACACGCCGACGACCGGGGCGAGCTGTTCGAGCCGGTCCAGCACCTCCGCCTGCCCCACGTCTCCTGCGTGGAGGATGAGGTCCACGCCCGCGAACACGTCGTCCAGTTCGGGGTGGTAGAAGCCATGAGTGTCCGAGACGATGCCGATGCGCACGGGCGGGTGCCGGGGGTGAGGAAGGCGCGCAGGTTACGCGTGCTTCCCGCCGTCGTCGCCCTCAAACCGCCGGCCGCTACCGCAGCGTCAGGCGCAGGCCGAACTTGAACCGCTGGACACGCGGCCCCTCCAGCTCCGGCCCCACCTCGTTGTCCGACCAGCGGACGACGGGGAGGCTCACGAACGGGGCCACCTGGTAGCTGGGCCGGCTGAACTCCAGCCCGGCCCGGACCCACCCCGTCCCGACACGGATGCGGTCGGCGTTCGACTGGTCCTCCTCGTCGGCGACGGCTTCCCCTCCCCCCACGAGCGGGTCCATGTTGAAGCGGGTGTGGACGATGGCATAATCGCCGGCTTCTGCGACGAGACCGAGCGCGAACCGGCTCCCCGCCGGATCGAAGAGAACGTTGTAACCCCACGATCCTCGGATCTCCTGCCCCACGAGCCGGGCCCGTTCTGTGGGCTCGGCCGCAACGATCTGGGCGACCGAGAAGACGTCGGCCGTGGGCTCGGCCGCTCCAGGCAGGTCTTGCTCGTCGAGGGGCGTATAGCCCGTCCGGACGCGGCGGAGCCCCACCGACAGGTCGCTCGTGACGTTGGGCGTGAGCGCCGTCGTCGAGAGGAACGTGACGTCTGTCTGGCGGAAGCCGAGGCCGCCCTCGCTGGCCGGATCGATGGCGACGCGGAGCGCGTAGTCCGTCATCTCGTTGTGCCAGTATGGCTTGACGACGACCCAACTCAAGCCGAGCGGGCCGTTCTGGACGCCCCCCGTCAGGTCCGCCACGAGGGCGAGGTCCACCTGAGGCAGGAGCGCGTAGTCAAGGCGGGCAGACAGCGACAGGTCCGAGCCGGCCGCAGCGCCGGTCGCCCCCACCTCGGCATCCTGATAGGAGGCCTCGCCGGAGAGCGCGAACCCGCCGTAGAACCCTCGTCGCGCCGTCTCCCCGCCGTAGGCCGGGTCCAGCGTCTCGAACCCACCGCCCTGAGCCCCGGCGGGCGCCGCCAGCCCCACGCCCGCGAGCACGAGGGCCGCCGAGAGGGCGCCGCGAATCGCAGGCGAGGTCATGACACAAAGAGGCAGGGGACAGAGCTAAGTACGCGGTTTCCCCCACGATCGCAAGCGCGGCCGGAGAATCAGGGCTCCTCCTAGCCCACCACTACGGCCCGGCGACGCAGGGGCCGCCCGTGGCGGTCGCCCCTGCGCCCCGTCTGCCTAGAACCCGGGCTGGGCGGGGCGGGTCTCGCCGTCGCCCGTGGGGCGCGCGTCGGCCGACCGGACGATCCGGCGCTGCCCGCTCCGCGGCGTGGGGCGTCCGCCTTCGGGACGGGTGCCCTCCGAGCGCGGCCTTCCCGAGGAGGACGGAGGGCGGGGCGTCGTTCCCGGCCGCGTTCCCCGCCGGGAGGTGTTCGCGCGGGATCCGAGGCGGCTCGGCGAACCGGCCCCGGTCGTCGAGACGGACCCAGGTGGCCGGGAGTTCATAGAGGTAACGCCCCACACCCCACTGGACGGCGGCCCGCTTCATCGCACCCGAGAGCCCGCCCTTGACAGCCTCCACCTGGGAGTTGTCGGCGCCGTCCCACTTCGTCACCCACTCGCTCGTGCCGTCCTCGCGGTCGACGCGGATGGAGACGCCGCAGAGGACTCCCCCGTCGGGGCCGGGCTGGAACTCGTTGCGCCAGTCTCCGGGGCCACAGATGTCGTCGAAGCGCTGCTGGACGGCGCGGCTGGTGAGGTAGGCCATCGCCAGTCCTTTGGACTTGTCGCGCGTGGTGGCGCCGGGCTTCCACTCGATGTCGGAGGCCGGGAACGGGGCGGCGAGGCGGGGGAGATCAGAAGCCTTCATGGGTTCGGGGATCGTTTGGCCCCAAGGTCGCCTCCCGGGGCGACACCCGACTGTCACCCCCATCGGTCCTGCATACCAGGTGGCTCAGAGGCCGAATGAGGGCGGACCTGAAAAAAAGAAGCGCTTCCACTCTTAAAACTTCACTTCCTACGGGCCAATCGTCTTGATTGCCCAATTTATTGCCGGTACGCTCCATCGTTCCTAAGACAATATCTACTCATCGCCTATCAAAATGAGGAACACCCTCGTCGCCTTCGCCTTCCTCGTCCCGACCCTCGCGTTCGCCCAGGACGCCAGCCCCGACACGGTCCAAGTCAACCTCGACTACGTCTGGACCATCATGGCCGCCGCCCTGGTCTTCCTGATGCAGGCCGGCTTCGCCATGCTGGAGACCGGCCTCACGCGCGCCAAGAACGCGGCCAACATCATCATGAAGAACGTGATGGACGCGGCGGCCGGCTCCATCGTCTTCTTCCTGGTCGGCTTCGGCCTCATGTTCGGACCGTCGCTCGGGGGCTGGATCGGGACCTCCGGGTTCGCGCTCACCGGTATCGAGGGGCAGGATGCGACGTGGACCTACGCCTTCTTCTTCTTCCAGGCCGTCTTCGCCGCAACGGCGGCGACGATCGTCTCCGGCGCCGTCGCCGAGCGCGTCAAGTTCTCGGCCTACCTGGTCTTCTCCCTCATCATCGCCGGCGTGATCTACCCGATCTTCGGGTCGTGGGCCTGGGGAGGCCTCTTCAACGGGGGCGGCTGGCTGGAGGACCTCGGCTTCCTCGACTTCGCGGGCTCGACAGTCGTCCACTCGGTCGGCGGCTGGGCCGCGCTGGCGGGGGCGCTCGTCGTGGGCGCCCGGGCCGGCAAGTATGGCGAGGACGGCGAGCCGGTCTCCATCCCCGGCCATAGCCTCCCACTCGCCGCGCTCGGCGTGTTCATCCTGTGGTTCGGGTGGTTCGGGTTCAACGCGGGCTCCACCACGGCCGGCTCCACGGGCATCGCGATCATCGCGGCCAACACATTCCTCGCCGCCAGCGCCGGCGGCGTCGGCGCCATGGCGATCACCTGGATCCGTTACGGGATGCCGGACGTCGGGATGACGCTCAACGGCGTGCTCGCCGGCCTCGTCGGCATCACCGCCGGGTGCGACGCGGTCCTCCCCATCGGCGCCATCGCCATCGGGCTGATCGCCGGGATCCTCGTGGTGTCCGCCGCCACCGCGCTGGAGCACTACGTCGACGACCCGGTCAGCGCCGTCGCGGTCCACGGTGTCTGCGGCGCGTGGGGGACCCTGGCGGTCGCCATCTTCGCCGCCGACGGGTTCAGCCTGAGCCAGCTCGGCGTCCAGGCCATCGGCGTCGGAGCCGCGTTCCTGTGGACGTTCCCGCTCTCGTATCTCGTCTTCACCCTCGTCAAGACCACGATGGGCATCCGGATCGACGAGGAGACGGAGACGGCCGGCCTCGACCTCCACGAGCACGGGACCGTGGCCTACCCCGAGTTCCTGATGATGTCGCCGGTGAACGAGTTGGAGCCGGCGAAACCCGCCGCCCGGACGTACACGGCCGCCCCCTCCGTCCCCACAGCGACTGCACAGGCGGCCGTCTTCCCGGAGGCCTGACCCCCATCCCCGACACGAGGCGCCCCGGTGCTCAGCAGGTCGTTTTCGGCGGCCCGCTGGGCGCTGGGGCTCTCGGCTGCGAGTGTGCCACATCGTCCGGCCGTCCCCGCAGAGTGTCAGGTTTGCGGACCGTATGCGACGATCGCGTGACGCCTCTGCGAAGAGCCGTATTCTAGGGGAGCCCGGAACGGTCTCTGCCTCTCCCAGGGGAGTACGACCGGAACACGCCATGAACGCTCCGACTCCTCCTGATCTCGCCGCCCGCCGCACGGTCCGCCAGCGTGTGCGCGGCCTCGGGTCCCGCCTCGCCGGCTCGCGCCGACGGGCCGCCGTCGTGACGAGCGCCGCGCTCCTGTCCGCCGCGTCCCTGGCCTCCTTCGCCGATGCGCCGTCGCCCGAGCCGACGCCGTACGTCCCCATCGTCGCCGTCTCGGACGCCGTGCCGACGGACGAGGCGCCCCCAATGACGCTCCTCCCGGCCGACACGGTCGACGTGCCGGTGCGGGCGGTCTCGGACATAGAAGAAGCCGGCACGTTCCACTCGGAGGGCCGGGCGAGCTACTACGGCCGTGAGCTGGCCGGCAACCGGACCGCCAGCGGGGAGCGCTTCGATCCGAGCGACTTCACCGCCGCCCACCGGACGCTCCCCTTCGGCACCCACATCCGGGTGACGAACCTCCGCAATGACCGGAGCGTGGTCGTCCGCGTAAACGACCGGGGCCCGTTCCACGGCAATCGGATCATCGACGTGTCGCGCGCCGCGGCCGACGAGATCGGCATGACGCGACGCGGGACGATCCGCGTTCGCCTCGACGTCCTCCCCGCCGCCCCGCGCGGCGTCCGCGGCTAGATCCGCTCGGCGGCGGCCGCGAGTCGCTGGCGGAGCGCGTCGACGTCCACGTTGCCCGGAGTCCCGGGTGAGGTGTAGGCCGCCAGCGCGTCGTCAGCGGCGGGCACGGTGAGCGAGCCCAGGTCCGTCCCGACGGCTCGATAGGCGTCGCGGAACGGCGTCCCGGCCTCGACACGGCGGAGCGCCTCGGCCGTGGCGAACAGGTCCGGCGAGAGCGCCGCTCGCATCCGGTCGGCCTGCCACGCGACGCCCGGGAGCACGGCCGCGACGGCCGTCACCAGATCCTGCGCCGCGAGGACGGCCCGCATCGTCGCCTCCTTGGTGAGCTGGAGGTCGCGGTGGTAGCCGCCCGGCAGGTTGGCCGGGAGCGTGAGGAGCACGTGCAGCTCGGCCGTCAGGCGGTGGGCCGTCGCGCGGGCCAGCTCCAGCACGTCGGGGTTCCGCTTCTGCGGCATGATCGAGGAGCCCGTCGTGTGCTCCACGGGCAGCGAGACGAACCCGAACTCGGAGGTCGCGAAGAGGGCGAGGTCGCTCGCCAGCCGGTTCAGCGTCAAGCCCAGTTGGACGAGCGCGTGGACGACGCCGGCCTCCAGCTTGCCGCGCGAGAGCTGGACCGCCGCGATCGCCTGGACGCGCTCGAACCCGAGCCGCTCGGCAACGGCGGCACGCGGCAGGTCGAGGACCGGGATGCCGTACCCGGCGGCGCTCCCCCACGGCGACGTGTTCGCCTGGCGGCGCGCCTCCGCGAGGGCGCCGAGGTCGTCGGCGAGGAGGTCGGCGTAGCCGGCGGCCCAGACGGCGACAGTCGTGGGCATGGCGCGCTGGCCGTGCGTGTAGCCGGGCATGAGGAGGGCTTGCCCGCGCTCGGCGTGGTCGGCCAGCGCCGTGCCGATCTCCCCCGCCCCGCTGGCGACCCTCGCCAGGGCGTCGCGGAGCCAGAGGCGGAGGGCCGTCAGCACCTGGTCGTTCCGGCTGCGGCCGGCGTGGATCTTCTTGCCCGCGTCGCCGAGCCGCGCCGTCAGCTCGCGCTCGATGACCGTGTGCATGTCCTCGTCCTCCGGACGCACGACCACGTCGCCGGCCTCCCACTCGGCCCGGATCGCGTCGAGCGCCGCGCCGACCTCCTCGACCTCCGTCTCGGTCAGGACGCCGATCTGGCCGAGGGCCCAGGCGTGTGCGCGCGTCCCCTCCAAGTCGTACGGAAGGAGGATCGTGTCCCAGCGCCAGTCCTCGCCCACCGTGAACCGGGTCACCCAGTCCTCGGCGGCGGTGCCTTTGTGCCAGATCGGAGTGGAGGAAGCCATGTCGGGGGGAGTCAGGAAGCGAAGTACTGGCGGGCGACGGCGGCGTACACCTCGACGGCCGCGTCGAGTTGGGCGACCTCGACATGCTCGTCGGCGGTGTGCGACAGCTCGCTCCGGCCGGGGCCGATCTTGACGGCCGGCACGTCGTGGAGGAAGATCCAGTCGGAGGCGGTGGGGCTGCCGAACGGGACGGCGTCGCGGCCCAGGCCGGCGAGCGCGCCGACCACGGACCGGGCGATGCGCGCGTCGGACGGCGTGGCGCACGGGACGAGCCGGTCCGAGTAGACCTCGACGTCGCTCTCCAGGTGATGGGCCACGAGCGCCGTCAGCTCGGCGTGCGTGTAGGCCGGCGTCGAGCGGACGTCGAGGGTGAACGTGCAGCGGTCCGGGATGACGTTCTTGGCCGTGCCGCCCTCGACGAGCGTGGCGTTGGCGGTCGGGCGGCCGAGGAGCGGATCGGCCTTCGTCGAACGTGAGGCCGTCGAGGGCGACGAGGTCGCGGGCGGCGCGCGTGATGGCGTTGTCGCCGAGGTGGGCGCGGGCGGCGTGGGCCGTCGTGCCGTGGGCCGTGGCGGTGAGGATCAGGAGGCCCTTCTGGGCGAGGCACGGCCTCAACTCAGTCGGCTCCCCGACGAGCGCGGCGGACACGTCGGGCAGCGCGTGGCCGAACACCGCGTGGCGCATCGTCTCCATGCCGTTGTAGCCGCCGCCGGTCTCCTCGCACGCCGTCAGCGCGACGACGAGACGGCCCCCCGTCGGCGGACGCCACCCGCTCACGGCGAGCGTTGCGAGGGCCGCGAGCATGGAGGCCCCACTCGCCTTCGCGTCGACGGCGCCGCGCCCGTAGACCTTGCCGTCGACGCGCGTGGGCTCGAAGGGCGGGTACGGGTGCTCGGCGCTCGGCGGGACCACGTCGAGGTGCGAGCAGAGCAGGAGCAGATCGTCGCCCTCGCCCAGCGAGGCCCACACGTTGTCGTCGTGCCGGCCGACCTCCAGCCCGCCGACGCCGCGCGCCCACGCCTCGACGTAGTCGGCGACGGCGGCCTCCTCGTGGCTGAGGGACGGGAAGCGGACGAGGTCGGCGTGGAGGTCGAGGACGGTCATCGGCACGCGGTAGCGAGAGGACGTGTCATCCTGAGCGAGCGGAGCGAGCCGAAGGATCTATATCGCGCAAGACGCTCGGTCTGCGCTCTCGGAGCCAGCCGGAGATCCCGTCGCCCCAGAGCTCTTGGCTGTGCCGTCCCTTCGGGGTCGACTTCGGGCTCCGCCCTCCGCTCAGGATGACACTGAAGAAAGGCCGCGCCGGTCATGGGACGACGGTCGTGCCGCCGTCGCCAGCGATGTCGGCCGGGGCGCAGACGCGGACGGCGGGGACGCCGCGCCGGAGCGCCGCGCGGGCCACTTCGAGCTTGGGCCGCATCCCGCCCGCGATCCAGCCCTCGGCGACGCCGGACGCGACCTCCGCGGCGGTGAGGCGGTCGAGGTGGCTGTCGGGGTCGGCCGCGTCGCGGCGGACGCCACCGGCTTCGGTCACGAGGTCGAGCCGCTCGGCACCCAGCGCCGCGGCCAACTCGAAGGCGACGGTGTCGGCGTTGACGTTGTAGAGGGCTCCCGCGTCGTCGGCGCAGATGGAGGCGACGACGGGCGTGAAGCCGCCCGTCCAGGAGCGTCGTCACGAGCGCCGGGGCGACGCCATCCACATCGCCCACGTGCCCGAAGTCGACGGTCTCGCCGTCCACATCACGAGGCGGCCGGCGGTGGACGGCCACGAGGCGGCCGTCGGCCCCGCTCACGCCGACGGCGGCGACGCCGTGCGGGCGCGCGGCGGCCACGAGGCGGGCGTTCAGCTCGCCGCGGAGCGTCCACAGCGCCACGTCGAGGTCGAGGTCGCCGGTCACGCGCCGTCCGGCGACGATGCGCGGCTCGTGCCCGAGGCGGCGCGCGAGGGCGGTCGCCTGCGGGCCGCCGCCGTGGACGAGCACGACCGGGCGGCCCAGCGCGCGGCACGCCGCGCCCAGACCGGCGTCGACCGCCTCGGCGATCGGCGAGGATCGGCCCCGCCGAGCTTGACGACGACCGGGCTCATGCGCGCAGCGGGGCCGGTGCTCGGGAGGAGGTCCCAGACCCACTCCAGGATGGCCTTCTGCGCGTGGAGCCGATACTCGGCCTGGAGCAGGTGGACCGCGTTCGGGCCGTCCAGCACGTCGTCGGCCACGACCACGCCGCGGCGAACCGGGAGGCAGTGCATGAACGCGGCGTGGTGGGTGTGGTGGAGGGCCGCCTCGGTGAGCGTCCAGTCGGCGTGGGCGGCGCGGCGGCGGGCGTCGGCCTCCGGGTTGTCGTAGACGGCGTCGCTGGCCCACGCCTTCGCGTAGACGACGTTCGCGCCCGAGAGCGCCCCGGCGCGGTCGCCGGACTCGGTGACGGAGCCACCGGACTGGGCCGCCGTCGTCCGCGCGAGGTCCATCACGTCCGAGGCGAGGCCGAACCCGTCGGGCCGGGCCACCACCACCTCCATCCCGAGGCGGGCCGCCGTGAGGAGCGCCGAGTTGGGGACGGCCTGCGGGAGCGCCTTCGGGTGCGGCGCCCACGCCAGGACGAACTTCTTGCCGCGCGGGTCGCCGAGCGTCTCGCGGATCGTAGCGGCGTCGCCGAGCCCCTGGCACGGGTGCCACCGCGCCGACTCCAGGTTGACGACCGGGACCGTCGAGGCCTCCACGGCCGCGCGGAGCGCCCGGTCCTCGCGGTCCGCCTCGAAATCGCTCAGCGTCGCGAACGTCCGCACGCCGAGGGCGTCGACGTAGCGACTGAGGACGCCGAACGCCTCCGTCACGTGCTCGGCGGCCTCGCCGTCCATCGTCACGCCGCGGCGCGTCTCCAGGCCCCACGTCCCGCTCCCCGGCGTGAGCGTGACCGGGTGCGCGCCGAGGTGGGCGGCCGCGAGGTCCATCGACGCCCGCGTCCGCAGCGACGGGTTGAAAAAGACGAGCCCGAGTGCCTTGCCGGCGGCCGTGCGCGTCCACGCGCGGTGCTGGCGGTGCCAGAGCGCGCGCTCCAGGCAGGCGTCCCACACGGCGTCGGGGAGGTTGGACCAGTCGATGAGGTGGTTCACAGCGGCGGGGGGAGGGGCGGGTTACGCGGCGAGGACGTCAGCCAGCCGGCCGAGGAAGTCGTCGATCTCGGCGTCGGTGGTGGTGACGGGCGGCATGAGGCGGAGGGTGTCGGCACGGCCGGAGGTGCCGACGAGGACGCCGGCCTCGCGGAGCGCCCCGGCGACCGGCTTGGCCGCGCGGTCGAGCGTGATGCCGAGGAGGCACCCGCGCCCGCGCACCTCCGTCACGCCCTCGGTCGCGCGGAGGCCGGCAGCGAGACGCTCGAAGATCGCGACGGCGCGCGGCATCAGGTCGTCGTCCACGAGTTGGCGGAGCGTGGCACGGACGGCAGCCATCGCCAGCATCCCGCCCCCGAAGGTCGTCCCCTGGTCGCCGGATTTGACGGTCGCGGCGATGGCGTCGCTCACGAGCACGGCGCCGACGGGCACGCCCGCGCCGAGGCTCTTAGCGAGCGAGATGAGGTCCGGCGTCACGCCAACGTGCTCGCCGTAGGTGAACGTGCCGGTCCGCCCGACGCCCGTCTGCACCTCGTCGAAGATCAGGACGGTGCCCGTGCGGTCGCAGATCTCGCGGATCGCCCGGTAGAAGCCCGGCGCGGCCTCGGTGATGCCGGCCATGCTCTGCATCGGCTCCAAGATCAGGGCGGCCACGTCCTCCCCGGCGAGGGCCTCCTCGACGGCGCCCTCCCAGCCGAACGGGATCCACGTGGTCTCGGGGAGGACATCGCGGTACGGCGCGTGGTACGTATCGCCGTGCGTGACGGCGAGGCTCCCGAGCGTCCGCCCGTGGAAGCCGCCGCCGAAGGCGACCACGCGGCTCCGGCCGGTGAACGACCGCGCCAGCTTGAGGGCCGTCTCGTTGGCCTCGGTCCCGGAGTTGCACCAGAACACGCGCCCCAGCCCGGCCGGCGCGAGGTCGACGAGCGCCTGCGCGGCCTCGGCGCGGACGGGGCTGTAGACGGCGTTGGAGTAGAACAGCAGCTCACCCGCCTGCTCGCGAATCGCCTCGACGACGCGCGGCGGGCAGTGCCCCAGCAGGGCGACGCAGTGGCCGCCGTAGAAGTCGAGGTACTCGCGCCCCTCGTGATCCCACACGCGCGTGCCTTCCCCGCGGACGAGCGCGACGGGCGGCTTTGCGTAGGTGGGGAGCGTGACGGCGTCCTCCAGGGCGAGGGGATCGGTGAGCGTCTGAGCCATCGAATGAGGGGCGGTCGGGGGAGGGGAGATCGGAGAGAGACGGGCGATCAGCGCCTCGCGTCTCTGCGTGTCATCCTGAGCGAGCGGAGCGAGTCGAAGGATCTGTGTCGCGCGAGGCGTTCGGTCCGCGCTCTCGGTGTCAGCTTGGGATCTCGTCGCGCCAGAGATCCTTCGACTCTGGGCGGCGCCCTCCGCTCAGGATGACACGGAGGAGAGGGGGACGGTCGGCAGGGAGGGCGGCTCCGTCGGGGTGGGGACGCCGGGCAGGAGCCCCAGCGCCTCGGGCCACCCGAGGGCGAGGTTCAGGTTCTGGACGGCCTGCGAGGCGGCGCCCTTGAGCAGGTTGTCGAGCGCGAACCCGACGACGAGGTGCCCGTCCTTCTCGGCCCACCCGAGGTCACAGAACGGCGTTCCGACGGTCGGGAGAAGCTCGGGGAGCGTGCCGGGCGAGAGACGGACGAACGGGCGCCCGCCGTAGGCCGCCTCGAACGCCGCGGTCACGTCGGCGAGGGAGACGTTCTCGGGGAGCGCGACGTGGGCCGTCCCCCAGATGCCGCGCGTCCACGGGCCGGAGACCGGGACGAAGTGGACCACGGCGCCGTCGCCCAGGACCTCCTGGACCTCGGCGAGGTGACGGTGCGCGAGCGGCTTGTAGGCGCGGACGTTGCCGTCGCGGCGCGGGAAGTGCGTCGTCTCGGACGGGCGGGCGCCGGAACCCGAGGCGCCGGTGAGGGCGGTGACGTGCGCCTCGAAGTCGCCGAGCGCGTCCCGGAGGGGCCAGAGCGCGAGGCTGAGACCGGTCGCGAAGCAGCCCGGGTTGGCGACGAGCGCCGCGCCCGCGGTCCGGTCGCCGTTGACCTCGGCCAGCCCGTAGACGGCCGCGCACATCGTCTCGGGGTCGGGGTGCTCCAGGCCATAGACGGCCTCGTAGGTCTCCAGCGAGTGCAGCCGGTGGTCCGCGCTCAGGTCGACGATCAGGCCCTCAAACCCTGACCCGCGGAGGGACTGGACCGCGGCGGCGCCCTGCCCGTGCTCGGCACAGACGAACGCCACGTCGAACGCCGTGCTGAGGTCGTCGGGGGCCGTGTACGTCAGGTCGGTCTGGCTGCGGAGGCGCGGATGCGTGGTCCACACAGGCTGCCCGGCCTGACTCCGGCTCGTCACAGCGACGGGCTCGACGGCGGGGTGCGCGAGGAGGAGCGTCAGCAGCTCGCCCCCGGCGTAGCCGGCCCCGTGGAGGACGGCGGCGCGGATCGGCGTGTCGGTCATCGGATCGGGGGCTAGCGGGTCGGGGCGTCGCCCGGGCTGGGGAGCGCGCGGCGCGGGCCGTTGAACGAGGGGATCGGGACGGGCGCCTCGGCCCACGCCTTCGCCTCGGCCACGTGGTCGGCCACGAGCGCCGCGAGCGCGTCGGGCTCGGAGCGGGCGTTGACGGCCGGGATGCCGAGGGAGGTCTGGACGTAGCGCTTGCCCACGTCCGTGTCCGTCGCTGGCCCCACGACGACGCCGATCTCGGCGCGGTAGCGCGTGCGGAAGAGCTGGTCGCAGGCCCAGACGCCCGCGAGGTCCGACGCGGCGAGGACGTGCGTGGCCGTGAGCCGCTGGAGCTCCATGTCCTCCAGGATCTGGTCGACGCCATACGGGCCGATCACGCCGTCGCCGAGTTCGAGCACGAGCACGTCCGGCGCGGCCTCGTTGAGGTGCGCGATGATGCCCTTGGCGATCGGGACCATGTCGCGGCCGGTCGTGGCCACGGCGCCGGCCTCGATGAAGCTGGCCGACGTCACGGCCCCCTGCGCCACCATCGCGCGGACGTCGCGCTGGAGCGCCGCGCCGGTCAGCTTGGCCGCGGCCACGCGCAGGCCACGCTCCGTCAGCCCGCCGACAAGGGCGGCGGCGGCGAACGTCTTGCCCGTGTTCATGGCGGTCCCCGAGACCATCACGAGCGGGGCCGACTCGGTGAGCACCTCGAGGGGCTCAATGGCGGTGTCCTGGATCCGCGCGTGGCGCGGCGGGTCGTCCACGAGGACGGCGCCGAGGACCTCCACGCGGAGCGCCGGCCCGAGGTCGGGGTGCGGCGTGGCGACGCGGCCCAGGATTCCGCCCATGTTCTGGACGTGGAGGATGTCGCCGGGCGCCACGTGGCGCGGGATCCGCCCGGAGTAGCCCTTCAGCGCCTGCCGCTCGCCGAGGGCGCCGACGAGCGTCTGCCCCTTCTCGATCGTGCGGAACACGCCGTCGGCGCCTTCGAGCTGGTTGTAGACCTCCTTCTGGTCGAGCGCGCGGACGGCGAGGCAGTACCCCTCCTCGGCGACGACGTAGGGCGAAACGCGAACCTCGTGC
This sequence comes from Rubricoccaceae bacterium, assembly GCA_963728345.1. Taxonomy (GTDB): domain Bacteria; phylum Bacteroidota; class Rhodothermia; order Rhodothermales; family Rubricoccaceae; genus Rubrivirga. Next base: position 194,174 of record CAVSJM010000002.1, read on the forward strand.
CCGAGCCCGCACGGCCCCGCGCTGCTGGCGACGTGGTCGACGGTGAGGGTCGTGATGGATCGGGTGGGCATGGGGCTAGGCGGATTCGGAGGCGGTCTGGCCAGCGCGCGCGGCGAGCCGGGCCTGGAGGCCGTAGATCTGGGCGAAGCCTTCCGCGTCGCGGCCGCTCCAGAGGGCGTTGTCCTCGCCGTAGCGGGCGACGCCGGCGTCGAAGAGCGAGTACGGGGAGGTACCCCCGAGGACACGAATCGTGCCCTTGAACCACTCGACGGTCACGTCGCCCGTGACGCGCCGCTGGCTGCTGTCGAGGAACGCCTCGAGGTCGCGGCAGACGGGGTCGAAGAAGAGGCCCTCGTGGACGAGCCGCCCGTAGAGGTCGCCGAGGCTTGCCTTCTGGACGAGCTGGAGCTGCGTGAGCGCCAGCTTCTCCAGCTCGCGGTGGGCCTCGATGAGCGTGAGCGCGGCCGGCGCCTCGAACGCGATCCGCCCCTTGATGCCGAGGATCGTGTCGCCCACGTGGATCCCGCGCCCGACGCCGTGGGCGGCGCCCTCGCGGTTCAGCCGCTCCACGAGCGCGACCGGCGCCAGCGCCTCGCCGTCGAGCGCGACGGGAACGCCCTGCTCAAACCGGATCTGGAACCGGTGCGGCTCGTCCGGCGCCTCGGCCGGAGAGACCGTGTCGGGCCACGCCTCCTCCGGGAGGATGCCGTCGGTCGCGTGCGTCTCCTTGCCGCCGATCGTCGTGCCCCAGAGGCCGCGGTTGACGGAGTACTCGGTCGTCTTGGGCTCCACCTCGACGCCCCGCTCGCGGAGGTAGGCCGTCGAGTCCTCGCGCGAGAGCGAGAGGGTGCGGATGGGCGTGAGGATCTCCAGGTCGTCGGCGAGGAGGCGGAGGGCCGAGTCGAACCGGATCTGGTCGTTGCCGGCGCCGGTCGAGCCGTGGGCGACGGACGTGGCGCCGTGCTCGCGGGCGACGCGGGCGAGCGCCTCGGCCTGGACCACGCGCTCGGGCCCCACGCACAGCGGATAGACGCCCCCGCGCAGCACGTTCCCCTTCACGAGGTAGCTCAGGACGCGGTCCCAGAGGTCGGCGCGGGCGTCGACGAGCGTGTGGCCGGCGGCGCCCAGCTCTTCGGAGCGCGCGGCGATCTGCTCCTTCTCCTCGTCCGAGAACCCGCCCGTGTCGACGGTGACGGTCCAGACGGGGCGGCCGGTCTCCTCCTTCAGGTACGGGACGCAGAACGAGGTATCGAGGCCGCCGGAGAAGGCGAGGGCGATGGGAGACGAGGACATGGCGAGGAGTGTGGAACCAAAAACGCCGACCCTCAGGGGAGAGTCGGCGCTGGAGGGTGATCCGCTGGGGTGATGTGCGGAGCCGTCAGAGCGTGCCTCGTCTCCCGAGCCGGGAAGCGGCCGGGCGGCGTCGGAGACGTCGGGAGCGAGGCAAGGAGGGCATACCGCGGGACGGATCAGGCAGCAGAATAGGGGCGCGGCAGCCGATGCGTCAATCGGAAGGGGGGCCGGTAGCGCTTCCGGCCACAGAAAACGCACGGGCCTCCCCTCTCCCGGCCCTGCCTTGAACGTCCGCGATCCCATCGCCGCCTGCTTCGCCGGCCCCAAGTGCAACCCCCAGGGGACCCACGTCCACGCCCCTCGTCCGCCCACAGGGTACTCGCACGGCTGCGCACCCTCGCGCGGGACTTGATCTTCTGACCACGCGGCCCGTCCCGCGGGCGACGTGGGCCACCCGCGGGACGGAACCGGGATGAGGCGCCCTATGCCGCCTTCCGACGCTTGCTGACGGTCACCTCCGGCTCGACCGTCGCTGCGCTGTCGCCCGAGGGCGCGTAGCGCAGACGCATCCGGTCGAGGAGGTCGGCCGTCTGGTCCGGCGTCAGCTCGTCGAGGGCCTGGACGCCGCAGTAGTGGCGCGCCGCGAGGAGCACCTGCGGGCGCCCCAACCCGAACCCCTCGGCCTGGGCGAGGAGGTCCGCCAGCGTCGGGCCGCCGGTCGTCGGGAGCGCGGGCTCGGGGAGCACGTCCGGCACCGGGATGGCAGCGGGCGCCGGGCCCGCGCCCATGCGCTCCATGAGCGTCGCGAACGTCGGCCCCTCGACCTCCAGCCCGACCGGGAAGTCCGGCGCGTTCGACTTCACGACGGTCGCCACGCGCTTCGTGTCGAACCCGTCCTGGCGGAGCGAGAGCTCCAGCATCACGTCCACGAAGTACTCCAGGCCGGACGTCGTCATGGGCAGGACGCGGCCCATCTCGTTCTCCTCGCGCTGCTCCTTCCCACGCGCCCCGATCTGATCGGTGATGACGACGCACGCGCCGGAATCAACGCAGAGACGGCGGAGGACCTCCTGGAACACGACCTGGTCGTTTTGGAGCGCCTCGGCTGAGGGCTGTGCGGTCGGGTCGCCGGAGTTCTCGCGCGCGGCCTGGACCGTCGCGCGGTGCTTCCGCCCGAAGTACATGGCCCAGCTGTCGAGCGCGAAGCAGCCGTAGCCCTGTTCCTCGCGCCCCTCGCCCAGGGCCCAGTCGATGAACGGGAGCAGTTCGTCCGGGTGCTCCACCTCGATGGCGTCGAAGACGGAGCCGTCGGCGCCGGGGAGGAGGCGCGCCTTGCGCTCGGTGTCGAAGTAGCAGAGGCGGCCGAGGCCGGCGTCGGCGAGGGACGCGGCAAACCAGCTCTTGCCGGCGCCCGCCGCGCCACGCACGGCGACGACGAGGCGGCGCTGCTGCGGCCGACGGCTGAGGGGGTGGATTCGCGGGTTCATAAGAATGGGGGGGATCGCCAGTGGACACAGCGTAGGGCGACGGGGTGTCATCGACGTGTCACACGCCAGCTACGACGCCTTGCGGAGCGGCGGCCGGGTCACCTCCACCTTCTGGAGCGAGCGCTCGGCGTACGGCCCCCAGACGCTCTCGAACCGGCGGTCGAGGCGGCGCAGGAGCACGTGCGGGGCCTGGCCGTTCGCGACGTGCCAGAGGTGGCGCTCCGGCGCCTCGTCGGCACTGGCAGCATCGAGGGCGTAGGGGACGAGCACACTCGGCTGCTCGGGGCGGACCGAGAGCGCGCGGGCCTCGGCGCTCGCGAGCGTCTTCAGGTTGATCCGGCCGCGCTCCGAGAACAGGTCGGCGTCCCACTGCGACGCGAGGTAGAGCACGTCCTGCATGTGGTGGAGGAGGTCCGAGCCGCGGAGCCGGTAGATGGTGTCGATGGCGCCGTGGGCGAGAAGCGTGGCATCGCGGCGGAGGCGGCGCTCGTGGTCGCGGAGCGCCCGCCCGGCGGCCGTCTCGAAGGCGACGCGCCGGACCTCGCCGTCGCCGCACGGCACCTCGACCACGAAGTCGAGCGTGAAGAAGGCGGGGCCGTGGCCGGGACCGGGCGGGACCTCGACCTCGACTTCCGAGCGGAGACGGGCGTCCTCGCGGAGGTACTTCACGAGGTGCCACGCCAGCTCGTCCTGAATTGCGCCGGGGTACGGCGGCTCGTGGGTCGGGCCGACGATCGTGGACGCGGCCCAGTCGGTCGGGGTGACGCGAGCGGTGCCCTGGGAGGTGACGCGGTGCATGGTGCGTACGGGTGGGAAAGGGTGACGAGGGCAGGCGCCCTCGCGCACGCGTATGGTATAAGGTGCGAGTGCCACCTGAATGTCACAGTCATCTGACCGTCCCGGGCCCACGCGATCTCGCGTCCGCCGGGCGTTCGTGGGCCGTCCTCGAGACGCCGCATCGCCCGGACGCGGCCTACCTTCCGCCTCCCCTCGGACCGCCCCATGCCGCGCTTCTTCCTCGCCCTCCTGGCGGCGCTCGTCGCCAGCGCCCCGGCCACGGCCCAGATCGGCTTCAGCGCCCTCAACGGCCGGAACCACCCGGAGATCGACTGGCAGGTGGCCGAGACGGAGCACTTCGAGATCGTCTACCCAAAGCACCTGGAGGGCATCGAGGCCGAGGCCGCCGCCGTCGCCGAGGCGTCGCTCGCCGCGCTCGTCCAGAACCTGAGCCCGACCGACTCGACGGCGCTCACCTTCGACGACCCGATCCGGATCTACCTCTCCGACGAGGACGAGATCGCCAACGGGATCGCGTGGCCCGTCGGGCCGAGCGGGTTCACCAACATCTGGGTCCACGTGAACGACTACGCCGAGGTGTGGACGGGCGACGTGAAGTGGCTCCGGAAAGTGATCGCCCACGAGCTGGCCCACATCGTCCACTACCGCGCCGTGGCCTCCGAGCTGGGTCTGCTCTCGTCGTTCTTCGCCGACCCACTCCCGAGCTTCTGGACCGAGGGCCTCGCCCAGTACGAGACCGAGCGGTGGGACGCCCAGCGCGGCGACCGCTGGCTCCGCACGGCGACCTTCGAGGACCGGATGAGCTACACCGACGGGAGCCCCGACAACGGCCGCCTCCGCTACGCCGTCGGCAACAGCCAGGTGCGCTACCTCGCCGAGACAACCGGCGACTCGACGATCGCTAAGATCCTCGCCCACCGGACGCCCGTGCTCCTCGGCCTCGCCCACGTCAACGACTTCCAGACCTCGTTCCGGGCCGTCGTCGGGAAGCCGTATTCCGAGTTCTACGAGGAGTGGCGGAAGCACGTCAACGTGTACTACAACACGCAGGCGGGGCAGATGGAGCGGCTGGACTCGCTCGGCACGAAGCCGTTCGAGCTCCCCGGCCAGATCGTCTACGACGTCGCCTTCAGCCCGGACACAAGCCGCGTGGCCGCCGTCGTCCTGACGAGCACGGCGCGGCCCGTGCGCCGCCTGTTCGTGATGAATAACCTGGGCGCCGACAGCACCAAGTCGCGCGACGTGCGCGTGCTCGCCGAGGGCTCGGTGCAGGGGCCGATCGCGTGGAGCCCCGACGGCACGCGGATCGCCTACGCGCGGAGCCACCGGGGCCGCTACGGCTCGGTGGTCCAAGACCTCTACGTCGTGGACGTGGCGACGGAGCGAGCGCGTCGACTCACGACGGACCGCCGGGCGGCGTCGCCCACGTTCGCGCCGGACGGCCGGCGCCTCGCCTTCGTCGGCGTGGACGGCGTGACGGCCAACCTGGTCGAGCTTGACCTCGACACGGGTGCGGAGCGTCCGCTGACTTCCTTCGACGGCGACGTCCAGATCACGACGGCGCGGTGGAGCCCGGACGGCGCGCGCATCGCCTTCTCCCTCTTCGACGCCGACGGCCGCCGCGACCTCGCCGTGCTCGACCTCGCGACTGGCGCGGTCGAGCGCCTGGCGACGGGCGAGGGCCTGGCCCCAGCCGAGCGCGACGACCGCCTCCCGGTCTGGAACGCCGCGGGCGACCGCCTCGCCTTCACCTCCCTCCGCGACCGTGCGCCCAACGTGTTTGTGGTGGGGGTTGGGGAGGCGGGCGGGGGGATGGGAGAGATCGCCGGAGGCGTTCGCCACACGAGTGAGGGAGCGACTCTGAGCACGTCGCAGGAGAGTGCTGCGCCGTTCAACCCAACGGACGCCGTCACCCCCGAGGCCCCCACTCCCCGCGACGAGCGACGCGAGGAGCGCCTCACCTTCCTCTACGACGGCGCGACGGTCCACGACTGGCTCCCGCCCGACAGCCTCCACCCCGCCGGCCGGCTCGTCCTCGTGGCCTCCGAGACGAAGCGGCGCGACCGCGTGTTCGTCGTCGACGCCGCGCGGCGGCCCACCGTCGAGGCCGACTCCGTCGTCGTGCCGCCGAGCTACGCGGCGTGGACGGCCCACCGGCCGCCCGTCGAGATCCCGACCCGAATCGACCCGGACCCCGGGCTGATCCGCGGGCGCCACGCCTACCACTCGTGGCGCAACATCACGCACGCGATCACCCTCCCCCTCCCCTACGGCGACCCCGGCGAGGACGGCGACCTCTTCACCGACGACGACGACTGGGGCGTGTTCGCCAACTCGCTCTGGCTGGAGCCGCTCGGCAAGCACCAGCTCGCCCTCCTGGCCGGCATCTCCGTCACCCGGCCCGTCGACAAGTCGTTCCTCCTCCTCTCCTACCAGAACCGCCAGTTCACGCCGACGCTCACGCTCGACCTCTACCGCTTCCCGTCGCCGTCGTCGTTCTACGGGAGCAGCATCCTGGTGGAGGACCTGATCGGGGGCGACCTCTCGGCCGAGTGGGCGCTCGACCTCATCGACCGGCCGTACACCCTCACGCTCGCCGGCGCGCGCCTCCGCTACGCCTACGCCGAGCCGCTCGACCTCGGTCGGTTCGACGACCTGGAGATGACGGGCGACGGGCTCCTCCAGCCCGAGGCCGGCACGCGGTTCGACCTCCAGCTCGGCGCGGCCTACAAGTTCCAGCGGCCCGTACCGCTGGAACGTGATCGCCCCGCTCGACGGGACCGGGCTGCGCGCGCGCGTCACGGCCGGCGCCCCGATTCTCGGCTCGGACCTCTGCTTCGTCCGCCCCGACCTCCTCGGCTACTGGGTCGGGCCGACGCTCGGCGTCGGGCGCGTGTACGTGAAGGGCCGCGCGACGGCCGTCGTCGGCGACCAGCTCGCGCAGGACTACGTGGGCCTCGCCCGCTACGACGACGTCGACATCCAGCTCCCGTACCTCGGCGCCCTCACGCTCGACGACGCCGAGCGCGTCCGCGGCTACCGGCGCTACGCCGTCGGCACGCGGGCCCTCTTCGGGAGCGTCGAGTACCGGCTGCCCATCCTGTTCGACCTCCAGACGAACCTCCTCGGGCTCGTCCGCCTCGGGGCCGTGGCCCCCGCCCTCTTCGCCGACGGCGGCCTCGTCTGGACCGGCGACGACCTCGACGGCGGCGTGAAGCGCCTCGGCGTCGGCGGGGAGGTCAAGAACGTGGTCTCGATCGGGGGCTTCGAGATCCTCCACGCGCTCGGCGTGGGCGTCCCCGCCGGCCGGCTCGACGAGGTCTGGAACGGCTCGCTCCCCTGGGACGACGTGGACCTCTACTACCGGATCCAGGCGGCCGTCCCGTTCTAGCCGCGCATGGCCGCCTCGATCTCGCGGAGGAACCGGTCCGGCTCGTCCACCCCGAGCGCGACCCGCGTGACCTCTCGCTGGAGGCCGTAGGGCCCCGAAGCCACGACCGACCGCGACAGGTCCAGCAGGAACTGTGGCCGTCTCAGCGGGGAGGCGTCGAGGAGGGGTGCATCCGTCGGAAGCGCGCGACGAACGTGGTAGACCGCGGCGACGTCGTCGATCGGCACGTCCACGCTCCACCGGAGGCCGCAGCGAACGTGGAGGACGCCGTCGGCGAGGCGGATCGGCCGCGCGCCCAACGATCGCCAGTCGCCCAGGAGCCAGAGGATCGCGTAGCCGCTGACGAGGAGGTGAACGAGCGCCGCCGTGCCGCCCCAGAGATGGCGGATGAGGAGGTGACCGCCGACCAACTCGGCCACGGCCGCCAAGCCCACGCCGGCCAGGACGGCGCCGTACCCGCTCGACCGGCGGTACGAGAACACGCCCGCCCCCCAAGCCGGCGCGGCCGCCCGCCCCAGGGCGTATCGGAAGACCGCCATCTCGTAGGCGATGGCTCGGCTCCCGGCATGCTCGCCGAGCACGCGGGTCGTCGCGGCGAGGAGCTTCTCGTACGCGTCGCCCTCTGCGTCTCGTCGGAACGCCCGAGCGAGCGCGGCGACCACCGCCACCACACTCCCAACCTCCAGAACGGGCAGCAGGATGGGCACGGCTCCCAAGGCTCCGCGATGCGCCGGTGGCAGGACGAGCCACGCCCCCAACACGCTGAGCGCGATCGCGGGCACGAGCGTCCTCCCTCGCCACCCGTGGGCTCGCACGAGCAAGACCGCGTACGCGACCGGCACCAGGACGACGAGGTCCGTCACGAGCGCCAGCGCCAGCGTCTCCGCCTGGGGCGCCGTGGCAAGCGCCGGCACAACGACGAGGACGCCGACGAGGTACGCCGTCGCGGCGAACGCAGCGAAGGCGAGAACCGGCCAGGCCGGGCGACCGATCGAGGCAGTCATCGAGGGAAGGGGTGGTTGGCTACGGACCTCCTTCCGTAAGGGTACAACCCGCGACCACGCGCAGCGGCCTGGAAGCGTCCCGCGTCCCCCCTCGCGGCGGGTCCCGGCGACGTCCAAACGAACGGCGGCCCGCCTCCGTGAGAGGCAGGACGCCGTCGGGTTCACAGGAGCCGACCGCTAGACGGCTTCGGCGTTGAGCTGGTCCTCGGCCAGACGGGTCAGCTTCTCGTCCGTCTTCTCCTCCTCGCTGAGCGTCTCGCGGAGGAGGTCGACGACCTCGGCGTGGCCGAGTTGATCAGCCCACGTCGCGAGCGTCCCGTAGCGCGTGATCTCGTAGTGCTCCACGGCCTGGGCGGCCGAGATGATGGCGGCGTCGCGCGTGGCGTCGTCGGCCGTCTCCTTCATCAGCTCCTGGGCCTCCTTGAGGATGCCCTCGATGGCCTCGCACTTGACGGCCTTGGCCTCCTCGCCGAGCTGGCCGAACACCTTCTCCAGCCGGTCGATCTGGGTCTGGGTCTGGGTGCGGTGCTCCTGGATGGCGGTCTTGAGGTCCCGGCTCGACGCGTTCTCGATCATGGCCGGCATCGCCTTCAGGATGTGGTTCTCGGCGTAGTAGATGTCCTTGAGCGTGTGCAGGAACAGGTCGTTGAGGTCGTTGATCTTCGACATGGCGGGAGAGGAGAGAGAGGGAGAAAAAAGGCCGCAGGGTGCGGCTCGTCAGTCGGGATGGGTACCGACGCCTGCCCCTGACCGTTCCGGGCGCACGGGGGCCGACGCCCCACTTCCGGCGATGCCCTAGCCGCTCCCCGGGCCGAACCTCGTCCGCCGGCCCCGCGTGTCCGGCGCTCCCCCGTCCCCCCATGTCCATGACCCATTACGACGTCCACGGCGTGTCCATCCCGGCCCTCGGGTTCGGGACGTTCCGCCTCACCGGCGACGCGGCCCGCGAGGCGGTGGAGAGCGCCCTCGCACTGGGCTACCGCCACCTCGACACGGCCCAGATGTACGGCAACGAGGCCGAGGTCGGCACCGCCATCGGCGCCTCGGGCGTTCCACGCGGCGACCTCTTCCTCACCACGAAGGTCTGGCACGACCGGCTCTCCCAAAGCGACCTCGCCCCGTCCGTCGACGAGAGCCTCCGCAAGCTTCAGACCGACCATGTGGACCTCCTCCTCGTCCACTGGCCCTCCTCCACGGGCGTGCCGCTGGCCGAGACGCTCGGCGCGCTCGACGCCGTCCGTCAGGCTGGAAAGACGCGACTCGTGGGCGTGAGCAACTTCACGCCGACGATGCTCCGGGAGGCCCTGGAGATCCTCCCCGACCTCGCCACCGTCCAGGTGGAGCACCACCCGTTCCTCGGCCAGCCCGCCCTCCGCGAGATCGTCGCCGCCCACGGCATGACGCTCACGTCGTACAGCCCCGTCGCCCAGGGCGAGGTTCTCTCCAACGCGACGCTCCAGGAGATCGGCCGGGCCCACGACGCGAGCGCGGCCCAGATCGCCCTGGCCTACCTGCTCGGCCAGGACCGCGTCCTCGCCATCCCGAAGGCGGCGTCCGAGGCGCACCGCCGCGCCAACCTCGAGGCCGCCGAGATCACGCTCACCGACGAGGAGCGCGCCCGCATCGACGCCCTCCCCAAGGGCCGGCGGCTCGTGAGCCCGCCTTTCGCTCCCGCGTGGGAGTCCTGATCGCCCTGCCAGCCGTCCCCCTGCGGGCCGGTCGCCCCCGACGGGGAGACGACCGCCTCAGCTCACCGCGCGCTGGACGAGATCGACGACCGCCGCCTCCACGTCGGGCGTCCACTCCCTCAGCGCGTAGGCCGTCGGCCACATGACGCCGTCGTCGAGGGCCGCCTGGTCGCTGAAGCCGAGCGTCGCGTACCGCGCCTTGAACTTCTGTGCGCTCTGGAAGAAGCAGACCACCTTCCCGCCCTTCGCATACGCGGGCATCCCGTACCACGTCCGTGGCACGAGGTCGGGGACGGTGGCCATGACGGCCGCATGGACTCGCTCCGCGAGGACGCGGTCCGGCTCCGGCATCTCGGCCATCTTCTCGAGCACGTCGCGCTCCCCGTCGGCTTTTCCTGTCGTCCCCTTGGCCTCCGCCTTCAGTTCCCGCGCGCGCTCTTTCATCGCGGCCTGTTCCTCGGCTGTGAATCCAGTGTCCTTGCGGGTTGCCATACGGTCGAGGGAGAAATGAAGGAGGGGCTCCGGAATCACCCAAGCTAGGCCTGGACCCGCCTTCGAAGAGCAGACCACCCTGGCGTTCGCGTGTCGGCGCCCCTCCCATCGCGGCACGAACGAGGACAAGGAGGCACGGGGCAGGGCTCCGACGGGGCCGCGCTCGGTTCGGCTCCTCCACGAACTGCGACGGGGCGACCGTGTGTCGGGCGCAGTCCGGGGGTTATGCGACCTCTTTCCTACGAGCCAACCCGTACTGCTCATCAAGGCGCCGGTGCAGCGCGGGCAGATAGAGGAACGGCGAGAGCACGATCGCCCAAAACAACCATCGCGGGTACGCGCCGACCGTTTGGAGGAGCGTCTGGTTGATCGCCGTCACGACGAGGGCCGCGAGCGAGGTCGTCATCCAGAGGTAGTGGTAGCGGAGCCACCTCCGCCCGATCCGGCGACGGACGAGGACGGCGCCATATGCCAACGAGACGAAGAGCAGACCCACCACGGTCAGGATCTCGAACGGGCTGACCGACGGGGAGTCCGATCCGAGGGCGAACCCACTCACGCCGATTCCGCCCCATGCGAGGAGGTAGCCTTTTCCGATGGCCCGATGCCTCGACGTGCCGTTTGGAAAACGGAGTGCGGCAAGCCCGAGCACGAGGCCCGCGAGTGCGGAGACGACGTGGGCAATCGCGAGCAAAATGGGAGGCCAGAAAAGGGAGCCGACGACTACGACGCGGCTCCCTCCCGGTTACGCTCCGGCCGCAGACCTGACGCCCCGACCCGCTGCACGGGACGCGCGACGATTGGACAAGGCACAGACAACGCAGCCCCTCGAACGGACCCACTGCGACGACGCCCTGTGTCGGCGCGCCGCGGCGAGGGAGGCGACGCCCGCCGAACGCCCCGCTGTAACAAAACTTCGTCTTTCCCGTCGCGGTCTCCCTCCCCCGCCCCCGAACGCCTTCTATGACCGTACCAAATACCGTCCTTCGCATCGTCGCGTTGGCTCACCTCTCTGTCGGCATCGCGACTACCCTGCAGGCGCAAGAGGCCCCCGCCACCTCGTATGCGATCGTTGGCGTCAACGTCGTGGACGTGCGGACAGGCGGGGTGCTCCCGGATCAGACGGTGGTGATCGAGGACGGGCGGATCCGCTCGGTGGAAGGGCGTGTGGAGGGGCCGGAGGGCATGGAGGCCATCGACGGCACCGGGATGTATCTGATGCCTGGGCTCTGGGACATGCACGCGCACGTTCGTCATCCGCTGGCGCCCACGCTCATCCTGCCACAGTTCGTCGCGTATGGCGTGACGGGCGTCCGCGACATGAACTCGGAATGCGAGGACCCCGACGAAGGCGTTTGCCTCGGAGACTTGCAGGAATGGCAACGGCAGATCGAGGCGGGCGACCTCGCCGGGCCGCGGCTGCTCTCGCTCAGCAGCTTCCCCTTGAACCCGCCGTGGGACTACGAGGTCTCCGAGCCGCAGGCCCGAGGCATCGTTGACGAGCTCCACCGACGCGGAGTGGACCTCATCAAGACCTACTACCGGCTCTCGCCCGAGGCGTTCGGGTGGGTCGTTGACGAGGCGAACCGCCTCGGGATCGTGGCAGGCGGCCACCTCCCCCTTCAGATGACGGCCGCGGAAGCGTCGGAGGCCGGCGTTCGGAGCGTCGAGCACGCCCGCGACTTCCTGTTCGATTGCTTCCCCGGCTCGGCCGCCTTCCGCGCCGGGGCCCGGTCGCAGAACCCGTCGGTCGCCGAGATGCGTGCGATGGTGGATGAGCACGACGAAGCCGTGTGCGCCGAAGAGTTCGCGACCTTCGTCCGCAACGATACGTGGTACGTGCCCACCCACGTCACGCGGCGCATGGACGCCTTCGCCGACGACCCGTCGTTCCGCGACGACCCGCGCGCGCGCTACATCTGGCCCGAGATCTGGGACGAGTGGCAGGCGGATGCCGACCAGATGGTGGCGCTCGATCCGTCTCCCGAAGGGCGGCGCGTGATGCGCGCGTTCTACGAGACCGGCTTGGAGATCACCGGGCGCGCCCATGCCGCCGGTGTCCACGTTCTCGTCGGCACCGACGCCGGGGACACGTACGTCTTCTTCGGGTCGAGCGTCCACGACGAGTTGGGCGAGCTCGTCAAGGCAGGGCTGTCTCCCGCCGCCGCGCTCGCCGCCGCGACCATCCGACCGGCGGAGTTCCTCGGCCTGGCGGCGGACTACGGCACCGTCGAGGCGGGCAAGCGGGCGGACCTCGTCTTGCTGCGTGCGAACCCGCTCGACGCGATCGAGCACACCCGAGAGATCGAAACGGTGTTTGTCGGTGGCAGACGCCTCCGCCGAACCGACCTCGACACTCTGCTGAGCGAAGTCGAAGAGGCCATCGCTACGCAGGGGGCCGACGAGGACTAGCGGGTCCTCCACCCTACCCGACAGCTTGCGGCTCACCCTCGAAACGCGGGAAGCGGGCGAGGCACGACGGTGGAGCGTGGCATCGGCGAGCACCGGCCGACGATGCGGTGGAGACGCTCGCGTCCGGCCGGCCAACCTGGGATCAGTCGGTTCGGGAGATCAGGGGTTCGGCAAGCACCGGGAGTTCTTCTGCTCGTCGCTCCAGGGCCGAGGGGACTCCGGCGAGGACCTTGAAGACGTCGACCGAAAGCACCACCCCGCTCCCTCGGCCGGCGTCGCCGGCGTCACGGTACACGAAGCCAATCTGGACCCGGTTGCCGAAGTGGAGGAGCCCGCCGAGGCCGGGCCCCGCGTCCGCCGGCACCGTGATCAGGGCGGACACACCGAGGTACGACGTGCGGGCGTCGTTGTAGCGCAGGATGCCGACGGGCTCAAACGTGAGGACGTCGAGGCGGCGGAGGTCGCCGAAGCCCTCGCCGAAGCCCGCGGCCTCGAGCGCAACGCCGGGATGGAGAACGACGAACTGGGTGCGCGGCGGAGCGAGGTCGGCCAGCGTCTCGACGCGTAGCGGCCCGGACGCGAGCCCGTTGATCCACAGCTCCCAGGGGTACTGCGAATAGCTGGTCTCGTTATAGCGGTTCCAGAGCGTGACCATGCTGGTGAGGGCGCTGACTGCACGCTGGCGCCCGGGCTCCCCGTACCGGACGAGCACGCGCCGGGCCGCCATGGCGCGCCAGCAAACGTCGCGCCTCGCCTCCGCGCCGAGCGCGCCGAGGTCTACCGCGCCCGTCGTCCCCGGGAAGAGGGTGACGTCGAAGCTGATCGGGTCGATGTCGATGTCGAACCGGCGGCCGTCCACGCCCTGTGCCCGCGCGATGCGCTCCGGCTCATTCTCGACGGCGCGGAGCTCGGCGGCGAATGCGTCGAGCTCCGCCTGGACGACCTCGCGCGCCGGCCCTGACGGGACGGTCTCGGAGAGGCGGAAGCCCTGCGCGAATGCTGCGCCCACCGCCCCCCACTCCCCCTGGTCCACGAACGGCCGCACCCGGTCGTAGACCCGGGTAGGATGGAGGTCCTGCCAGGCCCCCTCGTAGGCGTCGGGGCCATGGGCCACCACCGCATCGTAGTCGCAGTCCTGAGCAGAAAACGGGACCTGCGCGTCGGCGACGCCCGCGCAGAGCGCGAGGGGCAGACAGGCGATGAGAAGCTTAGCACGCATCGAGGGCCTCCTGGGCGGCGGCGAGGAACTGGGCGCCCGCGATCACCAGCCGCTTGGGGTCGTCCGTGTTCGCGACGAGCGAAACGATCTGCCGTGCCCGTTCGGCGAAGGCGTCGAGCACGGCCAGGCAGTCGATCCCCTCGACGCGGGGGTAGGCTGCGATGGCCGCGTCCGCCTCCTCCTCCGGGATGGCGAAGGGGACGAGCGTGTTGAGGAGCGGGATGTGGACGCGCGGGCTGTCGAGGTAGTGGGCGAAACCGTGGACGTTGAAGTCACGGAAGTAGTCGAGCCCGAGCACCGCGTGAAACCGCGAGATCCAGCCCACGGGGCTGAAGGGCCGGACGGCCGGTATCGGATCCACGGCGTGTCGGAAGTCGAAGTACCGGCGGAGGTATCCCCCGGGCCGCTCCGGCGTGATGGGATAGACGATGCTCTCGTACGGGCCCGGGGCCGTCTGGAGCGCACGGCTGACGTTGGCCAGCGTGAAGAGGCTGGTGAAGGTGAAGTTGCGTGCCATGAAGGCCTCGCTCCCGTCGAGGGCCAGGGAGCCGAGGAGATGGAGGCTGTCGTGGGCGACGGCCGTCCCGAGACTGTGGGCGAGGACCGTCGCTTCCACGGGCGTTCCACCCTGCATCCGCTCGGCCAGCGCCGCCGCGATGTCGCGCATGACGTGGAGACGAACCTGCTTCGTCACGTCCTGAACGTACCGGTACAGGAGGACATCCACGACGTGGCTCCAGAAGGCGTTGCTCTCCGTCTCGGTCGCACCGGAGAGCCAGTCGAAGAGGAAGTGGCTCTGTCCGAGGTTGATCCCCTCCTGTTCCGTGAACGAGCGGAGGTCATCGGCCGCCTCCCGCCAGCGCTCGAGTTGCCCGGTGAAGACGTGGTCGTACGTGATCGGGACGATGTCTACGTCCTCCGTGAGGGCGGAGGGGGTATCGAAGCGGTCGTATCGAGTCGCGACATCACAGAGCTGGGTGCGGACTGGCGTCACCCAGTCATCGCCGTGGACGCCCATCCCATGAACGATAAAGAGGACTCGAGGCATGACAGGTCGGGGATGGGCCGAGCAAAGAGGTCGAGAGGCCGATCAGCGGAATCCCAAATGGCACCCCCCGTGGAACGCGGCGAGCCGCTGGAACGAGACAAGATGAGGGACAGCGACCGAACGAAGCAAGGCGGTCGATCCCTGCAGCGGCGGGCTAGGCAGCCCAGCGCCCCCTACAGCCATCGCCGCATGCGCGCTGTGACGCCCCGAGCCCGCTCGACCACCCCGACGCGGATCGGCTCCTGTACGACCCATGACCCGACCACGCCGGCGTCTCGACCTCGGAACCTCTCCCGTTCTGACCTAGACCGGGCGCTAGATTGACCGTGCTGCCCGCCGCCCCCTACCCCATGCTTCTCGGAACCGTCGTCGGCACTGTCTGGGCCACGCGCAAAGACCCCGGCCTCGTCGGGATGAAGTTCCTGATCGTCCGCGAGATCGACCTCGACGGCGTGCCTCAGTCCAATTTCGTCGTCGCCGCCGACGCCGTGGGCGCGGGCGAGGGCGAGGTGGTGCTCGTCGCGCAGGGGTCGTCCGGCCGGCAGACCGAGCTGACGCAGGGGAAGGCCGTCGACGCCGTGATCATGGCCATCGTCGACCGGCTCGACGTGGCGGAGGGTGAAGCCCGGCTCGCCGCCCGCGCCGCGGAGACCGCCCCCCTCGTGCTGGAGGACGCGTGAGGCTCGGCCGCGTCATCGGGAGCATCTGGGCGACGCAGAAGGACCCGTCGCTCACCGGGCGCCGGATGCTCCTCGTCCAGCCCCTCCGCGCCGACGGCTCCGACGCCGGCCGCCCGGAGGCCGCGCTCGACACGTGCGACGCCGGCCCCGGCGACACCGTCCTGTACGTGACGTCGTCCGAGGCCGCCCTCCCGTTCCGTCCGCCCCACGACCTCACGGCCACCGACGCGACGGTCGTGGGCGTCGTCGATACCGTCAGCGACGGGTAGCGGCCGCTCGCCGGCCGGCGGGACGTCCTGGGAAATCAGCCGTGGCGCCGCGTCTGGTGTGCCTCGATCTCCTCGGACCTCGCGATCTCCGCCTCGGCCACTTCCGGCGGGTGGACGTACCGCGACGCCACCGCCATCAGCCCGGCTACCACCACGAGGCCCAGCAGGGCCAGCCCCACCACGACCCCGATGTCGCCCGTGGGCGCCAGCAACTCCCGGCCCTCGGACTGCCACGGCCAGAGCGCCCGGAGTGACCCGGCCATCAGACCGACGAGGACGGCCATCGTCGCGTCCGGCTTCTCGGCGAGGAGCCACGTGAGGAGGCGCGAGAACAGCCCGAGCCCGACCAGCGCGCCGGCGGCGAACACGGCCACATAGCCGAGGTCGCGATCGTGAAGCGCTCCCAGCGTCACCTCGTACATCCCGAGCGCCAGGAGCAGGAACGAGCCGCTCACGCCGGGTAGGATCATGGCACAGATGGCGACCGACGCCGAGAGGAAGATGCGGACGACGCTGGGGTCCTCGGCTGGCGCGAGCGCGGGCAGCCCGACGAGGACGAACGCCAGCACGGCCGCCGCCAGCGCCAGGAGGGCCTCCCGACCGGTTCGGCGCTCCAGCGCCTGCCACGGGATCGCAATCGAAGCGACGATGAGCCCGAAGAACAGCCCGCGCGAGCGCTCCGGGTAGCGCTCCAGCAGGTCGGGGATGATGCCGGCCGCGAGGGCGAGGGCCGTCAGCACGCCCACCGCGAGGGGGAGCACGAGGCCCCAGTCGACGGCGGCGAACGCGCGCCGCGCGTCGCCCATCCGGCCCGTCACGAGGTAGAACGGCGCCGCGAGCCCCTCCCGCACCGACTCGACGAGCCGCTCGTAGATCCCGACGATGAGGGCCATCGTCCCCCCGCTCACGCCGGGGACGACGTCGGCCGAACCCATGAGAAGGCCCTGGGCGAAGTGGAGCGGCGCGTGACGGAGGCCGGAACGGGGAGCGGACATCGGGGGAGCGGAAACGGGAGGAAACGAGGCGGCGCAGGATGGCGCCTACTCGTCGCTGATAAGGGGGACGAACACGACGCCGTCGAGGCGCTCGCGCGTCGTCGTGTCGGGGCCGGTCTTGGTGATGCGCGTGAGGACCTGCCGCCGGGGCGGCCCCACGGGGATGAGGAGGCGGGCGTCGGGCTTGCCCTCAGCCGGCTCGCGGAGTTGGTCGATGAGGGCGGGCGGAACGGCCGGACCGCCCGCCGTGACGATGATGGCGTCGAAAGGGGCGTAGCCAGGCCAGCCCTGGGTCCCGTCGCCCGCGCGCGTCCGGAGGTCGAGGCCGAGCGCGCGGAACACGGCCTCGGCCTCGCGGAGCACCGGCTCATGCCGCTCGACCGAGAACACGCGCGCGCCGAGCGCGAGGAGCACGGCGGCCTGGTAGCCGCTCCCGGTCCCCACCTCCAGCACGCGCTCGCCCGGCCGGACGTCCAGCAGCTCCGTCATCCGGGCGACGGTCCGGGGCTGCGAGATCGTCTGGCCCTGGCCGATGGGGAGCGCCACGTCGGCGTAGGCGTCGCGGTGGAGCGACTGGTCCGGGATGAACTTGTGCCGCGGGACCTCGCCGATGGCGGCGAGCACGCGCTCATCGTCGATGTGGGAACGGAGGTGGGCCACCAGCTCGGCGCGGCGGCGGGCGGCCTGGCGGTCGGTGAGGCGCACGGTCGGGAAACGGAGGGAGGTCGGGAGGGCCGGACGGGGTGCGCTCCGGGGCCGGGGCGGCGGGCCCGGCCCTGGGGAACGAGCGGCGCGGTCAGGCCGAGGGCGGGGGCGCGTCGTCGGCCGGCGGGGTGCCGGTGCGGCGGTCGGGCGAGAAGGCGTCGAGGAGGCGCTCCTCCACCTCGGCCACCGAGAGGCCCACGTCGAGCCGCCCGTTCTCGGCGACGGAGATCTTGCCGGTCTCCTCGCTCGTCACGATCACGAACGCGTCGGTCCGCTCCGTCAGCCCGACGGCGGCGCGGTGGCGGAGCCCGAGGTGCGGGTCCAGCCCGCGGGCGTCGGAGACGGGGAGGATGCACCGGGCCGCCTCGATCTTCTGGCCCTGGACGATCACGGCGCCGTCGTGGAGCGGCGAGTTGGGGAAGAAGATGGACGTCAGCAGGTCGCGCTCGACGTCGGCGTGGATCTGGGTCCCGGACTCGATGTAATTGCGGAGGCCGGTCGACCGCGCGAACGCGACGAGCGAGCCGACCCGGTCGCGGCTCATCTCCTCGAGGGCCGCCACCACCTCGTCGGTGATCTTCTGGCGCGGCGGCTGCGTCACGAGGCGCCGCACGATGGGATTGCGGCCGAGGAGGAACAGGGCCTGCCGGATCTCGGGCGCGAACAGGATGAGGACGGCCAGGACGAACTGCGACCCAACCGCCCCGAAGAGCGTCCCGAGCGTCGTCAGCCCGGCGGCGTCGACGACCACGTTGAGGAGGTAGAGGCCGAGCAGGGCCACCGCCACCTGCACGGCGATCGTGCCGCGGATCAGCCGGTAGCCCTGGTACACGATGACCGCCGTGATGGCGATGTCCACGAGGTCGAGCCAGCGGATCGGCACGAAGCCGACCCGGATGCTGTCCTGGAGGAGGAGGGCGAGGGGCAGCGCGCTCATGCGGACTCGCGAGCGGCGGCCTCGGCGGCCGTGAGCGTCGCCAGCAGCTCGACGGTCGGCCGAACGTCGTGGACGCGGACGATGGACGCGCCCCGGACGACGGCGAGGGCGGCCAGTCCGAGCGACCCATACAGCCGCTCGGCGACGGGCGCCGGCGCCCCCTTCCCCCCGAGGACGGCCCCGACGGTGCTCTTGCGCGAGACGCCCACAAGCACGGGCCGGCCGAGCGTCGCCGCCAGCCGGTCGGTCTCCGCGACGAGGCGGAGGTTCTCCATCACCGACTTCCCGAACCCGAACCCGGGGTCGACGATCACGTCGCGGACGCCAACGGCCTCCGCGCGCTGGACCGACTCGCGGAGCGAGGCGGCCACGTCCGCCACTACGTCGCCGTAGGTGCCGGTAGCTGCACCCCCGCCCGTCCGCCCGAGCGCGTGCATGACCACAAGCGGGGCGCCGTACGCGGCCGCCGCCACCGCCGTCCCGACGCTCTCGCGGAGCCCGGCCACGTCGTTGACGAGGTGCGCACCGGCCCGGAGCGCCTCGCGGGCCACGGCTCCCTTCGTCGTGTCCACCGAAATCAGGACGTGGGGCAGGTCCCGAGCGATCGCCTCCACGACAGGCACCACGCGGGCCAGCTCGTCGCCGAGCCCCACCGCCGCCGCCCCCGGCCGCGTCGACTCGCCGCCGACGTCGAGGAGGAGGGCGCCCTCCTCGGCCATCTGGGCCGCCCGGTCGACGGCGGCCTGGACGCTGAGGTACTGCCCGCCGTCCGAGAACGAGTCGGGCGTCACGTTGAGGATGCCCATCACGTGGGCCACCCCTGGGCTCACGTCGAGCCGCCGGCCCCGGCAGTCGAGCCAGCGCCCACGGTCCGCCGGTGCGTCGGCGTCGGGCGGGGCGGGCGGAGCGGAGGACATAGGGGGCTAGGGGGGGATCGAAAGTTACGACGGCACGGAACCCCCATCTCCCCCCGGAACCTCTCTATCTTCACGCGTCGTACACATACGTCCCCCTTCTGGCGACACCCGACAGCCCCGGCGCCCCCGGTGGCTCCCCTCGACCCCACCACGCCCGTATTCGACCGACCGTTCCACGAGCCGCCCCCGAGGCCGCCCTATGTACGTCCCCCGCAGCCAGCGCATGCTGGACCAGTATCTCCAGGAGATCGGGAAGATCCCGCTCCTCACCGCGGACGATGAGGTGCGCCTCGCCCAACAGATCAAGGAGGGGAATGCGGACGCGCTCCACCAGATGGTCCGGGCCAACCTCCGGTTCGTCGTCTCGGTCGCCAAGAAGTACCAGGGCCAGGGGCTCACGCTGAGCGACCTCATCAACGAGGGGAACTACGGGCTGATCAAGGCGGCCCAACGGTTCGACGAGACGCGCGGGTTCAAGTTCATCTCGTACGCCGTGTGGTGGATCCGGCAGGCCATCCTCCAGGCGCTCGCCGAGCAGAGCCGGACGGTCCGCCTCCCGCTCAACCGGATCGGGACGATCTCGAAGATCCGGAAGGCGTCGGCGCGGCTCGCCCAGCTCCACAACCGCGCACCCAACGTCGACGAGCTGGCCGAGGAGTTGGACCTCCCGCCCGAGAAGGTCCGCGACGCGCTCCGCCATCAGGTCCGCTCGCTCTCGGTCGATGAGCCCTTCGGCGACGACGACGACAACAGCCTCCTCGACGTGCTCGAGGGCGAAGACGGCCCGCCGCCCGATGAGAAGCTCCTCGGCGAGAGCATCAAGATCGACATCGAGCGGGCGCTCGCCACGCTCCAGCCGCGTGAGGCCGAGATCACCCGGCTCTACTTCGGCATCGGCCGAGAGAACCCGATGACGCTGGAGGAGATCGGCCAGGAGTACGAGCTGACGCGCGAGCGCGTGCGCCAGATTAAGGAGAAGGCGCTCCGCAAGCTCCGCCAGAAGAGCCGCCGCGAGGAACTGCAGATGCACGTCGGGTCGTAGCGGCCCGGCCGCGAGGCCGAGGCGCTACGCGTCCACGACCGGGTCTCGGGGCTCCTTGTCCGCCGCCAGCGGCCCGCGCACGAGGAGCGCCCCCAGGGCGCGGTCCCCTGCGTCGGCCTGGGCCTCCACCTCCTGCAGCAGGCCCACGAGCGCCTCGCGCCGGAGCGGCTTGGTGAGGTAGGCGTCCATCCCGGCGTCGAGCGCCCGCTGGTCGTCCCCTTCGAGGGCGTTCGCGGTGAGCGCGGCCACGACGGGCTGGCGGTGAACCGGCAGCGCCTCACGGATGCGCTGCGTGGCCTCGTGTCCGTCCATCCGGGGCATCTGCACGTCCATCAGGACCACGTCGTAGGCGCGGTCGTCGGCCACGCCGCGGAGGACGGCCTCGACGGCCTCGACGCCGTCGGACGCGAGGTCGGCGCGGTAGCCGAGCTTCTCGAGCGTGCGCAGCGCCACCTTCTGGTTGACGACGTTGTCCTCGGCGAGGAGGATCCGGATCGGGCTGGTCGCGGGGGGGGCTGGGCGCGCGGCCTCGGCGGGACGTGCCGCCTCCGCGGAGGCGGCCACGAGCCGCGCGAGCGTACGCCGGAGATGCGACTGCTTGGCCGGTTTCACCAGGCACGCCGCGAACAAGTCGCTCGTAGCGTCCTGCTCGGTCAGCGAGCCGAGCAGGACGAGCGGGGCCCGCGACACGCCCTGGGCGCGGAGCGCGCGGGCCAGCGCCACCGCGTCCATCCCCGGCAGCGACCGGTCGATCAGGACCACGTCGACGGGGGCGCCGTCGGACTCGGCGGCGCGGGCGAGGTCGAGCGCGGCCCGGCCGCTGTCGGCGAGGAGGACATCGACGTCGACGCGGGCGAGTTGCGCGGCGATCATCTCGCGGCTCGCCTCGTGGTGGTCCACGACGAGCACGCGGAGGCCGACGAGCGCGGAGGGGGTGTACGAGCGGGCCGCGACTGTGGCGGAGGCCGCCACACGGACCGTGAACGAGAACGTCGAGCCGTGGTCTGGGTCCGGCGCCGTCGTGCTCTCCACCCAGAGCCGGCCGCCCATCAGTTCGGCGAGACGCTTCGAGATGGCCAGCCCGAGCCCGGTGCCGCCGTACTTGCGCGTCGTCGAGGCATCGGCCTGGGTGAACGCCTCGAACAGCCCGCTCTGCTGCTCCTCACTAACCCCGATGCCCGTGTCGTGCACGTCGAACCGGAGGTCGTAGCCGCCGTCGGCGGGGACCGTCGAGACGAAGACCGTCACCTCGCCCCGGTCGGTGAACTTGACGGCGTTCGAGAGGAGGTTGACGAGGACCTGGCGGAGCCGCGTCACGTCGCCCTCGACGGTCTCCGGGACCGAGCCGTCGAGGAGGTAGGCCAGGTCGAGCCCCTTCTCGCTCGCGCGCGGGGCGACGAGATCGACGGCATCCTCCACGACGCTGCGGACGTCGAAGGGGGCCTGCTCCAGGTCGATCTTCCCGGCCTCCACCTTCGAGAAGTCGAGGATGTCGTTGATGAGGGTGAGGAGCGTGTCGCCGGAGGTCCGGATGGTCGCGACGAAGTCGCGCTGCTCCTCGTCCAGGTCGGTGTCGAGGAGGAGCGAGGTCATCCCGATCACGCCGTTCATGGGCGTCCGGATCTCGTGGCTCATCGTGGCCAGGAACTCGCTCTTGGCGCGGGCCGCCGCGAGGGCATGCTCGCGGGCCTCGGCGATGTGGTGGCTGGCTGCTTCCACCCGTTCCTTCTCACGGCGAAGGTCTGCCGTCCGCGCGGCCACGGCCCGCTCCAGTTCGGCGCGCTGGTGACGGTGCCGGCGGGCCTGCCAGTGACCGATGAGGCCGATCCCGCCCAGCAGCAGGAAGGCCCCGAACACGTACGTCTCCGGCCGCTGCCAGAAGGCCGGCCGCACGACGACCCGGACCGGCGCGACGACTTCGACCCACGGCCCCCCGCCCGTCCGCGCGCGGACGCGGAAGGCGTAGCTGCCGGGCGGGAGGTTCGCGTAGGTGGCCCGCCGGTCGGCCGTCTCGGGGCTCCAGCCCTCGTCGAACCCGTCGAGGCGGAACTGGTAGCGGACGCCGCCGGGGTCGGAGAAGCTGACGCCGGAGTAGGCGAAGGTGACGTGGTTGCGGTGGTGCGGGAGGCGGAGCACCGCCGGGAGCCCGTCGGTGCGGAACCCCTCGGCGTAGGGCCGCCAGTCGTGCTCCCCGTACGAGAGCTCGACGTCGGTGATGCGCAGCCGGGGGCGGGTCGGGCGCACCACGTCGGCGCGCGGGTCGTAGCGGACGAGCCCCGCGATGGTCCCGATCCAGATGTAGCCCTCGGCGTCCTCGAAGAAGGCGTTGGAGTTGGCCTCCAGCGCCGTGAACCCCTCGGCCGGCCCGTAGAGTCGATAGTCTGGCGCGTCGTCCCCGGCGGCCCGGAGGTCGACGCGGGCGAGCCCTCGGTTCGTCCCGAGCCAGAGGCGGTCGTGGCTGTCGATGTTGACGAGGTAGAGCGTGGCCCCGCTGAGTCGGCCGCCGAGGTGGAACGTCCGGACCGAGCCGTCGGGCCGGATCCGGGCGACGGTGCCGTCGACTGTCCCGTACCACGCCGTCCCGTCCGACGCGAGGGCGACGCGACCGGACGCCAGCGAGAGGCCATCTTCGGCCCTGAAGAGGCGGCGGCCGTCGGGGCCGAGCCGCACGACGCTCCCGATGCCAGCTACCCAGACGGCCCCGTCGCGCGCCTCGGTGACGTTCTGGAGCCGGCCCAGCAGGCCCAACTCCTCCATCGAGATCCTCTCGACACGTCCGTCGCGCACCACGAGGAGACTCCCCGAGGTCGCGTAGACGGTCCCGTCTGAAGCACGGAGGACGCTCGTGATCACGCCGTCGGCGTCGGGGGTCGAGCCAGGGACCGTCGTCGTTCGCCCATTCTGGTAGTGGACGATCCCGCCGCGCGTTCCGACCCACAGCCCCCCGGCCCCATCGCTGACGATCTCGGTCGGAAGGCGGCCCGGGAGGCCGTTGTCGGGGGTGTAGTAGGTGGGGCCGCTTGGCCCGAGGCGCGTCAGCCCCGGCACCTGCGCCACCACCACGTCGCCCGAGCCGGTGACGCCCACCCCCCACACGTTGTTGTCAAGGAGGCCGTTCTCCGTGTCGTAGGTGACGAACAGGTCGCGGCCGCGGTAGAAGCCCGTATAGCGGAAGGCACCGCTGCTATGGGTCCCGAACCAGAGGCCGCCCTCGTGGTCGGAAACGATGGCGTAGGTCCGCTCGCTGTCGTAGCCGTCGGTCGCTCCGACACAGGCGAGGGCCTGGCCCGCGTCGTCCGCACGGCAGGCGCCGGTGAACCCGCCGACCCAGACGTTGCCCTCCGGGCCGAGCTCCACGGTGAACGCGGTGTTCTCGGTGAGGCCGTCCGCCTCGGTGAAGCGGTGGACGAGGCGCCCGTCGGCGCCGAAGTGGTACAGCCCATCGTCCTGCGTGGCAGCCCACACGTGCCCGTCGACGAGGAGGACCCCCAACACCGGCGCCGTGAGCTGGGGGAAGGGCCGGTCCCACCGTCCGGCGCGGTAACGGAGCAGCCCGGTCTCCGTCCCAAACCAGACCGTCTCGTTCTCCCCCTCGTCGATGTCGTACACCGGGCCGGCGTCGGTCGCGCCGGGGGGGTGCACGGGCTCGAAGCGGCCGGACGCGGTGCGACGGGCGATGCCCTTCTGGGTCCCTGCCCAGAGAGTGCCGTCGCTCGCGGCCTCGATGGAGAGCACGTCCATCGAGGGCAGCCCATCCGCCAGGTCGTAGGTCTCGAACCGGCCCCGGTCGAGGGCGGCGATGCCCCCGTTCTGGAACCCGATCCAGAGGCGCCCCAAGGCGTCGAGGTCGAGGTCGCGGACCCCGTTGCTCGGGAGGCCGTCGGACGTGGTGAAGGTGGTGAACTGACGTCCGTCGAACCGACTCAACCCCCCGTCGGTGCCGATCCAGATCGGGCCCGACGGGTCCTGCTCCATGTCGTAGACATGAGCCTGGGGGAGCCCTTCTGCCACTCCGTACTGCTCGAAGTGCCGCCGCTGCGCATGCAGGGGAAGCGCGATACCCGCGATCGCGAGGGAAAGCCAGAATCGGCGAAGCATGACGATGAAGCTAGGGGGCAGGGTATCGCCAAGGAGGCCCTGGGGATAAGAATACCGGCGCGTTTATGCGCTCAACCGACGTGGATCGAAGGTTCCCCGTCGGCCCCGACACAGAGATCGCCCTTCCTCCGCCAGAACGTGCGAGCTTGCAGGCCGCCCTCCTCACTCCGGACCATGGCCCCCTGGTGGCACGACCGTCGCGACGACCTCCTCGCCCTCGCCCAGGAGCAGACGCCGCGCTACGTCTACGACCTCGACACGATCCGCCGGCAGGCGCGGACCCTCCGCAAGGCCATCCCCGCCGACCGCGCCCTCTACGCCGTCAAGGCCAACGGGCATCCCGAGGTGGTGGCTACGCTCGCGGCCGAGGGACTCGGGCTAGAGTGCGTCTCGCTCGGCGAGATCGAGTACGTCCGGGGCCTGCTCCCGGGGCTCGCGCCGGACCAGGTGCTCTACACGCCCAACTTCGCCTCCCGCGACGAGGTCCGTGCCGCCCTCACGACGGGCGTCCGCGTGACGCTCGACAACGCGTCCACGCTCGACGCCTGGGCCGACGTGTGGGGCGGCCACGAGGTGTTCGTCCGCGTGGACCCCGGCGTGGGCAAAGGACACCACGCCCACGTCCGCACGGCCGGGACCCAGTCCAAGTTCGGCGTGTCCGCCGACGACCTGGCGGCCCTCGCCGCCGGCGCCCGCGCGCACAACGTGACGATCGTCGGGCTCCACGCCCACGTCGGCAGCGGCGTGGACGAGCCGGACGCCTGGGCGCAGACGGCGCGGACGCTCGCGGCCTACGCCGACGCTCACTTCCCCGACGCCCGCGTCCTCGACGTCGGCGGCGGGCTGCCGGTCCCGACGGGCGGAGCACCGCCGTTCGACCTGAAGGCAGCGGGCGCCGCGCTGGCGGCGTTCCGGGCGGAGCGCCCGGAGTTCGAGGTGTGGGTCGAGCCCGGGCGCTACCTCGTCGCCGACGCCGGCGTGCTCCTGACCCGCGTGACCCAGATCAAGCGGAAGGGCGGGGTGCGGTTCGTGGGGCTCGACGCCGGGATGAACTCGCTCGTCCGGCCCGCGCTCTACGGCGCCCACCACGACGTGGTCAACCTCTCGCGGCTCGGCGCGCCGGACGTCGGCCCCGCCGAGATCGTCGGGCCCATCTGCGAGACCGGCGACGCCTTCGCGCGGGCCCGCCCGTTCCCCGAGGCCGCCGAGGGCGACGTGGTCCTGATCGACACGGCCGGGGCCTACGGGGCCGTCATGGCCTCCAGCTACAACCGGCGCCCTCCCGCCGCCGAGGTCACGCTCGCCTCCCCGCCCCTCGTCTGAGCCCGGCCGCGGACGGACGGCACAGGGGGCCAGCGATGGAGACCGTGCAGATCGGGCAAGGCCTGGGGGAAACCACCGTTACGTTCGGGCCCTGACTGCCCACCCACTCTCTCCTCCATGAGACTCTCCCTCCTGGTCCTCCTCGCGGTCGCCGCCGCGCCGGCCTTTGCCCAGCAGGCCTCCGGCATCGACACCGCCGCGATGGACGTCTCCGTCCGTCCGCAGGACGACCTCTTCCGCTACGTCAACGGCCGCTGGCTGGCGACGACCCAGATCCCCTCCGACCGGAGCCGCTACGGCACCTTCGACGAGCTCCGCGAGGAGGCCGAGGTCAACGTCCGCACGATCATCGAGGACGCCGCCGCCGGACGCGTCGACGACCCCGACGCCGACCGCCTCGCCGCCTTCTACACGGCCTACATGGACTCGGCACGTGTGGAGGCGCTCGGGATCACCCCGCTCGGGCCGGACCTCGATCGGATCGATGCCGTGGACGACCTCGGCCGGCTCGCCCGCTACTTCGCCCAGAACGGGGCGGCCTTCGGCCCCTCCCCCGTCGGCCTCTACGTGGACGTGGACGACCGGAACTCGGACCGGAACGTCCTCTTCGTGGGCCAGTCCGGCCTCGGCCTCCCCGACCGGAGCTACTACTTCGACGACCAGTTCGCCGACGCCCGCGCCGGCTACCTCAACTACCTCACGACGCTCTACGACCTCGCGGGCTGGCCCGGGGGCGCCGCGGCCGCGCAGACGATCCTGGACCTGGAGACGAAGCTGGCCGGCTACCAGTGGACGCGGATCCAGAACCGCGACCCCGAGGCCCGCTACAACCCGATGTCCGTCGCGGACTTGGAGGCCCGCTACCCCCACGTCCACTTCGACGTGATGCTCGACGAGATCGGTGCCGAGGGCCGAGCGGACTCCGTGATCGTGCGCCAGCCGAGCTACCTCGCCGGCCTCGACAGCCTCCTCGCGGCCGTCCCCCTCGCGGACTGGACGACCTACGCCCGCGCCCACACGCTCTCCGACGCCACGAGCGTCCTCCCCCAGGCCTTCGTCGACGCCAGCTTCGACTTCTACGGCCGCACGCTGAGCGGCTCGGAGCAGGACCGCCCGCGCTGGAAGAAGGCCGTCGGCGCCACGTCCGGCGCGCTGGGCGAGTCGATCGGGCGCGTCTACGTCTCGCGGCACTACCCGCAGGCGGCGGCCGACCGGATGGAGGAGCTGATCCTGAACCTCCAGGAGGCCTTCCGCCAGTCGATCCGCCACAACCCGTGGATGACCGACGCCACCAAGGCCCAGGCGCTCGACAAGCTCGACCACTACACCTACAAGATCGGCTACCCGGAGGAGTGGGAGACCTACGAGGGCCTGGAGTTCGAGCCCGACGACCTCGCCGGCAACGTCCGCGCCCTCGCCCGCTGGCGCCGCGCCGACAACCTCTCGGAGCTAGGCGAACCCGTCGACCGGACCGAGTGGGGCATGACGCCGCAGACGGTCAACGCGTACTACAACCCGGGCTTCAACGAGGTCGTCTTCCCGGCCGCCATCCTCCAGCCGCCGTTCTTCAACGTGGCGGCCGACGACGCCGTCAACTACGGCGGGATCGGGGCCGTCATCGGCCACGAGTTCTCGCACGGCTTCGACGACCAGGGCAGCCAGTACGACGCCGCCGGCAACCTCCGCAACTGGTGGACCGAGGAGGACCGGACCCAGTTCGAGGCCCGCGCCGACCAGCTCGTGGCCCAGTACGACGCCTACGCCCCGTTCGACGACGCGGCCGTCCAGGGCCGCCTCACGCTCGGCGAGAACATCGGCGACCTCTCGGGCCTCACGATGGCCTACCGCGCCTACCAGCTCTCGCTCGACGCGAACGGCGACGGCGTGGTGTCGGAGGGCGAGGAGGCCCCCGTCATCGACGGGTTCACCGGCGACCAGCGGTTCTTCATGGGCTGGGCCCAGGTCTGGCGCATCCTCCACCGCGACGCCTATCTCCGCCAGCTCCTCCAGGTGGACCCGCACTCGCCGGGCGAGTACCGCGCCAACGGTCCGCTCGCGCACATCCCGGCCTTCTACGACGCCTTCGACGTGGAGCCCGGCGACGACCTCTACGTGGCGCCGGAGGACCGGATCGTGCTCTGGTAGCCGCGCCCGTCCTCGCCCCGCTGGCAGCACCGGCTGGCCAGCGGGGCGACGGGTGGGGCATCGGAAATGGGTGACACCGCGATGGGGCGTGCCTCTAGGTTCGCACCGCCATTCGCGCTCCCATCCTGATGCCCATTCGCCTCGTCGCAGTCACGCTTCTTCTTGCCGCGACGGCGACGGCTCAGCCGGTTGTCCCGACGACAGGGCCGAGCACGCAGCCGGAGCTACAGCGGTTCGGGACCGCGACCGCTCCCGCCGTCCGTCCTCTGGCCCTAGAGGGCGCGCGTGCCGTGGGCGGGGACGTCGCATGGTCCCTCACCTTTGCGGACCCGAATACGCCGGGAGACATCCTAGCGCACACGGTAGCCTCGGCCCCAGATGGCGGGGCGTGCACGCTGTCGGCAGAGACCCTCGATGGAGCAGCGAGCGCCGTCGTCGTCGCGCGCTACGACGCCGACGGGGGCCATCTGTGGGAGCACGCCGTTTCCGCCTGGCCCGCCGATCAAGTGGGCTTCGACGTGACGGCCGTCGATGATGCCTGCGTGGCCGTCGGTGTCGTGGCATCGAGCCGCGTCGGCGTTGCCCGGGTGGATGAGGGGGGTGTCTCCTGGACCCAGTCCATCAGTACGCCCGGTTCCTACCCGAACCGTGTCTTCGTGAGACCGGACGGGACCGGAGGCGTGTGGATCGGAACTGGCGAGTCCGGTAGGCCGCCCAGCCCCGCCTTCCTCTCGCGCATCGACGCGTCCGGCGCCGAGGTCCTCCACATCGTCCGCGACCCTTCAGGGGCGTCAACGGGGAGTTCCGTGAGCGGCATCCGCGCGCTGGCCGTGCTCCCGGACGGACGCGCCGTCGCCGCCAGCGATGCGGACCTGCTGCTCATCGCCGACCGAGACGGAGAGATCACCTCCGTCCCGCGCGACCCCGACTTTACCCCGACCGCGCTCGCCCTCGACACGGTAGCGACCGAGGCGGCGGCCTTCGTCATGGGTGTGACGAGCGCCGGAGCCGTGGAGGTGCGCCGGATCGATGTGGACGGGACGACGACGTGGGCCACTCCAATTGCCGGGGCGGGCTCCTCCCCCCCTTCCTACGTCAGGCCCGTCCCCTACAACCTCACGACGCGAGACGGGGACCTCTTCGCCGTGTGGGAGGGACAGTTGGCTCGTCTTCGCAGAGACGACGGGGTCGTTCGGTGGTCCATCCCGCTTCCAGACGAGACGCATGGAGCCTCGTTCTATGGGGTGGTCGCCGACGACGACGGGGTCGTGGTGGGCGCGCGCCTCCAGGGGGAGGCCACGGGGTGGTGGGCTGCGTTCACGCCCAACGGGACGCTTCGATGGTCGGAGACCGCTCCATCCGGCGGATGGCCCCACTCGTCCTTGCCGCGGCGCCTGCTCATCCCCTGTGCCAACGGAGGAACGTGCGTGTTCGACACCGCCACGGCAGGGGGCGTCGCCACCGCATCGCTCACGGCCCGCGATCCGAACGGCGCCACCCCATGGTCCGCCGACCGACGAGGACGACCGGCGCCTTCGCATACGCTCTACGATGCCGTACTGGCCCCGGACGGGGGCCTCTACGTCGTCGGCGCGACGGTCACGGACGAGGGAGGCCGGGACCTGCTCGTCGGGCGCGTCTCTCCGGAGGGAGCCCTGGCCTGGTCCGTCGCCGTCGATGGTGGGGGGACGTCGGAAGGCTTCCAGGCATGGCTGGGGACAACGCCCGAGGGCGGGGTCATTGCGGCCACGGGTGGAGCCGGGACTGGCCTCGTCGCCCGACTCCATGGCGACGGGACACCAGAGTGGGTTCGCGTTCTGGACGGCGGCGCAGAATCTCTCGCCCTGCTGAGCGTAGCGGTCGGTGCGGGGGGCGAGAGCTACATGATCCACGAGAACGGCTATGTCGTGGACGACCAGTTGAGGTCCTACAGGACACTGACCTCGCTCGCCGCCGACGGAAGCACGGCGTGGAGCAGGCCCTTCCCGGACGACCTCTACGTGTACCCTTGGAGCGCCATGCGCGCTCCGACCGGAGTCGCTCTCGCGACGGAGGTTCTCCGTCAAGAATCGGCCCTCCAGGTCGAATGGCTCGACGCGACGGGTGCCTCTCTGAAAACATCGGAGGCGCGCACCTTGGGCGGATGCTCCGTCGACATCCATGGAATCGAGGCGGCGGCGGACATCGACACCTCGGGGGTCGTCCATTTTGCGGGATACTTGGGAGAGGGGCCGGCGTCCTGCACCGGACCTGCCGTCTTCCGGCTGAGCCCGGACGGAATGGTCGCGGGCACGTTCCTCCGGCCCGACAGCGTCGACGACATCGTCGGCCTCGGTGCGCGCCCAGATGGCGCCGTCGCCGTCGCCTACCGGACGGACTCGTATGCCTACGTCCTCGCCCGCGTTGATGCCGATGGCCAGTTGGAGTGGGCGACGGATCTCGCCGGCTCCGGCCTGAGGCCGGACGTCGTGGCGCCAGGGGTCGATGACGACGCGCTCATCGCCGGGCATACGACCGAACCCGCCAGCCCGGGCTATCTCCCCCTCGCGGCGTCGTACGCCCCGAACGCTGGGCTCGTGACCACGGACCTCCCCCCCCTCCCGACGTACTGGTCGGAGGCGCAACGCGTCGTAGCGGATGACACGGGCGGGGCCTACGTCCTCCTCACCGGCTCCTCGTTCGGCACCTACGTGTCGTCCGTCGTCCGAATCGAGAACGCACTTTCGGTGCCGCTCACGACCGAGCCCGACGCCGTCCGCCGCCCTCCTGGAGCGGGTGGGCCCCAACCCGGCGACGGCCGGCGGCGTGCTCCACCTCACCGTCCGTGAGCCGGCCGAGGTGTCGCTGTTCGACCTTCTCGGCCGGCGCGTCGGGGTGTGGCATCCCGGAACACCCGGTCGTCTGACGCTGACGGTGCCGGATGTCGCGACGGGGGTCTACGTGCTCCAGGCCACCTCCGCTACGGAGACGATGGCGCAGCGGATCGTCGTCCGGTAGCACCGCCCGCTCGGAGCGCCCGTCGGCCCCTGTAGGCGGAGAGGCTGAATGGTCGGATTCACAAAATGGAAGCGCTTCTGATGCTAGGTCCGAGGAGGACGGCCCTTGCACGGACCTCATGTCCGCCTATCTTGACCGTCGACAGCCCTCCTGTCGCACCACCTCCCGTGACCCACTCCTTCCACCTGATCGCCCCCGCCGCCATGCGCAGCATGGGGATGATTATGTGTTGCATGACCCAGACGGGTCTGGAGAGGTCGCGCCCTGGGCGCCGGTAAGAGACCGGCTCACCCCACTGCCAACCCCTCCGGGCCCGTCGGGCCGGAGGGGTTTTTTCGTTTCCCCCGGTCCGCAGCCCCCATCCCCAACACCCCCGCTGCCATGAGCGACCGCCCCCTCCACTTCGACACCCTCCAGCTCCACGCCGGCCAGCAGCCGGACCCGACGACGCACGCCCGCGCCGTCCCCATCTACCAGACCACGTCCTACACCTTCGACGACGCGAGCCACGCCGCGCGGCTGTTTGGGCTGGAGGAGTTCGGGAACATCTACACCCGAATTATGAACCCGACGACGGACGTGTTCGAGCAGCGGATCGCCGCGCTCGAAGGGGGCGTCGCCGCCCTCGCCGTCGCGTCGGGCCAGGCCGCGCACACGCTCGTGTTCACGACGATCGCCCAGGCCGGCGACAACATCGTCTCGAGCAGCAAGCTCTACGGCGGGACGTACAACCTCCTCAAGGTGTCGCTCAAGCGGCTGGGCATCGAGACACGGTTCGTGGAGGAGGAGACGCCTGAGGCGTTCGCCGCCCTCGCCGACGAGAACACGAAGGCGTTCTTCGCCGAGACCCTGGGCAACCCGGACCTCACGGTCCCCGACTTCCGCGCCCTCGCCGACGCCGCGCACGCCGTCGGCGTCCCGCTCGTCGTCGACAACACGTTCGGGCAGGGCGGCTACGTGGTCCGGCCCATCGAGCACGGCGTCGACATCGTCACGCACTCGGCCACGAAGTGGATCGGCGGCCACGGCACGTCCATCGGCGGCGTGATCGTGGACTCGGGAAACTTCGACTGGCGGACCGGCCGGTTCCCCCTCTTCACCGAGCCGAACGAGGCGTACCACGGGCTCGTGTTCTCGGACGTGTTCCACCCGGAGAGCGACCTGGGCAACATCGCGTTCATCATCCGCGCCCGCGTGGAGGCCCTCCGTGACCTCGGCCCGGCGCTCTCGCCGTTCAACGCGTTCCAACTGCTCCAGGGCGTCGAGACGCTCTCGCTCCGCGGGGAGCGGCACGCGCAGAACGCAAACCGGCTGGCGGCCTGGCTGGACGACCACGACGCCGTGGAGTGGGTGTGGCACCCGTCGCTGGAGAGCCACCACTCGCACGAGACGGCCCATCGGTACTTCCGCGAGGGCACCTTCGGGAGCGTCCTCAGCTTCGGCATCCGGGGCGGGAAGGAGGCCGGACAGGCGTTCATCGAGGGCGTCAAGCTGGCCTCGCACCTCGCCAACGTCGGCGACGCCAAGACGCTCGTGATCCACCCCGCCAGCACCACGCACCAGCAGCTCTCCGACGCCGAGCAGCGCGCGTCCGGGGTCCGACCGGAGCTCGTGCGCGTCTCCGTCGGCATCGAGCACATCGACGACATCCTCGCCGACTTCGAACAGGCCTTCGCCAAGACGCTCGTCGCGGCCTAGCGCCCCCGGGCCGACGCGGCCGAGTCCTCGTCGGAGTCTCGCGGGTGGGGCTTCGACGAGGCGAGCGAACGGCAGGCGCCGGCATCCGTCCGGGTGGCGAAGTGGCCAACGCGGCGGTCTGCAAAACCGCTACTCGCGGGTTCGAATCCCGCCCCGGACTCTTCCTGACGATCCCCATGCTTCTGACTCTCTCCCCCGAGCGATGTCCGCCGGCGGCGGGCCGCCCCCGGCTCTGTCTGGTGCCAGACACCCCCCTTCGTGTCATCCTGAGCGGAGCCGTGCAGCGGCGGAGCCGAAGGATCTCTGGCAAGCACGGCGCACGAACAGCGCTCTCGGCGCCAACGAGAGACTTAATCGCATCAGAGATCCGTCGACTCGCTCCGCTCGCTCAGGATGACACAGAAGGATGGAAGGGGTCCCGATCGACCCATGGCTGACCTCCAGTCCTTCATCCTCGACGCCCCGTTCGTCACGGAGCGCGGCGACCGCCTCCCCGGCGTCACGGTCGCCTACCGGACGTGGGGGAGGCTCAACGCCGCGGCCGACAACGCCGTCGTGATCTGCCACGCCCTGACTGGCGACGCCGACGCGCCGGCGTGGTGGCCCGGCCTCATCGGCCCCGGCCGGCTCGTGGACCCCGACCGGCACTTCGTGGTCTGCGCCAACGCCCTCGGCTCGTGCTACGGCACCACCGGCCCCGGCACGCTCGACGCCGACGGCCGACGCCTCGGGAGCCGCTTTCCGCGCGTCACGATCCGCGATCAGGCCCGGCTCCACGCGCGCCTCCTGAACAGGCTCGGCGTGCGGTCCGTGGCCCTCGCCGTCGGCGCGTCGATGGGCGGGATGCAGGCCCTCGAACTCGCCCTCGTCGACCGCGAGGCGGGGCCGGACCGCGTCCGGCGGCTCGTCCTGATCGGGATGGGCGCGCGGCACGGGGCGTGGCAGATCGGGATCTCGGAGGCCCAGCGGCTCGCAATCCGCGCCGACGCGAACTGGCAGGGCGGCGACTTCCCCCCAGACGCCCCGCCGGCGGCTGGCCTCGCGGCGGCGCGCGCAGCGGCCATGATGACGTACCGGAGCGCGGCGCTCTTCGACGAACGGTTCGGCCGCGCGGCGCACGAGCCCCGGACCGCGCCGGGCGACCCGCGCTACGCCATCGAGAGCTACCTGCGCTACCAGGGCGCCAAGCTCGTCGGCCGCTTCGACGCCGGCAGCTACGTCCGCCTGACCGAGGCGATGGACGACCACGACGTGGGCCGGGGCCGAGGTCGGGAAGACGCCGCGTCGGCCCTCGCCCGCCTCGCAGCCGACGCCCTCTGCGTGGGCATCTCGTCCGACGTCCTGTACCCGCCCGAGGAGAGCCGCGCTCTCGCCGCGCTCCTCCCCCACGGCCACTACGCCGAGCTCGTCTCGCCCTTCGGCCACGACGCCTTCCTCGTCGACTTCGAGGCCCTCGACGCCCTCGTCCGCCCCTTCCTCCTCAACGCCGGCTTCCTCGTCGACGCCGGGTCCGTCGCCGCGTAAGCGGCCGCTCGCATGCCCACCGCCTCCCCGCTCCACCTCGTCGTCCCCCCCGCCGAGACCACCTCGCCGCCCCTCGACGTGTACCTCGCCGGCGTCGGGACCGTCGGCGGCGCGCTCCTCGACCAGATCGCCGGCCTTTCGTCGTCTGCGCTCCGACTCGTGGGCGCCTGCACGCGGCGGCGGTCGGCCCTCGCCTTCGACGGACTCGACCCTGCCGACCCCGATCTCGCGCCGGCTCCCCCCGACTGGCCCGCCCTCCTCGACGCCCTCGCGGCCCACGCCCGCCTGCGGCCGGCCGTCTTCGTGGACGCCACGGGCAGCGCGCAGGTGGCCGACGTCGTCGAGCCGCTCCTCCGCTCCGGCGTGAGCGTCGTGACGCCGAGCAAGCTGGCCAACGCGCGGTCGCAGGAGACCTACGACCGGCTCCGGCAGCTCAGCGCGACGGGCCGCGTCCACTACCGCTACGAGACCACGGCCGGCGCCGGCCTCCCCGTCGTCCAGACCGTCGAGAGCCTCGTCGCCACCGGCGACCGCGTGCAGTCGATCCGCGGTGTGCTCTCGGGGACGATGACCTACCTCTTCGGGCAGATCGAGCGTGGCGTCTCGTTCTCGACGGCCGCGCGGTGGGCCCACGAGCAGGGCTACACCGAGCCCGACCCCCGCGACGACCTCTCGGGCGAGGACGTGGCCCGCAAGCTCCTGATCCTCGCGCGGTCCGCCGGCCTCCGCGTGGAACGGTCCGAGGTGACGGTCGCAAGCCTCGTGCCGCCCGAGGCCGCCACGGTCCCGGTCACACTCGTCACCGACGCCCTCGCGGCGGCCGACGAAGCGTGGGCGGCGCGCGCCGCGACGGCCGAGGCAGAGGGCAAGCGGCTCCGCTACGTCGCCGAGATCGACGGGCGGGACCGCACCCGGCCGCTCCTCCGCGTCGGCGCCCAGGCGGTTCCGGCCGACTCCCCGCTCGGCCGGCTCTCCGGCGCCGACAACCTCGTCGAGATCACGACGGACCGCTACGCCGCCTCGCCGATCGTGGTGCAGGGGCCCGGCGCCGGGGCCGCCGTCACCGCCGCCGGCGTCCTCGCCGACGTGCTCGCCGTCGCGCGGGCCGTGCGGGGGTGAGCGGATCCCGAGGGATCACACGGAGGTAGATCGCGCTCCCCCTCTCCCTCCTGTCATGATCCGCTCGCTTTCGATCCTCCTCGGCCTGTTCGTCACCGTCGCCGCCTGCGCCCAGGACCCGCCCATGTCCCACGACGACATGGAGATGGACGAGGTGGCCGGCGACGCGTCCGACATCCCGCCGCGCGCCAACGACGAGGCCCGCCCCAGCCCGAACGCCGTCGTCGGGCAGACCATCGGCACGACCACCGTCTACATCCAGTACGGGCGCCCGAGCCTGCGCGGCCGGGCTGTCTTCGGCGACGGCTCAGCGCTGGCCCCCGCCGGCCAAGTCTGGCGGACCGGCGCCAACGAGGCGACGACCTTCACCGTCTCCGCCGACGTCCTCGTGGCCGGCGAGCGGCTCCCGGCCGGCACCTACGCCCTGTTCACGATCCCGGGCGACGATGCGTGGACGGTCATCTTCAACCGGACCGCCCAGCAGTGGGGCGCCTTCAACTACGACGAGGGCGAGGACCAGCTCCGCGTGACCGTCGAGCCCGAGGATGCCTTCGAGGTCGAGATGCTCACCGTCGTCTTCGACGACATCACCGACACGAGCGCCGACCTCGTCCTCTGGTGGGGCGAGACGATGGTCTCCGTGCCGATCCAGACGACTGACTGAGCCGGCACCGTCCGCCTCGGACCGTCCCGCTGGTGTCGATGCCGGCGGGACGCATGGGCTCAGAAGCCGATCCCGGCCCCGAACGTCAGGAACGACGAGTGGAAGTCGTCGGTCTCGGTATCGGTGTCGCGGTCGTCGTCGTGGCGGTCGAAGGCCACGAACCCGATCATGTCGAGGCCCTCGCGCGGGAGCACGAGGTCCGCCCGGACCTTGACGGCCCGGCCCGTCATCGTCTGCGAGCCGCCCTCTAGACCCCACGCGTACGTCCCGGACCCGATCACCGAGACCGGGCCGACCTGGGCGCCGTACCCGACCTGCGGCCCGATTTCGAGCCATCCGAGGCTCGTCCGGTTACTCGCGGCCCCGCTCGTGCTGAGGTGGAGGCCGCCCCCGATCCCACCGATCGGCGTCGGCATCAGGATCCCACCGGGGGAGGAGCGCGCCGTCGACGAACACCCACTTGTCCTCGGTCGCCACGCCGTCGCGTTCCTCGGGGACCCCGGAGCACGGGAGCGCGAAACACGTGATGAGCGACATCCCCCCGCTCACGTCGACCACCATGTAGGAGCCGATCGACCCGAGGTTTTCCGCGCCGACGAGGGTGAACCCGATGACCGGCGACGTGACCCCGGCCGCCGTGACGTCCGGGTCCAGGTCGACGCTCCCGGCGGCGACGAGGATCGGGAACCCGAGCGTCTGTCCAGAGGCGGGCAGTCCGATCTGAGCGAGGGCGGGCGTCGCCAGGCACGTGAGGAGGACGAACAGGAACGGTCGCATGGGCTGGGAAAGGAGGGTCCGCCAGCCTAGCGCGCCTGGAGGCCCCTTCGCCTCCCCGACGGAGGGGAGGGAGCGTCATGCGAATTCGCGACGCGGGGGATCCCACAGGGGGGCCACACGGTATCTTGCGATGACCGAGCCTGTGGCGACTGCCCGATTCCGTGCCGTCGTTGCGGGTTCCTTGTTTCTCCGGAGCACGCGGGGCCGACAGATCCGAGTCGAGCTTTCTGGCCCACCCGTCTTTCGCATATCCCTGTCGGCGCTCCCTCTCTCAATACCCGCATTATGAATATCTACGTCGCCAACCTCCCGTATACGACGGGAGACGACGAACTCCGCAGCCAGTTCGAGGCCTTCGGGTCCGTCGACAGCGCTACGGTCATCAAGGATCGCGACACCGGCCGCTCGCGCGGCTTCGGCTTTGTCGAGATGACCAACGACGACGAGGCGAAGGCCGCTATCGAGAGCCTCAACGGCACCGAGATGGGCGGCCGCCCGCTCACCGTCAACGAGGCTCGTCCGCGCGGTGAGCGCAGCGGCGGCGGCGGTGGTGGTGGCGGCTACCGCGGTGGCGGCGGCGGTGGCGGTGGCTACCGCGGCGGCGGCGGCGGTGGCGGTGGCTACCGCGGCGGCGGCGGCGGCTACTAAGCCCCCCAGCATTCCTGCCTTCGAGGGCGGCGGTCCGGTTCGGGCCGCCGCCCTCGTCCGTTTGGGGACACAGGGAAACCGGAAGGTCCGGCGACCCCGGATGTCGGAGGCGGCGACGGACGGGTCGATCTCTCGGGTGCGTAGCCCTCCCCCTCCACGTCCCTCGGCCCGCGCGGACGGCTAGGGAGGCTCGACACGTACGTGCCGTCCCCCATGGGTCTCCCTCAGGCGCCGGCGCCCTGGTACGTCGACGCCGGGCCGCGGTCGAGCATCGCGAGCCCCTGGGCCACGAGCAGCGTCGTCACGAAGAAGAACAGGGCCTCCTCCACCGGGAGGCCCGCGATCTCCGCCCCGGTCCGCGTGGCGTCGGTGATGTCCCAGATGCCGAGGCCGATGGCGATCCGGTCGGCGACCCAGAAGTAGAGCGTCGGCGGGAGAACGGCGGCGGCCAACAGGCGCCCCCGGCGGGCGAGGCGCCCGCCGTCGATCCACCACATCGCCGCGAGGACGGGGCAGGCCCAGACGAGGATCAGGCCGAGGTAGAGCCCGTGGCCGCCCATCCCCCACAGCAGGGCCCCGAGGACGGTGAGGGCCCCGAAGCCGACGGCGCCCGCGATATGCGCCCCGCGCCCGGCGGCCGCCTCGGTCAGCGTCCACCGCGCGCGGACGATCCGGTACCACAGCCCGGCGAGGACCGTCTCGATCAGGAAGAACGCGTACTCCTCGACGGGCACGTACCCGATCGTCGCGAGGACCCGGTCCGCCGGGTACGTCCACACCTCGCGGGCGACGAGGTAGTTGTCCCACGGCGTCGTCCACGCGAAGGCGACGGCGGTGAGGAGCGCCAGCGGCCCCCACCGGCCCCACCCGCGCGGCTGCAGAAGCCCCAGTGCGAGGAGCAGCGGGACCGTGAACGCGAGGTGGAACTGGAGGTAGGTCACGGGTGCCGCGGCCTACCGCGTACGCACGAGCGTCTGCGTGCGCACCACGTCGCCGGCGCGGAGGCGGACCACATAGAGGCCCGGCGCGAGGTCGCGGCCGTCGAGGGCCACGGCGTGCTCGCCGACGCCGTAGGTCCCGGCCGTGGCGGCCACGCGGCGGCCCAGCACGTCCACCACGTCGAGCGCCACGTCGGCCGGGGCGTCGAGGCGGAAGCGGAGCGTCGTGGCCGTGCGGAACGGGCTCGGCGCGGGCGCGAGGAGGGCGGCGGCCGCGGCGTCGGGGGCGAGCGCGGCGTCCGTCCCCCCGAACCCGAACCGGACGATCACCGGGAGGTGGTCCGACGTCGAGTAGACGTAGCTGGGGACGGTCGTGATCAGCTCGCCGTAGTGGTCGGCGGAGTCGGGGATGTACACGTCGGCAAGGCCGGCCGTGAACAGGAGGTGGTCCCGCGTGTCGCCGCTGGAGCACGTCGACGAGGTGCAGTACGTGTTGACGCCGCCCTGCTGGAGCGGGAGCGTGGCCGCGACGTAGTCGGTGTCCTGCACGAACGCGTCGTACGGCGACGCATAGCCCCCGCCCCGCGTCGACCCGACGAGGTAGTCGTTGAAGTCGCCCAGGACGATGACCTCCTCGCCCCGCGCGATACGCCCGTCGACGTAGTCCTTCAGGGCCGCGGCCCCACCCGCGCGCCGGTTATAGTCGGACGTCCCGGTGCTGGCCTTCGCGTGGAACACGATGACGTAGAGCGTCCGCGTCACGCCGCTGACCGTCACGCGCGCCTGCATCTCGAACGGGAGGCGGTACCCGAACTCGTAGGCGTACGCGCCGAGGATCGTGCGCGACCCGATGACCTGGACGACGGACCGATCGTAGATGAACGCGAGCTTTTGGTCGAAGGTGGGGTCGCTGCTCACGGACGGGCCGAGGAGCCCGGCGTAGCCGTCGTCCTGGAGCGCGTCGAGCAGCTCGGACCACTCAGCCGGGTCGACGACCTCTTGGACGCCCCACAGGTCGATGTCCGCCTGCTCCATCACCGCGGTGACGTTCCGGAGCTGGGCCGCGTCCGAGGGGCCCATGGTCGGCGCGCCGAAGAACTCGAGGTTCCACGTCGCGACGTCGAACGTGGCGTCGGCGCCGCGCGGGGGGACGGTCTGGGCGAGAACACCGGGGGCGACGAGGAGGGCGGCCAGGGCCGCGCCGAGGAAGGCACGCATGGGGTACGGGAACGAGTGGACCGAAGGTAGGCGGCCCCCGAGCCCTCGGGATGAACGAGACGGGTAGATTCGCGGTCCCCGTCCCTCCCCCATGCCCGCCCCGGACACCCCCGTTCTCGCCGTCACCGGCGCCCCCGCCCTCGCCGACCGCCTGCGGCAGGCGGGCCTGGCCGTGGCTGACGGCGCCGACGCCGCGTCGGTCGTGGTGGTGGGCGGCGCGCCGGGCGAGCGGGTGGCGCGGGCCCGCGAGGTGGTCGGGCGAGGCGCCCACGCGTTCCTGCTGTGGCCGCCCGGCATCTCGACGGAGGAGGCCACGGCGCTGGGCGCACGGGCCGAGGAGGCGGGCGTGGAGGTCGGCGTGGCCCGGCCGCTCCCCCTCGGCGTCCTCGCCGGCCGTCCCGACGGCTGGGCGGCCCAGCTCGTCACCCTCTCGATCGTCACCGCGCCCGACGGGCCGCTCGCCGCGGCCGGGTGGCCCAGCCTCCTCGCCGGCGCCCTCGACCTCACGACGACGCTCGCCGCCAGCCGCGCCGTCGCCCGCCTCGACGCCGAGGCCGAACGCGACGCGGGCCAGCTCCGCGCCATCGCCCTCTCAGCCCGGTTCCAGACGGGCACCCTCGCGCAGATCCTCGTCCGCACCTCCGATCAGGTGGAGGCGGACGAGGTGGCGCTCTACGCCTCGCGCCCCGGCTCGCGCGTCGAGGCCCGGTCGCTCGACGGCCCGCTCTGCGTCGAGGCCGACGGCCGCTCGACGGTCTTCTCGCCCCCCCTCGACCTGGCGCCGGACGTGGCGGAGATCGCCGCGTTCGCCGCGGCCGTCCACGCCGGCCGGCCGGCGCCGAACGCGCTCGATGACGCGCTCGACACACTCCGCCTCGTCGAGCGCGTCCAGGGACGCTTGCGGTAGTCGTCCGGCGGCCCGAGCCCGGAGTTCAGCGGGTTCTTCCTCCGGGCGGGGTTGACGCCCCACGGGCCTCCCTCGCACCTTGGGGCCCCTCCCCCCTCACACCGCTGTGCCCGTTGTCTCCCTCCCCTTCGAGCCCGTCCTCCGCCGCGTCGGCGCCGAGGCCGACCGGCTGGGGCTGGAGGCGTACGCCGTCGGCGGGGCCGTGCGGGACGCGCTCCTCGGCCGCGAGACGACCGACCTCGACGTGGTCGTCGTCGGGCCAGGCAGCGGGATCGCCCTCGCTGAGGCCGTCGCCGCGGCACTCGGCGTCAAGGCGCCGGCCGTCTACGAGGCGTTCGGGACCGCGGCCGTCACGATCCCCGCTCGCCGGCTGGCGGACCTCGGCGTCGACGCGGACGCGCTCCACGACGAGGACCGGCTTGTGATCGAGTTCGTCGGCGCGCGCAAGGAGAGCTACCGCGCCGACTCGCGCAAGCCGATCGTGGAGGACGGCACGCTGGACGAGGACCTGAGCCGCCGCGACTTCACCGTCAACGCCCTCGCCGCCGCGCTCAACGCAGAGACCTTCGGCGAGGTCATCGACCCGTTCAGCGGGCTCGAAGACCTGGAGGCCCGCCGCCTCCGCACGCCGCTCGACCCGGCCGTCACGTTCGAGGACGACCCGCTCCGGATGCTCCGCGCCGCCCGGTTCGCCGCCCAGCTCGGGTTCGAGGTGGCCCCCGAAGCCGCCGACGCCATGACCTCGGCGGCCGGCCGCATCGAGATCGTCAGCCAGGAGCGGATCACCGACGAGCTCCACAAGCTGCTTGCCGCGCCGGTCCCCTCGACGGGCTTCGGCCTCCTGTTCCGGACCGGCCTCCTGGAGCGGATCGTCCCCGAGGTGACGGACCTTGCGGGCGTCGAGGAGGTCGGGGGGCGGGCGCACAAGGACAACTTCTGGCACACCCTGGAGGTGGTCGACAACCTCGCGCACCTCCAGCGCGGCGTCGGCGTGGGCGAGCGGGCCGCCGGGTACGACCTCTGGCTGCGGTGGGCCGCGCTCCTCCACGACATCGGCAAGGTCGTGACGAAGCGCTACGAGCCCGGCACCGGGTGGACGTTCCACGGGCACGAGGACCTCGGCCCGAGGAAGATCATCCCCGACGTGTTCCGGCGGCTGAAGCTCCCGCTCGGCGACCCGCTCGACTTCGTCCAGACCGTCGTCCGCCTCCACCACCGCCCAGCCGCGCTCGTCGATGAGGACGTCACCGACTCGGCGGTCCGCCGCCTCCTCATGGACGCCGGCGACGACATTGAGGACCTCATGCTCCTCGTCCGCGCCGACGTGACGAGCAAGAACGCCCGCCGCGTCCGCCGCTACCTCGCCGGCTTCGACCGCGTCGAGCGCCGGTTCGCGGAGGTCGAGGAGCGCGACCGGATGCGGAACTGGCAGCCGCCCGTCGACGGCGACGAGATCAAGCAGCGCCTCGGGCTCCCGGAGGGGATCGCCGTGGGCATCCTGAAGGAGTGGGTCCGCGAGGCCGTGCTGGAAGGCGAGGTCCCCAACGAGCACGATCCGGCCTGGGCCTACGTCCTGGAGCGGCAGGATGAGGCGGTCCGTCGCGGCGCCTTCTTCGACGCGGCGGTCCGCCAGCTCCACGGGCCGGAGCGTGCGGCCATCGGCGCCGTCAA
The DNA here is from genome assembly GCA_963728345.1 of Rubricoccaceae bacterium. Taxonomy (GTDB): domain Bacteria; phylum Bacteroidota; class Rhodothermia; order Rhodothermales; family Rubricoccaceae; genus Rubrivirga. The sequence goes on from CAVSJM010000002.1 coordinate 236,278, forward strand.
GGAGGCGCTGTTCTGGGGCGACGTGCCCCCGAGCGAGGCCGCGGCTCAGGCGTTCGTCCAGTCCGTCGTGGACGAGGCGCTCGCCGAGCGCGGCTAGCTCCGCGCCCGCTCACTGGATCGTGATCTCGGACTCGTCGACGAGCCGTTCACTCGCGTCGAGGACGCGGATCTTGACCTGCGACGGGAGGACAGGGATGCTGCTCACGTCGAAGTCCTTCGTCGTCGACCCGTCGTTGACGGTCGGAGGGAATTCGTAGTCCCGGTCGCCCGTGGCCGTGGCCAGCCGCCCGACCAGGACGACGCCCATCACGCCCGTCGGCGGGGTCCCGCACTGGATCCGGGGCGTGACCGTGAGGGTGCCGACGCCGTCGTTCATGGCCGTGCCCGTGACCCGGATCGGCTTGGTACAGACGGCGTCGCCTTTGAGCGTGACGGTGACAGCCGGGGCCGCCCCCGATCCGTTGCAGTAGGGGAACAGCGTCAGTGCCGCCCCGACGATCCAGAGAGTGGAGAACGAGGCTCGGAGGGAGTGCATGGGTCCTCTGGGGATGGGAGCTTCACGATAGGGTCTCGGATCTCGTTGATCAATCAATTGTTTGATAAACATTGACTTACATCATACATAAGCACGCTCCGGCATCCGAATGGTCGGGGGCGTCCCCATGCCCGGGAAGGGGGACCGTCCGTCCTGGAGGCCCCAGGTCGGATCTAGCTTCCCGCGATGCACCCAGGCCTCCTCGCCCTGCTCCTCGTCCTCGCCTCGGCCGTCACGGCTCAGCCTGCGTGGCGGACCGTCGATCCCGCCGTCGGAGCCACGGCCGCGCTCGACGGCGGGTTCGGGCCGGAGTGGCGCGCGCTGCCGGGCGCCGTCGGGCGTCTGGAGGCGCCGGCCTACGGAGGGCAGGCGCGCTTCGCCCTCCGCCTCACCGCCTACGAGCCGACCCGGCCGGGCCTCCCCAAGTTTCTCGCCGTCGCCCCGTCGCTCGGGTGGGGGCTCGGTGCCCACTTCCCGGCCGGACTCCGCGTCCAGGCCGGCCCACAGGTGGGGGTGCTCCACCTCCGCTTCGACGACGGCGACGGGCAGTTCGGCGGCAACCTCCAGAACGAGACCGAGGTGACCGTCGGCGCGTGGGCACGACTGGAGGCGCCCCTGGCCCGCCATGTGACGGCCTGGCTGGAGGCCGAGGGGGTCCGGGTCGCCGTCGCGGACCCGACGACGCTCACGACGGCGAGCGCCGGCCTCGCGATCCACCTCGACACGCCGAGCTGGCTCCGTACGCTCCTCGAATGAGCGTTGCCGCCCTGGGCGCTCTCCTCGCGCTCGCCGCTCCCGCCGACACCGTCGAAGCCCCGTGCCCCGGGGGCGCCGTCGTCACGCGCGCCGACCTGGGCGCCGCCGGCGCCACGACGCTCCACGACGCGCTCCGCCTCACGCCCGTCCTCGACGCCGTCACCGTCGACGGGTTCGACGGCCAGCCGCTCGCGGCGTGGGGCCTCCCGTTCGACGAGCCGGTCCGCCTCCTCGTCGACGGGGCGCCGGTGGCGAGCGGCACGTCGCTGGAGCCGGCCGGCCTGGAGTTCCTGCCCGTCGCGCTCGGCGAGGTCGACCGCGTCGTGGTCTGCCCCGGGCCCGGCGTCGCCGGCGGCGCGTTCGGCGGGGCCTGGATCGACGTGCGGACGGAGCCGCCGGCACGCGTGGCCTACGGCGCACTCTCGTATGGGAACGAGACGGGCGACCCCGGCCCGGACCGCTACCTCCACCTCGACCGGCCCAACGTGGACCACTGGGGGCCGGACTTCGAGGCGGCGCTCGCCGCTCGGCGTGGGGCCCGCGCCGCCTGGGCGACGCTCCGCGACCGCGGCTTCTTCCCGACCGACTCCGCGATGGCGGCGCGCGTGTCCGAAGCCGTCGACGTCTTCCCCGCGCGCTCTGGGACAGCGCTCGCGCTCGCGGCCCAGGCGCCGGGTGCCCACGTCCGTCTCGGCGGGTTCCGCGGCGCGGACCTCCCCCACGTCCCCGAGGTCGGCCGCGAGGTGCCGGTCTCGCGGCGGACGGTACAGGCGACGGCCTCCGTCACACGATCCGTCGCCGACGGGCTGGCCGTGCGCGGGCACCTACACGCCGCGCGCCTCTCGCTCGACCGGCCGCCGTGGGGCGCGCTCGCCCTCGACCCGGTGTGGACCGAAACCCGACTCGACGCGGCGGCCTCCGCGCTCGCCACGCGTCCCGGCGGCTCCGTGGCCCTCGGCGCAGCGGTGGAACGGACCGACGCCGACGGCCCCGGATTCGACCGCGTCACCCCCACTGTCGGGCGGCTATGGGGACGGCTGGAGCGACGGCGCCCGGGAGCCACGCAGTCGCTCACCGTGCAGGGCTCGGCGTCCGAACGCGAGACCGCCCTGGGTGGCGCCCTCGTCGCATGGCGCGCCCTGCACCCTCGCCTCGCGCTCCGCCTCACACTCGCCACGGACCCGACTCTGCCCGAGGCCGCACCCGATCTCGCATTCTGGATGGCCCATGGCTACACCGGTCTCGACCGCCCGGGCCTCGAGGTCCGCCTCGGGGAGCCCCGTGCCTCCACGCGCCTTCTCGCCCGCCTCGGGGCCGTCGGACGCGTGGGCCGCGTCGGACTGGCGGCGACGGTCGAGGGCCAGCGTAGCGCCGGCGACGTGCTCCTGATGCGGCTGGACCGAACCGAGACTGCTCCGACGGGCGTCGTCCCCCAGGTGCGCGCGGAGGGCGAGCTGGTGCGGACCTCCCTCGTGGCGTCGTGGGCGCGTCGTGGCCTCGTCCTCCGGGCCTCGGGCCGGGCGCAGCAGGTGGTGACCGGGAACGGCGCCTTCCGCGAGACGTGGCGCCGCCTTCCCGCCGCTTCCGCCGACCTCCAGGCCACGCTCCGCCCCGACGCGCGCCTCGCCCTGTGGGTCCGCCTCGGCGCGCGTGCCGCGACCACCTGGACCGGCTTCCCCGACCCCGACCTCCCTGCTGGGCTCGTCCTCGATCTCGGGCTGAGCAAACGGGCGTGGCGTGATCACCTCCGCGTGTCGCTCACTGGCCGGAACGTGCTCGGCGCCCGCGAACAGACGCACCCGCTTGGCGCCACGCTGGCACCCCGTCTGCTCGCCCGGCTCGAAGCCCGCCTCTGACGGCTAGAGCAGCCGGGCGACGTGGAAGCTCACGACGGGCGTCCAGAACGTATGGCGGGACGGTTGCTCGACGCGGTCGTCCAGCTCCAGCAGGTCCACCTCCACGGGGAAGTAGGTGCCCTGGAAGCCGATCCGAAGGCCCTGCGTCGTCCGCTGGCTGCGGCCGAAGAAGGCGCCGACGGCGAGCGTCCCGCCCACACCAAGCCGGGCCTCCCCGTCGCCGAGCCCCCCGAACGCGCCGATCCGTTCCTCCTCCGCGTCCCGGCGTCCGTTGCCGTCGAGGTCGTCGAAGTAGGGCCACTGGTAGCCGAACGTCGGGCCGGCCGAGACGTGGACGAACGGGCGGAAGTTGTCCTCCACGTCGTCGCGGAACAGGCGCCGCTCCAGTCCTATGTGGAGGGGCGCGAGGACCACGTAGTTCCGCTTGAAGGGCGTCACGGTGTCGCCGAAGAAGCCGACGAAGAAGCGCTGCTCGCGCTCGTCGATGCCCGCGCCGATCACCAGTTCGGCCACGAGCGAGAGGTCGTCCGTGAGCCGGCCGCGCACGGCGGTTCCGGCGCCGAGGCCGTACTCCGAGAGGGCGAGGACGATGGCCCCGCTGGAGCCGTAGCGCCCGGCCGTGGTGTCGGGCGGGGGCGGCGCGAGCCGCTCGCCGGGCTGGGCGAGGACCGACGCAGCGGCCCCCAGGACCAGGCTCAGAAACAGGACGCGCATCGGGCTCACGAAGACCGGCGGCAACCTACGCCGCCGGGGGATGGGCCGCGAGGCAATCGGTGGTAACGTTCCAGGCCCCTCCCGCCGTGGACGACGCCGCTCCCTCCCCTCGTACCCTCACCTTCCAGGCGCTGCTGCTCCTGGGCGGAATCGTAGCGCTCTTCGCCCTGCTGATGAGCGTCCAGGCGCGGACCGGGCCGTTCTGGATCGCCGTAGCGGGCACCGCCCTGCTCTGGCCGATCCGCCAGTGGCGGTCGGCCCAAGCCGTGCTGTGGGCGGGCGGGCTCCTCTTCGGGGCCTACGTGCTGAGCCAGCTCGGGGGCGTGCTGGCCCCGTTCATCGCCGTGTTCGTCGCGGCCTACCTCCTCGACCCGCTCGTGAGCTGGGCAGAGCGGCGGTGGGGCGTGCCGCGCTGGGCGTCGACGCTGGCCGTCACACTCGTCGTCGTGGGCGGCGTGGGAGTCGGGCTCGTGCTCCTCGTGCCGATGCTCGTGCAGCAGGTGCAGGACCTGGCCACGCAGGCGGTCTCCCTCGTGCTCCGGGCGCCGGAGTGGGTAGCCCACTCCGAGGTGCTGGCCGAGGCCGAGCGCGCGGGGATCGTGAACCGGGAAGCGCTCGTGGACGAGATCACGACGTTCCTGCCGGGGCAGATCGAGGCCGCGCTCGGGAGCATCCCCACCTTCGTCGCCGGCCTGTTCCGCCAGATCGGCGCCGTGGTGGGGCTGGTGACGACGGCCGCGCTCATCCCCGTCCTCCTGTTCTTCTGCCTGAAGGACTACCCGCAGCTCCGCGACGGGCTCGTGCGACTGCTCCCCCGCTACGACGGCCAGCGCGCGTACCTGGAGCGGGCGGCGGGCGTGTTCGGGAACTACGTCCGGGGCCAGCTCACGATCTCGGCGGCGAGCGCCGTGCTCGTGGCCGTCCCCCTCACGCTCTTCGGCGTGCCGTACTCGCTGCTCCTGGGGCTGATGGCCGGGCTCCTCAACATGATCCCGAGCCTCGGCTCGGTCCTCACCTACGTGCTCGGCGTGACGCTCATGCTCGCCTTCGGGACGATTTCGGACGTGCTGATCGTCCTCGGCGTGCTGGCGGGCCAGGCCGTGATCGAGCAGTCTCTCCTCACGCCCAACATCATGAGCCAGCAGGTGGGGCTCCACCCCGTCGTGATCATGCTGGCCCTGTTCGTGTGCGGGGCACTGTTCGGGTTGCTCGGGCTGATCCTCGCGGTGCCCGCGGCGGCTCTCGTAGCGGGCGTCGTCCGCGCCCGCCGCGAGGCCCTCGTCATCGACCTCGGGGAGGACGACGGGGCGGACGCGGCCTAGGGCTTGTGGGGGAACCCCTCCGGTCCTGTCGTCCTGAGCAGCGCGAAGGATGACAGGACCGGATGGTTCCGCACAAGGCCTAGCCGGCCGGGACCAGAGGCGCCGCGTCGTGGGCGGGCGCGGGCGGCGGGGCCGTCTGCGCCGATGCAGCCGGGTCCACGTCGAGGTCGCGCGGCGGGAGGGTCGCGTTGCACTGCCCGAGGAGGACCCACAGGATGACGAAGACGAGGATCGTCGAGAAGCAGCCGCCGCCGAGCTTTTTGGCGCCGTAGCCGGCGAGGAGTCCGCGAAAGAGGTTATTCATGGGAAGGGCGGGAGAGAAGGGAGCGGCTCCTACGCGGCCGGCTCCACAAAGGCTCCGACCGCCGGGCAGGCCGCGCGTTTCGTCGACGCTTTCCCCCCGGCCCCGGCGGAGGGCCGTAGCCTCGGGGCTCCCTCCCCGCACCCGCCGTGCCCCTGACCTTCGAACTCCAGGCCGAATGCCCCGAGACCGGCGCTCGCGCCGGCCTCCTCCACACCGATCACGGGACGATCGAGACGCCCATGTTCATGCCGGTCGGGACGGTTGGCAGCGTGAAGGCTGTGGCGCCGCGCACGCTCCGGGACGACCTCGACGTGCGCATCCTGCTCGGCAACACGTACCACCTCGCGCTCCGGCCGGGCCGCGAGATCCTGCGCGCGGCGGGCGGTCTCCACCGGTTCATGGGCTGGGACCGCCCGATCCTCACCGACTCGGGCGGCTTCCAGGTGTTCTCCCTCGCCGAGCTGCGGAACGTGACCGAGGAGGGGGTCCGCTTCCAGAGCCACCTCGCCGGTGACACGCTCCACTTCACGCCCGAGACCGTCGTCGACATTCAGCGCGACATCGGCTCGGACATCATGATGGTGCTCGACGAGCTGACGTCGGCGACCGTCGACGAGGCCGAGGCGCGACGGGCGAACGCACGGACGGTCCGGTGGGCCGAGCGGGCCTTCGCCCACTACCGCGCCACGGAGCCTCACTACGGGCACCACCAGGCCCTCTTCCCGATCGTCCAGGGCGCCGTCTTCCCGTCCGTCCGCCGTGAGTCCGCCGAGGCCCTCCTCGACCTCGACGCCGAGGGCTACGCGATCGGCGGGCTGAGCGTCGGCGAGGCGGCCGACGTGATGTACGAGATGGTGGAGGTCACGAACGAGGTTCTCCCCGCCGACCGCCCGCGCTACCTCATGGGCGTCGGCACGCCCCAGAACCTGATCGAGAACGTGGCCCGCGGCGTCGACCTGTTCGACTGCGTGATGCCGACGCGCAACGCCCGCACCGGCTCGCTCTTCACCACCGCCGGCATCGTCAACATCAAGAACGCGCGCTGGAAAGACGACTTCGGGCCCGTCGACGCCGGGCTCGACGGGTACCACAGCCGCACGTTCTCGAAGGCCTACCTCCGTCATCTGACGATCGCCCGCGAGCCACTCCACATGGAGATCGCGAGCGTCCAGAACCTCGCCCTCTACCTCTGGACGATGCGGGGCATGCGCGCCGCGATCCTGGAGGGCCGCTTCCCCGCGTTCCGCCGCGAGTGGTCCGAGCGCCTCGCCCAGCGGGCGTAGCGCGCAGCGGGCGCCCCCAAACGCGCGCGGGGCGGGACCCGAAGGCCCCGCCCCGCGCGGTGTGCTACGCAAGAGCGCCGCTAGCGAACGACGGTGATCGTCCGCGCGACGGCGCCGGTCCCGGCCTCCAGGCGGAGGACGTAGACGCCCGAGGCCAGCTGGCCCGCGTCGAGGCGAGCCGTCTGCGCGCCCAGCGTCATCTCCCCCTCGGCGACGACGAGGACCTCACGGCCCAGCGCGTCGTAGAGGGCGACGCGGGCGGTGCCCGGCGCGTCGAGCGAGAAGCGGACGGTCGCGTCCCGACGGATCGGGTTGACGACGGTCAGCGACAGGACAGCGGCGCCGTCCCCCTCGTTCGCCGTGCTGTTCACGATGTCCGCGGCGTCCAGCAGGAGGAGCTGGTAGCCCGCCGCCGGGTCGGAGTTGTCGTACTGCCCGACGACGCCCGTGAGGTTGGCGCGGGCGGGGATCGTCACGTCCTCCACCGTCGTGTCGTCAGCATTCGGGACCCGGACGGAGACCGCGTTCGCGGCGCCCGACCCGTCGGTGACCTGGTAGGTGGTGGCCGCCGTGAAGGCCCCGGTGACCGCGAACTCCACGCCCCCGACCGTCACCAGCTCGGCCTCGTAGTCCTCGCCGTTGGCGGCGAGTTCGGCGAGCGTGACGTTCTGGGCCGCCGGCACGTCACCCATCCCCAGGACCTCGTAAGACGTGAGATCGTCTCCGTTGATCTGGAGCAGGCTGGCGAACTCGGACAGCTTACCGGTCACGCGGAGCTCGGTGCCCGGCGCGATCGAGCCATCGGTGACGGCGTCGAAAAAGGCACCCGAGGTCTGGCGGATCGTGAGACCGCCGGTCGCGTCCTGGAAGTACGTGAAGGCACCCTCGGCGCGGGTCACGGTCCCCTCGACGGTCACCGTCGTCCCTACGCCGGCAGCGCGGGCCTCAGCGATGGTGATGATCATCAGGGGCCCTTCCGTGCCGATCTGGCCGCGGATCTCACCGCTTCCGTGGGCGGCGGAGTGGACGTTGACGTAGGCGAGGCCCGCGCGGATCGAGTCGGCGAACGTGGAACGCACCTCGAACATGTTGTTCGCCGCGTCCCAGGTACCGCCTCGGTTGTCTCCGTCGACCGTCGCGGAGAGCGTGACCACGACGCCGCCGCTCTCGTCGGCCGCGCCCATGTGGATGTGCGAGGCGCTGTAGTCCCCCGAAAGCCCACTGAACGAGCCGGTCAGCGTGACCATCGTCCCATCCAGGCTGACCGTGCCGGAGCCGGTCGCGTCGGTCTCGACCGGGTCCGGCCGCTCGTTCGCACCGTTAAGGGCGAACGGCAGCTCATGGACGTCGGTCCCGAGTTGGCCGCGGATCTCGCCGCCGGCGTTGTCGACCGTGTGGATGTTGACGTAGGCGAGCCCGGCGCGGATCGAGTCGGCGAACGTAGCCCGGACCTCGAACGTGTTGTTCGAGGCCTCGTAGGTCCCGCCGCGGTTGTCCGCGTCGAGGGTCGGCATGAGCGCAACGACGGCGGGGCCGTTCTCGTCGGCCGCGCCGCCGTGGATATGCGAACCGACGGCCGCGTTGTAGTCACTCTCCAGGCCCGCGAACGCGCCCGTGACGGTGACCGTGGTGCCGTCGATGTCGACGGTCACGCCGCCTTTGGCGTCGGTCATGACCGGCTCCACCTCGTTCGCACCACGGAGAAGCGCCGTCAACGTGGCCGGCGGCAGGTTGGCCGCGTTGGCCGCACCCGGCGTCGCGATGGCGGTCACGATCATCTCATCACCGTCCGGGACGCGCTGGATCGACTCGTTGTCCTTGTTGCCGTTGGCGGCCTCGTCATACTGAGTCGTCTCGCCGAGAGCAGCGAGGAGGCCGGTGTCGTCACTGTCGTCGGTGTCGTAGACGATGGCGTCGATGAGGTTGGTCGTCGTGGCGGCCGTCCCGAACGGGAAGTCCGTGGTGGCGCCGGTGTAGAGCGCGACGGCGTCGGCCCCGTTCTGGAGGAAGCCCGAGCTGCCGGGGTCGAACGTCTGGTTCACGTTTGCGACGCCCGGGTTGCCGAGGACGTAGTACTCCCCCGGGGCCAGAGTGCCCGTGAGGTCGAACGCGCCGTAGGACGAGTCGCCGTTGCCGTTGAAGAACACGATTACGTGGCCGTCGAGCGTGGCGTCGGCATCCCCGGCGTTGTAGATCTCCACGAACTCGGCGATGTCTGCGCCCGGCGTGTCGGCGTCGACCTCGTTGATGACGAGGGAGGGGCCGGACATCTCGCCACTGCCGAAGACGATGTCGTCGAAGTAGTACGTCGACTCGGCCGCCCCTGCCGCCCCGAAGTCGAAGAAGACCACCAACTTATCGTAGGTAGCACTGAAGTCGAGCGCCGGCGAGCCTGTCGCCTCGTCGGCGAAGTCGAACACGAGGGTCTCCCAGGCGCCCGACATCGTCGAGTTCAGTTCCGTCTCGACGAATACGGCACCGTTTGCGCTGTTCTCGACCTTGAACCGGACCGGCGTCCCGGCCTCCGGTGTCCACACGCGGACGGATATCGTCGTCGCGCCGGGCGCGAACGGGACCGGCTCGGCGAGTCCGGAGTTTGCAATCACCGTCCCAGCGTAGGTCTCCGCGTTCGCGGCGCGAATGACGCGGACAACACTGTTGGCGTCGTCGGACGGGTCGGTCACGATCTCCGACGCCTCGGCGCCGGCGAATCCGAGGATCCCGTAGTCGATGTCGTCCTCGAACGTGATCGGGAAGTCGACCTGGGCCATCGGCGCGGCCGACGTGCCCACGAAGGCGAGGAGGAAGAGGAGGCCCAACGCCGCCGACCGGGCGACGCGGGAAGTGTGGGTAGCGAGTCTCATTCTGATCTGGTAAGAGGGAGAGGGCTGGTCAAGACGAAGCCAAGGACATCGGCTAAACGGACCCGTCCGGTGGAAGGTCCCGGAGGGCCAGTTGCCAACCCAGAGATTATACCGAGCCAATTCTCTGCGGAACGGGGGAAGTCCGGCAACGCCACCTCAGGCCAAGCCGTACGGTCCGGTAGCTTCCCCGTCTCCCTACGCCCGCCCGCATGGCCCGCCAGTTCGACGTCCCCGACTTCTACCGTAGCCCGGTCGTCAGCCGCGTGAAGGAGGCCCGGCGGGCGGCCGACCCGCGCAAGAAGGACCTCCGCCCGAGCGTGCTCGACTTCGGCCCGCTGCGCGTGAAGCTGGCCCGCCACTTCGGGTTCTGCTTTGGCGTCGAGAACGCCATCGAGATCGCCTACCGCGCGCTCGACGAGCACCCGGACCGGGTAGCTGAAGGCCAGATTTTTCTCCTATCGGAGATGATCCACAACCCCCACGTCAACGACGACCTCCAGGCCCGCGGGATCCGGTTCCTGCGCACGACGGCCGGCGAGCCGCTCATCCCGCTCGACACGCTCGGCCCAGGCGACCTCGTCATCATCCCCGCCTTCGGCGCGCCGACCGAGACCCTCGACGCCCTCGCCGCGCAGGGGGTGGACGTACAGGCCTACGACACCACGTGCCCGTTCGTCGTGCGCGTGTGGAAGAAAGGGGCCCAGATCGGCCAGAAGGGGTTCACCGTGGTCGTCCACGGGAAGCGGCAGCACGAGGAGACGCGCGCCACGGTCAGCCGGGCCGCCGCCGATGCTCCCGTCGTCGTCGTCCGCGACCCGGCCGAGACCGAGGCCCTCGCGGCGGTCGTCGAGGGCCGGGAAGGGGCCGACTTTTTCTGGTCCCGCTTCGAGGGCAAGACCTCCGACGGGTTCGACCCGGACCGCGACCTCACCCGCATCGGCGTCGTCAACCAGACGACCATGCTGGCGACGGAGACGGCCGCCATCGCCGAGCGGCTCCGCCAGGCCGTGATCGCGCGCGACGGCGACGATGCCAACGTGGCCGACACGTCGGACACGCTCTGCTACGCCACCAAGGAGAACCAGGACGCGACCGAGGCCCTCATCGCATCGGGCGCCGACCTCGCGATCGTCGTCGGCGGCTACAACTCGTCCAACACGTCGCACCTCGTGGAGCTGTGCGAGGACGCCGGCCTGCCCACCTACTTCGTGAAGGACGCCGACGAGCTCGTTGGCCCGGAGCGCATCTGCCACTTCGACTGGCGCGCCAAGGAGATCCGCGAGACGGCCGACTGGTACCCGACCGCGCCGGACGAGCCCGTGGAGGTGCTCCTCACGGCCGGCGCCTCGTGCCCCGACGCGCTCCTCGACGCCGTCATCCAGCGCCTCCTCTCCTGGACGCCCGACGCCCGCCCAGTGGACGAGGCGCTCGCGCCCTTCGAGGCGGAGCCGGCGTAGCCGAGGGCCCCCGACGACGCTCGGGGCAGGCGCGGCCGGAGCCGCCCGCCCATTCCGTGCAGCGACGAACAGGGCGCGGCCGGGCGCGTACGTCCGACGCGCCCTCTCCCTCCGACCGTGTCTCTCGTCCTCGTCGCCAACCGCGCCCCGATCCGTCAGACGCCCGACGGCTGGGAGCCGAGCCTGGGCGGGCTCGCCTCCGCCCTCCTCCCCGTCCTCGAAGACCGCGGCGGCGCCTGGGTCGCCATGCAGGCGCCGGACGAAGAGACCCCGCTCGTCCAGCGCTATCCCGAGGACGGCCCGAGCTTCACCGTCCGCCGCGTGCCGCTCGAAGAGCGCGAGTACGAAGCGTACTACCAGGGCATGGCCAACCGCGTACTGTGGCCCCTCGCGCACTACCTCGTGGAGCACGTCGAGCCCGAGCGGTCGTTCCGCGACGCCTACCGCGCCGTCAACCGGCGGTTCGCCCACGCCGCGCTCGACGTGGCCCGCCAGGCCATCCGAGAGGGGGCCGCGGTGCCCCGGTTCTGGGTCCAGGATTACCACATGATGCTGGTCCCGGAGATGATCCGGACCGGCCTCCCAGACGCCGAGATCGGTTTCTTCTGGCACGTGCCGTGGCCGGCCTCGGAGGTCTTCCGGATCGTCCCCTCCGCGCGGACGCTCCTGCGCGGGCTCCTCGGCGCCGACCTCCTCGGGTTCCACACCGAGGGCTACGCCGAGAACTTCCGCGAGTCGGCGCGCGACCTGCTGGGCGCGGAGGTGGACGGCGAGACGGTGATCTGGGAGGGCCGCCGGTGCCGGGCCGAGTCGCACCCCATCGGGATCGACGTGGACCGCTTCCAGGCCCTCGCCGACCGGCCCGAGACGGCCCAGGAGGCGGCCGCCCTCCGCGAGGAGCTCGGCGTGGACCACCTCGTCCTCGGCGTCGACCGGCTCGACTACACGAAGGGCCTGCTCCTCCGGATGGAGGCGTTCGAGCGGTTCCTGGAGACCTACCCCGAGATGCACGGGAACGTCACGCTCATGCAGATCGCTACGCCGTCGCGGACGGGCGTCCCGGCCTACGATCGGCTCCGCCGCGACATGGACGAGATCAGCGGGCGGATCAACGGGCGGTTCGCGCAGGGCGCCTGGGCGCCGGTCCGCTATCGCTACCAGTCGTTCACGCAGGAGGAGCTGGCCGTGTACTACCGCGCGGCCGACGTCGCCTTCGTGACGCCCCTCCGCGACGGGATGAACCTCGTGGCCCACGAGTTCGCCACGGTCTCCGAACGCGGCGCCCTCGTCCTGAGCGAACTGACCGGCGCGGCCGACTACCTCGACGGCGCCATCCTCGTCAACCCCTACGACGCCGACGGGCTTGCGCGGTCGCTCCACGACGCGCTCGCCCTCCCGGACGCCGAGCGCCGCCAGCGGCTGGGGCGGATGAAGGAGGCCGTCCAGCGCCTCAACGTCCACGACTGGGCGCGCCGGTTCCTCGCCTCGCTCGACATCCGCCAGCACGAGGAGACTTCCGCCTAGCCCATGCCGCCCGTCCCGGACCGCCCCCTCCTCTTCCTCGACTACGACGGGACCCTCGCGCCCATCGTGGACGACCCCGCCGCCGCCGGCCCGCACCCCGAGGTGCCGGACCTGCTGGTGGCGCTCGCCGAGGCCCACCCCGTCGTGATCGTGACGGGCCGCGCGCTGGCGATGCTCGGGACGTTCCTGCCCGGCACGCGCGTCCGGGCCGTCGGGCTGCACGGGTCCGAGGAGGGGTGGACCGACGGGACCGTGGAGACGCGGGCCGGCGAGGAGCACGCCGACGCGCTCCGCCGGCTCCGGGATGCCGTGCCCGAGGTCGAGGGCGTCCGCGTCGAGCCGAAGGGGGCCACGTTCGCCGTCCACTACCGCCACGCGCCGGACTGGGGCGCCGCCCGCGCCGCCCTGGAGACCTGGGCCGAGGACGTGCCCGCCGGCCTCACGCCGATCTGGGGGAAGGCCGTCGTCGAGCTCCGCCCCGACGGCGTCTCGAAGGGGACCGCCGTCGCCCGCATCGCCGCCGAGCACCCGGACCGCACGCCGGTCTACCTCGGCGACGACGTGACCGACGAGGACGCCTTCCGCGCGCTCCAGGCTCTCCGCCAGACGACGGTGACCGTGAAGGTGGGCGAGGGCGAAACGGCCGCCGGCCATCGTCTCCCGGACGTGGACGCCGTCGTCGCGTACCTCCGGCGCTACCTCTAGGCGCGCGGCCTCAGGCGTAGGCGCACGGCCTCAGTCGGCCCTGCCGGTCCGGCGGACGATGATCGTCGCGACGGTGCCCTGGCCCGGGGCCGTCACCACCTCCAGCCGCCCGCCGAACAGGCCGAGCCGCTCCTGCATCCGTGCCAGCCCGACGTGGCCCGTCTCGGGCGCGTGGCCGAACACCTCGTCCGGGTCGAACCCGGCCCCTTCGTCCACCACGTGGATCCGGAGCGCGTCGGGCCCGTCCTCCAGCTCGACCCGGGCGCGGTCGGTCTGGGCGTGCTTGGCGACGTTGAACAGGAGCTCGCGGACGAGTTGGAACAGGAGGACCCGGGTGTCCTCGCTCGCGACGCGTATGGGACCCACCGACGACACCTCCACCCGCAGGTCGTACATCGCCTCCACCTGTGTCCCGAGCCACGAGAGCGCGGCGTCGAGCCCCTCGCCCTTGAGCACCGGCGGGCTCAGCTCCACCGTCAGCGTTCGCGTAATGCCGACCGCGTCGTCGAGAAGCTCGGTGCACCGCACCACCTTCCCGCGAAAGGCCTCGGGGACCTGCCCGGCCAGCTGGGTGGTGTGAACCTGGAGGCCGTAGAGGATCTGCTGGAGGTGGTCGTGGAGGACCGACGAGATCCGGTGGCGTTCGCGCTGCTCGGCCAGGACGAGCGCCGAGGCCAGGGCCCGGACCTGCGACGTCCGGTCCTGCACGGCGGCCTCCATCCGGTCGCCGGACAAGCTCCGGTCGGACACGTCCTCGATGGCCAGGAGGATCCGCTGCTGGTGATCGAGCTGGCGCCCGTTGAGGAGCACCGTCCGGCGCCCGATGCCCTCGAAGTCGTGCGTCACCTCGAAGTCGTTGAAGGCCTTTCGCTCGGGGAGGACCCGCTGGAGCAGCGCCCGGAGCCCGGGGCCCGCCCACTCCCCGTCCCCGAGTTCGAAGAGCCGGCGCCCCTCGGTCTCCTCCGGCGTGACGCTGAACATCCGGTAGAACGACTCGTTGGCCTGGAGCACGCGGAAGTCGGTGTCGAGCACGAGGAGCCCCTCGCGGACCGTGTCGACGATGTGCTCGGCGAACGTCTGGGCCTCCCCGGCCGACTGCTCGGCGTGCTTCTGCTCCGTGATGTCGACGAACGTGAGCAAGACGCCCGAGATCTGGTCGGCCTCGTTCCGGTAGGGCCGGTGGCGGACGAGGAACCACGTGTCGTCGCCGTCGCGGACCTCGCGCTCGACCAGCTCCAGCCGCTCGAACGCGCGGCGGGCGTCGTCGAGGAGGTCGTTGTAGACGAGGGCCGACTTGAGCTCGCCGAGCGGGCGGCCGACGTCGGTCGCGCGGATGTTGAAGAGGTCGGCCGAGCTCTGGGTGTAGCGGAGGATGCGGAGCTCGCGGTCGAGGAAGAGCGTCGCAATCTCGGTCGCGTCGAGGAGGTTCTGGAGGTCGCTATGGGCCCGGCTCACCTCGTCCACCTTGAGCTTGAGCTCGTCGTTGACGGCCTGGAGCTCCTCGTTCGTCGACTGGAGCTCCTCCTTCGACGTTTCGAGCTCCTCCGTCGCCGAGCGGTACTCCTCATTCACCGACTGGAGCTCCTCGTTGCGCGCCCGCATCTCCTCTCTTTGCGTCTCGAACTCCTCGGACGTCACGCGGAGCTGCTCGCGCGTCCGCTGAAGCTCGTCCTCGAGCTGGCGGGCGAGGGCGTCGGGCGTCACGTCCCCGCCGCGCGACGTCGGTCTCCACGCGGTCGACCTCGGCGACGAGCACGAGCGCTCGGCGCGGCGAGTCCTCCCCTGCAGGCCGGACGATGAGATGGACGAGCCGGTCCTCTCCGTCGATTTCGAGGGAGGTCGGGCGCGAACTGGAGGCCTCCCCTCGCTCGAAGACGCCGTAGAGGGCGGTCCGGAGCTCGCTCCGGAGGGCCGGGTGGATCACCTTCGTGACGTCGGCGCTGATCCGGCCCGGCGGGTAGACGAGGTAGCGGCTCGCCCCCGTCGAGAGGTGGAGGATCTGACCGTGCTCGTCGACGAGCAGGCTCGGCGGGCCGAACGTGTCGAGCGCGTCGAGGTGGGTCTCGACGACGGACAGCGCGGCGCTCGCGGGGACCGGGCGCGGCACGGTCTCGGCTTGCCCCCGAACGACGCCCGCGAACGGGAGGCGCGGGATCCGAAGCGACCGCTCGTCGCTCGCGCGGCGGCGGTAGAGCCGGCTCCCCTTGTCGACGGGCTCGAACGCGCGGCCCTCCCCATCGATCGACTCGGCCGATCCGAGGAAGAGCGTGCCCCCCGGCTTCAGCGCGTACTGGAACACGGCGAACACGTAGCGCTGGAGGTCACGCTGGAGGTAGATCAGGAGGTTCCGGCAGACGACGAGATCGAGCGTCGAGAAGGGCGGGTCCCGGAGCAGGTTGTGGGGGGCGAACAGGACCCGCGCGCGGATCGTCTTGCCGATCCGGTAGTGGCCGTCGTCCGCCTCGAAGAAGCGGTCGAGGCGCTCGGGCGAGACGTCCTCGCGAATGGCTTCGGGGTAGAGGCCTACGCGCGCTCGGGAGAGCGCCTGGTCGTCGAGGTCGGTGGCGAACACCTGGAAGCCCGGCGGTCGGTCGAGCGTCTCCGCGTGCTCCGCGAGGACGATGGCGAGCGAGTACGCCTCCTCGCCGGTCGCGCACCCGGGCGCCCACACGCGCACCGTGTCGCCCGGGCCGCGCCCCTCGAACAGGCCCGGCACCACGTGCTCGGCGAGGGCCTCCCACGCCTCAGGGTCGCGGAAGAAGCTGGTGACGGAGATGAGGAGGTCGCGGAACAGGGCGTCCGCTTCGTCGCCATCGTCGTGGAGCACCTCGAAGTACTCCGAGAGCGTCCGCGCGCCCACCACGTGCATCCGGCGGGCGATCCGGCGGAGCAGCGTCGTCCGCTTGTACCCGCTGAAGTCGTGCTCGGTCCAAGCCTGGAGCTGGCCGAGGATCCGCTGGACGGCGCGGCCGTCATCGCCGTCGAGGTCGTCGGGGTCGCCAGGCAGCGCGTCGGTCGTGCCCCGCCGGTGGTACGCGACGACGGCCTCGGCCAGCTCCCGCACGGGCGCCACCACGTCGACCGCGCCGGTGGCGATCGCGCTCCGGGGCATCGAGTCGTGTTCGGCCTCCTCGGGGTCCTGGGCCATCACGAGCGCGCCCGCCTCCTTCAGCCGTGTCACCCCGACGGACCCGTCGCTCCCCCCGCCGGTCAGCACAATGGCGACGCCGTCGGGGTGGGTTTCGGCGTGGCTCCGGAAAAACACGTCGACCGGCATCCGCCGCCCGCGCGGCTCGTCGAACTCGGTCAGGTCGAGCCACCCGTCTCTCATGACGAGGTTCCGGCCCGGCGGGATCACGTAGACGTGGTCCGGCTCCATCTCGATGGGGACGACGACTTGGACCACCGGCATCTCCGTCGCCCGGCTGAGGATGTCCGGCAGGTAGCTCTGGTGCTCCGGCGAGAGATGGAGGACCACGATGAAGGCCATGCCCGAGTCGGCGGGGAGGGCTTCGAAGAACGCCTGGAGCGCCCGCACGGCCCCGGCCGAACCGCCCAGCCCGACCACCCGCAGCGGAGGCGTGGCGGATCGGGCAGATGCTCCATCGGAGACCGAGTCCGGCTCGCGGTCCGTTTCGTGGGCGAGGTCGTTGTTCATGCGTGGTCTCCGAACCGGGATCGCGGTCCGATGAGGGGTGATACATCTGGACGCCGCGGAAGTCCCCTCCGCGTGGGTTCCGTCCCTCACTCCAAGACGGGCAAGGTAGCCGACGCGGGGTACCCGATTTCCTGCGCCGCCATGGGGCATGTTGAGACGGCACAGAACTTCGGGCGACCTGTCGGACCCCGGCGCGCCCGCCCCCGTTCACGCCGACCTCTGGCCTCCCCCCCCGACTGCGCCCGTGTCCTCTCCCTGCCCCCCGCCCCCCGGCGATTACGTCCCCATCGAGGACTACGGCCTCGTCGGCAACATGCGGACGGGCGCGCTCGTCGGCAAGAACGGCTCCGTCGACTGGCTCTGCTTCCCCCACTTCGACTCGCCCTCCGTGTTCGGGGCCATCCTCGACAGCGAGAAGGGCGGCCACTGCCGCATCGAGGTGGACGGGGGCTACGCCTGCCGCCAGACCTACCTCCCCGACTCCAACGTGCTCGTGACGCGCTACGCGGGCGACGAGGGGGCCGCCGAGGTCGTGGACTACATGCCCGTGGGCGACCTCGGCCCCGACGCCGGGTACCACCGGCTGATCCGGCACGTCCGCGTGATCCGCGGGCACGTGAAGGTGAAGGTCCACTGCCGTCCCGGGTTCGACTACGGCCGCGAGGGGCACACCGTCCGGCTCACGCCCGAGGGCGCCGAGTTCACCTCCGACACCGGCCGGCGGCTCGGCCTCTCGACCGTCCGCACCCTCTACGTCGACGAGTCGGACCCGGAGCGCCCCGCCGTGGTCCGCGACCTCGACCTGGAGCGCGGCGACCGCGTGACGCTGGAGATCCGCTACCTCGACCAGGCGGGCCATATGGAGGAGCCGCTCTCGCGCGAGGCCGAGTACGCCCTGTTCCGCCAGACCACCAACTACTGGCGCGACTGGCTCCGGGGGTGCTCCTACACCGGCCGCTGGCGCGAGCACGTCCGCCGGAGCGCCCTCCTCCTCAAGCTGCTCACCTTCGAGCCGACCGGCGCCATCGTCGCCGCGCCGACGACGAGCCTCCCCGAGCACATCGGCGGCCACCGGAACTGGGACTACCGCTACTCCTGGATCCGCGACGCCGCGTTCACACTCTACGGCCTCCTCCGAATCGGGTTTACGGCCGAGGTCCGCTCGTTCATCGGGTGGCTCCGCGACCGCTGCGAGGCAGGCATTGAGGACGACCCGAACGGGCCGCTCCAGATCGTCTATGGCATCGACGGCCGGCGCAACCTCCCCGAGAAGACGCTCGACCACCTGGAGGGCTACATGGGCTCCGGGCCCGTCCGCGTCGGGAACGGGGCGGCCAACCAGCTCCAGCTCGACATCTACGGCGAGCTGCTCGACGCCGTCTACCTCTACGACAAGTACGGGACGCCCGTGGCGTGGGAGTTCTGGACCGACATCGTGAAGTACGTGGACTGGGTCTGCGCCAACTGGGAGCGGCCGGACGAGGGGATCTGGGAGGTCCGCGGCCAGCGCGAGCAGTTCGTCTACTCGAAGCTGATGTGCTGGGTGGCCCTCGACCGGGCCCTCCGCCTCGCCGACAAGCGCTCGCTCCCGGCCCCCCGCCGCCGCTGGATGAAGACGCGCGACCGGATCTACAAGGCCATTATGGAGAAGGGCTGGAATGCCAAGCGCGGCGCGTTCGTCCAGTCGTTCGGGAGCGACGTGCTCGACGCCTCGAACCTCCTCATGCCACTCGTCTTCTTCACCGGCCCCAACGACCCCCGCATGATCTCGACGCTGGAGCAGACGCTCCTCCCACCCGAGGAGGGCGGCCTCACGAGCGACTGCCTCGTCTGGCGCTACAACGCCGTGGAGGTGGACGACGGCGTGGGCGGCGAGGAGGGCGCCTTCAACATGTGCTCGTTCTGGCTCGTCGAGGCGCTCGCGCGCGCCGGCCGGATCGAGCCGGCCTACCTGGAGAAGGCCCACGTCATGTTCGAGAAGATGCTGGGCTACTCGAACCACCTCGGCCTGTTCGCCGAGATGACCGGGCTGCGGGGCCAGTCGCTCGGCAACTACCCCCAGGCGTTCAGCCACCTCGGCCTGATCTCGGCCGCCTACAACATCGACCGGGCCCTCGACGAGTCGCCCGGGAGGCGCCGGTCGGGGCAGGTCCCGGAGGAGCCGGAGCAGGCACGGGCCGGCGAGCACGTGGTGCTCCACCCCGGCGCCGAGCCCCACGCCCAGCCGGGCCCCACGGGCGCGCGCTGACCAGCGCCACCCCACAAAAACGCCCCGACCGCCGAGGCGGCCGGGGCCAACAAGCGAAGGGCACCGGCACGGCTACATCGACGTGGTGTCGGCCATGACGGAGTCTGCCATCATGCCCTCCTCCATCATGGTCGAGTCGTCCACCACGAGGTCGTCTTCCGGCTGCGTCACGACTTCGGCTTCGTCGATGATGGGATCGGCAGTGTCGGCTTCATCCTCGGCGCAGCCGGTGAACGCGAGGCCGGCGAGGGCGAGGGCGAGGAGCGGGGTCTTCTTCATGGGAGTGCGGCAGTGTGGGTGAGTGGGCCGGCGCGGGCCCTGGCCCAAATCTATGCGATGCGCTCGGATCGAGCGCAGGGACCGAACGCGCGGCGCCCCGACCGCGGAAGCAGCCGGGGCGCCGTGGACGTCGATCCGGACGATCTAGAGCGTCTCCACCGAGACCGTGTCGGCGGCCGGGGCCATCTCGTCGGACGGGGCGGCGAGGGTGTCGCCCGGGAGGGTCTCCTCCATCATGGGCTCTTCCATCATGGGCTCCTCGACGACGGGCGCGTCGGTCTCCGGGGCGGCCGTCTCGACGGCGTCGTCGGTGCAACCGGTGAGCGAGACGCCGGTGAGGGCGAGAGCGAGGAGCAGGGTCTTCTTCATGGGGGTGCGCCAGGGGCGCTGGGGGGGTGATGAGCCGGCCGGCGGACGCCGAAACCAGCGGGCGCGAATGTAGGTGCCGGCAGAGGGGGCTCCACAAGAGGGGAGGCATGTGAAATGACGGCGATCCTGCCCCTCCGGGCCGAGGCGCCCGGTCTATGAAATCCCCTCGCCCGGACCTCCCGTCCGGCCCCGCTCGGTTTCTTGCCCCCTCCCCTTCGCCGGACGCCCGATGACTGCCCTCGACGACCTCCTCGACCTCCTCGACCTCGAACGGATCGAGGACCGGATCTTCCGGGGCCGCAACCGGCCGCTGGCGTCGCCGCGCGTGTTCGGCGGGCAAGTGCTGGCGCAGGCCCTCGTGGCGGCCGCGCGGACCGTCGACGCGGACCGGCTCTGCCACTCGCTCCACGCCTACTTCATCCTCCCCGGCGACGTGGAGGCACCCATCGTCTACGAGGTGGAGACGCTCCGCGACGGGGGCTCGTTCACCACGCGGCGCGTGACGGCCATCCAGCACGGGCGGCCCATCTTCAACGCCTCGCTCTCGTTCCACAAGAGCGAGCCGGGGCTGGAGTACCAGGACGACCTCGGGCGCGAGGTGCCAGCGCCGGACACCCTGCCCAGCGAGCGCGACCTCGTCCGCTCCCTCGGCGACCGCGTGCCCGAGCCGCTGCGGACCGTCCTCACGCGCGACCGGCCGCTCGACTACCGCCCCATCGACCCGGGCAACCCGCTCGCGCCGGAGGCCCGCCCCGCCCGCGCCGACACCTGGATCAAGGCGGCCGACACGCTCCCGGACGACCCGACGATCCATCAGGCGTTCCTGGCCTACGCCAGCGACTGGGGCCTGCTCGGGACGGCCCTCCTCCCCCACGCGCGAACCGTCTTCGACGGGTCGATCCAGGCGGCCTCGCTGGACCACGCGATCTGGTTCCTCCGCCCCTTCCGCGTCGACGGCTGGCTGCTCTACGCGATGGAGTCGCCGAGCACGGCGGGCGCGCGGGCCTTCACGCGCGGCCAGGTGTACGACGCCGACGGCCGCCTCGTGGCGACGACGGCGCAGGAAGGCCTCATCCGGCCCGTCGACCGGACGCACAAGGGCTAGGCGTCGGGCACGTCGGCGAGGAGGGCGTCGGCGGCGTCCTCCACGTCGGCGTAGTCCCACTCGGCGGCCCGCTGCTTGGCGGCGACGAGGCCGCTCCGGTGGACGCGCCGGAAGTCGCCGACGGGGAATTTGTAGCGGCCCTTGGTCTGCTCGTTCTCGTCGGTGTCCACGGCGAGGTGCCACTGGGCGTACTCGTCCCACCCGTGGCGATCGAGGAAGTCGTTCTCGTCCTCGGCCGACGGCTGGGCCTCGGACCAGTCGGAGTCTTTGACGTACTGGTCGGCATCGATGAGGTCGCGGGCGTGGTCGCGGGCGGCGGGGTTGAGTTGGACAGGCATGGAGAGAGAGGGAAGGTCACGCGGTGAAACGGATCGCTGCGCCCGACGATCCGACGGGACCCCTCCGGCGTACTCATGCCCCCGCCTTCCGCCCGATGCCCGCTCGCCTCGTCCTGATCGCCGTCCTGTGCCTCGCCGGCTGCCGCCTGGAACCGCCCCCCGACGTGACCGCCACCTCCGACTGCGACTGCAGCGACGGACGCGACGTGGCCGAGAGCGTCGTCGCCGAGCGGACACAGCGCCGCCCCGATCCGCCCGTCCGGGCCGGCGACACCGTACGCGTCACGAAGGACGCCGCTGGCCGACCTGACCCGGCCGATCGGACCCGGTCCGTGGCCCCCTCGGGGCTCGCGATCCCGGTCGCGGGCGTCGCGCCGGGCGACCTCGTGGACACGTTCGAGGCGGCGCGGAGCGAGGGCCGCTCGCACGACGCCATCGACATCCTGGCTCCGCGCGGCACCCCCGTCGTGGCCGTCGCCGACGGCGAGATCGCCCGGCTGTTCACGAGCGACAAGGGAGGCCTCACGATCTACCAGGTCGGCGACGCGCTCGGCGCCGGCGGTCTGCCGGTCTACTACTACGCCCACCTCGACGCCTACGCGCCGGGCCTCCGCGCGGGTCAGCGCGTCCGGCGCGGGCAGACGATCGGCGCCGTGGGCGACACGGGCAACGCGGTGCCCGGCAACACGCACCTCCACTTCGCCATCTGGACCGTCGCCGACCCGGATGACTTCTGGGACGGCACGCCGGTCAACCCGTACCCGGTGCTCGGGGGACGGTGAGGAGGGCTACGAGGACTCCGACCGCCCGGACACGTCGCGGAAGCGGACCGGCGTCCCCGCGCTCACGATCCCGGCCAGGCGCAGCGCGTCCCAGTTCGTGAGCCGCACGCACCCGGCCGACGAGGCATAGCCGATGGTGCCCGGCGCGCTCGTCCCGTGGATGCCGTAGTGCTCCTTCGAGAGCGCCATCCACACCATCCCAACGGCGTTGTTGGGGCCGGGCGGGAGGCTCGCCTCCGGCTGATCGTCCGGAACGTGGGCCAGGAGCGAGGGCTGGTAGTGCCACCACGGCTCGCGCGTGATGCTCTCGACCTCGAAGGCGCCCTCCGGCGACGGGTCGTAGGACGAGCCGACGGTGACGGGCGCGTGGAACAGGACGGTGCCGTTGTCGGCGAGGGCGTGGAGGTAGCCGGCCTCGCCGGAGATCACGAGCCGCGAGACGGCCGCCCGCGAACGCGGGGCGTCCGCCACATTCGGGACGCGGAGCGTATCGCCGGCGGCGAGGCTGTCCAGCACGGCGCCGTCGTTGAGGCGCGCGAGGAGGGCGGGGGCGACGTGGAACGCCTCACCCAGCTTCTCGCCCAGCGACTCGTAGCCCTGGCGGTCCAGCTCGGCACGCGCGTACACGTCCTCGGGGATCTCGACGAACGGGCCGGCCACGTCCTCTGCCGTCAGCGCCCGCGCGACGACGAGTTGGCGCGGGCTCCCGGCCTGCTGGACGAGCGCCCGGAACGTCGCTTGGTTCGCGATGCCGGTGGCCTGGAGGCCAGCGCCCTTCTGAAACCACACGAGCGCGAGTTCGGTGTTGTCGCCCCAGCGGCCGTCGATCTCACCGGGCGAGAAGCCGGCGCGGTCGAGGAGGATCTGGAGCTTGAGCACGCTCGGGCCCGCCACGTCGCCGCCGAGCGGGAGGCGGAGTTGCGTCGACCAGTCGGCCGTCGAATCGATGGTGGCGAGGGTCTCCGGGTTGGAGCGGGCGGCGGCGGCCCTGCCCGTCGTGTCCATCTCGGCCGCGGCGCGGGCGCGGCCCGTGAACCGCTGAGCCTCCAGATCCTCCGCCGAGGGGAGGTCAGCACCCCCGAGCGTGGTGACGGCGCTGTCGGTCTCCCCGCCCGTCGGCCGGGGGCCGGCCGCGTCGCGCGGGTCGCCCGGCGTCTCAGGTGAATCCATGCGGCAGGCCGCGAGGACGAGGAGCGGAAGCAGGAGGACCAACGACGGGCGCATCGGGAAGCGGGTTGAGGGACTCGTCCAACGGCACAGGGCTCGGCGCGTTGCCACCCGCTCGTGAATACGCCCATCCATCACACAGTGATTAGCGATTTCTTTCCCCCGGAGGGGGCCGGCCGCTCCACGAGCCCCGTCCCGGCGCCCGGAAACGAGCCTCGCGGGGCTCCCAGCTACGCCCTCTCCTGCCGCGCGTAGGCGTCGAGGAACCGGATCGAGGCCTCGATGCCCTGGTGGAACCGGTCGAGCCCGAACCGCTCGTTCGGGCTGTGGATCGCGTCCGAGTCGAGGCCGAAGCCCATGAGGACCGTGTCGAGCCCGAGGATCCGCTTGAAGTCGGCCACGACAGGGATCGAGCCGCCCTCGCGCGTGAAGTGCGGCCGCTGCCCGAACACGCCCTCCAGCGCCTCAGCCGCCGCCTGCATCGCCGGCGCCGACGTGTCGACGATGGCGCCGTGGCCGCCGTGGAGGTTGCGGAACGAGAGCGTCATGGTCTCCGGCACGTGGGCCTCGAAGTGGCGGCGGAGCTTCTCGGTGATGTCGTCGGGCGTCTGGTCCGGGACGAGGCGGCACGAGATCTTGGCCGTGGCCTTCGATGGCAGGACGGTCTTGGCCCCCTTGCCGGTGTAGCCGCCCCAGATCCCGTTCACGTCGAGCGTGGGCCGGGCCGTCGTTCCTTCGAGCACGGTATAGCCGGCCTCCGACTTCGCCGCCTTCACGCCGGCCTCCTCGCGCCAGCGGTCCTCGTCGAACGGGAGGGCGCGGAAGCCCGCCCGCTCCTCGTCGGAGAGAGGCCGGACGGCGTCGTAGAAGCCCTCGACGGTCACGCGGTGGTCGTCGTCGTGGAGGGCCGGCGATCATCGCGGCGAGCGCGTTGATCGGGTTCTCGACGCCGCCGCCGTAGACGCCCGAGTGGAGGTCGCGCGCCGGGCCGGTCAGCTCCACCTCGACGTAGGCGAGCCCACGGAGGCCGTAGGCGATGCTCGGGACGCCCGGCGCGAAGAGGGACGTGTCGCTCACGAGCACCACGTCGGCCGCGAGGAGGTCCTGGTGCGCCTCGATGAACGGCGCGAGGTGGACCGAGCCGCTCTCCTCCTCCCCCTCGATCATCATCTTGAGGTTGACCGGCAGGTCGGCGCCCGACTGGAGGTAGGCCTCGACGGCCTTGACGTGCATGAACGCCTGGCCCTTGTCGTCGGCCGCGCCGCGGGCCACGAGGTCCCCGTCTTTCTCGACGGGCTCGAACGGGTCCTGCTCCCACAGTTCCAGCGGGTCTGGCGGCTGCACGTCGTAGTGGCCGTAGACGAGGACCGTCGGCGCGTCGTCGGAGACGTGGTGCTCGGCGTAGACGATGGGGTGGCCGGGGCTCCCGGCGGTCCCGGTCTCCATCACCTCCACCGTGTCCATGCCGGCGTCGTGGAGGGTGTCGGCGAGCCACGTCGCCGCCTGGCGCGTCTGGGGCTCGTAGTCGGGGTCGGTGGAGATGGAGGGGATGCGGAGCCAGGCCTTCAGCTCTTCGACGAAGCGGGTGGCGTGGGTCTGGGCATACGAGAGGGCGGCGTCCATGAGCACAGGGTCGGGAGAGGGGGAAGGGAGACGTACGCCGATGCCGGCGCGGGGCTCCGCCGCGAGCGTCCTCGGCGTCGGGGGAGGGCCAGGGGCGCCCGCCGCCCTCGGTTCCTCCGTTGCCTGAACCGCCCCGGAGTCATGCGGGGCTACTTTTGTGCCCCTCTCCGCCCTCCCCGTGCGCACACTCGCCGAGGCCCTCGACTCCTCCCCCACCGCCCTCCTGATCGTGGACGCCGACGACGTGGTCGGCGAGGCCAACGCGGCCTTGCTCGCACGTCTCGGGAGGGCCGCGGACGACGTGGTGGGGCGTCCCCTCGCCGACCTCGGCGCCCCCCTCGAGGCGCTCCGCGAGGCGACGGCCGAGGCACGCCGGAGCGGAGCGCTCGCGACCTGCGGCGGGGACCATTCGGCCCTTCCGCTCGGCGAGG
The DNA here is from genome assembly GCA_963728345.1 of Rubricoccaceae bacterium. Taxonomy (GTDB): domain Bacteria; phylum Bacteroidota; class Rhodothermia; order Rhodothermales; family Rubricoccaceae; genus Rubrivirga. The sequence continues at coordinate 261,598 of CAVSJM010000002.1, forward strand.
GGCGCGTGCTCCTCACGGTCGGGGACGACGCTGCGGACCCGGACCCAACCGCCGCCCCGGCCCCGCCCCGGGCCGAGGAGGTCCTGGCCTCGATCTCCGACGCCTTCTTCGCGCTCGACCGCGACTGGCGGTTCGCCTACGTGAACGAGCAGGCCGAGCCGCTCCTCGACCGGCGCCGGGAGGACCTGCTCGGCAAGAACGTGTGGGAGGTGTTCCCCGAGGCCGTCGGGACGCGCTTCTGGGAGGCGTACCACGAGGCCGTCGAAACCGGCGAGCCCGTCTACTTCGACGCGTTCTTCGAGCCGCTCACCCGCTACTTCTCCGTCCGCGCCTACCCGTTCGGGGGGGGGCTCTCGGTCTACTTCACCGATATCACCACGAGCCGCGAGGCCGACCGGGCGCGGGCGCTCCTAGCGGCCATCGTCGAGTCCTCCGACGACGCCATCGTCAGCAAGAACCTCGACGGCATCATCACCTCGTGGAACGGCGGGGCCGAGCGGATCCTGGGCTACACCGCCGCCGAGGCCATCGGCCAGCCGGTCCTCATGCTGATCCCGCCGGAGCGGCACGACGAGGAGCACATGATCCTCGACCAGATCCGGCGCGGCATCCGGATCGAGCACTTCGAGACGATCCGGCAGGCCAAGGGCGGGCGGCTCCTCGACGTCGCCATCACGGTCTCGCCCCTCCGCGACGGGGAGGGACGCGTCGTGGGGGCCTCGAAGGTGCTCCGCGACGTCACGGAGCAGAAGCGGGCCGCGGCCGCCCTCCGCGAGAGCGAGGACCGCTACCGGACCCTCTTCGAGTCGGTCGACGAGGGGTTCTGCATCATCGAGATGATCTACGACGAGGCGGGCCGCCCCATCGACTACCGGTTCCTCGAGACGAACCCCGCCTTCAAGGCCCAGACGGGCCTCCACGACACCGTGGGCCGGCGGATGCGCGAGCTGGTACCGGCCCACGAGCAGTCCTGGTTCGACACGTACGGCGCCGTGGCGCGGACCGGCGAGCCGGCCCGGTTCACGAACGAGGCCGCCGCGCTGGGGCGGTGGTACGACGTCTACGCCACCCGGCTCGGCGGGCCCGAGAGCGACCGCGTCGCGGTCCTGTTCGACGACGTCACCGAGCGGCGGCGGACCGAGGCCGCCCTCCGGGCCAGCGAGGCGCGCTACCGGTTCCTCGGCGAGTCGCTCCAGCAGCAGATCTGGACGGCCGAGCCCGACGGCCAACTCGACTACGTCAACCGCTTCGTGCTCGACTACTTCGGCCGTTCGATCGAGGCCATGCTCGGGGCCGGGTGGCAGGACGCGGTCCACCCGGACGACCTCGCCGACGTCGCGGAGCGGTGGGGCCACTCGATCCAGACCGGCGAGCCGTACCGGACCGAGTTCCGCCTCCTCCGCGCCTCCGACCAGACGTACCGGTGGCACGTCGCCCGCGCCGACGCGCTCGTCGAAGACGGTCGCCTCGTGAAATGGTTCGGCGCCAACGTGGACGTCCACGAGCAAAAGGAGGCCGAGGTCGCGCTGCGCCAGAGCGAGGAGCGCTCCCGCCTCGCCCTGGACGCCTCCCGCCTCGGGCTGTGGACGTGGGACCCCGCGACCGATGAGGGCACGCAGGACGCGCGGACGCAGGCGATCCTCAGCCTCGCCCCGGACGAGCAGCTCACCATGACGGAGGCGCTCGCGCGCATCGTCCACCCCGACGACCTCCCGACCGTCCAGGCCGCGCTCGCCGCCGCGCTCGACCCCGAGGGCGACGGGCGCGCCGAACTGGAGTGGCGCGTGCCCCGCCCGGCAGAGGGCCCCTGCTGGGTCCGTGCGACGGCACGGACGGCGTTCCACGGCCCCGACGACGACCGCCGGCCGACCCAGATGATCGGCACGCTGGCCGACGTGACGGCGCAGAAGGAGACCGAGCGCGAGTTGCTCGCCGTCATCGACGGCCTCCCGGAGCTGGCGTGGAGCGCCCGCCCCGACGGCCACATCGACTTCTACAACGAGCGGTGGTACGACTACACCGGGACGACCTTCGAGGAGATCGAGGGGTGGGGCTGGGAGAGGGTCCACGACCCGGCCGTGCTCCCCGAGGTCGTCGCGCGCTGGAGGCACTCGCTGGCGACCGGGGAGCCGTTCGAGATGGAGTTCCCGCTCCGCGGCGCCGACGGCGCCTTCCAGTGGTTCCTCACGCGGGCCACGCCGCTCCGCGACGCCGACGGCCAGATCACCCGCTGGATCGGCGTCAACACCGACGTCCACGACAAGCGGCGGGCCGAGACGCAGGCCCGGTTCCTCGCCGAGTCCGGCCAGCTGGCCGAGGAGGCCCTCGACTTCGACGCCACGCTCGACCGGCTCGCGGACCTCGCCGTCCCCGGCTTCGCCGACTGGTGCTCGATCAGCCTCCGCCACGACGACGGCTCCATCAAGGCCGTCGCCATCGCCCACGCCGACCCCGAGAAGGTCCGGTGGGGCTGGGAGCTCCAGGACGTCCGCCCCGTCGACCCCGACGACCCGACGGGCGTCCCGAACGTGCTCCGGACCGGCCAGTCGGAGTTCTACCCCGACATCCCCGACGAACTCCTCGTGGCGTCGGTGGACGACCCGGAGGAGCTGGCGCTGCTCCGCGAGATCGGGTTCAGCTCCGTCCTCATCGTGCCGATGGCGGCGGGCGAGGAGATCATCGGGGCCGTCTCGTTCGTCAACACCGAGTCCGGCCGGCACTTCGACGAGGCGGACCTCGCGGCGGCCGAGGAGGTCGGCCGCCGGGCCGGGTCCGCGCTCGAGACGGCCCGGCTGTACCAGGCCCTTCAGCGGAGCGAGGCCGCCGCCCGTGAGGCCGAGGCCCGGACTCGTGCCCTGTTCGACGCCGCGCCCGACGTCGTCCTCGTCTACCCCATCGGCCCGGACGGGCCGGAGCCCCTCATCGACGTCAACGAGGCGGCGGTCGAGACCTACGGGTACCCCCGCGAAACGCTGCTCCAGATGCGGCCGACCGAGCTCCACGTGCCGGGGACGGTCTCCGTGCCCGACGCGATCGCCCGGCTCCGCCAGCAAGGCACGGCCCGGTTCGAGGCGGTCCACCGCACGCGAGAGGGCCGCGAGATCCCCATGGACGTCATCGCCCACCTCATCGAGCGGGGCGGGCGCGAGGTCGTCCTCTCGGTGTGCCGCGACGTGACCGAGCGACGGGAGGCCGAGCGGGCCCTCCTGGAGCGCGAGCGCGAGCTCCAGACCCTCGCCAACTCGATCCCTCAGATGGCCTGGATGGCCGACGCCGACGGCGCCGTGCTCTGGTTCAACCGGCGGTGGTACGACTACACCGGGACCTCGCCCGACGACGCGGCCGACCCCGACATGGCCCCGCTCCTCCACCCCGACGACGCCGAGCGCGTCGCCGCCAGCTACGTCGCGGCGTTCGAGACGGGCGAGCCGTGGGAGGACACGTTCCGCATCCGGAGCGCCGACGGTGGCTACCGCTGGTTCCTCTCGCGCGCCCTCCCCATCCACGAGCCGGGCAGCCGCACGCCCCGCTGGTTCGGGACCAACACCGACGTCACCGAGCAGCGGGCGCTCCTGGCCGAACGCGACGAGGCGGTCGACCGGCTCCGCCAGAGCCAGGAACGCCACACGCTCGCCCTCGAGGGCGGCGGGATGGGCACCTGGGAGTGGGACATCCCCGAGGGCCGGCTCGACGGCGACGAGCGCGTCTACCGCCTCTGGGGCACGCGGCCGGGCACCCTCGAGTCCTTGGCCGCGTTCTACGACCGGCTCGTCCACCCCGACGACCTCGGCGGGCTCCAGGACGAGGTCGGCCGCACCCTGGCCGACGGGGAGGACTACGCGGCCGAGTTTCGGATCGTCCGGCCCGACGGCCACGTCCGCTGGCTGGCCAACCGGGGCCGGATCGTCCGCGACGCGGCCGGTGCGCCGGTTCGGATGTTCGGGCTCAGCTACGACGTCACCGAACGGCGCGAGTCCGAGGAGGCGCTCCGCCAGAAGAACGCCGAGATGGAGCAGTTCGCCTACACCATCTCGCACGACCTGAAGTCGCCGCTCGTCACGATCACCGGGTTCCTGGGCGTGCTCAAGGGCCAGGTGGCGGCCGGCCGCACCGACCGCGCGCTGGCGTCGGTCGACCGCGTCCTCGGCGCCGCCGACCGGATGGGCCGGCTCATCGAGGACCTCCTCCACCTCAGCCGCGCCGGCCGCGTCACCGGCGACGCCGCCCCGGTGGACCTCGACGCGCTCCTGGGCGGCCTGGCGGACGGGTTCACACGGCGCGTTCGGGAGGCCGGCGGGGCGCTCGCCGTCGAGGCCCCTCTGGGCCGCGTCCTCGCCGACGAGCGCCGGCTCGGCGAGGTCGTCGAGAACCTCCTCGCCAACGCCGTGCGGTACGGGCTCGGCGGGGGCGGCACCCAGATCACTGTCCGGACCGAGTCCGGCAGCGGCGGCGTGCTCCGGCTCGTCGTAGAGGACGACGGCCCGGGCGTGCCCGCGGCCTACCGGCGGAAGGTGTTCGAGCTGTTCCAGCGCCTCGACAGCAGCGGCGAGGGAACCGGAGTCGGCCTCGCCCTCGTGGCTCGGATTATGGAGGTCACCGGCGGACAGGCGTACGTTGAAAGCGCCGGTGGCCCACCAGACCATGAGGGCGCCCGGTTCGTCCTCGAGTTCCCGGCATCGGCCGTCCTCGTCCGTCCGGCTTCTGCAACGGAACCCGCCACGGCGCGTACGGCTACCGGCTCGCATCAATCCCGTCCTTGACGGCTCGCATCAATCCCGTCCATGACATGACCGTCGCCAAGGCCTCCCCCCTCCACGTCCTCCTCGTCGAGGACGACGACGACCACGCCGACCTCACCCGGTTCGCCCTCGAAGAGCACAACGCCGGGCACCGCGTCGACCGCGTGGCCGACGGCGCCGCCGCGCTCGACTACCTCTTCCAGCGCGGCGCCTACGCCGGCGCCGACCGCCCGGACCTCGTCCTCCTCGACCTCAACCTTCCCCGCAAGGGTGGGCTCGAAGTGCTCGCCGCCGTCAAGGAGGACCCCGAGCGCCGGGTGATCCCCATCGTCGTCCTCACCACGAGCGACGCGGAGACCGACCGCGCCCGGGCCTACGGCAGCTATGCCAACAGCTACGTCGTCAAGCCGGTCAACTTCGACAAGTTCCAGGCGATGATCCAGGAGCTCGGGGACTACTGGGCCTGCTGGAACCACCTCCCCTCCCACTGACTGTGGAGTCCGCCCCCGTCCGCGTCCTCCTCGTCGAGGACGACGACGACCACGCTGCTCTCGTCGAGGTCCACCTCGCCGACCTCGACCCCGGCTACGAGGTCCAGCGCGCCATCACCCTCAACGCCGCGCTGACGGCGTTGTCGGAGGCGCGGTCGTCGGGGCGCCCGTTCGACGTGGTCCTGTGCGACCAGCGCCTGCCGGACAGCGAGTACTGGGAGTCGGTGTCGCGGGTGGTGGGGGCGGCGGGCCGGGCGCCGGTGGTGGCGCTGACGTCGATCGGGGACGCGGAGATCGCGGTGGACGCGATGCGTCAGGGGGCGCAGGACTACCTGGTGAAGTCGGAGCTGTCGGGGGAGGTGCTCCGGCGGACCATCCGCTACGCCGTCGAGCGCGTGCGGCGGAACACCGAGTTGCACGCGACCAACGAGGCGCTCCGCCAGACGCTCGAGCACGTCCGCCAGATGCAGGCGCAGATCGTCGAGCAGGAGAAGCTGGCGGGCCTCGGCGGGCTCCTCGCCGGCGTCGCCCACGAGCTCCGCAACCCGCTCCACCTCGTGGTCGGCTTCGCCGAGGCCGCCGCCAGCCGGGTGGACAACCTCGCCGAGCACCTCGGCCGCGCCCTGGACGAGGAGGCCGCAGAAGACCTCCGCGAGCTGCACGACAACGTCGGGAAGGTGGCCGAGCACGGCCGCCGGGCCGACGGCGTGCTTCGATCCATGTTCGAGCACGCGCGCGGCGTCGTGGGCGAGCTCCAGCCGGTCGACCTCCACGCCGCGCTCGACGTGGCCCTCGCGCAGGCCTCGCCCGCCGGGCCGACGGTCCGCGTGGAGCGCGATTACAGCGAGACGCTCGCCGGATCGTCCGTGCTGGCCGTCGGCGGAGCGCTCACGCGGGCGTTCTACAACGTGGTCGAGAACGCGATGATCGCGGCGGGAAGCACGGGCGGAGGGCTCGTCCGCGTCTCCACCCGCCTCGACGAGGAGAGCGACGGCGCCTTCGCCATCGTCGAGGTCGAGGACGACGGGCCAGGGATGGCGGAGGACGTCGCGTCCCACGTGTTCGAGCCGTTCTACACAGCGTGGGGCCCGGGGCAGCGGATTGGCCTGGGGCTCACACTCGCGCACAGCGTCGTGGCCAGCCACGGCGGGCGGATCTCGGTCGGCCCGCGGCCGGGAGGCGGGACGATCGTCCGCGCCACGCTGCCCGGTACCCCCCTCGCCGCCGACGAGAACGAGCCCCTGAACGAGGCGGCCCCGGCGACCGAGGACCTTCGTCCCTAGGCTCCGCTACGGTCATCCGGGTCCTGGCTGCGCGAGGCCTCGGGCGGGCCCTGCGGCGTTGCCCTCCGCCGACGGGCTCTGGCCCCGCGCTCGCCGGGCGCCGTGCGCGCCCGCCCGCAGATCTCGCTCGCCGATAGGCCGACATCCATGGCGGAGCCTAGCGCTCGTCGTCGCACACGGTGGCGTCGACCGGCACCATGAGGGTGACGGAGGTCCCCTCCCCCGGGGCCGACTCGATGGCGAGGCAGCCGCCCACGCCCTCTAGCCGCTCTCGGACGCTCGCCAGGCCAAATCCTCCCTCCGCGTTGGACAGGGCGACGACGTCGAACCCGCGGCCCTCGTCTCGAACGCACACGGAGACGGAGTCGTCGGCGTCCGCGAGTTCCACCCGAACGGACGGGGCGCCGGCGTGCTTGGCGGCGTTGAAGAGGAGCTCCCGCACGAGGTGGTAGAGGAGCGCGCGGAGGGTGGGGTCTGGCACCTCCACCTCGCCCTCGACCTCCACCTCCAGACCATGGGCCTCCTGCGCCCGTTCGGCGAGCCACCGGAGCGCGTGGTCGAGCCGCGCCGTGCCCAGGATGGCCGGGTTCAGGTCCTTCGCGAGCGTCCGGGTCAGGTCCGTCGCCTCCGTCAGGGTCCGCTCGGCGCGCGCGACGATCTGCGCCCGCTCCTCGTCGGAGGACGCGCGGGTGAGGAGGTCGAGCGTGATCGACAGCGCGTAGAGCCGTTGCTGGAGGTCGTCATGGAGAAGCAGGGCGATCCGCCGGCGCTCCTCCTGCTCGGCCGCCGCCAGCCGGGCCGACAGGGCGCGGAGGCGGGCCGCCTGCTCGCGCACGCGCGTTTCGAGGGCCTCGTTGAGCGCCTGGATCTCGCCCACGTGGCGGGCCCGCTCGACGGCGTAGCGGATGGTCCGCCGGAGCACCTCCCCCGACAGCTCCGACTTCACCAGGTAGTCCTGCGCCCCCTGACGCATCGCGTCCACCGCGATCTCCGCGTCCCCGATCGACGTCAGCGCCACCACCGGCGCCCGGCCCGCCGCCCCCACCACCCGCGACACCGACTCCCAGTACTCGCTGTCCGGCAGGCGCTGGTCGCACAGGACCACGTCGAACGGGCGCCCCGACGACCGCGCCTCCGACAACGCCGTCAGCGCCCTCCCGACGGTTGAGGCGTGGGTGAGCTCCGCGCCGAGGCCGCCGGCCTCATCGAGGTAGGCAGCGACGAGGTCGGCGTGGTCGATCTCGTCCTCGACCAGAAGTACCCGCAGCGGACCGGAACGCCCGACCGGGACCGACTCGGCGATCGGCTCGCAGCTCGACGGGGAGTCTGGCTCGGAGGTCGGGTCCATCTATCGGAGGTCGGGTCCAGCGAAGGGAAAAACGGTCGTTCGGGCGAGAGTAGCGCCAGCCCCTCCCGGAAGCAAGGTAGCCGGTCCGCCGAGGACCGACGACGCATCGCTCTCCCTGCGTGAACGTTCGAGCCCCCCCACCGCGCGTGTCCCGGGCAGATCCTTGGCCGGGTCGCTCTGAACGCGCCACGCGCTTCGCACCCGAGTCACCGACGTGTGCCCTGTCCGCCGAAGCCTCGTCGTCCAGGCTGCGCGGTGAGGATCCGTGGGCTCGGGTCTTGTCCGCCCCCGGCGGCGCAATCGATGCAGCTTCGAGGCGCGCCCGGATGGCAGAATCGGTAGACGCAGCAGACTCAAAATCTGCCGCCCTTCGGGGGTGGTCGGACGGTCGCGCTAGATGATTCGTCCCACGCCCCGGGACGGGCTTGAAGAGGAGGCCCCAAGGGCCCCGGTGAGGACTGCGTCGAACGCAGCAGGGTCGTCGAACACGTCGGCTCCCGCCTCAAGTTCGTACGCGTCGGTCTGCGCGACGAGTCGACCTAGGACATGGACGTGGTGGCGCAGCCCGGTGGGGTCCGGCATATCCATCGGGGCTGTATGGACCATGAGGCGGCGGAAGGCCGCCATACTGGAAACGGGTACAAGGCGGCTCCTCCTGGCGGCTCGGACGGTAGGGAAGAGCACGACTGTTGGCCGGCACGAGGGAACGTGGAGCCCGGGGTAGAGCGCTTCTATATCAACTCGCCACTTGGCCGGATCTGACAGGGACGAGGGCCACGTGCGCCCACCCAGCTCGGGAAAGTGCTCTGCGGCGTCTGGGTCGATGCAGAGGTCGCGTCGGAATGTGAAGGCGACGACTCCATCCTGGTCCTCATTGAGGAGGAGAGCGTCATCGGTCACATGACCCCAGCCCCGCCGGAGGAGGGCGAGGGCGGACGTGGACTTTCCGCTGTCGCTGTCGGCTGCCAGGAGGAGGCCACGGCCTCCACGGGTAAGAGCGGCCGCGTGGAGACCGACGAGCCCTCGCCCGCGGAGGAGGACGGTGAGGGCAAACGCGATCGCGTAGAACAAGCGAGTCCTCTCCTGCGCTGTATCTCCAAGGCGACTCGAATACGCGACGGTGGCCTCCCCTCGGTCCGGTGACACCTCGACATGGAGGTCGTGACCGCGTGCGACGAAAGCGCCATCCGACGTGAGAATTCGAATGTCGCCGGCGAACACTCCGACCTCGCGTGCCCCTTCAACCCGCTGAAGAGGGTGAGGCGCCTTGGCCGTTAGGGTGAGGGCGAGAGGCGAGCCATCTGTCGCTCTCAGGGCGGCCATCTCGACCTGCTCAGCCCCTTTGTACACGAGCGCGTCGGTGCCAGCTCGCAAGAGGGGCTCAGAGGCCGCTTGGAGAACGATGACGTGGCGATGCAGCCGGAAAGCGTGCTCCAAGGAAACAGCGGGTTTCGTAGCGCAGCGGGTAGAAAATGGAGCCGACAGGACGGCGCCCGTCCCATCGAACCTGGGCCGACGATAGGAGAGCGTCTGGGAGATCGAGCGTCTGCCTAGATCGAATCATCTCCTGGAGCAGGAAGCCTGAGCCTAAGCTCCATGGCTTCGACGGTTGAAGCAAAACCCCGCACCCTACGTTCTTTCAAAGTTAACCCGCTCCCCTGTTCCACACTGGAGTACGGCCCCTCTCAATAACCCAAACGGCACACGCATGGAACGCCCCCTGGACAACGAACTCGGGCAAGGCGCAGACGCCACTCTCCTCGACGACTCACCGCCTCGTGATGGGGATCTGCCCGCGAGGAAGCTCTATGAGCCCCCGATGGTCATGGAGCACGGACCGGTCTCATCGCTCACCCACGAGCGCGTCTTCAACTTCAGCTGACCGCGACCTGCGCTCTCTGGCTCACATCCCGCCCCTCCATGTCCTACTCCCTACTCCGCAGCGTGCTGGTCACGCTCGTCCTGAGCCTCGCGGCCGGTACCGCCTCTGCCCAGATTCCCAACCCGAACCTTGACCCCGACGGGTACGACGCGTGGAAACAATCCGTCTCGGCCCCCGCTCGGGTAGGGGATGCTTCGACGCGCGACGCCACCGCGGCCCGCGTCTCCGCGACCGCGGTGGCCCCACTCGTCCCGTTCCCCGGCAGCGGGGGGTGGACCCAAATCGCCCCAAACGATGACGGATACTCTCTTCTGATCCCTCTCGGGTTCAGCTTCGAGTTTTATGGAACGACGTACACGAGTCTGTACGTGAACAACAACGGAAATCTTTCCTTCGGGACCCCTTACTCTACGTACAGCCCGGTGGGTTTTCCGAGTTCCAGCTATGTAATGATCGCTCCGTTCTGGGGCGACGTGGATACGCGCGCCGGATACAATACATCCACGGGCGTCGGGCTAACGAACTATAAATCCATGACCCTCAACGGCGACCAGGTCTTCGTCGCTCACTGGGAGCAGGTCGGTTACTTCGCTAACCACACAGACAAGCTGAACACCTTCCAGGTCGTCATCGCAGACGACGCGACGCTCCCAGGCGGCAACAACGTCTGCTTCGGCTACGGCGACATGCAGTGGACGACAGGCGACGCGTCCAGCGGGGTGAACGGGTTCGGAGGCTCTCCGGCCACGGTTGGCGCGAACAAGGGAGACGGGGTGTCCTACTTCCTCACAGGCCGCTTCGACCACGCGGGCACGGACTACGACGGTCCGGTCGGCACTACGGACGGGGTGAGTTACCTCGACGGAACCCAGGTGTGTTTCAACACGGGCGCGTCGTCCACGAACATCCCCCCTGTTGTTTCCTCTGCTCCGAGCAACCCTGTCACGGCTACCGAGGGGGACCCGATTAGCTTCGCCGTGACCATGACAGGCCCCGAGTCGGACCAGATGGTCTCACTCACGCAGGGCGGTGACGCCGTGCCGGGCCTGACGTGTACGCTGGTTGACAGTCCCACCCCAGGCGCCCTGGCGACTGCGTCGTGCAGTGCACCGACCGGGGTCCCAGCAGGGACCTACACGGTCGAGATCACCGGGATGGACAACGGATCGCCGTCCTTAAGCACGACACGAGCCGTCGTCTTGGAGGTCGCGTCAGGATCCTGCTCCATGCCGTCGATCCTCTCTGAGACCGTCAACTCCTCGTTGCGCACTGTCGCAGTCACGTTCGACGCGGGAAACGGCGCCCTTCTCGACGAGATCAGCTTCCGCGACCCGATCGGGAACGTGTTCCTGAACAACTTCACCGTGACCGATTCGGATGGGTTTACGTCTGCGAACGGGATCGACTGGATGGCCCCGGCAATCGCTCCCAACGAGGCCACGTTTGTCCTCCAGGCGACGGGCCAGCGGGCGAGCTACTTCGCCATCATCACGAACGACTGCGGTTCGGTGTACGATGCGGATCCGATCCACGACTTCGCCCGAGCATCGGCGTCGATCCAGGGAGAGGGGAGTTTCCCCAACCCGTTCTCGGAATCGACCACCATCCGTTTCTCGTTGGAGGAGGCCGCACCCAACGTGCGGGTCGTCATTTATGACCTCGTGGGGCGTGAGATCGCAGAACTCCACCACGGGCCTCTCGACGCTGGCACGCACGACGTCGTCTGGACGGGCGTGAGCCAGGACGGACAGCGCGTGAGCAGCGGCGTGTACCTGTACCGGGTCGAGGCGCCGACGTTCTCGATCGTGCGCCACATCACGTTGGTGAGGTAACCCACGTCCACCCCTCGGCCCCATACATGCTCAGGGCCGCACAAAGGGGATGACGCTTCCAAACGCGGGCGCGGTGAATGTCACCGCGCCCGCGTTTCGTAAGCTGACCCACATGCCCTAAGACATGTATCGCACTGTTGTCCGAAGCCAGCCTCCGGGTCCACAATGCGGGTAGGGTCGACTTGGCAGCAAGAGGCAGTATGCACGCCCCCGGTCGAGCGCCGGTTCACAAGAGTGCTGCCTGCTTCCCTGACACACTCATCAGCACCATGCACCCCTCCCTCCTCGTACTCGCCGCGCTTTGGGTTCTCCTTTCCCCCGGCGCCGTCGCGCAGTCGTTCAGTGTCGCGTCGTCAACTCCGGGAGAGGGCGCCACGAATGTCCCCCTTCGCACGACGGTTCGGTTTGCATTCACTCAGGAGGTGGACGTCACGACCAACTGGGAGCGATCCTTCGTCGCGCTGCCACGCGACTCCGTCCGTCTCGAGCGCGTCTCACTCCTCCTCGACGGGACGGGCCGCCCCGCCGTCGTGGAATGGCAGGTGGAGCATTCCCCCCAAACCGATGTTACGTGGCTCGTGCACGCGGTGAAAAGCTCTGGGGGAGCGGACATGACCGCGCCCTATGTCCTCCGATACACGACGGCGTCAGACATCGGAATGCACACCGTTAGCGGGACAGTCAGTGCGCCTCCCGCCCGACAGAGTGCTCTCGCCCCCGCAATGCGGAGCGCCATCGCGTCTTTAATCGAGAGCCTCGAGCACCGAGACCTCGGCCGGCCCGTCTTTAAAGAAGGACTCTCGAGCTACGCCGACACCCACATTGGAGCCGCAGAGGAACGCTCCACTGCTCAGCGGACGGCAGCCTCCAATCCTACGTACGTGTATCTGCTAAGCGGGCGCGGCATCAAGGATGCTGCAGGAAGCGTCTCCGCGGCGACCGTACTTCGAGATGGGGAAGCGGACTTTGCGGTGGACTATGTGCGGGACGGGTCATATTGGCCTCTCGCCGTCCGGTACAACGACCCAGAGGGCACGACCATTGACGCGGTCGGCTACTACGACGCGGACGAAGACGGGACACCAGACCCGGTCACCATCCTTGGCGCGGAGGTCAATGGCATCGACATTCAGCTCGCCACATTCCCCCGCGTCCCCGCGAGCACGTACGTCTCCGAGGCCTGGGGCGTAGCCAGCGGAACAGACCCAGATCAGCGGCTCATTCTCATTGAGGGGGACTACGGGCTTGGTCTCGATGGCCTCGCTTACACGTGGCGGTACAAGTTCTACTCGCCGGCTCAGGACCAAATCATCGTTGTCGACGTGAACCCTGTCGAGTCGAGAGAGCACACGGCCGTGCCGACCGCGACCCTGCGTGGAGCCCGGCGGATCGGGGATTCTTTCTTGGACAGCGACGTCGCGTTTGAGCAGGCCCTTGAGGATGGGGGATCCCAGTTCATCTCTACTGCCGGAGAAGAGAACGTCGCCCTCAATCTCCAGGGGGGAAATCTCTACTGGTACCTCGCTGAGACTACGGACGAGACGTTCTGGCGAGTCCGACTCCTCGATCAGGCGCGCGGGGAGGATTTCGTTCGTTTCGTCGGCATGGACGCAGAAAAGACTGCAGGCGCCGATGAGGTACCCCGTTCGGACACCGCCAGGCTGTTGCCCCCATATCCGAACCCTGCGAGAACCGAAGCTATCCTCACGTTCCGCCTACCCAGTGACGGCCCCGTCTCTCTATCTGTATTCGACGCCCTCGGTCGACGCGTTGCTCTACTCTTGGCTGGGGAGGCCGTGAGGGCCGGCGAGCATAGAGTGAGATGGGCGCCAACTGGACTGGCCAGTGGCCTATACATAGTACTCCTCGAGACACCAGCGGGATTGGAACGAACAACGATCACAGTTCCAGACTGATAAGGAGGCACTCAGAAAGGTGTGCCTGCCCTGCGAATCTGGACTCACCCACAAGGCGGGACAACGGAGCCCATGTTGTCTTGAACTACGTTGAGGCGGCCTCATCCGATCGCGACCGCTCCGCGGTGCACACGAACTCGTTGGGCACAGCGCACGAGGGGCTCCGGCGCGCCTGTGTGGACACGCGGTCAATCCGCTCCGCACGCTGACATGGAGGTAGCTTCGAGGCGCGCCCGGATGGCGGAATCGGTAGACGCAGCAGACTCAAAATCTGCCGCCCTTCGGGGTGTGGGGGTTCGAGTCCCCCTCCGGGCACAGGTCGACGCCTAGTCGGCGACGATCTTCGCCGCCCGGTCGCGGTACGGGCAGTCCGCTTCGTAGAACGGCGGCGGCTGAAGCAGGCCGTCGGCGTCGGCTGTCCGCGGGACGGGCGCGTGCCACTGGCCGTCGCCGGGTCGGCCCAGCGGAACGTGTCGGCCGTGTTGGAAGTGGAGCGTCGGGAGGACCGCGCCGTGCTCGAAATAGAGGAGTGCAAGCCGACGGTCGACCGTTCGCATCATATAGCCCTAACCGTCGAGGCCGTCTGGCGGTGCGCTGGGGGCCGCGCTCGGGGGACGTCGTCGCGAGCCAGGAGGAGGTCCTGATAGGCCGCGCCCTCCGAGAGCACGAAGTTGCGGAGCGGGGCCATGTAGTCCGCCGAGCTGTAGCGGAGGGCATCCCAGATGTGGGGCCCTCCGTCGGGCGATTCGCCGGTCGCAGTGAGGTCGTAGGCGGCCGTCCCGTGGACGTGGCCCGAGAGGGCGCCGGCCAGCACCAACCCGTACATCTGCGTCTGCATCTGCGCCTGCACGAAGTCGGCGTCCCGGTCCGAGTCGGCCGGCGGGCGCTCGCCGCCGGTCGTGTTGATCTCGTAGTTCCAGCCCGTGTAGTACGGCTCGAAGTTGATGGCTGGGAGCGGCGGGTCGAGCCGGAAGATGGCCGCCAGTGAGTCGGCCACACCATGATCGCGACGGCTTGTCGCCGACGCTGTGGAGGGTCAGCCACGGGACCGCGTCGCCGCTCCCGAACGTGCCGAGCGTGGTGTCGCCGATGAGCGCGGTCATCGGCTGCCCGAACGGCAGCGGGCCGTACGTCCCCAGGTGGTCCGTGAGGTCCGCGTTCCACTCCTCGGCCGTCAGTTGCTGAAGGCCTCCGGGATCCAGTTGAGGTGGATCCCGCTGAAGACGACGTTGTGAGCGCCGCAGCGCGAGACGAGGTACCGGACGTAGCGGGCGAAGCTCTCGTCGACGTTGAAGTAGGCCTTCCACGACGGGCCCACGACGCCCCGTACGCCCTCCACGCAGCGCCCGTCGCCCATACTCGTGCGGAACGGTATCCGCCCCTCGCGCATCCTCCCAGGCGCCCCGGGCTCGTTCGGGTCAGCGGCCGGCCAGGCCTGCGCCCGGCGTCTGCTCGCTCTCCGCCTCCGCGACCACGTGGCGCAGGACGGAAACGGTCTGGAAGCTCCGGTACGACTCCAGGTCGTCGGCGAGGGCCCGGAGCGCGTCCACGTTGTAAGGCCGCTCCCGGGCTGCCGCCTGCCGGTAGAGGGTGGCGAGGCTATGCCAGGATGACTCGCGACCGGGCAAGGAGAGGTGGGGCGACATCACGAGGTCGAGGGGAATGCGCAGACGGAAGAACGGGACAGCACCGAGCGAAGTCACCCCACAAGTGGCGCATGACAACCTCAGGTTTTCCCTGCATCTACGCCAGGATCATCGGGCGCGACCAGCCCCGCATCTGGTGCTCCATGGCCTCGTCCGAGGCGGCACATAGGGAAGCTCATGTCATCGAAGGTGCGGCTCGCAACACGAGGCTGCAGCTCGCCACAAGCGGGCGTTCGGGGTGTAACGCTCAGGGCGGGGGGGCCGTTACGTCGCCAACCTTGTCAACCCCTCCCCCGGTCCCATGAAAGCCCTGCTTGCCTCCTCCCTGGCCCTCGTCGTCCTCGCCGCCCCCGCCCTCGCTCAACACGAGACCGCGCCGCCGACCCCGTACCTCGCGACCACGGCCCCGACGACCGCCCCGTCCGACCGCCCCGCCGACGACCCGACCGTCATCAGCCCCCGCCTCGTCGGGGCCCTCGGCGCCTCGTCCGTCGTGACGCGGGCCGCCGCGCTCCACGCCATCACCACGCTCGCGTACTCCGCCGAGGGCGCCGACCTCAAGCCGGCCATCCCCGCCCTCCTCTCCGCCTTCGAGACCGAGACCGACGAGCGCCTCCGCCTCCTGGCCCTCCGGTCGCTGGAGACCACCGGCGACGACGCGGTGATGGCCACGCTCCGCAACGCGGCGGGCTCCGAGTCCTACCGCGCCGACCACCCGGCCGTGCAGCGCCTCCTCTTCGCCATCCTCGTCGACCACTACGGCGTCGACGCGCTCCGGCACGACCGCGGCGTCGGCGCGCTGGTCGAGTCGCTCAGCGCCCGCACGGCCCGGTGACCGCCCGCGGACCCGGCCCACGAGCGCCCGCGTCGGTCCTGACCGGCGGGGGCGCTCCGTCGTTGGAGACCCCGGCCAGACCCCGGCGGCGCGTCCTCTCGCCGGATAGACGGAACGGCGTGCCCTGCGCGTTCGCAGCGCGCCACCCGCTATTTTCTTAACACGATGGAAGAGATCGAGCCCACGACGACCTCCCTGCGCGAGTCGATGCCCGACCGCTTCCGTCTGGCGGGGTGGTTCGTGGAGCCGAGCGCGGGTCTGCTCCGCCGGGGGGGCGACTCGGTCCACGTGGAGCCGAAGGTGATGGAGGTGCTCCTCGCGCTGGCCGCCCACCAGGGCGACGTGGTATCGCGCGACCGCCTGTTCGAGGCCGTGTGGCCCGACGTGATCGTGACCGACAGCGCCCTCAACCGGAGCGTCTCCGACCTCCGCCGCGTGCTGGGCGACGACCCGCGGGCCCCCACCTTCATCGAGACGATCCCGAAGGTGGGCTACCGACTGCTCGTCCCCGTCGAGGCCTCGGTCCTCGGCGACGGCGCGGGAGGCCCGGGGCCCGCCCCGGCACCGCCGAACCTCTCCCTCCCCTCCGAAGCGCTCCCCGTGAGCGGCGACGGCGTCGCCGCGGCCCTCGCGGAGCCCCCGCTCCTCCGGCCGGCCTCCTCCCAGAAGGCCCGGGCCGCATGGGCATGGTGGGGGGCCGCGCTCGGGGCGACGGGCTTGACTGCGGCGGTCGCCCTGTGGGCGTGGTCCGCGCGCCCGGACTCGTTCGTCGAGGCCGTAGCCGATGCCGACGCCCGCATCCTCACTACGATCCCCGGCTACGAGTCCCAAGGGCAGCTCGCGCCCGACGGCGCGAGCGTCGCGTTCATCTCGCGGTGGCCTGAGAACGACGGTCCGGGTGCCCTCTACGTCCAGAGCCTCTCGGCCTCGACGCCCCGCAAGGTCACCGACGACGCTGCGTGGCCGGCGTGGTCGCCCGACGGGAGCGCGCTCGCCTTCATCCGCCACCGGACGCGCCCGGACGGCCCCTCCATGCCGGCCATCTACACCGTCTCCGAGTACGGGACCGACGAGCGGCTCCTCACCGACGTAGGCGTCCGCGACGGCGGCCTCTCGTGGTCGCCCGACGGAAGGACGCTCGTGTTCCCCGGCGTCGAGGAAGACGAGACCCCGCCGAGCCTCGTCCTCCTCGACCTGGAGACCGGCGCGCGCCGCCCGCTCACGGACCGCGGCGACGCCCACACCCTCGACCTCATGCCGGCCTTCTCACCGGACGGGCAGTCGGTGGCGTTCGTCCGCTGGGTGGACGAGGCCTCCAGCGATGTCTACGTGGTCCCCGCGGCCGGGGGCGAGGCGCAGCGCGTGACCGAGGTGCCCGCGGCCGTGGCGGGGCTGACATGGTCGCCTGACGGCCATGAGATCGTCTTCTCCAGCAACTGGACTGGCCTGTACCGGCTGTGGGCCGTCGAAGTCGGGGGCCAGCCGCAGCGGCTGGCGGTCCCGGCACTCGACCCCGGTAGCCCGACGATCAGCCCGACCGGCGTCCTCGCCTATGCGGACTGGCGGTACGACACGAACATCTGGGTGGCCCCCGCCGGCGCGGAACGCACCGGCGCGACCGTCCACGCCACGACGCTCTGGGACGAGGAGCCCGCCCTCTCTCCCACCGGCGACCGCGTCGCTTTCATCTCGACGCGAAGCGGCGCGCCGGAGCTGTGGGTCGGCGCCCTCGACGGCAGCGAGCCGACGCGCCTGACCGACCACGGCGCCGCCGTCCAAGCCCCGCGCTGGTCACCCGACGGTCGGACCGTCGCCTACCAGGCCCGCGCCGGCAAGGCGTACGACGTCTACGTGGTCCCCGCCGACGGCGGGACGCCGCGGGCCGTGGCCCCTCACCCTGCCGACGACGTGAACCCGCGGTGGTCCCGCGACGGCCGGTCGATCTACTTCGGCTCGCAGCGGGGCGACGGCTGGGACGTCTGGCGCGCCCCGACGACCGGCGGCGAGCCCGAGCGGGTGACCACGACGGGCGCCTTCGTCGGGGAGGAAGACGCGGCGGGCAAGGCGCTCTACGTGATGCGCCCGCGCGAGCCCGGCATCTTCCGCCTCGACCGCGCCGGTGGCGAGCCGCAGAAGGTGGCCGAGATCGCCCCGTCGGACTGGCACAACTGGGCGTCGACGGCCGCCGGTCTCTTCGTCCTCGACCGCAGCGCGGACCAGACCCGGATCGTCTGGTACGACGACGACGGCCCCCACGCCGTGTCCGGGCCGCTCACGGACCTCACGCCGTACCGCCCCACGATCGCGGTCTCCGACGACGGGCAGACGCTCGCCTGGAGCCGCGATCGACAGCGCCGAGAACGACCTCGTGGTCGTCGAGGGGCTCGGGGGCTGAGCGTCACCGCCGCACCCGGATGATCGTCGGACGCGGGGCACGTTCGGCGTCCAGCGTCCCGTCCTCTCTGACGTGGGCCCATCCGCTCGCCGCGACGACGTAGAGCCACGGGCCGGCGACGGCGGCTAGCGTCGGTTCGCTGAAGCGGTCGTCCCCCTCGGCCGAGGCCAGCACGTCGGCCGCGACCACGCGCCGGCCGTCGGGGGAAAGCCGCCAGCGCCAGACGCGGTGCGGCGGCGCCCCGTTTTGCACCGCGTAGAGCGTCCCGTCGGCGAGCCCGTCGACGCCCCGATCCTCCGCGCCAGGCACGTGCGGCACGAGCGTGACCTCGCCCGTCGGCACGTCGACCGCGACGAGCCCGTGCCGGTAGTCCGCGACGAACAGGCGGCCCGCGTCCGGACCGACCGGGAGCCCCTGCGGCGAGTGGAGGACGCCGGGTGGGACGAGCGTCCGCAGGTGGTCGCCATCGAGCACGTGGAGGGTCCCGCCCAGCCCGTCGCTCACGTAGACGGCACCGTCCGCCGAGGGCGACGTCGCCGAGGGCGCCCTCCCGCTCGTACCGCGCGACGACCGCGCCCGTGTCGAGGTCGAACCGGACGAGCGCCGTCCGCCCGTGCTCCGCCGGGTCCGCGTCGCGGGCCTGGGGCCAGGCGACCGTCGCCGCCCAGAGCGCGTGGCGCGCCGTGTCGGCGGCGAGGCCGAGCACGCTCCACCAGCCCGGCGCCGTCGCGAACGGCTCGGCCGCCCCGTCCGGGCGGACGCGGACGATCGTCCCGAGGTGGACCGAGCCGAGGGCGAACGACGAGTCCGGCAGAAAAGCGATCCCCTCAGCCGCGAACGAGCGGTCGTCGAGGACGAACGCCGTCTCGGGTGTCTGTGCCCGGCCGGCCGACCCGAGGACCAGCGCCGCGGCCACGAGGCCCCAGTGCGCCGCCCTCACTCCGTCCCTCCGTACGCGGCCGGAATCGGACCGGCGCCGGTCGTCTCGTCCCAGATGATCCCGACGATCCACCAGCGCCCGTCGTGGCGGACGAGCTGGAAGCTGTTGATCCCGCGCCCCAGAATCTGGTCGCTGCCCCAGAACCGCTTCTGGTACGTGCTGAAGACGTGCGCGATGTCGCCATACTGCTCGACCTCGGCGTGGACCTGCTCCTCTGCGAAGCCCCGGTCCTGCGGACCGCCGACGACCGTGAACGAGTCGACGAGGGCCGCAAAGGTGTCCGGCGTGTGGACGACGAAGGCCCCACCCGACTGCTCGGCGTTGGGGATGAGCCGGGCCTGCGGGAGAAAGAGCGACCGGAACCGCGCCCAGTCGTAGCGCTCGCCCGGCGCTCGCTGGATGGCCTCATAGGCGGCTGTCACGAGGGCCTCCGGCGAGGCGACGTCGGACGCGCGCGGCTGGGCCGCCAGCGGCGCAGCGATCGCGAGGAGGAGGCTGAGGCAGAGGCGTGTGCGTGTCATTGAGGTCAGGTGTTGTGATGAGGGGGCTCGTGTCTCGGATGTCCGAGCGAACAGCCGGCGAGGATGGGGAGCAGAGGCGGCATCGACGGACGCGGTCAGGGGAGCCGGGCCAAGAACGACTCGATGGCTGCGAAGTACGCCTCCGGGCGGTCGAGCCAACCGTAGTGACTGCAGCGGTCGAGCCAGACGAGGTCGGCGCTCGCAAGGGCCGCGTGGATGCGGTAGGGGATGAGGTCCCCGAGGATGTCCTGCCGGCCGTGGATGACGAGGGCGGGCTGCGTGAACGACCTGAGGTCGTCGTAGAGATCGTAGCCGATCCGCCGGAGGTCCGCGTAGACGAGGTCCCGGACGGCGGGGAAGTTGGCGCCCTCGCGCGAGAGGGACTCGACGACGAACGGGATGTTGGCGGGGTCGTAGACGTAGGCCGTTGCGAGGGCCTCGATCCGCTCCCGCTCGGCACGTTCCGGGTTCGCGGCCTCGTACGCCGGGTCGAGCGCTCGCTCGTAGGCCGCCCGCCGCTCGGGTCCGAGCCGAAAGCGGAGGTTGTCCCCGACGTAGCTCAGCCAGTCGAGGCTGGCCCCGCCCGACGACGAGAGGACGAGCCCCCGGACACGGTCGGGGTGCCGGGTGGCGTAGAGCATGGCGTACATCCCGCCCCACGAGTGCCCGAGGACGGCCCACTCCTCCGCGCCGAGGTGGCGGCGGAGCGCCTCGATGTCGTCGACCATCTGGTCGATCGTGACCGTCGTGCTGTCCACGCGGCCGAGCGCCGACCGGCCCGTCCCCCGCTGGTCGAACAGGACGACGCGGTAGCCGTCGCCGAGCGCGGCCAGCCGCTGCGCGAGGGGCACGAAGTGAACGCTGGAGAGGCCCGGTCCGCCATTCAGCACGAGGAGCGGCGGCCCCTCGCCATAGGTGTGGTAGGACAGGTCGACCCCCTCGGCCGGCGCCACGCCGGACGTGGCTTGGCCCTGGACACACGGCCCGAGAGCCGCGAGGGCGAGGAGGAAGCACGCACGAAGAAGCATAGCGGGAGGGCGGGGATCGCCGGGGCCGAGAAGTACCCCTCGTTTACGTCACGCGAGGTTCGCGTCCCGTTCGGAAAGCCTTCGGGATGTCCTCAGCGCGTCCCCGCCGCGCCGTCCCCCTCCCGGAGCACGTGCGTCGTCCGCACGGCGAGGTCGTCATACGCGTCGACGGTGCCCGAGGGCCACGTCACGCGGATCGACGCGATGGTCGTCGCGTCGCCGAGGCCGACGTGGACGGTCAGGTCGTTCTGACCGTTGAACGTGTTCTGCGCCGAGACCTCGCGCATCTGGCGGAGCACGCGCCCCCCGATCTCGGCGGCGACCTCGACGCGCGCGCCGATCGCCGACCGGTTCGACGCCGTCCCGACGAGCCGCAGCTTCGCCCAGGCGTTGCCGGTCTCGGTCCGGTTCTCATAGAGCCGGATCGGACCGCCCGCTGGCCCCGCCTGCGTCGTGACGGCGAGGTCGAGGTCCCCGTCCCCGTCGATGTCGCCGAACGTGGCGCCCGAGGTCGCCGCGCGGTCCGTCGTCCAGGCCCGGGTGAACCGGCCGGCGCCGTCGTTGAGGTAGAGCCGGTCCTCCCCGAGGTCGGCGTTGGGCGTGCCCGTGGTGACGAACACGTCGAGGTCGCCGTCGTTGTCCACGTCGCCCCAGGTGTTGGCGAGGGAGAAGCCGGTCACGTCGGTCGCCAGCGGGTCGTCGAGGACCCGCATGACGGTGCCGCCGTCGTTCCGATAGAGCCGGTCGCGCCCGGCCTCGGGCGAGCCGCCGACGTAGCTCGTCACGAACAGGTCGAGGTCGCCGTCGTTGTCGATGTCCTGCCAGTTCATGACCTGCCCGTCGCGCTCGTCCGTCGCCAGGACGCCCTCGGTGAGCCGCGTGAAGGCGCCGTCGTCGTTGCGGTAGAGGTAGTCGGGCGCCGTGCTCCCGTCGGCCGGGCCGCTCCCGATGAAGAGGTCGGGGTCGCCGTCGAGGTCGTAGTCGCTCCACGTGGCGACGGTATAGGGCGCGAGGCCCGTCGTCACCGGGCTGTCGGCCACGCGCTCGAAGGTCGGCCCCGCGTCGTCCGGCGCGGTCTGGCGGTACAGGTGGTTCGTCTGGTCCGGGTCGCTGACGAAGCCCCGGGGATGCGCGACCACGAAATCGAGGCGCCCGTCGCGGTCGACGTCGGCCCAGGCGGCCGTCCAGCCCTCGATGGCGTCGGCCGCGCGGAACGGCGCCGCGTCGTGCTGCCGGAAGGTCCACCCGCCGTCCACCGCCCCGTCGTTGAGGTAGAGGCGGACGCCGGCGCCCGTGTTTCCGAAGCCCGCCGCGTTCCCGGTGCCGCCCGCCGTGAGCACGTCGAGGTCGCCGTCGTTGTCCACGTCGGCCCAGGTGTGTCCGATGGAGCCGGGGCCGGCGGTGAGCGGGCCGGCGTCGACGGCCGTGAAGGTGCCGCCGTCGTTGCGGAAGATCACGTTGCCGCCCTCGGGCGCGAACCGGCTGACGAACAGGTCCGGATCGCCGTCCGCGTCGGCGTCGATGAAGCTGGCGGCCCACGAGCGAACGGGCTCCGCGAGGGCTCCGGACGTGACGTCGACGAACGTGACCTGGGCGCTGGCGAGCACCGGACCGAGGAGCAGCGAGAGGACGACGAGGCGTGACGACGGCGACATGGGCGAGGCGGTGTGTGCGTCCCCAGGCTACCGGCCACGGCCGGCGCCGGCCGCCGGGAATCGTGGGGGTTCCCTGAGGGAACGGCCGGCCGCCAACCCACCCTCGCCCGCTCCAGAGACGTCCTCCTGCCGGACGAGGCGCAAACCCGAACGAGATCCGAACGTTGCGCGAAGGACGCGTCCCCTTCACCGTCGTTTCATGCAGGCCTCTCCCCCCGGCTCGCCATGCCCATCCCGCACCGCCTCCTCATCGCCGACGAAGACCCCGAGACCCGCCAGCGCCTCCTCGACACGGCCCTCGACCTCGGCCCGGAGATCGCAGTCTCGGCCGCGACATGCCCCAAAGAGCTGGAGACCCTCGTCGTGACGGAGCGGCCCGACACCGTCTACATCGGCCTCACCCGGCCCGACGGCGCGTGGACCGCGACGCTCTCGCGGCTCCAGTGGGCCGGCCGGTTCGTCGGGGCCGTCGTGGTGGTCGACGCCGAGCGGAGTGCGCCCCGGCTCCGGCACGTCATCAACGGCCTCCTCGCGGCGGAGGCGGAGACGAGCCGACCGGCCCCACGCCCGCGGCGCCGCGCCGTAGATCGGCTGGCGATCCCGACCGCCGGGCGGATCTCGATCGTCCGCGTCGACGACATCACGTGGATCGAGGGGGCCGGGACCTACCTCCGCCTCCACTCGGGCGGCAAGACGCACCTGCTCCGCGAGTCGATCCAGCGGCTCGCCGACCGACTCGACGGGCGCCAGTTCGTCCGCATCCACCGCTCGGCTATCGTCAACGTCGACCGGGTCCAGTCGCTCGAGCACGAGTCGCGCGGGGAGTACCGCGTCTACCTGATGGACGGGACCGAACTGAAGCTGACGCGCTCGTACCGCGACCGCCTGCCCCTCCTCACCGGCTCGCCGCTCTGACCGCCGGCGCCGGTCGGCCGGGCCGCGTCCGCTCCGCCGAACGAGCAGGGAGCCGCGAC
The DNA here is from genome assembly GCA_963728345.1 of Rubricoccaceae bacterium. Taxonomy (GTDB): domain Bacteria; phylum Bacteroidota; class Rhodothermia; order Rhodothermales; family Rubricoccaceae; genus Rubrivirga. Next base: position 285,083 of record CAVSJM010000002.1, read on the forward strand.
CTGCGGCCTCGGGCGACGCACGAACCCGTTCGCAACACCTGACGGCGGTTCCACCGCATCGGCCCGACACGGCTCCGAGGGCTCCTTATCGTGCGGCGTCCACAGAGCGCGTGGGGGCACCCCCGCCACGGGCTCATGTGTGTGTGTGACTCGAGGGTCGACTCCCGGCGCGGTCCGTCCGATGCCGCCGGGAGCCGTTCACGCGGCGGGCCGGGCATCCCTGGCCCGCCGCGGCCTCGACACACAGGCACCGCGCCGGCACACGGCGCGGACCGTGGCCCCTCACCGCCTCGCCTCGCGCGGCACCCCAAACGCCCTCAAACGGGGCATGGGAGGGTACCCCGGCCCTGTCACCCCGGGCCGGCGGGCGGTCCGCTTCGTCACGGCTGAGGGAGGATCTGCACCATCTGACGGCGGTCGGGCGGACCGGACCGGGAGCTTGGATGTGCATCGGACGGCGTCCGCGAACGGCGGCCGCCCCTCTCGTTCTTCCCTCAGTGTCCCATGGTCCACTTGCTTCGTTCCCCGTCCCCCGGCCGTCCCCTCGGACGCGCACTGGCCGTCCTGGTCGGCCTCCTCCTCGCTTCGTCGGCGCTTGCCCAGACGGCGACCGTCAGCGGCATCGTCACCGACACGGACTCGGGCGACCTGCTGATCGGCGCCACCGTCGTCGTCGATGGCACCTCGACGGGCGCCTCGACGGACATCGCCGGGGCGTACCGCTTCGACCTCGCGCCGGGCACGTACACGCTCCGCGCCAGCTACATCGGCTACGAGCCGACGACCCGCGAGGTCGTCGTCCGGGCGGGCGTCCCGACCGAGGCCAACTTCGCCCTGGCCCCCGACCTGACCGGGCTGGAGGAGGTGGTCGTGACCGGCGCGCTCTCCGAGCGGTCCGTCTCGCGCTCCGAGGTGGCCGTGAGCCGGATCAACGCGGAGGACCTCACCGAGGTGGCGTCGTACCAGGACGTGAGCCAGCTCCTCAACGGGAAGGTGGCCGGCGTCTCCGTCCAGCCCTCGTCGGGGAATGTGGGCGGCGGGATCCGGTTCAATGTCCGGTCCGGCGGCGGGCTCAACGGGACGGGCCAGCCGCTCATCTTCGTCGACGGCGTCCGGATCGACAACGCGGAGATCACCGACCTCGGCGACGAGGGCGGGTTCGGCGTCGGCGGCCAGGGGCTCGGCGTCCTCTCCGACCTCAACCCCCAGGACATCTCGACGGTCGACGTGCTGAAGGGGCCGGCGGCCTCGGCGCTCTACGGGACCGACGCGTCGAACGGCGTCGTCCTGATTACGACGAAGGGCGGGAGCTTCGGCGGGTCAGCGACGGAGGCGCCGCCGTTCCGGGTCAACTACTCCGGGACGTTCGGGGTCAACTCGCGCCAGTTCGCCTACGACTCGCTCTCGGCCGGCGCCACGTCGGTCGACGCCAACGCCATCTTCCAGAACGGCGGCATCCGCCAGCACTCGCTGGGCGTCTCGGGCGGCTCGAACGTCGTCCGCTACTTCGTCCAGGGCGACCTCCGCGACGAGGAGGGCATCCTGTTCCAGAACTACCAGGACCGCCGGTCGCTCCGGGCCAACTTCGAGGCGTTCCCGCTCTCGACGCTCTCGCTCGGCGTCAACGCCGGATTCACGTCCAACGTCGTCGGGCTGCCGCAGAACGACAACAACATCCTCGGCTACCTCGGCAACACGCTCCTCTTCCCGATCCCGTACGCCTTCACGGACTCGGTCTCGGTCCGGAGCGCCTCCACCCAGTACCGGACGAACCGGTTCCTCGGCTCGCTCGACGCGCGCTACGAGCCGATCACCGGGCTCGCCTTCAAGGGCACGCTCGGGCTCGACGCGAACGACCTCCGGCAGGACCAGACGTTCCCGCAGAACCTGGCCTACTCCGGCATCGTGGGCGGCCAGCGCGGCGTGTACACCCGCGACAACGAGCAGATCTCGTTCCAGCTCGACGGGCGCTACCGCTACCGCCTCGGCGACCGGCTCCGGATGACCTCGGCGGTCGGCGCGCAGGGCTTCGACCGCCGGGTGCGGACGTTCTTCTTCCAGATCGAGGACTTCGGGACGTCGCTCCTCACGAGCGCCGGGACCGGGACCGACTACCAGCTCTCGGGCGAGTTCTTCGACAACGTCCGCCAGTTCGGCCTCATCGCCGAGCAGTCGGTCGACTTCGACGACACGGTCTTCGGGACGGTCGGCTTCCGCAACGACTACGCCTCGTCGGTCGGCCTGGAGTCGCCGTCGATCGTCTACCCGATGGCGCGGGCCGCCGTCCGGCTCGACCGGTTCGACGCGGTGCCGGCGGCGTTCTCGCTCCTCAAGGTGCGGGCGGCCTACGGCGAAAGCGGCCAGCTCCCGAACTCGTTCGACGGCGTCCCGCTCCTCTACACGGCCGAGCCCGGCGGCGACGGGTCCGGGGCCGTCCCGCAGTCGATCGGGAACGCGGCCATCGAGCCGGAGCGGGTGGGCGAGGTCGAGGTCGGGCTCGACGCCGAGTTGTTCGACCGGTTCGGGATCCAGACCTCGTACTACTGGCAGAACGCCCGGCGCTCGATCTTCGACGTGCCCCTCGCGCCGTCGTCCGGCCTCGTCATCACGAACCGGCCGACGAACGTGGCCGAGATCTCGGGCCAGGGCTTCGAGCTGGCGCTCGACGTGACGGCCCTCGCGCGGCCAAACGCCGTCGTCCGCCTCGGCGCCATCGTCAACTACGCGACCAACTCGGTCCAGGAGATCGGGACGAACACGGTCGGCGAGCCGCTCGCGCCGCTCTTCGACGCGTTCGACATCAACGTGATCAAGCCGGGCCTCCCGCGCGCGGCCCTCTACGTCCGCCCCGTCAACGGCGCCCTGTTCGACGCGGACGGCGCGTACGCCGGCGTGGACGTGGGCGTCGACCCCGACGTCAACGAGATCGCCCCCGGCGCGTGCTCGGTCGAGGAGGACCGGTGCTTCTACGGGACCCCGTACCCCGAGTGGAGCGGGTCGTTCACGGCCGACGTCCGCCTCTTCCGCGGGCTCACGGTCTACGCCCTCGCGGACTGGGCCACGGGCCTGACCGTCTTCAACCAGACCGAGGAGTTCCAGGCCCAGTTCGGCAACCTCACGCGACAGAACAACCTGGCCGACCAGCTCGGGCTCACGTCGTTCGAGGAGGAGGACGGGTCGATCAACGAGGGCGACTTCCCGGACCTGGAGCCCGGCACGCAGGCCTACATCGACGCGGCCAACGCCTACGCCCGGACCGACGGCCGCTACGACGCCAACTTCATGGAGGCCGCCGACTTCCTCAAGCTCCGCGAGATCTCGGTCCGCTACGACGTCGGCCGGTTCCTCTCGCAGGCGCCGGGGTTCGAGCGGGTCCGGACGGCGAGCGTCGGGCTCTCGGTCCGCAACGTGTGGACGACGACCCAGTACGGCGGCGTCGACCCCGAGGTCAACTCGGACGGCGCGCGGACGCTGACGCGCGGGCTCGACTTCCTCACGAGCCAGAACCCGCGGACCGTCTCCGTCACGCTCCAGCTCGGTCTCTAGCCCCCGGGCGCGCCCGCCTCGGCTGAGAGGCGGGCGCGCCGTCCCCCGTTTCGCGGTCCCCGCCCCCTGTACCCATGCGCATTGCCCATCTCCTCCCCCTCCTCGGGATCATCGGCCTCGCCGGCTGCGACGCCTTCGTCGACGCCGTCGACGTCCCCATCGACCGCGTCGCCAGCGACTCGCTCGACACCGTCGGCGCCGTCGACTTCCTCATCACCGGCGTCAAGGAAGGGTTCAATGACTCGTACGACGCCCTCGCCGTCTCGGCCGACCTCCTCTCGGATGCGGCCATCTTCGACCGCGGCGTCTCGAACGCCACCTTTCCCTCGTTCGACGAGATCGACGACGGGGACATCCCGTTCGACAACAACACCGTCGACGGCATCTACAACGCCATCAACGAATACCGCTACCTCGCCGACGAGCTCGTCCGCCGGGCGAACGAGACGATCCCCTTCGGGGAGGGCGACGAGGACGTCCGCGACCGCGCGCTCTTCGCCGGCTACCTCCACGGCGGCATCGCGCGCTACTTCCTCGCCACCTACTTCGGCCTGGAGCCGACCATGGGTGGCGGCGTGATCTCGAACGACCCGGACAACCCCAGCCCATTCATCCCCTCGGCCGAGCTGTACGACCTCTCGGACGAGCGCCTGGAGACCGCGCTGGAGCTGGCGCCGGACGCGTACGACGAGCGCCTCGTCTACTCGCTCCTCGCCCGAAACGCGCTCTACGCCGGCGACGTGATGCGCGCTGGAGAGCTCGCGGCACAGGGCCTCCAGCCCGAGGACCCGGCCTACGTCGGCCGCTACGCCTCGACCTCGCAGAACAACTGGTACACCCAGGGCGGGCGGGCCCGGACGCAGGTCGTGTTCGCGGACCGGTTCGCCGACTACGCCGCGACCGACCCGCGTGTGGCCGTCGAAACGGCTCCGACAGTCAGGGGCGAGACGCGGACGTTCTACCGCCAGGCGCTCTACACCACGTCCGACGCGCCCATCCCGTTCATCTCGTGGGAGGAGACGGCGCTCATCCAGGCCGAGGCCGCCCTCTTGGACGACGGGCCGGGCGACGCCCTCGACCTCGTCAACCGCGTCCGGGCCGCCGTCGAGCTCGACCCGCTCGACGCGCTCGACCAGGACGCGCTCCTGGAGGAGCGGGACCGGGAGCTGTTCACGCAAGGCGCCCGCCTCGTGGACCAGCGCCGGTTCGGCCTCCCGTTCACGAACCTCGACGGCCCCCTCGACGGCCCGTGGCGCTACCTCCCGATCACCCAGAGCGAGCGGAACGCCAACCCGAATTTCTAGCCCCCGTCCCACCGACCGTCGTGCGGAGGCCCCGGGAATCGGGGTCTCCGCGCTGCGTTCGGGCCACCTCGACCCGATGGAGGGGAAGCGACCAGACGCCGCACCAGGGCACACCTCACGCCCCACGCGTCCCCCGTTGACTCGTGTCAGAGGGGCACTCACCCACTCAAAGGGTCACTCCACAACACGGGCCGGCAGCCCGTCGGCCCACATGCCAAGTTGGAGACGCCTTCCCTCCGTTCCGATGCCCCACCTCAGCGTCACGCCCCCCCCGACCGCCGACCCGGTGCTGTGGCGGCTCGCCAACGCCTCGCACGCGATGGGCCACCCGTCGCGCCTGGCCCTCCTCCAGATCCTGGCGCTCGAAGGGCGGGCCCCGCTGGAGACGCTCGAAGAACGGTCCGGGCTCTCGAACCCGACGGTCCGCCAGCACCTCAAGCTGCTCCGACGGGCGGGCGTGGTCGAGCAGGACGGGTCGCTCCCGAGCCAGGGGACGCGCGGCCGGCGGCGCCACACGTTCGGGCTCAACGAGGACCGCGTCCTCGTCGTACACGACGAGCTCGACGCGTTCCTCCGTCAGATCCGGACCTGAGCGAACCGGCCCGTCGGATCGGACACCCCCGCCTCGCTTCCCATGACGGCGAGGCGGTTGAGGCGTGGACGCGCAACGGCTGAGGCGCCCGGCCGTTGGCACGGATGGTCCGCCCCCGAGTGCCGACCACCCCTGAGTCGAGACGACGCGGGCGAATCGAGGCCCCGCCCCCAATACGCGAGGCTCGGGCGTCGACCGCGCGTGCATCGGGGCAAGGGGAGGACGGCTCGGTGCGCCTCGGGCGGCCCTGGCACCCGGGCGACGACGCGACGGCGAACGAGAGCGCCGTGTTGGTCCGCTCCTGGATGGACGCCCACGTCGACACTGACGGCTACGCGCCCATCTCCGGACGCCGCTCGGACGGCGACCGCGTCTGGTACGACCTGGAGCCGACGTCGCGCTTCTTCGAGATCGCCACGACCGGCCCTGGTGCGCACGAGGGGCCCCGGCGCCCGCACCTCGACCCCGACCGCGCCGCGTGGTACACCCGCGAGGCCGTCCTCGCCGGCTGATCGCCCGCGCGGACCGTGGCCCTCCCCGACGTCCCCTGACGCCAACTCTCGGGCTCGTTCCGTCGCTACTCTGAGGAGACCGACCTCACGCGCTCCGTCTCTCCTCGAATCGGCATGATCACCCTCGGCGTCACCGGCGGCATCGGGAGCGGCAAGTCGGCGTTCGTCGAGCGGCTGGGGGAGCACCCGGGCGTCCGCGTGGTCCGCGCCGACGACGTGGCCAAGCGGCTCATGGCCGAGCACCCGGGCGTCCGCCGCCGGCTCGTGGAGCGGTTCGGGCCGGAGACCTACGACGCCGCCGGCACGCTCGACCGGAAGCACCTCGCCGGGCGCGTGTTCGGCGACACCGAGGCGCTCGCGGCGCTCAACGCCATCGTCCACCCCGCCGTCCGCGCGGCGCTCCTGGACGAGATCGAGCGCGCGCGCGCCGAGGGCGTCCGCGTGCTCGTCTACGAAGCGGCGATCCTGTTCGAGACCGGCGGCGACGAGGGGCTCGACCAGACCGTCGTCGTCGACGCGCCGGTCGAGACGCGCATCGCGCGCGTGATGGACCGCGACGGGGTCGACCGCGAGGCCGTCCTTGCCCGGATGCGCCACCAGATCGACCCAGCCGAGGCGCGCCGCCGCGCCGACCACGTGGTCGAGAACGATGGCACGCTCGCCGCCCTCCACGTCCACGCCGACCGGCTGGCGACGGCGCTGGGCGTCTAGCCGGCCCGGGGAGTTTGCCGGAAACCCGGCGGCAAGGGTGCGTCGATGGACCGCCGTGCGCCGACGGGAGTAGATCGGCCCCATGCCGCCGTCTCGCCGCGTCCCGTCCCGCCTCACCGAGGGCCCCATCGTCCGGGGCCTGCTCGCCCTCGCCGGGCCGATCGTCCTCGCCAACCTGTTCCAGACGGTCTACCAGCTGACCGACACGTTCTGGGTGGGCCGTCTGGGCGTCGAGGCCGTGGCCGCCGTGTCGCTCAGCTTCCCGGTGTTGTTCTTCCTGATCTCCGTCGGCGGCGGGCTCGGGATCGCCGGGACGATCCTCGTGGCCCAGTACGACGGGGCCGGCGAGACCGAGCGGGTCAACCACGTCTCGGCCCAGACCCTCCTCGTCTCCGTCGCCGCCTCCGTGCCCCTCGCCGTCCTCGGCTTCACGACGGCGCGGCCCGTGATGCGGGCGATGGGCGCCGCGCCCGACGTGCTCCCGCTCGCCACGGAGTACCTCCAGTACTCGTTCGCCGGGCTCGTCTTCCTGTTCGGCTACTTCGTGTTCCAGTCGCTCATGCGCGGCGTGGGCGACGTGCGGACGCCGGCGCTCATCGTGTTCGCGACCGTGCTCCTCAACTTCGTCCTCGACCCACTCTTCATCCAGGGCTGGGGACCGATGCCCGCGCTCGGCGTGGCCGGGGCGGCCCTCGCCACGCTCGCCACCCAAGGGCTCGCCGCCGTCGTCGGCGTGGCCGTCCTGTTCAGCGGGCGGTACGGGATCCAGATCCGCGGGTCCGACTTCCGGCCGGACTGGCCGCTCCAGCGGCGGCTCGTGCGGCTCGGCTTCCCCGCCTCCGTCGAGCAGTCGACGCGGGCGCTCGGGCTGACCGTGATGACGGTCCTCGTGGCCGGGTTCGGGAGCGCCGTCGTGGCCGCCTACGGCGTCGGCGTGCGCGTCATCTCGTTCGTCATCATCCCGGCGCTCGGCCTCTCGATGGCGACCTCCACGCTCGTGGGGCAGAACATCGGCGCGGGGCGCGTGGATCGGTCGGACCGCGTGGCGAAGGTGGGCACGCTCGTCGGCTTCCTCGGGATGTCGGCGGCCGGGCTCGTCGGGTTCGTGTTCGCCGAGCCCATCGTGAGCGCGTTCATCCCCGGCCAGCCGGCCGTCATCGCCGACGGCACCCAGTTCCTCCGCGTCGTCGCGCCGACGTTCGGGCTGATCGGCGTGCAGCAGGTCCTGAGCGGCGTGTTCCGCGGCGCGGGCCACACGTTCATCTCGATGGTGCTGGCGATCGTGGCGCTGTGGGTGTTCCGCTTCCCCATCGCCTACGTCCTCTCCGAGCGGACCACGCTCGGCGCCGACGGCCTGTGGTGGGCGTTCCCGCTCTCGAACCTGCTCGCCGCCGCCGTTGCGCTCGTGTGGTTCTGGCGGGGGACCTGGAAGCGCCCCTCCGGCGCCGACGACGTGCTCGCGAACCGGGTCCGGGACGAGGTGGAGATCGAGGAAGGACGGCCCCAGGGCTGAACGGCGCCGCCGGCGCCGCGTTGGCCCCCCACGTCCTTTCTCCACGCCCCTCCCCCATGCGCGCCGTCGTCCTCGACCAGTTCGGTTCCCCCGACACCCTCTCGCTCCGCGACGACGTGGCCGCGCCCGAGCCCGGCCCCGGCCAGGTGCTCGTCCGCGTCCACGCCACGTCCGTCAACCCCGTCGACACCAAGATCCGCCAGCACGGCGACCAGTATGGGATCGCGCCGCCCGTCATCCTCGGGTACGACGTCTCCGGCGTCGTCGAGGGCGTGGGCGCCGACGTCGAGGACCTCGTGGAAGGCGACGAGGTGTTCTACACGCCGCCCCTCACCGCGCACGGCGCCTACGCCGAGCTCCACGTGGCCGACGCCGGCCTCGTCGTCGTGAAGCCGTCCGACCTGACGCACGAGGAGGCCGCAGCGATTCCGCTCGCGGCGTGCACCGCGTGGGAGGCGCTCATCGACCGGGGCGGCCTGGAGGTAGGCGAGTACGTCCTGATCCACGGCGGCGGCGGAGTCGGCCACTTCGCCGTCCAGATCGCGCACGCGGCCGGCGCCCGCGTCGTTGTCGTGGGCAGCCCCGAGATGGAGGACGCCCTCCTCGACGCCGGGGCCGACCTCTTCGTGGACTACCACGAGGCCGACGGGACCGCCGCCATGCTCGACCTCTCGTGCGACCTCGGCGCCGACGTCGTCTTCGACACGGTCGGCGGCGACACGCTCGCCAAGAGCGTCGACGCCCTGGCCGATTACGGCCGGATGGTGACGATCGTCGGCAACGCGACGGGCGACTTCGGCATGGCCTACCGCAAGAACGCGGCGATCTACCCCCTGATGATGGAGCGCTCCGGCGGAATCCTCGACCGGATCGCGGCGCTCGTGGAGACCGGCGACCTGGAGCCCGTCATCGACAGCGTCCTCCCCCTCGCCGACGCCGCCGAGGCGCACCGGCGGATCGAGACGGGCGGCGTCGAGGCAAGATCGTCCTTACTCCCTAGCCGCTAGAGCTTCAGCTCACTCGGTCGCGGCGTCCGTCGAGCCTCGGCGGGCGCCGCGAGCGTATCGCGGGGCGGCGGTGGGAGGCTCGGCGTCGACTCCAACTCGACCATCTGGCGCTGGACCGCCGGCGGCCCGTCGGCGCGGACGGCCCGGGCCGAGTGGCGCGACGCCGACGTCGTCCCGTACAGGATGATGCCGGCGAGGCAGAGGGCGGGAATCAGGAGGGCGCGGGACACGGGCACTCGGCGAAAGCCCCAGTATCGGGACCCATCCCCGCTATTCGAGACCGCCCTGACTTTGGGAATCCTGACGTTACGCCGAGGCGTCATGCCCGGCGGTTCGGCCGGATCAGCCGTCGCCGAGCGCCGTCGAGAGCGCGTCGCGGTCGTGCTCGCTGAGGCCTTCCAGCAAGAGGTCGTGCCCCATCCGGTCGCGCTTGGTCTGGAGGTAGCGCGCGTTGTGGGCGCCGGCCGGCACCTCGATCGGCACGCGCTCGACGATCTCCAGCCCGTACCCCGACAGCCCAACGCGCTTCTTCGGGTTGTTGGTCATCAGGCGGAGGCGCCGGACGCCGAGGTCGCGCAGGATCTGGCAGCCGATCCCGTAGTCCCGGAGGTCCATCCCGAAGCCGAGGGCCTCGTTGGCTTCGACGGTGTCCATCCCCTGCTCCTGGAGCTTGTAGGCCCGGAGCTTGTTGAGGAGCCCGATGCCGCGCCCCTCCTGCTTCATGTAGAGGATCACGCCGCGCCCCTCGCGCTCCACCTGCGCCATGGCGCGGGCGAGTTGGTCGCCGCAATCGCACCGCGCCGAGCCGAAGATGTCGCCCGTCACGCATTGGCTGTGGACGCGGACGAGGACGGGCTCGTCCTCCTCCCACTCGCCTTTCACGAGGGCGAGGTGGACGTCGCCCGTCAGCACCTCCTCGTAGGCCGCGAGGCGGAAGTCGCCGTGCGCCGTCGGCATCTGGACCTCCACCTCGCGCGTCACGAGCCGCTCGGTCCGCATCCGGTACGCGATGAGGTCCTTGATGGTGATGAGCTTGAGCCCGTGCGCGTCGGCGAAGGCGCGGAGGTCGGGGGTGCGCGCCATCGAGCCGTCCTCCCGCATGATCTCGATGAGGACGCCGGCCGGGCGGAGCCCGGCGAGGCGGGCGAGGTCGACGGCCGCCTCGGTGTGGCCGGCGCGGCGGAGGACGCCGCCGGTCTGCGCCCGCAGCGGGAAGATGTGGCCCGGCCGCGCGAAGTCGGTGGGCGAGGCCTCGGGGTCGGCGAGGGCGCGGATCGTCTTGGCCCGGTCGGCAGCCGAGATGCCCGTCGTCGTGCCGTGTCGGTAGTCGACCGACACGGTGAAGGGCGTGTCGTGCAGGCCGGTGTTCACCGGCTCCATCATGGGCAGTTCCAGGGCTGCCGCGCGCTCGCGCGTGATAGCCACGCACATGAGCCCCCGCGCCTCGCGAGCCATGTAGTTGACGAGGTCCGGCGTCGCCAGTTCGGCGGCGCCGATCAGGTCGCCCTCGTTCTCGCGCTCCTCATCGTCCACCACGACGACGAGCTTGCCGTTCTGGATGTCGGCGAGGGCGTCCTCGACCGTATCGAAGCGAACCTGGGGGGCGTCGGCCATGGGTGTCGGAGGCGGCGGGGCCAGAGCAACGGCCGGGGGCCGCCGGAGTTGCCGCGCGCGCCGACCTTCGCCGTCCGTTCGCCGGAGCGCTAGGAGGGGTCCGACGAGTTGATCTTGTAGGCCACCTTGCCCTTGTCGAACCGGAGCTTGGTGCCGCCGTCGACCTCCACGAGGATGGTCGTGTCGTCCACCGAGCGGATGGTGCCGTGGATGCCGCCCATCGTCACGACCCGGTCTCCCTTGGCGAGGCCCTCCACGAGCGCCCGGTGCTCCTTGGCCTGCTTGGTCTGCGGCCGGATCATCGTGAAGTACATCACGAGGAACAGGACGGCGATGAGGAGGAGCGGGTTGCCGAAAAGCCCCCCGGTGGGGGCGGCCTGGGCGAGAGGAAGCGTCAGCATCGGTCCGTGCGGGACAGGCGGATACAAAAAGAGTGAGGGCACGCGATCCGTATCGCGCCGCTACGACCTCCTACCGTTGCTGCCTTCCGGCCCTGGCGGGATTCAGAGGGAGCTGGCCGTACGGGACGTGCCCTCACTCTGCCGGCGAGCCCCTGCGGGGCGACCGACTGGCAGCATGATACTCAGGCCGCGGGCGGCGAGTTGCGAAACGGCTGGGAAGTCTACTCCATCCAGAGCCAGATGCTTTTTTCGTCGGCGGCTGTAAGGTGCGCCCGTCTCCCGCAACGAAGGGGACAGAGCCCGCCCCGCCCGTGCCCGACGCCCTCGACGCCCACTTCCGCTACCTCCTCGACGCCCACGCGGGCGTGCTGTGGCGGATCGCCGGGGCCTACACCCGCACCCGGCCGGACCGCGAGGACCTCTACCAAGAGATGCTCCTCCACGTCTGGCGCGCGCTCCCGTCGTTCCGGGGCGAGGCGAGCGAGCGGACCTGGCTCACGCGGATCGCCTTCAACGTGGCGCTCGGGACCGTCCGCCGGGAAGGCGTGCGCGCGACGGTCGACGCCCCGCGCGCCGTGGAGGCGGCGCCCTCCGACCTCCCGGACCCCGCCGCCGACATGGCCCGCGCCGACGCCCTCGGCCGCCTCTACGACGCGCTCGCCCGCCTCCCCGAGATCGACCGCGCGCTCGTCGTCCTCACGCTGGAGGAGCGCCCGCACGCCGAGATCGCCGCGACGCTCGGCCTGAGCGTCTCGAACGTGGCCGTCCGGCTCCACCGCGCGAAGGCGACGCTCGCCGCCCTCGTTGCCGACCCCGCCCTCACGCCATGACCTCGTTCGACGACCTCCAGACGCTCTGGCGGACGGCCGACGACCCGCCCCCACCCGTCGACCCCGACCGGATCGCCGCGCTCCGCTCCGAGGCCGCGCGCTTCGACCGGTCCATCCGGTGGCGCGACTGGCGCGAGACGGCCGCCGCCGGGATCGTTGCGGCCGCGTTCGGGGGGATGTGGCCGGACGCCCCCCTGGTCGGACGCATCGGAATCGTGCTGGCCATCGCCGGCGCTGGGCTCGTGGTCGCGTGGATGTGGCGCGCACAGCGCCTCTGCCCGCGCCCTGCCCCCGACCTCACCGCCGCCGGGGCCCTCCGCATCGCCCTCGGCCGCGTCGACGTACAGATCGACCTGCTCCGATCGATCCTGTGGTGGTACCTGCTCCCGCTCACGCCCGGCCCTCTCGTGTTCATGGCGGGCGTTTACCTGGAGGTGTTCGCGGAGCTACCGGCCGATCCCTCGCTGGCCGTGATCGCCTTCCTCGCGGCCCTCTGCGTCGCCCCGTTCCTCATCGTGGGGGGCGTCTTCGGGTTCATCTACTGGCTGAACCAGCGGGCCGTCCGAACCGACCTTCTCCCTCTCCGCAACCGCTTCGCGACCCTCCTCCACGACCTCTCCGACCATGACTGACTGGACCTCCCCTCCCACGAGGTGCCGCGCCCTCGTCGTTCTCGTGATCCTGGCCGCGGCCACGGCCTCCGCGGCCGGCCAGCCCGCGGCGTCCGTCCCGGTCGACTCGCTTGCGCGGTCGTTCGCCGAGGCGAACGGACTCCCGTCTCTCGTCGTGGGCGTCACCGTGGGCGGGCAGCGCCAGGTCCTCGGCGTGGGCGCGATCGACAGCATGGGCACGGCGCCTGACGCCCACACGCTCTACGAGATCGGCTCGGTGAGCAAAGTGCTCACGTCGCTCGCCCTCGCCGACGCCATCACGACCCGCGAGGTCACGCTGACGACGCCGGTCGCGGTCCTCCTCCCCGACTCGCTCGCGATGCGCACGTACGGCGACTGGCCGATCCGGCTCGTCGACCTCGCCACCCACACGTCGGGCCTGCCGCGCCTTCCAACCGACCTCGCCATGACGCCGGACTTTAACATTGCCGACCCGTATGCGCTCTACACGGCGGACCGCTTGCTCGCCTACCTGGAGACGGTCGAGCTAGAGACGGCGCCGGGCGACACCTACAGCTACTCGAACCTTGGCGCCGGCCTGCTCGGCTATGCCCTCGCCCTGCACAGCGGGACGACCTACGCTGAGAACGTCCGCACGCGCGTGCTCGCGCCACTCGGGATACGCGAGACGATCCTCACCGTGCCCAACTCGCTCGCCGCCCGCTTTGCCGACGCGCATGGCCTGACCGGCGACGTCGTCCCCCACTGGACGTGGACCGACGCGACGGCCGGCGCCGGCGGCTGGCGCTCGACGGCGGGCGACCTGCTCACGTTCGTCGAGGCCGCGCTCACGTCCGATGGGCCGCTCGCGGAGCCGATGGCGCTCGCGCTCTCGCCCCAGAAGGCCGCGAGCGAGCGGGTCTCGATCGGGCTCGGGTGGCACCTCTCTCCGTTCGGCGCGCATACGCTCGCGTGGCACAATGGGATGGTCGGCGGCGCCGGTGCGTTCATCGGCGCCGTCCCCGACCTCGGCGTCGGCGTCGTGGTGCTCACCAACCGTCAGGCCGAAGTCGACGGGTTCGCCGTCGACGTGCTCAGGCGGCTGGTCGACGAGGCCTCTCACTAAAAGGCGCCCGCTCTCTCCGAGAGCGGGCGCCTGGCAGTCCGACGGGGTTAGCCGTCAGTGGACGATGATCGGGTCCGGCGTCCCGTCGGGGTCCCCGGAAGAGACGACGCCACTCGTGCGGGCCGCGCCGAGGGCGAAGACGCCGGCCGCGTGCGGCGCGGCCATTGAGGTCCCCGACAGCGTGGAGTAACCCCCGTCCTTGTAGGTCGAGTAGATCGAGACCCCGGGGGCGGCGTACTCGACGGCGGGGCCGTAGTTGGAGAAGTAAGCGAACGCGTCGTTCGAGTCAATCGCCGAGATGGCGTACACGCGGTCGCTTTTCGAAACGCCCCCTGCGCGGGCAGGCGAGTGGTTTCGGGCATCGTCGGTCTCGTTGCCGGCGGCCAGCGTCATCGTTACCCCCTTCTGGCCCGCGTTCAGGACCGCCTGGTCGAGGGCGTCCGAGACGGGGCCACCGAGGCTCATGTTGGCCACCGAGCAGTTTGGAGCGCCGGACGCCACGTAGTCGACGCCAGCGATAACGCCAGAGTACGCCCCACTTCCGCGCCGGTCGAGCACGCGGACGGAGACGATGGTGGCCCCGGCAGCGACGCCGATCACCCCTTGGTTGTTGTTGAGGGCGCCGATGGTCCCGGCGACGTGCGACCCGTGGCCGTTCTGATCGTCCGGGTTGTCCGCGTCCTTACCGCCCAGGAAGCTCCGGCTCGCCGACACGTCGACGTTGAGGTCCGGGTGGTCGAGGTCGACGCCGGAGTCGATCACACAGACGCGTGCGGTCGAGGCGACGCCGCCGTTGACGCGCGTGATGCCGTAGGGCGTGGTCTGGGTGCTTCCGCCCCCACCGTTCCGCCGCCACCGTCGCATGGGCCTCCGTTGGGCGTCCCGCACGGGGGCGCGAGCACCGCGACCTGGTCCTTCTCGACGTACGCGACGTTCGGATTCCGGGCGATCGCCGCCGCCGCCTGCGGCGAGAACTGCGCCGCAAAGCCCTTGATGGTGTTCTCGTAGACGAACGTGGGAGCGCCGTTGGCGAGGCGCTGCGCGAGGCCCCGCACGTTCGTCGCGTCATCCTTGAACACGACGATGTAGGACTCCGTGACGCCGCCTCGAGCGTCGGCAGTGGCGACGCTGCCATCGAGCTGGTTAGCGTCGGGAGCGGTGGAGTCGCAACCGGAGAGGGCGAGTGCACCGACGGCGGCCGCGGTGCCTAAGACTTTCAAAAGACGCATGGAGTGGTGGGGCTAGTGGCCTTTCATGGAGCGTCCGCGAACGATTCGCGGAGGACGCGTGAAGTCAAGAACGATAGAGTCATATGTGTGCATCTCCAAATGCCCCACCCGAATTCTCGCTCTGAACGGGTAACGGGCGGGCCCAGATGGGATCCCCGCATCCCCCACGACACGTCTTGGCCATCCTTTCGGGGATCGCCCGAACCTTGATAGCGACCTTGGATCTCCACCCCTTGCCCCCATGATCGACCGCTACACCCGCCCGGACATGGGCGCCCTCTGGACCGAGGAGGCCCAGTTCCAGGCCTGGCTCGACGTCGAGCTCGCCGCCTGCTGGGCGTGGTCGACGGCGACCGGCCAGATCCCGATGGAGGACGTCGAGCGGCTCTACGAGAGCGCCTCGTTCAACGTCGAGCGAATCCACGAGATCGAGGCCGAGACGCGGCACGATGTGGTCGCCTTCACGCGCGCCGTGAGTGAAACGCTCGGCGACGAGCGGAAATGGGTCCACTACGGCCTCACCTCGTCCGACGTCGTCGACACGGCCCAGTCGCTGCGGCTGCTCCGCGCCAACACGATCCTGCGCGAGGGCCTCGTCCGCCTCGGGGAGGTGCTGGCGGCCCGCGCCCGCGAGCACAAACACACCGTGACCGTCGGCCGGACGCACGGCGTCCACGCCGAGCCGACGACGTTCGGGCTCAAGCTGGCCCGGTTCTACGACGCCGTCCAGCGCGACATCGAGCGGTTCGACGCCGCCGCCGAGGCCGTCCGCGTGGGCAAGCTCTCGGGCGCCGTCGGGACGTTCGCCAACATCCCACCGGAGGTGGAGCGCCTGACGTGCGAGCGCCTCGGGCTGAAGCCAGCGCCGATCTCCACGCAGGTCCTCCCGCGCGACCTCCACGCCCAGTACCTCGGCGCGCTCGCTCTCGTCGGGACGACCATCGAGACGATCGCGGTCGAGATCCGACACCTCCAGCGGAGCGAGGTCCTGGAGGCCGAGGAGTCGTTCGGGAAGGGCCAGAAGGGGTCGAGCGCGATGCCGCACAAGCGGAACCCGGTGGGGAGCGAGAACCTGACGGGCATGGCGCGCCTCCTGCGCGGCTACATGGTGGCGGCCTACGAGGACGTGGCCCTCTGGCACGAGCGCGACATCAGCCACTCGTCCGTCGAGCGCGTGATCCTACCCGACGCGACGATTGCCCTCGACTACGCCCTCGCCCGCCTCGCTCGGATCGTCGAGAACCTGACGGTCTACCCAGACCGGATGGGCGAGAACCTGGACCGGACCTACGGGCTCGTGTACAGTCAACGGCTGTTGCTGATGTTGATCGAGACGGGCCTCAGCCGCGAGGACGCCTACGACACGGTCCAGCCGCTCGCCATGCAGGCGTGGCGCGAGCGCCGGAGCTTCCGCGAGATCGTCGAGGGAGCGCCCGGCATCACGGGGCACCTCTCCTCACGCCAGATCGCCGACGCGTTCGACCCGGCCTACCACCAGGCCCGAGTGGACGAGATCTTCGAGCGCGTCGGGCTGGCGTAGCGCGCCGCGTCAGGCACACGGCGTCGGCGGCTACCTTTCGCGGCCCGCCCTCTCCGACGCCATGCCCGCCCCTCGCCACTTCCGTTTCCTCCTCGCCGGCCTCCTCGTGGCCGTCGTCAGCGCGCCGACCTCGGCGCAGGAGCGCCGTCAGCTCACCGCCGAGGACTACGCCCGCGCCGAGCGCTTCCTTGCCCCGGCCACCTACCCCCTCGTCATCGGCGGGCGCGTAGACGCGACATGGCTCGACGGCGACCGCTTCTGGTACCCGGCCCAGACCGCGGACGGCACCACGTTCATGATCGTCGACCCGGCGCGGGGCACGCGCGAGCCGGCCTTCGACCACGCCCGCCTCGCGACGGCCCTGGCGGCTGCCACCGGCGACTCCGTCTCGGTCCACCGGCTCCCGTTCCGTACGTTCGAGGTCGAGGTCGAGGACGACGGCATCGGCGTGGACGTCGGCGAGCGCCACTGGGTGTGCGACCTCGACGCCGCGACATGCGCCGACGCCGGGGAGCGCCGGACGGACGCCAACCCCTACGCCCGCTACGCACGCGCCGAGGTGCTCTCGCCGGACGAATCGCAGGCGGCCTTTATCCGCGACTGGAACCTCTGGGTCCGCGACGTCGCCACGGGCGAGGAGACGCAGCTCACGACGGACGGGACGGAGAACAACGGCTATGCCACCGACAACGCCGGGTGGCGCAAGAGCGACCGGCCGGTCGCCAAGTGGTCGCCGGACTCGAAGAAGATCGCCACCCAGCAGCAGGACGAGCGCGCCGTCGGCGACATGTACCTCGTCGAGACGACGGTCGGCACGCCCACGCTCCAGGCGTGGAAGTACCCACTCCCGGGCGACAGCGCCGTCGCCATGCTCCGCCGCGTCATCATCGACGTGGACGCCGGGCGCGTCGTCCCGCTCGACCTCGCCCCCGAGTACCACCGTGCCACGCTGGGCGACGACCTCAGCATGGACGACTACATCTGGAGCCCGGACGGCACGCGGCTCGCCCTCGCCTCCACGCCGCGCGACCACAAGTCGGTCACGATCCGCGTCGCCGACGCCGAGACCGGCGCGGTGCGCGACGTCCTGACGGAGACCGAGGACACGCACTTCGAGTCGGTCACCGGCTGGCGTGTCCTGTGGGACACCGACGAGATCGTCTGGTACTCGCAGCGCGATGACTGGGGCAACCTCTACCTCTACGACCTGACGACGGGCGCGCTCAAGAACCGGATCACGACTGGCGAGGGACCCGTCTCGGCGATCGAACGGATCGACGAGGACGCGCGCGAGGTGTGGTTCGAGGCCATGGGCCGCGAGCCTGGCCAGGACCCCTACTTCCGCCACCTCTACCGGGCGAGCCTCGACGGCGGCCCGGCCCGCTCCCTCACGCCCGACGACGGGGACCACACCGTCCAGATTTCCCCGTCCGGCCAGTACCTCATCGACACGTACTCGCGGCCCGACGCCGCGCCGGTCGTGACAGTGCGCGACCGCGACGGCGCCCTCGTGATGGAGGTGGAACGGGCCGACATCTCGGCACTCGAAGCCACCGGCTGGAAGCCCCCGATGCGCATCACCATGACGGCGCCCGATGGCGAGACCCGGCTCTACGGTCTCCTCTTCCGCCCGACCGACTTCGACCCGTCCAACACCTACCCCATCATCAACCAGGCGTACCCGGGGCCGCAGAGCGGGAGCATCGGCAGCCGCTCGTTCCGCCCCGCCTGGGGCGACCGTCAGGCGCTCGCCGAGTTGGGCTTTGTCGTCGTCTCCATCGACGGGACGGGCACGCCGGGCCGCTCGAAGTCCTTCCACGACGCCTACTACGGCGCGATGGGACGTGACAACACGCTCCCCAGCCAGGTCGGCGGGATGCAGGACCTCGCCCGCCAGTACCCGTGGATCGACATCGAGCGCGTGGGGATCTGGGGTCACTCCGGTGGCGGCTTCATCGCCGCCGACGCCCTGTTCCGCTACCCCGACTTCTTCGACGTCGGCATCTCGGAGTCCGGCAACCACGACCAGCGCAACTACGAGGACGACTGGGGCGAACGCTACCAGGGCCTCCTCGTCCGCGACGACGATGGGACCGACAACTATGAGGCGGAGGCCAACCAGACGCTCGCGGCCAACCTGAAGGGCAAGCTCCTCCTCGCCCACGGCCTCCTCGACGACAACGTGCCGCCGTCCAACACGCTCCTCGTGGTGCAGGCGCTCATCGACGCCAACAAGGACTTCGACCTGATCCTGTTCCCCAACGCGCGCCACGGCTACGGCGCCGCCTCGAACTACATGACGCGCCGGCGGTGGGACTACTTCGTGCGGTGGCTCCTCGACGCCGAGCCCCCGGAGGAATACGAGATCGGCGCGCGTCCGTAGCCCGCCGGGCCCCGGGCCGCTCACGGCTGAGCCACTCGCTCCAACCCTGCGGACAGACTCCCCCCGACCGCCCTGCCCACGCTCCTGTTCCAACCGGAATCGACTGTTGACTCGAGGACCCTGCCCTTTCGTAGAGCCAGGTTGGTCCTGATCGTTCCCGAGTCACCGACTCGTCTGGAGCCGGGGCACGTGGGGTGGTCTTCATGAGGACGCACCGCCCTTTTGATGGGGGCTGATGAGGAGGCCTCGACCTCCAGCAGTAGGCCGGGACCGGATGCCCCCATGGGGGAGGCCGACGTGTTGGGAACGCTCGGACGTCGAGACATGGCCTGTTCGCCCCGACGCGCGGGTCGATCTACCGGAGGTCCCCGGGGACCCCGAACGGCGTAGAGGTGATGGAGACGGGGAGCCTCATCCTCTGACATCTGGGTGATCGAGCGCACCTAACCCCGAGCGAAAGGATCCACTCGCTTTTGCGTCTCGCCAGGACCTTTCCTCAGGAAACCATCAGCCTGGGCCGAAGGGGCGTTTCCGCCTCGTACACGCCCCCTAACCCCGATCTGCTGAAGCCCAGAGGTGCTCATCAGCAGCCCGAGGCGATGGACGGCGATAGGGTTTTGCACGAGGCGCCGATAGGAACGGTGCCCAGATGCGGGAACGCCATCGTGACACACCGCCGGCCCATTCACCCGGCGGCGTGGTGCCTGACGTGCTCGCATCGGATTGCCCTCTTCCACCGATGTCCCCCCTTCGTGTCCTTCCGACTCGCACGGATTGCCGTGCTCTTGACCACCCTGACCCCTGCGGCTGCCCTCGCGATGCCACCGAACGACCTCGACGCTTGCCTCGCCGACTCGTGGGCGAGCGCCGTCGTGGTCATCCCCAACCTCCCGGCCATCACGCTCGCCGAGGGGACCATCACCCCGGGCGATCGGATCGCCGCTTTAAGCCCCGACGGGCTCTGCGTCGGGGTGAGCACGTGGCGCGGCGCCAGCACTGCCCTGACCATCTGGGCGGACGACCCCGTGACGCCCGAGATCGATGGACTCCGCGACGGCGACCCGGTCTCCCTCGTCGTCTGGGACAGCGAAACGCACACCCTGCTCCCGGCCGGTGACGTGACGATCGCCTACGACCCGGTCTTTGCTCCGCAGGGGGGGTTCGCCTACGACGACCTCTACGTCGTCGCCTCCGCCGACGACGTACCCGCCTTCGATCGCGACGAGGTCGCTCTCGGAGCCGCCTACCCCAACCCGGTCCGTCAACGGACGACGATCCCGTTTTCGCTCGGCGCCGAGGCCGACGTGACCGTCGAGGTGTTCGACGCGCTCGGCCGGCGGGTGGCGGTTCCGTTCGATGCCCACCTCGGGCCCGGCAACCATTCCGTCCCGTTCGATGCCGCAGAGCTCGCGAGCGGCGTCTACGTCGTCCGCCTCCGGGCGGGCGAGGCGGTCCGGCAGGGCCAGCTCACCGTCACACGCTGACCGCGGGAGCCCCATCCGCTCAGCCACCGAGCTTCCCAGGATGTCCACCGAGAAGGCCGTGTCCGGACCGGTCGCGGCGGACGGGGCGTCGTAGCTTTCCGAGCCCCTCTGCGTCTTACCGCCCGCCCTGGCGTCCGCGATGATCACCGAGTTCCTGCCCCTCTTCCTGATGGTCCTGTTGGCCCTTGGGCTGGCGCTGAGCCTGCTCAAGATCGCCGAGTACTTCGGACCGTACCAGCCGGGCGCCGTCAAGGCCAGCCCGTACGAGTCGGGGATGGACCCGGTGGGGACCGCCCGTGACCGGTACTCGGTCAAGTTCTACCTCGTCGCGATGATCTTCATCGTGTTCGACGTGGAGCTCGTGTTCCTCTACCCCTGGGCCGTCTCGTTCCGGACGTTCCTGGAGGCCGGCGGCGGGGCCGCGCTCGCGTCGCTCAGCATCATCGGCGTGTTCATCTTCATCCTCGTCGTCGGGCTGATCTACGACGTCAGGAAGGGCGGGCTCGACTGGGACTAGCCCCGGTCAGCCTCCGTTGAAAACAGGGCGTGCGCCCGAACACGACGCGCCCCCCTCGGTACGACCCCGACACGATCCGAACACTCCATGTTTAGCGAAGAAGGCGGCTTCCTCACCACGACGGTCGACTCCGTCGTGAACTGGGCGCGCTCGAACTCCCTCATGCCCATGCCCATGGGCCTGGCCTGCTGCGCCATCGAGATGATGGGGTTCGCGGGCCCGAAGTACGACGTGGCCCGGTTCGGCTCCGAGGCCATGCGGTTCAGCCCACGCCAGGCCGACCTCATGATCGTGGCCGGGTGGTGCTCCCACAAGATGGCCCACACGGTCCGCCGCATCTGGGATCAGATGGCCGAGCCGAAGTGGTGCATCGCCCAGGGCGCCTGCGCCTCGACCGGCGGGATGCACCGGTGCTACGGCGTCGTCCAGGGGGTCGACAACTTCCTCCCCGTCGACGTCTACATCCCCGGCTGCCCGCCGCGGCCGGAGGCCATCATCCACGCCCTCATGGACATCCAGGAGAAGATCCGCGTGACCGAGTCGGTCGCGAAGGACGTCCGCTTCAAGGACGAGCCGAACCAGCTCGTGGAGGGCCGCATCGTGACCCCCGAAGGCCAGCCCGTCGCCGCCTAGCCGATGTCCGACTCCGACCGCCCGCTCCCCGAGGAGACGCCGCAGCCGTCCGTCGCCCTCGAGCCCATCGCGTCCGCCCTCGTCGGCGGGCCCGACGACGCCCCCTTCCTCGACCCCGCCGAGCAGGAGCAGACGCTCAAGTTCTACTTCACGCCGCGCGAGGCCCTCGCCGGCGAGATGGAGCGGCTCCGGAACGAGAACCCGCACGCGAAGGCCTCCTGGCAGGTCCCGACCGTGGTCGAGGCTCTCCAGGACCGGTTCGGCGACGCCATCGGCGAGGTCGTCGGCTACGCAGGCGAGACGACCGTCTTCGTGGACCGCGCCCGGATCGCCGACGTCTGCCGGTTCCTCCACGACGAGGTCGGGTTCGACTACCTCACCGACATCGGCACCATCGACCGGTTCACCGAGGACGACCGGTTCGAGGTGTTCTACAACCTCTGCTCCATCGAGGCGCGCAAGCGGATCCGCCTGAAGGTGCGCGTAGACGAGGACGACCCGCTCGTCCCCACCATCACGCAGGTCTACCCCGCCGCCAACTGGCACGAGCGCGAAGCCTGGGACATGATGGGGATCCGGTTCGACGGGCACCCGGACCACCGCCGGATCTACATGCCGGAGGACTTCGCCTACCACCCGGCCCGCAAGGAATTCCCCACGCTCGGCATCCCCGGCAGCCTCCCGCTCCCGCCCAACACGCCCGACGGCGACCTCCAGGCCGACCCGTTCCCGCGTGCCCACGGCCAGATCCCGAAGGACCTGCCCACCGACTAAGCGCCCCGCCCCCATGGCCGTCACCGACACGGCACCCCGCGCGCCCACGCCGCCGCGCCCGGCTCCAGCGAGGACCTCTTCACCTTCTGGCCGCGCCACAACGCCGCGCTCTACCAGGCCCTCGCCGACCGCCACACGCACGTCGAGATCCCGGGCGCGACCGAGCGGGCCCGCGCCAGCGTCCGCCCCGACGCCGGCACCGAGGACGACGGGCGCATCGAGGTCTCCGGCGACGGCGCCGCCTCCGACGCCGTCCCCATGGTGGCCGGCGCGGGCGACGACCCGCTGGAGAGCCGGATGATCCTCAACCTCGGCCCCCAGCACCCGGCCACGCACGGCGCCCTCCGCGTCGTCTGCCAGCTCGACGGCGAGACCATCGAGAAGTGCCTCGTCGACGTCGGGTACCTCCACCGCGGCATCGAGAAGCTGGCCGAGGTGAAGACGTACCAGGAGTTCATGCCCTACACGGACCGCATGGACTACATGAGCCCCTACTCGAACAACGTGGCCTGGTGCCTCGCGGTCGAGAAGCTGGCGGGCATCGAGGCCCCCGAGCGGGCCACGTGGCTCCGGACCATCGGCTGCGAGCTGGCCCGGATCTCCAGCCACCTCCTCTGGGCGGGGACGATGGTGATGGACGCCGGCGCGCTCTCCGTCTTCCTCTGGACGTTCAAGTACCGCGAGGAGATCTACTCCATCTTCGACGAGGTGGCCGGCGCCCGCTTCACCGTTAGCCACAGCCGCATCGGCGGGCTCGCGTTCGACTTCTCGGACGCGGCGCTCTCCATGATCCGCTCGTTCTGCGACGAGTTCGAGCAGCAGATCGCCGACTGGAAGAAGCTCCTCAACCGCAACCGGATCTGGATCGACCGGAACGAGGGCGTCGGTGTGCTCTCGCGCGAGGAGGTCGTCCGGCAGGGCTACACCGGCCCGACGCTCCGCGCCTCGGGCGTGGCCCACGACATCCGCCTCTTCGAGCCCTACCTCGTCTACGACCAGATCGACTTCGACATCCCGATGCGCACCGAGGGCGACTCGCTCGCCCGCTACTTCGTCCGCGTCGAGGAGATGGAGCAGTCGGTCAAGATCATCCGCCAGTGCCTGGAGCGGCTCCCGGCCGGGCCCGTCCGCGTGGACAACGCGAAGGCCGCCTACGCCTCCAAGGACGAGGTCTATTACTCGATGGAGGGGATGATCCACGACTTCATGATGACGGACACGGGCGTGGCCCCGCCCAAGGGCGCCGAGGCCTACCACGCCATTGAGAGCCCGAAGGGCGAGCTCGGCTTCCACCTCGTCTCAGACGGGACGGGCAGCCCGTGGCGCGTCAAGGCCATCACCGGCTCGTTCAAGAACATCCAGGGGCTCGAGACCATGATGGAGGGCGCGATGGTGGCCGACACCGTCGTCCTCATCGGCTCCATCGACCCCGTCATCGGCGACTCCGACAAGTAATGCTGACCCCCGACACCCCCGGCGCCGACGGCCTCGACGTCTCCCCCAAGCCGCAGTACGTCCCCGGCGAGGCGCCCGCGCGGACGTTCTCCGACGACGAGCTCGTCTGGACCGACGAGGAGCAGACGGCGCTCGACACGTTCCGCGCCCAGTACCCCACGGCCGATGCGGCCGTGATGAAAGCACTCTGGCTGGCCCAGCGCAAGTTCGGCTGGCTCCCGCCCGAGGTGATGCACCTCGTGGCCGACACGCTGGGGATCCCGTACGCCAAGGTCTACGGCGTCGCCACGTTCTACACGCAGTACTTCAAGGAGGACAAGGGCCGATTCGTCCTCGACGTCTGCACGTGCTTCTCGTGCCAGGTCTGCGGGGGCTACGACATGCTCCACTACCTGGAGGAGAAGCTGGGCGTGACGAAGGGTGGCACCTCCGAAGACGGCCTGTTCACGGTCCAGGAGGCCGAGTGCCTCGGGGCGTGCGGCTCGGCGCCCATGCTCCAGGTCACCAACGGCCCCTACGTCCACAACCTCACGACGGAGAAGCTCGACGCCATGATCGATGCGCTCCGGGCCGGCGAGAGCCTCCCGTTCGAGTCCGTCACGCTCCCCCAGGACGAGACGGAGCTCGGCGGCAACCGCCGCTCCGACGCCGAGGCCGTGACGACCTACCAGACCCCGCCCGTCTCGGGCACGGTGCACTAGTGAGCACGCGCCCGCCCAGCCTCCACCTCGTCGCCGACCGCCGCATCCAAGAGGCCGCCTCCCAGGGCGCGCCCGCCCTCGACGTGCGCGGCCCGATCTCCAAGACGATGGGGAAGCGTGCCGCGCGGACGCCCGAGCGCGCCGCGGGCGCCGGCCTCACGCGCCGCGAGCGCCGGGTCCAGGAGATCCTCCTGAAGGAGCTCGAGACGATGAACAGCCGCGACTTCGGGGGCGGGCTCAGCTACAACGAGATCCAGAAGCTGAAGAAGACGCTGGACGTCGACTACATCGACGCCGAGTTGGCGACGATGGAGACGCGGGACCGCTGGATCCAGAAAGCCCTGGGATGGGTCGGCATCCCCGTCGCCCTCGCCGCGGTCGCGACGGCGACGTACCAATTCGCGACGGGCCAGCCGTTCGACGCCCTCTTCCCGACGCTCTACGCCCCCCTGTTCTTCGTCAGCCTCGTGGTGCAGTCGAAGTCGAACAAGCGGCGGCGCTGGATCTACCAGGCCCTCCGCGAGCTCTCCGACGCCGAGGACGAAGACGTCCAACTCCCCGAGTCCGTCGCGCTGGCGGACCTCCTGATCGACCGGATCGTTGCGCAGGAAGCGTCCGCCGCGCGCATGCCGCTCCACCGCATCCGCTCCTAAGCGACTCCCCCGACATGGCCGACGCCGACACCCTCCTCACGGGCCAGTCCAAGGCCGGCGACTGGCGCGCCTACGAGCGCGTCATCCTGCCGCCCATCAAGGACCTCCACCAGATCGACGTCTACGAGCAGAACGGCGGCTACGGCGCCCTCCGCGCCGTCGTCAAGGACGGCAAGTTCGACCCGACCGGCCTGACCAACGAGGTCAAGGCGAGCGGCCTGCGCGGCCGCGGCGGTGCCGGCTTCTCGACCGGCCTCAAGTGGAGCTTCATGCCGCCCGTCGACCCCGCGAAGCCGCGGTACCTCTGCTGCAACGGCGACGAGTCCGAGCCGGGCACGTTCAAGGACCGCCAGATCTTCGAGTACAACCCGCACCTGATGATCGAGGGGATCGCGCTCGCGTGCTACGCGATGACGATCAAGACGTGCTACCTCTACATCCGCGGCGAGTACATCGACTACGTCAACCACGTTCAGAAGGCCGTGGACGCGGCCTACGAGAAGGGCTACCTCGGGAAGAACATCCTCGGGACCGACTTCTCGACGGACCTCGTGGTCCACTACGGCGCCGGCGCCTACATCTGCGGCGAGGAGACCTCGCTGATGAACTCGCTGGAGGGCAAGCGGGCCTACCCGCGCATCAAGCCGCCCTTCCCGGCGCAGCAGGGCGTCTTCGGCATGCCGACGACGATCAACAACGTCGAGACGCTCGCCGACGTCCCGCTCATCGTGAACCGCGGGGCGGAGTGGTTCGCCGGCATCGGACCGGAGAAGCACCCGGGGCCGGTCCTCTACGGGATCTCGGGCCACGTCAACAAGCCGGGCGTCTACGAGTACCCGACGGGCATGCTCATCTCGGACCTCCTGGAGGTCGCGGGCGGCGCGCGCGGCGGCAAGAAGATCAAGGCCGTGGTCCCGGGCGGCAGCTCCACGCCGCCCCTGACGTGGGAGATGGCGGCCCAGGCCACGATGGACGCCGACACGCTCCGCGAGGCGGGCTCGTCGATGGGCACGGGCGGGCTGTGCTTCCTCGACGAGGACACCGACATGGTGAGCTTCACGCGCCGGATCGCCCACTTCTACCACCACGAGTCGTGCGGCCAGTGCACGCCGTGCCGCGACGGCACCGGCTGGCTCCACAAGCTCCTCACCCGCATCGACGAGGGCGAGGGCTACACGCGCGACCTCGATCTCCTCCTCGAGGTCTGCGACCAGATGGAGGGCCGGACGGTCTGCGCCCTCGCCGACGCCGCCGCGTGGCCCGTCCGCTGGGGCATCCGCCGCTTCCGCGACGAGTTCGAGGCCAAGTGCAAGCCGAGCCTCGTCCCCGGCGCCGACCTCTCCGGCGACGGCGCCAGCGTCGAGACCGGCGCGCTGACGCCTGACGGCGTCCCGACCACCTGATCCCATGCGACGCCTCCTCCTGATCCCGCTCCTCACCCTCGCGGCCTGCGCCGGCGAGCCCGACGCGCCCGCGACGGACCCGACGACGATGTCCGAGGCCGACGCCGCGAGCGTCGCCATCGGCGACGCCGTCCCGGCCGGCGACGCGCTCACGCCGGACGAGCTGATCGCCCGCGCCGACGAGCTCGACGGCAAGACGGTCACCGTCGAGGGTACGGTCCGCGAGGTGTGCCAGCAGGCCGGCTGCTGGCTCTCGCTCGCCACCGCCGAGGGCCAGATGGTCCGCGTGAACGTGCCGCGCGACGAGAGCGAGAGCTACCGGTTCACGTTCCCGAAGGACCTCAGCGGCGCGACCGTCCGCCTCGCCGGCCAGCTCGACGTGGAGATGGAGTCCGTCGACGACCTGCGGCACTACGCCCAGGACGGCGGCGCCTCCCCGGCCGAGGTCGAGGCCATCACCGAGCCCAAGCGCACGCTCGTCCTGACCACCATCGGCGTCGAGGTCCTCGCCCGGCCCGCGCCCGACGCCACGGCCAGCGCCTAGCGCTCCCCTTCCAGTTCCGATCCGCTCCGACCGTTCCTCCATGCCGCAGGTCACCATCGACGGGAAGACCCACGAGTTCGAGTTGGGGCAGAAGCTGCTCCAGCTCTGCCTCGACGAGGGCACCGAGATCCCGCACTTCTGCTACCACCCCTCGCTCTCGATCCCGGCCAACTGCCGCCAGTGCCTCGTGAAGGCCGGCACGCCGGTCATCGACCGCGAGACGAAGGAGCCGGTCCTCAACGACGACGGGACGCCCAAGATCAATTACTTCCCGAAGCTGATGCCGAGCTGCGCGCTCGACGTCACCGAGGGGATGGTGGTCCACACCCAGCTCGACTCCGAGGAGGTCGCCGCCGCCCAGGGCGACAACTTGGAGATCATGCTGGCGAACCACCCCCTCGACTGCCCGATCTGCGACCAGGCCGGCCAGTGCCCGCTCCAGATCCAGGCCTACAAGTACGGCCCGGAGGGCTCGCGCTTCGAGTTCGAGAAGGTCCACAAGCCGAAACGCGTCCAGCTCGGGCCCAACGTGGTCCTCGACGCCGAGCGCTGCATCAACTGCACGCGCTGCACGCGGTTCACGGCCGAGATCAGCGAGACGCACCAGCTGACCATCATCAACCGGGGCGACAAGAACCACCCGATGACGGCGCCGGGCGAGGTGTTCGACGACGCCTACTCGATGTGCACGGCCGACATCTGCCCCGTCGGCGCGCTCACGGAGGACTACTTCCGCTTCCAGGCCCGCGTCTGGGAGATGGCCAAGACGCCGACCGTCTCGGACTTCGGCGGCAAGGGGATCAACGTGGACGTCTGGACCAAGAACAACCAGGTCCTCCGGATCACGCCGCGCGAGAACCTCGACGTGAACGAGTACTGGATGCCCGACGTGGCCCGGCTCGTGTTCAAGACCTACAACGAGGACCGCGCCTCCAGCCCCGCGCTGGGTGGCGCGCCGACGACGTGGGAGGCCGCGGCCCGTGAGGCCGGGCGGCTCCTGCGGGAGGCCGGCTCCAACGTCCTCTTCCTCGGCTCGGCCTACGCGACCGTCGAGGACAACTACCTGCTCGTCCGCCTCGCGGAGCTGGTGGGCGCCGAGGCGCCGCGCTTCATCGACCGCCGCGGCGAGTGGGACGGCGACGACTGGCTCGTCTCGACCGACCCCGCCCCGAACACGACCGGCTGCGAACGCCTCGGGATGCAGGCCGTCGACCCGACGCTGCTCGCCTCGCAGGTCGCCTCGGCGGATCTGGTCTACGTCCTCCACGACGACCCCGTCGCCGCCGGCGTGCTGAGCGCAGCCGACCTCGACGGCACGCCCGTCGTGCTCCACCCGACGCACACCACGAACGCGACCATCGCCCACGCGACCGTCTCGCTCCCGATCACGATGTCCGTCGAGACGATCGGGACGTACGTAAACGAGGACGGGCGCGCGCAGCTGCTCCGGCCGGCCAAGATGGTCCGAGCCATGAACCGCTCGCTCCTGATGGCGCTCGGGACCGGCCAGAGCCGGAACGACCGCGTCGGGACGCCCTTCGACCGCTGGCACGACGAGGACAACAAGGTCGACTGCCTGCCGGGCTGGGCCGTGCTCCCCCAAATCGCCTCGGCGCTCGGGCACGCCCTCGAGTTCAAGTCGCCCGCGGCGATCATGGCCGAAGTCGCCGGTCGCCCGGAGTTCGACGGCGCCACCCACGGAGCCATGTCGATGCTCGGGGTCCCCCTCGAAACCGCCGACGCGGACGCCCCCGCCGAGACCCCTGCCTGACTTCCGGCGACCGCCCTCGCCGCCCTCTTTTTACCGATCCGCATGGACGCCGCCGTCGCTGTCTGGGAAGTACTCGATCTCCCGATCGTCATCTTCCTCATGCTCAACTTCTTCCTGATCACGGCCTCGCTGCTGGTCTACGCCGAGCGGAAGGTGTCGGCGTTCATCCAGGAGCGCTCCGGCCCGAACCGCGTCGGCCCCGCCGGGCTGTTCCAGTCGTTCGCGGACGTGTTCAAGCTGATGTTCAAGGAGAACATCGTCCCGGCGCAGGGCAACCCCTTCGTCCACAGCCTGGCGCCGGTGCTGATGGTGGTGATCGCGATGAGCACGGGCGCGCTGATCCCGTGGGCGAAGACGCCGAGCGGCGACGCCCTCGCCGTCGCCGACATCGGCGTGAGCCTGCTCGTGGTGCTCGCGATGACCTCGATCTCGGTCTACGGCGTGACGCTGGCTGGGTGGTCGTCGAACTCGAAGTACTCGCTCCTCGGCGGGCTCCGGTCGTCGGCGCAGATGATCTCGTACGAGCTGGCGATGGGCGCCGCCGCGCTCTCCGTGGTGCTCTACGCCGGCAGCCTCAGCCTGTTCGACATCGTCGAGAGCCAGGACCACCTCGGGAGCTTCTTCGGGTGGAACCTCTTCCGCAACCCGGTCGGGTTCATCATCTTCAGCGTGTGCGCGCTCGCCGAGACGAACCGGGCGCCGTTCGACCTCCCCGAGGCCGAGCAGGAGCTCGTCGGCGGCTACCACACCGAGTACTCGGGGATGAAGTTCGGGATGTTCTTCCTGGCCGAGTACGTCAACCTCTGGATCGCGTCGCTGCTCATCACGACGCTCTTCCTGGGCGGCTACCTCCTGCCCGGCCAGTCGCTGTTGGTCGAGTACTTCGGCCTGGGCGGCGCGCTCCTGACGGTGATCGGGGTGGCGATGACGCTGCTCAAGACGATGTTCATCGCCTTCTGCTTCATCTGGATCCGCTGGACGCTCCCCCGCTTCAAGTACAACCAGCTCATGACCCTCGGCTGGAAGTACATGCTGCCGATCTCGATCGCCAACATCCTGGTGGTCGCGTTCCTCGTGGCCGGCTACCAGCTCCTCGTCGGCTAGCGCGATCGATCCCGCCGCGGCCGCTCGTCGGCTCGGACCCGGGACGCTCCACGCGGGGCGCCCCGGTTTTCGTTAGGGCGACGGGGCATGTGGGTACGTTGGGCGTTCCCCACCACGTCCCCATGCGCTCGCTCGGCCTCGCCCTCTCGCTCCTCTCCCTCGCCCTGGCGACGCCCGCCGTGCGCGGGCAGGTCGTCGTCAACGAGCTCCTGGCCTCCAACGAGGCGACCCTGGCGGACCCGGACTTCGCCGAGTTCGGCGACTGGATCGAGCTCCACAACCCGACCGACGCCGCCGTCGACCTCGGCGGGTCCTTCCTCACGGACGACTTCGACGAGCCCGACCGCTGGCGCATCCCGGACGGGACGGTCCTCGCACCGGGTGCCTACCTCGTCGTCTGGACCGACGACCACGACACGGGCCCGCCGACGAGTACGGCGCTGCATACCGACTTCAAGCTGTCCGGCGGCGGCGAGCAGGTCGGCCTGTTCGACCCGACCGGCGCCGTCATCGACACGGTCACCTTCGGCGACCAGACGACGGACATCTCAACCGGCCGCTACCCCGACGGCGGCGTCGACTGGCGGTTCGCCACGCCGACGCCGGGCGCCCCCAACGCGAGCGGGGTGGGCCAGGGGCCGCTCGACGCCCCGACGGCCTCGCTCCCCAGCGGGTTCTACGACACGGGCGAGACGGTCACGCTCGCGGCCGGCGCGGGCGCGACGGTCCGCTACACGCTCGACGGGTCGGCCCCGACGGGCTCGTCCGCGGTCTATGCTGAGCCCCTCGCGCTCACCGCGACGACCGTCCTCCGCGCCGCCGCCTTCGCCCCGGACCGCGCGCCGAGCGCGCCCGTCACGCGGACGTTCTTCGTAGGAGAGGCGAGCACGCTCCCCGTGATCTCGCTCGTGACCGACCCGGCCGGCTTCTTCAGCGACACGACCGGGATCTACGTGGAGGGCACGAACGGCATCCCCGGCCGGTGCCGCGACACGCCGGTCAACTGGAATCAGGACTGGGAACGGGAGGTCCAGTTCACCTTCTTCGAGCCGGACGGCGCCGGCGGCTTCACGACGGCACTCGACCAGGGCGCGGGCGCCGCCATCTTCGGCGGCTGCAGCCGGATCTACCCCCAGAAGTCCCTCGAGCTCCACGCCCGCAGCCGCTACGGGGCCTCCGACTTCGGCTACCGCTTCTTCGCCGACGTCGACATCGACTCGTTCGACGACCTCGTGCTGCGGAGCTCGGCGCAGGACTGGTGGCGGACCATGTTCCGCGACGGGATGATCCAGACGGTCACCCGGCACCTGGACCTCGACGGGCAGGCGTACCGCCCCACCGTCGTCTTCCTCAACGGCGCGTACTGGGGGATCCACAACCTCCGCGAGAAGCTCAACGAGGACTACGTGGCCGGCCACTACGGGATCGACGACAACGACGTGGAGCTGCTGGACGCGGAGAAGGTGGCGATCCGCGGCCTCTCGGAGCACTACGACGGCCTCCTCGCTCTCCTCGACACGGGCGACCTGAACGACCCCGCGACGTTCGCCCAGGTGGAGGCACGGATCGACGTCGACCAGTACCTCAACTACCTCATCGCCGAGATCTACAGCGCCAACGCCGACTGGCCCGGCAACAACCTCAAGCTATGGCGCCCGCGGACGCCGGAGGGCCGCTGGCGGTGGATGCTCTTCGACCTCGACTTCGGCTTCGGCGGCAACGGCAACGGGCAGGCCACGAGCAACACCCTCGCCCTCGCGACGGCGACGAACGGCCCGGAGTGGCCGAATCCGCCGTGGTCCACCTACCTGTTTCGCAAGCTGCTGGAGAACGACGGGTTCCGGCACAGCTTCATCCAGCGCCTCGCCGCCCACATCGGGACGACGTTCGAGCCGACCCGCGTGGTCGGGATAATCGACAGCCTCCAGGCCAACATCGCCTCCGAGATGCCGCGCCACACGACGCGGTGGCCGCAGTCGGCGTCGTTCGGGACGGACTGGGACGCACTCGTCGAGGTGATGCGCACCTTCGCTCGCACCCGGGCGCCGCAGGTCCGCTCGCACGTCGCCGCCTACTTCCCCGAGGTCTCGGGCTCGGCGTGGTTCGAGACGAGCGTCAGCGGGAGCGGCCAGATCCTCGCCGAGGGCGTCCCGCTTCCCCGCGCCGACGCGGGCACTCCCTTCCGCCTCCCCGTCTTCCGCGACGTGCCGATCCGCCTCACGGCCGTGCCCGACGAGGGCTACGTCTTCACCGGCTGGTCCGGCCTCGTCAGCGCTGAGACGGCGACCACGTCGGCCGTGCTGACGGGCGCGTCGTCGGTCACGGCCCACTTCGTGCTGGCGGGGACCGCGGAGGCGCCCACGACGGCGCCTGTAGCGTCCTCCCTCAGCGTCCCCTTCCCCAACCCGACCTCCCGGACGGCGACCGTGGACGCGACCCTCGCGCAGCCCGGCGAGCTGTCGGTCCGCGTAGTGGACATGCTCGGCCGCGAGGTGGCGACGCTGGCCGACGGTCCGGCCCAGGCCGGCCTGCACCGCTTCACCATCGAGAGCCATCGGCTCCCGAGCGGCGTCTACACGGTGGTGATGGACACCGAGGGCGTCCACGTCGCCCGCCGCGTCGTCGTGACGCGGTAGCGCCTCGTCCGAGGGACCGGCCCGGGAGGCCCCGGGCCGTCGCTACTCGCTGGCCGGGGTCAGGATCACCACGTCGTTGCCGTCGAGCGGGGGCGCCGGGTCGGCCTCGGCGGCCCGGCGCATCGTGACGACGAGCGCGCGGGCGTCGGGCGCGTAGCGGGCGAGGTGCTCGGGGATGCCGAGCCCGCCCTCGCTGTGGAAGCTCCCGTTGACGTGGACGACGAGCGCGCCGGGGTGCCGCTCCCGCGCTTCGGCGATGCGGTACGCCATCGACGCGTCGCGGAGGTTCTGCGCCGCCAGCATGCCTTCGACGGACGGGCCGGAGCCGTGCGACATCCCGCCCATGAGTTCGACGAACTTGGCCTCGACGGCCTCGGACGGCGGGGCCAGCGGAAGCGGCGGCAGCCACGCCATCGCCGTCGGCCGAGAGGCTGTCGAGGGAGGCCAGGCTGTGACGCGAGGCGAGGCTGGCGTACCGCCCCGGCACGTTCGCCGCGACAACGGGGAGCCCGTGCTCGCGCGCGAACTCCACGAGCGGCCGGTAGTCGGCCTCGTAGTTGGACCACGGACGGGCGGCGGCGAGCCAGTCGCGCTCCCGGATCAGGCCGGCGAGGTACTCGTCGAGGACCGGCTGCACGTCCGTCTCCGCCATCTCCAGGGAGAGGACGACCGGGCGCACATCGCCGGCCCGCTCATAGGCGGCCTCCAAGAGCCACCGCTCGACGACGTGGCCCACCGAGTCGTCGTGGAGTTCGCCGAGGAACACCACGTCGGCGTCGGCCATCGCGTCGGCGACGGCGTCGAGCGAGGTGGCACCCGCGGCGTCGTAGGCACGGGCGGCGTCGGGCGCCTGGGCGCGGGCCGACGCCGTCAGCAGGACGGCGAGTAGAACGATCCGCCGCATCAGTCTTCGTCGTCGGAGGCGTGACGGGACGGCTCCTCGGACGCGTCGGCGTCCCGGTTCTTCTTCTTGCGGCGGCGCTTCTTCTTGGGCGTGGCGTCGCCCTCGGAAGCGTCCGCGTCGTCCGCGTGGGAGGCGACGTCGTCGCGGGCGTCGGCGTGGGCCTCGTCCGGACGCTCGTCCGAGCGCTCGTCATCGTCGTCGTCGTCGTGGCGACGGCGACGCTTCGAACCCCGCCCCTCCCGCTCTTCACGGGCCTCGCGCTGATGCACGTCGTACTCGCTCTCCGAGCGGTCCATGGCCGGGCCGACGGGCGCCTCGTGGAGCGTGCTCTGGTAGGCCTCGTCGAGGAGCATCGCCAGGACTTCCGGCTCGCCCTCCTCCACGAGCTGCCGGGCGACGGCGACGAACCGCCGCTGCCGCTCGCGCTCCAGGCTCGAGCGGTCGCGCATCCGGTCCTCCAGGAGGTTCGTGAGGCGCTGCCCGACGCGGGACGCCATCTCCTCCTCGGTCGGCATGTCGCGCTCCTCGAGCGGGATGTCGTACTTCTTGGCGATCTGGCGGAGCGTCGGCATGTCGGTCGCCGTCGTGATGGCGATCGAGACGCCCGCCTTACCGGCACGGGCCGTCCGGCCGGAGCGGTGGACGTAGTACTCCTTGTCCTGCGGGATGTCGTACTGGAAGACGTGGCTGAGGTCCGGCACGTCGATCCCGCGCGCGGCCACGTCGGTGGCGACGAGGAAGCGGAGGTCGCCGTCGCGGAGCCGCTTCATCGTCTTCTCGCGCGCCTTCTGCGTGAGGTCGGACGAGATGCCGGCCGCGTTGTAGCCGTAGTTGTTGAGGAACGTGGCGAGGTACTCCACCTCCCGGCGCGTGTTGGCGAAGATGATGGACGCCGTCGGGTTCTCCCACTCGATGAGCGCCGCCAGCGTGCGGTCCTTCTCCATCGGGTTGACCTGGTACGCCCGGTGGGCCATCTGCTCGACGTGGATCTGCCCGCCGGCCGTGGCGAGGAACACGGGGTCCGTGAGGAACTCCTGCCCGATGCGCTGCACCTGGAACGGCATCGTCGCCGAGAACATGTAGGAGTCGCGCTGCTTCGGGAGGTAGCGTCGGACCTTGATCATGTCTGGGAAGAAGCCCATCGAGAGCATCTCGTCGGCCTCGTCGAGGATGATGGTCCGGAGCTTGTCCAGCTTCAGCGAGCCGCGCGAGAGGTGGTCGAGCACGCGGCCCGGCGTGCCGACGACGAGCTGGACGCCGCGGTTGAACGCGTCCATCTGCGGCCCGTACCCGACGCCGCCGTAGACGGGGATCGCGTCGAGCTGCTCGTCCTTCGCGAGCCCGGCGTTCATCCGCTCGAACTCGGCGTGGATCTGGCTGGCCAGCTCGCGCGTCGGGCAGAGGACCAGGGCCTGCGTCGTCTTCTCGTTGGGGTCGAGCCTCTCGAGGAGCGGGAGCAGGAACGCGCCCGTCTTGCCGGAGCCCGTCCGGCTCTGGACGATGAGGTCGCGGCCGTCGAGGATGTAGGGGATGGCCTCGGCCTGGACCGGCATCAGCGCGGGCCAGCCGAGGGCCTTCACGCCGGCCTGGAGCCGCTCGGGGAGGTCGTCCACCGAGGCTGTCGCCTGGTCCTCGTCGGGCTCGGCGAAGGGGGTCTGGAGCTTGCGGTCGGCCTTGGCCTCGTTCTGGGCCTTCTGGGTAAAGTCGAAGACGGCTTCGTACGCCATGGGGAATCGGGAAGAGTGGTGCCGCCCGGGTCCCTGTGTCCTGCCCGAACCGGCGTCGCAGGCGCGCGGCCATAGCGGGCCGTACGCACCGACGCAGTACGTCCGCGTCTGCCTCAGACTACGCACGACAGGCCCGTGTCGTCTCTCCCCCGGGTGTATTCCGCCGGAGTTCTCCGGCATCCGAGGCCGCGCCGGCGAGGCCACTCCAGCGAGGCCGCGCCAGCTAGGCCGCGTCCGCCGGCCCGCCCCCGGAGACCGCCTGCTCCCCGCCCGTTCCGTTGAGCACGGAACGGATGGTGGTGACCAGCAGCCGGGCCGCCTGGCTCTTGGGCAGGAACGCCGCCGCCCCCGCCTTCCGCGCGAGGCGGGCGACGACCTCCTCCTCCTGCCCCGTGATTACGAGGCTGGGCAGGTCGGGGCGCTCTCGTCGGAGCCGCTCCACCAGCTCGATCCCGCTCATCCCCGGCAGGCGGACGTCCGTCACCACCAGGTCGCAGAGCCCCTCGGACAGGTGACCGAGGGCCTCCTCGGCCGTCGAGGCCTCCCCACACACGTCGAGGTCGGGCTCGCGCGCCAGCACGCTCACGTACGCCTCCCGCACGGCCGGGTGGTCTTCGACCAGGAAGATGCGATGGGACATGGCGGGCGAGAAGGGAACGCCCAACGTAGCCGAGACGGACGCCTGTTCCTCGCTGCCCCCCCCCAATCACGGCTCAGGCAATGTCCTAGGGAGCGCTAGTGGGGACCGCCAGCGTCACCCGCGTCCCGCGGCCCGGGGCCGTCTCCACCTCGAATCGCCCCCCGACCAGTTCCAGCCGGCTCCGGATGTTGGTCAGGCCGAACCCGCCGGCCGCCGCGCTGGCGTCGAAGCCACGCCCGTCGTCCTCCACGCGGATGACGACGTACGTCGTCACACTGCTGGACCACGAGCCGGGCGTGCTCCACCTCGGCGTGCTTCACCACGTTGAACAAGACCTCCCGGAGGGTCTGATAGAGGAGGGTCCGCGTGGCTGGGTCCACGACCTGGCAGGGGACCTCTATCACCACCTCCACCTGGAGGCCGTACAGCTGGCGCTTCCGCTCGGCGAGCCACCGGAGCGAGTCCTCGAGCTGGTCCGAGGCAAGGACGCTGGGGCTCAGCTCCGTCGAGAGCGTGCGGGCGAGGAACGTGGCCTCGTCGAGGATGGTCTCGGCGCGCGAGAGCAACCGCTCGGCCTCGTCGGGCGACGCGCGCTGGAGGAGCGGGAGGAGCATGGCGAGGCCGTAGAGCTGCTGCTGCAGGTCGTCGTGGAGGACGTGGGCGATACGCTCGCGCTCCTTCTGCTCGGCGATGGTGAGCTGGGCGGCGAGCCGGCGGACCTGGGCCGTCCGCTCCTCGACGCGGTCCTCCAGCGTCTCGTTGAGCCGCTGGACCGACTCCTCGGCCCGCTTCCGCGCCGTGATGTCCATGCCCGAGGGGATGAGATAGATCACCTCCCCACTCTCATCCCGCACGGGCGAGAGCATGAAGTCGACCACGATCCGCCGGTCGTCGGCGACGCGGGCCTCGATGTCGGTGTGGACGGTGGCGCCCCCGGCAGCCCGGCGGACGGCGTCCTCGATGCGGGCCGAGATCCGGGGGTCGTAGCTCCACCAGTAGCCGTCCCAGAGCTTCTTCCCGATCACGTCCTCCCGTGTGAGCCCGGCCACGGCCAGCCCCGCCTGGTTCACGTCGAGCAGCGTCCCGTTCACGTCGGTCACGGCGACGAACCCGAGCATGTTGTCGATGACGCGGCGGAGGTGGGCCTCGCTCTTGCGGAGCGACCGCTCGGCCTCGTGCTCGGCCGTCACGTCGCGGTTGGTCCCGACGAGGCGGGCCGGCTGCCCGCTCGCGTCGGGGAGCGCGCGGGCCCGGGAGTCGATGTAGCGGATG
The DNA here is from genome assembly GCA_963728345.1 of Rubricoccaceae bacterium. GTDB lineage: Bacteria > Bacteroidota > Rhodothermia > Rhodothermales > Rubricoccaceae > Rubrivirga. Next base: position 322,220 of record CAVSJM010000002.1, read on the forward strand.
CGCCCGTCCGGGAGGACGACGCGGTAGCGGAGGTCGAACGTGCCGCCTGTCGCGATGCCCGCTTCGACGGACACCCCCACCGGCTCGATGTCGTCGGGGTGGATGACCGTGGCCTGCGCCGCAGCGATGTCTGCGAGGGGCCCCTCGGGCACCCCGACGATCTCGGCGCCGCGCTTGTCCAAGCGTCCCTCCCCGGTCCGGAGATCCCACTCCCACGTGCCGAGCTGGGCCACGTCGAGCGCGAGCCGGTGCCGATGCTCGCTCTCGCGGAGGGCCTCCTCGCCCGCGAGCCGGTCGGTCACGTCGAGCATGGCGGCCACCCCCCCGAGCAGCCGGCCCTCGGCGTCCCGGATGGGGGCGACGTTGTTGAGGTAGTACCGCCGGTTCTCGCTCCCGAACCGCTGGTTCAGGATCAGCTCGCCGCGGGTCTCCTCGCCCTGGAGGAGCGCCCGGCTCATGGCCCACTCCCCGGCCTGGATCCGCTCCCCGGTCTCGGGCCACCACGCCACGAAGTGCGCGTAGTCCTCCCAGGACTCCGTCTCCGGGGGGACGCCCCACAGCTCACGGGCGGCGTCGTTCATGAGGACGATCCGGCCCTGCGGATCGGTGATGAGGACGCCCGCGGGGAGCGCGTCGAGGACGGCCTCGAACATCGCCTGCTCGCGAGCGCGCTCGGCCTCGACCCGCTTCTCCTCGGTGACCTCGTCGGCGACGACGTTGATCCCGATGACCTCGCCCTGCTCGTCGTGGAGGGGGTACCAGCTCTCCAGCCACGTTCGCACGACGCCGGGCTGGGACGCCGTCTCGCCCGTCAGCTCGTAGTCGATGACTGGCTCGCCCGTCTCGATGATCCGGCGCAAGAGGGGCTCGACCTCGTCGGCCACGCCGGGGACCACCTCGCGGACCGTCCGGCCGATGTGGGCCTCGACGGGGTGCCCATTGATCTCGGCCAGGCGCTGGTTGATCCGCACGAACCGGAGGTCCGTGTCGATCACGCAGAGCCCGACCGGGGCCGTGGCGTAGGTGGCCTCCAGCTCCGCCAGCCGTGTGCGGGCGAGTTGCTCGCTCGCACGGAGCGCAGCCTCGGTTCGGGAAGACGCGGCGGCCGCGTCGTCGGACGACAAGGGGGGATCGGGGGAAGCCACGGAGCAGGCGAGCGGGGAGGCAATGTCGCTATCGCTCCCGTCCCAGACCATCAGGAGCTTACCCACTCCCCCGTTACGTGAGGCGCCGCGAAGCCGAAGCGGGTGGGCGTGCGGGAGGTCCGGGGCGTGGCTCGGTCGCAGCGGCTTGGGCGCGGTCGTCTCGCCAATCCATCGCCGCTCGTTCGTCGAACGGGCCGGGGAAGTCGGCAGAGGCGTCGTGGCACTGGGGCCCAGTCTCGGCCGGTAGGCCCCGCCGATCGCACGCTCCAGGGGCGGGTCCCCCAATTCGGCGGTCTCACGTTCACCGGCAGCCCGGGCGTTCCGCGCCCGGCGGAGGTGGGGCGGTGACCCCGTCCCTATAACCCGATCCGCAGGCGCAGCCCCGCCCCTCGCTCGCCGCTGGGCGCCACCTGGACGGTGGGAGCGACGCGGACGCTGCGCGTGGCGTAGACCGCCGAGGTCCAGACGGCGACGGCGCCCCCGATGCCGCCCCCCACCAGGATCGGGAGGACGTTGTACTCGTTGGTCCCCGTGGCGTCGTAGAGCAGACCGGCGGTGGCGACTCCCACCCCGCCCCCGCGATCGCTCCGATGGGAGTGCTCACGACCGCGTCGCGCAAGACCCTCCCGAACGAAGCGTCGAGCGCGGCCCACTGGCTCACCAAGGCCACGCCCGACGCCACACCCACGGGGTACACCAGTGCCGCCAGGGGGCCCGCTACCTTTGTGTCGGCGAGCGGGAAGAGGGTCGTCGCGGCGAGGGCCACCGCGCCCGCACCACCGACCGCCGCTCCGATCACGAGGACCCCGCGCTGGTCCGCCGGCGGGCGCGGACCGTCGCTCTGCGCGTCCGCCCAGACGGGCGCCATCATCAGGAGTACGAGGGCGAGAGCGCGGGGCATGCGAGGACGATCGGGAGAGCACCGAGGCTAGGAGGGCTCCGACCGCCGCGCCTGGTGCAGACGCACTACATCGCCATGCCACCATCGACGTGGAGGACGTGGCCGGTGACGTAGGCAGCGGCGTCGGAGAGGAGGTAGAGGACGGCCGCGGCGATGTCGTCGGGCTGGCCGAGGCGGCCGAGCGGGATCTGGCCCTTCATCGCATCGGTCACCTTCTCGCCCAGCTCCGCCGTCATGTCGGTGGCGATGTAGCCCGGCGCGACGACGTTGGCGCGGACGCCCCGCCCGCCCAGTTCGCGCGCGAGGCTCTTGGTGAACCCGATGAGCCCGGCCTTCGAGGCGGCGTAGTTGGCCTGCCCCGCGTTCCCCATCACGCCGACGACGGACGAGATGGTGACGATGCTCCCGCCGCGCTGCTTCATCATGGGCCGATACGCCGCCTTCGCCACGTGGAACGCCCCCGTCAGGTTCGTGTCGATCACGGCCTGCCACGCGTCAGCGTCCATCCGGATCATGAGCCCGTCGCGCGTGATGCCGGCGTTGACGACGAGCCCGTCGATCGTGCCCCACGCCTCGGTCACGGCGTCGACGGCCGCCTGGGCGTCCTCGGCCGAGGCGGCGTCGGCCTGGATCGCGAGCGCTTTCTCGCTGCCGCCGAGGTCGGCCACCAACTGGTCCGCGGTCTCGGACGACGAGCGGTAAGTGAAGGCGACGCGGGCGCCAGCCTGGGCGGCGGCTTCGACGATGGCGCGGCCGATGCCGCGCGTGCCGCCGGTGACGAGGACGTTCTTGCCGGAGAGGTCGAGGGTCATGGGAGGGGGCAAGGAAAGAGGGGCCTCAAGATCGCCCCGGCCGGCCGACTATGCCGCCAGCGCCTCGACCTCGGCGGCCGTCCCGGCCTGCGCCGTCTCCGCGTCGCGGCCGAGCGTGCGGCGGACGAGGCCGGAGAGCACCTTGCCCGTCCCGACCTCCACGAACCACGTGGCGCCCTCGGCCTGCATCCGCGCGAGCGACTGCGCCCACCGGACCGGCGCCGTGAGCTGCTCCAGGAGCCGGCGGCGGATTTCCTCCGGGTCTGTCGTCGGCTCGGCCGTCACATTGAGGACCACGGGGCAATCGGGCGTCGAGAGGTCGAGAGCCTGGAGCGTCTCTTCCAGGCCGTCGCGGGCGAACGCCATGAGCGGGCTGTGGAACGCGCCACTCACCGGGAGGGGGACCACGCGCCGCGCACCGGCCTCACTCGCCAGCGCCCCCGCGCGCTCGACGGCCGGCCCGTCGCCCGAGATCACGATCTGGCCGGGGTCGTTGTAATTGGCCGGGACCACCTCGCCGTCGCCGGCTTCCGTCGCCTCCTGGCAGACGGCCTCCAGCGCATCGGCCTCCAGCCCGAGGACCGCCGACATGGCGCCGGGCCGGACGTCGCCGGCCTGCGCCATCAGCTCGCCCCGGCGCCGCACGGCGCGGAGTCCGTCCGCGAACGACATCGCGCCGACGGCCGCGAGCGCGCTCCACTCGCCCAGGCTGTGGCCCGCCGCCAGCGCCGGCCGGATGCCCCGCTGGCGGAGCGCCGCGGCGGCCGCGAGGCTGTGCGTGTAGAGCGCCGGCTGCGTGATCTCGGTCGGCTTCAGCGCCGCGTCGTCGTCGCCGAACATGAGGTCGGTGAGCGAGAACCCGAGCGTGGCGTCGGCCTCGTCGTAGATCGCGCGGGCCTCGGGGATCTCGGCGAGGTCGGCGCCCATGCCGGCGGCCTGCGAGCCCTGACCGGGGAAGAGAAAAGCGAGCATGAGGAGAGGTGTGTGATGGAGAACGAGGGTGGAGCCCCGCGCATCGGGCCGGGCGCTGTGGGCGACGGACTCTTCACCCATCACCCGTCACTCCTTACTCACCGGCCCCGTCGTAGCTCCACTTGAGCCAGGAGGCGCCCCACGTGAAGCCGCCGCCGAAGGCCGCCAGCACGAGGTTGTCGCCGCGCCGGAGCTTCGACTCCCAGTCGGAGAGGCAGAGCGGGAGCGTGGCGGCCGTCGTGTTGCCGTAGGTGGCGATGTTGACCATCACCTTGTCCTCGCCGACGCCCATCCGGCGGGCCGTGGCGTCGATGATGCGGAGGTTGGCCTGGTGCGGGACGAGGTAGCGGACGTCGTCGGGCCCGAGGTCGTTGCGCGCCATGATCTCGGCCGCGGCGTCGGCCATGCCCACGACGGCCCGCTTGAAGACGGCCCGGCCGTCCTGCTGCGCGTAGTGCATCCGGGCGTCGACCGTCTCGTGCGTCGCCGGGTGGAGTGAGCCGCCGCCGGGCTGGCTGAGCGAATGGACGCCCGAGCCGTCGACGTACTGGACGGTGTCGAGCAGGCCCGTGCCGTCCGTCGTCGGCTCCAGGAGCACGGCCCCGGCGCCGTCGCCGAAGATGACGCACGTCGTCCGGTCGGTGTAGTCGACGATCCGGGTCATCGTGTCGGCGCCGATGACGAGGACGCGCCGGTGCATCCCGGCCTCGATCAGCTTGGCGCCGGTCGTGAGGGCGTAGAGGAAGCCCGAGCAGGCCGCCGAGATGTCGTAGCCCCACGCATTCGAGGCGCCCAGCTTGTCCTGGACGAGGCAGGCCGTGGCCGGGAAGATCATGTCCGGCGTGACCGTCGCCACCAGGATGCAGTCGACCTCCTCGGGGCCGACGCCGGCCTTGGCGAGGCACTCGCGGGCGGCCTCCACGGCCATGTCCGAGGTCGCCTTGGTGGGGTCCTTCAGGATGCGGCGCTCCTCGATCCCCGTCCGCGTCCGGATCCACTCGTCGTTCGTGTCGACGAGCGCCTCGAGGTCGGCGTTGGTGAGCCGGTCCGGGGGGAGGTACTTGCCGACCGCGGTGACCGCGGCCGTCGTCCGTGATGCCATGCCTTAGTGGGAGGCCGGGGCCTCGGGGGTGTCCTGGAGGGCGCGAGCGATGCGGGAGGTCAGGTTCTGCTCCACGAGGTCGGCCGTGCCGAGGACCATCTGGCGGATGGCCCGCGCCGACGAGCCGCCGTGGCCGATCACGACGGTCCCGTCGATCCCGAGCATCGGGACGCCGCCGAAGGCCTGGTAGTCGAACGGGCCGAGCATCCCCTTGAGCACGCCGCCGACGGTCTGCGCCGCCTCAGGGCTGAGCTGCTGGCGGCTGATCTCGGCCTGGACCATCTGGGGCAGGATGGTGGCCACGGACTCGGCCAGCTTGAGGACCACGTTGCCCACGAACCCGTCGCAGACGCATACGTCGGCGCCGTGGCGGAGGATGTCGCGGCCCTCGACGTTGCCCACGAACCGGAGCAGGCCCCGGTCGCCGAGGGCCTGGAGCGTCCTGTGGACCTCCTTGATGGTGTCGGTCCCCTTGCCGGGCTCCTCGCCCACGTTGACGAGCCCGACGGACGGGTCGTCCTTGCCGAGGAAGGCGGAGCCGAAGACGGCCCCCATCCGGGCGAACTGGACGAGGTGCTCGGGGCGGACCTCCACGTTGGCGCCTACGTCGAGGAGGACGCACGTGCCGGTGGGCGTGGGGAGGTAGCCGGGGAGCGCGGGGCGGAGCACGCCGGGCAGGCGGCCGAGCCCGAAGAGGGCCGCGGCCATCACGGCGCCCGTATTGCCGGCGCTCGCGAACCCGTCGGCGCGGCCGCTCTTGACGGCGCCGATGCCGCGGTGGATGGAGGAGTTCGGCTTGCCCTTGAGCGCCTCGGTGGCGCTCTCGCCCATGCCGATGGCCTCGGGCGCGTCGACCACGCGGAGGTGCTCACCCTCGGCGGCGCCCACGCGGTCCAGCTCCGCACGGACCTCAGCCTCGCGGCCGACGAGGAGGACCGTCATCCGGTCCCTGGCTTCCTCGATGGCGTCCAGCACGCCCTCCACGACGACGCTCGGCGCATGGTCGCCGCCCATCGCGTCGACGGCTACTCGGACGGGCATGAGGTGGACGGGCTGGGGGGAAGAGAGGGGACGCAAAGATACCCCGTCCCAAACGCACGGCGCCCGCGCCGGCTCCCGTCCGGGAGGGCGCGGGCGCAGACGGCGACGCCGGCCGCGCGGGCCGGGGTCCGAGTCGCTAGACGAAGTCCGGCTTCTCGACGACGGCGCGGCCGCGGTAGTGGCCGCAGGTCGGGCAGGCCCGGTGCATGAGCTTCGCGTTGCCGCAGTTGTCGCATTCCTGCGTCTGCGGGACGCTCTTCACCTTGTACTGCGCGCGGCGCTTGGCGGTGCGAGCCTTCGAGTGGCGGCGCTTTGGGTTGGCCATGGATCTGGTAGAATCGGGTGAGTCCGCGAGGGGCGGAGGGGTCAGTCAGTCGGAGAGTCGGACGCCTCGTCGGCGTCGCTCGAGCGGAGCGCCTGGAGGGCGGCCCAGCGATCGTCGGCCGGCTCGTCGTCGGCCGGACCGCCGAAGGCGGTGGGGAGGTCGGCCGCCGCGGCCTCCGGGCTCACGCGGCGGAGCGGGAGCGCGAGGAGGAGCGTGTCGCGGACGGGCTCGGTGAGGTCGATGTCGACGGCGTCGTCGGTCAGGACGAACACCTCATCGTCGTCCTCCGCCGCCGGGGCGTCGGCCGTGAAGAGGACGGCGTGGTCGCCCTCGACGGGCTGGTCGTACATCGCGAGCGTGCGGTCACACTCGAGCCGGGCCGTCGCCGTCGCCGTGTACATCGCCAGCACGCGGCGCTCGGCCACGTCCAACGTCAGGCGGACCTCGATGTCCGAGAACATGGCCGGATCGAGGCCGAGGTCCTCGGCCGACGGCCGGCACGTCTCCTCATGGAGACCAGCAGGGAGCGAGGCGATGGAGACCCGGAACACGGTGGGAGGCGGCGAGCGTCAAGGAACGGTGGTCCGGAAGCGACCACGGGGGATGGCACAAGGCCGAGAAGCCTGGGAAGGTAGACGGCGTCGGGACCCTACAGCAAGGGCCTCACGGGATGTTGAAATTCCCTCCGCACCACGTTCTCCTCCGGACCGGATCCGCCTGAGAGCGCGCACCCCGCCGATTCCGGAGACGGCGGCCCAGGACAATCCCCACCCCACCTCGCGTGATACGAGAGACTGGCCGTTCACAACGTGTGGATATCGAGATCACGGGAAGATGATCGCCACCCCCCTCCCTGGTCACCTTCGGGTAATGCGTCCTCGTCTTTCTCCATCTCCCGGACGTAACCTCCTGGGGCCCAACGGACCCAAAATCACCCTCTCCCGTGGATGATGCGTGGACATCGTGGGCGTCCAGGGCGCACTCCGCGCCGGAAGGTCCACCGGAGGGCCCTCGAAGGTGTGGACAACTCCGGGAGTCTTGGCAGAGACCCTGTCACGGTTCGGTCGAGTGTCCCGATATTCCGAGCCCTCCTCACCCACCCTCTCGCTTCCCCGACCCCGCCGATGGACCGCTCTCGCGACGAGGTCTGGAACGAGTGCCTGGAGGTGATCCGGGACAACATCAGCCGCCAGAGCTTCCGGACGTGGTTCGAGCCGCTCCGGGCCGTCGGGCTGGAGCAGGAAGACGGGGCCCTCAAGCTGACGGTCCAGCTCCCGAGCCGGTTCTACTACGAGTGGCTGGAGGAGCACTACTTCGCCCTCCTCCGCAAGACGATCACGAAGGTGCTGGGGCCAGGCGGCCGCCTCTACTACGACATCGTCATCGAGCGCGACGAGCCGGCCGACGGGGCGCCCAAGCGCGGCGCCACGATGGAGCTCCCGGCCCGCCAGCCCTCCAACGTGCCGCCGCCGGAGGGGCACCGCCCGCCGCCGGTGGACCTCCCCCAGGGCGTGACCCCACCCCGCCACGCGGCCGACGTGCCGTCGTCGGGCGGACGGGCGCTGGACCGACGCGGGACGGGCGGGGGCGGCACGTCCGCGCCGCCGGCCCACCCGTTCGCCATGCCCGGCGTGATCGAGGTGGACCCGCACCTCAACGAGTCGTACACGTTCGAGCGGTTCATCGAAGGCGACTGCAACCGGCTCGCGCGGAGCGCGGCGTGGGCCATCGCCCAGGCGCCGGGCGCGACGAGCTTCAACCCGTTCCTCGTCTACGGCGGCGTGGGGCTGGGCAAGACGCACCTGATCCAGGCCATCGGCAACTACGCCCGGGCCAACGGCCACGCCAAGACGGTCCGTTACGTCTCGTCCGAGATGTTCACGGCCGAGTTCGTCCAGGCCATCCAGGCCGGCTCCATCGGGACGTTCTCGCAGTTCTACCGCGGCGTCGACGTCCTCATCATCGACGACGTCCAGTTCTTCGGCGGGAAGGAGAAGACGCAGGAGGAGTTCTTCCACATCTTCAACGAGCTCCACCAGCTCGGCAAGCAGCTCGTCCTCTCGGCCGACCGGCCGCCCAAGGACATCGTGGGGATCGAGGAGCGGCTCCTCTCGCGATTCCAGTGGGGCCTCGCGGCCGACATGCAGCCGCCCGACTTCGAGACGCGGATCGCGATCCTGAACCGCCGCGCCAAGGACGACGGGACGCGCGTGAAGCCGGAGGTGATCGAGTATGTGGCCACCCACGTCAAGAGCAACATCCGCGAGTTGGAGGGCGCGCTCATCCGGCTCCAGGCGCACGCCGCGCTCACCTCGCGCGAGATCGACCAGGAGCTGGCGCGCGAGGTGCTCCGCGACCTCATCAAGGAGGCCCGACCGCAGCTCACGATCGAGGCCATCCAGTCGGTCGTGTGCGAGTACCTGGGGATCCCGGAGGACCTCGTCCGCGCGCGGACGCGGAAGCGGGAGGTGGTGCAGGCCCGGCAGGTGGCCATGTACTTCTCGAAGGAGATCACGAACCACTCGCTCAAGACCATCGGGCTCCACTTCGGCGGGCGCGACCACTCGACGGTGATCCACGCCGTCAACTCGGTGCAGGACCAGATCGACACGGACCCGAGCTTCCGAGAGATGGTCAACGCCGTGCAGAAGAAGCTGGAGCTGCACCAGCGGTAGGGCCGACCCGGCGGACAGCGATCGGCGGGCAGCGCCCAGACCGTCGGCACCTCGTCTGCTCTGTGTCTTCCTGAGCGGAGGCCGCAGGCCGACGTCGAAGGATCTCGAGAGGTCGTCTCAAGCGGATGCCGAGAGCCGCGTTCGACCCGAACGCTCGCCAGAAGTCCTTGGCTGCGCCGTCCCGTCGGGCTCGGCTCGCTCCGCTCGCTCAGGATGACCCCGCGAAACGGCCTCACCGAGCCCCCGGCGAACGTCGCTTTTCACGCGCGAGCAGAACCGGTGGGCGGCCGCGACCGTGTACCTTTCCTTGTTCTCGACACCCCACCGGCCGCTAGGGCCGGAGCACCCTTCCCCGAGTTATGAAGTTCACCGTCTCCAGCGCCGACCTGCTCCGCGCGCTCTCGACCGCCAGCGGGGCGGTCCCGTCGAAGAGCACCCTCCCGATCCTCGAGTGCGTCCTGTTCGAGCGCGAGGGCGACGCGCTCCGGATCGCGGCCACGGACCTCGAGATCTCGATCGTCCAGTCGCTCCCCGTCTCGTTCGAGCAGAACGGGACCGACGCGAAGCAGCGGATCGCCGTCCCGGCCAAGCGCCTCACCGACACGCTCCGCGCGCTCCCCGACCTCCCGGTCACCGTCGCCACCGACGGCGAGTTCAACGTGGAGCTGACGACGGACCAGGGCCGCTACAAGATGGTCGGCTACGACGGGGGCGACTACCCGGCCCTCCCGAACCTGGAGGACGCCAAGACCGTCACGGCCGCCGGCGCCGTCGTGAAGCGGGCCATCGACAAGACCGGGTTCGCGGCCTCCAAGGACGCCCTCCGCCCGGCCATGATGGGCGTCCTCTTCCAGATCCGCCCCAAGCGCTCCACCGTCGTCGCGACGGACGGCCACCGGCTCGTGAAGCTGACCGTGGACGGGATCGCCTCGGACGAGCCGGTCGACGTGATCGTCCCGGAGAAGGCGCTCTCGCTCGCGGGCAAGGCGGCCGGCGACGGGACGTGCACGATCCGCGTCGGCTCCGGCTACGTCGGGTTCGACTTCGGTGACACGCGCGTCGTCGGGCGGCTGATCGAGGAGCAGTACCCGAACTACGAGGCCGTCATCCCGGTCGAGAACGAGAAGACGCTGACGGTCGGGCGCGAGGCCATGCTGGCGGCCGTCCGCCGCGTGGCCCTCTACTCGTCGTCGATGACGCACCAGATCCGCCTCGCCCTCGACGGCGACGCGCTCACGATCTCGGCCGAGGACATCGAGCGCGCCAGTGAGGCCAAGGAGCGCGTCCTCTGCGACTACGACGCGGACCCGATGGAGATCGGGTTCAACTCGCAGTACCTCCAGGAGGTGCTCTCGAACGTGGACGGCGAGGATGCCGTGTTCGAGTTCTCGTCGCCCAACCGGGCGGGCGTCGTCTCCCCGGCCGAGCCGGCCGAGGGCGAGGCGCTCCTGATGCTCATCATGCCGGTGATGCTCAACACGTACGCCTGAGCCTCCCGCCCGCCTCACTCCGAGCGCCCCGGTCGACGCCGACCGGGGCGCTTTCGTTTGGCCCGGCCCGCGGCGTGGGACGCGCTCGACCTCGTCATCCCGACGGCCGGCCCCTGGGTGGGGGTCTGGATCGGAGTCCTCCCAGAGGACACGCCGTTCGTGACGCCGGGCAACAGGTTCACCCTGGGCGGCTTCCACTCGTTCGAGCACCGGTGGGCCCTCGGCGAGGCGTTCTCCACCTCGGCATCGGCAAGGACCGGCTCCAGGGCGGCATCCACGCGCTGAATACGCTCGCGCAAGAGGCCCTCGCGGATCTGCCGTACGTCCGCCTCCACACGCCGATGAGTCCGGCCCTCTCAGCCGGGATCATTTGCTTCGAGGTCGCCGGGCACGCGCCGGCGGAGGTCGTGGCCCACCTCCACCACGCGGGCATTACCGGGAGCACGAGCCCGTACCGCGTCTCCTACCCGCGGATCGCGCCGAGCGCGCTCAAGACCGAGGAAGAGGTCGAGCGGACGGCGGCCGCCCTGGCGGCCCTCGCCTAGCGCGCGTCGCCGTAGAGGGTGTGCGTGCGGATCTTCTCGCACAGCTCCAGCGCCCGCCGCTCGCGCGTCGCGGGCCGCTTGGCCTGATCCACATAGATCCCGAGGGAGCGCTGCCGGCCCGGCGTGAACGAGGCGAAGCGGGCCGCCGCCTCAGGGTCCTGCTCCAGCGCCACCGCGAACTCGTCCGGGAGGTGGACGGCGTCGGGGTCGGGCGCGGCCTCCAACTCGACCTCGGCCGTGTCGCCGTAGCCGAGCCCCGCGTCGGCCAGCGCCTTCTGCCCGAACACGAGATGGGGCGTCCCGTTGCCCCGCCCCTGGATGGCCCGGCGGAACGGGACGCCGCCGAGCGTTCCGCTGACGATCCGCACGTCGGCGGCGGCGAGCGCGTCGGCGATCTCGAGGGGGAGCGGGACGTAGTGCATCCGCATCCCGGAGTCGTGGCGGAGGACGGGGGCGGCGAAGGCGTGCATGGGCAACTCGGGGGACTTCCGGGAGAGAGTAGCGCGTGGCGCTGTCAGCCACCGGTCACCGCGTCGGCACCGATGGCATCCGCGAGGGCCTGCCAGACCCGCTCGGCGTCCACCTCGTCGGCCAGGTACAGCAACCAGTCGGGCGCGCGCCGGCGCTGGACCCACAGCACATCGCCTGCCCACTCGACCTTGAGTATGGTCCCCAGGGACACCCGACGGTGCGTCCCGTCCACCTCGAAGACCAGGTGCTGCTCCGTGAACCCGACGCCCCCTGGCCCCTCCCACCCGGTCGTCGCCTGGCGGAGCAGGAGCGGCGCCGGTGCAGCCTCGACCGACCGGAAGGGCCACCGTCCACGCCCTCGTCTCGCCCGCTGCTCAGCCTGACGTCCCTCCGCGGACGGCACCATACGCCAGCGGGCGCCGGTCGCCGCCCCCTTTCAGTCGGGAGGCAGGGTCCGCCCCGGGCGCATGGCCCGGTAGAGGACCGTGTAGAACGGGTGGTTGTCATCGCCGGCGTCGATGTAAACGCGGCGGTCACCCTTCGTGCGGATGATGGCCCCGTTCGAGAACCGGAGCGTCTGGACGAGCAATCGGAACGGGTACGTGTCTGGGAGCCCCTGGGCGGGCACGAGCACGAGGCGCCGGTTCGTGATGACGACCTGCCCGGTGTCGGTGCGCGCGAAGAGGGCGGCCTGCGGCACGCGGAGCCCATCGGTCTGCCCGCTCTGGAGCCGGTCCTTGTCGACGACATGTCCGAGGCGAGCGCTGTTCACCTTCTGCCACCGCGCGCCCCGCACGACGTAGTGCCCCGTCTCCCCCTCCTCCAGGGGAAGGCCCACCGAGACCGTCGGCATCTCGCCGTGCTGGACCTCCCAGCGCGCCGCCGCTTCGGTCAGCATGGCGGCCACGCGCTCCGGCATCTCCACGCTCAGTTCCTTCCGGACCCGCTCGACCTCCGCGGCCTCCTCCGGCGCCAGCTCGCCGTCGCAAAGCGTCCGGGCGACCGTCAGGAGGAGCCGTTCGCGGGCCATCACCTCGTAGGCGCCGTCCGCGAGACGCGGGTCGAGGCCCAGGAGGTGCTGGAGCTTGTAGAGCAGGAGCCGCTCCTCCACCGCGAGGCAGTCGTCGGAGATGGCCTCGGTAACGACCTTCCCGAACGCGCGCTCGTGGGCCGGCCGCAGGTCGGCGCCCGAGAGGTGGAGCGCCCGCGCCACGTGCGCGAGGACGGTCCGGTCCTCCACATCGAGGTCGCCGTTGGCGAGGCGGTCGTCGAGGAGGGCCTGGTAGAGCGCGAGGCGCTCGGCGTAGAACGTCGTCCGGAGGTCGACGTCGTGGCGGCGCGAGATCCGCTCCAGGTCGTCCGGGGTGAAGTCCTGGATCGACTCCGCCGCCGCGATCAGGTTGTGGAGTTCGATGTAGGCGTTTCGGTCGGGCGGGCGGCCGAAGCGCGGGGCGGGCTCCGGGCGGAGCAGGTCGAACGGTCCCATGCCGAAAGCTAACGGCGGCGTGCGCGCGAGGGACGCCCGACGCGGTCCACAGAGACACGGACGGGACTTCCGCTCACCGATCTCGCTCGCTATCTCTCTCCACCCCCTTGCCGCCCGGCCCCTGCGCCTCCCCCTCCTCGCCGTGCTCCTCACGTCCGTCGCCGCCTGCGACGTCGCGGGAGGAAGCGCCCCGGACCTCGGTGATGCCTACACCGTGCTCGCCTCGCCGGCGCCGTCGCTCGTTCAGCGCCGGCTGACCGTCGCGGTCCAGTACGGCGGCGGCTGCCGCGAGCACACGTTCGACCTCCGAAGCGAAGGGACCGACGCCCGCGCCGAGGTCTGGCTCGTCCACGACGCGCACGGCGACACGTGCGAGGCTCTCGTCGTGGATACGCTCGCCATGACCGTCCCGGCCTCTGTCGCCGCCGCGGAACAGGTCATCCTCCGGACGCCGAGCAGTCGTGAGATCACGCTGTGACGGTCGCGACCGTCAGCGGCCCGGAGGCGGGGGTGGCGGTTGCGGCTGAGGGACGTCCATGACGGGCTCCTCCCACACCATCTCCCCCATCACGGCCTCGCTCCCCCACTCGACTGGCAGGGGGTCGAGACGGAGCACGTCTCGCGCGGCGTCGACGACCGCATCAGAGGCGACGAAGGCGCCGGCGAGAGCCGCCACCATGAGCGCCTTCTGCGCCCGCGTCGGGGGCGCCGGACGCGGCCCCAGGCAGTCGCGCGTGAGGACGGTCCCGTCAGCGCGGCGGTAGAACCGGACGCACGTCCGTCCCTCGGCCTGCCCGACGAAGGCGCGGGCCTCCGCGGCCGTCATCCCGGACAGGTTGTAGACGGGGAGCCGGCAGAGTGCGCAGCGGCGCAACCGGTCGTCGCCGGACATCGCGGCCCAGTCGGCCGGGCACGGGCGGGCGACGCGGAGGCCGCTGAGAGGGGACGCGGACATGGCAGCGGGCGTGGGTGAACTCTCTGGGGGAGAGACACGCCACGCCCGCACGCGTTGCCCGACCGGTCCCCGAGCCGTCGCCCGGGAGCGCCGTTACGCCTCCTGCTTCCGGGCCATCGCCGCCCGCTTCCGCTCGTGCGGGTCGAGGTGGCGCTTGCGGATCCGCATGTTGTGCGGCGTGATCTCGATCAGCTCGTCCTCGCGGATGAACTCGATGGCCTCCTCCAGCGACATCCGCTTGGGCGGGTTGAGCTTCTCGAAGTTGTCCGACCCCGAGGCGCGCATGTTCGTCAGCTTCTTCTCCTTGGTCGGGTTGACCTCCATGTCCTCGTCGCGGGCGTTCTCGCCAACGACCATCCCGTTGTAGACCTCGTCCTGCGGGCCCACGAACAGCTGGCCGCGCTCCTGGAGGTTGACGACCGTGTAGCCGGTCACCTTCCCCTGGCGGTCCGAGACGATGGCGCCCGTCGCGCGGTGCGTGATGGGGCCGGCCCAGGGGCGGTACCCGTCGAAGATGTGCGTGAGGAGGCCCGTGCCCTTCGTGTCGGTGAGGAACTCGGTCCGGTAGCCAATGAGCCCGCGCGCCGGGATCTCGAACGTGAGGCGGACGCGCCCGCCGCCGTTGTTCTTCATCTCGACCATCATGCCCTTGCGCGTGCCGAGCGTCTCGATCACGACGCCCATGAACTCCTCGGCCACGTCGATCGTCGCGCGCTCGTAAGGCTCGTGGAGCTTCCCGTTGACCTCCTTCGTGATCACCTGCGGCATGCCGACGGCGAACTCGTAGCCCTCGCGGCGCATCTGCTCGATGAGGATGGCCATCTGGAGCTCGCCGCGGCCGAAGACGAGGAACTTGTCGGCCGAGTCGGTCTCCTCGATGCGGAGCGCGAGGTTGGCCTCGCCCTCCTTCATGAGCCGGTCGCGGAGGTTGCGCGAGGTCACGTACTTCCCGTCACGGCCGACCATCGGGCTGTCGTTGATCCGGAACTCCATGGAGAGCGTCGGCTCGTCGATGGAGAGGGCCGCGAGCGGCTTCGGGTCCTCGGCGTCGGCCACGCTCTCGCCCAGCCCGATGCCCTGGAGCCCGGCGGCCAGGATGATCTCTCCGGCCGGGGCGCTCTCGGCCTCGACGCGGGCGAGGCCCTCGCTCACGAACAGCTGCGTCACCTGGGCCGGCTTCCGCTCGCCGTCGCGCCCGCAGAGGAGCACGCGCTGTTTCACCTTCAGCGTCCCGTTGACCACGCGGCCAATCGCGATCGGGCCGAGGAAGTTGTCCGGCTTCACGTCCGTCACGAGCACCTGGAGGCCGGCATCGGGGTCGCCGGCGGGCGCCGGGAGCGTGTCGACGATGGCGTCGAAGATGGGCCGGAGGTCGGTCATCTCGGCGCCCAGCTCCGTGGTGCACTGGCCGTCGCGGGCGACGGCGTAGATCACGGGGAACTCGATCTGGTGCTCGTCGGCGTCGAGGTCGATGAACAGGTCGTAGACCTCGTTGAGCACCTCCTCGGGCCGCGCGTCCTGCCGGTCGATCTTGTTGATGACGACGATGGGCTCCAGCCCGAGCGCGAGCGCCTTCGAGAGGACGAACCGCGTCTGCGGGAGCGGCCCCTCGGCGGCGTCGACGAGGAGCATGATGCCGTCGACCATCCGGAGCGTCCGCTCCACCTCGCCGCCGAAGTCCGCGTGGCCCGGCGTGTCGACGATGTTGATCTTGAACTCCTCGCCGGCGTGGGCGCCGTCGCTCGGGGTGTACCGCACGGCCGTGTTCTTGGCCATGATGGTGATCCCCTTCTCGCGCTCGAGGTCCATCGAGTCCATGACCCGCTCGGCGATGTCCTGGTTGTCGCGGAAGGTGCCGGACTGCCAGAGGAGCGAGTCGACGAGGGTGGTCTTGCCGTGGTCGACGTGGGCGACGATGGCGACGTTGCGGATCTGGGGCATGGGGACGGCCGGGGGCCTATGCGGAGGCAAACCGCCAAGCTGACAACGGCTGCCGCCCGGGGAAACGGAGGCGCGGTGTGTTTGGGGCGAAAACGCGACGGGGACGCTCCGCCCTCCGGCGCCGGCGAGACCGGACGCGGCGTTCGGGCGCGGCCTGAGCGCGCCGCGCCGGGCAACAGCGCCGCAGGCGCCGGGTACCACCCGTCCTCTCTCCCTCCCCACCACCATGTCCGTCTCCCTCAAGCCCCTCGACCAGCAGACGATCGTCCTCACCGGCGCCACGTCCGGCATCGGCCTCGCCACGGCGCTCGCCGCCGCCGAGCGCGGCGCCACCCTCGTCCTCGCCGCCCGCTCCGACGACGACCTCCAGACGGCCGCCGCGCAGTGCCGCGCGAAGGGAGCCGAGGTCGAGACCGTCGCCGCCGACGTGGCCGACGCCGCCGTCCACCAGCTCATCCACGACCGGGCGCACGAGCGGTTCGGCGGGTTCGACACCTGGATCAACAACGCCGGCGTCTCGGTCTACGGCGAGCTGAAGGACGTGCCGGAGGAGGACGCGCGCCAGCTCTTCGAGACGAACTACTGGGGCGTCGTCCACGGCAGCCTCACGGCCGCGGCCCACTTCCGCGAGCACGGGACCTCGGGCGCGCTCATCAACCTGGGCTCCGTCCTCAGCGACCGCGCGATTCCGCTCCAGGGCCATTACAGCGCCTCGAAGCACGCCGTCAAGGGCTTCACCGACACGCTCCGGATGGAGCTGGAGAAGGAGGGCGTCCCGGTCTCCGTCACGCTCATCAAGCCGAGCGCGATCAACACGCCGTACCCCGAGCACGCGGCCAACCACATGGACCGCGAGGCGAAGCTCCCGGCGCCGACCTACGCGCCCGAGGTCGTGGCCCGCGCCATCCTCCACGCGGCCGAGCACCCGCAGCGGAACGTGACCGTCGGCGCGAAGGACGGCGTCATCTCGGTCCTCGGCGGCGTCGCGCCGCGGCTCACCGACAAGCTCATGGAGACCGCGTTCTTCGGCCAGCAGAAGGGCGGCCCGGTCGACGGCCCCTCGGAGGGCGCCCTCCACGAGCCGACCGGGGGCGACGTCCGCGTGGCGGGGACCGCCGACGGCCACGTGTTCCAGTCGAGCGTGTGGACGCAGGTGCAGCAGCGCCCGTTCGCGGCGCTCGGCGCGGCGCTGGTGGCGGGCGTCGCGGTCGCCTGGGCCCAGAACTAGATGGCGGGATACCGACGGACCGCGCTCCTCGCCCTGCTGGCCGTCGCCGGCGGGGCGAGGGCGCAGGAGGCCCCCGCCGACACGCTCAGGCTCCCCGACGTCCGCGTCGACGCCACGCGGAGCGCGGGCGGCGTGGCGACGGCGCCGTTCAGCGTGGCGGTCCAAGAGCGCGGCCCGACCGACCGGCAGACGGACCCGAGCACGTCGCTCGCGCAGTCGCTCCGCCTCGTCCCGGGCGTCGACCTCACCGACCGCGAGAACCCGGCGCTCGGCGAGAGGGTCGTGGTCCGCGGGCTCGGGTACCGCTCGGCGTTCGGCGTGCGCGGCGTGCAGGTGGTCCAGGACGGCGTCCCGCTCACCCTCGCCGACGGGCAGGCCACGCTCACCACCGTCGACCCGGCGTTCGTGCGGCGGGCCGAGATCGTGCGCGGGCCGGCCTCGGCGCTGTGGGGCAACGGGAGCGGCGGCGTCCTCTTCCTCTCGACCCTCCCCGACGCCGACGCCCCGCCCATCCAGGCGCGCGTCGTGGGAGGAACCTACGGGCTGGCCCGAGCCGAGGCCGAGGTCGTCGGCGCGACGGACTGGGTCCGGGCCGGGGTCGCCCTCAGCCACACCGCGACGAACGGCTACCGCGAGTACAGCGCGCTCCGCACCACGCGCGGGCGGGCCTTCGCGGACGTCGGCCTGAGCGACCGGTCGAGCGTCCTCATCACGGCGGCCGGCGACATGTCGCCCCGACAGGAGCACCCGGGCGCACTCACCCTCGACGAGTTGGAGGCCGACCGACGTCAGCCGCAAGCCCGGTACGTCGACACGCGCTCGGGGAAGGACAGTGCGCAAGGCCAGCTCGCCGCGACGCTCCGGTCCGCGACCGGGCTCGGCGCCCTCACGGCGACGGTCTACGGCGTCGGCCGGCGGCTCCGCAACCCGCTCCCCTTCGCCTACATCCACGTGGACCGCGCGGCCGGCGGTACGCGCCTCGCCCTGGAGCGCGGCCTCGGTCCCCTCGGCTGGACGCTCGGCGCCGACGCTGCCGTTCAGCACGACGACCGGCAGAACCTCCCGAACGTCGACGGCGCGCCCGTCGGGGATCCGTCGCTCGACCAGGTGGAGACCGTCGCGCAGGGCGCGCTCTGGACGCGCCTCCGCCTCGACCTCACCTCTGCCGGGCTGCCCGGCGCGGCCATCGAGGGCGCCCTCCGCGCCGACCGCATCCGCTTCGACCTGGACGACCGCCTCCTCGAGGACGACGACCAGTCGGGGGGCCGGACGCTCGGCGCTGTCAGCCCCCAGATTGGCGTCACCTACCGGACGCGGCCGGCGCTGTTGTTCGCTTCGGTCGCCACGGCGTTCGAGACGCCGACGACCACGGAGCTCGTCAATCGACCCGATGGAGGCCGCGGGTTCAACCCGGACCTGGAGCCGCAGCGGACCGTGGGGGTCGAGGTCGGCGCGCGGGGCGTGCTCGGGCGCGTCCGGTTCGACGCGGCCCTCTACGCCCTCGCCGTCCGCGACGGGCTGGCCCCGTTCGAGGGCGACGACGGGCGGACCTACTACGTCAACCGCGGCCGGACGGCGCACCGGGGCGCGGAACTGCTCGCCGAGTGGCGCCCGACGACTCGCGTCGGGCTCGCCGCCACCTACGCCTGGAGCGACTTCCGCTTCGACGACGCGGACGTGGACGGCAACCGCCTCCCGGGCGTCCCCAAGCACCGCCTCGCCGTGCAGGCGACGGTCAAGCACGCCGGGTTCGTCCTCCAGCCCGAGGCCGAGGCCGCCTCCGGCCTCTGGGCCGACGACGCCAACACGGTCCGGACGGACGCCTTCGTCGTGCTCGACGTCGCCCTGGCACATGTTGGCTTGTTGGCGGGCGGCGCGCGCCTCCGCCCGTTCGTCCGCGTTCAGAACGTGCTGGGCGCGGCCTACGTCGCGTCCGTCGTCATCAACGCGAGCGGGGGACGGTTCTACGAGCCGGCGGCCGGGCGACGCGTGGCGGCGGGCCTCAGCATCCGCCTCTGAGTCGGGCCGCCGGCACTCCGACGCGGCGTCGTGCGTGAGAGACCGCATGGCCGGCTCAGACGAGAAACTCGGAGTTCAATCGGCGTGGTCGATGGCCGTCGGCGGCATGGTCGGCGGAGGCATCTTCTCGACGCTCGGCGTGGTGGTGGGGATCGCGGGGCCGTGGGCGTGGCTGAGCTTCGTCGCGGCCGGGCTCGTCGCGCTCGCCGCCGGCTACAGCTACGTCCGCCTCGCCGCGCAGTACGGGGAGGGCGGCGGCGCGTTCACGTTCCTCCGCGAGGTGGACGCCGAGGGGTTTGCCGGGAGCCTCTCGTGGGTCCTCATCGTCGGCTACGTGCTGACGAACGCGGTCTACGCCTTCACCTTCGGCGAATACCTCGGGCACGTGGTCGGGGCGGGGCCGTGGGTGCCTCGCGCCGCGGCGGTCGCCATCCTCGCCCTGTTCGTCGGGCTGAACCTGCGGGGCGTCGGCGAGGCCGGGGGCGTCGAGACCGTCCTGGTGTGGTTCAAGCTGGCCGTGCTCGTAGGGCTGGCGGCGTTCGGCCTCTGGCGGTGGGACGTGCCCGCCCTCTCGGACGGCGTGCCGGACGGTGGGATCGGCGCGGCCCTTTTCGGCGCGGCCTCCGTGTTCATGGCCTACGAGGGCTTCCAGCTCCTCACCTACGACTACGACGACCTGACCGACCCGGACACGACGCTCCCCCGCGTCGTCCTCTCATCGATCGTGGTGGTGATCGGGGTGTACGTGGCCGTGGCCCTGGGCGTGACGATGCTCGTCGGCGCCGGTCAGGTCGTGGCGCAAGAAGAGGTCGCTCTCGCCGTCGCCGGGCGCGAGGCGTTCGGCGTGACCGGGCTCGTGGTGGTCACCATCGCCGCCGCGTTCTCGACCGGCTCCGCCATCAACTCGACGCTCTTCGCGACCGCCCGGCTCGCCCACGAGGTGGCCCGCGACGGGGAGCTCCCCGAGGCCGCCGGGCACACGAACGCGGCCGGCGTCCCGGACCGGGCCGTGATCGTCCTGGGCACGCTGGCCGCGGCCCTCGCCGTGCTGGGCTCGCTCGCCGCGCTCGTCGAGGCGGCGAGCCTGGCGTTCCTGTTCACCTTCACCGTCGTCTGCGGGCTCGCGTTCCGCAGCGGGGCCGGCACGCGGGCCCTGACCGGCGCCGGCGCGCTCGCGGCCGGCGCCGCCACCGTCGCCCTCATCGTCCGCCTCGTCCGCACCGACCCGTGGGCGCTCGCCGCGCTGGCGGTGCTTGTGGTCATCGCCGTGGGCGTCCGCCCGATCGTCCTCCGCCACACCCGCACAGAGCCGCGGACCGCCGACGCTTCCGACCCCTCCTGACGTCAGGCGGGCTGCGCGAGGACCTCGTCGACAGCGGCGAGGTCGTCCGGGGTGAGCGCCCAGCCAGCCGCGTCCACATTCGCGCGGACCTGATCGGGCGTCGTGGCCCCGGCGATGACGGACGCGACGGGGTCGTGGGCGAGGAGCCACGAGAACGCGAGGTCGAGGATCGTGTGGTCGCGGGCCTCGGCGAACGCGATCAGGCGCTCCACGGCGTCGAGGTTCTGGTCGGTGAGCATCTGGTCCGCGTAGCTCTCGAACTTGCCCTTCGGGCCGCTCAGCCGGCTGCCTTCCGGCGCCTCGTCCCCCTTCCGGTACTTGCCGGTGAGGAGGCCGCTCTTGAGCGGGAAGTACGGGACGAAGGCGATGTCCAGGGCGCGGCACGTCTCCAGCGTCGCGTCCTCGGGGGCGCGGTGGAGCAGGCTGTACTCGTTCTGAACGGCCACGAACCGGGCGTCGCCCGCGGCAGCCTCCGCCTCGCGAAGCTGGTCCGGCGAGAAGTTGGAGCACGCGATCTCGCGCACCTTCCCCTCGGCCACGAGGTCGTCCAGCACGCCGAGCGTGTCGGCGATGGGCGTCGCGGGGTCGGGCTTGTGGAGGTAGTAGAGGTCGATCCGGTCGGTCCCGAGGCGGCGGAGGCTGGCCTCGACGGACCGGCGGACGTTGCCCGGCGTCCCGCCCGTCCCGTTCCCAAACTTGGTGGCGATGACCACGTCGTTACGCCGAGAGCCGAGAGCGCGACCGAGGAACGCCTCGCTCTGGCCGTCGCCGTAGACGTCGGCCGTGTCGAAGTGGGTGATGCCGGCGTCGAGGGCGGCGTAGGTCACCGTACGGGAGGTGGCCTCGTCGATGCGCCAGCCGAAGTTGTTGCAGCCGAGCCCGACGGCGGAGACGTCGAGCGAGCCGATGCGGCGGGTGTCCATGGGTGATGGGGGCTGTCTGTCTGGGGGCTGTCTGTGATCGTCTCACCGACTCAGGCAGTTCGTGTTTCGCCCTGTACCTGCCGTCTCCGCCTCCCCCGCTGCCTTGACCAGGTGAGCCCCTCCCCAAACTCATCCCGGTGGCGACACGCCACCGCCCGGACCTAGGGCGCCCACGCCAGACAGTGATCCTCGGTGCCCCCACCGAGGCTCGCGCGCGTCTGGATAAACACGCTCCTTTGGGCTATCCAGAAGGCCCCTGAGCCCTCGTCCACCGTTATTCCGTAGGGAAAGGGAAGCCATTTTAGACCGACCACCCGATTAAACCCGTGTTTCCAGTACCGCATCCTCCTAAGGATCAGTATGTTGAGATCCCCTAGGAGACCCCTGGTAAAGTCCCCTATGCCTTTAACCCTTTCCCCTGCTAGCACCTGTTGGACGGTCATGTGGAAGGACCACAGGAACGGCCACGTCGTGAGCGGTGAGCCCGTCGAACAATCGGAAGCGGAGCACATGGCCCGGGCGATGAACGAAGCATGGCCCGAGATCTATCACTGGGCCGCCCCAGTTCCGAGGCCCGCCTTCCGGCCCTCCATTCCCTACGAGGTGCGGACGTGGCCCGGCGTCAAGGGCGCCCGGCTGAAGAACGCCCCCTCCGTCTGCTCATAGCCGGACGACCCAGTCCCGCCCGTCCAGAAGGTCGAGTACGAGCCCGACGTCAAGGCCCGTCTGGGCGAGGTGGTAGAGCACGGCGTGGGGCACGTCCTCGGCGAGCAGAACGACGACGCGGCCGCCCTCCGGACCGCCCGTGAAGCCCGCTGTCCCGATCAGCCCAGAGAAGCCACCTCCGACCACCCCGACGCGCTCGATGCCACGCGCCCGGAGGGAATCCGACGCCGGCCGCGTGACGAGGTCGACGACGCGGTCCGCGGTCTCCGAGTCGATGAGATCTCCCCTGGCAGCGCGGGCGAGGAGACGAGCGTAGGCGACGGCCGTCCCCCGTGGGAACGTGGCCCGGGCCGCCCGCCGCTGCTCGTCGCGGGTAAGGCCGAGCCCGCGGCGCCCGAGGTGATCGGCTCCGTCTCGGGAGAACGCCGCCGCCGCGTGAAAGGCCCAGTCGCGCTGGCGGTCCCGGCCGAGGCGCAGGAAGCCATCGAGGCTGTCCGGGCCGGCGGCGGCCCAGGACAGGAAGAGGCCGGCAAGGGGAAGGGGGGCGTCCAGGTCGTCAGCCTCCATACGCCCCGGGGCGCGGTCCACCGCCTCACGGCCCAGCGTCGTCAGGAGCGCGTCCGACGCAGCGCGGTGGCCGCCGAGGGCGCCCCGCGCGAGCGTCGCGAGCGAGGGGGTCGTGGTGTCGGCAGACGGGGGCTCCAGGCCCGGGAGGGGTTGCAGGGCCGCGGCCGGCACCACGTCCGCCGTGTCGAGCTGCCCCGCGGCCGACTGCCGGGCGAGTTCGGCCACGAGGAGCAGCGCCGGGAGCGCCATCGCCGGCCGGCGCGCCTCGCCACGGATCGAGACGACCGCCGAATCCGCCGCCAGATCCCAAACGACGAGCGAGGCCCCCTCGTGCTCGCGGACCCACGCCCGGAGGTCGTCGGGCGACTGGAGGGAGTGGGCGACGTCGGCGCCCTCCTCCATCGACCCGACGTCCCGCGCGAGGCGGACCGCCGCTTCCCAGTTCCGGGCGACGACGATGCCGAGGGCCAGCGCCAGCAGGCCCCCCAGGAGAAGGACGTGGCGGAGGCACCCGAGCCGTGCGAACCGGTCGAGCGGAGCGATGGAAGGCACCTAGACCGGCGGCCCGTCCAGCTCGGCCTCCGTCATCAGGCGGGGGTAGCGGATTTGCTCCACGAGCCGCTGCACGCGGGCCGGCGGCGGCGCCGTCGCCAGGCTCACACCGATGGTGAGCGCGAAGTTGAGGAGCATCCCGACGACGCCGATCCCCTGTGCCTTGATGCCCAGGAAGCTCTCGAGGATCGGCTCCGGGAACATGTCCGGCGCGACCACGCTCGCCCGCATCAGCACAATCATGATGAACGTGAACGCGAGCCCGACGGACATCCCGGCGATCGCGCCCTGGCGGTTCGCCCGCTTCCAGAAGATCCCGAGCACGATCGTCGGGAAGAACGAGGCCGCGGCGAGGCCGAACGCGAAGGCGACCACCTCGGCCACGAACCCGAGCGGGTAGATCCCCAGGAGGCCGGCCAGGATCACGGCCAGGAAGATCATCGCGCGGCCCACGCGGAGCCGCCTCGCGTCGTCGGCCGCGGGGTTGATGATCTTGCCGTAGATGTCGTGCGCGAGCGACGACGAGATGACGAGGAGAAGGCCGGACGCCGTCGAGAGCGCGGCCGCGAGGCCGCCGGCCGCCACGAGCGCCACGATGAACGCGCCGAGCCCGGCGATCTCGGGCGTCGCCAGGACGATGATGTCGCGGTTGATGGCGCCGAGGAACGCGGTCACGTCGCCCCCACTCGCGGCGATGGCGGACGTGTCGACGAGGCCGGTGGCGGCCCAGTTCTGGACCCAGCTCTGCGCCAGGAAGCCGTCGGTCCCGAGCGACGTGTACTGCTGCAGGATGGCCGTCTTGGCGAAGATGGCGATGGCCGGCGCCGTGGTGTAGAGGAGGGCGATGAACAGAAGGGCCCAGAACGCCGACCACCGCGCGTCGCGCACCGACTTGACGGTGTAGAACCGGACGATCACGTGCGGCAGCCCGGCCGTCCCCACCATGAGGCAGAGCGTGATGCAGACGACGTTGAGCAGGTCGTTGTTGACGAACGGGCTGGAGTAGGGGGCCAGCCCGAGGTCGGCCTGGAGCCCGTCGAGGAGCGGGAGCGCCTGGCCGATGGCGACCTGCGGGATCGGGTTGCCGAACAGCGACCACGCGATCGCGACGGCCGGGATCGTGTACGCCACGATCAGCACGCAGTACTGGGCCACCTGGGTGTAGGTGATCCCCTTCATCCCGCCGAGGACGGCGAAGAAGGCCACGATCACCATCCCGATCACGACGCCCACCTCGAACGGGACCTGCAGGAACCGGCTGAACGCCACGCCGACGCCGCCCATCTGCCCGGCCACGTAGGTGAACGAGACGAAGATGGCGGCGACCGCCGCCACCAGCCGCGCCGCCTGCGAGTCGTACCGCTCGGCGACGAAGTCGGGGACGGTGTACTGGCCGAACTTGCGGAGGAATGGGGCAAGGAGGAGCGCGAGGAGCACGTAGCCGCCCGTCCACCCCATGAGGTAGACGCTCCCGTCGTAGCCCTGGAACGCGATGATCCCGGCCATCGAGATGAACGACGCGGCGCTCATCCAGTCGGCGGCCGTCGCGGCGCCGTTGGCGATCGCCGGGACGCCCTGGCCCGCCACGTAGAACCCGCGCGTGGAGCCGACGCGCGAGCGGTAGCCGATGTAGAGGTAGGCCGCGAACGTCAGGCCGACGGTCACCCAGGTCCACTCTTGGATGCCCATGCTAGTGCCCCTCCCCGCTCGTGGACGAGGTCGCCTCGGTCTCCGTCAGCCCCGCCTCCGCGTCGGCGCGGTCGCTGGTGCGGGCGTAGATCCAGATCAGCGCGACGAACACGAAGATGGCCCCCTGCTGCGCCATCCAGAACCCGAGCGGGATGCCGCCGAACGAGACCTCGTTCAGCAGCGGCGCGCCGAAGATGGCGAGGCCGAACGCGACCACGGCCCACACGGCCAGCAAGATCACGATGCGCCGGACTTGGGCGCGCCAGTACTGTTCTTTCGTCATGGGCGGGGGACGGGGGGGCAGCAGGGGCGCAGAGCCGGACGGTCCCGCGCGGCCGGAAGCTAGAGCCACCGTCGTTATCCGGCACCGTCGCCGGACATCCTCCCCCCATGCGGTCGTCGCGCCGTCGCCTCGCTACGCCCGGACGCGGCAACCGACCCGTCTTACACCGCCCGCCTCAGCACGTGCGGCTGCACACGCAGGCCTTGGCCATGTCCTTGATCCGCACGTCGAACTCGAGCACGGAGCAGGCCGGGATGGTCACGTTCCCCGCACCGTCGCGCTTGGGATACGGCCCGTACCCCAGCTGCGGCGGGATCGTGATGTGAACCGACTGGCCCGTGCGGCGCCCCACCACGCCGGCC
Organism: Rubricoccaceae bacterium; assembly: GCA_963728345.1. Taxonomy (GTDB): domain Bacteria; phylum Bacteroidota; class Rhodothermia; order Rhodothermales; family Rubricoccaceae; genus Rubrivirga. Next base: position 347,712 of record CAVSJM010000002.1, read on the forward strand.
CGGAATCCCGTCACGGTGTTCGAGATGAAGAACGGCACGTTCTCGCCCGAATCGAACGGCTCGTCGGCGCCTGGGACCCGGCCCTCGTAGTCGAGCACGACGCAGTCGCTGGCCTTGATCGTCACCCCGAGGTTGGCGTCGTCGGGCGTCGTGTCCTCGACCTCATAGTCCACCGTCGAGTTGCACTCGACGGGGCCGCCGGAGTCGCACCCGGAGAGGAGCGGGACGGCCGGGGCCGCCAGCAGGGCGACGAGCCCGAGCAGGGTGAAGGAGCCGAACAGAGCACGCATGGGTCGGGGGGAGCGAGACGGCCGGCCAAGCTAGAGGCCGCCCCGCCGCTCGGGGCGCGCAGGACGGGTTTTCACCCCGTCTCCGGGGCTCACGGGCGGCGCCTACACCCCCAGCGCGTCGGGGTCGAGCGCGGCGTGGTGCGCGCGGAGCGAGTCGAACCCGAGCCGCTCGCCGGCCTCGGCCCACGGCACCCAGTCCACCTTCTCGATCCCCTCCCGCTCCTCCGGCTCGAACGCCTCGGCGGTGGTCGACATGGCGAACCAGAACGTCGTCTTGACGGCGTACATCTCGTGCTTGGCCCAGATGTACCCGTGGACGGTCGTCCCCAGGTCGCACAGGACCGTGAGGCTCTCCGGCTCGATCCCGACCTCCTCGCTCACCTCACGGTGCGCGGCCTCCTGGACCGTCTCGCCGGGGTCGAGCTTGCCCTTCGGGAGGTCCCACGCGCCGCGCCGGAAGATGAGGAGCAGCTCCACCCCGCCGTCCTCGGTGCGGCGGACGACGTACCCGCCGCCGGCGCCGACCGAGCCCGGCCGCCAGTAGTCGCCGTCGGGGTCCACGTTGAGGACGGCGGCGCGGGGGATCGTGTGCGCGGTGGGCGCGTCGTCGCCGGAGACCGAGAGGCGGTCCGGGTCGAGCACGAGGACGCGCCCCTTCTGGCCGTCGGGGGCGAGGGCGGCGGCCTTGGCCTCGTCCAGCGTCCGGTAGAGGCGGTAGGGCTCACCCTCGGCGTGCCACCCCTCGCGAGGGACGGGGTCGTGGCCGGTCGCGAACGTGGGCAGGAACAGAAGCACGGGCGTAGGGGGACGGCGGGACCCATAAGATCGCCTCGGCCGTCTTGGTCCACCCACCTCGCCCGCCCGCGCTCCCATGGCTTCCTACGATGTCGACCTCCTCGTGCTGGGCGCGGGCGCGGCCGGCCTCACCGCCGCTGGCACCGCCGCCAACCTCGGCGCCAAGACGATGCTCGTGGAGCGCGACCGCCTCGGCGGCGACTGCACCTGGACCGGCTGCATCCCGTCGAAGACGCTCCTCCACGCGGCCGACCTCCGCGCCCGCGCGCGGGCATTCCTCGACCGCTTTGCCGACGACGTCCCCCCGCTCCCCGCGGTCGACTTCGCGGCTGTCATGGGCGACGTCCACCGCACGCGCGAGGCGGTCTACGACGACGCCGACGCGCCGGCGATCTTCGAGGGCTACGGCGTCGAGGTAGTGCACGGCGACGCCCGGTTCGTCGGCCCACACGAGGCCCGGATTGCGGGAGCGGAGGACGAGCGGACGGTCTCGTTCCGGATGGCGGTGGTGTGCACGGGCGGGCGGGCCGCGCCGCCACCCCTCGACGGGCTCGACGAGACACCCTTCCTCACGAACGAGTCGCTGTTCGAGATCGACCGGCTCCCGGCCCACCTCGTCATCGTCGGTGCCGGACCGATCGGGTGCGAGATGGGGCAGGCCTTCCGTCGGCTCGGGAGCGAGGTGACCGTCCTCGACCGCGCCGACCGCGTCCTCGGCAAGGACGACGCCGACCACGCGTCGATCCTCCAGGGCGTGCTGGAACGCGAGGGCGTCCGCGTCGTCCTCGACGCCGACATCGAGCGCGTCGAGCCGACCGCGGGCGGCGTGCGGGTCCACTTCACCGTCGACGGCGACGACCAGACGGTCGAGGGCGACCGCCTCCTGATCGCCACGGGACGTGCGCCGAACGTCGAGGGCCTCGGGCTGGAGGCGGCGGGGATCGCCTACACCGACGACGGGATCACCGTGGACGACCGCTGCCGGACTTCGCTCTCCCACGTCTGGGCCGCTGGCGACTGCACGGGCGAGTACCAGCTCACGCACATGAGCGAGCACATGGCAAAGCAGGCGGTCACGAACGCCATCCTCAAGATCCCCGCCTCCATCGACCGCGCCGGGCTCACCTGGACCACCTTCACCGTGCCGGAGGTTGCGCAGGTCGGCAAGACCGAGGCCGAGCTGCGGGAGGACGGCACGCGGTTCGTCACCTACCGCTTCCCCTACGCCAAGGTCGACCGCGCGATCACAGAGCACGCCACGGAGGGTCAGATCAAGGTCCACGCGACGCGCTGGCGGGGCACGATCCTGGGCGCGAGCGTCATCGGCGAGCGGGCGGGCGAACTGATCGCGCTCTACGCCGTAGCGATGAAAGCTGGCGTCTCGATCCGCGAGATCTCGGATACCATCATCCCGTACCCCACCTACGGGCTCGGCGCGCGCCGGGCGGCCGACCAGTACTACATCCAGAAGCAGTTCCCGGCGGCCATCGATGTCGTCAAGCGCGTGCTCGGCTACCGGGGCCGGACGCCGCCCCCGCCTGACCCCGACCGGGTGCTCTGAGCCCTCCCGCCGGATCTCCTAGCGGACGACGACCAGACGACGGATCCAGCGCCCGGCGGCGGTCTCCAGCCGTACGGTGTAGACGCCGGGCGCGAGTCGCGACGTGTCCAGCTCTACCTCGTGGGGCCCGCCAGGCTGCTCCCGGTCCAGCACGACGGCCACCTCGCGGCCGAGCGCGTCCACCACGGTCAGCGACACCTCGGCGGGCTCCGCCAGCCGGAAGTGGAGGTCGGCGCGGGACCGGGCCGGGTTCGGAAACACGCCCAACAGGTCCGTCTCGTTCGCCGGCGCCTCGGGCGTGGCCGTTCCCCCGGCGAGGGTGACCCGCATCGTGTTCAGGTTGAACTCGCCGGAGCGAATGGAGAGCCGCAGGACGTGCTCGCCCTCGGACAGCTCCACGCCCCGCAGCCACACCGACCGCCACGACTGCCAGCCGCCCGTGCCTGGGACGGTCACGCGCCCCAGCGTCTCGCCGTCGGCCCCGAGCGTGAACTGCCCGCCGCCGCCGCCGCTCGCCACGCGGACCTCGATGTCGTAGGTGCCGGTGGCCTCGACCGTGACCGTGTACTGGAGCCACTCCAGGCTCTCGACCCACCCCACGTTGTAGCCGTAGCCCTGCGGGTCCGTCGACGGCTCGATGTCGACGCCGTCGTTGCGATACGCGCCGCCGGTGTTGCCACCGCCCGGCGTGCCGGACACGGCCCACGAGTCGTGGTCGCCGTACGCCACGCCCTGGTTGCCGAGGTCGTAGTCGACGAGGTTGATCCGGCCCGGGAGGGTGTGCTCGCGATAGGGCCGGGCGGTCGTGTTGAAGTCGTCGTCGAAGAGGGAGGCGAGGACGCCCTCGTTGATCCGCGCGCGGTCGAGGTCGAGGGACGTCGCCATCCCGAAGAGCGCCGCCTGGGCCGCCGACGCGGAGGGACGGGGGCCCGCGCCGCGCCAGTAGTCCACGACGGCCTGGTAGCCGGGCGCGAACGGGGAGGAGGCCGGCGACGTGACCGACTGCACCTTCTTGTGCGTCCACCAGTTCCAGCTGATCCCGTTGCGCTCCGCCAGGGTCCGGGTGGCGTAGAACCACGGGTTCGAGTTCTCGCCCGTCTCGCCCAGCCAGAGCGGGACGCCCGTCTCCTCCCGGAGGTTGATGAGGTACTGGATGGAGCCCTGATCGGGCGCGTTCCAGTACTTGTGGAAGGCGTAGACCATGTTGCCATCGACGGGTGTCTCGATCGCCCCGAAGTCGGTCGCGTAGTAGTTCCCCTCGATGAACAGGATGTGGTTCTCGTCCACCGCGCGGATGGCCTCGGCCAGGCGGACGTAGAGGTCGCGGAGGTCGCTGGACGGGACGCTCTAAGGGAGCACCGGCTCGTTGAGGAGGTCGTACCCGATGATGAGGGTCTCGTCGGCGTAGCGCTCGGCGATCGCGGTCCAGATCTCGACGGTCCAGTCCTGGTAGGGGTCGGGCTCGGTCCAGAGGCGGGCGGTACCGTCGCTGTCGCTGATGTTGCCGGCGTTCTGGGCGCCCGGTGCCGCGTGCATGTCGAGGATCACCTCCAGCCCGTACGTCCGGCACCACTCGAGGAACGTGTCGAACAGGGCGAACCCCTCCTCGCGGATCGTCTCGGTGTCCGGGTCCCAGACGTCCTTGTAGTGGAAGGGGAGGCGGACATGGTCGTAGCCCCACGCCGCGATCTGAGCGATGTCCTTTTCTTCGACGTAGTTCTCGCGGTACAGCCGGAAGAAGGTGTCCGCGCCGTCCTCCCCGATGAGGTCCACGATCTGGCGACGGATCGAGGTCGGGGAGCCGCCGTCGGGCGCGCTGATGTGGAGCATGTAGCCCTCGGGAACGAGCCACCCGCCGAGCCCGACCCCCCGGAGAACCACGGGCTCCCCGCTCGGATCGGTGATCTGGCCGTCGGCGGTCCCGTAGAAGCCGCCCCCCTCCTGGGCCGCGAGAGGGCCGGCGATCGAGAGCACCAGCACGAACAGGCAGGGGACGAATCGGAGCGACATGGTCGGGGTCAGCGGCGGGCCTGGGGCACGGACGGCGGGGTGGTCACGCGACGGATGGCGTCGGCGTCACGCGTGACGGGGCGCTCGCTGCGGAGACGGCGGAGCAGGTCGGCCTCGGCGGCGAACGGCGCCAGCGTCTCGGCGCCGGACCCGGCCGCCTCCGTCCGGCGATCCGAGACACGGACGACGGCCCACCGCCCGTCGCCCACCGACGCCAGGACCACGGTGCCGAGAGGGGCGGAGCGGACGGCCGGGGCGAGGTTGGGCACCTCCTGAAGCGCCACCCCGTCGTACGACTGGAAGCCCGGCAGGGCGATCGCCCGCGAGGGCGCCGCGCGGAGACGGGCGAGGGCCCCGTCGGCCTCGGCGCGTGACGGGAACGGCACCGCCCAGAAGTCGGCCACGGTCCGCCGGGGGGCGAGTTGGAGGTCGACGGAGACCCGTTCGAGACGGGCCGCGTCCGCCGCGGGCGCCTCGTCGCGGAGCCGCTGCCGGAGGGCGTCGGCGAGACGGAAGCGCTGCAGCCGGTCCAGTTCGTGGCGCACCGCCGGATCGGCGTCGAGGCCGGCCGCCTCGCCCGCCCGCGCGAGCACCTCGTTGCGGAGGGCGCGTCCCAGGGAGGCCCCCGTCCGGCGGCGGGCCTCGCCGAACGGAAGCTGGTCGAGCCAGAACACGTAGTCGGCGAGCGTGAAGGTCTGCACCTCGCCGCCGAGGGTGAACGTGGCGAGCGGGGTCTCGGCGCGAAAGGCGCCCATGATCTCGGAGCGCTCGGACGGGGTGAACGCCTGGGGCTCGGCCTGCTGCGCGTCCGGCGGCGGGTCTCCCTCGAGGTCGGCGATGGCCTGCTGGAGAGCGAGCAGGGCCGGGCGGTTGACCGTCACGTTTCGGGCCTCCATGAAGTCACGCACGAACGTGTCGCCTTCGAGACGGCGGCGGCGCATCCGGATCTGGTTCTCCACGCCCGCGCGGCGCCGCGCGAACTCGTCCTCGGTCAGGACCGGGTTCCGGATCCGGTCCTCGACGTAGATGATGTGCCACCCGAGCCGGCTGCGGACAGGGGGCGAGTACGCCCCGACCGGCGTCGAGAAGGCGGCCTCCGCGAAGGCGTCGTCGAGCTGCCAGTAGCCGACGGCGCCGAGCGAGCCGGCGGCCGGGTCGTCGGTGTCGTAGAGGGCCTGCGCCTCCGCCAGGAACGGCCGCCCCGCTTCGAGACGGGCGTACGCCGCCTCGGCCTCGACGGCGTCCGGGAAGTAGAGCTGGCGCACCACCCGCTGCTCGCGGCCGAGGACGTAGGCCATCCGCACGTCGCCCTCGTCCGGAGCCGCGAGCGTGTCGAGCACCGCCGCCTCGTAGAACCGTGCGCCGAGCAGGTGCCGGCGGGCGAGCTGCGCGGCGGCCTGGACGGCGCTATCCTCGGCGAGCCCGCGACGCTCGGCCTCGGCGCCGAGGAGGTACGCGTCGACGAGGGCCTCGACGTGCCGTTCGCGGAGCGCCGGCGTGTCGTTCTGGCCCGTCGTGATGAGGTAGTCGACGTACGAGCGGAGGACGTCGTCCTCCGTCAGCGCGAGCCCGTCGACGGTGGCGACGACGGGCGACGCGTCGTCCGCCCCGCCGCAGCCTCCGGCCACGACGAGCAACGCCAGCAGGAGCCCCTTCGCAAGGGCGCCCATCCGGTGACGCGCGCGGCGGCACTGTCCAAATCTCGTGGCGATCATCTGTGGGTCCAGGGTACGTGCTCCAGGGCCCGGCGCGCCGTGCCCTCCGAAGTCCCTCCCGGACGTGGCCCTCGCCCTGGCCCGGCGTCAGGCTAAAAGTCCAGACGGAGGTCCACCATCGTGGTGTTGCCGAGGAAGTCGAAGGGGAGGTACGCCACGTCGACGCCGAGGGCGTAGTCCGAGACGCGGGCGCGGACGCCGCCGCCGAACGAGAGGTGGTTGTCCATGTCCTCCACGAACGCGTCGCGGTAGCCGGCCCGGAACTCCAGCCCGATCGGCCCGGCGTCGTAGCTCAGGAGCCCGCCGAGGTCGGCGTTGAGGACGTTGTCGTTGGTCTGCTGCGCGTCGGCGAGGACGTGGAGCTCGAAGCCGGCCGCGCGCACGACGGGCGCCGAGGCGCCGAACCGGAACGAGAGCGGCATGTCCCACGCCTCCATGTCCAGCTCCGCCGTCACGTTCTCGCTGTTCCCCTCGGTCCCCTCGTCGATGTCGATGAACCGCTGGGCGTTGATGCCGCCCATGCGCATCTTGCTCCCGAAGTTCTGGATGGAGGCGGCAATCGTGAGCCCGTTGAACCCGGTGTCCAGGCTGATCCCGAAGTCCGCCGCCACGCCGGTCGCGGTCATGTCCCAGATCGACTGGCGGACGATCTTGGCGGTCCCGCCGAAGTAGAACGACTCGGTGAGCGGGCGCGCGTACGTCAGCCCGAAGCTGAAGTCGGAGGCCCCGAACGTCTCGCCGGTCCCCTCCGGCTGGCGCTCCGTCCGCACCTCGTCGCGTCCGTAGCCGACGGAGGCGATGCTCACGCCGAGCACGCCGGTCGGCCCCGCGGGGAGCGTCACGCCGGCGGCGTTGTAGCGGATGTCCGCCAGCCACTCGTGCTGGGTGAGGAACACGTTGCCGTGAGTGCGGGGGTCTTTGCGGGCCGCACCGGCCGGGTTCCAGAACAACGCGTCACCGCCCGTGGCCGTCGCCACGTAGGCATGGCCGAGGGACTGGCCGCGCGCCCCGGTCCCGAGCGTGAGGAACGTCCCGGCCGTGGTCCCCACGCGGTCCTGCGCCTGGGTCGGCACGGCGAGGAGGACGGCCAGGGCGGCGAGCAAGCACCGTGGGATCATGGGAGCGGACGGGCGGAAGTGGAGGAGGCGCATCATTTCACCAGGGCCAGCCGCCCGATGTATTCGCCGATCCCCGGGGCCTCGACGTGGTAGATGTACACCCCGAAGGCGACGTTCTCATTCCCCTCCGTCCGGAGGTTCCACGCCTCGGAGCCGTCGCTCGTCATCCCGTCGTGTTCCAGCGTCCGGACCAGCTCCCCGCGCAGGGTGAAGATGCGGATCGTGCACGTCTGGGGGAGGTGGATGAACTGGACCTGGCGGTCGCCACGCCCCGCGATCATCGAGCGCGGCTCGTAGATCGACGCGCCGATGTAGGGGTTCGGGACGACGGCGATCCGGTCGAGCTCCTCCCGCGCCGCGTCGACGTCGATGGCCGAGCCGCTGACGGTGAACTGGAAGAAGTCCCCCTCATAGAACGGCCGCGTCACCCCGATGTGGAGGCGCGTCCCGGGCGCGGGCGCGGCCCCGTCGCCGGCGGCGCGGAACGACACCCGGTACCGGTACCGCCGGCCGGACCCCACGCGGGGCGTCTCAGCGATCACGAGCTCATCGTTGATCCCGAACGCCCCGTCGCCGTCCACGTCCCTCGGGAGCAGGTCGACCAGCTGGTTGGTGCTCGTGTTGACGGCGAAGATGGGGATCGGCGTGCGGAGGAAGCCGATGACGCGGGGCGGCGAATAGAGGGAGTCGGCCTCGTTCACCCAGCGGAGCTCGTAGTCCCACGGCGTGCGCACGCCCAGCGCCGTCGTGTCCGCGCCGACGCGTGCCACCCAGCCCGCGTCCACGTCCGAGAGCGCGGTCGGGTCGAGGCGGTAGACCGGCTCGCCGTCCTCGCGCCCGACGTACCCCGTCCGGTTCGGGTCGAGCGCGACCTCCGCCTCGTTGTCGATCTGGAAGACGAACCCGTCGACGTACGGCGTCACGTCCGAGAGCTGCGTCTGGTCGAAGATGGTCTCCCCGGTGGAGATGTTCGTGAGCGTGTAGCTCGTCGTCTCGTAGAGCTCGCTGTTCGCCAGGAACTCGGAGTGGAAGGTGATCTGGTAGACCGCCTCCGGCGTCAGGTCGCTGTCGCTGAGCACCTCGACGGCGCCGGACCCCGAACCGATCCCGCCGGTGACGGACGAGAGGTCCTCGTTCGCCCGCCCGCTGACGTAGCCCGCCGCCGGGGCCCGGGGCCGGACCACGGCCGCGTTCTGCGAGATGCCGGTGATGAGGCCCGCCTGGCTCACGCTGAAGTTGAACGTGTTCTCCTGCGGGTCGATGTCGCCGTAGCCCCGGTCGTAGGCCACGAGGGCGTAGTAGTACGTCACCCCGTTCACCACGTCGTCGTCGACGTAGTAGAACTGGACGCCGTTGTCGCTCCCGAGGTTGTAGGAGGCGCTGCCCTCGAGGACCGGCGTGCTGCCCCGGATGCCGTTCTTGAGGTCCCACTGCGCGAGCGGGCGGTAGAACGTGGGCGTCCCGTTCACGTCCGTGATCAGGCGGGCGTCCGTGAGGAGCGGGTCCGTCCCCTTGTAGAGGCGGTACCCCTCGAAGTCGAACTCCTGGCTGAACCGGTCGAAGGAACCGATCGAGAGCGTGTCCCACGAGAGGACCACGCGCCCGTCGCCCGGGACCGCCGTCAGCGTGGGCGTGAACGGCGGCTGGGCGAAGTTGTAGTCCGCGTTGTAGATGTTCTGGGCCGTCCGCCGGTTCTTGAAGAAGTCGGTCTCGTCGGCCCCGAAGATCCAGGCCGTCGAGAAGAACGAGGTCTCGCCGGCGGCGAGCGGGACGGGGCCGGAGACGAACAGGAGGAACGGCTCGATGTCGGCCTGGAAGTCGGCGGCCGGGGTGCCCAACTCGAACTGGGCGTAGTTGATGATCCGGTCGAAGAGCCAGGTGTCGCTGCGGAGGTTGTCGCCGTTCTCGTAGAACGGACGCGTGCCGAGGTCGAAGCCCGTCAGGCCCACCTGGTCCGACTCGTCCACGTCGAGCTCGTCGAAGTTGGGTTCGCCGGGCGTCGGGACCCCGTCGGACTCGCCGTCGTCGGGGCCGGGGTAGCCGAGGTCGAACGGGCCAAGCCCGTCGCGCCCCACGTCGTTGTTGACGGGCTCACCCACGTCGTGCATCCCGTTGTCGTTCGTGTCCTCGTAGCCGACCCAGTCCATGTTCTCGTCGCCGGTCCACCAGCGGCCGGCGAGGTAGGCCGGGCGCTCGGTGACGGGGCCGTAGGCGGCCTCGAAGCGGACGAGGTTGTAGGCGGCCGCGGCCGCCTCGATCTGGGCCTGCCCCTCGATGAGGGCGCCGGCGCCGCCGAACCGCAGTTCGTCGGTCATCCCGTCCTGGTCGTTGTCGAGGCCGTCGGCCTGGAGCGTCGGGCTCTCGAGGAACGCAAAGCCCGTGTAGCCGCACTTGTACTGGCCGCCGGTCGCGCGTGTGCAGAGGCCGTCCTGGTCCCACCCGTAGGCCACGTCCTCCACCGGGTCGAACGCCGCGTTCTCGTCGCCCTCCTCGGTACCGAGGCCGTAGTCCTGGACCTGGGCGAAGTAGAGCCGGTCGTGGTCGTACTCGCCGACGTTCGTGATCCGGTAGAGGAGGAACATGAGATCCTCTGCCAGCACGTTGGCCCACTGGAAGAGGCGGACCTTCGTCTGGAGGCCGAGGCCGCCGGCCGTCGGGTCGCCGGGGATCGGGCGGAACACGCCGTACGGGCTGTAGGGCGCGCCGGTCTGCGGGTTGAGGATGTACTCCCAGTCGCGGAGGTCGTCGATCACGTAGAACCCCTCGAGATCCGCGTTGAACACGCCCTTCCCGAAGAACCCGTCCCACGCGCCCGGCCAGCCGGGATCGTCGGGGTTGTTGAGGCGGTCGGGCCAGAACGCCGGCCACGAGGAGGGGTCGTCCGAGAGCGCTGGCGTGGGCGTGCGCTGGCCGGTGATGGGGTCGAGCCGGTTGGGGTTGTGGAAGCCCGGGAGCGGGAGCCACCCCCACAGCTCGCCGTTCGGCCCCACGCGCCGCCCGGCCTCGCGGTAGTTGAGGATGACCGGGTTGAGCGTCGTGTCGCCCTGCGCGTTCGGGTAGTACTGGGGGAAGTCGGTCCGCTCGCCCGGGACCTCGCCGGCCACCATCACGCCGACGCCGTCGATGTGGCGCCCGCCGACGCCACGCGGCCACACGCCCCACGGCGCGTCGTCGTAGCGCGAGAGCTCGCCCTGGTTGCGGAAGTTGGTCTCGATGAGGTTGCCGTCGAGGATCCCGCGGGCGATGGACGACTCCTGGCCCCGGTACTGGGGCGGGATGTCGGAGCCCTGCCCGTGGGCGGTCGGCGCCAGCGGGGCGAGGGCGAGGCAGGCGACGACGAGCGTCGCGAGGCGGGGGGGCCAGGACAGTGGACTCACGGGGAACACAATCGTGCGGGGGCGGCGCGAGGAGGCGCTAGAGGTTGACGCGGAGCCCGAGGCTCACGCGGCGTGGGGAGCCGTAAAACTCCTGCCGGTAGAAGAACTCGTCGAGGCTGTTCACGCCGCCCACCTGGACGTTGCGGAACTGCGAGAGCGCGATGGTCTCGTCGGCCCGGCCCGAGTCGCTGTAGACGTTCTGCTGGACCTCTGCGTCGAACAGGTTCTCGACCTGGAGGAACAGGCTCGCGTCGACCGGCAGGAACGGGGGCTTGTAGTAGCCCCGGAGGTCCGTCACGAAGGTGAGCGGCCGGTCGGCGTTGTTGTCGACGGGCGAGCGCACGTAGTTGCGGACGGTCGTGTAGGGGGTCCCGCTCTGGAGGCGCCCGACGGCCGTGAGCGAGGTCGTCTCGCTGGGGGCGAAGCTGAGCGTCCCGTTGAGGATGTGGCGGCGGTCCCAGTTGAGGCGGATCAGCGAGAGCGTCTCGGGGAGCCCCGCCTGCTGGCGGCCGAACGCCTCGCCCGGCGACGACGCGGTGCCCTGGGCGAACTGGAGCGTGTAGTCCAGGTTGGCCGTGAGCGCGCTCCGGCCGCGCTTGAAGAGCGAGAACGTGATGCCGCGGATGTTCCCGTAGTCCGTGTTGATCCAGCGGAGGTTGAAGTCGCCCCGGAGGTCCCGGAAGATCTCCTGCCCCACGAGGTTGCGGATGTCCTTGGCGAAGATGGTCACGTCCACGCCGATGTCGTCCGTGAACCCCTGCTGGAGGCCCAGCTCGAACGCCAGCGTCCGCTCCGGCTTCAGCCCGGGGTTCCCGAACTGGTTCGTGGCGATCTCCCGGTTGATCTCGTACTCCGGGTTCGTATAGAGGAGGCCGAAGTTGGGGACCTGGAAGAAGAGGCCGGCCGAGAACCGCATCACGCCGGTCGACGAGATGGGGAACGCGATCCCGAACCGCGGGCTCACCTGGAACTCCACGTCCGCCGGCGTCCGGTTCAGGAGCGAGTCGGCCGGATTGTCGGGGTCGGGGATGTACTCCTCGGCGGCCTGGGGCCAGTCGAGGGGGAGGAGGTAGTTCGGGTCGAAGTAGTCGAACCGGAGGCCGACGTTGACGATCATCCGACCCAGTTCAATCTTGTCCTGGGCGTAGGCCGCGAACTCCACGGGGTCCGTGTCGAGCACGTTGTCCTCCGCCGCGTTCGTCGAGATCTGGGGCTCGCCCTGCCCGTTCTCGGTGAGGAAGATGCCGTAGTCCCGGTTGTCGATCCGGTGGAGGCGCGTGAGGAACCCCGTCTTGACGAGGTGGACCCGGTTGAGCTGGTGCGTGTAGCTCCCGACGAGCGTGTGGGTCACCGTCTGCTGCGTCGACGAGTAGAGGTCGTTCCCGGCCACCTGGAACGCATTGACGCCCGAGAGCGCCCCCTGCTGCTCGCCGACGTAGCGCGAGTCCGTCGGCTCGTCGTAGAGCTTGACGTGGGTGTCGTCGTAGAGCAGGCTGTACGAGAGGTTGGCGAACGCGCTCTGCCCGAACGTGTAGCGCGCGGCGACGATGTGGGTGTGGTTGACGAAGTCGGTGTGGTTCAGCCCGCGCGGGACGTACTTCATCGCGTGCGAGTACGGGTTGTAGGTCCCGCCCTGGTAAAACCCGTCGTAGCTCAGGCGGAGGTTGCGGGTGACGTCGAACGAGACGTTCCCATTGAGCGACAGCCGCTCCGTCTTGTTCATCGGCACGAAGTCCCCGTCGCCGGTCGACGAGAGGCGCCAGAGCGAGTCGGGCAGGGTCGAGTTGAGCCCGAACGACTGGTCCGCCGGCGAGAAGAGGTCGCGGCCGATGTAGTACGAGTTGTTGTTGAGGTAGCGGGCCGAGACCTGGAAGCCGAGCCGTCGCTCGAGGAACGGGCCGCCGACCGACACCTGGTAGTCCTGGAGGTTCGGGAAGGCCGCCGCGTCGAGGTAGCTCACGCGCTCGCTCTCGAAGTCGTCCACGGAGAGCCCCTGGCCCGGGGCCGCCGTCCGCCGCACGAACTCCAGCTCGCGCGTCGACGCCAGCGACCCGACGTAGCCGAGCACGTTGCCCGACCACTCGCTGGGGACGCCCTTCGTGGTGATGTTGACGACGCCGGAGAGGGCCTGGCCGTACTCGGCGTTGAACACGCCCGAGATCACCTCCAGGCTCTCGACCATGTTCTGCTCCACCTCGAACGCCTGCTGTCCGTTGAAGGCGTTGTTGATGGGAACGCCGTTGACGAGGTAGGCCACCTCGCCGATCCGGCCGCCCCGGAAGTGCCCGTCGCTGACGCCGGCCTGCAGGTTGATGGCGTCCTGGATGTTGACGACCGGGAGCGCCTGCAGCTCCTTCGACTCGAGGACGGCCGTCGTCGTCGTCCGGGCCGGCTCCACGAGGGGGCGCTCAGCGCGCACGACCACCTCGTCCGTGCCGACCACCTCGTCGCGGAGCGTCGCGTCGATCGTCGTCGTCCGGTCCACCTCCACCGCGACGTTCTCGATCACCGTCGGGGTGTAGCCGATGTAGGAGATCCGGAGCGTGTACGTCCCGGGACGGACCTGGAGGATGTAGTAGTAGCCCTCGGCGTCGGTAGACGCGCCCTGGGTGGTCCCCGCGATGGCCACGCTGGCGCCGATGAGCGGATCGCCCGCGCTGTTGGTCACCCGGCCAGCAATCTTCCCGAGCGACTGGGCCTCGGCCGGGGCGGCGCTGAGGAGCAGCAGCCCGAGGGCCAGGGCGGAGAGGAGGAGAGAGGGCGCGTGTCGCAACGACCGGACGGACATGGAGAGGCGAAAGCAGGAGTGCCGGGGTGAGGGGCGCCGGCTCGACCGGCACCCCTCCGAGTCAACGCGGCGGCCGGGCGCACCCGGCCGCCGATCGGCCTAGCGGACCACCGTCATCCGGCGCGTGGCGACGTAGTCACCCGCCGAGAGACGGTAGACGTAGACACCCGACGCGAGGCCGCGCGTGTCGACGTCGACCTGGTGCGGGCCGGCCGCGAACTCGTCGTCGGTGACCGTCAGGACGCGCTGGCCCAGCATGTTGAACACCTCGACCGTCGCGTGGCGCGGGGCGCCGAGCGAGAACGAGAGCTCGGCCACGCCGGCGGCCGGGTTCGGGACGCTCTGCGAGAGCGAGAACCCGTCGCGCGGGGAGCCGTCCTCGACGGCCGTGCCCACCACGTCGCGGCCCGCGATGGCCACCGTCTCCCACATCGCCGGCGTGTTCCACCACTGGCCCGTCACGTTCGGCTTGATGGACCAGACGATCTGGGTCTCGCGGGTGCCGCCGTCGGCGTCGTTGATCGAGAGGATGAGCGGGATGAACTGAATCTCGTCGGCGGCCGGCACGTCCATGTACGCGTCTGCCTCCTCACCGTCCGCGCCGGGCGCCTGGATCGTGTTGAGGGCGAAGAAGGCCAGGAACTTCCAGCCCGTGTCCGTCTTCTCGACGACAATCGAGTTCTCGAAGTCGGTGTCGAGGCTCCAGCCGATCCAGTTGCTGCCGCGGGCGATGTCGCCGTTGGCGTCCTGGAGGGCCGTCATCCGCAGGCCGTAGTCGGGCTCTGCCCCGCGCTCCATGTCCTGGTGCGGGGAGCCCACGAGGAGGCCGCCCCCGTCGGTCAGTCGCACGTCGTAGTGGCCGAACACGAGCTCGGCCGAGTCGTAATTCCACGTCCCGCTGCCGGTCTCGCTCTCGGGCGCGAACGTCACCTCATCGTCGGTGATCTCGCCGTAGACGACCAGCTCGTCCGAGCTGGTATAGCCGATCTTGAAGCGACCCGAGCTGTCGGAGTCGTCGGGGAGCGTGGTCTGGGACGTCCCGTCGCCGGGCGAGCGGTGGCTCGAGTCGAGGACGAACACGGGCTGGTCCTCGGGGAAGCTCGCGTCGGTGGCGTTGCCGTTCGAGACGTCGTCGAAGAGGTTGTTGGCCTCGTCCTCCGTCAGCTGGCGGATATACGCCTTCTGCTCCAGGTTCTCGTTCGTGATCGACCCGGAGCTGTTCGTGACGTCCGGGTTCTCAACGCCGAACGGGCTCAGGCTGGTGACGGCGTAGTAGATCGGCTCCGCCCCGAGCGACGGGTGCGGGACCTCGAACCGGTGCCGGAGCTCCGTGTCCTCCCCGAATCCGATGGACGCGAGCATGATGACGCCCTCGGCCGACACGTCCGTGATCGGGCTCTGGCTGGCGTAGACGTTGTACCCGCCGAACTCGCTACTCTCGCTCCAATCCACGACGTTGGTGGGGCCGTCCGTTGTAAACGTGACCCCGCTCATCGCCGCGGACGGGTCGCTCGCGGCGGAGAGGTCCGTGTCGGGCCCTCCGATGTAGACGTCGTCGAGGTAGATGGGGCCGGAGGCCTGGTTGTTGTCCCAGAACGGGCCGATGCGGTAGAGGTGGTCCCACCCGAACTCCATCCAGAGGGGGTCGGACTCGGGCGGATCGTAGCTGCCGAGACCACCAACGCCGAACCCGCCATTCGTCCAGGCACCGGCGTAGGTCCAGTTCTCGGCGCCGTCCATCAGCTCGCCGTCGGTGCGGGCCTGCTCCAGCGCGGCGCGGGTGGCCGGCGGGAGCGGGATCGCGAGGTCGTGCCACTGGCCGTCGTGGAGGCTATCGGGGATCGGCCAGAGCAGGCGGAACTCGTGGTCCGCCGTCGCGGTGCCGGCCTCCAGGTCGGCGCGGGAGGCGCCGCTGTCATCGGTGGCGTCGGAGAGCATGATCGAGATGCCCGGAACCCCGGCGTTCGCCACGTCGGAGAGCATCCGGAAGTAGAGCGTGTCGCTCTCGCCGTACGCCGCCCCGACGTTGGCCGACGCGTCGACGCCCTCCGTACGCTCCCAGGCAAAGCCGGAGTGCGTCCAGGACCCCGCGTTGAAACGGGCCACCTTATTCCCCGAGGTCTGGTCGAGCGGGTCGTTGACCGCCTGGCCGCCATCCAGAGAGGGAACCATCACGTTGGTCCCGTTGACGAAAAAGATGAACTCGTCGCCGAGCGACTGAGCGAGAGCCGCCGGGGCGGCGATCGCCAGGAGCAGGAGGACGGCCCATTGATGCGTAGCAGTAGTCATGGGGTCGGGGAGGTGGGTCAGGAGCGTGGATCTCGCGACGGTTTCCAGATGCCCAAGGCCCAGGGCGCCGGAATGTCTGAAAACCTTTTCATCATTCAATGTACGTCATACGTACAGGTTCGCAAGGGCTTCCGTCGATTTCTCAGAAGCGCTTCCAATCATGTGATCACTTAGTCTCTGCGGAGAAGTCGGGTTAGCGGACGACGGCAAGGCGCTCCGACCGGATGGCCCCCGCCCCCGTCGCCAGCACGCAGGTGTAGACACCGGGGGCGAGGGCGTTCACATCGATCGCGGCCCGGTGCTCCCCCGACAGCACCGGCCCGGAGGCGACCACCGCCACGCGCCGACCGGTCACGTCGTACAGGCTGACCTCCGTGTGCCCCGCCTCGGCTACCCGGTAGGCGACCTCGGCGACCGACCGAGCCGGATTCGGCATCAGCCGGAGCCCGACGTCGCCCCCGCCGTCTTCTTCTGTCGCGGTCGACCCGAGGTAGGAAAAGACGAGACGGTTGAGCGAGAACCCGGCCCCTCGCACGTCGAGCCGGAGCACGTGTCGGCCCGCCGGGAGCGTGGCCGCGCCGAGCACCGCGTAGCCGTACGTGTCCTCCCCGCCCGTCGATGAGAGCGAGACCTCCCCCAGCAGGTCCTCGCCGTCGAGGGAGAGTTGGAGGGCGCCCCCTCCGCCGGACGCCACACGCGCCAGGACGCGGTACTGGCCGGCCTGGGCCACGTCCACGGTGTAGGTCACCCACTCGCGGGACACCACGTCGCTGAGGTCATAGCCGCCCCCGGTGTCGAGCGACGGGCGGATGTCGACGCCCTCGCTCATCCGGATGCCCGCCCCGCTGTTGACTCCGGAGAGGTCGCGGTAGGCGACGTTCGGGCCGCCGAGGTCGTAGTACTCCGCTTCGATCGTGCCGGGGAGCCTGACCGGCGCCATCAGGTACGGCGAGGCTTGCCCATCCGGACACCCACTCCCGACCGTGAAGTCGATGGGCTCTGTCTCGGACACGTACCCCATCCGGTCGGTCGCACGCGCGAAGAGCCTGTAGCACCCGTCCACCACGCCGGCCACGTCGAGCGCGTAGGGGGCCTCGGCATCCGACCCGAGGCGCCCGTCCCCCTGGAAGAACTCGACCTGGGCCAGCCCGCTCGCGTCGCTGGCGGTCGCCGCCAGCGAGACCGTCTCCCCCGCCCCGACCCGGGCGCCCGAGGTCGGACCGTCGAGCGAGACCGTGGGGTTGGGCGCGGCCTCCTGGTACACACGGACGTAGTCGATCAGCATCTGCTGGGGGAAGACGGAGTCGTCCACACCCTGCGCGCCGCCCCACGCGCCGCCCACCGCGATGTTCAGCAACAGGTGGAAGTCGCGGTCGAAGGGCCACTGCGGCCACGCATACGACGGGTCCTTCTCGAACGTGAAGTAGAGGTCGTCGTTCACGTAGGCGCGGATCACGTTCGGCGCCCACTCGAGGGCGTAGACGTTGAACCCGCTCGTGGCCGTCGGGACCAGGAGCGACTCGCCCACCTGGGTGCCGATGTTGTGGTTGAACGCCTTGGTGTGAATCGTCGCGTGGACGACGTTCGGATCGTACCCGACGTGCTCCATAATGTCGATCTCGCCGTTGTCCGGCCAGTACCTGTCGCCGTAGGTGTTTTGGCTGGCGAGCATCCAGATCGCCGGCCACGTCCCCCGCCCGGTCGGCAGGTTCGCCCGGATCTCGAACCGGCCGTAGGTCCACGACCCGGTCGAGTTGAGGCGGGCCGAGGTGTAGGCGTTGCCGCTGTAGTCCTCCCGCCGGGCCTCGATCACGAGGTTCTCGCCGTCCACGCGGGCGTTGTCCGACCGGGTGGTGTAGTGCTGGAGCTCCTGGTTGCCCCACCCGTCCCCGCCCGTCTCGAACGTCCATTTGGCGCCGTCGGGAGCCCCAGTGTAGTCGAACTCGTCGGACCAGACGAGCTGCCAGTCTTGCGCGGCTACGGCCGGAGCCGCGCCGAGAGCGAGGAGAGCGAGCAGGATCAAACGGGACATCGGAGTGGGAATCAATTGGATGCGATGACGAGGCGGCCGAGATCAAAGCCGCCTCGGACGACGGAGAGCCGGAGCACGTGACTGCCAGCCGGGAGTGAAACGGTGCCGAGGTCGAGTTCGGTCCACGCCTCCGGGGACGCCGGAACATCGGCCTCTCCCCACGGCCCTCCATCGACCGACAGCCGGAGTCTCCCTGGGCCCCCGAGCACGCTGACCGTCGCTGAAAACGCCCCGCCGCTCGGCGCCTCCACGGTGTATTGGAGCCATTCGCCCGCCTCCGTCCAGCCGACGCGGTAGGCGGGCCCGCCGGGCACGTCGTTCGCGACGATGTCGACGCCGTCGTTGCGGTAGACGCCGCCCTCGTTGGCGAGGCCAGGCGAGCCGGACTCGTTGACCGAGCGCGCGTCGTGGTAGCCGACGCCGTCGGCCCCGAGGTCGTAGTCGACGGCGTCGATCGTGCCGGGGAGGGCGTGCGGCCGGTACGGCACTGCGAGCGTATCCCACGCCGGATCGAACAGGGCCCACAGCACGTCCGGACGGAACGTCGTCGAGTCGATGTGGAGAGCGGCGGCCTGGGCCATCAGGGCAGCCTCGGCCGTCGCGCGGTCCGGCTTCGGGCCGTCGCCGCGCCAGTACGCCACGAGGTCTCGGTAGCCGGGCTGCATCGGGACCGAGAGCGGGCTCGTGACGGTCTCGATCTTCTTGTGGGTCCACCAGTTCCACCCGATCCCGTTCTCGACGGCCCAGGTCGCCACCTCGTGGAACCAGTCGTTCGAGTTCTCGCCGGTCTCGCCGAGCCAGAGCGGGACACCGGTCGAGTCGCGCAGTTCGATGAACCGGGTCATGTCCCCGGGCTCCGTCGGGCTCCAGTACTTGTGGAAGGCCCAGACCATGTTGCCGTCCCAGGCCGGGGCGATCCCGTCGAAGAAGTTGGCGAAGAAGTCCCCTTCGATAAAGAGGACGTGGTGCGGGTCGATGGCGCGGACGGCCTCGGTCAGGCGGACGTAGAACGCGCGGAGGTCGGCGCGCGTGATGCCCTCGGGGAGGACGGGCTCGTTGAGGAAGTCGTACCCGATCACGGTCCGGTCGTCGCGGTAGCGGCGGGCGATCTCCTCCCAGAGGCGGACCGTGAGGCCCTGGTTCGCCTCGGCCTCCGGCCCGACCCACAGCGCGGCCGTCCCGTGCGCGTCGGCGATGTTGTGCTCGCTCTGGCCGCCGGGCGCGGCGTGCAGGTCGAGGATGACGGGCAGCCCGTACGTCCGGCACCAGCCCAGGAACGTGTCGACCAGGGCAAACCCGTCCTCATCGAACGTGCCCGCCTCCTCATCCCACAGCACCTTGTAGTGGAAGGGGAGGCGGACGTGGTCGTAGCCCCACGCCGCGAGTTTCTGGACGTCCGCCTCCTGGACGTACGTCCGACGGTAGAGATCGAAGTACCGGTCGGCGCCCGCCTCGCCCGCCACGTCGACGGCGGCCTCGCGGATCGTCGTCGGCGAGCCGTGGCCGGGCACCCGGAGCATGTAGCCCTCGGGCATCAGCCAGCCGCCCAGGCCGATGCCGCGGAGCACGGCCGGCTGCCCGTCCGGGCCGACGAGGCGCGTGCCCCGCGCGTGGAAATAGCCCTCGCCCGACGCCGAGGCGTCGGGCCGAGGCTGCGCGCTGACGGCGACCGCGGCGAACGCCGCGAGGACGAGGAGACCGGGGCGAAGGAGCAGCGAGGGCATCAGCTATCGGGCACTGGACGAGGTCACGTCGAACGTCGCCTGTTCCTCGCCGACCTCGACTTCGAACGTCCCGGCCTCGACCACGGGCTGGCCATCGAGGCCGACGAACGCGAGGTCCTGAATTGGGATCGTGAACGAGAGCGTGCGCGCCTCGCCCGGCGCCAGCGTCACCTTCTCGAAGGCCCGCAGCCGCTTGCCCGGTGGGACCAGGGACGCCACGAGGTCGCGGACGAACACCATCACCACCTCGTCGCCCGCACGCGCGCCCGAGTTCGCGACGTCCACCGAGACGGTGACCTCACCGCCGGCGCCGACCGTCCGGCGATCGAGGCGGAGGTTGGAGGTCTCGAACGTGGTGTACGAGAGGCCGTGGCCGAACGCCCACTGCGGGTTGAAGCCGTGCGGCCCGCCCACGTCGCTCTGGGAGTGGTCGTAGGTGAGGAGCGCGTTCGCGTAGCGCGGGTACGTAAACGGGAGCCGCCCGCTCGGGTTGACGTCGCCGAACAGGACGCCGGCGACGGCGTCCCCCGCGTACGGGCCGGTCTGATAGGCCATCACGACCGCCGCCGCGCGCTCGGCGACCTCGCGGACGATGAGGGGCCGGTTCTCCAGGAGCACGATCACCGTCGGCGTGCCCGTCGCGATCACGGCCTCGGCGAGGGCGATCTGCGCCTCCGGCATGTCCAGCGTCTCGATGTCGCCGGGCTGCTCCGTGCTCGGCCACTCGCCCAAGACGACCACCGCCACGTCCGACCGGCGGGCGGCGTCCGCGGCGGCGGCGAGGTCGAGGGGCTCGGTGAGGGTGGCCCCGGGGACGTAGGTCACGTGGTCGGCGCCGGCCCGGTCGCGGAGCGACGTGAGGACCGTCCGCGTCGTGTCGGGGTACATCCCGCGCACCGTCCCCTGCCACGAGTAGGTCCACGAGCCGTGCTGGATCACGGCGTCGTCGGCGGCTGGGCCCGTCACAAGCACGCGTGCGCCGTCGGCGAAGGGGAGCGTCCCGTCGTTCGCGAGGAGCGTGATGGCCTCCTCGGCCGCGCGGCGCGAGGCGGCGTGGTGCTCGGGGCTTCCGATCTCCGCCACCAGGTCGTCGGTCGGGTACGGGTTCTCGAACAGGCCGAGGTCCAGCTTGAGCTGGAGGATGCGTCGGACCGACTCGTCGATGCGGCTCTCGGGGATCTCGCCGTCCTCGACGAGCGAGAGGAGCGTGTCGGTGAACGAGAAGCTGTACGGCACCATGCTCATGTCGATGCCGGCGAGGACGGCCAGCTTCGTCGCCTCGCGCTCGTTGGCGGCCACGTGGTGGTGGTTCACGAGCTTCTCGATGTCGGCCCAGTCCGTCACCACCACGCCGTCGAAGCCGAGCTCGTCGCGGAGGAGCCGGGTCAGAATCGCCGGGTCGCCGTGGACCGGGATGCCATTGATCGACCCCGAGTTGACCATGAGCGTCTTGAGGTCGGCCTGCTCGATGGCCGCCCGGAACGGGGCGAGGTAGTACTCGCGCAGGACGTGCTCCGGGATCCACGCCGGCGAGCGGTCGCGGCCCGTCCGCGAGGCGCTGTAGCCCAGGAAGTGCTTGCCGCACGCCGCCACGTGCCCGAACGCACCGACGTCGTCGCCCTGCATCCCCTGGACCGTCGCCACGCCCATCTGGGTGACGAGGTAGGGGTCTTCCCCGAACGTCTCGAAGAACCGGCTCCAGAGCGGCTGGCGGCCGAGGTCGAAGACCGGCGAGAAGTTCCACGGGATGCCGCTCGCTCGCATCTCGCGCGCCGTCACGTGCCCGGCCTCCCGCGCGAGGTCGGGGTTGAAGGTGGCCGCGAGGGCGAGGTTGTGGGGGAAGACCGTCGCCCCCTGCATGTAGTGGTGGCCGTGGACGGCGTCGATCCCGTAGAGCACGGGGATCTCGGTGCGTCGCTCGGCGGCGAGGTCCTGGATCGCCGTGATGACCTCGGCCCAGTGCGCCGGCGTGAACGCCACGTCCCACACGTTGAGGATCGACCCGACGTGCCGGCCGACGACGGCTTCGGCGAGGGCGGCGGGGTCCAGCGTGTGCGCCGTCGTGTCGGAGGCGACCGTCGCGGAGACCGCCTGGAGGGTGACCTGGGTCATCTCGCCCACCTTCTCCTCCAGCGTCATGTCTTGGAGGATGGCTTCGACGCGTGCGTCGGTCTGCGCGCCGACGGCCGGGACGGTCCAGAGGATCACGACAGCGAGGCGGAGGAGACAACGAGGATCTGAAAACCTTTTCATGTTAGTGCACAGCAGGGTCTGGTGGAAGCACAAAGCGGGGCTAGGCCGAGCGCGTCGATTCGCGGACGACGACCTCGGCCGGGAGGATGAGCGGAGAGGACGCCGGGCCCGCCTCCCCCTTGATCCGAGCCAGCAATCGTTCGATGGCGCGCTGCCCCAGTTCCCGGACGGGCACATGGACCGTCGTCAGCGCGGGGGAGGCGAACTGGGCGAGGCGGATGTCGTCGAAGCCGGCGAGGGCGATGTCGTCCGGGACGCGGAGGCCGGCGTCGCGGAGACCGCTCAAGGCGCCGTAGGCCGAGAGGTCGTTGGCGGCGAAGAGGGCCGTCGGGCGGGGGTCGGTGGCGAGGACGGCCGGGACGACGGCCAGGCCGGACTCCATGGTGTAGTCGCCGGGGAACTCCAGGGCGGGATCGGGCTCGATCCCGTGCGCGCGGAGGGCCGCGTGGAACCCGTCGCGCCGGGCGTCCCCGTCGTGCGCCCCCTCCGGGCCCGCGACGAAGCCGATGCGCCGGTGCCCCTGCTCAATCAGGTGCTCCGTGAGCCGGTAGGCCCCGCCCTCGTTGTCGAAGTTGACGGCCTCGATATTGGGCGCCGCCACGTCCGTGTTGACGAACATGACCGGGAGGTCGTTCGGGAGCCACTCGCAGACCGTCGCCGCCGGCACCTCCGTCGACATCACGATGAGCCCGTCGACGCGCCGATTGAGGCCCTGGATCACCGCCTGGAACTCGGTCACGCTGCGGTGCGACGACGAGACGATGAGGAAGTACCCGCTGTCGCTCGTGACCCGGTCGATGCCGTGGAGGAACTCGGAGAAGAAGTCGCCCGCGATGTACGGCAGGAGCACGCCGATCCCCCCGGTGCTCTGGCCGAGGAGGCTGAGCGCGGCCGGGTTCGGCCTGTAGCCGAGGTGCCGGGCGGCCTCCTCCACGCGCTGCCGCTTCGCCCCGTCGACCGAGGCGGTGTTGTTGAGGACGCGGGAGACCGTCGAAATCGACACCCCCGCGCGCTTCGCGACATCGCGGATTGTGGGGACCATGCGCGCGCGCCGAACTCGCTAGATTGAAAACCTTTTCGAAGCTACTCGGCTCCCCCCCGTGGCGCAAGCGCCTCCGCCCTCGGCTCCCTCGCCCTCGCGGTCGACACAGGCGGCCTTCGCGGCGCTGGCGGTCGCCCTCCCGTTCGTCGTGGTCCTCCTCCTCGAAGGCGCCCTCCGGCTCGCGGGCGTCGGGGCCGAGCGCCGCCACCCGTTCGTGCCGATCTCGGGCCACGAGACGTCGGTGGCCCTCGCGCCCGAGTTCGGGGCGATGTTCTTCCGCGGGTTCAAGCCGGGCGTCGCCTTCGACCCCCTCGGTGCCCAGAAAGACCCGGGCACGCTCCGCGTCGTCGCCCTCGGAGGGTCCACCACCGCCGGCTTCCCCTACCACTGGTACTACGGCTTCCCGGCCCGCCTCGAAGACCGGCTCGCGGCCCAACTCCCGGGCCGCCGCGTCGAGGTCGCCAACCTCGGGATGACGGCCACCAACAGCTACACACTCTGGGCGCTGACGCCGTCCGTCGTGGAGCAACAGCCGGACGCCGTCGTCATCTACGCCGGCCACAACGAGTTCTACGGGGCCTACGGGACGGGGGGAACCCAGGGCTGGACGGGCACCTCGATCGCCCTCAAGCGCCTCCTGATCGGAGCGTCGCGCTGGGCGCTCGTCGCCAGCATGCTCCCCTCCGGGGAGGATGACGAGAGCGCGGGGGACCGCCGCACGATGATGGCCCGCGTCGTCCGCAATGCGGCCATCGACGCCGGTGGCGAGGCCTACCGGGCCGGCGTGGCGCAGTACGAGGCCAACCTGCGCGCGGCCCTCCGCCGCTTCGAAGCCGCCGGCATCCCCGTCTACCTCGGCACCCTCACCTCCAACCTCGCCGACCAGCCCCCCCTCGGCGACGAGCCCGAGGCCCAGGCGGCCTTCGATCGGGGCCAACGCCTCCTCGCAGCCGGCGACACTGCCTCGGCCCGGTCGGCCTTCCTGGAGGCGAAAGAGGCCGATGGCCTTCGGTTTCGTGCACCCGAGGCGATCAACGAGGTCATCCACCGGCTCGCCGCCGAGTTCGAGAACGTGACGCTCGTGGACGTGCAGGGCCGGTTCCGGGCGGCGAGTTTGGGCGGCCTGGAGGGGACCTCGCTGTTCAGCGACCACCTCCACCCCAACGCGGCGGGCTACGCGCTGATGGGCGACGCCTTCGCGGAGGCGATGCGCCCGGCGCTGCCGGCGCTCCGCGACGCCCCCCGCGCGCCCCCTGCCGACGCAGCCCTCGACCCGGTGGAAGCCGCCCACGCGCACCTGCAACTCGCCGTCCTCACCAACGGCTACCCGTTCCGCAAAGACCGGACGCCCGCGCAGGCCGAGGCCCTCGCCCTCGCCCAGGCCGACTCCATGGCACAGACGGGCCGCGTGGCGGACGCGCTCGCCATTCGCGTGACGCGCGGCGACCTCCCGATGATGAACGCCCTCGACGAGGCCGTCGACCGGTTCCGGGCGGAGGGCGACACGCTGGCGGCGCTCCGCGCGTACAGTGCCCTCCTCTACTGGCAGCCGTTCAACGAGCCGCTGATGGAGCGGGCGGTCGGGTACGCGATTCAGAACCCGGCCTACGACGCCCAAACGGCCGGGCTCGCCCGCTATGCCGCGATCCACACCGCGAGTCCGTTCAGTCTCAACGCCCTCGCCGCTGTGGCGCTCCGCCAGGGGGACGTCGCCGCAGCGGAGGCCCTGCTGGCCGCCGTCGAGCAGACCGACCCGCGCTCACCGGAGATGCTGTTCAACAAGGCGCGGCTCCTCGTGATGCAGGGCGACACGCTCGGCGCGCGCGACTACTTCGGGCGGTACCAGGGCGTCACCGGCCGCTGACGCCCTGACGAAGGACCGGGCGGCGCCCATGTGTCCCCCTCCCCGAACCGCTTTCACCCCTCGATGCGCCTCCTCGTCCTCACCGTTCTCGTCGGCCTCACCACCGCCGCGCCGGCGCAGACCGACGGCCAGGTCCTCGTGTTCTCGCGGACGACGGGCTTCCGGCATGCTTCCATCGCCGACGGGGTGGCGGCCGTCCGAGCGCTCGGCACCGAGCACGGCTTCTCGGTGACGGCGACGGAGGACCCGGCCGCGTTCACCGAGGCCGGCCTGGCGTCCTACGACGCCGTCGTCTTCCTCAACACCACCGGCGACATCCTGAATGCTCCTCAGCAGGCGGCGTTCGAGGCCTACGTCCAGCGCGGCGGCGGGTTCGTCGGGGTCCACTCGGCGGCCGACACCGAGTACGAGTGGTCGTGGTACGGGGGGCTCGTCGGGGCCTACTTCGCCAGCCACCCGGCCGGCACGCCCAGACGCCACGGTCCGCGTCGTGGACCGCGTCCATCCGGCGACGGCCTCGCTCCCGGCCTCCTGGGACCGGACGGACGAGTGGTACAACTACCGGGCGAACCCGCGCGGCGAGGTCCACGTGCTGGCCGTGCTCGACGAGCAGACGTACGCCGGCGGGACGATGCCCGGCGACCACCCCATCGCGTGGTGCCACGCCTACGAGGGGGGCCGGTCGTTCTACACCGGCGGCGGCCACACGGGCGCGGCGTTCTCCGAGCCGTCGTTCGTCGACCACCTCTGGGGCGGCCTCGCCTGGGCAGCGGGGTGGGCCGAGGGCGACTGCACGGCGACCGTCGAGACGAGCTGGGAGCAAACGACGCTGGACGCCGACGTGCGGGACCCGATGGAGCTTGCCGTAGCACCGGACGGGCGCGTGTTCTTCGTCGAGCGGGGCGGAGCCGTGAAGGTGTGGGATCCGGAGGGCGAGCACACGCACCTCGCCGCGACGCTCGCCGTCACCACGAGCTACGAGGACGGGCTCCTCGGCATCACGCTCGACCCGGACTTCGAGACGACGGGGTGGGTATACCTCTACTACTCGCCCTCCGGCGCCGAGCCGATCCAGCGGCTCTCCCGCTTCACCGTCGTCGGCGACGCCGTGGACCTCAGCACCGAGTCCATTCTCCTGACGGTCCGGACCGACCGGGACCAGGGCGGCCACTCGGGCGGCTCGCTCGCCTTCGGGCCCGACGGCCTCCTCTACGTCGCCACGGGCGACGACACGGACCCCTTCGACTCCAGCGGTTACGCCCCCATCGACGAGCGGGCCGGCCGGGACTCGTGGGACGCGCAGCGGACTTCCGGGAATCCGTTCGACCTGCGAGGCAAAGTCCTCCGCGTTCGCCCCCTGGCGGACGGGACGACCGAGATCCCCGAGGGCAACCTGTTCCCCGCCGACGGATCCGAGGGGCGGCCCGAGATCTACACGATGGGCGTCCGCAACCCCTTCCGCCTCAGCGTCGACCCGGTGACCGGCTGGCTCTACTGGGGCGACGTCGGCCCGGACGCCCCGGGAGCGAGCACCGCGCGCGGCCCCCGCGGCTACGACGAGGTCAACCAGGCCCGCGCCGCCGGCTTCTTCGGCTGGCCGTACTGCATCGCCGACAACCGCCCCTACCGCGACTACAACTTCGCGACGGGCGCCTCCGGGCCGGCGTTCGACTGCGCCGGGCCGGTCAACGACTCGCCGCACGTCGCGGAGGCCCCCATCACGCTCCCGGCGGTCCAGCCGGCCTGGGCGTGGTACCCGTACGCCCCCTCCCCCGAGTTCCCCGACCTCCCCAACGGCGACGGACGGACGGTAATGGCCGGTCCGGTGGTCCGCGCCGAGACGGCGGGCGGCGCGGCGCTCCCGGCCTACTTCGACGGCTCTGTGTTCGTCTACGAGTGGTCTCGCAACTGGATCGTCGAGACGCACCTCGACGACGATGGGCAGCCGCTCGCGTTCCAGCGCTTCCTCCCCAGCCTGGAGTTGCACCGCCCCATCGACCTGGAGCTCGGACCCGACGGCGCCTTCTACCTCTTGGAGTGGGGCGCCGGCTACGGCGGGGGCAACCCGGACGCCGCGCTCCGCCGGATCGCCTACGTCAGCGGGACGCGCGGGCCGGTGGTCCGCGCGCAGGCGTCGGCGACGAGCGGCCCCGCCCCGCTCTCGGTCTCGTTCACCAGCAACGGCACGTACCACCCCGAAGGCCTCGTCCTCGACTACGCCTGGGACCTCGACGGCGACGGGAGCACTGACGCGACGACCCCCGCGGCGGACTGGACGTACACCCAGAACGGGACCACCGTCGCCCGCCTCACAGTGACGGACTCGAACGACCGGATGGCCACCACCACGATCCCCATCGTCGTCGGCAACTCGGCGCCAGGGGTGTCGATCGCGGCGCCGGTCGACGGCGGGTTCTACGCCTGGGGCGACTCGCTCCGCTACGACGTGTCGGCCACCGACGACGAGGACGGGAGCACGGAGGCCGGCACGATCGACTGCGCCCGCATCGTGGTCCAGCCCGGCGTCGGGCACAACGACCACAACCACCCGCTGGAGCAGTACCCCGGCTGCGCGGGCGGCTTTCGCGCGCCCGCCGGCCACGGTGCCGACGCCGAGAACGTGTTCCTCGTGGTCGAGGCCCGCTACACGGACGACGGGGCCGAGGGCGTCGGCGCGCTCACGGGGCTCCGCCAGGTCGTGGTTCGCCCGAAGACGGTCGAGGCCGAGCACTTCACGAGCCAGTCGGGCGTGCAGGTCGAGACGACGGGCGACCGGATGGGCGGCGAGAACGTCGGCTACATCGACGACGGCGACTGGCTGGCCTTCGAGCCCGTCGACCTCCACGGCATCGACTTCGTGACGTACCGCGTGGCGTCGGACGGCGCCGGCGGGCGGATCGAGGCGCGCATCGATGCCCCGGACGGCCCCCTCGTCTCGACGGCCACAGTCACGCCGACCGGCGCCTGGCAGACCTACAAGGACGTGACGGTCCCGATCACCGACCCCGGCGGACGCCACACGCTCTACCTCGTCTTCCGCAACGAGCGGTCGAGCAACGGGCTGCTCAACCTGAACTGGTTCCGCGTCCACGGGTCCGGTGCGGCGGTCGCGCCCGAGACGCCCCCAGGCCTCCTCGCCGAGTACTTCGCCACGCCCGACTTCTCGGGCCCACCGGTCACGCGCACCGACCCCCAGGTCAGCTTCGACTGGGGCGACGGGGCCCCGGCCGAGGGCCTGCCGGCGGAGGACTTCTCGGTCCGCTGGGTGGGCCACCTCCGGGTGCCGGCGTCTGGCCGGTACCGCTTCACACTCGTCGTCGACGGCGGCGCCCGACTCTGGGTGGACCACCGCCTCGTGGTCGACGCGTGGGGCGGGGACGGGCCCCGCCAGCAATCGGGCTCGGCGACCTTGGCGGCGGGCGAGGTCACGATCCGGCTGGACTACCGCGATGCCGCCGCCGCCGCCGCCGTGACGCTCGCATGGACCGGCCCGGACCTCGACTTCCAGACGCTCGCCGAGACCTGGCTGATCGCCCTCGACGACGGTTCCACGGGCATGGACGCTCCGTCCGCCTCCTCGGTCCGCCTGGCCCCGCCCTGGCCGAACCCGGGGCACCGCACGACGGAGATCGCGTTCCGCCTTTCCGCTCCGGGAGACGCGACCGTCGAGATGTTCGACGCGCTCGGGCGGCGCGTCCTCCTGCTCCACGATGGGCCGACGGCTGCCGGCGACCACACTCTCGCGGCCGACCTCTCAGCCCTCCCGAGCGGGCTGTACGTCGTGCGGCTGACGGCCGGCGACGAGACCCACAGCCGACGCCTCACGGTCGTGCGGTGATGGCCGGATCGGGCGGGGCCTGAGAGGTGCCCCCCCTTCTGGATCCCGGGCGGAGCCGGCGCTGTGTATGCTCGCCGGCCCCGCCCCGTGTCTCCACCCCATGCCCGCATTTCAGCTC
Organism: Rubricoccaceae bacterium; assembly: GCA_963728345.1. Classification (GTDB taxonomy): domain Bacteria; phylum Bacteroidota; class Rhodothermia; order Rhodothermales; family Rubricoccaceae; genus Rubrivirga. The sequence goes on from CAVSJM010000002.1 coordinate 376,526, forward strand.
GCGCCTGCTGATCTCGCCGTCATGGCCGTCTACCTCGTGGGGATCCTGGGGCTCGGGCTCTGGGTGGCACGCGCGCAGGACACGACGGAGGACTATTTCCTGGCCGGGCGCGCGCTGACGTGGCCGCTCGTCGGGGCGTCGTTGTTCGCCAGCAACATCTCCAGTTCCTCGCTGATCGGGCTGACAGGCGACGCGTACCGGTCCGGGATCTCGGTGTACAACTACGAGTGGTTCGCGGTCATCGCCCTTGTCCTGTTCGCGGTCGTGTTCCTCCCGCTCTACCTCCGCGCGCGGGTGTACACCCTCCCGGAGTACCTCGAGCGGCGCTTCGACGGGCGCGTGCGCCTGTACGTCTCGGGCGTGGCCGTGGTGTCCAACGTCCTGCTGGAGTCGGCGGGTGCCCTGTACGGCGGCGCCATCGTGGTCCAGCTGCTCTACCCGGAGGTCCCGCTCTGGGCCGCGGTGGCCGGGATCGGCGTGTTCACCGGGCTCTACACGGCGGTCGGCGGCCTCAAGTCGGTCGTCTACACCGACGCGGTCCAGGCCGTCGTGCTCCTCGCCGGGGCGGCCGTGGTCTCCATCAAAGTGACGAGTCTCGTGGCGTGGGCCGACGTGGAGGCCACGACGGCGGCGTCCTCCCGCCACCTCGTCCAGCCGCTCAGCGACGGCACGCTCCCCTGGCTCGGCCTCGTGACGGGGCTCCCGCTGCTCGGGGTGTACTACTGGTGCAGCAACCAGTACGTGGTGCAGCGCGCGCTCGGCGCGAAGACGCTGGAGGCCGGGCGGTTCGGCGCCCTGTTCGCCGGCCTCCTCAAGCTCCCTCTCCTGTTCCTCATCGTCCTCCCCGGGCTCTACGCGCGCGTCCTCTACCCCGACCTCACGCAGCCCGACCTCGCCTTCCCGGTGATCCTGTTCGACCTGCTCCCGGTGGGGGTGCGCGGCGCCGTACTCGTCACGCTCCTGGCCGCGCTCATGTCGAGCCTCGACTCGACGCTCAACGCGGCCGCCACTCTCGTGACGATGGACTTCGTCCGCCGCCTCCGGCCCCACCTCCCGAGCCGCACGCTCGTTCGGATCGGCCGCATCACGACCGTGGTGGTGGTCGGGCTGGGGGTGCTGTGGGCGCCCCAGATCAGCCGGTTCCCCTCGCTCTGGCAGTACCTCCAGACGATCCTGGCGTACGTCACGCCGCCCATCACCGCCTGCTTCCTGTTCGGCGCGCTGTGGCCGCGGGCGACCACCGCCGGCGCTCTCGCGGCGCTGACGACGGGCCTGGTCCTCGCCGTCGGGCTAGCCGTCGCCTCGGTGGACCTGCACTTCCTCTATGTGGCCGCCCTCGTGTTTCTGGGGAGCGCGCTGGCGCTGATCGCCGCCAGCCTCGCGTCCCCGCCGCCGCTGGACGTAGAGGCCGTCGTGTGGCGCCCGGCGCTGGGGCGGCCCCAGCTGCCCGACGCCCCGCCTCTCCCCCTGCACCGCGACTACCGGGTGTACGCGGGGGCCCTCTGCCTCGCCACGGCGGTCCTGCTGGTCCTCTTCTGGTAGCCCGAACGGGTCGAGCGGTCAGTCCAGCCCGTACGCCTCCGCGACCTCCGCCGGGTCGAGGGCCGCGCCTCGGAGGCCCGGTACGGCGTCCTTCACCACGAGGTAGGAGCCCAGGGCGAGGGCGTCGAGGTGCGTGTGCAGAAAGCACTGGACCGCGTCGGCGGGCGTGCAGACCGGGGGCTCCCCGCGGACGTTCATGCTCGTGTTGAGGAGCACGGGGCACCCGGTCCGCTGCTCGAACGCCTCCAGAAGACGTCGGAACGGGGGGTTCGCGTCGGCGCCGACCGTCTGGATCCGGGCCGACCCGTCGACGTGCGTAACGGCCGGGATGGGCGACCGGACGGCCGGGAGCTTCGCGAACCCCTCGGCGGCCTCGGCCGCCTCGGTCTCGGCCCCGCGAACCGGCGCGACGACGAGCATGTACGGACTCTCGCCTTCCAGCGCGAACCACGTCCGCCGCGCGCTCGGCCAGCACGGCCGGCGCAAAGGGCCGGAATCCCTCTCGGAACTTGATCTGCAGGTTGACCCGGCGCTGGGCGTCGGGGGCCCGGGGATCGGCCAGGATGCTGCGAGCCCCCAGCGCGCGGGGACCGAACTCCGCCCGCCCCTGCACCCACCCGACGGTAAGGCCCTCGGCCAGTAGCTCCGCCACGCGCCCCGGACGGTCCTCCATCCGCTCGACCGGCAGGCCCGCGTCGATGAGCGCGCGCTCGGCCTCAGCGTCGGAGATGTCCGGCCCGAGCAGCGCTCCTCGCATGGCGTCCGTTGTCCGGTCCTCGCGCGGCACGCCGAGGGCTCCGTGCGAGACCGCCAGCGCGGCCCCGAGCGCCCCGCCGGCGTCCCCCGCCGCGGGCTGGATCCACACGTCGTCGAACGGGCCCTCCCGGACGATCCGCCCGTTCGCCACGCAGTTGAGCGCCACGCCCCCCGCGAGGCACAACGACGCGGCCCCCGTCTGCTCGTGCGCCCGCGCCGCCAGCCTCAGCATGGCCTCTTCCACGACGAGTTGGACCGACGCCGCCAGGTCCATCTCGCGTTGGGTGAGCGGCCCCTCCGGTGCGCGCGGCGGCCCCCCGAACAAGTGCGCGAAGCGGCGCCCCGTCATCGTGAGCCCCCAGGGGTAAACGAAGTAGTCCGTGTTGAGCCGGAACGACCCGTCCTCGCGGAGGTCGATGAGGTGGTCGCGGATGACGTCGGCGTACCGGGGCGTTCCGTACGGGGCGAGCCCCATCAGCTTGTACTCCCCGGAGTTCACTTTGAAGCCGCAGTAGTAGGTAAACGCGCTGTAGAGCAGCCCGAGCGAGTGGGGAAACCGGACCTCCTCCAAGAGCCGGAGAGTCAGCACCCTTCCCCCACGCCGACCGCCGTGGTAGCCCACTCCCCCACGCCGTCGACCGTCAGCACCGCCGCGCGGCGGTAGGGGGACGGGAAAAAGGCGCTGGCCGCGTGGGCCTCGTGGTGCTCGGTGAACAGGACGGGCCCCGCGTACCCCAGCCGCTCCGCTACCACAGAGGGCGTCCACAGCTTGTGCCGCAACCACACCGGCATGGACGTCAGGAACGACCGGAGCCCACGCGGCGCGTACGCGAGGTACGTCTCCAACAGCCGGTCGAACGTCAGGAGTGGCTTGTCATAGAACGCCACCGCGTCGAGGTCGCCCACCTCGATCCCGCCTTCGCGGAGGCAGTAGGCGACGGCGCCCTCGGGAAACCGCGCGTCGTGCTTGACGCGGGAGAATCGCTCCTCCTGCGCCGCCGCCACGATGCGGCCCCCGCGGACGAGGCACGCGGCGGCGTCGTGGTAGAAACACGAGAGCCCGAGAACGAGGGGACCGTCCGTCATCCCCTCGCCGCGCCGTCCGACCGCCCCGCGGGCTCCATCAGAAGAGCGCGTAGATGAAGGGCGCCAGCGCCGTTCCGGAGGCGGCCGTCACGAGCCCCCCGATCAGGATGAGGATGAGGACCAGCGGCACGAGCCACCACTTCTTCCGAAGGCGCAGGAAGTCCCAGAACTGGCGGACAACGACGAGCTTGCTCATGCGGTGGCGTCCCGAGGGCGCCGTCTTAGTAATACCGTTCGTACTGCGCCCGGCTGGACGGTCCGTCCGGCCGACCCTGCCAATACGTCTCTTCGCGTGGGTCGGGCCGACGCGGGAACGGGGCGCGACCGAACGCTTGCATCGCGAGGCCCACGGGCACGACGACGCCAATGTACACGATGGTGAGGAGCACGGTCGAGCTCACCATCCCGAGCACGGCCGCGAGCCCCATCCACCCGACGTACACCCGGCGCAGTCCCCGGGGCGCCCCGACGCCCAGGACAAGGAACCCCAGCCCCACCACTCCGAGAAGGAGCACCCCCGCGGTCAAGGCTCCTCCGGTCCGCCACGCCCCCCAGGCCGACGCGGCCAGCCCCACGCCCCCCATCAAGAGCCCGAACTGACGCAGCGCTCGGGTCGACAGGTCGAGGCCGCGGATCTCTTCTCGAACCGTTTGAACGACGCTGGGCATGCTCCCAACATAGCCGCCGGGCGTTCTCTAGGCGACACATCTCGGCCCCTTGAGGAGTCGTTCGCGCGCGACGACCTTCCCCGTCTTCTGTTGCGGAGACGACCCTGGGGCGCCGATCGGCCCAAACGGGCAGGGTCATTCCCTCGCCCCTCCCCGGACGCCCCGTTCTAGCTCGCTACGTTTGAGACGTGCTCTGCCCTGGACCCGATGGCCCGCTTCGCCCCGCTCTTCCTTCTCGTCGCCACAGCCGTAGGAGCGCAGACGCCGGGATCGTGCGACATCGGCCGCGAGAGCGCGACGCTCGACGTCAGCGACGTGGACGCCACGTTCTACACGACCGGCACCATCGCCTACGGACCGGGCGGAGAGCACCAGTACTACGTCCCCCGGATCGCCCGCACCTCCCCGCTCTACGCGGCGGCCGTGTGGATCGGGGGGACGGTCGGGGGCGAGTACCGCGTGGCCGGCGCGACGTACGGCCAGGGCGGGGCGCTCAACGACTACTACGAGTTCTGGCCCGGACCCCTCAACGAGGACGGCACGCTCCCGGACCCGACCGACTGCTCCGCCTACGACCGGGTCTGGGTCGTCTCCGTCGTCGACCTCGCCGCCTACGAGGCCGGGGGGCCGCCGACGACCGACCTCTCCGCGTGGCCGGTCGGGCTCGGGGCCCCGGCTGTCGACGCCTCCGGCGACCCGATCGAGACAGCAGACCGGGAACGAGTCGTCGACCTGGCGGCGGGTGAGCGGCCCGTGGTCTACGGGAGCCAGACGGCGTTCTGGGTCATGAACGACGTCGGCAACGAGCACCGCACGACCGAATCGGACCCACTGGGCATCGAGGTGGCCGCGACCGCCTTCTCAGTCGCGAGCGACACGCTCGCCCTCAACCAGGCCACCTTCCTCCGGTACCGGATCACGAACCGAAACACGGTCCCGATCGAGGACGCCCGTCTCAGCGTCTGGGCCGACCCCGACCTCGGGAACGCGGCCGACGACTTCGTCGGCGTCGACACGACGCGGTCGCTCGCGTACGTCTACAACGCCGACGAGCTCGACGACGGGGCCTACGGGCCGGCCCCGCCGGCGTGGGGCGTCGACGTACTGGGGGGGCTGGGCGACGGCGAAGGCCAACGCGACCTCACCTCGTTCATCTACTATGTCGAGCGGCGACGCGAACCGGGGCGACCCAGGAGACGCCGCGGGGTACCGCAACATCATGCGCGGCATCTGGAGCGACGGGACGCCGATGACGGCGTTCGGGAACGGCTACGCACCCGGGCGGGGCGGAGACCGTGTTCGCGTTCCCGGGCGACCCGGTGACCCGATCGTTCTGGAGCGAGGAGAACAACGGGGCTGGCCGCGACGTGGCGGGCGACCGCCGGTTCACCCTCACGACGGGTCCGGGCACCATCCCCCCCGGCGAGTCCCGGACGGTCGACCTCGGGCTGCTCTTCGCCCTCGGGGCCGACCGGCTCGACTCGATCACCCGCCTCCGCGCGGCGAGCGACCTCGTCCAGGAGAGGTACGACGCCGGGACGCTCCGCGCGACCTCCCCGCCCCCGGACCGCCCCCCTCCCTCCGATCCTGCCCTCCTCTCGCCGGCGAACGGCGTCGGGCCGCTCGAAGGGCCGGTCACGATGACCTGGGCGGCCGTCCCCGACGCCACCGAGTACCTCGTGTCGGTGGCCCAGACGTCCGACTTCAAGGACGAGCGCCGTTACATCACCACCGCCACCACGCTGACGCTCCCGACGTTCGCGTCGGGCCCGGTCTACTGGCGGGTGCGCGCGCGGCGCGGGCCGTTCATCGGCCTCTACTCCGAGACGCGGATCTTCTACTACCGGGCGCCGCCCTCTCGTGACCCGCTGATCGTCGAGATCGTGGGGCCGGGGGGCACGGACCCGTGTGGCGAAACGGCCGTGTCGGCTGCCGGCTGCCCGCCCCCGGGAGAAATCGCGTCGTACACCTCGCCGGGCAACATCGTGGACGGCTCGTACAACAGCACCGGCGATTACGTCCGGTCCTACAGCCCGACGAGCAGCGCGCTCAACGGGTCGCTCGGGACGCTCCCCGCGTTCGCCCCGAACGACTACGAGCTCCGGTGGACGACGCTGGACGAGGGCTCATACGCATTCTACACGTTCTCGACCGGGAACGTCATCCGAGTCCCGTTCCAGATCTGGGACATCGGGCCGGTGGTGCCGGGGTTCGCGAACGACCCGTCCGACGACGTTCGCCTCATCCCGATCCTGTTTCCCGAGCAGGCGACGGACGGCGAGGGGGGCCCGGTCGGCGACGTGGTCGAGTGCGAGTTCGGATTCTTCGGTGACCCGATCGTCGAGGGGATGAGTGGGCGGACCCAGCGGGTCTACGCATACTACCCAGAGGACGACTACGCGGCGTGGGAGGCGTACGCGGCAGAGACGACGTGTGACCCGGAGACCCCCCCGAGCAACGACGAATTCGTGGCGCGCGACGCGTTCGTCGACTTCAATCGCGGCCGTCCGATCCAGCGGGAGGTGTTCCTGAGCAGCGGGTTCACCGACTTCGACGCCATCGCCGGCTCCGTCATCCGGTACTACACGGTCGACCTCACGACGGCCGGCGAGGTCGATCCGAGAAACCGAGAGGCCGCCGTACTCGACGCCCCGTTCCCGAACCCGGTCGCACAGCGGGCCGCAGTCCCGTATGAACTCGGGGCGACCGGCCCGATCCGGCTGTCCGTCTACGACGTGCTGGGTCGGGAGGTCGCCGTGCTCGTGGAGGGGGAGCGCCCGGCGGGCCCGGCTGAGGCCCGGCTCGACGCGTCGCGGTTCGCCGCCGGCGTCTACATGGTCGTGCTGACGGCCCCGGGGGGACGGGCCTCGCGGTCCTTCACCGTCGCTCGGTGAGCGCGCCTACGCCCCGCGAGCACCAAGACGCGCATCCCACGTCCGGCGACGGATACTCCGACCCTCTCCGTCCACCAGAGCGCCATTGGACCGGATGTCGGCGCACCACACGTCGCCCAGGATACCGGCACAGGGAGGTCGAGGCAAAGAGGCCGCGAGAAGGTGGTGGGCGGGACAGGGAGGCGGCGCGATCTCCCCGGTGGGCGCAGACTAGGCGGCGACCGCCGCCGCGACGAGGCCAGCCAGCAGGCCGAGAAGGGCCGCGGCGCGGAGGGCCCGAAAGAGATCGAAGCGGCTCATCGGTCGGTTTGGGCGTCGAGCCAGTCCACGATGACCTCGGCGAGGCCGGCGTGGAACGACTGGTAGGGCTGGCCCGACGAGACCGCCTGAAATGAGGCCTGAGCGTCGGGGACACGGTTCATGAAATGGTCGAGGTCGGGGAGGAGGAGGTAGCTCGCCTCGCCGCTGCCCCCCTGGACGACATCGCGGAGGAGTTCGTGCTCGGCGGGGTCCGTCACGAAGTCAGCACCGCCCGCGACGAGGAGGGCCGGGGTGTCGATCTCGGCCCACACCGCCGCCGGGTCGTACGAGGCGACCTGGCGCATGTACGAGACGTGCTGGGGGAGCGAGACGAGGCCGGCCCATGCGGGGTGCTCGGCGAACGCCTCGGCTGGATCGCGGCCGTCGAGCAGGATGGCCTGATGCGACGCGCTCCGCCTCGGCGACGGCGTTCGCGATCTGGTCTCACCGGCGTCGTTCGAACCGGACGCCGCGTGCGCGGAGGCTCGTGGCCCGCAGGCCCGTGACGGCGCCAGAGGCGTCCTGCTCGAACGCCAGTTCGCCCCGGTACCACGCGTCGGGAAGACGTCCGGCGCTTTCGAGTCCAACATGAGCGAGTCCATGGTCGCTTCCTAAGCCATCGCCGCGCCACTGAGGATGACGAGCGCTGCGAGCAGGATCCATGGCCTCGGCACGGCGAGGGGGGTGTGCGCTAGAGAACAGGGTACCGCTCAGCCGCAGCACGCTGACGACGGGCGGGTGGGACGAGGCAACAGTAGACACTGCCACAAAGACGAGGCAAGAACGCGGACGCCCTTTGCCGGCCCGCAGCGGTGGGTTCTGCCGCCCTCGACGGGTGGCTACCATGGTCGGCTAAGCGCCTGCGATTGGGCCACACGCTGGCCGCGTACCGTGTCGGCCGCGTCAGCTCCATAGGACCCCACGTCGGGTCCGGTCCGCGGAGCCCACCGCCGAGGAAAGCCCGAGGACCGGATCACCAAGACGCGGCCTTCCGGCCCGAACGCTCCGCCGGTGGTGGTTCGGATCACCGGATACGCCGACGGTCTGACAACGCGAAGACGCTCGCGTCCTTCGTCGGCATGCGGCCGCGGGTTATGCGGCCGTCATCATCTCCCGCTCCGACCAAGGATCCCCGTCCACGTCCTCGAGCAGGCCGGCCGGCCCGCTCCCCTTCCCGATCACGCTCAGCGAGGCGTCGGTTTCCAGCACGATCCACGCCACCTCCGAGAGGTCCTTGAACCCGGCGTTTCGAGCCGCGGCCTCGACTTCCGTCTTTGCCACGCGCTCGTCGGCGAGCGCGTCGTCGAGGCATTCCCCGAACCGGACGAGCAGGCGGGGCCGCGCCCGCACGACGCGGGAAGCCGTCTGCCACTGCGCTGCCGCCACCGTGACGAGGAACTGAGAGGCGAAGAGCACGCCGATCCCGACCACGGCGTCGGCGATGGTCACGTCGCGTAAGAGGATCCCAGACGCGAGGACGGACCCGACAGCGACGGTCACGATCCAGTCGAAGTTGTTCATCTTGGACGTCACCCGCTTGCCGACGACGCGGACGGCAACGACGAGGATGACATAGAGGACGAACGCGGAGAGGGCGACGCGGCCGATCTCCATCCACGATTCGAACCAAGTCATATCTGTATAAACCTAGCGGGATAGAACAGTTTGAAGCCGCCGAATAGGGGGCCGCTCAGCGGCGCAGGGCAGCGTAGCCGTTTGGACGCGGCAGTGTAAGGCGCGGGTTCAACGAAGCAGGGCGGTGACGCCATGCGTCCGCCTGCAGCCGCGGGCTCTTCGGCCGAGGGCCCCTATCCCACCGGCAGGGGGGGCCCCAACATCGTCATCCCGTGCGAAGCGAAGAGCGAGGCCATGACCTCCGGCGCCGGAGCGCTCCCCATCGCGGCCAACGCGCCCAGGAACGACGCCATCTGACCGGCCGGCTGGAAGGCGATGATGAGCTTCCCCTCCCCCTCGCTGACGTGGGCCCACACGTGCGGGACCTCGCGTGGGGCGAGGATCGAGTCTCCAGGGCCTAGCTCGAACCGCTCCTCGCCGATCTCGATGTGGTAGGCCCCCTCCAGGACGTAGAACCACTCGTCCTGCGCGTGGTGGACGTGACGCGGAGGGCCGCCCTTCGCCTCGTCGGTGTGCTCGATGATATAGAGGTCACCGGTGGTCTCCTCCGGCGGCACTTTCGCGTCGATGCGGAGACCGCCGAAGACGTGACGAGGCTGTCCGGTGCGATCCCGGCCGGCCGGGACGAGGGTGCCGGTGTGTCTCCGCTGGGCGAGGGACATGGCGGGGGCGGGCGAGCAGGAGGCGAAGGGGACGGCCCCCAGGGCCGTGAGCAGAAAAGCGCGCCGTTCGATGAGGCTCATGTGGGATACCTCGTGGTTTGAAGGCCGCGGAAGAGAATGCGGCTCACCCGCGAAACGCGGGACGCCACGCGAATAAAGCAAGATCAGCGATGGCGACCGGCCGAGGCAAGACCGGGGAGCATCTCGTCAGCGTGCACTGCGGGGTATGCAGCCATGACCGCCGGACTGGATCTATCCATCTTCCGCGCCGCTCTTGGCCAATGCCACGTAGATCCCCGCATCCCAACCAGGCGCTCGGCCTCCTGACGGGGGGGAAAGGGCGTCTGCTTCAATGCCGCTTCGAGTGAGAACCCACGAGATGGTGGAATTCGAGTTCCACATGTCATCGGCTCCGGGCACGCGGCGTCCCCAAACGCGGGAGGGCATGGACGACAACACGTCCAGAACGTTCTGGGCCGTCTCCACGCCGTCGGTAATTCGTCTTGGGCCTCCGACAGCCCATGAAGCGTCGTAGATCGTCCCTTCGGGCCAGCACCGGACCTCATATCGAAACACGCGGAGCCGGCCGAGCCAGTGACTGAAGACCGGTCCCTCAACGACGACACCCCGTGATGCCCCTTGCCGGTCTGGAATAGGCCAGGCATTCTCTACGACGTACCGGCCGTCGGGGACGTGGACCTCGAGGGCCGAATGGTATAGGCTCAAAGGGTCCCTCTTCTCTCTCCTGGCTTGGATGGCCTCCCAAACAAGTCCGTTGAACCGGATGAACCGGCCGCCCGCGCCCAGCGGAATCCACAACAGATCGATGCCGTAGCGCCCAACAGCCGACATGTTCTCCACTCTCAGGTCAGGTGATCGTAGATCCTACCTACACCGAGCGCGTTTGGTCATCCACATCTTCAGGATGACGCCGGCGCAGCACAAGGGACACTCAGCCGCAACGGGCAGCGACCAGAAACGGTGAGGCGAGCCACGTAGACGCCGAGCCCCGAGCGAAGCAAGAGCGCTGCTGCCCGTTCTCGGCCTACAGCGGCGGGATCATTCCAATCAGGACGCCATCCCTGAGATCCCATCGCCGGTCCTGCCATGACGTACTACACCGGCCTCGACCTCCACAAGCGGACGCTGACTGCCCCCACCCTCGACCCCGAGGGCGCCGTCGTCGCGGCCGCCAAGATGCCGTGCCGGGCCCCGGTGCTCCGGGCCTACTTCGCCCAGATCCCCGGCGACCACGCGGCCGCCGTCGAGTGCACAACGGGGTGGTACTGGGTCAGCGATGCGCTGAGCGGCACCGTCGACCTGTACCTCGCCCACGCGAAAGGCGTCAAGGCCATCTCCGCGGCGAAGGTCAAGACCGATAGCGCAGATGCGGCCATGCTGGCCCACCTTCTGCGGACCGATCTCTTGCCCGAGGCCCACATGATCGCCGACGAACTCCGCCCGTTGCGGGACGTCCTCCGCAACCGGCTCCGCTTGGTCGAGCGCCGCGTGTCGGCCCAGAACTCCAGAGCGCGGCTCTTGGAGAAACACAACGTCCGCGACGTGGCCGACCTCGACGCCTTCGGCCGGCTCCAGTCGATGAACGCGCTCGCGCGGACGTACGTCCGCCAGCTCGCCGAGCGCGAGGGGGCCTCGTACGTCGGGTTCCACGGGGCCCGCCACAGCTTCGCCGACGTCCTCCGCCAGAACGGGGCCTCGGTCCACACCATCTCGAAGGCGCTCGGCCACTCGTCGATCGCGGTCACCGAGGCGTACCTCGCAGCGTTCGACCGGGCCGACGTCGAGGCCGAGATGCGGAACGCCTTCGGGTCCTGAGGCAGTGGATGGCCCTTCCCCGGTGGGATCCAGAGGCCCCGGCAGGGGACGTGCCCGGGGCCGCACGGACCGGCCACGCGTGCTTCCGCCTATTGTCACATCGGCTCGACGGCGTCCGTGGGGGCGGGCTACCGCACCGGGGCCAGTCGGTACACCGCACCCGAGGCGTGCTCGAGCATCGGGCTGCTCGCCATCAGGACGTAGACCTCGCCCGCGCGGTCCTGGCCGAAGCTGAGCAGAAGCCCGTCCATCTCGCCGCCCGGCCGGCCCGCGAAGACGACCTCCTCGAAGGGCCAGTCGTCGCCGCGCCGGTCGGCGACGAAGACGCGGCCGGGCTTGTGCCCGCCCTCCATCGACCGGCTGTACTCGCCGAACAGGTACCGCCCGCGGAGCATCGGGAGCGCGTCGCCGCGGTAGACGTAGCCGCCCACGACAGCCACGCCCAGGCCGTCCTCGAAGGCCCCCGAGTTCTTGGCCTCGATGACGGGCATCACCAGCGGGTCCCCCTCGACGGGGTGGCCCACGCCGGTCGCTGTCGGGCAGTCCTCGAACGGCTCCTCCGGCGAGGCCGCGTTGAAGCAGTGACGGCCCTCCCACACGTTCCACCCGAGGTTGGCGCCGTCGCGGACCACGCTGATCTCGTCGTAGAGGTTCTGGCCCACGTCGGCGGCGATCAGGTCGCCATCGCCCCCCATGTCGAACGAGAACCGCCAGGGGTTGCGGAGGCCGTAGGCCCAGACCTCGCCCCTCACGCCCGGGATGCCTGCGAACGGGTTGTCCTCGGGGACCGTGTACGGCTTCCCACTCCCGTGGTGGCCCCCCTCGGCCTCCTGGTCCACGTCGATGCGCAGGATGCTCCCGAGCAGGTTGTTCTCGATGTCCTGCCCGTTCCCGCCGTCGTTGACCTCGTACCAGTCGGCGACGTGACCCTGGACGAACCCCGTGTCCTGGTCGTCACGGTGGCCGCCGTCGCCCATCGCGACGTAGAGCATGCCGTCCGGCCCGAAGGCGAGCGTGCCCGCGTTGTGGTTCATGTAGGGGTGGTCGTGCTCGATGAACACGGTCTCCGACGCTGGGTCGGCCCGGTTCGGGTCGCCGTCCATCACGTGGAACTCGCTCAGCCGGTTCGTGTGGTCGAACCCGTCGGGCGCGCTCTCGCGCAGCGGGATGCTGTAGAACACGTAGAAATGCCCGTTCTCGGCGTAGTCCGGGTGGAATGCGAGCCCGAGCAGGCCGCGCTCGTCGTAGCCCTCGCTGAGCTGGACCATGCGGTCGCGGAGGTCTAGGAACGGCGTTCCGAGCTTCTTCCCGTCCGCGGTCACAACGTAGATCAGCCCCGTCTGGTCCACGACGAACAGCCGGCCGGTGTCGTCGGGCGGCTCCGCCAGCGCGAGCGGGTGCGTGAACCCGTCGGCGACGAGGTCGAGCCCGACGGTGGGCTGGGCCCTGGCGGAGGAGAGGGCTAGTAGGACGAGGAGAGGAGAGAGGAGGCGTCGCATGACGGGACGGGTTAGAGAGACAACGAGAGGCCGAGCCGGAGCTGGCGGCCGGCCGAGGGGTAGAGGTAGACGAGCGGGCCCCACCGGCCGCCTCGGCGCCGCTGGCGTCGGGGAAGCCGGTCGTGGCGTACTCGGCATCGAACAGGTTGAAGGCCTCAGCCACGACCGAGACGGACTCGCCGCCGAGCGGGACGGTGACGGCGATCCGGGCGTCGAGGGTGGCCCAGCCGCCCAGCGGGACCGTGTTGGCGTCGTCGAGCCAGATTCGGTCCGCCCCGTGCGCCGTCAGGCTGGCCGTGACCTGGCCGCGCGAGGGCGCGGGCCGACCACTCGTCGCGCGGGATGGCCTTGAGGGAGTTGCCCGCCACGTCGCCGCCCTCGACCGTCGCCTCTTGATAGGCGTACGTCCCGAACACGCGCGCGCCGCCGAGGCCGACCGTAGGGCCGACGCCGCGGTGCACGCTCTCGCCAATGTTGCCGTAGGCGAAGTCATGGAGGCTGAAGTCGATCTCGTCCTCCATGTCGATCCGGTACACGGCGAGCGTGGCCTCGGCCGTGGCGTCCCCCAAGCGGGCCCGGTGCGTCAGCGCCTCGACCGACGTCCCGCGCTGGGGCCGGAGCCCCGCGTTCGAGAGCGAGACGGCGAACGGCGGGAACGGGACCCCGATCGACCGCTGGTCGAAGAGCTGGTCGAGCGTGGGCGCCTTGAAGTGCCGCCCGGCGTTGAGGTAGACGTGGCCGACCTGCCGGGTGGTCGCGAGCCACCGGAGGTTGGCCCCGACGCGCGGGCTCCACGCCGTGTGCGTGGCCTCGAGCGTGCCTGCCTCGGGGAGCACGGCGGCGTACTCGTCGGAGAGCGCGTCGAGCCGGAGCCCGGCCACGAGCCGGAGCGCGTCGATGGGTGCCACCTCGGCCTGCGCGAATACGGAGGCGGACCGGCGTGAGCCGTCGCCCTGAGCGTCCGGCGCGGCGCTGGGGTCCGGCGTCGTGTCGAGGTAGTCCTGGGCCGTCCCCACGACGACCGGCGCGTAGGCGGACTCGAGAGACTGGAGCGAGCCGGTCGCCCCGACGAGTAGCCGCGCCAGAACGCCAAGCGCCGGGCGCTCGCTGTCGAGCGTCCCGAGCGTGAGCGTCGCGTTCGCTTCCAGCCGCGCCCCGTCGATCTCGCGCCGCTTCGTATCGCCGAACTCGGGCGAGAGCGGCAACGTGCGCGTGACCTCGGAGCGGCGCAGACCGCCGAAGAGCGCACCGTCGAGCGTGACCGCCGGCGCGGCCCGCCAGCGGCCGTCGAGGGCGAGCCGGTGGCGCCGATCGGCGGTCCCGTCGAAGCGGTAGAACGCGGACGACTGGCTCCGCGAGTCGGCGAGCGACGAGGCACGGAGCGGGCCAGGCAGGTCGGCCTCGGTCCAGGCGTGGTGCGTCGACACGGCGAGGTCGAGGGGTCCGCCGCGCGTCAGGGCGACGCGCCCGCCGACGAGCCCGACGGTCCGCTCAGCGTTGTCACGGAAGCCGCCGTAGCGCTTGACCGACCCATACGCGCTCGCCTCTCGTCCGGCGACCGTGCCGCCCCCGCTCAGGCTCCCAAAGACCGAGTCGTAGGTGCCGCCCGAGAGAGAGGCCCGGACCTGTGCCGGACCGTCCCGCGTCACCACGTTCACGACGGCGCCGACGGCCGCGTCTCCCCACAGCGACGAGGCCCCGCCGCGCACGACCTCAACACGCTCGACGGCATCGAGCGCCACGAGCTCCCAATCGACCACGCCCGTCTCGACGTCGTTCACCGGCCGCCCGTCGACGAGCACCAGGACGTACTCGGCCTCGCCGCCGCCGTAGAACCCGCGGACCGTCGCGCCCGGCGGCGTCCCCGCCCCGTCGCCGTTCAAGAACACGAACCCGGGCGGGTGGGCGAGGAGCGAGCGAGGGCGGGGGGTCCGCCTGATGGTGCCCCTCCGGTGGCGGGCCGTCGGCCCTCCTCCGAAACCGCCCTCTGCCCGGAGCCGCCGACGTGGGGCCCTCGATCTACCGTGCCCTGCCCGGCCAGGTCCAGCCAGAGACCTTAAAAGCCGCTAAGGTTGGCACTCTATCCGGGTTCGCCCTAACCCCGGTGCTTCGGAATCCCTCTGGGGGTGTGGCCCCCCGCCCTCCTCGGGCCCAGGCACGGGAGCTCCGCCCAGAACGCTGCCCCCCGTCCCGGCCCCGGGCTCGAGCACCCGACCTCGCCGCCGTACCCCTCCACGATCGCCTTCACGATGGAGAGCCCCAGGCCGCTCCCCGGCTCGGCCTGGACCTCGGGCATGTCGGCCCGGAAGAACCGGTCGAACAGCCGCTCGCACGTCGCCGCGTCGAACCCCGCCCCGGTATCGGTGACGTCCAGCCGCGCCGTCCCGTCGACGTGCGTCAGCCACACCGCCACCCGCCCCCCCGCCGGCGTGTACTTGACCGCGTTGCCGACCAGGTTGTCCACGACCTCCGCCAGGGGCGCGGCCTCCGCGTTCACGCGCACCCCGTCGGCCACCTCGATGTCTAGCGTGAGCCCCCTCGCGTTGGCCTCGCCGCGCACGCGCGCCGCTCGGCGCGCCACCAGTTCGCCGAGGTCGAGACGCTCGTCCCCGGGCCGCGCCAGCGACTCGGCCCGAGCAAGTTGCAGGAGGCCCTGGACGGTCCCCGTCATCTGGGCCACGTCCTCCACGACGCGCCCCAGCGTCTCCCGGTAGGCCGCGGGCTCGCGCTCCCGCCGCAGCGCCACCTCGGCCTCGCTCCGGAGCGTCGCCAGCGGCGTGAGCAGCTCGTGCGCCGCGTTCGACGTGAACCGCCGCTCGCGGGCCACCGAGGCCTCCAGGCGGCTCAGGAGCCCATTGAACGTCTCGGCCAGGTCCGTCAGCTCGTCCCGCGTCTCGAAGTCCGACGGCAGCCGCCCGCCCAACCGCGCGCCGTCCGACGCCAGCCGCCCGGCCGCGTCGGTGAGGACGGCGACCGGTCGGAGCGCGCGGCGCGCCAGCCACCCCCCGGCGCCGAGCGCGAACAGCACGCTCAGCCCGACGCCCAGCGCCAGCATCCGCCCCAGGTCCCTGAGCTCGCGGTGCCGGCTCCACTCCACGCCGGTCACCTCGACGTAGCCCGCCAGCCCGCCACCCGGCGAGCGGACCGGGCTCACGCGCGACCGGACCGGCTCCCCCGCCCACTCCCGGCTCACCCGCAGCACGTCGCCCCCGTCGGGGAGCACCACGCCCAGCGGCGGCATCCCGCCCACGTTCGCCGACGCGTACACTACGCCGCCCTCGGGCGTCAACACGCGGACGAACGTCCCGTTCGGCCCCTCCAGCCGCGTCGCCACCGACGCCGCCCCGTCCAGCGCCCGCGCGTCGATGCCCGCCGGGCCCACGCGGACCAGCGGCCCCACGGCCTCCCACTCGTGGTCCAGGTGCCGGTCGAACGAGCGGTGCGCCGCGGCGTGGAACCCGACGTAGCAGAAGACGGCGAACCCGCTCAAGAGCAGCAGCAGCGTCAGCGCGTACCACAGCGCGAGCCGGGCCGAGATCGGGAGCGTGAGGAGTCGGGCCATGGCGGAAGAACGGGACACCGCGGTCACTCCGCGCCCGGCACCAACCGGTAGCCCACGCCCCGAATCGTCTCGATCGACGGGGCCCCCACGGCCCCCGACTTCCGGACCGCGTCGTCGAGCCGCTGGCGGAGCCCGCTGACGGTCACGTCGAGGGCGTTGTCGGTCACGTAGAGCGCGTCGCCCCAGACGCGCTCGGCCAGGACGGTCCGCGAGAGGGCCGCGTCGGCGCTCCGCATGAACACCTCCAGCATCGCGTACTCCTTCGGCCTCAGGTTCAGGACCGCCTCCCCGTCCGGCCCCACCATCGTCGCCCTCCGCCGCTCGTGGTCGAGCGTGAGCGGGCCGACGGCCACCGTCCGCTCCTGGTCCGAGAGCGGCGGCCGGCGCAGGAGCGCCCGGAGCCGGGCCACGAGCTCCTCGAACGCGAACGGCTTCGGGAGGTAGTCGTCGGCCCCAGCGTCGAGCCCGGCCACGCGGTGCTCCACGTCGGCCAGCGCCGTCAGCATCAGGACCGGCTGCTCCTTCCCCGCCGCACGGACCCGCTCGACGAGCGTCTTCCCGTCGCCCTTGGGGAGCCGCCAGTCCACCACGAAGGCGTCGTACCCGTTCGCGAGCGCGAGCCGTTCACCCGCCTCAGCGTCGGCGGCCACGTCCACGCGGTAGCCCTCCTCCTCCAGCCCGCGGCGGACGGAGTCGGCCAGGCGGGTCTCGTCTTCGATGAGCAGGACCCACATGGGGGCGTCGGGGGCAGAGGCGGGGGAGCCCATGGGATACCGATGGAAAGAGGCCGGAACCGGCACCTTAACACCTTTTCAGGTCCCACAGCGCCCCACCTCAGCCGCCGATCCGTTCCCTCCGGCCACAGACCCCGGTCCCATGCCCCTCTTCGTCGTCCTCTGGTTCGCCGCTCTCTCGGTCGCGACCGTCGCCGTCGGGCGCACCCTCGCACCGCCGTCGGTCCGGCACCTCGGCCACTCCCTCCCGCGGTAGCTCCCCACTCTCTGCAACCCCCCCATGCTCCCCGACTGGGCCCCCAACGTCCACCCCCTCGTCGTCCACTTCCCCATCGCGCTCCTCTTCGTCGCCGCGCTCGTGGACCCCGTCGCGCTCGCCGTCCGCGAGAAACACCCCGGGTCCGCACCTCCGCTGTCGGACTCTACGCGCTCGGCGCGCTCGGGACGACGGTCGCCTTCCTCACCGGACGCGACGCCTCCGACGAGGTGGACCTCCCCGCCCAGGCCCTCACCACGCTCAACGCCCACGCCGACTGGGCGCTGTATCTCGTCTGGTTCGCGGGCCTCTACGCCGTCGCGTGGCCGCGCTCTACTGGAAGCGCGAGTACCGGCTGGCCGTCCACCTGTCCCTGGCGCTGCTCGGCCTCGGCGGGCTCGTCCTCGTCCAGCAGACCGCCGAGCGTGGCGGCCAGATGGTCTATCAGTACGGTGTGGCCGTTGCTGCCGTCGACGTCGAGAATTCCGTCGACCACGATCCCGGCGTCTCTGGCGAGGACGAGGGCGCCGACCACGCACACGCCCCCGGGGAAGACCAACGCGCGATGGAAGGGATGGCGTCCGTGCCCGCTCCGCTCGGCGTTCACGCTGAGGGTGCCTGGTCCCGGACGTCTGGCGACGGGCCGCTCCCGAGTTCCGCGCCCGTGCTCTCGGGCGCTCCCGCCAGTGGCGGCCGCTTCACCGTAGAGGCAGGTCGCCCTACGCTCGTCTCGCTGGGCGAGCCCGTCGGCGACCTCGAAGCCGAGGCGACCCTCGACCTCTCGGGCTTCACCGACACGGTCATGCTCGTCCACAACCTCCAGGACGCCCGGACCTACGACTTCCTCGCCCTCGACACGTCGGCCTCGGGCGCAGCAACGGTCCGCCAGGGCCGCGTCACGGACGGCGCCGAGACCACCTTCGACAGCGGCACAGCCCCTCGTTCCGGAACCGTCGAGCTGAAGACCTATGCCGTCGGCACCCACTTCCGCGGCTACGCGGGAGGCGACCAGGTCACGCACGGCCACGGCGACGCGGCCCCACCCGGGCGCGTCGGCCTCCGCCTCGACGGCCAGGGCACCGTCCGCGTCCTCGCCCTCTCGGCCGCGCCGGTCGAGTAGCCCAGCGCTTCGCGCGCTCTTCGACGCCCACCTTAGCGCCTTTTAAGGCGATTTGCAGCACTTCTGCACGGCCGACCCGTTCCACACGCAGCACCCACCCCGACCCCGATGGACCGCCGTCTCTTCCTCCGGAACGCCTCCGCCGTCGGCCTTCTGGCCGGCATGAGCGCCATGACCCCGGCCTGGGCCCGCTCGGCGCTCGCCGTCGGTCCCGCCCGCGTGCCCGGTCTCGCGCCGACGGTCCGGCGCCCCGGCCTCGTCGAGTACGACCTCACCATCGACCGGACGCGCCTCGCCTTCGGCGGGCGCACCGGCACGGCCGTCACCATGAACGGCTCGGTCCCCGGCCCGCTCCTCCGGTTCACCGAGGGCGACGAGGCCGTCATCCGCGTCCACAACCGCCTCGACGAGGACACCTCGGTCCACTGGCACGGGCTCCTCCTGCCCAACGACATGGACGGCGTGCCCCACGTCAACTTCCCCGGCATCGCGGCGCGCTCGACGTTCGAGTACCGGTACCCCATCCGCCAGTACGGCACCTACTGGTGCCACAGCCACTCGGCGTTCCAGGAGCAGCTCGGCCTCTACGCCCCGCTCGTCATCGACCCGGCCGGGACCGAGCCAACGGCCTTCGACCGCGAGCTCGTCGTCGTCCTCTCGGACTGGACGTTTGAGGACCCCCACGACGTCCTCGCCAACCTCAAGAAGCGTCCCAACTACTACAACTTCCAGCGTCAGACGCTCGCCGGCCTCCTCGGCGGCGAGGGCATGAGCGCGGCCCAGCGCCTCGACTGGGACCGGATGCGGATGGACGCCACCGACATCTCGGACATCACCGGCGCCACCTACACCTACCTCATGAACGGGCAGGCGCCCGACCCCGGTTGGAGCGCCCTCTTCCGCCCCGGCGAGCGCGTCCGGATCCGCTTCATCAACGCGTCTGCGGGCACGTTCTACGACGTCCGCATCCCCGGCCTCGACATGGACGTCGTCCAGGTGAGCGGGCAGCACGTCCAGCCGGTCACCGTCGAGGAGTTCCGCATCGGCATCGCCGAGACCTACGACGTCGTCGTCACGCCCGGCGACCGCGCCTACACGCTCTTCGCCGAGTCGATGGACCGCTCGGGCTACGCCCGCGGCACGCTCGCCCCCCGCGTCGGCATGACGGCGCCGGTGCCGGAGCAGCGCGAGCGCCCCACGCTCACCATGATGGATATGGGCATGGACCACGGCGCGATGGCGGGCATGGACCACGGCAGCATGGAGATGCCGACCTCGGGCGCCGACGCGTCCACGGACCACAGGGGGACGGACCACGGCGGCATGGCGATGGGCGCCGCCAGCGCCGACGTGGCGATGCCCGGCGTGGACCGCACGGGCCTGCGCCCACCGGGCTCCCTTCCCGAGCCGACGCCCCACGGCCCCGACGCGCACGGGGCCGCCAATGCGATGGCGCCCATGCAGACGCGCAGCCGGCTCATGGAGCCCGGCACCGGCCTGGGCGACGACGGCCGCCGCGTGCTCGTCTACACCGACCTGAAGGCGCTCCACCCGGAGCCCCGCCGCGCGCCCGACCGCGAGATCGAGCTCCACCTGACGGGCAACATGGAGCGCTACATGTGGGGGATCAACGGGAAGACCTACGCCGAGGAGCCGCTCATCCCGATGACGCTCGGCGAGCGCCTCCGCCTCACCATGGTCAACGACACCATGATGAACCACCCGATGCACCTCCACGGCATGTGGATGGAGCTCGAGAACGGCCACGGCGAGTACATCCCCCGCATCCACACCGTCGTCGTCAAGCCGGCCGAGCGCGTCTCACTCCTCGTCGAGGTCGACGCCCTCGGCCCGTGGGCCTTCCACTGCCACGTCCTCTACCACATGGACCTCGGCATGTTCAGGGTCGCCATGGTGCAGCGGCCCGGCGAGGGGCCGCCCGCCGAGCTCGCCGCGAGCTACGTCCCCCAGGGCTAGCGCCCGCGCCGCCCACCTGCCCGTTCCGATCGATCGTCCCCATGCCTCGCCTCCTCCTCGCTGTCCTCCTCGCCGCTCTGGCGCTCCCCACCGCCGCCCAAGACGCGCCGCCGTTCCCGGCGTACCCCGACTTCCGGCCCGGCCTCAGCGCCGCCGCCGACCAGAACCTCTACTCCCTCACCCTCCTCGACCTCTTCGAAGTCTCCCCAGCGGCCGAAGGCGTCCCCGGCCGCGTCGAGGGGCTCTACCGCGTCGGTACGGACTACACCAAGTTCTACCTGAGAGGGTCCGGCGAGGGCCAGGTCGCGGACCAGACCGGAGGGGCCGAGGTGCAAGCCCTCTACAGCCGCCTCATCACCGCCTACTTCGAGGCCCAGGCGGGTGTCCGCGTCGACACCGAGTTCGGGGACGGGGACCTCCGCGCCCGGCCCTTCGTGGTCGTCGGCCTCGAAGGGCTCGCGCCCTACTTCTTCGAGGTCGAGCCCGCCCTCTTCGTCTCCTACCAGGGCGATGTCTCGGCGCGGTTCACCGGCTCCTACGACCTCCTACTCACGCAGCGGCTCGTCGCCCAGCCCCGCGTCGAGACGAACCTCGCGCTCCAGCGTGTCGAGGACTGGGGCGTCGGCTCCGGCCTCAACGACGTCGAGCTCGGCCTCCGTCTCCGCTACGAGATCCGGCGCGAGATCGCCCCCTACGTCGGCGTCAACTGGACCACCCGCTACGGCGACGCTGCCGACGTCGCACGCGCCGAGGGCGGCTCGGCCTCCGAGGCCGCCGTGGTCGTCGGCCTCCGCCTCTGGCGCTAACGCCAGGCTCCGATCCCCCGTTCAACACTCCAATGAACACCCTCCGCCTCCTCCTCCTCGGCGCTGCCCTCGTGGTCGCGCCCGTCGCCCTCGCCCAACAGCATCAGGGCCACGGCCAGATGGATCACGCCCAGATGGACCCTTCCCAGATGCCGGGCATGGACCACGCCGGGATGCCGCACGACTCGCTGATGGCCCTCCACCACCGCATGATGGCCGACCCCGAGGTCCACGCCGCGATGAGGGCTGACCCCGACCTGCAGGCGCTCATGGCCGAGATGATGCCGGGCATGGACCATGGCCAGATGGACCACGAGACCATGATGACCGGGATGCGCGAGCGGATGGCCGCCATGTCGCCGGCCGACCACGCCACCTTCATGGCCCGGATGGAGGCCGCCCACGTCCGCCTGATGTCGGTCCCGGCCGTCCACCAGCGCATGATGGCCGACCCCGAGATGCATCGGCTGATGCAGGCGATGCCGGGCGGCATGGACCACGGCTCGATGGAGGGCATGGACCACGACGCCATGCCTGAGATGGACCACGGCTCGATGGACCACTCGCAGGTGGAGGGCATGGACCACAGCCGATGGACCACTCGCAGATGGCGGGCGTGGACCACGCTGCGGGCGTCGCCATGCAGCGCCGGAACGCGGGCGCCCGGAACGGCGACGAGCGGCCGGCCACGCCCACCGTCGGCCCCACGGCCTTCGACGCCTCGGCGACCGCCGACCGGTTCCACGCGGCCCTCGCGGCCGGCGACCGGGCCGCCGTCGAGGCCCTCCTCACGCCCGACGCCGTCGTCTTGGAGGGCGGCGGCCACGAGTCGCGCACCGAGTACCTCTCGGGCCACTTCGCCCGCGACGCCGCGTTCCTGTCCGACGCTACGCCCGAGCCCGTCTTCCGGCGGACGACCGTCGCCGGCGACGCCGCCTGGGTCGCCTCCACGCAGCGCATCGGCGCCGTCGAGATGGCCGAGCTCCTCGTGATGAAGCAGACCCCCGGTGGCTGGCGCGTCGCCGCTGTCCACTGGTCGTCCGCCCGCTAGACCCATCCGCCTCGCGGACCCCGTCGGCGAGGCCGTCGGGGGATGCCCGTCGCGGCGCCACCCTCAGCCGTTCAGGCTAGACAGGACCGGTCCGCCCCACACCTACATGTCTCGACACGTCGCCGTTTTCGGCGCTGGAATCGCCGGGCTCAGCGCGGCCCACGAGTTCATCCAGCGCGGGTACCGGGTCACCGTCTACGAGCGGAACGACACGGCCGGCGGCTTTTTCCGCAGCGCCCGACGCCCAGACGACAACCTGCCGTCGGAGTACTCGTGGCACGGGTTCGGTCCGTGGTACCACAACACGTTCGACCTCCTCCGGCAGATCCCCTTCGACGCCGAGAGCACGCTCTACGACCGCGTGCTCTCGTGGCCGATGGAGTACGCCGTCGTGCCGAACGCGGCCGACGACGACCTCGACACCGACGACCTGTTCGAGAAGCCCCGGGCGTTCCGGATGTCGACCCGGGACAAGCTCTCGCTGGGGTGGGGCCTCCTCAAAGCATGGTCGGCCAATGACCGGTCGCGTGAGCGCTACGCCCGGACGAATGCCGCGGCCTACTGGGAGCCCCGCATGTCGCGCGTCGGCCACGCCACGTGGAAGGCGCTGTTCGGCCCGTGGATCGGCTCGGACTGGCCCTACGCCTCGCTCCACCACGTGGCGCTGTTCTTCGGGCGGAACGTCCGCTCCGGGCCGTCGCATGCGCACCCCGCCGACGAGGACGGCCCGGCCTGGAAGCACGAGTCGATGGGCGGCTGGTCCCTCCTCCGCGGGCCCAGCAACGAGTGGTGGTTCGACCGCTGGGTCGCCGACCTCGAACGGCACGGCGTCACGTTCCACTGGGAGTCGCCGCTCGAGCAACTCCACGTCGAGGGCGGCCGCATCGCCGGCGCGACGGTGGCGCCCGACACGTCCGTCCAGGCCGACGTCTACGTCCTGGCCGTGCCCCCCTTCGCGGCCACGGAGGTCCTGGCCCGGACCCCGGAGCTGGCGGAGGAGCCGCAACTCGCCAAGTTCCAGCCCCTCATCCAGGACGGCCCGCACACGCAGGTCTCGTTCCGGATCGCCTTCGACGAACGCATGGCGTGGCCGCGAGACCGCACGGCCGTCGCGCTGTCCGACTCCGAGTTCAACGTGACGCTGTTCGCCGACGAGCAGTCGTGGCCCTCGTCCGTCGACCTCGGCGAGGGCGTCCGGTCGCTGTGGACCTGCACGGCGTGCGTCGCGACCGTCCCGGGCCGCGTCCACGGCAAACCGCTGAGGACCTGCACGAAGGACGAGTTCATCGACGAGGTGCTCGCCCAGATCTACGCGTCCGACGCGCTGGACCTCATGATCCGAGAGGCGAACGGGGGGCGTGGGCTCCGGGACTTTCCCATCCTCAAGACCGAGGTCTGGCCCGAGTGGACGTTCTCCCCGGACGGGATCACGCCCGACCAGCCCAAGTGGGTCACCACGACGAACACGCGGGCGCACCGTCCCGCCCAGGACACGTCCATCCCCAACCTCGTCCTGGCCGGCGCTCACACCGAGACCGAGGCCGACATCTGGAGCATCGAGGGCGCCGTCGAGAGCGGGCGGCGCGCGGCCCGGGTCTTCGAGCAGGACGTCGTCGTGAAGCCGCAGCACAAGCCCGCACTGCTCCGTGCCACCTCGCGTCTCGACGACGGCCTGTACGCGATGGGCCTGCCGCACATCCTTACCGTCTTCGGCGGGCTCGCGGCTGCCGGACTGGCCCTGCTCGCGTGGAGCGCGTCCCGCTAAAAGACGGTTGGGAGGCGGGTCTGAAGGCGAGCGCGAGCGGGACGGGCGCACGGAGCCCGAGACAGGCGATGCGGGTGCACCGTCGGCGCCAGGCGACGCCGCGGCAGCATCGCTGCTCGTCGCCCAGAATCCGTCCGAACCCACCGTCTCTGGGGGGACGCTCGACTCAGGGGCCGTGGGGTCCGGCGTGTCGCGCGGCAACCTGAGCAGGAATTAAGGGTGAGACCGTGACCCGTGGCCGAGGACCGGCGTTGACGACGCCCCGCCTCCCTGCCCGTCCGATGGATCACGACCCGACCGACCGACCCGGCCTCGAGCAGGCTGAGCTCCGCGAAGCGTCCCGCGAAGGCCCTCACGGCTCCCACAACGACGCCCACACCGGACCCGTCGAGGAGCACGACGCCCGCAAGCACGCCCACGAGGCCGCCGATCACGGCCCGGTCTCGAACCATGGTGTCGACCACGAGGCTATGGGACACAGCGCTCCCGCCAGCGGCGCAGTGAATCACGCCGAGATGGACCACTCCACAATGGACCACGGCGGGGGAGGGAGCCACCACGACCACCACGCCATGATGGTCGAGGACTTCAAGCGCCGCTTCTGGGTCTGCCTCGGCCTCACGGTGCCCATCCTGGCGCTCAGCCCCATGCTCCAGATGTGGGCGGGCGTCGAGTGGACGTTCCCCGGTTCGGTCTGGGTGCTCACCGGTCTCGCGGCGGTCGTCTACCTCTACGGCGGCACGCCCTTCCTCACCGGCGCCCGCGACGAGCTGGCGAAGCGGCGGCCTGGGATGATGACGCTCGTGGCCCTCGCGATCACGGTCGCGTTCGTCTACTCCGTCGCCGTCGTCCTCGGCCTCGAGGGCAACCTGTTCTTCTGGGAGACCGCCACCCTCGTCGACCTCATGCTCGTCGGCCACTGGGTCGAGATGCGGAGCGTGATGGGCGCCTCCCGCGCGCTCGAGGAACTCGCCCGCCTCATGCCCGACGAGGCCCACCGCCTGACGACCTCGGGCGAGACCGAAGACGTGCCCACCAGCGCGCTCCGCCCCGGCGACCGCATCCTCGTCAAGGCCAGCGAGAAGGTCCCCGCCGACGGGACCGTCCTCGACGGCCGATCGGCCGTCAATCAGGCCGCGCTGACGGGCGAGTCGGTGCCCGTCGAGAAGGGCGAAGGCGACGAGCTCATCGCGGGCTCGGTCAACGGCTCGGGCGCCCTCACCGTCGAGGTCACCAAGACCGGCGCCGACGCCTACCTCAACCAGGTCGTCACGCTCGTCCGCGAGGCCCAGGCCTCGAAGTCGAGGACGCAGGACCTCGCCAACCGCGCCGCCTTCTACCTCACCGTGACGGCCATCACCGTCGGCGCGCTCACCTTCCTCGCGTGGTGGCTCCTCACCGTCGAGCCCCTTTCGTTCGCCATCGAGCGGGCCGTCACTGTCATGGTGATCGCGTGCCCGCACGCGCTCGGGCTGGCGGTCCCGCTCGTCGTGGCCGTGTCCACCTCCATCAGTGCTCGCAACGGGCTCCTCATCCGAGACCGTGCGGCCTTCGAGCGCGCCCGCGACCTCGACACGCTCGTCTTCGACAAGACGGGCACGCTCACCGAGGGCCGCTTCGGCGTGACGGAGATCCTCCCGGCCGGAGGCGTCGCCGAGGACGACCTCCTCGCGCTCGCCGCCGCCGTCGAGGGCGGGAGCGAGCACCCCATCGCGGCCGGCGTCGTCCGCTCGGCCCAGGACCGCGGGCTGGGGCTCCCCGTCCGTCTCCGACTTCGAGGCCATCACGGGCCGCGGCGTCCGGGCCACTGTCGACGGCCGGACCGTCCAGATCCTGAGCCCCGGGGCCGTCGAGGCCGCGGGCGTCCGCTTCGCCGACGCGCTCCGCCAGCGGGCCGACGCGCTCGGGACGGAGGGCCAGACCGTCGTCTACGTGGTCGACGGCGAGGGGCGGAGGCTCGCCCCCTCGGCGCGCTCGCGCTGGCCGACGTGGTCCGCCCTGAATCGAAAGAAGCCATCGCCCGGCTCCACGAACTGGGGATCGCGGCCGTCATGCTCACCGGCGACAAGCGGGAAGTGGCCGACCACGTCGCCCGCCAGCTCGGCATCGACCGCGTCATCGCCGAGGTGCTGCCGGACGGCAAGAGCGCCGAGATCAAGAAGCTTCAGGCCGAGGGCCACGTCGTCGCCATGACCGGCGACGGCGTCAACGACGCGCCCGCGCTCGCGACGGCCGACATCGTCCTCGCATCGGCGCGGGCACGGACGTGGCCGTCGAGACGGCCGACATCGTCTAGTCGGACCCTCGCCGCCGTCCGGGTCATCGCGCTCGCGCGCACCACCTACCGCAAGATGGTCCAGAACCTGTGGTGGGCCGCCGGCTACAACATCGTCGCGATCCCGCTCGCGGCCGGCGTCCTCGCCCCCTGGGGCGTCGTGCTGAGCCCGGCCGTCGGGGCCGTGCTCATGAGCCTGTCGACGGTCGTCGTCGCCGTCAACGCCCGCCGCCTCACCGTCGACTGATGCCCGTCCTCCTCGCCGTCCTCGGGTCGGCCCTCGTCCTCGCCGCCCTCTACGACGGGCTCAAGACGACGCTCTCGGCCCAGGGCGGGGCGCCCCTCACGAGCGCGCTCTCGGCCGGGCTCTGGTCGCTCCTCGGGCGCGGCCCGGCCCACAGCCGCCCGCGCCGGGCCGCGGGCGGCACCATCCTCACGCTCATCCCCGTCGCCTGGACCCTCCTCCTGTGGGCGGGGTGGGCCCTCGTCTTCGCGAGTGCCGAGGGCGCCGTCGTCGACGCCTCCTCGAACGCCCCCGCCGACCTCCCGGCCCGGGTCTACTTCGTCGGGTTCACGCTCTTCACGCTGGGAAACGGCGACTACGTCCCATCCGGCCCCATGTGGCGGGTCCTCACGGCCGTCGCCTCGTTCACAGGCCTCTTCCTCGTCACGCTCTCCATCACGTACCTCCTGCCCGTCGTGCAGGCCGTGGCGCAGAAGCGGTCGCTCGCGGGGCGGATCCACTCGCTCGGGGCGACGGGCGCCGAGATCGCGTCCGAGGCACGCGGGCCGGGCGCCAGCCTGGAGCGCCAGCTCGAGGCCGTCGCCTCGGACCTCACGCTCCACGGCGAGCGTCACCTCGTCTACCCCGTCCTCCACTACTTCGGGAGTGACGAGCCGCGGACGGCCCTCGCGCCCCGCCTCGCCGCGCTCGACGACGCGCTCCTCCTCATGCGCCACGGGCTCCCCGAGGCAGACCGCCCCGACCCGACGGCGCTGGCCTCGGTCGCGTCGGCGCTCGACGGCTACCTCGACACCGTTCGGGGCACGCTCGCGAGCCCGTCCGAGGCCGCGCCGCCACCGCCGACCGCCGCGGGCCTCGACCGTGCGGCACCCGAGGCGGACCGGGCCATCGCCGCGGCCGGGCGGGAGCGCGAGCGCCAGCGGCGGCTGCTCCGCGGCATCGTCCGCCAGAGCGGGCACGACTGGCCGACGGGAGTCGACGAGACCTGACGGGGCGCCCCCTTCTCAACGCACCCGCTGCCCATGGCCTACGTCGTCGCCCAGCCCTGCGTGGGCTGCACCTTCACCGACTGCGTCGAGGTCTGCCCCGTCGACTGCTTCTACGTCGGACCGAACTTCATCGCGACCCACCCCGACGAGTGCATCGACTGGATCGCCGGGTAGACGTTGCACAGTAGCCCCCCGCCGCCCGTTCCTGGCCTAGCCATACGTCGATCTCGCTCCGGACCCCCGTGGCGGGTGTGAGGGTGAGCCGCTCATCCGCCGCTCCGGGTGGCGCTTCAACCGGCCTGGTCCGACGCGGGCGGCGCCTCGGGGAGCGCCTTCCGGGGGAGGGGCCGCGTGGCCGGGCCGTGCAGGATGCCGCCGTCGACGTCGAACCGGGAGCCGTGGCAGGGGCAGTCCCACGAGCGCTCGGCCGGGTTCCAGGTCACGTGGCAGCCCAGGTGCGTGCACACGAGCGAGACGCCGTGGAGCGCCCCGTCGTCGTCGCGGAACGCCCCGACGCGCTCGCCGTCGACCTCGGCCACCCCCCCCTCGCCGGGCGCCAGCGACTCCGGCGCGACGCCCGTGAGGTGGTCGATCCGGTCGCCCACGAAGCGGACCGCCACGTCGGCGTTCTCGAGCACGAACGACGTGGCCGAGGCGGCGACGTCGAGGCGGGCGGGGTCGAAGGCCTCGGCCCAGGCGTTCGGCCGCCCCTCGATCCCGTCGCGGAGGGCGACGGCGGCGGCCGACCCGTTCGTCATCCCCCACTTCTGGTAGCCCGTCGCCGTCCACACGCGCCCGCCCCCGAAGGGCAGCGGGCCCACGTACGGGAGCTTGTCGACCGACACGTAGTCGTGGGCGCTCCAGCGGTAGGCGGCCGGGCCGACGCCGAAGTGCTCCTGGGCCCACCGCTCGATGGCCGCGTAGCGGGCCGGCGTGTCGGGCTCGTGGCCGACCTTGTGGCCCTGCCCGCCGACCAGCAGGTAGCGCCCGCCCTCGGCGCTGCGGAGGGTCCACCCGGAGCTGCCCTTGCCGAGGTACATGCCGTCGAGCCCGGCGCCGTCGGTCTCGAACGCCATCAGGTACGAGCGCTCGGGGTGCGTCCGCGCGAAGAGCCCGCCGCGGTCGAGGAACGGGAGGTGCGTGGCGAGCACGACCTGGTCCGCCTCGACGGTCCCGCCGCCGTCGACGACGCAGCGCCCGTCCGAGGTCTCGACGTCCACGACGCGGCTCTGGTCGAAGATCTCGCCGCCGGCGGCCACGAACGCCTCGGCGAGCGCCAGCCCGTACCTGCGGGCGTGGAACTGGGCCTGGTCCTCGAACCGGACCGCCCCGACCACCTCGAACGGGAGCTCGGTCTCGGTCACGAACGAGGCCTCGAAGCCCACCTCCTGGGCGACCTCGACCTCGCGCTCGATCGCCGCCAGCCGGTCCTCGTCGACGGTGTAGGTGACGTTCGGGCGCCGCTCCCAGTGGCAGTCGATGGCGAGCTCGTCGACGAGCGCGGCGATCTGGGTGAACCCGGCCCTGTTGGCCTCGGCGTAGGCCCGGGCGCCCTCGGCCCCGAAGCGCGCGCGGATCGGGCCGTAGCTCAGCCCGTGGAGCGTCGAGACCTTGCCGGTCGTGTAGGCCGTCACGCCGGAGCAGACGCGGCCGGCCTCGACGAGCACCACACGCGCGCCGCCGCGCTGGAGCAGGAGCGCCGTCGTGAGCCCGGTGATGCCCGCGCCGACGACGGCCACGTCGGCCGCGACGCGGTCGTGGTCGCCAAGGCGGCCGTAGACGACGTCGGGGGTGTCGGCGACCCAGAGCGAGGGGTTGGTGGCGTCGATGCGTGACATGGAAGCGGGGGCGTGGGGCGCCCGGTGGGGCGCGAGAGGTCGGATCACGGGGGCGGCGGGGAAGGGCGTGCCCTCTCCCCCGCCCGGCAGGGCGGTGAGTTCCGGCGGGGCGCCCTAGTCGGTGGTGACGGTGGCGACGACCGGCTGGCCGCCCGACACCAGAGGCTGGTCCGGCGAGCCCGCGCCCCGGAACTCGAAACGCCCGATCTCGCCGGTGTCGTCGTGGAGCATCGCGTAGAGCACCCCGCCCGCGTGGCCGTCGAGGTCGAGCGTGACCGGCACCCGGTCCGTCGTCCCGTGCTGGACGAACCCGTGCCCGAGCACGCGCGAGGCGTCCGGGCCGCCCCCGACCGCGGCCGGGTGGACGACGACCCAGGCGTCGGACACCACCCGCACGTCCGTCAGGATCAACACGTCGCCGATGAGCGGCCGGCCGGCCGCGCGCAGCGACGGCGCGCCCTCCACCGGCCCAGTCTCGGCCTCCGAGCCACCTTCGAGGGGCGGCACCGACGGCGGGATCGGCTCGCCACGGGAGTCCGAGCGCTCCAGGTCGCCGATGAGCGCCTCCATCTCGGCGATCTCGCGCTTCTGGGCCAGGATGATGTCGTCGGCCAGTCGGCGGACGCGCGGGTCCGAGATCTCGGCCCGCTCGCTCGTCATGATGGCGATCGAGTGGTGGGGGATCATCGCCTTCATCCAGGCCACGTCCTGCACGGTCTCCTGGCTCTGCGCCAGCCACAGGCCCAGCGCGAACAGGACGGCGCTCCCGCCGAAGATGGCGAGGTTGACCGTCTTGTCGTCGTACATCTTCCACATGAAGGCCAGCATGATGACGGCCATCGTCGCCCCCATGTAGAGGGCCATGAACGCCTTCGTGTCGCTCCACCAGACGTGGTCGAGCGAGTAGACGGTCGAGTACATGAGGACGAACATCACCACGGTGGAGGTGACGATCATGGCGAAGAAGCGCGCGTAGGACATCGGTGACGGGAGGCGGGAGAGGGGCCGGTCGTACCCGCCTCTCGCACGGGGGATCAGGGATTCCGGGGTACCTGATCGTCTTTTAAGGTTCGGGGCGAGAGCAGCGGGTATGGCGATCGGTGTGTGGCGGACAAACGCTCCGGAGCCCGATCCGTTACCGGACCGGCGGGACGCCGTTTCTGACAACGCCCGACGAGCGGGGCGCCTGTGAACGGAGCGTGCATCCCGCGCTACCTGAGCGGCATTTAAGGCAAGGGGGGGGAGAAATGGCCGATACTCCCCGTATCCCCGTCATGCCTCGCCCCACCCCCCCGTCCCGTGGGCTGGCGGCCCTTCTCGCCGCTATCCTCCTCGCAACCGCCGCTGGCCCCGCCGCGGCGGCCGTTGTGGACGCGCTGGGTACGGACACGCGGAGCCACTGCGAGCGGATGGGCCACACCCTGCCGTCGGAGCCCCCCGACGACGCCCCGTCCGACACGTCGACGTGCTGCATCCGTGCGCCCGAGGCTCCGCGTGATGCCGTCCTCCAGACGCCTCCGACGGCGCCCGAGCGGATCGTGACCGCTGTCGTCGAGCGTGAGGAGCCCCCCCCAGCGAATCCGGCTGGGGCCATGCAGCCGCGCGATACGGGCCCTCCGCCCGGGCCGCGCCGACACCTCGCCCTCTCGGTCCTGCGGGTCTGAACCAGACAGCCTGCGCCTCGTGCGCGTGGCGCACGAGCGCCTGTCCCGCTGTCCCCGTTCCGCTCCAGACCATGTTCTCGTCGTCCGCAGCACGCGTTGCGCTGTTCGCCGTGGCCCTCGCCGTGGCCCTCGCCGTGGCCCCCGCCGCGCTCGCCCAGGCCCCCGACACCCTCCGCCTCGACGCCGTCCTCGGCGCCATCTACGCGGAGAACCCGACGCTCCGGGCCGCCCGCCTCGACGCCCGCGCCCTGGCGCGCCGCGGCGACCAGGCGGGCGCGCTCCCCGACCCGACGGCGTCGGTCATGGTCGCGCCGTACCCCATCCTGACGGCGCGAGGGCTCCAGCGGAGCCAGTGGCGTGTCGAACAGATGGTGCCGTGGCCGGGCACGCTCGGCCTCCGCCGTGACGCGGCCGACGCGGCCGCCGAGGCCGCCCGCCTCGGCGCCGACGCGGCGGCCCTCGACCTCGCCCAGCAGGCCACGAAGGCGTTCGCCGTCCTCGTCCGCACCCAGGAGGCGGCCGAGGTGGTCCGGTCGTTCGAGGCGCGGCTCGACGCCTTCGCCGAGGCCGCCGCCGTCCGCTACGAGGTCGGGCGCGGTCCGCAGGGCGCCATCCTCCAGGTGCAGCTCGAGCGCCAGCGGCTGGCCGAGCGGCTGATCGACCTCGACCGCCAGCGCGACAGGGCCGTCCAGACGCTCGCGCGCCTCCTCGACCGGCCGGGCCTCACCGTCGGCCGCGTCGTCACGCCCGCGCCCGCGCTCCCCTATGGTCCCGATCTCGACGCCCTCGCGCTCGATCTCCGCCCTGAGGTCGCCATGGCCCAGGCCCGCATCTCCCAGGCCGGGGCCGACGTGGCGCTCGCCCAGCGCGCCTACTTCCCCGACCTCGGCGTGGGCGTCGTCTACACCGACATCGCGTCCGCCGACCTGCCGCCGACGGCCACGGGCCGGGATGCCCTCGGGGTGATGGTCTCGGCCCGCCTCCCCCTCGGTCGCGACCGGCTCCGCGCAGGGGTCGAGGAAGCCCGTCTCCGCCAGCAGGCCGCTGAAGCCCGCCTCCAGGCCACGCGGACGGCCGTCCAGACCAACCTCGCCGACGCGCTCTCGGCCGCCCGCCGCGCCGCCGAGACCCTCGCCCTCTTCGAGACCACCCTGCTGCCCCAGGCACGCACGACCGTCGAGTCCGTCCTCGCCGGCTACACGACGGGCTCCGTCGACTTCCTCGCCTTCCTCGACGCCGAGCGCGCGCGCTTCCAGATCCAACTCGGCCTCGTCGACGCCCGCGCCCGCGTGCTCGACGCCGCCGCCGACCTCGGCCGCGCCGTCGGCCTCACCACGCCCGGCGCCCTCGGCGCGTCCCCGATCCGATGACGACGCCCCCCCTCCCCCCCGTCGCTCCTCCTGACTCGCCCGACCCGGCCGACGTCTACGACGAGACGCCCCGTGAACCCCGCGGCCCGGTCCACTGGGGCCTCGTGATCGGCGCCGTCGTGGCCCTCGCCATCGTGGCCGCCGCCGCGTGGGCGTTGACGCGCGACGAGCCGGCCGCGCCCACCTACCAGGTGTCCGAGACGCCGCCGCTGGATGAACGGGACGCCGTCCCCGCCACCGGCGGCCTCGCGCAGTACGACCTCAACGGCGACGGCATCGTCTACCAGGACGGGATGCACCCGCAGATCGTGCAGGATGAGCCGGGCCTGTGCCCCATCTGCGGCATGGACCTGATGCCCGTGCCGGTGTCAGGCGCACCGCCAGGCACGGTCGAGATCGACCCGGTGACGCTCCAGAACATGGGCGTGCGGACCGCCGTCGTCATCTCCCGCGAGCTCGAGCGCGAGCTTCGCACGACGGGCACGTTCGAGGCCCGCGACGACGGACGCAAGACGGTCACGCTCCGCGTCGGCGGGTTCGTCGAGCGGCTCTACGTCGACACCGAGGGCCAGAGGGTCCGGCAGGGCCAGCCGCTGCTGGAAATCTATAGCCCCGAGCTCGTGTCCACCCAGCAAGATCTGCTGCTGGCGATTCGCAACCGCGAGTTGCTCGGCGGCGGGGAGGGCGCCGAGCGGCTCGTCGAGGCGGCCCGGACGCGCCTCCGGTTGTTCGGATTGGGGGCGAGCCAGATCGCGACGGTCGAGCGGACGGGGACGATCCAGGAGACCGTCACGCTCTTCGCGCCCGCTTCGGGCACGGTCCAGAACAAGCGGATCGTGGAGGGCATGCAGGCGATGCCGGGGATGCCGCTCATGGACATCGTGAACCTGGGCAGCCTCTACCTCCAGGTGGCCGTCCCGGAGCAGGACCTCGGGTGGGTCGCGCGCGGCCTGCGCGCCGTGGTGCGGGTGACGTCGCTGCCCGGCGAGGAGCTCCGCGGCCGGGTCGACTACGTCTACGACACGCTCGACCCGGCCACCCGGACGGGCACGGCCCGCGTCACGCTCGCCAACCCCGGCGGGCGGCTCCGGCCGGGGATGTACGCCACGGCCACACTCTTCGGGGCCGCCAGCGCCACGCACCCGGTCGTCCCCAGCGAGGCCGTCGTGCGGACGGGCGGCGAAGCCGCGGGCGAGGCCGTGGTCATCCTCGCGCTCGGCGAGGGCCGGTTCCAGCCCCGGCCGGTCCGCCTCGGCGACGAGGCCGGCGGGCTCGTCCAGATCCTGGAGGGCCTCGCCGTCGGCGACCGCGTGGTGACCAGCGCCCAGTTCCTGATCGATTCCGAGGCACGGCTGGCGGCCTCGCTCGGCGCGATGCAGAGCGCGGCCCCGCGGGACGACGGCGACCCGCTGGAGGTCGACCACAGCCAGATGAACCACTAGCCCCATGCTCGAACGCCTCATCGACTGGAGCGCCCGCAACCGGCTGCTCGTCGGGCTCCTGACGGTGCTCACCGCCGCGCTCGGCACGTGGGCCACGCTCACCACGCCCGTCGACGCCATCCCGGACCTGTCCGACGTCCAGGTCATCGTCCGCACCGAGTACCCCGGCCAGGGGCCGCAGATCGTCGAGGAGCAGGTGACCTACCCGCTCACGACGGCCATGCTCTCGGTCCCGTTCGCCAAGACCGTCCGGGGGTACTCGATGTTCGGGACGAGCTTCGTCTACGTCATCTTCGAGGACGGAACGGACATGTACTGGGCGCGGAGCCGCGTGCTCGAGTACCTCTCGCAGATCCAGGACCGCCTGCCCGACGGCGCCCAGCCGGCCCTCGGGCCGGACGCGACGGGCGTGGGCTGGGTCTACGAGTACAGCCTCCGCGACACGACGGGTCAGTACGACCTCTCGCAGCTCCGCTCGGTCCAGGATTTTTACCTCAAGACCGAGCTCCAGGCCGTCGCCGGGGTGGCCGAGGTGGCCACCCTGGGTGGGTTCCAGAAGCAGTACCAGGTCGTCGTCGACCCGCAGGCCCTCGCGGCCTACGGCGTCTCCATCGGGCAGGTGGCCTCGGCGCTCCGGCGGAGCAACCGCGACGTCGGCGGGCGGCTGCTCGAGCTCGGCGAGCGCGAGTTCATCGTCCGCGGCAAGGGCTACCTCCGCGGCCTCGACGACATCCGCAACGTGGTCGTCAAGGCCGAGGGCGGGACGGCCGTGACCCTCGGGCAGGTGGCCGAGGTCCGGCTCGGGCCGGAAATCCGGCGCGGCATCGCCGAGTCGAACGGCGAGGGCGAGGTCGGCGGCGGGATCGTGGTGATGCGCTACGGCGAGAACGCGCAGGCGACCATCGACCGCGTCAAGGCGCGGATCGCGGAGCTCGCGCCCGGCCTCCCGCCCGGCGTCGAGGTGATGACGGAGTACGACCGGAGCGGGCTCATCGAACGCGCCGTCGACACGCTCACGACCAAGATCTGGGAGGAACTCCTGGTCGTCGCCCTCATCGTGATGGTGTTCCTGCTCCACGTGCGGAGCGCCTTCGTGGCCGTCGTGACGGTCCCCATCGGCATCCTCAGCGCGCTCGGCGTGATGCGGCTCCTGGGCATCAACGCCAACATCATGAGCCTCGGCGGCATCGCCATCGCCATCGGCGTGATGGTCGATGCGAGCCTGGTGATGGTCGAGAACGCGCACAAGCACATCGAGCGCGCGCGCGAGGCGAAGGCCCGGCGCCCCGGCGGCACGGCTCCGCCCGTGCCCACGGTCGACCCCGCCCTCGTGGGCACCGCGCCCCCCGGCGACGGCGGCGCGCCCCGCCCGCCCGGTCTCGTCGCTCGCCTCCGCGGCCGGTTCGACCGCACGCAGCGACGCCTCGACCGCCTCGGCGGGGGGACCCCGGACCTCACCAACGACGAGCGGATCCACGCGGTCATCCAGGCGGCGAAGGAGGTCGGCCCGAGCCTCTTCTTCTCGCTCCTCATCGTGACGGTCAGCTTCCTGCCGGTGTTCACGCTCGAGCAGGTCGAGGGGCGCCTGTTCCGGCCGCTCGCGCTGACCAAGACGTTCTCGATGGCCGCCGCGGCCGTCCTCGCCGTGACCCTCGTGCCGGCGCTCATGGCCGTGTTCGTGAAAGGAAACATCCGGCGCGAGGACGAGAACCCCATCGCCCGGTTCTTCATCCGGACGTACCGGCCGATGATCCGCGGCACGCTCCGCCACCCGAAGGCTGTCCTCGCGTTCTCCACTCTCCTGCTGGCGGTGACCGTCCTCCCGGTCCAGCGGATGGTGCTCGGCCGTGAGGTGGTGCCGTTCCCGCAGATCGGCTCCGAGTTCATGCCGTCGCTCTGGGAGGGCGACCTGCTCTACATGCCGACGACGCTGCCCGGCGTCTCGCCGCAACAGGCCCGGACCATCCTGCAGCGCACCGACCGGATCCTCGCCACCTTCCCCGAGGTCGAGCGCGTCTTCGGCAAGGTCGGCCGGGCGGAGACGGCGACGGACCCGGCGCCGCTCTCGATGCTCGAGACCGTGATCACGCTCAAGCCGGAGGAGGAGTGGCGCGAGGGCGTCGACCGCGACAGCCTGGTCCGCGCGTTGGACGCGGCGATCCGCTTCCCCGGCCTCACGAATGCCTGGACGATGCCCATCAAGACGCGGACCGACATGCTCGCGACGGGCATCAAGACGCCGGTCGGCATCAAGATCGCGGGGCCGGACCTCGACGTGCTCGACCGCCTCGGGCGCGAGGTCGAGGCGGCCGTGGCCGGGCTGCCGGGCACCCGGAGCGCCTACGCCGAGCGCGTCATGGGCGGCAGCTTCCTCGACGTCGAGGTCGACCGCCTGGCGGCGGCCCGCTACGGGCTCACCTCGGGCGACGTGCAGGACGTGCTGGCCGCGGCCGTCGGCGGCATGAACGTGACGACGACCGTCGAGGGGCTCGAACGCTACCCCGTCAACGTCCGCTACCCGCAGGGTCTCCGCGACGACCTCCCGGCGCTCCGCCAGGTCCTCGTCGCCACGCCGTCCGGCGCCCAGATCCCGCTCGGCCAGCTCGCCACGTTCCGGTTCGCGAGCGGCCCGCCGATGATCAAGAGCGAGAACGCCCGCCCCAACGCCTGGGTCTACGTCGACCTCGACGAGGGGGCCGATGTGGGCTCGTACGTGCAGGACGCCCAGGTCGCCGTCGCGCGGGCCGTCGCGCTTCCGCCCGGCTACTCGCTCAAGTGGAGCGGCCAGTACGAGTACATGGAGCGGGCCAACCGGCGGCTCTCGATCCTCGTCCCGATCACGCTCGCCATCGTGTTCCTGCTGCTGTTCCTCCACTTCCGGAGTGCGTCGGAGGCCCTGCTGCTCATGGTCCCGTTGCCGTTCGCGCTGATCGGGGCCGTGTGGCTGATGCTCGTGCTCGGCTACAACTTCTCGATCGCCGTCGGCGTGGGGCTCATCGCGGTCACGGGGCTGGCGGCCGAGACCGCCATCGTGATGCACGTCTACCTCGACGAGGCCGTCAAGCGCTACCGGAGCCAGGGCCGGCTCACGTCGGTGCCGCGCCTCAAGGCGGCGCTCGAAGAGGGCGCCGTCGACCGCGTCCGGCCCAAGCTCATGACTGTCTTCACCACCATCATCGGGCTCGTGCCGGTGATGATCGGGACCGAGACGGGGAGCGAGGTGATGAAGCGGATCGCGACGCCGATGGTCGGCGGCCTGGTCACCTCCACGGTGCTCACGCTGATCGTCGTCCCGGCGCTCTACGCCGTCGTCCAGGGCTGGACCCTCCGCCACGAGCTCTACGACGCACCCACCAGCGATGGGCGGGCGACCCCCGCCCTCGCCGACGTGCCGCTGGCGCCAGAGGCACCCCCCGCCCCATGACGCTCGTCCTCCGCCTCGCGACCGCCGTCGCCGCACTCCTCGCCTCAGGCATCACCGCCGGGCACCTCGCCCCCCTGGGTCGCGGCAACACGCCCCCACCCGACGCCCTCCCCACCGTCGCGCTCCGGACCGCGCCGCCCATCTCGGCCGCGGCGCACCCCCAGGCGGAGCGGCACACGCGGGCCTCCCTCGGCGCCCACCTCCCGAGGGGGCCCGTCCGGGGACCCGTCAGCTCCCCGTTCGGGTGGCGCCGGCACCCGGTCTCGGGCCGCGTCCGTCACCACGACGGCGTCGACCTCGCCATCCCGGCCGGTACCGCCGTCTGGACCGTCGCCCCCGGCACGGTCCGCACCGTCAGCCGCCAGCGCGGCTACGGCCTCGTCGTCGAAATCGAGCACCCCACGGGGCTCGGGCCGCCCGTCCGCACGCGGTACGCCCACCTCGCCTCCGTCGACGCGTCGCTCCGCGCGGGCGTCCGCGTCGGTCGGGGCGTGGCGATCGGGGCCAGCGGTGGCGTCCCCGGGCGCGATGGCGTCTCCACCGGCGCACACCTCCACTTCGAGGTCCGCGACGCATCGGGCCAGCCGCTCGACCCCGCATCCGTCGTCCGCCTCCCGGAATCGGCCCACGGCTCGCCCCGGTGGGCCTCTCGCCGAACGGTCGCCGACGCCACCAGCGACCCGCCGCCTCGCCCCTGCGCCCCCCCGCCTCTCGAGCTCCCCGACGCCCTCCCAAAAGTGGCCGCCCCCACCTCCAAGGACGATGGCCTGCCCGACCTCGTGCTTCCCGACTACCCGACCCTCCCCGCCCTCTACGGCCCCCCTCGACCCTGTAATCCCCCCACCCCGATCCCATGACCCGCTTTTTCCTCCCCCTCCTGCTCGCCGCCCCCCTCGCCCTCGCCGCGTGTGGCGACGCCGACGTCCCCGACGACAGGGCCGACATGCCCGCGATGGGCGCCGAGGCCACCGCAGAGATGCGCGAGATGCCCGACGGCTCCATGATGAACGGTGCCGAGCACGCGCACATGGCCGCAGGGACCGCAGGCACCCCGGCGCCCCCCCACCTCGTCGATGGCGTCCAGGTGGTCGAGATCGAGGCGGGCGCGATGGGCTTCCAGCCCCGCCAGTTCACGCTCCAGGGCGGCGTCCCGGCTCGTCTCGTCGTCACGCGGACCGTCGAGGACGACTGCTCCTCCCAACTCACGATCCCCGCCTACGACGTCGATACGGAGCACCTGCCGCTGAATGAGCCGGTCGCCATCGAGTTCACGCCGGCTGAGACCGGCGAGGTCGAGTGGGTGTGCGGCATGGACATGCAGCGCGGCACCATCGCCGTCGTCTCCTAGCTCGCGCCTCCCCGGCCCGTCTCGGCGTCCCCGCGGACCGACCGAGGCGGCCGTCGGCTTCGGCGTCCGCCCGGGCGACACCGTCCTCGACGTCGGGTGCGGGACGAGCCGCCCCCTCCCGATCCTCGCTCCCGCGGTGGGGGAGGGGGACGCGTCGTCGGCCTCGATGTCTCCTCGGGCGTTCTCGACCGGGCCCGCGAACGGGCCTGGGGCCTCCCCCAGGTCGAGCTGGTGCAGACCGACGCGCTCACGGCGACCTCGGCACGCCCGGCCGCGTCCTCGCCACGTTCTCGTTCTCGATGATGCCAGACCCCGAGGCCGTCATCGCGCGGGCCACGGACGCGCTCACGCCCGAGGGGCGATGTGCCCTCCTCGACGTCCGCATCCCCCGCTCGTGGCCGGGCCTCCAATCGCCGGATCGTTAGCTGGCCCTCTGCACCTCTCTCTTCTCTGCTTACGAAGATGCCCCTCCGTACCTCCATGGGACGAGCCGTAGCGTCGTTCGCCGTGTACGTGGTCGCCGCCGCCGGGTGCGTCAACACGGCCCCGAGCGCCCCCGTCCTCCCCCACGA
Source organism: Rubricoccaceae bacterium (assembly GCA_963728345.1). GTDB lineage: Bacteria > Bacteroidota > Rhodothermia > Rhodothermales > Rubricoccaceae > Rubrivirga. The sequence continues at coordinate 415,841 of CAVSJM010000002.1, forward strand.
CACGTTCACGGTACAGTCCGACGTGATCGGGGAGCTCCGCCGGGTCAACGTCTACACGCCCCCCGGCTACGCGGACAGCGAACGGGCCTACCCCGTGCTTTACATGCCTGACGGCGGGGTCGATGAGGACTTCCCCCACCTCTCGAACACCGTCGACGCCCTCATCCGCGACGGTGCCATCGCCCCCGTGCTCGTCGCCGGGATCGAGAACACGGTCCGCCGCCGCGACCTCAACGGCCCGACCACGGTCGAGCGCGACCTCGAGCTCGCCCCGCTCGCGGGGGGCTCAGACAACTTCCGCGCGTTCATCGGGACGGAACTGATGCCGGAGATCGAACGGCGCTACCGCGTTACGGACCAGACGGCCATCGTGGGAGAGTAGGCGACGGGGAGCTCCGTCGTCGAGACGTTCTTCCTCGAGCCCGGCCTGTTCGACCGGTCCATGGCGATGGACCCGGCGCTGTACTGGAATGACCGGGAGTTGGTCCGGCGCGCCGAGGGGCGGCTGGCGACGATGGCCGGCCCCAGCTTGTCGCTGTGGCTCACGGCCGCCGACACGCCGGAGATCCGGCCCGCGGTGGATTCGCTCGCTGCGGTCCTGCGGGACCACGCCCCGTCGGGCTTGCGGTGGACCTACGACCCCCGATACGGCGAGGAGCACACGACGATCTTCCGGGCGACGAAGGCCGACGCGTTCCGGTGGGCGCTGTGGGAAGCCGAGTGAGCCGTCTGTAGGGGCCGGGCCAGTAACCCGCGGCTGTTATTAGGCGGAAGTCAAGGGGCGGACGGCGATCCAGGTCGATCTAGGCGGACGGGGTCGTCGGTGAGGTGGCGAGCGGGAGCGGAGACGTACCGCGTCTGACCTGGCGTCGGGGACGCTCAGGATGGCACGTCTGCCGCGTCACCCCGGTCGGCCGCGAGCGCCACGCTGTCTGGGATCGGTCGTCTCCACCGCCAGCGGCGCCGGAGCGACGAGAACGTACCCTATGGGCTCTGCGAGACGGGGTGCCGCCGAGGGACGAGCTGGCCCGGGCGCCTCGGGTGAGGCGCGGGTCGCTCGATGGTGCACGGCGAGGCTCTCGGTCTGGATCAGAGATCCGCAGTCCGAGGCCAAACGCGTGGTTGTCGGTCCTCTCGGCGGCAGGGGGTGCGGGACCGGGTGGGTCCCTACGGGCGGTGTAGAGGGGGGGTGCTACGTGGCGGTCGGGCTACGCGGCCATGGCGTACGCGCTCTCGGAGACGTGGACGCGGGCGGGGTCGAAGGGGCCGGCGCTCCGGTGGGCGCCCCAGAGGACGACGAGGAGCTTCCGCATGGCCGCGACCCTCGCTTTCTGTTCGGGCATCCGCTTCCGCCGCTCCGCGTACCGCTCGCCCATCAGCCGGTCGCCGCGCAGGACGGGGAAGACCGCTTGGCCGAGCACCTTCCTCAGCAGCGGGCGCCCCTTCTTCGAGAGACGGGTCTGCCCCTTGTACCGGCCGCTCTCCCGTTCCCGGAGGTTCATCCCGGCGTAGCGGAGGAGCTGCCGCTTCGTCGCGAAGTCCGAGAGCGGCCCGGTCTGCCCGACGATGCGGGCGAGGTTGAACAGCGTGATCCCCTCCACGGCCTCGTCGATCGGCGGGATGGCGTCTTGCGACTTCAGCCGCTCGCCGAGCGCCTCGACCTGCGCCCGCAGCCGCTCGGCCTGGCCCTCGTGGACCTCCAGTTCGGCAACGAGCACGGCGAGCCGGTCACTCAGGACGTCCGCGACGGCCGGCGGCGGGGCGGACCGGACGGAGGCCTCGGCGGCCGTGAGGAGCCTCTCGGCGGTGGCGGACTTCACCCCGGGCACGCGGCGTCGGAGCATCGTGAGCAGACGGGCGCGGCCGAGGCGGACGAGCCGGTGCGGGCAGAGCAGGCGCTCCCGGAGCAACACGCGACCGGTCTTGGAGAAGGTGAAGGCGAGGGGGCGGTCGTAGTCCGGGAACAGCTCGACCAGCGTGGCCTGGAGCCGCGTGCGGAGGGCCGAGGTCGTGCGGACCTCGTCGTCGTGGAACGCGGTCAGCCGGCGGAGCAGGACGTACGGCTCCGGCAGGTCCCGGTGGCGCTGCGTCTTCTCCAGGCGGCCGGCCAGTGCAAGACGCGGGCGTCTTTGCGGTCGGTCTTCCCCGTGTCGAGGGTCTCGAGCTTCGTGAGCTGGCCGACCTGCTCGGGGCTCACGAGGGCGGTCTCGAACCCGCACCGGCGGGCGAGGGCCAGGAGCAGGCGCTCGTACCCGCCGGACGACTCACAGACGACGCGGACGCCCGAGAGCCCGCGCTCCCTTGCGATCTCGGCGACGTGGGCGAGGGCCCCCTCGACGGGCCCGTCCGGTTGGGGACGACGTCCTCGACGCTCACCTCGTGGCCGCCGCTCTCGAAGCGGCTGAAGAGGTGGAGCGTGTCGCGGGAGACGTCGGCGGCCAAGATGAGCGATGGGGCGGGACTTGGCGGCGGCGGGGGTAGAGCGGATCTTCATAGCGGGCCTCGGCGGCAGATGGGAGGGTCTGAAGGCGACCTGAAGGTCTGCCGACCGGGGCCCACGGCCTCTCCCGCTAATGGTATGGTGCAGGCTGACCCATGGCTCCAGCGTTCTCAGCCGCTCCGAACGCCGCCGCGTCCATAGCTTCCGCTAGTCCACCGCGCCCTCAGCCCTGTGCGGGTGAGCCGCAAACTGTTCTGCGGCTCGGCATGTCACCCCTCCCTGCACATGATGACTGAGGGCTGACGCTCTGTGCCCCGAGACTCTGCGCACACCCGATCCCCGGTACCCTTGCGCAAGCTCATCGTCCCCGCCTTCATCAGTCTGGACGGCGTCATCCAATCTCCCGGCGCGCCGGAGGAAGACCCCAGTAGTGACTTCCAACTCGGAGGATGGGCGACGCCCTACGATGACGAAGCCATCGACCAGTCCCAGCAAGCCCTGTTCTCGCAGCCGTTCGAGTTGCTCATGGGCCGTCGCACCTACGACATCTTCGCGTCGTTCTGGCCGAGCGTAGGGCCCGATGCGGGCAACCCCGTCGCGGACCTGTACAACCGCGTACCCAAACACGTGGCCACGCACCGACCCGATTCGCTCGAGTGGAGCAACAGCCATGCGCTGAGAGGCGACTTCGCCGCCGCGGTCCGCGCACTCAAGGACGAGGACGGTGGGGACCTGCTGACGCAGGGGAGCGGCGACGTGGTGCGCCAACTGCTCGCGGCCGGGCTAGTGGACGAGCTCCGGCTCGTGACCTGCCCGGTCGTCCTCGGGCGCGGCCAGCGCCTGTTCGGCGACGACTCCGAGGCCGCGGCCTTCACCCTGGCGGACTCGGTGGGTACGTCTGGCGGCGCGCTGATCACGCGCTATGTGCGCGATGGCGACGTTCGCACAGGGGCGTGGGGAACGGGCGAGTGACACAGACGGCGAGGGGCCTCGGCGGACAGGCTGGCGTACGACGAGCGGTCCCCATGGCTGCCGGCATTCGGGCTGCAGAACCCGCCACTGCAGGCCGACCGTTGGCGTTCTGGGCTACTGCGGGAGTCCGCGTATTGACATCTTACACCTCGTGCCCTCAGCCAAAGGCGGCTGAGCGACCTCTTGTTCTGCCGCGCTCCACCGTCGCCGCACAAAAGCATGAACCCCGACGAGTCCCGAGCGACCCCGTTCGCCCAGACCTTCTTCCACGGAACGAAGGCCGACCTTCGAGTTGGGGACCGGATCGAGGTCGGCTTCGCGTCGAACTTCGGCCAGAGGAACAACGCGGGGTACATCTTCCTGACCGCGACCCTCGACGCCGCGATCTGGGGGGCCGAGCTCGCGTTCGGAGACGGGCGCGAGAGGATCTACCTGGTGGAGGCGACCGGCCCCGTCGAGGACGACCCCGACCTGACGGACCGGAAGTTTCCCGGTAACCCCACGATGTCGTACCGGTCCACCCACCCGTTCAGGGTCGTTGGAGAGGTGGGCGTGTGGCAGGGGCATCCGCCGGAGCAGATCGAAGCGATGAAAGGCGGCCTAGACAAGCTGAACGAGCAAGGGGTCAAGTCGCTGAACGACCAGGCGTGAGAACTCCGGCGCGTCAGAACCCCCGCTGTAGGCCGACGACGGGCGCGAGCGCCCTCGGCTCGTCCGAGCGTCGGCGTATCCTGTTGCTCGTCCCCGTCGCCAGCCGGCCCGTCGCGGCTAAGCGGCCACCCGTTGGGCGGCGCGGGCCGGTCCGGCAGGCACGCGTTTCGCACAGGCGTCGTGCTCGGCCTACTGGCGGTCGCGCCCGGCGGCGACGGGCGCCAGTCGTAGGGGCATCTCAAGGGGCCTATCCCTCTGGCCCTTCCGCCCACCGCGTCGGGGGGCGCCGTGACCGCTGCGTGCGGATGAGCGAGACCGGCGTCGTGAGGAGGAAGCTGACGAGGCTCGCGGCCCCGATCACCGGGACCATCGACGTGCCCGAGAGCGTCGTGAGGATCACCGTCGTGCTGATAGGGGTCCGCGTGACGGCCACGTTGAGCGCCGCCATGAGGCAGAGGGCGGCGACGGCCGGGGAGACGACAGGGGCGGCGAGGGAGAGGGAGAGGCCGACCGCGGCCCCAATAAAGAAGAGGGGGAAGATGAACCCGCCCCGGAACCCAGTGTGGAGCGTGAGCCCGATGGCGACGGCCTTCCCCAGCGCGAGCAGGAGGAGCATGGAGACCGCCCCGCGCCCGAGCCCGTCGGCCGACGCGAGCACGAGGTCGCGGGCCTCGAATTCGCCCCAGAACAGGACGGTCGTCGGGACGTCCGCCGGGTACGCGCTGGCGAGGAGGCCGAGCGCGAGCCCGCCGGCCGTCGCCAGCAGGACCGGCCGGCCCTCGAACCGGTGGAGCACCCGGCCCATCGTCCGGAACAGAGTAATGAAGGCGACGCCCAGTCCGGCGCCTAGGACCCCCAGTCCGACGCCCATCAACCCCGTCCCGAGGGTGACGCCGGGCACCTCCGGGAAGGGAAAGAGCACCCCGTGGGAGGGCACCAGCACCCGGAACACCTCGAAGCTCACGAAGGCCGCCACGAGCGAGGGGATCAGCGCCTCGTAGTACTCCATCCCCCGCCGGTGCGGGATCTCGAGCGCGAAGAGGGCTCCGCCGAGGGGGGCCCCGAAGAAGGCCCCGAGCGCCGCCGCCATCCCGCAGAAGGTGAGCGTCCGGACGAGCGAACCGTAGAGCCGGAGGCGGTCGCCAAGCCAACTCCCCAAGCTCCCGATGATCTGGACGAGCGGGGCCTCGGGACCGGCGCTCCCACCGAACGCGATGGAGAGCAGCGAGGCGACGGCCATCGACGGGGTCTGGCGGACGTCGATCCGGCCACGGCGGAGGTGGATGTTGTCGACGACGGCCGCGATCTCGCCGGGGACGCCGAGGGTCCGCAGGGAGAGCCCCACGAGCAGCCCGCCGAGGGCGGTCACGACCCAGACGGGGCCGACGGCCTCGGCGACCACGTCCCACACGACGTAGAGGGCCCCCTCGAGGACGTAGTAGTAGGCCGCGGCGAGCGCGCCACCGCCAGCCCCGATGAGGGCCGCCAGCAGGACGAGGGTCCGGAAGCGGACGGGGCGTAGGCGCTCCGATTCGTGGGCCGTCATCCCCGCTCCCCCAGGGTCACGAGCGCGGGAGCGTCACGTCTCGCAGTCGCCACGCCGTGTAGATGGCGCCGGCGAAGGCGACGTCCGAGAGGAGCATGAGGCCGATGGCGTACGACCCCGTCGCCTGCACCACGAGGCCCATTACGATCGGCGGGAGAAAGCCGCCGAGCCCGCCGGCCGCGCCGACGAGCCCAGTCACGCTGCCCACCTGGCTAGGGGGCGACCGCCGCCCGACGAGCGCGAACACGGCCCCGTTGCCGACCCCGAGCGCGGCCGCGATCGTCAGGAACCCGACCGTCGCCGTCACGATGTCGGGTTCGAACGCCGTCACGATGGCGCCCACGCCGATGGCGACGAGCGAGACGAGGAGCACGGGGACCCCGCCGAATCGGTCCGCCAGCGCACCGCCGACGGGCCGCGTGGCGGTCGCGAGCACGATGAACCCCGCCGCCCGGAGCGCCGCGTCGCCCACCTCCAGCCCGTACGCGTCGACGAGGAACGTGGGGAGGTAGGCCCCGAAGGCGACGAAGCCCCCGAACGTGACCGCGTAGAGGAGCGCGAGGTCGCGGGCGATGGGGAGCTTCACGGCCTCGACGAACCGGGCGGTCATGGACCCCGTCGAGGGCACCCGCCCCGGCGCGTCGCGGCCGACGAGGAAGAACACGCCGGCCGTCGCGGCGAGGGCCACGGCGACGATCAGGAAGGCGGCGGGTCGGCCCATGCTCTCCGCGATGGACGGCGAGAGGAAACCCGAAACGGCCGTGCCCACGTTGCCGGCGCCGTAGATCCCGAGCGCGAGCCCGCGCCGCTTCGGCGGCGTCCACGCGTTCACGAACGGGATGCCGACGGCGAACGAGGCGCCGCCCAACCCCAGGAACAGCCCGCCCACCAGCAGCGATGGGTAGGCGTCGGCCACCGACAGGAACAGGACGGGCAGGATGGTGAGCACCGTCACGGCCGTGAACATGACGCGCCCGCCGTAGCGGTCGGTCAGCGCGCCGATGGGGATCCGCGCGAGCGAGCCGATCAGCGCCGGGACCGCGACCAGGAGCGAGACCTGGAACGGCGAGAGCGCCAGCAACTCGCGGTACGTCGGCGCGAGCGGACCGAGCAGGTTCCACGCCCAGAAGTTGACGGCGAGCGCGAGGGTCGCGAGGACGAGCGCGCGTGTGGCTCCGGGCTGTGCGCTCGCCTCGGCCGGAGTGGGGGGGGAGGCGGTGGCAGGGGCGTTGAGAGCCATCTAGTCGAGACGGTAGAGGTACCCGAGGAGGCCCACGTTGAGCCCGAGGCAGGCGAGGCTGGCGAGCGCGGCCGGCACGGCGACTGCGGTGTCGCCCCCGAGGAACGCGTTCATCGTCGCCGTGAGCAGCCAGAGCTGGAGGACCACGATGAGGACGACGATGAGGAGGATGCCGTTGACGATCGTCATCCGCTGGGCGCGGGAGAACCGGGCGCCCTGGCTCGCGGTCCGGCCGGCCGCGGTGTGGTCGGGGGGCGGCGTGCTCATGCCGTCGCCTCCTCGACGCCGGTCGCGTAGACCGTCCCGTCGCGGACCTCGAGCGTGACGCGGGGAAGCGGACGCCGCGGTGGCCCCGCCGTCGGCCGCCCGGTCTCGAGGTCGAACCACCCGTTGTGGCACGGGCAGTGGAGCGCGAGGCCGCCCCCGTCCGGCGACACGGAGACGCCGCCGTGGCCCTCCCCCTCGCGGGCGGGCACGACGGGGCACATGAGGTGCGTGCACTGCTGGTCGTAGGCCACAAAGGCGGCCTCGCCGGTCCGCACCAGGAGGCGCGGCGAGCTGTCCTCGGGGTATCGGAACGTCTTGCCCTCGCCGACCGCCAGCTCGTCCACCCGCGCGATCGCCACCCCGCCCGCGGGCCGCTGGCCGCGGCGGCCGAGGCTCTTCGCCACGATATAGCTCTGCCCCACGACGAACGCCACGCTCGTCAGCACGATGAACTTGACGAGGTCGCGGCGGCCGACGTACTCGTCCTCGGGCCAGTCGACGGGGAAGTCGCGGCGCCACTTGGGCTGGGCGTCGAGCGGGCGGCCATCGGGCGCCGTCGTCCGGCGCTCCGGGTCGAGCGGCGTCTGGGGAGCGTGGGGCGTCATGCCTGGATGGGGCGGTCGGAGAGGGGGACGTCGTCGGCGAGCAGGTCGAGGTACATCTCGCCGCCGAACACGTCGTCGAGCACGTCGTGGCTGACCGTCGGCTCGTGCATGGCGGCCACGACGTCGACCCAGTCGACGCCGTCGGCGGGGACCATCATATTCACCTTCGTCGTGATGGTCTGGGCGCCGAACTGGAAGGTGTTGACGGGGCGTGCGTTCGGGCGGAGCCGGGCCATCTCCTCGCGCGTCCCGAACGAGAGCGCCTGGCTGGGGCAGACCGAGGCGCACATGGGCTTGAGCCCGACCGAAGTCCGGTCGTAGCACATGTTGCACTTCATCATGAGGTGCGCCTCGGTGTCCATCTTGGGCACGCCGAAGGGGCACGCCAGCACGCAGTTGTTGCACGCGATGCACCGCGGCTTCCGGGCCGAGTGGACCACGCCGTCCTCGGTCCGCTTGATCGCATCGGCCGGGCAGACCTCGGCGCACGTCGGCGAGTCGCAGTGCATGCAGACGACGGGCGCCGTCTGCGTCGAGCGCGCCCGGTCGACGTAGTCGAGCTGGATCATCGACTGGCCCTTGTGGGTGTCGCACTCGGCGCAGGCCTGGACGCAGGCCTGGCACCCGATGCAGCGGGCGGGGTCGATGAAGAACTCCAGGGTCTCGGGGACGGGCACGGGTCGGCGGGGCTACGAGCGGGGATCGGCGGGGGAGGGGAGAGGCGCTGCCGGTTCGCTCTCGGGGCGCGCGCCGAGGGCCACCTCCCACGCCCCCTCGTGACAGAGGCCGCTGATGGAGGCGCTCTGGTACGCCTCCCACGCCGCGTCGAGGCGGGCCGGCTCGACGGCCACCGCCAGCCGCTGGCGGACCGCGGCGTCGCGTTCGGAGAGCGGGGGCGTCGGGGTGGTCACTGCTGCGGCTGGAGCTTCTCCTCGTACTCCGGCGGGGATTCGGCGCGCGTCACGCGGACGGCGCACACCTTGTACTCGGGGATCTTCGAGATCGGGTCCTGGGCCGAGATCGTGAGCTGGTTCGCGCTCTTGCGGCCCGCCCAGTGGTACGGGATGAAGACGGTGTCCGGCCGGATCGTCTTGACGACCTGGGCGCGCAGCGTGCAATTCCCGCGGCGGCTCTCGGCCGTCGCCCAGTCGCCGTCGGCGATGCCGAGCTGTCGGGCGAGGTGCGGGTGCATCTCGATCCGCGGCTCGGGGTAGTGGTCCACGAGCGGGCCGATCCGCCGCGTCTGGTTGCCCGAGAGGAACTGGCTGACGACGCGGCCGGTCGTGAGGATGACGGGGTACTCGTCGTCCACGTCCTCCGTCGGGCCGACGTACTCCGTCACGTTGAACCGGGCCTTCCCGTCGGGGAAGTAGAACGGGCCGGCGCCCTGGGCGATCGGGTTCCAGGAGCCGGGCTCGAACAGGCGGACCGTCCCCTGCGGACCGGGCTCGGGCACGCCGTCCGGCGTCTCGGACGGGCACGGCCAGAACACGCCGTAGTTCTCCTCCACGCCCTCCCAGGTGATCCCGGAGTAGTCGTTGGTGTAGCCCTTCGAGGCCACGCGGAGCTCCTCGAACATCTCGCGCGGGCTCTCGAACGTCAGCCCGCGCTCGCGCCCCAACGCTTTCGCGATGTCCTGGATGATCCGCCAGTCCTGCCGCGCCTCGCCGGGCGGGGCGACGGCCGGGTTGATCTTGATCACCCGGCCCTCGAGCTGCGTCACCGTCCCCTCGTCCTCCTCCTGGAGCGACCCCGGCAGCACCACGTCGGCGTAGCGCGAGGTCGCGCTCATAAAGAAGTCGATGGCGACGAAGAACTCCAGCTTCTCCAGCGCCTGGCGGACGAAGTTGTTGTCGGGGAGCGAGACGACGGGGTTGAAGCAGAGCGACAGCAGCCCCTTGATCTCGCCCCGGTCGATCTTGCGGATGATCTCGTAGGCGTCGACGCCGGGCTGGGGGAGGTCGTCCGGGTCCATACCCCAGACGCCGGCGACGTAGGCCCGGTGCTCGGGGTTGCCGAGGTCGCGTCCGCCGGGGAGCTGGTCGCACTTCTGCCCGTGCTCGCGCCCGCCCTGGCCGTTGGCCTGGCCCGTGATGGTCCCGTAGCCGCAGTGCTCGCGCCCGATGCGCCCCGAGGCGAGCACGATGTTGATCGCGCTCATCACGTTCTGGACGCCCCGGCTGTGGTGCTCGATGCCACGCGCGTGCATGAGGAAGCTGGTCGACGCCTGCCCCCACCACTCGGCCGCCTGGCGGATCGACTTCTCGGCGACGCCCGTGACCTCGGCCGTCCGCCGGGGCGTCCAGGCGTGGACCTCCTCGGCGACGGCGTCGAACCCGACCGTGTGCTGCTCGATGAACGCGTGGTCGAGCCAGTCGTGCTCGATCATGAGGTGGAGGACCCCGTTGAAGAGCGCCGTGTCGCGGCCCGGCTTGACCGGGAGGAACAGGTCGCACGTCCGCGCGATCGGCGTGATGCGCGGGTCGGCGACGATCACCTTCGCCCCGTGCTCGCGGGCCTGCCAGACGTAGTTCGTCGTGATCGGCGCGCACTCGGCCACGTTCGCCCCGCTGATCCAGACGACGTCGGCGCCGAGGATGTCGCTCCACGGGTTCGCCGCGCGGTCGACGCCGAACGACTTCTTGTTGCCGGCCGCCGCGCTCACCATGCAGAGGCGGCCGTTGTAGTCGATGTTCGACGTCTTGAGCGCCATGTGGGCGAACTTGCCCATGAGGTACGTCTTCTCCGTCGTGAGGCTCGCGCCGGAGAGCACGGCGAAGGCGTCCGGCCCGTGCTGCTCCTGGATCCGGTCGATCTCGGCGGCCACGCGCTGAATCGCCTCCTCGTAGCCCATCGTCGAGAAGCCCGACGGCGCGGCCGGGTCCTTCTTGTAGGCGTGGAGGAGCCGGTCGGGGTGACCCTGCTGGAGGTACCGCTTGATCCCCTTCGGGCACATCATGCCCCGGTTGAACGGGAAGTCGTACCACGGCTCAACGCCGACGACGGCGTTGCCCTTCACTTTGAGCTGCATCCCGCACTGCTGGCCGCAGAAGCAGCAGTGCGTCTTGACGAGCCGGTCGGGCTCGACGCCCGTGTCCACGCGCATGTCGCGGGCGTACTGGAGGTACGGGCCGAACTCGCGGATCGCGTCGAGGTCGAGGCCGGGCGTGGGCGTCGTGGGCATGGGAGCGTTGGCCTGGGACTAGGGGTGGAAGTTGGCGGCGTCCTCGGGGCCGAGCGGCCCCTCGCCCAAGCCCGGGTTGGCGAAGACCGGCATCGGGAGCGGTCCGCCGGTCGTCGGCAGCGTCTCGCCGCCGCGGCGGCCCTGCCAGGCGAGCGCCTGCGCGGTCACGAACGAGGCCCGGCGGCAGGGCGGGCAGATCCACTGGTAGTGGCCGGCCTCTGCGCCCTGCGCGCCGTCCCCGCCGGAGGGCGCGATCTCGTAGCGGTAGCCGAGCCGGCGCTGGACCTCGATGAGGTCCTCGACGTGCATCTTCGACGTGAAGGCGTGCCCGCAGCGGCGGCAGTGGGCGGGCTCGCCCTCACGCCCGGCGTCCTTGTAGAACCCGACGCCGAGCTGGGCCGGCCGCTGGAACACGTGGAAGAACTTCCCGAACGGGAGCCACAGGAAGGTCCCGATGACGGTGACGGCGTGGAGGATGGCGATGAACCCGTAGGCGTAGCCGCTCATCCACGTGTAGCTCGCCGTCAGCATGAGGCCCGTCACGCTCACGGCGAACAGCAGGACGAGCGGCATGAAGTCCTCGGCGAACCGCTGGACGGCCGCCGCGCCCTCCTCGCGCATCCGCCGCCGCATCGCCAGCATCACGCCCGCGATGACGAGGAAGGACGCCCACACGAGCCCGTGGAACAGGAAGAACCCCACGGCCGAGGCGTGTGGGAACTGGAACGCTGGGAATCCGAACACGACGGCCTCGTAGAGCGAGAGGTCGCCGGGGACGGGCCGGAAGTGGAGCCACCCGAACACGAGCGGGAACGTGATCGCGACGGCGATCAGGCAGCCCCACATGATGAGGAGGTGGGTGATGCCGCGGAGCCGACTCCGTTCGAAGATGAACCGGTTGGCGAGCACCTCGGAGCCCACGCGCTTGGCGCCCACGCCGAAGTTGCGTCCGACCCGCCCCTTTCGAAAAAACGCCTGCCACCCGCGCCGCCAGTAGACGCCCGTCGGCGGGCGCCGGAGCCACATCGCGTAGCGGTACGTGAGCCCGAACGTGGCGAAGAGGACGGCGAACGTGTACCCGACGAGGGCCGCGTCGAAGTGCTCGAGGTCCCGCGAGCCGACCACGATGAGGACGGCGAGGAGCGCCGTCACGCCGAGCGCCCAGCCCGTCGCGCGGAGAGTGTCGGGCGGGATTGGGCGACGGGCGCGGAGCATGGCGAGGACGGGGCCCCGGGGGCGCGGGGAGAGGACATGAGTATAAGCCGTTAAAGAAGGCGGATACCTTCCTTACCCACCAGCCACCGCCCCACTTCGGGGATGAGGGCCCCGCAACCTGGACGACTTGGGGTGTCCAATCGTGCCTATGGCGCCCCCACACGGCGCTGCGGTCACCTGACGTCGCGGGACGGAGCCGTATTCTGGTCCCCACCCGTGGTCGCCCTCCCCGAGGCCTACTCTCCCGGCCCGTACGAGCGCCGTTGCCGCGGCGCTCGGGCGCAGTAGGGCGGGTCCGGCAGGTCCGCCGCGCGACACGTCGAGGGCAATCCCGGCGTCGGGGTCCTGGGCATGCACCGCGAACGGGAGGAGTCGGGGACGCATGAGGATACCGGCCCAGGGGCGCCGTAGGACGGCGCGGAGGCTGCGGTCGCCGGACGTCAGGGGGAAAACGGGAGCGACGGGCTCACCCAGAGCAGCGGGCGCCGGATGGGCAGGTTCCGGATCACCTCGTCCTCGGTCGGTTCGGCGTCCTGTGCGGCCCAGAGCATGGCGAGTCCGGGCCGGTCGAGCGCCACGCTCCCGAACAGCAGCGCCGGCTGGCGCACGGGCCAATCATCCCAGTACTGGACGTCGGGCGCGAGCGGCCACGTGCCCTTGTCGGCGACGTACGGCGCGATGAAGTCGAGCCCGAGCGCGAGCCCACGGCCGTCGGGCGTCTCGAACGTCCAGAGGTCGTCGTTAGGCGTCGAGGCCACCTGTGCGACGCCGGCCAGCATGTCGAGGTTGAAGAGGGAGTAGGCGTACGGCTTCGTCCGGTCGAGCTCCTGGGGGAACGAGCCGTCGGCGGCCATCTGGTCGGGGATGAGGACCGTCCGGAACCGCCGACGAACGTCTGCGAGCACGGCCTCGTCGCCGGCGAGGCGGGCGAATGCGGCGGCCTGGAGCGCCCATGCCGAGCTGTGGTTGTTGCCGTGGTCCCGCTCGTCGATCCCGTACGGGTGCGTCGTCATCCAGTCGAGGTAGTCGGCGAACCACATCCGGATCGGGGCCGCCTCGGCCTCGCGGAGGGCGCCCTCGCGCGCCATCACCTCGACGGCCCGCGCGACCTCCACGAGGTGGACCGTGTCGATGATGCCGATGCCCCGCCCCGTCACGCGCCCGCTGATGGCCTGCGCGTAGAGGAGGTTCGGGTTCATCCGCGTCGCCGGGTCCACGAACCACGCGTTGAGGTGGCGGAGCGCGGCGTCGGCGTAGCGGTCGTCGCCTGTCAGGACGTACGCCGAGGCGAGGTCGGGCACGATCCGCCCGAGCCGACGCATGGCCTCGCGGTGGGCCGTGAAGTTGTCCGGGTTCGTCAGCCCGTCGCGGCGGACGTAGGGGCCGCCGGGGTTGTCCGGGTCGGGCCACCAGTAGTCGCCCTCGGAGTAGAAGTCGTGCGGGCCGCCGGCGCTCCGTTCGGCGCGCGTGGCCGTGACCGTGACAGGCGCCTCGTCGAGCGCGGCGTCGGCCGCCGCCAGCACGCGGTCCCGTTCGAGGTCACCGAGCGTCGCCGCGGCCTGGCCCGCCTCGGCTGCGGTGTCGCCGAGGCGGGCGGAGCAACCAGCGACGCCTACGAAGACGGCCGCCGTGACGGCGAGGAGGATGGAGCGCTGCGTCATCGGGCCTCGGCGCGGTCGCCCAGCCGCTGGCGGAGCTGGTACTCGTAGAGCGACGGGACCGCGAGGTCGTCGCGGTTGAGGCCCTCGACGTAGGCGTCCGGCCCGTAGTCGAGCGTGAGCGGCATGTCGGCGTGCATCCCGACGATCCGGGCGGCCGGGCCGTCGCTCAGCCCCTCGATGGCGACCGGCACCCCGGGGTCCGGGTAGAGGACGTTGAACTCGACGTTCCACATCACCGGGTACGCCGCGTGCGACGGCTTCCAGTAGCTCGCGCCGCCGCCGGTGATCGGCCCGTGCGCCGGGTCGTCGAGGTAGAGCGTGAGGTCGTCGAAGAGGTTCTGGTAGTTGAGCCCGCTGTGCTGGTCGAGAACGGGGTCGTCGGTGGCCGTCGATGCTGTGTAGACGCACATCCGCGAGCCCGTGTTGAACGTGAACGTGTGGACGACCGGCGCGGCCACATAGACGTCCCTGGCGAGCACGTTGTAGCAGTCGCCCATGTGGACGCCGTAGTGGTACTTCCGGCCGTAGATGCCCGACGTCCTCGATCGTCACGTTCGAGCAGACGTCGGTCAGGATCCCGCTGTCGCCGTTGACGACAGCCACGTCGCGGACCCACGAGTGCGCCGTGTTGGTGAGGTAGACCGCGTTGTTGCCCGGCTCAACGTGGTGGATGGTGTACTCGTTGTAGAGGAACTCGAACCGGATCCCCTCGATGCCGACTTCGGTGATCGGCTCCCACGCCGTGATCGTCGGTGTCCATGCCGGGCGGAGGTCGTGGAGGAGGGGCTCCTTGATCGTGACCCGGTCGCCGTCGACCGCCAGGACCGTCACCTCCTGACGTGTGAGCGGCGTGGCCGGGCTCTCCCAATGCCGCTCGCCGACGGGCAGATCGTCCGCATGGCCAGCGTAGAGATAGTCAAGGAGGGACGACTCCCGCCCCTCCCGGTTGAACCAGTTGACCTGGACGATCTGGCCGGGCTCGACACGCGCGCCGCCAGCGGCGGTGAGCTCGTGGGAGCCGCGCGTCCCCACGAGACCAGTCGCCAGGGTGGTGGGCTCGCGATCGTAGCTGACGAGGTACGGCTTGCCACGGCCGCCCGGCGTGTTGGTCCAGATGAACCCGCCGGACCACGCGTAGAGCGAGAACGGCTCGTCGATGCCGCGGTCGCGCTCCCGCTGGCGCTTGTCGTTGGCGAGGAGGTACTCCGCCAGTTCGGCCGTCACGTCGGGTGCCTCGACTTCGGAGAGCGGCTTCGGGAGGTAGAGCGTCGTGCCACCCTCGCCAGAACCGGCGCCCTGGAGCACGAGGTCGCTCCGCTCGATGGGGAGCACGCCGGTCAGGATCAGCCGGCCGGCCGGGAGGCGGACGAGGACGGGGCCGTCCGTCGCGTGGGCCTCGTCGAGGGCGGCCTGGAGCGCCGCGGTGTCGTCCTCGTCGTCGTTCGGGACGGCGCCGAAGGCCGCGGCGTCGATGACGGCATGGTCCGGGAACGTGCTCGGGATCGCCTGCTCGCCCCAGCGATAGCCGGCATACGAGAAGTCGGGCAGGTAATGCTCGGCCTGACCCTCAGCCGACAGGATGTCGGGCGTCCAGCCGTTTGACTGTGCCGCAGCGCTGGCGGTGAGAGCGAGCGAGAGCACCAAGAGGCGGGCGGTCATCGGGACGTCAGGATCGTGAGGGAGGTCCGAGCGAGGACGTCGCCGGCACGGGCGACCACGGCGTAGGTGCCCGGCGCGAGTGTGTCGGCATCGAGGCGGAGCCTCATCGTCCCCACCGACACGTCGCCGTCGAGGAGGAGCAGAACGCGGCGGCCGAGCATGTCCACCACGACCACCTCGACGCGGCCGGCGACGGGCATCGTGAGGGGGACGGTG
This sequence comes from Rubricoccaceae bacterium, assembly GCA_963728345.1. Taxonomy (GTDB): domain Bacteria; phylum Bacteroidota; class Rhodothermia; order Rhodothermales; family Rubricoccaceae; genus Rubrivirga. The sequence continues at coordinate 431,497 of CAVSJM010000002.1, forward strand.
ACGGGGCCGGTGGTCGGGTTCGGGTACGGCGCGCCGAGGCTCATCGCGGGCGTCGACTCCGGGGTCCCCTCGTCCGAGGTGTAGCCGGGCCACGCCGGTCCGACGTCGGAGAACAAGAGCGGGCGGAGGGTGACCGGCGCGTCCGAGCGCTCGTCGGCGCCGACGTCAGGCGTGGCGTCGCGCGGCTGGCCGTCCACGTCGACGGCAAGGTCGAGGCCCGGCACCGGCGCAGCGGCGTCAATCAGCGGGCTGCCGTCGATCGGGCGCCACAGCTCGTCGTCGCTCGGCTGGATGAGCGGGTTGGCGTTCGCCACGCCCGGCGGGTCGTCGATGCCGAGCGTGCCGCCCCAGTAGACCGTCCCGTCCCACGTCATGTCGACCGGCTCGGCCTGTTGGTCCACGATCGTGTTGCCCTCCGAGAGGATCACGTTGTTGTGGAAGACGACGCCCTCGGGCGGGAGCGTCCGCTCGGAGTCCGCGCCAGCGCCGATCGTGAGGGCGTCGCGGGCGCGGACGATCGTGTTGTGGGAAATGACGACGTTTCGGACCTGGAAGTAGCGGTTGAGCGGCGAGTCTGGGACGCCGTTCATGAGGGCGATCGCTGACTCGTAGCCCGTCCCGCCGAGCAACTCGAAGTAGTTGTTCACGACGACGTGGTCCTCCCCGATCACGCGCACGCCGCCCGTGCCGTCGACGCGCTGGCCGAGGAACACGTTGCCCTCGACGCGCGAGCCGTTGCCGTGGCGGAGCGTGAGCGCACCCCGCGAGCGGAAGAAGGTGTTCGCCCGGATCGTGTTGGCCCCACTCTTGACCGAGATGATCTCGGACTCACCGTCGCACCGCTCGAACAGGTTCCGCTCGACGGTCACGAAGGCGTCCTGCATCGAGTTCGTGCTCGTCCCGATCCGGATCGTCTCGCCCCCGTTCTGGCCCAGCGGCGGGCGCGGGCCGAAGTGGTTGTGGTCGATCCGGTGGTACAGCGGTCGCGCGTTCGACCCACTCTCCAGCCAGACCACGAGCGTCGTCCCCACGTTCGTCTTGCCCTTGAGGTAGTTGTGGTCGACGCGGTTGTGGGTCCCGTAGAGCGAGATCCACTTGGTGTCGAACGCGCGACTGACCGGGTTGACGTCGATGATCGTCGAGTTCGTGAGCCGGCTGTGGGTCGCCTGCTTCGAGCCGTCCCGAAACTGGACGACGTGGCTCCCGGACGGCGTGCCGCCCTCAAAGCGGAGGCCGTCCACCACGAGGTAGTCGCCCGCGATGCGGAGCGTCGACGAGCCGTCGAGGACCACGCCGCCCGGCGTCTGCGCCCGGAGGCGGACCGAGTCGCCCTCGGCACCGTCGGCGCGGAAGACGACGTCGGTGTCGGTCCAGACCCCGTCGGCCATGACGATGGTGTCGCCGGGCTGGGCGCCCGCGATCGCCGAGCGGAGTTCGGACTCCGTCGTGACGAGGGTGCCCTGCGCCGACGCGCAGGAGGCCGTCGTGAGGACGAGGAGCGCGAAGACGAGGGGGCGAGGGATCATCGGGCCACGGTGAACCGGGTCGTGCCGGCGACGTCGCCGGCGGCCAGGCGGGCGAGGTAGGTGCCCGGCGCGAGCCGGCCGGTGGCGACGGCGATCTCGTGGCGTCCAGCCGCGAACGACCGGTCGGCGGCGACGAGGACCTCACGCCCCAACGCGTCGACGACCGTCAGACGGACAGCCTCGGGCGCCGCCAGTTCGAAGCCGAGGCGGACCGTTCCAGCCGCCGGGTTCGGGTACGGCGCGAGCAGCCCGACGCCACCCTCCCCTCCCGGCTCGGTGGCGACCGGCCGGAGCCGGTCCTCCAGCTGGCGGAGGTAGAGCGAGCGCGGGTTCAGGCCGTCCCGATTGACGCCTTCGATGTACGGGTCCGTGTTGCGGAGGAACGGCCCGTCGGCGCGGACCTGCCCCTGCACGCCGATGGCGTAGTTCTGAGCCGTCGGCGGCTTCTCGACGATCACGAGCGCCCCGTTCATCTCGGCGTTCCAGACCACGCAGTTGGCACACGCCCAGCCGTGGCTCGTGCCGTAGCTCCCCCGGTTGCCGAGGTGGATGCGTCGGTCGCTCGTGTTCGACCCGCTCGACCCGATCTCCGTGTGGTTGTCGTAGAGGAAACCCATGCCCCACTGGCGGTGGGCCTCGCTGGACGTGAACGCGTCTTCGGACGTGTTGTCGAGGAAGACGATCCCCGAGTCCAGCGTCTCGCCATTGCCCACGTAGGCGTGGCGCGCACCGCTCGCTCGGTTGCCCTCGAAGAGCACCAGCTGTGACTTCTCGACCATGAAGTTGTACCGGCGTCCGCCCTCCACGATGGAGTGCGGATCGAGCGCCTGGCTGTTCCGAACGGTGACGTAGCGGGAGTTCTCGAGCCGGACGCCTGACTGCCAGAAGTGCCGCGCCGTCACACCCTCGACCCACCCGTTCTCGACGAGCGCGAAGACGAGCGCGTGCTGGGCCTGCGTCTCGTCGGTCGGGCTCTGCGTCTCGATCTCGATCCGCAGGTCCTCCACCCCGACTTCCTGGATCAGGTTGGCGTCGTCGCGCCAGTAGAGGTAGGCGGGCGAGCGAGCCTTGTCGAGCTCGTAGAAAACGGGCGCGTCGAGCGTGACCGTCGAGCCCTCGACGGCCATCACGGTGCGGACGAACGCGATGGGGTGCTGGTTGACCTGCCAATCAGGGTCCGAACCCGTCTCCCCGAAGTCGATGGCCTGGAGCCAGTCCAGCGTCGCCGGGTGGTACACGACGACGGGCCGGCCGACCGCCATCCGCTCCGGGTTCTCCACGTCGAACGACCACGCACCGACGGGCACCACGTCGTCGGCGATGAGGGTCGCGGCGCGTCCCTGGACGCGGCGGATCAGCGCATCCCCGCCGGCCGCGCTGGCGCGCCCCACGTACACGATGGGCATCAGGTTCTCGCCGCTGCGAAGCAGGATCGTGCTCGACGCCGGGTCGTCGCCGTCGCCGGCACCGCGGAGCACGACGCCGCCCTGGTCGATGGTAAGGGTGCCAGAGACCTCGTAGGTCCCCGCCGCGAGCTCGACCGCACCGCGGATCCCGTCGCTTCCCACCGGGAGCACCTCGACGGCGTCGATGGCGGCCTGGATGGAGGCCGTGTCGTCGCCGTCGACGGGCTCGACGGTCCGCACCGTGGGCACGTCCGGGAGGGCCACGCCGCCGCCGTGGTAGCCGGCCCGCGAGAAGTCGGGGACGCGGTTGCCCTCGTCGTCGGTGGCGTACTGGAGCCGGCCGTCAGGACCGGTCGAGACGATCTCGGACTCCCACGACTGGGCCTGCACGGGCAGCACCACCAGCGCGAGGAGGGGGAGCAGTAAACGGGGGGACATCGAAGACACCAGAAAGAGGGCCGGACGAGCCGGCCGTACATGAAAACGCCCCGGCGACCCCACGGGCGGGCCGCCGGGGCGCCAGCCGCTTAGCGGGCGACCGTGAAGCGCGCCGTGCGCACGCGGACGCCGCCGTCAGCCTCGGCCGTCACGCGGGCGAGGTAGAGGCCGGACGGGAGCGAGCCGGCGTCGAGCCGGACCGTGTGGCCCTGCCCGGCCGGGACAGCCGTGGCCGGCACCGTCAGCACGCGACGCCCGAGCGCGTCGAACACGTCCACCGACACCGTGGTGGCGGCGTCGAGGTCGAGGCGGAGGGCCGCCGTGCTGGCGGTCGGGTTCGGCGCCGTACCGTGGAGCACGAAGCCCTCGGCCTCCGGACCGTTCTCCCGAGCGACGGACAGCCCGCCGTTGGCCTCCCACTGCGCCCGAAGGTCCGGGAAGTAGTTGAGGTCTCCGAGCGGGTACCCACCCTGTGCCGCCGTATACGCCGGGCTCGACGCGGGGTAGGAGAGGTCCTCCGGTGGCGGCTGCGTGGCGGGGAAGTAGTTCCCGTCCTCCTCGCCGAACATCCAGTAGCCCGGGTCGGCCGCCCCGTCGCGGAAGGCGTTGAGGAAGGCGATATAGTCCGTGAGGTCCGGCGGGCTCGTGAACGCGAGGTCGTAGGTCTCGTTGTTGGCGAGGACCACGCTCTTGTTGGTGTCGGCGTAGGCCTGGAGGTTGGTGTCGATGAGCGCGTAGGCCTGGAGCGAGTCGCCGGACGACGTCCGCTGGTCGTAGTAGTCCTGGAGGTCGTCGGTGATCATGAGGCCGTTGTTCTCGACCCGGATCGTCCGGTCGGCCTCTGTGAAGCCGTTGTCGATGCTGGCGTCGAGCGAGTCGACCTGGACCACCCCCTGCGGGAGGCCGCCCGCCGCGGGCGGCGCCTGCCCGAACCCGTAGGGGTTCACCACGAGGCTGTTCGTGAACCGGAAGTTGATGACCTGGGTCGCGAGGGCGTTCGTCGTCAGCTCACGGCCGGTGACGTACACCGTGACGTGATCGAAGATGGCCGTGTTCAGGACGGGCCCGTCGTAGCGGACGAGGTAGCCCGAGATGTTCAGGAACGACGTGTTGACCACCACGAGCGAGTCGCCCTTCACCGTCCGGTAGTCGATGGGCCGCCCGTTCGAGCTGCCGTCGTTGCGGACGAGGTTGCGGAACTGGCTGTCGGTGAAGAACAGGTCGGTGTCCTCCACGTTCACCTCGATCAGCCGCGAGCGGCCGGCCTGGAACACGCAGTCCTCGACGACGAACCGCATTCCCGCTTCGTTGAGCGCGAATACCGTCGCGTCCTCCCCCTGGCTCGGGTCAACGGCCAGGAAGTAGATGCCTGTGAAGTACGTGTCGCCGGCGAGGTTGAGCCACCGGCTGCCCGGGGTGTTGCCGTCGTTGTCGGGAGCCGGGTAGATCACGGGGCGGTTGCCCTCTCCGTCTGCAGCCTTGATGCGCAGGGTGTAGCCCTGGTTGTTGATCTCGCGGGTGACGCCGTAATAGGCTTCACGCTGGAGGACGTAGACGCGGTCGGCAGGGCGGTTCGTGTCGTTCTCGATGGCGTCGTTGAGGGTGCCCGGGCCCGGGGCCACCATTAGCTCGGACTGGGCCGAGGCATTGGGCGCGAGCGCCAGCACGAACGCCGCCGCGCAGAGCAGGCTCAGCCTACGGAGAGGGTGGGAGGTAACAGCACGCATGGGACGGTGGGGGATGAAGGAAACAATGACGACCGTGAGTTCGGGGCGTCGCCCCGGTCCGACCTGGCCGCTGGGTCGGGCGAAGGGAGGAGGCTTAGGGCCGGTAGCGGAGCCCGAGGTTGACGGACCGGCCGTACGACTCCTGCTCGCTCAGGAAGCGGCCCGTGCTCTGGAGCGCCACGTCTGGCCGGTCGCTCAGGTTGTTGAGTTGCGCGAAGAGGCTCAGCGACGGCATCACGCGGTAGCTGGCCTGGGCGTCCCACCGGACGTAGGTGTCGAAGTAGGAGAGGGTTCGGTCGTTGCTGCCGTAGCCGGTCAGGTTGCCCTCCTGGTACAGCATCGACACACGGCCGGAGAATGGCCCGCGGTCGTAGCCCAGCGACACGTTCGCGACCCAGTCCGGCTGGTCGAGGAGTTGGACGCTCCGCCGGACGGTCGAGTAGGTCACCGTTGGGATGTAGAACGGGGGCGGGCCGACCTCCGTGGTGGCCCGGACCCGCTCGATCTCCGTGTCGGAGAAAATCCGCGAGACGTTGGCGTTGAGCACCACCCCGCTCAGAGGACCTGGCAGCCAGAGCAGGTTCGCCTGCCAGTCCACCTCGATGCCGCGGACCGTGGTCGGCGTGTCGAGGTTGCGCGGCTCCAAGACGCGGTACCCGACAAAGTTGCTGAAGTTGTTCGCGTCGGCCGTCTCCTGGTCCTGAAGCCGGATGTCGGCGTTGTAGATCACGCCCTCGATCCGCTTGTAGAACCCGCCCACGGAGAAGAGCCCGATCTTGTTGGAGTAGAAGGAGACGTAGGCGTCGAAATTCTCGGCCTGGGCCGGGCGGAGGCCGGGCGACCCCTTCGTGATGAGCTGGCTGGTGTCGCTGATCCGGACCTGCGGCGACGTGTCCTGGAAGTCCGGCCGCGACTGGGTCTGGGTGTAGGCTAGCCGCACGTCGAACCAGTCGGCCGGGCGGACGCGGAGCTGGACCATGGGGAACCAGCTGGCGTAGCTCTGCTCCGAGGTCGTATCGCGGAGAACGACCTGATCGGCCTCGGCGTCAGTGTCGAGCTGGGGGACGCGCCCGAAGAATGCGTTGTAGTACGTGCCCGTCTGCTCATAGCGGATGCCCGGGAGGAGCATCACGCGAGGCCCGAAGTTGAGCTCCGTCATGACGTAGCCCGCCGTGACGTCCTCGTTCGCCGTGAAGTCCCGGAAGTCGCCCCAGATCGCCTGGCGCATGCTGTCGCGAAACGCCGCCTGCGCGATCCGCGCGAGGTCGAGGTCCGGCGTCCGGGACACCGTGAAGTCGCCGCCGAGGATCTCCTCACCCGAGTTCTCCTCATCGAGGAACGACCGGAGCCCGACCTGCCCGCCGGCCGACGCCTCGGCGTCGGGGAACAGGGCGCGGAGCTCGTCGAGTCCGCCGTTGATGCCCCCGTAGTAGAGGTGCGTGTAGTACTGGGTGTTGTCGTTCTCGCGCCGCTTCGCGCGGTACTTCGCGCCGGTCTTGACGTAGCCCGAGAGCCACGACCCGGCCGAGAACGGGACCTGGAGGTTGCCCTGGAGGCCGAGGTCGCGCTCGCTGCCGAGTTGCTCCGAAAAGTCGAGCCGCTCGAAGAACGTGTTGTCCACGTTCCCGATGGCGTACGACGGGACGACCTGGGGGCCCTCGTCGCGAACGAGCGCCTCCGAATCGAAGGCCGAGTTCTCGCGGAACCGCGCGCGGCTATCGTAGGGCGTCTCCAGCTGGGAGACGGACCAGTTGGCGGTGGCGTCGAGCGTCACGACGTCGCCCAGGTTGAACTCGCCGGAAAGCGCCGAGCTGAGCACGTCGGTCTGGAGTTGGGCGTCGCGGACGTCGTAGGTCACGCCGGACTCGCTCGGGTTGTACGTGTTGTCGCGCGAGACGTAGGCACGGTCCAGGCGGTTGACGAAGTTGGTCAGCTGAACGAGGCCCATCGGGAGCCGGTAGTCCAGCATGAGGCTGGCGCCGTACCGGTCCCGCGTCTCGGCCCGGTTGCGGATGTCGACCTCATCCACCAGGAGCGCATTCACCGTCTCGTCGCTGCTCGTCGCCTGGTTGAGGTAGTCGGCCGTGATCCGCTCCGAGCTCCGATCCCGGCGCTCCAGATTGCCCTGGACGAACACGCCGAACCGGTCGTCGAGGAAGCGGTTGCTGACCGACGCGTTGCCCTTGTACTCCCCGAACGAGCCGGTGAGGCCGTTGTAGCCCCCCTGGAGGAGCCCCTGCGCCCGGAACTCGTCGGGCGCCCCCTGGAGGCGGAAGTTGACCGAACCGCCGATGGCGTCGGCGTCCTGGTCCGGCGTGATCGACTTGTAGACCTCGACGCCGGCCAGCATCTCCGACGAGACCATGCTGAGGTCCGTCGCCCGCGTGTCGAAGTTCGTCGACGGGAGCTTGACGCCGTTGACAGTCACGTTGTTGTACTTCGGCGAGAGGCCGCGGATGACGACGTTCTCGCCCTCCCCCGCGTCGCGCTGGATCGAGATGCCCGGGAGCCGGCCGACCGACTCGGCCGCGTTGGCGTCCGGCAGTTCTTGGAGCCGGGCCGACGACACAACGCTCACGATCTGGTTCGACTGGAGCTGCTGGTTGATGGCCGCCACCTGGCCCTCGGCCTGCGCTGTGATCTCCACGCCCTCTCCCTGGATCACATCGAGCGTGAGCTCTACGTCTAGCTGCCGGGTCCCGCCCTCCGGCAGGTCTGCCTCGATCCGCTGCTCCCGGTACCCGATGTAGCTCACGATCACGACCTGCGGACCGCTCGGTGCGCGCGCGATGCGGTACGTGCCGTCGATGTTGGTCGCGGCGCCGAGGGACGTGCCCTCGATGCGCACGGTGGCGCCGATGAGCGGGTCGCCGGTGGCGGCGTCGGTGATGGTCCCGGTGAGGACCGCGGGGAGCGCAGCGGCACCCGCAGGGACCGCTAGCGCGGTGGCCAGCAGGACCGGGAGAAGGAGAAGTCGGATCCGTCGGGTCATGGATTCGGAGAGATGCAGTTGCGGGCTAGCGGCGCTCGGTCAGCGTGCCCCCGGCGGGGATCGTCAGGTAGGAGCCCTTGAAGTCCTGGTTCAGCGCGCTCACGACGGCGGGGCCGTCGCCGGGCACGAGTTCGATGGCGGCGCGGCCGTTCGCGAAGGCCACGCGCTGGCTCCGCGTCGGCGTGCCGTAGCCGACCATGAGGTGGCCGGCACCGTCGTGGGCGAAGTAGACGTCGTCCTCGTAGTCGAGCACGCGGCGGCCGTCGGCGTCGCGCATCGTGGCGACGACGAGGACGTGCCCGTTGGCCAGCGGCTCCGTCGTGAGGACGATCTCGTCGGGCGAACCGGCGGGCGTGTCGTAGTAGGTGACCGTGAGCGTGTCGGCCGTGACCGCGGCGCCCTCCTCGATGCCGGTCGCGACGAGCGTGTTCTCGCCGACGTCGAACGGGACGTCCCACGTGAGGCCGGCGGCCGGGAAGGCGCTCGGGTCGCGCTGGATGGTGCCGAGGTCGCGGCCGTCGAGCGTGAGCCGCGCGGCGTCGGTGTTGCAGTAGACGGCGACGGGCAGCGGCTCGCCGGCCGGGCCGGACCGCTCGGTCCACGTGTGGGACTCGATCCAGCACATCGGCGCGTCGCCGGCGTCGGGATCGGTCCAGACCGACTTAAAGACGTAGTAGGCGTCCTTCGGCGTCCCGTCGCGCGTAACGAGGCCCTTCTGGTTCATGTAGGGCAGGTCGTTCTCCGGGCGGAGCGGCGTGCCGAAGTCCTTGAAGGCCCACTGGGCGTTGCCGGCGAAGTCCGGGAGCGTCTCCGCGACGCGGAGCGACCAGTCGAACAGGTCGACGATGTAGCTCTCCGACCAGTCGCCGTTGTTGGCGATGCTCGTCACCTCAACCTGGCTCACGGCCTCGCTCCACTGGTCGGGGTCCACGAAGCCCTCGCCGTCGATCGGCGTCTCGGTGTGCCGGCCGACGTGGCTGGACCCGCCGTACTCCATGTGGAGCAGGCGCGGGTACGTGGCCTGCGCGTCGAGGAGCGCGTCCTCGTATTTCGTGTAGACGCCGGAGTACCACCCGGCCCAGATCGACGGTGAGAACACGTCGACGATGTCGGAGCCGTCGTAGTACTTCCGGATGGCCGTCAGGCGCGACGGGTCGAGCGCGTGGGCGACCTCGTGGAGGTGCGCCAGCATGGCGTTGAGCCGGTCGGTGTCGTCGCCGCCCTCGACGTCGGGGAGCCAGTAGATCTCGTTGCCGAGCGACCAGAGGATGACGCTCGGGTGGTTCCGGTTCTGGGCGATCTGCTCACGGAGGAGCCGCTCGGCGTTGGCCATCCACGCGGGCCCGCCCATGCCGCCGCGGTTCCACGGGAGCTCGTCCCAGATCAGGAGGCCGAGGCTGTCGGCGGCGACGTAGACCGCGGGGTCCTGCGGGTAGTGGCCGAGGCGGACGAAGTTGGCGCCCATCCCCTTGATCTGAGCCATGTCGCGCCGGTGGAGCGAGTCGGGCATGGCCGAGGCGTAGCCGGCGTGCTCCTCGTGGCGGTGGGTCCCTCGGAGGAGGAGCCGCTCGCCGTTGAGGTAGAACGCGCCGTGCTCGCGGAACTCGAACCAGCGGAAGCCGAGCGGCTCGTCCACCACGTCCGTCACGGCGCCGTCGGCCAACAGCTCCACCTCGACGGTGTAGAGGTTCGGGTCGCGCGTGGACCAGAGCGCCGGGTTCGAGACGGTCTCGAAGTCGATGACGACCGAGTCCCGTGTGCCGGAAGCGACGGCGGCGCTGGCGGTCTGCACGACGGCGCCGGCGGGGTCCACCAGACGCGCTCGGAGGGTGCGCCCTTCCCCTGCCCCGTCGCCGCCGAGGGCCACGCGGACCGCCAGTTCGGCGCGGGCGGCGCTCACCGACGGCGTGAGGACGTGGGCCCGCTCGATGTAGGCCGCCGGGACGTCCTTCAGCCACACGTCGCGCGTGAGGCCGCCGAAGAGGAAGTAGTCGGCCTTCTGCGACGGGATGAGGTCGACGTTGTAGGCGTTCGAGACGCGGACGAGGACCTCGTTGTCGCCGGCCTCCAGCTGATCCGTGATGTCGACGTCGAACCCGACGTAGCCGCCGACGTGGCCGCCGGCCCGTTCGCCGTTGACGTAGACGTCGGCCGTCATGGCGGCGCCCTCGAAGGAGAGGAGGTAGCGGCGACCGGTCTCGGGCGTGATCGCGAGGGTCTTGCGGTACCAGCTGGCGTCGCGGCGGTAGCCGGGCTCCAGGTCGGTCGTATCCCACACGTTCCAGCTGTGCGGGAGCGAGACCGTCGTCCAGCCGTCGGCGGCGCGCGCGGCCTCGGGCGATGGGGCGGCTACTTCGAGGTAGCCCCAATTCGCGTTCAGGTTCGTCACGCGGCGGCCGTCTGCGGCGGACGCCACCGGCACGGCGAGGAGCACCGCGAGCGTGAGGAGCAGGAAACGGGAGAGCGTCACGGAGAAGCGGGGAGTCATCGGGTGCCGAGGACCGGGCGACCCTCATCGAGGCGGAGCCGACGGAGGAGGGCCTCGACGTAGTAGGTGTCCGCGTAGACGATGGGCACGTCCACCTCGAAGGCGCCGGGCACGCTGCCCGTGCTGTGGTCGAGGAGGAACGGCTCGTCGAGGTCGGGATCGGCGAGGTAGTCCTGCGAGAGAGATGCCAGCATGTGGTCCGCGGCGGCGACGTAGCGGTCGCGCTGCTCGGGCACGAAGCCGGCCAGCTCGTAGAGGCCGGAGGCGATCACGGCGGCGGCCGAGGCGTCGCGCGGCTCGTCAGGGATCGCGGGCGCGTCGAAGTCCCAGTACGGCACGCCGTCGCCGGGCAGGCGCGGGTGGCTCAGGATGAAGTCGGCGACGCGCTCGGCCTGGGCGAGGAAGTCGGGCTCGCCCGACTCGCGGTAGGCCATCGTGAAGCCGTAGAGCGCCCACGCCTGGCCGCGCGCTCCACGCCGAGGCGTCGCTGTAGCCCTGGTGCGTGCCCTTCGCGAGCACGGCGCCCGTCTCGTCGTCGTACTGGACGACGTGGTAGGAGCTCGCGTCCTCGCGGAAGTGGTTGAGGAGCGTCGTCCGCGCGTGCTCCGTCGCGGCCTCGGCGTAGCGGTCGTCGCCCGTAATCCGGGAGGCCGCGTAGAGCAGCTCCAGGTTCATCATGTTGTCGATGATGACCGGGTAGTCCCACGTCCCCCAGTCCCACGACCGGATCGCGCCGACGTCCGGGGTCGAACCGCGTCATGAGCGTGTCGGCGGCCTCGACCACGACGTCGCGGTAGTGGTCCTCGCCAGTGAGACGGAGGGCGTTGCCGGCGCTCGTGTAGATCTTGAAGCCCATGTCGTGCGTCCCGCCGTTCCGCTTCTCCGGCTCGACGACGGCCGTCCACTGGCGGGCCGCGTCGGCGAAGGCGTCGTCGCCGGTGGCCTCGGAGAGGAGCCAGAGCGTGCCGGGGTAGAACCCGCTCGTCCACGCGCGGGCGGACGACGCGTCGAGCGCGCCGTCGGCGTCGAGCGAGCGCGGGATCTGGCCGTCGACGGCTGGGCGGTCGAGGAACGGGCGGAGCCGGTCGGCCGCGGCGTCGAGCGCGGCGCGCGCGTCGAGCGGGGCCGTCTCGACCGACACGCGGAGCGGACGCGCGAGGCGGTCCGCCTCGGCGTCGAGCAGCGTCCACCAGTCCTCAGGGCCGCCGACCTCCCCCGCCGCCGTCCACGAGGTGGCAACGTAGACGACGGCAGGGCTGGCCGGTGGTGGCTCGAGGATCAGCAGGTGGTGGCCGGCGGCGTCGGTGACGTCCGCCAGTCGGTCGGTGCGGGTGAGGACGGCGGCGCCGAGGTCGCCGTGGCCGCCGTTCTGCGTGGCGACGGGGCCCCACGTGCTCAGCCAAGTCCAGCCCCCTGCCTCCCCCGTCGAGGTCACGAGACCGGGCCGGTCGACCACGCCCGTCGCGATCCGACGCACTTCCACGTCGGGCGCCGACACGGTGCTTTCGAGGCGGAACAGCGGGCGGCCGGCGTCGATCGTCACGCGGCGCGTCTCCCTCGCCTCGGCACCGGCCGCGTCGAAGGGCCCGTGGTCCATCTCGACGACCGCACGGAGCGGGCCGTCGGCGATCACGCGGTAGTCGCTGAAGTTGGGCGCGCGCCAGAGCCGACCGTCAGCCCAGATGGCCGTGCCGCCGGCGCCGAGCGACGGGCCCACCGAGTAGAAGTCGGCGCCCTCGCCGGCGTCGTGGTGATAGTCGTCCTCGGCGTACCAGCGGTCGAGGACGAGGTCGTGCGTCCGCTTCGTCCAGACGTCGACGCCGCTGCTAACGAGGTCTTCGAGCGCGCTCAGACCCTTGCCGTAGGTGCGGAAGGCGACGCGGTCGTTCTCCCACGCCACGTCGTCGCGGCGCTCGTCGTGATACACGTGAGCCCGCGGCGCCGCCGAGGCGGCCGGAGTCGCCTCGATGCGGTATTCGCGCGACTGCCCGGGCCAGAGACTCACGAGGAGGAGCAGCTCGTCGGTCGTCCCGTCGCCGTCGGCGTCGAAGGCCTGGACGGGCACCTCGGCGCCATCGTTGTCGAGCGCGCGGACACGGCCCGGCGCGAGTTGGGGCACGCGGCGCTGGAGCGCGTCCCATCGGACGGCGACGACCTCATCGGGTCGGGGCGTCTCGGTGGGGTTCTCGACGCGGACCGTCGCGGTCTGCGCGCTCGCGGCAGTGACTGCCAACCCGACGAGGAGCAGGAGGAGCGCGCGCGTCATGCCTCCTGGGGGCGTCCAATGGTCGCGAGGATGCCGCCGTCCACGTAGAGGACGTGGCCGTTGACGAAGTCGCTGGCGGCGGAGGCGAGGAAGACGGCGGCGCCGGCGAGGTCGTCGGGGTCGCCCCAGCGGCCGGCGGGCGTGCGGCTCACGATCCACTCGTTGAACGGGTGGCCGGCCTCGCGGAGCGGCGCCGTCTGGTCCGTCGCGAAGTAGCCCGGCCCGATGCCGTTGACCTGCACGTTGTGGCGGCCCCACTCGGTCGCCATCGACCGCGTGAGCATCTTCAGCCCGCCCTTCGCGGCGGCGTAGGCGCCGACCGAGTCGCGGCCGAGCTCGCTCATCATCGAGCACACGTTGATGACCTTGCCCCCGCCCCGCTCGATCATCCGGCGAACGACCGGCTGGCTCATCACGAACACGCCCGTCAGGTCGGTCTTGACGACGCGTTCCCAGGCCTCGACGGACATGTTCAGCAACGGCGTCCGGTCGATGACGGCGGCGTTATTGACGAGGACGTCGATCGGCCCGACCTCGGCCTCGATCCGCTCAACTGCCTCGGTGACCTGCTCGGCCTCGGTCACGTCGAAGCGATAGCCGTAGGCCTCGATGCCGTCGGCGCGGTAGCTCTCGACCGCGCGGTCGATCCGCTCCTGCGACGAGTGCCCGTTGACGACCAGCGTGGCGCCGGCGCGGCCGAGGCCGCGGGCCATCGCCATGCCGAGGCCGTGCGTGGCGCCCGTCACGAGCGCCCGCTTGCCGTGGAGCTGGAAGAGGTCGAGGCTCATCGGGTGGGAAAGAGGAGCAGGTAGCGGCCGTCGTCGTCGGGGTCGAGCCGCTGGCGGGCGGCCTCGTAGGCCGGGTCGTCGTAGGCGAGGGCGGCCTGACGCAGGAGCGCCGCGAGTTCGTCCTCGGCCCCGCCCCAGCTGCCCTCCAACTGCGGGTGCGGCCAATGCTCGCGCCCGTCGGCGACGGGGACGAGGTAGTCCAGTGCGCTCCGGAGGCTCCGGCCGTCGGCCGACGTGTAGCCGAAGAGGTCGACGCCCACCGCGGGCGCCAGCTGGGCGGCGAGGAAGGCCCAGCGGAGGTTGAACACGGAGTAGCTGAACGATCGTGTGCGGGCGAGCTCCTCCGGCTGGCGGCCGTCGGGCTCGACCTGCGCGTCGATGCGGCGGGCAGGGAAGGCGGTGAGGACCTCGTGGGCCACGTCGTCCCGGCCGAGATAGAGCGCGAGCGCGGCGGCCTGCGCGTCGTAGGCCGTCGCGTGGTTGTTGTGGCGCGACGCCTCGCCCCGGCCGAAGTCGCTCGTGCGGAGCCACGTGAGGTAGTCGCCGAGCCAGCCGTCGAGGCCGGCCCACTCGGTGTCGCTGAGCGCGGGGCCGCAGTGGAGCACGATCGAGAGGATCGACGAGGCCCGCCAGTCGGGCGGTCTCGATGATCCCGTACATCCGCCCCGTGCTCCGGCCGCGGACGCCCTGGGCGTAGCGGAGGTGAGGGTTCATCCGCGTCGCGGGGTCCACGAACCACGTCCGCAGGAGCTCGCCGGCTGTCTCGGCGTAGCGGCCGTCGCCGGTGAAATACCACGCCCAGGCGAGCGTCGGGACCGCTTCCAAGACGGCCCGAAGCGACGGGTCGTCGAGCGCCTTCGCCTCCGGGTTCACCTCACCGTCGCGGCGGACGTACGGGAGCCCGTCGTCGGTGTCCGGGTTCGGCCACCAGTAGGGCGCGAGGCTGTAGAAGTCGTGGGCGTCGCCGCTCGGGGGCAGCGCCTCCTTGTCGAGGATCGTCGCGTAGTGGGCCTCCAGCGCCGCGTCCGCCTCGGCGACGAGCCGGTCGAGGGCCGGCTGCAGGGCCGGGTCGCCGGCCTCCGCCCGCTGGCGGACGTCCGCCAGCGCCGCAGCGTCGTGGCCGAGGAGGGCGGGCGGCACCTGCGCCGCGTGCGCGGCGAGGGCGAGGAAGAACAGGGGCGCGACGCGGACCATCAGCGGAGGTCCGGGATGTCCACGGCGTCCATGTCGCCGTAGTCGAGGTTCTCGCCCGCCATCCCCCAAATGAATGTGTAGCTGCCGGTGCCGGCGCCGGCGTGGATCGACCACGGCGGCGAGATCACGGCCTGCTCGTTGGCCATCCACACGTGGCGCGTCTCGTCGGGCGGCCCCATGAAGTGGCAGACGGCCTGCCCCTCGGGCACGTCGAAGTAGAAGTAGACCTCCATCCGGCGGTCGTGGGTGTGCGCCGGCATGGTGTTCCAGACGCTCCCCGAGGCGAGCTCGGTCATCCCCATCTGGAGCTGGCAGACCTCCACGACGCTGCTGACGATGAGCTTGCGGATCGTGCGCCTGTTGCTCGTCTCGGCCGCGCCGGCCTCGACCACCTCGGCATCGTCGCGGCCGACCTTTTTCGTCGGGTAGCTGGCGTGCGCCGGGGCCGAGTTGAGGTAGAACCGCGCCGGATCGCTCGCGTCGTCGCTGGCGAACGTGACCTCTTTGGCGCCCCGTCCGACATAGATCGCCTCGCGATGGCCAATGCGCGTAGTCCGCCCCATCGACCGTCACGATGCCAGCCGCGCCGACGTTGATGACGCCGAGTTCGCGGCGTTGCAGGAAGAAGTCCGCCCGGAGCGGGTCGATGGTTTCGAGCGCCAGCGGCTCGGCCGTCGGCACGGCGCCGCCCGCGATGAAGCGGTCGTAGTGCGTGACCGTCAGGCGGATCTCGCCTTCGACCATCACCTCGGGGATCAGGAACGTCTCGCGCAGGCGCGCGGTGGACATCCCCGCCGTCTCGGACGGGCTGGTCGCGTAGCGGACGTCGAACGTGGGGGGAGGCATCAGGAGAGAGGTCGGGACGTGGCGCGGACGACGAGTTCGGCGTTGAGGACAACGCGCTCGGGGGCCTCGGCGGCCTCTCCGTCGAGCTGTCGAAGGAGGAGGGTGGCAGCGCGGCGGCCCATCTCGCGCGACGGCGCATGGACCGTCGTGAGTGGCGTCGGGAGGTAGGCGGCCATCTCGATGTCGTCGTAGCCGACGACCGACACGTCACCTGGGACCGAGAGGCCGAGCTCGTCGAGGGCCCGGAGCGCGCCGATGGCGACGAGGTCGTTGAAGCACGTGATCGCCGTCGGGCGCTCGCCGCCGCGGCCGAAGACCTCCTTCACGACGCGGTAGCCGTCCTCTAGCCGCGCGCCGCCCTCGACCACCATGCCCTCGTGAAACCGGAGGCTCGACTCGCTGAAGGCCTCCTTGACGCCGGCCACGCGGTCCTGACTGTGCTGCGAGTAGGCCGGGCCGGAGACGTGGAGGATCCGCTCGTGGCCACCGTCCAGCAGGTACTGGACCGCCACCTTCTCGGCACGGACGTTGTCGACGGTCACGCTCGGGACCGGGAGCCCGCGGATCTCGCCGAGGAGCACGAGGGGGTAGCCGCGGCGCTGGACGAGGAACAGGTGCGAGAGGTCGCTCGCGTCCTCGACGACCGGCGCGACGATGGCACCCGCCAGCCCGTGGTCGCGGAACGCTTCAAGCACGCGGCCCTCCTCGCGGTACGTGCCCTCGGACGTGCCCTCGAACAGCGTGTAGCCGCTCTCGCCGAGCACGTCGCGGACGCCCAGCAGGACGTCGGCGTAGAACGGGTTGTGGGCCTCCTTCACCATGAGGCCCACGCTGCGGGAGCGGCGCCCGCCCCCGCCCACGCCGGCGGACCGGGGGAGCTCATAGTCAAGCCGGCCGATGACTTCCATAACGCGGCGCCGCGTGTCGTCGCGGACAGTCCCGCGTGCGTTGATCACGGCGGAGACCGTGCCCACGGAGACGCCCGCCGCCTCAGCGACGTCGCGGACGGTAGTGCGTCCAGCCTGAGTTTTGAACTGTTCATTCATCCGAATCCGGTATCGCTTCCGAGCCCAGTGTTCAATCATGATGATAGGGGGACTTGACGGTTCTGTCAAGGATGCATTAAACTCTGGGCGTCGGTTCATGCCCTATAACGTTCATTCCACTGAACAGACGCGGTGGCCCAGTCGCCGACGGAGCACTGGACGACTTTCCATATTGAACGTTCAATTTTGATCAGTCCCCTCCGCCTCCACCCAGACCGGTTCTTCCCACCAGATCCGATTGAACTCGTGGCCGCCCGTGCGGTCTACGAGGTGACGGCCGGCCTCCCCATCGTGAGTCCCCACGGGCACGTGGATCCCGCGCTGCTCGCTGAGGACCGCCCCTTCCCGGAGCCGACCGACCTCCTCATCACGCCGGACCATTACGTCTTCCGGATGCTCCACAGCCGGGGCGTCGACCTGGACGCGCTCGGCATCCCGCGGGCGGACGGGAGCCGGGCCGAGGTCGACCCGCGCGACGTCTGGCGGACGTTCTGCGCCCACTGGCGGCTCTTCGCCGGGACGCCTACGCGAGCGTGGCTGGAGTACGTGCTCCACGAGCTGTTCGGCGTCCGTGAGGCGCCGAGCGCCGAGACGGCCGACCGGCTGTACGACCAGGTCGCCGAGCGGCTGGCGTCGCCGGAGTACCGGCCGCGTGCGCTCTTCGAGCGGTTCGGCATCGAGACGCTGGCGACGACCGACGCGGCCACCGACGCGCTGGAGCACCACGCCACCCTCGCCGACGACGGGTGGGCCGGCCGTGTGATCCCGACGTTCCGCCCTGACGCGCTCCTCGGCGTGGCCCACCCCGACTGGCCGGCGCTCGTCGCCCGCCTCGGCGCGCTGGTGGGCGTGGCCGTCGAGGACTACGTCTCGTTCGCCGCCGCCCTCCGCCAGCGCCGCGCCGACTTCCGCGCGCTCGGGGCCGTCGCCACCGACCACGGGGCCGCGACGCCACAGACGGGTTGGCTTCCCGAGGCGGATCGCGACGCCTTGTTCGCCCGCGCCCTTGCCGGCGAGGCCACGGAGGCGGACGAGGCCGCATTCACGGCCCACATGCTCATGGCGTTCGCCGAGATGAGCGCCGACGACGGCCTCGTGATGCAGCTCCACGTCGGCTGCTTCCGCAACCACGACGCGCCCCTCTTCGAGCGGTTCGGCCCCGACAAGGGCGCCGACGTCCCGCTCGCGACCGAATTCACGCGCTCGCTCCGCCCGCTCCTCTCCGAGTTCGGAAGCGCTCCCGGCTTCCGGCTCATCGCGTTCACACTCGACGAGAGCACGTACAGCCGCGAGTTGGCGCCGCTGGCGGGCCACTACCCGGGCCTCGTGCTTGGCCCCGCGTGGTGGTTCCACGACTCAATCGAGGGGATGCTCCGCTACCGCGAGCGGACGACGGAGACGGCCGGCTTCTACAACACGGCCGGCTTCAACGACGACACGCGCGCCTTCTGCTCGATCCCGGCCCGCCACGACCTCGCCCGCCGCGTCGACGCCCACTACCTCGGGCGGCTCGTGGCGCGGCACCAGCTGGGGCTGGCCGAGGCCCGCGAGATCGGCCGGGCGCTCGCCTACGACCTCCCGCGGCGGGCCTACCGCCTCGACGAGCCGGCGACCGAGGCGGCCGGCCTCGAGGCCCGCACCAACGGGGCGACGTCGTGAAGCACGCTCTTCCTCTCCTGCTCGCGCTCCTCGTCGGCGGCTGCGCCTCCGGGCCGGCCGGGGCCGACGAGCCGCGCGTCCTCCGCCTCGGCCACGGGCTGAGCACCGACCACCCGGTCCACCTCGCCATGCAGGCGATGGCCGCGTATGCCGACTCCGCCAGCGGCGGGCGGCTCCAGATCGCGGTCTACCCGTCGGGCCAGCTCGGCAGCGAGCGCGAGTGCCTCGAGCTGCTCCAGATCGGGAGCCTCGCCATGACCAAGGTGTCAGCGAGCGTGCTCGAGGGGTTCGCGCCCGAGTTCGCGGTGTTCTCCCTCCCCTACCTCTTCCGCGACGAGGCGCACCGGCTGGCCTTCTTCGACAGCGCCGTCGGGCAGGAGATGCTGGCCACGACCGAGGCGTTCCGCTTCCGCGGCCTCACCTACTACGACGCCGGCGCGCGGAGCTACTACACCGTCGACGCGCCCGTCCGCACGCCGGGCGACCTCCAGGGCCTCAAAATCCGCGTCCAGGAGAGCCCGACGTCGATGCGGATGGTCCGCGAGATGGGCGGCTCGCCGACGCCGATCTCGTGGGGCGAGCTCTACACGGCGCTCCAGCAGGGCGTCGTCGACGGCGCAGAGAACAACCCGCCGAGCTACTACCTCTCGCGGCACTACGAGGTCGCCCCGTACTTCGTCCTCAACGAGCACACGGCCGTGCCCGACGTCCTCGTGATCGGCACGCCGATCTGGGACACGCTCTCGGATCAGGAAAAGCGCTGGCTGCAGGACGCCGCCGAATACAGCGCGGAGTTGGAAGAGCGGCTCTGGCGCGAGTCGACGGCCGAGGCACTGGCGGCCGTCACCGAGGCGGGCGCAGAGGTGATCGAGATGGGCGCCGCGGACCGCGCGCCGTTCTCGTCGCGCGTGGCCTCGATGCTCACCGACGTGGACCCGGCCACGCGCACGCTCATCGAGCGGATCCAGGCCGTCGGCGCCGCCGCGCCGGCCCCGGATTCGTCCGCCTCGGTCCCGTCCCCGCCCTCCTCCGAGGTCTCACCATGAGCACGCCGATCCTCCGCGCGACGGCCGACGGCGGGCTCAAAGGGCTCGTCGACCGCGTGCTCGCCTGGGCCTGCGTCGTGCTGATGGGCGCGAGCGTGCTCAACGTGACGTGGCAGGTCGTGACCCGGTTCGTGCTCGGCAGCCCGAGCGGGTTCACCGACGAGCTGGCGCGCTTCCTCCTGATCTGGCTGGGGATGCTCGGCGCCGCCTACGCGGTCGGCCAGCGGATGCACCTCGCCATCGACCTCCTGCCCAGCGCGCTCGACCCGAGGCCGAAGGCCCGCGCCGCGCTCGGGATCGTGCTCCAGGGCTGCGTGCTCCTGTTCGCCGCGGGCGTGATGGTCTATGGCGGCGGCAACCTCGTGCGGATCACGACGCTCCTGGCGCAGCGCTCGGCCGCGCTCGGCGTGTCGCTCGGCGCCGTCTACACCGTCCTCCCGCTGGCGGGCGCCGTCATCGCCTTCTACGCGCTCCATGCCATCGGCCAGTACGCCCGTGTCCTCGGAGGCCGCGGGATGCCCGAGGCGGCTCCGGACGGATCGAGCGCCGAGGCCTTCGCTACCCACCAACCGGGCGTCGACCGCCTGGAGCCCCCCGCGGCCGCCCCATGACGCTCGCCCTCCTCCAGGCGGCGCCGTCCGCCCTCCAAGCCGACGGCACGGCGATCGTCGTCCTCGTCGGCGTGTTCGTGCTCCTGCTGGCGCTCGGCGTCCGCGTCGCGTTCGCGATCGGGCTGGCGACGGTCGCCACGATGATGCTCTCCATCGGGCCGACGGCCGCGCTCACGACCGTCGCGCAGCGGATGGCCACAGGCCTCGACAGCTTTACGCTTCTGGCGATTCCGTTCTTCATCCTCGCGGGGCAACTTATGAACCGCGGCGGGATCGCGAGCCGGTTGATCGACCTCGCCAAAGCGATCCTAGGCCCGCTTCCCGGCGGGCTCGCGTTCGTGAACGTGCTCGCCTCGATGCTCTTCGGGGCCATCTCGGGCTCGGCCGTGGCCGCCGCCAGCGCAATCGGCTCGACCGTCGGTCCACGGATGGTGGAGGAGGGCTACGACCGTGACTTCGCCGCCGCCGTCAACATCACCTCGGCGACAACGGGGCTCATCATCCCGCCGTCGAACGTTCTCATCGTGTACTCGCTCGCGAGCGGAGGCGTCTCGATCGCGGCGCTCTTCCTGGCCGGCTACGTGCCCGGCTTGCTCGTCGGCTGCCTGCTGATGGCGGTGGCCGGTGTCACCGCCTGGCGACGTGGATACCCAACTGGCGAGTGGTCGACGCTCAGCGAGATCGCGCGGCGGTTCGTGGCGGCGCTGCCGAGCCTGTTCCTGCTGGTCGTCGTCATCGGGGGGATCGTGGCGGGGGTATTCACGGCGACGGAGGCGGCGGCGGTGGCGGTCCTCTACGCGGGCGCCCTCGCATTCGCCTACCGCGGCGTCGGGCTCCGCGACCTCCCGCAGATCCTCCTCGACGCGACGGCGACGACGGCCATCGTCCTCCTCCTCATCGCCGTCTCGATCGCGATGTCGTGGATCATGGCCTACGTGAACCTCCCACAGGCCATCGCGGCGGCGGTGACGACGTTCGAGAACCCGATCGTGGTCTTCCTGCTCATCAACGTCGTCCTCCTGTTCGTGGGCGTGTTCATGGACATGACCCCGGCGATCCTCATCTTCACGCCCATCTTCCTGCCCGTGGCCCTCGAGCTCGGGATGGACCCGGTCCACTTTGGGATCGTGATGGTCCTCAACCTGTGCATCGGGCTGTGCACGCCGCCGGTGGGGAGCGTGTTGTTCGTCGGCGTCGGCGTCGCCGAGACGACGATCGCGCGTGTGGTGCGTCCGCTCCTCCCCCTGTTCGTGGCCATGCTGATCGCCCTGGCCCTCGTGACCGCGTTCCCGGGGCTCTCGCTCTGGCTCCCCTCCCTCTTCGGCTACTAACGTGTTGACCCACTCCGACCCCGAGTCGCTCGTCGACTCCTCGACCGACTTCCGCCTCGACGGCCACGTGGTCGTGGTCACCGGCGGGTACGGCGTGCTCGGCTCCGCGATGGCGCGGGGGCTGATGGACGCCGGGGCCACCGTCGTCCCGCTCGGTCGGAGCCTCGACAAAGCGGAGGCCGCCGCCGAGGCGCTCGACCCCGACGGCGAGCGGGCCCTCGGCGTCGCCGCCGACGTGCTCGACTCGGCCCAACTCGCGGACGCCCGCGACGCCGTGCTCGACCGGTTCGGCCGTCTCGACGCGCTCGTGAACGCGGCCGGCGGCAACGTGTCCGGGGCGACGCTCCAGCCGGGCGAGAGCCCGTTCGGCCTCGACCCCGCGGCGTGGCGCTCCGTCGTCGACCTCAACCTCCACGGGACGATCCTCCCAACGCAGGTCTTTGGGCCCGCCCTCGCGGAGGCCGAGGCCGGCGCCGTCGTCAACATCTCGTCGATGGCGGCGTCGCGCGTGATCTCGCGCGTGGCCGGCTACTCGGTGGCGAAGGCGGGCGTCGACCACTTCACGCGGTGGATGGCGGTCGAGCTCGCGAAGCAGACCGCGGGCCGCGTCCGCGTCAACGCCGTCGCGCCGGGGTTCTTCGTGGCGGAGCAGAACCACGACCTCCTCCTCAACGGCGACGGCTCGCTGACGGAGCGCGGGGGCGACATCATCGCCCACACGCCGGCCGGGCGGTTCGGCGAACCCGCCGAGGTCGCCGGGCCGGTCGTCTTCCTGTGCTCGCGCGCCGCCCGGTTCATCACCGGCGCCGTCCTCCCCATCGACGGGGGCTTCTCCGCCTACGGGGGCTTTTAGGATGAGGCTTTCGTTCCGCTGGTACGGCCAAGCCGACCCCGTCCCGCTCGACGCGATCCGCCAGATCCCCGGCGTGCGCGGCGTCGTGAGCGCGCTCCACGACGTGCCCCCGGGCGTGGCGTGGACGCCCGACGCCGTCCAGGCCCTCCGCCAGAAGGTCGAGGACGCCGGCCTCACACTGAGCTGCGTCGAGTCGATCCCGGTGCCCGAGGGCATCAAGCTGGGGACCGCGGACCGCGAGCGGCTCGCCGACAACTGGTGCGCCTCGGTCGAGGCCGTCGGCGCGGCGGGCGTGCCGGTCGTGTGCTACAACTTCATGCCCGTGTTCGACTGGACGCGGACGAACCTCCACCGCCCCCTCGCGGACGCCTCGGAGGCGCTGGCCTACGTCGAGGGCGAGCTGGCCGAGGTCGAGACGGCGCTCGCGTCCGGCGGCCTGCCCGGCTGGATGGACGCGCACTCACCGGACGACCTCCGCCGGCTGTTCGCCGCCTACGCCGAGGTCGACCCCGAGCGGATGTGGGACCACCTCGGGTGGTTCCTGGAGCGGGCCGTGCCGGTCGCCGAGGCGGCCGGCGTGAAGCTGGCGATCCACCCCGACGACCCGCCGTGGCCGCTGTTCGGGCTCCCGCGCGTGGTCACGAGTGCCGACGCCTTCGACCGGGTCTGCGACCTCGTCGACTCGCCGGCGAATGGCGTCACGTTCTGCACCGGCTCGCTCGGCGCCGACCCGGCCCAGGCGCCCGGCCTGCCCGCCGCCGCCGCCCGCTTAGCGGAGCGCGGCCGGCTCCACTTCGCTCACCTCCGCAACGTCCGTCAACTCGGCGACGGGCGCGACTTCACCGAGACGGCCCACCCCGACGGCGATATCGACCTCGGCGCCGTGGTCCGCGCGCTCGCCGAGTCCGGCTTCGACGGCCCGCTCCGGCCCGACCACGGGCGCCAGATCTGGTCCGAGCGCCTCGGCGGGTCGCGCGGCGACACCGTCCGCCCCGGCTACGGGCTCTTCGACCGCGCCCTCGGCGCGACCTACCTCCTCGGCCTCTGGGAGGCCCACGCCCGATGACGACCCCCTCTATCGCTCCGACTCGCGCCGACGTCGTCCGCTTCATCGAGCGCGACCGCGCCGTCGCCGTCGTCCGCACCGACGCGCCCGAGAAGCTCGTCCGCATCGCCGACGCGCTCCGCGAGGGCGGCGTCGTGTGCATCGAGGTCACGATGACGGTCCCGAACGCCCTCGACGGCATCCGCGCCGTGTCCGACGAACTGGGCGACGCCGTGCTCGTCGGCGCCGGCTCGGTGACCGACGCCGAGACGGCCCGTGCCGCCGTCGAGGCCGGCGCCCGCTACGTCGTGAGCCCCGTGTTCAAGCGCGAGGTGATCGAGGCGGCCCACGCGGCGGGCGCCGCGGCGATGCCCGGCTGCTTCACGCCGACCGAGATCCTCACGGCCCACGAGGCCGGCGCCGACGTGGCCAAGGTGTTCCCCGCCGGCAGCCTCGGGCCCGGCTTCATCCGGGGCGTCCTGGCCCCGATGCCGCACCTCAAGCTGATGCCGACCGGCGGCGTCTCGCTCGACAACGCGACGGAGTGGCTCCGCGCGGGCGCCGTCGCCGTCGGCGCCGGCTCGGCGCTCGTCGACCCCGACGCCATCGCCGCCGGCGACTGGACCCGGTTGACCGCCAACGCCCGCCGCCTCCGCGCGTCCGTCGACGCCGCCTAGCTCCCTCCGCCTCGAGACCGAGGCCGACCCACCCCCCTCTCTCGACATGCCCACCGTCGTCACCTTCGGCGAGATCATGCTCCGGCTCTCGACGCCGGGGTTCCAGCGCTTCACGCAGGCCAGCACGTTCGACGCCACGTTCGGTGGCGGCGAGGCCAACGTCGCCGTGTCGCTGGCCCACTTCGGCCACGACGCCCGGTTCGTCTCGAAGCTCCCGGCCCACGAGATCGGGCAGGCCGCCGTCAACCGGCTCCGCCAGTACGGCGTCGACACGCGGTTCGTGGTGCGGGGCGGTGAGCGCGTGGGGATCTACTTCCTCGAGACCGGCGCGAGCCAGCGGCCCTCGAAGGTCGTCTACGACCGCGCGCACTCGGCCGTGAGCGAGATGGACCCGGATGAGGTCGACTGGGACGCCGCCTTCGAGGGCGCCGACTGGTTCCACTGGACCGGCATCACACCGGCGCTCGGGCCGAAGCCGCGGGCCGCGGTCGAGCGGGCCTGCCGCGCCGCGAAGGCCGCCGGGGCGACCGTCTCGTGCGACCTCAACTTCCGCTCGAAGCTGTGGGCGACCGACGAGGCGCAGGCCACGATGCGCCCGCTCATGGCGTTCGTCGACGTCTGCATCGCGAACGAGGAGGACGCCGACCGCTCGCTCGGCGTGCGGACGGAGGGCTCGGGCGCCGAGGCCGCGGCCTCCGCCGCGCTCGACGAGGCCGGCTACGCCCGGCTGGCCGAGCGCCTCCGCGACGACTTCGACTTCGACGCCGTCGCCATCACGCTCCGCGAGTCGCGCTCGGCGAGCGACAACGGGTGGAGCGCCATGCTCCTCGGGGGCGCGGGCTCCGCCCGGCCCGTCGCCGAGGCGGTCCGGAGCCGGGTCTACGACGTCCGCCTCGTGGACCGCGTCGGCGGGGGCGACAGCTTCGCCGCCGGGCTGATCCACGGGCTCCTCACGAAGGCCGACGCCGAGGACGCGCTGGCCTTCGCCGTGGCCGCGAGCGCGCTGAAGCAGACGATCCCCGGCGACCTCAACCTGACCTCCCCTAGCGAGGTCGAGAAGCTGGTCGGCGGCTCCGGCTCCGGACGCGTCGAACGTTAGCCCCCGATCCCATGCGTGCCCTTCTCTTCGTCCTCGCCCTGCTGGTCGCCCCTCCCGCGCTCGCCCAGCTGCGTCTCCCCCACCTCCTCTCCGATGGCGCCGTGCTCCAGCGCGGCGAGCCGGTTCCAGTCTGGGGCTGGGCCGATCCCGGCGCGACCGTGGTCGTCCGCCTCGGCGGCGCGCGCATCGAGGCCACCGCCAGACTGGACGGACGCTGGCGGGTCGAGGCGCCGGCCCTCACCGTCGGCGGGCCGTACGTGCTTGACGTCCGGTCCGGCGCCGAGCACGTACGCGCCGAGAACCTGCTCGTGGGCGACGTGTGGGTGCTCTCGGGCCAGTCGAACATGGAGTGGCCAGTGGAACGGACCGTCAACGCCGAGGCGGTGATGGCGGAGGCCGACGACCTCCAGCTTCGCCACTTCAAGGTGCCCCGCGCGCACGCCGAGGCGCCTCAGGCCGAACTGCCGGGCGGGTCGTGGGAGCCCGCGACGCCTGCGCACGTCGGCGACTTCTCGGCCGTCGGCTACGAGTTCGCGCGGGCGCTCCGCCAGCACGTCGACGTGCCGATCGGGCTCGTCAACGCGACGTGGGGCGGGAGCCGGATCGAACCGTGGATGAGTAGCGACATGCTTGGCCTCGACGCCGACGGCGCGGCCTCGACGTTCCAGGCGGTCCGCGACCGGAACGCCGCCCGCGAGACCGCCCTGCGCGACACGCTCGGTGGATCGTTTCCCACTGACGCCCCCGAGCCCGTCGAGGGCCAGACGCCGCCCGAGGCTGCGCCCGACTACGACGACGCGGGCTGGAGCACGATCCGCGTCCCGGCGCGGTGGGAGTCGGCCGGCTACGACGGCCTCGACGGCGTCGCGTGGTACCGGACGACCTTCGACCTCGGCGCCGAGGCAGCGACCCAAGGCGTCACGCTCTCGCTCGGCATCATCGACGACGGCAACCACACCTACGTCAACGGCACGCTCGTTGGGCAGGGCCGGGGGGGCAGCGAGCCGTGGGTCTACGAGGTCCCGGCCGAAGCACTTCGCGCCGGCACCAACACGGTCGCCGTTCGCGTGTCGGACGCCGGGGGCGGGGGCGGCATGAAGGGGGGCGTAGGCCTCCTCTTCGTCGAGACCGCGGGCGGCGAGCGCCGATCCCTCGCCGGCCACTGGCGCTTCCGCGTGGTCGAGGCCCGGTTCGGCGGGGCGTCGGAGGTCCACTACGTCCCGATGCTGCTGTGGAACGCAATGGTCGCACCGCTGACCGAGACGCCCGTCACGGGCGTGCTGTGGTACCAGGGTGAGTCAAACGCGAGCGATTCGGACTCCTACGCCGGCCTCTTCCGCTCGCTGATCTCGGGCTGGCGGGCCGAGTGGGGCCGCCCGGCCCTCCCGTTCCTCTGGGTCCAGCTCGCCGGTTACCGCCAGCCGCCGGATGGTCCCGATGACGTGGGCTCGTGGCCGGCGCTGCGGGCGGCCCAGAGTGCAGCGCTCTCGCTTCCGCGGACGGCGGAGGCCCTCGCCATCGACGTCGGCGCGGCCGATGACGTCCACCCCCGCGACAAGCGGCCCGTCGGCGAACGACTGGCGCTCGCGGCCCGCGCCCTCGTGTACGGCGAAGACAGCATGACCTACTCCGGCCCGCGCGTCCGCTCGGTCGAAGCCGAGGGCGCCCGCGTCGCGGTCCGGTTCGACCACCTCGGCGGCGGGCTGAGCACCCGCGACGGGCTCGCCCTCGGCGGCTTCGCGCTCGCCGACGATGAGGGGCAGTGGCACTGGGCCGAAGCTCACATCGAGAAGGACCGGGTCGTCGTGTGGAACGAGTCCGTGACTGCGCCCACGGCTGTCCGCTACGCCTGGGCAGACAATCCGGTCGGCGCCACACTCACCAACCGGGCAGGACTGCCTGCGGCCCCATTCACTGCCTCTCTGCCCTGAAGACGGGCGAGACGCCGGTATGTGCATCTGCTCGTGCGCCCCGTTCTGCTGCGGTTGTCCCGGATCGATCCGCTGGTGGTCGATCCCGAGCTTGATCCACCACACCGATAGCCGGGAGAGCCCGCAGAGCGCCTGCGTGGCGAATGGGGTCCCGTTGTTCGAACGGATAGCGACGGGCAGGCCGTACTCGCGGAAGAGCGCCTCGAACTGGCGGAGCGCCACGTACTGCTCGACCGACGGGAGCCCGTGGCACGAGAGGACGAACCGGGTGTGGGCGTCGCGGACGGTGAGCGGATAGCACAGCTCCCCGTCGCTCATCCTGAACTGCCCTTTGTAGTCGGCCGTCCAGACGTCGTTGGGCGCCGTGGTCACGAGCGGCGTCGAGCCGGGGTGCCGAGGCACGCGGCGGGCCAGCATGCGACCTCGGGTGCCGCCGGGCGAGGTACGGGAGGAGCTTGCGCGGCCCCCAGGTCGGGTGCGCCTCGCGGCAGGCCACGATCAGGGCCTCGACCTCGGTCGGGGTCCGGTGGCCCTGCTCACGGCGCGCGTGAGTCCGGTCGGCGAGCGCGTCGGGCCCGCTCTCGCGGTAGCGGGCGACCCACTTGTAGACGGTGGGGCCGGGAGACGCCGAACCGGGCGGCGAGTTCGGCGACGGAGTAGGCGCCGTCGAGGTGGGCGGCGACGAGGCGGGCGCGCTCCATGAAGGGGTCGGTCGTGGCGAAGGGCATCGGCTCCGGGGAGGTGGCGTCTTGTAAACCATGCGCCCGGTCTGTGACGTCTGCCGCGACGGCGAAAGGGGCCGTTTTCCGCATAGCGCGGTTCCTACCCTGGTTCTTTGCTTCGTGCGGCCGGCCGTGTTCCACCACACCACGTCGCTGGCACGCCTCCATGAAGTCGACATGAGGGAAGGCCTCCTGGGCCGCAGGGGCGGGAGGACATTGTACATTTAGGACAACATGATCCTAATAGACCCTTCCCCTGCCATGCCGCTCGGCGACCTCGTGGGCGACATGGAGGCGGAGCACGACGAGGCCGGCGCGCTGATGGCCGAGATCCACCGCCTCAGCGACGACTACACGCCGCCCGAGGGCGCGTGCAACACGTACCGCGCGGCGTTCGCCAAGCTCGAGGAGTTCGGGGACGACCTCCACCGGTACGTCCACCTCGAGAACCACGTGCTCTTCCCGAAGGCGCTCGCCCTCGAGGCGCCGGCCCCCGCCCACCCCACACCCGCTCCCGACACCGTGTCCGAGAAAACGCTCGACGTGCGGCCCATCCCGCCGCCCCAGAAGCACTCCACCATCTTCGCCACCTTCGACGCGCTCGCGCCGGGCGACCACTTCGTCCTCGTCAACGACCACGACCCGGTCCCCCTCAAGCACCAGTTCGACTTCGTGCGGAAGGGCCAGGTCGGCTGGGAGTACCTCGAACGGGGGCCGGAGGTGTGGCGCGTACAGATCACGCGGCTGGGTGAACAGGCCGCCGCCTGACCACCGAACGAGACCCTGGACCTATGCGGCTCCTCCTCAGCAGCGACGCGCTCCCCGCCGCCCCGTTCGATGTGCTCGTCGAGGCCGCCCGGCGGCGCCACCTCGCGGGGCTAGAGCTGCGCCTCGACCGGGGCCAGGGCCACGGCGCCGACGCCACGGCGTGCGCGGCCCGCCAGGGCGTCGGCGCCGCCTGTTTCGCGGAGGCCCCCGCGGACCCGTCCGTGTCCTGGCTCCTCCTCCCCTACGAGGCCCCGCTCGCCCTGCGGACGGTCTGGGCCGGCGCGGCCGCCCGCCTCGGCGCGGGCGTCCTGCTCCACCGGCCGACCCCGGAGCGCCCAGCGACACCGACGGCGCTCGTCCACGGGACCGACCCCGACGAAGCCTGCCGGTCGGCCCGCTGGGCCGAGGCCAATGGCACCGGGACCGCCTGGGAGGTCCGCCCATCCGCCTTCGATGCCGACCGCTGGGGGGCCGTGCTCGAAGCGACGGGGCCGCGCCTCGCCCACGTCCGCCTCGTCGGCGCCGGCCCCGAGGCGCAAACCGCCAAGACCGAGGCGGGCGGCGCCTCCGATGGGACGGGCTGGCTCCTCGGTCGGCTCGCGCTCCGCGGCTATGGTGGCACCGTCGCCCTCGCCCCCTCGTCGCCCGCGGCGCTCCCGGCCTGGGAGTCATGGCTCCGCCGCGGCCGCGGCTGGGGCTGTGGCACCGCCGCCGAAAGACGGGCCGTGGCACGCACGCGTGCCACGGCCCACGCCCACCCCCAGACATGACCCTTCCCCAGACGCTAGCCCCGCGCCTTCTCGACGTCCGCTCCGTCGAGCCGAAGCACCGCTTCGAGACCATCATGGGCGCCTACGACGCCCTCCGGCCCGGCGAGACGCTCGAGTTGGTCGTCGACCACGACCCGGAGTGCATGTACTACACGCTCCTGGCAGACCACGGCGCCGACGCCTTCGCGTTCGAGTACCTCGAGCGAGGCCCGGTGACGTGGCGCGTCTTGGTCACCCGCACCTGAGGCCCAGCCATGGTCGCCTTCCCCTTTCTCCGGTCCGGGCGCTCCGCTGGCGCACCGCCCGACGTGGCCAGGGCGCCGTCGCGCTTGACCCTGGCCGAGCGACTCCGCTCGGTGATCGACCCCGAGGTGGGGCTGAACATCGTGGCCCTCGGGCTGATCTACGACCTCCAGGTCGAGGACGGGGAGGCGACCGTCCGCCTCACGATGACGACGCCGGCCTGCCCGATGTCGAGCTACATCAAGCGACAGGTGGGCGGCGTGCTCCAGAAGACGCCCGGCCTCCGGCGCGGCGTGGTCGAGCTGGTGTGGGACCCGCCGTGGTCGCCGCACATGATCGAGCCCGAGGCCCGCGCGATGCTCTACGGCGGCCGCCGGACCCCCGCGTACTGACCCTTTTCGAGCCCTCCTCTCCATGCCCGACATCCACGAGCCCCGCCCTGAGGCCCTCGCCGCCATCACCGAGGCCGAGTGCGTCGAGCTCGACGTGCGGCCCGTCCTCCGGGACGGCGGCGAGCCGTTCTCGCTCATCATGAGCACCGTCCGCGAGGTGCCCGAGGGCCACGTCCTCCGGCTGCGCGCCACGTTCAAGCCGGTCCCCCTTTTCGGTGTGATGCGTGCCCGCGGCTGGAGGCACTGGGTCGAGCACGGCGAGGGCGACGACTGGATCGTCTGGTTCTACCGGACGGACGACGCCACCTGACCTACGCCGCACACCCTGCACGCCCACCACCTGCGTCGAGGGCTGTCCCCTCGGCAGCTTCCACGAGGACCCCAAATGAGAGAGCTCCCAACGTCGCGACGCACCCCGGCCGCCAGCCGGCGTGGACGACCGGCGCGCGCCCCCCACCCCACGACCACCGACCCCGCCATGATCACGAGAGACGCACAGGCCGTCTGGAACGGAACGCTGAAAGGAGGGGACGGGACGGTCCGCTTCGGGTCCGCCGAGGCGCCCTACTCCTTCGCTTCCCGCTTCGACCAGGCCGGGGGGACCAACCCCGAAGAGCTCATCGGGGCGGCCCACGCCGGCTGCTACTCGATGGCGCTGGCGCTCGTCCTCAGCGAGGGCGGCCACGAGCCAGCGGCCATCCGCACCATGGCCACGGTCTCGCTCGACCCCGACGCTCTCGCCATCACAAGGGTCGAGTTGGCGACCGAGGGCAAGGTGCCAGGGCTCGACGAGGCCGCCTTCCGCGAGGCTGCCGAGCGCGCGGAGGAGGTCTGCCCCGTCTCAAAGGCCCTCGCGGGCGTCGAGGTCGTCCTCTCCTCTGCTCGCCTCACCGAGACCGCGTAGCGTGCGCCCGCGGGCCGTCCTTCCTTCATCGCCCCCCGCCATGTCCCCTCCGCTCACGCTCGACCCCGAGCCGCTCCTCCGCCCGTCCGCCGTCGGCCACGTGGCCCTCACCGAGCGCGTGCGCCACGCTCCCGGGCAGGCCATCGGCGTCGTCCTCCTCCAGACCGACCGCCTCCGCCAGTTGCTCCTGGGCGTGGCGGCCGGGCACGCCATGCCGCGCCACCGGGCCACCTCCGACGTGACGGTGACCGTCGTCGAGGGGGCGGGCACGCTCACGCTCGACGGGGCGGAGCCGGTCGCGCTGCGGCCCGGCGTCCACCTCGTCCTGCCCGCCGGGACGCCCCACGCCGTCGGGGCCGAGGTCGACCTCACGCTCGTCGCCACGTTCGCCGAGCCGCGCCCGGAGATCGAGTTCCTGGAGCCCGCCTGAGGACACTACCCATGGCCCCCACCCGCCCCCGCCTCCGGCCCGCCCGCTTCCTCGGAGCGCTGGCGTTCGTCTGGGCCGGCCTCGTCGTCGGCATCTCGTTCCTCGAGGCGCCGGTCAAGTTCACGGCCCCCAGCCTGACGCTCGCCGTCGGGCTCGACGTGGGGCGCCACGTGTTCGGGGCACTGAACCGCGTCGAACTCGTCCTGGCGCTCGTCAGCGCCGGGCTCGTGTGGGCGGCGCGGCCCCGGCGCGGCGTGTGGACCGCGCTCGGCCTCGCGTGGACGGCCGTCGTGCTCCAGACGGCGTGGCTGCTGCCGACGCTCGACGCGCGCGCCGTCCTCATCATCGCTGGCGGAAGTCCCCAAGCCGCGCCCGAGCTGCATGTGCTCTACGGGGGGGCCGAAGGGGTGAAGGTGCTCGCGCTGGTCGTGGCCGGGTGGCTCGCCTCCCGGACCGAGGCCGCCGTCCTCCCGTCCCAACTCGGCCGATCTCTCGCGCAACCCCACGGTGACGGCGCACTCCACCAACCGACGCCCTGACGATGATCACCACCTTCATCCCCGACCTCGCCCGCCGTGTCGCCGAGTTGGCGGAGGCCGGCTACCCTACGGAGCACGTCCAGGGGCGCGCCCTCTACACGGACGAGCACCTCAAGGTGCTTGCGTTCCCGTTCGAGGCCGGGCAGTCGCTCGCCGAGCACACGGCGCCGCACCCGGCAATCCTCCACTTTCTCGAAGGGGAGGCGGACGTCACGCTGGGGGAGGACGCCGTTGAGGCACGCGCAGGGACGTGGGTCCACCTCGCGCCGAACGTGCTGCACAGCATCCACGCCCGGACGCCGGTCCTGATGCTCCTGCTCATCCTGCGGTCGGTTCGGTGAAGGCTCCCTGCCGTTCGTCGTCCGCGCGGGCGTTGCCGTGACGGCGGATCGTCCCTGGACGCGCCTCCCCCTCTTCGCGCTGGCCGCCCTTGCGCTGGGAGCGGGGCTGTGGGCCGGCCTCACCCGCCTCGGGTGGCCCCTGGGGGCGCCGATGCTGGCGCTGCTGCACGGGCCGCTCATGGTGTGCGGCTTCCTCGGCACGCTCATCGGCCTGGAGCGGGCCGTCGCGCTGGGGCGACCGTGGGGCTATGCGGCGCCGGTGCTGACGGGGGTGGGAGGCGTGCTGCTCGTCGCGGGCGTCGGGACGTGGCAGGGGCCGCTCCTGATCGCGCTAGGGAGCGCCTTGCTCGTCGCCATCTTCGGGGCCGTCCTCCGAATCCAGCTCCAGCCCTTCGCCGTCGTGATGGCGCTCGGCGCCCTCTCGTGGCTGGTGGGGAACGTCGCCTGGCTCGGGGGCGCGAGCGTGTTCCAGGTGCTGCCGGGGTGGCTCGGCTTTCTCGTGCTGACGATCGTGGGCGAACGGCTGGAACTGAGCCGGATGCTCTTCCACCCGCCTCGCGTCGAGCGGCTCTCTTGGGGACTCGCGGCGGGTCTCGGGGCGGCGCTGGTCGTGGCCGCGCTCGCGCCCGACGTGGGCTGGCGGCTCGTCGGCGGCGCGCTCGTGGCACTGGCGGCGTGGCTCGCGCGGTACGACGTCGCCCGGTTCACCGCCCGCCAGTCGGGACTGACGCGCTACATCGCCGTGTGCCTGCTCGCGGGCTATGCGTGGCTCGCCGTCGGCGGCGCGCTGGCCCTCGCAGTCGGGCTTCCGGCAGGTGGCCTCATCTACGACGCCGTGCTGCACGCGGTCTTCGTGGGGTTCGTGTTCTCGATGATCTTCGGGCACGCGCCGATCATCTTCCCGTCCGTGCTGGGCGCGCCAGTCGCCTACCGGCCGGGGTTCTACGCCCACCTCGCGCTCCTCCACGTCTCGCTCGGGCTCCGCGTGGTGGGCGACCTCGGCGGGCTGCCTGCGCTCCGCCGGTGGGGCGGGCTGCTGAACGCGGCGGCCGTCGTCCTCTTCCTCGTCGCCACGGCCTCGAGTACCGTGCGGGAACGCCGACGCCTGAGGATCGGCGCCCTGCCAGGTGCCGAACCCTCTCTTCGCCCTCGTCGACCTCCCTCCCAACCATGTCCACCTCCTCCCACCCCGACGTCCGCGCCCGCCTAGACGAGGCCGAAGCGCACCTGAACCGAGCGAAGGCCCACCTCGACGCCATGCCGCCCGACTACGGAGGGGCGCTCGGGGAGGTGCTGGACTCGTTCCGCGCGTCGCTCGTCGCGTTCCTGTTCGGATACGGGGCGACGCCGGACCCCGGCGCCCCGCTCGACACGCTCGCGGAGCGGGCCGTGCGGAACGACAGCGTCCTCAAGACGGCCGCGCACCGGGCTGTGCTCCTCGCCGGGCGGGCGACGGCCATCCCTGCGGCTGGGCTGTCGGTGGCCCACCGTGAGGACGTGGAGACGGGGTGGTACACGGCGCGGAACCTCCTCCAGACTGTCGCGAGTCGGCTCGACCCCGGTCCCTCGGCGCCGTGACGGCCTCGGAGGCCGCTGTCCTGGAGCCCCAGCCGCGCGCGGACCTGGGGACGCTACGTCCCCGGCGTCTCGGCGAACTCGTACGTGCAGGCGGCGGACCCGTCCGGGATGTACGTCACGCACACGACCGGGGTGTCGAAGAGCCGCTCGTAGAACGTGGCTTCGAGCCGGCACGGGAACCGCGTCCGCTTGACCGCCTCGGGGAACGGGCAGTTGCACTCGCGGATCGTGACGCCCCTGTTCCGGTGGATCTCGGGCATGAACCCCTGCTCGCGGAGCACCTCGGCGAGCGCCGCTAGCCGACCCGCGTCGTCGCCGACTGGGACCGAGCGGAGACGGCCCTGGACGTCCCGGAGCCGCTCGTCCCAGTACCGCTCGAAGAAGTCGCGGACGAGGTCGTCTTCGCCGCGCTCCAAGAGGTAGTCGAGCAGGTGGCCCAAGAGGTGACCATCGCGCGAGGGGAAGAGCGTCTCAGCGCTGGGCGCGAGCGCGTAGCGCAAGGCCGGGCGCCCGCGCAGCCCGCGCTGCGTCGAGCGGACGACGAGCCCGTCCCGCTCCAGCCCGCCGAGGTGCTCGCGGAGCGTGGGCCGGTCAGGCCCGTGGCCGCCTCGGCGGCGTCGAGCGAGACCTCGCCCCGACGCTTTATCAGGAGCAGCAGGTCTCCCTTCGTGCCGACGGGGAAGTGAGGGACGGGCATCGCGTGGGGGAAATCTACGGGGTTGGGGCCATAGGCTCCGAAACGCCAGCCCCTCGTTCAATCTGATGGAGCCAATTCTCCTCGTGCTTGCCGGGCTCGTGTTCGTGGCCGCGGCCCTCTACGCCTACGGCGGGGCGTCGGGGTACCTCGCGGCGATGGCCCTCGTCGGCGTGGCGCCAGAGGCCATGCGCCCGGCGGCCCTGGCGCTCAACGTGCTCGTGGCCGGCATCGGGACGGTCGCGTTCGTGCGCGCCGGGCGGTTCTCGTGGGACCGCTTGTGGCCGTTCGCGCTCCTGTCGGTCCTGGCCGCGTTCGTCGGCGGGACCATCGTACCCCCGCCGGGGCTGTACCGGCCCGTCGTCGGCGCCGTGCTGCTCTACTCGGCGTTCCGGCTCGCCCGCCAGTCGCACGCGACGGGCGCGCGCGGTGCCGGTGGCACTGGGGTGCGGCGATCGGCCTGGTCGGCATGGGCGGTGGCATCTTCCTCAGCCCACTCTTGGTGCTGGCGCGGTGGGCCGACGTGCGGACGGCGTCAGGCATCGCGGCGGCGTTGATCCTGGTCCACTCGGTGTCCGGGCTGCTCGGGCAGGCCACGCAGGGCGCGGCGCTGCCGCCGTTCCTGCCCGTCCTGGTCGGTGTCCCTCGTGGGCGGCGGGATCGGGGCGTGGCTGGGGAGCCGTCGCCTGCCGGCGCCGGTCGTCCGCCGCGCGCTGTCGGTGGTGCTCGTCGTGGCGGGGTTGAAGATGGTCCTTAGCTAGCGGGGCTGCTCCTCGCTGCTGCCTGTGCCGGGTGAGGGTGGACTGGGGGCGCCCGCCGCGCCGCCCACCACCCGGCCGCGCCGTCGGCGTAGTGCTCGCGCTTCCAGATCGGGACGCGCGCCTTCACCTCGTCGATGGCGTAGCGACACGCCTCGAAGGCGGGGTCGTCATGCGCCGCCGAGACGCCGACCCACACGGCGAGGTCGCCGATGGCGAGCCGCCCCGTGCGGTGGACGGCCTGGACGGCCTCGATCTCGAACCGCTCGACGGCCTCAGCAAGGATCCGCTCGCCCTCCGCCACCACGAGGCCCGGCGCCGCGAGCTTGCCGCCGAGGGGCGCCCGACGTCGGGGCTCGACCCTGGGATCGCCGAGGGCCGGGCGTCCCTCCTCGACCACGCCGGAGACTTCGGGATCGCCGAGGCCGTCCTCGCCGACCTCGACGGGGGACGATGAGGGCGTCCCGGACCCTGGTCCTCGGGCTCGTCACCGGCATCACGACCGGCCTCGCCACTGTCACGACGGCAGGCGACGTGGTCGCGGTCGAGAGCGCTCGCGGCGGCGCCGACGTTGAGAACGCTACAGGGGCGAGGCGGGCTGAAGCCGGCGCGCGAGAGCTGCTGCGACGCAAGCCCAAACGATCGTCACGACCACGAACCCCGCCACCCCCGCCGTGAGCTCCCAGAACAGGACCGAGCCGGACGCATCGCTGACGAAGTTGAGCGCGGGGTTGCCCGAGAGGTACACCCCGAGGGGGAGCCACAGGGCCGCCGCGACGAGACCAGCGCCCCCAGCCCACCGAAGCAGCGACCTCGGTCGGCTGGCGGTGAGGGGGACGGCCGCGCCGGCGACAAGGGCGAGGGCCGCCAGGAGGGTGCCGAGCGGGAGTCCACCGGGGAGGCCGGCGAGGAGGACGCTCTCGGCCCCAAGCGCGAGGGGGAGGACGCAGACCGCGACCACGGTGAGGAGGAGGACGAGCCGGTTCATCGGGATGAGGGGGTTCGACGGGCGGCTACGGCTCAGTCCGCGAGGTAGTTACGGGGGTGGCTTAACAGGGGGCCGCTGAGCGGCCGAGGGCGAACGTCACGAAGGTAGGTCGGAGCGCCGGAAGCGGCGGCGCTGAGACAACGCGAGAACGCCGCCGAGCGGGCCGTCCGCCGAGCCGGGCGGGGAGCTTCATGACCTGATGTAGGACCTGGTCGGTTGTACCTCAAAGATCTGCCCCGTATCGTGCCCCGAAGCCCCGACGACCATGGCCCCCCCTCTGCCGCCGCCCTCCGACCTCGACCAGGCCCGACGTCGGCTCGAAGGCGCCCTCCTCTCGCTCCTCCAGGACTTCGAGCGTCGGGCCGGCCGGTGTGTGGAGGGGGTCGCCGTCGTCAACGCGTCCGACTACGAGGGCGGCCGGTGCCCCGCCGCCGTCCACGTCCGCCTCGAAGAGTAGGGCTCGGACCCGCACCGAGAACGAGCCGGAAGAGCCTTAACCCCCTCCCCTCCCGTGCTGATGCTCTAGTCTCCGTCGGCGGTGCCGACAGAGACCCCGGCGCCGGGGGCGGAACGCGAATATGTGGTCTGACTCCGGGCGCGCTCCCTATGGGGCCGCGACTGGGGAGCACGGCGCCGATCGCCGTTTATTCGCGTCCTGAGGGCGACCCAGGTACCTCGGAACGGCGGACGCACTCCTGGTGGGAGGGGTCGGGTGGTGCCGGGTTCGCCACAACGAGAACGCCATCCTCGCCTGTAGGCCGTGAATCCGGAGGCGGGGGTTGCGTACTGACCGTCTGCGTACTGATCGTCGTTTAATACAAGTTAAACACCGCTCATCATTCCCCTCGCAGGGACCCCCATGACCAACACGACGAAGGTCCGCAAGATCGGCGGCTCGCTCGGCCTCATCATCCCCAAGCACGTGGCCGAGGCCATGGCGCTCCACGAGGGCGACGAGTTGTTCCTCACGAGTTCGCCCGACGCCCTCAGCGTAACGCCCTACGACCCCGAGTTCGCAGCGGCCATGGACGACGCCCGCGAGTTCATGCGCTCGCACCGCGACGCCTTCCGCGAGCTGGCCAAGTGAGTGGCCCGGCCCCGGCGGGAGGCGCCGGGAGTGAGCCGGTCTGGCTCTCGGCGACCCAGGTCCGCATGCTCCACGCCGAAAGCATCGCCCTGTTCGGGGGCTCGGACGGGCTCCGCGACGAGAACCTGCTCGGGAGCGCGCTCGGCCGCCCTAAGAACCGCTGGGCGTACGGGGACGGCCCCTCGCCCTTCGAGCTCGCCGTGGCCTACGCATTCGGGCTCACGAGGGAGCGCCCGTTCGTAGACGGGAACAAGCGGGTGGGCACCCTCGCGATCCGGGCGTTCCTGTTCCGGAACGGGCACCGGTTCTCTCCGGACCAGGTCGAGCTCGTGACGGTCATGGAGGGGGTCGCCGCCGGGACGGTCGACGAGGGCACGCTCGCCACCTGGATCGAGGAGAACTTGACGCCCCGATAGATCAGATCCCTATGGCCCGCCTCCCTACGCACCGCCCGCCGACCCGGCCGGGCGAGATCCTGCTCCACGAGTTCATCGAACCGGTGGGGCTCTCCCAATCCAAGGTCGCCGAGTCGATCGGCGTCTCGTTCCAGCGGCTCAACGGCGTCGTCAACGGCCGCCGCGAGCTGACGACCTCGACGGCCCTCCGCTTGGCCCGCTACTTCGGGACCACGCCCGAGTCTGGGCCGACCTCTTCGCGCGTGCTCTCGCCTCTGCTGTGAGGGACCACGAGGCTCCGACGGCCGAAGACATCCTGGGCGCGTGTGAGCACGAGGCAGCGAACCGGGGCGTGCTCGCCGCGGTCGGCGACCACGTCCGACTCGGCGAGTACCGTCGTGTGAGTTCGGACCCGGAAGGCCCGCGCGAGTTCGTCTGGCATGAGGCAGTAACCGGACATGGCTCGCAGCCCCCGGCCGAGGACTGGGCGACGCTAGAGGAGGTGTTGCGAGCGGACAACGTGGGAGTATGCGCGGACGGTAGCGAGGTCGACCTCGACCGTGCCGACGTCGACCGCCACGACAGGACGGAACAGGTCCGGTATCACGCCCGGCGCACACGTCGCGGATCCGGACCCAAACGGTGAAGGGACCAGAGGGAGTAGGTCAAGGCTAAGGTCCAGGGCCCCGTCTATGAAGGGCGCGGCCGGGGGGGGGCGTTGGCCGAGGGGCCGTACGGTCCGGGCCGTGGCTCGTCACCCGATGACCCTCGCGGCCGGACCATACCTCGTCAGGACTCGGGCCGCGGCCGAGGTCCGGGGTGCGAGGGCGGCCCCGGCAGGCCGGGCCGTCGGGGGCCGGCACCGTCCGCCGCGTGGGAGGGGGAGCTTCGGGGACTCCCCTCGGCCCTCTCTCCGCCTTCCCCCGTGCACGACGGCTCGCCCCTCCTCCCCGTGGTCACTCGGCGCCGTCGGGCCGTCGCCCGCCGCGGGCTCCTCCTCGTGGCGGGCGTCGCGGCCCTCGTCGGCGTCGCCACGTGGGACCCGGTCCACGGGGCGTTCGTCCACGTCGTGGACGCCACCGCGCCCCTGCTCGCCGAGCGGCCGATGGCCGGCCCGGCCCTGTTCGCGGGCCTGGCGGCACTCTCGGCGCTGGCCGCGTTCCTGTCGAGCACGGCGCTCGTCCCGGTCGCACTCGAGGCGTGGGGCCCGACGGCCACGGCCGCCCTCCTGTGGACGGGGTGGATGGTCGGCGGGGCCGGGACCTACGCGCTGGGCCGGTGGCCCGGCCACTGGGCCCTCACCCGGCTGGACCGGCGCGGCAGCCTCCGGGAGTCGCTGGGCCGGGTCCGCCCGGACCTCCCCCTCCCGGTCGTCGTGGTCATCCACCTCGCGCTCCAGTCCGAGCTCGCGGGCGTCGTCCTCGGGGCTGCGCGGTACCCGTTCGGTCGGTACCTCGCGGCCTTGGCCATCGCCGAGGGCGTGTGGACCGGGCTGGCGGTGGCGGCCGGCGTCGGGCTGGCGGACCAGTCGGTGGGGGCACTGCTCGTCGTGGGCGGGCTCGTCGGGGTCGCGAGCGTGGGCGCCCTTGTCTACCTCCACCGCCAGTTGCCACGCTTCGGTCCGGCCGCTGGAGCGCCCAGAGCGACGGACACGCCGGACGGTACGGGGACCGGGGTCGCTCCAGCGGCTAGGCAGCGGGAGATAAGCGAGGCGTCCCGGTCCCACGGTTCGTAGGAGCTCCCCTCCGTTCGGCCGCTCCTCCTCCACACGAAAGAGGGCGAGCCCCTGCCGTAATGGCCCCCGGCCGGCCGCCTCGCCGGCACCACCGAGGCGGGCGACCGAGGGAGGCGAGATAGGGACGGGGTGCGGCCCGGCCACGCGGGCGTCACACCGCACGGCCGGGTCGACCGGGGCGAGAGAGAGGACGGCCCCGGAGAGGTTCGGTCAGGAGGCGGGGGGCCGTCTGGTCGGCGGGTCCGCGGGCGCGACGTCGATCAGGTTCGTGACCCCTCGCACGTCCTTCAGGGGGCGAACGGCCTCCGCGGCCGCGTCGCGCTCGTGGGCGTGTCCGACTCGGCCCCGGAGCGTCACCCATCCCCCGTGCACCGAGGCCTGGACGGCGTCGTCGGGGACCGCGACGTGCCACGCCACGCTGTGCAGGATGGCAGCGGCGAGGTCAGTGTCGGTGACCGGGCCGTAGATGGGGAGGCCCACCTCGAGGTCGTTGGCGACCTCGCGGACGCCCTCCACGCGCAGGACGACGCGCTCGGCCTCGATGGCCTCGTAGTACGACGGCACGTGCCCGGTGCGCGTCACCGCGCCGTCCTTGACGGCCACGCCGATTCGGCTCTCGTCCAGCGTCGGCGCGCCCTCTGGCACCGGCCTGACCTCCTCCGCGTCCCCCATTTGCGACGTCCCGAAGGCGTGGGGGCGTCGGCACCGGCACTTCGTTTTCGAGACGTGGTGGGCCCCGGGCTCGCGGTGCCGGCTCCGCCCCGACGCACCTGTCGGGCCAGGCCGGGCGCCCGATGCCGGTGGGAGCCGTCTCCGCGGCAGGGGCCGAGTCGGTAGGCTTCGCCCCTCTGCCTTCCCGAGCCATGATCGGCCTCCTCGCTGCACCGCCCACCGACGCCGAGATCGATCGGATGATCGGCCACGCGGTGTGGGCGCCGAGCGTCCTCAACACACAGCCCTGGCACTTCATCGTGGACCGCGGGGCGGTCCACCTCTACGCCGACCGGTCGCGCCAACTCCGGACCCTCGACCCGCGCGGCCGCGAGCTCACCATGAGCTGCGGCGCGGCCCTCCTCTACCTCCGCGTCGCCGCCGCGCACGAGGGGTGGGAGGCCGAGGTCCTCCCGTTCCCCATCGCCTCGGCGCCCGACTTCCTCGCGGCCGCCACGTTCCGCCGGGCCACCCGGCCGGTCGGCGACCACCGGCTGTTCCGGGCGCTCGCGCTCCGCCGGACCAACCGGAGGTCGTTCCTCGACGCGCCAATCCCGCCGACGGCCGTCGGTGGACTGGTAGCGGCAGCGGCGAGCGAGGGGGCGTCGCTCCGGGTGTTCGAGGCGGCGGCCGAGAAGGACGTCCTCGGTCACCTCGTCGCGGCCGGCGTCCGCG
The DNA here is from genome assembly GCA_963728345.1 of Rubricoccaceae bacterium. Classification (GTDB taxonomy): domain Bacteria; phylum Bacteroidota; class Rhodothermia; order Rhodothermales; family Rubricoccaceae; genus Rubrivirga. Next base: position 472,196 of record CAVSJM010000002.1, read on the forward strand.
TGCAGAGCGCGGACCCCGACCTCGTCGCCGAGCTCCGGTCGTGGCTCCGCCCCGAAGCGGACCCCCGCGCGGACGGCGTCCACGACCCGGTGCAGGGTGTGGGGGACCGGCACGCCGGGATGCGGACGTCGCCCGCGTCTGTGGCCGCGCACAAGGAGCGGCTGATCCGGGAGGCCCCCGGGGTCGCCGTGCTGTGGACGGCCGGGGACGGCCGGGTCGACTGGCTAAGGGCGGGGCAGGCGCTGACCCGCGTGCTCGTCGTCGCGGCCGACCAGGGGCTCGTGGCGTCGTACGCGAACGAGCCCGTCGAGGTGGCCGCGCTCCGCCCGACGCTGTCTGACCTCGTCGGGGGCGGGTGGCCGCAGGCCGTCTTCCGCATCGGCTACCCGGAGGAGGAGTCCGAGACGGTCCGGCGCGGCGCCCCCGAGGTCACCCGGCACCGGGCGGAGAGCACGACCGCCGAGCCGCTCCGGGGTCTTCACCCGGGCCGCCCCGTCGGTGGCGACGAGATGGTGGGTCCTCGAGGTCGAATGCCCCTCGAGCCATAGATCGGGACGCGCGCCCTCACGGACGGCCCCTCCGAAAAGCCCCGCCGATCCGCAGCCCCGTCGGGAACGCCCGCCGTCGATCCTCTCTTCCGCAGGAGCGCTCCGGTGGTGTCACCGCCCGTCCCAAGGGGAGCTACCGACTGGCCGCGTACCCCACCCCAGGCGTACGGAGCGCCACGACGAGGAGGGTCATGGCCCTATAGCGGAAGGCGGGGAGGGGTGGAAGCCGGGGCCGTGGAGGGGGACCGTGCAGGTGACGACGGTCCCGCCTTCGGCTCCGGGGCGGACGTCGAGGGTCCCGCCGGCGAGGCGGGCCCGGTAGTTCATAATGCGGAGGCCCATGGCCCGGTCGCGCAGGCCGTCCGTGGGCCGGGCGGTACCGGGGCGTTCTGCTCGATGGTCGAGCCGAGAGCGGCGGGGGCCCCGTCGCCACTGACCGAGTGGATGGGCGCGGACACCTGTGGGTCGTCGGCAAATCCGGTCCCATCGTCCTCGATCCTCAGGCGGAGGTGGTCGGTGCCCCGGACGAGGACGACGCGGCCGTGCTCGGCGCTCCCGTGCTGGACAGCGTTGGAGACGGCCTCCTGGGCGATCCAGAACAGGTTCGTCGGCGTGGAGGGCCGAGGCCTCGGCCGGCCCCGTGCCCGTCGTTTCGGCGTGGACGTCGGTGTCGTAGAGCGACGCCGCTCGCTCGGCCAGCCGTGCGAGGGCGGTCTCGAGCTCGTTCTGCTCCAGTTCGACCGGGACGAGCGAGCGGGCGAGTCCGCGCGCGTGGGCGTCGGCCTCTTCGACGAGCCCGACGCGGCGGCGCGCCTCCTCTGCCCGCGCGTGCCCCTCCCGCTCCAGCGCCTTCCCGTGGCTGCGGAGGAGCAGGCCGATGGCCGTCAACTCCTGGCCGAGGCCGTCGTGGAGGTCCTGCCCAATCCGGCGGCGCTCGGACTTCCGCCGCCCGACGACCTCGTCGGCGGCGTACTGGAAGATCCGCTCGGCGCCGGCGTTGAACGTCTCGATCCGGCCGCGCCCGTCGATCATGACGACGCCGTCGACGGTCGTCTCGAACATGGCGTTCGCCCGGGTGCGGCTCTCCTCGAGGGCCCGACGGGTGTCGTCGAGGGCGAACCGGGCGTGGAGCGCCCGAGCCGCCGACCGGAGGAAGGCCCAGACGGCAGGGGGAAACGGGTCGGCGCCGGGCGTGAGCGCCACGATGGCCGCTTCCGAGCGACTGCTCCCCGGAGTCTCGCCGAACCCGGCCAGGGCCAGCTCTCGGAGCGCGAGCTCGGCGAGGGCCGAGGCGAGGTGGGGGCGGAGCGGGACGGACACGGGCCGAACATAGCGTCCTGCACGGAAGGTAGGACGGCGCCCGTTCTCCCCGCCGCGGTCGACCTTCATGGGACGCCCTCGGTCCTGGTCGTCGGGAGATCCCACGGCTCCAGGCGCCCCCGGGGTCAGGGCGCGATCCGCGCGAGGGCTGCCCCGAGGGCGCGGTCTCGCCCGTAGGGATCGGGTCGAAGGTGGAGCGCGCCGTCGGGGGCGACCCGGGCCGTCCAGTAGACGACGTGGATCGGGACCGGACGGTCGAGCGCGACCCGCCGCTCACGTCCCGCGGCGACGGCCGCCGCGATCCGGCCGGCGTCCCAGTCCGGGAGGAGCCGGTCGGCCAGTTCCAGCGGCCGCTCGGCCCGGACGCACCCGTGGCTGAACAGTCGGGTCGGTCGCTCGAAGAGCGCCGGGGCCGACGTGCCGTGGAGCCGGACCCCGAACGGGTTCTCGAAGATGAACTTGACGGGCCCGAGCGGGTTATCGGGCCCGGGGAGTTGGCGGATCCGCCCGCCCGGGAGCCGCTCCATGTGGTGGCGCGCGAGGTAGCCGGGGTCGCGGGCCAGCCGCGGGAGGATCTCGGCCCGGGCGATGCTCGCCGGGACGTCCCAGTACGGGCTGAGGACGACGTGGGTGACGGCCGAGGAGAGCCCCGGCGTCGGCGTCCCCGGCGTCCCGACGATGGCGCGGGCCTCCCACACGGCCCGTCCGTGCTCGACGAGCGAGACCGTCTGCCCACCGGCGTCGACGAGGACGTAGGGGTCGCCGAGGTCGGCCGGGAGCCACCGCCAGCGCTCGAGGTTGAGGGCGACCTGGTGGGCACGTTCGTCCGGCGTCTGGTCGAGCGCGGCCCGGGTGTCTGGCCCGACGGCCCCGTCGACGGCGAGCCCGCTCCGGGCCTGGGCAGCTCGGACGGCCGCGTCGACGGCGCCGTCGAACCGGTCCACGGACGGCGGGCGGGCGGAGAGCAGGCCGAGGGCCGCGAGCCGTTCCGAGAGCGCGGCGACGTCGGCCCCCTCGTCGCCGAGGCGGAGGACGCGGTCGTCCGGGAGCGCGGGCCAGGGGGTCCCCTGCAGGGTCCGGAGGGTGGCGAGGGCCCGTCGGAGGCGGCTGTAGCCGGCGTGGGGCGGCCTCGCCGCCCGGAAGGCGGAGTCCGGCCCGGCCCGCGCGGCGAGGGCGAGCGCGGCCCCCGCGTCGAGCGTGCGTCGGTCTGCCCGCCAGTCTCGGTGGACGGCCGCGGGGTCCACGCGCCCCCTCATGAGGTGCTCACAGGCATCGAGGAACGCCCGCGTGAGGTCGCCCTCGTCCGGGCCTGCCCGGTACGACGCCGGGTCGAGGCCGTCCTCGTCGAGGCGGGCGAGCGCGGCGATGAGGGACCGCCCCCGCCCCGAGAGCTGCCCTGGCTCCTCTGTCCAGACGGGGCGTCCATTCCGAACGGCGTAAAACTGGCGGACGGCGTCGGCCCGTACGGGTGTCTGGGCTGCCACCGGAACAGCGACGAGCGCGACGGCGAGGATTCGGAGAGCGCAGGAGGCCTTCATGGGTTCGTGGGGTCAGCGCCGAACGAGACGCCGACGTCGGCGAGCGCCGTCGCCAGCGGGTCGTCGGGCGGGACGAGTCGGGGGCCGACGGCGGCCTCGGCGAGCGGGACCTCGGCGAGCCGGCCGCCCCGGATGCCGACCACGACGCCGGTCCGGCCGGCCGCGGCGAGCGCTGCGGCGCGAGCGCCGAGGACCGTCGCGAGCACGCGGTCGGCTGCCGTCGGCGGCCCGCCTCGCTGGACGTGGCCGAGCACGGCGACCCGGACCTCGCCATCGAGCCGGCCGCGGAGCGCCTCGGCGAACACGTCCCCGGCCCCCCCGAGGCGGACAGGGTCGGGCGAGTCGGCGATGACGGCGCGGACGGCGAGCGCCCCGCCTACCGGGCGTGCCCCCTCGGCGACGGCGACGAGCGTGAACCGCTGGCCGCCCCGCTCGCGCGCCCGGCACACCTCGGCCACGGCGTCGGGATCATAGGGCCGCTCGGGGAGGAGGACGACATCGGCCCCGCTGGCTGCCCCAGCGGCGAGCGCGAGCCAGCCGGCGTACCGGCCCATCGTCTCGAGGACCATGACGCGGCGGTGGCTCTGGGCCGTCGTGTGGAGCCGGTCGAGCGCGTCGGTGGCCGTCGCGACGGCCGTGTCGAACCCGACCGTCCGGTCGGTCCCCCGGACGTCGTTGTCGATCGTCTTCGGGACGCCGACGATGGGGAGCCCACGCGCGGCCAGCGCCTGGGCTCCCGCGAACGTCCCGTCGCCCCCGACCACGACGAGGACGTCGAGGTCGGCCGCGTGGCCAAGCGCGTCGGCCGAGCGGTCGGCGCGATCCGGCCCGTAGGCGAAGGGGTCCGAGCGGTTCGAGGCGCCGAGGATCGTCCCGCCGAGCGTGAGGAGGCCGGCCACGTCGCGCCGCGCGAGCGGTCGGCGGCGCCCCTCGACGAGCCCCGCGAACCCGTCCTCGATGCCGACCACCTCGGCCCCGTGGCGGACCACGAGCGCCTTGGCGACCGCGCGGATCGCTGCGTTGAGGCCGGGGCAGTCGCCGCCGCCCGTGAGCACGCCGACCCTCATGGCGATGGGGAGGAGCGGGCGGCCCGGAGCCGGACCCTCCGCACGGCGGCGTGGCCGAGGGCGCCGACGGCGACGGGCGCCAGACCGGCCGCCAGCACCAGTCCCCAGGCAGCCGCCGACGGCGGGGCCAGGTCGAGCACAGCAGCCACAGGCAGCACGTAGACGGCGGCGCCGAGGAGGGCCGCGCACAGCGCGAGGGCAGCCCACACGGCTGGGTTCCGCGTCACCTCGTTCCGCACGAGCCCGGCCCCGGGCGCGCGGACGTTGACGACGTGGCCGAGTTGACCGACGGCGAGCGCGAGGAACGAGACGGTCACGGCGTCGGCGTGGGTGAGCCCGAGCCCGGCGACGGCCGCCCACTGCGCCCCGAGCACCGACGCCGTCAGGAGCGCACCGTAGGCCCCGACGGCGGCCCAATGGCGTCGCTCCAGAATCGGCGCACCGGCCGGCCGCGGCGGCCGGTCCATGACGTCGTCGGGCGCCCTGCCGACGCCGAGAGCGAGGGCCGGGAACACGTCGGTCACGAGGTTGAGGAAGAGGATCTGGAGCGGGAGGAGTGGGAGCGGGAGCCCCAACGCCGTCGCCGCCCCAACCACGAGGACCTCGCTCGCGTTGCACGAGAGGAGGTAGACGACGAACCGGCGGACGTTGCCGAACACGGCCCGCCCCTCCCGGACGGCCTCGACAATGGTCCCGAAGGCGTCGTCGAGGAGGACCATGTCGGCCGCCTCGCGGGCCACGTCGGTCCCGCACTGGCCCATCGCCACGCCGATGTCGGCGGCCCGGAGGGCGGGGGCGTCGTTGACCCCGTCGCCCGTCACGGCGACGACGCGGCCGGCCCGCTGGTGGAGCGCGAGGAGGGCCAGCTTCTGGCGGGGACTCATGCGGGCGAACACGGTCGCAGCCAGGAGCCGCCCCCGCGCGCCCTCGTCGCCCGCCCGCGCCTCGTCGAAGGCCGCCCCGGTCACGGCGCCCCCGCCCGCGTCGTCGGCCCCGTCCGACAGCCCGACGGCCCGGGCCACGCCGAGCGCCGTCGCCGGCTGGTCGCCCGTGGCCATGACGACGTCGATCCCAGCCGCCCGGCAGGCCGCGAGCGCCTCGCGGACCCCAGCCCGGGGCGGGTCCGCGAGTCCAACGAGGCCGACAAGCGTCAGGCCGTGGTAGGGGGTGCCGTCGGCGACCGGCGTCGTCTTCGTCGCGAGGGCGAGGACGCGGAGGCCAGCGTGCGCCATCGCCCGGTTCCGCTCCAGCCACGACTCGCGGCCGGCGCTGTCGAGGGGGCGGTCGGTGCCGTCCGGCCCGAGAACACGGGCGCAGGCGTCCAGGACCGTTCCCGGCGCGCCTTTGACGGCTACGACGTACCCGTCGGGGCCGGCGCGGTGGACGGTCGCCATCATCCGTACGTCGGGGTCGAACGCCTCCTCGCGGACGCGGGGCCGACGTTCGGCAAGGCGGTCGCGGTCGAGTCCAGCCCGCGCGGCGAGCGCAAGGAGGGCCCGCTCCATCGGGTCGCCGGTTCCCCCGTCGGGGTGCCCGTCCAGGCTGAGGGCCGCGTCGTTGCAGAGCACCGCCGCTTCGAGGGCGGCCCAGAGCCCGGCGTCGGCGACAACCGTGACGGGGCGGCCGTCGCGGAGGAACGCGTCCGAAGCCACCTCAACGTCGCCGCCCTCGAGCGCGAGGCAGGCGACCGCCATCCGGTTCTCGGTGAGCGTCCCCGTCTTGTCGGTGATGACGACGGCGGTCGAGCCGAGCGTCTCGACGGCCGAGAGCCGCCGGAGGAGCGCGCGCTGCCGGGCCATCCGGCGGACACCCCGCGCGAGCGCGAGTGTGGCAACAACGGGGAGGCCCTCGGGCACGGCCGCGACGGCGAGGGCGATCCCCGTCTGGACCATGAGGAGCGGGTCACGCCCCGAGGCCACCCCGACGGCGGCCACGGCTGCCGCCACGGCGAACGTCGCGCCGATGAGCCCCCGGCCGAGGGCGGCGAGCTGACGGTCGAGGGGAGTCGCCCCCTTCTCGACAATGGTGACCAACTCGGCGATGGCGCCGACCTCGGTCGCGGCACCGGTCGCCACGACGACGCCGAGCCCGGACCCACGCGGGACGGCCGTGCCACGGTGGAGCATCGGCGTCCGCTCGGAGAGCGGGGCGCTCGGGGCGACCGGGGCCGGCCCCTTCTCGACGGGGACGCTCTCGCCCGTCAGCGCCGACTCGTCGGCCTGGAGCCGCGAGGCGCGGACGAGCCGGAGGTCGGCCGCGACGACGTCGCCGCTATCGACGAGGACGACGTCGCCCGGCACGAGGCCCTCGGCCGGGACGACCCGCACTTGACCGTCTCGCCGGACGCGAGCGCTCGCCCGGCCGAGCGCGGCGAGCGCCTCCATCGAGCGGACGGCCCGGAGCTCGGTGGCGAACCCGATCCCGACGGTCAGCGCGACGACGGCGCCGACGGCAGCCGCCTCGGCCGTCTGCCCCGCCGCGATCGAAACGGCCGCCGCGACGACGAGGAGGCCGACAATGAGGCTCCGGACCTGGTCGACGAGGACGCGCCACGCGGGCCGCGGGGGGGCCACCCGGAGCCGGTTGGGCCCGTGCTGCACCAGACGGCGGGCGGCCTCCGCTGCGCTGAGCCCCAACTCGACGTCGACGCCGAGCGCGTGTGCGACGGTCTCGGCCGGACGGGCCCAGGGGGCTTCGATCGCTCGGTCTGCCGCCCGGCTCGGACCGGTCTGGACCTCGTGGGAGGGCGCTGGGCCGTGGCCGTTCCGCTGGTGGGCTACGTCGAGGAGAGCGGCGGGGACCGGCATCGTCTAGCGCGGCGGGGTCGACCGCTGGCGGTCGGCCGCGGCGAGCGTGTGGGCGAGGACGTCGTCCATGTCGCGGTCGGCGGTGCCCCCGTCTAGGGGGGCTCCGATCACGGGGGCGAGGGCGGGCGCACGAGTCCCTACGACCGCGGCGGCCTCCGTGGCCCCCTCCTCCGCCAGCGCGACCGTGTGGCGGACGGCGGCGAAGGCGTCGGGCGTGACCGAGAGCGAGTCGACGCCGGCCTCGACAAGGAATGCGGCGACGTCGGGGTGGTCGCTCGGGGCCTGGCCACAGACGCCGACCGGCCGGCCGTGGGCGTGGGCCCGCTCGACGAGGTGGCGGACCGCCCACTGGACCGTCGGCGAGCGCTCGTCGAAGAGGGGCGCCAACCGTTCAGAGTCTCGGTCGACGCCGAGGAGGAGCTGCGTGAGGTCGTTCGTCCCGACCGAGAACCCGTCGAACCGCTCTGCGAAAGCGTCCGCCTCGACGATGTTCGACGGGACCTCGGCCATGACGAGGACCTCGAGTCCCTTCTCACCACGGCGGAGCCCGTGGTCGTCCATGACGCGGAGGACACGGTCGGCCTCGGCCGGCGTCCGGCAGAACGGGACCATCACGGCGATGTTCGAGAGCCCGATCTCGTCACGCGCCATCCGGATCGCGCGGCACTCGAGGGCGAACCCGTCGCGGTACCCGTCGTCGTCGTAGCGCGAGGCCCCGCGCCAGCCGAGCATGGGGTTCTCCTCGTCCGGCTCGAACGGGGCTCCGCCGAGGAGCCGGGCGTACTCGTTCGTCTTGAAGTCGCTGAGGCGGACGACGACAGGGGCCGGGTACCGGCTGGCCGCGATCTTGGCAAGGCCCCGCGCGAGGCCCTCCACGAAGTAATCGGTCGGCGTGGCGTAGCCGGCCGCGAGCGCGGCGATCCGGGCGCGGTCGACCTCTGGCACGCGCTCGGGGTGGGCGAGGGCCATCGGGTGGACGCGGAGGTGCTCGCCGACGACGAACTCCATCCGGGCCAGCCCGACGCCGTCGGCCGGGAGCCGCCACCAGGCGTAGGCCCCGTCGGGCGAGGCCAGGTTGAGCATCACCTTCGTCCGCGTCACGGGGAGCGCGACGAGGTCGACGTCCTCGATCTCGACCTGGACATGGCCTGGGTAGACGCGGCCGGCGCCGTCGGCACACGAGACTGTCACGGTGTCGCCCGCGAGGAGCGTCCCCGTCGCGTCGCCGGTCCCGACGACGGCCGGGATCCCCAGTTCGCGCGCGACGATGGCCGCGTGGCACGTCCGTCCACCGGCGTCGGTGACGAGCGCGGCGGCCCAGCGGAGCGCCGGGACCCAGTCAGGCTCCGTCATACGAGCCACGACGACGTCGCCGGGCTGGACGCCTGCGAGGTCGGCGGGGCCGTAGACCGGCCTGACTGGACCCGCAGCGACGGCCCGCCCGACGGCGACCCCCTCGACGAGGGGGGCGGGCGGGTTGAGGAGCCGGTACGTCCGGAGCTGGCCACCGCCGCGCCGCGCCTCGACGGTCTCGGGCCGGGCCTGGAGGATAAAGAGGTCACCCGTGGCCCCGTCGCGGGCCCACTCGACGTCCATCGGGCGGCCGTAGTGGGCCTCGATGGCCGCGCCCCAGGTCGCGAGTTGCACGGCCTCGACGTCGGAGAGCACGAACCGGTCCCGCTTGTCGGGCGGCGTGGGGACCGTCACCGTCGCGCCGGTGGGCACCGTCGGCGATGCGCTGCGGGCGACGGGCTCTGGAGGCCACGTGACCGCGGGCGGTCCGCCGTCGTCGGCCCACCGGCCGGCCGCGAGGTCCTCGGCGGCCGAGAGGTGGCGGGCGTGGAGCGGCCCGGCGGCCTCCGTCAGCGCGTCGGTCGACGCGGGCGCGTCGTCGTCCGGGTGCGCGTAGCGCATCGTGAGCGCCTTCGTCCCCAGCTTCTTCGAGACGACCGGGGCGAGTGCCCGCCCGTCCGGTCCCGTCATTCCGAGGAGCGGCTTGAAGACCTCGACCTCGTCGGGGTTCACAACGCCTTTGACCACGTTCTCCCCAAGCCCCCACGCGGCGTTGATGAGGACGACGCCCGGGAAGCCGGTCTCAGTGTCGAGCGTGAACAGGACGCCGGCCGCGCCGTCACCGAGGTCGGCCCGGACCATCTTCTGGACGCCGGCCGAGAGCGCAACGGCGGCGTGGTCGAAGCCGTGGGCCTCGCGGTACGAGATGGCCCGGTCGGTCCATAGCGATGCGAAGCACGCCCGGACGGCGTCGAGCACGGCGGCCTCGCCCCGGACGCCGAGGTACGTCTCCTGTTGGCCGGCGAAGCTGGCCTCGGGGAGGTCCTCGGCCGTCGCCGATGACCGGACGGCCACGTCGGTCTGGGCCTCGCCGTACGCCTCGGAGAGCGCGGCGTACGCCTCCCAGACGGCGTCGGCGACGGCGTCTGGAAGGACGCCTCGAAGGAGGGCGGCCCGGAGCGAGGCCCCGGTCTCGGCGAGCGTCGCGCGGCCGTCCGCGAGGTCTGCCAGCCGGTCGGTCACGGTGGTCTCGAGCCCGTTGTGGGCGAGGAAGAGCCGGTAGGCCGCGGCCGTGGTGGCGAACCCGTCGGGCACTCGAACACCGGCGGCGGTGAGCGATCGGCGGAGTTCGCCGAGCGAGGCGTTCTTGCCACCCACATGGGCGACGTCGGCCGAGGACAGGGCGGCGAAGGGGAGGACGAGGGCGTCGGTCATGGGTCAGGAGGAAGGCGCCGGCCCGAGCGGAGCGTTCGGACGGCGGGCCGGGGCCTCAGCAGGCCGCTAGCAGGAGGAGCCCCCCGACGGCGAGGACGGCCGCAAGCGCGAGGAGCAGGATGACCTCGGTCGTGAGGATCTCGGCGGCCTCGACGCCCTCCGGGTGCTCGTCGCCGAGCGCCCGCTCGATGCTCGGCTGGCGTCCGGGGAGGACCTCGGCGAGAGCCTCCAGCGTGGCCGCCTGGAACAGGGCCGCGACCGGCCCGAACGGCTCGGACTCGTCGGGGTCGGCGAACATGCCCACCTGGTCGGCGCGCCCGCTGAGGAAGCGCTCGACGTGGCCACCGGGGCTCCACCCCGCGTCGTCGCCGGCCTGGACGCGCCAGTGGAGCGTCCGGTCGTCCTCGGGGAGCCGCTGCCGGACGACGAGGGCGGTGGCCCAGGCCGGAAGCTCCTGCTCGAACAGGACGTCGTCGAAGCCCGGCCCCTCAGCGACCTGGACGCGGTAGCGCCGGGCGTCGGGGACGGGGGCCCAGTGGAAAGCGAGGTGCGCCCCGTCGGCGACGTGGCCGTGGCGGGGTTCGAGGAGGTCGGGGTCCGGGAGGGCCCGGCCGGGAAGGGCGGTCTCCGACATCATCAGGACCGGTCGTCGGCCACGACGAACGTGACCAGGGCGTCGCCGCGGTAGCGAGTCACCGCCCCGTTCTGGACGAGGGCCTGGAAGCCCTCGACGTAGACATCTTGGACCTCGCGGATGGTCTCGGTGAGCACGTCGATGACTTTGGCGAGTGACATGGGGACCTCTGGGAAAGAAGGAGACCGACTCCCGGCCTTGGCAGGCTGGGCGGTCACCGCCCTCCAACGTGAGACTGCGCGCTCCCCCCCGATGCCCGGCGCATCCGTCGGGCCGTGTGAGTGCCTCCCGGCACGGCGTGTGGGGTCGGCACCGGCAACCCGACGGGCTCCCCGTCCCCCTCCCCGACCGTCCCCTACACGCCGTGCGGCGCTCCCCGGCCCGAGCGGTCATGCCGTGCCCCGCAGACTCGGCGAGGAGGGGTGCCTACGCTGCCCCCTGGTCTCAGGAGGCCGGCCCGACCGCCCGCGGAGGGTCACGCCTTGGTGGGCCGGCACACCGCGCCTCTGAGCCATTCCCCCACCTTCGCCCCTCAGGGGCACTGTCATGGTTACCAACTCCACCCTCAAGAAGCACGTCGAAGACGCGCTCAGTTGGGCCGCCGGCATCGACGAGAGCCAGATCGGCGTGGTCGTCTCCGACGGCGTCGTCACACTCGCCGGCTACGTCCCGTCCTACTACCAGCGAATCGAGGCCGAACGGGCCGCCAAGCGGGTCTACGGCGTCAAGGGTCTCGCCAACGACCTCGAGGTCGACCTCCCGGGCGACGCCCACCGGACCGACGCCGAGATCGCGAAGGCCGCGCTCGCGGCGCTCAAGGGACGGATCACCGTCCCCAAGGACAAGGTCCAGGTCACCGTCCGGAACGGGTGGGTCACGCTCGAGGGCAAGGTCCCGTGGCGGTACCAGCGCGAGTCGGCCTACGACGCCGTGCGGCACCTGGCCGGCGTCAAAGGCGTCGACAACGAGGTCACGATCGTGTCGGCCGTCAAGGCGGGGGACGTCAAGGCCAAGATCGAGGCGGCCCTCGTCCGCGACGCCCGGCTCGAGGCGAGCAAGATCCGGGTGGAGACGAAGGACCACAAGGTGATCCTCCGCGGGACGGTCGACTCGTTCGACGACCTGGAGGAGGCCGAGAGCGCGGCGTGGTCGGCCCCGGGCGTCTGGGACGTCGAGGACGAGCTCGTCGTCGAGTTCTAAGACGGGGGCGGCCCCGCCCGCGCCCCGCACCCGTCGGGGCCCGGTCCGGTGCCGGACCGGGCCCCCGTTGCGCCCGCAACTCCTATGGACCCGACTCGAAGCCGCGTCCTCCTCTGGGCCCTGCGAGGGCTGGGACTGGCGTTCACCGCGTTCCTTAGCGTGTTCGCGCTCGACGCGCTGGACGCGGGCTACGGAGTCGCCGAGACCGCACTCGTGTTCCTGGTCCACCTGGCCCCGGCGGCCCTCGTCGCCGGCGCGCTGGCAGTCGCCTGGCGCCGGGAGCGCGTCGGAGCCGTCCTGTTCGTGGCGATCGCCCTCGCATACGTCTGGATGAGCCAGGGCCGCTGGTGGTGGATCGTGCCGGCTCCGCTCCTGGCAATCGGGACGCTCTTCCTGCTCAGTGGGGCCCTCCGCCGACGGGCCTCCTAACCCCGGACCCGATGTCGCCCTCCCCCCTCTTCGCCGACCGCACCGACGCCGGGCGCCAGCTCGCCGAGCGGCTCGCGCCGTACCGCGGCCCGGACGTCGTCGTCCTCGCCCTCCCCCGAGGGGGCGTCCCCATCGCCGCCGAGGTCGCGCGGGCGCTCGACGCCCCGCTCGACGTGGTCGTGGCCCGGAAGGTGGGCGCGCCGGGGCACCCGGAGTTCGGGGTGGGCGCCGTCGCGCCGGGCGGCGTGCTCCTCCTCAACCGCCCGACCGTCGAGGCGCTCGGGCTGACCGAGGCCGACCTGGCGCCCATCGTCGAGCGCGAGCGGGCCGAGATGGACCGCCGGCTCCGCCGCTACCGCGGCGACGGGACGCCGGACGTCCGGGGCCGCACCGTCGTGCTCGTCGACGATGGGCTGGCGACAGGCGTGACGGCGGCGGCGGCCGTCGAGGCGATCCGCCGCGGCCGCCCCCGGCGGATCGTACTGGCAGTCCCCGTCTGTTCCCCTCAGGCCGCCGAGGCGCTCGCCGAGACGGTCGACGCGGTCGTCTGCGTGGCCCGGCCGGCCGACTTCCGCGCGGTCGGGATGTGGTACCGCGACTTCGACCAGTCGTCCGACGCCGAGGTGGTCGCGCTGCTGCGTGAGGCCCGCGAGCGGACTGCCGGCCGGGGCGCACGGCCCGTGCCCGACCCGGCACCCGCCCCGCCCGTTGTCCGTGTCGAGGCCGACGGCGTGGCGCTCGAGGGCGACCTCGTCGTGCCCGAGGACGCGCATGGTGTCATCCTCTTCGCCCACGGGAGCGGGTCGAGCCGGCACAGCCCCCGCAACCGGGCCGTCGCGCAGGCGCTCCAGGAAGCCGGGCTGGCCACGCTCCTCCTCGACCTCCTCACTCCCGACGAGGGCGAGGTCGACGAGCGGACGCGCCACCTCCGCTTCGACGTCCCGCTTCTGGCGCGGCGCCTGGCCGGGGCCATGCGATGGCTGGCGGCGCACGACGCCACGAGCGGCCTGGCCGTCGGGCTCTTCGGGGCGAGCACGGGGGGCGGCGCGGCGCTCGTCGCCGCGGCCGAGGCCCCGGACCGCGTGCGCGCCGTCGTCAGCCGCGGCGGCCGGCCCGACCTCGCGGGCGACGCCCTCGCCCGCGTCGAGGCCCCGACGCTCCTGGTCGTGGGCGGGCGCGACCCCGTGGTGCTCGACCTCAACCGCCAGGCGATGGCGCGGATGGCTCGGGCTGAGGTCACGCTCCATGTGGTCCCCCGCGCGTCGCACCTGTTCGAGGAGCCCGGCGCCCTCGAGGAGGTCGCCCGCGTCGCGGCGGCCTTCTTCCGGAGCCACCTCGGCGGCGACCCCGGCACGGGCAGGGGCCGCCTCGGTGCCGGGACCGAGGTGTACCGCGCGCCGGCCGACGTGGCCGCGCTCGTCACCGCCGAGGCCGAGCCGCTCGATCTCGAGTCCCCCTCGTTCGACGCGCTCCTCGACCGGATCGGCGACGCCCGCGTCGTCTGCATCGGAGAGGCCACGCACGGGACGTCGGAGTTCTACGCCGTGCGGGCGCGGCTCACCGAAGCGCTCGTCGAGCAGAAGGGGTTCCAGATCGTCGCCGCCGAGGCCGACTGGCCTGACGCCGAGCGCGTCGACGCCTACGTCCGCCACCGGGACCTGGGCGAGACGGAACGCCAGGCGTTCTCCCGATTCCCGACCTGGATGTGGCGCAACGCCGAGACCCTCCGATTCGTCGAGTGGCTCCGCGACTGGAACGACGGGCGACCCGACGCCGACCGCGCCGGCTTTTTCGGACTCGACCTGTACAGCCTCTACACCTCCGTCGGCGAGGTGCTCCGGTACCTCGACGGCCGGGACCCCGCGCTGGCGGAGACCGCCCGCGAGCGCTACGCCTGCCTCGCCCCCTTCGCCGAGGACCCCGCGCTCTACAGCCGGGCGCTCGTCTCGGGCCGCTACCGCGCCTGCGAGACCGAGGCCGTCGCCGTGCTCCAGGACCTCCTCGCCAGCCGCCTCCGGCTCACGGCCCGGGGCGACGGCCGGGCCCAGGCGTTCCCCTTCTTCGACGCGGCCCAGAACGCCCGGCTCGTCCGCGACGCCGAGGCCTACTACCGCGCGATGTACTACGGGAGCGTCGCGACGTGGAACCTCCGCGACGCCCACATGACGTGGACTCTCCGGCACCTGCTCGACTTCTTCGGCGAGCGGGCCGGCGCTGAGGCCAAAGCCGTCGTGTGGGCCCACAACTCCCACCTCGGCGACGCCGCGGCCACGCAGATGGGCTCGCGCGGCGAGGTCAACGTGGGCCACCTCTGCCGACAGGCGTTCGGCGACGACGCCGTCCTGATCGGGTTCGGGACGCATGCGGGCACGGTGCTGGCGGCGCAGTGACTGGGGCGCCGAGGGCGAGGTGATGCGGGTCCGCCCGTCGCACCGCCACAGCGTCGAGCGGCTCTGCCACACGACAGGCGTCCCCGCCTTCACGCTGCCGCTCCGGCACGGGTCGGCCGCGCTGCGCCACGAACTGTCGGAGCCGCGCCTGGAGCGGGCCATCGGCGTGGTGTACCGGCCACAGACCGAGGCCCAGAGCCACTACTTCCTCGCCGCCGTCGCCCGCCAGTTCGACGAGTACGTGTGGGTAGACGAGACGGCGGCCGTGACGCCGCTCGGGCCGAGCCACGCGCCGAGCCTGCCGCGTCCGCACCCGTTCCACCTGCTCACCGACTAGAGGCCATTGCAATAGTCCATCGGCGTTCGTGAGCTCCGGCTCATGAGCGCGACCCGACTCTCCAACGCCCAGTGGGAGGCCATCCGGCCTCACTCCCCGCCGACCGCGCATGGGCCGCCCCCGTGCTTACGACCGGGCCGTCCTCGACGCCATCCTCTTCGTCATGCGGTCGGGGTGCCGGTGGGGCGACCTCCCCGCCGGCTACGGCGTCCACCCCACGACGGCGTGGCCCCGGCTCGGCCGCTGGGAGTCCGATGGGACGTGGGAGCGGATCTGGTGGCCGTTCCTCGCCTCGCTCGACGCCGACGCGAAGCTCCGGTTGGCCGAGGCGTTCCTGGACGGCACGTTCGTCCCGGCAAAAGGGGGGCGCCTGCGTTGGGCTGACCCGGAAGGACAAGGGGACGAAGCTGATGCTCGTCGCCGACGGGGACGCACGCCGATCGGCCTGCTCGTCGAGAGCGCGCAGGTGGCCGAGGTCCGGCTGGCCGAGCCGACGCTGGCGACCGTCCACGTGGCCCGGTCGAGGGGGCGCCCCCGGACGCAGCCGGGCCGGCTCACGGGCGACCGGGCCCACGACCTCGACCCCGACCGGGGCCAGGTGCTCGTGCGGGAGGGGAGGGCGGCCGTGAGCCTGCCCCGGGCGCTCGCCCGGAAGTACCCGGGCGCGGCGACGGAGTGGGGGTGGCGGTACGTGTTCCCGGCGGCCCAGCCGTCGCGCGCCCCCGCTCGGGGCCGCCCCTCCTCCACCACCTCGGGCCGGGGGCGGTCCAGGCCCACGTCCGCCGGGCGGGCCGGGCGGCCGGACTCACGCGGCGGGTCACACCCCACGTGCTCCGACACCCGTTCGCGACCCACATGCTCGAACGGGGGGCCAACATCCGGACGGTCCAGGAGCTCTTCGGGCACCGCGACGTGAAGACGACCGAGATCTACACGCACGTGCTGATTCAGACCCTCGCCGCTCCCGACTGGGCCCGCCTCCCTGACGCGTACGCCCGCGTCGACGGGCCGAAGCCATTCGAGCCTGAGATCTCGGAGGGACAACGTCTCCAGTTCCGGCTCGTCGCCAACCCCACCATTAAGAAGCACCGGGACGGGAGGAAGAACGGGACCCGAGTTCTCCTCGTCCACCCCCGCGCACCGGAGGGCCGTCCAGAGGTCTCGTCTGGCTACCTCGACTAGCTCGAGCGGAAGGCCGAGGCGGCCGGCCTCGCCCTCGACCTAGATCGGGTCATCGATGCGCCGTTCGAGGTCCGTACGCGGAAGCGTGGGGGGCGCCAGATTACCCTCTTCGGCATCCGCTTCGATGGCCTCGCCACCGTTACCGAACCTGACCGGCTACTAGAAGCCCTCCGCTCGGGCGTCGGCTCCGCCAAGGGGTTCGGCTTCGGCCTCCTTTCCCTCACGCCCGCCTGAAGTGGTCTGGGGCCGGGTGAAACGCACGAAACCGAGCCGGCCATCAAATCAAGTCGACTCTGGAGAGCGGACCCCGGAGATTGTTCCACCGCAGTTCCACCGGCATTACTAATCCCTTTGTCCCGCAACCACGTAACACCCTCCGTGGTGGGCCCTGTTGGATTTGAACCAACGACCTCTCGCGTGTGAGGCGAGCGCTCTAAACCCCTGAGCTAAGGGCCCGAGCACCGAAGGTAGCCCGGGGCTGTGTCGGCCGGCAAGGGACCCCTGTGGAGAGACCGCGAGGACGACGTCGCGGGGCGCTCGTTACAAAACAAGCGGGCTCCTCCACCTAAGAGGAGCCCGCTGTATGACGGGATCGAACGTGGAGGTCTATGCCTCCGCGGGCGTGTAGACATCCTTAAGGATGCCCTGGAGCTTGGTCCGGCCGCGGTTGATCCGGCTCTTGACGGTGCCCATCGGGAGGCCCGTGATGTCGGCGATCTCCTCGTAGGCCAGCTGCTGCACGTCCCGGAGGACGACGACCTCACGGAACTCCTCGGGGATCTGGCCGAGGGCCTCCTGGATGTACTTGTCCTGGATCGTGCCCTCCGCGTGCTTGTCCGGGAGGAACGTCTCGTCCGGGATCTCGACCTCGTACTCCTCGTCGTCGCGGTTGACCGACTGGAGGCTGTAGAGGCGACGCCGCTTCCGCTTCCGGTACTCGCTGCGGGCGAGGTTACCGGCGATGGTGTAGAGCCACGTCGAGAACTTGGCAATTCGGCGGTAGCTGTGCCGGTTGCGGTAGACCCGCAGGAACGTCTCCTGAAGCAAGTCCTCGCACTCCTTGAGGTCGCCGAGGAACCGGTAGATGTAGTTCGTCAGCGGGTCGTGGTAGCGGCTGACGAGGATGTCGAACGCCTCGACCGTCCCCATCTGAAACTGGCTCATCAGGTCCTCGTCGTTCATCTGCGACAGGACACCGTGGTTCTTCGAAGCGGGGGTTACCGTGCGGGCCGCGGCCTTGGCAAACGTCTGCTTCTTCAGGGTGGGCATAGGGGGTCGGGGTCGAGAAGGGAGGTGGTGGGGGTCGGGGGGTCTGCCAGAGCGGCCGGCCTCGCGACGAAGACCAAAAGTGCAAGCACCGTGCCCCAGACCCTTGTTTCAACAAGCATCACCGGAGTTTCGTGGTTTCCCCTGTAGCTGCATTAGTGAACGAGCGGGGCGACCCGACGGAGAGCGAGGGTGAGAATCAGCCGCTCATCGCGGTGTGAGGCGCCTTTCAGCTCCAAATCCGCCGCTAGGAGCGCGTCGAAGGCACGCCGAAGCGACGCGGACCCGAAGCGACGCGCGGCCTGCGCATACTCCCGGACATAGAATGGGGGCACGCCGATCTGTCCGGCCCACTGACTCTCTGGAAGCCCGGCCGCCAGACATCCTGTCAGCTTCCACAGCTTGGTGACGTAGGCCGTGAGCAGGCCCACGATCTTGAGCGCCTCGCCGCGCCGATTGCCCGCCTGGGCCAAGAGCGCGTCGGCGATGGTGAGGGCACGGGGGACGTCGCCGGCCGCCAAGGCGTTCTGCAGCTCGAACGGATTCTGCTCAGCGCTGTGGCCCGCCGCACGGAGCACGTCGTCCCGCTCGACGCGACGGCGCTCCCCGACATACGTGATCAGCTTGTCGACCTCGGCCGCGAGCGCACGAAGGTCCGGCCCGGACATCTCGGCGAGCATCTGGGCCGCGCCGGCCTCGGTCTCCACCTTCTTCGATCGGAACCGGGCCTCGACCCACCCGGGAAGCTGGCGGTCTTTGAGGGGCTCGAAGTGCGACCACGTCGCGTGCTCCTTGAGGGCGCGGTACGGGTGGGCGGACGTGTTCGGCTTGTTGTGGCAGAGGAGCAGAACAGTGGCCTGCGGGTTGGGGCCCTCAGCGTACCCCTTGAACAGCCCGTTGTCGGCCAGCTTTTCGAACCCGCGCACGATGACAAGCCGGCGCTCTGCCATCATCGGGAACTGGGCGCATTGTGAGAGGACGGCCTGCGCCGTCGCTTCCGGCCCGAACACGACGTCCAGGTTGAAGTCGCGCTCGTGGGGCGCCACGGCGTGCTCGACGGCCAGGCGTTGAAGCTCGTCCATGAACCACCCCTCTTCCCCGTAGAAGAAGTAGAGGGGGGCGAACCGGCCGTGCCGAAAGGCGGTGACGAGGTCGTCGAAGGAGGCGCCAGTCTTGGAGCGGCCTTTCGCCATGGGGACAGAAGCGGGGAGCGGGGAGTGTCACGCGCCATGATGCCGACGGCGTGACAGATGGCAGACGCGAGCAAGCTAGAGGGACGAGCCCGGTTGCCGAGCCCCCTCGTCAAAACCTCAGACTCTCCAAGACGCGCGCCGGCTAGACGCACAGGCCTGCCACGGGCCGGCGGTCCAGCCCGTCGCCGACCTTAGGACTTCGGCGTCCGGAGATCGGCCTCGTGGAGACGGTAGGCCAGCTCCTTCAGGTGGTCCGCGTCGCGGCGGACGATGGCGAGGACGAGGCCGTAGAGGTCCGTCCGCTCGCCGTCGGCGACGATCGGTCGCGACCAGACCGCCATGGGCACGGCCGCGACGACCTCGCGGAAGGAAACACGGGCCGTGCGCAGGTCGCTTAGCAAGTCCTCGATGGACCGCTCGTTGGCGCCGTCCGTACCGGGGAGCGGGTCGGGCAGAGCCACCTCCGGCGCGTCCTCGTCCTGGAGACGAGCGATCCACGCCGGGTACACCTCGTGGTCGAGCGCGGCGAGCGCGGCGAACGTCTCCTTGGCCGAGAGGTCGGTCGGGAGCGGGGCCTGCTCGACGGCCCAGCCGGGGAGGCCCGCGAGGAGAGGCGCGAGGGCGGTGGCCTCATCCTCCAGCCAGCCGAGCTGGTCGAGGAGCGCCTCCCGCCGCGCGGCCAGCGTGTCGGGATCCCGCGGGGGCTCCGTGTAGCGGTCGAGGTCGGCGGGCACGGCGCTACGCCTCGACGTCTTCCGCCAGCGGCTCGGCCGGGTCCGCCTCGGCGGCCTCGGCGAGGGCGTCCTCGACGCGGGCGAGGTAGTCGAGCCGATTGCGGAGCGTATGGACGTTGTTCTCCGGCTTGTGCTGCCAGGCGCCGGCCGGCTGGCTGTTACGCCGACGGGCGAGGAAGTCGAGCCGGTCCGCGAGGCGCTCCTTGGGGACGAGCAGCTTGTCCATCCCGAAGTGGGCCTCCTCCCGGTCCTGGAACGTGAGGTCGTACTCCTTCGACATCACGATGGCCTCCTCGGGGCAGACCTCCTCGCAGAACCCGCAGTAGATGCACCGGAGCATGTTGATCTCGAACCACTCGGGCTCGCGCTCCTTGATGTCGTCCGTCACCTCGTGCGCCTGCATCGAGATCGCGAGCGGCGGACAGCTCCGGGCGCAGAGTCCGCAGGCCACGCAGCGCGGGCGTCCCTGCTCCTCCACCAGGACGGGCCGGCCGCGGTACGAGTCCGGCGGGTACCACTGCTCCTCGGGGTACTCGAAGGTGTACGGCTCCAGCTTCATCTTCGAGGCCGAGTAGCCGAGCCCCTTGAAGATCTCCGGGAGGTACATGCGCTCCCAGAGGTTCAGCTTCCGCTCAGCGGGCGTGGCGTTGTTGACAGGGGTGCCGGGCATCGTGCGGACGGAGGAGGTGCGGGCCGGAAGCTACGCGTGCCAGGGCGCGCGGTTCGACCGCGCCGACGGAGTTGACGCGCTCTCGATCGAACCGGGCTTACGGGTACGTGCGGCTCCGCAGGGCGAGGGCGATGTGCCACCCGAGGTACGTCTCGCCCGACACACGGCAGGCCTCGACCTCCACGCCGAGGCCGAGCAGCTTCGACCCGACCACGGCCTGCACGTGCGCGACGGCCCCGGGCGCCACTTGGGACGACGCGTCTTCCCGGACTCACGCCAGCGAGGGCCCGGCGGTCGCCGCCAGCCGGGCGGGGCCCTTCTCCCAGATCCCCCCAACTCCGACATGGGCTTCGGTGACCGACGCTGACTGCCGGCAGCCCCCGGGCTGAGGCAGATCACGAACTCCTCGTGGACCGACACCCCTCCCCGGGCGGCCACGCCCGCCACCGGCCCGATGGCGGCCACCGACAGCCCGATCATCAGAGGCGCATCGGAGGAGTCGGTGGACCGGAGCACGCCGGCCCCGAAGGCCCCCCCCACCGTCCACACACGCGACGCGGCGGTATCGGGCGGAGCCGTCTGGGCCGCGGAGCCCCCGGCGTCAGGTGGCGCGGACGAGCCCGTTCTCCCACGCCCAGGCCACGGCCTCCCGGGCCGAGCCCACGCCCAGCTTCGAGTAGACGGCGGCGAGGTGGTTGCGGACCGTGTTCTCGGCGATCCGCAGCCGCTCGCCGATCTCGGCGTTGTCGAGCCCGCGCGCCATCAGCACCAGCACCTCGTGCTCGCGGCCGGTCAGTGGCGAGAGCACCTCGGGCTTCTTGGGGATCGGGACGAACCACCGCCCCTCGCCCCGGTGCACGGCGAGGACCGCCTCGCGGATCGCCGTGGGGTGCTGGTCCTTCGTGATGTAGCCCGCGGCGCCGGCCTCCAGGAGCCCGTGGATGTAGGCCGAGTCGTTGTACGCGCTGAGGGCCAGGATGCGCGGCGCCTCCGGATCGTCGCGGAGCGCCTCGGCGACTTCGGGACCGGAGACCTCGGGCATGTTCATGTCGAGGAGGAGCACGTCGGGCCGGTGACGGCGGACGAGTTGGAGCGCCTCGGTGCCGTCGGAGGCCTCGCCCACGACCTCCACCTTGCCCCCCTTCTCCAGGGCGTCGCGGATGCCGGCTCGGAAAACAGGGTGGTCGTCGGCGACGACGAGCGTAACGGGCGACTCAGGCGGCATGGGCAGTGGCTTCGAGACGGTGGGCAGGGATCGGGACGACCACGGCGACGCGCGTGCCCCCGAGCGGGCCGGGCCCGACGTGGAGGTCGGCGCGGAGAAGATCGGCGCGCTCCTGCATCCCGAGGAGCCCGTAGTGTCCGCGCGCGGCGTAGTCGAGGGCGTCGGCGGCCGGCGGGCCGGTCCCGTCGTCGTCCACCGTCAGGACGAGCTGGCCGTCCTCGAAGACGAGAGCGAGGGCGATCCGGGATGCGCTCGCGTGCTGGACGGCGTTGTTGAGCGCCTCCTGGGCGATCCGGTAGAGCGCCAGCCGCTTCTCGTCGCTCAGGGCCGGGCCGTCGGCCACGGCCCGGACGGCCGGGTCCATGCGGAAGCGGACGTCGGGGGCGCCGCCCTCGCCCCAGCCGGCACGGTCCGCGAGGGCTGCGAGCGCCGCCGTCAGGCCGAACGCGTCGAGAGCCGAGGGCCGCAGCTCGTCGCACAGCGCCCGCAGTTCGCCCACGACGCCGTTGACGGCCGACCGCGCCCCCTCGCCCCCCTCCTGCCCCGCGAGGGCCACCTGCACCGCGCACAGGTCCTGCACCGGCCCATCGTGAAGCTCGCGCGCGACGTGGGCGCGCTCGGCCTCGCGGGCCGCCGCGAGCCGCCGCCGGAACTCGGCCCGAAGCCGCCGCGCCTTCCGGGCCCGCCGCTCCCACACGACGGCCCCGCTGACGAGCGCGAACAGGCCGACGCCCAGCACCCCGAGAGCGAGCGCCCCGATCGGCACGGCCGTCGCGAGGCGCACCACCGACCGCTCGTCCACGTCGAGGGCGAAGGGGACGTGCAAGGGGCCAGCGAGGGTGTCCGGGGTGAGGGCCCCAGCACGCGCCGCGCGCCCGAGGATGTCGACGAACGCGTCGTACGGGATCGTCACGCGCGGGCGTCCCTCGGCCCCCTCGCCGAAGACGACGACGCTGTCGCGGACCACCTCGAAGTGCGTCAGCCGCCCGCCGGCCTCGACGAACCCCGACGCCGCGCCCGGCTGGGCCGCGGCGGGCACGGCGAACAGGACGAGGCTGAGCAGGAGCAGACGAGCCATGGCGCGAGCCCTCAGGAGAAAAGTGACCGACGGTGGGTCCCGAGCGAGAGGAGCAGGCGAACGCCGCTCGTCGGGAGGAGCGTGGTCTGATCGCGCGTCGCCTCGACGCCGAGGCCCAGTTCGGGCGCGAGGACGAGCACGACCTGCGCCGTCGCCCGCAGCCCGACGCCCAGCCCCTCGCGCTCCCGCAGCCGAACCGTCGCCTGGTACCCGTCGGGCCAGACCGGACCGGGCCCGTAGACGCCTCGCACCCCGTAGGCCACCGAGGGCCCCGCCGCCGCCGTCAGGATCAACGGCCCCGCCGATGCCGTCCCGCCAGCGCCGACGTGGACCTCCCCGTAGCGGTCGTTCCCCAGCAGTTCGGCTTGGCCCGACCCGCCCACTTGGAGCGTCCGCCAGCCCCAGGTGCGGGTGTGGGAGAGGGACGCGCTGAGGAACGCCCCGCCATACGGATCGTCCGGCGTCCCCGTGGTCACCCCCGCCCCGCCCGTGGTGAACACGAGCCGGCCCGCGTCGGGCTGAGCCACGACGGGGATCGCAACGAACGCGGCGAGGAGGAGGCCGGGGAGGCGCATCGGACGGCCGGTCGCGGCGGACCGGGCAGGGAGGCTCCCAAGCTAGGCCGCGCGCCGCGGCGCCCCCCTGATCCAAACGGACTACCCCGCCCCCTTACTTCCGCTTGAACGACAGCGTCAGCGGGACGCCCTCGAAGCCGAACGCCTCGCGGAGCCGATTCTCGAGGTAGCGCCGGTAGCTCTCCTTTACGCCCTGCGGGTGGTTGCAGAAGAAGGCGAACACCGGCGGCTCGTCGCGGACCTGGCTCGCGTACTTGATCTTGACGTACTGGCCGTTGAGGCTCGGCGGCGGCTGGCGCTGGACG
Organism: Rubricoccaceae bacterium; assembly: GCA_963728345.1. Classification (GTDB taxonomy): domain Bacteria; phylum Bacteroidota; class Rhodothermia; order Rhodothermales; family Rubricoccaceae; genus Rubrivirga. The sequence goes on from CAVSJM010000002.1 coordinate 495,421, forward strand.
GCGGCCTCCACGACCTCGTTGAGCTTCGCCGTCTGGACCCGCTTGCGGCGCTCGTCGAACACCCTCAGCGCCACCTCCAGCACCTTCTCGGCCCGCTGGCCCGTCAGCGCCGAGGCGAACACGATGGGGACGAAGTCGATGAGCCCCATCCGCTCGCGGATCATCTGGTCGACGTCGCGGGCCGTGTTCGTCTCCTTCTCGACGAGGTCCCACTTGTTGACGACGATGACCATCCCCTTCTTCATGGCCTCGGCCTCGCGGAGCACGCGGGCGTCCTGCGACTCGAGCCCGCGCTCGCCGTCGATGAGGACGACGGCCACATCGCAGCTCTGGAGCGCGCGCTCGGTCCGGAGCGTCGAGTAGAACTCGACATTCTCGCGCACGCGGGCCTTCTTCCGCAGGCCGGCCGTGTCGACGAGGATCACCTCGCGGGCGTCCTCGCCCTCGCCGATCCGGAGGCGGGCGTCGACGGCGTCGCGCGTGGTGCCGGCCACCTCGGTCACGATCGAGCGCGTCCGGCCGAGGAGGCGGTTGGCGAGGGACGACTTGCCCACGTTCGGGCGGCCGAGGAACGCGATGCGCGGGACGTCCGGCTCGTTCTCCCGCTCGGGCTCCTCCGGCAGCGCGGCGACCACGGCGTCGAGGAAGTCGCCGGTCCCGGTCCCGTTGACGGCGCTGAGGGGGAACATCTGCTCGAACCCGAGGCCCCAGAACTCCGCCGCGTCGAGCGAGCGGGCCGTGTTGTCGGCCTTGTTGGCGACGACGATCACCGGCTGCTCGGCGCGGCGGAGGAGCCCGGCCACCTCAGCGTCGAGGTCAGAGATGCCCGTGAGCGTGTCGACGACGAACAGGATGACGTCCGCCTCCTCCAGCGTCAGCATCACCTGCTCGCGGATGGCGGCGTCGAACCGCTCGGCGGAGCGCGGCACGAGCCCCCCGGTGTCGACGAGGTCGAACGTCCGGCCGGTCCACTCGACGGTCCCGAACAGGCGGTCGCGCGTGACGCCCGGCTGGTCGTCCACGATGGCGCGGCGCTCTTCGGTGAGCCGGTTGAACAGGGTGCTCTTGCCGACGTTGGGCCGGCCGACGATGGCGACGAGGGCCATGGGAGGGGGTGGAGGCGTGCGGGCAAGCTAGAGGCCGAAGGCGGCGGGTTCCTCCCCACCCTCTTCGCCGACTCGGGCGCCGCCGCCCTGCCCTCCCAGGGTTTCCCGGAACCCCGGCAAGAACAGGCCTCGGCGGGACCCTCCGCCTCCCCTACTGGTTTCTAGGATGGGCTGCCAGAACGGACTGATCCATACCCTCGGGGGATGGCCCCGAGCGTGCGCGCCGCGCTGTCGGCCCGGCCGTTCTGCCGCCTGCTGTCGTCCCACCTCCCTCTGAGCCATGCTCCGTCCTCTCCGCCTCGCCGCCCTGCTCGGCGTCCTCGTCCTCGGCGTCGCCGGGCTCACCGCCGCCGTGAACTCCCAGCCTGACCACGCCATGCCTTCCCACGTGGACGGCGGCCGCTAGCCACTCGTCCCGACGTGCTCATTCTGTAACCGACGAAAGACCACACGCCGGTCGGGCGTCTAAGGGCGGACTCCCTCCCGCCCCATGCGCCGTCTCCCGTTCCTCGTCCCCCTCGCCGTCGTCGCGCTCGCGGTCATGGCGGCGCGGTGCGCCAGCCCCGAGCCCGTCGCCGCGCCCGCCGGCTTCGACATCGCCCCCGCCCAGGCCGACACAGCCGTGTTCGCCGGCGGCTGCTTCTGGTGCATGGAGAAGCCGTTCGAGGAACTCGACGGCGTCGCCGCGGTGATCTCCGGGTTCTCGGGCGGGACAGTCCCGAATCCGACCTACGACCAGGTCTCCACCAAGACGACGGGCCACTACGAGTCCGTCCAGGTGATCTACGACCCGAGCGTGGTCCCCTACGACACGCTTCTCCAGGTCTACTGGCACAACGTGGACCCGCTCGACGACGGGGGCCAGTTCTGCGACCGCGGCTCGCCCTACCGCCCGGCCGTCTTCGTCCGCACGGCCGAGGAGCGCGCCGCGGCTGAAGCGACCAAGGCAGTGCTGAACGAGCGGTTCGGCGGGCGCGTGGTGGTCCCAGTCCTCGACGCGGCGCCGTTCTACGCCGCCGAGGCCTACCACCAGGACTTCTACCGGACCAACCCCCGCCACTACCAGAGCTATCGGACCGGCTGCCGGCGCGACGAGCGCCTCGACCAGCTCTGGGGCGAGAGCGCCCGCCACCTCGGCGACGCCCTCTAGGCCGATGCGCACGCTCACGCTCCTCGTCCTCCTCGCCGGCGCCCTCGCGGCCTGCGACGCCCCCGAGACCGATCGCGACGCCGCGCCGGACCTCAAGGACCGACTCACGCGGATGCAGTATTACGTCACGCAGCAGGACGGCACCGAGCCGCCCTACGCCAACGCCTATTGGGACACCCACGAGGCCGGCCTCTACGTGGACGTGGTCTCGGGCGAGCCGCTGTTCTCGTCCCTCGACAAGTTCGACAGCGGGACCGGCTGGCCCAGCTTCACCCGTCCCCTCGCCGACGACGCCGTCACGACGCGAACAGACGAGTCGATGTTCACGACGCGGACGGAGGTGCGATCCGCCCAGGCCGACTCGCACCTGGGCCACGTGTTCGACGACGGCCCGGCGCCGAGCGGCCTGCGCTACTGCATGAACTCGGCCGCCCTCCGGTTCGTCCCGGTCGACGACCTGGCGGCGGAGGGCTACGGCGCGTACCTCGACCTGTTCGACGATGCCTCGTCTCCCGATGCGTAGCCTGCTCCCCCGCCTCGCCCTCGTCGCGCTGATCCTCGCCCTCGCGGCGCCCCTCACGCACGCCCAGTCCGACGCCCAGCTGCGCCAGCGGCTCACGCCGATGCAGTACCGCGTGACGCAGCAGGACGGCACCGAGCCGGCCTTCCGCAACGCCTACTGGGACCATCACGAGGACGGCCTCTACGTCGACGTCGTCGACGGGACGCCGCTCTTCAGCTCGGCGGACAAGTACGAGAGCGGGACGGGCTGGCCCAGCTTCACCCGACCGATCTCCCGGACCGCCGTCGTCACACGGACGGACCGCTCGCTCGGGATCGCCCGGACGGAGGTCCGCTCGGCCGCCGCCGACAGCCACCTGGGGCACGTCTTCCGCGATGGCCCCGAGCCCTCGGGCCTGCGCTACTGCATCAACTCGGCCGCGCTCCGCTTCGTCCCAGCCGCCCGGCTCCGCGCGGAGGGCTACGGCCGCTACGCCCGGGCGTTCGAGTAGGGGCCGGCCCCTCGGCCGGAGGAAGCAAGTAGCGGCGGAGGGAGCTTCTGAGGGCGCTGCGCCGTACGGGGTCCGATCGACAGGGCTCCCCGCCCGTTCTACATGGCTCCGTACCCGTCCGTCGAAGTCGCCCTGAACGCGCTCCAAACACGGAACGCGGAGCTGGAGAACCTCCTCGCCGCACGCGCCGCCGAGCTGGCCGACGCCCGCAGCCACGCCGACGCCGAGGCCGCCATCGACCGGGTGCGGACGCAGGCCATGAGCATCCAGCACAGCGACGAGACGCTGAGCGTGGCCGTCGCCGTATTCGAGGCCCTCCAGGACCTCGGCCTCCCCGTCCTCCTGATCGGGCTGAGCGGGCGCCCCGATCCGGCCACGGGCGAGGCGCCCGTCTGGACCGCCGGTGTCGACGCCGACGGCGAGCCCCGGGCTAACCATTACCTCGCCGCCGTCACGGGCCACCCCCTCCTCGACGCCACCTTCGCACGCGCCGACGCGACGCTCGTGGAGTTCCTCGACGACGACGACTTCGAGGCCTACCTCCGCGCCTCGCTCGCCCACTACCCCGCCTCATACGCCGACCGCGCCGTCGCCCGCGCGCCGCGCGCCGCCGCCTACTCCTACGTCGTGGTCCCGGCCGGCTCTCGGCAGAGCGGACCGCTCTACGCCCTCCTTACCGCCCCCCCTACCGACGAGCACCTCCGCACCCTGGAGCGGTTCGCCGTGCTCTTCGGCCTCGCGTACACGCGCCACCGGACGCTCCAGCAGGCCGAGGTCCAGGCCCGGGCCTCGCAGGTCGAGGCCGCCCTGGAGCGAGTCCGCGCCCAAGCCCTCGCCATGCAGCGGAGCGACGACCTCGGCCCGGTCGTGGACACGGTCGCGGAGGAGTTGAAGGAGTTGGGCGTCCCCGCGCACCGGAGCGTCGCTGCCGTCTTCGACAAGTCGACACGGCGGGCCACGTACTGGTCGTCGGCTCAGCCGCGCGCCTCGAGGGTCGGGGGGAACGGTGCAGGTGGAGGGGCACCCGTTCTACGACGCCCTCTACAGCGCGTGGCGCCACCAGAAGGACCTCTCGTACATCCTCGAGGGCGACGACCTCCGGACCTACTACGACCGGCTCAGCCGCCTCGACGAATCGCTCCTCACGGCCCATGCAGCCCCCGGCCCGGACGCCCGGGAATACGTCCACGCCGTCACCTTCGCCTCCGGCGTGCTCGTCGCCTTCGCCGCCCGGCCGTTCTCGGAGGACACCGTCCAGGTGATGCAGCGGATGGCCGGCGCGCTCCAGTTCGCCTACACGCGCCACCTCGACCTCCAGCAGGCCGAGGCCCGGGCCCGCCAGACCGCCCAGACCGCCTCCGTCGACCGCGTGCGCGCCGAGATCGCCTCCATGCGGTCCGTCGCCGACCTCGACCGGATCACGCCGCTCGTGTGGCAGGAGCTGACGGAGCTCGGCGTCCGGTTCTTCCGCTGCGCCGTCCTCATCGTCGACGCCCAGGCCCGGACGGTGCGGGTCTACCTCGCCACCCCGGAGGGCGCCCCGCTCGCGTCGCTGGACCTCCCATTCGGGGGGCACCCCTTGGTCGAGGAGATCGTCACGCACTGGCAGGAGCAGGCGGTCCTCTCGGAGGTGTGGGACGCCGAGGTGGTGGCCGGCTGGGTGCAGTTCCTTCAGGACCACGGCCTCGACGCGCCCACTGCCCGGTCCTTCGCCGACCCGACGGAGCCCCTCGCGCTCCACTTCGCCCCGTTCGCGCAGGGCCTCCTGTTCGTGGGGAGCGCTGACCCGCTCCCGCCCGAAGACGGGGCCGCCGTCCAGGCCCTCGCCGACGCCTTCGAGGTCGCCTACGCCCGCTACGACGACTTCCAGCGCCTCGACGCCCGGACGCGCGAGGTGGAGACGGCCCTCGCCGAGCTCCGGGCGACCCAGCAGCAACTCGTCCAGAGCGAGAAGCTGGCGTCGCTCGGCGCGCTCACGGCCGGGATCGCCCACGAGATCAAGAACCCGCTCAACTTCGTCAACAACTTCGCCTCCCTCTCGCGGGAGCTGGCGGCGGAGCTGGTGGACGAGATCGAGGCCGGGGCCGACCCCGACCTCATCGCCGAGCTGGTGGCCGACCTCCAGTCCAACGCCGAGCGGATCGAGCAGCACGGGCGCCGCGCCGACAGCATCGTCCGGGGCATGATGCAGCACGCGCGCGGCGGCCAGGGCCAGCGCGAGACCGTCGACCTCAACAAGCTCGTGGACGAGCACCTCAACCTCGCCTACCACGGCCGCCGCGCCCAGACCCCCGACTTCAACGTGACGCTGGAGCGGGACTACGCGGACAACGCGGACGGCGTGGAGGTGGTGCCCCAGGAGGTCGGGCGCGTCCTCATCAACCTCGTCACCAACGCCTTCGACGCCGTGACGGCGCGGGCCGCGGCCGAGCCCGATGGGTTCGAGCCGACCGTCCGGATCCGCACACGTCGGACCGCGCGCGGCGTCGAGGTCCGCGTGGAGGACAACGGGACTGGGATCGCGGAGGACATCCAGGGCCGCCTCTTCGAGCCGTTCTTTACGACGAAGCCCACGGGCCACGGCACCGGCCTCGGCCTCTCGATGAGCCACGACATCGTGGTGCTGGGGCACGGCGGCGCCCTCCGCGTCGAGAGCGAGCCCGGCGACGGTGCCACCTTCATCGTCGCGCTCCCCGCCTGAGCCGCGCGCCCGACCGTGTCATCTGGAGCGGAGGCCGCGACGCAGTCTCGACGGATCACTGTTGTGACGCAGTCTCAGGTCCGCGCCGTGAGCTTGCCCCCTATCGCTTGGCCGAGGTCTGTTGCGGCGGCGCCCTGACGGTTCGCGCAGGGTGACCCAACGACGAAGCCCTCGGACCGAGGGGAGTCAGCGGCGCTTCTTACCGATCCAGACGCGGAGGAGCGACGCGAGTTGATCCACGTTGACGGGCTTCGTGAGGTAGTCGCTGGCGCCGGCCGAGAGACACTTCTCGCGGTCCCCCTTCATGGCCTTCGCGGTGACGGCGATGATGGGGAGGTCGCGGAACTGGTCGATCTCGCGGATGGCCCGCGTCGTCTGGTAACCGTCCATGCCAGGCATCATGATGTCCATCAGCACGACGTCCACGTCGTCGGTTGCCTTCAGCACCTCGATCCCCTCGCGCCCGCTCTCGGCGTAGACGACCTCCATCTTGTGGCCTTCGAGGAGGCTCTGGAGCGCAAAGATGTTCCGGATGTCGTCGTCCACGACGAGCACCTTGCGGCCGGCGAGGGCCACCTCGGGCCGGTGCTGGCGGGCGAGGCGCTCGCGCTGGTCGTCGGAGAGGCGGGCCTCGTCGCGGTGGAGGTAGAGGGCGGTCTCGTCGAGGATCCGGTCGTAGGCCTCGACGCCCTTCACGATCACGGCCTCGGCCAGCGTGTGGAGCCGCTCGGAGTCCTCGGCCGGCACCTCGCGTCCGGTGTGGACCACGATGGGGAGCGCGTCGAGACCGAGGTCGGTGCGGACCTTCTCGATGAGGTCGAGCCCGCTCATGTCGGGCAGCCCGAGGTCCACGACGACGCAGTCGAAGTGGCCGTCGCGGAGGGCGTCGAGCGCCTCGGCGCCCGTGGCGGCGGTGACGATCTCGACGTCCTCCCCGCCGATCAGCTCGTCGAGGAGCTGCCGCTGCGTCTCGTCGTCCTCGATCACGAGGAGCCGCTTGACGGCGCGGCCGGCGAGCCCCTTGGCCCGGTCCAAGCCGGCCTCTACGGCGTCTCGCTGGACCGGCTTGCGGAGGTGGGAGAGCGCGCCGCGGCGCTCGTGCCGCGGGAGCGCGTCGGCCACGGAGAGGATCTGGACGGGGATGTGGCGGGTCTCCGGCTGGTTCTTGAGCCGATCGAGGAGGGCGAGCCCGTGCATCCCCGGGAGGTGCATGTCGAGCGTGATGGCGGCCGGCCGGTAGCGCCGGATGGCCGAGAGCGCGGCCTCGGCGTGCTCCGCGACGACGGCCTTAAAGCCCTTCTCGTGGGCGACGTCGACGAGGATGCCGGCGAACGTCGGGTCGTCCTCCACCACGAGGAGGACGCTGTCGCCGGGGTCGATGTCGTCGCGGTCGTCGGGGGCGGGCCGACCGAGCGAGCGGGGGCGCGTGGCCGTCTCGACCTCGGTCTCGGCGAGCGCCTCCGACGCCGGCGCCTCGCCCTCCGTGCCGGTCGGTGTCGAGGGCGCGTCGGAGGCCGGGGCCTCGGCCGCTCCATCTTCCGCCGGCTCCGCGTCGGCCGGGGCGTCGTCGTCGGTCGTCGGCGCGGGGGCGGACGGCGTGGGCGGGGGCGGGCCGGCGACGCCGTCGCCGAAGGGCGCGGGCGTCCCGCCGTCGTCCCCCGTGTCGTCGTCGTCGGCGGCGGCTTCCGAGGTCAAGCGGAGCGTCGGCGGGAGGTACGGGTCCGGCACGTAGAGCGTGAAGGTGCTCCCCTCGTCCAGCGTGCTCGTCAGGTGGATCTCGCCGCCGAGGAGCCGGGCGATCTCGCGCGAGATCGAGAGGCCGAGCCCGGTGCCGCCGTACGTCCGGTCGACCGACCCGTCGGCCTGCTGGAACGCCTCGAAGATGACCCGCTGCTTGTCCGGCGCGATCCCGATGCCCGTGTCCTGCACGCTGAAGCCGATCACGCGCTCGGCCTGGCGGAGGCTCTCGGTCCGGAACCGGACGCCCTCGGCGAGCGAGACCTGGAGCGTGACGCCGCCCTCGTGCGTGAACTTGAAGGCGTTCGAGAGCAGGTTCTTGAGCACCTGCTGGAGACGCTTCGGGTCGGTCTCGATGGCCGCCGGGAGCCGCTCGTCGATCTCGATGGAGAAGTCCAGGTCGCGGTCGTTGGCCACCTCGCGGAACATCCGGTCGGTCTCGTCGGCGAGCGCCGCCAGGCGGACCCGCTCGACCTCCACCGGCATCGCGCCGGACTCGATCTTCGAGAGGTCGAGGATCTCGTTGATGAGGCCGAGCAGGTCGCTCCCGGACGAGTGGATCGTCTCGGCGTACTCGACCTGCTTCGGCGAGAGGACGCCGGCCGGGTTCTCGGCCAGCATCCGGCTGAGGATGAGCATCGAGTTGAGCGGCGTGCGCAGCTCGTGGCTCATGTTGGCGAGGAACTCGCTCTTGTACTTCGAGGTGAGGGCGAGCTGCTCGGCCTTCTCCTCGATGGCGTTCCGGGCCTGCTCGATCTCGCGGTTCTTCCGCTCGACCTCCGCGTTCTGCTCGGCGAGCTGGCGGGCCTTCTGCTCGAGCTCCACGTTCGTCTGCTGGAGCTCGTCCTGCTGCTGGCGGAGGAGCTCCTCGCTCTCGCCCAGGCTGCGGGCCTGCTCCTCCAGGCGCCGGTTCGTCTGCTGCAGCTCCTCCTGCTGGCTCTGGAGCTCCTGCGTGAGGCCCTGCGACTGCGACAGGAGCGACTCCGTCCGCATGTTGGCCTCGATCGAGTTGAGGACGATGCCGATCGACTCCGTCAGCTGGTCGAGGAAGGTGAGGTGGATCTCGTTGAACGCCTGGAACGACGCCAGCTCGACGACGGCCTTGACCTCGCCCTCGAACAGGACCGGCAGCACAACGATGTTGCGCGGCGGCGAGCTCCCCAGCCCCGAGTTGATCTGGACGTAGTCGTCCGGGACGTCGGTGATGAGGATCCGCTCGCGTTCCAGGGCGCACTGCCCGACGAGCCCCTCGCCCACATGGAACCGGTTGTTGAGGCCCCGGCGCTCGCGGTACGCGTAGGTGGCCATGAGCCGGAAGTCGGGCTCGGCTTCGCCCGCCACCTGGTCGGCCGTGTAGAACGCGCCGTGCTGGACGTTCACGAGCGGCGCCAGCTCGGAGAGGATGAGCTGCGAGACGGTGTGGAGCTCCTTCTGGCCCTGGAGGAGCTGCGTGAACTTGGTCAGGCTCGTCTTGAGCCAGTCCTGCTCCTGGTTCTTCCGCGTCGTGTCCTTGAGGTTGCGGATCATCTCGTTGACGTTGTCCTTGAGCGCCGCGACCTCGCCGGCCGCCTCGACCGAGATCTTCTTGCTCAAGTCCCCTGCCGCGACCGCCGTGGTCACCTCGGTGATGGCGCGGACCTGCGTCGTGAGGTTGGCCGCGAGGCGGTTCACGTTGTCCGTCAGGTCGCGCCACGTGCCGGAGGCGCCCGGCACCTCGGCCTGGCCGCCCAGCTGCCCCTCGACGCCCACCTCGCGCGCGACCGTCGTCACCTGCTCGGCGAACGTGTCGAGCGTGTCGATCATGGCGTTGATCGTGTCGCGGAGCTCGGCGATCTCGCCCTGCGCCTCCACCTGGAGCTTCCGGTCGAGGTTGCCGCGCGCGACGGCCGTCACGACCTCCGCGATCCCGCGGACCTGCGTCGTGAGGTTGTCGGCCATCGAGTTCACGTTGTCCGTCAGGTCCTTCCACGTGCCGGAGACGCCGGGGACCTCGGCCTGACCGCCCAGCTGGCCTTCGCTGCCGACCTCGCGCGCCACGCGCGTCACCTCCGACGCGAACGACGAGAGCTGATCGACCATCGTGTTGATCGTGTCCTTCAGCTCGGCGATCTCGCCCTGGACCTCGACCGTGATCTTCTTCGAGAGGTCGCCGTTGGCGACGGCCGTCGTGACCTCGGCGATGTTCCGGACCTGCGTGGTCAGGTTGTTCGCCATCGAGTTCACGTTGTCGGTCAACTCCTTCCACGTGCCGCTCACGCCCGGGACCTTGGCCTGGCCGCCGAGCTCGCCCTCCGTGCCCACCTCGCGCGCCACGCGCGTGACCTCGGAGGCGAACGACGAGAGCTGGTCCACCATCGTGTTGATCGTGTTCTTCAGCTCCAGGATCTCGCCCTTCACGTCGACGGTGATCTTCTTCGAGAGGTCGCCGTTGGCGACGGCCGTCGTGACCTCGGCGATGGCGCGGACCTGCGTCGTGAGGTCGCCCGCCATGTAGTTCACGTTGTCCGTCAGGTCCTTCCACGTGCCCGAGACGCCCTCGACCTCAGCCTGGCCGCCGAGCTTCCCTTCCGTGCCGACCTCGCGCGCGACACGCGTGACCTCGGAGGCGAACGACGAGAGCTGATCGACCATCGTGTTGATCGTGTTCTTCAGCTCCAGGATCTCGCCCCGCGCCTCGACCGTGATCTCTTTGCTCAGGTCGCCGTTGGCGACGGCCGTCGTGACCTCGGCGATGTTCCGGACCTGCGTGGTCAGGTTGTCGGCCATCGAGTTCACGTTGTCCGTCAGGTCCTTCCACGTGCCGCTCACGCCGGGACCTTGGCCTGGCCGCCGAGCTCGCCCTCGGTGCCCACCTCGCGCGCCACGCGCGTGACCTCGGAGGCGAACGACGAGAGCTGATCCACCATCCGGTTGATCGTGTTCTTCAGCTCGGCGATCTCGCCCTGGACCTCGACCGTAATCGTCTTCGAGAGGTCGCCGTTGGCGACGGCCGTCGTGACCTCGGCGATGTTCCGGACCTGAGCGGTCAGGTTGTTCGCCATCGAGTTCACGTTGTCCGTCAGGTCCTTCCACGTGCCCGAGACGCCCTCGACCTCGGCCTGGCCGCCGAGCTTGCCCTCGGTGCCGACCTCGCGCGCCACGCGCGTGACCTCGGAGGCGAAGCTCTGGAGCTGGTCGACCATCGTGTTGATCGTGTTCTTCAGCTCGGCGATCTCGCCCTGCGCCTCGACCGTGATCTTCTTCGAGAGGTCGCCGTTGGCGACGGCCGTCGTGACCTCGGCGATGTTCCGGACCTGAGCGGTCAGGTTGTCGGCCATCGAGTTCACGTTGTCCGTCAGGTCCTTCCACGTGCCGGACACGCCGGGCACCTTGGCCTGGCCGCCGAGCTCGCCCTCGGTGCCCACCTCGCGGGCCACGCGCGTGACCTCGGAGGCGAACGACGAGAGCTGGTCCACCATCGTGTTGACCATCTTCGCCGTCCGGAGGAACTCGCCGCGAATGGCGCGGCCCTCCACTTCCAGCTCCACCTTCTGCGAGAGGTCGCCCTTGGCGACGGCGCCGATCACGCGCTCGACCTCGGCCACCGGCTGCCCGAGGTCGATGATCAGCTCGTTGACGCAGCCGACGGCGCTCCGCCAGCCCCCGGTGGCCCCCGGAAGCGCGGCCCGCTCGGCGAGACGCCCCTTTTTGCCGACCTCGTCGCGGACGCGCTCGAGCTCGGCCGCAAGTTGCTCGTTTTGCGCGATGATGGCGTTGAGCGTGTCGGCCACGCGGCCGACAGTCCCGTTCTCCTCGACGATAAGGCGGGCCGAAAAGTCGCCCTTCTGGACGGCCGTGAGCACGGCCAGCAGCTCTTTCGCGTCGAGGTCGCAGAGCCCGCCGCTAGCGGGGGCACTCTGCGGCGAGCGCGTGCGCTTGGAGGCCGGGGCGGCGTCAGGATTGGACGCCGAGGATTTGGAGGAAGCCATAGAGGGGAGAAGCAGACATCGGACGCGGCCTCTCCGGTATCGGTGGGGCGCGGGTAGACTCTAATTCCTCACCGACTCATATGTGCCCGACGCCGGTCCAGACTCTCCCTCGACGCCGATAACACGCCGAAAACGGTCAGAGCCGCTCCTTCCGCTCCAGGTACAGCGCCCGGCACAGCATGATCGTCGCCTTCGCCGTCTGGTCGGTGAACCAGTAGTTCACGCCGGCGCCGACCGCCGCGCCGGCCACCGGGATCATCTGGGCCAGCTTCTGGGCGCCGAGGTTCTTGGCGATCTCGCGCGGGACGTGCCCGAGCTGCTCGCGGAGCGTCCCCTGCGCCGTCCGGCCCCGGTACCCGCCCGCGTCGACGGCCGCCGCGGCGACGGCCAGCTCCCGGAGCGCGTCGGACTTGGCCTCGCGCGAGCCGCTCGCGGCCACATTGAAGATGCTCACCACGAGCGGCGTGTAGCCCGGCCCCTTGAGGGGGAACCCATAGGCCGCCGCGATCTGCTGGATCAGCCGGAAGTTGACCGTGAACAGGACTGGGATGTCGGCGGCGAGAAGCAGCGCCCCGCCGAGCCCGGCGCCGCCGCCCGAGAGAGCCGCGAGCACCGAGTTCTGCGAGGCATACGGCCTGGCGAGAGCGTCGAGGTCCTTCAAGGGCTGGTCGCGCAACGCTGGGACCGCCTCCACCTCGATCCCGGCGGCGCGGGCCTTGGCCAGCACGTCGGCCTCGTCGTAGGTCCACGCACTGGCGTCGTTGAGCGTCGAGAGGGCCTCCGTGAGCGCGCCCGTCAGCGTGTCCACGACCGACTCCGGAACGAACTGGTCGAAGGCCCAGTCGACCGGCTTCATGGCGAAGCCGAGGGCCTGCTGGAGGAACGTCTCGCCGCGCTCCCAGCGCTCGATGTCGCGCTGGGCGGTTCGTTCGTACTCGGTGAGACGCATGGGGTCAGGGGGTGAGGCGTGGGGTCCGAGGAGCCACCCGTCACGCATCACGATCCCTCGTCACGCGCCCGAATCACTCCGTGCTAATGTCGTACTTCTTGAGGAGCCGGTACATGGTGGCCCGGCCGATGCCGAGCTCGCCGGCCGCCCGCTCGACGTTCCCCTCGCAGAGCTCGAAGGCACGCTCGACAGCCTGCCGCTTGAGGTCTTCCAGGGGGAGGATCACGTCGTCCGGGGTGAGGGCGGCTATACCGCCGGGCTCCGCGCGAGGTTGCGGCGGTGCCTCGGGCGTCGGCGCGCTGACGCCGGGCGCCCCGGCCATCGGGGGGAATGCCGGCGCCCCCGACATGCCGTCGCCCGACGCCGGGGCGGCGACCGGAGGCGGGGGCGGCGCGACGGGCGCGGACGCAACGGATGCCGGCGCAACGGACGCCGGCGCAACGGACGCCGGCGCAACGGACGCCGGCGCAGAGGGCGGCGCGCTTGGCTCAGCCATCCCCATCCGCTCGGCCCACGGGCGGATCGCCTGCGGCCCGTTGATGAGGAGGTCGGCCTCGGTGATCTCGTCGCCGTCGGCGATGAGGATGGCCCGCTCGACGGTCGACTTCAGCTCGCGGACGTTGCCCGGCCACGGGTACTCCATCATGGCACGGACGGCGTCGCCGGCGAGCCGCTTCCCCTTGAACTGCGGGTGGGCCTTCACGTAGTCCTCCAGCACGCCCTGCGCCAGGAGCAGGACGTCGTTGCCGCGCGCGCGGAGCGGCGGGAGGTCGACAGGGAACTGGAACAGGCGGTAGTAGAGGTCCTCCCGGAACGTCCCCGCGCGGACCATCGCCAGCACGTCCTTGTTGGTGGCCGAGATCACACGGCACTCGAACTTGATGGTGCCGCTCCCGCCGACGCGGGTGATCTCGCGGTTCTGGAGCGCGCGGAGCAGCTTGGCCTGGAGCTCCAGGTTCAGCTCGCCCACCTCGTCCAGGAAGAGGGTCCCGCCGTCGGCCTGCTCGAACTTGCCGATGTGGCGGGCGTGGGCGCCCGTGAACGAGCCCTTCTCGTGCCCGAAGAACTCGCTCTCCATGAGCTCCTTCGGGATCGCCGCGCAGTTGACGACCACGAACGGGCCGACCTCGGCCTCGCCCGGAGGCGGGTCCGAGTTGAAGTGGATGGCGCGAGCCACGAGTTCCTTTCCCGTCCCGCTCTCGCCCTGGATGGCGACGGTCAGGTTGCCGCGGAGCGTCTTCTGGATGAGCTGGTAGACCCGCTCCATCGCCGGGCTGTCGCCGACGATCTCCTCCATCCCGTACTTCTTGGCCACCTCGGCCCGGAGCTGCTCCACCTCGCGCGCCAGCTTCACTCGGTCCTTCAGCCGCTTGACGACGACGTCGAGCTTGACGAGGTCGTCCTGGCCCTTCGTGATGTAGTCCGTCGCGCCGCCCTTCATGGCCTCGACGGCCACGTCGGCCGTGCCCTGCGCCGAGATCATGACGACGGGGAGGTCGGGCTGGAAGAGCTGCAGCCGGCGGAGCGTCTCCATCCCCCCGATCCCAGGCATCATGATGTCGAGGAGGACGAGGTCCGGGCGGAGCGCGTCGAGCTGGTCGAGCGCGTCCTCGCCCGAGTGGAAGACGTGGACCTCGTGGGTCTTCTCCTTGTCGATCCGGTAGGAGAGGAGACGGGCGTAGTGCTTGTCGTCGTCGACGACGAAGAAACGGGTGGTCACGGAGCGAGCGGGGGAGTTGGGGCGTCCGGTATCGGCGGCCCGCCCGCTGTCTCAAATCGGTACGGCCCCCTCGCGGGTCGTTTTTCGACGCGCCCCGCGCCCTAGATCAGCACGAGGCCGAGGCCCCCTACGGCGAAGCAGTAGTAGGCGAAATACTGGAGCGAGTGGCGCTGCACGAGCACCTGCACGGCCCGGATCGCGAACACGCCCGACCCGAACGCCACGGCCGTCCCCACCACGAGGGGGAGCACACCCACCGTCATCCCCACCTCCAGCATGTCGAGCGTCTTGAGCAGCGTCGCGCCGAGGACGACTGGGAGCAACATCAGGAACGAGAAGTCCGCGGCCTCCTTGCGGTCCACGTTGAGATAGATGGCCGTGCAGATCGTGGACCCGGAGCGGCTGATGCCGGGAATGAGCGCGCACGTCTGCGCGATCCCCACGAGGACTGACTTGAGCGGCGAGAGCACGCCGTCGGGGTCGGGCCGGAGGCGCGTGAGCAGGAGCAGCACGCCGGTCACGAGGAGGGCGCCGCACACGAACCGGGGGTCGCCGAAGAGGGCCTCCAGCGGCTCCTCGAAGAGGAGGTACCCGATGAACGTGGGCACCATCGTGATGAGGACGTAGAGCGCGAGGCGGAGCGACGGGACTGGCCCGCCCGTCGGCTGCGGCTCGTAGTCGATCTCGTCGCCGCGCGCCCGCTCGATCCGCCCCGGCCGGACCGCCGCGGCCCACGCCGACGGCGTCGTGAAGGCGCCGAACGCGTCGCGCAGGATGCGCCAGATCCTCTCCCGGTAGACGACGAGGATCGAGAGCGCCGTCCCGAAGTGGACGAACACCTCGAACGTGACGTCGTTGGCGGCCTGGGTGTTGAGCCCGAGCACGTACTCGCCGAGCACGAGGTGGCCCGAGGACGAGATGGGCAGGAACTCGGCGAGGCCCTGGACGAGACCGAGCAGGGCGGCTTGCCACCACGACATAGCAGAGGGGTCGGAAGAGAGGGAGGGCCAAGCTACGCGCCATCGGCAGCGCGCTCCGTCGGCGCCGGAGCGTGCCCTGCCTGGACCGATACCACCGGTTACATTCATCACCATTTCCACCGCGACATCTATTCACACCCATGCGCCTTGCCGGTGCCGCCCTCGCGTTGCTGGCCGTTCCCCTCGTCTCGGCCCAGACAGATCCGGAGCCTCCGTTCCTCGTCGCTGAGGGGGCCGTGATCGTGGGCGGGGCCGCATCGTTCTCGCGATCCGCCTCTCTGACCTACGCCGACGTTTCCCCCAGATCGGGCTCTTTCTCGCCGATGGCCTCGCGCTCAGCGCCGACCTCCGCCTCGGGCACTCGGAGAGTTGCTATTGGATCTATGAGCCTATGGCTCCTCCTACGTTCCGGTCTCGTACTCCCAAGGGACGACCACGCTGGGGGTGGAGCCCGCGATCGCCTATTACTTCGGCCGCGCGGGGAGCGCCGTCCACCCCTTCCTCCGCGCCGAGACCCAGGTGGGGTACCGGAACGTGTCGACCTCCCGCGAATCGGTGGTCGGCGACCCGGAAGATGGGGCCCGGTATACCGCCTTCACCCTGACGCGGGAGGGCGCGGCGGCCTGGTGGTCCCCATCGCCCGGAACGTCGGGATCCAGGTCCAGGCGTTCTACCGGGCGGACGGGCTCGTGGGAGACGTGACCCTCAGCCACGTCTACGGCCTCTCCGGCGGCGTCGTCACGTTCCTCCGCTGAACGGAGGCGCCCGAGCCCTCGTCAGCGCAGGCGCGCGGCGAGGGCCTCGGCCGGGTGGAGCGCCCGGCGGCCCGTCGTGTGCTCGATCTGCTCGCGGCAGCTCGTCCCGGCCGCGACCACGACCGTCGCCTCCGGCGTCGCGCGGACGGTCGGCGCGAGGCGGTCCTCGGCGATCGCGACCGACACGGCGTAGTGCTCGGCCTCGTAGCCGAACGCGCCGGCCACGCCGCAGCACCCGGCGCCGGACTCGGTCACGCTCAGCCCGGCCGTCGTCAGGCAGCCGCGGCTGGCGTCCATCGAAGAGAGCGCCTTCTGGTGGCAGTGGCCGTGGACGAGCGCGTCGTCGGAGGCGCCCGGCGCCGTCTTCCAGTCGAGCAGCCCGAGGCGCGCGGTGTGCCGGACGCACCACTCCTCGAACGTGACCGCCGCCTCGGCGATGGCCAGGGCCCGCGCGTCACCGGGCAGGAGGCGCGGGATCTCGTCGCGGAGCGTGAGGATGCACGACGGCTCCAGCCCGACGATGGCCGTGCCGGCCTCGGCGTACGGCGCGTACGTCTCGACGAGCTGGCGCGCGAGGCGCGTGGCGTGCGGGACGAACCCCTTCGAGAGGTACGTCCGCCCGCAGCAGCGGTACTCGGGGATCTCGACGCGCGCGCCGGCCGCCTGCAGCACCGTGAGGGCCGCGCGCGGGATCGACGGCTCCTGGAACTGCCCGAACGTGTCCACGAAGAGCGCCACGCGCGGCGCGTCCGGGTCGGCCGGGAGGAGGGGGTCCACCTCGGGGCGGTCGCGCTGCGGCGAGAACGGGCGCGTCGAGAACGTCGGGAGCGCGCGCTCGGTGGCGATGCCGAGGCGGGCGAGCTGGCTCCGCACGATCCCGCTCTGGTTCACCGTGTTGGCGACGGCAGCCAGCGGGCCGGCCACGCGCTTGGCCACGGCCGGGAGGTGAGCGAAGAGGCGCGTCCGCATCGGGGGCTTCTGCTCCTTCCACTTCTGCTCCTGCCACGCCGTCTTGAGCGCGGCCATGTCGACGCCCGCCGGGCACTCGGACTTGCAGGCTTTGCACGAGACGCACAGGTCGAGCGCGTCGGCCACGCCCGGGCCGGTCAGGCTCGTGAGGCCGGACGAGAGCGCCTCGCGGAGCGCATTGGCCCGGCCGCGCGTCGAGTCCTTCTCCTCGCGCGTGGCCATGAACGGCGGGCACATGGTCCCTACGCCCACCTTCCGGCACACCGCCGACCCGTTGCAGGCCTCGACGGCCGCCGCGAACCCGGCGTCGGCGCCCGAGGCGTCGGGGAAGGCGAGGCCCGTCTGGACCTCCCGCGCGTGGTAGTCCGGCCCCATCCGGAGGGCCTCGGTCAGCGGCGGCACTTCGACGATCTTGCCCGGGTTGAGCCGGCCGCCGGGGTCGAACGCGCGCTTCGTGGCCTGGTAGGCCGCATAGAGGGCCGGCGTGTAGAAGTCCTCCGCGAGCGCCCCGCGAGCGCGGCCGTCGCCGTGCTCACTCGCGATCACGCCGCCGTACTTCTTGGCGAGGCGCATCGACGCCCGCGCGACGCGGTCCATGGCCTCCACCTGGGCCGGCTCGCGGAGGTCGAGGAACGGGCGAACGTGGAGGCAGCCGGCGCTCGCGTGCGCGTAGACCACGGCCTCCACGCCGTCGGCCTCCATCGCCTCCTCCAGCTCGCGGATGTAGGCCGGGAGGTGCTCCACGGGCACGGCCGCGTCCTCGACGATGGCCGCGGCCTGGACCGGAAGGCGCGCGCTCATGGCGAGGCCGAGTCCCACCTTCCGGACGGCGTACACGTCGTCCATCCGGGCTTCCTCCACGAGCTCGGTGATGACGGCGCCCGCGCCGAGGTGCCGCCGGAGCCGCACGAGCCCGTCGCGGACCTCTGAGAGAGCGCTGCCGCTGTACTCGACGATGAGGAGCGCCGCCGGCAGCGATCCGTCCGCGTTGCGCTGGACGAAGTGGAGCTTCGGCGCGTACTCCGTCACGTTCAGCGCCCGCTCCAGCGCGATCCGGTCGAACAGCTCGACGGCCGTGGGGCCGGTCTCCAAAATCCCCTCGACGGCCTCCAGCGCCGCCCGCCGCGTCTGGTAGTGGACCACGCCCAGGGCGGCGTGCGTCGGCCGCTCAACGAGGCTCAGGGTCAGCTCCGTGGCGATGCCAAGCGTGCCCTCGGAGCCGGCCAGCAGGTGCGCGAGGTTGCGCGTGCCGTCCCACGGGCGGCCCGGCCCACGGTCCACCTCGGGCGCCTCGAACATCCGCTCCAGGCGGTAGCCGCCGGCCCGGCGCCACCACCGCGGCGTGTCGCGCCGGACGGCCTGCTCGTGGACTTTCAGGAGCGCGTCGACGCGCTTGTAGACCTCGCCCTCGGGGCCCGACAGGCGGGCCTTGGCGGCCCAGGCCTCGGGGCTGAGGGCGTCGAACGACGCGGCCGTCCCGTCCGCCAGGAGGGCCCGCACCGACTCGACGTGGTCGACGACGGAGCCGTACTGGATGGAGTGCGTGCCGGTCGCGTTCGTGCCGAGCATGCCGCCGAGCGTGGCCCGGTTCGAGGAGGCCGGGTCGGGGCCGAACGTGAGGCCGTGCGCTCGCGCCGCCCGGTTCAGGTCGTCCAGGACCACGCCGGGCTGGACCACGGCCGTCCGCCCCTCGGGGTCGATCCGGACGATCTCGCGGAGGTGCTTCGTGGTGTCGACTACGAGCCCGGCCGAGACGGCGCTGCCGGCGAGGCTGGAGCCCGACCCGCGCGCGACGATGGGGACGCCGTAGCGCCCGCCCTCCTCCAGCGCCGCCTGAATGTCGTCGGCGTGCTTGGGGATGAGGACGCCGAGCGGCGGCTCGCGGTAGAGCGAGGCGTCGGTGGCGTAGAGCGCACGGTGGAGGTCGTCGAGGCGGAGGTCACCCGCGAGCCGGGGGCGGAGCGCGGCGGCGAACTCGTCGAGGCGGGCGCGTTCGATCTGCATGTCGCATGGTACCGCCGGTCTGCACATGTCGCGCCCCCGGAGCGGACCCCATTCGATCACCGACGAGGGTGCGTCAACGGTCCCCTATGTGGTCGACACGAGCCACCCAGGCACCCCGTCGAGACCGAGCCACGCCGCGCCGGCCGCCCGCGTCGAGACGATCTCGACGGGACGCCCGGCCTCCATGACGAGCCGGCGGTAGAGGTAGCCGACCATCTGGACCACCTCCCGCGTCATCACGAGCGCGACGCGGCCGGTCCCGATCCGGTCCTGGGCCGCCACCTCCATCGACGATATCGCCCGCATCTCCTCCGGACTCACGTCGAACTCGGTGATGCGGCCGCAGTCCCAGAACTCGTCGAACCCGGGCTGCCACGCCGGGTGCGCGTACAGCGCCTCGTTGGCGCTGAGCACGTCCGTCCCCGACACGTACCCGGTCGCACGTACCATCCCCACTCCCAGGTCGGGGTCGACAGTGGTGAGACAGGGCATAGAAGAGGCGAGGTGATCGGGGAGCTCAGGTCGGGGCCGTCAGTTGTCCTCAGCATAGCGCTGGACGCGCTTCTCGATGGACTCCTCGGCGTCCCGCGCGTGGAGTTGCTCCAGGCGGGCCTGGAGACGCCCCTCGTAGCCCTGGCCCGACAGCTCGTAGAATACGTCCCCTGCATCCCGCCCGGGAGGTACTGCTCGGGCACGTAATGGTCGCGGTAGACGTGGGGGCACTGTAGCCCTAGCCGACGCTCACCGAGCTGGCCGCGGCCTGACCGCCCCTGCCTCTGGCCCGAGGCGGTGGAGTCGCAAAGGGCGTTAGGGGTCGAACGCGAGAGCCTCCGATGCCGTCATCAATGGGGCCGCAATTCCCTGGTGTGCCCGAGACGACATCGGCAACCCAAACGGGCGGCGGGAGTACCCTGAGTCAGGCTTTCCCCCACCCCACGTGTCCCGTTCGTTCCTCCTCCTGACCCTGGCCCTCTCGCTGGCAGCCTGTGCAGGCTCCGCGCCCACCACCGTCGCCCCGGCCCCGACGCCGCCCGTGACGGTCCTCCCCGAGGCCCCCGTCGCCCAGGCCCCGCCTATGGACGCGGGCCTCGACACGGTCACCGCCGGTCGTTTCGACAACGGCCGGATGTTCACCTTCGACGATCCGCCGACGTCCTACCTCCGCGACACCTACGCGTTCTCGCCGGGCGCCGACTGGTGGGAGCATGCCCGCCTCGGCGCACTCCGCTTCGCGACCTACTGCTCGGCGTCCTTCGTCTCGCCGAACGGCCTCATCCTCACCAACCACCACTGCGCCCGCGAGAGCGTGACGCAGGTGTCCATCGAGGACGGCCATGACTACAACGCCGACGGCTACACCGCGGCCACGCAGGCGGCCGAGAAGGCCATCGATGGCCTCTTCGTGGAGCAGCTCGTCGCCATCGACGACGTGACCGACCGCGTGACGGCGGCGGCCTCCGCCGCCACCGACGACGCGGGCCGCCAGCAGGCCCGCGCGACCGCCATCGACGCTCTCGAGACCGAGATGGGCGCGGCCCGTGGCGACGGCTACCGCGTCCAGGTGGTCACCCTTTACTCGGGCGCCCAGTACAAGGCCTACACCTACCGCCGCTACGACGACGTGCGCCTGGTCTTCGCACCCGAGACCCAGATGGGCTACTTCGGCGGCGACCCGGACAACTTCACGTACCCGCGCTACAGCCTCGACTTCTCGCTCTTCCGCGCCTACGGCGACGACGGCCAGCCGCTGCGCACGACCGACTACTTCGCCTTCGACCCCGACGGCTCCGACCCCGGCGACCTCGTGTTCGTCATCGGCAATCCGGGCTCGACGAGCCGGCTCCAGACGGTCGCCCAGCTCGAGTACCGCCGCGACGTGACCGAGCCGGCCATCCTCAGCTTCCTCGCCTCCCGCGAGGCCGTCTTCGGCGACTTCGTCCATGCCAACCCCGACGACCCGCGGACGCCGGAGTTGGAGGACACCTACTTCGGCCTCGGCAACAGCCGCAAGGCCTACACGGGCCGGGTCGAAGGGCTCCGCGATCCGTACATCCTCGCACGCCGCGCCGCCGCCGAGCGCCAGTACCGCGCGGACCTCGCGGCCAACGCCGCCGCGCAGGCCGAGTACGGCGGCGTAGTCGACCGCATCGCGGCCAACCGGACGGCGCTCCGCGCGCAGGCGGCGGAGGCCCGCGCCTTCATCGCCCTCGGCCCGACCTCGCCGTACAACGGGACGGCGCTCTCGCGCGGCTTCGTCACCGCCCTCGCCGGCGGCACGCCGACGGCCGAGCAGCTGATGGGGGTCGAGGACCAGCCGACGCAGATCCAGGAAGGTCTCGTCGGGGCCCGCTTCGAAGATCTCCAGCGCGAGTTGGGCGCCTCCAACCCCACCGTCCGCGCCCTCCTCGGCGGCCAGTCGCCTGCGGCGGCGGCCCGCGCCCTCGTCTCCGGCAGCGTCCTCGCGGACTCGACGGCGGCGCTGGCCGCGCTCGCTGCCGGCACGCTCGCCGACGACCCGGCCGTCCGCGCCGCGGAGGTGCTGCTGCCAGCCCTCCGCGCCTACCAGGAGGTCGCGCAGGCCTCGGGCGCTGAGCTGGGCGAACTGACCTCCGCCCTGGCCCGCTCGCGCTTCGCGCTCTACGGCACCTCCATCCCGCCCGACGCCACGTTCACGCTCCGCATCTCGGACGGCGTCGTGAATGGCTACGACTACAACGGGACCCTCGCCCCGCCGTATACCACGTTCTACGGCATGTACGACCGGTACTACGGGCAGTGCGTCTACGGCGGCGACGACACGCCGGACTGCCCGTGGGCGCTCCCGCCGCGCTGGCTCGACGCGCGCGACCGGATCGACCTCGCGACGCCGTTCAACTTCGCCTCCACGGCCGACATCATCGGGGGCAACTCGGGCTCGCCCGTTCTCGACCGCGACCTCCAGGTGGTCGGCATCGCCTTCGACAGCAACATCGAGGGCCTGCCGGGCGACTACATCTTCGTCGACACGAAGAACCGTACGGTCTCGCTCGACGCGCGGGCCATGCTGGAGGTGCTGGAGGAGGTCTACGGCCTCGAACGCCTCGCCCGCGAGCTGACGGGGCGGTAGACTCGTGAGCGCCGAGCGGTGAGAGAGTGCCGCTCAGACCCCCTCGCGCCCCGCTGGTGGAGACGATCCGCCGACGGGGCGCGGTCCGTTCGGGCCTGACCGCCCCCGCCTCCGGCCCGAGGCGGGGCTACTCGGCGCCGTCGTCCTTAAGCGTGTACCGCTGGACGCGCTTCTCGATGGACTCCTCGGCGTCCCGCGCGCGGAGTTGCTCCAAGCGGGCCTGGAGGCGCCCCTCGTAGCCCTGGCCCGACGGCTCGTAGAAGTACGTCCCCTGCATCCCGCCCGGGAGGTACTGCTCGGGCACGTAGTGGTCGCGGTAGGCGTGGGGGTACTTGTAGCCCTCGCCGTGGCCCAGCCCCTTCTTGTCGCGCGAGGCGTCTTTCAGCGGATTCGGCACGTCGAGCGTCTGCTCCTTCGCCACGTGCTCCAGGGCCGTGAAAAAGGCGAAGTTCGAGTTGCTCTTGGGCGCCGTCGCGAGGTAGACGCACAGCTGGCCCAGCATGAACCGGCCCTCCGGCATCCCCACGAACTCGAAGGCCTGCATGCAGGCCACGGCCTCGCGGACCGCGTTGGGGTCGGCCAGCCCGACGTCCTCGCAGGCGAAGATCATCATGCGGCGGAGCACGAAGCGGGGGTCCTCGCCGGCGTAGATCATCCGGGCCATCCAGTAGAGTGCGGCGTCGGGGTCGGAGCCGCGCATCGACTTGATGAAGGCCGAGACCGTGTCGTAGTGGGCGTCGCCGTCCTTGTCGTAGAGGACAGCCCGCTGCTGGATCGAGTCCTCGGCCACCTCCAGCGTCACGCGGACCGTCCCGTCGGCGTCCGGCTCGGTCGTCTCCACGGCCAGCTCGAGCGCGTTGAGGAGCGACCGGGCGTCGCCGTTGGCCGTGCTCGACGAGGTGGCCGAGCGCGTCGTCGTCGACCTGCACGTCGAGGGCGCCGTAGCCGCGCCCGGGGTCGGCCAGGGCCTGGCGGACGACGCCGCGGAGGTCGGCCTCGGTCAGCGTCTGGAGCTCGAACACGCGGCTCCGCGAGACGAGCGCCTTGTTGACCTCGAAGTACGGGTTCTCGGTCGTGGCCCCGACGAACGTGACCGTCCCGTTCTCGACGTGCGGGAGGAGCGCGTCCTGCTGGCTCTTGTTGAACCGGTGGACCTCGTCGACGAACAGGATCGTCCCCTGGCCGTGGAGCCGGAGCCGCTCCTGCGCCGCCGCGATCTGCTCGCGGATGTCCTTGACGCCGGCGAGGACGGCGTTGAGGCTCGCGAAGTGCTTGCGCGTGGTGTTGGCGATGATCCGGGCCAGCGTCGTCTTGCCGGTCCCGGGCGGGCCGAACAGGATGAGGCTCGTCACGCGGTCGGCCTCGACGGCGCGGCGGAGGAGCTTGCCGGGGGCCAGCACGTGCGGCTGCCCCACGTACTCGTCGAGCGTGCGGGGCCGCATCCGGTCGGCGAGCGGGGCGTTCTTGCGCTGCCGGGCGTCGGCGGCGGCGGCGAAAAGGTCGTCGGGCATGCCGGAAGCTAGCGGCGTCGGATGCCGTCCCCACGTCGCTCCGCCGTCCACGCCGAGGCGGAGAGGGACGAGGCGCCGTCGCCGGGACGATGGGGTCCCAGGGCGTGTGCGGAACCCCCTCCGGTCCCGTCATCTGAGCAGCGTGAAGGATCTCACCGCCATCGTCGGAGACCGTCGCGAGGGCTGGGACGGAGTCCGACGTCGCGTCGAGATCCTTCACGGCGTTCCGGAGGACATCTCTGGAGGCTCCGCACAAGGCCTAGTGGAGTCCCCGAAGTGGGCGGGCCCTCGGCAACCGCTCGGAGGGGCCCCCTCTTGGAGCCGGAGCGACGACGAGACAGACTCCTACCGCGCCGCCCGCGCCTGCATCAGGGCGTGGACGCGGCGGCCCACCTCGGCCATCCGCGGCGCCGACTCGGCCGCGGGCACCGGCGTCAGGAGCGCGACCACGTACGTCAGGTCCCCGTCGCGCACGACGCCGGCGTCGTGGGTCCAGAAGCTCCACCAGCCCGTCTTGTGCGCGTAGACGGCGTCGCGCGGGAGGCCCGCGGCGAGCTTCGTCCCGTCGAGCTGCCCGCCGAGGAGGACGAGGAGCCGTCGGCTGACCCACGGGTTCACCAGCCGATCTGTCGCCGCCAGCGCCAGGAACTCGGCCGCGTGGCGGCCCGAGGTCATCGTGCTCGGCACGTCGGCGTAGCCCGGGTCCTCCACGGATCGCGGGAGAAACTTGCGGGTGACCTCCGAGCCCTGCCACCCGTAGCGGTGCATCAGCGCGCCGATGGCGGGCCGCGTGGCGAGGTCGATCAGCTCGTTGGCCGCGCTGTTGTCGCTCCGCGTGATCATCAGGTCGAGGAGGTAGCCGACCGTCACGGTGTCGCCCGCGGCCAGGAGCGGGCGCGGATCGGAGAGCACCTCCCGGGCGGTGTCGACGGCGTTGTGCGCGGCGACGACGCGCGGCGCGTCGAGCGCGGTCTCCCCGTCGTAGACCTGGCGGAGCACCTCGGCGGCCACGTACATCTTGTAGAGGCTGGCCGGGTAGAGGAACGCGTCCGGCGCGACGCCGCCCCAGACGGGCGCCTCGCCTCCCAGGTCGACCACGACGAGCGACGTGACCTGCGTCCCGTCCTCGCCCACGTCGAACGGGCCCGCGAGCCCGGCGGCGTCGACGATCGGGGCAAGCGCGGCGCTGAGCGCCGGGTCCTCGGCGAACGCGGGCGCCTGGGCGGAAGCAGATGCGGCAGCGAGGAGCACGACGGCGAGGAGAACACGCATGACCATTCCGGAAGCTACCTGCCGCCACACGTCAGGGACAGCCTCGTCCCCACCGTCCGTGATGCGCTCCGCGCGGCTGCGACGTCGCGCAGAACGACCGGGCGCGCCTCAGGCGACGAGGTCCTGCACCTCCGCGTGCTCCTCGATGTAGGCCGCCACGAACGGGCAGTCGGGCCGCACCGCAAGCCCCTCGGCGCGGGCGTAGTCCAGCCCGGCCTGGGCCAGCGCCTCGCCGACGCCCTGCCCACGCGACGCCTCCGGGACGAACGTGTGGACGAACGCGATCACGCCGTCGGACTGGCGGTAGGCGAGTTCGGCCTCGCCGCCCTCCACGTCGGCGACGAAGCGGGAGGCGGTGGACTCGTGGCGAACATCGGGCATGAGAGGGGGAGTCGTGAGGGACGTGGACTCGCCCCCGGGCGAAAGGTGCCCTACACGTCGCCCTCCGCGGGGCGGATCAGGACCTCCTCCACGACCGAGCGGTCCGATAGCGTCGCCACCTCGACGGCCACGCGGGCGACGTCCTCCGGCGGCATAAGCCGGTCGGGGGGGAGGTTCGCGCCGTCCCACGAGGGCGTGAGCGTGGCGCCGGGGAGGAGCGTCGTCACGCCGACGCCGGTCCCCTTGGTCTCCTCGCGGAGCGACCGGGCGAGGCCGAGGAGCGCGTGCTTCGCGGCCCCGTAGGCCGTCCCGCCGGGGTAGCCGCGCACCGACGCCACCGACCCCATCATCAGGATTCGGCCCGAGCCGCGCGCCAGCATCGCGGGCAGGAACGCGCGCGTGACGAGGAACGCGCTGACGAGGTTCACGTCCACCTGCCGCCGGAACGCCTCGGGCGAGGTCTCCAGGAAGCCGCCCGGCTCGAACAGGCCCGCGTTGTTGACGAGCACGTCGGGCGCCCCGAGGCGCTCGCGGACGCGCACGGCCATCGCGTCGACCGCCGCGTCGACTGTCACGTCGCAGGGGACGACGAGGGCCTCGGCGCCGCGCGCGCGGCACGTCTCGGCCACGACCTCCAGCTTCGCCTCGTTCCGGCTGACAAGGGCGAGGCGCACGCCCGGACGCTCGGCGAAGGCGACCGCGATCGCCGCGCCGATCCCCTGGCTGGCGCCGGTGACGAGGACCACCATCGGTCAGGCGAACCGGCTCTTGGCCCGGCGCTCCTCGGCCGTGCCCGGCTCCGCGCCGTGGCGCGCGCGCATCTCGGCCTCGAACGACGCCGAGCCGCCGCGCGGGATGCTCAGCGTCTGCCAGTCGTCGCCGGCGGCGTGCTTGGCGAGAAGGACGATCTGACCGACATGCGAGGCCGTGTGCGCGAGGCTCCGCATGAGGGCGTCGACGGCCGAGAGCGGCTCCGCGCGGATCGTGACGGTCCGCGCGAGGTCGTCCGGCGTGAGTGCGTCGAGCGTCGCCTCCAGGCGGCCCCAGCCCTCCGCCCAGGCGGCCATGAGGGCCTCGCGCGTGTCGGCCTCCGTCAGCTCGAACTCGCCGTCGCGGTCCCGGTCCGGCTTGTTGCCGTCGGTCGTGAGGAAGTCGGTCCAGCGCGAGCGGAGGTTGCCCGCGATGTGCTTGACGAGGATCGCGGCGGGGTCGACGGCGCCGAGGCGCTCGGCGAACGCCGCGTCGTCCATCTGGGCGAGGGCGCGTTCGGCCTGGGCGCGGTAGACCGCGAACCGTCGGCGGAGGCTCTCCAGGGTGAGGGCGGCCGGACTCATCGAGGGACGGGGATGGGGAGGGTCAGCTCGCGCTCGCCGATGGAGGCGACGAGGACGAGCCGCTTCAGGTCGTGGGCGACGCCGGGCGCGTAGAACACGACAATCCCCCGCCGCGCGGTTCCCGGCTCGGCCGCCGGGCCGGACGGGCTCGCGCTCTCGGCGACGGAGGCGCGGTAGCGCCGGCCGGTGTCGTCCACGACGTAGGCCTTCGAGGCGAAGCTCTCCCACGGCGCCCAGTTCCCCTTGTAGTCGACGGAGCGGACGGTCACGCTGAGCTGGACGCGCGTGCGCGTTCCGGCGGGGTACGAGAGGGCCACGCTCGTCACGCCCACCTCGAACGTGCTCCCCCCGCTCTGGCCCTCCCGGCGGACCTCCGTCGAGAACAGGCGGCTCGGCGGCGCGGGCCCGTCGAACACGGGCGCGCCTTCCGTCGAGTCGGGGGCAGGGACGAGCGACTGCGACTGCAGGGCCACGCTGTAGTCCCCGCCCTGGAGCCCGGCGTCGGCGGCGCCCCCGGAAGTCACCTCCAGGTAGTACTCGCCGCCGTCCATCTCGCGCTCCAGCGCCACCGACGACGCCCCTCCTGGATTCAAGGCCTCGGTCACGTCCTCCCGCCGCCGCCCCTCGACCGTCCACAGCCGGACGGCCGGCGGAAACTCACTCGACTCGACACGGACCACCGTCTGCTCTCCCTCCCGCGCTCGGAACCGATAGGTGTCCACGTAGCGGCCGTCCACGATCCAACTCTCGTCGCCGAGGGTCCCCGGGTGCGCAGTGCCGTCGGCCAGGAGGCTTCGGAAGAGGAGGCTCCGCACGTCGAGCGCGAACGGCCCGCGCGCGCCAGGCTCCTCCGAGCTGACGATGAGGCGGTAGGGGGCGTCCCAGCCGGGGAGGTAGCGGAGGAGGACCCCGTGGAGGCCGTCGCCCCGGTCCGAGTGCTCCAGCGTCCGCGCCTCGCCGCGGACCTCGCCGTTCGGCCCGAGCAGGTGGAGCCGCGGCACGAATCCCTCGCCCACGACGCGGAGGATGACCGGACCCTCGGAGCCCGTCGAGACACCGTACAGTCTCTCGTAGCGGCCCGCACGGCGGGGCCCGGCGCCGAGCGTGTCGAGCCGGGCCTCGTCGTCGAGGTAGACCGAGTCGAGCGGCGCGGCGGGGACCACGGCGACCTCGTAGCGGCCCGTGTCACCGGGCTCGCGGGAGGTGACGGCGATCTCAAAGCGGCCCGGCCCGGCGAGCCCGTCGATCTCGGCGCGCGTGGCCGTGCGGAGAAGGTTCGAGGCCGCGAGCGTCTGCCCATCGGTGAGGCGGACGGCGAGGTCGGGCGCGAAGTCGGCCGAGGTGACGAGGACCGAGAACGTCGTGCTGTCGGCGTCGACCACGTAGTAGTCGGCGAAGCGGTCGTCGTCGCGCTCGGCGTCGCCCGGGCCGAGGTCGCCGGCGATGGGCGCCTCGCCCAGCGGCTCCGGCGCCATCCGACGCATGGCAGCCCACTCGGCGCGGGCGCGGGCGGCCCGCTGTAGCTGGTCCTCCTCGTTGGGCCTCTCCTCGATCACCTCGGGCGCGTGCCCGCTCGCCGCCCAGGCCACGAGCGCGGCGAGCACCACGAGCCCGCCCCACGTCAGGAGCGGCGGGGCGGTCCGCCAACGCTCGACGAGGTAGGCGAGGAGCGAGGGCTCATCGTCCACGACGTCCCCTTCGGCATCGGACGAGTCGGGCGCCGAGGGCGCGGCGTCACGAGCGGGACGGTCGGGGAGAGGCTGGGGAGAGGGCACGGGGGGACGGCGCCCGGGGCGGTGGGGTCGCTCAAGATAGGAGCGGCCGGCCCGCGCCCAGCGTTCGGCGGCGGTCGGCGGTCCCCACTTCAACGCACGACGTCGCGGTTTGGCGCGCCCGGCGCCGTCCGCCACCCGTTCGGCGCCGGCCTCCGGCCTTCCCCGATCCTGCGCCGGCCCGAATCCGCGCGGCGTCCCGCGAGTAGCCGCCCTCCCTTCCCTCGCCCCCTCCCATGCCCGAGACGCCCAACCAGTTCACCATGCAGGACCCGCGGACGCAGTACCCGCGCCCGCCCTTCCCCCGCCAGCCCCAGGACGCGCCGGGGACGATCGAGAAGATGGACCCGCGCCCCGACCACGGCGAGGGGAGCTACCGGGGCTCCGGCCGGATGGAGGGCCGCAAGGCGCTCATCACCGGCGGCGACTCCGGGATCGGCCGCGCGACCGCCATCGCGTACGCCCGCGAGGGCGCGGCCGTGGCCATCAACTACCTGGAGAGCGAGGAGCAGGATGCCCAGTCGCTCAAGGCCCTCGTCGAGGGCGAGGGCGGCACGCTCGTCCTCCTCCCTGGCGACCTCACGGACGAGTCGTTCTGCACCCACCTCATCGAGGACGCGAAGGACGCACTCGGCGGGCTCGACGTGCTCGTCCTCAACGCCGGCAAGCAGACCTCCCAGGAGTCGATCCTCGACATCACGACGGAGCAGTTCGACCGGACCTACAAGACCAACGTCTACGCCATGTTCTGGCTGGCGAAGGCGGCCATCCCGTCCATGCCGCCCGGCGCCGCGATCATCACGACGACCTCGATCCAGGGCTACAAGCCGTCCGACAACCTCCTCGACTACGCCTCGACGAAGTGGGCCATCATCGGGTTCACGAAGTCGCTCGCGAAGCAGATGGTGGACCGCGGGATCCGGGTCAACGCCGTCGCGCCCGGGCCGTTCTGGACGCCGCTCCAGCCCTCGGGCGGCCAGCCGCAGGACAAGATCGAGGAGTTCGGCTCGGAGGTCCCCTACGGCCGCCCCGGCCAGCCGGCCGAGATCGCCCCGACCTACGTGTTCCTGGCGACGCAGGAGTCGGGCTACATCACCGGCGAGGTGGTCGGCGTCACCGGCGGCAATCCGACGATGTAGCCGGCCCCGACAGCCGGCCCCGTCACGCTGTCGTCTTGCGGTAGCGGACGAGCGCGAGGGGGAGGACCCCGGCGGCGAACGCCGCCATCGCGAGGTAGTCCAGGCCCACCTCGCGCGGCCCGCCCCCCTTCATGAGGACTGTCCGGAGCACGTCCACGAAGTGCTTGATCGGGTTGACCTCGGCGACCGTCTGCGCCCAGCCCGGCATCGACGTGACCGGCGTGAAGATGCCCCCGAGGAAGAGCATCGTCACAAGGACGAAGAACGTCACGAACATGGCCTGCTGCTGCGTCGCCACGGCCGACGAGATGAGGAGCCCGAGCCCGAGCGCGGCCACGAGGTAGACGCCCGCCCCGACGTACACCCACAGCACGTTCCCCACGAACGGGACCCCGAATGCGAAGCGGATGATGAGGAGCCCGAGCGTGAGTTCGAGGAGCCCGAGCCCCCAGAACGGGATCAGCTTGCCGGCGATGAACTGGCCCTTCGTGATGGGCGTGACGTTGAGCTGCTCCAGCGTGCCGATCTCGCGCTCGCGGGCCACGTTCTGCGCCGTGAGGAGGACGCCGACGAGTGTGACGAGCGAGGCGAGGAGACCGATGGCCATGTAGCCGAGGTATTCGCCCTGCGGGTTGTAGAGCGTCCGCGTCTGGACGGCGACGAATCCCGCCGGCCCTCCTGCGCGGACGGCACGGACGGTCGGGGCCGAGCCGGCGACCTCGGCGCGCGAGAAGGCGGCCAGGATCTCGTTCGCGTAGGACTGGACGACGCCGGCCGCCGCGCCGTCCTCCGCGTTCAGCACGAGCTGGACCTGGGGCGACGCGCCCCGCCGGAGGTCGCGCGCGAAGCCGGCCGGGATGCGGAGGACGGCGTTCGCCTCGCGCGTGAGGAGCGCCCGGTCGGCCACGTCGCCGGAGGCCGTGACGACCGCCGCCCCGAACCGGCCCGTCGCCGTGAACCGCTCGACGAGCCGGGCCGAGGCCGGGCTCTGGTCGAGGTCCACCAGCGCGAGGTCGGTCCGCGCCACCTCGAACGTCATGGCCTGGGCCACGATGAGGAGCTGGACGATCGGCGGGACGAAGATCTGGATCCGCATGACCCGGTCCCGAAGCACCTGGAGGATCTCCTTGCGGATGAGAAACAGGACCGTACGCATGGCGGGGCGCGGCTAGTCGATCCGGTCGTTGAGGGCACGCGTGCCGAGCGCCAGGAGGACCACGGCCATCCCGCACAGCACGAGCAGCTCCTTCCACAACACCGCCACGCCGACGCCCTTCAGCATCACGCCCCGCGCGATGAGGATGTACCACGTGGCCGGGACGACGTTGGTGACGGGCTGGAGCCAGCCCGGCATCGAGGCGATGGGGAAGATGAAGCCGGTGAGGGCGAGCGTCGGGATGAGGAGGCCGAGGAGCACGCCCATCATGGCCGTCCGCTGGCCCGGCGTCCGGGTCGCGACGACGACGCCGAGGGCGAGCGAGGCGAGGACGTAGACGAGCGAGGCCGCGAGCAGCAGCACAACGCTCCCCCGGATGGGCACGCCGAACACGACGACGGCAACGCCCAGCGCCGTCAGCGCGTTGAGAAAGGCGAGCCCGAGGTACGGCGCCACCTTCCCCACGACGATCTGGAGCGGCCGGAGCGGCGAGACGAGCAGGACCTCCATCGTCCCGGTCTCCTTCTCGCGCGTGATCGAGATGGCCGTCATCAGGGCGCTCACGAGCGCGAGCACGAACGCGAGCAGGCCGGGCACGAACAGGTTCTCGCTCGCCAGCGTCGGGTTGAACCGCATCCGAACGGAGGCGCGGACGACGGGCGTCCCGCCCCCCTCGGCGGCCCAGCCCCGGACGACGGCGCGGACGTAGCCCTCGGCCGTGGTCGCGTAGTTCGCGTTGATCCCGTCACTCACGATCAGGACCTCGGCCGTCCCGCGGGCCACGCGCCGGGCGAAGTCGGTGGGGAGGACGAGGGCCACGTCGGCCTCGCCGGACCGGAGGAGCGGCTCGACGGCGGCCACGCTGGGCCGCACGCCGATGAGCCGGAGCGCCGGCGTCGAGGCCACCGCCCGCGTGAGGTCGGCGCTCCGCGCGTCCCGGCTCGGGTCCACCACGAGCACGCGGACGCCCTCGACGTCGGTCCGGATGGCGTACCCGAACAGGAGCACCATCACGAAGGGCAGCGCGAGGAGAACCGCCAGCGTCTGGCGGTCCCGGAGGATGTGCCGGGTCTCCTTGACGACGAAGGCGCGGAACGGGCTCATGACGGATCGGGAGGGGCGCCGGGCCCCACCGCCTCGGCCGCCGCGTCGTCGGACCGTGCCAGGCGGACGAAGACCTGGTCCATCGTCTCGGCCTCGAAGCGGCGCTTTAACGCGGCCGGGGTCCCGAGCGCGGCGATCCGGCCGGCGACCATGATCGAGACGCGGTCGCAGTACTCGGCCTCGTCCATGTAGTGCGTCGTGACGAACACGGTCGTACCCCGCGCCGCGGCGGCGTAGATCATCTCCCAGAACCGCCGCCGCGTGATGGGGTCGACGCCGCCCGTGGGCTCGTCGAGGAAGACGACCTCGGGCGCGTGGAGGAGGGCGACGGAGAACGCCAGCTTCTGCTTCCACCCGAGCGGGAGCCGCCCGACGCGTTCGCCGGCCATGTCGCGCATGCCGAGGCGGCCGAGCGCGTCGGCCATCCGGTCGGTGATCTGGCGGTCGCTCAGGCCGTAGACCCCGCCGTAGAACCGGACGTTCTCCCGCACCGTGAGGTCGTCGTAGAGCGCGAACCGCTGGCTCATGTAGCCGATCCGGCGCTTGACCTCGTCGGGCGCCTCCGCCACGTCGTACCCAGCCGTATGCGCCTCCCCTTCGGAGGGGGCGAGGAGCCCCGTCAGCATCTTGATGGCCGTCGTTTTGCCGGCCCCGTTCGCACCGAGGAACCCGAACACCTCGCCCTTGGCGACCGAGAACGTGATGGCGTCGACGGCCGTGAAGTCGCCGAAGCGCCGCGTGAGGTCGCGCGCCCAGACGGCCGCGTCCACCTCAGGAATCGAGGGTGCGCGATCAGCCATCGGTCGGCGCGGGCTCGGGGTCGCCCATGAGGGCCATGAAGACGTCCTCGACCGTCGGCGCGGTCGGCTCCACGGCCACGCCGACCCAGCCCTCCCCCTCCAGCGACTGGCGGACGCGCGACGCGAGCGTGGCGGACGCCTCGCGCCCCTCCTCCCCCACGCCGGTCACGTGAACCCACTCGCCGAACACCTCGGCGCTCGGGACCCCCTCGATGGCACGGAGCGCTGCGAGAAGGTGGGCCCGTTCGCCGTCGGCGCGAGCCCTCACGAGGGGGGCCCCGAAGCTCCGAGCCACGACGTCGGGCGCGTCGGGCGGGCGGAGAAGCCGACCTTCCTGGAGGAGCGCGACACGGTCGCAGCGGGCGGCCTCGTCCATGTAGGGCGTCGAGACGAGCGTCGTGATGCCGGCGTCGGTCGCGGCGTCGAGCATGTCCCAGAACTCGACCCGGCTCACGGCGTCGACGCCCGTCGTCGGCTCGTCCAGAATCAGGACGCGCGGTCGGTGGACGAGCGCGCACGAGAGGGCCAGCTTCTGCTTCATCCCGCCCGAGAGGTCGCCGGCCCGACGGGTGGCGAACGGCTCGATCTGGGAGTAGATCGGCGCGATGTGCTCGTACTCGGCCTCGATGGTCGTCCCGAACACGGACGCGAAGAACTCCAGGTTCTCGCGGACGGTGAGGTCGGGGTAGAGCGAGAACCGGCCAGGCATGTAGCCCACGCGGCGTCGGATCTCGCGGTAGTCGCCGACCACGTCGAGGCCATCGAGCGTGGCACCGCCGGCGTCCGGCGTGAGGACGGTCACGAGGATCCGGAACAGCGTCGACTTGCCCGCGCCGTCGGGGCCGATGACGCCGAACAGCTCGCCCCCGTCGACCCGGAGCGACACGCCGTCGAGCGCCACGGTCTCTCCGTAGCGCTTCTCGAGGTCGCGGACCTCGACGGTCGCCGGAGCCCGGGCCTCCATCACTCGGGCGCTTCGCTGCGCGAGCGCGGCGCCTCCGGGAACCGGACCTCGCCCGGCATCCCGACCTTCAGGAGCCCGTCGGGGTTGGGCACGCGGACGTCGAAGGCGTAGACCAGCTCGGCCCGCTCGTCGCGCGTCTGGATCGGCGTGGGCGTGAACTGGGCCTCGGCGGCGATCCAGACGACCTCGCCGCGGAGGGTCCGGAGCCCGCCCTCGCCGTCGTCGACCAGGACCTCGACGGGCAGTCCGAGGCGGAGGCGCGGGAGCTGGCCGCCGGTCGCGTAGGCGCGGAGCGTGAGGGCCGAGAGGTCGGCGACGGTGTAGAGCGGGGAGCCGGTGCGGACGGTCTCGCCCGCCTCGGCGATGACCGTCAGGACCGTCCCCGGCGTCGGGTTCTCGACGGCGGCGTTCGCGATCCGGTCGTCGATCCCGTCGAGCTGGGCGTCGATCCCGGCCACCTGGTCGTCGATGGCCGCGGCCTGGGCCTCGGGGACGCCCGCCTGGACGTCTTGCACGCGGGCCTGCGCGTCCAAGGTCGTCGCCTGGGCACGGATGGTCTGGACGCGGGCGCGGGCCTGCGTGACCTGCTCTCGGAGCATCGCCACCTCGCCCTGGCGCTGGTTGAGCTCACGGGCCGTCGCGGCCTGGTCCGTGTAGAGCCGCTCGGTCCGGGCCAGTTCCTCGCGGGCCGTCGCGAGTTGGGCGGCGAGGGCGTCGGCGCCGGCCTGCGCTTCCGCCGTCTGGGCGAGCGTGGCGCGCCCCGTGACGAGGGCGGCGTCGCGCTGGGCGCGGGCGGCCGCAGCCTGAGCCTGGAGCGACCGCTTCTGCCCGAGCAGCTGGCGCCGCTGGGCGCGGAGCGCGTTCCGCTGCGCCGCGAGCTGCGTCGTGTCGACGAGCCCGACGACCTCGCCCTCCGCGAGCACGTCGCCCTCGTCGACGGTGAACGAGAGGAGGCGGCCCTCGGCCTCGGCCGAGACGGTCGTCTCGGTCGCCTCGAAGTTGCCGTATGCGTCGGGCGCGTCACCGTCGCCGCAGCCGGCGAGGAGCACGAGGGCTGCCCCGGCGAGACACGCGAGGATGACGCGGGGGAGAGAACGGGAGCGTCGGGTCATCGGTCCGAGGGGAGGTCGGGGAAGAGGCCGAGCGTCGAGAGGGCGCGGGCCTGGGCGCGGACGAGTTCGATCCGGTGGCGCTCGCGGGCGAGGCGAGCCTCGGCGAGGTCGGTCAGGCGGTCGGTGTAGACATCGGCGAGGAGGACGCCCTCATCGAGCTGGCGGGCGGCCACGCGGAGCGCCTCCTCGCGAAGGGCGACAGCCCGGTCGTCGAGCGGGAGCGCCTGCCGGAGCCGGTCGATCTGCGCGAGGTCGTCCTCGATGTCCCGTCGAAGGCGACGGGCGAGGGCGTCGGCCTCGGTCTGGGCCACGGCGCCCTGGAGCCGGGCGGCCTCCGCCTCGCGCCGACGCCGCCCCCAGTCGAACGGCGCCCACCGCACGCGGACGCCCACGAGGGCGTACTCGCTCACGTCGTCCGAGAGGAAGTCGAACGGGCTCGGGCGGCCGACCCCGGCCTGCCCGAACACGCTCACGGTTGGTCGCGTGGCGGCGCCCGCCAGCCGGGCCTCGGTCTCGGCGCGGCGGACCTGGGCCCCGAACCGTGCGAACTCAGGCCGCCCCCCGACCTCTCCGAGCGCATCCGCGAGGTCCTCCTCACTCAGCACCGCCCCCCACTCGGCGCCCTGGGAAATGGACGCGTCGAGGGCGGGGAAGACGAGCGAGTCGGCCGACGAGAGCGGGTAGCCGGTGAGGTCTTCGAGCACGGTGATCGCCGCGCGCCGCGCGGCCTCCGCCTCGTCCGCCTCCTGTCGAACTCGGATGAACTCGGCCTCGACGGCGTCGGCCGACGCGGCGAGGGCGGCGCCGTCCTCGGCCTGGGCGCGGAGCAGACGGAGCCGGGCGTCCAGATCCGCCGCCGCGAGCCGCAGCGTCGCCGCCCGCGACTGGAGCAGAAGCGCCCCGAAGAACGCCTCCGTCGTCGCCTCGCGGAGCCCGTAGAGCGCGACCGCCACGCCGGCCGTCTGCTCCTCCAGCCGGGCCTCCTCCAGGTCGACCCGGAGCCCGCGCCGGCCGCCGTCGTAGACCGCCCAGTCGGCCTCGACCTGCACCCTCCCTTGCTCCTTCGGCGGCGCGGGCGACGTCCCGTCTGGGATCGTGAGGGGGATCTCGGGGACGTCGCTCTGGACCGTCGCCTGCCCCGTGAGGGCGAGCTGCGGGAGCGCCTCGGTGCGGATGGCCTCGATGCGGAGTCGGGTCGCGCGCTCCAGGATCTCGGGCTGGACGGTGCGCGGGTCGCGCGCCTCCGCGGCGGCACGGAGGCGCGCGAGGCCAACGGTGTCGGGTGGCGCGGGCTGGGCGAGGAGGAGAACGAGGAGAAGCGTCATCGGTGCGACAGGTATCTCACACGGAGGCGGACGGACGGACCCCGGGTCTCGTCAACCGGTTTATCTGGATGGTTAATCGCTGGTCAGGTGACGTTGTGGGAGCACCCGGCTGCTCTCAGGGTGCGAGGCTGCGAAGGAGGGCGTCGGTCAACCCGGCCCTGCGGCGCTCGGTCATCGCACGGCGGGCGTCGGCGTCGAGCCCGAGGAGGGTCTCGATCATCGGCGCCGCGGCGAACGGGAACACGACCTGCGCCAGGAGCGCGACGAGCAGGTCCTCGGCCCGCGTTGGGCGCAGCCGGCCCGCGGCGGCCTCGGCGTCGAGTTGGTCTTGGAGGGTCCCGAGCACGGCCCCCCGCAGTTGCTCCACCGGGAGGGCGTCGGTCAGCACCTCGCGGAGACGGTCCGGCTGATACTGGAACTCTGCGATGAGGTAGCCCGGGAGGTAGGGGTTCTCCTCCAGCATGTCGAGCTCGGCCTCGATGGTTCCCTGGAGCTTGTCGCGGAGCGGGACGTCCGCGGCGAGCGCTCCGAGCATCCGTGGAAACAGCGTCTGCGCGGCCCGCAGGAAGACGGCCTCGGCCAGCCGATCCTTCGACCGGTAGTAGTAGTGGAGCAACGCCTTGTTGACGCTGGCCTCGTCGGCGATCTCCTGCGTCCGCGCGCCCGCCGTCCCCCGCCTCAGGAACACCCGGTGGGCCGCTTCGAGGATTCGGGCCTCAGTGTCAGTGTCGGGGGAGGGCATCGGCGGCAGGTTTTCTGATCGGTTTAACCATATGGTCAACGGCGGGTTCCGATCCCGCACACCGTCGGGTGGCCGACGGCGAACTGCCGCTCTTGTCTGGGGCCATGGGGAGATGAGCAGGGTGATGTGAAATCGCCCGCCGTCCGCTCCCGATGGTGGGTAGCACAGGCCGATATCCTACTTTCATCCGCCTTTAGCCGACTCCGGCTGCCTCTCTTGGCCCTCTCTCACCGCGGTTGACCTCGCCCGTCTGGAAGCCACCAGCCGCCTACTCGTCAGCCCGCTCGCCGCTGGCACAGGATGGGTCTTATGAGCCATGCGGGGAGGCCGTCCGCTGCCGAACGTTGTGGATCTTCCCCCTTGCCTCCTTCTGCATGCTCCCTTCCCGCCTCCAGCGTCGATCCCGCGTGAACCGGCTCGTCCTCCTCACGGCGACGCTCGCTGCGCAGGCCGTCCTCGGGGCGCCCGCTCTCCACGCGCAGACGGTCGATGCGCGGCTCCGTGCCCTCCCGGCCGAGCATGCGCTGGCGGGCGGACGGCTCCGCGTGGTCAACGTGTACCGCGCCCAAGCCCTCGCCCTCGCCGATGCCAATCGCCAGCCGGCTGACTCGACGCTCGCGCACCTCGTCCGAGACGCCTACCGTCCCCACGCCGATTTCTGGGCCGGCTACCTCGGCGACGAAGAGGCCTTCCGCGCGTGGAGCCAAGAGGCGCTCCTCGACCCGGGCTCGTCCATCGCCGACCGACTCCGCGCGTTCCTCGACGCGGACCTCGATGGCGCGTTCGAGCGGGGGGCCGTCTGGGTCGAGGCCACGACCGGGCACGCCCCCGAGGGCACGTGGTACCTCGCCGTCGGGCCCGGGTGGACCGACATGGGCGGCCTCGGCGGGATCGGGATGGTGGCCGACCTCTCCAAGCTCTCCGTCGACTCGACGTGGCTCCCCCACCTCGTCGTCCACGAGCTCGTGCACCAGGTTCACGGCCCGAGCCTGGCGCGGATCGAGGACCCAGACCAAGGCACCGTCCTCGCCCGCATCATCGCCGAAGGGCTGGGGTCGTACGCCGCCTACGCCCACGCGGACGGAGCGGCCACGCCGGCCCGCGCCCTCCACTACACCGACGCCGAGTGGCGCTGGGCGCTCGCGCATGAACCCCACCTCGCCATCGCCGTCGCCCGTGTCCTCCCCTCCCGCGACCGGGCCCACATCGACGCGGTCTCAGACCGGGGCGCCCAGATCCTTCGCGGCGCCCCCGGTGCGGCCGGCTATTTCCTCGGCTTCCGGATCGTCCAGGCCTACGAGGCCACCCATGGGCCCGGCTCGTGGGTGGAGATGCTCGACCTGCCCGTCCGCGAGGCGCTCCACCGCAGCGGGTACGGCTACCTCATCCCGTAATGTCCGCCTCTCCCTTCGTATACCTCCGGCGCCTCGCTGCCATGCCCCGCGTTCTCCTCGCCCTGTCAGCCTCGCTGAGCAGGGCTGGCTCCCCCCACACCGTCCCCTCCGCCACGCCGAGCCGTCCCCGTACGGCGTCGTCGTGGCCCGCTTCTTCCTCGACGTCGAGGGTCTGAATACCGAGGTCCCCGACCAAGGCGGCGGCCTCCCCCGGTCGGCGCCCAGGTGATCCAGGCGGGGCGCGACGTGACCGAAGCCAGCCAGACCGTCCTGCACCATGGGCTCCGCCGAAGGCTGCCCAGGACTCGACGTTCGCCGACGGGATGAGGTGGCAGGCCGGAGTCCAGCTGCTCCCGTCTCTGCCCTTCATGAGGAAGCCCCAGCCTGGGCACATCGGCCGAGACTGGGACTCTCAGCGGAGAGGGGGGGATTCGAACCCCCGGTACCCCGTGAAGGGCACGCCGCTTTAGCAAAGCGGTGGTTTCAGCCACTCACCCACCTCTCCGTGGGGCGTCCAAACTAGAACGAGTGGCCCGGGCCGGCAACCATCAAGAGGTGGAACTTCCCGTGAGCCATCCTCTCGATCGGACTCCGACTCCGGGTATGTATAGGTCAGGTAAAAACGCTCCAGCGGGTCCCCCCCCTCCATCACCGGGTCCCCCCCAACGGTCACCCAGGCGTGGCCGAGAAGCCGCTCCCCTGGCAACGGTTCGACGCCGAAACAGAGCCGGGCCGGCTCACCCGAGCGTCGCAGCAGGTGGAACAGCAGGAGCGAACGCTCAACGCAGTACCCTGGGTGGGGGCGGTGGAGGCGCCTCAGCAGCCCGTCCACGAGCCGTGCCGCTCGGGGAATCTGGATGCCCCCCTCCCGAGGACGCGCGTCCACGAGACGTACTAACCGGGGGAGGGAG
Source organism: Rubricoccaceae bacterium (assembly GCA_963728345.1). Lineage (GTDB taxonomy): Bacteria > Bacteroidota > Rhodothermia > Rhodothermales > Rubricoccaceae > Rubrivirga. The sequence continues at coordinate 534,496 of CAVSJM010000002.1, forward strand.
AGGTACCGCTTCAGCACGGTAACCACCGGCCACAGGGCGACCAGCCGAACCACCACCGCCACATCGCGGGGGGTGGCCGACCGCCTCCAGGACTCAGGCGTCGTCACAGCGGGTGATGAGGCCATTTCTCAAGAGGTCGTCCAGGAATTCTCGGACGTGGCGGCGGGCCCCCTCCTCGTCAATCTCGTAGGTCTCCCGGAGGGCGTCAGCGACTCCCGCCGGCGTGCGCCTCGACTCGAGGGCCTTCCAGATCAGCTGACCTGTTTCGTTCAACCAGTAGTAATAGCGCGTGCGTGTGTTGAGCAGGCACGCCTCGGACTCCCCGAGTTCGGTAAGAAGGACATCCGGCGCCGCTTCGAACTTCGCGGTTGATAGATCAGTCATGAGCAGAGAGGAGAGGTTCGAAAAGCTCGGCGACGCGGGACGGGTGGCGGAGCACGTCGCGCCCCCCAAAGAAACGGTAGTGGCGCGTTTGCTGAGCCAGATGGGCCAGGGCCGTGAGGTTGTGCTGGGCGGTTCCCGGTTCCATCTGGAGAAAGGGGCTCTGCCGGACGAGGGCGTAGTGGATCTCCACGGTCGAGACCGGCTCCACCCAGCTTCGGTCGGAGTCCGTGATCTCTGGGACAACGAGCACACGTGGACAGCTCCGATCAACGGCCTGGTTGGGGAAGTCCTGACTCAGATCCACAACCCACTTGTCCTCGCCCTCGACCCTTTGATGGGAACGTCGGCCAAGCTCCGGAAAGACCTCGGCTGCGACTGTATCCATCCCAAAGAGCCGACGCAGAGCTGCTACTTCTACCTGTGGGCAGGCGGCGTCCACCAGAACGGCGTCATCGGACAGGTAGGACCATCCTCCACGAACTAAGCTGTATGTGAGTGTCGATTTGCCACAATCCGAGTCTGCTACGAGCAGGAGCCCTTGCCCATCACGATCGAGGGCGGCTGCGTGGAGGGCATACAGCTTGTGAGCCCGTAGGAGCATCAGCGTGCCCGTCACAACGAGCGACTGAATATGGAGCCGCGCCCCAGCGATATCCCCCAGCAGAGTTGGATGGATCTGTCCGTATCCAGTACTGGACCGTAAGTCTATACGCATCGTGGAGCGTCTCCCGGAAGCACCCTCGGTGAGGAACAGGACCGAGTTCTCTCGTTCGGCGTACACCCTCCCCTTGACAATCTCTCGCAGTCTGTGCGGCAACGGAAGGATGTCAGAAGCGACAGCCAAGTGAAGCGAGACCTGATGAGCACAGAACTCCCCGGTGTCCGGTACAACACCCAGTCGTTGGAATATGGAGCGGGCCACGTCTGCCAAGGCCGCGCTCTCAGTATGGATCCGCAGACCGACAGAACCCAAACGATACCGCTGTCTTCCCATGTGTTGAAGAAAAGCGGGGACCTCCCTCTGGAGGCCCCCGCTGTCGGAGAGCTTGGCGAGATCCCTAGCTCAGCCCGGGAGTTGGGATGAATGTGATGTCAGGAAGCTGTTCGAGCTGTTTGACCTTCGGGGCAACAAACGGTCGCTTCTGAGCGGGGGGCCGCTGTGTCTTCTGGGGAGAGGGGTCCATAAGAGGCTGGGGATGAGTAAGGGAACGAGTGGTACCGCCGAGAACGAACGGTCTCGAGGACCACGAGAAAGCGGGGGCGACATGCGATGATGCGCTTCACCCCCACGGAGGCTCTACCGAGTCACGATCATCTGCTTCACGGCCGTGCCGTGTTCCGTCGTCAGGCGGTAGAGGTACGTGCCGCTCGGGAGGGTACTCGCATCGATCGCGACGGTGTGCCGGCCTTCCGAGAACTCACCTTCGGCGAGGGTGCGGACGGTCCGGCCCAGCATATCGATGACCGTGAGGTGGACATCGCCGGACGCCGGCATCGAGAACTGCACAACCGAGCGGCCCTGGAACGGGTTCGGGCGATTTTGCTCCAGTTCGAATTCGAAGGAGAGGCCCTCTTCCGCCCCCAGGGAGGCCGTCGCAGCGAGCCCTGGGCAAGAATAAGTGCTGCCAGCTACGCGGGCGTTCCCCGGGGTCGCGGGGTCGAGGACGTACACGCTGCACTCGTCCGCCAGGAGCAAGCCGAAGTTCCCAGGGTCTCGTCCGTCGCCCCCAATGGCGGCGATAAATGAGATGTTCTGCGCCGGCGGCTCTAACTCGCACCCCGCTTCCGCATCACAGTCGGCGATGGGTTGATCGAAGACGACCATGTTATCGAGGGCGAACACCTGGTACCGGGTGATCCCGCCGTCGTCTGACCCCTCCACCAGTTGTCCATAGCGGTCGAAGCCCGCGTTCCGGGGGTTGCCAGAGACCTCGCTGGCAGGGACAACGTTGCCCGTCTCGTCATCGATCAGGACTAACGTCGGCGTCAGATCAGGAGCCGCGTTCTCATCGCCCACGGGGCAGAGCGTATTCCCGCAGGCGTCCGTCGCACGCCCCTTGAGGACGGCATCCAGCTGGGGGTCAAGAATCTTGAACTTGAAGTACGCGCTCGTCTCCCCTGGCGTGAACATCCGAGCGCTCAGGACCTCCTCGAGGTTGCCCGTCCCCTCCTCTTCGAGGACCACGTCTGCGATCGCGACATCGTCGGAGACCCGGACCTCAACGAAGTACATCCCGCCTTCCTCGACGACGGAGTACTCGATCGTCGGCGGGCCGGCATCGGGACAGGGCTCTTCGCCGCAGTAGATCCCGCCGTTCTTGTCGCGCCCGGCCGTGACCGTGACGTCGACTACGCCGTTCGGGTCCTTCCCCTTCTCCTGGTTCGCCTCCGTGGTGCCCACCGTGAGCACGTCGGAGCACGACGTGTGGATCTCTGCGATGAACTCACCATCGAGGTAGAATCCCACCTTCGCGCCGAGATCCCGTTCGCCGAGCGTTGCCGCGTCAATCACGAACGTGTCGCCCGGTTCGAGGTCCCCGTCGAAGAGGAGGTTCCCGGCCTCCACCTTGTTGCTCCGGTAGACCGTGACACGGCCCGGTGCGCCTGAGTACCGGAGGGTGAGCATGGCCGCTTTCGCGCCGTCGAACGCCCCGTAGCCGCACTCGACGCAGTTGGAGCCCGGTGGGGGAGGCGGGGGGATGTCGCAGTAGGCGACCCCGTCCTTGCCGACCCCGCCCGTCACCTCGACGTCGACCGCGCCGTTCGGGTCCTGCCCCTTCTCCTGGTTCGCCTCCGTCGTCCCGACCCCGAGCACGTCGGAGCACGACGTGTGGACCTCGGCGACGAACGCACTGTCGAGGTAGAACCCCACCTTCGCGCCGAGATCCCGCTCGCCGAGCGTCGCCGCGTCAATCACGAACGTGTCGCCCGGTTCGAGGTCCCCGTCGAAGAGGAGGTTCCCGGCCTCCACCTTGTTGCTCCGGTAGACCGTGACCCGGCCCGGTGCCCCGCGCCAAACGAGTTCGAGCCGGACCGCCTTCTCGCCGTCACCGTCCGGACCGCATACGCTGCACTCCGGCGGGGGTGGGGGAGAGCAATCGTCGTTTTTATCGCCTCCATGGCCGCCGCCGCTGATCCGCCCGTGGCGATCATCGTCGCACTCCTCCGTTTTGCCCTCACAGTCGCCATCGTTGTGCCGGCCCCCTAGGACGCGGCTGCGATCATCGTCGCACTCGTCCCGACCATCCTCGCAGTCGTCGTGGCTCCCGCCGCTGACACGGCTCCGGCCGCGGTCGTCACATTCGTCGCGGCCTCGATCCTCGCAATCATCGCGACCACCGCTGGTGCGGCTGCGATGACGGTCGTCGTCGCACTCGTCCCGACCGCGGTCGTCCTCACAGTCGTCCTTCCCACCTCGGGAGCGGCTCCGCCGGCGGTCGTCGTCGTCACAGTCGCCAGTGCGGGCTGCCTCACCGACGACGGGGGCTGCACCATCTAGGTCAAAAGAAGCGAATCCATAGAAGGCAGGAGCCGACTCAAGGGGCTCGGCGCGGCCGTCTTCTGGAGCGATGGCCTTGAGGCTGAGGAGGCACAGAAAGCAGAAGGCCGCCAGCGTGAACTGACCGGAGAAACGAAATGGTGACATGAGCCCTGGGGAAGGTGAAGTCCGCAGCCGAAGACATTCCTCACTCGAATGCACATCGGCTTCATAAAGCCAACATAAACGGCCCCTTGTTCACAATCGACCTCCCCCACGAGGCATCATTCGCTCACACGAGTTGGTAGAACTGGCGCCTTACACCTTGTTTGCACACAGATCCCAAACTCGGTACTGACCGCTCCCTGTAGTACCTAGGCGCGGCCGAGGCCACGGGCCGGCCCATCCCTGGAACCGAGCAGCGCTGTCTAGTCGAGGTCGCCGGCGTGACTTGCGGCCTCCTGCCAGAGGACAGCGTCGCTGGCCCCCTCCTGCTCGAACCAGAACGCCGGGCGCTCGACCCGAGCGGGCCACACCTGGTCCATCGTCGCGGCGTCGTAGAGGCGCCCGTTGGCGACGGTGTAGCGGATGTTCTGGGTCTCGCGGAGGTCGTCGAGCGGATTGCCGTCGAGGACGAGCAGGTCGGCCAGCTTGCCCGGCGCAAGCGTGCCGATGTCGGCGTCCATGCCGAGGTAGGTGGCCCCCTCAAGCGTGGCGGCGCGGATCGCTTCCAAGGGGGTCATCCCCCCCTGGCCGAGCATCCACAGCTCCCACTGCGCGCCGAGCCCCTGGAGCTGCCCGTGCGCACCGAGATGGACCTCCACGCCGCGGTCTGCGAGGTCCTTGACGGCCGCTGCCAGCGCGAGGTGCCACCACTCGGTGTCCGGCGCGAGCGTCCGGCGGCGCGAGCGGGCGTCCACCACGCCACGGGGCGTGAACCGGAGGAGGCGCTCGTTCTCCCACACGTTGGACTGTGCGTACCAGTAGTTCTCGCCCCATAGGCCGCCGTACCCGACGATGAGCGTGGGCGTGTAGCCGACGTCCGTGCTCCCCCACAACGTGAGGACGTCGTTGTAGAGCGGGGCGATGGGGATGGCGTGCTCGATGCCCGTGTGTCCATCGACGACCATGTTGACGTTGTGGAAGAACGTCGAGCCGCCCTCGGGCACCACCAGCATGTCGAGCTCGCGGGCGGCCTGGAGGATCTGCTGGCGTTGGTCGCGGCGCGGCTGGTTGTAGCTCTTGACCGAGAAGGCCCCGACCGCCTTCAGCCGGCGGAGGTGGCTCCGGGCGTCGTCCAGCGAGTTGATCTGGACGCGGATGTCGCCGTCGGCGCCGTAGAGGATCGAGCCGGTCGAGAACACGCGCGGCCCGACGATCTCGCCGGCCTTCACCAGCTCACTCAGGCTGAACACCATCTCGGTGGAGGCCGAGGGGTCGTGCATCGTCGTGACGCCGAAGGCGAGGTTGGCGTAGTAGTTCCAGTTCGCCTGCGGGAGCGCGCCCGTCCCGAAGTGCCCCGCGTGCGCGTGGACGTCCACGAGGCCAGGCATGATGGTCGCACCGCTCACGTCGAACACCTCGGCGTCGGCCGGCACGTCCACCACGGCACGCGGGCCGACGGCCTCGATCCGGTTGCCGCGCACGACGAGCGTCCCGTCCTCGATCACCTCGTCGCCCTCGACAGTGATGATCCGGGCCCCGACGAAGGCGATGGCGCCGTCCGGCGTGTCGAAGTCGGCGACGAGACCGATGGGCGTCCCGGTCGAATCAGGCGCCGGAAGCTCGTCGGGGGCGTCGGGGCGAAAGGCGAAGGCCTCGTCGAGCGACCGCGTGAACACCTCGGGGCCGATGAGCCAGCGGAGCGTGTTCGCGTCGGTCCAATGCATGTCGGACCCGGCGTCGCGGCTGAGGCGCGTGACGGGGACCGCCTTCGTGTCCTTGGTCAGCGCGATGGCTCCGCCCGCGAGCGGGAACGGCGCGACGTACACGTTGAAGGCCTCCACGAAGGCGACGTAGCGGCCGTCGGGGCTCGGGACCACGTCGGTCGCGTACTCCAGCGTGAAGTGCGTCCGCTCGTCGCTCCCGTCGAGGTCGATGCTCCGGAACTGCTTGGCCAGGCCGCCCCCGGTGAGGAAATAGACGCGGTCGCCGTCGGCGTCGAAGCGTGGGTCGCGCCCGCTCTCCGTCACGAGTCGCCAGTCGGACCCGTCGGCGTCGAGGACGTAGATCCCGGTCTCCAGGCTGTAGAGCCCGCCGCGGAGGCCGTTCCCCCCACCGCGTTGGACCACGATCTGCGATCCGTCCGGCGAGAACCGAGGCGTGCTGTAGTGGCCGGGCCGCCGCGAGACCACGCGCGCCTGGCGGCTCCGGAGGTCGAGCACGCGGACCTCGCCGTAGGCCTCGTCGCTCCACGTCGTGTAGACGATCTGGCGGCCGTCGGGCGAGAACGCCGGGTCGTACTCGAAGCGGTTGTCGTCGCGGGTGAGGCGACGCGGGGTCCCGTCCGGCAGGTCCTTTGCCCAGAGGTGGCCGAGCGCGCTGAACACGAGCGTCTCGCCGTCCGGCGAGGTCGCCGCGTCGCGGATCATCTTGACCTCGAACCGATCGGGCGCCACCTCATGCGGGCTGCGGACCGCCTCCGTCACCGTCAGGTCCACGTCCGCCGTGAACGGGATGTCCGCCACCTCGCGCGACGCCACGTCGATCCGGTGGAGGCCTCCGTTCGCCCAGTAGACGATGCTCTCCCCGTCGGGCGTCCAGGCGTAGTTGGGGTAGACGCCGAAGATAGCCCACGTCTCCTGCTGGTCGCGGCTGAGTCCGGCGGTGAGGGGCGTCTCCGCGCCGGTCTCAGTGTCGTAGAGGAAGAGGGCCGTCTCGTCACGCACACGACGCACAAAGGCGACGTGCCGGCCGTCGGGCGACGGCTGCGGACGGACGGCGCCGCCCGGGCCTCCGAGGATCGTCTCCAGGTCGCCCGTCTCGCGGTCGAGGCGGCGGATGGCGTAGATGCCGGCGTTCGGGTCCTTGTTGTACTCGAACGTGGGGCCGGGCGTGAGGTCCTCTGAGAAGTAGACGTAGCGGCCGTCGGGCGAGAGGGCGGGCTCGCCGGCGTCCTGCTGGTCGTTGCGGCGCTCCGTGAGGCGGAGACCGGCGCCGCCGGACCGGTGGTAGAGCCACATCTCGCCGGCGCCCAGCGAGCGCGAGCTCGTGAAGTGCTTCCGGGCGACGAGGTACTCGCCGTCGGGCGTCCAGACGGCGTTGTTGAGGAGGCGGAAGTTCTCGTCCGTGACCTGCTGCGGATCGGTCCCGTTGGCCGCCATCGTCCAGATGTTGTCGCCGCCCGAGCGGTCGGACGTGAACGAGATGCGCGAGCCGTCGGGCGAGAACCGCGGCTGCACGTCGAACGCCGGGCCGGACGTGAGGCGCCGCGCCGTGCCTCCCTCGATGGGGAGCAGGTAGAGGTCGCCGAGCAGGTCGAACGCGATCGTCCGGCCGTCGGGGCTCACGTCGAGGTTCATCCACGTCCCCTCCGTCGTCGTGAAGCGGACGGTGTGGGTCGGTCCGTGCGCGGCCGAGACGTCCCAGCCTTCCGAGACCGTGGCCGCCGTGTCGGGCGCGGGGACGGGCGGCCCGTCGGACTTGGGGTGCTGGGCGAGGGCCGGCCCGGCGACGAGGAGGGCGAGGAGCGCGAGGATCAGGCGACGAGACACGGGACGCGAGGCGGTGAGACCGCCAAGGTAGCCGGTCCAGCGCTCCCACCTCCTGCCGCCGGCGCGCATTACGGGTCGAACTCTGCCCCTGCGCCGTCCATCGGGCGCTGAAACGACCGAAGCCGGAGGCGATGGCGCCCCGGCTTCGGGATTCGGAACGGGACCGGGCGTCAGCCGCCGGTCGCCTGGCGCATGGCCTCGGCGCCCGACGAGATCTCGATGATCTCCGTCGTGATCGCCGCAGCGAAGACCGGAGTATCCAATAGAAACCATATGGCCCGATTCTGTCGTGATAGGCAGTCATAGGCCGGGCTCTCTACGCTCCGGTGTACAAGAGACTGACACAACACACCGCTCGCTGTGAGTGACGAATTGGAAGTCCGAGCAGCAAGTGAATGAGCAAAGTGCCCCCGGTGGAGGCTCGGTTGGCACAGAAGCGTAATGACTTCAACGCCACCCACAAAGATACCGGTCTGATTGCGAAAGTCTCAAACAGCTTTCTTCCACGTGAGAGTGAGCGATATCCCCCAACGGTCGAGGTACGCTCGCACGGACCACGGCCTACGAGGAGGGCTACAGGTTTACCCTTCGAGCCGATTTACCCCTTCCCCGTTCGCGCGGACACCAAGCAGAGAGGAGCAACGAGCGCACCTCGTTCCCTCACCCTTGCGGTGGTTACTCTACGCTTGGACCACTTATTATCGTTGAGGCACGACGGTAAGACCGTTTTTATCCGGCCTCACGCCGCCCAATACTTGTTCTACGGCGCCTCCCTCTGCAATGAATCGAGACGATGCAATTGAGCAGTTGCTCGCTTACGCCATCTCCGCTGTCGCTCACGCTCAAGCCACTGGTGAAATGCTGGCGGCTTACCTAGACCAGTCGCTTGCTGAGGGTGGAGAGGAGCCATTCTCCGAGATGTTTCGGAAGCGAGCGGACCGGCTCATGGAGATGAAGGCGGACGAGTTGGTCGAGCGCAACAACGCTTTTCGCGAGATGCTCCGCTGGCTAGAAACGCCTCCCGGAAATCCCGGCGGAACTGGTCCGACCCCTCCCACATCCTCTCCCGATGGAGACGAAGGCGAGCCCTAACCCTCTCCTCCCACGGCGCCGTAGAACCCGCCGTTGCAGGCCGACCCTCGGCTTCCACGTTCTCAGTTCGTTCCATCGTCGTCGTTGGTTGGTTCGTAGTGTCTCGTCCGATCGCCGTGCCGCCTCGGGCGGCTGAACGGCAAACCGTTCTTCCGCGTGCCCGCACCAATGGCGATAAGGACAAAGGCCGACTTCAAGCGCGCGCTGCCGATCGTCCGTGGCGTCGTGAAGGAGTGGGACCCCTCGGCCCTCTTCGGTGCCGGTGCGCCAGACGACGAGCACGACCGCGAGGTCTATCAGGTCATTGGTCGGGTAGGAGAGATCCACTCGGCCGAAGACGCCGACCGCGTGTTGCGCGAGTCGTTCGGAGGCTGGTTGGAGGCGAGCGTCCCCTCTTCGACGACAAGTTCAGAAGCCGGTCGCAAGCTGTTCGAGGCCCTTCAACGAGAGGGCCTCGCGCCGTAAGCACGCGGTAGAACCCGCCGCTGCAGGCCGACACGCGGCGTCAGCGTTCTTGAGTCGTCCAACCGCCGGGGTATCCTGCGCTTTGACCATCCATCGTGCTGCTTGCCCTCGGCGGCTGAGCGGCCATCTGTTCTGCCGCCTTGACTCGAATCGCTGAACCTAGACGACCCATCTTGGGAGCGCTCGCGGCCGTGCTCGCAAGTCTCGCCGTGCCGCTCGCCGTCGTCGTCCTCGCGGCACTGCCCTCGGACTCCCCCGGGGAGGGCGATGCATACATCCGCGGAATCATCGGCGTCATGCTGATGCTCCCTCTGTTCGCGGTGCTACTCGTCGTCTACCACAGCCTCGTCACAGTCGTCGCGCGTCTCGCCCCAGTTCGGATGCCCATCGTAGCCGCCGTCTTCTCCGTTGTTGGGAGTCTTGGGTGCGCCGCCGCGCTCATGGCTACAGGAGCGCCGCTCACGTGGGATCGGATGGGGGACCTCGTACCGTTCGCGGCTATGCTGTGGGTACCGCTTGCGGCGGGATCGGTGGCCCACTACTTCATCTCGTTCAAACCGCGGCGGCCCGGGGCGGCAGAACCCGCCACTGCAGGCCGACAGCACGCGTGAGCGCCTTGCCTCTCTCCACCGCCAGCGTATACACTGCCTCGTCCAACCGCTTTGCCGCGTGCTGCGGCTGAGCGGCCCGCTGTTCTACCACTTCCGACCGTTGACCCAGTCTGACACGATAAAAGCCGCCAAGATCACCGCTGGAGCAACGGTGGTAGCCGCACTGATTGGCGGCGGCTTCTTCCTCGCATCAGCTAACTCTGAGGACGACAGTAGACAGAGATCGAGCGCTGAGAACCAGAGACAGCATGACTCATCCTTCAATGACCTAGCAGTTACCGCGACCCTCAATGATTATCTCAGTCACCTTGACCAACTCGGAGGCCGCTTCTCTGAGAGGGACGACTTCGTTGAGCGCACGAAGGGTATCAGCGTAAGGTGGAGGGGGTCGGTTTCAAACGTGTCCAAGCACTCAGCTCGGATCGCACTCACCGTAGAAAGCCTCGACAACCAGAGTGCGCGCGCCAGCGTTTGGTTTGATCCCTCTATGGAAGCGAGGCTGTATGGACTCCGGGAGGGGGACCTTGTGGAAGTAAGAGGGTCCATTAGCGATGCCTCCGTGGGCCACGCGTTTCTAGATGGGGACAGCTTTAGGCTGATCCCGTAAGCCGACCGGCGGTAGAACCCGCCGCTGTAGGCCGGCCGGGGGATGAGCAGAATTCCCGCGCTCGGTTAGCACCAATAAACATCGGCCTCGCCTCCCGAACGGGAGCCAATGGTCGGGTATCTAACCGACGTTCGGACCCACCCACTGCGTCTCCAGACGCGTCGGGTACCCGTACGCCTCCGCACGATAACCGACGGCCTCCTTAATCCGTTGGAGGTAGAGGTCGTCACGACGCCGGACGCGGACGGAGAACCCGTCGTGCTGCCAGCACAGGATCCGCCACTCAGGGCGGTCCCTCGCGTACTCCATCTCCGTCAACCGGACCACAGGCTCCAAGAGCCAGAGTTCGCGGGCCTGCATCTCTTGGGCGAGCAGAGACCGCTTCGCCTTCGCTCCACGTACTTCCTTCTTCGTCTCCCCGAACTTCATCTGTCCCCGGTCGAGACGGCGCCCGAAGCAGTCCACGACGTACCCGGTCTCCGCGATCTCCTCTAAGCGGGCGTCCCGGGCCTCGTAGACCTCTGCCATGAGCGGGTGGTCGAGGAACGCGTCCCCACTGGGGACCTCTCCCCCACCCTCCTTCCGGTACTCCTCGCGGATGTCGGCCACGATCCGATCCACTCCGGCGCCGAACACGAGCCCGTAGGCCCCCTTCTTCACCGCGCTCTTCGCCGCGTCGCTCCAGTCGAGCCCGACGTGAGAGACCAGTTCCGGCCAGATCGATTCCCCACGGTTGAGGAAGTCGTAGAGCATGGGGCAGTCCCAGTCCTTCGACGCGAGGGCCAATTGGGACGACGCGAGGTCGAGTTCGTAGCAGTCGGTGAGGAGGGCCCGCCGTACGGGAGTCGCCACCGTCGCCACCCCCGGGTTGTCGCCCCACAGGCGGACGGAGTACGGGGAGAACCGGTACCACTGCATCGGCTCGTCCGCGATGTGGTCGATGGCTCGCCTAGCGTCCCTCCGCGCGGTCTCACTCTCAAGCCCGTCAGCGGCCTCGTACGCGGCCTCTAAGCGGCCCGGGATGTCGGCGAATGTTCTCGGGTGGAGGTCCGTCATGAGCCCGTACAGGCGACGTGAGAGGGGCACCGGGGCGTGCCTCTCGTAGCCCTCCATCGCCTCTTCCCTCCGCCTCCTCTCTCGGCTCCGGTTCGTCGCGTTGAACGGGGCCCCCGTGTCGAGGTACACCCGGTCCTCAAGCTCGTGGGGCTCCGTGTTCTCCTCGCGTGTCCACGCCTCCAGCACGAGCGGGTCGATCACCTCCACGATGTGGGAGACGGGGACAGCGCGAGCCCTCTCCCTCGCTACGTGGTCGGTCCACTCGAACTCCGGGAGGACCATGTCCCGGAAGGCGTAGAGGAACGCCTCCGTGGTCTCGGGCCCGGTCAGGTTGCCGCTCGTGTACGTCCGGGCCTCCCCCATGCATGCCGCGATCGTCGGCGCGTCGATGATCACCTCCGGCTCCCCGTCCACGCTCGTTCCAAGCTGGTTCGGGCTGAGGAGGGCGACGACGAACCGGACGAACTCGGGCGCCCCCTCCAGCTTCGGGTAGACCGTCGTGAGGGTGTCCCGGAACCGCTGCGATCCCGTACGGCGGACGGAGTACCGGCGACCGATGGCGAGTCGATTCGGGACGTACAACTCGGCCGGTCCACTGATTGCACGGGCGCCCTCTTGCGGAATCGGCCTCTCCGTGCTCTCAGGCCCCGATATCAGCCCATCTGAGCCCCCTCCCCGTACGATACACAGCGGGATGTCTGGCCCTTGTCTCCTCGCCCGGCCCGGTCGGTCCTTCCTCCGTCCTTGAGGGCCTTGCTCCTCCCGTGTGGGCTTGTTTCGGCGTTCGGTTGGCGGTCGTTGTTCGGTCGTCGAGTTACGATGAGGGGATGGGCGTCGGTCGAGGGGGCTAGAGGCGTCCGTAGCGTCGGGCATAGTTCGAATCAATAAGTTGCCGCATAATTACGTTCGTCGTTGACGAACACATGCCCTCTACGGATCTCGGTAGATGATGAGTTGATCATTCATTCATATGGCGAAACATTTAAATTGGACAACTTCACGGTTTCGCAATCACATTGTCTAATATTTTGAACACAACATCAGATACATCGTACTCAATACTACACAAGGACAGGACCCACTCGGTAGGCAAGGAATCACGCCCGACGCCTACTTTTCAACTTTACAGGGTACCAATCCAGATCATCGCCTACGATCCGGTCCGTTTTACACCCTGAACGTACCGTAACCGGCGCTCACGGCCTCTAATCCGCGATCCCGGCGCCGACCTTTACACTTCGGGGGTAGGTGAAACTGGCCCCGTGAATCGGAAAGCCTCCCCCCTCCCCAATTGCCCGACTGAACGCCGAATAAATTGCGTCGTGCCAGAGTCCTCAGAGGGGCATCGGGACTCTCCTAATTGGTACCCCTGCGAGAACGTGGACCAACAACGAGCCCCCGCGAATCACCCGCACGCCCGGGGAGTCCCTAGATCGCGAACGTCAACCGACCCGGTCAACGAGACACGACGAACGGCGCAGTGACGGCCCCCCGCTCGGTTACGACGCGGACGAAGTAGGTCCCGGCCGCGAGATCCCCCACGTCGAGCGAAAGAGGAGCGCCGGTCTCCACACGCACGCCGATCCATATCCGCCCGAGCACGTCGATCACGATGGCCTCCCCCGCCCACGGCTCGTCCGACTCGACCCGGAGCGTCAGGGGACCCGGCGTCGGGTTCGGGTAGACCTCGACTGGGAACGGGATCGACTCAGGGGACGGCTCAGACGCGACGGGATACGGCGTCTGGAGAACCACGATGGCCGTGTCCGCTTGCTCGCCGTCCGTGACCCGGAGGTGGAGCATGTCCGAGAGCGTGTCCGGCCGTGCGCTCATGGTCCGGCACGCGGGGCAGGGGTCGAGCCATTCGATGAGGAAGTCGGCCTTCTGCTCAGGGGCGAGATTGATCGTCGGGAGGCCCCCGTGCCCATAGGGGAGGAAGACGTACTCATAGAGCGAGTCCGGCGTCTCAACTTGGAATGTCCACCCTACCCCCGTCGTCGTCCCATAGAACCCGTCGTACGAGGTCACGGGGAACGTGACGGAGAGGGTGTCGGCGTCTCGGCTCGTCAAAGAGAACGCGACTTCGGGAGGCCACGGACCCTGACCCGAGTACCAGACGGTGTCGGCGGAGACGGTGTAGTCCGGTTGGGCGACCACCGAGCCGGACGCGGTCAGGAAGGCGACGAGTGCGAAGACACGAGATGTCACACCGGATTTCGACTTACGGAGGATTGATCAGTTACAGACCAATGGGACCGGCAACGTACGGAGACCGTCCTCCGCTCAGAAACCGCGCCGACGTGCCCGATCTTTCAACCCTTACAGAAGTAGCCGCCGTTGTATGAGACGGGGGGTGGGTCCCATCGACCCCCTCCCCCCTTTCATAAAATTCCACGCCTCGCTTGCCGTCTTGTCGCTCCCCGGGTGTAGCTGACCTCTGAGGCTCGTAGCGGACGCTCGCGTAACATAGAGGAAACAGGAGCGCCCTGAGGGCACGCACGACCCCCAGACCGCTGATGGAGACGCTGAATAAAATGCGCTACGTCGATGGGCGACCGAGAGAGTGGAAGGGATCCCAAGCTGGTCTCCCCGGTGAGGGTTACTCAAACGCAGCGTCCAGTTCTCTGGCGAGAGTCGTATGAGCGATGTCCACGTACGTCTGAGAGGTCGTTACCGTGCTATGGCGGCACGCCTCCTTAACCGTCCACGCGGACGCACCTGCCTCTGCTAACCGCGATGCGAAGCCGTGTCGCAGACCGTGAAGGGTGATTGGCCGGTCGATCTCTGCTGCGTCCCGATACTCGACAAAGAAGGCGTTCAGCTTCCCCGCGAACTCCCTCAGATCATTGATGCCACGCCGCTGAACAGGATTACGAAACACATAGACACTGTCCTTCTCACTCTCCGGGATGCTCTCCAAAACTCGTGCGGCTGCACGTGAGAGAGGGAGCACCGATGCCTGACCGTTCTTCTGTTCGGTGAGGGTCAGCGTTCCAGAAGCAATGTCTACATCATTCCATCGCAACCGGGCTAACTCACCGCCGCGCAACCCCGTGTAGTAGGCAAATCGAAAGGCGCGAGCCAACCAGAGACGAGGAGCAGCAATGTGTCGGTTACTCTGCTCCATTCGTTTCTCGTGATCCTCTGCGACCTTTGCACAGATAGCGTTTAACTCAGCTTCCGTAACCCTCCGTTTAATGATCGACCGTGTGGAGTCATGCTTCGGTCGCCGGAGAGCGTCGGCAGGGTTCGTCTTTGTCAGTCCCTCCGTCTCGCACCAAGCAAAGAAAGCCCGTAGCAGCGTCCTCCGAGTCCTCTGAGTGTTTGGCTTCGCACTCGGGTCGAGCACGTAGAGCGAGAGCGCGTCCGGTGTGAGCCTTGCGACGGGAGTGGAGCCCGGCACGTGAGCATCGAGCCCCCGGAATACAGACCGATACCGCTTCAGCGTCAGTGGTCTTAGCTCATCTGCACGATCCTTCAGATAGCGCTCCTGCGCTTCCGTGATCGAGATGGGCTCAGCGGGTCTTTCCGGCTCCAGTACGTCTAGTGTGTCGATCCACGGATCGAACGAGCCCAAGCGATAGGCCGCGTCAGCCTTTCCTAAGAGAGTCCGAGCAAGCCCCTTGTCCTTCGTACCGAGTGAGAACCGCCGCTGAGACGGTTTCCGGCTGGAGTCAGTCCAGCAAGCGTAGTAGGTGCCATTGCGATTGATGAGAGAAGCCACAGTGGTAGCGGGTTACGCTACTCGGCTTCCTCCTCGACTGGCACAGTGCGTGTACAAGCGGGCGGCATTCTGTGTCACCCTCTTGTACAAATCGCAGCCGATTGACCTACCGGGAGGCTATCACGACGGGTCAAAATTGGCGTGACAACGTCAGCCGCCGGTCGCCTGCCGCATGGCCTCGGCGCCCGACGAGATCTCGATGATCTCCGTCGTGATCGCCGCCTGGCGGGCCCGGTTGTACGTCAGCTTGAGGTCCTTGAGGAGTTCGCCGGCGTTCGTGGTCGCGTTGTCCATAGCCACCATCCGGGCGCCCTGCTCGGACGCGTTCGACTCGAGGAACGCGCGCCAGAGCTG
The DNA here is from genome assembly GCA_963728345.1 of Rubricoccaceae bacterium. Lineage (GTDB taxonomy): Bacteria > Bacteroidota > Rhodothermia > Rhodothermales > Rubricoccaceae > Rubrivirga. The sequence goes on from CAVSJM010000002.1 coordinate 549,980, forward strand.
GTACTGGAGGTACTCGGGGATGAGCCGCTCCAGGAGCACCTCGGCCGAGGGCTCGAAGATGTACTCGACCTCCTCGACCTCGGCCGCGCTCGTGTCGAGGTCCTCGGCCTCCTCCATCACCGGGGTGAAGAACGTCTCGGCCGGGATCGGGAGGAGCTGCTCCGCCACGCGGTTCTGCGTGATCGTGTTCTTGAACTCGTTGTAGACCACCTCCACCACGTCCCACTCGCCCTCGCGGTAGCCCTCGACGGCGCGGTCCACGATCTCGCCCGCGATCGGGAAGCGCAGGTCATTGAAGACGCCCCGGTAGTCGCCGACGAGCGAGAAGCCGCGCTTCTCGAAGTACTCGTGCGCCTTCCGGCCGACGGCCAGGATCTGGAGCGTGCCGGCGTCGCGCTGGGCCTGGAAGCGCTCGGCGATCGTCGCCTCGGCCACCTTCAGGAGGTTCGTGTTGAACGCGCCCGCCAGCCCGCGGTCGGAGGTGACCACGATGAGGAGGACGCCGCCCACCTCGTCGCGCGCCTGGAACAGCTCGTGGGACTCCACGTCGAGCCGCTGGCGGAGGTGCCCGATCATCTCGCGGATCTTGAACGCGTAGGGCCGCGTGGTGAAGATCCGCTCCTGGGCCCGGCGCAGCTTCGCCGCCGCCACCATCTTCATGGCACGCGTGATCTGCTGCGTGTTCTGGACCGAGCCGATGCGGTCGCGGATGTCGCGGAGGGAGGCCATGCGGAAGGGGGCGAGGAGGCGGGGCCGCCGGGGCGGCCCCGCAGGAGGTCGTTACGCCGAGGCGTACTTGGCGGAGAGGTCCTGGGCCTCCTGCGTGAAGGCGGCAACGGCCTCGTCGGTCAGGCCGCCCGACACCACGGAGGCGAGAGCGTCGGCGTGCTTGAGGCGGAGCGCCTCGCGGAACTCTTTCTCGAAGGTGCGCACCTCGCTGACCGGCACGTCGTCGATCAGGCCCTGGCCGGCCACGTAGATGATGGCGATCTGCTCCTCCACCGGGACCGGCTCGTACTGGCCCTGCTTGAGGACTTCCACGAGGCGGGCGCCGCGGTTGAGCTGCCGCTGCGTGGCCGGGTCGAGGTCGGAGCCGAACTTGGCGAACGCCTCCAGGTTGCGGTACTGGGCGAGGTCGAGGCGGAGCGTGCCCGAGACCTTCTTCATCGCCTTCACCTGGGCGTTGCCGCCCACGCGCGAGACCGAGATGCCGACGTTGATGGCCGGCCGCACACCCGAGTTGAAGAGGTTCGACTCGAGGAAGATCTGGCCGTCCGTGATCGAGATCACGTTGGTCGGGATGTAGGCCGAGACGTCGCCGGCCTGCGTCTCGATCACCGGCAGCGCCGTGAGCGAGCCACCGCCCTTCACCTTGCCCTGGAGCGCCTCCGGGAGGTCGTTCATGTCCCGGGCGATGGTGTCGTCGGCCGTGATCTTGGCGGCGCGCTCGAGGAGGCGGCTGTGGAGGTAGAACACGTCGCCCGGGTACGCCTCGCGGCCCGGCGGGCGGCGGAGCAGGAGCGACACCTCGCGGTAGGCGACGGCCTGCTTCGAGAGGTCGTCGTAGATGCAGAGGGCGTGGCGACCCGTATCGCGGAACAGCTCGCCGATGCAGGCGCCGGCGAACGGCGCGATGAACTGGAGCGGCGCGGGCGTCGAGGCCGGCGCGTTCACGATCACCGTGTACTCCATGGCCCCGTAGCGCTCGAGGGCCGCCTGGAGCGTGGCCACCGTCGAGGCCTTCTGGCCCACGGCGACGTAGATGCAGTAGACCGGCTTGTCGCCCGTCTCGTGCGTCCGCTTCTGGTTGAGGATCGTGTCGATGAGGACGGCCGTCTTGCCCGTCTGGCGGTCGCCGATGACGAGCTCGCGCTGGCCGCGCCCGATCGGGACCATCGAATCGATCGCCTTGATGCCGGTCTGGAGCGGCTCCGTCACCGGCTCGCGGTAGATCACGCCCGGCGCCTTGCGCTCGATGGGCATGTCGAAGGTCTCGCCCGCGATCGGGCCCTTCCCGTCGAGCGGGTTGCCGAGCGGGTCGACGACGCGGCCGAGCATCCCCTCGCCGACGCGGATCGAGGCGATCCGGCCGGTGCGGCGGGCCTCGTGGCCCTCCTTCACGGCGTCGGCGCCGCCGAAGAGGACCGCGCCCACGTTGTCCTCCTCGAGGTTGAGGACCATCCCGGTCACGCCGGAGGCGGGGAACTCGATGAGCTCGCCGGCCTGGACCTTGCTGAGGCCGTAGAGCCGGGCGATGCCGTCGCCCACCTGGAGCACGGTGCCGACCTCGTAGACGTCGGTGGAGGCGTCGAAGCCGCCCAGCTCCTCGCGGAGCACGGCGGTCACTTCGTCGGGGCGGATCGCTGTAGCCATGTCGGTGTGTTCAGGGGATCGGTAAGGCGGGGCGTCAGGGGTCTCTGTCGCGGCGCGGGGCTCTGGGCCCAGTCCGCCGTACCCCCGGACGACCTACTAGTTCAGGCTGACGGCCGCGCGCTGAGCAAGCTGGCCGCGGAGGGTATCGAGCTGGTGCTTCACGCTCCGGTCGTACACGACGTCGCCGAGGCGGACGACGAGGCCGCCCACCAGCGACGGGTCCACGTCGATCTGCATGCGGACCGTCTGACCGGCGCGCGATTCGAGCGCGCCCTTGAGGCGTTCGGCCTCCTCGGGCGAGAGCGGCTTGGCCGTGCGGACGGCGGCCTCGACGGTCCCGGTCCGCTCGTCGCGGAGCAGGCGGTAGGCGTCGAGGATGGCGGGGAGTTGCTTGTCGCGGTCCTTCTCGATCAGGAGATGGAGGAAGCGGCGCGAGAGGTCCGAGATCCGCTCCCCAAACAGGCCCTTCAGGACGGCCTGCTTCTTGTCTTGGGAGACGACCGGGCTCGTGAGCGCCAGCCGGAGCTCGCGGGAGCCGCCGAGCGTCTCCGTCACGAGCGCCACGTCGGCGTCGACGGCGTCGAGCACTCCGGCCTGCTGGGCCTCCTCGGTGAGGGCCTGGGCGTAGCGGCGGGCGACGGGGTCCATGCGGGTAGCGGCGGGCGGTCAGCCATCGGCCATGGGGGCCGGGGCTAGTTCTGGGGCAGGTCGGCGATGAAGCGGTCCACGAGGGCGCTCTGCTCGGCGCCGTCGATCTTCTCGCCGAGGATCTTCTCGGCGGCGGAGACGGCCAGGGCGGCCACCTCCGCGCGGAGTTCGCCGAGGGCCTGCTGCTTCTGGCGGTCGATCTCGGCGGCGGCCCGCTCGCGCTCGGCGGTGAGCTCGGTGCGGAGGTCGCCCTTGGCGGCCTCGCGCTGACGCTCGGCCTCGGCGCGGGCCTCGGCGAGGATTCGCTGGGCCTGGCTCTCGGCCTCCCGGCGGGCAGCCTCGTTGTCGGCCTGGAGTTGCTTGGCCTCCTCCAGCGCGCGCTCGGCGCGCGTCATCGACTCCTCGATCGTGCTCTCGCGCTCTTCGAGGGCCGAGGTGATCGGTCCCCATCCGAACTTGCCGAGGACGACGAGCAGGAGGATGAACGTGATGCCGATCCAGACGATGAGTCCGACGTTCGGCGTCAGCAGGTCGGCAGCGAGGAGGAGATCCATCCGGGTGTGGGTCTAAGCGACAGGGGTGGGCGGGGCCGCTCTCGGCAGCCCCGCCCGGGGCGTCCCAGTCGGGCGCGCTAGGCGACCGCCTTGAGCGCGAGCAGGATGCAGACGACGAGGCCGAAGAGCGCCACACCCTCGATGAGGGCCGCGGCGATAATCATCGTCGTACGGATGTCGCCGGAGGCCTCGGGCTGGCGAGCCGAGCCTTCGAGGGCGGAAGCGGCGAGACGGCCGATGCCGATGCCGGCACCGATAGCGACGAGGCCAGCGCCGAGGCCGGCGCCGAGCCATGCAAGAGAGACAGCGTCCATGAGAGACTTTGAGTGAGTGAGGGTGGTCTTCGAAGGTGCGAGCGGGACGCCCGCGGGAGTGATACCGAAGGGAGCGCGCGGCTAGGCCATCACGGCTTCCGTGCCGACTTCGCGCTCGTGCTGCTTGTGCGGGGCCTGTCCGTTCGACGTCGCGATCGCGATGTCGTGGCCGGTCAGGCCGTGGTCCTCGGCGTGGTCGTGGTCGTGCTCGTGCTCGGCCGTCGCCATCCCGATGAACAGGGCGCTCAGGACCGTGAACACGTAGGCCTGGATGAAGGCCACCAGCAGTTCCAGCAGGTAGATGAAGAGCGAGAACGCCACGCTCACCGGGCTCGTCGCGTAGCCCGCGCCATCGCCGAACAGGTTGCCGATGATGAAGATGAGCCCGATGAGGTTCAGGATCACGAGGTGCCCCGCCGTCATGTTGGCGAAGAGACGGATCGCCAGGGCGAACGGCTTCGTGAACAGGCCCAGGATCTCGACCGGGATCAGGATCGGCTTGATCGCCGTCGGCACGCCGGGGGGCCAGAAAATGTGCGTCCAGTAGTCCTTCGTCCCCGCGAACTGCGTCACGACGAACGTGAACACGGCCAGCACCGCCGTCACCGCGATGTTCGAGGTGGCCGTCGCCCCGAACGGCACCAGCCCGAGGAGGTTGGCGGTCAGGATGAAGAAGAAGACCGTCAGGAGGTACGGGAGGTACGGGCGGTACTTCTCGCCGAGGTTCGGCTTGGCGATCTCGTCGCGGACGTAGACCACGAGGGTCTCCAGCATGTTCTGGAGCAGCCCGCGCGGTGCGCTCGTCCGCCCGACGCCCTTCTTGTAGCGCCCCGCCATCGGCAGGAACAGGGCGAGGAGGATGAGGGCGGCCAGCAACGCGAACACGTAGTGCCGCGTGATCGAGAGGTCGAGGACCACATGGCCGCCGTCGGCGGGGGCGAGGTGGGCGTCCAGGTGCGTGCCGGCGTCGAGCAGCTCGTACGAGACGCGGTCGCCCTCCCCATTGCCCGCCTCGATGGTGAGTTCGTCGACGCCGCCCTCGACAGGCCTGGCCGCGCCGTGGGTGTCGCCCTCGTGCGCCTCGCCCGTCCCTTCGCCGTGGGCCTCGTCGGTGCTGCCGTGCCCGCCTTCCGGCACCGCGACGTAGCGGTTCGAGCGGATCGCCGCCGCCGTCCCCGAGAACGCGTCGAAGCCCAGCGACCCGTCGGCGCGACGGACGACGAACAGGCGCGGCAGCTCGAGCTTGCCGAGCGGCTCGAAGTCGAGGTAGAAGCCGTCCGAGGTGTGGTGGACAGCGTCGAACTCGCCCTCCTCGCCCGTGGCGGAGGCCGGAGCGGCAGCGAGGACGCTGACGAGCGCGAGAAGACAGACGGTGAGCCGCATCAGGGGTCCGGGGAGAATCAGCGGGCGCCGGCCGTCGGGCCGAGGACGAGGAACACTTCAGCGAGGAGCCCCGCGACGAACACGGCGCCTAGCCCTCCCACGAACGCCCCCCGGTGCACGGGGAGCAGGACGAGGACGGCCGCGAACGCCGTGAGCACCGCCACCATCCGGACGAGCATCCCACTCACCACGACGCGGAGCGCGTGGTTGGGCGCCAGGGTCCGCGCGCGCCAGACGCCGAACAGCGCCGCCGCCGCGTATGCCGCGCCCAGCAGGGCGCCGAGCAGCAGGCTGGCGGGAAGGCTCATCGGGCGGCGGGTGAAACCGTCAGGACGGCTCGGGCGGAGGCGGGTCGAGGCAGGACCGCTAAGCTAGTCTGGGCTCCGCTGAAGCTCTTGCAAGCCGGGGTGAAGACGAAGGGAAGCGGCGCGTGGCCCTACTTCTTGTTCGCCTCGTTCGCGATCCGTACGACGAGCGCAAACACCCCCACCATCCCGAGCACAGCCCCAACCAGGATTCCCCACGGGCTTGTGCCCAACCAGCGGTCGACCAGAAGCCCCGCGACGACGAAGAACAGCATCGAGCCGCCAATCTGAGCCCCGAGGCCGAGGTACGGTCCGGCTCCTCGCATCCCCTCGCCGTACGCGTCGTGGATCCGGCCCGGCGTCGCCGTGCGGCCCTGGTAGGTGGCGGGGGGCGGGTCGAGCGGGGGCTCCTCCTCGACCGGATCGTCCGTCCACTTCTCCTCCCACGAGCGGTCCGCTTCGTCCCAGTGGTCCGGGTCGTCCGCGAACGGGTCGCCAGCGGGCGCGGGATCGTCCGACATCTCAGGCGGCCTCGTCGGCCAGCGACTCGCGCGTCGACCAGCCCGAGGCCTTGTCGCCGGCTGCCGACGCCTCGCCCTTCCGCGCCGACCGGTCGCCCACGGCGGCCTGGCCCATCTCACACTTGCCGTTGAATGTGGCGCCGTCCTCGATCACCAGCTTGCCCGTCCGGATGTCGCCCTCGATCACAGCCGAGTTCTTGAGCACCAGCCGCTCGCTGACGACCACCTGGCCCTTGACGGTCCCCGCGATCTCGGCGCTCGTGGTGACCACCTCGCCGTCGACCACGCCGCCCGGCATCACCATGGTCCGCCCTTCTACCTCGACGTTGCCGTTGACGGTCCCGGAGATGTTGACGTTGCCCTTGGACCGGATCGTCCCCTCGACGACCGTCGAGGCACCGATGATGTTGTGCTGCTCGGCCGGGTTGACGGGGCCGGGGGCACGTTGCTGCTTCGCCATGCCGGAAGAGGGGGTCGAGTCGGAGCGAAAAAGGGCCATGCCTCGGCGGACGGGCTAGGGCGCGAGAAACAGGGCGGCGGGATCCTGGGCGAGCCCGTCGCGCCAGACCTCGACGTGGAGGTGGGGGCCGGACGTGATCTCGCCGGTGTCGCCGCTGAGCGCGACGGTCTCTCGCGTGCGGACGCGCTCGCCGAGACGTTTCAACAGCCGGCTGTTGTGCTTGTAGACCGAAAGGTAGCCGCCGGGGTGCTGGACGGCAATTGTGTGCCCGCCGTCGTGCGTCCAGTCCGCGAACACGACGTACCCCGGCCCGATAGAGCGCACGGGGGTCCCCTCCGTCGCCGCGTAATCGACGCCGAAGTGACCGCGCGCGGCGTTGAACCCGCGCGACTCGACGCCGTCAACGGGTGGCGACACCGGCAGCCGGAAGCCATCGAGGTAGGCCGACTGCGGCTCGCGTGTCCCGCGCTGGGCCGCCCTCGGCGGCGGGCCCGATCGTCCGGAGGGGCAAGGCCGGCTGCGTGTGGTCCGCCGACGCTACCTCGCCCCGGGGCACGACTGGAGACGTGGCCACCGGCGTGTCAGGGAGCGTGAATGCCGAGGGATCGAGCACCTCGTCGCCCATGTCGTCCATCTCCCCGGTGATGATGGCGCGGAGCTGGGCGATCTGCTGGTACTGCGTCGTGAGGGAGTCCTCCAGCGCCGCCGCCCGCTCGGCGTTCGCCTGGGCCACCCCCCGGAGGCCTTCCGCCCCCCGCCCCATCACGAGCCCCCGCAGGGGCGTGAGGACGACGACGGCCACCAGAAGGGCCGCCAGCACCACGATGGCGATGACGGCGGCGTAGAGGGCGTACCCGGGTCGCACCTCGTACTGGCGCGGCGTGCTCGTCGTGTCCTTATCCAGAAGGATGACGGTCCGGGACGAGCCGGGACGGGCCAGGAGATCGCGGAGGAAGTCGATCACGGGGGAGGCGGCGCGGACACCCGCGGAGGGGCTAGAGAGGGCGATTCTTTCGCTGCATCTGCATACGTACAGAAACGGCGCCTCCTAACTTAGCGGGCCCACGCGGCCACACGTGAGGCCGCCACTCTGCGACGATTGATTGTTCCCGGTGTCTCCACCGGCTCCCCCCCATGCCTCAGCACAAGTCCGCCGCCAAGCGCGTCCGCCAGGATGCGAAGCGCCGCCTCCGCAACCGGTACCAGAAGGTCCGCGTCCGCTCGATGATCAAGGCTCTTCGTGAGGAGACCGACCCCGCGGCCGCCCAGACGAAGCTGAACGAGGTCAAGGCCCAGCTCGACCGCCTGGCGACGCGCCGGATCGTGCATCCGAACAAGGCCGCCAACACAAAGAGCCAGCTCGAGCGGCACGTCCAGACGCTGGGCTAAGGCTCCCCGGAGTCCCGGTCGCGGAACCGACCCGGGACAACGCCGGTTTAGCGGACACGTCCCGTCCGCCCCTCCCTTCTTTATCTGCCCGTCTTTCTTTCCGACGTTTCCTGCTCGGACACTTCTCCGCAGGTACAGTTGGGATGCAAACCTGCCCCGTCACCCTTGCGAGTGCACGGGCGGAGTTGCAAACTAGGCACCGGGTCTGAGCGCCTTGTACGCCACGCGGTTACGCTCATCTCCCGCCGCCGGCCGCCCCCGCCGTCGGCCACTCACTCACCTCACCTCTCCATGACCCCCCTCCGACCGGAGAAGACCATGAACATGCGTCTACCGACACTCCTCATTTGGTGCGCGGCGCTCCTCCTCGCTTCTGCAGCGCAGGCCCAGGTCGTCCGCCCCAGCCAATCCGTTTACGTCCTCCTCCGTGGAGGCGCTGCCCTTTACTACGGCGACTTCGACGGCAACTCCGACGACAACGACGACGGCGCCGTCCTCCAGCCACTCGATCCGCTCTCCGAGCCCGGCTTCTTCGTCGGCGGCGAGATCGGGTACCAGTTCAACCCGAACCTCTCGCTCGGCCTTAGCTACGACTACAACTACGACGAGCGGCTGAGCGCGACCGATGGGAACGACACCGCCCTCACCGTCGGTGGCACCACCATCCAGAACGGGAACGACGCCCACCAGGTGGCGCTCCGGTTCCGCTACCTCCCGTTCGACGGGGCGAAGCTGAGCCCGTACGTCGACCTCGGCGGCGCGCTCATCCTCGGCCAGGGCGAGGAGTTCGAGCGTAACAACACGGGGACCGACGACGTCCTCGGGTACGGCCCGCTCCTCGGGCTCGGCGTCGACCTCGCGCTGACGCCGCAGTTCTCGCTCTTCCTCGGCGCCCAGTCGACCCTCGTCTTCCCGGACGTGGCGCTCGACGGTGGTGACCCCGGCGCGTTCGGCCTCGCGGCGACGACTCCGACTTCGACGTCCTCGCTCAGCTGGGCGGTGGCTTCAAGTACGCCTTCCGCCCGCCGTACGTCGCGGCTGAGATCGAGGGCCTCCAGTGCCCGAGCGAGCTCACCGCGGGTGAGACCGGCTCCTTCATGGTCATGACCAACGAGGATGCCACGGCGCCTGTCACGACCTCGTGGCAGTGGGGTGACGGCATGACCGGCTCCGGCATGACGGCGTCGCACGCCTTCTCCGAGCCCGGCACCTATACCGTCACCGCCATGGTGATGAACGAAGGTGGGGAGGACTCCGAGTCCTGCCTCGTCACGGTCAACGAGCCGCCGATCCCGCCGAGCCTCGCCGGCTGCCGGGCCACCCCGAGCCGCGTGAACGTCGGTGAGGAGGTCTCGATCAACGCCACGGCCACCGAGGCCGAGGAGATCGATGTCGACTTCGGCGACGGCTCGTCCGCGAGCACGCTCCCGGCCCGTCACGCCTACAGCGAGACCGGCACCTACACCGTCACGATCACGGCCACCAACGAGTACGGCTCGGACACCTGCAACATCACGGTGACCGTTGGCGACTCGTACTGCGAGGACATCACGGAGCTCAACCCCGTGTTCTTCGGCTACGGCGCTTCCACGCTGACCGCCGACGCTCGGGCTCGCCTCGACGAGAACATCGAGATCCTCCGCCGCTGCCCGGACATCTGTGTCACCATCTACGGGTACACGGATGATCAGGAGAGCGACGAGATGCGCCTCTCGCAGCGTCGTGCCGACGCCGTGATGGAGTACTACGTCAGCCAGGGTGTCGACGCGGATCGCCTCCGCGCCGAGGGCCGTGGCCAGGACCCGGACGCCAACTCCAAGGAGGATCCGGGCCCGGGCGACAGCCGTGCCCGCCGCGCTGACTCGATCCCGTCCTCTTGCGCCGGCTTCTAAGCCTGCCTAGGACGGACCGAGCCTAGCGCTCCCGCCCCGAGGGCGGCCTGCCAACCGGCGGGCCGCCCTCGTCGTTTGTAGGACCTGCCGGGAGGGCCTCGGAGATCGATGGCGCACGTTTATCATGCGTCGTCTCGGACCGGCGGGATCGACCCCCGCCGATATGCGACGGCCACCGCGACGACGGCTGGCCGGGGTTGGCCTTTCCCGTCCCTGTCTTCCCCCCTCTCATGATGCCTCGCTCCCTCCCCTTGCTGGCGACGCTGGCGCTGCTGGCCACCGCCTCCGTCTCCGCCCAGCCCCGAGCCTCCGACACCCGCGACGACGCTCCGCGTGGGGTTCGCATCGGCGTCGGTCTCGGCGCGTACGTCTACGACGGCCCTGCCCTGCTCGTCGGGGGGGACCCGGCCCAGGACGACGTGGTCGCCACCAATCTGGGTGCCACGGCCGAGGTCATGGTCCCGATCTCCGAGCCTCTCCAGGGACGGCTGATCGGCGGACTCCTCAACCTCGGCGCCGACAACGACCGGCTGGACCTCTCCTCACCGGCCGACAACCCGTTCCTCACTAGCACCACGATCCTCGCGGAGGCGGACCTCCTCCTGTATCCCCTCGCACCCCGCCGTGGGAGGCCGGCCCCGTACGTCTTCACCGGCATCGGCGGCCTGTTCGCAACGGGCGACGCGGCACCCGGGGTGACCTCGTCGGCGCTAGCGATCCCACTCGGTGCCGGGCTGGAGGTTGGATTGAGCCGCAACCTCGCGCTCTTTGCGGAGGGCAGCTACCGGTTCGGGCTGACTTCTGTCGGCGACGACCCGGACGCCGAGACGCGGTTCAACTCGGCCCTGATTCTCGGCGGCCTGCGACTGGGCTTTGCAGGGCCGCCTCCCCCACCGCCGCCCCCGCCTCCTCCCCCACCGCCCCCCATCGCACGGGAGCCCGAACCCGAGCCGGAGCCCGAACCGGCCCCGAGTGGCCTGCGAACTGGTGGAACTGAACGCCATCACGTTCGAACACGGCAGCACCACGCTGGACCGCCGCGCCCGCTTCCTCCTCGATGAGAACGTGGAGTTGATGGTCACCGACCCGGCCTGCTGCGTGTACATCGACGGCTACACCGATACCTCCGAGGGCGACCGTTTCGGTCTCGGGCTCTCAGAGCGCCGTGCGCTCGCCGTCTACGACTACTACCTCGGTCGAGGCGTGAACGCCCGCCGCCTCCAGGTTCGTAACCGGGGCGTCGCCATGCCGAACTGCGACAAGGAAGACCCCGGGCCAGGCTGCGAGATGAACCGGCGCGTCGAGTCGCTCCCGCTCGACTGCGAACGCTTCCGGTTCCTCCAGGAAGAGTCCGACAGCAACTGACCGACGCGACGAATCCTCGACGAGCCGGGCACCCGCCCGGTCGTCCAGCAGCGGCCTCGCCCACGCGGGCGGGGCCGCTGTGCGTGAGACCGGGAGCGGTGCGCGTATCCTTCGACCCCGCCTCCGCTCCCCCATGCGCGTCGTCCTCGCCCTCCTCCTCGTCCCGGCTCTGGCCGGCTGCTTCACCCTCGCGTCGACGATCACCGTCCGCCCGGATGGGAGTGGGACGATCCGCGACAGCGTCGCCGTCAGCGGGATTGGCGCACTCGCGTTCCAAGACCCGGAGGACGACAAAGACGGCGGCCTCGTCGACAAGGCCCGCCTCCAGGCCCGCGCCGCCGCCTTGGGCGAGGGCGTGACGCTCATGGGGATGGAAGAGACGGAGTCCGGCTACGTCGCTCTGTATGCGTTCCCCGACGTCCGGGCCCTCCGCTATGCGGCCCCGAACCTGCCCCTCGGCGAGGACGACAACGCCAAGACGATCGCCGACGAGGCGTTCGACCTCTCGTTCGACTTCGAGGAGGGCGACCCCGCCACGCTCCGCATTACCGTCCCGGACAACGAGGCCCCGGCGTCGGACGACGGACCCGCTGCCGAGCCGACGGCGCAGGAGCGCGAGCAGGCTCAGCGAGGGATCGAGATGCTCCGCGCGCTCCTGGGCGACGCTCACGTTCGCCTGGCCCTCGTCCTCGACGGCGACGTGGTCGAGACCGACGCGGCGGTCATCGACGGATCGACCCTCACCTTCGTCGACATCGTGTTCGACGAACTCCTCGACGTGATGGAGGAGCACCCCGAGCTGATGAGGGGGGACGAGCCCCCGACCCACCACCTCCAGACCCTCCTGGCCGGACATGAGGGCATCGCCATTCAGCCCCCCGGCGTCGTGACGGTCCGGTTCGAATAGGCTACTGGGGCGGCGTCTCGCGGCGGCGCGTCTTGGTGACGGCGAGCAGGATGCCGAGGCCGAGCATCACGACCCCACCCGCCCCGATCCAGGCGGTCGGCACGCCGGCGAGGTGGGCGGCCATCGCCAGTCCGGCGGTGAGCACGAGGAAGCCGAGGAGGTAGACGGAGAGCGAGGACATGGGCGAGCAGGAGATGTCGCCCCCGAACCGTGCCCACGATGCTCAGGCTCCGCCCCGCCGTTTGGCCGAAGCGCTCGTTACGCCAGGCGGCCGAACGAGCGGAGGAAACGATCACCGCGCCACCGTCACCGTCCGGGTCTGGCGCCGCCCATCGGCGTCGAGGACGAGGACGTAGACACCCGACGCAAGACCCGAGGCGTCGAGCGACGCGCGAAGCAGGCCGGCCGGACGCGAACCGTCGACTACGTGGGCCACCTCCCGGCCGAGCGCGTCGACGAAGGTCAGGCGTACGTGGGCCGACGCGGCTAGCACCACCTCCACCGTGGCACCGGAGGCAATGGGGTTGGGGCCGATTCGGAACGCCTCGACTGGCAGCGGGCCCGCCTCCCTCGCCGTCGCCAGCTCGCCGAGGACCGCGAGGATCGTCGCCTCGTCCGAGGTCTGGGTGATGTGGGGCTGGCTCGTCACCACGCGGCGCGCGATCCCCTCCGGAATCAGCACCTCCACGCCGTCGCTTCCCGCCCGACGCAACAGCTGACGGTCGGCATCGACCACGCCGTCGCTCCCGAGCCCGCGCACGTCGCCGACGATGTAGACGTACGCGAGGTCGCGCGGGAGGGGCATCGCCGGGTTGTCGCTGGCGTACTCCTCGGCCGGGTCGTCCTCGTTCAGCCCGACGACGGTGTCGTCCTCGTCGCCGTCGGCCGTCACGTCGAACGAGTAGAACTCGTCGGTCTGGACCTCGGCGCCGCCGTAGAGGTAGCGCCCCGGCCCGAGCGCCGAGCGGGGGTACGAATAGCGGAGGTCGCGGACGGCCTCCGACTTCGGATCGGCCACGACGCCTCCGCCGACGCCCGCACCGAGATCGTTGAGGTTGCTCCCCAGGTGAGGCGTCCCGTACGAGATGGCCGCGGCGACGTGGTGACCGCCCGCCTCGCCCGGCTCCACCCACCAGGCCGGGCGGCCCGTGGCGTCGGTGCGCTGGAGGTACTCGCGGATGGCGAGCCCGCCCATCGAGTGTCCCACGAGGACCACGCGGTCGGCGCCGGTCGCGTCGAGCACGTCGCGAATCACGAGGCCGAGGGCGTGCCCCTGCTTCACAATCCCGGACTCGTTGCTGTTCGAGCGACCCGCCGCGTTCCGGTCGCGGTGCACGGTCAGCGAGTCGTCGTCGGTGGCGACCGCCCGGAAGTTGACGTAGAACTGGCGGCTGCTCGTGATCGCCGGAGGCCCCTCGCGCCGGCCGACCCGTCCGGAGTCGGCGAAGGCCGTGAACGCGACGAAGCCGGAGCGGACCACGTCGGCGCTGAGGTCCGTCGCCTCGCTCGCGTTCAGGTCCACGTGGACCGAGACGGGCTCGCCGTAGCCCTCGGCGCGGAGCGCGACCGCGACGTCTGACCAAGTGAGATCGCTGGAGCTGATGCCGTGGACGAAGACGACGGGCGGGACGGGCTGAGCCGACGAGGCCGCGGCGAGCATCGCCACCAGAAGACAGAAGAATCGTGTGCGCACGAGACGGAGGGTGAGCAGAGATAGCGAAGGCTACCGACGTCCCTCGGCCGGTGTCCTGATCCACCTGTACCACGCGGCCTCGTCCGGATGGACCGACACGCCCACAGACTGCATAACGGCTCTTGGAATGAAACGTCCGTTATGGACCGATTTGCCTCGGACGCGGCCGGGCCGAGGAATGTGGACGAGTCATCTCTCGCGAGCGAGCGAAGCCGTTATGCAGTCCGCTGAACCCATAACGGACGTGACTGGGCGACGCATGACGCGCTTTCTCGCCTTCACCCTGCCCGCCGGGCCTCCCCCTCGGGCGCAGACGTCCCTGTCCACGCTGTGGATAACCCGTGGATGGAGGGGCCTTGCACCCCGGGCAGGCTCACCGCATACTTGAAGTCCACTGAAGTACGCCTTCACGTCTCGGGCTTGGAGCCAGGTCAAGGGCTCATAGGAGAGCCGACCCGCTCGCCCTGTCCCCCAACGTGAACGCGTCGGCGCCGCTCGCCGTCCGGGATCTGGATCTCGGGCGAGGTCTGACGACGCCACCTCTTACCCTCTGTCCCCCCTGCTCATGGCCAAGCGCACGGCCCCCGCCCCCGATCTGTCCGGCGGCCTCACCATCGACCGCGTCTTCTCAACGGACGGCGAGCACCCGTTCGACAGCGTCGCCTGGACGACGCGCGACGCCACCATCAAGAACCACACGGGCGAGGCCATCTTCGAACAGAAGGCGGTCGAGTTTCCCGAGCCGTTCAGCCCGCTGGCGGTCAACGTCGTCGCCTCGAAGTACTTCTACGGCGACCTCGGCGCCGGCAACGGCTCGCCGGCCGATGGGAAGCGCGAGTACAGCCTCAAGCAGCTCGTCCACCGCGTGACGCGGACGATCACGGACTGGGGCCGCGACCAGGGCTACTTCGCCTCCGACGCCGACGCCGAGACGTTCTACGACGAGCTGACCTGGCTCTGCACCCACCAGTACGGCGCGTTCAACAGCCCGGTCTGGTTCAACGTCGGGCTCCACGCGCAGTACGGCGTCCGCGACTCGGGCGGCAAGACGATCTCCGGGTGGGACTTCGACACGAAGGAGGTGGTCGACGTCGACCCGTACGAGCGGCCGCAGGCGAGCGCCTGCTTCATCATCTCCGTCGACGACTCGGTCGACGACATCTGGCAGCTCATGGGTGAGAGCGCCCGGCTCTTCAAGTTCGGCTCGGGCGTCGGCGCCGACTGGTCGAAGCTCCGCTCGTCGCACGAGAAGCTCTCGGGCGGCGGCCAGCCGAGCGGCCCGGTCTCGTTCATGAAGGTGCAGGACGCCACGGGCGGCACGATCAAGTCGGGCGGCAAGACGCGCCGCGCGGCCATCATGCAGACGCTGAAGGTGTGGCACCCGGACATCCTCGAGTTCGTCCGCGCCAAGCAGACCGAGGAGCGGAAGGCCTGGGCCCTCATCGAGGAGGGCTACGACGGCTCGTTCAACGGCGACGCCTACGGCTCCGTCGCCTTCCAGAACGTGAACCAGTCGGTCCGCCTCGACGACGCGTTCATGGAGGCGGCCAACCAGGGCGCGGCGTACGCCCTCCGGTCCGTCACCACGGGCGAGACCGTCGAGGAGGTCAACGCCGAGGACCTCCTCCTCCAGATCGCCGAGGGGACGCACATCTGCGGCGACCCGGGCGCCCAGTACGAGGACACGATCCAGCGCTGGCACACCTGCAAGAACACGGGCCCGATCAACTCCAGCAACCCGTGCTCGGAGTACATGTTCTTGGACGACAGCGCCTGCAACCTTGCCTCGCTCAACCTCCGCAAGTACCAGCACGCCGACGGCTCGTTCGACGTGGAGCGCTACCGCGCAGCGGCCCGCCTCTTCATCACGGCCCAGGAGATCCTGGTCGACAATGCGGGCTACCCGTCGGCGTCGATCGCGGCCAACAGCCACGCGTTCCGGCCGCTCGGGCTCGGGTTCGCCAACCTCGGCGCGCTCCTCATGTCGATGGGCCTGCCCTACGACTCCGACGAGGGCCGCGCCGTGGCCGGCGCGCTCATGGCCATCGAGCACTGCGAGGCCTACGCCCGCTCCGCCGAGATCGCCGCGAACAAAAAGATCGGTCCGTTCGACGGCTACGCCGAGAACGCCGAGCCCATGCTGGACGTGATGCGGATGCACCGCGACGCCGTCGCCGAGATCGACCCGAGCTGCCCGGCGACCCTCCGCGACGCGGCCCAGGAGAGCGCCGACCGGATGGTGGCGCTCGGCGAGCAGCACGGCTACCGGAACGCCCAGGCCACGGTCCTCGCCCCGACCGGCACCATCGGGTTCATGATGGACTGCGACACGACCGGCATCGAGCCCGACCTCGCCCTCGTCAAGTACAAGCTCCTCGCGGGCAAGGGCGACGGGCTGATGAAGATCGTGAACCAGACGGTCCCGGAGGCCCTCGCCCGCCTCGGCTACACCGACGCCGAGGCCCGCGTCATCCTCGACTACATCGACGAGCACGACACGATCGAGGGCGCCCCCGGGCTCCGCGACGAGCACCTCCCCGTGTTCGACTGCGCCTTCAAGCCGTTCAACGGCGAGCGCTCGATCTCGCACATGGGCCACATCCGGATGATGGCCGCGACGCAGCCGTTCATCTCGGGCGCCATCTCGAAGACCGTCAACCTCTCCGAGAGCGCGACCGTCGAGGACATCGCCGACGCCTACATGCGCTCCTGGGAGCTCGGGCTGAAGGCCGTCGCCATCTACCGCGAGAACTCGAAGCGGAGTCAGCCGCTCTCCACCAAGTCCGGCGGTAACACGAAGGGCAGACGACGAAGGCCGCCGAGGCGGAGTACTCCGGCGACGGGGCATCGGGCGATGGTGCCGCAGCCGGCACGCCGGAGATCCGCGAGGTGGAGGTCGAGAAGATCATCGAGAAGGTGGTCTACCGCCCGCATCGCGAGCGCCTGCCCGACGAGCGGCCGTCCGTGACGCACAAGTTCTCCGTCGCCGGCCACGAGGGGTACCTCCACGTCGGCCTTTACCCGGAGGGCCACCGCAACGCCGGGCGCCCCGGGGAGATCTTCATCACGATGGCCAAGCAGGGCTCGACGATCGCCGGGCTCATGGACAGCTTCGCGACGGCGATCTCGCTCGCGTTCCAGTACGGCGTCCCGCTGGAGGACCTCGTCTCGAAGTTCGGGCACGTCCGCTTCGAGCCGGCCGGGTTCACCAACAACCCCCAGATCCCGATCGCCAAGTCGATCACGGACTACATCTTCCGCTACCTCTCGATCAAGTTCCTCGGCGGCGGCGACGGCGCGCCAAAGGACCTCGCGGAGGACGAGGCCACGGCGGACCCTACGTTCGCCGTGGCGGCTGAGGCCGACCGCCACGGCCCGGCCGCCGACGAGACCCAGGCCGACCTGTTCGCGACGGCCCAGGCCGCCGTGGACGCCGGCCAGCCGAGCCACGTCGGCGGGACCGTCGAGGCCGCGCTGGCCGCGGACACCAGCGGCGAGCTGGGCGCCTTCCAGAACCAGGACGACGCGCCGGCCTGCCCGAACTGCGGCGGGATCACGGTCCGCGCCGGGAGCTGCTACAGCTGCCCGAACTGCGGCTCGTCCACCGGCTGCGGCTGATTCTGATAAGTCTGCCCCGCTGGCGGTAGCCGCCAGCGGGGCAACTGCCAAGCTATCCACATAGCTACAACCTTGAACAACGATGCCCCAGCCGGTGCAACAGCTGGGGCATCGCTTTACTCACGTAGTGCGCGGTGCCGGTTGGGACCCTTGGCCGCGCCACTCAATGGGACTTCGATGGTAAACCAAGGTGAGATTGATCGCAACCGCTTTTCGCCTAGCTGGCTGGATTTCGACGACAGTGGATTGGAGGGTCTTGGCCTTCCGACTCACTACGGCTTCATTGACGAGGTCGGCCTGAATAAGGGACGGCACCGTGCCATTGCGATGGTCTCACTAGAGGTTGCCAGCGCGTATGGAATCGTAAGAGAGACGTGCTTGAGGGTCCAGAAGCATTGGCCGTCAGAGAAAGAAATGCACTGGGTGGAGGTGCGAGACGACGGCAAGTCTAGGGCCGCAGCACAGATGGTATCGGTGATCTCAGCTCTGGCTGAACGAAGCTTCATTCGCGTTGATGTTCTGCACTGGGACACACACGACCGTTACCACAGCGTATGTGGGAGGGATGATCGGGAGAACGCGAACGCCATGGCGAGCCACCTCCTGAACCAAGTGTGCGGAAGGCGGTGGCCCTATTCGCAGAGGTGGGCGATCTATCCGGACAATGGTTCGATCATCGACTGGATGTCCTGCACAGAGCGGATTACTTCCAAGGCAATCGAGATCCGCGAGGTGACTTCAGATCAAGATGTTTTGGTACAGGTTGCCGATCTTTTCGCAGGCCTCACCGCCTTTGCAGCGGACAGGCTTAATCGGCTACTAGCGTCGAAGGCTAGGGGCACCCACCTTTCCAATGGCGACAGAGCTAAGGTCCCTGTTCTGGAACATTTGCTCAAGGTCATGTCTGTGCATGGAGTGATTCGGACTGATAGTCGGGGCTTGGCTACCCCGGGCTCGCATTCTCACGCGCCAATTAACTTCTGGCCGTTCGACACCAGAGGAAAAGGGCGTGCTATCAAGAGAGGAGAACGCCCGAGGATGAAAAAAGGGATCTCGACTCCGTCATCCTGAGCGGAGGGCGCAGCCCGCAGTCGAAGGATCTCTGGCGAGCACGACGCCCGGCCAACGCTCTCGACGTCCGCACAAGACCTCGTCGCATCAGAGATCCTTGGCTGCGCCGTCCCTACGGGGTCGACTCGCTCCGCCCGCTCAGGATGACACGGGCTCGGGGAGACGTGGAGATGGAGGGCGACCGAATGAGACGTGTGCCCTATCGTCCGGCGTGCCGACGCCGCGCTCGTACTGGGTGTACCTCCTCACCAACCGCTCCGGTACGCTCTACGTCGGCGTGACGAACGACCTGGAGCGCGGGCTGGCGGAGCACGCCCGCCTCCGCTAGCGAGAATCCAGGCGCCGGGGCGCGTTCTTCTGGGACGGCGCCGCGAGTACCCGCTTCTGGGTGGACCGTGCCAACGATCTCACGGCCGCCTACGACCCGTCGGCCCACGCCGACTGACTCTCGGCGCGGTAGGTTCGGGCATGGTCCCGCTCCTCCTCGCCGCCGCGCTCGCCCTCGTCCACCTGTTCGCGGGCAAGCTCCGGTTTCTCGACGTCGTCCCGCGCAGCCGGTGGCTCTCGTTCGCCAGCGGGATCTCCGTGGCTTACGTGTTCGCCCACCTGCTTCCCCAAGTGGCCGCCGGGCAGCGGGCGCTCGCCGAGGCCGGCCTCACGCGGTTCGTGGTGAAGGAGGGGCACGTGTGGCTGCTCGCGCTCGTCGGGCTCGTGGTGTTTTACGGCCTGGAGCGGGCGGCGCGAACCTCGCGCGCCAAGAGCACGGAGGGCGACCAGACGGAGGCCGACGTGTTCTGGCTCCACATGGGGAGCTACGGCCTCTACAACCTCCTCATCGGCTACCTGCTCGCCGAGGGCGAGGGCGGCACCGGCCTGGGCACCCTTTTGTTCTGGACCGCCATGGCCCTCCACTTCTTCGTGAACGACTACGGCCTCCGGAGCGACCACAAGGCGCGCTACACGCGCGTCGGGCGGTGGCTGCTGGCCGCGGCCGTCGTCGCGGGCGCCGCGCTCGGGCTGGGCGGGCGCATCCACGAGGCCGTGCTCGCCGCGCTCGTCTCGTTCCTGGCAGGCGGCGTCGTGCTGAACGTGCTGAAGGAGGAGCTGCCCGAAGACCGCGCGAGCCGGTTCTGGCCGTTCGCCCTCGGCGCCGCCGGCTACGCCGCCCTCCTCATGGCGATCTGACCGATGCCCGCGCCGACGCGCGCGGCGTAGGTTCGGCGTTCCGAGCCTCCCGAACCATGCGCGTCGTCTTCGCCCTCCTCTTGCTCGCCCCGGTGGCCGCCCTCGCCCAGCCCGGCGTCGACCCGCACCGGCCGGACGAAGCGCCGTGGCCGGACTCGCTCGGTGGCGGCCCGGTACCGCCCGCCGAGGTCCCCCGTCTCTACGAGATCGCCGCGGCGGTGTCCGCCGGCCGCGTCGAGGCCGACATCCGGACGCTCGCCGACTTTGGCACGCGCCACACGCTCAGTGACACGGTCAGTGACACGCGCGGAATCGGCGCGGCGCGGCGGTGGATCCGGGCCGAGTTCGAGCGGATCTCGGCGGCCTGCGGCGGGTGCCTAGAGGTCGTCGAGCAGCGGCGCGTGGTGTCGGGCGAGCGGCGGATTCCGGAGCCGACGGAGATCGTCAACGTGCTCGCCATCCAGCGCGGCACATCCGACCCCAACCGGTACGTCGTGATGAGCGGCGACATCGACAGCCGCGCCTCCGACGCGCTCGACGGCGAAAGCGACGCGCCCGGCGCCAACGACAACGCCTCGGGCATGGCCGGAGCGCTGGAGGCGGCCCGCGTCCTCAGCCAGTACACGTTCCCCGGGACCATCGTCTACGCCGGCCTGAGCGGCGAGGAGCAGGGCCTCTTCGGGGGCCAGATCATGGCCGAGATCGCGCGCGAGGAGGGCTGGTCCATCGAGGCCGTCCTCAACAACGACATGATCGGCAACACGTGCGGGATCGATGGAGTCTGCGACAACACCTCGGCGCGTGTGTTCTCCGAGGCCACACGCCCGACGGAGACGGCGCGCGAGGCGCAGATCCGGCGGTTCACCGGCGGCGAGGTCGACAGTCCCAGCCGCAACCTGGCCCGCGTCGTCGACCGGATGGCGGACCAGTACCTCCGCAACCTCGACGTGATGATAGTCTACCGGCTCGACCGGTTCGGGCGCGGGGGCCACCACACGCCGTTTACGAACGTGGGCTATCCGGGCGTCCGGATCATGGAAACGCACGAGCACTACGACCGCCAGCACCAGGACCTCCGCACCGAGACCTACCCCGACGGCACCCCGCGTCCCTTCGGCGACACCGTCGAGTTCGTCGACTTCGACTACGCGGCCAAGCTGACGGCCCTCAACGCCGTCACGCTCGCCGGGCTGGCGGGCGCGCCGGCACCGCCCTCGGGCGTGCAGGTGGGGGGCGCCGTACAGCCCAGCACGACGCTCGCGTGGGACCGGCCCGACGCCGCCCAGAACCCGCAGCTCGCCGGCTTCCGCATCTGGTGGCGCCTCACGACGGAGCCGCAGTGGCAGTGGTCCGTCTACGTCCCGGACTCCGGCGCGGACCGGCAGCACTACACGCTCGAGAACGTTGTGATCGACAACTACCTGTTCGGCGTGTCGTCGGTGGCGACCGACGGGAGCGAGAGCCCCGTCGTCTTCCCCGGCCCCATCGGCGCCTTCGATTACGTCCCCGCCGAGGACTAGTCGCTCCCGGGATCGTCGGCCCCGCCTGGGGGTAGACTCCGGGCCCTTCCCCTGCAGGCATGCTCCGCACGCTCTCCTTCGCCCTCCTCCTCGTCGCCACCGGCTGTGCCGACGACGGCACACCGCCGGAGGACACCGCGGCCGACCTCGACCCGACCGTCCAGTCCAACGAGAGCGCCGACGTGGCCGCCCCCGACATCGGCGTGGCCGAGGTGGATACGACCGGGCCCGCCCAGGTGACGGTGGCCGGGCGGACGGTCCCCACGCGCGCTGTCGTGACGGAGGTGGAGGCCGGCGACCGGGCCTGCTACCTCACGCTCCGCACCGACGACGGCGGCTCGACGACCGTCTTCGGCGACTTCTCGCTGTGCGAGACGAACGGGCTGATGGGCCGGCGCATCCAGATCGCCTACGCCCCCGACGACATCCTCGCGGCCTCCTGCCAGGGCGACCCCGACTGCCTGGAGACGGAGACCGTCCCGATGGCCGTCGCCGCCGACCGGATTCCCGGCGGAGCGCCTCCCGCCGCCCCCGAGGCCGCCATCCCCCCGGCCCCTGCCGATCCGGGCGAGGAGTAGCGTCGTCCCCGACGCGTGTCGGCTAGCGATCCGCGACGAGGCGGACGTGGGCGAGGTGATGCCGCCCGTGCCACGCGTAGCTCCCCACGGCCCGGCCGACGGTCGTCGGCCCGTCGACCGGGTGGACGAGCGGGCGCTCCCACGCGGCCTCGGGGAGCGCGCGGAGGAGGGCCACCCAGCGACGATGCAGCGCGTCGAGCAGGTCGAGGCTCACTGCGACGGGGACGGCCTGAACGTCCGGCAGCTCGGCCCAGGCGACCTCGTCGTAGGGGCGGATCGTCGGCCGCTCCTCGGTCAGCGCCAGCTTGATGCGGGTGTAGGCGTTGAGGTGGCTGTCCGGGACGTGGTGGACCACCTGCCGGACGGTCCAGCCGCCGGGCCGGTACGGTGTGTCGAGGTCCGCCTCGGAGAGCCCGGCGACAGCGGCGCGGAGCTGGTCCGGGAGGGCGGCAATCTCGTCCGTCCAGCGCCGCACGTCGCTGGGGGTGACGGGGCCGTCGTGCGCGAACCGTCCGACGGGGTAGCGGAGCGCGTCGTCCGGCGTCATCGCTAGTGGACGGGGAAGTCGAAGTAGGTGTCCGGGTGCGGCTCGCCGCGCAGCGTGAAGTGCCACCACTCCTTCGGGTAGTTGCGGAAGCCGCGCCGCTCCATCGCCGCCTTCAGGCGCTGCCGGTTGGCGCGGGCCGCGGCCGAGATCGACCCGTTGGCCGTCGCAGCGACGGGGCTGAGGCAGTCGTACGCCGTCCCCATGTCGAGGTCGCCCTCCGGCAGCCGCCCGGCGCCCGGCAGGTCCGGGCCGGTGGGGCCCGAGAGGGGGCGATCGCAGCGCGGGAGCCGGCCGTCGGCGGGGTCCGGGTAGGCCGAAGCCGACAGGACGGACGCGGCGACGGGTCGGCGGACGAGCGTGAGGTCGACCGTCGAGCCGCGGCTGTGGCCGCTCCGCCGGGCGATGTAGCCGCGCCGGAAAAGGAGCGACTTGGGCTCCTCGGGATAGAACGCCTCCTTCATCGTCTCGTCGTCGGTGCGCGCCCAGCGGACGAAGTGGTCGACGGCCGTCTGGGGCCGGTAGCAGTCGTAGACCTTCAGGCCCAGGCCGTCCCGCGCGAGGTCGGCGGCGACGCGGCGGAGCGCCGTGGCGGCCTCCTCAGCGAGGATGCACTCCGGCCCCTCGTACCCGTCGATGGGCGCACCGACGAAGTTATAGGCCGTCGCGTAGCGGATCTCCTGCGCGATCGCCGGCGCAGCCTCACTCAGCCGGACGAAGCCGTCCGGGATCGCGGGGCGCACCACCGGAGACGCGGGCTCCGTCACCGAATCCGCCGGCGCCTCCACCCGGTCGGCGGACGCCGCGGTGGGGTTCGTTTCGGCGCGCGAGCTGCACCCGGCCGGCGCGGCGAGGGCCAGCCCGACGGCGGCGGCCATCAGCCAGGCGGTGGACGTGACGAACAGGGAGCGGCGGGACATCAGGAAACGGGGGGCCGAGACAAGGTAGCGTGCCTTCAACGCGGCTCTGCCCTCGGTGGTGCGCGGTGGCGCCCCACACCCGGCCCGTACCTTGGGGCTGGCCCGCCCCGACCGTATGCCCACCCCTCTCGTTACCATCGCCGCCGTCGTCGTGCTCGGCATCGGCGCGCAGTGGCTCGCCTGGCGGACCCGGTTCCCCTCCATCCTGCTGCTCCTCGGGCTCGGGTTCCTGGCGGGGCCGGTCACCGGCTTCCTGCCCCAGGACGCGCTCCAGGGCGAGTGGCTGTTCCCGTTCGTCTCGCTCGCCGTCGGGATCATCCTGTTCGAGGGCGGGCTCACGCTCCGGTTCGACGAGTTCCGCGAGGTCGGCAAGGCCGTCGTCAACCTCATCACGGTCGGCGTGGCCGTGACGGGCGCGCTCGGGGCCGTCGGGGCCCACTACCTCGCCGGGTTCTCGTGGGAGGTCGCGATCGTGCTCGGCGCGCTCCTGACCGTCACCGGCCCGACCGTGGTCCTCCCGCTCCTCCGGCACGTCCGCCCGTCCGGGCGCGTGGGGACGATCGCGAAGTGGGAGGGGATCACCATCGACCCCATCGGCGCGATCCTGGCCGTGCTCGTGCTGGAGTCCGTGATCCTCTTCCGCGACCCGGCCGAGGCGGCCGGCACGCACGAGACGGTGTGGGGCGCGCTCGTCCAGGGCATCGCCTACGAGATCGTCGTGGGCGTGGGCGTGGCGGCGCTCTCGGCGGCCTTCCTGATCCTCCTCCTGCAGCGGCGGCTCGTGCCGGACTGGCTTCAGAACCCCGTCGCGCTCATGACGGTGATCGCCGCGTTCGCCGTCTCGAACTCGCTCCAGGAGGAAGCCGGGCTCTTGGAGGCCACGCTCCTCGGGATCATCATGGCGAACCAGCCCTTCGTCTCGGTCCGCCGCATCGTCGAGTTCAAGGAGGACCTCCGGGTGCTCCTCATCTCGCTCCTGTTCATCGTGCTCGCAGCGCGGCTGCAGCCGAGCGCGTTCGAGGTGATGCTGGCGCCGGGGCCGCTCCTGTTCCTCGCACTCCTGATGCTCGTCGTGCGGCCCCTCGCCGTGGCGCTCTCCAGCTGGCGAACCGGGCTGACGTGGAAGGAGCAGGCGTTCCTGGCGTGGCTGGCGCCGCGCGGGATCGTGGCCGCGGCCGTTGCCAGCCTGTTCTCGTTCCGCCTGGAGGAGTTCTTCCCGGCCGAGTCCGAGCGGATCGTCCCGGTCGTGTTCCTCATCATCGTCGGGACGGTGGCCGTCTACGGCCTCACGATCGCGCCGGTCGCGCGGTGGCTCGGGCTGGCCCAGCCGGACCCCCAGGGCATCCTGTTCGTCGGGGCCCAGGCGTGGGTGCGGCGCGTGGCGAAGACGCTCCAGGACCTCGGCGTCCGCGTCCTCCTCATCGACGCGAACGCGCGGAACGTCCGGCTCGCGCGACGCAACGGGCTCCCGGCGCAGCGGACCAACATCCTGGCCGAGGGCGTGATCGACGACCTGGAGCTGAGCGGGATCGGCCGGCTCGTGGCCGTCACGCCCAACGACGAGGTCAACGCGCTCGCGGCGCTCCACTTCGCCGAGGTCTTCGAGTCCGACGAGGTCTACCAGCTCCCCATGCGGACCGAGAACGGGTCGACGGCGGCGAGCGAGATCCCGCGCCACCTCCGCGGCCGCCCCCTCTTCGCGACCGACGCGACCTACACCTCGCTCGACGAGCGGTTCGACGCCGGCGCCCGCGTCCGCGTGCTC
This sequence comes from Rubricoccaceae bacterium, assembly GCA_963728345.1. Classification (GTDB taxonomy): domain Bacteria; phylum Bacteroidota; class Rhodothermia; order Rhodothermales; family Rubricoccaceae; genus Rubrivirga. Next base: position 574,985 of record CAVSJM010000002.1, read on the forward strand.
CACCTGAGGCGGCCGCCCGAGTGGCTCCGCGAGGCGTCGGAAGACCCGACGTTCACGCCCCTGTTCCTGGTGCGCGCCGAGAAGGTCCGCGTCTATGCGGAGGGCGCCGAGGTCGTGCCCCAGGCCGGCGACGTCCTGGTCGCCCTCGTCGACGAGGACCCGGGCTCGGAGGCGCTCTGGCGCAACGCCCTCGACAAGGACACGAGGCACGACGCCGGCGGCGCCGACGAGGAAGGCGACGAGGAACAGGACGCCGTCACCGGCGACGGCGTCCCGCGGCAGCCCGCCCCGCCGACCGGCTCGTAGCGCCCGTCGGCCCTTCGAGACCGCGTCACCGAGCGGCGCGGGGAGCGCGGGGAGCGCGGCTAGCTTCGTCGCCTACACCGACGTCAGGATCGATGCTGACGCGTTCGCCGAGAGCGATCCAGTACGTCCTCGACCATGCCCCGCACCTGCTCCAGGCCCGCGCGTCCCTCGATGCGGGGCACGCGAGCCGGTCCGTCGAGGCCCTCCACAAGACGCGCGTGGCCCTGGAGAGCGTGACCGTCGCCAACGCCCGCCTCGGCGTGGCCCTGCGGCCCGGCCCGACCAACCCGTCTCCCGCCGAGGCGTACGTCGAAGTGCGCACCATCTTCGACGCGACCTACACCGAGGTCTTCGGCGCGCCGATGCCGGGGCGGCTCTGGCAGGACGGCCTCCGGCTGGCGTTCGGGAGCCGCCGCTGAGCGGACCCAGGCTTCGTCACGGAAGTCGGTTCGTCGGCGAGCGAGAGCCGCTGGCGGGGCATGCAAGGCGCCCGACGAGCGCGGGGCCGGAGCCCCTCGCGCAGAGGGCAACGCGGCAGGGCGCGTCAGAGGCCGTGCGCAGCCAGGACCCGGATGAACGTGACGGGGCCTAGACCGGGTCGGCGTCGAGCGGGTCCATGTCGCGGGGCGGGCCCGTCTCCAGCACGCGCCGGACGAGCATCGGGACCGTCAGCCCCTGCACGGCGATCGAGAACACGACGACGGCGTAGGTCGCCAGGAGGAGGGTCTCGCGGACCGCGCCCGGCGGGAGTGAGAGGGCGAGGGCCACCGAGATGCCCCCGCGCAGGCCACCCCACACCAGCACGCGCTTGACCCCCGTCTCCTGCCGCCGCCCGAAGGGGTGGAGGAGGACGAGCGGGGCGAACACACCGACCGATCGACCGAGGAGCGCCACGGGCACCGCCAGGAGGGCGAGCGCGACGGCCGGCCCGCGGAACGTGAGGACGAGCACCTCCAGCCCGATCAGCACGAACAGGACGGCGTTGAAGACCTCGTCGATCAGCTCCCAGAACACGTCCAGCCGCTCGCGCGTGATGTCGCTCATGGCGAAGGCGCGGCCCTGGTTGCCGATGAGGAGTCCGGCCACGACGATCGCGATGGGCGCCGAGAGGTGGAGCGCCCCGGCGAGCTCGTACCCGCCCGTCACGAGGGCCAGCGTCACGAGCACCTCCACCTTGTAGTTGTCGATGGACCGGAGCATCCGGTAGGCCACGTAGCCCGACACGGCCCCGAACAGGGCGCCGCCGATCGCCTCCTGCGCGAACAGGAGCGCCACGTCGCCGGCCGTCACCGTCTCCGCCCCCCGCGCGACCTCGAAGAGGATGAGGAAGACGACCACGCCCACGCCGTCGTTGAACAGGCTCTCGCCCGCGATCTTGGTCTCGAGGGAGCGCGGCACGCCCATCGTCTTGAGCAGCCCCATCACGGCGATCGGGTCCGTCGGCGAGATGAGGGCGCCGAAGAGGAGCGCGTCGATGAGGCGGAGGTCCAGCCCGAGCGCGCCGGCCGCGACGAACGTCAGCCCGCCGACCACGGCCGTCGAGAGGACCACGCCGAGCGTGGCGAGAAGCGCGATCGTCCCCTTCTGCTCGGCGAGGTCGCCGAGGTCCACGTGGAGCGCGCCGGCGAACAGGAGGAACGAGAGCATCCCCTGGAGCAGGGTCTCGTCGAAGTCGACGCTCCCGAGCAGCTCGCGGGCTGGGTCGTCCAGGTTGAGCCCGACGGCGTGGAGCGCGATCAGGACGAGCGAGGCGACGAGCGCGATCAGCATCACCCCGATCGTCGTCGGCAGCCGGACCGTCAGGTGGTTGACGTAGGCGAAGACGGCCGTGACGGTGAGGAGCGCCGCGAGCGTGGCGAAGAGGCTCATCGGGGAGAGGGGGAGGAGCGACCCGTACGCCTCGGGCGTCGAACCCGTGCCCGGCGGCGGCGGTAGAGAGGCGGAACCCGCCCGTCCCCGCCGATGCCCACGGACCCCGTCGCCCTCCTCGGCCGCTTCGGCGCGGCCCTCGCCCTCGGCCTCCTCATCGGGACCCAGCGCGAGTTCCAGCACCGCCGCGAGGCGAAGGGCATGGAGTCCTCGTTCGCCGGCATCCGGACGTTCCCGCTCGTCGCCCTCGCGGGCGGGATGGGCGCCTACCTCTCCGCCCTGTTCGGCGACCCGTGGGTGGCCGTGGCCGCCGTGCTCGTAGTCGGGGCGATGGGGCTGGCGGCGTACCGCGCCGGCCTCGCCCGCGGCGACGTGGGCCTGACGACCGAGATCGCGCTCCTCGTGACGGTCCTCGCCGGCGCGCTCTGCGTGGTGGGCGACCTGGGCGTGGTCGTGGCGCTTGGCGTGGGGACCGCCATCCTGCTCGCCCTCAAGCCCGAGAGCCGTCGGTTCGTCAACGCGCTGAGCGAGGAGGAGTTGGAGGCCGCGCTCAAGTTCGCCGCCGTGAGCGCCCTCGTCCTCCCGGTCTTGCCGGACGAGACCTACGGGCCGCCGCCGTTCGACGTGGTGAGCCCGTTCAAGGTGTGGCTGATGGTCGTGTTCATCTCCGGCATCTCGTTCCTCGGGTACGTCCTCACCAAGATCGTCGGCGCCAAGCGCGGCGTCGGGCTGACGGGCCTCGTCGGCGGCCTCGCGTCGTCGACGGCCACGACGCTCTCGTTCGCCGAGCGGAGCAAGGCGCGCGCGGCGCTCTCGACGGCCCTGGCGATGGGCGTGTTCGTGGCGTGGGCCGTCATGTTCGCGCGCGTGCTCGTGGAGGCCGGCGTCGTGAACCGGGCGCTCCTGGCGGAGGTGTGGCCCGCGATCACCGCCGGGGGCGTGGCCGGGCTCGCCTACGCCGCCGTCCTCTGGCTCCGCGACCGCACGGCCGACGAGGAGGGCGGCGAGGAACAGGGGCAGTCGTTCACGAACCCGTTCGAGCTGAAGGCCGCGCTCGCCTTCGGCGCGCTCTACGCCGTGATCCTGGTTGGTTCGAAGGCGGCCGAGATGTACCTCGGGACGGCCGGGCTCTACGCCTCGGCCATCGCCTCTGGCCTGGCCGACGTCGACGCCGTCACGCTCTCGATGGCCGAGTTGAGCGGACCGGGTGGAACGCTCGACCTGGAGACGGCGGGCCACGCCGTCACGCTCGCCGCTGCCAGCAACACCGTCGTCAAGGGTGGGATCGTCGTGGCGGCGGGCTCGGCGGCGATGCGGAGGGCCATCCTTCCGGGGACGGCCCTCGTGCTCGCGGCGATGCTCGTTGTCGGGTGGCTGGTCTGAGTCCTCCTCGCGAGTCGCGTGCAGCTATCGTTCGAACGTGAAGGAGGAAGAGCCGAAGGAGACCCGGACCCGGTTCCCTGTAACCTGACCCATGTAGGAGCGGACGCTGCTCCCGGAGGTCTCCGTGAACTCGATGTTCGAGCCATCGACCGAAAACAGCCCGCTCCTGACATCGGAGGCGCCGTTCGCCATCCAGTCGACGTCGTACACCGGGATCGTGTTATCGGTCCGGAGCCGAAGCCGGCCGCTCGTGATGCCCGCACTCGGCAGCGCGGCCCCATCGACCTCGATCAGGGTGTAGGTCCCCATGACCGACGACGAAGTGGGTAGGTCGTTCGAGCTGTCGCACCCGAGGAGGGGCGCCAAGATCATGACGAGACAAGCAATTCGGTACATGCCGATGGAGAGCTAAAAGAATGGATGGTGGGAGCATCGAGGCCGACAGAGAACGTCTACCGACCCCGTTCTCCTTATCGCTTGCGCCCCGCTCTCAGCAGCGGCCAGCGGGGCGCCGATCCAAACGGCCGCCGACCCCTCTAGGTGTTCAGGCGGTTCCGGCGGAGGTTGGATATGAGCACAGTGCGGCGAGAGTATGACTTTCCGAGGCCAAAGAGGTAGTGCGTTCGGATCACTCCCGCTGCACTCCAGTGCGCGGCACTTTCCCGTGAATCCGGCACCGTGCGTCGACGTGCGCGTCCAACGCTGCCCTGTCTTCGCACGAAAGAGCCCGATGCGGATCGCCCTCTGCCAGATCAACCCCACCGTCGGCGACCTCGCCGGGAACGTCGAGCGCATCCTCCGCGACGCGCGGCGCGCGGCCGAGGCCGGCGCCGACCTCGCCGTCTTCCCCGAGCTCTGCGTGACGGGCTACCCGCCGCAGGACCTCCTCGACCGCCCCGCCTTCCTGGACGACGTGGACGCCGCCATCGCGCACGTCGCCCGCCAGCTCCCCGCGGGGCTCGCGGCCCTCGTCGGCGCCCCGGTGCGGAACGACACGCCCGTCGGCAAGCGGCTCTACAACACGGCCCTCCTCCTCGCCGACGGCGAGATCCAGGACGCCACGTCGAAGACGCTCCTCCCGACCTACGACGTGTTCGACGAGTACCGCTACTTCGAGCCGTGCCCCGAGCGCAAGGTGATGAGTTGGGGCGGCCTCCGCCTCGGGGTCCACCTGTGCGAGGACATGTGGAACAACGAGGACCAGGCCCCCTACCACCTCTACGCCGCGAACCCCATCGACGAGCTGGCCGACCTCGGCATCGACCTGTTCGTCAACCTCTCGGCCAGCCCCTACGCCACGGGCAAGCCGACGGAGCGGCGCCTGCTGATCGGTGCGAGCGCGCGCGAGCACGACGTCCCGTTCGTCTACGTCAACCAGGTCGGCGCCAACACGGAGTTGATCTTCGACGGCGACAGCCAGGTGCAGTCGGCCGCGGGCGAGGTCCTCTGGCACGGGGCGCTGTTCGAGGAGGACTTCGTCGTCTGGGACACGGACGATCCTGGCACGCCGATCGAGGTCGTGCCGGAGGACGTGACGGCCGAGATCCACGACGCGCTCGTCCTCGGCGTCCGCGACTACGTGGAGAAGACGGGCGCCGGCGTGTTCGAGAAGGCGCTCATCGGGCTCTCCGGCGGCATCGACTCGGCGGTGACGTGCGCCCTTGCCGCGGAGGCGCTCGGCCCGGACCGCGTGGTCGGCGTGACGATGCCCTCGGCGTACTCGTCGGCGGGGTCGGTCAGCGACAGCGAGGCGCTCGCCGCGAACCTCGGCATCGAGTTCCACGAGGTCGCCATCCGGCCGGCCGTCGACGCCTTCGCCGAGATGCTCGCGCCGCTCTTCGCCGGGACGGAGGAGGGCGTGGCCGAGGAGAACGTCCAGGCTCGGAGCCGCGGCCTCACGCTCATGGCCATCTCGAACAAGTTCGGCCACCTCCTCCTGACGACCGGCAACAAGTCCGAGATGGCCGTCGGCTACGCGACCCTCTACGGCGACATGTCGGGCGGGCTGGCCGTCCTCTCGGACGTGTTCAAGACGGAGGTCTACCGGCTCGCGGAGGAGATCAACGCACGCGCCGGGCGCGAGATCATCCCGCGCAACACGATCACCAAGCCGCCCTCGGCCGAGCTAAAGCCGGGGCAGGTGGACCAGGACTCGCTCCCGTCCTACGACGTGCTGGACGCCATCCTCCTTCGCTACGTGGAGCAGCACGAGGCGCCCGCGGGCATCGCCGGCGAGCTGGGCTACGACCTCTCGCTCGTGGAGCGGATCGCCCGGATGGTGGACCGCAACGAGTACAAGCGCCGGCAGGCCGCGCCTGGCCTCCGAGTGACGGGCAAGGCGTTCGGGAGCGGGCGGCGGCTCCCCATCGTCATGCAGCGGACCCGCGTCGACGCGGCCGGCCACGAGGAGCGAGTCGAGGGCGCGCCGACGGCCGCAGCCGTCGACGCCTGACGTCCGCGCTTATTGGTTCTCCGCGTTGTCGCCGAGGTCCACGTTGCTGTCGACGGCGTCGTGGACGTCCTGGGCGGCCTCCTGGATCTTCTCGCCGGCCTGATCGGCCGCGTTGCGGAGGTCCTCGCCGGCGGCGTTCAGCCCTCGCTCGGCGTCGGACGCGGCCTCGGCGGCGCCAGCCTCCACGTCGTCGTCGATCCCGAACTCTACGTCGGTATCCATGTCCCCGTCGGACTCGACGTCGCGTTGGGTCTCGGTCTCGCAGGCCGTCAGGCCCACGGGGCCGGTGAAGAGGAGGACCGAGAGGAGCAGGGCGGAGCGGGACATGGCACGAAGGACGAGGGGCCGCTGTGACGCTGTGTCGCCTGGTTGGATCCGCGCGATCGGGCGGCCCGGAACCGGGAGGCCGGGCGCAGCGGTGCGCCCGGCCCCCACACTCCCTCGACTGATGGCCAAGACGCTCGCCGACTTCCCCGACCGAGAGACGCTCGGCTCCACGCTCGGCATCGACATCACCGAGGCCGGCCCGGACCGCGTCGTGGCGACGATGCCGGTGGAGCCGCGCCACCACCAGCCGCTCGGCTACCTCCACGGCGGCGCGACGGTCGCCCTGGCGGAGACCGTCGCCAGCATCGGGGCCTACCTCGCCGCGCCGGACGGGCACACGGCATTCGGGATGGAGATCAACGCGAACCACCTCCGTCCCAAGCGCGACGGGCAGCTCACCGCCGTCGGCGAGCCGCTCTACCGGGGCCGGTCGACGCAGGTATGGCAGGTGGACGTGCGCGACGAGCGCGGCACGCGAATCTGTGTGAGCCGGTGCACACTCGCCGTGGTCCCGATGCGCCGCCACGACGAGGGCTGAGCTACGAGCCGTCGTCCTCGCGCATCCGCTCCAGTTCGTCCTGGATGAGCTGGCGAAGGTCCGTCGCCTCGTCCGGGTCTGCCTCGCGGACCGTCCGGCGCTCACGCTCGGCGGCGTCGGGGTTGAGGACGGTGAACTCGACGCGCCGGTTGAGCGCCCGCCCCGTGTCCGTCTCGTTCGACGCGACGGGCCGTCCCTCGCCGTAGCCCACCGCCGTCACACGGCCCGCGTCGACGCCGGAGGCGACCAGGAAACCGCGGACCGCCTCCGCGCGCTCCTGCGACAGGCGGAGGTTGAACGCCTCCGAGCCCACCCAGTCGGTGTGTCCGCCGACCTCGACGCGAAGCCGGGCGTAGCGCCGGAGGACCGTGGCGACCGCCCGCACCGTCTCCTCCGCGACCGGTAGCAGGGAGGCCTTGCCGAACTCGAAGGGGACCCGCGTGGTGCGGAACAGGCCCGTGTCGAGGATGGCCCGCTCGATCTCCTGTATCAACGGGTTGGGCGGAGCCGCCGGGGCGGGCGAGACCCCCGGCTCGGCCGGAGGCTCGGCCGTCGGGGCGGGAACGGGGGCCGCCGGCGTCGGCGCCGCGCCGGGCGCTGCCGGCAACACGAGGACCGGAGCAGGAGGCGATCCCGGAATGACAGACGGCGGGCGGTAGCCGGGGTCGAGCGCCGCCAGACGCTGGTCGATGGCCCGCAGCAATCGCTCTTCCAAGAGCGCGAGGTCCAGCCGGGTCGGGCCGCCGGCGAGGGCCTGGGCCCGCGTGCGCTCGGTGGGGAGGGGCGCGGCGGCCGATGGCACGGCGGGCGCCGCCTCGACCGGCCGCGTTCGCCGCGACCGAATCCGCACGCCGCCCGGAGTCCCGGCGCGGTAGTAGAACACGCCGCGGTCGTTTGGGAGCGGCACCGTCGTCACCCGGCGCGCCCCGAGCGGGACGGTGCGCAGCGCCTCGGCCGGCGCGGCCCGGATCGAGTCCGGGGTCGCCGTCGAGTCCGGCACCTGAGCACCGACGGCCGAGGCCGACAGCGCGAAGGCGAGGAGCGGGAGCGCCGGGCGCATCAATACGCTGCGCGACCAAACGGGAAGCGGTAGCCCGCCGTGAGCCGGTTGTAGCGTCCGAAGTTGCCCGTCGTGAGGTCGACGAAGACGCGCCCGTTGCCCACGGCGAGGTCGGCGCCGAGGCCCAGGTTGAGCGTCAGCGTGGTCGTCCCGTCGTAGAGCTCATCGTTGAAGTCCGGCCGCTCGCCCTCCGGCACGCTGCCGTAGCTCAGCAGGCCGATGCCGGCGCGGACGTACGGGGCGCCGTAGTCGGCGAGGGAGGCCGCGGGGATGCCGAAGGCGAGGTCGGCGTTGGCCAGGAACGAGGTCCGGCTTCCGACGCCGACGAGAACCTCCGGGACGTAGCGGAAGGCGCCGCCGGTCTCGTAGTCCACGCGCGCGCCGATGAGCACGCCGTCGGGACCGCGCCCGAACCCGAGGCCGCCGGTCGGCGAGATGGTGTAGGCCCCGGAGCGCCGGCTGATCGGACCCACCGCCACCGTCTCGACGGGCGCCGCGCGGGGCTGCTCGGCCTCCTCCACCGGTGACGGCGACCCGGGCGTCTGGGCCTGCTGCACGACGACGGGCGTCTGCGGCTGCCGCTCCGCGAGCGCCACCCGGAGCGCGCGGATCTCGTCCACCAGCTCGTCCTGGCGGCGCTCCAGCGCGCGGATTTGGGCCGACGACGCGTCGGGGGCCGGCCGCAGCTGGCTGCTGACGCGGTCGGCGATGCGGTCCTCCACGCGGCGCTCGATGGCGGCCACGTCGGTGTCGGTGAGGGGCTCGTCGTCGCTCCTCGCGGCGAGCGACTCGCGGAGCGTCTGGCGGATGATCTCGCGGACCTCGTCCTGGGTGAGGGCCGGGACGGCGGCCTGGTCCGACGCCCCGGTCGTGTCGCCGAAGCCGTCGCCGATCTGGACGCCGCCGGGGTCGCCATAGCGGACGTACAGCTCGCCCTGCTCGGGGAGCGGGATCGTCACGACGCGGTCGCCCTGGGGCGTCCGCACCTCGCGCCCGACCACCGTCAGCGGGGTCTGTGCGGGAGCGGGGACCCCGGTGCGGAGGCGGGCCTGCTCCGCCTCCAGGCGGGCCACGGCCGCCGCGTCCCCATCGGACCGCGCCTCCTCGATCGCCTCCTGGAGGGCCGCCTCGCGCGCGGACGCCGAGTCGCGCGTCGCCGCCAGATCGGCCGCGAGACGCTCCCGCTCCGCCTGGATCTCGGCTTCGAACCGGGCTTCCTCTGCGGTCAGCTCCGCCCGGCGAACCACGTCGACGCGGCGCCCGGCGGAGCCCCCCAGCCCGACCGAGAGGCCGGCGCGGAAGAGCGGGCTCAGGTACACGTCCTCGGGCTGACTGAGGTCGTCCTCGTCCTGGGCGCTCATGGCGAGGGCGCGGACCTCGCCGATGGCCCGTAGGCGCGGCGTCAGGAACACCTCGACGCCGGCACCGCCCGCCGCGAACGGGCGGTCCTGGGCGAGCGCGTTCTCGGGCGTGGCGCCGTCGTCGTCGGCGTAGCCGTCCAGCACGTCGAGGTAGCCGCCGCCCACGGTGAGGAACGGGACGAACGTCCCGCTCTCGCTGAGGCGGAAGCGGAGGTCGCCGCCGACGAGCTGGATGTCCTGGAGCTGCGTCGGGTCACCGCCGTTGGTGCCGCGCGCGTAGAAGCCGCGGACGCCCACGAGCGGCCCGAGATCGATCCCGACCTCCCCGCCCACGAACGACTGGTCGCGGTAGGAGAACGCGTCGTCGAACCGGACGCGCCCGTAGAAGGGCTCGACGGCGAGGCTGAGGCCGGAGAGGCCGCCGGAGAACTGGCGGCGCAGCTCACGGTCCACGGCGGTGAGCTGGCCCGGCCGGCGTCCGCCCAGGTAGAGCTGCACCGACCCGCGCACGGCGAGGTTGTTGACCGTCGTCTGGTTGAAGTTGTCGTAGCCCAGGCCGACGTCGGCGAGGTCGGCGGCCGTGAAGAACGTGGAGCCCGGGGTGTAGCGGTAGGCCAAATCCTCGACGGAGACCGAGACCGCGTACCGGTCGGCCGCGGTGAACTGGAGGCCGAGGCCGCCGAGGAGGTAGATGTTGCGCGTCGCGTCGCGCCCGTCCGGGGCGAAGCGGACGAGCCCGGTCCCGCCCACGAGGAAGGGCACGATGTTGCCCGATCCCCAGGTTCAGCTTGATCTCGCCGCCGTAGCGCTGGACGCTCACCTCCCGCCCGTCGAGCGCGGCGAGGGCCGCGGCGAGATCCGGGTCCTCCTCCGTGCCAGAGAAGTCGGAGTAGTCGGTCTCGAACCCGTTCCCGAAGAGGTAGGACCCGTTCAGCTCCAGGAACTCGCCGAACGAAAGGCCCGCGCTGCCACCGAAGAGGAGCCCATCGGTGAGGGCCGCGTCGCCCTCGAAGTCGATGTAGGTAGCGGCCGGCGCCAGCCGGTACCCGACGCCCTCCAGTTGGGCAAGTGCGGGCCCGGCCACGAGCAGAGAGAACAGAACGGCGAGAGAGCGAGTCATCGAAACGGGCATGGGGCGGCGGGCCGGGCGAGCAGGGAGCGGCGAATCGGGACTCACGCCTCCTCGGCGTTGAGGGCCAGGCCCAGCAGGAGCCGGCCATCCACCTCGTTCAGCCCCTGGTACTCGCTGGCGTCGTAGGCCTCGAGGTTGACGGTCGTCTGAGTGGAGGCCTCGAGGCCGTCGTCCGTCCGGTCGAGGACGAGCGATGCCGGAAGGAGGAGACGGGTCCGGTTCGTCTCCGTGCCGGGCTCGAAGGTCAGGCGGATCTGGTCGCGCCGGACCTCGATCTCGCCCAGGAGCACCCGCTCGGTCCCCCCACGGAAGCGATAGCGGAGGAAGGCGTCGCCACTGTCGAGCACCTCGACGCTCGCCACCGCCAGAGTGTCGAGGAGGTTGACGGACGCGACCCCCGACGCGTCGGGCTGGAAGCGGAACTCGGCGACCGAGTACGTCCCGGCCACGTCGGCCGGGGTCGGCGGGGTCACGGCGGGGCCAGAGTCGCACGCCGTCAGAGCAAGGAGAGCGGCGAGGGGGAGGACGAGGCGGATCACAGGCAGGAAGGGGGCGGCGGGGCCCCAGGGTACCGGGTGGCCCCAGCGAGGTTCACGCCGCCGCCGACACCAGGAACGTCCTGACCCTGCTCACGGAGCGCCCGCCGCCTTGCGCAGTTGGACCTCGGCGAGTGGCTCTTGCCGCCCCTGCCACAGCGGCGCGCCGTCCGGAGCGGCGGCGGTCACAGTAGACCTCCTGTTTCACGCCCTCCGGGTCCTCGAAATAGCACTGCCAGGCGATCTGCGCGTCCTGGAGGTCCGTCGCCACGCCCATCGCGCGGAGGCGCTCGACGGTCGCCCACAGCTCCGCCTCATCGTCCACCTCCCAGGCGACGTGGTCGAGGCGCGTCGACGGGCCGAGAGCGCGGTCGGCCGCATCGCGCGACTGGCGGAGCACGAGGCGGTGGTGCATCCCGTCGTCCGCCCCACCCGGAATCGGCTGCCCGTCGGTGAGGAAGACGTAGTGGCTCTCGTCGTCCGAGGCGCGCTCGCGGACCGTCAGGCCAAGGGCGCGGGTGTAGAACTCCGTCTGCCGCTCCAGGTCGGCGACGTCGAGGCGGAGGTGACCGAGGCGGGCGGGCATGGTGGACACAGGCAGGGCCCGGGTCCGACCGGCGGTGCCCGCCGGGGTTTCGCTAGGCGGCCAGGACGAGGGCCAGCCCGATGGGCAGGAGCGTCACCAGGACGACGAGCGCGAGCCACGAGACCTGGCGCCACGCGACGGTGCGGAGGCGCGGCCCGGCCGGGACCACCTCGTACGGGGCCTCTGCGACCGGGGCGAGCGGGAGCTGATGAGTCTTCGACATGAGGGCGGGGGGACGGGCACCGAGGGAATGCCAGGCGCAACAAACGAATCGGCCGGTTCCCGGTGTCACTCAAGTGAGCGGTTTCACGCAGCCATCATCCGGCGTTCGGCGGCTCTCCAAGCCACGCAGGGCGAGATCTCCCGACCGGCCGCGATCCGCATCCCCAACGTCACATCACGCCTCGACCTCCACGCGCGTCTCCGTCGGCTCTCCCACCCCGTCACGAAGCGCGGCGACGAGCGCGGCGTACGCCTCCTCAGGCGTTTCCGCCGCGAGGAGCGCCTCGACGGTGGCCTCAGCGCGGACGAGTTGGGCCGTCACCGAGAGCCGGCGGAGGTACGCCTCGGGGCCCATGCGCTCGGGCGCCAGAAGCACGAGGAGGACGTGCGCCGGCCCGCCCGTGTGCGGCAGCGTCGCCCCGCGCGGGCACACGCCGACGAACGTGAGCGGCTCCTCGACCGCGTCGGTGTGGGCGTGGTAGAACACGACGCCCGGCATGATCTCGGGGGCCCCGTCCGAGTCGTCGCCCACGAGCGTCTCGGCGAGGCCCGCCGCCCGGCCGGGATGATCTGGGAAGCCGGGGGAGAGGATGCGGCGGAGCATCGTGGCGGGCGCGCCCGGCAGCACGCCGAGCGTGACGTGCTCGGGCAGGAGCGCCAGGTCGTCGGCGCCGTCACCATCCACGGCCTCGGCCACGAGCGGAACCACCTCGGCCTCGGAGAGCGTGACCGACAGGAGGTCGAGTTCGGGGAAGCGGCGGGCGAGGACACGCGGGAGCCGCTGGAGCGCCGGCCGCCACGCCACCGCCCCGCGCCGCACACCGAGGAGGACGAGCACGTCGCCCGTCTGCGCCAGCCCGTCGAGCACGCGGACGGCGCGGCCCCAGTCCATCGGGTGGACCACGACGGCGGCCTCGGGGCGGGCCTCGGCGAACCGCGCCTCCACCTCCGGCGCGTCAGCCTCGGACGCGAGCACGGCGACGCGGAGCCCCTTCTGCGAGGCCAGCACCTTCAGCACGCGGACGGCCCGCGCGAACCCGACCTCCCGGAAGATGAGCGGAGGCGCGAGCACCACGAGCCGCTGCGCCGCCGCCAGCGGCGCCACCAGCCGCGCCACCACGGCCATCGCCCGGCTCTCGGCCAGCACCCCGTCGATCACGTGCCCGAACACGAGCGCGCCCGGCGTGATCTGCCCGTTCCACCCGGCCACGATCTCGCTCGCCCGCAGCTCTCGGGCGCCCCGCGCGATCCCCGTGATCGGGTTGTCATCGATACGAACCGTGGGGACGCAGGGGACGCTGGCGGCGGTCGCGTGGAGCACGGCCCGCTCCATCAGCCGCTCGGCGGCGGCCACGTGCGCGGTCTCCTCGTGCCCGCCGCGCGCGACGGCGATCGGGTAGACCGGCTCCTCGCTCTGCGGGCTGCGCAGGAGGAGCGCCAGCTCCATCAGCTCCTCGGCCGTCTCCGGGTTGGCGAGCGAGACGAGAATCCGCTCCGGCGCGTTCGCCGGCTCGTAGGGCCGCTCGGCCTCGGCGAGCGCGAGGCGGCGCCCGAACGCCTGCACGAGACTCGGCCCGATGAGGCACGTCAGGACGATGACGAGGACGACGGCGTTGACGGTCGCCTGCTCAAACAGGCCGATGTCGAACCCGATGAGCGTGACGGCCAGCGTCGCCGCGGCCTGCGGGATCGTGAGGCCGGCGACCGTCAGCCCCTCGTTCCGCGAGAACCGGAAGAGGGGGATGCCCAGGAGCGCCGCGCCCCCCTTCCCCACGATCACGAGCGCGGTGAACAGCAGGGCCAGCCCCCACACCTCCAGCGACCCGAGGACGCGCACGTCCACCAGGAGCCCGACGCTCACGAGGAAGAACGGGACCAGGATCGCGTCGCCCACGAAGCGGAGCCGCGTCATCAGCGGGCTCCGCTTCGGGATGAGCCGGTTCAGGGCGATGCCCGCCAGGAACGCCCCGATGATGGGCGCCAGCCCCACCAGCGAGGCCGCCCACGCCGAGAGGAACACGGCTGCGAGAAGGAAGGCGAACGCCGCGTCGTCCTCCCGCCGGACGCGCCGGAAGAACGCGCGCGCCGCCTTCGGCAGGAGCCACAACACGGCCACGGCCCAGACCGCCGCCTTCCCCGCAAACGCCAGCCAGAACGCCGGCCCGGCGTCCCCGCTCTCGACGCCCTGCACCACGGCGAGGACGAGGAGCGAGAGCAGGTCGGTCACGAGCGTGGCGCCGGTCGCGATCACGAGCGCCCGGTTCTTCGCCACCCCCAGCCGCCCTGCGAGGGGCAGCGCCAGGAGCGTGTGGCTCCCGACGATGCTCCCGAGGAGCGCCGCCGCGGGAAGCCCGTAGCCCAGCACGCGCAGCCCGAGGACGAGGGCGAGCCCCATCGGGAGTGCGAACGAGAGGGCCCCGAAGGCGAGCGCCTGGCCCCGCTGCCGAGCGAACTCGGCGAGGTCGAGCGTGACGCCCGCCGTGAACATGAGGTACAGGAGCCCGAACGTCCCGAGCAGGACGAACGTCGCGTCGCGTTCCAGGAGGCCCGTCACGCTCGGCCCGGCGACGGCGCCGAGCGCGATCAGCCCGACGAGCCCGGGGACCCGGAATCGCTCGAACAGGAGCGGCCCGACGAGCAGGATCCCCATCGTGATGGCCACGATGAGGACGGGGTCGGTGACGGGGAGAGGAGGGACGGGGAGGTCCACGGGGGCGGGCCGTGCGGGCAGGCGCAAACCTACACGGGCGGTGACGGTTGCACCGACGCCCCTCTCCCTCTCGCCGATGCGCCTCCGCCTATTCGTCCCCCTCCTCCTGCTCGCCCTCGCCGCCAGCGGGTGCGACCTCTCCGGCCAGGCCGAGGCCAGCATCGAGGCCGCGCTGCCCGACGCGATCGGCCCCGCCGAGCGCTACGACGCCACCGTCATCGGCCTGCGTGCGCGCGCGGGCGAGGCCGACCGCGTCGAGGTCGTGGGCCTGCGCGTCGAGCCTGAGGGCGCGCCCGTCCTCGACCGGCTCGACCTCACGCTCACGGGCGTCCGCTACGACCGAGGCGCGAAGCGGCTGGAGCGCGTCGAGAGCGCCCGGGGCGTCGTCCGCGTCCTCCCGGCGGACCTCGCCGCGTTCCTCAACCAGCGCGACGGCGTGCGCGAGGCGACGGTCACCCTCGGCCCACCCGACCGGGCGACCGTCCGCGTGCGTCCCCAGGTGGGCGACCTCGCCCTCCCTCGGGGCGTCGCGGTGGAACTGGAGGGCCAGCTGCGCACCGACAGCCACGCCGTCCGCCTGGACGTGACGACTCTCCGCGCCGCCGGCCTGAGCCTCGGGCGAACGCTCGCCGACGAGTTGGAGGCGCGCATCAACCCGGTCGTGGACCTCGCCGAGACCGAGCCACCGCTCCGCGTGACCGGCGTCCGCGTCGAGGGCGGCGCCGTGATCGTCGAGGCCGAGGGCGACCTGACGGGCTTCCGGTTCGACTGAGCGGACCGCCCCTCCACCCGTCGGCGGAGGAGGCCTCGGCCGGGCCTAGCTTTCGGCGCCCCCCGCCTCCCCGATGCGCGCCTCCACCCTCGTCCTCCTGGTCCTCGCCGTCGCGGCGTGCGACGAGCCCGAGCTCGTCACCGCCGACGCCAGCGTCGCGAACCTCCCCGAGCCGCCCCGGACGCCGCCGGCGTGGGCCGCCGAGGCCGTGTGGTACCAGATCTTCCCCGAGCGCTTCCGCAACGGCGACCCGTCCAACGACCCGACGCCGGCGTCGATGGAGGGTGCCTGGCCCCAGGTGGGCGCCGACTCACTCGTCGCCGTGGGCTGGGAACCGTCGGCGTGGATCTCCGACTGGTACGCCCAGGCCGCCTGGGAGCGGCGCCTCCGCGCGGGCGACGTCTACTTCACCGCCCAACTCCGCCGCTACGGCGGCGACCTCCAGGGCGTGCTGGACGCGCTCCCCTACCTCGACTCGCTCGGCGTCACGGCGCTCTACCTCAACCCGGTCAACGACGCGCCCAGCCTCCACAAGTACGACGCCCGCGCCTACCGCCACGTGGACCCCCACTTCGGGCCGGACCCCGAGGGCGACCTGGAGATGATGGCCGTCGAGGACCCCGGCGGTCCCGAGACGTGGTCCACGACGGCCGCCGACGGGCTCCTCCTCGACCTCATCGAGGCCGCCCACGCGCGCGGCATGCGGATCGTACTGGACGTCTCGTGGAACCACACGGGCACGCAGTTCTGGGCCTTCCAGGACCTCCGGGAGAACGGCCGCGCCTCGCCCTTCGCGGACTGGTACGAGGTCGACGCCTGGGACGACCCGGCCACGCCCGACACCAACGAGTTCGCCTACACCGGGTGGGCCGGCGTGCCGGAGCTCCCCGCGTTCCGCAAGATCAACCTGACGGGCGACCCGCGCGCGGGCGTCCCGTACGACGGCAACCTCGCCCCCGGCCCCGCTACGCACGCCATCGCCGTCACGCTCCGCTGGCTCGACCCCGACGGCGACGGCGACCCGTCCGACGGCGTCGACGGGTTCCGCCTCGACGTGGCCGAGCAGGTGCCCCTCGGGTTCTGGCGCGACTACCGGCGCGTGGTGAAGACGACGAACCCGGAGGCCATCCTGGTCGGCGAGATCTGGTGGGAGCGCTGGCCCGAGACCATGTCCGACCCGGCCCCCTACCTCGGCGACGTGTTCGACGCGGTGATGCACTACCGCCCGTTCCGCCCGCTCCGCCAGTTCCTCGACCCCGACGGGCCGCAGATCACGGCGGCCGCGCTCGCCACCGAGCTGGAGCAGCTCTACGCCGACGTCCCGGCCAGCCACCTCCCGGCGCTCCTGTCGATGTCCGGCAGCCACGACACGCCCCGGCTGGCGACGACGCTGTTCAACGCGTCCGTCCCGTACAAGAACGAGGAGACGCCCCGCACGCGCCCCGGCTACGACGTGACCCGGCCGGACGCCGCGACGTGGCGCTCGGTGGCCCTGTTCCGGCTCCTCCAGGCCACGCTCCCCGGCGCGCCGCACGTCTACTACGGCGACGAGGTCGGGATGTGGGGTGCCGACGACCCGGACAACCGCAAGCCCATGATCTGGGGCGGCCTGGACTACGCGGCTGAGAGGGCCCTCCCGGGCGACAGCACCCGCCGCCGCCCCGACCCCGTCCGCGTCGACCGTGAGGTGCTCGACGCCACGCGCCGCGCGCTCGCCTTCCATCGCGTCCACGCCGACCTGTTCGCGCACGGTACGCTCACATTCCAGCCCGAGGGCGACGTCCTCCGCTTCACCCGCCAGACGGACCGCGAGACGGCCGTCGTCGTCGTCAACGCGAGTGGGGCGCCGTACCGCGCAGCCGACCTCGGCGGCGCCCGCGTCGGCCTCGTCGCCGGCGAGCCTCCCCTCGACGGGGGCGACGGGTCGTTCCTCGTCGCCCCTGGATCCGGCGTCGTGTTCGTGTCTCGCGCGTCCTAGCGCGGCCCGGTCACTCGCCCGGCGTCACAAGGTCGTTGGCGCGGAGGGCGTGCTCCCAGCGGAGCGTGCCCTCGGCGTCGAACGCGCGCATCGTCATCGTGCGGTCCGTGCGGGGGCCGGTGAAGGTGAGCGTGCCGAAGCCGCGCGGGCCGGCCACGAGCGTGCCGGGCACGCGCGCCGGGTTGTTGTATTCAGGCGAGTCCTCCCGCGCCGCGTAGGTCGAGGGGCCGGCCGTGAGCGGGCTGGAGGTGAAGTCGTAGAGCGGGTACGTCCCCGCGCGGTCGATCCGGATCAGCTCCGTGTGGTGGCGGTCGCCGGTGAGGAACACGACGCCGTCGATCCCGCGCGCGGCGATCTGGTCGAGGAGGTACTGCCGCTCGACCGGGGCCACCGACGCGTACGTCTCGTAGGCCGGGACCGGGTTGAGCACCTGCCCACCGATCGCGACGAGCTTGAACGGCGCCTGGCTCGTGGTGAGCGCGTCGAGGAGCCACTGGAGTTGGACCGGCCCGAGCATCGTCTGCTCTCCCGGCGGCGCCTCGTTGGGCGAGCGGTGGAAGCGGTCGTCGAGGACGAAGAAGTCCGCGTCGCCCCACTGGAACTGGGTGAACACGCCGGGCACGCCGGGGAGGCCGCGCGGCCCGCCGGGCCAGTACCGCTCGAACGTTTCGAGCGAGGCGCCCTTCAGGATGAACGACCGGTCGGAGTCGTTGGGGCCGTAGTCGTGGTCATCCCACGTGGCGTAGTGCGGGGCGGCGGCGAGGAGCGCCTGGAGGTCCGCCCCCTGGCGGGCGTGGCGGTAGCGGTACTCGATCCCGCTCGTGCTCCACCAGTCGACCTCACGGAGGTACACGTTGTCGCCGAGCCACAGCATGAGGTCCGGCCGCTTGGCGCGGATCGCCTCGAAGATGGCCGTCGAGCCACCGTAGGGCGTGCCCGGCCGGTCGTAGGCCGGGTCGTTGGCGTAGTGGCACGACCCGAAGGCGACCGTGAAGGCGGGCGGATCGGTCCGCCACTGCCAGAGCGGCTGCGTCGTGATCGTCGTGGGGTAGGGCCGCGCGACCGGCGTGCCGCCAATCACGACCGAGTAGCGGTACGTCCAGCCCGGCTCCAGGTCCGCGAGGCGGAACGTGGCCGTGTAGCCGCCCTCGGCCGTCGTCCAGCGGGGCTCGACGTCGACCGGTGCCGCCTCCGGGCTCACGCTCGGGTCGTCGGTGGCCGTGGCGACGTAGCGGAGGCCGACCTCGGCCGGGCCGTCGGTCTGGACCCACACGACGGCGCTCCGGTGCGTCACGTCGGCCAGCATCGGGCCGGCGAGGAGCTGCGCCGGCACCGCCTCCACGTCGGCCAGCGCGGTCGGCTCCGCCAGGCCGGACCGGACGAGGGCGCTCTGGACGGCCCGCTCGATGGCGGCCTGCCCGGCCGGCGTGGACGAGGCGGCCGTGAGGGCCGGCGCGCACCCGCTGGCACCGGCGACGACGAGGGCGGTCAGGAGGGAGAACGAGACGAGGCGCATGGGAGCAGCGAGAGGCGGGGCTCAAAGAAAATCCGCCGCGCCCGGCAGGGGGCACGGCGGATGCAAAAAAGATCGGGAGGCGGGGCTACGCGTCGTCCTCGTCCTCGAAGACCGGGGACGGGCGGATGTCCCAGAGCAGCATCTGCTCGATATCGGCGGAGTCCTCCCCGTCTTCGTCCTCGAACGTGTAGTCGCCGAGGTCGTCGCGCTTGTTGGCGGGGACCCGCTTCCACTGCTTCCCGTCGAGGTCCTCGAACGCGTCGGGGAACGGGCTCTCGACGCGGTAGCTGGGGTGGTAGCCGCGGTACTCCTTGGCGGCCTCGTAGAGGGCGGCGCGGCGGGCGCCCGGGCGCGTGGCGCTGTACCCGAGGACCTTGAACGGCGCGATCTCGATGATGGCGATTACGTCGTCCCCCTCGTCCTCGGGGTCGGAGTACTCGGGGCGCACCACCTTGAACTCGTCGGGGTGGGGGTAGGCACTGCGGTCGTCGAACATGCGGGGGCGTCGGAAATCGTGGACGTCGAAGGTACGCCGGCGGGGGGCGGGGGGTCCGGCCGCGCGGGGGGCTGGACCCGCTTTCCCGCCCGATTCACCCGATCGGGAACGGACGGGGACTCGCGACGTGCT
The DNA here is from genome assembly GCA_963728345.1 of Rubricoccaceae bacterium. Taxonomy (GTDB): domain Bacteria; phylum Bacteroidota; class Rhodothermia; order Rhodothermales; family Rubricoccaceae; genus Rubrivirga. Next base: position 594,361 of record CAVSJM010000002.1, read on the forward strand.
TGCCCGCCTGAACACCGAGACGTAGACTCGTCTCTCCCCCTTCGCCCCGCCTGACACCTGCCACGGCCATGGACGACTTCTCCCTCAGCCTCTCCGACGACTTCGACGACGACTTCGAGCTGGACGATGACTTCGAGCTGGAGGACGACGAGATCGAAGACGACGACCTCGAATTGGACGACGACGAGTTCGAGGAGGACGACCTCGACCTGGACGACGACGGGCTCGACTTCGACGAAGACGAGGACGAGTACTAAGCCAGCCCGTGGGCCTGCCCCACGGTAGCGACAGACGGGGCGGGCCGACTGAGCACCGGCCTGTCGGCGGGTGCGCGTGTCCGCTAGTGCGGTGCCGCATCACGAACGCGGGTCTCTCTCGTGCCGGATTCGCGCGTGACGCGACCGATGGGGTGCCCCCGGGGGCCGGAGTATCCATTCCTGTGCTCGTGGACGGAGGGGCCGCTTCCCCGTTCGGCGGGAAGGGTCGAGGGGACGACCCGTGGGTCGACTGACCGCCCATGTTTCCGTGGGCGGAGACCCCCGGCACCAGCCGCTGCCGGCACCGGCACCTAGAGCCGGAGGGCGTGGCCGTGTGTCCCCGCACGTGGCCCGGCCGCGAGGTGCCGAGCAGGGCCCCTGGAGGGCATCGATCAGGGTCGCCCTGACCCCCGGAGGGTCAGCTTCAGGTGGCCTCAGCCTCGCCGATACGCCTCTGCCCCTCGTCCCCACCAATGCATCACGTCCCCGGCCTCCACCCGGCGGCGGCCACTGCCGTTCTCGACTCCCACCGGCTCGACGCGCTCGACGCGACGGGGCTCGTCGGCACCGGCCCAGAGGTCGAGTTCGATCGGCTCACAGACCTCGCCACGCGCGTGACCGGGGCCCCCGTCTCCCTCGTCACGCTCGTCGGCGGCGAGCGCTCGTTCTTCAAGAGCGCCCATGGGCTCCCCGAGCTTCCCCCCGAGCGGTCCGTCCCGCTCGCCCTCTCGATCTGCCAGCACGTCGTGGCCTCCGGCGAGCCACTCGTCGTCGGCGACGCCCAGGCCCACCCGGTCCTCCGCGACCATGCAGGGGTGACGGAGCTCGGGGCCGGGGCCTACCTCGGCGTCCCGCTCCGAGGACCGTCGGGCCACGTCCTCGGCACCGTCTGCGCCCTCGACGCCGAGCCCCGCACGTGGTCCCCCGACGACGTCGCCACGCTCCTCACGGCCGCCGCCGCGGCCCAGGGCGAGATCGCGCTCCGGGCGGAGCGGGAGGCCCGGGAGGCTGCCGAGCGGATGACCCGGCTCAAGGGCGCGCTCCTCTCCAACATGAGCCACGAGATCCGAACCCCGCTCACGGCCATCCTCGGCTCGGCCGAGCTTCTCGATGAGGAGGTCGACGACGGGGCCCGCGACCTCACCGGCGCCATCCTCTCTGGGGGCCGCCGGCTCATGGTCACGCTGAATTCGGTCCTCGACCTCGCCCAGATCGAGGCGGGCCAGATGAAGCCCCGACCGTCCCCGACCGACGTCGGGGCCCTCCTCGACGCGGCGGCCCGGGACATCCGACCGCTCGCCGAGTCACGGGGCCTCACGCTCACGCTCGACGTGCCGACCGACCTCCCCGAGCTCTCACTCGATCCGTCGCTCTTCGACCGGGCCGTCTCGAACCTCCTCGGGAACGCGGTCAAGTTCACGGAGGCCGGGGGGGTCGGGGTCCGTGCCCACTACGACTCGGGGGAGGGAGACGCCCCCAGCGCCCTCCGCGTCGAGGTGTCCGACACCGGAATCGGGATCGCACAGGAACACCTTCCCCTCCTCTTCGACGAGTTCCAGCAGGTCTCGGAGGGGGAGGGCCGGACCCACGAGGGAAACGGGCTCGGGCTCGCGCTGGTCCGGCGCGTCGTCGGGCTCATGGGGGGCGTGGTCTCCGTCGAGAGCGAGCGGGGGGTGGGATCCCGATTCACCGTCGCCGTCCCGGTGGAAGGGCCGGTAGCCGTCGGGGCCTAGGGCCTGTCACGTGAACCCGGGACCTGGCTGCGCCCGGCCGCTGACGGACCGATTTACATGACAGACCCTAGCGCGGCACCACGGCACGGCCCCTGAGATCCGAGCTTCTGCCGGTCGCATCGGTGCCATTCAGCGCGACCGTCCGTCACCGGACGACGGGGTGGCCTTGCTTACGACCCGGCGAGGCCGGGGCTCGCCATGGAGCAGGTCCCTCTGGGATCGACCCGCTGGCACGGTCTCTACACGTCCGCCCCCCGCTCGACCGATCGAAAGCCAGCGCACGCCGAGGGCCCGTCACGGCCCCAAGACCTCCTCGACCAACGCGAGCACCTCACGCTCCCCGCCCGTCACGTGCCCGTCGGCCGCCGCGAGGTCTCGGAGGTCGGCGAGGACCCTGGCCCGCCCCCGGTCGTCGAGTTCCAGGGCAACCCGTTCCACGACCCCGGCGAGCGCGAGCGCCCCGACGTCGGCGATCTCCGCCTCCCGCATGACGTGGTCGATCCGGGCCGGGTCCTCACCTGGCGCCCACGCCTGGAGGGCGGCCCGCGTGGCCCGGACCTCTGCCGGGGCGAGGTCCCCGTCGGCCCCGAACGAGAGGGCCCGGTAGAGAACGGCGAGGTCGAAAAGGAGGGGGGCGGAAGCCATTGTGGTGGGAGACGCATGAGCCGGTAGTCTAGCACGCCCCCGCCCGGCGGTTGGGCAACGACGGAGGTTTAGGGTCGGAGGCCGTCTGTCCTCTGTTCCGCCTCGCCTTCCCTGAACGGATCCCCCTCGGGAGCGGGACTTCGGGCGAGGGCCGGAGTAGGCCTCCCTGTTCCTCCTGCCCCCCCATGACCTCCCCGGCGGCCATCACGGCGCTCGCCTCCGACCCCGACGAGGAGTCCCTGAGCGTTTTGTTCGACGACGGCCGGTCCTACGCGCTCTCTGGCGCCCCGCGCGCGGTCGTGATCGGGGATCCACGTCCTGAGCTCGGCCCGCATGATGTCGGCCTCGACCAGATCCAGTTCGTCGTGGACGTCGAGCGCGAGGGCCCGGTAGATCACCGCGAGGTCGAGGAGGCGCGCGGAGGCCCTAGGCGAACGAACGGCCCGCCTGGGGAACGGGCCCCCGCGCAGGAACTGGCGGAGGCGCGGAAACGAGCGAGCCCGGCCCCCACACACAAAGGGCCGGGCTCGGTCCGACGCGGAGGGAAGCGCCGGGAGGAGAGCCTAGGATTGCTGACGAGCCGAGTCGTTGAGCGCGCCGGCCAGGGCCTCTACATCAGCGTCGTGCCGGAGCGCGTCGAGGCCATAGTGGTCGACGAGGACGAAGAACAGGAGGCGCTGCACGGCCGGCTGGGCACGCTTCGCCGCACGCCAGCCCTCGCTGCGAAGCTCGGCCATGGCCCCGTCATCCCCCGAGGCCTCGAGCGACCGGAGGGCCATGACGCGATGCCGATCGTCGGGGTCCGTTCGGAAGACGTCGAGGAGGGCCGGGATCGCAGGACGGAGGTCGACCCCCTCCGGAGACGCGTACGCCAGGTCGGCGACGGCCTGGAGGGCCCCCGTGCGGACTGTCGCCGAGGGCGACCGGAGCGCGCTCACAAGCTGGGGCGTGACAGTGGCGGGGTCGTCAATCACGGGCGACGGGACCGCGGCGGTCGCCACGTGCGACGCGGAGGCGAACAGGGGGGCCGGTTCGTCCTGCGCCTGGGTGGGGCTGGCGAGAGCGAGGAGGGCGAGGGCGGGGGTGAGGAAGGGACGCATGGGAGCGGGGGGACGGGGTCTGAGGTTGTGCCGACCATGACGGACTGGCCGAGCCGGCGTTACACCAGCGCCCCCTCTCATGTGGCCAATGACCCCTCCCACGTTGCGAACCGCAGTCTCGTGTTGCGGGCGCCCCACCCCGTGGGACGAGGGACTCCCACGGCGGCCCGGGTGAGCCAGGAGGGACCGGCAGCGTAGCGCCCGCCTACCGCGCGCACTCGACGAGAGCGCTGTCGGTGGGTGCCTTCGCCGCCCAGGCCTCTTCTCGCCACCCTTTGGGCCCCGCCTCTCTCGGTCTCAGCGTCTCTCGCTCTAACCTCCGCGCGCGAGGGGATGGATGATCGGGGCACCGCATGGGCCCCACGATCTCTGTCCTGAGAGCTGACCGTGGGAGCCCCGAGACGGCCCTGACCTGTGGATCCCAGCGCGCACGGTCGCAGATCCTGACTAGGCGAGCCGGACTCGATGGTCGGCGAGGGAGTAGCGTGTGGGCCCCCCTGCGCCAGAACGCGCAAAGGGGTCATGGAAAAAGAGTGTGATGCTGGGGCGTCACCTCGTTGCGTTAGTCGAGCGCGACGGCGAAGCCCAGGAGCGCCCGGCGTGCGCTGTGCCGACAGAGCATGGTCCCGGTCGGTGACGGGACCCTAAACCCCGAGGCGGGCCCAGCGTACCCCCCGGACGCAGTGCGCCCCCGTCGGCTCCGGCCGACGGGGGCGCGCCGCCGTGGAGCGCCGTCGCTAGCGGACCCGGACCTGTCCGCGGTAGAGCTCGAACGCGGACAGCGTGAAACCCGGGGCATCGCACGTGCGGTCGCCGGTATCGATGTACGTGTAGCTGATGTAGTCGTCACCGCCGGGCCCGCCGTCCGCGGCGGCGGAGATGTACCGGGTCCCGGCGTAGCTCCCCGTCGTGACCTCGCCGCCCCAGACGGCGATCGTGCCGAGGGAAGCTTCGTAGACGTTGATGCAGTCGACCGTCCCGTGCAGGTTGTCGTTGCCACCGTCCTGACGAAGCACGTCGGTGTGCGTCCCCGACACGGAGCCGTCGGCCTTCACCATCCCGTGGGCGGAGAAGTTCGCGTCGCAGCCGGTCGGCTGACCGGTCGCCTCGCAGTTGTCGGCTCCGCCGACGTTGAACTGGTGGACTACGTTCGCTTTGGGCGAGAGGGAGGCCCCGTCAGCAGGGGCCACGTCCGTGGCGTCGCACCCGACGAGGGCGACGAGGAGGAGGGTGGAGAGGGAGAGGGAGAGGGAGAGGCGCATGGGAGCCCGGGTTGGTGTGTGCGGGTAGTTACCATCCCCTATCCCACTGTAACATCAACCTTTGGCTCAATAACGATGCGCGCAAAAAAACCGCAGACCGGACCACGTAGTCGGCCGTCCCTGCCTCGCCGAGTCTCTCACCCCTCACGCCCCGTGGAGTCCGCAGGGGGCGTGGCCGATGCGGAGGCGGGGAGGAGGATGGTGAAGACGGCACCGGCCCCCGGTGCCGTCTCGACCGTCAGCCGACCGCCGTGCCCCCGCGTCACGACGTCGTACGCGAGCGAGAGGCCGAGGCCGACCCCCTCGCCGGGCGGGCGCGTCGTGAAGAACGGCTCGAACGCCCGGGCGCTCGTGGCCGCGTCCATCCCCGGCCCGTCGTCGGCCACACGAAGGACGACGTGGGGCCCCTCCCGGCGGGCCTCCAAACGGACCGTCCCGCGGCCCCGCTCCCCATGCGCGACGGCGTACGCGGCGTTGTCGAGCAGGGCGCCGACGACCTGCCCGAGGGCCTCGGGGGCCACCGGTGCCGCCCCGAGGGCCGGGTCGAGGTCGTGCTCGAACGTCACGGCCGGCCATGAGGAGCGGGCCCGCTCCTCGGCAGCGTCGGCGGCTTGGCCCAGGAGCGGTGCCAGGTCGGCCTCGACCGGCTCGCCCATGCGCGCACGGCTGTGGAGAGCCATCCCCTGAACAATCCGGTCGGCCCGCCGGCCGTGCTCCAGGATCTTGGCGGCGTTCTCGCGGAGGTCGGCGAGCACCTCCCCGACGTGGGCGCCGTCCTCGGGCCCCAGCTCATCGGTCAGTTCGTCGGCCAGCTCGGTCTGGAGCGCCGCGAAGTTGGTCACGAAGTTGAGCGGGTTCTTCAGCTCGTGGGCGACGCCTGACGTGAGCCGCCCCAGGCTCGCCATCTTCTCGGTCTGGACGAGCCGGTCCTGAGCCTGGTGGAGGTCGTCGAGCGAGCGCTCCAGCGCCGACGTCCGCTCCGCCACGCGGTCTTCGAGGGCCGCGGCGTAGGCCTCGAGCTCGGCCCGGGCCGACTGGACGGACCCGGCCATCCGGTTGAACGACCGGGCGAGCACCCCGACCTCGTCGTTGGACCGGGTGCGGACGCGCGTGTCCAGGGCGCCGGCGTCGAGACGGCGGACGCCGACCGTGAGCCGGCTCAGGGGCGACAGGAGGAGCGACCGCAGCGCGACGGGGAACACGATCAGGACGAGGAGAGCCGAGCCGAAGACGATGGCGACGAGGGGGGCCGTCCGCTCGTGGGCAACGGCCCGGTATCGGGCGCCGAAGTCGGTCCAAAGCGACGCGCCAGGGGCGGTACGTACGGCGGCGCCCAACGGGAGCGCCGTCGGCAGCGGATCCACCCGGCCCGGACCGCCGATGAACCCGACCGCGCCAGAGACCAGCACCCGCTCCGGCCCTCGGTAGGCGACCTCGAAGGCTCCATCCGGGAACAGGACCAGCTGCGAGACGGCGGCTGCCCCGCCCTCGACCGACCGCCACGTGAACGTGGCCCGCTCGGCATCCGCGGCGATCTCGACGGTGGCGCCTAGCGGGTTGCAGATCCCCAGGAACGCGGCGACCCGTGGAAGCGGCGTGCTCGCCGAGAGCCACGAGTTGCTGAGCGCGGAGGTCCGGAAGGCCACGATCGGGCACCCCGAGACGTACGCCGTCCGGGTCTCCACGCCCGCGAACGGGAACGCGAACGGGAGCGCCACCGGGCGGACCCCATCGGGCGTCTCGACCGCCGTCCCGGCCGCACGATACAGGCGGGGCGCAACGCGGCGAGCCACGACCCGGCCCCCGGCGTCGGGCTCGAACCGGATCGTCTCCGCCGGACCGACCGTGGCGCCCGCGTCCCGCGCGATCTCGGCCGGGCGTAGCGTCTGCTGCCCGGCGACGCCGAGGACGAGAAGCACCGACGCCAGCCCGAGCCCGACCAGCTTCGCCTGCACCGTCGTCGGCTCGACGGCGACGCTGAGGTACGCCACGAACAGACCGAACGTCACGGCCAGCGAGACGGTCAGCGCGACGAGCTGAAGGGCCTGGAGGCTCACCACGTCGGTGCGCGAGAGCCCATTGAGGACGGCCAGCCCGAGCAGGAGGAGCGTGAGCGCGTCGAACACGAGGTGGGCCCGCGCCGCCGACCGCTGGGGCCGGGCGCGGAGCGGGGAGCGAGCCGCGAGGCGCCGGAACCGTGCGGCCTGCCGTCCGAACGTCACGAGCGCCCACCCCACGCCGACGACGAGCGCGGCGCTGTAGGCGTTCACCAGCCAGACCCAGGCTGTCGGCGGCCGGTCCGGACCTACGCCGAGGATGACCGTCCACACCGCCAGCCCCGCCAGCATCCCGACGCCGACCCCCATCGCGAGGGGCTCTTCGCGACGGAACGGCCGGGCTAGGAACGTCATCCCGAACCCGACGAGGGCCAGCGTCGCCGCGGTCATGCCCCAGTAGAGGGCGCCGTTGAAGACGAGGGGCCAGGGGGTCCCGCTCGGGGCCACCTCCGTCAGCAGGAAGGCTGTCGCGTAGAGGACGAGCCCGGCGAACGACCCGGCGAGCCAGACCGTCGCGTGCGTCTTGCGCCGGACGGCGAGGAGGTACGCGGCCGCGCACCCGGCCAGGAGCGCCTGACACACGAGGGCGACCGAGCTGGGGACGAGCTGGAGCGAGGACATAGGGGACACGGGCGAAGCTAGGGCCCGGCGCAGGTTCCTCCATCACGCTCCCCACGCCGATCGACGTCCCGCCCGCCCTCTGACTCGCCCGGTGCGCCTCCCCGACGGCGGGCTGCAGGGGGCGAGCGAGGGAGACGGAGGTGGGGTCCTCCCCCTCACGTCGTTCCGCCTTCTGCCCGCAGGTCCACGCCCCTCCCCCTGCCGCGTTCGAGGGCCCGCTCGTGACACGTTCGCTGCATGGACCCGTGAACCCGACCCACGAACCCATGAAGCACACCGTCTTGTGGACCCTGACGGCGGCCCTCGTGACGACCACCGGTGCCCTCCTCGCACGCCGCGTGCTCGGCGACCGCGAGGCCGCCGCGCTGGGCGCCCAACTCACGGCAGGCGCCGACCCCACCCGATTCTCGGAGGCCAGCCTCCGCAGCCTCCCCGAGCCGGCCCAGCGCTACCTCCGTCACGCCATCGCGCCCGGCACTCCCCTCGCGCCCGCATGCCGCCTCTGGATGGACGGGACGATGACGCCGACGCCCGGTGCCCCGCCCACGGACCTCACGGCGACCGAGACGCTCGCGCCCCGGACGGGCTTCGTCTGGACGGCCCGCGCACGTATGAAGGGGCTGCCCGTCTACGTACGCGACTTCTACCACCGGGGTCGGGGCGGCGTAGCCGTGGCCGTGCTCGGCGTCGTCCCGATCCCCCTCGGTGGTGAGGCCGCCGACGTAACACGGGCCTCGCAGGGCCGCCTCGTCGGCGAGGCCGTGTGGTGCCCGACGGCCCTCGTGCACCCCGACGTGACGTGGGAGGCCGTGGCCGACGACCGCGCCCAGTTCACGGTCGCCGTGGACGGGGACCCCGTCACGGTCACGCTCCACCTCGCCGATGACGGCGTGCTCCGGGAGGTCACGCTCGACCGCTGGGGCAGCCCCGACGGCCAGGCCGCGCGGTTCCACCCCTACGGCTTCCGCGTGGACGCTGAGGGCACCTTCGGCGGCGTCACGATCCCGACCCGACTCACGGGCGGGTGGGGGTACGGGACCGACGGCTACGACCCCTCCGTCGCCGCCTCCTTCACCGTCCGCCGCGCTGAATGGGTGCTCCCGCATCCATGACCGCGCCTCCCCCCCGAGCCCGCTGGATCTGGCGGCATCCGGCCCGCGCGTTCGTCGCCCTCCCCTGTGCGATTGCGTGCGGGCTCTGTCTCCTGCTCCTCGTCGCGGTCGGCCAGGCTGCGGCTCAGCCCGGCCGGCCGGTGGAGGCCGCCGCGGAGCGGTTCGCGCAGGAGGCGTTCCCCGCCCTCGCCGACTCATTCGGGGTGCCTGGCGCGGTCCTCGCCGTCGTCGGCCCTGAGGGGCCAATCGCGCTCCAGGGCTACGGGGTCGCCGATGTGAGGACAGGCACCCCCGCCGACCCCGAGCAGACCCTCTTTCGCGTCGCCTCGGTCTCGAAGCCGGTCACGGCCACGGCCGTCCTCGCGCTTGCCGAACGGGGTGCGCTGGACCTCCACGAGGACGTGAACCGCCAGCTCCGCCGCCTCCGCGTCCCCGATGCCTTCGGCGCACCGGTCACGCCGCACGACCTCCTGACGCACACGGCCGGGCTCGACGAGCGCATCTTCGGCGGGGGCTCGCCCGACGCCGCGCCAGACCTCCAAACGTACCTCGCCGCCACACTGCCCGACCGGATCTACCCGCCCGGCCGGCTCCACGCGTATTCCAACCACGGCTACGGCCTCCTGGGCGCGCTCGTGGAGGACGCTACGGGGCAACCATTTGCGGAGGCCATGGACGCCCTCGTCCTCGGGCCGCTCGGCATGGCCTCGTCGACCTTCGCGCAGCCGCCGCCCGACGCGCTCCGCGATCGGGTCGCGACGGGACACGCGTGCCCGGACGGACGCGCGCGTTGCGTGCCGCTCCCCTACGACTACGTCGCGTTCGCGCCGGCCGGGGCCCTTCAAACGACGGCCGCCGACCTCGGCCGCTTCGCGGCGTTCCACCTCTCCGGGCGCGGCGGGGCCCTCACGGATTCGACGCGACGGCTCATGCAGCGCGCGCAGTGGCGGCCCCACCCCGCCCTGGGAGGGATGGCCTACGGATGGCATCGCGGCCTGCTCGGCCAGCACGACATGCTCCGTCACGCGGGCGGGTGGGCCGGCTGGTCGGCCCAGGCCATCGTCGCACCCGGAGCGGGCGTCGGGTACGTCGTCGCCGTCAACACCGACGACCGCGGGCTCCTCGGCGCACTCGCGGAGCGGTTCGCCGCCGACGTGCTCGGCGGCCCCCAGGTCCGAGAGGCCGTACCGGACGGCGATCTCTCGCGGTACGAGGGGACCTACCGCCTCGCTCGTCACGTCCACCGCGGCGCCGACCGGATCGCGATCCTCGCGGGCTTCCCGATGCCGGACCTCCGCGTCGTCGCCGAGGGTGACCGCGCGCTCGCGTTCGTCGCGGGCCCCTCAACCCAGCGAGCGATCCCCCTCGGCGACGGCGCCTTCCTCGTGCCGGGCCTCGACCCGCGCCGGTACGCGTTCGTACCGGATCGGGACGGTCGCCTCCTCCTCCACGGTGACTTCGCCTCCTTGGAGCGCCTCCCCTGGTGGGCCACACGGCGCGCGTCGTTCTGGGTCCTCGGGTTGTGCGGGCCCGTGCTCCTCGCCACGGCCGTGGCGGCTCTCGTTCGGCTCGTCCGCCGCCCGGCCGCGCCCCCTGCCCTCCGATGGGGCCGCACCCTGGCCGCCCTCGCCTCCACGTGCACCCTGGTCTTCGTCGTCGCCCTTCTCGGCGCGGCCCTCGCCCTGGGCGCGCAGGGGTTCGTCTACGGCCTCCCCCCATGGGCACGCGTGGCGTTCGTGCTCCCCCTCCTCGGCGCCATGCTCACCCTCGCCGCCGCCGGCGCCCTGGGCCTCGCTGTCCGTCGCCGCGATGGGACTCGCCCTTCGAGAAGCCGGCTGGCGCTCGCCGTCGCCGCGAACCTCGCCGTTCTCGTCGTCCTCGCCTTCTGGGGCCTCCTCGGGCTCCCGACCTCTTGATGCCCGTCCCCTGACCTTCGTACCTCTTCGCGCTCGACTCGTCATTCGAGCGGCCCGTCCGCGAAGGCGGACAGCCAGGCCTTCATGGATAGACCATTGACATGGACAGCGAGCGGACGAGCATCGTGCGGGCCGTGGGTGCTCTGCGAGGGGGCATCGACGCACGCCCCTCAGCCTCGACTGAGTGGGACGAGGGAGCCGACGCCAGGAGGGTACACGGTCCGGGCCGGGCGGGTCCGGCCCTGTGGCCGCCGCAACCGCTGTGGCTCTCTCACCCCTCCCCCGTGAGGTCCCGACCCCGACGCGCGTGCGATCTGGCTAGGACGCCAAGGTGCGCGGCCAGCTGGCGGAGTCTTCCCCCAAAACCCCTCTCCGTCTCGAATCGGTGGGCGGTGAGAGATTCGAACTCCCGACCCTCTCGGTGTAAACGAGATGCTCTAACCAGCTGAGCTAACCGCCCGGATCCCATGTTAGACGTGAGGCCGACCAACGCACGCTGGCCGGCCTCGGAGCGGGAAACGGGACTCGAACCCGCGACCCTCAGCTTGGGAAGCTGATGCTCTACCAACTGAGCTATTCCCGCAGCACGTCCTGAAGGAGGACGGGCGACGAAGGTACGGGGCCGGGCCGGCCGGAGTCAACACGACGGCGTGTGAGGGCGGCACGAAGTCAACGTGGCTTCACGGCCCGCGCGGTAGGGCTCTGTATCTTTTTCGACCCGCCGCAGGCCGGCCGTCCGCGCAGGACGTACCGCTGCGGCGTTTTCGTGACCTCCCGCCGGGCCCCCGTCCCGGCCGACGACCCGCCCCCCCGGGGCCTCCTCATGAAGCGCACGTACCAGCCCAGCCGCCGCAAGCGCGCCAACAAGCACGGGTTCCGCTCGCGCATGGCGACCAAGAACGGCCGCAACGTCCTCGCCCGCCGCCGCGCCAAGGGCCGCCACGCCCTGACCGTCAGCGACACCAAGCCGGGCAAGTAGCCGCCGGCCGTCCCGCCCGGTGCGCCCCCACGCCTTCCCGCGCTCCCGCCGCCTGAAGCGCCGCCGGCTCATCCGGCCGCTCTTCGACCGGGGCCGGGACGACGTCGGGCGCCTCCGCGAGGGGACGGTCCTGCTCCTGTACCGGCCCGTCTCCCGCGAGGCCACCGGTCAGGACGTCGGGCTCCAGGTCGGGTTCGCGCCGGGCCGTCGCTCGACAAACGCGCAGCGGACCCGCATCCGCCGGCACCTCCGCGAGACGTTCCGGCTCCACCAGGCCGCCCTCCTCGGCGCGGTCGACGGGCGCCCGGACTGCCTCACACTGATGGTGCTCTATCGTGGCCGCGAGGCGACGGCCTCCGCCGACCTCCATCGCGACCTGCCCCGCGCGCTCGACCGCCTCGCCACCCGCGAGATCCCGCCCCCGGCCGAGGCCCCGTAACGACGGCCCCGCCCCGCCCGTAGGCACCGCCCCCCACCCCGAACGTCTGTGGAACCCCAGGGCCTCGACCGCACCGCCCTCCTCGGCATCCTCCTCATGTCCCTCGTGTTGGGACTGTGGCTGATCCAAACCGCGCCGACGGAGGAGGAGGTCGCGGCCCGCCAGGCGGCCTCCGACTCGGTCGTGGCCGCCCAGGCCGAGGCCGCCGAGGAGATCTCGCCCGAGCCGGCCGAGGAGGCGCCCACGGTCCCCACCGACTCGGCGTTCGCCCGCGCCGTCGGAGGGCCGGAGCGGCTCGTGACCGTCCTCACGGACCGCTACGAGGCCACGTTCTCGACCCAGGGCGGCACGCCGGTCCACTTCCGCCTCCGCGGCTACGACCGCGCTCAGGCCGACGAGCCCGTCGACCTCGTCTCGAACGAGGAGGGCGCCCTCGCGCTCGGCGTCCTGCCCCTGCGCGGGGCCTACCTCGACACGCGCGTCCTCTCGTTCACGCCCGTCGTGGACGGCGAGCCCTTCGAGGGCGACACGCTCCGCATCGAGGACGGCGAGGGCGAGATCCGGTTCGAGGCGCCCGTCGGCGACGGCGCTCTCCGGCTCGCCTACGGGTTCCACCACGACTCGTACTCCGTCGACTTCCAGGTCCAGACGCCGGGCACCGACCTGCTCACCCAGGGCGGCGGCTACGAGTTGATCTGGGACGGCGCGCTCCCGCTCGCCGAGGCCGACCCGCAGGGCGAGAGCCAGCAGAGCGGGGCCTACCTCCGCTCCGGGGGCGAGACCGAGCGCATCCGGCTCCGCAAGGAGGAGGCGGCGGAGCCCATCACGCGGAGCGGCGCCATCGACTGGGTGGCCGTCAAGACCAAGTTCTTCATCGCGGCCCTGATCCCGGAGGACCCGACCAGCGGCGCGCGGCTCACCGGCGAGCAGATCGGCGAGCCGGACGGCGAGGCGTTCGCCCAAGACTACTCCGCCCGTGTCGAGATGCCCGCGCTCGGACCCGACGCGGCCGACCAGTTCACGCTCTACCTCGGCCCCCTGGAGCTCCGCCGCCTCGCCGACTACGGGCTCTACGACACCGTCGAGTTCGGCGACTGGGTCGGCTGGCTGATCCGGCCCATCGCGCAGTACGCCGTCGCGCCCATCTTCGCGCTGCTCTCGTCGTTCATCCCGAGCTACGGGCTCGTCATCATCCTCTTCGCCTTCCTGGTGAAGCTGGTGCTCTGGCCGCTGACGGCCGTGAGCTACCGGAACATGGCGAAGATGCGCGAGCTGCAGCCCCAGCTCGAGGGCGTCAAGGAGAAGTACGGCGACGACCCCCAGAAGCAGCAGCAGGCCATGATGGCCGTCTACAAGGAGGCCGGGGTCAACCCGCTCGGAGGGTGCCTCCCGATGCTCCTGCAATACCCGCTGCTCATCTCGCTCTGGCGGTTCTTCCAGTCGACGCTCGTGCTCCGCGGCGAGCCGTTCCTCTGGGCGGCCGACCTCTCGGCGCCGGACCCGATCCTGCACCTCCCGTTCACGATCCCGTTCTACGGCGACTACGTGGCCGGCTTCACGCTCCTCATGGGCGTCTCGATGATCGTCTCGATGCGGCTCTCGTCGACGAGCGCGGCCGGCGGCCAGCAGAAGGTGCTGATGTACATGATGCCGGCGGTCTTCTTCCTGTTCTTCAACCGGTTCCCGTCCGGCCTCTCGCTCTACTACCTCGCGTTCAACATCTTCTCGATCGTGCAGCAGCGGCTCGTAAACAAGCAGGTCCACGAGGCCCACGAGAAGGGCGAGACGCCGGAGATCGACCGGGCGGCGCGCGCCGCTGAGAAGGCCACCGGCAAGCAGGCCAACGGGAAGCGCCCCTCGCGGCCCGGCCGGCGGCGCGGCGGCCTCACCTCGGAGGTGGTCTCGAAGAGCGGGCGCGGCCGCAAGAAGTAGCCCCGCCGTGGCCGGCGACACGATTGCGGCCCTGGCGACGGCGCGCGGGACGGCGGCGCTCGCCGTGGTCCGCGTGAGCGGGCCCGACGCGGTGCCCGTCGTCGCCTCGCGATTTACGGGCGCCCTGCGCGAGGCCGAGGGCCGGACGGTCCACGTCGGCTGGCTGACGGACGGTGACGGCGCACGAGTGGATCAGGTGGTGTGCGTCGTCTGGCGCGGACCGCACTCGTCGACCGGCGAGGACGTGGTCGAGGTGACGTGCCACGGCGGGGACGCCGTCGCCCAGGCCGTCCTCCGCACGCTCTACGACGCCGGCGCGCGCCCCGCGGCGCCGGGCGAGTTCACCCAGCGCGCCTTCCTCCACGGCAAGCTGGACCTGAGCCAGGCCGAGGCCGTCGCCGACCTCATCCACGCCGAGAGCCGCCTCGGCCAACGCACGGCCCTCGCCAGCCTCCAGGGCCGCGTCTCCGACGCCGTCGCGGGCGTCCGCCAGGCGCTCGTGCAGACGGCCGCGCTCGTGGAGCTGGAGCTGGACTTCGGCGAGGAGGACGTCGAGTTCGCCGACCGCCCGGGCCTGCGGCGCCTCCTCGACGAGGCCGACGCGCTCCTCTCCGAACTCGTAGGGACCGCCCGGCTCGGGGCGCTCGTGCGCGACGGCGTCCGCGTCGTCCTCGGGGGGCGGCCGAACGCGGGCAAGTCGACCCTCCTGAACGCACTCGTCGGGGAGGACCGCGCCATCGTCAGCCCGACGCCCGGGACCACGCGCGACGCCGTCGAGGGCGAGGCCGAGATCGACGGGCTCCGGTTCCGCTTCACCGACACCGCCGGGCTCCGCGACACTGCCGACGCCATCGAGGCCGAGGGCACGCGCCGCGCACGCGCCGCGATTGGTCACGCCGACGCCCTCCTCTACGTCGTCGACGCCACGGCGGGGCTGGACGACGAGGAGCGGACGTTCCTCGCCGACCTCGCCGCCCAGCGTCCGGGCCTCCCCGTCCTCCTCGTCCACAACAAGGCGGACCTGCTCGATGCGATGCAGTCCGACGACGCCCACGTCCTCTCCGCCCGCGGCGCCCTCGACGCTCCGGGGCTCCTCGACGGGCTCCTCGCGTCTCTCAGCGACGCCGTCCGCGCCGGGCTGACGAGCGCCGAGGCCAACGAAATCGCCGTCAACGAGCGCCAGCGGCGGCACCTCGACGCGGCACGCGGCGCCGTCCGGCGCGCCCGCACGTCGCTCGACGCCGGGAGCGGAGGCGACACGCTCGCCCTCGACCTCCGCGACGCCCTGCACGAGTTGGGCCAAGTCACCGGTGAGGTGACGACGGAGCACGTGCTCGACGCCGTGTTCTCGCAGTTCTGCATCGGGAAGTAACCGGCTTCACGAGCGCGCCCGCCACGGTTCATCGCAACCGGCTTCGAGAGGAATCTAGCCGATTCCGTCTCATAAGCGCCTATCCTGCACCCAGATCGACGTGGATCCCATGACTCCGAATTCCTACGACGTGGTGGTGGTCGGCGGCGGGCACGCCGGGGCCGAGGCCGCCCACGCCGCCGCCCGCCTCGGCGCCCGCACCCTCCTCGTGTCGATGAACCTCGACACGCTCGGCGCCATGTCGTGCAACCCGGCCATCGGCGGCATCGGGAAGGGGCAGATCGTGCGCGAGATCGACGCGCTCGGCGGCCTCATGGGCAGAGTGGCCGACCGGACGGGTATCCAGTTCCGGATGCTCAACCGGGGTAAGGGGCCGGCCGTCTGGAGCCCGCGCTGCCAGAGCGACCGGGCTCGCTACGCCGCCGCCGTCCGCCAGGAGCTGGAGGCGGCACCGGGTCTGTTCTTCCGCCAGGACATGGTGGTCGACCTCCTGACGGACGACACCGCCGACGGCCCGGAGGTGCGCGGCGTCGTCACGCAGACGGGCCTGGAGATCGCCACCCGCGCCGTGATCCTGACGAGCGGGACGTTCCTCAACGGGACCATCCACATCGGCGAGCAGCAGTTCGGGGGCGGCCGCGCCGGTGCCCGTGCGGCGGTCGGGCTGAGCGCGACGCTGGAGCGGCTCGGGTTCGAGCTGGGACGCCTCAAGACGGGCACGCCGCCCCGCATCGACGGCCGGACCATCGATCTCGACGCGTGTGCCGAGCAGCCGGGCGACCCGGACCCGCGCCCGTTCTCGCACCTGACGGACGCGCTCCCGAGCGAGCAGCGGCCGTGCTGGCTAACGTACACCTCGCCGGACGTCCACGACACGCTCCGGACGGGCTTCGAGCGCTCGCCCATGTTCGCCGGGCGAATCGAGGGGCAGGGGCCACGCTACTGCCCGTCCATCGAGGACAAGATCGACCGGTTCGCCGACAAGTCCCGCCACCAGCTGTTCCTGGAGCCCGAGGGCTGGGACACGCACGAGGTCTACGTCAACGGCTTCTCGACCTCGCTCCCGGAGGACGTCCAGACCGCGGCGCTGCGGCAGGTGCCGGGCCTGGAGCGGGCGCACGTCCTCCGCCCCGGCTACGCCATCGAGTACGACTACGTCCCGCCCTACCAGGTCCGCTACACGCTCGAGACGAAGCGCGTCGGCGGCCTCTTCCTGGCCGGCCAGATCAACGGGACCACCGGGTACGAGGAGGCCGCAGCGCAGGGCCTGATGGCCGGGATCAACGCCGCGCGGCGCCTCGGCGCCCAGGACGGGCTCGTCCTCGGCCGCGACCAGGCCTACATCGGCGTCCTCATCGACGACCTCGTGGCGAAGGGGACCGACGAGCCGTACCGCATGTTCACGAGCCGCGCCGAGCACCGCCTCCTGCTCCGCCAGGACACCGCCGACCGCCGCCTCACGCGCCTCGGCCGAGACCTCGGGCTGGCCGGGGCCGACCGCATCGAGCGCCTTGATCAGAAAGAGGCCGCGCTCGACCAGACGCTCGACGCCCTCGACGCTACGAATGCCGAGCCCGACGCCGTCAACGGCTACCTGGAGCGGGTCGGGACCTCCCCGATCTCGGAGCCGACGCGCCTCGCGCGCCTCGCCCTCCGCCCCGAGGTGGACCTGGCCGAGATGCTGGCGGCCACCGGCCAGGCGGACCTCGTCGCCCCCGGTCCAGGGATGGAGCAGACCGCTGAGCTGGCGGCCGTCGAGCTGCGCTACGCGGGGTACGTAGAGCGCGAGCGCGACCTCGTGGCGCAGATGCGGAGCCTGGAGCGCTACCGCGTGCCGGACGCGTTCGACTACGACGCCGTGACGGCCATCACGAAGGAAGCCCGCGAGAAGCTCGGCCGCATCCGCCCGGACACGCTCGGGCAGGCCTCCCGGATCTCGGGCGTCAGCCCGGCCGACGTGCAGGCGCTGATGGTCCTCCTCAAGCGGCACCGCGCGCCGTCGGGCGACGGGGCCGCCGTCGCGACCGAGCCGGCGTGAGCGAGCCGGCGTGAGCGAGCCGGCGTGAGCGAGCCGGCGTGAGCGAGCCGACGCGCCTCTGCCCTTCCTGCCGGGCCGAGTTCCGCGCGCACGTCGCGACGTGCTCGGACTGCGGGACGGCGCTCGTTCCCGTGCACGATCCGGCCGACCTCCGCCTCCCCTTCAGCGAGGACCTCGTCGTGGTCGCCCACCTCCACGACGACACGGCACGGCGCTACCTCGCGGCGCTGGAGGAGACAGGCGTCGCTCACTTCGCTGGCATCGTCACGATCGACGATCTCACCGCGCCCTGTCTCCTCGTCCGCCCAGAGGACGAAGCGGTGGCACGACGCATCGCCGAATCGGTCGAGGCGCCGACGCTCGGCACCGAGCGGCTGCCTGACGGCGTCGCCGTCGAGGTCGACGACGCCTGGTTCGACGTGCCCGACCTGATGCCGGGGCCCGAGGAAGAAGCGGCCGGCACGCGCGCGATGGCCGGAGCGTGGATCGCCATCATTGGGGCCCTGATGGCCCTGCTCGGCGTCTTCGACGTGTACTCGGATGGCACCCTCGATGCCGTCCTGCCATGGATTGGCTCGGCTGCGATCCTCATCGGCGTCGGCCTGTGGAACCGCCAGCGAGCCCGGCGGGACCAGCTCCGGCTGCGGCGCAGACGGCCGTTGGCATCGCGCAACTCGACGAACCGGAGGCGTAGCTGGATCGGATGCACGTACCGAGAGTCTCAGCCGCCATGATCCGCGATCTCCCCATCCCCC
This sequence comes from Rubricoccaceae bacterium, assembly GCA_963728345.1. Classification (GTDB taxonomy): domain Bacteria; phylum Bacteroidota; class Rhodothermia; order Rhodothermales; family Rubricoccaceae; genus Rubrivirga. Next base: position 612,579 of record CAVSJM010000002.1, read on the forward strand.
TCTCCGACGCCCAGCACGATACGCTCGACGCCTACGTCGCCGAGCTGGAGCGCGTCAACCAGCGCGTCAACCTCGTCGCGCGGCCGGCCTCGCGGGCCGACCTCGTCCGGCACGTCCGCCACTGCCTCGCGCTCGCCGTCCGCCCGTTCCCCGGCGGCGCCGTGCTCGTGGACTGGGGCACCGGCGGCGGGCTCCCGGCCGTCCCCCTCGCCGTCGCCTGCCCCGACGTCCGGATCGTCGCCGTCGACGCGGTCGGGAAGAAGACGGAGGCGGTGAAACTGTTCGCGCGCCGGCTGGAGATCGAGAACCTGGAGGTCTGGAACGGTCGCGCCGAGGCCTACGATGGTCCGGCCCCGCACTATGCCGTGAGCCGCGCAACAGCCCCCCTCGCCGACCTCTGGCGCTGGTTCGCCGCGTGCCGCCAGCCGCTCACCGACGCGCCGGCCGACGCGTGGGCGCCCGGGCTCGTCTGCCTCAAGGGAGGCGACCTCACCGGCGAGATCGCCGCGCTCGAACGCGAGGCGCCCGGCGTCCGCGTGGAGACGCACGGGCTGGCGGACGTGCTCGGCGCCGAGTGGTCGGACAAGGGGGTGGTCCACGTGACGGACACCTAGCCGATGCACCTCCGCCGCCTCACACCGGCCGACGCGGCGGACTACCGGACGGTCCTGCTCCAGGGCTACGAGGCGCCCGGCGCGTTCACGGCCACGCGCGCCGAGCGGGCCGCGCTCCCCCTCGACTGGTGGGAGGCACGCGTCTCCGACCGCCCCGATGCGGACCAGCTCGTCGTCGGCGCCTTTCTCGACGCCCGCCTCGTCGGCGTGGCCGGGCTCCGGCGCCGCGACCGCGAGCGGACCCGGCACAAGGCCACGCTGTTCGGCGTCGCCGTGCGGCCGGAGGCCCGGGGCCAGGGCGTCGCCCGCGCCCTCGTCGAGGCCGTCCTCGACCACGCGCGCTCCACGCCCAGCCTCCGCCTCGTCCAACTCAGCGTCGTCGCGTCCAACGCCCGTGCGCGTCGGCTCTATGAGGCGTGCGGGTTCCGCGCGTACGGGACCGAGCCGGACGCCCTCCGCGACGGCGACCACTTCCACGCCCTCGTGCACATGTGGCGCCCGGTGGCGGACGACGAAGCCTGAACGGACCGCGCCCGCCAGGCGAGACCCGGCGGGCGCGGACACACGGCGAGAGGTCGCCGGTCGAACGGGAGGCTTAGCGCCCCATCATGCCGCCGAAGCGGTAGCCGACCGTGACGGTGAACGCCTGGTTGCGGACGTCGAGCGGCTCGACCAGCTCCCCGGCGATCTCATCGTTGAGGGCCTTGGTGAGACCGGCCGTGTAGCGGAGGTCGACGCCGAAGGGGCCGGACCAGTAGTCGGCACCGAGCGTCACGCCGAGGTCGGTCTTGGCCGACTCCTCGACGGTCACGCCGTCGTCGTACTCGAACTCGCTCCGGATGGGGATGCCGATGCTCGGGCCGGCGTAGATCCCGGCGTCGGCGAACCGGCTGATCGGGAGCGCCACACGCGCCAGGATCGGGATGTCGATGTAGTCGAGCTTGTAGGTGCCTTCTTCGCCGACGAGCGTCTCCTTGGCGCCCTCCTGGCTGTAGAGGGCTTCCACCTGGAGAGCGAGGTTCGGGGTGGCGTCGAAGCGGACGAACGGACCGCCGACCGCGCCGAGGCGGGGGTCGGTGCCATCGGCATCGTCGCCCATCCAGAACGCTGTGTTGAGGCCGCCGCGAAGGCCGACCGTGGTCTGAGATTGGGCCGGGGCCGCCAGCAGGGCGGCGCCGAGAGCGAGAAGGGCGAGGGAGGTGCGCATGGGTCGGGGGGAGTGGTGGGAGAGTGCGCGTGAACGAACGGACGGGCCGTCCGGTCCGCGCTATTGGCAAGCCGCACGCCAATCTCACCAAGTCTCACCTCCACACCCTCTTCAGCGTCCGCCGCGAACGGTTCGTACCCTGTAGGCGTTGACATTTCCGTGTCACCCGTCCGATCCTGCGGACACCGTCGCCCGCTGTCGTCGTCACCCCCGCCCGCCCCCGGATGCCCCGCTCCGACCGCTCCCTGAACAAGACCGAGCGCCTCTTCGCCCTCGTCCTCCTCCTCCAGAACCGGCCGAACATGACGAGCCGCGACCTGGCGGAGCACTTCGGCGTGAGCCGCCGGACGATCTTCCGCGACCTCCGGACGCTCGGCGAGAGCGGCGTCCCACTCACCTACGCCGAGGAGGGCGGCTACGAGATCCTCGAGGGCTACCAGCTCCCGCCCCTCATGTTCAGCGCCCGGGAAGCGGCCACGCTCCTCGTGGGCACCGGGTTCACCAAGCTCCAGCCCGACGCCAGCCTCCGCACCGACGCTGACGCCGTGGCCATGAAGATCCGGAACGTGCTCCCCGAGCCCGTCCGCGACTACATCGACCGGCTCCAGGAGCGGACCGTCCTCGCACCCTTCAACGAGACCCAGGGGCGCGACGGCTCGACCGACGACGAGCAGGGGCTGTGGTTCGAGCTGAGCGAGGCCATCGCCCGCCAGCGCGTCGTGAAGATGACGTACTACGTGGCCAGCCGCGACGAGGAGACGGTCCGCGAGGTGGACCCGCTCGGGCTCGTCTACTACTCGGACCACTGGAACCTCATCGCCTACGACCACCTCCGCGGCGACATCCGCAACTTCCGCCTCGACCAGATCAAGAAGCTCCGCACCCGGTTCGACACGTTCGAGCCGCCGGCCGGGTTCGACCTCAAGGAGCACCTCCGCGAGCGCGGCACGAGCCCCGAGAACGTCCGCATGACGGTCCGCTTCCGAAACCGGGCGTGGCGCTGGGCGCGCCGCCAGGTGCCCGCCGACGTGGAGCAGGAGCTGCCCCTCGACGACGACTGGACGGAGGTGACGTTCGAGTTCGAGAACGTGGCCTACGTGGCGAAGTGGCTGCTCCGCTACGGCCCCGACGCCGAGGTCGTGGCGCCGGCCTCGCTCCGCGAGGAGATCCGCCAGCAGGCCCGCGCCGTCGCCGAGATCTACGACGGGGTCGCGGTGTGACGGCAACGGCCCCCGACCCGGCCCCGGCTGACTCCGCCGACGGCGAATACGTCGTCGGCGTGATGACGATGGACGTGGAGGGGAAGCGGTCGGACCGCTTCCGCCAGCAGGTCGAGCGGGCGACGCGGGCGTTCGAGACGGCTCTCACGAAGGCGCTCGGCGTCCGCGTGGAGATGCTCACGTTCGAAGGGCCCCACCTCACGCCGGCCGCTGGCGCCTACGCCCCGCTCGATTTCCTTCAGGTCGGGCTCGCCGAGAAGCTGGAGCGTGGGGTCCACTTCCTCCTCATCGTCACCGAGGTGGACCTCACGGCGACGACGCTCTCGTACACGCTCGCGCTCCCGAGCCAGCTGACGAACGTGGCCGTGGTCTCCACCAAGCGGCTCGACCCGAGCTTCTGGGGCGACGCCCCGGACGACGACCTCGCCGTCCAGCGGCTCACGGCGCTCCTGCTCCACTCGTTCGGCCACCTCCTCAACCTCCGCCATAGCGACGACCCGGAGAACGCCATGCACGACGTGGCCGACGTCGACGGCCTCGGGGCGATGACGGACTTCTCGGACGTCCAGCGCGAGCAGATGCGGCGGGCGCTCCCCCGCGAGGCCCACGAACGATCGAGCCGGCGGCACCATGCGTGGTTCGTGCTGCAGACCCTCGTGCGCGACGCACCGAGCATCGCGACGGCCGTGGCCCGCGCCAACCCGGTCCGCCTCGTCGCCCGCCTGCCGACGATGGTGACGGCCGCGCTCTCGGTCCTGATCGTCGTCTTTTTCAGCCCCGAGATGTGGGACGTGGCGAGCACCGTCGAGCTGTACCAGCTGGCGGCCTTCGCAATCATCGCCCTCGTGGCGGCGACGGTGGTGCTGTACCGGGCGTTCGCGTTCGGCGGCGTGCTCGGGCGGGGCCGCGTGCTGGCCGAGTCGACCGTGGTGACGGGCGCAGCGACAGCCCTCTGCCTGCTCCTGACGATGCTCCTCCTCTTCGGCGTCTTCGCGGCCCTGACCTACCTCGGCATCGTCACGCTCTTCCCCCACAAGCTGATGGAGACGTGGCCGACCGTCGACCCGGCCGTGCGCCCGCTCGACCACGTCAAGCTGAGCGTGTTCGTCGCGGCGCTCGGCGTGCTGGCGGGCTCCCTCGGCGGCCGCGCCGACAGCAAGGACCTCGTCCGCGGCGTCCTGTTCGTCGACGAGGAGGTCTAGCCGATGGTCACCGCCCGCCTCGCCTCCTTCGGCCTCTCGTCGCTCGTCGTCGAGGACGAAGCCGAAGAGGAGGTGGCGGCGGTCGAGCTGCGACGCGTGAGCGACGGCGGGACGATCCGCGTCGGCGAGGTCCCGTTCACGCTCGACGCCTCGGGGTGGGTGTCGAAGACGGTGACGCTCGCGTTCGAGGGCGTCCGCGTGGCCTCGGCCGCGCGGACCGGCGTGCTCCGTCCCCGGTACGACGTGACGGTCGACGCCGGGCTCCTCGGCACGGACGCCCCCGTCGGCCTCACGCTCCGCCCGTCCCTGACGCTGCGGACGTTCGAGGTCTGGATCGGAGGCCAGGAGGCCGGCGCGGTCTACCGCCACGGGTTCCTCGGGCGGCGACTGGAAGTGGACCTCTCCGACCGCCTCCCCCTCGGCGTCCAAGTGTTCCTCCTGGCGCTCGTCCTGATCGAATGGCGCCGGGCCTCGCGGCGGAGCGCGTAAACGCTAAGCGCCCCCGCTCGCTGGAGCGGAGGCGCTGAACCGTGGGGTCGATGGCGCGTCTAGAGGACCTCGAAGTCCACCCGCTGCCCGACGGCGGTGTCGACGATGTTGGTCACGTTGACCGTCGCATCGCCCGCGCCGGACGTCGTCTTGTGGTAGATCATGCCTTCGAACGTCGCCTCGTCGAGATCCGTCGTGATGGACGAGTCGTCGCCGGCGAAAAAGACTCCGCGATACTGCTTCCCCTCGAAGGTGTCGACGGGAAACACGTAGCCTTGTCCTTCGACTCCCGCGAGCGTCGCGTCCTGAAGTTCATAGAGCGCCAAATCAAACCTCTCTGCAAGTGATACAAGCTGGCCCGCCGACTCATTCTAACGCTGGGCCCTCGGGGGCGACCACGCGCATCGGCCATCGGCGACCACTTATTCTTATCGCCAAGCCACCTCGGGGTTTCCCCTATCCAATGAATTTCTCTTCGCATAGCGCGCGCGCCCTCTTTTCGGCCCTGTTGTCGGCCGTTCTGGCCGGCGTGCTCAGCGCCTGCGCCGCAACGGCGCCGCCGGCCACCACGTCCCGTCCGCTGCCCGGGCCGAACGTCGCGTCGTTCACCGTCCTCCATTTCAACGACGTGTACGAGATCACGCCGGTCGAGGGCGGAGAGGCGGGGGGCCTCGCCCGCGTGGCGGGCTTGCGTCAGCAGCTTCTCCGCGAGGACCCCAACACGCTCACGGTCCTCGCCGGTGACTTCCTGAGCCCGTCGGCCCTCGGCACGGCGCGGATCGGCGGGGAGCGGCTCGCCGGGCGCCAGATGGTGGCTGTCCTGAACGCCCTCGGGCTCGACGTGGCCGCGCTCGGCAACCACGAGTTCGACCTGGACGAGACCGCGTTCCGGGAGCGGATGACGGAGGCCGGCTTCCCGCACGTCTCGGCCAACGTCGTCCCCGCGGCGGGGCATGAGGCCTTTCCGAACGTGATCTCGGACCTCGTCGTCCCTCTGGCCCTCGCGCCCGGCGACACGCTCCGCGTAGGTGTGACGAGCGTGGTGCTCCCTTCGAACCCGAAGGACTACGTCCGCTACCTCGACGCCGACTCGACGCTGCGGGCCGAGGTGGCGACCCTCGACGCGCGCACCGACGTGGTGATCGGCCTCACGCACCAGGCGTTCGCGGACGACGTGACGGCGGCGGCCACGATCCCCGGCCTCGACCTCGTCCTCGGCGGCCACGAGCACGAGAACATCCGCGCCTCCCGCGGGCCCCGCTGGACGCCCGTCCTCAAGGCCGACGCCAACGTCCGCTCCGTCTACGTCCACCACATCACGGTCGACCGCGCCACGGGGCGGGTGGACGTGGACTCGCGGCTCGTCCGCATCACGCCGGCGACGCCCACCGACCCGGCGACCCAGGCCGTCGTGGCGGAGTGGGTGGAGGCCGCCTACGCCGGCTTCCGGGCCGAGGGCTTCGACCCCGACCGCGTCGCTGCCGTTACCACGGAGGCGCTCGACGGGCGCGAGGGGACCGTCCGCACGCGCCCCGCGCGGCTCGGCGCACTCCTCGCGCAGGGCTTCCTCCACGCGACGGGCGCCGACGCGGCCCTCTTCAACGGAGGCTCGATCCGCGTCGACGACGTGCTGTCGGCCGGCCCGTTCACCGAGTACGACGCGATCCGCGTGCTCCCCTTCGGCGGGGAGGTCGTGACGGTGACGATGCCCGGCACGCTCCTCGCGCGCGTGCTGGCGCAGGGGCTCGCGAACGCCGGCACCGGCGGCTTCCTCCAGACCGCCGGCATCGGTCGGGACCCGGACGGGACGTGGACCGTGGGCGGCGCCCCGCTCGACCCCGCGCACACGTACACCATCGCCACGAGCGACTTCCTCATCACCGGCCGGGAGACCGGGCTCGACTACGTCAATGCCGAGACCAACCCGGACCTCACCCTCGTCGGCACGCACGGCGACGTGCGCCGGGCCTTCCTCGACGAGCTGGTGCGGGTCTACGGGGCGCCATGAGCCGCCGCGCGGCGGCCTGGAGAGCGCGGGCGCATGCCGGGCCAGGACGCTATCCGCCGGCTCCCGGGCGAACGCGTCTCCGACCAGTCCGCGATCGCCCGGAGGGAGGGACAGGGGCCGGGCGTGGACGGGCTTTCGGGCCGCCCGCTCCCATCGGGGCGCCCCCGATCCTGGCGGGCGGCCGAAACCGCTTCGGCGAGCGGGGGATTAGGCCGGCGCCCCCCGTCCCCCTCGATGCCCGAAGGCCCCGAAGTCCAGCGCTCCGCCGACCTCCTCGACGACGCCCTCGCCGGGCGCATCATCCGCTCCCTCAGCGCGCGGACGAAGGTGGCGAAGGCGTGGCTCCAGGAGCATCCCGGCGCGTTCAAGGGCCGGCGCGTCGAGCGCGTGTGGGCGCACGGCAAGCACCTCGTCGGGAGCGTCGAGGGCGAACTCTACTTCCACTCGCACTACCTCATGTGGGGCCGGTGGCACGTCGTCGCGCCCGACGCCGACGAGGTCGCCACGCGGGATCGGCGCGAGCGCGCCCGCATCGTCACCGACGACGCCGTGGCGCTCCTCTACTCGGCGCCGACGTTCACCGTCGGGCAGGGCGACCCGTACGAGGAGATCCCCGCCCTCCCGCGCCTCGGCCCCGACGTCCTCGACGTGCCGTTCGACGCCGACGACTTCCTCCGCCGGTTGGACCTCGACCCAGACCGAACCGTCGGCGCGGCGCTCCTCGACCAGACCGTCGCGGCTGGCGTCGGCAACTACCTCCGCGCCGAGATCCTCTACGCCTGCCGCATGGACCCGTGGCGGATCGTGGGCGAGCTGGACGGCGCCGAGCGCGGGTGCCTCGCCGAGACGGTCCCCCGCCTGAGCCGGCTCGCCTACGAGCACGGCGGCCGGACCGTCCCCGAGGTCGTCCAGGGCGAGCTGGCGGCCGACCGCGACCTGCGCTACTCGCCCCACGCCCACGCGTGGAACACGCGCCACTGGGTCTTCCGCCGGACCAACCTCCCGTGCGTCACCTGCGGGGACTACGTCCGCCAGAAGCACCAGCTCACGCGCGAGTGGGTCGACGACGAGAGCGGGGACGTGATCGAGAAGAAGCGGATCATCTACTTCTGCCCAACCTGCCAGCCGGTGAGCGTGAACGTGAAGCCGGCCCGCCCGCACAAAGACCGCCGGCCGCCCGACGCCGAGTGGGCCGCCCCCGACGCCGAGCGCGATCCCGACGATGCCTGACGCCCTCGCCTCCGCGCCGTTCGTGCGCCTCGCCGAGACACTCTCCGAGATCGCCGATCTCTCCGGCCGCCACGACAAGGCCGACCGCCTCGGCGCCCTCCTCGCCGACCTGAGCGACGCCGACCTCGCCCGCGCCGCGCGCTGGGCCGCCGGACGCGTCTTCCCGCTCTCCGACCAGCGGACCGTCAGCGTCGGGGGCGCGGCGCTCCGCACCGCCACGGCACAGGCCACCGGCGCCGACCCCGACGAGCTGCAGGCCGCCCTCGTCCGCCTCGGCGATCCGGGCGACGTGGCCGCCGGCGCCGTCGGGGCCCTCCTCCCGCCCGCCGAGCCCACGCGGACGCTGGCCGACGTGGAGGGCTTCTTCGAGACGATCGCCGACACGCGGGGCTCCGGCAAAAAGACCGAGCGGATCGCCGAGATGCTGGGCACCGTCACGCCGGTTGAGGCGCGGTTCCTCGTCAAGCTCCTCGCGGGCGAGCTGCGGATCGGGATGCAGGAGGGCAGCGTCGAGGCCGCCCTCGCGCGGCTGTACGAACGGACCGGCAAGGCCGTCCGCCGGGCCAACATGCTGACGGGCGACCTCGGCGAGACGGCCGTGCTCGCCCGCCACGACCGGCTGGGGGAGGCCCGGCTGCGGCTGTTCCACCCGATCAAGTTCATGCTGGCGACCGCCGCCGAGGCGTCCGACGCGCGGACGCTGGCCGAGGAGGTGGGCCGCCAGATCCCGCCGCCCGTGGCCGTCGAGGACAAGTTCGACGGGATCCGCGCGCAGGCCCACGTCTCGGCCGACCCCGGCGACGACGACCTCCATGGCGTGTGCGAGGGCGGCGCACGCGTCGCCCTGTTCTCGCGCACGCTCGACAGCATCGAGCGCGCCTTCCCCGACCTCGTCGGCCCGCTCGCGGCGTTCGCCGCGGTCTCGCCGGCCGGCGTCATCCTCGACGGCGAGATCGTCCCGGTCGACGCCGAGGGCGCCGTCGTGCCCTTCCAAGCGCTCCAGCGCCGCCTCGGCCGGAAGACCGTCAGCGCGGAGCTTCGAGCCGAGGTGCCCGTCGCCTTCGTCGCCTACGACGTGCTCGCGTGGGACGACCAGCCCACGTTCGACCTGAGTTACCGCGAGCGCCAGCAGCTTCTCGACCGGCTCCCGTTCCAGGGCCCGCTCCTCCGCTCGAGCGGTCACCGATGGTGGACGACCTCGACACGCTGGACGACCTGTTCGACGCGGCCCGCGCGCGCGGCAACGAGGGGCTCATGGTGAAGGCCCTCGCCTCGCCCTACACGCCCGGCCGGCGCGGGCGCGACTGGCTCAAGATCAAGAAGGCCCTCGCCACGCTCGACGTCGTCGTCACGTCGGTGGAGCGCGGGAACGGGGGGCGCCGAACCCTCCTGTCCGACTTCACCTTCGCCGTCCGCGCGAGCGAGGACGACGCCACGCTCCTCAACGTGGGCAAGGCCTACTCCGGCCTGACGGACGCCGAACTGGCGGCGCTGACGGAGTGGTTCGAGGCCCACACGCTGGAGACGTTCGGGCACGGCAAGGTGCGGACCGTCGAGCCCGAGGTCGTCGTCGAAGTGGCCTTCGACAACGTCCAGGTCTCGAAGCGCCACAAGAGCGGCTACGCCCTCCGCTTCCCCCGGATCGTCCGGCTCCGCGAGGACAAGCCGGTCGAGGAGATCGACACGCTCGCCACCGTCGCCGCGCTCGCCGGCGACGGCCCCATCCTTCCGTCATCCTGAGCAGAGGCCGGAGGCGCCCCCGAGGGAATAACACCGCGAAAGATCTCTGGCGAGCCGCTCGCTCGATCTCTGCTCTCGGCCCAACAGGACCCCTCGCCGCATCAGAGATCCTTCGACAGCGCTCGCTGGCGCTCCCTCCGTTCCGGATGACACTGAGATGCCCCGTTCCATGAGCTCGCCCCTCCCGCTCGCCGACGCGTTCCCCGAGGCCGTCCACACCTTCAAGCAGTGGCTCGGCGCCGTGCCTCCGGGCGGCCACGTCGTGGTCCTGTGCCACTTCGACGCCGACGGGCTCGCGGCCGGCGCCCTCTTCGGCCGAGGGCTTCCGCTCCTCGACGTCGGAGACCGTGACCGTCGTCTCGTCGGGACGCGACGAGTCCGCCTTCTCCGATTCCGCGCGCGAGCGGATCGCGGCCCTCGAGCCGGACGCGCTCGTCGTGACCGACCTGGGCGTGAACGAGCGAGGGACGCTGGAAGAGAGCGGCATCCCGGTCCTCTACGTGGACCACCACCGGCCGAGCGGGTCGCCCGACGGCGCGTTCGTCGTCAGCGCCTACGACTGGGACCCGATCCCGTGCAGCGCGTGGCTCGCCTTCGACCTGCTCGAAGCCGCGGTCCCGGACGTGGACGAGTTCCGCGAGCTGGACTGGATCGCCGCCGTCGGCGTGCTCTCGGACCTGGGCGACACCGCGCCGTGGCCGCTCCTCGACGACGCCAAGCGCCGCCACACCGCGACGTGGCTGAAGGAGACCGTTGCCCTCGTCAACGCCGCCCGACGCGCCCCCACCTTCGACGCCGCGACGGCCCTCGACGCGCTGATGACCTACGACGACCCACGGTCGCTGGCGACGGCCGCGACGGCGGCGGCCGAGCGTCTAAGAGCGGCGCGCCAGGCCGTCCAGGACGAATTGGCGGAGGCGCGCAAGGCCGCGCCCGTCTTCTCCGACCGGCCCGCCGACCTCCCGCGCGACCTCGCGCCCGAGGACCTCCGGTTCGCCCTCGTCACCATCGACTCGGCGGCGCAGGTCCACCCGCTCATCGCGCAGCAGTGGCGCGGGCGGCTGACGGGCTATCCCGTGATCTGCGCCAACACGGGCTACCTCCCCGGCCTCGTCGCCTTCTCGGCGCGCACCTCGCGGACGGACCTCAGCCTCCCGGCCCTCTTCCAGGCCATCGACACGCCGGGGTGGAACGGACGCTGGGGCCACGGGCACGACCAGGCCAGCGGGGGCCACCTCCCTGTCGACGTGTTCAACCACGTCCTCCACGCGCTCGGATTCGAGGCAGACGACCACGTCGTGGAGGAACGGTAGCGTACCCCTCGGGTACCGGTTCGGCCCCTCGCTCATCTGCGCATGTCCGACTGGTTCGTCGCCGCCCCCCACAGCCTCCTCGCCGTCGTCCTCTCGACGCTGGGGCTCTACGCGGTGCTCATCGCGCTCATCCGCGTGGTCGGCCTCCGGAGCTTCTCGAAGATGTCGAGCTTCGACTTCGCGATGACGGTCGCCGTGGGGTCGGTGCTCGCCAGCACGATCCTCACCCCGAGCCCGCCCCTCGCCCAGGCCGCCGTGGCTCTGGCGAGCCTGTTCGGCGTCCAGGCCGTGATCGCCGCCCTCCGCAAGCGGACGACGTGGATGGAGCACATCGTCGACAACGAGCCGCTTGTGCTCATGGCCGGCGACCGGATCCTCCACGACAACCTGCAGCAGGCGCGCGTGACCGAGAACGACCTATGGGCCAAGCTCCGCGAGGCGAACGTGCTCCACCCCCGCGAGGTCCGCGCCGTCGTCCTCGAGACGACCGGCGACATCTCGGTCCTTCACGGCCAGCCCGACCGCGTGGACCTCCACCCCTGCCTGCTCCGCGGGGTCCGCGACGCCGACCGCGTGGGGCTGGGCGAGGACGACTACCAGGCCTGAGCGGTGGCGGAGGGGCACGCCGTCCTCCGGTGGGCGCGGCGGCTGGCGCCGCTCGTCGGCGAGACCCTGGCTCGGGTTCAAATGCGGAAGCGGTGGGGAGAGCGTCCCGTCGGCCTCGTCGGGCCGCACCTCCTGGAGCCGCAGCACGCACGGGAAACAGCTGCTCCTCCCACTCTCCGGAGGCGAGACGCTCCACTGCCACGGCGCGCAGTACGGCTCGTGGCAGGTCGGTGAGCGGCCCCTCGACCTCCGCAAGGAGGAGAGGCACGTCCGGCTCAGGCTCCGGACGGCGACCCACGAGGCCGTCTTCTACCACGGCCCGACCGTCGAGCTGCTGACCCCCGAGGAGCGGGCGTCGCACGAGCGCCTGACCTCGCTCGCGTAGATGTTGCCGACGCCGAGCTCGACGCGCTCTGGGACGCCTTCCACCCGATGATGTGTGGGCCGGCACGACGCGCTGGGGCCGCACGCTCACCACGCCGCCCAAGCTGCGCGAGCGCGCAGAGCCCCGGTGGGTCTACCAACGGAAGGGGAAGCCGTGCCTCGTGTGCGGGACGCCCATCGAGCTCGTCCGCCTCCCGCCGTACGAGCGGGCAGACCTACCTGTGCCCGACCTGCCAGCGGTGAGGTCGCCGCGGTCGGCGGGCGGCGGGGCCCGACGCGACGGCCGCAGCCGCCAGCAGGACGATGAGGATCGGGACGACGGTGATCAGCATGGCAGGTGGGACGGCACTAGGCGAAGACCCGAGAGCGGGCCAGAAGTTGCTACCGCTCAGGAGGGTGCCGCCCGGCGCCAGGGCCAGGCGACCCCTCTCCGCTCGTACGATGCCGTGAGCCCAGAGGCAACCCGGAACGGGCGGCGCGCGTCTCGCCCGTTCCCCGACTACGCCCCATGAACGCCTTTCCCCCTCCCTTCTTCCGCTGGCGGCCGCACCCGTGGCACGGCCTCGATGCCGGACCCAACGCGCCCGCCGTCGTCACGGCCTACATCGAGATCACCCCGTTCGACACGGTGAAGTACGAGATCGACAAGGTGACGGGCTACACGCGCGTAGACCGACCGCAGCGAAGCTCCTCGCACCCGCCGACGCTCTACGGCTTCATCCCGCGGACCTACTGCGCCGACCGCGTCCGGGCGCTCTCCGGCCCCGAGGCCGTCCGCGGCGACGGCGACCCGCTCGACATCTGCGTGGTGAGCGAGCGCCCGATCACCCGGGCCGACATCACGCTGAACGCCCGCGTCGTCGGCGGGCTCCAGATGATCGACAAGGGCGAGGCCGACGACAAGATCGTGGCCGTCCTCGAAAACGACCTGTTCTGGGGAAAGGTGGACGACCTTGACGGGCTCCCGCCCAAGATGGTGGAGCGCCTCACCCACTACTTCTCGACCTACAAGCTCGTCCCGGGCCGGGAGTCCGAGGCCTCGATCGCGCGGACCTACGGGCGCGAGCACGCCGAGGAGGTGATCGACGCTGCCCGCGCCGACTACCGCGACGAGTTCGAAGGACCGCCGTAGGCGACGCGCGAGGCGCCGTCCCGGAAGTCGGCCCGTCGGCGAGCGGGAGACGCTGGCAGGGTTCGCAAGGCGCCCGACGAGCGCGGGGCCAGAGCCCCTCGCGAGGAGAGCAGCGCCGCAGGGCCCGCCAGCGGCCTCGCGCAGCCAGGACCCGGATGACCGGGACGGGTCCTAAGGCACCGTCAGGCGCGCCGTCACCCGCGCTCGCCCGTCGTCGAGGACGACGACGTAGGCGCCCGACGCCAGGCCCGCGAGGTCGAGGGGATGCGAAGTCCACCCCGGACGGGCGTCGAGAGTGACCTCGCGGACGCGTCGACCCAGCACGTCCACGACCGTCACGCGGACGGCGCGGGCGGCCGGCACGCCGACCGTGAGGCGGATCTGGTCGCGGGCCGGGTTCGGGGCCAGAGCGCGGAGCGCGAGCGCCGCCGGCAGCGGGTCGTCCTCGGCGGCCACGGCGCCCCCGTCGCCCAGCCGCTCGAGTCCGAACCAGAGCGTCGGGTGCGCCGACTGGTCGAGGACGATCTCGAACCCGCCGTCCGCGTCGGGAGCGAGGACGAGGGCCGCACCGGTTGGGGTGCCGGCAGGGTCGAGCGGGACGAGGCGGAGCGAGTCGGCGCGGAGCCCGGCGTCGAGGACGAGGCGCACGGGGCGGACGACGACCGGCGCCGTCCCCCAGTCGTCGTGGACCGTCCGGTCGCCGTCCCAGATCATGCCTGTGTTCTCGGCTGAGGTCGAGAGGGTGAGGAGCGAGCGGCGGGCGTCGGCGAGCGGGGCGCCGTCGAGGGCGAGCCAGGTGACCGTCGCGTGCCTGCTGGCGGACGTGACGGTCGCCGGCCCGAGGAGAGAGCCGGCTAGTCGATCCGGGAGCCCGGTGAGGGCGGCGAACGTCGGCGTCCCGACCTGTAGCACGCCGCCCGAGTCCCACACGATCTCCCCGGTGTCGGTCGCGATCGGACCGGCGGGCGGCGACTCGGCGGGAGGAGCCTCCCCCTGAGCGGCGTCGAACGCTCGCGTGACGACGCCGTGGCGGAGCGGGAGCGTGCGCGGGAAGGGGAGCGGGTCCCGCCAGTCGGTCGCCGAGGCGACGGCGGCAGGCGCCTCGCGGACCTCGGCGGCCGTGTACGCCAGCGCCACCGTCTGCTCGGCCGGGGCGATCAGGCCCGCGCGGTAGGCCCGCGCCAGCGACGGCATCAGCGCCATCACCGTCGGGTCGCGGCGGATGGCGAAGTACGACTCGATCCGGTTGACGTCCCACGGAGGCCCGCCGTAGTCGAACAGCATGAGGCCGTCGGCGTCGTGGAGCGAGCCGTAGGCAGCGAGGAAGAGCGGCCCCTCGGCGCGATAGCGGTTGGGAAACCCGTGGTTGTACTCGCTCACCGTGAGCGGCTTGCCCTCGACGCGAACGCCGCCGAACAGCTCGGGGATCGTCCCGCCACTCGCCGTCACCATCGGCTCGTTGCGGATCCGCCAGTCCGTCGGCGACCACGGCACGCTCGGGAACTCGGGGTGGTCCCAGTAGGCGTGGTTGTCGGTGTAGTCCATCGTCGCCTGCGAGGCGAGGTCCGGGAGGCCCACGTTCCAGTTGGTCCCCGTGATCGGCGCGCGGACGCCGAGGGTGTCGCGAAGGAACGTCCGCATCTCGGCGAAGAAGGTCGTCTGGAGGTCGATGTAGAAGCCGACCTGATCGCGGAGGCGGGCGCGCGAGACGGTCCGCTCGGCGAACGGCGTGCGCCGAACGCTCCGGTCCTCCAGGCGCTCGCCCTCGCCCAGCCCGACCGTCGGGGCCAACCCGAAGGCGACGTCGTCCACCCACACGCTCCCCGTCTCGTCGCCGACGCTGAACGAGAGGCGCAGGGCGCCGGCGACGGTCTCCGACGCCTTCACCGACGCGGCGAACGTCTGCCACTCGGTCGTGAGGTCGACGGGCGCGCCGCCGTAGTACGTCCACGGGTCGCGGTCGAGGAGGAGCGCGAGGTCGACGGTCCGCGCGTGGTCGGCGCGGGCGGCGAAGGTGACGAGGTAGGTGGAGTCGGCCGTGACGCTGAGACCCGGCCGCTTGAACTGCGCGTGCCAGTTCGTCCCGCTCACCGCCGACACGTCGACGCGCACCGACTGGCCGCCGACGTACGCATCCGTGGCGTCGAGCGTCGCGGAGACCTGGGCGCCGCCCTGCTGTTCGGTCTGCCACGGCGCGACCGCCGAGCCCTCGAAGTCGCCCACCGTGGCGCGCGCGTCGCTCGTCCCGTCGCCCCAGGCGGCGCGGAGCGCGTCGGTGGAGCCGTAGCGGTCCGCGAGGACCGTGTTCCAGAGACTGTCGAGCATCCGGGCGTGGCGCTCGGGAAGCTCGCCGCCCTCAGCCCGCGCCACGAGCGCGCCGTGCCGCCACTTCTCGTAGAGCGAGTTCTCGTTGACGACCTCCACCATCGCCAGCGCCGGCTCGTCCACGAGCGCGCGGCCGGTGTACGGGTTGACGTGCGTGAGGAGGGCCCGCGCGTACTCCTTCTGGAGCGCGATCAGCTGCGGATCGAACAGGGTGACCGCCTTGCCCAGCTCGGGCAGCTCGTCGGCGTCGGCCACGCCGTCGGACTCGCGGAAGGTGCGCGAGACGTTCAGGTTCATGTTGACGTAGACCCCGTTGACCGCCAGCTCGGCGATGAACCGCTCCAGCCGGTCGAGCGCGCTCGCGTTGAAGGCGCGCGTCGTCGGCATCCCGCCGAACAGGCTCCCCGTGGACGACCACGGGTTGTCGATGTGGTGGAACCGGACGAGGTTGAATCCGAGCAGGCGGAGCCGGCGGGCGACGGCGGAGGCGTCGGTGGCAGAGGGGAAGGCGCCGTCGCTCGTCAGGTTGACGCCCCAGAAGCGGATCGGCTGGCCGCCTCGGACAAAGTGCCCGTCGGCGGCCGAGATCGCATCGCCCGGCCCGATGGGGGCGTCCGCAAATGCCGGGAGGTAGTCGGATGGCGCCGCGCCGTCCTTCGGCATGTCGAATACGAAGCCGCCCTGGGCCTGAGCGGAGGCTGCCAGCGTGGCGAGGAGGACGAGGCGGCGGAGCATGAGCGTGGGGGCGAGGCTTTCAACCTATCGTCTCCCCGGCCGCCGTGCTCCTTTGAGAGCGTTACTCGACGCGCAGGCCGAGCGTCTCGAGGTGGTCTTTCAGCATGAGCCCCGTCGTCCGGCCCTCGTCGTCCACGCGAACTCCCACGTGAGGTCCTGGTGGCCGAAGTAGAACACGGTCTCGGAGGCCGGGATGAGCGGCTCCGACCCGCCCGCACCCTCCGGCTCCAAGTGGAGCTGGCCGTCCTCCAGGGTGATGTGGAGAAGCCCCATCCCCGAGCTGTAGCTCCCGACGTGCCGGGCCAGCACCGCCTCCGACACCTCGGCGACGGGGCGGGCCTCGGGGAGTGTGAACGGATCGCCGTTCCAGATGTCCATGGCGGCGCCGAGGATGGGCGTCCGGTAGAGGCCGTTGCTCGTGGCCTCGATGGCGTAGGTGGTCCCCGGCGCCGTGCCGCTCTCGCGCTCACGCCACAGCCCGCTCTTGACCTCGACGCCGTCTCCCCAGAGGCCGACGATGGGGCGAGGGGTGTCCTGGATGAACCGGCCGAACACGTAGCGGCTGGCGGAGCCGTCCGCCAGGGTGGGAGGGACGAGAGCGGCCCGCACCAGCGAGTCGGGGACGATGCGTCCCGCCCAGAAGGCGTCGTCGAAGGCGAGCAGGTCCTCGACGGAGGCGTGCACAGCGTCGCCGTCGCCGCCGACCCAGGCGACCCACGTGGCTTCCCCGGCCGGCCCGACGAAGGCATCGGTCATCCCGGCCGGCTCGAACACCCGCTCGTGCAGAACGTCGGCGTAGCGCTGCCTGGTGACCGCTTCGAGGATCGAGGCGAGCGTGGCGTAGTTCGCGTTGTCGTAGTCGAACTGCGCCCCGGGCTCGAAGCCGAGCGCGGGCCGGTACTCGTCGATGAGGGCGCGGACGATCTCCGAAGTCACCGGACGCGTCGTGTCGGCGTGGGCGTTGATCGTCGTCAGGAAGTGGAGCCCTGAGGTCTGGTCGAGGAGATGGCGGACGGTGACCTCGGGGTAGGGCCACGGGTCGAGGTACCGGGTAACCGGGTCGTCGAGCCCGAACTGGCCGTCGGCGGCGAGCGACAGGACGGCGGCGGCGGTCATCGCTTTCGAAACGGAGGCGACGTAGAGCGGCGTGTCCGTCGTGACGGGCTCCCCCGCGTGCGTCCCCATCGCGAACCGATAGACGATCTCGCCGTCCGCG
The DNA here is from genome assembly GCA_963728345.1 of Rubricoccaceae bacterium. Taxonomy (GTDB): domain Bacteria; phylum Bacteroidota; class Rhodothermia; order Rhodothermales; family Rubricoccaceae; genus Rubrivirga. Next base: position 630,000 of record CAVSJM010000002.1, read on the forward strand.
CCGGAGATGGCGAGGGCGCCGTCGAACCGGCCGTCCGCGTGGAGCGCCGCGAGCGCGGAGTCCAGCCGAGCCATTCGGGCGTCGAGGTCAGGCTGGGCCGAGGCGGCGAGCGAGAGGACGGCGGCGAGGAAGCTGACGAGCGTGCGCATCGGCAGAGCAGGAGGCTGCCATCAGACTAGGCGTCAGGGCCGTTCTGAATCGTCACCGATTGTCACGAGCCGTCAGCGCCGGCGCCGCTGGCGGAGCGCCGCGCCGACCGCGCCGAGCACACATCCTCCCGCCACGACCACCAGCGTGACGGCAAGTCCACCATCGCCCGCAAGATGTGCGGCGTACCCGACGCCTCCAGCCCCGGCGGCGCCCACCGTGTAGGCGAGCTGCCGGAGTCCGGCCGCGACGCGGTCCGCCGCCACGAGCGTGTCCGGTTGGCGCGTGACGAGCGTGCCGGCCTCGGCCTGGCGGAGCACGGCGTCGAGCCGCGCCGGGAGGCCGAGGAGCCGCTGGGCTTCCCGGCCGAGCCGCGACCAAAGCGCCTCGACTGCAGCCGGGGCCGCCTCGTCCACGAGCGGCTCGATGTGCGGCCGAAGCACGCGGAGCGGGTTGGCGTCGGGATCGAGCGCCGTGCACAGGCCGAGGAGCAAGAGCGCCGTCCGCTCCAGGAGGATCCAGTCGCGCGGGACGCGGAAGGCCCCCGCGAGGTCGCCGATGGAGAGGCCCAGGTCGGCCATGTCGGCGAAGGCGTCGGCCTTCGAGGCGAGGGCCGTCTCCAGGGTGAGGTCCCCGAGGCGGAGCGCGTCGGGGTCCATCCCCTGGAGCACGCGTTCGTGGGCGCGCTCGACGAACTGGAGCACGGCGGCCTGCGCCTCCGTCCCGCCCATCTCGGGGACGAACCCCATCGTCGTGAGCGCGCCCGTGACACGGCGGGGGTCCTGGGCGAGCGTCCCGGCGATCATCTCGGCCAGCCCGTGCCGCATCGCGGGGGTCAGCCGGGCGACGGCGCCGAAGTCGAGGAAGACGAGTTCGAACCCGTCTGGCTGCGACGCGTCCGGGCGAACGAGGAGGTTTCCGGGGTGCGGGTCGGCGTGGTAGAGGCCGTCGTGGAAGATCATCCGGCCGTACGCATCGAGGATCCGCTCGGCGAGGGCGGCCCGGTCGATGCCGGCCGCGTCGAGGGCTGGCAGATCGCCCGCCTTGATCCCGTCCACGAACGCCGTCGTGAGCACGCGCCGTGTCGAGCGCTCGGGGACGACGGCCGGGACGGAGACGCCCGCCCCGAGGTTGGCGCTGATCTCGGCCGCGTTGGCGGCCTCACGCGTAAAGTCCAGCTCGCCCAGGATGATGCTCTCGATCTCGCGGAACTGGTCGCGGAGGCCTCGAATCCCGAACCATCGCCCGACGGCCCGAAGGATCGTCTCGATGGCCCGGAGGTCGAGCCGCGCGATCGCCTCGATGTCGGCGTGCTGCACCTTCACGGCCACGTCCTGTACCGTCGCCACGCCGTCGCCGGCCGATGGCGCCGCAAACCGCGCGCGGTGGACCTGGGCGAGCGACGCGCTGGCGACGGGCGTCGGCGCGAAGTCGAGGAACAGGGTCTCGGGCTCGGCCCCGAACTCCGAGACGATGCGGGCGCGGATGCTGTTCGTCGGGCTGGCCGGGACGCGGTCCTGCAGCCCCTCCAACTCGGCCCGGAACGGCTCGGGGAGCAGGTTGGTCAGGACGCTCGCGAGCTGCCCGGCCTTGATGAACAGGCCCCGCAGACGGAGGACGGCCCGCCGCACGCGCCGCCCGTTGTGCCGGTGGAGCGCTGGCCGACGGCGGCGCGCCCACGCCGGTCCGAGGACGAACGCGAGCGTCTCGAAGCCGAGGTAGCTGAAGGCCACGCGGAGCGCCGCCGCGTAGGCCCGGACGAGCCGGAACCGCCGGCGCGCCGGCTGGGCCACCTCGATGGCCGGCACGTCCGCGAGGGGGGTGGAGACGGAGGGGGGCGCGGCGGTCTTGGCGAGCATGCGTGTCGTACGGGGCGCAGCGTACGGAGTGGCGGGGGCTTCCGATCCACCGGCGGCTCCCTCGACAGGGATCGGCGAGCGCCCTACGTTCGCGACCTTCTTGACCGGTTAAGTCGTACGGCGTCTCGCCCCATGCGCTTCCCGCTCCTCGCCGACGTCCATGCGCAGACCCCTCCCGCGATGGCGTCCGACGCCTCCCTCTTCGCCCTCGTCGGGTACGCGGCGGCCGACGCACTCGGCGTGCCCGGAACCACAGGCGGGGCCGACGCCGGGCTCGACGGCGTGGGCTGGCTATCGTCCGCGCCAGCAACGTGATCGTCCGCAACCTCGCCATCCACCACGTGGCCAAGGGCGACAAGGACGCCATCTTCATCAACGCGTCGCACCACAACTGGGTGGACCACTGCAACCTCTACAGCGACCTCGACTACGGGAGGGACTACGACGACGGCCTCGTCGACATCAACTACGGCTCGGACTTCGTGACGGTCTCCTGGACCACGTTCCACTTGGACCACTACAAGACCTCGCTCGTCGGCACCAGCGACAACACGGGCGCCGAGGACGAGGGGCACCTCACGGTCACGTACCACCACAACCACTTCCAGAACGTGAACTCGCGCCTGCCGAGCGTTCGGGAGCGCGCACCTCTTCAACAACCTCTACGAGGAGGCCACGACGGCCGTCAGCGCGCGGATGGGAGCGTGCGTCCGCGTGGAGGCGAACGTGTTCGACGGCGTGACCACGCCGATCCTCACCGACCAGAGCCGGGAGACCGGCGCCGTCGACCTCGTCGACAACGACTTCGGGGGCGTCTCCGTGGTCACCACCCCGACGTGGGTCGCTCGACCTGCCCTACGCCTACGATGGTGTGCTTCAAGACCCGGACGACGTGGCCGCCACAATCCGCCAGTACGCCGGCGTCGGCAAGCTCGACGCCCTCACGACGGCGGCCGAGACGCGCCCGGCGCCGGTCGCCCTCTCCGTCGCCCCGAACCCGACGGCCGGGCGGGCGACGCTGACCGTCGACCTCCCCGCGCCCGGCGTCCTGAACGCCGTCGACGTCGACGTGCTCGGCCGACGCGTCCGCTCCCTCGCCGACGCCACACCGCTCGGCGCCGGACCGCACCACCTGGAGGCGGACCTTCGCGCGCTGCCGCCCGGCGCCTACGTCGCCGTCGTCCGCGTCGGCGCCCAGACCGTGACGCACCGGGTGACGGTCGTCCGATAAGTCGGCGTATCGGCGCAGCGGGCCGAACGCTATCCTGACCACGCGCCCCCCTGCCCCCGCGCCGTGCTCGACCGGCCCCTTGCCCTGCTCCGTGTGGAAGGACTGACGGCACTCGCCGCCGCCGTCTGGGGCTATGCGTTCCTCGGCGCCTCGTGGTGGCTGTTCGCCGTCCTCCTGTTCGTCCCGGACGTCTCGATGGCCGGCTACCTCGCAGGGCCCAAGGTCGGCGCAGCGGTCTACAACGCGGCCCACACGTACACCGCGCCCGCCCTCTTCGCCGCGATCACCGATGGCGTCGGGTGGAGTCTCGGCCTGCCCGTCGCCCTCATCTGGGTCGCCCACGTCGGGCTCGACCGGGCCCTCGGGTACGGCCTCAAACGGCCCGACGGGTTCCACCACACGCACCTCGGCCCCATCGGGCCCGCCCGCCATGCCTGAGATCCGACCCGGCGTGTTCCGCACGCCCGACGCCCGCTTCGCCGACCTCCCCGAGTGGCCGTTCGAGCCGCAGTACCTCGAGGTGCCGGACCTCCCCGGCGCCCCCGGCCCGCTCCGGATCCACGTCGTGGACGAGGGGCCGCACGACGCGGCCGAGACGGTCCTGATGCTGCACGGCGAGCCGTCGTGGAGCTACCTCTACCGCCGGATGATCCCGCCGCTCGTGGCCGCCGGGCACCGGGCCGTGAGCTTCGACTTCCCCGGTTTCGGGCGGAGCGATAAGCTCACCGACCCCGACGCCTACAGCTACGAACTGCACCGGCAGGCGCTCCTGGGCGTGGTCGAGGCGCTCGACCTCCGCAACGTGACGCTCGTCGTCCAGGACTGGGGCGGGCTGATGGGCCTCCCCGCCGCCGCTCTCGACGTGCCCGACCGCATCGCTCGGCTCGTGGTGATGAACACGTTCCTCCCGACGGGCGAGGAAACGCCGTCCCTCGGCTTCCGGGCGTGGAAGGGAGGCGTTCGGCTGCTCGGGACGTGGCTGCCGATCGGGCGGCTCATGCGGCTGGCGCTTCCGGAGAGCCAGCACCCGTTCGTCCCGGCCTACACCGCTCCGTTCCCGACGCGCCCCTCGAAGGCCGGCGCAGCGGCGTGGCCCCTCCTCGTCCCGACCTCGCCGGGCGGACCCGTCGCCGCGCGAATGGCCGAGGCCCGCGCCGCCCTCCGCACCTGGGACAAACCGTGCCTCCTCGTGTGGTCGCCGCAGGACCCGATCCTGGGCGCCGCCGCGCGCTTCTTCGAGCGCCTGATCCCGACGGCCGGACCGGCTATCGAGGTGCGAGGCGGGCACTTCCTCCAGGACAAGAGCGGCGCCGAGATCGCCGGTCACGTCCTCGACTTCATGGAGCGGACGCGGTCGGGAGGGGCCTGAACGGGCGCGGCGCGTGGAACAGCGGTCGGGCCGCCGGGTCTGGCCTCGACCCCTCTCTCCCGCGACCATGCGCCTCCTCGTCCTGCTCGCCCTCGTCCTCGCATTGCCCGCCGCGGCGCAGCAGATCCCCTCGAAGGGCCAGGCCGGCTCCGTCCTGACCGAGGCGGGACCGATGGCCGTCCAATCCCTCGCCGATGGGCTGGACCACCCGTGGGGCATGGCGTTCCTCCCGGACGGCCGCCTCCTCGTGACCGAGCGCCCCGGCCGGCTCCGCATCCTCGGCCTCGACGGGACGCTCTCAGACCCCGTCGCCGGCACGCCGACCGTCTTTGCGCAGGGCCAGGGCGGCCTGCTCGACGTGGCGCTCGACCCCGAGTTCGAGACGACCGGCTACGTCTACCTCTCGTACGCCCGGCCGGGCCCCGAGGGCAGCGCCGCCACGGCCGTCGGGCGCGCGCGGCTGGTGGCCGACAGCCTGCAGGGCTTCGAGGTCCTGTTCACGCAGGCGCCCTACATCACCGGCCCCAACCACTTCGGGACGCGGATCGCGTTCTCGCCGGAGGGCCACCTCTTCCTGACGATGGGCGAGCGATTCCAGTTCGACCCGGCCCAGGACCTCGGCAGCCACCTCGGCTCCGTCGTCCGGATTCATCGCGACGGCTCGGTGCCGGACGACAACCCGTTCGTCGGGCAGGAGGGCGCCCAGCCCGAGATCTGGTCGTACGGCCACCGGAACGTCGAGAGCGCGGCCGTCCACCCCGAGACGGGCGAGCTGTGGATCGCCGAGATGGGCCCGCTCGGCGGCGACGAGCTGAACCGCATCGAGCGGGGCGCCAACTACGGCTGGCCCATCGTGAGCTGGGGGATGGACTACGACGGCACCGACATCCCCAATCCCCCCACGCACCCCGAGTTCGCCGACGCCGTGACGCAGTGGACCCCGGTGATCTCGCCCTCGGGCATGGCGGTCTACACGGCCGACGGGTTCCCGGCGTGGACCGGGAGCGTGCTCATCGGAAGCCTCACGCGGCGCGCGCTCGTCCGCGTCGTCGTGGAGGACGGCGCGGTGACGCACGAGGAGATCGTCCCCCTCGACGCGCGGATCCGCGACGTGGAGCAGGGGCCGGACGGCTACGTCTACGTCCTCACCGACCGGGACGACGGCGACGTCTGGCGCCTCGCCCCCCTCACCGACGGCGAGTAACCTCTCGTCGGCCGCGTCGGGAGGATCAGACCGGAGGCGGGGCGTGGCGAGGAAGCGCGGGATCACCGAGGCGTCCCGGCCACGTCCCCCACGTGATACGCACCGGGGAACGCGTCGGGCGTCCCCTTCTGCTTGCCAGTCCAGGCCTCGATGTCGACGCGAAAGACGGCCGTGCGGGCGAGGTCCGGGTCGGTGGGCGGCTCGTAGTCGGCGCCGGGGCGGAGGTGCGGGGCGTACTTCTCCAGGAGGAGCGCGAGCCCGTGGCGCTGTTCGTCGATGTCGTCCACGACGTGTCCTGTACCGAAGCACACGACGCCGGCGTACTCGACCGAGAACTCCAGCGCGCGGTCGGCGGGGAGGAGCCGGCCCATCTCGAACACCGAGAAGCAGACACGCGCCGGGGCGCCGAGCGCCGTGTTCGCGGCGGTCCGCCCGACGTGGGCCGTGTGGAGGTAGATCGCCCCACGCTCACCCCGCGCCGGGTCGTAGGCGAACAGGTTCGTGTTGAGGAACGGCTGTCCGTCGTGGACCGTCGCCAGCGTGCCGACCGGGGCGGCGTGGAGGCGCTCGCGGATCCAGACCTCGTCGGTGACGGCCCGGTCGCGCCGACGCGTCTCCGTTGGCGCCTGGCGGGCGATCCGGGCGAGGGCAGCGGGGCGGTTGTCGCGGGCCACGGAGGCGATGGAGAGGAGCCGAAAGCTAGTCCGCCGTCGTCTGTCACCGGGGTAGGTTGCTGGCGTCCCTCCTCGCCTCTCGTGCTCCCCTCTCAGCGCGCCCTCTTCTCGCTCCCCGCCGGGCTCCACTACCTCAACGGGGCCTACATGAGCCCCCTGCTCCGGTCCGTCGAGGCGGCCGGCGTCGAGGGGATCCGCCAGCGCCGCGACCCGACGCAGATCACCGGCGCCGACTTCTTCGATGCCGCCGACCGGGTCCGGACGCTGTTCGCACGGCTGATCCAGGCGGGCGACGGGGAGGCTGCCGCAACGCGCGTGGCCCTCGTCCCGGCCGTGTCGTACGCGATGGCGACCGTCGCCCAGAACCTCCGGCCGGAGCGCGGGCAGACGCTCGTCGTCCTGGCCGAGCAGTTCCCGAGCCACGTCTACCCGTGGCGGCGGCTGGCAACAGAGACCGGCGCCGAGGTCCGGACCGTCGCACCGCCCGGACCGCTCGGGACGCCGGGCCGCGGGCGCAACTGGAACGCGTGGCTCCTCGACGCCATCGACGCCCGGACAGCCCTCGTCGCCGTCCCCAACGTCCACTGGGCCGATGGGACCCGGTTCGACCTGGAGGCGGTCGGGGCGCGGGCGCGCGACGTCGGCGCCGCGTTCGTCGTGGACGGGACGCAGTCGGTGGGCGCGCTCCCGTTCGACGTGGAGGCGGTCCGGCCGGACGCGCTCGCGTGCGCCGGCTACAAGTGGCTGCTCGGCCCGTACGGCCTCGGCGTGGTCTCCCTCGGCGAGCGCTTCGCCGACGGCCAGCCCCTGGAGGAGACCTGGATCGCCCGCGCCGGCAGCGAGGACTTTTCGGGTCTCACGGACTACGAGGACGCCTACGCCCCCGGCGCCGTCCGCTTCGACGTGGGCGAGCGGTCGAACGGCGTGCTCCTCCCGATGCTGGCCGCCGGGATCGAGCAACTCCTGGCGTGGGGCGTGGACGAGGTCCAGGCGACATGCGCGCGGCTCTCGGAGCGGATCGTCGAGGGCGCGCGGTCGCTGGGCTACGGCGCCGAGGACGCGGCGTACCGCGCCGGCCACTTGTTCGGCCTGCGTCCGCCGGCCGGCACCCCCGCCGAGGCCGTGCGGGAGGCCCTTGCAGAGCGGAACGTGTCGGTGTCCGTGCGCGGCGGGTCCGTCCGCGTCTCGCCTCACGTCTACAACGACGAGGCGGACGGGGCGGCGCTGCTCGACGCCCTCGCGATGGCGGTGGGCTGACCGCCTCGGCGTCGCGCGCAGACCACCGCCCCCTACGCCGGCACGCCCGCCGGCCGGATGTTCTGGGCCGATGAGAACAGGTTGCCAGGGTCGACCGCCGCCTTGATGGCGGCAAGGCGGTCGTAGTTGCCCCGGTACGTCGCCCGGACGCGGTCCTCCCCCTCGTCCATCAGGAAGTTGACGTAGGAGCCGCCCATCGAGTACGGGTGGAGGGCCTCCCAGTAGTCCCGTGCCCAGGCCGAGATCGGGTCACGCCGGCCCGGATCCGGGTCCACCCCCACGTAGACGGTCGACCACACGGCGTCGCGGTAGGCGAACGCCGTCTCGTCCGGCCCGACGTCGTGGACGGCCCCGTTGACCGGGTAGAGGTGCATCGACGAGAGCATCGTCGGGAGCTGCGCCCCGTGCTCGACGTGGAGCTGCACCGCCTCGTCTGGGATCTTCTTGACGAAGTCGCCCTTCCAGTACCACTGCAGGCCCGGCGGGTAGAGCGGGTCGAACAGGCTGTTGAGTACCGGCACCGGCATCTCGCCGACGAACTCGAAGGCGGGCGGACGCACGTCGCGCGCCTCCTGCAGCGCCTCCTGGACCTCCGCCTCGGGGCCGGTGTGGCACCATACGAGCCCGCACATCTTTTGGCCGTGGAGGTCCTCGGGGAACGGCGGGCCGGGCGGCACCTCCAGGAACGCGAAGAAGGCGTAGGCGTCGCGCGGCGCCCCCGGCAGCCAGTCACGGTACCAGGCGAGCACCTCAGCGGCGTCCTTCAGCGACCACAGCATCGGGCCGGCGTGGACCGTGCTCACGGGGTGTGCTCGGAACAGGAAGGACGTGACGGCGCCGAAATTGCCGCCGCCGCCGCGGATCGCCCAGAACAGGTCGGCGTTCTCGTCCGCCGAGGCGGTCACGAGCGAGCCGTCGGCCAGGACCACGTCGGCCGCGAGAAGGCTGTCAACCGTGAGGCCGTATTTGCGGGTGAGGTAGCCGTGCCCGCCGCCGAGCGTGAGTCCGCCCACGCCGGTCGTGGAGATGATGCCGGTCGGGACGGCGAGGCCGAAGGCGTGGGCGGCGTGGTCGACGTCGCCCCACGTCGCACCGCCGTCGACGCGGACGGTCCGGGCCTTCGGGTCGACGCGGACGCCGCGCATGGCCGAGAGGTCGGCCACGATGCCACCGTCGCAGACGCCGAGGCCGATGGCGTTGTGGCCGCCGCCGCGGACCGAGAGGGAGGTCCCGGTCTCCCGAGCGTAGTCGACAACGGCCATGACGTCGGCAGCGTCGGCACACCGGACGATCGTGGCCGGATGGCGGTCGATCATGCCGTTGTAGACGCGTCGGGCATCGTCGAACCCGGAGTCGGAGGGGGAAAGAATCGGGCCGCGGACGGGGGCGAGCCGGTCGGTTGTGGCTTCCATGAGTCTCGGGGAGAGTAGAGAGGGTTTCTCGCACTAAGATTTTATTCTACATGACGTTAAACCATCCACATCTCCCTAGCTCAGCTTTTTTTCCTCACTGACGAGCCCACACGCGTCCCCTTGGGACCCGGGTGTACGGTCCTCCGAGGCTGGTCGGCCCTACCTTCCGCCCCCCTCCGCGACCATCATGGCCACGCTCTCCGGCAAGACCCTCTTCCTCACCGGCGGCAGCCGCGGCATTGGCAAGGCCATCGCGCTCCGGGCCGCCCGCGACGGCGCCAACGTCGCGATCGCCGCCAAGACCGCCGAGCCGCACCCCAACCTGCCCGGCACCATCCACACCGCCGCCGCGGAGATCGAGGCGGCCGGCGGCCAGGCCCTCGCCCTCCAGGTGGACGCGCGCGACGAGGACCGCGTGGCCGAGGCCATCGCCGAGACGGCCGACCGCTTCGGCGGGATCGACATCGTCGTCAACAACGCGAGCGCCATCTTCCTGGCCGACACCGAGAACACGCCCATGAAGCGGTTCGACCTGATGCAGCAGGTCAACACGCGCGCCACGTTCTGCACGACGCAGGCGGCGCTCCCCTACCTGAAGGAGAGCGCGAAGGCCGGTCGCGACCCGCACGTCCTCGTCCTCAGCCCGCCGCTCAACCTCGACGCGCGGTGGTTCGGCCCGCACGTGGCCTACACGATCTCGAAGTACGGCATGTCGATGTGCGTGCTCGGTTGGGGCGAGGAGTTCGCCGAGTACGGGATCGCTGCGAACGCACTCTGGCCGCGGACGACGATCGCGACGGCGGCCGTCCAGAACCTCCTCGGTGGCGACCAGATGATGGCGGCCAGCCGCACGCCCGAGATCATGGCCGACGCGGCCCACTGGGTCCTGACGCAGCCGAGCACGACCACCGGCCACTTCTTCATCGACGACGAGGTGCTGGAGCGGGCCGGCGTGACGGACCTCTCGGGCTACGCCGTCACGCCCGGCGCCACCGAGTTCATGCCGGACCTGTTCCTGTAGCGCGCCCACGCTGACCCGTGTCCTCCGAGTCCACCCGCCCCGTCCGCCTCGAAACCAGCGCCGAGGACCAGGAGCTCACCGTCGAGTGGGCCGACGGGCACGTCTCGACCTACTCCTACGAGGGGCTCCGGCGGGCCTGCCCCTGCGCCGAGTGCCGCGGCGGCCACGCCAACATGGCCGAGCCGGTGGACCCCGTCGTGTTCCACCTCCCGTCGCTCATGACGTACGAGATCGAGGAACTCCGGCCGGCGGGGCACTACGCGCTCCAGATCGTCTGGGGCGACGGCCACGGCTCGGGCCTGTTCCGCTGGGAGGCGCTCCGCGGCTACTGCCCGTGCGCGGCGTGTAGCGATCAGTAGCCCTCGGCGAGGTCGACGGCGTGACGAAGTGGCTCGCCGCGGCGGTAGCGGGCGAGGTTGTCGAGGAAGATGGAGAGCGCGCGGTCGGCGTAGTGGGGCGTGAGCCCGGCCACGTGGGGCGTGACGATCACGTTGTTCATCGCCCAAAGGGGCGAGTCGTCGGGGAGCGGCTCGTCCTCGAACACGTCGAGCCCGGCGGCAGCGATCCGTCCGTTCTGGAGGGCGGAGACGAGCGCGTCCTGGTCGATCACCGGTCCGCGCCCGACGTTGATCACGACGGCCCGCTCGGGGAGCGCCGCGAGGGCCCCGGCGCCGACGAGCCCGCGCGTCGCGTCCGTGAGCGGGAGCGTGACGACGAGCACGTCAGCCTCGGGGAGCACGTCGAGCAGCGCGTCGGTCCCGACCGTCCGGGCCACGCCGTCCACGTTGTCGGCCTCGGGGTGGTGGCGCACGGCCGTCACGAACATCCCGAACGCCGCCGCCAGCCGCGCCACGCGCGCTCCGATCTCGCCGACGCCAAGGAGCACCATCTGCTTGCCCTCCAGTTCGAACGGCGCCGCGAGGTCCTGTGCCCAATCGCCCTCACGCTGGGCGCGGAGGTGGGCCGGGAGGCTCCGCGCCGTCGCCAGGAGCAGAGCGAACACGTGCTCGGTGATGGGGACGGCGTGGACGCCCGACGCGGACGTGATCTGCAAGCCGGTCGGGAGGTCGACCGACTCGTCCGCCTCCAGGAGCCAGTCCACGCCCGCGCTCCACGACTGAATCCAGCGGAGATCGGCCGCCCCGGCCAACCCGGTGGGATCGACTGATCCGAGGACGATCTCGACGCCGTCGAACGACGCGTCACGCGTGCCGCGGGCGACCTCATGGTCCGGAGCGGCGTCGCGGACGAGGGCGAGGCGCTCGTCGGGGAGTTGCTCCTCGGAGACGGTGACGAGAAGGACGGAGGCGGCGGGCATGGAGGGCACAGAGGGGTGCCGTCCCCACCAGAGCCGGCGCCCCCGGGTTCCGCCTCCCCCCGGTGCCCGAACCTACCCGAGCAGCAGGGGCAGCGCCACGCCCGCCACCCAGAACCCGATGAACGTGCCGAGCGCCGTCCCCAGCGAGCCGACGAGCACGGCCGGCAGCACAAGGTCGTCGCGCCCCAGACTCCGGGCGAGCGCGAGCGCCGACGTGCCGCCCCCCACGTTCGCCTGCGACGTGACGGCTGCGATCGCGAGGTCGATCCCGGCCAGCCGCGCCACGCCGAACACGAGGGCCCCATGGACGCCCACAGCGACCGACGTAAACGCGAGGAGCGTCAGGCCGAGGCTTCCCAGGCCGCGCAGCGCCGCCACGTCGCAGAACGCGCCGACCACGGCGAGGAACAGGTAGACGCCGAACATGCCGAGCAGGCGCGGCCCCTTCAGCCGCGCGACGGCCGGGATCTGGGCGAGGACGAGCGCGAGCGCCGTCAGGATCAAGATGGACGGGACGGCGACGCCCGCTCGCCCGAGCGCTCCGGCGGTCCACTCGGAGACCGCGAGGCCGCCGATCCCGAGCCCCAGCGCGAGGCCGAGGTCGAGCGGGTGGAGCGTCTCGGTGTCGTCCTCGATGCCGAGGAGCGGGACGGCCGGCGTCGGCTCCTCGTCCACGCCCTCCCGCACACGGACGACGCGCGTCCGCCAGACCGGCGCGAGCAGCCGCGGGAGCGCGAGCGTGGCGACGATCCAGACCGTCGTCACGATGTTGTCGACGGCGACGGCGCCGGCGAAGAGCGGCCCGTCGCGCATCACGTCATAGCCGAGGGCGACGGCGTTGAAGTTGAGGCTTCCGCCCGTGTACGTCCCGGCGAACATCCCGCCGAGCGCGGCGAACAGCGGCCCCAGCGTCTCCGGCCCGCGCACCACCCACATCCCGACGAGGACGCCGACGACGGTCGCGGCGGACCCGACGAGGAACAGCCCGACGACGGCCGGCCCGGCGCGCAGCACCGCGCGGAGGTCGACGCCGAGCAGGAGCCACAGGATCGAGAGCGGCGCGAGGATCGAGAACACGCCGTCGTAGACCGGGACCGGCGCCTCCGGCGTGGAGCCGGTCGGGAGCAGGCCGAGGTTGGCGACGAGCGCCGTCAGCAGGATCACGAGGAGCGCCGAGCCGACGTGGCGGGCCGGCGTCCGCCGCACGAGCCACTCGCTCAGGGCGACGAGCCCGCACAGCGCGGCGCCGATGGAGAGGCTGTCGGTGAGCATAGTCGGGCGGGGGCGGCGCCAAGAAACGCTACGGCGCTGACACGTGGAGCCGCCCCGTCCCATTGGAAGCGCTCCCGGCCCCGAGGGCCTGCCACGAAGGTGCGCCGTGTCGGACCTTCCGGCTGCCCGGCACCGTCTGTTCGTCCCTCTCACCGCTCCTCGCCTCGTGACCGACGCCGCCCGTGCCGCCCACTCCGCCGGCCTCACCGACGCCCACGCCCGCCGCGTCGCCCTCGTCGAGCGCCTCGTCCTGCAGGTCGCCCGTGAGCGCTACGGCGACGCCACCGCCGACCTCGCGACCGACTGGCTCGGGCGCGTCCGCGACGACGGGCCCGACGCGTTCGACGCCGTCGCCGACGAGATCGAGGCGTGCTCCATCGAGCGGCTGACGGGCGTGCTCCGGACGCTCACGGCGTACTTCCACCTCGTCAACAAGGCCGAGCAGATTGAGATCGTCCGCGTCAACCGGGAGCGCGAGATGCGGGCCTCAGCCCAGAGCCCGCGCGGCGAGTCGGTGATGGAGGCCGTCGCCCGGCTCAAGGACGCCGGCAAGACGCTCGACGAGGCCCTCGCGCTCGTGGCCAAGCTCGACATCCAGCCGACGCTCACGGCCCACCCCACCGAGGCCCGGCGCCGGACGGTCCTCCTCCACCAGCAGGAGGCCGCCGAGGCCCTCGACCGGCTCACGGGCGACGACCTCACGCCGGCCGAGGCCGCCGAGGCCGAGGCCGAGGCACTCAACAAGCTCCGCCTGCTCCTCGCCACCGACGAGGTCCGCCCCGCCGCCGTGACCGTCCGCGACGAGGTCCGCCATGGGCTCTACTTCGTGGCCACGAGCATCTGGGACGTGGTCCCGACCATCCACGCCGACCTCCGCCGCGCCTTCGCCCAGCTCTACGATGCGCCCGACGTGGACGTCCCGGCCTTCCTCCGCTACCGGTCGTGGATCGGGGGCGACCGCGACGGCAACCCCAACGTCACGGCCGACGTCACGGCGTGGACCCTCCGCGCGCACCGCGAGGACGCCCTCCGCCTCCACCGCCGCCAGCTCGACCGGCTCCGCCTCGACCTCTCGGTCAGCGACCGCCAGGTGACGTTCCCCAACGCGCTGTGGGAGTCGGTGGAGGCTGACCGCGAGGCCGTCCCCCTCCCGGAGCGCCGCTGGCGCCAGAACACGCGCGAGCCGATCCGCCTGAAGGTGATGCAGATGGCCCAGAAGCTGGACCGCCTCATCGACGCGCTCCCCGAGGGCGACTCGGGCCAGCCGCGCGGCCTCCTCGGCCCCGCCCTCGACTACTCGGCCGCCGACTACCGCGCCGACCTCGACCTCATCGCCGGCGCCCTCCGCGAGGCCGGCCTCGCCCCGCTCGCCGACCACGGCCCCCTCGCCGACGCCCGCGTCCGCGCCGCCACGTTCGGGTTCCACCTCGCCGCGCTCGACCTCCGCCAGCACAGCCGCCTCCACGAGGCCGCCGTCGCCGACCTGCTGAAGCGCGCCGACGTGGAGCCGGACTACGCGGCGCTCGACGAGGACGCCCGCCTCGCCCTCCTTACGCGCGAGCTGAAGAACCCGCGCCCCTTCATCCGCCTCGGCGGCGAGCTGGACGAGAACACGCACCGGGTCCTCAGTGCGCTCCGCGTGGCGAAGGCCGCCATCGAGCAGGAGCCCGAATCCATCGGCTCCTACATCGTCTCGATGACCGACGCCGTGAGCGACGTGCTCGAGATCCTGCTCCTTGCCAAGGAGGTCGGCCTCTGGCGGATGCTCCCGGACGGGACGGTCGACAGCCCCATCGACGCGGTCCCGCTCCTCGAGACCATCGCCGACCTGGAGGCGGGGCCGGATCTGATGGCGCGGCTCTTCGAGAACGAGGTCTACAAGGCCCATCTGGCGGCGCGCAGCGGGCTCCAGGAGATCATGCTCGGCTACTCGGACTCGAACAAGGACGGCGGCTACTGGCAGGCCAACTGGTCGCTCCACAAGGCGCAGGGCGCGCTCGCCCGGACGTGCCGCCAGTACGGCATCGACCTCCGCTTTTTCCACGGCCGCGGCGGGACCGTCGGGCGCGGCGGCGGGCGCGCGAACCAGGCCATCCGCGCCATGCCGCCCGAGTCGCAGACGGGGCGGATCCGGTTCACGGAGCAGGGCGAGGTCATCTCGTTCCGCTACGCGCTCCCAGGCATCGCGCGGCGCCACCTGGAGCAGATCGTGAACGCCCAGCTCGGCGCCCTCGCCGAGGCCCCCGATGCCAACGCCGACGTGTGGGACGGCCCCACCGGCGGCGACGCCCGCGCCCTCATGCAGCGCCTCGCCGACCGCTCGATGGACGCCTACCGAGCCCTCATCGACGCGCCAGACTTCTGGCCGTGGTACGTGGCGGCCACGCCCATCGAGCACATCGCCGGGCTCTCGATCGCCTCCCGCCCGATCTCCCGCAAGGGGGCCGCCGACCTCGACTTCGAGGGGCTCCGGGCGATCCCGTGGGTGTTCTCGTGGACGCAGCCGCGCTACACGGCGCCCGGCTGGTACGGCGTCGGCACGGCGCTGGCGGAGGCCATCTCCGGCGACGACCTCGCCCTCCTCCAGCAGCTCCAGCGGGAGTGGCCGTTCTTCCAAGCCGTCGCGGGCAACGCGCGCCGCGAGATGGCGCGGGCCCGTCTCGTCGTCGGCCGGCGCTACAGCGCACTCGCCGAGGAGGGCGGCGTGGACGGGGCGCCGTTCGAGCGCGTCGAGCGCGAGTTCGCCAAGGCCGAGGCCGCCCTCCTCCGCGTGGCCCGGAACGACGACCTCCTCGCCCAGAACCCGACGATCGCGGCCACGATCCGCTACCGCAACCCGGCCACCGACGTGCTCAACCTCGTCCAGCTCGGGCTCATGCGGCGGTGGCGCGCCGGCCAGACGGGCGACGACCTCGCCCTCGCGCTCCTCGTCTCGGTCAACGCCATCGCCGCCGCCATGCAGTCGACGGGCTAGGCACGGACGGCATCGAGCGGGACGCCCAGCCACGCCGCGGCCGCCTCGCGGGTCGGGAACGTCTTGTACGTCCGCCCGAGGTCGATCGTGAACAGCTCGAACAGGCGGACGAGCGCCCCCACCGCCTCGCGCGTGGTGACGAACGCGACCTGGCTCGCACTGATTCGATCCCGGAGTTGATGGGCCGAGGCCACGAGGTTGTCCACCTCGCGGGGCGTCACGTCCACCTCCGCGTGGAGGAGGTCCCACAGCTCCTCGAACCCCGGCCGCCAGTCCGGGTGGCCCACGAGGTCGTGGCACGCCTCCAGCAGGTCGGTCCCCGTCACGTGCCCGTGGAATGAGGCGAGGCCGACGCGGGCCTCGGAATCAATCGTAATGATATAAGACATAGCTGCATCATTGGTCCTCCCCCAAAGTATCGGATCGGAGCGCCCGGACCGTCGGGGAAAAGCGGAAGTAGCTTGCCCCGGAACCGCTTCCGATCCCCGATGCTCCCCACCATCGAGACTGTCCGCGCCCCCCGAGGCACCACGCTGTCGTGCCGCGGGTGGCACCAGGAGGCCGCCCTCCGGATGCTCATGAACAACCTCGACCCCGAGGTGGCAGAGCGCCCGGAGGACCTCGTGGTCTACGGCGGCTCGGGGAAGGCGGCGCGCAACTGGGAGGCGTATCACAAAATCGTCGAGACCCTCCGGCGACTGGGCAACGACGAGACGCTCCTCGTCCAGAGCGGCAAGCCCGTCGGCGTGTTCCGGACGCACGACGAGGCCCCGCGCGTGCTGATCGCCAACAGCCACCTCGTCCCCCGCTGGGCGACGTGGGAGACCTTCCGCGAGCTCGAGGCCGAGGGCCTGACGATGTACGGCCAGATGACGGCCGGCTCGTGGATCTACATCGGCACCCAGGGCATCCTCCAGGGGACGTACGAGACGTTCGCGGCGTGTGCCCGGCAGCACTTCGGGGGCGACCTGAGCGGCCGGCTCGTCGTGACGGCCGGGCTCGGCGGGATGGGGGGCGCCCAGCCCCTCGCCGCGACGATGAACGGGGCCGCCTTCCTCGGCGTCGACGTGGACGAGCGCCGGATCCGCCGCCGCGTGGAGACGGGCTACTGCGACCGCCTCGTCCACGACCTCGACGAGGCGCTCGACCTCGTGGAGGGTGCCCGGCAGCGCGGCGAGGCGTTGTCGGTCGGGCTCGTGGGGAACGCAGCCGAGGTGATGCCCGAGCTCGTCCGCCGCGACGTGGCGGTGGACGTGGTGACGGACCAGACGAGCGCGCACGACCTCCGTGTGGGCTACATCCCAGCCGGGATGAGCCTGGAGGCGGCCGACGCGCTCCGCGAGGCCGACGCGTCGGCCTATGAGGAGGCCGTCCTCGACTCGATGGAGACGCACGTCCGTGCCCTCCTCGCGCTGCAGACCGCCGGCACCGTCGCCTTCGACTACGGCAACAACCTCCGCGGGCAGGTGGCCGACCGCCGCGGGCTGACGGAGGCGTTCCGCATCCCCGGGTTCGTCCCCGAGTACATCCGCCCCCTCTTCTGCAAGGGCTCCGGCCCGTTCCGCTGGGCCGCGCTCTCCGGTAACCCCGCCGACATCGCCGCGACGGACGACGCCCTCCTCGACCTCTTCCCCGAGAAGGAGCACCTGCACCGCTGGATCCGGCTCGCCCGCGAGAAGGTCCACTTCCAGGGGCTCCCGGCGCGGATCTGCTGGCTGGAGTACGGCGAGCGCGCCGAGGCCGGCGAGCGCTTCAACTGGCTCGTCGAGACGGGCAAGGTGGAGGCGCCGCTCGTGATCGGCCGCGACCACCTCGACACCGGCTCCGTCGCCTCCCCGAACCGCGAGACGGAGGGGATGAAGGACGGCTCCGACGCCATCGCCGACTGGCCGCTCCTCAACGCGCTCCTCAACACCGCGTGCGGGGCCTCCTGGGTGAGCCTCCATCATGGCGGCGGCGTCGGGATCGGGTACTCGATCCACAGCGGCATGGTGACGGTGGCGGACGGCACCGAGGCGGGAGCGCGCCGGCTCCAGCGGGTCCTCACGGCCGACCCCGGGACGGGCGTCATGCGCCACGCCGACGCCGGCTACGAGACGGCCATCGACACGGCCCGCGAGCGCGGCGTGGACCTCCCGATGATCGACGGCGCCCCATGACGACGGACACCGTGCAACGCCTCGCCCTCGACACGCTCGACGCCGACCTGGCCGCGTCCCTCGACGCCCTCCGCGCCGACCTGGACGACCCGAACGGCCGCGTCGCCCGGAGCCGTCGGCTGGTGGAAGCCGCCCTCGCGGACGGGCACGCCCACTACGGCCTCAACACGGGCTTCGGCGCGCTGAAGTCCGAGCGGATCGCGCCGGAGGATGTGGCGCAGCTGCAGGTCAACCTGCTCCGGTCCCACGCCGTCGGGATGGGGCCCCCGGTGCCGCGCGGCATCACGCGCCGGATGCTGGCCCTCAAGGCGCACGCCCTCGGGCTCGGATACTCGGGAGCATCGCCCGACGTCGTGCGCGGCCTGCTGGCCCTCCTCGACGCCGACCTCGTCCCGGTCGTCCCGCAGCAGGGGAGCCTGGGCGCGTCGGGCGACCTCGCGCCGCTCGCCCACCTCGCCCTCGTCCTGATCGGCGAGGGGCACGTCTGGGGCGACGACGGCCCGGTGCCCGCCGCCGACGCACTCGCCGACGCGGACCTGGAGCCCATCGCCCCCGGCGCGAAGGACGGGCTCGCGCTCATCAACGGGACCCAGTTCATGCTGGCCTACGCCGTCGACGTGGTGCAGCGCGCGCGGCGGCTGGCGACGACGGCGGACGTGGTGGCGGCGCTCTCGCTGGAGGCGTCGTTCGGCTCGGCGCGGCCGTTCGACGCCCGCGTGGCCGCGATCCGCCCGCACCCGGGCCACGCCGCAACGGCGGTGAACGTCCGCGCCCTCCTCGACGGCTCCGAGATCGGCCCGAGCCACGCCGACTGCGACCGCGTGCAGGACCCGTACTCGCTCCGCTGCGTGCCGCAGGTCCACGGCGCCAGCCGCGACGCGCTCGCCTACGTCGCCAGCGTCGTCGAACGCGAGGTGAACAGCGTCACCGACAACCCGCTCGTGTTCGACGCCGACGGCGCGCCGGACGTGGTCTCGGCCGGCAACTTCCACGGGCAACCGCTCGCCCTCGCCCTCGACACCCTGTCCATCGCCGTCGCCGAGTGGGCGTCGATCTCGGAGCGCCGGACGTACCTCCTGCTCGACGGCGGCAACGGGCTCCCGCCGTTCCTCGCCGAGCGGTCCGGGCTCCAGTCCGGCTTCATGATCCCGCAGTACGCGGCGGCGGCGCTCGTGAGCGAGAACAAGACGCTCTGCCACCCGGCGTCGGTCGACTCGATCCCGTCGTCGCGCGGGCAGGAGGACCACGTGTCGATGGGCGCGTGGGGCGCGCGGAAGGCGCTTCAGGTGGTCGAGAACGCCGAGCGTGTCCTCGCCGTCGAGGCGCTGTGTGCGGCGCAGGCGCTCGACTTCCGCCGTCCGCTGCGGGCAGGACGCGGCGTCGAGGCGGTCCACGCCGCCCTCCGCGCCCACGTCTCCCACCGCGCCGACGACGCCCTCTTCCACGACGACCTCGATGCCGCCGGCGACCTCGTCCGCTCCGGGGCGCTCGTGGCCGCCGCCGAGTCCGAGGTGGGGCCGCTCGCCTGATGACCGTCCTCACCGACATCGCCGAACTGGCGACGTGCCCGCCCGACGCCGCCGACGCCGGCCGCATCGCCGACGCCGCGCTCGTCTGGGACGAGGGCCGCGTCGTCTGGGCCGGTCCCGCCGCCGACCTGCCCGACCGCTTTGCCGGCGCCGAGCATCTGTCGGCCGGCGGCCGGCTCGTGGTGCCGGGCCTCGTCGATTGTCACACGCACCTCGCGTTTGCGGGCGACCGGGCCGGCGAGTTCGTCGAGCGCCTCCGCGGGACCTCGTACCTGGAGATCGCCCGGCGCGGCGGTGGCATCCTCCACACGGTCCGCGCCACGCGCGCCGCCACGGAGGACGACCTCGCCGCGACCGCCCGGGAGCGGCTGGACGGCATGCTCCGCCAGGGCGTCACGACCGTCGAGGCCAAGAGCGGCTACGGACTGACGGTCGAGGACGAGCTCAAGACGCTCCGCGTGTACCAACGCCTCGCCGCCGAGGGACCCGCCCGCATCGTCGCGACCGTCCTGGCCGCGCACACGGTCCCGCCCGAATACGCCCACGACCGCGACGGCTACGTCCGCCTCGTGGTCGACGAGATCCTGCCCGCCGTGGCCACCGAGGGCCTGGCGTCGTTCGCGGACGTGTTCGTGGAGGAGGGCGCGTTCACGCCGGATGAGGCGCGGCAGATCGGCGAGGCCGCGGCGACGCTCGGGCTCGGCCTGAAGCTCCACGCCGACCAGCTCACCGACACCGGCGGCGGCGCGCTCGCGGCCAACCTCAGCGCGGCGTCCGCCGACCACCTCGAATGCGTCTCGGACGACGGGATCCGGGCCATGGCCGAGGCCGGCGTCGTCGCCGTCAGCCTGCCGATCGCGACGCTCGTGCTGGGGCAGGACCCGATGCCGGCACGGCGGCTCCTCGACGCCAGCGTGCCCGTCGCCGTGGCGACCGACTTCAACCCGGGCAGTGCGCCGTCCGCGAGTCTCCCGCTCGCGCTCTGGCTCGCGTGCACGCGCCAGCGGATGACGCCCGAGGAGGCGCTCCGCGGCGCGACCTGCGTCGCCGCCCGCGCCCTCCGCCGCCCGGACATCGGCTCGCTGATGCCGGACCACCGGGCCGACGTCGCCATCCTCGACGCGCCGGACCTCGACCGCTGGCTCTACGCGTTCCGCCCGGCCAACGCCGTCCGCACCATCATCGGCGGCGAGACGGTCTGGAAACGACCATGAGCGACGACCCGCGCCTCGGTGACTGGCTCCGCGACGCGCCCCTCGCGGCCGACACACGCGTGGCGCTCGTCGGCTTCCCGTCCGACGAGGGCGTGATCCGAAACGGCGGCCGCCCCGGCGCGGCCCAGGGACCGACGGCAATCCGCAAGGCGCTCCACAAGCTGACGCCCGACGCCCGCGACCCGGCCCCGTTCGTTGCCCTCCTCGAACGGACGGCGGACCTCGGCGACCTGGAGGTGACGGGCGACCTGGACGCCGACCAGGCACGTCTCGGCGAGACGGTCGGCGGCCTGCTGGCACGCGGCGTCGTGCCCATCGTCCTGGGCGGCGGGCACGAGACGGCGTTCGGCCACTTCCTCGGCTACGTCGAGCGCCGGGCAGGCCGTCCGCGCCCTCAACTGGGACGCGCACGTCGACGTGCGTCCGCTCACGGGCGGCAAGGCGCACTCGGGCTCGCCGTTCCGCCAGATGCTCGACCACGAATCGGGCCTCTGCGCCGGCTACACCGTCGCCGGCCTGCTCCCGTGGCGCGTCGCCACCGCCCACGCCGCCGTGCCCGACGACGTGGTCTGGGCCGACGACCTGACGACGGCGCGCGTGGACGCGCTCGTCGGCGCCCTCGACGGCCCGACGCTGGCCTCGTTCGACCTCGACGCCGTGGACGCGGCGCCGGGCGTGAGCGCGCCGGGCGTCGGCGGCCTCTCGGCCGGCGTGTGGCTGAGGGCGGCCGAGGCGTGCGGCCGGAGTCCGCACGTCCGCTCGGTCGACATCGTCGAACTCAACCCGCTCCACGACGCGGACGGCCGGACGGCGACGCTCGCGGCGCTCACCGTCTGGCACATCCTGCGCGGGCTGGCGCACCGGAAGGGTCGCTAGGCCGCCACCGGCCGGCGAATCCCCAGCTCGTCGCCCAGCTCGGCCAGCGCCTCCAGCGTCAGCGACTGCGGGCCGTCGGAGAGCGCGTGGTCGGGGTCCGGGTGCGCCTCGATGATGAGGCCGTGCGCGCCGGCCGCGATGGCCGCCTTCGCGAGCGCCGGCACCCAGCGCCGGATGCCCGCCGCGTGGCTCGGGTCCACGATGATCGGGAGGTGCGTCCGCTCGCGGGCGACGACGACCGACGAGAGGTCGAGCGTGTTGCGCGTGGCCGTCTCGAACGTCCGGATCCCGCGCTCGCAGAGCATGACGCGCTCGTTTCCGCCGGCCAGGATGTACTCGGCCGCCGCCAGCCACTCGTCGATGGAGGCCATCATGCCGCGCTTGAGGAGCACGGCCGTCTGCGTCTTCCCGACCTCCTTGAGGAGCTCGAAGTTCTGCATGTTGCGCGCGCCGATCTGGAGCACGTCGGCCTCGCGCGCGACCGCCTCCACGTCGGCCGGGTGGAGGACCTCGGTGACGATCGGGAGCCCGTTGGCGCGGCCCGCCTCGTGCATCATGGCCAGCCCTTCGAAGCCGAGCCCCTGGAAGTCGTACGGGAGCGTCCGTGGCTTGAAGCAGCCGCCGCGGAGCATCACGCCACCCGCCTCGCGGACGCCGCGCGCCGACTCGAAGATCTGCTCGCGGCTCTCGACGGAGCACGGGCCGGCGATGAGCACGGGCGGCTCGTCGCCGCCGATGCGGATGCCGCCGACCTCGATGACCGTGTCCGGCCGGTCGCCTCGGTCGACGAGCTTGGCGCGCCTGGCCTTGGCGCTGGCCGCCCCCTTCGTCGGGGCCGGGCGGGCCGGGGCGCCGTCGCCGGCCGCCGCTTTGTTCAGCGCGACGCGCGAAGTCTCGGCCTGGAAGACCGGGTACGAGCCGAGCACGCGGATCGACCGGGCGTGCGCGCCGGCCGCCTCGATGGCCTCGCGGACGGCGTCCTCGTGCATCCCGCCCTCGAGGTCGATGTAGAACAGGAACTCGAACGGCGTCGTCTGGCTCGGGCGGCTCTCCAGCTTCGTCATGTTGAGGTCCGCGTCGGCGAACACCTGGAGGACGCGGGCGAGCGAGCCCTTGCTGTGGTCCGTCGAGAGGACGAGCGACGTCTTGTGGGGGAGGCGCGCGTCGTGCTCGAGCGGCTCCGTCGCCACGACGAGAAAGCGGGTGTAGTTCTCCTTCCGGTTGGCGATGAACCGCTTGACGACCGTCAGGCCGTAGAGCGCGGCGGCGTCCTCGCCCGCGATCGCCGCCCGCGAGAGGTCGCCGGATTCGGCCACGAGCCGGGCCGCGCCCGCCGTGTCGTCCTCGGCGTCGACGTGGACGCCGTCGAGGCCGGCGAGGAACAGGCTGCACTGGGCGAGGGCCTGCGGGTGCGAGCCGATCCGCTTGATCCGCGAGAGCGGCACGTCGTCGAGCGCGAGCAGGCAGTGCTCCACCTTCAGGACCTCCTCGCCGACGATGTGGAGGCCCGGCTCCGTGAGCAGGTCGTAGACCCCCGAGATGGGCCCGGCCGTCGTGTTCTCGACGGGGAGGAGCGCGCGGTCCACGTCGCCCCGCTTGAGCGCCTCGATGGCCGCGCCGAACGTCCGCGTGCCCTCGTAGCCCACGCCGCCGACGGCCGCGAAGTGCCGACGCGCGGCCGAGTGGCTGTAGCAGCCGGGGTCGCCCTGGTAGGCCACGCGGAGCGCGCCGGCCTCCCGCCCCTGCCGGACGGCCTGGTACTGGACCGAGTGGCGCAGGATCTGGCGGAACAGCGTCGAGGCGAAGTAGCCGTCGACGCCGGCCTCCTCGGCCTGGTGGTGGACGCGGGCGAGCAGGTCGTGCTCGCGGCCGGCGTCCTGGATCGGGAGGGCGCCGTCGGCGGCCTTCACGGCGGCCACGTCGCTCACGAGCCGCTGGCGCTCGGCGAGGGCGTCGATGAGACGCTGATCGATGGCGTCGAGGTCGGCGCGGAGGGAGGAGAGGTCGGACATGGCGGGAGGGCAACAAAAAAGCCCGCCGGGAGGGGCGGGCTGCGTGAGGGGTGCCGGGATGGTGGGTTATCCCGAGCGCCTCCGGCCCGCCGGACGCGTAAACCAATACCCGTAAAACGGGAAGGCGGCAGCGATGGGGCGGGCGGTGGTCATGCGAGGATGGTAACGGCGCCGCGCGCGGCGGGGCAAGGGGAAGGGGAGCCCCCGGGCGCTTTTCGGATCCGGAAGCGCTTTTCTTCTCACGAGGCGGTGGTGAAACCGAGGCCGCACCCGCGAACGGTTCCCGCCCGGTTGTCTATGTTTTCCAATCTCCTAGGCCTCCCCATGCGTGTCCTCCTGCTCGCCCTCCTCGCCTCTGCCGCGGCCGCGCAGGAGGTGCCGCTCTTCGCCGACGACGCGCCTCTCGCGCTGACGCTCACGTTCGACGTGGACGCGGTGACGAGCGACCGGTCGGAGGATCCGCCGTGGTACCCCGCGACGCTCACCCACACGTCCCCGGACGGCGCGGCGACGGCGCTCGACGTCGGCGTCCGCACGCGGGGCTACTACCGGCTGAACTACCTCGATTGCGACGTCCCGCCACTCCGCCTCAACATCCGGCGCCGCGCGGCGGAGGGGACCGTCTTCGCCGGGCAAGACAAGCTGAAGCTGGTCACGCACTGCCAGGACCAACGCCCGGCCTACGAGCAGTTCGCCCTCCAGGAGTACCTGATCTACCGGGCCTACGCCCTCCTCACCGACGTCAGCTTCCGGACCCGGCTCGTCCGGATCACCTACCGCGACGCCGCGGGCGAGCGCGAGGACGTGACGCGCTACGGCTTCCTCATCGAGGAGATCGACGGGCTCGCGGAGCGGATCGGCGCCCAGGCCGTCGAGCGGACGGCGGTCCACCCCGAGGCCACCGACCGCCAGCAGGTGGCGCTGATGTCGGTCTTCCACTACCTGATCGGCAACACCGACTGGACCGTCTCGACGCTCCACAACGTTCGCCTGCTCTACCATGAGGCGCGGGCCGACAGCCTCGCGCGGGCCGGCACCTTCGACGGGAGCGCGAGCGCGCTCCTGGCCGTGCCCTACGACTTCGACTGGGCCGGGCTGATCGACGTGCCGTACGCCACCCCCGACCCGCAACTCGGCCTCGCGTCGGTCCGCGAGCGGAAGTACCTCGGGTTCTGCCGGTCGGCCGACGAGTTCCGGCAGATCCTCGACCGGTTCCGGGTGCGCGAGGTCGACCTCTACGCCCTCTTCCGCGACTCGCCGTACCTGGAGCCGGACGTGGCCGAGGCGTCGGTCGCCTACCTGGCGTCGTTCTTCGAGCAGGTCGCCACCGAGCGTGGCATCGAGCGGGCATTCCTGCGCGACTGCCTCGGCGGCTGAGCGTCAGCCCTGCCCTGGAGGTAGCCCACCGCGAGGTGCGCGAGCGCACGGACGCCCAGCGGCAGTGCGTCCTCGTCAATCCGGAAGAGGGGCGAGTGGTTGGGCGGGAAGGCCTCGCGGCTCGCGCCGGGCGTCCGGATGCCGAGCCAGAGGAACAGGCCGGGCACCTCGCCCGCGTAGTACGAGAAGTCCTCGGCGCCGAGGACCGGCGCCACGTCCAGATCGAGGCCGTCGCCGGCGACCGACTCCAGCGTCGGCGTCATGCGGCGGAGGAGGGCAGCGTCGTTCGAGGTCACGGGGTAGCCGTACTCGGCGGCGATGGTGACGTCGGCCGTCGCGCCCTGGCTGGTGGCGATGTCCGTCGCCGTGCGGCGGATCCGCTCGTGGAGGCCCGCTCGCATCTGGGCGTCGAGCGCCCGGATCGTCCCGATCATCAGAACCGAGTCCGGGATGATGTTGGACCGAATGCCCCCGTCGATCCGCCCAATGGTGACCACGGCCGGCGCCGTCGTGAGGTCCATCTGGCGGCTCACGATCGTCTGGAGGCCGGTCACGATCTGGGCCGAGGCGACGATCGGGTCGACGCCGCCCCAGGGGTAGGCCCCGTGCGTCTGCTTGCCGTGGACCACGATGCGAAGGTCGTCGGCGGAGGCCATCATGGCGCCTGGCCGCGTCTTCAGCGTGCCCACCTCGTGCGTGCTCGTCACGTGGAGCCCGAACACGGCGTCGACGCCGTCGAGCGCGCCCTCGGCCACCATCTGCTCAGCGCCGGCCGGGGCCTCGCCCGCCGGCGCGCCCTCCTCGGCCGGCTGGAACAGGAACACGACGGTCCCGGGCAGGTCGTCGCGGACGGCCGCCAGCACCTCAGCCACGCCCATCAGCATCCCGACGTGCGCGTCGTGGCCACACGCATGCATCACGCCGACCTCCATCCCGTTGTAGACGCTCCGGACCGTCGAGGCGAACGGGAGGTCCACCTGCTCCGTGACGGGGAGCGCGTCCATGTCGGCGCGGAGGGCGACGGTGGGGCCGGGCCGCCCGCCCCGCAGCGTGCCGACGACGCCCGTCCGCGCCACGCCGGTCTCGACTTCGATCCCGAGTCGCGCGAGATGGGCGGCCACGTAGGCGGCCGTCTCCGTCTCGCGGTTCGATAGCTCCGGGCGCTGGTGCACGTGCCGGCGGTACTCGACCACGTGCGGCGCCACCGCGTCCACGAGCGCGTCGACACGGGCGGCGAGCGCCGGGGCCTGGGCCTGGGCGACCAGGGGAAACGCGAGGGCAACGGCGAGGGCCGTCCGGAGCAGCGACGGGGACATGGGCGGGGTGGGGAGTCGACGGGAAAGTAGTCGGCGCTCCGAACTCGGCATGCGCCGGGCACCGGGCGGCGGCGGCGGCGTTCACCGAGCTCCGTCCCCGTCCGCATGCTCGTCCTCTACAACTCGAACGCCGGCAGCGCCGCTGAGGCCGACATCGAAGCGCTCCGCACGCTCCCCGGCGTCGACCTCGTCGATTGCCAGGACCCGCAGGACACGATCGCGGCGGCGGCCGACGCGGGCCACACGGGCGAGAGCGTCGTCGTCGCTGCCGGCGGCGACGGGACGGTCCACCTCGTGGCCAACGGGCTAATGCAGGCGGGCACCTCGGCCGACACACGCCCGGCGCTCGGCGTGCTCCCCCTCGGCACGGGCAACGACTTCGCACGGACGCTCGGGCTCGACCTGGCCGCCCCGCCCATCGAGGCTCTCGACGGCCTCCGCCGCGGGACGCCACGCCCGATGGACATCATCCGGGTCTCCCACCCCGGCCTGGAGGACGCCACGCAGTACGCCATCAACGTGTGCGCCGGCGGCTTCAGCGGGGCCGTGGACGAGGTGCTGACCTCGGAGCTGAAAGAGGCGTGGGGGCCGCTGGCCTACCTCGTCGGGGCGGTGAAGGCGCTCCCGGACCTCAGCGACTACGACACGCGCGTCGCCTGGGACGACGGCCCGGCCGAGCCGATCCAGGCCTTCAACGTCGTCGTCGCGAACGGGCGGACGGCGGGCGGCGGCAAGCCGGTCGCGCCCCGCGCCAACCCCGAGGACGGGCTTTTGGACGTGGTGGTGGTCCGCTCGGGGACCGGCGCCGACGTGGCCCGCCTCGTCGCCCGCGTCCTCGCCGGCGACTACCTCGACGACGACCACATCGTGTTCAATCGCGTCGCGCGGCTGGCCGTGGAGTCGCACCCCGGCATGTGGTTCAACGTCGACGGGGAGCTGCGGACCAACGACCCGATCACGTTCGAGGTCGTGCCCGCGGCACTCCGGGTCATCGCCGGCCCGACGTACCAGGCCGAGTGCGAGCCCTGAGGCGGCCGGCTACTCGGCGTTGACGTCGGTCGTGCTGGCGCGCTTGGCGATACGGGCGATGTAGAACCCCTCGAGCAGGGCCGACGGAAGGACGCGCCGCGTGAGGGCGAGGCTGCCGGGGAAGTCGCGGTCGTTCCACGAGGTGAGGCCGGGGATGGTCTGGGCCGCCACGGGCCCCGTGGTGGGCAGGTTCGCGTCGACCACCTCGATGGCGTCGCCGAACGTGCGGAGCGCCTTGGCGACGACGGCCTCGTTCTCCTCCGGCGCGAACGTGCACGTCGAGTAGACGAGGGTGCCGCCGGGCTTGAGCGTCTGGATCCCGGCCCACAGCAGCTTCTGCTGCTTCGAGCGCATCTCGCGGATCTTCCGGGGGCTCCAGTACTGCGTCGTCTCCGGGTCGTGCGTCCGGAAGCGTCCCTCCGTAGAGCACGGGGCGTCGACGAGGACGCGGTCGAAGGCCTCGGGCTCGCGGCGCCAGTAGGCCGCGCCGTTCCCCAGCCAGGGGAGCACGTTCGTGGCGCCCTGGCGGTAGACGTTGGCCTTCAGCTTGTAGAACCGGGGCCGCACCTTCTCGATGGCCGTGACCTCGCCCTCCGTCCCGACGAGGGTCGAGAGCTGGCCCGTCTTCGAGCCCGGCGCCGCGCACAGGTCCAGCACGCGGTCGCCCGTGCGGGGCGCGAGGGACCGGGCCGGCAGCTGGCTCGACACGTTCTGGACGTAGACATGGCCCTCGGCGTAGGGGAGCGACGCCATCAGCGACGCGCGGCCCTCGGCCGGGACGACGTAGGCGCCGGGCACGCCCTCGACCGTCTCCACGGGGACGCCCTCGTCGAGGAGCGCACCGATCACCTCCTCCTCGGGGCGGATCATGGTGTTGATCCGGAAGCCGGTCGCGGGGGAGGTCTCGAACGAGGCGAGGACGTCGTCGAGGCGATCGGCCGGGACGATCTGCTGAAGCCGGTCGAGAAAGAGGTCGGGGAGCGGCACGGACGGCGCGGGGCTGGGACGGGACACAGACGGTCTAGAATGCGACATTCAGCGACGGAGGTCCGGGAAAAGCGGAAGGAGACGCCGCCCGACCGTGCGCCGAAGACAGGAACCCCCTGGGATCTGCCGAACCTCCCCCGCCGCAGGTGCGCTCTGCCTAGATTGGGCCGCCCTCCGACCCCGCGCCTATGCCTCCCGGCGGCGACGACGTCATCCGCTGCTCGTTCTGCAGCCGCACGGCCCACGAGGTCACCTCGATGGTGGCCGGCCCCGACGTCTACATCTGCGACCGCTGCATCCACGACGCCTCGGGCATCGTGCGCGGCGACCTCCAGCCGTACGTCCCCGCGCCCTCCTCCGGGCGGCGCAACGGGCCGGCGCGGCCCCACCGGATGACGCCCCGCGAGATCAAGGCGTCCCTCGACGAGCACGTGATCGGGCAGGAGTTCGCCAAGCGCGCGCTCTCCGTGGCCGTCTACAACCACTACAAGCGGATCGAGGCCGAGGACTACCTCCACGCCTACGACGACGTGGAGCTGGAGAAGTCGAACATCCTCCTCCTCGGGCCGAGCGGCACGGGCAAGACGCTGCTCGCGCGGACGCTCGCCAAGATCCTCGACGTCCCGTTCTCGATCGCCGACGCGACGGCGCTCACCGAGGCCGGCTACGTCGGCGAGGACGTCGAGTCGATCCTCTCGCACCTCCTCCAGGCCGCCGACTACGACGTGGAGCGGGCCGAGCGCGGGATCATCTACGTCGACGAGGTCGACAAGCTCTCGCGCAAGGGCGACAACGCCTCCATCACGCGCGACGTGTCGGGCGAGGGCGTCCAGCAGGCACTCCTCAAGATGCTGGAGGGGACCATCGCGGGCGTCCCGCCGAAGGGCGGCCGGAAGCACCCCGAGCAGTCGCTCGTCCAGTTCGACACGCGGCACGTCCTGTTCATCTGCGGCGGCGCCTTCGACGGGCTCGCGCCCCAGATCGCCCGGCGCCTCTCGCGCGGGCAGATCGGGTTCCACCACGCTAGCGAGGCCGAGAGCCTCGACGCCTCGGACCCCACCATCTTCCGCCACGCCGAGCCGGACGACCTCCTCCGCTACGGGCTCATCCCCGAGCTGATCGGCCGGCTCCCCGTCCTCACGGCCCTCGACGCCCTCACGCGCGAGGATCTCCGGCGCATCCTCACCGAGCCCAAGAACGCGCTCGTCCGCCAGTACCAGAAGCTGTTCGCGATGGACGGCGTGGACCTCGTGCTGGACGAAGAGGCCCTCGACGCGGTCGTCGACCGAGCGCTGGTGCTGAAGACGGGCGCCCGCGGGCTCCGCTCGGTCCTGGAGGAGGCCATGCTCGACCTCATGTTCGAGGTGCCGGACGGCCGCGGCGGCACCGTCTGCCGCGTCACCTCCCCGACCATCACCGAGGGCGCGCCGGCGATCTACGAGGAGCGGAAGGCGACGGCCTAACCCGCCGACGACGTTGGCTACTCGCGGTCGGAGGAGGCGGTAGCCCCGGCGCGCCTACGAACTCGAAACCGCCCGCGCCGGCAGCGACCCTCCGTCGGACCTACTCGCGGTCGGAGAGGCGGTGGCTCAGGAGCCACTCGTAGACCTCCGGGTTGGCGTAGGTCTCCGTCCACGCGTCGTGCCCGGCGTCGGGGTAGACGGTGAAGCGGACGTCGCCGCCCGCATTCCGGAGCGCGCGGACCATCCCCACCGACATCTCGATGGGGACGACGGGGTCCATCGCCCCGTGGAAGTTCCAGACGGGCACGTCGCGCGCCGCCTCGATGCCGAGCGGGAGGCCGCCGCCGCAGATCGGGACAGCCGCCGCAAACCGCTCGGGCATCCGCTGGAGGGCCTCCCACGTCCCGAACCCGCCCATGCTCAGGCCCGTGAGGTACACCCGGTCCGGGTCGATGCGGTAGGACGCGAGGGCCCCGTCGAGCGCCGCCGCGATGCGCCCCAGCGTCCACCGTTCGCCGGTGGGCACCTGCGGGGCGACGATCACGAACGGGAGGTCGCGGCCGGCGGCGCGCTCCTTCAGCGGGCCGTGCACGCCGACGAGCGAGAGGTCGTCACCGCGCTCGCCGGCGCCGTGGAGGAACAGGAGGAGCGGCCACCGACGGCCGGGGGCGGCGTCGTAGCCCTCGGGGAGGCTGACGATCGCGGTGCCCGAGGCCGTGTCGGTCCATCCCCCCGCATAGGAGAGCGTGGTCTGGGCGCGGGAGGAGCCGGCGAGCATGAGGAGCAGGGCGAGGAGGACGGGACGCATCACGCACGTGAGGAGCGAAGGATGCGTGAAGCTACGCGGTGACGCTTGCTCCTCACGCCGCGTGAGGGCCGTACGCTCCGGCGGTTTTCCCTCACGACCCATGGACCTCCTGAGCGTCGGCCAACTGGCCGCGCGGGCGGGCGTCACCGTCCGCACGCTCCACCACTATGACGAGCTCGGCCTGCTCCGCGCCCGGCGGACGGACACGGGCCATCGGCGCTACGGCGCCGCCGAGGCCGAGCGGCTCCAGCAGATCACGTCGCTCCGCGCCCTCGGCGTCCCGCTCGCCGAGATCGGCCCGGCCCTCGACGCCGACGACTTCGACCCGGCCGCGCTCGTGGACCGTCAGCGGGCCGCCGTCGCGGACCAGGTGACCACGCTCATCGCCCTCGCCGACCGCCTCGATGGCGTCGCCCGGCTTCTCCGCCTCCGCGCCGACGCCGGCCGGCCGGTCGACGCCGACGCCTTCCTCTCACTCACCAAGACCATGACCGACGTCCAGCGGCACTACTCCCCCGAGCAGCTCCAGCAGCTCGCCGCCCGCCGCGAGGCCCTCGGCGACGACGCGATCCGTGCCGTCGAGGCCGAGTGGCCGCGTCTGTTCGATGCGCTCGGCGCCGAGCTCGACGCCGGCGCCGACCCGGCCGCCCCGCGTGTCCAGGCGCTCGTCGACCGCTGGGACGAGCTGGTGGCGATGTTCACCGGCGGCGACGCCGGCATCCGCCAGTCGCTCGGGACCGCCGTCGAGGCCAACCGCGACGGCATGGCGCCGATGATGGGGCTGGAGCCCGACCGGACGCGCGCCCTCTTCGCCTTCGCGCAGGCCGCCCGCGACGCCCGCTGACCGGCCCGGACGCGGGCCTCGCGCTGGCGGCCTGGCCGAACCCGGCCTCGGGCGCCGCCACCGTCCGCCTCCGCCTCGACGCGCCGACGCCCGTCACGCTCACCGTCACCGACGTCCTCGGCCGGACGGTCGCCACGGTGGCGGACGGTCCGCTACCCGCCGGCGCGCGCGTGCTCCCGCTGGACACGTCCACTCTCGCGCCGGGCCTCTACGTCCTCCGCCTCACGACGCCGGACGGCCGGAGCCACTCCCAGACGCTCACCGTCGCGCGCTGACTAGGCCGCGCGGCGCCGGTCCTCGGGTCGGCGCCGCGCCTCCGCCAGCGCGAGGAGGCGGTCGAACTGGGCCTCGGAGATCTCCGGCGGCGTCCGCGTGTTGGGGACCGTCCCGAACACGGCGAGCCAGTCGTCCTGGACGATCGGCGGCGGGTCGACGAGGTCCAGCAGGCGCGTCTCGCACGCCAGCACGACGCCGCACGCGGCCGCGCGCTCGACACAGACGGCGTCCCAATCGCCGTCATGCGGCTTGCCGTGGTGGATCGTGAGGGGGACCGGGAGCGGCGCGTTGCCGTCCACGACGAGGTTGCCGGGGGGGCGCATCCGCGCGGCGGCGTACCACGCCGCGGCCGCGACGTGCGTCTCGAACCGACGGGCGACTTCCAGCACGGCCACCAGCCGCCAGTGCGCCGGACGCCCGGGCACGCCGCCCCACCGCCCCTTGGTGGTCGTGAACACGACCGTGTCGCCGACGGCGAGGCGCGGCACGAATCCGCGCCCGCGGCTGGACGACGTGAGCGCCGGCATCGGGTGCTCGAAGTCGGGCTCGCGGCGGCTCATGCCGTTGGCGTACGGCGGGAGCGCGTACATCTCGACCGCGCGGCGCCCGCCGAGCGTCTTCACGAGGGGCCAGTAGGAGCAGAGGAAGAAGCGTCCGGAGTCCGTCATGGCGCCAAGGTCCCGATGCCGCGTGCCACCGGCGCGTCAGTCGGAAACCCTGCGCGGCGCGAGCGGTCCCGAGGGCGCCCGTCCGCCCCGCCCATGCCCCCCATTGCCCTCCAGTCCGCCGGCCGCCGCGTCGACGACCGCTGGGTGTGGCGCGGGCTCGACGCCGCGGTCCGGCCCGGCGAGCGGCTCGCCGTCACCGGCCCCTCGGGGGCGGGCAAGACGCTCCTGCTCCGCGCCCTCGCCGGCCTCGACGCGCTCGATGAGGGCGCCCTCCTGGCCGACGGCGAGCCCATCGACGACCTCCCACGCCACCGCGCCGCCGTCGCCCTCGTCGCCCAGCGGCCGGCCCTGTTCGACGGGACCGTCCGCGACAACCTGCGGGCGCCGTTCGCCTTCGCCGTCCACGCCGACCGGGTGTACGACGAGGACCGCGCCCGCGCCCTGCTGACGGCGCTCGGCCGCGAGCCGGCGTTCCTCGACCAGCCCGCGGACCGCCTCTCGGGCGGCGAGATGCAGACGGTGGGGCTGATGCGCGCGCTCCTCACCGAGCCGACCGTCCTCCTGCTGGACGAGCCGACGGCCGGGCTCGACCCCGAGCGCGCCGCCGCGGTCGAGCGCGTCGTCGCGGACTTCCACGGCGCCGACGCGCCTCACGCCGTCGTCTGGACCAGCCACGACGCCGCCCAGCTCGCCCGTACCACCGACCGCGCCCTCGCCCTGTGAACGCCGCCTACGTCGACATCTCGCTGGGCCAGCTCGCCCTCGCCTCGGCGCTCCTGCTCGTCGCCCTCGGGCTCTCCGTCGCCCTCAAGCTGGGGCTGACGCGCGGGCTGGCCGTCGCGGCCACGCGGATGGTGGTTCAGCTCCTGCTCGTCGGGCTCGTGCTGGAGTGGGTGTTCTCCACCGAGAACCCCGCGATCGTCGTCTCGCTCGCCGTGGGGATGGCGCTCCTCGCCGGGCACGCCGCCGTGCGCCGCACCTCGCGCCGCTTCGCCGGCATCTGGCTCGACGCGCTCGTGAGCGTCCTCGGTGCTTCGTTCGTGGTGACCGGCGCGGCCGTGCTCGGCATCCTCCGCATCGAGCCGTGGTACGACCCGCAGTACCTCATCCCGCTCCACGGCATGCTGCTCGGCAACGCGCTGACGGGCATCTCGCTCTCGCTCGACCGGTTCATGGAGGGCGCCGGGCGCGGGCGCGACCTCGTCGACGCGCGCCTCGCGCTCGGGGCGACGCGGTGGGAGGCCGCCCGCCCCCTGTTCCGCGACGCCGTCCGCACCGGGCTCGTCCCGATCACCAACAGCATGGCCGTGATGGGCATCGTGAGCCTGCCCGGCATGATGACCGGCCAGATCCTGGCCGGCGCCGCGCCCGCCGACGCCGTCCGCTACCAGATCCTGATCGTGTTCATGATCGCGGCGTGCGTGGCGCTGGCGGCGCTCAGCGTCGTCGGGCTGGCGTACCGGCGGCTGTTCACGCCCGACCACCGGTTCCATCCGCATCGGCTCCGCGCGGCGTGAAGGCGCAGCGTGAAGGCCCAGCGCTAAGGACGGGGCACGGACCGATCCGAGGCCCACTTGACATCGCAAAGCGGGTCGACTACTTTGGATTGCAAAGCCTGAGCCCATGCGTCCCGACCGCCCCGCCCTCCGCCGACACGAGCCCCCCACGCCGCCCGACGCGGCCGCGGCCTCCAGCCTCCGCTTCATCCGCGAGACGATGGCGCGGACGGGCACCTTCACCGCGGTCCCGGGCTGGGGGGGCGTCGCCATGGGCGTGACGGCCACGCTCGCCGCTCTCGTCGCCGCGCGCCAGCCGACCGTGAGCGATTGGCTGACGGTGTGGACGGCCGAGGCGCTCATCGGCCTCCTCCTCGGCGCGTGGACCACGATCGCGAAGGCGCGGCGCGGCGGCGCCCCGCTCCTCAGCGGGCAGGGGCGCAAGTTCCTCCTCGGCCTGCTCCCCGCCCTCCTCGTTGGCGTGGCGCTCACGCTCGCGATCTACGGCTACGAGGTGGGGGCGTCGGGCGAGGTCGCCGCGCGGCAGGCGCCGTTCGCGACCGCCAGCCGCCACCTGCTCCCGGGCCTGTGGCTCCTGCTCTACGGCGCCGGCGTGGCCTCGGCCGGGATGTTCTCGATCCGGCCGATCCCCCTCATGGGCTCGCTCTTCATGCTGCTCGGTGCACTCGCCCTCCTCGCGCCGTCCGCCTGGGGCGACCACTTCATGACGCTCGGCTTCGGCGGGCTCCACATCGGCTTCGGCCTCCTCATCGCCCTCCGCCACGGCGGCTGACTCCCATGGCCAACGACTCCTCCACGCGTCGCGCGGTGCGGCCGGTCCCGGCCGTCCCCGACCTCGACCCCATCGTCCACCAGCGGGTGCGGCTCGGGATCCTGAGCGCCCTCGCCGCCGGTGGCACGACCTCCTTCACCGACCTCAAGACGGTTCTGGACCTCACCGACGGCAACCTCTCGGTCCACGCGCGGAAGCTGGAGGAGGCCGGCTACGTGGCCGTCAGCAAGTCGTTCGCGGACCGGACGCCGCTGACGGAGTACGCCCTCACGGCCGCCGGCCGCCAGGCCCTCGCGGACTACCTCGACCAGATGGAGGCCGTGATTCAGGCCGCCCGCGACGGGCAGTCATGAACCCGGCTGCACCCCGCCTCTGCCCCGGGCGTTCGCCCGCTGCGTGCCGGAGGCCGTCCTCGTGATAGCGGGGATTCTCCAGACCGCCCGCGCCCACGAACTCGCGACGCCCCCCGACGGGCTGATCCACCCGGTCCTCGCACCGGAGGTTTGGCAACCGCGCTCGGCATCGCCAAGACCCTGATCGCCTAACCCAGCGCCTCCTACACGGCCCTGTCACCTTCCATTACTTTGAAATGCAAAGAACTCTCCATTCTGCTTCCCGCCTTCATCTCGCCTGTGTGATGGATGGCAACGGCCGATGGGCCGAGCGTCAGGGCCTCGCCCGGAGCGCCGGCCACCGCGCGGGCGCCGAGGCTCTCCGCCGCGTCGTCGAGGCCGCGCCCGACCTGGGCGTCGGGACGCTCACAGTCTACGCCTTCTCGTCCGACAACTGGAAGCGCCCCACGGCCGAGGTGACGGCGCTGATGGCCCTCCTCGCCGGCTACCTCCGCGCCGAGACGCCCCGCCTGAAGCGCGCGGGCGTCCGGCTCCAACTCATCGGCCGGCGCGACCGGCTGCCGGGGGCGGTCCGGACGGCGATCTGCCGGGCCGAGTGGGAGACGCGCGGCGGCCAGCGCCTCCACCTCCGCGTGGCCGTCGACTACTCGGCGCGGTGGGCGCTCCGCGAGGCCGCCGCCCGTGTGACCGACGCCGCGGACTTCGAGACGGCCCTGGCCACGGTGCTCCACCCCGACGGCTCGCCGGCCCCACCCGTGGACCTCTTCCTGCGGACCGGCGGCGAGCAGCGCCTGAGCGACTTCCTGCTCTGGGAGAGCGCCTACGCCGAGCTCCTCTTCCTCGACACCCTCTGGCCCGACGTCACCGCCGCCACCCTCGCCGACGCGCTCGGCGCCTTCGGCCAGCGCGAGCGCCGCTTCGGCGGGCTCGTCGCCGCGTGACATGTTCGCTGTCCTCCTCCTTCTCGCCGTCGTCGTCCTCGCGGCGGGCGTGGTGACGTGCCTCCTCGGCCTCGTCCGGCTCGTCGCCTGGGTCCACGCCCGCCTCGTCTCCCCCGATTCGCCCTCTCGTCCCATGATCAAGCGCCTCTCCGCCATCGCCTTCATCTTCGCCTGCTGCTCGGCCGCCTGGATGGTCCTGGGCGGCACCGTGGTCCACCGCACCGAGACCTCCGGGGACGTCACCCGGGGCGCCGTCGGCGAGATGTGGGGCGGGCCCCAGGTCCAGCATGCCCCGACCGTCGTCCGCCTCGGCACGCGGACGCGCGAGGTCTCGCGCGAGGAGCTCACTGGAGCTCCCAACGGCGCCCGCCAGACCGTCACCGAGACCGTCGAGGAGACGACGCGGACGCCGGTTCCGCTCGCCGCCAGCGACCTCGCCGCCGACCTCCGCCTCGCGCACCGCAAGAAGGGCCTGATGTGGTACCCGACCTACGCCGCCGACTTCGACGGGCGCTACCGCGTCGAGAACGACGGCGAGGAGGCCGGGACCTTCGTATTCCGCTTTCCGCTCCCGCGCGCGTCGTCCGTGTTCTCGGATCTCTCCCTGACGATCGACGGCAACCGCGTGGACGTCGACGTCGAGGGCGGGCAGATCGACCACGCTCTGGAGTTGGAGCCAGGCGCATCCGCCGAGGTCCGAGTCCACTATGGCTCGCAGGGCGTCTCGACGTGGCGCTACGCGCTCGCGGGCGCTGCGCGCTCGCCCGAGATCATCGAGCCTGCAGCGGGTGAGATCGTCGCATTGGAGCGGGCCGGCGTCGTCCACACGGCCCGCGACTTCCGGCTGGCCATGACCACCGACTTCGCCGAGATCGACTTCCCGGATGGCACCCTCTCGCCGACCGAGAAAGAGCGCGTGCAGGGCGGCTGGCGGCTCGTGTGGGACCACGGCACGCTCGTCGCCTCGGCCGACGTGGGCGTGGCGATGCCGCAGCGGCTGAACCCCGGCCCGTGGGTGAGCCGCGTCACGTTCTTCGCGCCCGTCAGCCTGTTCCTGTTCTTCTTCGCCGTGTTCGTGCTCTCGCTGCTGCGCGGCGTCCGGCTCCACCCGATGCATTACTTCTTCCTGGGCGCGGCGTGCTTCGCGTTCCACCTCCTGCTGGCCTACCTCGTGGACATCGTCAGCGTCGGCAGCGCGATGCTGATCGCGTCGGCGGTGAGCGTGGGGCTCGTGGTGTCGTACGTGCGGCTTGTGGCCGGGCTGCGGTTCGCGCTCGTCGAGGTGGGCGGCGCGCAGCTCGTGTACCTCGTGGCGTTCGCGGCGACGTTCTTCCTGCAGGGCGTCACCGGGCTCGCCGTGACGCTCCTCTCCGTCGCCACCCTCTTCGTGGTAATGCAGGCGACGGGCCGGCTGGACTGGGAGGCGGTCCTGGCCAAGCCGGAACTGGCGGGCCCGGGCGGTGCGCGGCGCGAGCGGCCCGCCGTGAACGGCGCCGTCCCAGCGTGACCTCAGGGAGAGGCGGATTCGGCGGGGCGCCTGGAGCCGGGCGCCCCGCCGGTCCGTTGAGGGCGCTCCTCTCCCCTCCCGCCCGTGGACTGGCTCGACCTCTTGCAATGGCCCGCCTTCGCCGTCACCGTCATCGCCGGCTGGCTCGTGGCCTCCGAGGATGAGCGGCGGCGGCTCTGGGGCTTCGGCTGTTTTCTCGTCTCGAACGTGCTTTGGGTCGCCTGGGGCTGGCACGACGCGGCGTGGGCGCTCGTCGCCCTCCAAGCGTTCCTCGCCATCACCAACGTCCGCGGCGTGGCCGACAACCGGGACGCCGACAGCGCGGCCGGTTAGGGCGCGAGCCGCTCGGTCGTCCAGCCGTCGCCGTCGCGGTGGTAGACGTGGCGGTCGTGGAGCCGGCTCTTCCGTCCCTGCCAGAACTCGATGGCCTCGGGGACCACGCGGAAGCCGCCCCAGAAGCCGGGGCGCGGGATGTCCTCGCGGTCCGCGAACTCGCCCTCGATCTCCTCCAGGAGCCCGTCGAGCACGCTCCGGTCGGCGATGGGGCGGCTCTGGGGGCTGGCCCACGCGCCGAGACGGCTCCCGCGCGGACGGCTGGCGAAGTAGGCGTCGGCCTCCGCGTCGGTCACCGGCTCGACGATCCCCTCCACCCGCACCTGTCGCTCCACGTCGGGCCACCAGAAGACGAGCGCGGCGCGCGGGTTGGCCCCCAGTTCCTCCCCCTTGCGGCTCTCGACGTTGGTGTAGAACGTGAACCCGCGCGCGTCGACGCCCTTGAGCAAGACCGTCCGGGCCGAAGGGACACCGTCGGGCGTCGCCGTCGCCAGCGTCATGGCGTTGGGCTCGCGGGTCGCGGCCGCCTGCGCGTCGGCGAACCAGGCGGCGAACAGGTCGAACGGGGAGGCAGGGAGGTCGGCGGCGTCGAGCGCGCCGCGTTCGTACGACTCGCGGAGGTCGGCGACGTCGGGCATGGGGAGGCGAAGAGGTGTCCCGTGGGACGCACAGACTCGGGGCGGGTGCCCGCCTACCTTCCGCCACCGCCCCGCGCCATGTGGTACGACCTCTTCTCGACATTCTACGACCGGGCCCTCGAAGCCCTCTATGCCCCGTACCGACCGGCTGCGATCCAGGCTCTCAGTCTCCGCGAGGGAATGCGCGTCCTCGACCTCCCCTGCGGGACCGGCCAGAGCCTCCCCGGCCTCGTCGAAGGCGTCGGCCCGACCGGCGCCGTGCTCGGTGTGGATGCCTCAGCCGGGATGCTCCGGCGCGCCCGGCGCCGCGTCGGCCAACACGGCTGGACGACGGTGACGCTCCGCCAGGCGCGCGCCTCCGACCTCGACGCGGGGCTCGTCGAGGAGGCCCTCGGTGCCCCTCACGTCGACGCCATCCTCTGTGCCCTCGGCCTGACGGCGCTGCCGGATTGGGAGCGCGCCTTCGAGCGGCTGGTCGAGCGGCTCCGCCCCGGCGGCCGCATCGTCCTGTTCGACGTGTACGCCCGCGACCGGACGGCCGCGACGCGGTCGGTCGAGTTCGTCGCGCGGGCCGACCTCTCGCGCGAGGCGTGGCGCCTTCTGGAGGCCTGCTGCGACGACGGTCCGCCGCGACGTGCTCCCGGCCGACCCGGCGCAGTTTGGCGGCGAGCTATACGTGGCCTCCGGCACCCGGCCGACCTAGCCGATCCACCGCCGAATCCGCTCAGCGACCTCAATCCCCTCCTCCAGGGCGAGGTGGACGCGCCCCTTCGCCGCCGTGAAGTCACCGGCGAAGAACAGGCCGTGGTCGGCGGCCGCGTCCAGCACGTCGGTGTCGGCGGACTCGTTGGGCAGGGCGTAGCGCCAGCGCTGCGTGTCGGTCCAGAGCGGGTCGGGGAGCGGTCCCCAGAGGGCCGCGACGGATCGAGCGGCCGCGCTCACCACCTCAGCCCGCGCCGCGTCGTAGTGCGCCTCCGTCCAGGCCGGCGCCATCTGGGCCAGGAGGAGCGTCGCACCGTCGGGTGCCCGGCCAGGCTTGTCGCTCTCGACGGCGAGCCACGCCACGTCGTGCCCACCTCCCCCCTTCCCGTGCTCGGTCGCGTTGACGAGTGCATAGACGTCGCCCGGCCGCTCCAGCGCCTCCCTGAACCCCCAGACGACCGTGAACTGCGAGCGATAGGCGGCCTCGCCGAGCGCGTCCGCGAGCGCGGACCCGTCGGCGGCGCCGAGGTCGCTCGCACGGAGGAGGCCGGCCGTCTGGGGCGCTGGCGGCGTGAGGAGGACCGCGTCGAAGCCGTCGTGGCGCGCGCCGTCGTGGCGCGTGCCGTCGTCGGTCTCGACGGTCCACCCGCCCGGCGCCCGGTCGAGGCGTGTGATGCGGGACTGGAGGCGGAGGTCGAGCCCCGGCGTGGCGTCGCGGAGACGGCGCCCGAGGTCTGCGATCCCGTCGCGGTAGGTCCAGTGCGGACCGGCGTCTGCCTTCACGCGGTCGGGGCGGAGCGTGCCGTCGTCGTCGAAGGGCCAGACGGCGCCGGCGATCTCTACGAGCCCGTCGCTGGGCAGCTCGTCTTGGATCAGGCGCGCCGCGCGGCCGGTCGGGTCGGGGCTGAGGTACTGCGCCCCGTGGTCGTAGCGCCAGCGGACCCTCGTGCCGCCCGGCGCCGCGACGTCGCGCCAGCGCGTGGCGGCGCGGCCCGAGACGCCCCGGCTCTTCTCGAAGACGGTGACGCGGAGGTCCGCATTGCGGAGGGCGTAGGCGGCGGCGAGTCCGGCCGGACCCGCGCCGACGAGGGCGAGGCGCACGAAAGACGACGGGAGGGGCGGCCTCCACCGTCCGCTCCCGCCGGAGTTCCCTACGCGCTCCCCGCCGGCAGCTCCGGCAGCGTCGGAGGCGATGGCGTTGGGGTCGCGGGCGGGCCCGACTTGCGCGCGATGAACGCCGCGACCGGGACCCCGTCGCCCGTCCTGCGGCGCGAGTGCATGGCCTCCTCCATCGAGCCGACGAGGTGGTCGCGCGTGTACGGCTTCGTCACGTAGGCGTCGAAGCCGGCGGCCAGGAACCGGTCGCGGTCGCCGGGAAGGGCGTAGGCCGTGACCGCCACGATGGGCAGGTCGGTGAAGGCGGGCGTCTGTCGGAGCTTCCGCATCACGTCCTCGCCCGTGATCGACTGGCCGAGGTGGATGTCGAGGAGAACGGCGTCCGGGCGCTCGCGCTCGACGGCCGCCAGCGCCTCGTCGCCGTCGTCGGCGAAGACGACGCGGTAGCGCTCCTGGAGGGTGTACTCGGCCACGTCGCGCGCCTGGTCGTTGTCGTCCACGATGAGGACGAGCGAGCGCGCGTCGACCTCGACCTCCGGCGCGTCGACCTCCGGCACTTCGGCCGCGCGGAGCCGGACGGTGAAGGTGGTGCCCTTGCCCTTCGCGCTCTCGACGCCGATGGTCCCGCCCATCCGCTCGACGAGCTGCCGAGAGATGGCGAGCCCGAGGCCGGCCCCCTCGTGCGTGCGCTCGACGCCGCTCGACTCCTGCTCGAACTCGCCGAACACGCGCGGGAGGAACGCCTCGTCGATCCCGATGCCCGTGTCCCTGACGCGGACCACGACCTCGGGGCCGTTCGAGCCGGTGGACGTGCTGTGGACGTGGACCGTCACGCGGCCCTCGTCGGTGAACTTGAGCGCGTTGCCGATCAGGTTGTGGAGCACGCGGGCGAAGGCCGCCTCGTCGAGGATGGCCTCGTGCGGGGCGCCGGCCTCGATCGCGGCCGCGAGCTGGAGCCCGCGGTCGCTGGCCGCCGGCTGGAACATCTGGACCGACTCGCTCACGAGCGAGGCGAGGTCCACGCGGTCCTGGGCGAGCCGGTCGCGACGGGCCTCCAGGCGCGCGAGGTCGAGGACCGAGTTGAGCGTCTCCATGAGCCGCCGGCCGCTCCGCGCGATCAGGTCGATGAACTCGTGCTGCTGCGGGTCCTCGATCTCCTCCGCGAGCACGTCGGCGAAGCCGAGGATGGCCGTGAGCGGCGTCCGGATCTCGTGGCTCATGTTGGCCAGGAACGTGCTCTTGAGCGCGGCGACTTCCTCGGCCTGGTGCTTGGCCTGGAGGAGCACGGCCTGGGCCCGCTTGCGCTCGGTCACGTCGCGGAGGTTGAGCACGAGCCCGCCCACGGCCACGTCGTCGTAGAGCGGCGTGCCGGCGCCCTCGGCGAACACGAAGTGCCCCTCGGCGTGCCGGAAGCGGAGCTCGACCTGCGAGGCCGCCGTCCCGGCCGCGTGCGACTCGGCCATGAATGCGTCGGCCGCCGCCCGGTCCTCGGGGTGGATCAGGTCCTGGATAGGCGTGCGGAGGAGGCGGTCCGGGCGGTAGCCGAGGAGCCGCTCGACGGACGGGCTCACGTAGGTCAGGTGCGCCTCGCGGTCCACGACCACGATCACGTCGGACGAGCGCTGGACGAGCGCACGGAAGCGGGCTTCATTGCGGAAGAGGGCCTCGCGCGCCTCGCGCTCGGAGGTCACGTCCTCGACGGTCCCCTCGTAGTAGAGCGGCTGCCCATCGGCGTCGCGGGCCACGTGCGAGCCGATGCGGACGTAGCGGATCTCGCCGTCGGCGCCCCGCAAGCGGGTCTCGTACCGCTGGACGGCGCCGTCGCGGAGGACCTTCTCGCGGAAGCGGTCGCGGTCGAGCGGGTCGTCGTAGAGCGTGGCCACGTTGATGGTGCGGGCGTCCTCCGGGCTCTCGGCCCCGATCATCTGCGCGAGGGCCGCGTTGGCGAGGAGGATGCGGCCGTCGGGGGTGGTCCGGTACATCCCCACCGGGATGTGGTCGAAGAGCGAGCGGTAGCGGATCTCGGAGGCCCGGAGCGCGGCGTCGAGCCGCGTGCTCTGCCCCTCGGCCTCTGCCAGCTCGTCGCGCGTGTGGCGGACGTAGAGGGCGCCGGCCAGCGCCGCCGTCAGGGTCCCGCCCGCGATGCAGGCGACCGTGTAGCCGTAGAGGGAGTCGGGGTCGGAGAACCCGTTTGGATCGAAGCCGAGCCGGTGCCCGAGGTAGAGCGCCGTCACGCCGCCCACGGCGACGACCGCGTTGACGGCGGCGAGGCGACCGCCTGAAGTCAAGGCCGCCGCGAGCGGGGCGAGCACCACGAGGCCGAGAGCGGGGTCGCGGAGCCCCACGTCGAGCGCGGCCTGGAGGAGGGGCGTGGTCACCAGCGTGAGCGTCATGAGCCACGCGGCGGGGTGGACGCGTCCACCCCACCGGACGAGACCGAGCGATACCGTGATCAGTGCCATCGCCCCCACGGCCTGCACGACGGGGCCCGTGGGGGCGTCGCCGGCGAGGAGGGCTCCCACGAGCAGGCCGAGGCCGACCAGGGCCATCAGGCCCGCTGACACCATCACACGAGCCTGCCGGAGCGCCGTCCGGTCCGCAGGCCGGCGCATCGGGTCGATCCACCGGTCGATCCACGTCGGCGGGGGCCCGATGGGAATCGGCGTGTCAGAAGGAAGCGTCATGGGGTTGATTCGTAACGCACCGTGGAGGCGCCGTGGCGAGACGGCACCCGAGGTGTGCACCCGCCCTTATCTGCACACATCGTTCCATTACACGGCGCCAGAGGGGGTCCGGTGCCGACGTAGCTTCGGCGTCCCTCGCCTCCTCCTCATGACCCTCCCGTTTGCGCTCGCACGCCGGTTCGTGGCCGGCGAAACGCTCGACGCGGCCCTCCCCAAGGTCGGCGCACTCCTCGACGACGGCCTCTTCGTGACGCTGGACCTGCTGGGCGAGCACGTCCAGCAGCGGTCCCGCTCCAAGGCCTTCGCCGCGACCTACCGCGACCACCTTGAGCGCCTGGCCGCCTTCCGCGACGCGCGCGGCCTGCCGGCCGAGACGGTGGGCGTCTCGATCAAGCTCTCCATGATCGGGCAGGTGGTGGACCGCGACCTGTGCGAGGCCCACCTCCGCGGCCTCCTCGACCTCGCCCGTCAGGCCGACCTCTTCGTCCGGCTCGACATGGAGGGGTCGGACATCACGCAGTCCACGCTCGACCTGTTCGAGGCCGTCTACCCGGAGTACCCGGACCACGTCGGGCCCGTCCTCCAGGCCTACCTCCACCGGACCGCGGCCGACGTGGCCCGGATGTGCGCGCTCAACGCGCGCGTGCGCATCTGCAAGGGGGCCTACAAAGAGCCCCCGTCGCTCGCCTACCAGGACATGCCCACGATCCGCTGGCACTACCGCCAGCACGCGGCCAAGCTCCTGACGGAGGGCCGCTACCCGGGCATCGCCACCCACGACGACGAACTGATCACGGCCGTCCAGCAGGTCGTCCGTGAGCACGGCGTCGACCGCGACGCCTTCGAGTTCCAGATGCTCTACGGCCTCCGCCCGGAGACGCAGCGTCGGCTCGTGGACGACGGCTACCGGATGCGCGTCTACGTCCCGTACGGGACCGAGTGGGTGCCCTACTTCTCGCGCCGGCTCCGGGAGCGAAAAGAGAACGTCCTGTTCGTGCTGAAGGCGCTGGTGAAGGGGTAAGTTTTTTTTACCCCTCGCT
Source organism: Rubricoccaceae bacterium (assembly GCA_963728345.1). Taxonomy (GTDB): domain Bacteria; phylum Bacteroidota; class Rhodothermia; order Rhodothermales; family Rubricoccaceae; genus Rubrivirga. The sequence goes on from CAVSJM010000002.1 coordinate 673,899, forward strand.
CCCGCCCATCCCGTGCTCCGTCTCGCCTGCCTGGCCGCCCTCATCGGCCTCGCCGGGCCCGCGCTCGCCCAACCGGCCGACGCGGACTCGATCCCGGTCCGCCCCGTCTCGGAGCTTCGGTTCTCGACCGAGCGCCTCCTCGTCCCCGTGGAAGGCGTCCTCCCAGCCGACCTGGCCGACACGTTCGCCGCGGGCCGCTCCGGGGGGCGGACGCACCGTGCCATCGACATCCTGGCGCCGCGGGGCACGCCCGTGGTGGCCGTCGCGGACGGCGAGGTCGTCCGCATCCACACGAACCGGCTGGGCGGGAACGTGCTCTACCTCCGCAGCCCGGACGGTGCGTACGACTTCTACTACGCCCACCTCGACGCCTACGAGCGCGGGGTCGAGGTCGGCTCGGTCGTCCGGCAGGGCGAGGTGCTCGGGTACGTCGGCAACACGGGGAACGCGCGGACCACGGCCCCGCACCTCCACTTCCAGGTGCTCCAACTCGACGCGCAGGGGCATGGGACGCCCGTCAACCCATACCGCCTGCTCCAGCAGAGCGGCCTGTACTCGACGCGCGGGGTCCGCGGCTAGCGGGCGACGGTGAGGGCGCGCGTCCGAGCCTGTCCGCCGGCGGTCAGGCGAACGACGTAGACGCCGGGCGCGAGCGCTCCGAACCGCTCCCCCGACAACGTCACCGCACCCGGAGCCGCCGGCCCACCTGGATTGCGGTCGACTCGCGGTTGTTGAGCGCGAGGATCGCCTCGACGGTCGTCTCGTAGCGGCGCGCGAGCGAGAAGAGGGTGTCGCCGGCCTGGACGGTATGGTAAACCGGCCCGTCCGCCGTTCGCGACGGCGCCTCCCGCCGGTCGGAGAGGGTGACGGCCGGCGTGGCCGGAGGCTCGGTGAGCGTCCCCAACCCCTCGAGGCGGCGGACGCCTCGGACGCGCTGCGCGACCTCCGCGACGAGGCGCCGGTCCGCGGGCGGCACGTCGCCGGCGACCGCGACGTCGCCATCTCGGGCCGTCACGTCGACGTCGAGCGCCCGCGTCCGCACATCGTCCACGAGCGCGATCCGGACGGCCGTGGCGAGGCGGAGGTCGTCCAGACGCGCCCGCACCTGGGCGCGCACGGGCACGGCTAGCGGGGCCGCGAGGAGCAGAACGAGGACGAGGCGGCGCATCACGACAGGGAGAGGTGGGGCCAAACTAGAGCCTCGACCCGGTCGATTGCCCCCGCCGTCGAGCGGCGAGGGGAGCAACACCAGCGCGTGTCGACAGAGGCGGACGTCTTACCGATCCCAGAACCCGCCCCACCACCCCGCTTGTTGTTTATTAATAGCGATATCGCTAGTATCGTCCTACGGCCTCGCTCCCCCGACGGCATATGAAGTCCGTCCCACGCCTCTCGACGGTCGCGCTCCTCGGGGCCCTCCTTCTCGCCTCCTCCGCCCCGGCGAGATCACAGACTCCCACGGAGCCTCCTGCAGAGGCCCTTGTGGTGCAGTACGGCTCGGCGGCAGAGGTCGCCGCCGCGCGGGCCGTTCTCCTCCGGCCCGTCGAGTTCGCGCCGGGCGACAGCGCCCTCACGCCCCTCTCCACCTGGCTGGTGGCGGACCAAGCGCTGATCATCGCCGAGAACCCGGGGCTGCACGTCAGGGTCGCCGTGAGCCCGCGGGACTCGTCGGGCGTCGCTCGGCCGGCATTGAGCGCGGCCCGCATGAGGACGCTGCTGAGGGCGTACGAGGCCGAGGGGGTCGCCCCCGACCAGGTCTCCTTCGTCTCCTCCTCGCTGGGGACGATCGCTTACGCCTATCCGCCCTCCGCTCCGAACGCACCGCTCGACACCGGCGTCATCGCGTCGCTCGTCGGCCCGCTCGCCTACGGGGTGGCCCAGGTGGAATTCACGGTCCACGCCTGGCCGGGCGCCGAGGTGTTCGTCCTCCCCAAGCTGCTCGTCGACCAGAGTCCGTCCATCCTCTGCGACGCCCCGAGCTTGGCCCGCATCGGCTTCGCCGCGCAGGACGGGACCCTCTCCAGCCGGTACCCCCGGCGCGCCGTCGTCGTGATGGGCCGGGACTCGACGCGGATGGTCTACCGGTCTCACGATGTCGGGAAGCCCCCGCTCGACACGCCGGTCGACCTCTCGGTGCTCTCGGCCGTCTCCTTCTGCGACGGATCCGACTGAACAGGTGACGCCATGAAAGCCGGTGGGCTCGTCGACTCCGCGGTGATGGGCGTGCCGGGCCTCGCCTTCCTGGTGGGCGGCCTCGTGCTCCCCGACCCGCTCGCCACGCTCTGCGCAGGCGTTCTGGCGGTCGTCATCGCCGCGATCATCGGCTGGGTGCTCGCCCACCGGGCAGACATCGAGGCGTGGCCGCCGTCCCGTCTCGGCCGGCGCATCCTCTGGACCGCCGCCCTCGGGATCGTCCTGATGGTCGTCTACTTCTTCGCGTACTCGACCGTCGTGACGGAGTACGACTGGTCCGGCGGGGAGGCCGCGACCAAGATCTTCGTACCCGCCACCCTCGGCGACGACGGGCTCCGGTTCCCGTTCGTCGATTGCCGCCTCGACTATCCCCCTCCCTGCGAGGCGGGGGACGGGACGCCGGGGGCGGAACTGAGTGCCGACGGCGTCGCCGCCCTCATGTCGGACAGCGGGCCGGACTCGATCCGCATCCCCCGGGGGGCCGTGTGGTACGGCTGGGCCGCGCTCCTGGTGGCCGTCTACGCCGGCGCGGCGGCCCTCCTGATCTCCCTGTTCGGGTTCCTCCGCATCCGGCGCCTCGACGTGGCCGCGTTCCTGGGCGGCTCCGCGACGGAGCCTGCGGGAACGGAGGGGGCCGGGGCGTGACCGGCTCGCGCGGAGGTTGCCCGCGCCGCACTACCCCTCGGCCGCCTCCAGCTTGTCCTGCACCGCCACGCCGTCGTCCGAGTCCTCGGCCTCGGCGACGTGGTACTCCGTCTCCGTCCGGACGTCGTCGATCTCGCCGTGCTCGGCGAGCCAGCGCTCGGCGTCGATGGCGGCCATGCAGCCCGTCCCGGCGGCCGTGACGGCCTGACGGTAGACGTGGTCCTGCGCGTCGCCGCAGGCGAAGACGCCCTCGACGTTGGTGTAGGTGGAGTCCGGGTGGGTCTGGAGGTAGCCGGCCTCGTCCATATCGAGCCAGCCCTGGAAGATCTCCGTGTTCGGCTTGTGGCCGATGGCCACGAAGAAGCCGGTGACGGGGAGCGTGCGCGTCTCGCCCGTCTCCGTGTCCTCGAGCGCGAGCGCCTCGACGGCGTCCTCCCCGATCACGTCGGTGACGACGGTGTTCCAGTGGACCCTCACCTTGCTGTTCGTGAGCACGCGGTCCTGCATGATCTTCGAGGCCCGGAACTCGTCGCGGCGGTGGATCAGGTGGACCGTGGAGGCGAACCGCGTGAGGAAGAGGGCCTCCTCCATGGCCGTGTCGCCACCGCCGACGATGGCGATCTCCTCGCCCCGGAAGAACGCGCCGTCACAGGTGGCGCACGCGCTCACGCCGCGCCCGAGCAGGCGCTTCTCGTTCTCCAGGCCGAGGTACTTCGCGCTCGCGCCGGTCGAGACGATGACGGTCTCGGCCAGGAGCGGCGTGCGCTCGTCCACGACCACCTTGAACGGGCGCTCGGAGAGGTCGACGTGCGTGACGGTCCCCCACCGCAGTTCGGCGCCGAAGCGGACCGCCTGCTTCTCGAGGTCCTGCATCATGTCCGGACCCATGACGCCGTCGGGGTAGCCGGGGAAGTTCTCGACGTCAGTGGTGGTGGTGAGCTGGCCGCCGGGCTCGGGGCCCTGGACCACGAGCGGGTCGAGGCCGGCGCGGGCGGCGTAGAGGGCGGCGGTGAACCCGGCCGGGCCGGTGCCCACGATGACGACGGCGCGGCGCTCGGCGTCCGTCCAGGCGAGGCCCTCGGGGAGCGGTGCGGGGGACATAGACAAACAGGGGCGAGGGATATACGAGGGGGATGAAGAGCGGCTCCGCCGGAGCCCACCCCTCATCCCCTGGCAGTCCGTCCGACGGACGGCGCTACGCGGCCTGGCCGGCGAGCGTGTCGAGCTTCTCGGCGAGCACGCGCTTCGGCACGACGCCGACCATCTGGTCGACCGGGCGGCCGTCCTTGAAGAACAGGAGAGATGGGATCGAGCGGATCCCGTACTTCATCGCCGTCTGCGGGTTGTTGTCCACGTCGAGCTTGACCACCTTGGCCTTGCCATCGTAGTCGGTGGCGAGCTCCTCGATGGTCGGGGCGATCGTGCGGCAGGGGCCGCACCACGTGGCCCAGAAGTCCACCAAAACGGGCTGGTCGCTGTTGAGGACCTCGGTTTCGAAGGTGGCGTCGGTGACGGCAGTAGCCATGGGGGGGGTGTTGGAGAATGTTCAGTCAGTCAGGGAAGGTACGGGACCCGATCCGTGTCGGTTCTCCGCCCTCACCTGACGCCCCCTCCGTACGAGGCCTTACGTGCGCGGCCTGAACGTGCGCCCGCCGGCGGCACGGCTCGCCCGGGGGACTTGAGGTTTGCCCGTCCGCGCCGATACTACGCAGACTCGTCCCACCACCGTGTCTCACCCCCTCCGCCCTCTCCTCCGGATCGCTGCTCTTGCGTGCGTATGCGCCGTGGCGTGTACGGCCGGGCCCGACCGTGCGGCGTCAGCGCAGACAGCCCCCCCGGGGCAGCGGGCCGTCGCGCAGACGCCCCCCCCCGACTGGGAGCAGCCCCTCGTAGGGATCGGAGAGCTCCGCGCCGACCGCGACGGCGACGCCCTCCCGGACCGCCTGGGCGACGAGGTGCTCATCACGGGCCGCGTGACGGCCGGCACGGGCGTGATCCGCGCCGACGAGGTCGAGGTCTACCTCCAGGACGGCACCGGCGGGCTCCGCCTCGTCTTCCCGGCGAACGCGCCCCCCCTCCTCACCGGCGACAGCCTCCTCGTCCACGGCATCCTCGCGTTCCGCTTCGGGATGGCCGAGATGGTGATGCCGAACGTCCAGACGGTCCAGACGGCGCCCCGCGAGGTGGAGCCGCTCCGGCTCCCGATCCTGGCGCGGCCGAACGGTGGGAAGGGGCCGGACATGGAGTCGCAGGAGGGCGAGCTGGTGGACATCGAGGGCCGCGTGGTCCAGTTCGACAGCACGCGGAGCGGGCAGCTCCTCCTCCTCCTCAGCGGGACCGACCTGATCCAGGCGTTCGCCTACAAGCGCCGCGCGTCGGCGATCACGTTCGAGGGCATCCAGATCGGGGACTACGTCCGCGTCCGCGGCATCGCGGCCCAGCACGACCTCGCCCCGCCGTACACCGGATCCTACCTCGTGCTCCCCCTCGCCGAGTCCGACGTCCGGCGGGCCGGCCTCTCGCCAACCGAGTACAAGTACGGCGCGCTCGCCATCGGGGCGCTCCTCCTGTTCGCCCTCCTGTGGGCCACGGCCCTGCGCCGCCAGGTGCGGAGGCGGTCCGAGGAGCTCCGGACCTCCGAGGCCCGCTACGGGCACCTCTTCGCCGCCGCCGCCGACCCCGTCCTCGTCCTCGACCTGGAGCGCGGCGGCGAGGTGGTGGAGGCCAACCAGGCAGCCCAGCGCGCCCTCGTCCTCCGCGCCGACGGGCGCCGCAGTGACGGCCGCGTGGTCCGTCTCGCCGACCTCGCCGCTGACGACCACGAGGCGGCCGTCCACCTCGCCCGGGCCGACAAGACCGGAGCGGCCTCCGACACCCTCGACCTGATCGGGGCCGAAGGCCGGGCTGTCCCCTTCGAGATCGCCACGCGCGGGCTCCGCGACGGGCCGGGGTCCGTGTTCGTCTCCGTCGCGCGCAACGTGGAACAGCGGCGGCTCTACGAGCACGGGCTCCTCAAGGCCATCGACGCCGCCGAGACGGCCCGCGCGCACGCCGAGGAGGCCGACCAGCTCAAGTCGGCGATCCTGTCGAACATGAGCCACGAGATCCGGACGCCGCTCACGGCCATCCTCGGCTTCGCCGCCATCCTCCACGACGAGGTGGAGGACGAGCTCCGCGATTTCGCCGCGTCGATCCAGACCGGCGGCCAGCGGCTCCTCGACACCCTCAACGACATCCTCGAGTTCTCCCGGCTCGACGCCGAGCGCGCCCCGCACGAACCCGAGCCGTTCAACGTGACGGAGGTGGTGCGCGACGCGATCGGGGCCCTCGCCCTGCTCGCCCGCCAGCGTGGCCTCGGCCTCCACCTCCAGGCCAACACGGCCACGATCCCGGCCGTCCACTCGCGCGCCGCCCTCGAGCGCGTCGTGACGGTGCTCGTCGGCAACGCCATCAAGTTCACCGACCAGGGCGAGGTCCGCGTGACGATCCACGGCGCCGACGGCTTCTTCGCCATCCGGGTGAAGGACACGGGCGTCGGGATCTCGGAGGAGTTCCTCCCCGACCTCTACGAGGCGTTCAAGCAGGAGTCGAACGGCCACTCGCGGAGCCACGAGGGGACCGGCCTCGGCCTCGCCATCGCCAAGCGCCTCGTGGACCTCATGGGCGGCGAGATTCGCGTGTGGAGCCAGCGCGGCGAGGGCACGCTGTTCGAGGTGGCCCTGCCCACCGAGGCGCCCGTCCTCGCCGACCTCGCCGAGCCGCCTCCCCGCCCGTCCTCCCCCCTCCCTGATCTGCCGACGGCGCCCGACATGCCGACGGCCCCCGACATGCCGACGGCCCCCGACATGCCGACGGCGACCTCGTCCCCGACTCCGACCACCACCGTCCACGGTGACGGCGCGGCCCGGCCCGTCCCCCAGTTCGCCGACCCGTCTTGATGCGACCGCTTCTCGCCCTCCTCCTCGGTGTGGCGGCGCTCGCCGCCCCCGCCCTCTCCCAGACACCCCGGGAGCCCCTCGCGGCCGTCCGCGCCGACGCCGACGGCGACCTCGTCCCCGACCGCCTCGGGGAGTCCGTCGCCGTCGCCGGCCGGGCGTCGGTCAGCCAGGGGACCTACGGTACGGCGACGAGCGCCCTCTACCTCCAGGACGCGACGGCTGGAATCGAACTCAGCGAGGGCGTGCTGACGACCACCGCACGTCGCGTCGGGGCCGGCGACAGCCTCCTCGTTACCGGCGTCGTCCGCTTCCGCAACGGGACGACGTACCTCGAGCCGACCGCCCTGGAGCGCGTCGCCGCCGCCCCGCGCATTCCGGCCCCCGTGCCCTACGACCCCGCCCGCGCCGAGGCCCTGGAAGGCCAGCTCGTCGAGGCCACGGGCGTCGTGGTGGGCAAGAGCCAGGTGACCGTCGGACGGGCGCTCATGGTCTCCCTGCACGACCTCTCTCTCGTCGTCGTGTTCGCCTTCGACGACCAGCCCGACGCGGTCTCGTTCGAGGACCTCGAGGCGGGAGAGCGCATCCGGGTCACGGGCGTCGCGGGCCAGTACGACCGGGCCGCCCCCTACGCCGACTCGTATCAGATCTACCCCCGCTCGCAGGACGACCTCCACCTCGCCGGCGTCCCGCCGTCGGTGTACCGGTGGGTGGCGCTCGGGGCGGTCGCCCTGCTCCTGCTCGCGCTCGGGGCCGCGGCGATCCTGCGGCGCCAAGTGCGGCGGCGCGTGGCGGCGCTCCGGGCCTCCGAGGACCGGTACCGCACGCTCATGGACCGGGCCTCGGACGCCGTCATCGTCCACGACCTCGAGGGCGAGGAGGTGGAGGCGAACCTCGCCGCCCGCGCCATGCTCAACCTGGGCGCCACCGACGCCGTCCCCCGGCTCCGCGACCTGATCACCCCGACCGACCGGCCGACCCTCGACGCCCACCTCCGTCGGCTCCGCGAGACGGGCAACGCGCGGACCGACCTCCGCCTCGCCACGTTCGACAGCAAGAAGCGCCTGCTCGAAGTCGAGTCGCAGGTCGTGGAGGTGGACGGCGTCCAGCGCGTGCTCTCGCTCGGGCGCGACGTGGCCGCGCGGCGGGCCTACGAGCGGGTCCTCATCGAAGCCCGCGAGGACGCCGAGGAAACGGCCCGCGTGAAGAGCGCCTTCCTGGCCTCCATGAGCCACGAGATCCGGACGCCGCTCACGGCCGTCATCGGGTTCGCCGAGCTCCTGATGGACGAGGTGGAGCCCGAGGCCCGCGGTCTCGTCCAGGCCATCGACAACGGCGGCCGCCGGCTCCTCTCCACGCTCAACTCCGTCTTGGACCTCGCCCGCCTCGACGCCCACCGCGAGGCGCTCCACCCGGCCCCACTCGACGTGGTCGCGCACGTGACGCAGAGCCTCGACCTGCTCCGCCCGCTCGCCGAGGAGCAGGCCCTCCGCCTGACCGTCTCGGCCTCGGCCGATGCCATCCCGGCCGTGCTCGACGAGGGCGCTCTCGACCGCGTCCTGACCAACCTCGTCGGCAACGCCATCAAGTTCACCGAGCACGGCGGCGTGACCGTCGAGCTGGACGCCGACGACCACGCCGTGGTGCTCCGCGTGATCGACACCGGCATCGGCATCGCCGACGACTTCCTCCCGGAACTGTTCACCGAGTTCCGCCAGCAGTCCGAGGGCGACGCGCGGAGCCACGAGGGGACCGGCCTCGGCCTCGCCATCACCAAGCGGCTCGTGGAACTGATGGGCGGGACGATCGCCGTGGACAGCCAGTGGGGCGTGGGCACGGCCTTCGCCGTCACGATCCCGCGCGGCCTCGAGCCCGGGGGCGACGGCGCGGTGCCCATGCCAGAGGTCGCTGCCCGCGCCACGTCGGCGTAGCGGCGGGCGGGGCGCCGAGCGCGCCTAGACCGCCGCGACGGCCTCGCCCATGGCCCGGGGCAGGGCCGTCTCGTAGGGGTGCGCAAGGGCGGCCACCTCCACGTGCACCCACCCCTCCCCACCGACGGAGATCACGAGCGGGCCGTCCGTGACGGTCCCGATGCCGATGGCCTGCGCCCCGTGTTCGGCGCAGAGCGCCTGGACCGCTTCGGCGTCGTCGGGCGCCACGCTCAGGACGACGCGGCTCTGGGCCTCTCCGAAGAGGACCGCGTCGCGGCGCGCGTCGACCTGCGGGAGGGCCACCTCCGCGCCGAGACCCGAGAACACGGCGCTCTCCGCGAGGCACACGGCCAGCCCGCCGTCGCTCACGTCGTGGGCGGAGCGGACGAGCCCGGCGCGGATGGCGCCGAGGACGGCGGCCTGGACGGCCTTCTCCTCCTCCAGGTCGAGGTGGGGGGCGTCGCCGCTGGTCTGGCCGTGGCGGACCGAGAGGTACTCGCTGGCCTCGATGCCGCCCGTGTGCCACCATGCCTCGGGCGAGACGAGGAGGAGCACGTCGTCCGGCGTCACGAACGCGGCCGTCGTGGTGTGCTCCAGGCTCTCCACGAGCCCTACCATCCCGATCGTGGGCGTGGGGAAGACGGCGGCTTCGGGGCTCTCGTTGTAGAAGCTCACGTTCCCGCCCGTCACCGGCGTGCCGAACGCGCGGCAGGCGTCGCCCATCCCGCCGACGGCCTCGGTGAACTGCCAGTAGACCTCCGGCTTGTACGGGTTGCCGAAGTTGAGGCAGTTGGTGACGGCGAGCGGCTGGCCGCCCGCGCACACCACGTTCCGCGCGGCCTCGGCCACGGCGATCCGCCCGCCCCGGCGCGGGTTGAGGTAGACGTAGCGCCCGTTGCAGTCGGTCTTCATGGCCAGCGCCCGGTCCGTCCCCTTCAGGCGGACCACGGCGGCGTCGGTCGGGCCGGGCCCGGCGACCGTGTTGGTGCGGACGTGCGTGTCGTACTGCTCGAAGACCCACCGCTTCGAGGCGATGTTGGGCGAGCCCATCAGGCCGACGAGCGCGTCTGAGGCGGCCTCGGCCGGGAGGTCCGGGAACGCACTCAGGTCCGCGGTCTGCGTCGTATCGAGATACGACGGGCGCTTCGTCTCGCGGTGGTAGACCGGCGCGCCGCCGCCGAGCACGAGGCTCTCCGCCGGCACGTCGACCACGAGGTCGCCGTGCCAGTAGACGCGGACGCGTTCGGTATCTGTCACCTCGCCGATCTGGACGGCGTGGAGGTCCCACTTGTCGAAGACGGCCTCGATCTCGGCCTCACGGCCCTTCTCGACGACCACAAGCATCCGCTCCTGGCTCTCCGAGAGGAGGATCTCGTAGGGCGTCATGCCCGTCTCGCGCTGCGGCGTCTTGTCGAGCTGGAGGTCCATCCCGACGGCCCCCTTCTCGCTCATCTCGGACGACGAGCACGTGATGCCCGCCGCGCCCATGTCCTGCATCCCGACGACGGCGCCCGTCTGGATGGCCTCGAGGGAAGCTTCGAGGAGCAGCTTCTCCGTGAACGGGTCGCCCACCTGGACGCTCGGGCGCTTCGCCTCGCTCGCCTCCGAGATCTCCTCTGAGGCGAACGTGGCCCCGTGGATCCCGTCGCGGCCGGTCGCGGAGCCGACGATGTAGACCGGGTTGCCCACGCCCTGCGCCGTCGCGCTCACGGTCTCGCCCACCTTCACGATCCCGACCGACATGGCGTTGACGAGCGGGTTCCCCTCGTAGGCCGGGTCGAACACGACCTCGCCGGCGACCGTCGGGACGCCGAACGAGTTGCCGTAGCCCCCGATCCCGCGCACGACGCCGTCGAACAGGAACCGAACGCGGGGGTTGTCGAGGCTCCCGAAGCGGAGCGAGTTGAGGCTCGCGATCGGGCGGGCGCCCATCGTGAAGATGTCCCGCTGGATGCCGCCCACGCCCGTCGCCGCGCCCTGGTACGGCTCGACGGCCGACGGGTGGTTGTGGCTCTCGATCTTGAACGCGACGGCCAGCCCGTCGCCGATGTCGACCAGCCCGGCGTTCTCCTCGCCGGCCGCCGCGAGCAGGTTCTCGCCGTCGCGTGGCAGTGTCTTGAGGAGAGCGATCGAGTTCTTGTACGAGCAGTGCTCGCTCCACATCACCGAGTACACGCCCAGCTCCGTGTAGGTCGGCGTCCGCCCCAGGATCTCCTGGACGCGGGCGTACTCGTCGTCGGTGAGGCCGTGCTCGCGGGCGAGGTCGAGCGTGACCTCGGGGTCGTGGGGGAAGGAGACGGGCGGCATTGGGTCGGTGGGAGGCGGGACCGGAAGCTACCGGCCGGACCTGCGGCCGCGGGCGCCGGCCGTCGCCCTTACCGGGGATTCCCGACGACCGGCCGGAGCGCGTCGAGGGAGCCCCGGGACGGGCCCGAGGTCAGGAGCGCCGACGCCACCCGGCCGCGGCGTCGGACGCATCGCAGCGCTGCTCGCCGTGGGTCGGGACGGGCGCCAGCAGGGCCGGCATCCCAGTCCCATCGCCTCGCGGGCGGACTCGACCCCGGCCGTGCACACGACGCCGTGCGCGACGGCCATGGGCACGCCCACTCGCCCAGACCGAGGACCGTGAGGGCTGCGGCGCGGCGTCGGAGGACACGTGGAGGCAAATGCCCGGACTCCCAACGGCGAGCGCCGGCCCCCCTCCCACAGAGGGGCCGGCGCTCTGCTCGGCGGGGCGGGGCGGACCGGGTCCGCTGGTGACGGGCGCCGCCCGGCGCCGCGGGGGGTCGCCCGACGGGGGCCGAGGCCGCGCGCGGGACGCGCCCTAGCGGACCACGCTGAGCTGGCGGCTCATGGCGGCCGTCTCGCCCTCCAGGCGGAGGACGTAGACGCCGGCGGTGAGGCCACTCGTCTCGACGCGGGCCGTCTGCTCCCCGGCACCGAACGAGCCCTCCGTCACGACGACGACCTCCCGGCCGAGAACGTCGTAGAGCGCGAGGCGGACGTCCTGCGCGCGGTCGAGCGAGAAGCGGACCGTCGCCGCACCGCGCGTCGGGTTGGGGGCCACGGCGAGGGCGAGCGTAGCGGTCGCCGGGCCGTTGTCGCTCGGGGTGGCGCGGGCCGAGAGGTAGCCCATCTGCGCCAGGGCCGTCCAGCCGGCGAGCCACGTCGGGGTCGAACCGTCATCCGCGCTGGCGGTCGGCATGAAGGCACCCTTGTAGGCGACCTCCTCGAAGAAGCCGTCCCCGGCGAGGGCGGTGCCGGTGAAGAGGGCGCCCGTCGCGGCCGGGCCGGCCTGAAGAGGCCGCGGGTCGAGGTTGGACCCCATCGCGCGGCCGATGGCGGCGAGTTGGGGGCCCGCGAGTACGTTGGCCGCACCGAAGGCGGCCTCGATGGCCGCCTGGCGGGCGGCGTCGAGGTCCGAGTCGTCGTCCACGAGCGCGGCCACGTCGGCGCCGGCGCCGAACCCGAAGAACAGGTTATTGCGGATGACGAGGTCGTCGACCCCGTCCGTGTTCGTCCCGAACCGGTTCTCGGTGTCCTCGCCGCTCGCGAGCGCCTCAATGTTGAGGGCCGAGCCGGGGTAGCCGATGAAGATCGAGTTGTAGATCTTGCCGCCCGTGTTGTCGCGGAGCTGGAGCGCGGCCGAGTTGCCGTCCTCCCCGAGCTGGCCGCGGTCGGCGTTGGTGCCGGCGCCGATGCAGGTCAGGTTGGAATAAGTCGGGTTCGAGTACGGCGTGGCGTCCTCGCCGCCGAGGTCGGAGACGCCGCCGTCGTTCTCGAGGCAGCGGCCGGCGTCGATGCCCGGGCTGTTGATCGAGAACCCGAACTGGATCTTGCCGCGGAAGCCGCGGTCCGTGTCGAACGTGTCGTCGCCGTTGAAGGCACCGACGAGGTACTTGGCCTCCACCGTCCCGCCGAACCACTCGAAGGCGTCGTCGGAGTTGGCGAAGACCTCGATGTAGTCGATGGTCGTGCCGCGCCCGACGGCGCCGAGCGTGAGCCCGTTGATCTCGCTCGCCTGGCGGAAGCCGAAGCCGGCGTGGCGGATGGAGACGTAGCGGAGCGTGCCGGAGTCGTCGTCGTCGTCGCAGGCGAAGCCGGGCGTCGTGGCGTCGCAGCCGAACCGCGTGTCGGCGGACTCGGGGACGCCCTCGACGTTGTTGATGCCCGGCGTGCTGTTGGTGGTGGCCCGCCCGAGGAGGATCACGCCGCCCCACTCGGCCCGGTCGTTCTGGTCGAGATCGTCGGGGACGCTCACGTCGTCGTCCTCGGCCGTGAAGATGATCGGCGCGTCGGCCCGGCCGTCGGCGTCGAGCTTGGCCCCCACCATCACGACGAGGCCGCTGGCGAGGTCGCCGGAGGCCGACGACGGCACGGCGGCGCCCTTGACGATGGTCCCCGGCTCGATCGTCAGCGTCGCGCCGGGGCGGACGTAGATCAGGTTGTCGAGGAGGTAGACGTTGCTGGCCGTCCAGGTCGTGTTCTGGGTGATGTCGCTGGTGACCGCGACGGTCGGGGCCTGGGCCGCCGCGAGCGGGGCCAGGAACAGGGCGCTCAGGAGAGCGGCCGTACGCGTAGCGAGACGAGACATGGGGAAGGGTGGTTGGCGTGGCGGGGGGAAGAGAGCGACCCGGCGGCGCCACCGCCCGCCGGGCCGTGGGGGAGCTAGTCGGTGCCGACCAGGGCCGTCTTCGCCGAGGCGCCGGGGCCCGGGATGGACGCGGCGGCCGGGGCCGCGCCGCCGACACCCGGGCGGTACGCGAGGCCCACGGAGACGCTCATGCCCCGGTCGTACTCGAGGAACGGGAACGTCCCGCCGCCCGGGACCACGTAGCGCTCGCGGTACGAGGCGTCGAGGAGGTTCTTGACCGTGAGCTTGAGGGCGAACTGGTCGAGCACCCGCTGCGAGACGATCAGGTCGAGCTGGGGCGAGGGCTCCTCGTAGACGTCCACGTTGGCGCCGACGCGGGCGAGGCGCCGCCCGGCCACGTTGAAGAAGAGCCCGGCCGACGTGCCCTGCTCCGCGTTGTCGTAGGAGAGGTTCGCGTTGAGGAGGTACGAGGCCTGGCCCTGGAGCGGGCGCGTGTCGCCGGCTGCCGGGTCGATCTCGCGGCGCGAAGCCAGCTCCCGCCCCGTCACCGTGATGCTCGACTGGGTCAGCGAGAGGTTGGCGCCGACGGAGAGGTTGCGGAGGAGGCCCGCGAGCGGGGCCAGCCCCTGCCGCACCTCGACCTCGGCCCCCACGATGTCGGCCTGGTCGACGTTGGCGTACTGCGTCGCGTTGTTCTCGGCGTCGACGATGACTCGCTCGATCGGGTTGGACAGCGCCTTGTAGTACGAACTGACGGCGAGGAGCTGGCCGGGGCTCGTGAACCACTCCCAGCGGAGGTCGAGGTTGGTGATGAGCGTCCGCTCCAGGGCCGGGTTGCCGAGGAGCGCGCCGTCCGAGCCGAACTCCGAGGAGACCACCGGGGCGATCTCGCGGAACGTCGGGCGGGCGAGCGTCCGGGTGGCGGCGGCCCGGAGGTTCATGTCGTCGCGGAGCGAGTAGACCAGGTTGAGGGCCGGGAGCAGGTCGTTGTAGGTCCGGTCGGCGCCGAGGCGGCGCTGCCCGTTCACGACCACGACCGAGTCGGCCGGGGTGTCGTCGGTGGCCTCCTGCTGGGCAGCCACGAACAGCGACGAGTTCTCGTACCGCGCCCCGACGATGGCGCGGAGGCGAGGGAGGACGGGGACCTCGGCCATGGCGTAGGCCGCGGTCACGTCGAACGCGCCCTCGTACTGGTTCTGCGGGAGCGTCTGGTCGAGGGCGTAGTGGCCGAAGGCGAACCGGCCCGGCGTGCCGTCGCCGTCCTCCGAGGAGACGACGCCCGTGTTCTCGGCGCCGAAGAACGCGGCGATGGCGTCGGGGTCCACCGAGCCCAGGGCGGCGCCGGTCTCCGTCGTGTTGGAGCGGAGGATGAGGAGGTTCTCGGCGTAGCCGCGCTCCGTCTGCTCTACGACGCCGCCGGCCTTCAGCTCGCCGCGGCGGCCGAAGAGGGTGAGCGGGAGCGTCGCGTCGAGGCCGCCGCCCGTGAGGGTCTCGTCGAGCGTGCGGAAGTAGTGCCGCGGCCCGGCGAGGAAGCCGGCCGGCGCCACGCCCGTGACGGCGCCGGCGTCGTCGGTGAACACGCGGGCGGTGAAGAAGCGGAGGTCCGGCTCGTCCAGCTCCGTCCGGGCGTAGCTCCCGCGCCACGCCACCTCCATCCCGTTCAGCGCCGGGATCTGGTGGCGGCCCCGGAGCTGGCCCGACCCGAGCGTCCGCTCGGTGTAGCCGGCGACGGTGTCGTAGACGCGGGCCTCCGAGTCGATCACGTTGTTGAGCCCGTCGATGACGCGCGCCTCGGATTCCGTGGTGTGCGAGAACAGCGTATTCAGGCTGACCTCGGTGAGCCCGCCGATCCGGTAGGCCACGTTGGCGATGCCGCCGAGCTTGGTGTCCTGCGTCGCCCGCTGGTCGGTGCGGAGCTGCTGCGTGTTGACGGCGACCTCGCCCGTCGGCTGGCCGTCCGGCCCGTCGACGCCCTGGAAGTCGGCCCGGCCGATGACGCCGTCGTCGTAGAAGCTGGCGCCCTGGTCGGCCGTGAGGCCGAGGACGAACCCGAGCGCGTTGCGGCCGAGGGCCACCTGATTGCCCAGCGAGAACCCGACGCTGGCGTTGACCGGAACGGTCCCCGTCGTCGGCGCGATGCGGGAGGAGAGGGCCGTCGAGGCCGCGTCGAGCGTCGACGCCAGCGCGGCGTCGCGGCGGGCGGCCGTCTCGCGCGGGATCCCGGCGCGGACGGACCCCTCGCTCTCGCGCGGCAGGCCGGCGATGACGGCGGGGAATGCGAGGTCGCCGGTGCCGAACCGGAGCGGGCTCACGCCCTGGGCCGGGTCCACGAGCGTCGACGAGCCCGGGAGCGCCTGCGTGCTGAACCCGGACGACGCCGAAAACGAGGTCGAGAAGGCGTCCGGGAACGACTTCGTGTTGATGTCGACGAGGCCGCCCGAGAAGCTCCCCGGCTGGTCCGGCGTGAAGGTCTTGAGCGTGACGATGTTCTCCAGGAAGCTCGACGGGAACAGGTCGAACTGGACCGCCCGGCGGTCGGGGTCGGCCGTGGGGAGCACCGAGCCGTTGAGCTGCGTGTTGGCGTACCGGTCGCCCAGCCCGCGGACGAACACGTACTGGCCGGCCTGGACGCTCGCGCCGGTCACGCGCTCCATGGCGTCGGCGGCGTCGGAGGACCCGCTCTGCGAGATCGTCGCGGCCGAGATGGCGTCGGACACCTGCGCCGCCCGCTGGCGCACGCGGAGAAGCCCGACCTCGCTGTTGGCCGCGAGGATCTCGTCGGCCTCGACGACCACCTCCTGCAGCTCCTGGCCCGGCGAGAGGGTGACGTTGATCTGGGCCGGCTCGCCGGCCACCACCTCCACGTTCTCGACCGTCTGCGTGCCGTAGCCGGTGAACGAGTAGCGGACCGTGTACGTCCCGGCAGGGAGCTGGCGGACCGTGTAGTGGCCGTCGATGTCGGTCGCCACGCCCGTCCCGAGTTCGACGACGAGGACGCTCGCGCCGGGGAGGCCCCCACCGAAGTCGCCGTCGACGACGGTGCCGGCGAGGGACCCGGTGGCCTGGGCAGCGGCGAGCCCGGGGGCGAGGAGGGCGGCGAGGAGGAGGGCTCGGCGGACCTGCCGGTAGGCCGCGCCCCGCGCGGTCGATCGTGAGCGACATAGGGGAGGGGTGTGGGAGTCGCGTCGGGGGCCGAGCGAGAAGAGAAGTGGCCGAGGTGTGGGACCCCGACGCCCGTCGCTGCCCACGCTACCGTGCCCCCGTTACCTCTCGTTTACCCGGCCGTTACCGCACCGTTACCCCCCTCGCCGTCCTGTGAAGGCAGCCCGAAATCAGGGGGCTCGCGTCGGGAGGGCGTGGCGCACGCGGCCCGCCCCCTTCGTCCTCCGGGGCACCGCATCGTCGGTCCAGGACAGCGCCCCCCTCGGCCCCACGAACCTTTGAGACGAGGAGGACTTCAAGGGGAGATGTCTGTTTCAACACCCACCGACCCCTCGCGCGCGCAGACGGCCGGGATCTTGTTCGCCCTGTGGATGCTCGTGTTCACGGCGGCCAGCCAAACGATCATCATCACGCCCATCCTCCCGCTCATCGGCGAGGCGCTGGCGGTGGAGACGGGGCAGCTCGGCCTCCTCGTCTCGGTCTACTCCTGGGTGCTGGCCGCGGCCGCCCTCGTGATGGGGCCGATCTCGGACCGGATCGGGCGGCGGCGCGTGCTCCTCCTCGGCTCGGCCGCGCTCGCTGTCGCCCTCGCGCTGCACGGTCTGGCGGACACCTTCGGCACGCTCCTCGGGATGCGGGTGCTGGCGGGCGCGGGCGGCGGGATCCTCTCGGGCGCCGCCGTCAGCTACGTGGGCGACGCGTTCCCCTACGAGCGGCGGGGGTGGGCCACGGGCTGGGTGATGAGCGGCGTTCCGTTTGGCCTCGTCATCGGCATCCCGCTCGGCCGCGCCCTCGCGGTCGCGTTCGAGTTCCGGACGCCGTTCGTGGCGTTCGCCGCCGTCATGGCCGTCGCGTTCGTCCTCATCCTGACGGTCGTCCCGCAGCCGCCGGTCCAGCTCTCGGACGAGCGGCCGACCGTCGGCGGCGCGCTCCGCCAGTACGCGGCGCTGCTCCGCCAGAGCGACACGGCCACGGCCGCCGCCACCTACTTCCTGATGTACTTCGGGCTCGGCCTCCTGATCGTCTACCTCCCGCAGTGGCTGACGGCCCGGTTCCCCATGGAGATCGAGGTGCTCGGCCGACCCCTCGCCGTCTTCGGCCTCCCGCTCGACTTCATCGCGACGCTGTTCCTCGCCGGCGGCCTCGTGAGCGTGGTCGTCGGGCCGCGCGCCGGGACGCTCTCCGACACCGTCGGACGGAAGCCGTTGATCCTGGCGTCGTGCCTCGGCCTCGCCGTGGTGACCGCCGCCCTCCCCTTCGTGGTGACGGAGCGGTGGACGGTCTACCTCGTCTACGTCGCCATCATGGGCCTCTTCGCGATGCGGATGTCGCCGCTCCAGGCACTCCTCACAGCGCTCGTCCCCAGCCGCCAGCGCGGCGCGTTCCTCTCGCTCACGATCGCCGTCGGGCAGATCGGGACGGGGCTGGGCGCGATCCTGGGCGGCGCGCTCTACGCCGGGCTCGGCTACGAATCCAACGCGCTCGCCTCGACGGCCGCGATCCTGGCGATGGCCGCGCTCGTCTGGAGCCGACTCCCGGAGCCAACCGAGCAGGCCGTGGACCCGGAGCCGAGCCCCGCCTGACCCGGGCGCCTAGTCGTCCCGCGCTGTTTCGTCGTCCAGGACGGTCAGGAGCGCGGGGAGGTCGTCGGGCGTCGTGAGGACGACGCTGGCGCCGGCCTCCATCAGCGTCCGCGTGTGGGCGTGCGCGGGGAAGCCCGGCGGGACGATCCCGACGGGCAGGCACCCGGCCGCGCGCGCCGCGCGCATGTCGTCGACGGTGTCGCCGGCGTAGACGGCGTCCCCGGCGTCCACGCCGATCGCCTCGAGGGCGAGGTGGAGGCCGTGCGGGTCCGGCTTCTCGCGCCCCGCCTGCCGGTCCATCCCGACGACGACCGGCACGTGGGCATCCCACCCGAAGCGCCGGAGCGTCCACTCCGCGTCGGCATCGGGGCGGCCGGTGACGAGGGCCAGCCGATAGCGCTCGGCGAGCGCCGCGAGCGTCGCGGTCTGGATCGCCGCCGGCTCCGTCGTGATGAGGCCGTCGTAGTCGGCTCCGCGGTAGATCCCGTCGAACGTCGCCACGAGGGTGTCGAACGGGACGTCGCCGCCGGCCTCGCGGATGAGCGCCTCGCTCAGGACCCAGTCGTTGTTGAACCCGCCCTCGTTCTTCTTGTCCTGGATGGCCTCCGGCGTCGGCCCCTCGCCCACGAAGAGGGCCACGGTCTCGGTGATGGCCCTCCGGTACGAGCCCCGCACGTCCACGAGGACACCGTCCATGTCGAGGAGGACTGCTTTCACGAACCGGGGGTGTCGGGGGGACTGTCGTCCGGAAGGTACCCCCGGCTACGAGTTGATCGTCTCCAGGAAGGCGTCGTTCGAGTCCGTCCCGCGCATCTTGTCGAGGAGGAGCCGCAGGGCCTCGTCCCGGTCGAGGCCGGCGAGGACCTGGCGGAGCGCCCAGATGCGGGCGAGGCGGTCGGGGGAGAGGAGCATCTCCTCGCGACGCGTCCCGCTGGCGAGGAGGTCCACGGCCGGATAGATGCGGCGGTCCGCGAGGTCGCGGCGGAGCACCAGCTCCATGTTACCGGTCCCCTTGAACTCCTCGAAGATGACGTCGTCCATGCGGCTGCCCGTGTCGACGAGGGCCGTGGCGATGACCGTGAGGCTCCCGCCCTCCTCAACGGCGCGGGCGGCGCCGAACAGGCGCTTCGGACCGCGCAGCGCGCCGGCCTCGAGCCCGCCCGACATCGTCCGGCTCTCGCCCTCGAAGGTGGCGTTGTGGGCGCGCGCGAGGCGCGTGATCGAGTCGAGCAGGATCACCACGTCCTGCCCGGCCTCGACGAGCCGCTTGGCCTTCTCCAGCACGAGGTCGGCGATGTGGACCTGCCGCTCGGGGGCCTCGTCGAAGGTGGAGGCGACGATCTCGGCGCCGGGGACCGACCGCTCGAAGTCGGTCACCTCCTCGGGCCGCTCGTCGATGAGCAGGACGATGACCGTCGCCGACGGCTCGTTCTGGGTGAGGGCCCGGGCGATCTTCTGGAGCAGGACCGTCTTGCCCGACTTCGGCTGGGCCACGATGAGCCCGCGCTGGCCCTTCCCGATGGGCGCGAACAGGTCGATGATGCGCGTCGACAGCTCGTCCGGGGTCGTCTCCAGGTGGAGCTGCTCGTCGGGGTAGGCCGGGGTGAGGTAGTCGTAGCCCGAGCGCTCGTCGAGGTCCTCCGGGGCGCGCCCGTTGATGGCGTGGACGCGGATGAGGGCGAAGAAGCGCTGGCCCTCCTTCGGCGGCCGGATCTGCCCGTCGACGGTGTCGCCCACGCGGAGGGCGAACCGCTTGATCTGGCTCGGCGAGACGTAGATGTCGTCGGGCGAGGGGAGGTAGCTGTACTCGGCCGAGCGGAGGAAGCCGTACCCGTCGGGCAGGATCTCCAGGACGCCCTCCTTGCGGATGAGCCCCTCCAGCGAGATCGCGAAGGGGTCGAACCCCTGCATGTAGTCGGGCCAATCGGGCGAGATCGGCTGGCGCGTTCGGACGGACCGCCGGCGGCGCGGCTCGCGGCGCCCGGCGTCGCCCTCGTCCTCGGACGGCCGCTCGGAAAACGACGGGCGGCGGGCCGGGCGCGGGCGGGCCGGCGGGCGGTCCTCGATGCCCGTCCCTGGAGCGGCATACCCGACGCCGGGGCGAACGTCCGAGGCGTCCGCGTCGGCCTCGGCCTGCGCTCCGAGGATCTCGTAGATCAGGTCCCGACGGCGGAGATCGGCGTACCCCTCGATGCCGAGGCGGCGGGCGATCTCGTGGAGCTCGGAGACCTTCTTCTGCTCCAGAGCAGTGATGTTCATGGGACGAGGGCTCCGGTCCGCGGGCGGAGCGAGTGAGAGGGGCGAGACCGCGAGAGGGGCCGGGCGGGCGGTCCGTAATAAAAATAGACGTACGTCCGGGGATTCGTCACTCCCGGGCGGTGTCTAACCCACGTCGGCGTCTGCGGTTCGCTCCGCCAGAACGGCGGCGACGGTGACGTGCGAGCCGGTGGCGAGGAGCCGGTCGCGCGGGCCGGCGTGGGCCCGGAAGGCCTGGAGCGCGTCGGCCACCGACCCGACCGACGCGACCGGGACGCCGTGCGCGCGGAGCGTCTCGGCGAGCGCGGTGGCCGCGAGCGCCCGTTCGCCGGGAAGATCGACCGCCAGGGCCGTGACGCCTCGCGTCGGCCAGGAGACGGGCGAGGGCGCCGGCGTCTTTGTCCGCCATCACGCCGACGAGCGCCCACCGACGTCCGCCGTCCGGATCGGCGAGGGCGCCGAGCGCGGCCCGCCAGCCGTCGGCGTTGTGGGCCACGTCGAGGACGACGCGCGGGTCCCCGGGCAGCGCCTCACCCCGTCCTCGCAGGCCGCTGAGCGCCACCACGTCGCGGAGGCCCCGTCGGGCCGATTCGACGGTGGGTCCGGCGAGCCCGGCCCGCTCCATCCCGACCTCGGCCGCACGGACGGCGAGGGCCGCGTTCCACGCCTGGTGCTCGCCCGGCAGCCCGACCTCGACCTCGCCATAGTCGTGCGTCGGCGTCGCCAGCTGGATGCGGAGAAGCGTGCGCTCGGCGACCTCGACCCGGCATGAGCGGCGCACGTCCTCGACCGCCGCGCCGCGCCGGACCGCCTCGTCCGTCAGCGCCCGGGCAGCCTCGGCGTCTGCGACCGTGTGGAGCAGCGGGACGCCCGACTTGGCGATGCCGGCTTTCTCGCGCGCGATCTCGGCGAGCGTCTCGCCGAGGAGGTCCGTGTGATCGAGCCCGATGTGGGTGACGGCGCACGCGACCGGCTGAACCACCGTCGTCGCGTCGAGGCGCCCACCGAGGCCGACCTCCACGACGGCGAGGTCGACGCCGTGCTCGGCGAAGGAGAGGAACGAGAGCGCGACGGTGGCCTCGAAGAAGCTGGGGCCGACCGCGTCGAGTACGTCGGCCATCCGCCCGACGGCTTCGGCGACCCAGGTCTCGGGCGCCGGCTCGCCGTCGACCCGCATCCGCTCGCGGAGCGTGACGAGGTGGGGCGACGTGTGCAGACCGACGCGGGCTCCCGACGCCTGCGCGATGGCCGCGGCGAACGACGCGGTCGAGCCCTTCCCGTTCGTCCCGGCGACGTGGATCACCGGATATGCTGTGTGGGGATCGCCGAGGGCCGCGAGGAGCGCCCGCATCCGATCGAGGCCCGGACGGTACGCGGCGGCACCTGCGTCGGCGAAGCGTGGGAGGGCGAAGAGACGGCGCTCGGCCTCCGCGTACGTCACGGCGCGTCCGCGACCTCGACGCGTCGCCGGTCGCCGCCGAGGTGAACGAGCCGGAGCGCGACCGTCCGCAGCGGCAGCCACCCGCGACCGCGCTCGGGCCACTCGACGAGCGCGACGGCGTCGCCGTCGAGCAACTCGTCGAGGCCAAGACGTGCGGCCTCCTCGTCCGACTCGATCCGGTAGAGGTCAAGGTGGAGGAGGGCCCCGTCGCCATACTCCTGGACGATCGTGAACGTGGGGGAGGTCACGGCTTCCGGGTCGAGGTCGAGGCCGGCGGCGATCCCCTTGGCGAGGTGCGTCTTGCCGGCCCCGAGGTCGCCGTGGAGCGCGAGCACGTCGCCGGGGGCGAGGCGCTCCGCCAGCTGCCGCCCGAGCGCCAGCGTCTCGGCCGCGCTGGCGGTCTCGGCGGGGA
The DNA here is from genome assembly GCA_963728345.1 of Rubricoccaceae bacterium. Lineage (GTDB taxonomy): Bacteria > Bacteroidota > Rhodothermia > Rhodothermales > Rubricoccaceae > Rubrivirga. The sequence goes on from CAVSJM010000002.1 coordinate 696,051, forward strand.
GGAGGTCGGCGAGGTCGGGCATGCGGCGCCAACGCGCACTGCGGCGCGGCGTTCTCCCCTCAGGACCGGGGGACCGCCTTCAGCACGATCCCGCCGGGCGGACGCGCCGGGGTCGCCGGCACGGCGGGCGCCTCGGGATCGGCTGCCGCCTCTCCGACCGTGAAATACTTCTCCTCGTGGAGGTGGGCTTCGGAGACGCCCGCTCGCCCCAGAATGCCTTTCACCGTCTCGATCATCTGCGGGTGGCCGCAGGCGTAGCCGGCCACGTCAGCGCCGTCCCAGCCGAGGCCGTCGAGATGCTTGCGGACGACGTCTTCCACGCGCCCGACCTCGCCCTCCCAGTCCGAGTTCTCCCATGGACGGCTGACGGTCGAGACGGCGGTGAGCCAGCCCTCGGCGGCGTGCGCGGCCAGCTCGTCGCGGTACGGCCCGTGCTCGACGGCGTGGCTGGCCCCGTGGATCACCAGGAATCGGTGCTCGGGGACGGCCTCGCCCGCCTCGAGCGCCGCGGCGTGCGCGCGGATCATCGAGAGGAACGGCGCGATGCCGGTCACGGTGCAGGCCATGACGTGCCGCGTCCGCTCGGCGTCGAGGAGGAAATGGCCCACCACCTTCTGCCGGACCCACACGCCGTCGCCCTGCCGGATCTGCCAGAGGAGCGGCGTCAGTGCCCCCTCCGGCACGTGCTCGATAACGAGCTCCACGAGCCCCTCGTGCGGCGCGCTGACGATCGAGTAGGCGCGCTTGATGACGCGCCCGTCGGCGCCCGTTGCGGCCAGCGTGAGGTACTGGCCCGGCACGAACGTCAGCGGCTCGTCCGGGCGGAGCCAGAAGACCGCGAGGTCGTCGGCGACGTCGAGGCGACGCTCGACAGCGGCGGTGAGATACCCACGGGGAGGTGCGGCCGGCATACCGCAACGTAGGGCTTCCACCTCATCTTCTCAATGGCCACCTGGAGAGCGGTGGCGTCGCACCGCCGAGATCACCGAGCGCACCCTCGAGAACGCCCTCACGGGGAGCGAGCGGGCCCGTCGTCGCGCGGCGGCCGCTCCGCGACGTGATTCGCGGCGCCTGCATCGAGCGGCCGGTACCTTCCGCCCGCCTCACCAAGCCCCCGCACGTATGGGCCGCATGTTCGAGAAGCGCAAGCACACCATGTTCGCGCGCTTCGACCGCATGGCGAAGCAGTTCGCCCGGATCGGAAAAGACATCGTCATCGCCGTCAAGGCCGGCGGGCCGGACCCCGACCTCAACCCTCAGCTCCGTCGGGCCATCCAGAACGCCAAGGGCGTCAACATGCCCAAGGACAAGGTGGAGGCCGCGATCAAGCGGGCGATGGGGAAGGACACGGCGAACTACGACGAGGTCCTCTACGAGGGCTACGGTCCGCACGGCGTCCCCCTCCTCATCGAGACGGCCACGGACAACGTGAACCGGACCGTCGCCAACCTCCGGGCGGTGTTCTCGCGCGGCGGCGGCAACCTGGGCACGACGGGCTCCGTCGCGTTCCAGTTCAGCAAGATGGGCGCGTTCACGCTCGACCCGGCCGACGTCGCGGACCGCGACGAGTTCGAGTTGGAGCTGATCGACGTGGGCCTGGAGGAGCTGGATGAGACGGTGACAGAGGACGGCCGTGACGCACTCGTCGCCCGCTGCGCCTTCGCCGACTTCGGGCACCTGCAGAAGGCCCTCGAGGAGCGGGGGATCGAGCCCATCGCCGCTGAGGTCGAGTGGGTCCCGTCCACGCCCGTCGAGCTCTCCAACGAGCAGGCCGACGCCGTGCTGGAACTCGTCGGCAAGCTGGAGGCCGACGAGGACGTCCAGCGCGTCTTCCACAACCTCGCCTGACGCGCCGCGGGCGCCCCGTCGACGTGCTGTCATCCTGAGCGTAGCGAAGGATCTCGACGCCGTCCCTCGGCCCTTCGCCACCGGCAGCAACGGAGGCGACGCTGGCGTCGAGATCCTTCGGCGCTCTGCTCCTCAGGATGACGGGGAGTAGAGCGGATCTCCTCGCTAGTCCGAGAGGAACGAGACGCCCGTGAGCTGCTCGCAGACGTGCCAGAGGTGGGCACGGACGCCGGGGTTCAGCGCGCGTTCCGGCGGGTTCACCTCCACGGGCGCGCCGCGCATCTTGTGGTCCGGCCCGTAGAACGCGCCGCCGCGCACGAACGGGTCGGTCCCGGCGCGGAGCTGCGGGAGGGCGCCCTCGGCCGCCGTCATTGCGATCCGGTCCATGGCGAGGCTGTAGAACGCCTTTTCCAAGACGGCCCCGCTTTGCTCGGCGCTCGTCGACTGGAGGTCGGTGTTCGAGAGGCCCGGGTGGGCCGCCACTGAGAGCGTCGTCGCGCCGATCGACTGGAGGCGCCGGTTCATGTCGAGGGCCAGCATGAGATCCGCCAGCTTCGACTGGTTGTAGGCCTTCCAGCGACCGTAGCTCTGCTCGCCCTGGAGGTCGCGGAAGGAAATCTTCCCGCTCCACGCGGCCATGCTGGAGAGCCAGACGACCCGGCTGCCCTCGGTATCGAGGAGGAGGCCGAGCAGGCGTCCGACGAGCGCGAAGTGCCCGAGCACGTTGACGCCGAACTGCGTCTCGAAGCCGTCGGCGGTCTCGCTCCGCGGGATCGCCATGAGGCCGGCGTTGCAGGTTAGGAGGTCGAGGCGGTCGTGGCTGTAGCCCTCGGCGAACCGGCGGACCGAGTCGAGGCTGGCGAGGTCGAGGATCTCCACGTCGAGCTTCGCCGCGGGGATCTCCTGGCGGATCTCGGCACGGGCGCGGCGGGCCCGGTCCTCGCTCCGGCAGGCCATGACGACGTGGGCGCCCTTGCGAGCCAGCTCACGGGCCATTTCGAGGCCGAGGCCGCTGTTGGCGCCGGTCACGACGGCCGTGCGTCCGGTGAGGTCGGGGATGTCGGCGGCGGTCCAGGGGCGGGTGGGCATAGCGTCGGGGAAAGGGGGCCTGTCTACGCGCGGCGGCCGGCAGGATTCCCTAGCCCAGGTCCTCCGGCCGGTTCACGTTGTGGAGCGCGCCGCCCTCGACGGGCACCTCGCGGACGGCCAGGGCGCCGAGCAGGTCGCGCAGGGCGAGGCGGTCGGCGGTGAGGTGACCGCGTGCCGCGCGGGCGGCGGTGCGGACGCGCCAGAGCGCGCACGTCGGCTGGCGGTGCCCGTCGGCGCCGATGGCGACGAGCACGTCCACGTCGTCGGCCGGGGCCTGGACGAGCGGGCGGAGCGCCCCCGGCGTGAGGTACGGGAGGTCGACGGCGGCGGCGAGGAGCCACGGCGTCTCGGCGGCCTCCAGTCCAGCCACGAGGCCTCCCAGCGGCCCCGCGTCGGCGCGCGCGTCGAGGACGACGCGGGCGGGCACTGGGTAGGCCCGCGGCTCGGCGCCGGTCGCGATCAGCATCGTCTCGGCGTGCGCCGACACGGCGGCGTGGACGAGGGCGACGAACGGGACGCCGGCCAGCTCGGCGAGCGCCTTGTCGGTCCCGAACCGCCGGCTGCCACCGCCGGCGAGGATCAGGCCCGTCGTGTCAGCGGGTGTCGGCACGGGGGTTGGGGAAGGCGTCCTGCTCGTCAGGCCGCTTGTGGAGGCACTCGAAGTCCTTCTCGACCAGAATCGCGAGCCGCCGCCCCTCGCCCGCGGTCTGTTCACCGTCGAACCCGACGCCGTCGCCCGCAGCCCAGGCCGAAACCCAGCCGCGCGGGACGAGGACTGTCAGCGCCGTCTCCTCCCACTCCGCCCGCAGCCCGGCCACGTCGGCGGCGCGGAGGCCGTAGGTCAGCGACGCGCCCGGCGCGATGTGCATCGCGTCGTCCACGGCGCCGGCCTCGGCGAGCTGGCGGACTTCGGACTGGGTGAGACGGAGGCGGACGGAGTCGCCTTTGATGCGGAGCTTCATGACGTCAGGGGCCGGCCCAGACGGGGACCTCGCCGTAGACCACGCCGAACACAAGGGGGAGGAGCAGGTAAGCGGCAGCCGTAACGAGGACTACGAACGCGAGGTTCAGCCACAACCCAGCCCGCGCCATTTGCGGGAGCGTGACGAGGTTGCTCCCGAAGACGATGGCGTTGGGCGGCGTCCCGACCGGCAGGGCGAACGCGCACGACGCGGCGAGCGCCGCCGGGACGGCGAGCAGGAGCGGGCTTTCGCCGAGCGCGAACGCGAGCGCCGCCACGACGGGCAGGAAGGCCGCCGCCGTCGCCGTGTTGCTCGTCATCTCGGTCAGCAACAGGATCACGAGCGCGATGACGGCCACGACCGCGAGCGTCGGCAGGCCCCCGAGGCCGACGAGCAGGCTCCCGATGTAGTCGGCGAGGCCTGTCGCCTGGATCGCCGCGGCCAGCGAGAGGCCGCCGCCGAACAGGATGAGCACGCCCCACGGGAGCGCCTCCGCCGAGCGCCAGTCGAGCACGAACACCATCCGCCGCCAGTCGACCGGGAGGAGGAAGAGGACGAGCGCCCCGCCCATCGCGATCGCCGTGTCGCTCAGGCCGGGAAGCGCCTCGCGGACGAGCGGCCCCGCGATCCACAGCGCCGCGACGATCCCGAACACGACGGCGACGGCCCGCTCGGGCCCGCTCATCCGGCCCATCGCCTGCAGCTCCGCGCGGATCGCAGCGGCGCCCCCCTCCAGGGGCTTGCGCCCAACGGGGTAGAGCCGCACGAGCACCGCGAACACGATCGGTAGGCCGATGAGGACCACGGGCACGCCGAGCATCATCCACTGCCCGAACCCGATCTCGACGCCGTAGGTCTCGCTCAGGAAGCCGGCCAGGAGCGCGTTCGGGGGCGTCCCGATAATCGTCCCCACCCCGCCGACCGTCGCGCCGTAGGCGATCGAGAGGGCGATGACGATGCCGAAGTTGCGCCGCCCCGGCGTGTCCGCGCCCGCGAGCCCGACGACGCTCGTCCCGATGGGGAGCATCATGAGGGCTGTGGCCGTGTTGCTCACCCACATCGACACGAAGGCCGTCGCGAGAAGGAAGCCGAACGCGATCCGCTGCGGGCTATCGCCGACGAGGCGGACGATGGACAGGGCGACCCGCCGGTGCAGCCCCCACCGCTGCATCCCGAGCGCGAGCAGGAAGCCCGCGAGGTAGAGGTAGATGACCGGGTTGGCGAACGGCGCCGCCGCCTCGTCGATGGGCAGCACGCCCAGGAGCGGGAACAGGACGAGCGGGAGGAGCGCCGTCGCGGGGATCGGGATGGCCTCGGTGATCCACCACGCTGCCATCAGGACTCCCACCGCCGCGCACCGCCAGCCCTCCGGCGACAGCCCTTCGGGCGCCGGGATCGCCAGGAGCACCGCGAACAGGAGCGCCCCGCCGATCAGCCCGACCTGCTGAACCCGCTGCGGAGGCGGTGCCGGGTCGTCGGCGTCGCGTTCGAGGGAGAGATCGACCCCCGCGAGGTCGTCGTCGAGGGCGGAGTTGGGCGTCGGCATGGCGCCAACGTACGGTGCCCCCGGGTGCGGATCCGCTCCCGCAGGCGCTCCTCGCCTCGTCCTCCCGGCATGAGAATCGGCCGCGCCCGCCTATATTGACGCCGTCGTCAGTAAGGCTCTCCTCGCGGACAGGAGCAGGTGCCCGTTCCAGCTTCCCCGATTCGGACCCATGCGGTTGTCTCTCTTTCGACTCCGACCGCACCGCCTTGGACTGCGTCGTGCTGTGGGCGCGCTGTGGGTCCTCCACGTCCTCGCTGTCGGCGGGCCGGCGTGGGGCCAGGCCGTGCCGGTCGGCCTGGGGAGCTACAGCACGTCGCTGCCGTCCGGCCGGGTGGGGCCGCAGACGTTCTCGGGGCAGCCGGCCCAGCCGAAGGTGTCGACGGACTTCGCCCTCCCCATCCAGTCGAACGACTACTGGAGCAGCCTGATCTACCCGTTCTTCGGTGACCCCTACTCCAACATCCTCTACGCGCACCCGATCACCGCGCGGGCGACGGCCGCCGGCCTCCAGATCGGGTACACGGACCGCCACCTCTACGCCGCGGACGACTACCTCTACCCGTTCGCTCCCCACCTGACGGTCGGGGTCCAGGGGCTGTCCACGAGCCGGGCGGTGACCGAGGCCTACGGCGACTGGACCGTGACGGCCCTGTGGGACGGCGGGCCGACGACGATGCGCGCCACGCTGGGCCACGGGCTCCCGTACGTCTTCTTCCAGATCGACGGGGGGGTGGCCGTCCTCACGCCGGCCCAGAGCCCGACGGTCTGGCGCAACCAGGACGGCGTCCTGGGCCTGACGATCAGCGGCAAGCACTACGGCGTGTTCGCGCCGTCCGGGGCGACCTGGACCGGGTCGAGCACGCTCACGTCCACGCTCGACGGCAAGGGGTACCTCGCCGTCGCCCTGCTCCCCGACACCCGCGCCGAGACGCTGGAGCTGTTCCGGACCCACGCCTACGCCTTCGTGACCGACAGCCGGGTGACGTGGGACTACGACGAGGCCGGCGCCCGCCTCACGGCCCGCTACGCCTACGACACCGAGCTGATGGAGGAGGGCCCCGCGCTCGTGGACGCGACGCTGACGGCGCTGTACCGTCACCAGTGGCTCCACAGCGCGGACGTGACCACGGGCTACGTCTACCAGTCCCCCCGCGGCGAGATGCGGCTGACCGAGGGCAACGCGTTCTCGACCCAACAGACCTTCTCGGGGGTCCTCCCGGCCCTCCCCGACCGCGGGGACTACAACCGCGCCGACCTCCTCGCGCTCGTCCAGGAGGTCGCCCGCGAGACGCTCCCGGTCGGCCCGAGCTACGAGAACGGCAAGGCCATGGGCCGCTTCTCGAACCTCGTCCACATCGCCGACCAGCTCGGCGCGACCGAGGAGCGGGATCACTTCCTGGCCGAGCTGAAACGGCGCCTGGAGGACTGGTTCACCGTCGGCGGCGCGCAGGAGTACTCGTACAACGCCACGTGGGACGTCCTCACGGGCTACCCGTCGGGCTACGGCGCGGACGACCAGATCAACGACCACCACTTCCACGCCAGCTACGCCATCATGAGCGCGGCCACCGTCGCCCGCTACGACAGCACGTGGGCGGCGCCGGATCACTGGGGCGGGATGGTGAATCTGCTCATCCAGGACGCCAACAACTGGGACCGGGCCGACGACCGGTTCCCGTTCCTCCGCACCTTCGACGCCTACGCCGGGCACTCGTGGGCCGCCGGGCACGGCGACTTCGCCGAGGGCAACAACCAGGAGTCCAGCTCCGAATCGATGAACTTCGCCTCGGCCGTCGTGCTGTGGGGCGAGGCCACGGGCCAGACGAACATCCGCGACCTCGGCGTCTACCTCTACACCACCGAGGCCGCCGCCGTGGACCAGTACTGGTTCGACGTGGACGACGAGGTCTTCCCGGCCGACTACCCGCACGTCGCCATCGGGATGGTGTGGGGCGGCAAGGGCGTCCACTCGACGTGGTTCGGGGCCGACCCCGAGTTCATCCACGGGATCAACCTCCTCCCCATCACGAGCGGCTCGCTCTACCTCGGCCACCACCCGGACTACGTGCTGGCCAACTACGCCGAGATCGTCGCCGAGCGCAACGGGCCGCCCATCGTGTGGAAGGACGTGCTCTGGGAGTACCTCGCCCTCAGCGACCCGTCCCGCGCGCTGGCGGCCTACTACGCCGACCGCGACTACGCCCCGTTCGACGGCGAGTCGCGGGCGCACACGCTCCACTGGCTCACCGCCCTGAAGAAGATGGGCCACGTCGAGCCCGCGATCACCGCCGACATCCCGACGTTCGCCGTCTTCCGGGACGGGAACGACGACCTCACCTACGTCGCCTACAACGCGGGCGCCGAGACCCGCGAGGTGACGTTCTCCGACGGCTTCTCCCTGAGCGTCGGGCCGCGCGCACTGGCCTCTGCCACCACCTCCACGGCCGACCCCAACGCGCCCGTCGTGCTCTTGCTGGCGGACAAGACCTCGGGCAAGGCGCCGCTGACCGTCGCCTTCGAGGGCAGCCGGAGCTTCGACCCGAACGACGAGGACCTCGCGTTCGCGTGGGCGTTCGGGGACGGCCGCACGTCGGCCGCGGCCGACACGACGGTCACGTTCACCGACGTGGGCGAGCAATGGGTCACGCTTACCCTCACGAACGCGCAGGGCCTCGTGACCCGCGACAGCGTCCAGATCCGGGTCGTTGGGAACGGGACGCCCTTCTCGGGCTCGCCCGTTCGGATCCCGGCCGTGATCGAGGCGGAGGACTACGACCGCGGCGGCGAGGGCACGGCGTACCACGACGCCGAGGCGTCCAACATCGGCCTCGCCTACCGTCCGAACGAGGGCGTGGACATCGAGGGGGCGTCCACCCATGGGTTCGACGTGTACTGGATCACGGCGGGCGAGTGGCTGGAGTACACCTTTGAGGTGGAGACGGCCGGGACGTTCACGTTCACGCCGTACGTCGCCAGCGTGCCTGGCTTCGGGTCGTTCCGGATGCTCATCGACAACGTCGACGTGAGCGGCGTCCGCAGGGTCCGGAACACGGGGGGCTGGCAGTCCTGGTCGCCGATGGCGGTCTCGGACGTCGCGCTCGACGCCGGGGTCCACATCCTGCGCTTCGAGTTCGACTCCGCCTCGGACCCCACGGGCTGGCTCTTCAGCCTCAACTACATCGCGGTCACCGAGTCGGGAGGGGTCGGGAGCGCACCCGGCGCGGAGCCCCTCCCCTTCGACCTGGCGCCGAACCGGCCCAACCCGTTCTCGGAGGCGACCCGCCTGACCTACACGCTGCCGACGGCTGGGGAGGCCCGGCTCGAGGTGTTCAACACCGTCGGGCAGCGGGTGGCGGTGGTGGCCACCGGTCCGCACGCAGCGGGCACGCACACGGTGGAGTTCGATGCCGCGGGGTTGCCGAGCGGGATGTACTTCTACCGCCTCCAGACCCCGGCCCACGCCCAGACGCGAAGGATGGCCCTGATTCGGTGACGCGGCGCCGTCCCCTCACGGCCAACGCCGGAGCCTGGGGGACCTCCCGCCTGCCCGCCGCTCCGCCCCGCTGTCCACGTTGAACCGGCCGTCGCGGACGAAGCCGGTCAGCGTCACCCCGCACGCCTCGGCGGGATCGGCGGCGAGAGACGATGGCGCCTCAGCGGTGAGGCAGTTCTGCGATGTGCCCCGCGATGCGGCGGGCCAGCGGATGTCCCTCCCCCCAGTGGGCGCGGCCGATCCGGTACGCCTCCTCCATGAGACGCCGGGCCTCTGCCGTCTGGCCCTGACGCGCCAACGTGTGCCCGAGGGTGGCCTGGAGGAGCAGCGGGAGAGTGGCCGGCTCGTCGTAGAGCCGCTCGCAAATGGCGAGGCCCTCGCGGAGCGCGGCCTCGGCCTCGTCGAGCCGCCCGAGGGCGGTCAGGTTGCGGCCGTACCAGTAGAGCGTGAAGGCCACCCCGTTGCTGCTGTCGGGCATGATCCGGCGGCGCAGGTCGAGGACGCCGCGGAGCAGCGTGTCCGCCTCGGCGTAGCGGTCGTGCTCGTACAGCGTGCCCGCCAGGTTGATGCCGAGCAGGCTCGTCTCGTAGTTCTGCTCGCCGGCCGACGCGAGCGTGAGCGCGTACGAGCGCTGGAGGAGGGCGAGGCTCTCGGCGGGCCGCCCCGCTCCGTCGAGGAACAGACTCAGGTTGTTCATCGCGACGGCCCGCTGGGGGTCGTACGCCGGCCCGTGCTCGCGGTAGATGGCGATGGCCTCACGGACCATGGCCTCGGCCCGTTCTCGGTCCTCATAGCCCATCATGAACTCGCTGAGCGCGTCGGCCACCTCGGGGCTGCGCGGGCCGTAGAGACGCCCCAGCATGGCCCGCGCCTCGGCGAAGGTGGCGTCCTTGTCGGGGTGGCCGTAGGGGAGCCGCTGCGCCTTGACGAGCAGGCTGGCCGCCAGGTCGGGGTGGTCGCCCGCAAACGCCGCGCGACGGACGGCGATGGCCCGGTCGAGGGTGGCGAGGGTCGAGTCCGGGTTCTCGCGGGCGAGCGCCAGTTCGTGCAACGTGGCGCCGACATCTTCGTGGACCGGCCCGAGCGTGGCTTGTCGGAGTGCCAGCGCGCGTCGGAGCATCGGCGCGGCGAGGTCGCGGCGGCCCATCTGGCGGTAGAGCGCGCCGAGGGTGTGGAGCAGCTCGGCCTGGACCTCCGGCTCATCGGCGAGCTCCTGCCGGACCCGCTCGGCCGCGGGCTCCAGCACCGTCAGCGCCGCTTCGAGGTCGCGCGCACCGCTCGTCCGGTAGGGGTCGGCCTGCTCGAACAGGCCGGTCAGGAAGGTCGTCACGCGCTCGGCCTTTTGCGTTTCCCGACGGGCGCGGTCGCGCTCGGCCGTGACCTGCGCCATGTGGTACACGCCCAGTCCGGAGAGGAGGAGAACGGCCCCGGCCGCCGTCGCGACGCCCCGGCGGTGCCGCCGGACGAACGTCCGCACGCGGTAGGCCAGCGAGTCCGGCCGCGCCGAGACCGGGTGGCCCTCCTGATGCCGCCGGACGTCGTCCATCATCTCGCCGACCGAGTCGTACCGGCGCTCGGGCTCCTTCCGCAACGCCTTCAGGCAGATGGTGTCGAGGTCGCCCGCGAGGCGGCGCCGGAGCCGGTCGGGACGCGTCGCGCGCTGGTAGCCCGCCTCCACGACATGCGTCGGATCCCCGGGACGAGCGAGGGCGACGCTGGGAGGGGGCGGCGTCTGCTCGCAGACCGTCCGCTCCATCCGGCCCGGTGAGCGCGTGTCGACCTCGTAGGCGCGCTGCCCGGTGAGCAGCTCGTAGAGGAGGAGGCCGAGCTGGTACACGTCCGAGGCCGTCGTGACGGGCTCGCCGCGGACCTGCTCGGGGCTGGCCCAGGCCGGCGTCATCACCGGCAGCCCCGTCCCGGTGAGGTGGCCCTTCGCGTCGGCGTCGAGGAGCTTGGCGATGCCGAAGTCGAGCAGCTTGACCTGCCCGTCGTCAGTGACGAGGATGTTCGACGGCTTGAGGTCGCGGTGGACGACGAGGTTGCGGTGGGCGTAGGCGACGGCCCGCCCGACCTCCCGGAACAGGGCGAGCCGCGCGTCGACGGAGAGCCGCCGGGCATCGCAGTAGGCCGTGATCGGCTCGCCCTCGACATACTCCATCACGACGTACGGCCGGCCGTCGCCGGTCGTGCCGCCGTCGAGGAGACGGGCGATCCCGGGATGACTGAGCGAGGCCAGGATCTGCCGCTCCACGAGGAAGCGGCGGACCACGTCCTCGGTGTCGAGGCCGGGGCGGAGCAGCTTCAGCGCCACGCGCTGCTCGAACTGGCCGTCGGCCCGCTCGGCGAGGTAGACCCGCCCCATCCCGCCGCGCCCCACCTCGCGGACGACGCGGTACGGACCGACCCGCTCCGGGGCCGACGGCTCCGGGATCTCGGGCAGCAGGGGCTCGCAGAAGCGGGCGGCGTCGGCGTCGAGGAAGGCCGGCGCGGCCGCCTCGGCTTCGAGCAGCGCCTCGACCTCCCGCCGGAGCGCCGTGTCGTCTCGGCAGGCCTCGTCCAGGAAGGCTGGATGCTCCGGCGGGTCGAGGTCCATGGCCCCGTCCAGGACGGCCTTCACGGTCCTCCAGCGGTCGGGCGTGAGGGAATCCACAGCTAGGGCGTCGTGTCCTCTCCTCCGCATGGGGCCAGGCTCAGCGCGAGCCACGCCTTCGCCTGCCGCCATTCCCGCCGGACCGTCCGCGGCGAGACGTCGAGGACGTGGCCGATCTCCTTCTCCGTGAGGCCGCCGAAAAAGCGCATCTCCACCACCCGGCTCATCCGCTCGTCGACCTCGGCCAGCGCGTCGAGCGCGCGGTCGAAGTCGATGAGCGTCTCGGCCCGGTCGGACGCCACGGCGAGCGCGTCGTCGAAGGTGGCCCGCTGGAGGTGCCCGCCGCGCTTGAGCGCCTGCCGATCCCGCGCGTAGTTGAGGAGGACCTGGCGCATGACGCGCGCCGAGAGCGCGTAGAAGTGGGTCCGGTTCTCCCAGCTCACGTGCTCGGCGTCCGCCAGCTTGAGGTAGGCCTCGTGGACGAGGCCCGTGGTGTTGAGCGTCTCCCCGGGACGCCCCCGCCGCACCAGCTGGCGGTGCGCGATCTGGCGCAGTTCGTCGTAGACGAGCGGGAAGAGCGCCTCGACGGCGTCGGGATCGTCGAGGCGGTCGAGGAGCACCGTGGGGGTCGGGGAAACGGGCGTCATGAGGGGCGCCGTGCGAGGGGACTGAGCGACGGGCAAGCTCGGGCGTGTCCGGTCCCACGCAGAACACGTGTAGTCGGAGGTGGGAGGCACGGGTGTGCCTTGTGAGACCGGCGGCTCGGCGGTCCCGCCTCCTTCTAACCTATCGACGCTTCGCACTGCACAACCAACATGCGGCGTGATGCAGCCGCCGCCGGAGGTCCCGAGGTGCATCATCCAGAGTCCGCCCTCGGGCCGCACGCCCCGGCCCCGACGATGCTCCTACCCCGATGCCGCCCTCTCTTCGAACCCCGACCGATCCCGATATGACCGTCCGCCGCACCCCGCTCCAGGTTCCTCGATCCACCCTCCTCCTGGTCCTCGCCGCCTCGCTGGCGGGGTGCGCCGCCGGGGGCGAGTTCATGGATCGCGTCCGTGAGACGGCTGCGGACGCCGCTGAGCGCGAGACCATGGAGCAGGTCGACCGCCGCGTGACGAACGCCGTGCGGTGCGCCTTCGGCGACACCGAGTGCATCGAGCGCGCCGAGGCCGAGGGCCGCCCCGTCGAGGTGGTCGATGAGGAGGGCGACGTCGCCGAGCAGATCCCGGCCGACGACGCGGACAGCAGAGCCATCGAGGGCGCCAACGCGAACTACGACTTCGAGCCTGGCGCCCGCGTCCTCTTCGCCGACGACTTCTCGACCGACAACGTCGGCGACTTCCCGCGCCGGCTGGAGTTCGTGAACGGGAACTGGGAGATCGCCGCGTGGCAGGGCCGACGCTTCCTGCGCAACCTGGGGCCGCGCGGGGCCGCGTTCAAGGTCCCGCTGCCCGAGACGCTCCCGGAGCAGTTCACCATCGAGTTCGACGCGCACTTCCCGCACGGCAACCAACGGCTGGCCGTCGCCACGGTGGAGCCGGACGACGGCCGGGTGTCCCACCTCGAGGACCAGAACTACATCCTCGTGGGCAACAACCAGTCGGGGCTGGCGGTGAGGGGCGAGGGCGTCGAGGCGCTCCAGCCGACCGGCGACCCCTTCACCACGCGCGCCGTCCCCGTTCGCGTCATGGCCGACGGGTCCTACGTTAAGGTCTACGTCGGGGAGCAGCGGGTGGCGAACGTGCCGAACGCCGACTTGCCCCGCACGGACGCGCTCTGGTTCGAGAACGTCTACTTCGCAGACGCGGAGAACCCGATGTACATCGGCAACCTCCGCGTCGCGGCGGGCGGGCGCGACCTCTACGACGCGCTCGCGTCGGAGGGCCGCACCACGGCAGAGGGGATCCTCTTCGAGACCGGTTCCGCGACCCTCCGCCCGACCTCGGGCGACGTGCTGCGCGAGATCGCGTCGATGCTCGACGCGCACCCGGACCTCCGCCTGCGCATCGAGGGCCACACCGACGCGACGGGCTCTGCCCAGACCAACCAGCGCCTCAGCCAGCAGCGCGCTGAGACGGTCGAGGCCGCTCTCGTTGAGCAGTATGGGATCGCACCGGGTCGCCTGCGGGCGATCGGGATGGGCGCCTCGGAGCCGGTGGCCTCCAACGACACGGCCGAGGGCCGTCGCCAGAACCGGCGCGTCGAGCTCGTCCGGTTCTAACCCCCAACCGCATTCCGCTCTTTCACTCAACCCCCGTTCCATCTCATGCGATCCATCTCTCAGCTGACTCTCCTGTCCCTCCTGCTCACGGCGCTCGCGCTGACGGCCTCTCCGCCGGCCCAGGCCCAGGAGGGGACGTTCCTCGTCTTCTTCGATCAGGACCGGCTGCCCGAGGCGGTCGAGTCCGGAGACGACCTCGGCAAGCTGTTCGCTCGGAGTCTCCAGGCCCGGTACGAGGGAGAGCGGCCGGTGGAGGCGGTGCTCATCGGCGCTCTGTTCCAGGAGGGCGAGATCGTGGACGAGTTCCGCTCGCGCCGGTTCGAGGTCGAGCCGGGCCGCGTCCGCTTCCCGGACACCATCTTCGGCCGGCTCTTCCCAGACGACTACTTCGACCGGGCCTTCCCGGACAGCGCGTTCGACGTCTACTTCCCGGACAGCACGTTCGACGTCTACTTCCCCGACAGCACGTTCATGCCGGGTGACGTGCAAGGGCGCCTGGAGCGACGCCGAGAGCCGGCCCTGTTCGTCGCCCTCGTCCCGGCTGACCGGGACCTCAGAGAGAAGACCGCCTCGCGAGCGGCCGTGCTCGTCATGGAGGGGGACTGCGCTCACTGATCCGGCCTCGTCTCCGTCGCGTCTCTTCATCGGCTGACTTTGCCCTCCTTGACCTCGTCCCCTCTTGTTGGTCCCCTCGCCTTGCTGGCGCTCCTCCTGAGCGCGTGTGCGTCCAGCCCGAGGGTCCCCGTGCAGAGAGAGCCCGCCGCGAGCATCCCGCCGGCGATCGGCGTCCTCTGGCGCACCCCCGGCGTCCGCCCCCTCCGCTGCGCTTTCAGCCCCGACGGCGCGCGCCTCGCCTGCGTCGAGGGATACGGCTCTTACAACCAGCGGCGTGAGGCGCTCGTCGTTCTCGACGCTGAGACGGGCGAACGGCTCCAGGCCTTTGGGATGGCGGAGTTCGGGATGCGGAGGCCGGACGTCCTCGCGTGGTCGCCCGACGGCACGCGTATCGCGGCCCTCACGAACACCCTCCCCGAGCCCGACGCGGCAGCGACCGCGCGCGGGGCGGTCTACGAGGTCGCCACGGGTGCACTCGTCCGTCCCCTCGACCCTGGCGATACGCCGGGAGCCCTCGAAGCGGTCGCCTTCTCCGGAGACGGCGCGCGCGTGGCCGCCGTGGCCGTCCCCACCGTGCTGTGGTGGACGGTCGGGAGCGACGAGCCTGCCGAGCGGGTCACGCTCGACCTGAGCGACTACGGAGGCGAGGTCGTGGCGCTCAGCCCCGGCGCCGAGCGACTGGCGACGGGGCGCGACGAGGTCGTCCTCTGGGACCCGGCGACGGGGAAACGGCAGCAGACGCTGTTCTCAGAGCCGCCCAACGATGACCTCCCCGACGCCGCCGACGTCGCCTTCAGCCCGGACGGCCGCCGCCTCGCAGCGTCCCTCCTCGACTACACGGTCCTGGCGTGGGACCTCAACGGGGCAGGGCCGATGGCGCTGACGAACCTCGCGCCGGAGGGGCTCCCGCAGAGCGATCGCGGCGAGACCGCCCTCTCTTTCCCCCGTGCCGACCGCCTGGCAGTCTACGTCCCCGGCCTGACGCAGGTGCGCCTGCTCGATGTGTCCCAGGGTCGAGACATGCTCTCGTTCGACGCCCCCCGCGCCCTCGGATCCAGCGGCGTCCTGGCGTGGCACGGCGACCGGTTCCTCGTTGCCAGCCTCTCTCCGGCCCCCGCCACGCTCCGCGTGCTCTGCCGCGGCGCCGAGCCCTGCGGCATCGGGGAGGGCGTGACCCCCGAAACGCTGGAGGCCCTGCTCCCGGAGGCACCGGCCGGGTTCGAGCGAGCGATGGTCCACGGGGTCTGGACCGACACCGGCCCGGAGGCGAGCGCGGTGTACCTCCGCAGCCGGGAGGAGGGCTACGAACTCGAAATCGCCCAGGTGAGCGAGGCAGAGCGGCAGACGCTCCAGCAAGAGATCGAGGCCGCCTGGGAACAGGATGGCATCGTGGTCTCAACGCAGCCGTACCGCGGGCGCACGCTCCACCACATCACAGCCGAGGGAGAGAATTCCGTCCTCGTCCTCTCGGCGGGTCCGTTCCAGGTGTGGGTGGAGGGCAACGTCGGGCTCGACCGGCTCGAGGCGGCCCTCGACGCGGTCGACCTCACGGCGCTGGACCGGCTGGCTGCGCGCGCGCCCTGACCGCCGGCTCCCCCAGCCGGCCCGTCACCGGACGCCCCCCTTCCGACCATCTCCCCCCCTCGTTATGTCCCTGCCCCTCCGACCTGCACCTCGCCGAATCCTCCCGCTCGCCCTGCTGGTTGTGTCTGCCCTGCTCGCCGCTCCCGCGGGGGCCCAGGTCTCTGGTGCCGTGGCCCTCGATGCGGTGGAAACGGCGATGCGCGCCCGCGGCCTCACGCCGCCTCCGGGGAGCGCCCTCCGCCTCCGCGACTACATCGAGACCGACGTCGACGCCGCGACCGAGCGCGAGGCGCCCCGAGGCAGTGACACCAGCGAGGGGGTCCGCCGCGTCCGTCTGTGGATCGGGCCGGACGGGCGCGTCCTCCCGACGCCAGAATGGCGGTCGTTCCACCCGGACCACTGCAAGGAGCAGGCGCGCTACATGGAGAGCTCGGCCTGGCTCCTCAACCTGAAGATCTTCGCGGAGGACCTCGGCACGCACAACGTCGCCGCGCAGGTGATCGACGTGAAGACCGGGGTCATCCAGGCCCAGCAGATGAGCGGATGGACCGAGGGCGTAGCCGGGGCGGTCAACGCAGCGTGGGACGCGCTGGGGGCCGAGGTAGGAGCGCCCGGCGACCCGTGCGGCGAGGTCCGGCTGGAGCACGTGGCCGGCGAGAAAGTCGGCGACGAGTACGTGTTCCGGGCTGGATTCCTGGGGTACGGCCAGCACCTCGTCTACACGTGGACGTTCGGGGACGGGGTCGAGGCGGAGGGCCGGTCGCTCCAGCGCGCGCTCCACACGTACGAGGCCGCGGGGTCGTACGACGTGACGGTGCGGGTCCCCGGCCCGAACGGCGAGGTGCACAGCCAGACGATCCGGGTGAGCGTCGACGACGACGAGCCGGACTTCGCCACCTGCACGTTCCATGGGGAGGTGCAGGGCGCCATCTCCGGCACCTTCGAGGGCACCGCCACCGTGTCCTTCGACTCAGAAGGGCGCGCAGCGCAGGTGACCGACCTGGAGCTGGAGACGACCGGCTTCAATCTCAACGTAGGCTTGCAGCCTGCGCACCGCGTGGGAGGCCCCCAGGTGCTGGGCAGCGTCCTGTCGGTGGCCGGGCGCGGCCAGGACGCCGACGAGGGGGCCTTCGAGATCTTCGGGCAGCAGGACGACTACGGGGACTACGTCTCCGTCGACATCCGCGAGAGCCGCGTCATCCCGTGGCGCCGGATGCCCGCGTCGCTTCGGAGCGCGACCCTGGACATGTTCGGCCGGGGGGCCGAGGCCATGGCGACCGCGAGCGCTCAGGACCGTGCCCAGTATGGAGAGCAGGTCGGCGAGGTCGTCATCCGGGGCACGCTGGAGGGGCAGCTCACCCAAAACGGCGGGGGGCTGATCGAGGCGCTCCGGCAGAGGCCTGAGCAGATCACGTTCCAGGCCGAGTTCGACGCGGGCAGTGAGCTGTACGGTTGCGACTACAAGGGCTTCCCCGAGCGCGTCCGGCAGCAGTACGAGGACCTCCAGCAGGAGATGGAGAGGCTCCGGCGCGAGAGGGCCGGCGACGAGCGGTGATCCCTCACGGTTCGACCCGGTCCACCGGCCCCGTGAGGCCGGCCGGCCTTACCGTTCCGAAAGTCGCTCGACGCCGGCGTAGACGTTGAAGCGCTCGTCACGAACGAAGCCGAGGAGCGTCATCCCGTACGCGTCGGCGAGGTCGACGGCCAGTGACGACGGCGCACCGACGGAGGCCAGCACGGAGACCCCGGCCATCAGGGCCTTCTGGGCCAGTTCGAACGACGCCCGCCCGCTGACGACGAGGACGTGGACGGGCGGCACTCGCTCGCCCGCCGCCAGGAAGGAGCCGACCAGCTTGTCGACGGCGTTGTGGCGCCCCACGTCTTCCCGCACCCTCGCGAGGATGCCGTCGGCGGTGAAGAGGGCGGCGGCGTGGAGCCCGCCGGTCTGCTCGAACACAGCCTGCGCCTCGCGGAGGGCGTCGGGGAGTCGGTGGACCGTCTCGGGATGGAGCGATGGGCCCGCCGGGAGCGTCGGCGCGCCGGCCACGCCGACGGCCTCCAGCGACGTCTTCCCGCACACGCCACAGCTCGACGTGGTGTAGACGTGCCGCTCCAGCCGGCCGACGTCCACGCGGACGTCGGGGGCGAGGCGGACGACGACGATGTTGGGGTCGCGCCGGCCGCCCTGGAGCGGCGCGTGGCGCACGTCGAGCACGTCCTCCGGACGTCGGATGACGCCCTCGCCAACGAGGAAGCCGAGCGCGAGCGCCTCGTCGTCACCCGGCGTCCGCATCGTCACCGCGAGGCGCAGGACGCGCGGCGTGGCGCCGTCGCCCCACTGCAGGCGGATCTCGAGGGGCTCCTCGGCGGCCAGCCGGTCCAGCGTCCCCTCCACCGTATCGCCCCGTACGCGGACGACGGGGACTTCGCGGATGCTCGGGGAGGCGAGGCTCGGCATGCGCGCTCTACCCCGCCGCGGCGTTCAGGTTCACACGGAGCGTCCCCTCGCCCCACGCGTTCAGGGGCCTCTCTCCTCCCCCTCCCCCCATGGATCCCACGCGCCCCTTCGACTGGCACCGGATGCTCCTCGGCGTCGAGCCCCCGCTCTTCCTGCTGGAGATCGTCGTCCGGGTCATCGCCATCTACCTGTTCGCGGCCGTCGTGATGCGGCTGATGGGCAACCGCGGGCAGCGGTCGCTCTCCCCGTTCGAGACCGTCGTCATCATCGCCCTGGGCTCGGCCGTCGGCGACGGGATGTTCTACCCGGAGGTCCCCATCGTCTACGCCTGGGTGGTCATTACGGCCGTGGTCCTCCTCGACCTGGGGCTGGACAAAGCGCAGCTCCGGGTCCGCTGGCTGAGCCGGACGATCTCCGGGACGCCGCTCCTGCTCGTCCACGACGGGACGGTGGTCGAGGCAGGGCTGGAGGCTGCCCGCCTCCGCCGCGACGACCTCATGGGGCTGCTCCGCGAGGAAGGCATCGAGGACACCGGCGAGGTCCGCTACGCCTTCCTGGAGCGGTCCGGCCAGCTCGGGCTCCTCCGCTACGACGCCGGCGATGCCACTCCGCGCGAGTCCACGCTGCCCGAGGACGTGCTCCGCTCCATCCGTTGAGCTAGGCGGGCCGCTCGCCGTCTCGCCCGTCGTGCCCGGAGTGGACCGGCGGCTGGGGGTCGTGGAGCTGCCGGCCGAGCGTGCCCACGAGCGTGAGCGTGGCGTCGAGCCCGCGCCGGACGTCCGGGTCGCGGAGCTTCTTGAGGACGGAGAGCGAGCCCGGCGCGTCGTCGGTCTCGTCCAGCCGCTCGCCCGCTTCGCCGAGGGCCCGGTCGAGGGCGTGGACGAACCGGTCGAGTCCGTCGGCGTCGATCCGGCCGAGGAGGGTGACGAGCGAGAAGAGGTTGGCGAGGCCGCGCCGCCCCTCGGCCGTGTTGAGGCCCGCGAGCACGACGGCCATCACGTCCTGGAACTGCGCCAGCAGCCCGTTCAGCGTCCGGAGCGTGCCGGACTCGTGGAGCGTGTCGAGGAGGCGCCGGAGGTCGTCCTCGGCGGTGAACGCCTCCTGACCAGGCGGGTGGGACGGGGGCTCGTAGGCGAGGGGCTGGGCCACGAGAGGAACGGGTTAGGGGTGGAGGGAGGGAATGCGTGCTCATCACACATCCCCCGTTACCCATCGCCCGCATACCCGACGGGCGGGCGTGGGAGGACGGGGAGCTCGTAGTCGGGCCGGGCCCACTTCCGCTCGACCTCGACGCCGGCCTGCGGCGTGGGCGAGCCGTAGCGGTGGAAGCCGGGCTTCACGGGACGACGGCGCGGCGTCGGGCGGCCGCCCAGCACCTCCATCTTCACCGCCAACTCCTTGTAGGCCGGCGTGTGGCTGTCGGGGTCGACGACGTTCGAGGTGAGGTAGTTGACGGCGTGCTCGGCGGACGAGAGCGGCATGTACAGCTCGCCATCACGGACCTGGTCGCTCACGAGCACCTGCACCTTCACGGCCCCGCGCCGCGACACGAGCCGTACCCAGTCGCCGGTGGCCACGCCGCGCGCGTCCGCCAGCTCGTCCGAGACCTCGACGTAGGTGTCCGGGATGATCGAGTTGAGCCCGGCCGACTTGTGCGTCTGGTTGCCGACGTGGAAGTGCTCGAGGTTGCGGCCCGAGTTGAGGTGGAGGTCGTACTCGTCGTCCGGCTGGTCGCTCGGCTCGGTCCACGCCAGCGAATACAGGCGGGCCTTGCCCTCGGGCAGGTGGAACGCGTCGGTGTAGAGGAGCGGCGTGTCCGTGCCGTCGGCGGCCACGGGCCAGCAGAGGGACTCGTAGCCGGCGAGCCGTGCGTAGCTGACGCCCGCGAAGAGGGGCGTCGTGGCCGCGATCTCGTCCATGATCTCGCTCGGGTGCGCGTAGCCCCAGTCATGGCCCAGCCGCGCGGCGAGGTCGGTCAGGATCCGCCAGTCCGGGCGGGCGTCGCCGAGCGGTTCCATCGCTTTGTAGAGCCGCTGGATCCGGCGCTCGGTGTTGGTGAACGTCCCGTCCTTCTCCAGGCTCGGCGCCGCCGCCAGCACCACGTCGGCGAACTCGGCCGACTTGCTGAAGAAGATCTCCTGGACGCCGAAGAAGTCGAGCTTCGCGAGCGCGTCCTGGACGTAGTGCGCGTTCGCGTCGACGAGCGCGATCTCCTCGCCAACGAGGAAGAGCGCCTTCAGCGTTCCGTCGTGGATCGCGTCGATCATCTCGCGGTTGTCGAGGCCCGCCTCGGCCGAAAGCGTCACGCCCCACGCCGCCTCGTAGCGCGCGCGCGCCTCGTCGTCCTCGACCGACTGGTAGCCCGGGAAGAAGGTGTTGACCGAGCCGAAGTCCGAGCAGCCCTGGACGTTGTTGTGGCCCCGCAGCGGGTAGCCGCCGGTCCCGGGCCGGCCGTAGTTGCCCGTCACGAGGAGGAGGTTCGAGATGGCCGTGCTCGTGTCGGAGCCCATCTTGTGCTGCGTCACGCCCATCGCCCAGAGGCCGCAGACCGTCTCGGCCTCGGCGACCTGCTTCGCCACGTCAACGAGCGTTTCCTGCGGGATTCCGGTCCGCTCCTCGGCGAAGG
This sequence comes from Rubricoccaceae bacterium, assembly GCA_963728345.1. Classification (GTDB taxonomy): domain Bacteria; phylum Bacteroidota; class Rhodothermia; order Rhodothermales; family Rubricoccaceae; genus Rubrivirga. Next base: position 717,086 of record CAVSJM010000002.1, read on the forward strand.
CGAGCGTGAACGGCTCGAGGCTCTCGCGGTAGCTCGCCTCATGGTTGACGTGTCGGTCGAGGAAGGCGCGGTCCTCCCAGCCCTGGTCGAGGATGTGCTTGGCGACGGCGCTCAGCCAGATGAGGTCGGTCCCCGGGGTCGGGCGGAGGAAGACGTCGGCGCGCTGGGCCGTCGTGTGGCGGCGAATGTCGGCCACGACGTGCGTCTGGCCGCGCTCCTTCTGGGCCGCGCGGAGGTGGGCCGCCAGGACGGGGTGGCTCTGGTCGGTGTTCGACCCGACGATGAGGACGAGGTCGGCGGCGCGGATGTCGTCGAGCGTGCCCGCGTCGCCGCCGTAGCCGACGGTCCGCCACAGCCCGACCGTCGCCGGCGCCTGGCAGTAGCGGCTGCAGTTGTCGACGCTGTTCGTCCCGAACACGGCCCGCGCCAGCTTCTGGACGAGGTAGCTCTCCTCGTTCGTCGCCTTGGACGAGGCGATGAAGGCGACGGCCTGCGGCCCGTGCTCGTCGGCGATGGCGCGCATCCGCCGGGCGACCGTGTCGAGCGCATCGTCCCACGTCGCCTCGCGGAAGGTCTCGCCGCCGCGCCCGTCGCTCGTGCGGACGAGCGGGGCACGGAGCCGCTCCGGACTGTTCACGAAGTCCCACCCGAACTTGCCCTTCACGCACGTCGAGATGCCGTTGGCCGGGCCCTCGCCGGTCGGCTCGATCTTGAGCACGCGGCGCTCGCGCGTCCACACGTCGAACGAGCACCCGACGCCGCAGTAGGTGCAGACCGTCTTGGTTCGCTTGATCGACGCCTCGCGCATCGCGGCCTCGGCGTCGGAGAGCGCGAAGATGGGGCCGGTGCCGACGTACGGCTCGATGGCCTTCACCACGTCGACGGCCGGCTCGAACACGTCGGCCCGGAGGCCCGTGAAGTGACCGGCCTGCCCGATCATGGACGTCTCCATGAGCGCGTTGCAGGGGCAGACGGTCACACAGTGGCCGCAACTCACGCACGACGACTCGCCGGCCGGCACGCCGCCGTCCCACACCACGCGCGGCACGTCGGCCTCCCAGTCGATCGAGAGCGTCTCGGTCACCTGGACCTCCTGGCACGCCTGGACGCACTTGCCGCAGAGGATGCACTGGTTCGGGTCGTACTGGTAGAACGGGTGACTCGCGTCGACGGTGTAGGGCTTCCGCTCGAACGGGTAGCGCTGGTGCTCCACGCCGACGTGCTTCGTGGCGTTGTGGACCGGGCAGTCGCCGTTGTTCCGGTCGCAGACGGTGCAGTAGAGGTTGTGGTGGCCGAGGATCCGGTGCATCCCCTCCTCGCGGGCATCGGTGGCGTCGGGGTCGCGGGTGAGGACGTGGAGGCCGGCGCGGACGGGCATGGCGCACGCGCGCTGGAGCCGCCCGTCGACCTGCACCCAGCACGTGTCGCACGTCTGGATCGGGCCCAGCTCGGGCTGGAAGCAGACGTGCGGCACGGAGACGACGCCGGGGCCGCCCTCCGTCGCCGTCCGCTGGCCGTCGGCCTCGTCGATGCGGTCGAGGAGCGCGGCCAGCCACTCGCCGTCAGACCCCTCCACCGCGCGCCCATCGACCGTGAGGGAGACGGGTTCGCGGGTCGCGTCGTCGGCGACGGCGTGGTGGCCCTGAGGGCCGGGGCGGGGTAGAGTCATGGAGCAACGACGGAGCAAGCGGATAGGGTACGTCACCTCGGGCGAGCGGAGATCCGCTGGGCCGTCGGGCGCCCCCTGAATCCCGCCACGCCCCGAACTGCACGCCACGGCCGCGGTCGAACGCGCCCCTCTCTCCCCCCTTCTCATGTTCGACTCCCGCCCCCGTCCGAAACCATCTCTCTGGAAAGGCGCCGTCGCCGGGCTCGCGGGCGGCCTCGCCGGGACCTGGGTGAAGAGCCAGGTCGAGCCGCTCCTGCAGGACCTCGGCGAGCAGTGGTTCCCACCGTCGCACGCCGAGAAGGAACGGCCCGGCGCCGACGTGCAGGGACACCCCGACCGGATGCCGCCCTCGACGCTGGCCCAGGAGGCCACCGACGCCGTCGGCGTGACACTGAGCCGCGATCAGAAGCTGGAGGCGCAGGACGCGATCCACTGGGCCTTCGGGACGAGCGCGGGTATGGCCTACGGCGTCCTCGCCGAGGTCACCGACGCGGAGGCCGGGTTCGGGATGCCGGCCGCCGCCGTCCTCTTCGGCGCCACGCACGCCTCGGCGCTCCCCGCCCTCGGCCTCCAGGCCGCGCCCGACGACCTCCCCGAGGCGTGGTGGGTGTGGGAGTTCGGCTCCCACCTCGTCTACGGCCTGACCGTCGACGTCGTCCGCCGCGCCGTCCGTTCGGCGCTCGACTGAGCGGCCGGCGCGGCGGACACGCCCGGGACGAGGGAACGAGCCCTAGCTTCCCCTCGGGGCCCGCGGCCGGGGTCGGTCCGTAACCGATCCGGCATCCGGGCGTAGCGCCCCCGTCATCCTGCCCATTCTCTGCCCACCTCATGCCCCGTCTGCTCGCAGCGCTCCTGCTGCTCCTCGTCGCCCCGCTGGCCCTCGCCCAGAGCCCGGTCGGGACGTGGTCCTACGACCTGCTGCCACCCGGCGGCGATGCCCCCTTCGACAACGGCTTCCTGACCCTCCCCGACGACGGCGATACCGGCCGAATCGTCCTCATGAACAACGGCATCGACTCCGAGCTGAGCGGGGTCGAGATCGCGAGGGACGGCGCGGCCTTCACCGCCACGGGGTCGTTCACCTCCCTCGGCGGTGCCCCCTTCCGGCTGGAGGCCACGCTCGACGGCGACGCCTTCTCCGGGACGCTCTCGATCGGCACCTCCGGGTTCGGCGTCCGCGGCACGCGGGCCGCGGTCACGGCCTTCGCCGCCTACGATGCGCGCCAGGACTCGCTCCGCGCCGCCAACGCCCCCGAGCCCGTCGACCTCTTCGAGCCGTTCGAGCTGCCGACCCCGAACCAGTACCGCAGCGCCAGCGGCCGCCCCGGCCCCGCCTACTGGCAGCAGCGCGCCGACTACGACCTCACGGCGAGCCTGGACGACCAGACGCACACCGTCACCGGGACCGTCCGCCTGACGTACACCAACAACAGCCCGGAGGCCCTCGACTACCTCTGGTTCCACCTCGAGCAGAACCTGTTCAAGACGGAGAGCCGGGGTGGGCCGATTACCGGCCGGGCCTCCAGCTCGCTCTCGGACGAGCACGGCTACCGCCTCGGGGCCATCACCGTCGACGGCGACGCCGTGGAGCCGTTCGTGACCGACACGCGGATGCGGCTCGACCTCGCCGAGCCCGTCGAGGCCAACGGCGGCCGCGTCGAGGTCGTAGATCCCCTACTCGTTCGTGATCCCCGGCTCGCCCGGCACGCCGCGCATGGGCCGGATGGACACGGAGCACGGCACGGTCTACGCGATGGCGCAGTGGTACCCCCGCGTGGCCGTCTTCGACGACGTCAACGGGTGGAACCACATGCCGTACCTCGGCTCCGGCGAGTTCTACCTCGACTACGGCGACTACGAGATGACGCTGACGGTCCCCGCCAGCCACACCATCGTGGCGACGGGCACGCTCCTCAACCCGGAGGACGTCTACACGCCGGCCCAGCGCCAGCGCCTCGCGGCGGCCCGCCGCAGTGAGGAGGCCCTCCCCATCGTCACGGCGGCGGACCGCGACGCGGCCGCCTCCGCGACCGGCACCAAGACGTGGCGCTTCCGCGCCGAGAACGTCCGCGACGTGGCCTGGGGCAGCTCGGCCGCCTTCATGGTCGACGGCGCCCACGCCGGCGTCCGCCAGGAGGACGGGTCGATGAACGACGTCCTCATCCTGAGCGCCTACCCGCAGGAGGGCGTCTCCGACGACCCGGCGAACCCGGGCTGGGAGCAGGCCACGCGCTACGGCCGCGCCTCCATCCTCAACAACTCGTACTGGTACCCCTACCCGTACCCGGTCGCGATTTCGGTCGCCAGCCACATCGGCGGGATGGAGTACCCGATGCTCCACTTCTCGTCCGTCCGCAGCCGCCACTTCGGGCTCTTCGGCGTCGTGGACCACGAGCTCGGTCACAACTGGTACCCCATGATTGTCGGCTCCGACGAGCGCCGCCACGCGTGGATGGACGAGGGGTTCAACACGTTCATCAACGGCCCCTCGAACGTCCGCTTCTACGACGAGGGCAACGACCCGTCGCTCCCGGGCTACGGCCAGTCCGACCAGACGCGCGCGGCCAGCCTCCGCGCCGACGCCATCGCCGGCTCCTTCCGCGGGAACGAGATCTCGGTGGACGACGAGATCATGACCTACCCGGACCAACTCGACGGCCGCGAGACCGGCTGGAACAGCTACACCAAGCCCGGGGCCGGCCTCACGCTCCTCCGCACGGCCATCCTGGGCCAGGAGCGGTTCGACACCGCGTTCAAGGAGTACACCCGCCGCTGGGCCTACAAGCACCCCCAGCCGGCCGACTTCTTCCGCACCATCGAGGACGTCTCGGGGGAGGACCTGGACTGGTTCTGGAACGGCTGGTTCGCCACGCGCCACGAGTACGACGCCACGCTCGTGTCGGTCGCCCAGCGCGACGACATGGTCCGCGTGACGGTCGGGCAGGACGCAGGCCTTGTGTTCCCGACCACCGTTGAGGTCACCTTCGCCGACGGCTCGACGGAGCGTGTCACGGTGCCCGTCGAGGGCTTCGGACGCAACGACGAGGTGATGGTGGTGGTCGCCGCCGAGGGCCGTGAGGTCGCCAGCGCGACGCTCGACCCGGATCACCTCCTCCCGGACGTGGACCGCGAGAACGACACGGCCACGCCGAGCGAGTAGCGCGCCGAGCCGGTCAGTACTGAGGAGGCCCTCCGGATCGTCGGAGGGCCTCCTCAGCATGTACGCCGACGTGCCCGCATCAGGGCGCCGAGGGCTTGTGCGGACCCCCCTCCGGTCCCGCCATCCTGAGCCGCTCGAAGGATCTCAACGCCATCGTCCGAGACCATTGCGAGCCTAGCGACGGAGCCAGACGTCGCGTCGAGATCCTTCACGGCGGTCAGGAGGACATCTCTGGGGTTTCCGGAAACGGCCTAGACGACGTCGGCTGGCCGGCGCGTCGGCGCGGGCGTGGGCACGCCGAGAGCGCCGAGCCGGATCTCGCGGATCCCATCCGTGTGGGTCCGGTTGAGCCTGGGCAGGGTGCCCGTGATCTCGCGTCCCACGGACAGAACGGCCTGCAGCCGGGCACAGCGCCGACTTAACGGCGTTACCGTTGGACGCCCCCTCGCCGTCTGCCCGTCCTCGATGGCGCCCCCTCGTCCCGCCCCGCCCCCGCGCTCGGCCTACCGCGCCCTCGTCCCGATCACGACGCGGTGGATGGACAACGCCGCCTACGGCCACGTCAACAACGTCGTCTACTACTCGTTCTTCGATACGGCCGTCAACGCATGGCTGATTGGGGCGGGCCTCCTGGCGACGGAGCCGGACGCGCCCATCGGCCTCGTGGTCCGCACCGAGTGCGACTACTTCGCACCGCTCGCCTTCCCGCACGGTCGAGGCCGCCCTTGCCGTCGAGCACGTGGGGACCTCTAGCGTGCGCTACCGCGTCGGCGTCTTCGGGCGGGGCGACGGACACGCGAGCGCCGACGGCCGGTTCACCCACGTCTACGTTGGTCGCGCGAGCCGGCGCCCGGCCCCCCTCCCCTGCGCGTGGCGCAATGCGCTCGCGTCGATCCTCGTCGATCCTCGTCGATCCTCGTCGATCCTCCCCGCCGACCATGCCCAAGCCTCTCCACACCGCCCGCATCCCGGTCCGCTGGTCCGACATGGACGCGCTGGGCCACGTCAACAACGCGGTCTACCAGACCTACTTCGAGCAGGCGCGGATCGAGCTGTTCCAGCAGTGGGCGGAGGACGGCCCCTGGCCCGGGTCCGACGACACGAGCCCAGTCCTGGTCGCCGTCGAGGCGCAGTTCAAACGGCCGGTCGTGTACCCCGCCACTGTGCTCGTGCGCGTGACGGCCGGCGAGCCGGGCCGGACCTCGCTCCCGCTCGACTGCGAGCTGACCGTCGAGGGCGACGAGGACACGGCCTACGCCACGGCGCGGACCACGCTCGTCTGGATTGACAGCCGCGCGGGCCGCCCGACGCCCCTCCCCGACGCCCTCCGCCAGCGTCTCGGCGCCGACTGATGTTCGCCTTCCTGAAAAAGCTCGACCCCGTCGCCCGCGCCGTCGAGAAGGCCCGGCTCGACCTCCGCGCGAAGGCCGGCCTGGAGCGCCACGAGCTTACGCTCTCCGACGGACGGACGGTCGTCTATCTCGACACCGGCGGCGACCGGACCGCGCTCGTCCTCCTCCACGGCATCGGCGCGAGCAAGGACCACTGGCCCCGCCTCGCGCGCCGCTTGAAGGACCGGTTCCGCCTCGTCATCCCGGACCTCCCCGGCTTCGGCGAGAGCGACCGGGCCGGCGACTTCTCGATGACTGCCCAGGCCGAGGCCGTCGTCACCTTCGCCGATGCGCTCGGGCTGGGCCGATTCCACCTCGCCGGATCGTCGATGGGCGGGCGGATTGCCGCCGAGGTGGCCCACCGCCACCCCGACCGGCTCCAGTCGCTCTGGCTCCTCAACCCGGCCGGCGCCGCGGGCGAGCGCCCGAGCGAGATGATCGAGGGGCTCCTGGAGGGCGAGGGCGTCCCCCTCTTCTCGCGGACCGCCGACGAGTACGCCGCGTCGGTCGCCTTCTCCATGAGCCAGCCGCCCCCGATCCCGCGGCCGGCCTACCGCGTGCTCGCGGCCGAGAGCGCCGAGGACTACGACTTCAACCACCACGTCTTTCGCCGGATGGCTGAGGAGCTGGCTGCCGGCCCGACCACCGAGGCCCTCCTCGACGGCGTGGGCGTCCCGACGCTCGTCACGTGGGGAGCCGAGGACCGCGTGCTCCACCCGTCCGGCGCGGCTTCCATCGCGGCGGGGATGCCCCGAGCGCACGTACGGATGATGCAGGGGATCGGCCACCTCCCGATCCTGGAAGACCCGGAGACGACGGCGCAGGACTTCCTCGCGTTCGTGGACGCCCTCGACGCCGAGCCCGCCTCCTCGGCTGATCCCGCCTAGACTCGGGGTCCACGCCGCGCTCCGCTCCACACCCGCCCTCCCGGCGCCGCCCCCCGTCCCCTCCTGCCGCGGTCGGTGACGTTCGGACACGCGCTGGCGCCGATCCTCGTCCTGCTCGGACTCGTCGTCTACGGGCTGATTCTCCGGCCGCGGGTGCTGGGGCACCGGTGCGAGGAAATTCAGGCGGCCATCATCCACAAGCGGGCGCGGTCGCTGCTGGCCTTCTTCGCCATCAGGATGCTCATCGGGAGCTGGATGGTCTACGTGAGGATCCCGGTGCGGGGCTGCTACGGCCTGACCCTCCGGCACCCCTTGATCCTCTACCTCATGGCCTTCCTGCCCCCGCCGTGTTCTCGACGCTCACGGGCAGGTTGTGGGGGGCTCGGACGAGCCGCCGACCTCGACGCGATCAAACGGTTCGTGAACCGGCTGGGAGTGTTCCCGCTCGGCGTGAACTGGGGCTGGCACGAGAGCCTGATTACGCGCCCGCGATCCGATACCTCAAGAAGCTCCTCCCGGACCGCTTCGCGGCGCTCGGCATCACCCGCAGCACATGCGAATCTCCGTCGGCTTGGAGCACGCCGGCGACCTCATCGCTGACCTAGACCAAGCCCTCACCGGAGAGATGGCATTCAGACTGTCATCAGCCCACGCCGACGGCCGCCAGCACGTCCCGATGCGTCGGGGTGAGCCTGGGGGCCTCGTACGTGCCGCCGGATCGGGCGCGGCAGTACGTCTTCACGCCCTGCTCCACCTTCATGGCGTAGAGGTAGAGCACGTCGTCGCGGAGGGCCGAGGGGAGCGCGTCGGACCGGCGGAGCACGTCGGTCACGTACTGCTCGGTAACGCCGAGCGCGAGGGAGGTGGCCGTGATCGCCCCTTCGGTGACGAACGAGTGCCCAGTCGGGTCGCGGTGCTCGATGACGGCGAGAGTCTCGAAGGCAGCGCGGGTCGTACGGCTCGGGATCGGGAGTTCCATGTCGGGAAGGCTGGCGTCGCGACGTGGTGGAGACAAGGGCGTGCCTACCGGGGGACGGGCGATCTACGCCCGGGCGAAACGCCATGTCCGTGCGACAAGGACTCGAAGTAAATGCAAACGCAAGGAGAAGGTAGGCGGTTCGGGCTTCGGGCGATAGTCGCCTATTGGCGCAATTTCGCTGCGCCATTCGTCACATATGTCTTCGGGAGAAGCCGGACGGCGTCGTGCGAAAGATTCGGGGGCTGGCCGGAGCAAACCGATCCACGCCGATGTTTAGCGCGCGTTCGCCCCTGCCCCCGGTGCGTCCCTCCTCCGTCCACCCCCTCACCCTCCGGTTCCGCGACGAGACGGCCGAAGCCGCCTTTCGGGCCGCCTACGTGGATCGGTCGTGGCCCCTCGTCCGGGCTGCGCTGGTGCTCGGGTTCGTCCAGTACGCGGCGTTCGGGTGGCTCGACCAGTGGGTGGCGCCAACGGCCTTCGGCGCCGTCCGTGCGATCCGGATCGTGGTCTGCCTCGTGACGGCGGTGGGGATCGCGGCCACGTACGTGCCGTCGGTCCGGCGCTGGCTGAAGCCGGCGGCGACGGTGGCGATCGCGGGCGGGCTCGGCGTGGTGGCCATGGAGTGGGCCGTGCAGCACACGGTCGCGCAGTCGGAGGGGACGCTGTCGCCACGGGGCCTGCTCATCCTCGACGGCTACTACTACAGCGGGATGATGCTCATCCTGATCTACGTCCACGTCCTGCTCCGGCTGCGGTTCGTGGTGGCGACGGCCATCGGGGGCATTCTCACGGTCCTTTACCTCGCCGTCGCGGCCCTCCACACGCCCCTGCTCTACCTCGCCAACGCCGGCCAGTTCTTGCTCTCGACGCAGCTCAGCGGGATGATCGCTTCGTACGCCCTGGAGCGGTACGCCCGCTACGAGTTCGCCCACGCCCGGCGCCAGGCCGAGAGCAACGCGGAGCTCGAGGCGGCGCTCCACGGGCTGACGGCGGCGCAGGACCGGCTCATCCACGCCGAGAAGATGGCCTCGCTCGGGCGCGTCACGGCGGGCGTGGCGCACGAGATCCAGAACCCGCTCAACTTCGTGACCAACTTCGCCGGCCTGGCGGCCGAGCGCGTGGCCGACCTCCGCGCCCATCTCCCCGAGCTCGACGCGGACGCCCGCGAAGCGCTCGACGACATCGCCCTGGGTGTGGAGAAGGTGGCCGAGCACGGGACGCGGGCGAGCGGCATCGTCCGGAGCATGCTGGACCACAGCCGACGCGGGCCCTCGGAGCAGGAGGCCGTCGACCTCAACGCGCTCGTGGCCGAGCACGCCGCGCTCGCCGAGCACGCCGCAGCCGCCCGAAGTGCCGCGGCCCCGCCGATCGCACTCGACCTGGACCCGGCGGTGGGCACCGTCGTCGTCGCGCCGGCCGACCTCGGGCGCGTCGTGCTGAACCTGCTCGGGAACGCGTACTACGCGCTCGACGAGCGGGACGTCGACGACGACATCCCGCCGCTCCGCATCTCCACCCGCCGCCGGGGCAAGACTGTGGAGGTGGAGGTGGCCGACCGGGGCACGGGGATGCCCGCCGACGTGGCGGCCCGCGCCTTCGAGCCGTTCTTCACCACCAAGCCCCCGGGACGGGGCACGGGGCTGGGCCTCTCCCTGGCCTATGAGATCGTGCGGGAGGGCCACGGCGGCCAGCTCATCCTGGAGTCCGAGGAGGGCCTCGGAACGACCGTGCGGCTCTCCCTCCCCGCTCCCCGAGTGGACGACGCGGCGGCATGGACCGCTCCCGCCAGCGGGTTGGTGCCCGCCTAGGCGCTCCATAGCCCGCCACTACGGCAAAGCGCTTCCAAACGATCAAGGCGGAGGGAATACGGTCGTCAACGCCCGACGACGACGACACAGAGGTGTAGTTTGGCCGTTTCGTGGCCGATGACTCGTCGGCTTCTGGGATCTGCGCACGGTGCGGATCCTGCCCTGATGTGGCCGACTCCCGGCCCCCACGACGGCCTGACGTATGGCCGCCAGCTCTGCCCGCGTGACGCTTCGTCTCCCTGCTTCCCTGTCCCCCTCCACCCTCCGCCATGAGTGGTTCGGCAACGTCCGCGCCGACCTGTTGGCGGGCACCGTCGTCGCGCTCGCGCTGATCCCGGAGGCCATCGCCTTCTCGATCATCGCCGGCGTCGACCCGAAGGTCGGGCTCTACGCCTCGTTCGTGATCGCCGTCACGACGGCATTCGTCGGCGGGCGCCCCGGCATGATCTCGGCCGCCACGGGCGCGATGGCGCTCCTGATGATCACGCTGGTAAAGGACCACGGCCTCCCCTACCTCTTCGCCGCGACGATCCTGACCGGCGTCATCCAGTTCGCGTTCGGCGCGTTCCGGCTGGGGCGCGTGATGAAGTTTGTCCCGAAGGCCGTGATGACCGGGTTCGTCAACGCCCTCGCGATCCTGATCTTCATGGCGCAGCTGCCGCAGTTCGTGGACGTCGGGTGGGAGATGTACGCGTTCGTGGCCGCCGGGCTGGCGATCATCTACGGCGTGCCGCGCCTCACGACGGCGATCCCGTCTCCGCTCATCGCCATCGTGGTGCTGACGCTCGTCTCGCTCATGAGCGGGTTCGGGCTGCGGACCGTCGGCGACATGGGCGCGCTGCCGACGGAGCTGCCCTTCTTCGCGCTGCCGTCGGTGCCGCTGACGCTGGAGACACTGGAGATCCTCTTCCCGATCTCGTTCGCGCTCGCCCTCGTCGGCCTCATCGAGTCGCTCCTGACGGCCCAGATCGTGGACGAGCGGACGGACACGGGCTCCGACAAGAACCGCGAGGCGCGCGGCCAGGGCATCGCCAACGTCATCACCGGCTTTTTCGGTGGGATGGCCGGGTGTGCCATGATCGGCCAGTCCGTCATCAACGTGTCGAGCGGCGGGCGGGGGCGGCTCTCGACGTTCGCGGCCGGCGTGTTCTTGCTCCTGTTCATCCTCGTCTTCAGCGAGTGGCTCGTGCTGATCCCGATGGGCGCGCTCGTGGCCGTCATGATCATGGTCTCGGTGGGGACCTTCGACTGGTCCTCGCTCCGGACGATGGCGGTCGCCCCGAAGGGCGAGACGCTCGTGATGGTGGTGACCGTGGCGACGGTCGTCTACACACACGACTTGTCGATCGGCGTGCTCGTGGGCGTCGTCCTGAGTGCGCTCCTGTTCGCCCGCGCCGTGGCGGACCACGCCTTTATGGAACTGCACGAGAGCACCGACGGCCGGACGCACACCTACGCCGTCACCGGCGAGCTCTTCTTCGTGACGGTCAACGGCTTCCTGGACTTCTTCCAGTTCAACGAGGACGTGGACCGTGTGGTGATCGACCTCTCGGACTCGCACGTGTGGGACGGCTCGGCGGTGGCGGCCATCGACAAGGCCGTGCTCCGCTACCGGAAGCGCGGCGTGGAGGTCGAGGTGGTCGGGCTGAACGAGCGGAGCGCCACGCTCCTCGATCGGATCGCCGTCCACGACAAGCCCGGCGCGATGGACCTGGCCCTCGGCCACTGACCCCGCCCCGCGTGCGCTCGCCCGCGGGGATCAATCCGGCGTCGAGCCCGCGTGTCCGGCATGGACTCCGACCCTCGAAGTCTGGCTGCGCGGTCCGCTCACGGACGTGCCGCCGCTCCTCCAGCCCGTCGCCCACGCGCTTGTGCAGGCCCGGGAGGAGATCGAGGCGGCGATGGCGGCCTTCCCCGACGACGCGCTCTGGGATCGCCCGGCCGGCGTGGCGTCGGCCGGCTTCCACCTCCAGCATCTCACGGGCGTCCTCGACCGGCTCCTGACCTATGCGCGTGGTGAGGCGCTGAGCGACGGGCAACTCGACGCGCTCGACCGAGAGGGCGAGCCCGACGACACGCTCACGGCCGCTGCGCTGTCGAGGCGTTCCGCCAGCAGGTCGATCACGCGCTCGCCCAGATCCGCGCAACCGACGAGGCGACGCTCCTCGACGCACGCGGCGTCGGACGCAGCAGATCCCGTCGACCGTCCTCGGCCTGCTCGTCCACGCCGCCGAGCACACGACGCGCCACCTGGGTCAACTGCTGGTGACGGCCGCGATTCGTCACCGGCGAGAGCGGGCCATTAGAGCGTCACCGCGTGGCCACGCGCCGGCGCCTCCACGTCGCGCACGCCAGACTCGTGGAGGGCCTCCGTCAGCGCCTCCTGCCGCGGCGGGGTCGCCGTGGACGAGGTAGACGGTCTGGAGCCGGTCCTTGTCGAGCGCGTCGACGAAGCCGACGAGGCCGGGCTCGTCGGCGTGGGCCGAGAACGTGTTCATCACCTCCACCTGCGCGTTGAGCGGGTGCGGCTGGCCGAAGATCTTCACCTCGGCGCGGCGCTCCACGATCCGCCGCCCCAGTGTGTGCTCGGCCTGGTAGCCCACGATCAGGATGGTGTGCTTCGGGTCCTCGACCGTGTTGCGGAGGTGGTGGAGGATGCGCCCGGCCTCGCACATCCCGCTCGCCGAGATCACCACGAAGGGGACGTGCAGCCCGTTCAGTTCCTTCGAACGGGACGCCTCGCGGACGTACTCCAGCCGCTCGAAGCCGAACGGGTTGGGGTCCGTCAGCAGGTAGTCGAGGAGGTCGCGATCGTAGCACTCCGGGTGCGTCTGGAACACGGCGGTCGCGTTGACGGCGAGCGGGCTGTCGACGAAGACCGGGATGGGCGGAATCCGCTCCTCGTTCCAGAGCTGGTCGAGGTTGTGGACGATCTCCTGCGTCCGCCCGACGGCGAACGCGGGGATCACGACGCGACCACCTCGCGCGGCTGTGGTGGTGATGATCTCGGCCAGCCGTGCCTTCGCCTGGTCCGGCGGCTCGTGCGTCTTGCCGCCGTAGGTGCTCTCGCAGATGAGCCAGTCGACCGGGGGGAGCGGCTGCGGGTCGCGGAGGATGGGCCGGCCGGGGTTGCCCAGATCGCCGGTGAAGCCGAGTCGCTTGGTCCGGCCGCCCTCGTCCACATCGAGCGTCATCGTCGCCGAGCCGAGGATGTGGCCGGCGTCGCGGTAGACGACCTCCACGCCGCCGGGGACGCGGAAGGGCGTGTCGTAGGGGACGCCGTGGAAGCACCCGAGGACGCCCTCGGCGTCGTCCATATCGTAGAGGGGCTCGACCGTCTCCTGCCCCCGCTTGCGGATCTTGCGGTTGAAGAACTCGGCATCCTTCTCCTGGATGTGAGCGCTGTCGCGGAGCATGAGCGCACACAGGTCCACCGTCGCGTGGGTCGCGTAGACGGTCCCCCGGAAGCCGTCGCGCCAGAGCTTCGGGAGGAGGCCCGAGTGATCGATGTGGGCGTGCGAGAGGAGCACGGCGTCGACGGAGGCCGGGTCGCAGGGCCAGTCGCCGTTGCGCTCCTTGGCCTCAGAGCGGCGGCCCTGGAAGAGCCCGCAGTCGAGGAAGAGGCGCTCGCCCGAGTCGAGCTCGAGGAAGTGGAGGGAGCCGGTGACGGTCTGGGCGGCGCCCCAGAAGGTGAGCTGCATCGGGCGGTGGGAGAGGTGCGAGGCCAACATACCGGGCGGGGCCGATTCGGCTCCGCCCGGGGATCGGAGATGTCGGACGACAGGATCCTGGCCGAGGTCGGGACGAGCCCTGTCGTCCCGCACGGCCGGTCGGCGCTACGTTGGCGGTCCTCTCCGACTGCCCCCGTCTCCGTGCGTCTCCTCCTCGCTGCGCTGGCCGTGCTCGCCGCCGGCCCCGCACTCAGCCAGCCCGCCCTCCTCCTCCGTCCCGACCGCGTGTTCGACGGCGAGGCCCTGCACGACGGCTGGGCCGTTCTTGTCGTGTCCGATACCATCGCGGCCGTCGGAGAGCCCTCTCAGCTCCAATCCCCGCTCCATACCCGGACCATCGACCTGCCGGGCACGACGCTGCTGCCGGGCCTGATCGAGGGCCACAGCCACCTCCTCCTCCACCCCTACGACGAGACGGGCTGGACCGACCAGGTGCTCCGCGAGTCGGTCGCCGAGCGCGTCGCGCGGGGCGTGGCCCACGCCGAGGCCGGGCTCCGGGCCGGGTGGACGACGACGCGCGACCTGGGCTCGGAGGGCGCCGGCTACGCCGACGTCGGGCTCCGCGACGCCATCGAGAAGGGCGTCGTGCTGGGACCGCGGCTGCTCGTCGCCGGGCCGGCGCTCGTGGCGACGGGCTCCTACGGCCCGAAAGGCTTCCGCCCCGACATGGACGTACCGCTCGGCGCCGAGGAGGCCGACGGCCCCGACCTCGTCCGCGCCACGCGCGACCAGATCGGCCACGGCATCGACTGGGTGAAGGTCTACGCCGACTACCGGTGGGGACCGAACGGCGAGGCCCTCGCCACCTTCTTGGAGGCCGAGATCCGCACGGTCGTCGAGACGGCGGCCTCGTCGGGGCGCGACGTGTCGGCGCACGCGGGGACGGCCGAGGGGATGCTGCGCGCCGTCCGCGCGGGTGTCCGGACGGTCGAGCACGGCGACGGCGGGACGCCGGAGGTCTGGGCCGAGATGACCCGGCGCGGTACGTGGCTCTGCCCCACCCTCGCCGCCGTCGACGCGATCTCGCGCTACGGCGGCTGGGACGGCGCCGCGCCCGAGCCGGCGCGCATCGTCCAGAAGCGACAGGCGTTTCAAGAGGCCCTCGCCGCTGGCGTGCCGATGTGCGTCGGGAGCGACGTGGGCGTGTTCTCGCACGGCGACCAGACCCGCGAGATCGAGCTAATGGTGGCGTATGGGATGCCCGCGCTCGACGCCCTCCGCGCCGCCACGAGCGGCAACGCCCGGATGCTCCGGCTGGAGGACGAGATCGGCGCCGTCCGCCCCGGCCTCGTGGCCGACCTCGTCGTCGTCGAGGGCGACCCGACGGACGACATCTCGGCGCTCCGCCGCGTGCGCCTCGTGGTCCACGACGGACGGATCGTCCGAGCGCCCTGACCGACGGCGGCCGGCCCCGCGAAGAGGCCGGCCGCCGGACGATGCGGGAGCCGGGCGCTTACAGGCCGTCGATCTCGCCCGTCTCCACGTCGGCGCGGTAGCGGTGGCCGCCGAGCGCGATCTGCGCGACTCGGTCGCCGGAGCCGTCCGCCGGGAAGGTGATGGTGAACTCCTGGTCCACCGTCCGCTGCGTGCTGGGGCCGCCGACCGGCGTCCGGGTGATCGTGGCGTGGAGCGTGCCCGTGATCGTGCCGCCGACGGCGCTCCGCCAGCGGCGGGCGGTCCCCTTCGGGCCCTGGACGTCGTCCAGCGTCAGCGCGAGGTCGTAGGCGACGGTCCGCTCACCCCCGGGGCCGCGGAGCGTGTCGGTGGCCGCGCGCTGGTACGAGCCGTTGACCGTCACGAGGTCCTGGTCGAGGTCGGTCACCGAGAGGTCGGCGCCGAGCGCCGTGAGCGCGTGGACGCCGTGCGGCGACCGGAACAGACTCGTCCCGGAGAGCACGTCGTAGTCGAGCGACGCGGCGCCGGCGGGCCGCTCCTGCGCCGCGCCGGCGGCGTCGACGAACCGGTACGTCGCGACGCGCTCGAACGAGGCGTAGAACCGGCCCTCGGGGTCCCCGCGCTCGCAGTCGATGGTGACGGTCCAAAGCGTGGCGTCGGCATCGAACGTCCGGGCGTTGTCGCAGCCGGGGCGGCCGGGGCCGGCGGTCCGGCCGGACGCGTCGGCGGCGAGGGCGAACGAGGCGCCAGCGGCGGCGTCTTCGAGCACCCCGCCCGCGTCGAGCGCGACGGCGCTGGCGACGACGACGGCCGCGTCGTAGAGGTCCTCGGCGGACACCTCGTCGCCCGCGCCGACGGCGTCACAGGCGCCGAGCGCGAGGGTGAGCAGGAGAAGCGTGGGGCGGATGAATCGGGTCATGGGGTCGCGGGCTGGGAAGCGGTGGGCCAAGGTGCCGGCCGCGTGCCGCCCCGTCTGTGTCAGAACCATGTCGATTCCCCCGAAAGCCCGTCCCCGTTCCGTGGCCGGCGCTCGTTCAACGGCTCGATCCGTTACGATTCGCGAGTGCGACGCCGCGGGTCGCGCTCTGCGGCTTGGGGCCCAGGGAGATCGAGCAGGCCCGTGTCGATCTGGCCGAGGCCGGCACGGCGCGCCTCGCGCTCCAGGTCGTACCCCTCGCTCGTGACGATGGCCTCCAGCGCCTCGACCCGCTGGCGGAGCCGGTCGCGCTCGGCCCTCGCCTCCGCCAGTTCATCGTCCACATGCCCGGCCGCGCGGCCGAGTTGCGCGTCGGTCTCTGCCTTCATCTGCATCACCTTGACGTACGTCCCCGACAGGATGGCGACGACGGGGATCAGGAGCGCGAGGATCGGGATCAGGAAGGGGGACATGGCAGGGGGACCAGGACTACACGAAACGTACGTTGCGAGACGAGCGATTCAACCTCGGAGTTACGCCGAGCCGCGCGTTGGCTACTCCTCGCGAGCCGGCGGCGGCTCAGCAGCGAGCGTCCAAGCCGGATGCTCGCCGGGCGCCGTGACGGCGTTGAGCACGCGGAACGGAATGCGGACGCCCTCTCCTCGAGCCCCGGGCTTCGCCTCCAGCGAGAGGATGCCGTGCGCCGGGACCGTCACCACGTCGGACGTGTTGTGGAACGTCTCATTGCCGTCGTGCTGAAGGAGGAACGGCACCTCGGAGCGGTTCTCGATCTCGACCACCAGCACGGAACTGTCGCCCAGGTACTCCGCCGACCGCACGTGCAGGCTCGCCTCGATGAGCGGCCCCAGATGCTCGGCGCGCCCGACCAGCCGGTCCGAGAAGAAAACGGCCGTCCGACCGGCAAACAGAGCCTCACGGAACGCGTCCTCCGTGCGGTCGGTCGCGAACACCAGCGTGACCGGGCGGTGCCCTCCCTCCGGGACGTGGTGCTCCCAGTCGATGAGGCCGTGGATGTCCGAGCTGCCCAGAATGACGAGGTCGTTCTCGAGAGCGATGGATAGGGCCTCCTCGGAGTAGCGGTGCTCGTTGACGACCTCGATCCCATCCAGCAGGCCCTCGGCGATGAGCGTGCGATGGAGGTCACTCAACACCGCCAGGCCGTCGGGTTGCTGGGACGTCCAGCTCGGATGGTTCCAGAAGGTGAAGGCCCCCTGCCGCTTGGCCTCGCGGAACGCGTCGGTCACGTCGTCGAGGAGGAGGGCGTTGGCGTCCTGCACGAAGATGGCGTTGCTGTGCCCCGGAGGCATGGAGCGCGTGATCTCCGACCCGTTGACGACGAGCAGATCCGCGCGACCAGCGGCCTCCCGCATGATCTCGAACGAGCGGTTGCGGTCCGGATGCGGGAGGTCGTCGCGGTGGGGCTGGTATTCCAGATGCTCGGTCGTGGCGATCACGTCCAGCCCGTCGCGGATGGCTTCTTGGACGCGGATCGTGGGCCAGACGCTGCCGTCGGAAAAGACGGTGTGCATGTGGAGGTCCGCCACGAGCGTCCGGTATCCGGGCACATCGGGAAACTCGATGGCGCGGGTGTGGGGCGCGTGCGTGTGCGAATGGGGCTGCGCGGCGAGGGCCGGGGCGACCCCCACGAGGGCGACGAGGGACAGGAGGCGCATGGGGAGGGGGGTCCGCGGAGTGCCCCCAAGATCGCGCCGTCGCGCCGCCCCAACCGAGCCCCCTCGGTACGTGAGGCTCCGAGCCCTCGGCTCAGTCGATCCAGATCGTCTTCTGGTTGACGAAGGCGCGGATGCCGGGGCGCCCGAGCTCGCGGCCGTAGCCCGAGTCGCCGATGCCGCCGAACGGGAGGTTCGGGTGGCTCTTGGTCATCTCGTTGACGAACACGGCGCCGGAGCGGATCTCGCGGGCGAGGCGCTCGCCGCGCGCGCGGTCCTGCGTCCACACGCTCCCACCGAGACCGAAACGCGTGGCGTTCGCGAGGCGGACCGCGTCGTCCGCGTCCTCGGCCACGATCATGGACGCGACCGGCCCAAAGATCTCCTCCTCGAAGGCCGTGCTCCCCTCCTCCACGCCGCCCAGCACCGTCGGCGGGTAGTAGAAGCCGTCGCCGTCGGGGATCGCGCCGCCGCACAGGACCTCGGCGCCGTCCGCGACGGCGCGGTCCACCTGGTCCTGGATGTCGTCGCGGAGGTCCTCGCGGGCGAGCGGGCCGACGTCCGAGCCCTCGTCCATCGGGTCGCCCACGGTGAGCGCCTCCATCCGCTCGACGAACCGGCGCGTGTACTCGTCGGCGATGGGCCGCTCCAGGATGAACCGCTTGGCCGCGATGCACGACTGGCCGTTGTTCTGGACGCGCGCGGTCACGCCCGTCTCGACCGCCGCGTCGAGGTCGGCGTCGGCGAGGACGACGAAGGCGTCGCTCCCGCCCAGTTCCAGGAGCGACGGCTTGAGCGCCTCGCCCGCCAGCTTCCCGACCGTCCGCCCCGCGCGGTCGCTCCCGGTGAGGGTGACGGCGCGGACGCGGGCGTCGGCGACGACCTCCGCCGTCTGGTCGTGGTCGATGACGACGTGCTGGAAGACGCCCTCGGCGAAGCCGGCCTCGCGGAACAGGTCAGCGATGGCGTCGCCGCAGCCGAGCACGCTCGTGGCGTGCTTCAGGAGCCCCACCCCGCCGGCCATGACCGTCGGCGCGGCGAAGCGGAAGACCTGCCAGTACGGGAAGTTCCACGGCATGATGGCGAGGACGGGCCCGAGCGGCTCGTAGGCCACGAACGAACGGCCGGCCTCGGTCTCCCGCGCCTCGTCGGCCAGGAAGCGCTCGGCGTGCTCGGCGTAGTAGCGGCACACCCAGGCGCACTTCTCGGCCTCGGCGACGGCCTGCGCCAGCGGCTTGCCCATCTCGCGCGTCATGAGGCGCCCGTGGGCGTCCTTGTCGCGCTCCAGGCGGTCCGCGAGGCGGCGCATGGCGGAGGCGCGCTCGGCGAAGCTCGTCCGGCGGTGGGCCTCGAAGGCGTCCACGGCGCGGTTGAGGGCGGCGTCGAGGGCGCTCGCGGTGAGGGGCTCGTAGGTCTCGATCTCGGCGCCGGTGGCGGGGTTGACGGTCGTGGGCATGGGAGGGGGGATGGGGGCATCGGGTTGAGCGGATGGCGCGGTGCGGGGTTCCACGACCCACCGCGCGCCGCGGCCGGCCGGACCGTGCACACCTCCGTAAAAACCTATCGGCCCGGCGCCCTCCGGCGCCTCGTCTGTAGATTCCGGGTTCACCCTCCCCCGCCTGATGTCGACCTCCGGAAATCTGCGCCGTAGCGCCCGCCTCGTGCGGTCGTGGCTGGGCGCACTTCGGGGGCCGGCCGCCCGGCGCGGGCCCGTGGTGCGGACGCCGGACGAGATGGAGGAGCGGACGGCGCGGGGCGTCTCCCGCCGCGCCATCGAGGCGCTCGTCGGGATGCCCGTCGGCGACCTGGAGCTGTACGACCACGCGCTCCGCCACCGCTCCCTCTTCCGGGGCCTCTCGACGGACGGGACGGAGAGCAACGAGCGGCTGGAGTTCCTGGGCGACGCGGTCCTCGGCGCGATCGTGGCCGAGAGCATGTACAAGGCCTTCCCCGACCGCTCCGAAGGGCTCCTGACGCGGACCCGCGCGACGCTCGTCAATGGGAAGGCGCTGGCCGGCTACGCCGAGGTCATCGGCCTCGGCCCGCTCATCCTCATGAGCGACAACATGGACGCCTCCGACGGGCGGACCAACCAGACCATCCTCGCCGACGCCTTCGAGGCCATCGTGGGGGCCGTCTACCTCGACCTCGGGTTCGCCGCCGCCCGCCGGTTCGTCTCCGACGTCCTGGCCCGGTGCGTCGACTTCGACGAGGCTGCGGCGGACCGGAGCAACCACAAGAGCCGGCTGCTGGAGCACGTCCAGGCGCTCGGCATGGAGCAGCCGACCTACGAGGTGCTGGCCGAGGAGGGCCCCAGCCACGACCGCCACTTCACCGTCGCCGCGGTGGTCGGGGGAAAGCCGATGGGGGAGGGATCGGCCAAGTCGAAGAAGGAGGCCGAGCAGGCCGCCGCGCGGGAGGCACTCGTCGCGCTCCGGACCCAGGAAACGGAGGACCCGCCGGCCGTTGCCGACGAGGGGAAAACCATCGGCCGCACCGCCTAGCCCGGCCCCTCAGCGGCGAAGCCGAGGCGAAGAGAGGGCGTTTCCGGAGCGCCGATGACGGAGTGTGCGTACCGTGCGCCCGTCCCCCAGCCCGCCTCCCCCGCTGACGATGGAGACCCCCGCCACGACCACGCGCACCGGCCACCCGGACCGCTTCGTTGACCGTCACCTCGGGCCGTCCGCGGCCGAGCAGGCCAAGATGCTCCGGACTCTCGGGTTCGACTCGCTCGAGGCCCTCGCCGACGCCGTCGTCCCGGACGACATTCGGCTCGACCGCCCGCTGGACCTGCCCGACCCCCGCTCCGAGCACGAGCTCCTGGCCGAGCTCCGCGAGCTGGCCGAGCTGAACGTCCTGGCGCGGTCCTACCTCGGGATGGGCTACCACGGCACGCTGACGCCGCCGGTCATCCAGCGGAACGTGCTGGAGAATCCGGGCTGGTACACGCAGTACACGCCGTACCAGGCCGAGATCGCGCAGGGCCGGCTGGAGGCGCTCCTCAACTTCCAGACGGCGGTCAGCGACCTGACCGGCCTCCCGCTCGCCAACGCCTCGCTCCTCGACGAGGGCACGGCCGCCGCCGAGGCGATGACCATGTTCGCGGGCGCCCTCCGCGGCAAGCGGTCGGCGTTTTTCGTCGACGAGCGGTGCCATCCGCAGACAATCGCGGTCGTCCGAATGCGGGCCGAGCCGATCGGAATCGATGTAACAGTCGGTGACGCACTCGCCTTCGAGCCGGGCCATGACACGATCGGCGTGCTCGTCCAGTACCCGACGACGGACGGCGAGATCGTCGACTACAGCGGCCTCGCCGCGCGCGTCCACGACGCCGGCGGCTACGTGGCCGTCGCCACCGACCTCCTCGCGCTCACCCTCATCGAGGCGCCCGGAGACTGGGGCGCCGACGTCGCGCTCGGCTCCAGCCAGCGCTTCGGCGTGCCGATGGGCTACGGCGGCCCGCACGCCGCCTTCTTCGCCACGACGGAGGACTTCAAGCGCCAGATCCCGGGCCGCATCATCGGCGTCAGCCAGGACCGCCACGGCGAGACGGCGCTCCGCATGGCGCTCCAGACGCGCGAGCAGCACATCCGCCGCGAGAAGGCGACCTCCAACATCTGCACGGCGCAGGTGCTCCTCGCCAACATCGCCGGCTTCTACGCCGTCTACCACGGGCCCGATGGGCTCCGCCAAATCGCCGCGTACGTCCACGGCCAGACGCGCCGCCTCGCCGAGGCGCTCGAAGCCGCCGGCCACGAGGTGCTCCACGACGCGTACTTCGACACGCTCCATGTCCGGACAGCCGACGACCTGGATGCCGTCGCCGTCGCGCGCGACGAGTACGCCATCAACCTCCGCGCCTACGACGACGGGACGGTCGGCATCGCGCTCGACGAGACCGTCACCGACGACGACCTCGCGGACCTCGTCGACGCCTTCGCCGGCACCCTCCTGCCCGAGGCCGACGACGCGGGCTACGCCGGCCCGCTCGCGCGGACGACGCCGTTCCTGGAGCACCCCACGTTCCACGCGCACCGGAGCGAGACGCAGATGCTCCGCTACCTCAAGCGGCTCGAGAACAAGGACCTCTCGCTCGTCCACAGCATGATCCCGCTCGGGTCGTGCACGATGAAGCTGAACGCGACGGCCGAGATGATGCCGATTACGTTCCCCGGCTTCGCGAACATCCACCCGTTCGCGCCGGACGACCAGACCGAGGGCTACGAGGAAGTCATCGACACGCTCGAAGAGTGGCTCGCCGAGATCACGGGCTTCGACGCCGTCTCGCTCCAGCCCAACTCGGGCGCGATGGGCGAGTACACCGGCCTCCTCACGATCCGCGCCTACCACCTCGACCGCGGCGACGACCAGCGGACCGTCTGCCTCATCCCGACGTCCGCGCACGGCACGAACCCGGCGTCGGCCGTCATGGCCGGCATGGACGTCGTCGCCGTGAAGGTGACGGACCAGGGCGAGGTGGACATGGACGACCTGCGGGCGAAGGCCGAGCAGCACGCCGACCGCCTCGCCGCGCTCATGATCACCTACCCGAGCACGCACGGCGTCTTCGAGCGGACGATCCGCGAGATCGCCGACGTGGTCCACGCCAACGGCGGGCTCGTCTACATGGACGGCGCCAACATGAACGCGCAGGTCGGGCTCTGCCGGCCGGGCGACTTCGGGATGGACGTGTGCCACCTCAACCTGCACAAGACGTTCGCCATCCCGCACGGCGGCGGCGGCCCGGGCATGGGGCCGATCGGCGTGACGGAGGCGCTGGAGCCCTACCTCCCCAAGCACCCGGTCGTCCCCACGGGCGGCGAGGAGGGGATCGGGCCGGTCGCGGCGGCGCCCTACGGGAGCGCGCTCGTCCTCCTCATCTCGTGGGCCTACATCGCCATGATGGGCGCCGAGGGGCTCAAGCGCGCCTCGCAGGTGGCCGTCCTCAACGCCAACTACATGGCGAAGCGCCTGGAGGGCCACTACGACGTCCTCTACCGCGGGCCCAACGGGTTCGTCGCCCACGAGTTCATCCTCGACGTGCGGCCGTTCCAGAAGGCCGGCATCGGCGCGGAGGACATCGCCAAGCGCCTCATCGACTACGGATTCCACGCCCCCACGATGAGTTGGCCCGTGGCCGGGACGCTCATGGTGGAGCCGACCGAGAGCGAACCCAAGGAGGAGGTGGACCGGTTCTGCGACGCCCTCATCGCCATCCGCACCGAGATCCAGGAGGTCGAGCTGGGCACCGCCGACGCCGAGGACAACGTGCTCAACATGGCCCCCCACACCGTCGCGGAGGTGACCGCGGACGAGTGGAGCCACCCGTACTCGCGGCAGCAGGCGGCGTGGCCCGCGCCGTGGTCGCACGCGCAGAAGTTCTGGCCGAGCGTCGGGCGCGTGGACAACGCCTTCGGCGACCGGAACCTCGTGTGCTCCTGCCCGCCGATGGAGGACTACGCCTAGATCGAGCGGCGTCCGGTGGTCGGCCCACCGGACGTGCGGCGACGGTCAGCAGCGGCCGGCGCGACGCCCGACGCCGGCGTCGGCGCGCAGTCGAACAGGCCGACGTGCGTCGACTAGTCATCGGCGATGTCGAAGAACCGCGTGAAGCGGGGGTGCTGGAGCGTGGCCACCGTGGTGCCGCAGACGAGCATCGGCCGGCCGACCGCGAATGGGTGGCAGTCGTCGAGGACGAAGGCGTGGCCCTGGCCCTCCACGCCGCCCCCTAGCCGTCGTAGTTGCGGACCTGGGAGTGGGTGAGGGTGACTTCCATCGAGGGGGGCGGGGAGGACAGACGTGATCCGGCGCCACCGCATTACCGCATCGCCACGCCGGCGACGTGCGGCGACGCGAGGCCCAGCGGCACGCGGAACGCCTCGATCTCGACGTCGGAGAAGCCGGCCGCGCGGATGAGGCGGCCCGTGTCCTGATCCGGCCGGCAGCCGTCGCCGAGCCATCCCCACGGGCGCCGGACGAGCCGCTGGAGACGTCGGCGCCAGGTTCGGCGCGGCGCCGCCACGTGCTCGACGAATACGAACCGGCCGCCCGGCCTCAGCACGCGCCGCACCTCGGCGAGCGCGGCGCCGACGTCGTCCACTGAGCAGAGGACGAGCGTGGAGACGACGGCGTCGGCCGCGCCGTCGGCGACGGGGAGCGCCTCCGCCACGCCGACGCGGAGGTCCAGGTCGAGGTCGTGCTTGGCCGCCGCGGCGCGCAGGTGCGGGTGGAAGTGGACGTTCGGCTCGACGGCGATCCAGCGCGCGCCGGCTGGGAGGTACGCCGCGTTGGGCCCCGCCCCCGCTCCGATCTCGACGACGGTCCCCGCCAGGCCGTCGAACAGGGCGCGCTTGCGGTCCGCGTACAGCCGCCTCTGGGCGTCGTCGGCCTGCGCCATGACGTGCGCGAAGAGCCGTGCCCGCAAGCCCCGGCGGACCCTCGCGCTCGGGTCCGACGTACGAGCCGCCTCTTCTCTCCTATCCCACCCCCATCCCATGGCAATCGCAAAAATCATCGAGGTCTCCGCCGTCTCCGACCAAAGCTTCGACGACGCCGTCAAGCAGGCGTACACCGAAGTCTCGCAGACGGTCCGCGGCGTCCAGAGCGTCTACGTGGAGGACTTCATCTACGAGCCCGGTGAGGAGGACGCCGGCCGCTACCGCGTCCACTGCAAGGTGACGTTCGTCGTCCAGGACCGGAGCGACATGAGCTAAGCGGCCTTCCGCCGACCGGCTGCGCGCCCCGCTGGCTCTGGTCGGCGGGGCGCGTCTTATTCCGGGGCGAGGGTCGAGTCGGGGTGGAGCGTCGACCCCGCCGAGCGGGCGTCCTCCGGAGTCACCTCGTCGTCGGGCGCCAGGCCCATGCTGGGCTCGAGCGTCTGGTCCGGCGCGAGGTCCGCGTCCGTCGAGACTGGGTCGATGCCCTCGATCGTGGGACCGGGCGGATCGTCGGTCTCGCATGCGGCAAGGGCGAGGACGGCGAGGAGGAGGACACGACGCATGGGGCCGGGGCCAGGGAGGAGGCGCCGTACACGACGCCTACGCCAGCGCGTTCCACAGCAGCCGGACCGCGACGATGGCGGCAAAGCCCGCGAAGCTGTAGCGGACGTACCGCACGTCGATGCGGTGAGCCGTGACGACGCCGAACCGTGCCGTGACGACGGCGGGGAGGGCAAGGGCCGCCGCGCCGCGCCAGTCCACGTAGCCGAGGGCGCCGTTCGGCGTCGGCTGGCCCCAGCCGAGCACGGCGTACGTCGCCACACCGACCGCCGTGATGATCGTGATGGCCGCCGTGGAGGTGCCGGCCGCCACCTTCAGCGGGAGCCGCACGACGCCGCTGAAGGCGGGCACGAGCACGACGCCCCCGCCCACGCCCGCCAGCGAGGCGACCGCCCCCGCGGCGACGCCCGTCAGTGACAGCCAGCCGACGCCCCGCCGCGCGCCGTCCGTCGAGAGCGTGTCCGGGCGGTCCTTCTTCGTCAGCATCCGGACGACCACGACCACGAGGATCAGGCCCAGGACCACCTGGAACTCCTCCTTGCTGTACCACGCCTGGGTCGAAACGAACCGGCCGACGAGGACCACGGCGACGGCGGCGAACCCGCCGGCGACGAGCGCGGTCCTCGTATCGATGGCGCCGGCCGACCGCTGCGCTACGGCCCCCGACGCCGACGCCGCGAACGTGCAGAGCAGGCTCGACCCGAGCGTCAGCGGCGTGAGGATCGGGTCCTCCACGCCGACCGCCTGGTAGGTAAAAAACAGGACCGGCCCGAAGATGACGCCGCCCCCGACGCCCACGAGGCCGGCCACGAATCCACCGAGCGCGCCGGCGACCAGAAGGAGAAGGAGCATCGACACGACGGAGCGGCCAAGCTACGGGCCGGCGCCAGGGGTTAGCGCCGCCGCCACGTCCGTCCGATCAGGAGGCGGGCGCCCCAGCCGGGACCGGAGGAATCCTCACAACGTGCTCTACCTCGAGGCTCTCGATGTTGACCTCGATTCCGGCGACGGCTCCTCCAACCTCGTAAAACAGGAGCACCGTGTCGCCATCGAGGCGACGGAGACTGCGGAACTGGTCCACCTCGGCCGCGATGCGAGCGACGCGCCGGCCTGTGGGGTCGGACAACGCCAGCGTGCGCGCGTCCTCCGTTCCGAGAGAGCCGTTCCCATCCGTGTCGGTCTCGATCATTTCATACAGGAACGCTCGGACGGTCGCGCTGTCACGAATCTCATGGTCCCGGACGATCCACCGGCGGTTGTCCTCGAAGAGCCAGCGGCCCACGCGACCGTCGATGTCGTAGAACAGGATGTTCACGGGGAGGCTCCCGTAGGACGCTCCCCGGGACACGTACTCCTCGATTCCACTTCGGGCCCCTTTCGCGCGGAGCGGCGCACGCAGGTGGCGCACGCCGTCTACGTCCTCGAATGCGCTGAGGCGGAGATCCGGCGCGTCCTCCGGGGCGGCGTCGGCAGAACACCCGGTGACGACGAGAACGGCGGTCGTGAGGAGGAAGACACGCATGGTGATTCGGGAGCCAGACCACAGAGTTAGCGGCGGAGCGTCCGTCGGTACGCCGCCGGATCGAGGAGGATGCGGCGGGCGGTCTCCAGCACCGGGTCGTCGGCGAGGGCGGCGACGGTCTGCTCGCGCTGGCCGACGTAGCGGGAGAGGATCTCGCGCTGGAGGTGCGCCTGGAGGCGCGGCGCGTGGCGTGCGAAGTCACCTTCCTTCTCGCGGTCGACGGCGCGGCGGAGGTCGGCGAGCGCGTTCTGTGCCCCCTCGTAGCCGGCCTCGGCGAGCTCCTCCGACAGCGCCCCCACGGTGCGCTCGGCGTCCGTCCGGTACTCGATTCGCTCGCTCTCGACGAAGCGGCGGAAGTCCTGGTAGAGCGCGTCGTCCACGCGGAAGGTGGCCGGCAGGTCGGCGTGCTCGGCAGCGTAGCGGTTGGCGAAGCGGAGGAAGGCGGCCGAGCGGACGAGTGCCCGCTCCAGCTCGCTCTCGTCGCCCAATGACACGGGCACGTCCGGGTCGATGCCACCGCCGCTGCGGACCTCGCGGCCGGCGTCGGTGCGGAACGTCCGGCGGAGCGAGTCGGGGACGGCCGCCGCGCGCTCGCCCTGGGCGTAGGCGAGGCGCTGGATCTCGCGGCCCGAAGGCGTCGTGTAGCGGCTGATGGTCAGCTTGAGCGCCGTCCCGAATGGCATCGGGCGGACCACCTGGACGAGCCCCTTCCCGTACGTCGTCTCGCCCACGATCACGGCGCGGTCATGGTCCTGGAGCGCGCCCGCCAGGATCTCGCTCGCCGACGCGCTCGATCCGTCGACGAGGACGGCGAGGGGCATGTCCGGGAGGAGCGGTGCGTCGGTGGTCCGGTACTGGTGGTCGGTCCCGTTCGCGCGGCCCTGCGTCGCGGTGACGAGCGTCTGGGCCGGAAGGAACATCCCGCTGATATTGACGGCCTGCGTCAGGAGGCCGCCGGGGTTGCCGCGGAGGTCGAGCACGAGCGCCTTCAGCTCGCCCTCGCTCTGGAGCGCGGCGAGCGCGGTCGTCACCTGGACCTGCGCCTCGAACAGGAACCGCCCGATCCGGACGTAGCCCACTCCGTCGGCCGGATCGCCGACGTAGCCCGAGTACGTCACGTCGGACCGTTCCTCGCCGGCGCGGACGAGCACGAACCGGAGCGGCTCGGGCTCGCCCTCTCGCTCGATCTCCAGGGCGATGCTCGACCCCGGCTCGCCGCGCAGGAGCGCGTTCCCGCGCTCGGCCGAGAGCTCACTCGCTGGGCGCGTCCCCACGCGGACCACGGCGTCGCCCGGTCGGAGCCCCTGCAGCTCCGCGTCCGACCCGTCGAGCACGCTCGCCACCACGAGCCCGCCAACCCGCTCCGAGAGCACCACCCCGACGCCGCCCACGTCGCCCTGCTGCTGGAGGCGGCTGGCGGCCGTCGTGGCCTCGTCGTAGTAGACCGTGTACGGGTCGAGCGCGTCGGTCATGGCGCTGATGCCGGTACGCATCAGGCGCTCGGCGTCGATGGGGTCGACGTATTCCGAGGCGAGGGTCTCGTAGATCGACCCGTACAGGCCGAAGCTCTTTCGGATGGCGAAGAAGTCCGCGTCGTCCTGGGCGTGGGCGAGCACGGGGAGTGCGACGAGGACGGCGAGAAACAGACGGCGCATGACGGCGGGGCAGGGGAGAGGGAGGCTAACGCCAACGCTCGCCCCTTCGCGCCCCTAGTGCCGTCGGTATCGCGCCAGCGGCCCGTCCACCGGCGTGTCGTCGAAAACGAGCAGGTCGCCATCGATCCCGAACGCGACGTCGTGTTCCCCGATGAACAGGAGAGGCCGGTCACTCTCCGTCCCGTTCCCGTAGACCCGCCGCTTCACCTCGTAGGTCTCCGTGCGCTCCAGGGCACCGTCCCGGTAGACCTCGACCGTCCCATCGGCCTCGAACACGTACGTCTCCGTGTGGCCGGTCGTCTCCGGCGTCTGCGTGACGGGCGCGCCCGTCGCCGTGTAGTAATACGTCGAGCTTTCCCAGTCCCACGTCCCGACGAGGGCACCCGGTTCCTGTGAGAGGTCGCGGACGTCAACGGGGCCGGGATCCACGGCCGTGGTGTCGCAGGCGGCGAGGACCACGAGGGCGAGGAGGAGACCACGCATGGCATCGGGCGGCGGTACCGTCCCAGAGTGGGGGTTTCCTGCGCCGCCGTCAAGTCCGATCGGGGGGCCCTACGCCTCCGCCTCCAGCTTCGCCAGGTCCTTGAGCCGCCGCCGCTCCACGATGCCGGTCAGCACGATGGACAGCTCGTAGAGGCCCATCAGCGGGATCGCCATGAGGAGCTGGCTCCACGGGTCCGGCGGCGTGATGAAGGCCGAGATGATGAGGACGATGACGACCGCGTAGCGCCGCCCGGCCCGGAGCATCTCCTGCGTCAGCACGCCGATTTTGGCCAGGATCGTCACCACCACGGGCAGCTCGAACACGATGCCGGCCCCGAACGACCACGTGAGGAGCATCGAGAAGTACTTCGTGATGTCGAACTCGTTGGTGATCTGGTCCGAGATCTGGAAGTGCGCGAAGAACTGGAGCGCGATGGGCGCGATGACGAGGTAGCCGAACGAGATCCCGAGCGCGAAGAAGAACGTCGCGAACACGGCCGCGAACCGGAGGCCCTGTCGCTCCTCCGGGTAGAGCCCCGGCTCGATGAACTTCCACGTCTGGTACACCAGGATCGGCGACCCGATGACCACGCCGGCCGCGAGGACGGTCCCGAAGTAGGCGAAAAACTGCCCCGTGACGGTCCGGTTCTGAAGCACGACTGAAAGCGCGTCCAGCCGGAGCACGTCGTACATGAAGAAGTCCGGACGCGTCGGGCCTAGGAGCACGGCGTCGATGATCCAGCCGGCGAAGAAGAGACACAGGATCGCCGAGACGAGGATGCCGCCGAGCGCCTTGAAGATGCGCCAGCGCAGCTCCTCAAGGTGGTCGAGGAACGGCATCTCGCCCGGTTGGGCGGCCGTCGGGTCGGGGAGGCCGGGCGGGCCCGTCTGGTCGAGCCGGACGGGCGAGACCCCGTCGCCAGCGTGCGTCGGGGTCTTCTTCTTCGACGCCCGTGAGCGCCAGACGTCCATCGGGCGCCTCTAGGCCGTGTCGCCGGACGGCGTCGCCGCCCGCGCGCTCTCGCGGAGATTCAGCTCCAGGAGCGACTCCACCCACAGCCCCTCGCTCTCCAGCCGGGCCCGGCCCCCGCTCCAGGTGAAGTTGAAGAGCGTCACCACGCCGGCCACGGTGAACCCGTCGCTGCGGAGAAGGGCCGCCGCGCGCGCCGCGCTCCGCCCGCTGTTGAGGATGTCGTCCATGAGGGCGACGGGCTTCGAGCGGTCGAGCGGGCCCTCGACGAGCCGGCGGCGCCCGTAGGCCTTGCGTCGCTCGCGGATGAAGCCGCCGCGGAACGGCCGGTCCGCCTCGCCATGCGGGAGGACGGCGGTGACAAGCGGGAAGGCGCCATAGCCGAACCCGGCCACCTGGTCGATGTCGCGCTGGCGGAGCCGCTCGGCCAGCACAGCGCCGGCCTCGGCGAACACCTCGCCGTCGAGCATGGGCGTCCGCGTGTCGAGGAGCCAGCCGATGGGCTGCCCACGCGGGTCGGTGATGGTCTCGTCCTCGCGCCGCACGAGGGCCCGCTGGTAGAGCGTGTGCCCCAGCTTCGCCAGGGCGGACTCGGGGACGGTGCTGTAGTCGTTCGGCATCGAGGGGTCGGATGGCGGGGGCGCCCGCCGGTGGGGCCCGCCGCGGGCGGCAACATACGGCGGGGTAAGAGGCAAGCGGCGTGCCGCACGTGTGGACGACCGAGTCTTCCGCAGAGTTGCGGAATCGCCCGACCCGCTCGGCGGCGAGTGGTCCCATCAACGTCCACCGGGCGCGTCCCGTGTGTCCTCATCCGAGACGACCCGGATTCGCTACGCCGCGACGACGGGCTCGGCACCCAGGCTCGCCACGTCGTAGAGCGGGAACGCCGCGCACAGCGCGTGGACCTCGGCACGGACCGCCTCGGCCTCGGCGCCGCGGCTCGTAACCACCCGGTCCATCAGCCCGACGATGGTGCGAAACTCGTCCTCGCCCATCCCGCGCGTGGTCATGGCCGGCGCGCCGACGCGGATCCCGCTGGTCACGAACGGGCTCTCGGGGTCGCCAGGCACCATGTTCTTGTTGACCGTGATGTCGGCCTTGCCGAGCCACGCTTCGGCCTCCTTGCCGGTGCACCCCTTCGACCGGAGGTCGACGAGGGCGAGGTGGTTGTCGGTCCCGCCCGAGACGACCGCGTAGCCGTGCTCGACGAACGCCTCGGCCATCGCCTGCGCGTTCCGAAGCGTCTGCTTCTGGTAGTCGAGGAAGGAGGGCTGGAGCGCCTCGCCGAACGCGACGGCCTTCGCCGCGATCACGTGCATGAGCGGCCCGCCGATCGTGCCGGGGAACATGGCCGAGTCCAGCACCTGCCCGGTCGTCTTGGGCGCGCCGGAGCGGAGCGTCTCGCCGGTGGGGGAGGGGCCGTCGGTCCCGACGAGGATCATGCCGCCGCGCGGCCCGCGGAGCGTCTTGTGCGTCGTGGTCGAGACGACGTGGGCGTGGGGGAGCGGGTCGTTGAGGAGGCCGACGGCGATGAGGCCGGCCGTGTGCGCCATGTCCACCCAGAGGACGGCGCCGACCTCGTCGGCGATCTCGCGCATCGTGGCGTAGTCGAAGTCGCGGCTGTAGGCGCTGGCGCCCACGGACAGCATCGTCGGCCGAACCTCGCGGGCCTTCGCGCGCACCTTGTCCAGGTCGATCCGCCCCACGTTCTCGCCCTCGGTGTCGACGCCGTAGAAGTGCGGCTCGTAGAGCTTGCCCGAGAAGTTGACCGGCGAGCCGTGCGTGAGGTGGCCGCCGTGGGCGAGGTCGAGCCCGAGGAGCCGGTCGCCCGGCTTCATAAAGGCGAGGTAGACGGCGCTGTTGGCCGTCGCGCCCGAGTGCGGCTGGACGTTCACCCAGTCGGCCCCGAACAGCTCCTTGGCGCGATCGATGGCGAGCGTCTCGGCCTCGTCCACGACCTCGCAGCCGCCGTAGTAGCGCTTGCCCGGCAGGCCCTCGGCGTACTTGTTCGTGAGGGGACTCCCGAGCGCCTGGAGCACGGCCGGGCTCACGAAGTTCTCGGAGGCGATCAGCTCCAGCCCGTCGTTCTGACGCTCCACCTCGCGGCGGAGGATGTCGAAGATGGCGGGATCGGCGGCGGACAGGGCGGACATGGCGGGGCAGAGGAGACGGTCCGAAAGCTACGCCTCGGCCTCGGCCTCAGACGCCGGTGGTCCTCTCCTCGCTGGCTCCTGGCGGCTCGGTTCTCGACGCGACCGCTACCCGGAACGACCGTCGCGCTAGATCTCTGGCTGCTCCAGCGGGATGAACCACCCCGCGATCCCGAGGAACTTCCAGGCGCCCCCCGGACGGCGTCCGTTGAGGTCGGCCGTGTAGACGCTGGCGACGTAGTAGTCCTCCCGCCCGAAGGCGTCGGAGGCGAGGTCGCCGGCGCGACGGCCCAGGCGGTCGGCGATGAACCCGGCCACGTCGCCGCCCAGTGCCCCGCCCGTGGCCTCGCCCGCGGTACGCGCCCGGGCCTCGGCTTGCTTGGCGATCTCCTCCTGCAGGAACTCCTTGAACTTGTCCGGACCCGGGTTGAGCACGTAGAGGATGCCGCCCAGAAGGAGGACGCCGACGAGAAGGATGCGAAACGGGGTCATGGTGCGTGGGCAGGTGAGGGGCCAGAGTTACCCTCCGGCAGGTCGACGTTACCCACAAGGGGCCGTCGCGACCGTCAGCTTCCGATTCCCTGTGTCATCGCGTAGACGAGGAGGTTGACGCCCATCCGCAGCGCGGCCTCGCGGACCGCCGGCGGGTCGGGGTGCACGCCCTCGGGCTCCCAGCCGTCGCCGAGGTCGCTCTCGTAGGCATAGAACACGACGAGCCGGCCCTCGTGGAACAGCCCGAACCCCTCCGCCGGGGCGCCGTCGTGCTCGTGGATCTTGGGGAGCCCGTCGGGGAAGTCGTAGTGGGCGTGGTAGACCGGGTGGCTGTCGGGGAGCCGCTGCAGCTCCTGCTCGGGGAACACCTTCCGCAACTCCCGACGGATCGACGTGTCCATCCCATAGTCGTCGTTGACGACGAGGAAGCCGCCGCCTTCGAGGTAGCGCCGGAGCCGGCCCGCCTCCTCATCGGTAAAGAAGACGTTGCCGTGCCCGTTCAGAAAGAGGACGGGGACTGTGAACAGCCGGTCGCTCGACAGCTCCACCGTGACCGGCTCGGGGTCGAGGTCTAGGAGGGTGTGCTGGCGGGCGTAGGCGATGAGGTGGGGGAGCGGATCGCCCGAGTACCAGTCGCCGCCGCCGCCGTAGTGCACGCGGGCGATCTGGACGTCGCCGCGCGTCTGCGCACGGGCCGCTCCCGTCAGCAGGGCGGCGAGGAGCAGGAGCCGGGAGAGATTCGTGAGCACGGCGCTAGAATACGGTGAGCCTTTCTCCATCCCGATGTCAACGCCCCGCCGCCTCCACTTCGTCTCCCTCGCCCTCCTGGCGGTCGGCCTCGCCGCCTGCTCGGACGCGCCGCCTGCCACCAATGCCGCTGGCGATCCGCTCGTCTCGACGTTCTCCATCGTCGCCGTGGACACCACGACGGGCGAGATCGGCGTGGCGGTCCAGTCCAAGTTCCCGAACGTGCGGTTCATGGTGCCGACCGTGAGGGCCGGCGTCGGCGCCGTCGCGACGCAGAGTTTCGCCCGCCTCGCGTACGGCCCGGAGGGGATCGCGCTGATGGCAGAGGGGGCGACGGCCGAGGAGGCCCTCCGCATCTCGATGCGCAACGACCCGAACCCGGCCGTCCGCCAGGTGGGCATGGTGGACGCTCACGGGAACGCGGCCACGTTCACCGGTGCTGACGCCTTCGAGTGGCGCGGTGGCCGGGTCGGCGGCAGCGACGCCATCGCCGAGGCGGGCATGGTCGCGGTGGGGCGGGGCTACGCCGTGCAGGGAAACATCCTCGTGTCGCAGCAGACCGTC
Source organism: Rubricoccaceae bacterium (assembly GCA_963728345.1). Classification (GTDB taxonomy): domain Bacteria; phylum Bacteroidota; class Rhodothermia; order Rhodothermales; family Rubricoccaceae; genus Rubrivirga. The sequence goes on from CAVSJM010000002.1 coordinate 750,294, forward strand.
GACGCCATCGCTGAGACGTTCGAGGCGAGCACGGGCACGCTTGCGCAACGGCTCACGGCCGCGCTCGTGGCGGGCGGGCGCGCCGGCGGCGACAAGCGCGGCGAGCAGTCGGCGGCCCTCGTCGTCCACCAGAAGGGCGCGGGCTACGACGGCTCCGACGTCGTCGTCGACATCTCGGTGTACGACCACCCGACGCCGCTCGCCGAGCTCGAGCGCCTCGTCGCGCTCAACGACCTCTACTTCACCGACTCGGACCCCGCAAACATGGTCGAGGTCACTCCCGCCATCGCCCGCGAGCTGCAGGAGATCTGGATCGCGCGCGACTTCTACGACGGCCCGGCCGACGGCGTCGTGGACGCCGAGTTCCAACGCATCCTGACCGACTACATGGGGTGGGAGAACTACGACCTCCGCATCGACGAGGTGTCCGGCGTGGACCTCGCGGCGGGCGAGACGCTCCGGATCGACCAGGAGGTTCTCGACGACATCCGGGAGGTGTTCCGCGAGGGCCGCTACCGCTGAGGTCGGAGGACGGATCGCCCCGTGAGGGCAGCGACGGCACCGTCGCGCCGGAGCGTCGTGTAAGACGCTCCCTCTCTCCCTCTCCTGATGCCCCTCCAGCTCGACCGCCAGCACGTCACTGACTTCCTCGACAACCGCGCGGCCCTCGACGACCGTGTCGCCACGGCCCACCGCCGCGTGCTCGACGGCGAGACCGCCAGCCCCGACATGCTAGGCTGGCGACGGATGCTCCTCGACCCCGACGACGCGCTCCTGGAGAGCGTGGCCGAGACGGCGGCCGAGATCCGCGACCGCGCCGACGTCCTGCTCTGCATCGGGATCGGCGGCTCGTACCTCGGGTCCGAGGCTGTGATGCAGGCGCTCGTCCCGCCCTTCGCTGCCGACGGCCCCGAGATCCTCTTCGCCGGTCACCACCTCGGGCCCGACTATCACAAGCGCCTCTTCGAGTACCTCGACGGCAAGAGCGTCTACGTCAACGTGATCTCGAAGTCGGGGACGACGCTGGAGCCGGCCCTCGCCTTCCGCTTTGCCCGCCGCTTCCTGGAGGAGCGCTTCGACGACGCCGACCGGCGCATCATCGCGACGACCGACGCCCAACGGGGCACGCTCCACGACTTCGCCGTCGAGCAGGGCTACCGGCGCTACGTCGTCCCGGACGGTGTGGGCGGGCGCTTCTCGGTCCTCACTCCCGTCGGGCTCCTGCCGATCGCTGCTGCGGGCGTCGACATCCGCTCGCTCTTCTATGGCGCGGTCGCGGGCGCGCGGGAGGTGACGGACGCCGACCCGTCGCATCCGGTGCTCCAGTATGCCGGCGACCGCTACGCCTTCCATGAGCAGGGCTACAAGACCGAGGTAATGGCCGTCATGGACCCCGCCCTGAAGGGGATCGGGGCGTGGTGGCAGCAGCTCTTCGGCGAGAGCGAGGGGAAGGAGGAAAAGGGGCTGTTCCCCGTCGTCCTCCAGTACACCACCGACCTCCACTCGGTCGGGCAGTACGTGCAGCAGGGCCAGCGGACGCTCGTCGAGAGCTTCCTCCGCATCGACGACGCGGCCGACGGGCTGGCCGTCGCCGAGGAGGAGGGCGACCCGGATGGGCTCAACTACCTCGCCGGTACGCGCTACGGCTACATCAACGAGCAGGCGTACAAAGCGACGGCTGAGGCTCACGCAGAAGGCGGCGTCCCCAACTGGACCCTCACGCTTCCTCGTCTCGACGAAGAGTCGGTCGGCCGGCTCATCCACTTCTACGAGCACGCCGTCGCCGTCAGCGCGACGCTCCTCGGGGTGGACCCCTTCAACCAACCCGGCGTCGAGAACTACAAGCAGAAGATGTTCTCGCTCCTCGGCCGCCCGTAACGGCCCTGCCCTTTTCTCCGCGCGCCCCGTCAGCCAGGCTGGCGGGGCGTCTCTCGTTGAGCCCGGTGTCCCCACCCCCCATAGCGCGCTGGAAATGGCTATCCACACTGTGGAAACGGGTGTGGATAACCCCTGTCCGCTCGGGGAGGCCTGTGGACGTCCGGCGAGATGGGGGAGAAGGGGGTCTCGTCAACCCTGATGCGCCCACGGGTTGCTCGACCTGTTCTCCACAGCGCCCTGTCCGCACAAGCGCATGGGCTAGGGCCGGGGTCCCGGTGTGGATCGGTGTGGACTTGTGGACGACGGTCCCTCTTTCACCCTCAGGCCTCCCCTCAGCGACCGCTGGGCGCGTTCCTGATGTGGACGGCGTCGTGGACAGGAGGCCGTGTTATCCACCGTCACCCACAAGGCCGGTCGGCTCTTCAGTTGTCCACGCCGTCCACAGGCCTACAACTAATCCTTCTCTACTTAAATATCTAAAGGGTACTAGAGAGAGGCGTGGAGAACTCGGAAGGGATGGAAGCGGTCGGTATACCACCCTGTACCACGTGTGTGACAGGATGGCACGCACCGTCCGTATGGAGGCAACGCCCGTAGTTTGAGGTCCCCTCTTTCGAACACCCCCATGACCCAGCGCATCCTCGTAGTTCTCGATCCTGACTCGGATACGCCCGTCGCGACCCACACGGCCATCGAGATCGCTAAGCGCTACGGCGCAGAGGTCACGGGCCTGGCGTTCATCGACAAGGACTCCATCGAGAGCGACTCGCTCGGGGGGGCATCGGCTCGATGCACTACGCCGAGAAGCTCCGCGAGACGTTGACGGCGGAGACCCGCGACCGGGCCCAGGCGTTGCTCCGTCGGTTCGCCGAGAAGGTCGAGGCTGCGGGCGTCCGGCACACGGGCGACCGCGTCGGGGAGGAAGGGCTCGTCCGGAGCCTCGTGGACGAGATGCGGACGCACGATCTCCTGGTCGCCGGTCGCGAGAGCCACTTCTACTACGCCGATCCCGAACACCGGTCGCATACGCTTGCCAAGGTCATCCAGTCTGCCGCCGCGGCGACGCTGATCGTGGGGACGGATCCGCCCAACGTGAAGCGGGTGGCGGTCGCCTACGACGGGAGCGCGCCGTCCGCTCGCGTGCTTCAGAAGTTTGCCCACCTTCGGCCGTTCGGGACGGACCTGGACCTGGAACTCGTTCACATCCGGGGGGGCAGCTCGTCCGACCGGCTCGCCAGCGAGCGCCTGCTCCGCGACGCGGAGGCCTATCTGCAGGCGTACGGCTTCACGTCGGTCACCGTCTCCAGCATCGAGGGGAGCTCGCCCTCCGAGCAGATCATCCGTTACGCGGATGGCGAGCACGCCGACCTTGTGGTCTGCGGAGCGTACACCCGGAGCGGGTTCCGCAAGCTCATGTTCGGATCCTCGGCAACGAAGCTGATCGACGACGCGAAGGTGCCCCTCTTCCTCTACCACTGATCGGGCGGGGAGAGCTCCCTCAGCGCCACGCGACGCGCTCGACGGTGTCCCCATCGGAGCGGAGCCAGACGGCGCCCTCCGCGGACGTGAGGAGCGTCTGCGCGCCCGTCTGTCGCCAGCGCGCGAGGGGCTCGGCGTTCGGGAGCCCGTAGCGATTGTGCCGGGCGACAGACACGATGGCGAACGCGGGATGCCCGACCTCGCTGACGAGGCGAGGGGTCGAACTGGTCCGGGAGCCGTGGTGGCCCACTTTCACGACGTCCGCGCTGAGATGACCGTGGTAGCGAGCGACGAGGGCTGCTTCTCCCGAGGCCTCGGCGTCGCCCGTAAGGAGCCAGCGCGTTCGGCCGTATTCGGCGAGCAGCACGGCGGAGGCGTCGTTCGGCTCGCTGCCGGCGACGAGAGGCGGCGAGGGACCAAGGACACGGAGTCGAGCGGCGGGATCGACGCCAATCGTATCGCCGATCGTGATCGCCTCGACGCTCACCCCGAGCGAGTCGGCGGCTCGTTGCACGTCGGCCCAGAGATCAGAAGCGGCGGCCTGCCCGTTGTGGAGGACTCGGCCCACGTCGACGTTTTCCAGCACGGCGCGCGCCCCGCCGATGTGGTCGGCGTCAGGATGGGTGAGGACGAGCGCATCGAGCCGGTCGATGCCGTAGCGCTTGAGGTGTGGGACGATCGTCCGCAGGCCTTCGTCCACATACGGCGAGCGGAGTCCGGCGTCGACGAGCACGCGGCGTCCATTGGGGAACGAGAGCAGCGTCGCGTCGCCCTGGCCGACGTCGAGGAAGACCACATCGAGCGTCGGCCTTGCGGCGCCCGTCGCGACCCGGATCCACACGCCGAGGCAGAGCATCCCGACTCCCGCGAGCGCGAACCGGCGGCAGGCGACGGGTCGCCTCCATAGCGCAAGGACGAGAAGGAAGAGGACCACGGCCACGAGAAGCGATGGACGATTCAGGTAGCCGGTGTAGGTCGCCCATCCCAGCCCCGAGGCGCCGATGCGGCTCGTCCACAGGAGGCCCCGGGCCCCGTACTCCGCGAACTGGCTGAACCCGGTGGCCGCGAGCGGAAGCCAGCCGTCGAACACGGCCGTCCCCAGGCCACCGGCCAGGGTGATCCCGGTCAGGGGGATCGCAGGAAGGTTGAGAAGAAGCCCGCCGAGGGGGAGGGCCCCGAAATGCGCGAGCAGGGCGGGAGCGGTCCCCAAGGTCGCCGCGAGGGAGGCCACCAGAGATCCGCTCACGAACGACCCCACCGTGGAGTCTCGGACCCGGTCGGGCACAGCGGACATCAGCAACGGGACGAGCGTGACGAGGGCCGCGACGGCCCCGAACGAGAGCTGAAATCCGACTTCGAAGAGGGCCGCCGGGCGGATCGTCAGCAGCACGAGGGCGGCGGCACCGAGGGAGTTCAGCGTGTCGGCCGGTCGTTCCCAGGCCCGCCCGACGACGAGCAGCACGGCCATCACGAAGGCGCGTTCGACCGACACCGAGCCCCCCGTCACGAGCACGTAGAGCGCGAGCACGCCGATCGTCACAGCCGCGCGGCTCCACTCGACCGTCCGTCGGGAGAGTCCGAGCCGTGTGAGCAGGGGCTTCAGCACGACGTACAGCGCCAGGCCGACGAGTCCGACGTGGAGGCCCGATACGGCCAGCAGGTGCATGAGGCCCGTCTGGCGGAACGTGTCGAGCGCGCCGGCCTCGATCCGACTCCGGTCTGCGAGGAGGAGGGCCAGGAGGACGGCGCGGGCGTCGGGGTCGGCCACGTGCCGGGCGAGAGCTTTGTGGATGCGATGCTGAAGCGCTGTCCCCAGCCGGAGCGAGAGGGAGGAGGTGGGGTGCAGGAAGGCCACCCCGGTTTCGTCCTCAGCACGGAGCGACGCGTGGATTCCCTGGTGACGCAGGTACGCCCCGTAGTCCATCTGCGACGGGTTGCGACGGACCGGAGGGGGCTCCAGGCGTCCCGTCAATCGGACCCGGTCGCCCAGGCGAAGGACGGGATACACGGGGGCGACCTCGTCGGGTATGAGAAGGGAGACCTGGACGAGACCGGTCACGTCGCCGCCTCTCTCGTTACGTGCGGCGGAGTCGACCGCGGCGACGAACCGGATGCTCCACGTCGAGCGGGTTGGCGGCTCGCGGACAGTCGCCCAGAGCGTGATCGGGGCGCGATCGTCCCGGGCGCTGTCAGCCACCCACGCATCTCGCGCGACGTGCGCGATGTGGGACGGACGGAGAGTCCGCCAGTCCGCGAGGCGCGCTGCTCCGAGCCCGGCCGTGCCGACCAACGCGGCACCGATGAGCGCCACTCCTCGGAGGGAGACCAGTCGGCGTCGGACCCGATGCGTGTAGACGCCGGCTGCCAGGACCACGAGGCCGACGCTCCCGAGCCACATCGTCGCGGACAGTGCCGGCGCCGTTTGAGCCAGTACGATCCCCGTTCCGAACGCCACCGCCAGGCCCAGGAGTGGCCGGCTCGAGAGGCGAAGGGGAGGAGGGGGAGGCGCCAGTCGCATCGGTGGACGGTGGCTCCCTAGACGGATTCGAGGGCACTGGTCTAACTCACCGAGGGCTCGTCCACTTCGCTCCCTTTTGACTGCCGCCGCGGGGTGGCCCCGGTATACTGCAACGCTCTCCTTTCGCTCTCTGACCCGTCCGCCCCTGTGTCCCAGCCACCCCGCCCGAGCAAGCGCCGTCAGGTCCGTGAGCGTGTGCTCCAGGCGCTCTACGCGTACGAGGCCAGCGGCGACAGCGCTGACCACGTGTTGGCGACCCTCATCCGTCCCGCGTTCGAGGACGACCGGACGTACCTCCGGTTCGCGGAGCGCCTCTTCCTCAAGAGCGCTGACACGCGCGCCGAGGCCGACGTCCTGATCGACAAGCACGTCGAGAACTGGGACCTCAGCCGGCTCGCTCGCACCGATCGGCTCGTGTTGTGGATCGCGATCGCGGAGCTTCTGTATTTTGAGGACATCCCCCCGAAGGTGACCCTCAACGAAGCCGTGGAAGTGGCGCGTGCATTCGGAACCGACAAGAGTGCGTCGTTCGTCAACGGCGTGCTCGATGCCGTTCTACAGGAGCTTCGCGAGACGGACCGGATGAAGAAGTCGGGCCGCGGCCTCGTGGAGACGACCCCGCGCTCCGACGCTTAACCCTCGTCCACGTGCTCTACGCCATCGGAGACGTTCACGGCTGCGCGCGCACGCTCGACGCCCTCCTCCATCGTCTCGGGGCCGATGCGGGCGGGTCGCTCCGGCCGAGCGATACCCTCGTGTTCGTCGGCGACTACATCGACCGGGGGCCGGACAGCGCGGGCGTGATCGACCGCGCCATCGCGTTGGAGGCCGCCTCGGAGGCTGGTACCGGTCCGACGTGCGTGTTCCTCCGGGGCAACCACGATCAGATGATGCTCGACTACATCGACGGGAAGGGCGACCCGGAACTATGGTGGGCGAACGGGGGGCGCACCACGCTCCAGTCGTACGAGAACCGTCGCGAGTGGAGCATCCCCACGCCGCACATCGAGTTCCTCCGCCGTACCGCGCTGATCGATGAGCGCGACGGGTTCATCTTCGTCCACGCGGGCCTGAACCCGGCCAAGACGATCGCGGGGAACCTGGCCGATCCGGATCCCGAGACGCTCCTCTGGAGCCGCCGCCACTTACAGGCGGATTTGTCGCGGTGGGAGACCCCGGTGGTGTGCGGACATACGCCGGTGACCGAACCGATCGATACGCCCAAGCTGATCGATATCGACACGGGCGCCGTGTTCGTCACGCGCGACGGGCTCGGGCGGCTAACGGCGGTCGCGCTCCCTGAGCGGCGCTTTATCGCCGTTGAAACGGTCGATTACCAGCCGTGGGCTGCCTAGCGGCCGATCGAGGTCGACAGACCGGCTCGTAGGGCGGGGGCCTGGGTGCCCACTTCGGCGAACAGAACCCGTCCGGAGGCGACCCGAATCGTCCCCCGCGCGAACGGATCGAGCATGACGCTGAACGCCCGGGACTTGCTCTCGGCGGACTGCTCGAAGAAGGCCGTATAAAAGGAGGGCCCGATCCGGATGCCGAGCGCGATGTCGAGCCGGCCGGGGTCGTGGTTCTGCACGATCTCGTAGGCCCGCACGAGCCGGACGCCCGCACCGACGCCCACAGAGGTCAGGAGGCGGCCGCTACCTCCCGTCACCCGTGGCACGTAGTCGGCGTAGAGGACGGCTTCCCGCGTGAACACGTCGAAGACGGGGGAGGTCGTGAAGGCCACCCCCCCGACGCCCGGCCCCAATCCGGCTCCGAGATGAATGCGCGTCTGGCTCCCGATCGGCGCTGTCTCTTGGGCCCCGACGGCCAGCGGGCCGAGGGCGAGGAGCAGAACGAGGAGCCGGCGCATGCGGCAAGCTAGTGGAACGGGCCGCTTCCTCGGTCCCCTTTTCGCACCGCCTCCGCTCCGCTGCGAGAGCCGCGGGGTAGACTGCGGGCGGTTCCATCCGTCCCCTCCCTTATGGCTCTCCGCGTCGGCATTGTCGGACTCCCCAACGTGGGGAAAAGCACCCTCTTCAACGCGCTCTCCGAGGCGGGCGCCGAGGCAGCCAACTACCCGTTCTGCACCATCGAGCCGAACGTGGGGGTCGTCCCCGTGCCGGACGCCCGGCTGCATCGGCTGGCCGACCTCGCCGGCTCGGCGCAGACGCTCCCGGCCGTCATCGAGTTCGTCGACATCGCCGGCCTCGTCGCTGGCGCGTCGAAGGGGGAAGGGCTGGGGAACCAGTTCCTCGCCCACATCCGCGAGGTCGACGCGGTGGTTCACGTCGTCCGCTGCTTCGAGGACCCGAACGTGGTCCACGTCGAGGGGTCGGTCGATCCGCTTCGCGACATCGAGACCATCGAGACGGAGCTGATCCTGAAGGACCTGGAGACCGTCTCGAAGCGGCGCGAGCGGGTCGCGAAGGCCGTCAAGACCGGCGACAAGGCGGCCAAGCTGGAGGCCGACTTCCTAGAGCGCCTGGAGGCGTTCCTCAGCGACGGCCAGCCGGCGCGGACGCTCGACGTGTCGGACGCCGAGGGCCCGATCCTCCGCGACCAGTTCTTGCTCACGGCCAAGCCGGTCCTCTACGCGGCGAACGTCAGCGAGGGCGACCTCCCCGACGGGAACGCGTACGTGGAGCAGGTCCGGGAGCGGGCAGCGACGGAAGGGGCAGGCGTCGTGGTGGTCTCGGCCGAGTTCGAGGCCCAGCTCGCCGACCTCCCGGACGAGGACCGCGCCGAGTTCCTCGAGGCCGCAGGCATCGAGGAGAGCGGGCTCGACCGGCTGGCGCAAGCGGCCTACGACCTGCTCGGCCTCATCACCTACTTCACCGCGGGGCCCAAGGAGGCCCGCGCTTGGCAGATCCGGCGCGGCACCAAGGCCCCCCAGGCCGCAGGCGTCATCCACACCGACTTCGAGAAGGGGTTCATCCGCGCCGAAACCATCAAGTTTGCTGACTACGACCGGCTCGGGAGCGAGGCGGCCGCCCGGGAGGCCGGGGCGATGCGGAGCGAAGGCAAGGAGTACATCGTCGCCGACGGCGACGTGATGCTGTTTCGTTTCAACGTGTAGGGTTCATACGGAGGGTGAGACTGGATGGCATGGAGGGGACGTCTCCGATCCCGCTCGCCAGACTGGAGGAGATCGTCAGGAGGTTGGTGCTGATGTCGAGGCCGGTCCGCTATCGCCGGCCGCGTAGAGATCGTCGGCCTCTGGAGCGGAGAAACGATGACGGTGGAAGCCCGTACAATCCGTTGGCGGACAGGCGTATGGGCTCTGTCCGCCAGGACGTCTCGCTCTCTCCCGTTGATATGGCTTTCGAATCCGACTCCGTCACGCAGACCCTTCTGTATCACCTCGCCCGGATGCCCGGCGCCGTCCACCGCGATCAACTCGCCGAGGCGGCCGGCACATCGAAGGACTACGCGGGGCGGGTGCTGAGCAAGCTCGTGAAGCGGGGCCGTGTGGAGCGCGTGGGGCGGGGGACGTACAATCTGGCCGGACGCTGACGATCTCTCTTCCGTGAAGAGACCCGGGGGCGCGTAGGACCTGCGTGGACCGGGCTAGCTTGATGCCATGAGCGAGCCTGTCCCGACCCCGCCCCGTCCGGGCCTTCCGGACTACGACGTCGTCCTCACCGTCCGGAACCCGCAGCGGGCGGGCATGATCGGCCGGCTGCTCGGGGTCGTGGGCGATCGCGGCGCCCTCGTGGGCGACATCGAGACGCGCTACATCGGCCGCGACCACTTCCTGCGCGACATCACGCTCTCGGTCTACGACGAGGAACACTTGGAGGAGGTCCTCGCGGCGATCCGGTCGGAGACCGACGCGGAGGTGCTCGACGTCAAGGACCTCGTGTTCGAGCGCCATGCCGGCGGCAAGATCCGGACGGTTCGGACGACGGAGGTCGAGCGGCTGGAGGACCTGCGGTACATCTACACGCCCGGCGTCGCCCGCGTCTGCCGCGCGATCGAGCGCGACCCGGCCCTGGCGCGCGACTTCACGGCCGTCGGCCGCACGATCGGCATCTTCACCAACGGGACCCGCGTCCTCGGGCTCGGCAACATCGGCGCCCTCGCCAGCCTCCCGGTAATGGAGGGCAAGTCAGTCCTCTACGATCGGTTCGTGGGGCTCGGTGCCGTCCCGATCGTGGTCGACGAGGAGGATCCGGAGGCGTTCGTCGAGACGGTCGTGCGCGTGGCCCCCAGCTTCGGCGGGATCCACCTCGAGGACATCCGCACGCCCGACTGCTTCTGGATCGAGGAGGAGCTGATCCGTCGGCTTCCGCAGCCCGTCATGCACGACGACCAACACGGGACGGCGACGGTCCTCTTGGCGGCGGTCCTCAGCGCTCTCCGTCACACCGGTCGCGAGGGCGACCGCAACCTGACGTGCGCCCAGGTCGGGCTCGGCGCGGCGGGCCTCGCGATCGCCGGCCTGCTCCTCGACGCAGGCTTCCGGGTCGTCGGCGTGGATCCGAACGACGACGCGCGCCGCCGGCTCGACGCCCGCGGGGGCCGGACGACGACGGACCTCCACGCGGCCGCCGCCGAGGCGAACGTGCTGATCGCCACCACAGGCGTCGTCGGGCTCATTACACCCGAGATGATCCGTCCGGGGCAGATTGTCCTGGCGCTCTCCAACCCCGTCCCTGAGATCACGCCAGAGGAAGCGCTCGCGGCCGGCGCCGCCTTCGCGGCGGATGGGCGGAGCGTCAACAACGCGCTCGCGTTCCCCGGTCTGTTCAAGGCCGCGCTCGACGTCGGGGCGCCCGCCATCACGAGCGCCATGAAGATCGCCGCCGCACGGGCCATCAGCGAACTCGCGCCCGCGGACGAGCTGGTCCCGAGCCCCTTCCACCTCCAGATCCACGAGCACGTCGTGCAGGCGGTGCGCCGCGCGGCCTAGCTAGTGCCCGCTGGCGGAGCGGTGCGCTTCTGCCGCCGCTCGGGCGAGGTCAAGTCCGCGGTCGTAGGCTTCGTCCGCCGTCGTCGCGATGTCCGGCGTAACCCCGACGCCTTCCCAGTTCGTCCCGGTGACCGGGTTGATCGCGCGGCCCGTAGGGAGGAACACCTGGAGCGACCGGCCGATCGGGTACGCCTCGCCCGGATTGGCGCCTCCCCCGGTCGTCTCGCCGACGATTGTCCCTCGGTGCCGGGACTGGACGTCGTAGGCGAACTCTTCGCCTCCGGAGAACGTCCGCTCGCTCGTGAGCACGATGAGGGGGAGGTCGGACAGGTCCGGGCCAGGGCGTTCGTCGAGCGTCCAGAACTCCTCGATCCGGTCTCCGTCGCGCCAGTAGAGGCTATTGAGGTGGATTCGCTCCGCGAACAGGTGGGTCAGGAGGTAGCGGACCATGTCCGGGTGGCCCCCCGTGTTGTTCCGGAGGTCGACGAGGAGCGCGTCCGCACCCTGCAGGAACTGGAGAGCCGCGAGGGCCGTCGGCGCCGCGAGGTCGGTGGGGTAGAACCCTCGGAGATCGAGGTATCCAACGTTGCCATCGAGGCGCTCCACCCGAGCGAACCCGTAGTTGTGCTCGACTGCATGCCGCGACCGCCTCTGAGCCCGCGCTTCCTCATCCTCGTTGTCCATACCCTCCGGTGTGGGCCAGACGCTGAGATGCTTGTCGTGGGTGATCGACTGGAGGTCGGAGGTGAGCTGGTCGGCGAAGGCGTCGAGCGCCAGGTCGTTGTAGGCGCCGGCCTCTAGCTGGGCCGTCACCTGCCGGGCCGCTTGGAGTCCGATCTCGGGGAAGACGTACCGAGCCGTCAGGGCGTCGGCCAGCTGTGCGACGGCCTCATGGCGAGTGGTGGGATCCAGGGGCTGTGCGTGGGCCCGGGCCGAGACTGAGAGGACGACGAGCGTCGCCCAAAACGCGATGGAGCGCGACATGGAGGAGCAGGAGGGGCCTCTTTGAACGGTCCTCGCGCCGGACAGTTAGGGGTGCACCAAAAAAAGCCTCCTTACGGCAGGTGGATCGTCGGCTCGTCCGGGTCTGGCCGATAGAGCGTGGCGTTGCGCCCGACGGTCTGCACGACGGCGGCTCCGTCGAGGCCGGCCGCCAGGGCGTGGGCGGTGTCGGTGGCGCTCTCCGGTGCGTTTTCCAGCACACGGACCTTCACCAGCTCATTCGCCTTGAACGTCTGGCGAATCGCGTCGAGCACGGCGGGCGTCACGCCCTCTTTTCCAATGTGGACGGTGGGCTTCAGGGTGTGAGCGAGGCCGCGCAGGTGCGCGCGCTGTTTGGATGTGAGGTCGGGCACGAGGGGAGAACTGGGAGGGAAGGCACCAACCCACGCGTGTATAAACCCGTTCCACGGGTCCGAGGCACCGGGTGGTGACCCTTTTCCGTTGGCGGCCGTAGGAGTCCGCCCCCACGCTCTCCCGATGACGCTCCGTTCTGCACTGTTCGGCTCCGGCTCGACGTCGCGCGCGACCGACCTGGGCCTGCTCATCCTCCGCCTCGGCGCCGGGGTGTCGCTTGCGTTCGCCCACGGTCTCGACAAGCTGCCGCCCTCGCCCGGCTTCGTCGAGGGGACGGCCGCGATGGGGTTTCCCCTCCCGCTCGTCTTCGCCTGGGCCGCCGCGCTGAGCGAGTTCGGGGGCGGCCTGCTCCTCGCCCTCGGACTGGCCACGCGCCCCGCGGCGTTCTTCGTGGCCTGTACGATGGCCGTCGCCTTCTTCGTCCGCCACAGCGCCGACCCCTTTATGGGGGCCGAGAAGGCGTTCCTCTACCTCGTCGCCGCGCTGGCGCTCATCGCGACGGGGGCCGGACGGTACGCCTTCGACCGGCTCCTGGCCCGCGAGCGCATCCGCTACGCCTGAGCTACAGGGCGTGGACGATGAGGTAGACGCCCACGGCGAGCAGGACGACCGCGAGCCGGGGCTTGAACGATCGGGGTCGACGCGTCGCGCGAGTCGATACCGGACGCTAGGCGTCGGTCGCCACCGGCTCGGCCAGTCGGTCGGCGAGCCGGGCGAGGGTCGAGCGCGCGTCGTCTAGCGTCCGCACGTCCTGCACGATGGCGCGGAGGCGGCCCGTCCGGCTGTCCTTCAGCGCATAGCGTCGGTCGAGCCCGTTCAGCGCCTCCAGAAGGTCGTTGAACAGCTTCTTATGGAAGTATGGGTCGTCGGATGGGTCGGGGATCGTGAGGAACAGGCGGTCGTTTTTCCAGACCACGCGGGGCAGACGGAGCCGCATCGCGAGCGGTCGCATCGCCGCCAGCGTCAGGAGCGTGTCGACCGCGTCCGGCGCCGGGCCGAAGCGGTCCTCCAGTTCCGTCTTGAAGCCGGTGATCTCGTCCTCGTGCTCCAGGTCTGCGAGGCGCCGGTAGAGGTTGAGGCGCTCCACCGGGTTCGTGACGTAGTCCTGCGGGATGAACACGTCGTCCTCCACGTCCACGGTCGGCTCGGGCGGGGGAGGGGCCTGGTCCTGGTCGGCGAAGACGTCGGCGAACTCCTCGTGGCGCAGCTCCTGGACCGCCTCGTCGAGGATCCGGTGGTACGTCTCGAAGCCCACGTCCTCGATGAACCCGGACTGCTCGGCGCCGAGCATGTTGCCCGCGCCGCGGATGTCGAGGTCGCGCATCGACAGGTTGAAGCCGGCCCCCAGGTCCGAGAACTCCTCGACGGCCTGGAGCCGCTGCCGGGCTTCCTTGGTCAACGAGTGCACACTCGGAACGAGGAGGTAGCAGAATGCCCGCTGGTCGTTCCGCCCGACGCGCCCGCGGAGCTGGTGGAGGTCGGCCAGCCCGTGGCGCTCGGCGTGGTTGATGATGATGGTGTTCGCGTTCGACACGTCCAGGCCGGACTCGACGATGTTGGTGCAGACGAGCACGTCGTACTCGCGGTCCATGAACCCGAGCATCGCGTCCTCCAGCACCGAGGCCGGCATCTGGCCGTGGGCCGTCCGCACGCGCACGTCGGGGACGAGCGCGCGGACCATCTCGGCCATCTCGTCGATGGTCTGGACGCGGTTGTGGATGAAGAAGACCTGCCCGCCGCGGTGGACCTCGTAGAGGATCGCGTCGCGGATGAGGTCGCGGTCGAACGTGTGGATCTCGGTGACGACCGGCTGGCGGTTCAGCGGCGGCGTCTGGATGAGCGAGAGGTCGCGCGCGCCGAGGAGCGAGAACTGGAGGGTCCGCGGGATCGGCGTCGCCGTTAGCGTGAGCGTGTCGACGTTGGGGCGGAGCTTCCGGAGCTTCTCCTTCGCGCCGACGCCGAAGCGCTGCTCCTCGTCGACGATCAGGAGCCCGAGGTCTTTGAACGCGACGTCCTTCGAGAGCACCCGCTGGGTCCCGATCACGACGTCCACGTCGCCCGAGGCGAGGCCGGCGATCACCTCCTTCTGGTCGGCGGTGGAGACGAACCGGGACAGCTGCGCGATCTTGATGGGGAAGCGGCCCATCCGCTTGGTGAACGTCTGCGTGTGCTGCCGTGCGAGGACCGTCGTGGGTACGACCACGGCCACCTGTTTGCCGTCCTGGATCGCCTTGAACGCGGCGCGGACGGCCACCTCCGTCTTGCCGAATCCAACGTCGCCGCAGACGAGCCGGTCCATCGGGATCGGCTGCTGCATGTCCTCCTTGATCGCGTCGATGGCCGTGGCCTGGTCGGGCGTCTCCTCGAACTCGAACGACGCCTCCAGCTCGCGCTGCCAGACGGTGTCGCCTTTGAAGGCGAAGCCCTGCGAGGCGCGCCGCTTGGCGTAGATCTGGATGAGGTCGCGCGCGATGTCCTTCACGCGCTTCTTGGTCCGCGCCTTCAGGCGCTCCCAGGCGCCGGTGCCGAGCTTCGTCAGCTTCGGCTGGTGGCCCTCCTTGCCGGTGTACTTGTGCAGCTTGTGGAGCGCCGCCACGTTGACGAACAGCTCGTCGCCGCCCTTGAAGATGAGCCGGACCGCCTCCTGCTTCTGGTCGCGGACGGTGATCGTCTGGAGGCCGGCGAACTTGCCGATCCCATAGTCCACGTGAACCACGAAGTCGCCCGGGCGCAGGGCCTTGACTTCGCGGAGGGAGAGGCCGCCGCGCGCCTTCGCGCGCTTCCGCGCCGTCGGGCGGTGGTAGCGGTTGAAGAGCTGGTGGTCGGTATAGAGCGCGAGGTCGGCGTCCGGCACCTCGAACCCCTCGTGGAGGCTCTCGACGAGCAGGTCGGCCGGGGGCGGCTTGCCGGTCTCGAGGTCGCCGCCCAGCAGCTCCCACAGCCGGCTCTTCTGCGAGGCGCTGTCGCAGACGATCACGAACGTCGTGGCCGACCGGCTCTCGATGTCGCGGCGCAGGCGGGCAAGGTCCCCGTTGTAGGACGGCTGTGGCGTTGCCTGCAACTCGAGCGTCACGTCGCCCTCGCCGCTGAACGTGCCGAACAGCAGCACAGGGCGCGCCTCGACGAGCGTCGACAGGGCCGTGCCGGTGAGGAACTGATCGGCTGGCTTGGCGGGCGGCTCCTCGCCCCCGCCCAGGTGGTCGAGGCGCTCCTGGTAGGCGGCTGAGGCCGTCTCGAACCGCTCCTGCGCCGACTCCACGAGTCGCTGCGCGTCGAACAGGGCGAGGGGCGTCGTGCCCGGGAGGTAGTCGAGCGGGGTGACGTGCCCGCTCTCGACGTAGCGCTCGGCGCCCAGGTTGGGGACGAGGCGCGCCGCCTCCAGGCGGCTCACCGAACGCTGCGTCTGGGAGTCGAACTCGCGGATCTGCTCGATCTCGTCGCCGAAGAACTCCAGACGGACCGGGTAGCCGCCGGCGAACGGGTACACGTCCAGGATGCCGCCGCGCAGGGCGAGCTCGCCCGGTTCGCTCACAAACTCGACGGGCTGGAAGCCCTGGCCGGTGAGCCGGTCCATCAGGTCCTCGGGGGCCACCTCGTCGCCCACGCGGACCGTCATCGTCTCGTCGCTGACGGTCTCGGGCAGGGGGACCAGCTCCGAGATCGCCTCGACGCTCGTGACCAGGATTCCGTCGAACTCGTCGCGCAGGCGGCCGAGCGCGTCCGCCCGTTGGACGAGCGGGAGCGTGTCGGTGAGCTGCTCGGGGTCGTACGGGTCGTGGCCGGTGGGGGGGAGGAACAGGACCCGGTCGTCGCCGCCCAGGAGCTGCTCCAGATCGGAGCGGAGGTAGTCGGCGCTCTCGCTCTCGGCGAGGAGGGCGACGAGCGGCCCGCCCTGCCGGTCCAGCAGATCGGCCAGCACGAAGGCGGGGACCGAGCCTACGGTCCCTTTCAGTCGGAGCCGCCCGCCCGGCGTGAGGTCGTCCGTCTCGCGCCGGACCGCGGCGAAGAACGAGAGGTTGGAGAGGCGGTCGCGGAGATCAGAGAGCGTCACGGCGGGCACGCACGAAAAGCCCGGAGCGATGCGCTCCGGGCAGGGACAGAGAGAGGTGAACCCCGCCGCTAAGCGACGGGTCCGGGCAGGCTATCGAGCCTCTGCAAAGAGCCTCGTTCCAAGCGGGGCAGAGGCCGGCACGACGGGGCCGCCGGCAGGGCTGAAGGGGTACGTCTCGCCATCGAACGAGAGGCGGCGCGTCACGCCCTCCTCGTCCTCCACGATCAGGTCACTCCACGCGCCCCGCCGCGCTGGGGCGACGTGGACCGGCCCATGCATCAGGCTGATCTCCGCCGCCAGTCGAAAGGCCCCCATCTCCTCGGCGTCGACTTCGTCCATGGCCTCTAGCACGAGAACCGTACAGCCCCCGGACCCGCACCAATCGTCATCGGTGAGGTAGACGAGCGCGTCCTCTCGCCCGTCGCCGCTCACGTCGGCCCAGGCGATCTGGACCCGACTGGAGTCGAGGGACGGGTCGAACGGCTGCGCATAGCTGCGGAGCGCCGCCCACACCTCGGTGTGGCGATCTGCCACGTCTGCGCTGTCGAGCGGGACGGCAGCCAGGAGGACCGTGAGAAGCAAGGTGGTCATAGCGAAGGGCGGCAGCGAGGCGCCGGCGTGTCAGAACGCGTGGCGGCGTGGGAATCCCCCTGGTGGACGCGGATTCAGGGAGAGCCCCAGGGCGTCCCTCCAGTGGGGAGGGGGATGTACCGCCCTTAGACTGACACCGTGCCGACATCCCCGTCGGTCCTTTCGCTCCGGGAGCGCGTCACTCGCGTGCTCCCCCGTCTCATTCTGGACGGACTACGCGTCGCCCACCGATCCTTCGATGGCATGGCGCACGAATCCGTTGGCCCGTTCGATCCTCTCGTGCGCGGTGTCCGCGTCTACCTTCGCCAGCAGCATCACCAGGGCCGTTTTGACGTGTCCGCCCGCAGCCTCGAGGGCGGTGGCTGCCTCGCTGTAGTCAACCCCCGTTACGGTCATGACGATCTTTTTGGACCGCTCGACGAGCTTCAGGTTCGTCATCTGGAGGTCCACCATCATGTTCTGGTAGACCTTCCCGAGGCGGATCATGGTTGCCGTTGAGATCATGTTGAGGACGAGCTTGGTGGCCGTCCCGCTCTTCATCCGCGTCGAGCCCATGATCGGCTCCGGCCCGACGTCGGGGCAGATCGCCACGTCCACGTCCTGGGTGAACTGGCTGCGCGGGTTGCACGTGACGAAGAGCGTCCGCGCGCCGATCTCGCGTGCCCGCTCGACCGCGCCGACGACGTAGGGCGTCCGCCGGCTGGCGGCGATGCCGCAGACCACGTCCTTGTCCGTCACGCCTGCGGCCGCCAGGGCCTCGGCGCCCTTCGCCTCGGAGTCCTCGGCGCCCTCCTGGGCCTCGAACATGGCCTCCCGTCCGCCGGCGATGAGGCCCTGGACCATCTCGGGGGGCGTCCCGAACGTGGGCGGGCACTCGGCGGCGTCGAGCACGCCGAGACGTCCGCTCGTTCCAGCGCCCACATAAAACAGCCGTCCTCCGTTCCGAAACGCGTCCTCCACGATCTCGACGGCCTGCGCCACGTACGGCAACTCCGACGTTACCGCGTCGACAGCGCGCTGGTCTTCCTCGTGGAGCAGGCGCAGTACCTCATCCAGCGGCGCCGTGTCGATCCCCATGGTGCGGGGGTTCCGCTTCTCGGTGGTGAGCGTCTGAAGCTGGGCGAAGAGGGCGGACGAGTCAGGCATGAGGGCGGCGTATGTAGAGGTGCCAAGCTAGCCCGGCTCCCAGGCCTCCGACGAGGAGGGCGATCACCCAGCGGAGACTCCAGCCCGACTGGATTGGAACAGGGGAGGGGGTCCCCGAGAGGATGGGGGACGCCCAGAAGAACGGGCTCGCCTGCAGCCCGTGGTGACTGTCCAGGTAGGCGAGTTGCGCGCGACGGAGGGCTTCGTCTTTGGGAAGCCCTTCGCTGAGGCCCTTGTAGAAATGATCCATCAGGTCCACGATGGACGAGTCGTCGATGGGCCACAGGGTGGCGAGGGATGCGTGGGCTCCCGCGGCTCGGACGGCGTACTGAAGGCCGATGATGCCTTCGCCCGCATGGCTCACGCCTCTCGCTGTGGAGCACCCGCTCAGGACGACGAGTTCGGCGGGGAGGGACTGGTTCTGGATCTCGTAGAGATAGAGGATGCCATCGTCGTCCTCCTCCGGGTCGTCGCTGAGGTAGATCCGGCTGTAGAGGGGAAGGGTGGGGTGCGCCTCTGCATGCGTGGCCACGTGGACGACTTGCGCCGTCGGGAGGTCGCGCTTGAAGCGGGCCTCCGTCGCATCTTCCCCCAGGACCACCCGGCTTTGCTTGATCCATCGTGACAACCGTCGCAGTTCTCGGTCCACATACGGGAGGTCGGCCAGAGACTTCTCGTACGGTGACGGGGTGGCCCCGTCGAACTGGCTGCGACCGTACGCCACCAGATCGAGTTCGGCGCTCCCCTGAGTCGGCTCGGCGTCGCGTCCAACGAGCGACGAGGCCAGTTCCGTGGTGATCGGAAGGCGACGGATCAGGTAGGACGCGTCCTCATAGGTCTCACTGGGTTCCGTCAGAAGCATCGAGAACGGGACGGCGCCGAGGATGCCGTCCGGGATCACCGTCAGCGCCTCCGCCTCCTCCAGCCACGGTTCGAGCGGAGCAAAGACCGTCTCGTACAGGTGGTACAGCGGGCCGATGGCAAAAGCCGGGTCGGAGGGCGCCCCTTCGCGCCACGGGGAGCCGAGCGCGCGCAGCTGGTCTCGCACGTCCGAAGGAGTCACGTCGAGCGGGACCGCGAGGACCGTGTCGGGCCGGACGATGAAGGCGGTGCTCGCCTGATCGTCCAGCAGGTATGCGATGAGAGTTCGATGCTGAGCGGCCAGCACCTGTTGCAGCCTCGGGAGGTCCAACTGAGGGGCCGGCGGGAGGTGGGCCCCGGTGAGCGACTCGAGGTCCTCTTGAAGCTCTGAGGCCCTCTGCATCCGGGCGGCTCGTTCCGCTCCATTCAACTCCTCGTTGAGGATCGCGAGGCGGACGTCTTCCAGTTCGTGCACCACGCTGTCGGCTGCGGTGCGTTGCTGCGGCGAGAGCCGGCTGCGAACGGCGAGGTGACGGCTCAGGTCGCGTAGGTATCGAGCCTGCGTCTGATCGAGTGTCTGGAGCGCTCCCTCTACGTCTCCCTCGGCGAGCCGCGTACGGATGAGCCCCCGGTAAGGAGCCTGCATGGTGGCGAACGCTCGGGTGTTCCAATCCTGGAGCCCCAGGCGCTCCCGCACTGTTTCCCGGTAGTCGATGGCGCGGCTGTAGGCGGCCTCGGCCTCGGCCCAATGGCCCTCCGCCTCCGCGATCACGCCGATCCGCTCATAGGCGATCGCCTCGTACTCCGACATGGCGTGCTGCCGAGCCACCCCGCGGAGTTGGAGCGCGGCCTCCCGGGCCGCCTCATGATCCCCGCCCAACTCGGCGATGCGACTTTGGGCGAGCCAGATCTCGGGGAGCGCTCGGGGATGCGTAATGCCCGCCAATTCCGCCAGCGCGGCTGCTGGCGCAATGCGCCTCCGAGCTTCCTCATAATGTCCGACGTAAGCGGCGGCCAGCGCGTAGAACGCCATCCCCTGAGCGCGGTACCCCAGGCTCCATTGCTCCTTCGATTCTGCCAGAAGGTCCACCGCACGTTCCGAGGTTGCCGCGAGCCCCTCGACGAGCTCGCGTCGTTCTTCCGGGTCGGACGTGAGCGCCAGTTGGCTATCTATTTGGAAGCACTGCGTGATGAGTGCACGCCCCAAATCCTCTCGGAGTCTCGGCTTGGCCTTTAGACTATCGGTGAGGAGAGCTAACCCTTCGTCGAGGTACTGCTGCGCCATGTCGTAGTCGCCTAGGTCCCGGTTGATCATCGACGCTCGCAACAGGGCGCGTCCCCCGATATCCGCCGGGACTTGGTGAGCGAGCGCGGCGCCGGCGAGGTATTCCTGGGCCGCGGCGAGTTCCTCTCCTATCTCCTCGAACGTGTAGCCTCGTTGCAACCGCAATTGAGCTCGGACGGACGGACTGGTGCGTTCACCCACTCGTTGTAAGAACTCATCCGTCCGCTTGATCACCTCCCTGAAGTGTCGGTCGACTACGAGCAGATAGGCCTCGTGGCGGCGCATCAGGCCTTCGCATTTCGGGGCCCGATCTCGATACCGTTCGATCAGGGGGGCCAACACCTCCAGCAACTCCGTGCGTGCCTCGGGAGTGTCATAGTGTCGTCCATAGTCGGACCAGAACGCCCTCCACTCGGCCTCGCACTGGTCCTCCATCGTGGTCTCGTCTTGGAGGGGGAGGCCGGTGCTCACCGCTCCGGCTAAAACGAGAGCGAGGAGCAACGGGAGGACACGCATCGGAGGTAGGCGGGGAGATCCAGACATGGACCCAACATTACCGAACATGATGGCATTCGCCGTGTACGATGTGCTCTCCTCTTCTGAACGCTTGCGTCTTCGTCATCTCCAGCTCACCCACTTCCGGGCTCATCCTGCTTCGACCCTCGCCCCGGCCTCGCATGTCAATCTCCTCGTCGGCCCCAATGGCGCGGGGAAGACGAATCTGCTAGAGGCCATCGGGTACCTGTGTCTGGGGAAGAGCTTCCTTGCCTCGACCGATCAGCACGTCGTTCATCGTGGGGCTCCGTACTTCGACGTAGAGGCGCGCTTTGTGAGTGACCATCGCCCGGACCTCACGGTTCGGCTCGCTTATGTTCCGAATGAGGGGAAGCGGGCGTTCGTCAATGGTGCCCCTTTGGATCGTCTCGCTGATCTGGTCGGGCGGGTCCCTGTCGTCATCCTCTCGCCGGCAGATCATGAGTTGACCGCTGGTGGACCGTCCGAGCGCCGTCGATTTCTCGATGCGACGCTGAGCCAGGCCTACCCAGTGTATCTCGACGACCTGTTGAAGTACCGGCGGGCCCTAAAGCAACGGAACGCTCTCCTTCAGTCGGCCCGGCGAGGGCGATCGCTTGCGGGAAGCACCCTCGACGCGTGGGATGAGGAGCTGGCCACTCTGGGAGGGCGGTTAATGGATCGTCGGCAGGTCTTCTTAGAGCACTTCGCTGGATTCGTCGACGCTGCCTACGAGCTTCTCGAATCGCCCGGCGGTGAGCCCACGCTCACCTACACCCCCTCCGTTGAGGTCGACGGGGACGCGGTGGAAAGCCTCCGGCATGCACTCCGCCGATCGCGTCTGAGAAGTACGCAATTGGGTCGCACCCTGGTAGGTCCCCACCTCGATGAGGTCACCTTTCAGCTCGAAGGGTTCGACTTGAGGCCTTTCGCCTCGCAAGGGCAACACCGGACCTTCGCCCTCGCTGTCCGCCTAGCCCAGGCGCTCTATCTCCGAGATCGGCTCGACGAAGTCCCCCTTCTCCTTCTCGATGATGTCTTTGGGCCACTAGATCCTGACCGTACCGATCTCGTTTTGGCCCTTCTCGCCTCTGGCGAGATCGGACAGTCTTTCGTGACGGCCGCTCGTGAAGAACCCTTCATCCACTCCGTGCCGTTTGAAGAGAGCACACATGCCGTGTTCCACGTGAAACAAGGCGCCATCGTCCCATCTCCCGTCCCTTCTCCTTCGATCGACCCATGAAGAACTCTCTTTCGCATTTGCGAGCTGTCTTCGCTCTGGCCTCATTACTCCTGCTGGCCGCGTGCGGCACAACGAACGTGAACTACGTCACGGGTGAGCAGCAGCAGGGTGCTTACACCTGGGCCCAGGAGGTCCAGCTTGGTACGGAGGCAGATCAGCAGATTCAAGCCGCGTATGGGGTCTATGAGGACCCGTCCCTCATCTCGTATGTGGAGCGAGTGGGACAGGATGTCCTTCAAACGAGTGCCTACAACCAGCCGGAGACCCCTGCTGAGATTCGGAATACGACGTTCCATTTCCGAATCCTGGATTCTCCCGTCGTGAACGCGTTTGCGCTTCCGGGTGGCTACGTCTACGTAACCCGGGGGCTCCTGGCCTACCTCGAAAACGAAGCGCAGCTTGCAACCGTCCTTGGGCATGAGATCGGCCACGTGTTGGCTCGTCACTCGTCGCGTCAGGCATTTGAGGCTCAGCGCAACCAGCTCGGACTGATCGGCGCCGCCGTTCTCGGGGGGGTCCTCGGTGGGGGAGGTGTGGCCGAGAACGTGCTCAACTATGGGGGGGCTGGCCTTCAACTCCTCCAGCTCAAGAACAGCCGAGGAGCCGAGCGCGAGGCGGATCAAGCGGGGGTCGCTTATGCCGAGTTCGCGGGCTACGACGCGACCCAAACGACCCGCTTCTTTCTCGCGCTTCAGCGTCTGGGGACACAGGAAGGACAGAGCATTCCGAACTTCCTCTCGACGCACCCTGACCCGGGCGAGCGCGCTCAGAACATCCCAGTTCTGGCCGCCCAGTACGACCCCCAGGGGACGGAGGTGGATGCCGCCGCTTATCTGGCTCAGATTGAGGGCATCGTTATCGGAGATGACCCTCGTCAGGGGTTTACGGAAGGAAACACGTTCTACCACCCGGAGCTTCAGTTCCGCTTTTCCTACCCCTCTGGGTGGAAGACGCAGAACTCGCCTGTCGCCTTCGTGATGGCAGAGCCCAACGGGCGCGCTGTGATCCAGCTGACTCTGTCCCAGTCCACGTCGGCACAGGCAGCCGCCCGCGAACTCGCTTCTCAGCAAGGCGTGCAGGTTTCGGGAAGTGGAGCGGTCACAGTAGGGGGGAACCGGGCGTACCGGGTCGAGGGAAGCGTTCAGCAGCAGAACGGGGCTTTGGGCTTCTCGGCGACCTTCATTGAGTACGGGGGCAACGTGTACCAGATCTTGGGAATCACGTCCGCTAGTGCGTTCAACCAGTACGTCCAAGAGTTCCGAGCGACCGCCGACAGTTTCTCACGCCTCACCGATAGCCGGTATCTCAACCGCCAGCCGAGTCGCCTCGAGATCACCACTCCGACTCGGTCGACGACGCTCGAATCGCTCCTCCGTAACCGGACGATCCCCTCGGGTCTCACCGCGGAGGAAATCGCCATCATGAACCAGACGACCCTCTCCGAGCCTCTAGCGTCGGGACGGTCGGTCAAGCTGCCGGGTTGACCCTTCGAGTCGGGCGGGACGGGGGACATCTCCGTCCCGCCCGACTCGAAGGGGGCTTACTACTCGGAGGAAGGCGGAATCACAACGGCCTCCCCGCCGAGGGCCATTTTGCCGTTGGTGTAGGCATACATCCTCATCTTGACATGCTGGTGACGGTCGATCTTCTCGGCCACCTTGACCTCGATCGTCACGTCTTCGCCCACGGGTACGGGACGTAGGAACTTAGCGGAGAGGGAGACAGCTATCGAGCCTGGCCCCGGGAAGTCCCGACCGAGAACTTTCGACGCGAGGCCTAGGATATACACCCCATGTACCACGGGCCGTCCAAACCGGCTGGCTCGGCCGGCCTCTTCGTCGATGTGGATGGGGTTGTCGTCGCCCGTGATCTCAGCGAACGCCCGCACGTCATCCATGGTGAGGGTCCGTGACCAGGAGTACGTGTCTCCGACAGAGAGTGAGTCGTAGGTGTGTGCCATTGCAGAAAGAGGGGAGACCTCAGGCTACCACCACGGCTTGAACGGCGCCACGCACTCGCTCGCTGTGAGGTGAAGACCCCTCATTTCTTTTCAAGATCCCTAGACGATCATCCAGAGTCGTTCGGGCCCTTTAGCCATTCATGACGATGTTTCACGTGGAACGTCAGCTGGCAGGCCGGTCCGGTACTACACTCGTTCACGTCGCCATTTGACTGAGGATCGCATAGTGTTCGACCGGCTCCGTGTCATCCCTCGTTGGACTGTCTCGCACCCGTTTGTCGTGGTGGCCGTTGCTATCGCGCTTGCGGTCCTGGGGATATGGCAGGCGGCCTCCCTGAAGGTGGACGCGAACATCGTGACCCTGCTCCCTCCGGAGTACACGAGCGTCCAGGCACTTCAGAAGCTTCAGGAAGCCGTTGGAGCTGAAACAACGGTCGATGTCGCGATCGCGAGTTCGAGCTTTGAGGACAATCTGGCGTTCGCGAACGACTTCGTGCCGGCCATGATGCAACTGAAGGGGCCCGACGGATCCGCCTACTTCACCCGCGTCGACTTCAAACGAGACATCGGGTTCATCTCGGCCAACGCACTTTACTTCGCCACGTTCGATGAGTTGGATCGACTCGAACGGTTCCTTCGAGGCCAGGCGCAGCAGGTCCGAGTAGCGACCGATCCGCTCCGGATGAATCTGTTTCCGTCGCAAACCGACAGCGCGGATGTCGCACGCCAGCAAGACGCGGATCGGCTTCGGGCAGACCTCGCACAGCTCGCCCTCTCGGAGTACCTCGTAAGCCCGGATTCGACGACTCTCGTCGTTCGCTTTTATCCGACGGGGGCCCAGACGGATCTCGCCTTTGTCGAGAGGCTCTACGAGGACATCGATGCCCTCGTGGCGCGCATGGACCCGCCGAGCTATGCCGACGATCTGGTGGTGACCCCGGCCGGTCGCCTGCTCCGCCAGACCATCGAGGTGCGGTCGATTACGAAGGACGTGCGGAACTCGTTTGGGGCTGGTGTGCTGTCGGTCATTCTGGCCGTCGTCCTCTACTTCCTCTATAAGTCGATTCAGGCGCGGACGGGGGGGCGGTTGGTGTGGAGCGTGGTTCTGAGCGAGCTGCTGCGCACCCCCGTCACGGCCATTCTGCTCACTCTCCCGCTCATCCTCAGCCTGTCGTGGGCGGGAGGCGTCGCGGCCGTGGCGTTTGGGACACTGAACCTGATGACATCGACGCTGGGGCTCATCCTGTTTGGATTGGGCATTGACTATGGCATCCATTTCTACGCGCGCTACGCAGAAGAGCGCGGGAGCGGGAAGGGCGTGGCCGAGGCCGCGGAGGAAACGTTTGTGAGCACGGGGCAGGGGATTGCCGTGTCGGCCCTCACTACCGCATGCGCCCTGTTTGTTCTCCAGGTGGCCGACTTCCGCGGGTTCAGCGAGTTCGGTCTCATCGGCGGCCTCGGGATTGTGTTCGCCCTGATCTCGATGTTGACCGTGCTGCCGGCGCTTCTCAGCATCGCCGAGCGGATAGGTGCTCTGAACCTCCGCTTCCGCGGCGAGGCGTCCCCCTACGAACCGGACACCCGCTTCCCGTTCTCGCGCACCATCCTCGTCGCGTGCATCGCCCTCGTGGTGGCCAGTGGCGCGGCGGCTCCGAAGACCTCGTTCGAGTACAACTTCTCCAAGCTGGAGCCGGAGTACGACGAGTATTACCGCCGAGCGGAGGCGCTGGAACCTGTCTTTGGTCAGAACGAGCGCCGTAATCCAGCATACATCCTCCTCGACAACCCCGCCGATGTCCGATCGGTCACCAAGGCACTGGAGGAGTTGGCCGCTTCAGACTCTCTGATCCTGACCGTGGAGAGCCTCCAGGAGCGCTTCCCGACCGACAGCACGACGGCCGCGATGAAGTTGACTCGCCTCGCGCAGGTCCGGGAGGTGTTGGGAGATCCCTTCCTGATCGCCGACACAACAGGGCAGGTAGCCCGTCTCCGTCGCGCGGCCTCTGCGACCGAGCCGATTCCGCTCGACAGCGTGCCGGCATTCATCACGCGGCCGTTTACGACAAAGGAGGGGGAGATCGGCAACTTCGTCATCGTGTTTCCGCGCGGAAACATGGCGGACGGGCGCCGCTCCCTCCGCTTCGCCGAGCTGATCGGGAAGGTGACGACCCCGGAGGGGGGCGAGTTCTACGCGGCCTCGACCCAACTCGTCGCGGCGGACATGCTCCGCCTGATGCAGGAGGAAAGCCCGCTGATGATCGGCATCACGTTCCTTCTCGTCTTCGTCCTTGTCTTCGTCTCGTTTCGATCGCTGCGGTGGACCCTGGTGGCCCTGACGCCTCTCGTCGTCGGGCTCTTATGGATGCTCGGAACGATGGTCCTGTTCGGGATCGATCTCACCTTCTACAACCTCGTCGTCCTTCCAACCGTCCTCGGTGTTGGGAACGACGGCGGGGTCCACCTGACCCACCGGTACCAGGAAGAGGGGAGAGGGTCAATCCGACGCGTTCTCCGCTCGACGGGCGAGCACGTGACGATGGGCGCATTGACGAATCTCATCGGATTCGGGGGCTTGCTCCTCTCGTCCCATCCGGGGCTCCGCTCCATCGGCGTCCTTGCCGTCGTCGGCATCAGCACGACGCTGGCGGCGACCCTCGTCTTCTACCCCGCGCTCCTGCAGGTTCTGGAAGACAACCGGTGGCTCGACCGTCGGCGTCCCCAACGACGGCGCTACGACGTGGGAGACCTCCGGGACCTGCGTCGGCCGACGTTCCGGCTGCGAGTCACCGACGAGTTGGATAACGGTTAGGAGATTAGCCAACAAGCGCCCTCGCTTGCGAGTATGGAAACGACCGGCGGCACGGTATGAGGAGGTGGCCCAGGACTTAGAGTGTTAATAATCAATCGTTTACACTGAACTGATAATCTGAGCTAAGAGCCCCAAGCGGGCCACGGCCGGCTACGTGGCTATAAAAGGCCACCATCCGACCTAGGACGGTGGACCACTCGTACCCCCGAGCGGCCTCGCGGGCAGCAGAACCTAGGCGCTCACGAAGATCGGGGTTTCGAACCAGCCGGAGGATCTGCTCGGTGAAGCAGTCAGTGTCGCGGGGCGGACATAGCAGGCCCGTCACGTCATCATCGACGAGGCTGCGGCTTCCGGCGGCGTCGGCGCAAACGACGGGGAGGCCAGAAGCCATGGCCTCCAGGGTCACGTTGCCGAACGTTTCCGTTTCGCTGGGAAACAGGAACACGTCGGACGATGCGTAGGCCCGCGAGAGGTCGGAGCCGCTGAGGTGGCCAGCAAAGACGGCCTCGGGGAGATCCACCCTAAGTGACTCGCGTTCTGGACCGTCGCCGACCACGAGGGCGCGCGCGGGCACGCCCACCTGACGCAGACGTCCGATCGTCTCAGCATACACGTCGAGCCCCTTCTCCTTCACAAGGCGACTCACGAACGCCACGACCACATCCGTCGGCTCAAACCCCTGCGCACGTCGCCACTCATCCGAGCGAAAGGACGGCGAGAAGCGGTCGAGTTCGATGCCTCGAGGCCAGAGGCGGAGGGTGGACTTGATTCCGTGGTCGCGCAATGCCTGTTCCATCGCAGGCGTCGGGACATAGACCTCGTCACAGCGGTTGTAGAAGCGTCGGGCGACCGCCCACAGCGCGGGCTCCCCTACGCCCAGACCGTAGTAGTCGAGGTAGGAGGCGAAGTGAGTGTGGTACGTCGAGACGACGGGGAGACCCTGCTCTCGCGCCCACGTCACCGCGCGATGGCCGAGCACATCGGGAGTGGCGATGTGAACGAGGTCGGGGCCGAAGGCCTCCACCCGTTGCCGAAGCGCGCGCGGAAATCCCACCGTAAATCGGTACTCCGGGCGACCCGGAATCGGGACCGACGGCGCTGCCAGGAAGGGACCAGGCTGGTCGAGCGGGTCGTCGATCGTCGGCCCGATCACCAAGACCTGGTGCCCCTCATTCTCCAGGTAGCCTACGAGGCGGCCTAGCGTCCGCGAGACGCCGTCCTCGATGTGGTTGTAGTTGCCCGTGAACAGGGCGATCCGAAGGGGAGAGGGCACGGGGGAGCCTGAGGGGAAGCGCAAGAAACGACGATCTGCAGCCTCTCGCCCTCTACGCGTCGACGGCCAGCACCCCGTGGAGGAACCGGCCCGTGTGGCTCCCCTCGACGTTCGCGATCTGCTCAGGCGTCCCTTCCGCCACCACGAAGCCGCCGCGTCGTCCGCCTTCCGGGCCGATGTCGATTACCCAGTCGGCCGCCTTGATCACGTCGAGGTTGTGCTCGATGAGAACGACCGAGTGGCCCGCGTCCACGAGCGCGTTGAAGGCCGTCAGGAGCTTCTTGATGTCGTCGAAGTGGAGGCCCGTCGTCGGCTCGTCGAACAGGTAGAGCGTATGGCCCTGATGGCTCTTGCTGAGGTGAGCAGCCAGCTTCACGCGCTGCGCCTCGCCCCCAGAGAGCGTATTCGACGGTTGTCCCAGAGTGAGGTAGCCGAGCCCCACGTCCTGAAGCGTTTGCAGGCGGTTCTCGATCCGCGTCTCGCCCTTGAAGAAGGCGACGGCCTCATCGACCGTCAGGTCCAAGATCTCGGCGACGTTCTTGCCCTTGAACCGGATCTCCAGCACGTCCTGCTTGAAGCGGGCACCATGGCACGCCTCGCACTCGAGGTACAGGTCGGCGAGGAACTGCATCTCGACCTGAACCACGCCCTCGCCCTGGCACGTCTCGCACCGCCCGCCCGGGACGTTGAACGAGAACGTTCCGGCCCGATAGCCTCGGATCTTGGCCTGGTGCGTGCTCGCGAGGAGGTCACGGATCGCGTCGAACGCCTTGATGTAGGTGACCGGGTTCGAGCGCGGCGACTTACCAATCGGCGACTGGTCGACCATCTCGACGTTCTCGATCAGTTCCGCGCCCGTGACGGCGTCGTGGGCGCCGACTTTGCCCTCGAAGTCGCGCCCCTTCAGCCGTTCGAGAGCGGCGAAGAGCGTCGAGTGGACGAGTGTTGACTTGCCGCTCCCGCTCACGCCGGTGACGACCGTGATCGTGTCGAGCGGGAACGAGACGTTCACGCGCTTCAGGTTGTGCTCGCGAGCGCCCGCCACCGTGATGACGCGCTCCGGGTCGACGGGCCGGCGCTCTGCTGGGACCGGGATGGTCTTGCGGCCGGAGAGGTAGGCGCCGGTGAGGGAGGTGTCGCTCTCCAAAGACTCCTCGAAGGTGCCCTGGAACATGACCTCGCCCCCGAGCGCCCCCGACCCCGGCCCGATGTCGATGATCTGGTCCGCCCGGCGCATCATCTGCTCATCGTGCTCGACCACGAGGACCGTGTTGCCGATGTCGCGGAGCCCTTCGAGGATCGTGATAAGGCGGTCGTTGTCGCGCGGGTGGAGCCCGATCGTTGGCTCGTCGAGGACGTAGAGGCTGCCCACGAGCGACGAGCCGAGGGACGTGGCGAGGTTGATCCGTTGCGTCTCGCCGCCGGAGAGCGTCATCGCCAGCCGGTCGAGCGTGAGGTAGTCCAGCCCGACCTCCACGAGGTAGCCGAGACGCTTCCGAATCTCCTCCAGCACGCGCCCGGCCACCTCCTGGTCGTGCTCGCTCAGCTCGATGGCATCGAAGAACGCCTTGGCGTCGGCCGTCGTGAGTTCGGCGACCTCGCCGATGTGCGTCCAGCGCGGGGCGTCGCCGTCGGTACCGAGGGCCGGCCCCTTCAGCTTCACGTAGAGCGCCTGCGGACGAAGCCGGTAGCCGTCGCACGCCGGGCAGCGCGTGTAGCCCCGGAAGCGGGCGGCGAAGATGCGGTAGTGCATCTTGTACGCCTTCTTCTGGAGGTAGGCGAAGAAGCCGTCCACGCCGACGTAGTCGCCGTTGCCCTTCCAGACGAGATCCTTGTGCTCCTGCGGGAGAAGCGTGTAGGGTGCATCCAGGTCGACCCCGTTCTGGGCGGCGACCCGGAGGAGCGTCCGCTGGTGCTTGGACCAGTTGTCCGTCCGGAACGGCGCGACGGCGCCCTGGCGGATCGACAGCTCCGGGTTCGGGATGACGAGGTCCGGATCGACGCCGGGGACACGTCCGAAGCCCTGGCAGGCCGGGCACGCGCCGAGGGGGCTGTTGAACGAGAAGAGCTGGGGCGTCGGCTCCTCGAACGTCATCCCGTCGCGCTCGAAGCGCGCCGAGAACTCCAGCGTCTCGAACGGCCCCTCCCGTGGCGCCGTGACGACGACGGCGCGCTCGTCGCCCTCGCGGAACGCCTGCTCGACCGAGTCCGCGATGCGGTTCGTCGTCGGGTCGTCGCCGGGCTTCGTGGCGAGGCGGTCGACGAGGACGAGGAGCCGCGTGGTCGGCGTCTTCACCTGATCCGGTGGCGTCTCGTTCAGGTCGATGACGTCGGGTTGCTGGCCCTTCTCGGTCTGCTTCTCCGTCGGGAGGGCGAGGAGGCGGAAGAAGCCCCGCGCGAGGAGCGCCTCCAACTCCCGCACCTTCTTGGCGCCCTTGTGGTCGGGGAACGGGAAGCAGAGGTAGAAGCGCGTCTTCTCCGGCAGCGCCGCTTGTATCGCCTCGGCCGACGAGCGCGGGCTGTCCTGCGTGACCACCTCGCCCGAGAGCGGCGACACCGTCGTCCCGACGCGGGCGTAGAGCAGGCGGAGGTAGTCGTAGACCTCGGTCTGCGTGGCGACCGTCGAGCGCGGGTTCTTGGTACCGGTCTGCTGCTCGATGGCGATGGCCGGTGCGAGGCCCGTGATCATGTCCACGTCCGGCTTGTCCATCCGGTCGAGGAACTGGCGCGCGTAGGCGGAGAGCGACTCGACGTAGCGGCGCTGGCCCTCGGCGTAGATCGTGTCGAATACGAGCGACGACTTGCCCGACCCCGACGGCCCCGTGACGACCACCAGCTTCCGCTTGGGGATCGTCAAGTCGATGTCTTTGAGGTTGTGCTGCCGGGCCCCCTTCACCACAAGGTCGCGCCCGACGAACCGGTTTTTCGAGTCGGTGCCGTTGGAGGCGGAGGGCTTGGAGCGGGGCGTCCGTGTCGGGGCGGTGTTCGGCTTCGCCATCGGGGAAGGGAAGAGGAGGGCGGGCGGTGCATCCGCCAGTCGGGAGGAGCCGGCGATCGATGCCCGGACGACAACCGATGCCCGGACGACAACGCACGGCCTCCGTGGAAGATGCCGAAGCGGTGTGAAACCAGTGCGTCACCACGCTTCTGGAAGGGGCGCGTCGGGGATGAGGAGGCGGGCGCCCGCGGCGCGACGTGCAGGCGTCCCAGTCAGCCCCCAAGTGTGCGGGAACGAAGCTGGGGAGGCGCTGACGTGGAGACTCGGTGACTGAAAGCGGTGCCGGCGCCGTGCCGGGCAACCCGAGATGGGGGAGGCGCCGTTGGAGCCAACATGACGTTGCTCCAGACCTTCGCCGCGCCGGACTTCGACCCGTGGCCGACGTTCGGCCTCGCCCTGGGCGTGGCCGTCGGCGGGGCGCTGGTGCTCCACGCCATCCTCTACGGGATCCTGCACCAGATCCGGAAGCGGTCGCCGGAGCGGCTGCCGCTGCGGGGCCATCTCGTGGTGCGCACCGACCGGCCCGCGCGGTGGGCGCTCCTCGTGCTCGCCGCTCGCGTCGCCTACACGCAGCTTCCCGCGGGCGTCTTTCCAGAGGGCCGGCTGGCCATCGAGGCCATCCTCCACGTCGCACTGGTGCTGGCGGTGGCGTGGCTCGCCGTGGGCGCTGTCGGGGCCGTGCGGCGGGCGCTCAGCGACCGGCTCGACATCGAGAAGGAGGACAACCTCTCCGAGCGCCGCCTCCTCACCCAGGTCGGCCTGCTCCAGCGGCTCCTGAACGTCGGCATCCTGGTCGTCGCGCTGGCGGTGATCCTGCTCCACTTCAAGGCGTTCCGCCAGTTCGGGACGGGGCTCCTGGCGTCGGCGGGCGTGGCCGGGATCGTGCTCGGCTTCGCCGCACAGCGCGTGCTCGGCAACCTGTTCGCGGGCATCCAGATTGCCATCACCCAGCCCATCCGCGTAGACGATGTCGTCGTGGTCGAGGGCGAGTGGGCCCGCGTCGAGGAGATCACACTGACCTACGTCGTGGTCCGTATCTGGGACCTTCGGCGCCTCGTCCTGCCCATCTCGTACTTCATCGAGACCCCCTTCCAGAACTGGACGCGCACGTCGGCGCGCGTGATGGGGACGGCCTACATCCGCACCGATTACACCGTGCCGGTGGACGACGTCCGACAGGAGGTCCGGCGGATCGTGGAGTCGTCGCCGTATTACGACGGGACGGTCTGGCGCCTCCACGTGACGGACCTGGGCGAGCGGAGCGTCGAGATGCGGGCGCTGATGTCGGCCGCAAACGCCGACCACGCCTGGGAGCTGCGGTGCGAGGTCCGCGAGCGTCTGCTGAGCTGGCTCCGCGAGCACCACCCCGAGGCGCTCCCCCGCACCCGCGTCGTCTTCCCCGACGCCGACGGCCTCGGAGGAGAGGAGCAGGTCCGGAAGGAGCGGACCGTGGGGGAGATCGGGGAGTAGGCCGCGCGCGAGCGGGCGGTGTGGCTACGTTCGTCGGCCATGGCATTTCTCAACCCCCTCGTTCTCCTCGGGCTGGCGGCGGCGGCGATCCCCATCGTCGTCCACCTCTTCAACTTCCGCCGCCCGGACCGCGTCGACTTCTCGACGCTCCGCTTCCTCCGCGCGCTGGAGGCGACGTCCATGCGCCGCGTTCGCATCCGGCAGTGGTTGCTGCTGGCGCTTCGGACGCTCGCGATCCTGTTCCTCGTCCTCGCCTTCGCCCGCCCGACGCGCACGGCCGACGCGGGCGTGTTCGAGGACGGCGCGTCGCAGAGCCTTGTCCTGGTCCTCGACAACAGCCGCTCGATGACCCTCCGCGACGCCCAGGGTGCGCTCGTGGACCAGGCGAAGACCCTCGGCGCGGCGGTGATCAACGCCACCGGCTCCGGCGACGAGCGGACGGTGCTGCCCGTCGCCACGCCGCCCGCGTACCGGCCCGTGCCGTACGTCACGCCCGACCCGGCCCTCGATGCGGTCGACGCGCTGACGCCGCTCGCGGGCGCCGAGCCGCTGACGGCCGCGGTCGCCCGGGCGGGGAGTCTGCTCGAAGGGGCCATGCATGTCCGGAAGGAGGTCGTCGTCGTGAGCGACCTGCAGGCCGCCACCTTCACTGACTCGGCCAGCGCGACGCTCCCGCCCGGCGTGGCCGTCACGCTCCTCCCGCTCGGCGCGCGCCGGCAGGTCAATACGGCCGTGACGGACGTGGAGATGGTGAGTCGGATCATCGAGCCGGGGCGCCCCGTGGAGATCGCGGCGACCGTCATCCGCTACGGCGGGCAGGTGGGGACCGTCGGCGCATCGCTGAGCCTGGACGGGCAGCGCGTGAGCGAAACGGCCGTCGACCTCGTGCCCGGCGAGGCGCAGACCGTCACGTTTACCGTGACGCCGCCCGCCAGCGGCTGGCTCGGCGGCGAGGTCCGCATCGAGGAGGATGCGGCTCCGTGGGACGACGCGCGCTACGTCGCGCTCCGGGTGCCGCCGCCGCCCCGGGTACTCGTCGTACGCGGCGACGGCCAACGGGCCGACCTTGTCACCCTCGCGCTCGGCGTGGCGGCCGAGCAGGGGGGCGTCTCGCTCAACGAAATCGCCGAAGGAGACCTCGCCGGTACCGACCTGGACCGATACGACGTCGTGGTCTTGGTCGGACCCTCTAGTCTGGGAGGCTCGGTCGGCTCGCTCGAAACGTTCGTGGCGACCGGCGGCGGCGTGCTGGCGTTTCCGGGCGCGGGGGCTGAGGCGCTGAACCCCCTCCTGCAGGCCGTCGGTGGCGGGCGCATCGACGGTGTGATCGGCGAGGCCGGCGGCGCGTCGATCGGCAGCACGACGGAGGCCGATCTGGACCACCCACTGTTTGCGGGCGTTTTCGACCAGTCACGTCCGACGCTGGAGCGGCCGGACGTGCAGCAAGTCGCGCGCTACCGGCCCGGCGGCGGCGACGAATCGACCCTGATCGGGCTTCAGGCGGGACCGCCGCTGCTGCAGGAGATCCGGCGGGGGGACGGGAGCGTCCTGCTGTTCGGGGTCGCGCCGGATCTGGCGTGGAGCGACCTGCCACGGCGGGGCCTGTTCGTCCCCCTCCTGTACCGCGCCGCCGCGTACCTCGCGGCGGGATCGTCGGTCGCCGACACGGGTGAGCTGGCCGTCCGCGAAGGCGGCTCCGTGCGCGTCGAGGGCGTCGATTCGGGGCAGCCGCTTCGCCTCGTGGGGCCGGACGGCGTGGCCCTCACTCCGGTCCAGCGGACCGTCCCCGGCGCCGTCGTGCTCGACGTGGACGACGCCGTTGCGGAGGCGGGGCTCTACCGCGTGATGCAAGGGGAGCGCGTGCTCCGGACCGTCGCCGTCAACGAAGACCCGCGCGAGTCGGACCCGGCGGCGCTCGACCCGGACGAGGCCGCGCGCCGTCTGGAACAGATCACCGGCCGGCCCGTCCGCGTGCTCGGCGGGGCCGAGGCGCTAGCGTCGGTCGCGGGCGAGCGGTCCGGCACGCCGCTCTGGACCATCTTCCTCGCCTTTGCCCTCGCCTGCCTCGTGGCGGAGACGCTTGTGACAATGCGGTGGAAGGCCTCGCCGGCCGCCGTGCCGGCCTAAGGCAGGGGCTGAATTCTCCACCTCGTCCCAACGTCTCCACACAGACCATTTTAGCTTGGGGAGCGTTCTACCCCCGTTCCGCTTCCCCCGACCGACAGACCGCCTTTTGACGCAACCGACCTCCCGCCGCCGCGAGACCGCCATCCTCGTGGGTGTGCAGACCCCCGACACCACGCCCGACGATCTCAAGGATGGACTCGACGAGCTGGAGCTTCTGACCGACACTGCCGGCGCCGACACGGCGCAGCGCATCACCCAGTCGCTCCCGCGTATCCAGTCGTCTACGTTCATCGGGAAAGGGAAGGTCGAGCAGCTCCGTCAGGCCGTCGAGCGCCACAAGGCCGACCTCGTCGTGTTCGACGACGACCTCACGCCGGTCCAGGTCCGCAACCTGGAGAAGGCGCTCAGCTCGAAGGACGACCCCGTCAAGCTCGTCGACCGGTCCGGGCTCATCCTGGACATCTTCGCCGACCGCGCGCGCTCGTCGCAGGCCAAGGCGCAGGTGGAGCTCGCCCAGCTCGAATACCTCCGCAGCCGCCTCACGCGCGCCTGGACCCACCTCGAACGCCAGAAGGGCGGCATCGGGATGCGTGGCCCGGGCGAGACGCAGATCGAGACGGACCGTCGACTCATCGGCAAGCGGATCGCCGTCCTCAAGGACCAGCTCGACCGCATCGATCGCCAGCGGACGACGCAGCGGAAGGGCCGCGCCGACCAGACGCGCGTGGCGCTCGTGGGCTACACGAACGCCGGCAAGAGCACGCTCATGAACGCGCTCGCCGACGAGAACGTCTTCGCCGAGAACCGCCTGTTCGCCACGCTCGACGCGACGACGCGCCAGGTGGACCTCGACACCAACAAGTCGGTCCTCCTCGCCGACACGGTCGGGTTCATCCGGAAGCTCCCGCACAGCCTCGTCGAGAGCTTCAAGAGCACGCTCGACGAGACTCGCGAGGCCGACCTCCTGCTCCACGTCGTGGACGTGACGCACCCGAATGCAGAGGACCACATCCGCGTCGTGAACGAGACGCTCAAGGAGCTGGAGGCCCAGGACAAGCCGACGCTCATGGTGTTCAACAAGGTCGACGCCTTGAAGGACCGCGGCCTCCTCGACCAGCTCCGGGCGACCTACGACAACGCCGTGTTCATCGCGGCCGCGCGTGGCATCGGCCTGGACGAGCTCCGCGATCGCACCCTCGCCCTCGTCGAGTCCGACTACGTGGACCGTCTGGCGCTCCTGCCCGTCGCCGAGCCGAAAGCGCGCGCGCACATCCACAACGTGGCCGAAGTCCTCGACGAGGAGGTCGGGTTCGCCGAGGACACGTTCAACGCGAGCGACGAGCGTGTGCCCGTCTTCCGGCTCCGGTTCCGGGCCTCGCGCAAGAACGCGCCCGACCTCGACCGAATGCTCCAGCAGTACGGGGGCCTCCGCTGGGTGGAGCCGGCCAAGACGCCCGTCGGGCGACGGGGCCGCCACGCCCGCCGGGCTGGCAGACTCGTCCGATCCCGCCTGACAGACCGGGCGTTTCGGAGGTCCCTTCCTCATCAATCTCCCGAACGGGCCGAGGGCGGGCCCGAGTGGTTCAGATTTCCACCTGGGTGGGGTCACCTGGAACGGGTCTTGCACGTCTATTCAGAGACGCGCGGTTAGCTTCCCCCCACCCGGTCGTCCCCCCACTGCCATGACCGTTGCCACCATCCTCAGCTCCCTCGACCCCCTCTCGACGGCCGATACGGTCGGCGAGGCGCTGGTTGAGCTGGCCGAGGCCCACGTCGGGCACCTCCCGGTGCTCACCCCGGAGGGCTCCCTCGACGCCCTCGTTGCGGAGGCCGCCCTCCGCGCGCACCCGGATCCGAACGCGCCCGTCGGGGCGCTCGTCGCCGGGGAGCCCCTCTCTATCGGGCTCGACACGCACGTGTTCGACGCCGCGCACCTGATGCGGCAGCATGCCCTCAGCGTGCTTCCCGTCGTGACGGAGGGCGGAGCCTACGCCGGGCTGGTCGTCCGCCAGGACGTGTTCGCGCAGCTCGCGCACATGCTCGCCACTGAGGAGCCGGGCGCCATCGTCGTCCTCGACGTGGCCCGCGCCGACTTCTCGCTCGGACAGGTGGCCCAGCTCATCGAGCAGAACGGGGTCCGCATCCTGTCCGTCTCGACCGAGGACGACCCCGGCGCCGGCCGCGTCCGCGTCACGCTCAAGCTGAACGTGACCGATACCGCCCGGGTCCGCCACATCATGGCCCACTACGACTACCACGTGGTGGCCGTGTTCGACGAGGCCATCGACGACCTGGAGGAGCGGGCGGCGGCCTTCATGAGGTACCTGGAGGTCTAGCGAGGCTCTCTTTGAACTGGCAGCGCCGGGAGCCCCCACCGGCGCTGCTTTCTTTTTCCCCCCTTCGTCTCCATGCGAGACCACACGCACTCGGCCACCGCCTTCCACGCTGTCGCGCTCGTCGCGGCGGCGCGGACGGCGCTGCGGACCGCGCAGAGCGTAGCTGACCGCCGCACGGGGCGCGACCCGTCGGCGCAGGAGCCGGAGGCGCCCGTCCGGGCCGACCTCGCCGTGCTCGCGGACCGGCTCTCCGGGCTCGCCGTGCGGCTCCAGCTGCGGGCCATCACCGGGGTCCCAGAGTCGGAGGCCGCCGCGCTCGCGCAGGCCTTTGAGGACCGCCTGCTTCTGGACGAGATCGCCCAGGACGTGCGCCGCTCCCATCAGAAGCTGTTGAGTCTCTACCCGCTCGTCCCGGACCTCGTGGTGGAGGACGCCCGGGCGCTGGCAGCTGACGTGGGGGAGGCGGCCTACGCGGACGACGTCGAGGGTCGGATGGGGCCGCTCGCCCGCCGTCTCGGCGACTGGCTCGATGAGGTCCGCGAGGCCCTCGCCTAGCCCTGTCTGAGAGCGCCGTCGACGCCTCAGGATGGCAATACGAGGAGGGCGCGAAGCGTTCTCAAAACACGGTTTTTGAGCGCGCCGGGCCGTAAATTGGACGGCCTGGATCGATGCGCCTCCCGGACGCTTGCGTCCGTCCCCCGCCCCCCGACTGATGTCTGAGACGACCCCGAACGACCGCCCGTACGAGAACGCCGCCACGCCCAGCGGCGACACGCCGACGCCACCCGCGAACGCCCTCCCCACTACCGGCAACGGAGCCCCGGCGCGCGGCGAGTACGGCGCCTCCAACATCCAGGTCCTCGAAGGGCTGGAGGCGGTCCGGAAGCGCCCGGCGATGTACATCGGCGACGTCGGCGTGCGCGGGCTCCACCACCTCGTCTACGAGGTCGTCGACAACTCCATCGACGAGGCGCTGGCCGGCTACTGCGACCACATCGAGGTCACGATCCACGAGGACAACTCGATCACCGTCGCGGACGATGGGCGCGGGATCCCGGTCGAGATGCACGCGGGCGAGGGCAAGCCGGCCGTCGAGGTCGTGATGACGGTCCTCCACGCGGGCGGCAAGTTCGACAAGGACACCTACAAGGTCTCGGGCGGCCTCCACGGCGTCGGCGTGAGTTGCGTGAACGCTCTATCGGGTCGGCTGGAGGTGACTGTCCGCCGTGACGGGGGCGTCTTCGAGATGGCCTTCGAGAAGGGCCACACCGTCGAGGAGCTCCGGCGCGTGCGCGACATGGAACCGGACGAAGAGACGGGCACCGTCGTCCACTTCAAGCCCGATGGCTCCATCTTCATCGACACCGTCTACCGCTTCGACACGCTCGCGGCGCGGATGCGTGAGCTGGCGTACCTCAACAAGGGCGTGACGATCACGCTCACCGACGCCCGCGAGGACGACGAGGAGCTGGGAAGCGAGATCTACCACTCGGAGGGTGGCCTGAACGAGTTCGTCGCCTACCTCGACGAGGCCCGCGAGCCGCTGTTCGAGGGCGCCATCCACATCGAGGACGAGGACGCCGAGGTGCCCGTGGAGCTGGCCATGCGCTACAACACGGGCTACCAGGAGAACGTCCTGTCGTTCGTCAACAACATCAACACGCACGAGGGCGGCACCCACGTCTCCGGCTTCCGCCGCGCCCTCACCCGGATCCTCAAGCAGTACGCCGACAACAACGACCTGCTGAAGAAGGCGAAGGTCCAGCTCTCCGGCGACGACTTCCGCGAGGGCCTCACGGCCGTCCTATCGGTGAAGGTGGCCGAGCCCCAGTTCGAGGGGCAGACCAAGACCAAGCTGGGCAACGGCGACGTCCAGGGCGCCGTCGAAAGCCTGGTGGCGCAGAAGCTCTCCGAGTGGCTGGAGGACCACCCGCGCGAGGCCAAGACGATCGTCCAGAAGGTGATCCTGAGCGCGCAGGCACGGACGGCGGCGCGGCGGGCCCGCGAGCTGGTCCAGCGCAAGAGCGCCTTCGGCGGCGGCGGCCTCCCCGGCAAGCTGGCCGACTGCGCCTCGAAGGACCCCAGCGAATGTGAGCTCTACCTCGTCGAGGGCGACTCGGCGGGCGGCTCGGCGAAGCAGGCCCGCGACCGGCACTTCCAGGCCATCCTCCCGCTCCGCGGCAAGATCCTGAACGTCGAGAAGGCCCGGCTCGACAAGATCCTCGACAACGAGGAGATCAAGAACATGGTGACGGCGCTCGGCGTGCAGATCGCCGCCGGATCGGACGAGTTCTCCGACGAGCGGCTCCGCTACCACAAGATCGTCCTGATGACCGACGCCGACGTGGACGGCGCCCACATCCGGACGCTCCTGCTCACGTTCATCTACCGCTACCTCCGCCCGCTCCTCGAGGCCGGCTACATCTACATCGCGCTCCCGCCGCTCTACCGCGCCAAGAAGGGCAAGCGCGAGATCTACTGCTGGAACGACCAGCAGCTCCAAGAGGCGATCGCCGAGCTGGGGGGCGCCTCCGGCGTCGGCGTCCAGCGTTACAAGGGCCTCGGCGAGATGAACCCCGAGCAGCTCTGGAGCACGACCATGGACCCCGAGCACCGGATGCTCCAGATCGTGACCATCGAGGACGCCGCGGCCGCCGACAAGACGTTCTCGACGCTCATGGGCGACGCCGTCGAGCCCCGGCGCAAGTTCATCGAGCGGAACGCGAAGTACGCCACCATCGACACCTAGCCGCCCGTCGGAGGTGGGGCCTCGGAGCCACCGCCGCCGACGTCGGCGTAGGTTGAGGCCCATGCGCCCCGAGCTCTCCATCGTCGTCCCGGTCTACGACGAGGCCCAGAGCCTCCCGACGCTGGCGGACCAGATCCGCGAGGCGCTGGACGGCCAGACGTTCGAGGTCTGGCTCGTCGACGACGGCTCCAGTGATGACTCGTGGGACGTGATCCGGGCGCTCAGCGAGGCCGACGGGCGCTTTGGGGGCGTCCGCTTCCGGCGCAACTACGGCAAGAGCGCTGCCCTGGCCGCCGGGTTCCAGCGCTGCACGGGCCGCTACGTCGCCACGCTCGACGCCGATCTCCAGGACGACCCGGCCGAGCTCCCCGAGATGGTCGCCCGGCTGGAAGCGGGGGCCGACCTCGTGAGCGGGTGGAAGCAGAAGCGCAACGATCCGTGGGAGAAGCGCCTCCCATCGAAGTTCTTCAACTGGGTCACCCGTGTGGCCAGTGGCATCCCGCTGCACGACTTCAACAGTGGCATCAAGGCGTACCGCGCGGACGTCATCCGGAGCGTCCACGTCTACGGCGAGCTCCACCGCTACATCCCGCTCCTCGCGAAGTGGGAGGGCTACACGGAGATCGAGGAGCAGGTGGTCAACCATCGCCCCCGGCTCCACGGCCGGACGAAGTTCGGACTGGAACGCTACCTCCGCGGCTTCTTGGACCTCGTGACCGTCGTGTTCATCACGCGCTTCGCGAAGCGACCGATGGTCTTTTTTGGCGGGCTGGGGACGGTTGGCTTCCTCGTCGGCTTCCTGATCCTGGCCTACCTCACGGTCGTCAAACTGGCGTTTGGAGAGCCGATCGGCGGTCGCCCACTGTTGATATTCGGCGTCCTCCTCCTCCTCCTCGGCGCGCAGTCGTTCCTGGCGGGGCTCCTGGGCGAGATGATCGTCCGCCCGGAGATGGAGAACCCGGAGCGCTACGACGTGCGGGACGAGCTGTACGCGACGACGGATCGCTACGGGGAGCAAGCCCCCAAAGCGCCCGCCGCCCCGTCGAGGCGTAGTCAGGGGCGAACGCGCCGGCATCGGAGAGTCTCTGGGCGGTGTCCGAGAAAGGGAGGGGACTTTGCCTTATGGGAACGACACGGGGAGGGGCGTCTGAGAGGCGCTGAGGCGGCCAGGACGAGGGAGGGAATGGCGAGGTGCATGAGGGAAGAAAAAACAATCGACACACCTCGCCACATGATGGGGGACGGAGGACAATCTTTTGGTGCGTCCAAAACATGGGAAGACCGGACGAGCGGAGAGCGATCTTGCATCCATGGCTCGCATCTCGCTTCTCGGTCCCGCCTGGCCCTATCGGGGGGGCATCGCCCACTTCTCGGCCGCGCTCGCTCGAACCCTGGCGGCGCGCGGCCACGCGGTCCAGCCTGTGACGTTCTCCCGCCAGTACCCGGCGGTGCTGTTCCCCGGGAAGAGCCAGTTCGACGACGGTCCGCCCCCGGCCGGCGTGCCGATCGCCTCGCAGGTCCTCGACACTCTCAACCCCCTCTCCTGGAGACGGACGGCCCGGTTCATCGCGGGCAGCGGGGCGGAGGTCGCGGTCCTGATGTACTGGATGCCATTCCTGGCGCCCGCCCTCGGCACCGTCGCGCGACGGCTCCATCGGCGCGGCGTGACGGTCCTGGGCATCGTCCACAACGCGATCCCACACGAGCGGCGGCCGGGCGACCTCGTGCTCGGTCGGTACGCCCTCGGCGTCTGCGACGGGTTGATCGCGATGAGCGACACGGTGCGCGCCGACCTTGACCGCCTCGGGCTGACGGCACCGACGCGGACCGTCCCGCACCCGGTCTACGACAACTTCGGCGAGCCGATCCCCCAGGCCGAGGCCCGCGCGGCGCTCGGCCTCCCGACCGAGGCGCCGGTGTTTCTGTTCTTCGGGTTCGTGAGGCGCTACAAGGGCCTCCACGTCCTCCTCGACGCGATGCACGCCGTCACGGCGCGGGTCCCCGAGGCGCGGCTCGTCGTCGCGGGCGAGTTCTACGCGGACGAGGCGGCGCTCCGGGCGCAGGCAGCCGACCTCGGCGACGCCGTCCGCTTCGACGCCGACTACATCCCGGACCACCGCGTCGGGCTCTACTTCAGCGCGGCCGACGCCGTCGTCCAGCCCTACGTCACGGCGACGCAGAGCGGCGTGGCGCAGATCGCGTTCCACTTCGAGCGGCCCGTCGTCACCACCGACGTGGGCGGGCTGGCGGAGGTGGTGCCCGACGGCGAGGCCGGGCTCGTCGTCCCGCCCGAGGACCCGGCGGCGCTCGCCGACGCCCTCGTCCGGTTCGTGGAGGACGATCTGGCCGAGCCCCTCGCGGCCGGCGTCCGCCGACAGCGCGACCTCGTGTCGTGGGACCACCTGGCGGAGGCCGTCGAGGAGTTGGGCGGAGTGAGCGGGTCCTGAACCAGAGGCTTCACCGAACCCGGTCGCCCACGGGCCCGCGGTGCGCGTAATCTGGCGCCGCATCGCCTCCTGCTCCGTGGATTACGACCCGGTCAAAGACCGACTCGGCGCGTTCTTCTGGGCCACCCCGGCCCGGACGAAGGCGTTCTACCGACTCCTCGACACCGTCTTCCTACGGTCGTGGTACGTCCGCCGCGCGCTCCGCCAGCGGATCGAGGCCCTCGGCGACCGGCCCGTCCACGTGCTCGACGCCGGGACCGGGTTCGGCCAGTACGCCTACTGGCTCGTCGACACGTTCCCCAACGTGGAGGTGACGGCCGTCGACGTGAAGGACGACTACCTGGCCCGCGCGCAGGCGTTCATGGCGCAGACGCCCTACGCCGACCGCGTCGCATTCGAGCGCGCCGACCTCACGCTCCCCCTGGAGTACGCCGACGCGTTCGACCTCGCGCTCTCCGTGGACGTCATGGAGCACATCGAGGACGACCGGGCCGTATTCCGCAACGTCCGCGCGGCGCTGAGGCCGGGCGGGCACCTCATCGTCAACACGCCGAGCGACCAGGGCGGCAGCGGGGTGACGGAGGAGGGGGCGGAGAGCTTCATCGGCGAGCACGTCCGCGACGGCTACCCGATGGCGGAGCTCACCGAGAAGCTGGAGACGGCCGGCCTCGACGTGGTGGAGGCGCTCTACACGTACGGCCCCATCGGGTCCGTCGCGTGGCGACTGCTCGTGAAGTGGCCGATCCAGATGCTCAACGCGAGCCGCTGGCTGACGCCCCTCGTGGCGCTGTACTACGTCCCGGCCGGACCGGTCGGGCTCGCCCTCAACGCCGTCGACGTGCGGCGCGACAACGAGACGGGCACGGGCCTTCTGGTGACGTCGCAACGTCGCACATAGCGAGGCCGCCGGGGACGTGCGTTTCGGCCGCGTGGTTGGGGGGCCGGCATTGACATCGCGCTCGCCCTCGGAGCCACCAGCGGGTGCGTCTCGATCATCCGCGTCAGCCGCCAGCGCGTCGCTCGACACCGAGCCCAGCGGCGCGGCGTACCGGCTGGAGCCGGAGGAGGTCTACCGCACGCTCGAGGCGCAGGGGCGGTCCGTGGCGCCGTCGGAGAACGAGGGCGAGATCCGCGTCGTCCGGCTTTCCCTCGCGGACCTAGAGGCGGGCCTGGCGGAGGTGCCCGCGGCGGTTCGCGAGGCGTGGCCCCGGCGCGGCGAGCCGAAGCCCACGCTGGGGCCTCCTCGCCTAGACAACGGTGGGGGCCGGCGGAGTTCTGTGAAAGCGCGCCCGCGCCGTCGAATAGGGCCGCCGCCGGGAGGCCCCGCCCGTAGCTTGCGGAGCGAGCGTCCACCCCGATCCTGATGCCCGCTGTCGCCAAGCCTCGCCCGTCCTCGGGCGTCAAGTTCCTCTTCGTGACCGGCGGCGTGACGTCGTCGCTGGGCAAGGGGATCGTCTCCGCCAGCCTCGGCCGCCTGCTGGAGGCGCGCGGGCTCCGGGTCACGATCCAGAAGTTCGACCCGTACATCAACGTCGACGCGGGGACGATGAACCCGTTCGAGCACGGCGAGGTGTACGTCACCGACGACGGCGCCGAAACGGACCTCGACCTGGGCCACTACGAACGGTACCTGGGCGTGCCGATGTCCCAAGCCAACAACGTCACGACGGGCCGCGTGTACTCGGGGGTGATCGCGAAGGAGCGCGCCGGCGCCTACCTCGGCAAGACGGTCCAGGTGGTGCCCCACGTGATCGACGAGATCAAGGGCTGGATGCGCCGTCTCGCCGAGACCGGCGACTACGACGTGATCATCACCGAGGTGGGGGGAACGGCCGGCGACATCGAGAGCCTCCCGTACCTGGAAGCGATCCGCCAACTCGCGCTGGAGGAGGGCCGGGCCAACACGGCGCTCGTCCACCTCGCGCTCGTCCCGTATCTCGCCGCCGCAGGCGAACTCAAGACGAAGCCGACGCAACACTCCGTCAAGACGCTCCAGAGCTACGGGCTCCAGCCGGACGTGCTGGTGGCGCGCACCGAGCACCCGCTGCCCGAGGACGTCCGCCGCAAAATCGCCCTGTTCTGCAATGTCGAGCCGGAGGCCGTGATCGAGGCGCTCGACGCCGAGTCGATCTATGAGGTCCCACTCCTCCTCCGCGAGCAGAAGCTGGACGAGGTGGTCCTCCGTCGCCTCCACCTTGACGCGACGCTGGACGTCGACCCCACGGCCGATCTGGAGGACTGGGTCGAGTTCCTCCGCCGCATGAAGGACCCCGAGGGGCGCGTGACGGTCGCCCTCGTCGGGAAGTACGTGGAGCACCAGGACGCCTACAAGTCGATCTCGGAGAGCTTCCTCCTCGCCGGCGCTAAGAACGGCGTCCAGGTGGAGGTCCGGAGCGTGCTCTCGGACGACGTGACCACCGAGAACGTGGACGAGAAGCTGGCCGGCGTCAGCGGGGTCCTCGTCGCGCCTGGCTTCGGCGACCGCGGGATCGACGGCAAGATCCAGGCGGTCCGGTGGGCGCGCGAGCAGGGCGTCCCATTCCTCGGCATCTGCCTCGGCATGCAGGTGGCAACCATCGAGTTCGCCCGGACTGTCTGCGGTCTGGAGGGCGCGCACTCGACCGAGTTCGAGCCGGACAACCCGTTCCCGGTCATCTCGATGATGGCCGAGCAGAAGACCGTGACGGACAAGGGCGGCACGATGCGCCTCGGCGCCTACGACTGCGCGCTCGCCGAGGGCTCCCTCG
This sequence comes from Rubricoccaceae bacterium, assembly GCA_963728345.1. GTDB lineage: Bacteria > Bacteroidota > Rhodothermia > Rhodothermales > Rubricoccaceae > Rubrivirga. The sequence goes on from CAVSJM010000002.1 coordinate 795,040, forward strand.
CGCGCGAGATCTATGGTGGCGACAGCGCCGTAAAGGAGCGGCACCGCCACCGCTACGAGGTCAACAACGACCTCCGGTACCGGCTCCGCGAGGCAGGCCTCGTGTTCTCGGGCATGAACCCGGACCGGGACCTCGTGGAGATCATCGAACTGCCGCGCCCGGACGCCGGCGGCGACGGCGCCCTTACCGCGGAGGGGCCGACGCACCCGTGGTTCGTGGGCGTCCAGTTCCACCCGGAGTACCGGTCGCGCGTGCGCGAGCCCCATCCGCTGTTCGTCCACTTCGTCGCGGCGGCCGTGGCCCACGCCCGTGCTGCGGGCTCGCTCGACGAGCCGGAGTCGCCGAACCGCACGCGCCGCATCCGCCGGGCGACGGCCCGCGTGCTCACCGAGGAGTGAGCCAGGCGGAAGATCCCAACGGTGAGGCCCAGCGGTCCGGGCGCATCCCCGCGTCGCTGACGGGACACGTCCGCGTTCGCGTCGGGGCGCTCCTGTTCGACGACCCGGAGGTGCCGTCGGCGGTTCTCCTCGCCGAGCACGACGGGCTCTGGGAGGACCGGCCGTTCTGGACGCCGCCGGGAGGAGGCGTCGAGTTCGGCGAGAGCCTTGCCGACGCACTCCAGCGCGAAGTCCGCGAGGAAACAGACGTCGACATCGAGGTCGGTCCGGTCCGCTACGTGCTCGACTTCGTGCGGCCTCCGCTCCACGCCGTCTCGTTCTACATCGAGTGTCGGGCGCCGGATCTGAGCCTCGCCCGCCTGGGCTCCGACCCGGAACTCGGCGAGCGGCAGCTGCTGCGCTCGCTCCGCCTCGTCCCATTCGACGACCTGGAGACGCCGACTGTCTACCCCGAGCCGTTCGTCGGGCGGCTGGCGACCGACGCGCGGGCCGGATTTCCGGACGGGACGGTCTACCTCGGGACGTTTCGGTGAGGGCCGTCCTCCCAGGATCGAGGAGCCGAGCGGGGCGCTGGGCGTGGCGCGGCGTCTACGTCCTCCTCCTGCTCATCGTCGCGGCACTGGCGGCCACGGCGGGCGCCGGGCTCCCCCTCGACGCGCGGGCCCACCTGATGCGCTACGTCGGCATCCTGATCGCGGGCGGGCTCGCCGTCGGCACGCCGCACCGGCTCTACCCCGACCCGGCGGCGCGTCGGCTCCAACTCTCGAACCCGCCGCCGCGTCGGCTCTTGCGCCATCAACTCGAGCGGTGGGCCCCGGTGCTGGGGGTGCTCTCGGTGCCCGCCCTCGTGCTGGCCGTCGGGGGGGACGGCGGGACGGAGCGGTGGGCGATCGCTGCGGAGGGCCTGGTCGCCGTGTGGGGGCTCGGGCTGTACGGGCTCGTGCGCGTGGCGGCGCTCGGCGAGCGGATCCGCAGGTGGGAGCGTGGGCAGGCCGGAAGCTGGTACCATGCGCTTCATGAGTGGGCGCCGCCGGTCCGCTTTCTCGTCCCTGACCCGCTCGTCCCGGGTCTGCTGCTGACGGGGGAGGTGTTGCTGGTCGGGGGGGGGCTGGCCATTGCCGGGAAGGTGTCGAACGCGCTTGGCCTCGCGGCAGCGGTGCTGCTGCTGGCGACGGCGTGGGCGCTCCTCGCGCGCGTGGCCGGCGTATTCGACCGGTCGTTCTGGGTGACCAGCGGCATCTGGGCCGACGCCTTCCGCCAGGCAGCGGGGCCGGTAGAGAGCCGCGAGCCATTGGCCTACAAAGCCGTGTACTGGGCGCCCCACGCCGTGCGGCCTGCGGTCTGGGCCGGGCTCGTCAGCCTCGACCGCCGGCTTCCTCTGGGACGCATCGCCGCGGCGGGGCTCGCCCTCGTGGTCGCCGTCCACGCGGCCGGCGCGTCGGACGGCATTCGCCACGCCACGCTCGCCCTCTGGACGCTCAGCATCAATGCGGCGGTCGCCGCCACGGCGAGTGAGGCGCTCCTCCCGGGTCCGCTCGCGCACCGCCTCCACGGGACCGGCGGGTGGACGCTCGCGCGGTTCTTGATGAACGTCCGCTGGCTGCCGCCGCTGGCGGGGACACTCGCCATCCTGGCGTGGGTGATGGAGAGCGTCACGCTGCGCGACCTCGCCGTGTGGTCACTCGTTGACCTCGCGGTCGCGGCGCTGAGCGCCCTCGTCGTCACCCTCGCCGCTCAGACTCGCTTCCACCGTGCCGTCGCCTGAGATCGCCCCGTTCCTCACCGTCGCCCCCGAGCGGCAGCACGTGCTCCTCATCGAGGAGGTGACCAAGAAGTACCTCTACGGCCCGTTCGTTCTGCGCGACCTCTCGCACCAGTTCGAGTCGGGGACGGCGACGGGGCTGGTTGGGCCGAACGGGGCCGGCAAGTCGACGCTGCTGCGCATTCTCGCGGCGCTGAGCGTCCCGACGAGCGGGACCATCCGGTACGGCGGCCACGATGTCCACGATGCGCCGCACCGCTACCTCGCCTCCGTCGGCATCGTCCATGACCAGCCGGACCTGCCGGGCTACCTCACGGCGGTCGAGGCGCTGGAGTGGATCGCCCGCGAGCGCGGGACGTGGGACGCCGCGGCCCCGGCCCGCCACGCCGCGCTCCTCGACGCCGTCCGCCTGGACGAGCGACGCGACCAGCTCGTCGGGACCTACTCGGCCGGGATGACGCGAAAGGCGCAACTCGCGGCGGCGTTCTGCGGTGCGCCCGCCGTCCTCCTGCTCGATGAGCCGTTCCGGGCGCTCGATACCGAGGCGACCGTCGCCGCCCTCGACCTCCTCGCGGCGTTCCGCGACGGCGGCGGCCTCGTCGTCCTCTCCAGCCACCGCGGCGACCTGCTGGACCAGCTGTGTGACGCCCGCCTCGTGCTCAGCGGCTGACGAGCGGGCGGCTCCCGGCGCCGGAGAGCCCGTCTATCTTCGTCGCTCACTCAACCCGTCCGCATGGAGCCCGACGCCGTCGCCCTCATCACCGAGCCCACTCAGGTCGCCGCCCTTTTGGCGGCCGTGCTGGCCGGCGTGTTCGCCCTCTCGCGTGTGGCCGCGCTGGAGAAGCTGTTCAACGTGGTCCCGCCGGTGATCTGGGCCTACTTCGTGCCCATGCTGCTGACGACGTTCGGCGTCACGCCCAGCGCGAACGCGGCGTACGACTGGTTCAGCTACGTGCTGCTGCCATTCGCCCTCTTCCTGCTCATGATCACCATCGACCTGAAGGCGATCCTGAGCCTCGGGCCGCTCGCGCTCATGATGATGGTGATCGGCACCCTGGGCATCGTGATCGGCGGGCCCGTCGCCTACCTCACCGTCGGCCAGTTCATCGCCGACCCGGAGACGTGGAAGGGGATGGCAGCACTCTCGGGCTCGTGGATCGGGGGGACGGCCAACATGCTGGCCCTTAAGGAATCCGTCGGGCTGAGCGACGCTGGGCTCGCGCCGATCATCGTCGTTGACACGGTCGTGGGCTACGGGTGGATGGCGATCCTCCTGTTCCTCTCGGGCTACCAGGCCCGGTTCGACCGGTGGGTGGGAGCGGACACGGCGGCCATCGACCGCGTCAACGCGACGCTGCAGGAGATGGACACCACCCGCCGCCCCTCCACGACGGCGTCTATCGCCATGATCGTCGGGCTCGGGTTCGGGGCGGCCGTGCTCTCGCGCGTGCTCGGCGGCGCGCTCCCGGACCTCGGGAACCCGACGATCATCTCGGGCGGGACGTGGGCCGTCCTCATCGCCGTGACGGCCGGCCTCGCCCTCTCGTTCACCCCGATGCGCCGCCTCGAAACCGACGGCGCGAGCCGCATCGGGTTCGCCGCGCTCTACCTGCTCCTCACGAGCATCGGCGCCCACGCCGACCTCGGCGCCGTCCTGGAGGCCCCCGCCTACATGCTGATGGGCGTCGTCTGGCTGGCGGTTCACATCGGGCTCCTGTTCCTCGCCGCCAAGCTGCTCCGGGCGCCGCTCTTCTTCGTGGCCACGGGGAGCATGGCAAACGTGGGCGGGGCGGCGAGCGCGCCGATCGTGGCGGGCGTCTACCTGCCGGCGATGGCGCCGGTGGGCCTGCTGATGGCCGTGGCCGGCTACGTGCTCGGGATCTACGCGGCGCTGGGGTGCGCGTGGATGCTCGGCCAACTCGGCGGGTAGGGGAGGGGCACCCGACCCGCTACGTCAGCTTGCGGACCATCGCGAGGGCACGGCCGACGACGAAGAAGTCCGCGTCGTCGGTCCGCACCGACTCGTCGGCGTAGGTCCGGTCGGCCGAGCGGAAGTGGAGGCGGTCGTTGAGGTACTCGAACCGGCGGATCACGAGCTGGTCGTAGAAGAGGACCGCGGCGAGGGCGCCGCTCGGGACGTCCCGCCAGTGGTCTTCCTGGACGATGACGACGTCCCCCTTGCGCACGCCGGCACCGTTCATCCCGTCGTCGCCGGCGATCACGGCGAGGCACTCGTCGAGGTCGGTCTCGTCGGGGAGCAGGCTCGGGTCGAGGAGGATCTGGCGGCGCGAGCGGGGGAGGGGATGGGCCGCGTTCTCGGAGGTGAGGAGCCGCGCCCGCCGGCCGACGCCTTCCTTCTGCTTGAGCATCGGCACGCCCGGGGGCTCATCGCCGGACGCGTAGAGCCCGTCGTCGTCCACCAGTTCGAGGCCGCGGGCCTCGTGGGGCGTCCGCCGGATGTACCCCTTGGTCTCCAGCGCCACCAGCATCTTGTGCACCCCATTCGTGGACCTGATCCCGAGGCTGTCGCCGACCTCCTTGATCGTCGGCGGCTTCCCTTGCTTGCGGATGTAGGAGCGGAGGAACTCGTAGACCTGATTCTGGCGCTCTGTGAGGCGAGCTTGCATGGAGAGGACGGTGCGAAGTGGGGAGGTGAAAGTATTTTCACTGAGTCCTGGGGGATAGTGAAAACATTTTCTACTTCGGGCTGGAGGGCCCGTGGAGAGCTCGAGATAGGTGTGGGTAAGGGGCTACTTATCCACAAAAAACGGCGATTCTGGGCGGTTTGGGAGGGGTGGGGTATGTTGGAGGAGCAGTGGGGAAAAGTGGGGAATCCTCCTTACAGCCTGGCGGCCCCCCTGCGTCATACACACCCCCGGCCGTGGCCGGCTTCAAAGGACAAGCGGAGAACACCATCGACGGGAAGGGCAGGATGCCCGTCCCGGCGAAGATGCGGCGGGCGCTCAGCCCTGACGCCAAGGAGACGTTTGTCGCGACGCGTGGCCTCGAGCAGTGCGTGTTCCTCTACCCCCTCGACGTGTGGGAGGAGATCGAGGACCAGATGCGGGAGAAGAACCAGTTCGTGACGGCCAACCGTGACTTCGTCCGCGCCCTCCTCCGCTGGGCCGACGAGCTCACGCTGGACGGGCAGGGGCGCATCGGCCTCCCCAAGTCGCTCATCGAGTTCGCCGGCCTCGACACGGGCAACAAGGCGCTCGTCATCGGTGCCCTGGACCGGATCGAGATCTGGGACCCGGACATCTTCGAGGCCCACATCAACCAGCAAGACGAGTCCTACGAGACGCTCGCGGAGCGAGTGATGGGAGGGATCTGACCCCCCGGAGATCCCCCCTAGTTGTCCATGACCGCCCCCCCCTCCATGACCCGCCCCCGCCGCCCGCGACGCGCCGACGCCTCCCGCCCGGGAGACGGCTCCGTCACGGCCGTCGGCGGCGCGCAGGGGGGAGGCGGCCTGGATGCTCTCCGCTACGCCACCGGCTACCACGCCCCCGTGCTCGCCACCGAGACGGTCGAGGCGCTCGTGACGGACCCCGCGGGCCTCTACGTCGACGGGACGCTCGGAGGCGGCGGCCACTCGGCGGCGCTTCTCGACGCGGTCGGGCCGGACGCCCTCGTCGTCGGGATCGATCAGGACGCCGAGGCGATCGCGACGGCGCGCGCGCGGCTGGCCGACGCCGAGGCAGCGGGACAGTTCGTCGCCCTCCAGGGCAACTTCGGCGACCTCGCCCGGCTCCTCGACCGCGCCGGCCTCGGGCCAACGCACGGGCGCCCCCCCACAGGCGTGCTCCTCGACCTCGGCGTGAGCAGCCACCAGATCGACGAGGCCGCGCGCGGCTTCGCGTTCTCCGCCAGCGGCCCGCTCGACATGCGGATGAACGCGGACGCGGGCGAGACGGCCGCCGACCTCATCGCCCGCCTCAGCGCCGACGACCTCGCCGACATCATCTATCAGTACGGCGAAGAGCGGCGCTCGCGTCAGGTCGCCCGCGCCATCAAGGCCGCTGCGCCCACGACCACCGGCGCGCTCGCCGACGCCGTCCGACAGTCCGTCCCCACGCGCGACGAGGTGAAGGCGTTGGCGCGTGTGTTCCAGGCACTCCGGATCGCCCTCAACGGCGAGATGGAGGTGCTGGAGCGCGCCCTGCCGGCCGCGCTCGACGTGCTGGCCGAGGGCGGGCGCCTCGCCGTGATCGCCTACCACAGCCTGGAGGACCGCCGTGCCAAGCAGTTCCTCCGCACCGGCCGCTTCACGGCGGACGTGGCGAAGGACTTCTACGGCAACCCGATCACGCCCTGGCGCGCCGTCACCCGCAAGCCCATCACCGCCTCCGATCGCGAGATCGACCTGAACCCTCGCGCGCGGAGCGCTCGCCTCCGCGTCGCCGAAAAGACCGCCCCCCCCGGACCCCCCGAGCGACGTCCCGACGCGTGAGCGGACCGCGCGGCCCGGGCATGCGTGCCCGCCGGCCGTCCGCCCCCGCCTCGGGACCTCGCCCTTTTTGCTCACCCTCACCCCCATGGCGACCCAGACAGCCCCCCGCCCGACGAAGAAGGCGCCCCGCCGGGCGTCGTCGTCCGTCACGTCCCGGAAGCGGCAGCGCCGGACCGGCGCTGCGCTGCCGGCCTGGGGCGACCTCGGGCCCGTCGAGAAGGGGCGGATCGCGAAGCAGGCGAACCGCGCCAAGGCCGGTGCCAAGCAGGCGTCGAAGAAGGCCGCCGAGAAGGTCCGCCGCTCGCGCCCGCTCGACGCCGTCCCGAGCCTCCGCTTTGGCATCCTCGCGCTGTTCGTGTTCGTGGCGATGACGCTCTACGTGAGCCACGTCTACGCCACGCGCGCGACGCTCGCCGAGCTGCAGGACGCGCGCCGCACCAACGAGCGCCTCCGCCTTACCAACCAGCGCCTCCAGGGCGACGTGGACCGGATGACCGGCCCGCACACCATCATGGCCGAGGCCGCGCACCTCGGTCTTGACGAAGGGGTCGCCTACGGCCCGCCCATCCACCTCGACGACTAGTCCCCCGAGCGCCCTGCGCTCGCACCCGCCGCTCCCATCGCCGCTCGCGACTCCATTTTCGTCCGCCTCTATGGCGTCCTCGTCGTGCTCTTGGTTCTGCCAGGGCTCGTCGTCGTTCAGATGGTCCGGATCCATCTGAACGACGGGGCGGAGTTGCGCGCGCGCGGGGAGCGGCAGGCAGAGAGCGTGATCGAGCTGGCGGCCCAGCGCGGCGTCATCCTCGACCGGATGGGACGGGCGCTCGCCGTCAACACGGCGCGGTACGAGGTGGCCGCCGACCCGACCGTCGGCGGCTTCGACGCGCGGGCCTCGGAGCTGTACGACCTGCTCGGCCGTCTCACCGGACGCAGCGCGGACCACTTCCGCCGGCGCGTCCGCGACCGCACGAGCCGCCAGTACGTCGTCCTCGTGCGCGATCTGGACGAGGCGGCGAAGGAGACGCTCGACGAGGCCGACTTCGACGGGCTCATCGTCCGGGGCTCGTACCGCCGTCACTACAACTACGGCGCGAACGCGGCCCACATCCTCGGGCACGTCACGCGCGACATGCAGGGCGTGGCCGGGATCGAGATGGTGCTGGACGAGGCGCTCCAGGGGACGCCCGGACGGCAGGCCGTCCAGCGCGACCGGCGCGGCGTGGTCAAGGCCGTCGTCGGGGGGACGCGCGTGGAGCCCCGCCACGGCGACAACATCGTCCTCACCATCGACCTCGTGCGGCAGGCGATCCTGGAGGAGGAGCTGGCCCGCGGCGTCGCCGAGGCCGGCGCGGCGTGGGGCACGGCCGTCGCCCTCGATCCGAAGACCGGCGCCATCCTCGCCCTCGCCAACGTCCCGACGTTCGACCCCAACCGGCCCGGCGCCTTCACCAACGCCGACCGCCGGAACCACGCCGTGGTCGACCGCCTGGAGCCCGGCTCGACGTTCAAGCTGGTCACGGCCGTCGCGGCCCTCGAGAGCGGGAAGGTCGGCCCGGCCGACGAGTTCGACACCGGCGAGGGCTGGCACGTCTTCCACGGACGGACCATGAAGGACAGCCACGGCTACGGGCGGATCTCGTTCGGCGAGGCGCTCGTCAAGTCGTCCAACATCGGGATGGCGCTGGCGGCCGAGCGGATGGGGAAGGGTCCGCTCTACCGCGCCGCGCGCGACCTCGGCTTCGGCCAGCCCACGTTCGTGGACCTCCCCGGCGAGGTGGCCGGCACGCTCCGCAAGCCGGAGGACTGGGGCACGCTCACGCTGCCCTGGATGAGCACGGGCTACTCCGTGGAGGTGACGCCCCTCCAGATCGCGACGGCCTACGCGGCGCTCGCCAATGGCGGCCTGCTCGTGCGGCCCTACGTCGTCCAGGAACGGCGGAATGCGGCGACGGGCGAGGTGGTCTGGGAAGCGAAGCAGGACTCGGTGCGCCGGGCCTTCCGCGCCGAGACGGCCCAGGCCCTGATGCCCTACTTCGAGCGCGTCGTGAGCCGCGAGGGCACGGCGCCGAACGCGGCCGTCGAAGGCCTCCGCGTCGCCGGCAAGACCGGGACTGCCCAGCGGGCCACCGGCGGCGGTTACTCGCGGAGCTACCGCTCGTCGTTCGTCGGCATGTTCCCGGTAGAGGACCCCGAGGTCGTCCTCGCCATCGTCCTCGACCGCCCGACGAACGGGTTCTACGGGGGCACGGTCGCCGCCCCCATCTTCGGCGCCGTCGCGCGGCGCTGGGTGGGCACGTTCCCGACCGTCGCCGAGCGCGTGGCGCCGGCCGGCGAGATTCCGGACCGCACGGTCGGTCGTGTGCCGGCCGTGGACGGCCTGCCGGCGACGCTCGCCGCGCACCGCGTCCAGGCCGAGGGCTTCCGCGTCCGCGTCGACCGCGACGCGCCCTGGGCGCCCGTGTCCCTCCGCCAGACGGCCGGCGAGCCGCTCGCGCTCGACGACGCCGTCCGCCTCGATCCTGCCGAGGACGCCGCGCCGCCGACGATGCCGGACCTCCGGGGCCGGAGCGTGCGCGAGGCCGTCGCGTGGCTGCGCGCCCTCGGCGTTGAGCCGCGCGTCGTGGGGCACGGCATGATCCGCCGCCAGTCGGCCGCCGCCGGCGGAGCCCTTCCGTCGTCCGTCACGCTCACCGCTCAGACGTCATGAGCGTGCTCCACCCCCAGACGCCCGACGTGCACGTTGCGCCCCGCCCCGTCGCGGCGCTCGCGGACGTGCTACGCCGGCGCGGTCTGCTCGCCGCCGAGCCGGCGGGCCCGACGGAGGCCGTGGTGACGTCGGTCACCATCGACAGCCGCGCGGCGGGACCCGGCGCCCTCTTCGCCGCCGTCTCGCCGGACACGCACACCGGCCGTGACGGCCACGACTTCGTCGACGACGCGCTTGCGCGCGGCGCCGTCGCCGCCCTCGTCTCGGACGAGTGGCTCGCGACGCGCGGCCCCGGGCACGCCTCGTCGGCACCGGAACCCTTGGGGAAGGGTGAGCGCCTCCCCGGCGCGGTCCTCGTTCCGTCTTCGGACACGAGGGCCGCGCTGGCGGAGGTTGCTGTTGAGTTCTACGAGCGTCCCGGCGACGCCCTCACCCTCCTCGGCGTGACCGGCACGAACGGGAAGACCACGACGGTCTTCCTCCTGCATCACCTGTTGACGACGCTCGGAGCGTCCACGGGCCTCGTCGGGACGGTCGAGAACCGGATCGGGACGGAGCGCTACGCGACCCAGTTCACGACGCCCGAGGCGCCGGCCCTCCAGCGGTTCCTCCGCGCCTGCGTCGAGGGCGGGTGCACGCACGCCGCGATGGAGGTGTCCAGCCACGGCCTCGCCCTCGACCGCGCGCGCGGCCTCGCGTTCGACGTCGCCGTCTTCACCAACCTCACCCACGACCACCTCGACTACCACGGGACGCCCGAGGCGTACGAGGCGGCCAAAAAGAAGCTGTTCGACGGGCTGGCCGAGACCGCCGTCGCCGTCGTCAACGCGGACGACCCGGCGCACGAGCGGATGACGGCCGACAGTGCGGCCCGCGTGGTCACCTTCGGCACGAACCCGGCGGCCGACGTGCGCGTCGAGGTGCTCGACAACACGCTCGACGGGCTCCGCCTCCGCCTCGACGGCGAGGAGCGGTCGTTCCGGCTGGCCGGGCGATTCAACGCCCTGAACCTCGCCGCGGCCTACGCCGCCGGCGTCGCGCTCGGCTTCGCCACGTCGGACGTGCTCGACGCGCTGACCCAGGCGACGGGCGTGCCCGGCCGCTTCGAGACGGTCCGTGGCGCGGGCGGCGTGCTCGGCGTGGTGGACTACGCCCACACGCCCGACGCGCTCGACAACGTGCTCCGCACCGCCCGCGAGATCGTCCCGGCGGGCAGTCGGCTCTGGGCCGTGTTTGGGTGTGGCGGCGACCGCGACCGCACGAAGCGCCCCGAGATGGCGGCCGTGGCTGCAGCCCTCGCCGACCGCGTCGTCCTGACCAGCGACAACCCGCGCACCGAAGACCCCGACGCGATCCTCGACGACGTGGAGGCCGGGCTCGACGCGCCGTCCGACGCCACGCGCCTCGCCAGCCGGGCGGACGCCATCGCCTTCGCCGCGCGCGAAGCCGCCCCGGGCGACGTGATCGTGGTCGCCGGCAAGGGGCACGAGACCTACCAGATCGTGGGCACCGAGCGCCACGACTTCGACGACCGTGTGGTCCTCCGGGACGCGCTCACCAGCCGAGAGGAGATCGCCTGATGTTGTATCTCCTCTTCGCGTGGATCGAGCGGACTTACGCGCCCCCCGGCTTCCAGGTCTTCCAGTTCTCGACGGTCCGCGCCGGGCTGGCGGCGGGGACGGCCCTCCTCGTGGCCCTCTTCGCCGGGAAGAAGATCATCCGCGCCCTCCGCCGCAAGCAGATCGGCGAGACGATCCGCGAAGGCGAGGACGCCGGCGCCGTGAGCCACGCGCACAAGGCCGGGACGCCCACGATGGGCGGCGTCATCCTGCTCCTCGCGCTCGGCGTGGGCGTGCTCTGCTGGGCCGACCTCCGGAACACCTACGTCTGGGTGGCTCTCGGGGCCACGTTCTGGATGGGCGCGTTCGGGTTCGCCGACGACTACATCAAGACGGTCAAGAAGAACAAGGAGGGGATCGCGCCGAAGATCAAGCTGGCGGGGCAGCTCTCGCTGGGCGTGCTCCTCGCGATCCTCGTCCTCTACGTCCTCCCGCACGGCGACGTCGCCAACACCTACACGAGCCTCCCGTTCGTCCCCGACGGCGGGATCGACTACGACATCCTCACGCGGCTGACCGGCGTGGATCTGAGCTGGCTCGTCTACATCGCCGTCACCACGTTCATCCTGACGGGCGTCTCGAACGCCGTCAACCTGACGGACGGGCTCGACGGGCTGACGGCGGGGACGGCCGCGTTCTCGCTCCTGGCCATCATCGGGATGACCTACATCACGGGCAACGCGAACCTCGCGGCGTTCGTGAACGACGTGTACCTCCCCGGGACGAGCGAGCTGGTCATCTTCGGGGCGGCCCTCGCGGCGGCGTGCTTCGGGTTCCTGTGGTACAACGGACACCCGGCCCAGGTCTTCATGGGCGACACCGGGAGCCTCGCCCTCGGCGCGGCCATCGGCACGCTCGCCATCCTCATCAAGAAGGAGCTGTACCTCCCCGTGGTGGGCGCCATCTTCTTCGCCGAGACGGTCTCCGTCATCGTCCAGACGGCCTACTTCAAGTGGACGAAGCGGCGGACGGGCGAGGGCAAGCGGGTTTTCCGGATGGCCCCGCTGCACCACCACTACGAGGCGCTCGGCGTGCACGAGTCGAAGATCGTGATCCGGTTCTGGATCGTGACCGCGCTCCTCTCCATCCTCGCCATGTTCCTGTTCCGGATCCGATGACGACGAGCACGCTCATCCAGCCGCCGGTCCGGCCCGAGACGAGCGTCTCGGCCGAGGCGCTCCGCGCGTCGGTCCCGGGCGCGCGCGTGACCGTCGTCGGCGGTGCGCGGAGCGGGCTGGCCGTGGCGAGGCTCCTCGCCCGCCAGGGCGCCGACGTGTTCCTGACCGACCAGGCCCCCGCCGAGGGCGGCGTGGCCGAGGGACTGGAGCGCGCGGGCGTCCGGAGCGAGTTCGGCGGCCACACCGCGCGCGCACTCGACGCCGACTGGCTGGTCCTGAGCCCGGGCGTCCCGACGACGGCGGGCCTCGTGCAGACGGCGCTGCGCCAGAAGCGGCCGGTCTACTCCGAGATCGAGGTGGCGAGCTGGTTCTGCCGCGGCCCGATCGTGGCCGTCACCGGCTCGAACGGGAAGACCACGACGACCTCGCTCATCGCGCACCTCTTCGCGACGGCCCGGCGCAAGCACGTCGTGGCGGGGAACATCGGGTACCCCCTCTCGGACTACGTCGAGGAGGTGGACGAGGAGACGGCCGTGGTGCTGGAGGTCTCGTCGTTCCAGCTCGATCACATCGCCACGTTCCGGCCGCACGTGGCCGTCCTCCTCAACATCACCCCCGACCACCTCGACCGCTACGACCACGACGTGGCGAAGTACGCGGCCGCCAAGTTCAGAATCTTCGACAACCTCCGGCCGGGCGACTGGCCGGTGTACAACTGGGACGACGCCCTCGTCCGCGAGCACGTCCACCGCTGGTCCGCCGAGCGCGGGCTCCCCGCCGTCGCCTTTTCGGTGGACGAGGAGCCCGCGCCCGGCGCGTTTGCCCGCGACGGTCACGTCGTCTTGGCCCTCCCCGAACGCGGGGCTGCCGTCTCTGGCAGTCCCGGTCCCCCCACCCCCATGATTCGAGAAGAGGACCTTATGCCTACCTCCGACCTCGCGCTCCCCGGGCGCCACAACCTCTACAACTCCCTCGCCTCGGCCATCGTGGCCCGCGCGATGGAGATCCGGAGCGACGTGGTCCGCGAGAGCCTGACGTCCTTCGAGGGCGTTCCGCACCGCCTGGAGACCGTCCGGACGGTGGCCGGCGTCGAGTTCGTCAACGACTCGAAGGCCACCAACGTCAACGCCGTGTGGTACGCCCTCGAGTCGTTCGCCGGCAACGTCATCCTCATCGCGGGCGGGCGCGACAAGGGGAACGACTACGAGCCCCTCAAGCGCCTCGTGGAGGAGAAGGTGAAGGGCCTCGTCGTGCTCGGCGAGGGGGCCGACGCCATCGAGCGCGAGCTCGGCCCGCACACCCAGCGCGTGGCCCACGCGGACTCGATGGAGGAGGCCATCCAGTACGCCCGCCTCATGGCCGAACCCGGCGACACGGTCCTCCTCAGCCCCGCCTGCTCCTCGTTCGACATGTTCGAGAACTACGAGGACCGCGGGGACACCTTCAAGCGCCTCGTCCACGCGCTCTAGCCGTCGCGGGCACTCCCCGCCGCTTTCCCCACTCCATGGCCGCCACCCAAACCGCCACGCTCCCCCGGCCCCAGGCCGACCGGGCCGTGATCTGGGCCGTCCTCGCGCTCTGCGCGATGGGCGTGGTGGCGGTGTACTCGGCCGTCTCGTTCCTCGCCGAGACGAAGTCGGGCGGCGACACCGAGCGGTTCCTGTTCCGCCACCTCCTGCGGATCGGGCTGTCGCTGGGCGTGGCCGGCGTGCTCTCGCTCGTCGACTACCGGAAGCTGGCGCGCCTCTCGAAGGTCGCGCTCGGCGTGTCGCTGGCGCTCCTCGTCGTCGTGCAGGCGATGGGCGTGGCCACGAACGGGGCGCAGCGGTGGCTGGACCTGGGGCCCATCAGCTTCCAGCCGTCCGACCTCGCGAAGGTGGCGCTCATCCTGCACGTGGCCGTCCTCCTCGCCAAGAAGCAGGAGTACATCGGCGACTTCAAGCGAGGCTTCCTCCCGCTCCTCGTGTGGATCGGGCCGACGGTCCTGCTGATCGGGATGGAGGACCTCTCGACGGCGGCGGTCCTCTCGCTCACGATGGCGGCCATGCTGTTCGTCGGGCGCGTGCGGATCACCCACATGCTGGCGATCGGGCTCGTGGGGGCCGTGCTGGCCGGCGGGTTCCTCGCGTCGAGCCCGCAGCGGGCTGCGCGGCTGGAGGCGTGGATCGGGCTCGACCTGTTCACCTCCAACAACGAGTCGGTCGAGATCACGAACCAGGACGAGAACTACCAGGCCGACCAGGCGCGGATCGCGTTCGCGATGGGCGGGCTCACGGGCGTCGGCCCCGGAAAGAGCATCCAGCGCGACTTCCTCCCGGCGCCTTACAACGACTTCATCTTCGCCATCATCGCCGAGGAGTACGGCCTGCTGGGGGCGGGCCTCGTCCTGTTCGTGTTCGTGTGGATCCTCGGGCGCGGCTTCCTGCGCGTGGCGAAGGGCGCGCCCGACCCGCTCGGCCTGTTCCTCGCGACCGGCCTGACCACGGCCGTCGTGCTCGGCGGGTTCGTCAACGCCGCCGTGGCGACGGGGCTGCTCCCCGTCACCGGACTGGCGATGCCGTTCATCAGCTACGGCGGGACGTCGCTGATCGCGACGGGCGCCATGGTGGGCATCCTCCTCAACGTGTCTCGACACAGCCAACCGACGTGACCGAGACCTCCCCCTCTGCCGCCCCCCGCCTCGACGCCGACGCGCCGGTCGGGACGCCCCGTGTGCTGTTCGCGTGCGGCGGCACCGGCGGGCACGTCTACCCCGCGATCGCGATCGCCGACGCGGTCCGCCAGTTGCGGCCGGGCGCGGCCATCGCGTTCGCCGGCACGCGCGACCGGATGGAGTGGGAGGCCGTCCCGAAGGCCGGCTATCCGATCCACGCCGTGACCGTCAGCGGCTTCCAGCGCGGGCTCACGGCCGCCGCCCTGGCCCGCAACCTGACGTTCCCGTTCAAGCTGATGAAGGGGCTCTGGGAGAGCTGGCGGCTCGTCGGCTCGTTCGACGCGGACGTGGTGGTCGGGACGGGCGGCTACGTGAGTGGGCCCGTCGGGCTCGCGGCGTCGCTGCGCGGGCGGCCGCTCGTGCTCCAGGAGCAGAACGCCTACGCCGGCGCCACCAACAAGCTGCTCTCGAAGCGGGCCGACGAGGTGTTCGTCGCCTTCGAGGCCGCGCGGCCCTACTTCGACGGCGCTGACGTGACGGTGGCCGGCAACCCGGTCCGCCAGGATCTGAGCGATGCCGACCGCGCTGAGGCCCGCGCCCACTGGGACATCCCGGACGGCGCGCGCGTGCTCCTCGCCATGGGCGGGTCGCTCGGCGCCGGCCCCATCAACGGCGCCCTCAAGCTCCACCTCGACGCGCTCCTCGACGCGCCCGACGTGGTCGTGATCTGGGCCGCCGGCAAGCGCTACTACGACACGCTCCGCGAGGCCGTCCCGGACCACGAGCGCCTCCGCCTCGTCCCGTACCTCGACCGGATGGACCTGGCCTACGCCGCCGCCGACCTCGCGCTCTGCCGCGCCGGCGCCATCACGTGCTCCGAGCTGGCCGTGACCGGCACGCCGTCCGTCCTCGTCCCCAGTCCCAACGTCACCGCGGACCACCAGACCAAGAACGCCCGGGCCCTCGCCGACGCCGGCGCCGCCGAGCTCGTCCCCGAGCCCGCCCTCGACGCACGCTTCCGCGAGGTGCTCCCGCTCCTCCGCGACGACGCGCGCCTAGCGGCCATGCGCGAGGCCGCCCTTCAGATCGCCCGCCCCGACGCGGCCCATACGATCGCCGAGGCCGTTGTGGCCCTGGCCGACGCCGCCCCGACCCGATGAGTACACGGCCCTATAAGCAAGGCGAGATGGGCCGGGTCCGGCACGTCCACATGGTGGGCATCGGCGGGATCGGCATGTCGTCTATCGCCGAGGTCCTCATCAACCGCGGCTTCGTCGTCTCCGGCTCCGACCTCAAGAAGA
The DNA here is from genome assembly GCA_963728345.1 of Rubricoccaceae bacterium. Classification (GTDB taxonomy): domain Bacteria; phylum Bacteroidota; class Rhodothermia; order Rhodothermales; family Rubricoccaceae; genus Rubrivirga. The sequence goes on from CAVSJM010000002.1 coordinate 811,051, forward strand.
GCGAGGTGACGGCCCACCTCGAGGATCTCGGCGCCGTGATCCACGAGGGCCACGCCGCCGAGCACGTCCAGGACGCCGACGTCGTCGTCTACTCGTCGGCCGTGAAGAAGCCGGAGGCGAACCCGGAGACGGCCGAGGCGCTCCGCCGGCTCATCCCGATCATCAAGCGGTCCGAGATGCTGGGCGAGCTGATGCGGGCCAAGCGCGGCGTCGGGATCGCCGGCACGCACGGCAAGACGACCACGACGACCATGGTCGGGCTCGTGGCCAAGGAGGCCGGGCTCGACCCGACGATCATCGTCGGCGGCAAGGTGGCCGTGTTCGGCTCCAACGCCGTCGCCGGCGGCGGCGAGCTGATCGTGGTCGAGGCCGACGAGTACGACCGGACGTTCCTCCGCCTGACGCCCATCGTCGCCGTCGTCACCAACATCGAGGCCGACCACCTCGACATCTACAAGGACCTCGACGACATCAAGGACGCGTTCGTCCAGTTCGCCAACTCGGTCCCGTTCTTCGGCGCCGCCATCCTGTGCCTCGACGACGAGAACGTGCGGAGCGTGCTCGGGCGGATCCACCGGCCCGTGGTCACCTACGGGACGAGCCGGCAGGCCACGCTCCGCGCCGAGAACATCGAGCAGGTCGGCGCCGAGACGGTGTTCGAGGTGTTCGAGGGGATCGAGCGGATCGGCCGCGTGGCGCTCCACGCGCCGGGCCTCCACAACGTCCGCAACGCCCTCGCCGCCGTCGCCGTCGGGCTGGAGCTGGACGTGCCGTTCGAGACGGTCGCGGCCGGGCTGGCCGAGTACACGGGCGTCGACCGCCGCTTCCAGATCAAGGGCGAGGTGGAGGTCGACGGGGGGACCCTCATCCTCGTGGACGACTACGCCCACCACCCGACCGAGCTGGAGGCCACGCTCTCGGCCGCCGCCCGCGGGTGGCCGGACCGCCGCGTCGTGGCCGTCTTCCAGCCGCACCTCTACAGCCGCACGCGCGACCTCGCTGAGGAGTTCGCCCTCGCCTTCTACGACGCCGACGTGCTCGTCGTGACCGACGTGTACCCGGCCCGCGAGGAGCCCATCGAGGGCGTGGACGGCAAGCTGATCGCCGACCTCGCCCGCCAGTACGGCCACCGCGACGTCCACTACGTGTCGCAGAAGGGCGCGCTCCCGGCCCACCTCCAGAGCCTCACCCGCGCCGGCGACCTCGTGGTGACGATGGGGGCCGGCGACGTGTGGCGCTTCGGCGAGGCCTTCCTCCACGACCTCCAGTCCGCCGAGTCTGCGTCCTGATGGCGACGACGTCCACCAAGAAAACGGCCGACCGCCGCTCGCTGCGCCGCGCGCTCCGCATCGCTGGGCTCGTCGCGCTCGCGGTCGGGCTCGTCGCGGCGTGGGTGTGGCAGCGGACGCTCCCGCTGGAGCGCGTCGCCGTCGTCGGGAACGACCACGCGCCGGCCGAGGAGATCGTCGCCCTCATCGCCGTGACGCCCGACTCCGTCGCCCTCTTCTCGCTCTCGCCGGCCCTCCTGGCCGACCGCGCGCAGCGGCACCCGTGGGTGGCGTCCGCCACGGTCCGCCGCCTGCCGACCGGCACGCTCCGCGTGAAGGTGGAAGAACGGACGCCCGCCGTGCTCGTCCTCGACGGGGCCGGCCGGCCGAGCCACTTCCTCGACGCCGAGGGCTACGCCATGCCCGTCGACGCCGCCTCGCCGACGCGCTACGACGTGCCCGTCCTCCGCGGCGCCCCCGCCTACCACCCCACGCAGCCCGTCGAGAGCGCCGGGCTCCGGAGCCTCCTCGCCGCCCTCGCGTCGGCCGACGCCGAGACGCAGGCGCTCGTCTCCGAGATCGACTGGGGCCGCCGCGTCACGCTCTGGACCACGCCCGTCGAGGGCCACGGATCCGTCCCCGTCCGCCTCGGGCGTGCGGGGCACGCGAGCCAGCTCCGGCGGCTCCGCGCCTTCTGGGACCAGTCGGTCCTGCCCCGTCCCGACACGCCGTTCGAGCTCGTCGACCTCCGCTTCGAGGGCCAGGTCGTCACGCGCGAGGGCGCCCCGCCGGCGGCGGACACCACGGCGGCGGGGCCGGTGGCCGCCGTCCTCCCACTCCTTCCCCAATAACCCACACTGCTATGAACGCCTCCGAACGCTTCGTCGTCGGCGTCGACATCGGCACCACCAAGATCTGCGCGGTCGTCGCGAGTGCCGACGAGCTCGACCGCATCAACGTGCGCGGCGTCGGCTGGGCCCCCTCCGAGGGGCTCAACCGCGGCGTCGTCGTCAACATCGACAAGACCGTCGAGGCCGTGAAGAAGGCGATCGACGAGGCCGAGCACTCGGCCGGCGTCGACACGCAGAGCGTGATCGTCGGGATCGCCGGCGACCACATCCAGAGCTTCCAGAGCCGCGGCGTGATCACCGTCGCCGGCGGCGAGATCACCCGCGACGATGTCCGCCGCCTCTCTGGAAGACACCAAGCACGTGGCGATGCCCGCCGACCGCGAGATCCTCCACGTGCTCCCGCAGGAGTTCATCGTGGACGGGCAGGACGGCGTGGCCGACCCGATCGGGATGAGCGGCGTCCGCCTCGAGGCCAACGTCCACATCATCACCGGGCTCGTGAGCGCGGCGAAGAACGTGTACCGGTGCATCGAGAAGGCCGGCTACGCCGTCGACGACATCGTCCTGGAGCCGCTGGCGAGCAGCCACGCCGTGCTCCACGACGACGAGAAGGAGGTAGGCGTCGTCCTCGTCGACATCGGCGGCGGCACCACCGACATCGCCATCTTCGAGGACAAGACGATCCGCCACACGGCCGTCGTCGCCGTCGCCGGCAACAAGGTGACCGACGACCTCCGCAAGGGGCTCGGGATCCTCCACGACCAGGCCGAGCGGCTCAAGCGCCAGTTCGGCGTCGCCCTCGTCGACATGGTCACGGAGGACAAGGAGATCCAGATCCCCGGCATCGGCGGGCGGCCGGACAAGTCCATCGGCCAGTCCACGCTGGCGCAGATCATCCAGCCGCGGATGGAGGAGATCCTGGAGATCGTGTCCATCGAGATCAAGCGGAGCGGCTACGGCCGGCACCTCTCGGCGGGCGTGGTCCTCACGGGCGGCGGCGCCCTCATCCCGGGCACGGCCGAGCTGGCCGCCGAGATCCTCGGGCTGGAGGCCCGCATCGGCCGGCCCCTCGGGCTCGACGGCGGCCTCGTGGAGGAGGTGGACGACCCGAAGTACGCGACGGGCGTGGGCCTCGTGCTCCACGGCCTCCGCACGGGCGCCGGCCACGGCGCCTCGCTCCTCTCCACCGAGGCCGACACCCGCCCCACCGTGGCCGACGACCTCGCCGAGCCCATCGCGGGCGACGGCTACGATTCGGACCCCGACGGGCTGGTGACGAAGATCGCCAGCCGCATGCGGAGCTGGTTCGACGAACTCTAAACCCCAAACTCACTCAGCGGTGGAACTGCGGAGCCGGTACCTTCCGGTTGTCCCGCCGCCTCTCCCACAACCCTGGCGTAAACCCCTCCGGAGGGACCCCTCATGACTCCCGATTTTTCCACTCGTTTCTCTTTCGATGACGACGCGCAAGACGCGGCGCTCATCCGCGTCATCGGCGTGGGCGGCGGCGGCGGCAACGCCGTCAACAACATGCTGTCCAAGGGCATTCATGGCGTCGAGTTCGTCGCCATCAACACCGATGCCCAGGCCCTCACCGCCAACCAGGCCCCGGCCAAGATCCAGGTCGGCCGCGATCTGACGAAGGGGCTCGGCGCCGGCGCGCGGCCCCAGGTCGGCGCCGAGGCGGCCCAGGAGAGCCACCGCGACATCGAGACGGTCCTCGAAGGGGCCGACATGGTGTTCGTCGCCGCCGGCATGGGCGGCGGGACCGGCACGGGCGCGGCGCCGGTCGTCGCGGCCCTCGCCAAGAAGATGGGCATCCTAACCGTCGCCGTCGTGACCAAGCCGTTCACGGCCGAGGGCCGGAAGCGGTCGCGCATGGCCGAGCAGGGCATCGAGCAACTCCGCGAGGTGGTCGACACGCTCATCATCATCCCGAACGAGCGCTTGCTCGACGTGGCCGACGACAACACGACGCTCGTCGAGGCCTTCGAGATGGCCGACGACGTGCTCTACAACGCCACGCGCGGGATCTCCGAGCTGATCACGGTCCACGGCCTCATCAACCTGGACTTCGCCGACGTCCGCACCACGATGCTCGACGGCGGCACGGCGCTCATGTCGAGCGCCATCGCCTCGGGCGAGCGGCGCGCCGAGCGCGCGGCCAAGGAGGCCATCTCCAGCCCGCTCCTCGACGGCATCTCGATCAAGGGCGCCCGGAACGTCCTCGTCAACATCACGGCGGGGATCGACCTCGGCGTGCGCGAGGCGACGCAGGCCACGTCCGTCATCCAGACTGAGGCCGGCGACGACGCGGAGGTCATCTTCGGAACGGTGATCGACGAGGAGCTGGGCGACTCGCTCCGCGTGACGGTCATCGCCACGGGCTTCGACCAGACCGAGCGCCAGAACGACGACGAGGAGCCCGCCCGGCGCCCCAGCGTGACGCTCGGGCCGTCGTCGGGCCCGCTCCACTACAAGGGTGAGGACAACCTCCGCGTGCTCGACGAGCCGGCCTACCAGCGGCGCCAGCAGTCGACGGCCGAGCGGCTCCGTGAGGACGAGGAGGTCCCGGGCCGGTCCGACCGCCCGTCGAACGTCCGCCCGATCTCGAACGGGGACGTGCCGCGCCGGGAGCGGATCAACAAGGAGGACACCGAGATCCCGGCGTTCCTCCGTCGCATGATGGACTAGGCGCCGCGTGCGAATCCGGTCGGTCGCGCGTTTGGTGTGACCGACCCCTGACACCGCGAGCCCGTACTCTCTGGGCGTGCGCTCGCACTGAGCCCCCCGGACAACTTCGCCAGGGTTGTCCTGAGGCCCCGCCGGAATCTCCGCCCGGCGGGGCCTCTTTCGTCTGGGTACGTTGCGTCCGCCGCGAACGTCGGACCCCGAGCGGCGTACACCGGCCGATGCCGACGCCGCCTGTGCCCCGACTCCTCGCGCTCTCGTTCCTCGCCCTCCTGGCGGCCTCCGCCGTACGCGCCCAGCCGGTCCCCGCCGACACGGCCCGCGTGGACTCCGCCGCCGTGGTGCCGGCCCGGCCCGTGTCGCCCGAGGCGGCGGCGTTCGGCCGGATCCGCGTGGCCCTCGCCGACTCGGACGGCCTCGTAGCTCGCGGCCCGTTCGACCCGCTCCCGCCCGCCCTCGCCGGCGTCGTCTGGAACGCGCCCGACAGCACGGCCGCCGCCCTCGACGACCTGCTGGCGATGCGCCGGGCCGGCATCCGAGCCGTTCGCACCGGCCTCGTCGCCGACACGCTCGTCCTCCGGGGGGCGAGCCTGCTCGGGATGAGCCTGTTCCAGGACCTCCCCGTGGAGGGGTTGCCCGCGACGTTCCTCGTGAGCGAGACCCAGGCGGCCTCGCGGATGCTGGCCGAGGCACTGGAGCGGGCGCGCCCGTACGCGGCCGCGCGGTTCTTCGGACTCGCGCGGGCGAGCGACACCAGCGACCCACGGTCTCGCCCCTACTTCGAGGCGCTCACCGACCTGGCCCACCGAGACGGCGCCCCGGGCACGAAGACGTACTACGTGAGTCGCTTCCCCTCCAGCGATCGGGCGGCCCGCACCGTCGACTTCGTCCTGCTCGATGCGCGCGACGTGGACCCCCTAGCCGTGCTCCGGCGCTGGCGGAGGCAGCACGAGACGCCGGCTGGCCTCGCCTCGTTCGGGACCGGCGTCGTGCCCGGCCGCGACGGCGGCTGGCGGACGCCCGGCAGCAAAGCCGCCCAGGCCCGGACGTTGGAAAATGCCCTCGACGCTCTCCTCGCCCTGGAGACGCCCCCGGTCGCCGCCTTCGTGTACCGCTGGCGCGATGCCGCTGAGGACGCGGTCGAGCGCGACCAGCGTGCCGAGGTGACGGGCACCCGGTTCGGTCTGCTCGGCGACGCCGACGCGACGCGCCCCGCGTTCGACGTGGCGAGCGGATTCTGGACCGGCCGTCAGCGTGTGTTCGCGTTCGACGCCGGGGCGCCCGCTGAGCGGGAGCTTCGGGCCTCGCCGCTCCTCCTCCTCGGGTGGGGGCTCGTGCTCGGCCTCGGGTTCTTCTACGCCGGCGCCCCGCGCCTGAGCGGCCTCGCGCCGCGCTACTTCACCCGCCGCGACCTCTACCGCGAGGCCGTCGCCCGCGGCTACGATCTGTCGGTCGTCGAGACGGCCGGGCTGGCGGTCGGGCTCGCCGTCGCGGCCGGCGTCGTCGGGGCCGCCGTGCTGCGCGCGCTCGCCCGGACAGACGCCCTCATCGCCGCCACGGCCTCGTGGTCGGCCGACGCCCAGGCGCGCCTGACCAGCCTGCTCGGGCATCCGCTCCTGCTCGCCCTCACGCTCGCGCTCGCCTACGGCGCGTGGCTCGTGCTCGTCCTGATCTGGCTCAAGCTGATGGTCGGCCGCCGGCGGCTCCGGCCAGCGCAGGCGCTCTCGCTGGCCGTCTGGAGCCGGTGGGGCTGGTTTCCCCTGATGGTGATCGCGCTCGTCCTGGGCGGGATCGACGCGCACCTGGCGACGGCCCTGGCCCCCGCGCTCCTCGGCCTCGGCCTCCTCGTGGAGTTCGTCGCCGGGTACAAGACGATGTGGGACCTGGAGGCCGTCACGCACGCGCCTCCGGCCCGCGTGGTCCTCGTCGGGTTCGGGGTGCCGTTCCTGTTCGCGGTGGCGGGGCTCATCTGGCTAGCCCTCTCGGCGCGTGCCGAGGTCGGTTTCCTCTGGCACCTCGCGACGCGCAGCTGAGCCCGTCGCGCCCGTCCGACTCGGCGGGCGCGACCTCGGCAGTCAGTTCGCCGATCCGCGATAGCTGACGCGGTAGATCCGCCCGTTCGCCTCCTCCGTCACGAGCAGCGACCCGTCCGGGAGGACGAGCAGGCCGACGGGCCGGCCCCACGTCGTCGGGCCGGTGGGGTCGGTGAGGAAGCCGGTGAGGAAGTCCTCGTAGTGCCCGAGGGGTCGGCCGCCCTCGAACGGGACGTAGACCACCTTGTAGCCGGTCCCACGGCTCCGATTCCACGAGCCGCGCATGGCGACGAACGCGCCGTTCCGGTAGCGCGCGGGGAAGGCGCTCCCGTCGTAGAACTGGAGGCCGAGCGCCGCCGAATGGGCCTGGAAGAGCACGTCCGGCGTCACCGTCTGGGCGACGAGGTCGGGCCGCTCATCGGCGCGGCGCGGGTCGACGTTGTCGGACGCGAGGTAGGCGTAGGGCCAGCCGTAGAAGCGCCCGCCGCCGATCTGGGTGAGGTAGTCCGGGACGAGGTCGTCGCCGAGCCCGTCGCGCTCGTTGACCGTCACGTAGGGCGCGCCGGTGACCGGGTGGAAGTCGAGCCCGACCGGGTTGCGGAGGCCGGAGGAGACCGTCGCGCGGCCCGATCCGTCCGGCGCGATCCGGAAGACGGAGGCGCGGGGCAGCTCCTCCGGGTCCACGTTCGATTGCGAGCCGACGGTCACGTAGAGGCTGTCGCCGTCGGGGCTGGCGACCACGTTGCGCGTCCAGTGCTGGTTGTAGCCGTGGCCGGGAAGCTCGACGACGACGGTGCCCTCGCCCTCCAGCCGCGCCTGTCCGGACGCGTAGGGATAGCGCCGGACCTCGCTCGTGTTGCCGACGAAGAACGCGCCGTCGGCGAAGGTCATCCCCAGAGGGAGGTCGAGGGCGTTGTCGGCGGTGGCAAACGTCGCTCCGGCTCTCGGCGACGCCATCGCCGTCGGCGTCGCGCAGGCGGACGATCGTGTTCTCCCGGCTGGCGGCGAGGAGGACGCTCCCGTCGGGCGCGAGTGCCAGCCAGCGCGGACTCTCCAGATCGTCGGCCCAGACCTGGACGGCGAAGCCCTCGGGCACGCGAAGCACCGGGGCGTCGGGCACGTCGATCACGCTCGGCCCCTTCCGCGCCGACTCGGAGGCGTAGGGCGCGGGGAGGTCGTCGACGGTGATGCGGATGGGCGTCGGCGTGAGGGTCTCGGTGGCGACGGCCGCCGGGAGGTCCGTCGTGTCCCGAACGGCGCTCACGGCCGGGTCCGCCGGCGGCGCGTCGGGGGAGGCGGTGCAGGCCGCGAAGAGGAGGAGCGGGAGGAGGCGCATGGGGGAGAGGGCGTACCTAGCTTGCGTACGCGTCTCGCCCCGATCCGTGCCCCCCTCGAACCAACCTCAGAGTCTCGGCTCCGTCCTCGCCGACCTCGTCGAACGCTACGGCTACCGCGAGCGACTGGACGCAGCGCGCGCCGTCGAGGCGTGGCCGGAGGTCGTGGGTCCGTCCATCGCCGGCTTCACCGAGCAGGTATGGATGCGCAACGGGGTCCTCCACGTGAAGGTGCGGTCGGCCGCGTGGCGGCACCAGCTCCAGTTCCAGCGGTCGGCGTGGCGCGAGCGGATGAACGAGCACCTCGGGCGGGAGGTCGTCGACGAGGTCGTCTTCCGCTAACGCGGCACGTCGACCGCCCGCGGGGCGCCTCCAACGAACGCGGGCGGCGAGGCCGAAGCCCCGCCGCCCGCGCGGTCACATACCAGAGACGGCTCAGGCGTCCGGCGAGAGGCCGAGCGCCGCCGGGACGTTGATGTACCCCTTGCCGTAGTACGGGTCGGTCCCGCGCTGCCCGAGGTCGTCGGCCGTCTGCTGCATCCGGTTCTGGATGCGGCTCGGGTTGCGGCCGTAGTCCTCCACCAGCAGCGCTGCCAGCCCCGTCACGTGCGGCGAGGCCATAGAGGTCCCCGTGTAGCCCGTGATGTAGGTCTTCGACTGCGAGCACGAGGAGCGATAGATGAACCCGTCACCCGGCACGTCCACGCGGGTGGACGAGCAGGCCTCCCAAACGAAGCCGCCGCCCAGGGCCGGGTCGTAGTTGCCACCCGGCGCGGCGAGGTCGACCGCGCTCCGACCGTAGTTGGTGTAGTTCGCCGGGCCCTTGACATCATAGAACGGGCCGACGCGGATGTCGTCGCTTGCCTGCGGCCCGGTCGCCGAGACGCAGATCGTGCTCGGGGTGTCGCAGTAGGTCTTGTAGGTGTCCCCGTTGTGGTCCAGGTCCAGCGACTCGTTGCCAGCCGACACCACGACGGTCATCCCCTTCCGGTTCGCGTAGTTGAAAACGCGGTTGAGGTAGCCGTTGTAGCCGTTCGCGCCGCTCTTGCTGAAGCTGCCGCCGAGGCTCATGTTGGCCACATCGGCGCCGATGTCGGCCGCATAGAGGACGCCTGCGAGAATCGCGGCGCCGGAGCACGTGTTGTTGTAGCGGCACACCTTGACGGCGATCAGCGTCGTCTGGTCTGTCACCCCTGCACCGACGATGCCGTTACTAGAAACGGTCGCGCCCACGTGCGTGCCGTGGCCCGCGAGGTCCAGGTAGTCCGGAGCCGTCGGGTAGAAGAAGTCCCGGAGGACGTACTCGAAGTCGTTGGGCGAGATGAACGAGACGGACCGGCTGGCGTCGACGCGCCCGACGAGGTCGGCGTGCGTATCGTCGAGCCCAGAGTCGATGATGGCGACGGTCACGTTCGGGGAGCCGGTCCGGCCAGCGGCCCACGCGGTGGGCGCACCGATGGCGTCCATGTGCCACTGGTAGCCGAGCCCGTAGAAGTACGCGCCCGACGGGGAGTCGAGGCGGCCTTCCACAGGCGCCTGCTCGGTGCCGTTCGGGTTGCGCTCCACCAGCACGTCCGCATCGACGGCGTCGATGCCGCGGACGGCGGCCAGGTCCCCGGCCGCGGCATCAGAGAGCCCGTCGACGATGGCGAGGCCGATCTCGTGTTGGAAGACAACCGTGCCGCCGAGGGCATCGACGGTCGCGGCGAAGTCGCTCGGCAGGCGACGCGCGGAGACGATGTAGCGTGGCACGGGAATGTCCGTTTGGCCATTCGGGAGGGCAACGGCAGATGTAGCCGCCACCGATGCACTGGCTGTCGGAGCCTGAGCCACGACGCGGGCGTCTGATGTCGCGTTCGGCGCGACACTGTCGCAGGCAGAGAGTGTGAGGGCGCCAAGTGCGAGGGCACCGATCAAACGTTTCATAGAGAGCGTTGGGGAGAGAATAAAAGGGACTCCGGACAGGCGATGAGCATGCAGTCGCATGGGGGTCGCCCGTGGCCGATCGTCATTCCCGCACAAGTCGACGGAGAACGTTCGAAGGGCTGCCGGCTCTGCTCCGTGTTGCAGTGGGTGCGAGTGAGCGGTAGGTCAACCGGTCATCCCACAGGCCGGGAAGCAGGGGTCTGCCTAACCGTTGATGCGGGCAGACAGCGCAAGATAATTCCAAAAATCACCATGTGAATGTTCCGTGCACCGAGCGGTGAAAAATGGTCGTGCGGTCGAGAAGCACATCGACCGCCGCCGCTGTCCGTCAGGCATCCACCGGCACCCAATATGCGCGGTGCGCAGGGGGAAGCGCGCAGTAGCCAGCGGGGGTTAGGGGGACGCCGGCCTCATTTTCTGCAGGGGCGCACCGAGTCCTCCATCTCGTCGGCGGGACAGGCGCGGCGCACTCTCCGAGAGCGAGCGCACGAACAAGACGACCGACGCGAGCTTCCCGGAGGCTAAGGGCGTCCGCGCTGCCTTCCCGTAGGCAGACGCACGACGTCAGTCTCGAGCGTGGCGAGGCGGCTCAGTCCTCGACCTTCTTGAACACGATGCACGTGTTGTGCCCGCCGAACCCGAACGCGTTCGAGAGGGCCACAGTCACGTCGCGGTCCTGCGGCTCGTTGAACGTGTAGTTCAGGTCGCAGGCGGGGTCCGGCGTCTCGAAGTTGATGGTCGGCGGGATGCGGCCGTGCTTCATGGCGAGGATCGAGGCGATCGCCTCGACGGCGCCGGCGGCCCCGAGCAGGTGGCCCGTCATCGACTTGGTCGACGAGAGGTTCATGTCGTAGGCGTGCTCGCCGAAGACGGCCTTGATCGCCTTCGTCTCGGCCACGTCGCCGAGCGGCGTCGACGTCCCGTGCATGTTGAGGTAGTCGACGTCCGACGGGTCCACGCCGGCCGTCCGGAGCGCTTGCTGCATCGCCAGCTTGGCGCCGAGCCCCTCCGGGTGGGGCGCCGAGATGTGGTGGGCGTCGGCGCTCATGCCGAGGCCAGCGACCTCGGCGTAGATCTTGGCGCCGCGCGTCTTCGCGTGCTCGTACTCCTCCAGGATGAGGGCGCCCGCACCCTCGCCCATCACGAACCCGTCGCGCGTCGCGTCGAACGGGCGGCTGGCGGTCTCGGGCGACTCGTTCCGGGTCGAGAGCGCCTTCATGTTGCCGAACCCGCCGACCCCGACCTCCGTGATCGAGGCGTCGGTGCCGCCGGCGACCATGGTGTCCGCCAGGCCGGTTCGGATGACCATCGCCGCGTCGGCGATGGCGTTGTTGGCCGTGGCGCAGGCCGAGACCGTCGCGTAGTTCGGCCCGTGGAGGCCGTGGCGGATCGAGATCAGGCCGGGCGCCATGTCGATGATCATCATCGGCACGAAGAACGGGGAGAGCCGGCGGTGGCCGTGCTCCGCGAACCCAACCACCTGGTCCTGAAACAGCTTCATCCCACCGATCCCGCTCCCGAACACGACGCCCGTCTGGGCTTTCTCCTCGTCGGAGAACGTGCTCGTGTCGAGGCCGGCGTCCTGCAGGGCCTCGTCGGCGGCGACGATGGCGAACTGGGCGAACGGGTCGAGCCGCCGGGCCTCCTTCCGGTCGAGGTAGTCGGTCGGGTCGAAGTCCTTGATCTCGCAGGCGAACGTCGTCGGGTAGTCCGAGGCGTCGAAGTGCGTGATGGGGGCGGCCCCGCTCCGGCCGGCCATCATGGCCTCCCAGTAATCCGGGACCGTTTTGCCGATGGGGGTGAGGGCGCCGAGCCCGGTGACGACGACGCGGCGGTCCTGCAGGGACATGGGGGAGGGGGGCAGGTCTCGAAGCGGGTCCCGCGCGGACCGGCCGGGGGTCCCGGTCGGGCGCTGTCGGCGCGGGAGCTACAAAAACCGGCGGCGCGTGCCGAGACGCCCCGCCGGGGAATCCATCCGTACGCGGAGGACGCGTTACTTCTTGGCGTCGACGTAGTCGATGGCGTCGCCGACGGTGGCGATCTGCTCGGCGTCCTCGTCGGGGATGGTCATGTCGAACTCCTTCTCGAACTCCATGATGAGCTCGACGGTGTCGAGGGAGTCGGCGCCGAGGTCGTTCGTGAACGAGGCGTCGCGCGCGATGTCGGCTTCGTCAACGCCGAGTTTCTCGACGATGATCGCCTTGATACGCTGTTCGGTGGTCTCGTCGGCCATGTGGGGGCGGGTCGGTGAGGGAAGAGGAGGCGCCGAGAGGCGGCGCGGATGTGCACAGGGGATGCAGCCCCCGAAACTACGCCCCCACGTCGGACGGCGCCAAGCGGGTTCCGCCTGGGCGCGTCCGGGCCACGCGGGCCCTCATCTCGCGGAGGATCCACGGGCAGGCCGCTCGGGGCGGCGCCTATCTTCGTGACTCTCTACGATCCGCCGTCTCCGTTCGATGCCGACCCTCTTCACGTCCGAATCCGTCTCCGAAGGCCACCCGGACAAGGTCGCCGACCAGATCTCTGACGCCCTCCTCGACGCGTTCCTCGCCGGCGACCCGGCCAGCCGCTGCGCCATCGAGACGCTCTGCACCACGGGCATGGTCCTGGTCTCGGGCGAGGTGACGAGCGAGACCTACGTGGACGTGCAGGAGGTGGTCCGCCAGACCATCGAGGAGATCGGCTACACCGACCCCACGCTCCAGTTCGACGCCCGCTCGTGCGGCGTGCTGACCTCGATCCACGCCCAGAGCCCGGACATCGCCCAGGGCGTGGACGACGACAAGGGGCTCCACCAGGAGCAGGGCGCCGGCGACCAGGGCATGATGTTCGGCTACGCCACGCGCGAGGACGAGGCGACGCTGATGCCGCTCGCGCTCGTCCTCGCGCACCGGCTCGTCCGGCGGCTCGCCGACATCCGCAAGGCCGGCGAGATCATGACGTACCTCCGCCCGGACGCCAAGAGCCAGGTGACCGTCGAGTACGAGGACGACGACCGGACCATCCGGCGCATCCACACCGTCGTCCTCTCGACGCAGCACGACGAGAACGTCTCGCTCGACCAGATCCGCCAGGACATCCAGGAGCACGTCCTCCCGGCCGTCCTCCCCTCAGACCTCGTGGACGACGACCTCATCCTCCACGTCAACCCGACCGGCAAGTTCGTGATCGGCGGCCCGCACGGGGACACCGGGCTCACGGGCCGGAAGATCATCGTGGACACCTACGGGGGGAAGGGCGCTCATGGTGGCGGCGCGTTCTCGGGCAAGGACCCGAGCAAGGTGGACCGGAGCGCGGCCTACGCCACGCGCCACGTCGCCAAGAACCTCGTGGCCGCCGGCCTCGCCGACGAGGTGCTCGTCCAGGTGGCCTACGCCATCGGCGTGCCGGCGCCCGTCTCGATCCGCGTCGAGACGTACGGGACGGCCAAGCACGGCCTCACCGACGCTCGGCTGGCCGAGATCGTGCGCGAGACCGTCGACCTGAAGCCGGCCGCGATCATTCGCCGGTTCGGCCTCATCGACGCCGACGATTCTGTCCGCCCGACGTACCGCGATACGGCGGCCTACGGCCACTTCGGCCGCGATGCGTTCCCGTGGGAGCGGCTCGATCTCGTGGAGACGCTGACCGAGGCCGTCAGCGCGACGGCGTAGCGCGCGGTCCGAACAGGTCCATCTGTCCGCCGGCTAGACGGCGGAAGTGGTGCGTCGCGAGCGGCGGGCGCTTGCGGTTGAGCCCGAGGCGCCGTGTCTCGGCGCGGAATACCTGCCGGATGGCGTCGGCATAGGGACCGTCCGAGCGGAAGCGGTGCCCGAAGCGGGGATCGTTGAGCCGTCCGCCTTTGCCCTCGCGGATTCGGTTCAGGACGCGGTCCGCGCGGTCCGGGAGCGTCCGGCGGAGCCACTCCTCGAACACCTCGGCGACGGCGCCGGGGAGCCGCACCATCATGTAGCCCGCGCTCGTCGCCCCGGCGTCGGCGGCGGCGCGGAGGATGGCTGGGAGCTCCTCGTCGGTCAGTCCCGGAATCAGAGGCGCCGCGTTGACGCCTACGGGCACGCCCGCCTCGGCGAGCGTCTCGACCGCTCGGAGGCGCGTGGCCGGTCGGCTCGCGCGGGGCTCCATCGGCCCGGCGAGGTCGTCGCGGAGCGTGGTGACGGAGAGCGTGACGCGGACGAGGCCGAGCGCCGCGAGCTCTCGGAGCACGTCGAGGTCGCGCGTCACGAGCGCGTTCTTGGTGATGAGCCCGACCGGATTGCGGTGGTGGAGGAGCACGTCCAGGCACCCGCGCGTGATTTGGAGCGACCGCTCGATTGGCTGGTACGGGTCGGTGTTGCCGGAGAGCGCGATCGTCTGCGGCACCCACGAGGCCTTCTGGAACGCCTCGGAGAGCCGGCGGGGAAGATCCGGCTTGGCGACGATCTGGGTCTCGAAGTCCAGCCCAGCCGAGAAGCCCAGGTACTCGTGACTCGGCCGGGCGAAGCAGTAGGGGCAGCCGTGCTCACACCCTCGGTACGGGTTGAGGCTGTATGAGAAAGGGAGGTCCGGGCTGTCGTTCTTGGCGAGGGCCGTCCGGGTTGTGTCCCGGAACACCTTCGTGGCGACGTGCCGTCGCTCGTCGTCGCCGAGTTCAGCAGGGTCCAGGACGATGTCCAGCCGCTCGAAGCGGCCCACCGGGTTCACGGCGGCGGCGCGACCTCGGCGAGGGAGAGGGGAAGCCATAGCGAGGGGAGGAGGCGTTCCAAGGACTGTCCCTTCCTATGACCGGGGTGCGTCATCAGGTCGGGTCCGGGCCTCCCTGTAGCCAGAAACGGAAGGAGGGGGCTCCGTTTGCTTGGTCCCCTGAGCGTTATCACACCCTACCGACCTGCCCGGCTGCCTCACCCGGAACTCCCTATCGTTTGCTCCTCGGCGGATCTACGGAGAGAGGGTACCGGTTAGGAAGAGAGACTCCGATGGTGAGCACTGAGGCTGGAATGGGATAAACCGCCTGGATGTCACGCTCTGTGCGCCAAAAACCCATCTCTGTTGCTCCCGACGCGGGATTACGGCACGCACCCGGATAGGTATCGTGTGTTGCCGGGTTCCCTCCCCTCCGGCTTTCAATCGCCGACGCATCATGACCAACGACTTCTCTCCTACTCCTCGTCGCCCGGCGCCTCGAACGGACGCTCGCAAGCGGCAAATTGAGGAGGTCCTCGATGTGCTTTATCGCCGTCGTTGGATCATCGTCGCAACGGCGGCCGTCGTGCTCGCCTTGTCGATTGCATACGTGTTCACCCGGACGCCGCTCTATCAGACCTCGGCTTTCGTCCTGGTCGATCTTACGAGAGCCCAGGGAAGCGAGTCGGGCACGGCGAGTGCCGTCACGGAGGCGGGTCCCTTCGTCCGGGCCAACCGGTCTGTGTCGACGGAGCTCTTCGTCCTCAACTCCTCGCTCGGGATTCGCGAGCGGGTGATGGAGCGGTTCGGAGACAAGGGGCTCCCGGGAGGTGTCAATTTCTCCCAGGCCAGTCGTGAGGTCGCGAGCGCGATCCGGATCACGGCGACAAGCACCGATCCTCAGGCGGCATCGGCCCTCGCCAATGCGTACGCAGAGGAGTACGTGGCTCAGACCCAGACGGCGAGCCGGAGCTACCTCACGGCGACGCGCGAGTTTCTTGAGGACCAAGCCGAGCGGCTTCGGGGGGAACTGAATGCCGCGGAGGGTGAGGTCGAGGGGCAAATGGAGTCTCAGGGCACGGCCGCCCTGGGATCCAGCGCGCTGATTGGTCAACTCTCCAGTCTCAAAGCTCAGCGTGACGAGGCCCGGATTGCGCTACAAACGAGCCGGTACCGCCTCCAGTCGATCAACGACCAACTCGGGGATATTGCTCCGCGTCTCGCCGAGCGGATGTCGTCGAGCACCCAGCGACGGATTGCTCAGATCGACCAGACACTCGCGGGACTCGAGGGCCAGTATGAGAGCCTGTACGGTGCCCGGATCTCAACGGGGCAAGCCATCGACGAAGCCCGTGCGCGTCAGCTTCGCCAGCAGATCGAGGCGCTGGAGCGTGAGAAGCGCTCGCTTGCCAGCGAGTTTTCCAGAGAAGCATTGGCGGCCGGTGGCGTCGTGGCCCCTGAGACGGCTCTCTCGTTCGTCACGAACCTGAGGTCGAGCGCGTCGCAAGAGCAAATTCAGATCGACGGAATCGAAGGACAGATCGGCGTGCTGAATCGGCGGATCGGGGAGATCGAGCGGGAGCTCGGCCGGGTTCCCTCCCAGACCACGGCAATGGGGCGGGTAGCCCGAGACCGGGATCAGGTCATCAGCATGTACCAGAGCGTCGTTGGTCAACTTCAGCAGGTGCGGATCCAGGAGGAGTCCGAGCCCGGCTATGCTCGAGTCCTGCGCGAGGCGTCTACCCCTGTCCTCCCCATGGGGTCGAAGCCCTATCGGACCCTGGCGCTTGCGCTCCTTGGAGGCCTCGGGATTGGGATCGCCTTCGCTGTGACCCGTGACAAGCTCGACAACCGAATCCACAAGCCTGAGCACGTGACGGCTCTCGGTGTCCCGGTGTTGGAAGCCATCCCGGATCTCAGCGCGGTGATCGCAGAAGAGTATGAGGGGGCTGAGACGGTAGAGGTGGACGAACGTGCCATCGCCACAGAGCTCATCGCGCTCCACGCTCCGCTTTCCCCAGCGTCCGAGACGTACCGTCATCTTCGTACCGCTGTCCAATTCAGCCGCCCCGATGTTCTCGTCCAAACGATTCTGGTGTCGAGCGCAGGAGCGGGGGAAGGCAAATCGACCACGGCGTCGAACCTGGCCATCACCTTCGCGCAGGCGGGGCGCCGGACGGTCCTCTTGGATGCGGACATCCGACGCCCTCGGATCAATGAGCTGTTTGGAGTAGCTCCGAAACCAGGACTCGCTCAGATTCTGTCTACGGGTCATTCCGACCCCGAGACCCTTCGGGTGTGGCTCGACGGGGCATTCAAGGGTCCAGTCGACAACCTCTATGTGGTTCCGACGGGGGCCGTTGCGGTCGAAACCGAGGGGGAGGAGGCCGACGGAATCCGAGATCGGGTCAACAATCCGTCCGAACTCCTCGGGTCTGCTGCCTTCCGAAAACTCCTTCACGCCCTCCAGGAGGTGGCCGACATCGTCATTATCGATACGCCACCGGTACTGGCAGCGACTGACGCCGTCCTCCTCTCGACTCAGGCTGACGCGACACTCCTCGTCGCGTGCGCAGGGAAGACAAAGGCCGGGGACGTAGAGCAGGCGATGTCTCACCTCAACGACGTCGGTGCCCGAGTAGTAGGCGCTATCCTGAACCGGTTCTCGCTGAAGAACGCTCTGGGCTACGCCTACACGTACGGGCACTACTCCCGATACGGACCTTACTCGAAGTATGGCCCCGGCGGATCGTATGGGGCCTACGGCTCGAATCAGACCAAAAAGCGCCGGTTTAGCTTGCGTAAGTCAGCTCCCTCAAAGAACGCATGACGAAGAACTGCCTCAGGAGAGTGCTCCTGCGAGCCTGGATAGCATCAGTCTCCTGTATCGGCCTGAGTACCCTCGTTAATGCTCAAGAAGTAAGCGACATTCAGACCAGTGGTCTCTCTTACTTCGTCTATGCTGAACCGGGGGCTCCAACGATCGAAGTCCTGATGGCAGGCCAAGGAGCACGGAGCGGGATTTACCGGATCCAAGAAGGGACGAGCCTCACAGAGTTACTGGTGCTTTCTGGCGTCTCTCCTCCCGCTTCTCAAGAATCAGATAGACAGATCGTTGAGGCGTTTGTCCGCGTTCTGCGTGAGTCGACCGGGGGAGGACGGACAGTCGTTTATGAGTCTAAAGCAGATCAGGTTTTTCGTGAACCCCAACTCCATCCTGCACTACAGAACGAAGACCTTATAGAATTTGACGTCACCTACGAGACCATAGACGAACCGTTCACCTTCCGTGATGGAGTCGAAATAGCTGCCAGAATTGCATCAATCACATTGTTAATACTGAGATTTGCATCATTGTAAGCACTCATAACATCAAGAGAAAGGAAAAACAAGAATATGATGATTGCACGGGATACCAGGCTGGTGGTTTCTAAGGGAATCGCAGTTGCCAATCTAGGGAGCGAGTCCGTTCTGTTGGAGCCCCAATCGGGGACTTACTTTGGACTAAATGAAGTGGCGGCGCGCATCCTTGATCTCGCACAAGAGAGCACAACGATGGGTGACATCGTTAATCAACTATTTGAGGAGTTTGATGTAGAGAAAGAGAGATTAGAAAGAGATATATCTGCTTTTGTTAAAGATTTGATAGATCATGGACTTATCAATAAAGTTTAGAGTATGATGATTTAGATCATGCATTTATAGTTGAACACCTTTCGGGTTGCCTACGCAATAGGTTGACGTGGCTGCGTGATGAAGGAAGGTTAGCAGCCAGGGAGGCAAAGCCGTTGCGCATTTTTAGATCATCCGAACGCGTTGGAGTTCGCGAGCTGACACCATGAGTGCGATCGCTGGTTATGTAGCGTTCGACGGAGCGGGCGAGGAACACGGAGAAGAAGTACTCCGAAGCATGTTGGCTCGAATGAAGGGCAGAAGCCCTGACGGGTACCGATGTGAGGTGCAGGGAGGCGGGGCTATTGGCTATGGAGCATTTCACATAACTTCGGAAGAAGGAAGGGGAAGCCAACCAGTGGTCCGATCGTCGCAGATCCTTACAGCTGATGTTCGGTTAGATAACCGTAACGACATTGCACGCACTATTGGCATATCAGACACCTTGTACTCCGATGGTCATTTGCTCGGAATGGCGTTTGACCGATGGGGACAAGATTTTGCCCGCCATCTGATCGGGGATTATGCAATCGCCATCTGGGATGCTTCCAAGCGGCACCTAGTCCTTACGCGGGACCCGTTCGGCATTCGGCCTCTCTTCTACACTCGGACTCCGGCGGGTGGAATCGCCTTTGCATCGGAGATCAAAGGACTTCTCGTTGTACCCGGAGTAGCGGCCCGTCTGAACGAGCAACGGCTAGCATCATACTTGGTCGAGTTGTGGGAGGACGAGGATCTCACGGAGACCATATATGAAGGGATTTTCCGGGTCCCTAGAGGGCACGTTCTAACGGCTAACTCAACTGGAGTACGCGCAGAGCGGTACCATGAATTGGAGCCCGAGGTGGGCATGGAAAGGTGGTCATTTGAGGATTATGTAGAGGGATTCAGAGAGAGGTTCGATGAAGCCGTGCGCTGCCGCCTCCGGAGTAGGGGACCTATCGGTTCTCAACTGAGTGGCGGGCTCGACTCGTCAGCTGTTACGGCCGTAGCGCGGGATGTGCTCGCAACACAGAGCCAAGGGCTCTTCACTTACTCACTGGTGTTTGAGAAGGGCTCTCCCAGTGATGAGCGGCCCTACATCGAGTCCGTACTCGATCAAGGGGGGCTTACCCCACGGCTCTTACGAGGGGACGCAACGGGCCACTTCAACAACCTAGATCCCCTCTATGACATCCTCGATGACAACGTCGTAGGGGGGAACCAGCACACAATCTGGAGGATGTTCGAGGCAGCGCGTGAAGATGGTGTCCGCGTCCTCCTCGATGGATTTGACGGAGACACAACCGTCGGTCACGGGTACCGGTATTTCTACGAGTTGGCTACAGCGGGCCAATGGGATCAGTTTGGCGCGGAAGCGCGAGCGCTTGCCAAACGGTACCGCGGCGCCCAGCAGCTCCACGAATTCCAGACTCCGGCGCGATCGGTAGACGGGCTGTTTCGAGTGTATGGGTACCCCCACCTTGATGATCTGGCGCGTAAACGGCATTTCGGCCAGCTCGCTATGACGATCAGCAAGGTCCATCATGCGCTCGGAGCCCGGCGTTATCGGCTGATGCGCAATCTGATCGGTCCCCTGCTTGAAGGGCAATTGGATGAACCCGAGGGAGGAGCGGACTACAATCGGACAGCCTGCGACTTCCTGGATCCCGCCTTTGTGCGCCGAACGAACCTCCGAGAACGGATTCAAGCAGCACCGGCTTTGGGGGTTCTCCGGCCAGAGCGGGACAATCAACGAGCTAGTTTCCTGAATCCGTCGATCGAACTAGGGCTGAGCGGACTGAACCAGATTGGAGCGAGGTTTGGATTGGAGCCTCGACATCCATTTATGGATGTCCGACTGATCAACTACGTTCTCGCTCTGCCACCTACCCTCTCGCTCCACAATGGCTGGACCCGCTACGTTCTCCGCCAAGCGGTGTCCCATCGCCTCCCCCGAGATGTGGCGTGGCGGATTGGGAAGGCGGACATGTCAGCGAACACCGGCCATGCGCTCATGAGCCAAGACCGCGAGAGCTATAGAGGCGGTCGTTCACGAACCAGGGGTGCTCGGCCCGTATCTCGATAAAGCCGCCGTGCGAGCCCTCTACGAGCGGGTAAGCCGCTCGAACCCTGACGAACACGATCCCGAGCGAGTCGCCCTGCTTCGCATTGGGACGATCGCTACGTGGCTGAATAAGGCGTTCGGAGAGTAGAGCCGCGACCCACGTTGGAGGACTGAACGTGGTGGAGAGGGTGCACTAAAGACGCATAGGCGAGTCTCCTTTAGTCCTACAGCGCGCCGAGGCGGTGAATTATCATTCCCTCCAAAGGAGTGTTCCCCGTCCCTCGGACGTACGGCCCCTCCCTAGTTCTCCTCCATCTGCCTAGTTTCGACGAAGCGATCCCAGGATCGCTCTCCAGAGGACTAGCAGTTAGCGGGACCCCCCCGCCCCGGCGAACCATCGTACGGGCTCACTTTCATTCTCTACCCACGGTCACTATGAAGACCTACACTTCCCCGACGCTCATCAGCATCGGCAGTGTCTCGGGCATTACCGCCGACGCCGGCGGTGGCAGCTTCCGGGATACCTACCTCAACGCTGATGGTACTACCACGATCGGCTTCCGGGGCAATGTCCCCTCGGACTTCGGTTGCCAGGACACAGACCAGAACAACTGTCTGCGACGCTAGACGAGTAAATTCGTTTCGCGTTTTGCAAGAGTGCGAACGCCCGCCGCCGACTTTGGCGGTGGGCGTTCGGCATAAATCGAAGGCTGCTAGGAGCGTTACAGTACCGGGATCCGATGATGGAGCCACGGTTGCTGAGCAGATGAGGTGCCTCATAGAGAGAGCGTTGCTAAGGCGAAGTGAGATGTGCCTCGTGGTATGTTCCGCGCCTCACCCTAAGCCAGGTGCCGATGCCACAATTGTATGCCGCTTACGATTCCCTTATCCAGGCGGACGTGGAACTCCCCTCCCTTAAGGCGGCGGAAGCGGCGGGCGGTGAGCCGGATGTGGTGATCGAAGAGATTGACCGACCAACCTTCCTGGACCGGTGGGAAGCGGAGAAGCGTACCCCGGGCGGCAGTTGCGTCACGAGCCACTACTTCGACGAGTTGTTCTACGCGGTGGAAGGGGGCTCATGGATTGGGTACTACCGGAAAAGGTCAGTGACAGACGACCTTCTGGGACGCTGCCTAATCTCGCTTCCTATTGCGGTCGCGCTTCGCCAGAAAGGCCTCCTGGCCCTCCACGCTTGTGCAGTCGCGGTTCATGGTCAGGTAGCCGTATTCATCGGTCCGTCGGGGGCCGGCAAGTCCACACTCGCAGAGGCGTT
This sequence comes from Rubricoccaceae bacterium, assembly GCA_963728345.1. Lineage (GTDB taxonomy): Bacteria > Bacteroidota > Rhodothermia > Rhodothermales > Rubricoccaceae > Rubrivirga. The sequence continues at coordinate 832,805 of CAVSJM010000002.1, forward strand.
TCATCAGCAGGGCCACGAGGTCATCTGCGACGATCTGTTCGTAGCCCGTGTGGGGAAGAACGGAGCCATGGCCCTCCCAGGCCCAGAGCAGATCCGGCTTCGACCAGGCTCCGGTGTGGCTCTGGTCGAGGACTACGAGTCCCTCCCCCTGGCATGGTGGGGTACAGACCAGCGATATCGTACGGTTCGCATTCCTTCTACCCCCCTGCCCGTCCGTCGGATATACCTGATCGACGGTAAAGACGAGCCCGCGTTGTCTGTAGAGAAGGTCTCAGAAAACGAGGCCTTCATCTCCCTGTCGTCCCAGTCCTGGGCCTACCGCAAATTTACATCTCCTGCTTATACGGTCCCCCACCTTGAACACTTGGCCACATTAATCCGACTTGGACTTGTTAGGCGATTGCGGCGCATCCGTTCGATCAGTTCGTTAGAGTCAACAGTTAATTTTGTAGAATGTGACGTTGGAAGTGGAAAATAATTATCGCCATGACTGGCTCGAATTCATCGGTAAACAATGTGTATTTAAAATATACATTGATAAATCAACATTTGAGCAATTTGAACAATAGGATTGGCGTGTAGGCAAAGGATTCGCATCGCTACTGGGATATGAAGACGTGCTGGTGTGCATCATCGTCTTGGATGTCTCACTGGGTCTGTCGGCCACCAAATCTAGAGGCGCGTCGAATAGGGTAGTACCCCTCAATGGTTGCGTATCGTTGGTGGAAACCAGAGCATCCGTCTCCACAGTGAAAGATTTCGTTATAGACAGCAATCGAATGCCGGCAGCGGCCCTCCGGGCGTAATGGTCCGAGTAGAACGTCTCTGGACTGGCCGCCCTCGCGTAATAACCCGTCGTAACTCAATAGTTCGAAAGGTGGGGGTGGGGATCCTCTTGGGACTTGATATGGCCCTGATTGCAGTCTTTGGGGCAGGGGTCTTCGGCAAGTTCGTGCCCCCCTGGAGGTCCACGAGCCTCCAGTTTGCTGCTCTCCTCGTTCCTATCACCTCTCTAGGGCTTCTTGTAGTGACGGCCGGGTGGGCGGCCGCCGCTCTGTGGGTTGCGTGGAGGCCGACAGCGCCTGAGAAACAACCCCGATCGAAGGTGATGCCAACCGTCGGTCTCCTCCTCCACGCCGGACTCGCCGCTGTTGCAGCCGTACGCCTCGGACTCGCTCCTGGGAGCGCAACGTTGAGTGATGACTACGGACAACGCTTGGATGTCTTAACCCTGAACGCGGGAAGCGTAGAGAGAGAGTCCTGGCTCCGGATGACAGCGCTCATGGAGAGCCAGGACCCGCCAGAGGTGGTGGCCTTGCAGGAGGGAGGGCATCGGGTGGAGCGCCCGGGGGAGATTGGAGGGGGGCAGGTTGGTCTCCTCCCGCTCCTTCGCGACCGACGCTACAGCGCGGTCTACGGAAACGAAGGCTCAGGAGTCTCTATCTTCACCCGGCTCCCGATCATGAACGCACGGGGTGGGCCGCTATCGGCTCCCGAAGTGGACGATCGGCAGGGGCAATATGTCCGCGCTGAAGTGCTCTGGCAGGGCCGAAATGTGGCTATTTACAGTGTACATCTTCGATCGTTCAACGGGAACCGCCCGTGGACGTCGGGCGGAACGTTCTCACCACGCACCTGGAGGCGGGCGCTTGACGCATTCCGCATCGACATCATTGCCCGAGCCGCCGAGGCCATCGCCTTTCGCCGTATGCTCGAATCTGAGCCGCTTCCATTTATTGTCTGTGGTGATCTCAATACGACTCCGGATCAGTGGGGATATGCGCGTCTTGGCGAGGGCCTCAATGACGTACTCGATGCTCGATCGTTTCGAGGTACGTATCCTGCCTCGACTCCCCTGGTTCAGATCGACGCGGTCCTGAGTAGCTCCGACTGGTCTGTGGAAGACGGATGGGTAGGAGAGGCTGGATACTCTGACCATCGTCCCATCCATGGGCGCTTCATCCTCCGTCGTTTCGGCACTCATGCCACTGATTCCAGTGCGGACCTCTTCTGAGATGGCGATTCATGAGGTATCTGCCTCTCGGGCTTTGCTTCACCTAGTCCAAGCCGAGCTTCTTGGCTCACCGTCGGGTGAAGTACGAGACGCAACGGGTGAGGGAGCGCCGGACTCTCTAGACTGGGAGCGGATTGCGTCGATGGCGTCCTGGAATGGCCTCCTCCCGCTGCTCTACTCAGCCGCGCGTCGCCCAGAAGCAGGTGCGCCACCCAGACTATTAGAGCGACTCCGGGCGCATGTGATGAGCCGAACGGTACAGTCGCTCGGTTTGCTCAATGAGGCTCAGAGGTTGGCGAGCACACTGGCTGAAGCGAAGGTTCCCTTCCTCCTTCTCAAGGGGGCCGCTCTTGTCGACGCTTACGGTGATATCTCGCGTCGGCCATTTGTCGATAACGACATTCTTGTCCACCGGCGTGATGTCGATAGAGTGGAGGACGCGCTGCGAAATCAGGGGTTCGTATGGAGGCGTCAATCCGAGCTTCAGAAATGGGGGTACCTATGGATACATCGTCAGTATACATATGGTCGTCCGGAGGGAGCTGCTATTCATACGCTCGACCTTCATACCGGCGTGCTTCCTCTGGGTCACAGCTATCCCACTTCGCTCGACGAGCTACTCGAGAGGTCGCGACCGGTAGCTGTGTCGGGAGGAGAGGTGCGAGGTCCCTCATGGGAGGATCTCGTTATCATCCTTTGCTTGAATGGGCTGAAAGACCGATGGGACCGACTCCGCCTTGTTACCGATGTGGCAGCCGTGGCCCATCGGGTTGAGGATTGGGATGGACTGATGGAGCGCGCTCGAAGGGCCCGTGCGCTTCGAGCGACCCGGCTTGGACTTCTGCTCGCATCCAACCTGCTCGAGGCAGATATCCCAGAAGAGGTGGTAAAATCCGCTTCCAGCGATGATCACGTAGCGACGCTGGCATCTGAAGCAATCGAGCGTCTACTCGCGGAAGAGCAGTTAGAGGAGCGATCCGAGTGGGAACGAATTCGGCTCTTCCTTTCAGCTCAAGATGGCCTCCGAGGGAAGGTTCGCTACGTTGGCTATACTGCCGTCCGCAGGATGACGAACCCGTTCCTCTAGGGATTCGGACCCAGGACGGCGTATTCGCGAGTGTAGAGAGTAAGCGCTAAGAGTCGGCGCCCTGTGCGTAGGTCCAGCGGATGGCGAACTGGAGGAGCTCGGTGACCGACTCGAGCCCGAGCTTCTCCTTGGCCCGGCGCCGGTACGTCTCGACCGTCTTCCGGCTCAGGTTCAGCCGGTCGGCGATCTCCTCCGGCGGGCGCCCCTGGCCCAGGAGCTGGAACACGGCCATCTCCCGGTCCGTCAGCTCCTCGAGCCCGGCCGCCGGGCCCCCCTCCGGCGCCCCGCCCCCCGACCGGTCGGCCCCGAACGCCACCCGGCTCAGGATCCGCGAGGCGGCCCGCCGGGCGAGGTAGATCTCGCCGGCCGCCGCGGCCCGGATCGCCTCGGTCACGGCCGTGGTCGGCTCGCTCTTCCGGACGTAGCCGCGGGCCCCGGCCCTCAGCGCGCGCTCGGCGTAGACGGCCTCGTCGTACATCGAGAACACGACGACCTCGAGGTCGGGCCGCTCGGCCCGGAGGTTCTGGACGAGGTCGAGCCCGTGGGCGTCGCCGAGCGAGATGTCGACGACGGCGACGTCGGGGGCCGAGGTCCGGAGGAGGTCGAAGGCCTCGGCGGCCGAGCCGGCGACGCCGACGAGGTCCATGTCGGGCTGGGCCTCGACGGCCTGGCCGATCGCGTCCCGGACCGCCGGGTGGTCGTCGACGGCGATCACCTGAATCAGGGAAGCCACACGCGTGGAGGGAAGGCCAGCGGCCGCTTCGGCAAACGAAGCGCTCAGGAGGGGGTGGAATGCCGGAGCGGCAGTAGACGCTCGGCCGAAGGGGGACAGGTCGGAAGGGAACATGGGGCGGGTCTCGATCCGCTCGCCGATTGGGAGCGGGTGGTGGAATCGAGAAGGGGCGTGTGCCCCGAATCAGGTTACCACAGTGTCACCAATGCGGACGGCCGGAGAAAGCGCTTTCGGTGCTGACGGAGGGGGGGACTTGGCTCACTCTCGGCTCGGGGGCCTCGGTGTCGCACCGCGATTCCCGTCCTCCCCACATTGGGGAAAGCCCCGCCGCAATCGCTTCGTGGCGACGGTATCCTCCACCTCCCGAACAACGATCAGAGTCCTTATAACAGGCGATAATGAGCGCAATCGCAGGCTTCTATCTGCTCTCAGGCGCGGACGCTGATCCTGAGGCTGCGCACCGAATGAGTCGGCTCGTAGCGCACCGGGGCGCGGAGCAGGAGGTGGTGAGCGAAGGGCCGGTGGCACTTGTGTCTCGGCTGCACCGCACGACTGCTACGGCCCAGGGAGGGAGCGTCGACGCGGAAGGGCGCTACCGAATGGTCGCCGACCTCCGGCTCGACAATCGGGAGGAAGTAGGACGACGGCTTGGACTCACGCCCCCCAGGGTCGCATCCAGCTCCGATGAAGCCCTCGCGCTCCAGGCATACGTCCGCTCTGGCGCCGGTGGCTTCTCCGCGCTCGTGGGGGATTTCGCGCTGGCGATTTGGGACCGGGAGCAGCGCACCGTGACGTGTGCGCGAGATCCCTTCGGAGTCCGGCCGCTCTACTACTATCACGACCCGACCATTTTCGCGTTCGCGAGTGAGCCGAAAGCGCTCTTTGCGTTGGAGCAGGTTCCAAAGCGTCTGAACGAGGCGAAGCTGGCGGAATACCTGGTCCTCCTCCGGGAAGACCCTCAGGAGACGATCTATGACGGCGTGTTCCTTCTCGGCGCCGCCAAGAGCCTGACGGTGGGGCCGCGCGGACTTCGCGCCGAGTCGTATTACGTGCTGGAGGCAGAACCCAGCCTGGAAGGACGCTCTCGTGACGACCTGGTCGAGGGGTTCCGCGCGAGATTTCAGGAAGGCGTGACGCGATGCAGCCGGGCGATCGTCCCCGTGGGGGCCTACCTCAGCGGAGGCCTGGACTCCTCAGCGGTCACCTGCGTCGCACGAGACGTGCTGTCTCACCGGAATGAGAGCCTGCATACGTTCTCGGCGGTGTATGAGGGCATCCCGGAGTCTGATGAACGGCCCTACATCGATGCCGTCGTCGAGCAAGGGGGAATCGTCCCACACATCCTCGACGGAACCCAGTTCGGTCCTCTCTCCAACCTTGACGACCTCTACTCCGTCATCGACGATGAGCCGGTAGGAGGCAATCAGCACATCGTGTGGGCCCTGCTCCGAGAGGCTCAGAAAAGCGGCGTCGGCGTGCTCTTGGATGGGCTGGATGGAGACAACGTGGTGGGGCATGGCTTGGAGTATCTGCTCCAACTCGCCAGAGCAGGAGAGTGGGGGGAGTTCGCTACGCTCGCTCCTGCGGTCGCACAGCGTTTTCAGGGCGAGGCCTCCCTCCAGCCATTCCAGCATGCCCTTCGCTCGACGGGCCGAGTCTTTGCTCAGTATGGCTACCCAGCGCTTGAAGAGTGTGCCCGTGATCGGAGGTGGGGACGGCTGGCGCGAGGAGTTCGAGGTGCGCGTCGGCACCTGGGGGTCTCATCCTTCCAACTTGCGCGCGCGCTGGCCCGCCCCATCCTCGGGCTCGAACACCACGCAACCGACGGGTCGAACCATCTCGGCGAAGCCACGCTCCTCGGATTCGACCTCGTAGACTCGGACCTCGCTCGACGCGTCGACTTGCGCGGGCGGGCCGAGGCCGCCTGGGAGTCGTCTCTGGGGGCTATTGACCCCGCCGACTTCCGCGAACGACAACGCCGAACGCTCCAGCACCCCGTGTTCACGCGGGGGATGACGCTGACGAACCTGGCGGCCGGCGCCTTTGGGATCGAATCGCGGCACCCCTTCCTGTACCGTCCGCTCGTGGAATACAGCCTCGGCCTTCCGCCCGCCCTGTCGCTCCACGACGGGTGGACGCGCTACGTCCTCCGCGAGGCGCTTCAGGACGTTCTCCCGGAGACGGTCCGGGGCCGCGGTGGGAAGGCGGACCACACGGCCGCCTTCGTGCATACGCTCACGCGGTTCGAATCGGACCGTCTCGCTGCGTGGGTGGCAGACCCGGGACCGTTCGGGGAGGTCGTGCAGCCCGAGCGACTGCGCGATCTCCACCGCCAAGCGACTGCTGCTGATCCGACGCGGTCCAGTCCGGCGCGCACCCTTCTGGTTCAGGTGTATGCGGCGCACAAAATGCTCGAGCGGAAAGCCCTCCTTAGGAGTTGTGGGAGGGCTCGACGGCCAGGGACTGAGCAGTGAGAGGGCACCTCTTCGTGCCGAAGGCGCATGGTCACCGATTCGCTGCGAAGCGAGGGCGGCTATCTTCCGCCCTCGTCTGCGCACCGGGCAACCGTCGCACTCCTCCTCGCGGGGTCCTGATGTCGCGAGATAGACTCCCGCAGACCTTCCGGATGTATTCCTACGAATTGTTCGGCCTAGGCATCCACTCAGACATTCGGTTGGGTGGGCTTCCGTGCCAAGAGGCGCCACGCGACGTCGTCATCACGGAGGTGAACAAGGCGGAGTGGGATACCCACTACTCCGAGGCAAAGGATCGGTTAGGAGGAGAGGCCGTCGCGGCCCAGTTCTACCAGGGGCTCTACTACCTCGCCGAACGGGGCGAGCGAGTGTGGGTCTACCGGGCAAAAGAGCTACCCGAAGATCTGGTGGAGCAGTGCCTGGTGGGCCAGCCCATCACGGTCATCCTTCGGCAGCGAGGGCACCTCGTCCTCCACGCCTGTTCCGTCGCTCGGGAGGGGAAGGCCGTTGGATTTGTCGGAGGCTCTGGCGTCGGGAAGTCGACCCTTGCCGAAGCATATCGACAGCGCGGATATCAGGTACTCGGGGATGACGTTCTCGCCATTCGGATGACGGACGACGTCCCCTATGCTCTCCCTGCAGCTCCCTTTATCCGGATTCGTGAAGAGACCGGAACGGCCCTTGTAGAGGGCTACGAGCAACTGCTGCCCACCTGGTCCGCATCAGACCAGCGCATGCGCCTCCTGCACGAGCGCCGACGAGAGGCCCGTCTCGTCGCCCTCTACCTGCTCGATGCAGACGACCACCCCGTGACGGAAATCCGTGACGTGACAGAGCAAGAAGCGCTCGTCGGCCTATTTAAACAGACCTGGGCGTTCAACGCGTTCACGGCGCCAGCTTACGCGACGGCTCACATCAACCAACTTGCCCACTTCGTGCGGAAACGGCTCGTCCGTCGGCTCGTCCGTCGGCGGGGCTTTGACCAGATTGAGGCGTATGTGGCAGCGATTCAACAAGACGTCGGCTTGTGAGCGGCAAGCCTCGTACGACATTACCTAGATCCTCTTGATTACCGATCTAACAGGCAAACTTCAGGAAGCTCGGTCTCGCGCCGGGTATGCTCGCGAAGCGCTCGGGTTTATTTGGGAGGCGGCGCCGGGATGGACCGTTGCATGGATGGCCCTGATCGCCATCAGTGGGACGCTCCCGGCCGTCACCGTCTACCTAACCAAGCTCGTCGTCGACTCGTTTACCCTCGCCATCGGGCAGGGAACGGGCTGGGAGGTGGTCCGAGCCGTCGCGGGGCCAGGACTTGCCATGGCCGGCGTATTCCTGTTCCAGCGGGTTGTGAGCAGCCTGCAGGAGTGGGTGAGCGTTGGCCAGTCGGAGCACGTGACAGACTTCTTGAAGGAGCGCCTCCACGAGCGGGCCGCCGCCGCCGACTACGCGTTCTACGAGTCGTCTGCATACCACGACCTCCTAGAGCAAGCCAATTCGCAGGCGAGCACCCGCGTCCTCCAACTCACACGAGATGGGGGATCGCTTATTCAGGCGACCATCGGGTTTTTATCGCTCGGCGTCGTTCTGATTCAGTACGGGTGGGTCATCCCGGCAATCCTGGTGGTCGGAGCCCTCCCCGCGTTCCTCGTTCTCGTCCGTTACAACCAGATCTATCACGACTGGTGGCGGGAGTCGACGGCGCGGAGGCGACTGGTCCAGTACTACGACGTCATGCTGACCATCGATCAAGGCGCCGCCGAGGTACGGATGAATCGGCTGGGCCCCTTTTTCCGTCACCAGTACCAGCGCGTTCGTCAGACCCTGCGCTCAGAGCGACTGGAGATCCTTCGTCGTCAGCTGACGGGCCGGTTTCTCGCGACGCTCTTCGCGCTCATGGCGACGGGTGTAGCGATGGGGTGGGTCGCGCTCGCGGCGCTCCGTGGGGAAGCCGGTCTGGGAGACCTCGCGCTCTTCTACACCGCGTTTAACCAGGGCCAATCGATGCTTGGGTCGGTGTTTAGCAGTGTCGGGCAGCTCTATGCCAACACGCTCTTTCTGGAGCACGTGTTCGAGTTCCTCAATTCCAAGAACGACATCCGGGACCCGGAGGAGCCAACTCCATTCCCCGACCAACTCCAATCCGGGGTGGTGTTCGAGAACGTGACATTCACATATCCGGATGCCTCCGAGCCGGCGCTGGAGAACTTCTCGCTCGAGGTGCCCGCGCAGAAGATGGTCGCCATCGTAGGAGAAAACGGGGCCGGGAAGAGCACGTTCATCAAGCTGCTCTGCCGGTTTTACGACCCCTCCGAGGGACGTGTCCTCATCGATGGCCGAGATATCCGTGATTACGCGATCGAGGAACTCCGGCAACGGATCTCGGTGATGTTCCAGTTTCCCATGAAGTACCAGATGACGGCGCGGGAGAACATTGCGCTGGGGAACCTGCCGGCCGGCGCGGTCGATCTGACCGTGGGGGGGTCCTTGGAGGACGTTCGGCAAGCCGCTCACGAGGCGGGTGCCGCAGACTTCTTGGAGTCCATGCCTCGCCAGTATGACACACTACTCGGACGGTGGTTCGCAGGCGGGACGGAGTTAAGTGGGGGGGAGTGGCAGCGCGTCGCGCTCGCGCGAGCGTTCCTGCGAAAAGCACCTCTGATCATCCTCGATGAGCCGACCAGCTTCATGGACTCGTGGGCTGAGAACGAGTGGATCCTCCGCTTCCGACGGATGGTCGAGGATCAGACAGCCCTCATCATCACGCATCGGTTCACGACGGCGATGCAGGCCGACGTCATCCATGTGGTCGAGGACGGTCACATCGTCGAGAGTGGGACCCACGGGCAGCTCCTCCGGCTTGGCGGGAAGTATGCGCGCTCGTGGGCCACCCAGATGGAGCGGGCTCAGAACGAGGAGGCCGTTACAGAGCCTCCCGTCAGCCTATAGGACTCGGCCGCTGTGGCGTCACCGGCTCACCTTCGGGCGCTACAGAGGCACCGCTCCCGCTACGCCAAGCACCGGGGCCTTCAGACCTTGGAGCCCGGCAGTCAGGGCGAGGAGCCCACCAACGTTCACCCGGGGGCCGACGCTCACGGTGCGGCCATCGTATTCCGCCATGAGGTCGAGCTGACGGAGCATGCCCTCGCCTTGCAGGAGGGTGACCGATGCGCCCCCGAAGGGGCCCACAAACTGGTAGCCCGGCGCGTCGACGATGTCTGTCCCCCAACCAAGGTGCAGGTCGAGGCTTGGGAGCACGCGCCCCACAGCGCCGGACGGTTCGACGCGCTTAGAGGCGACGGCGTAGAGCGCGTGGAAGAAGTTGGTCGCGTTCTCCGAGCTGCGGAGGAAGTCGTGAGCGCCAACGGCGACGGCGGGTAGGAGGCCGCGCTCCTCCAACAGGCGGACGCGGACGAGGAACATCCGGTCGCCGAGCGCCACTGGGCCGGTGTCCAGCGCTCGCGAGAACCGGAACCCGATCTCGACGGACGGGAGGACCGTGACCGACGCGTAAATCGGGACGTAATCGTTCTCCCCGCCCCCGTACGTCGAGAAGGCCTTGTCGACGTAGCCGGCGCCGACGACGAGCGTCCCGTCCGGGTGCATCCGGGCCGTCGGGATCGTGAGGAGCCCCTGTGTCCCGGTCACCGATTGACCGAGCGCTGGCAGCGCCCCGAGGGCGACTGCCAGCGCTAGGACCGTCCCACGCAATCGGATCAATAGAGGCCTCCCTGGTCGTGGCAGTTGAGGTCGCAGCTCCTGAACTGCTCTGCGCACGTTTGGAGCGCGGCCTCGTTGCCGGCCGCCGCGGCCTGGCACGAGAGCAGCTGCGCCCGGCACGCGCCGACGCACTCTTGGAGGTTCGTGCACCGACCCCCGTTCTGGGTCGCCACGGCGACGACGCGGACGCCATAGTACGTGCCGCCGATGGTCGACCCGAAAATCATGCCGGGCGAGACCACCACCGAGCAGCTCGTGTGGATGGCGGCGAACTGCGTGGTGCCAACGAACAGGTCGAGCTCGTTCCCGATCGTCCCGTCGAACGGGCTCGACTTGCCGCCGGGGTTGATGACACGGTTGTCACCGTCGACCGAGAACAGCTGATTGGTCACGAGCGAAGTCTCCGGAAACGGTGTGAACGACTTCGGGCTCGGTACGGCAACGATGGCCTTGACCATGGCCGGGGGCCCGAGGTATTGGAGCGTGATCGAGACGAACTTGCCCGACCCGTCGCAGCAGGCGTCACAGGATTGGCCGATGTCGCATGACGCAGCCGAGGTCCGCGCAGCGGCTTCGGAGGCCAACCGACCCTCTTCGGAGAGGAAGGGGTACATGAACGGGCCGTTCTGGTGGAGCCAGATGGAGTAGAGCAGGCTCTGGACCGGCGAGAGGGTGCGCGCGGAGGTGGGCACCGCGCTGGATATGGCGGCACCGTCTGCGGTGATGGCGAGGACCATCGCACTCCGCGGTAACTCGGGAGACTGGGCGGCGGACGTGACCGCCGCTCCGAGGATGGCGGACGCCTCCCGGGGATCGACGCGGATGGCCCCGCGGTTGTCGCGCGTGACGCCGACCTGCATCTCTCGGATGATGCGGGTTGCCTCCTCCTCCGCGACCAAGACGGCGGCGTGCGTTTCCGCAATCGTCGCGGCTCCTGCTCGGTTCTGGACGAACTGGGCGTGCTTCTCCGCGAGGGCCTCGATTTCCTGGTCGGAGACGAAGTACGTCCCGAAGGCGAGGTCCGCGTCGGGCACATCGGCCTGCCAAGACGTGCGAACCCCCACCTTGTTGAAGACGCCTCGGATGGCGAGCTCCGCCTGGTCGGGCGTGGAGGCCGTCGCCAGCGCTTCGAGGTGTTGCTGGAGGGGGAGATCGGTCCCCTCGTCGACGCGCGTGAAGTCACAGCCGGCGATCCACGCTCCGAGGCCGAGGGCGAGGGCGGCGACCAGAACAGAAGGAAGTCGGAGACGAGATCCGAATACGAGAGGTCTCACGGGGGTCCTCGAAAGGAAAAGGGAGCGTGTCGAAGGGTGGATCAAGTCGGTACCGGGCACTCGATGGGAGTCCACAACAGGAAGGCTACGCCAGTTGGACCTGTAAAGAGCAGTGCGACGGTCTCACAGGGGCGTAGGCATTGGCGCAAGTTTCGTAGGCCATCGACGCAACGCGGTTCGAAACCGTCGCCTAGCGAGAGGAATAGCGCCGGACGTGATAGGGGAGAAGGGCCGGGTTGAGGGGGCCCAGGGGCGCCCAGGGCTCGACGGTGGTGTCGTAGTCCGGCGCCTCGCCGGGCACACGGCGGTACCGGTATTCCAGCTCGAACGAGTCGGCCAGACGGGCCCGCACGCGGCCGGGGGGCAGGTGGCGGTGGACGGGGAGGGGGATGAGGAGCCGTCCGCCCACGTTGGGGTTGCCTTCGGAGGTGAGCGCGAACACGCCCACCGTGGCCTCCCCGAAGCTCCGGTAGAGGTCGGCTCGGACCCCCGGCTCTTCTGACAGGTAGCGCCCGACCGTTACGCCGGCGCCGAGGCCGTACTGTGGGAGGACGATGCCGTCCAGCCGGGCCGAGTAGGTGGTGACGTCGGGGGCAGAGTAGAGCCACGAGCCGCCGTCGAACGCCGCGAAGCCCGTTCGGCCGGCACGCAGCGTGAGCGACACGCGCCCATTCGCGGCGTACGTCGTCGTGGTCAGGTCGAGCCCATACCGCTGGCGCGTGAACCGTCCGGCGCTCACGCGGGCGAACGTCGAGAGGGGAAGGCGAAGCTCTTGGTGCGCGGCGAGAATGCCGGGGCGTACGCCGCCGTACAGGACGTCGGTCTCTTCGACGAACGGGACGATGATCTGGGCCGTCACGCTCAGGCCGTCCCAGAGGTTGACGTCGACAGCCGGCGCGACGCCGAGGTCGAGACGGACCGGGTCGTCGAAGTCGCCGAACCCGAACCCGATGTAGGGGTGCAGCACGAGGTCCAGCTTGAGCGTGGACGGCGCGGTCGTGGCCCCGGGAAACGCGTCGGGGGCGAGCGTGGCCGTCAGGGTCGACGCGTTCAGCGCCGCGCCGCTGTCAGGCCGGGCGGGGAGGGAGACCCCGACGAGCGGGACGCCATTGCGGGTGGGGAGAAGCTGCACCCGATCCACGCCGTCGAGGTGGGCCGTGACGATCCGGGTGACCTCCTCCAGCGCCCGGACGTCGTAGCGGAACCGGCGGTTCTCGTACGTGACCATCGCCTCGCCTCCTTCCGTGCAGGCACCGACCGCTTCGAATCCGGCGTCAGTGAGGGCACGGATCACGGCGTCCGGCGCGGGAGCGCAAGGCACGTCGGGCTGGGCCTCCGGAGCCGCCGCCAGCAGGAGCAAGAGGGCGAGGCTCGTGGGGAGGCGACGCAAAGCGGCGAGGCGGCGGGGGCGGGCTATTGGCCGGCGCCCTGGTCGGCGCCCTGTGCGTAGGTCCAGCGGATGGCGAACTGGAGGAGCTCGGTGACCGACTCGAGCCCGAGCTTCTCCTTGGCCCGGCGCCGGTACGTCTCGACCGTCTTCCGGCTCAGGTTCAGCCGGTCGGCGATCTCCTCCGGCGGGCGCCCCTGGCCCAGGAGCTGGAACACGGCCATCTCCCGGTCCGTCAGCTCCTCGAGCCCGGCCGCCGGGCCCCCCTCCGGCGCCCCGCCCCCCGACCGGTCGGCCCCGAACGCCACCCGGCTCAGGATCCGCGAGGCGGCCCGCCGGGCGAGGTAGATCTCGCCGGCCGCCGCGGCCCGGATCGCCTCGGTCACGGCCGTGGTCGGCTCGCTCTTCCGGACGTAGCCGCGGGCCCCGGCCCTCAGCGCGCGCTCGGCGTAGACGGCCTCGTCGTACATCGAGAACACGACGACCTCGAGGTCGGGCCGCTCGGCCCGGAGGTTCTGGACGAGGTCGAGCCCGTGGGCGTCGCCGAGCGAGATGTCGACGACGGCGACGTCGGGGGCCGAGGTCCGGAGGAGGTCGAAGGCCTCGGCGGCCGAGCCGGCGACGCCGACGAGGTCCATGTCGGGCTGGGCCTCGACGGCCTGGCCGATCGCGTCCCGGACCGCCGGGTGGTCGTCGACGACGGCGATTTTGAGTCGGCGGGTGCCGGAGAAGGGAGTCCCCATAAAGGTTCGCCTGGGCGCAGGAGGCTGCAAGGTGGAGTCAGTCTCGGGAGAAGACCGGACCATATGCGTGTGGACGTGTAAAGTAGGGACGTAAGGCATGGTAGGATTCCTCAAGCCGTCGAGTGAACGTCAGGCGCCTCAGGGGAAGGGATCGCACTGAAGGGGAGGGTCACTCGCACGGTGGTTCCGCCGCCGGGGCGTGTTTCGATGGCGAGGGTCGCGCCGATGGAGTGGGCGCGCCGGTGCATGCTGTAGAGCCCGATCGAGTGCGCCCGTTCGGCGTCGAGGACGAACCCCTGGCCGTCGTCCTCGATCTCGACGATGAGGTCGTCCTCGTCCCGGCCGAAGTAGACCCAGACGGTCTCGGCGTTGGCGTGACGGAGGGCGTTCGAGAGCGCCTCCTGCGCGATCCGGTAGACCTGGAGCGCGGCGTCGGGGTCGTAGAGGTCCGTCCGGCCGTCGTGACGGAAGGTGCAGCGGACGGGCCCCAGCGCGTCGACGTGGTCCACCAACTCGTCGAGGGCCCCGACCGCGCCCTCCGAGTAGAGCTGGGGCGGGACGAGCCCGCGGCAGATGGCGCGGACCCGGTCGAGGGCCTCGGCCGAGTACGCCGCGATGCGGGCGACGGTCGTCTCCGACTCGTGCCCGGCGTTCTGGAGGGCCAGCCCCTCGCTCAGCATGCGCACCCCCGTGAGGAGTTGGCCGACGCTGTCGTGGAGGTCCCGGCCGATCCGTTCCTGCTGCTCTTCAAGGACGCCCACCATGCTCCGCTCCATCTCGACGCGCTCGGTGATGTCCGTGCAGCTCCCCCAGATCCCGACGAGGTCGTCCCGGTCGAAGCGCCCGACGGCGTTGATGGAATAGTGGCGCGGGGGCTGGCCGTCGGCGCGGACGGCGATCTCGTGGGCCAACAGGTGGTGGTCGGCACTGACGAGGGCGCGGACGAGGGCCAGGCCATAGTCGCCGAGGAACTCGGTGAGCGAGGCCCCGACGGACGGCTCCGCGGTCCCCCAGAACATCCCGATCATGGTGGGGTTCAGCTCGGCGATCCGGCCGTGCGTGAGCACGTGCTCGACCTGGATGCGGGGCGTCGCGTGGCGGGAGATCGGGCGGCGCAGCTCGACGCGCCAGACCCCCTCCGAGATCGTCTCGACGAACGTCCGGTACCGTTCCTCCCCCTCCTTCCGGTCGGTCACGTCGCGGAGCACGCACTGGATGCCGCCCTCGACACCGGTGAACGGGACGCGGACCGTCTCCACAATCCGCTCGTCCCCGTCGAGGCGGTGCACGGCGTGCTCGAACGGCTTCGGGTGGGGGTCGGCGAGCTGGATCTCCTGCTGCTCCAGGACGCGCTCCAACTCTGAGGCGTCGAGGAAGGCGTCGAGGGGACGGCCCCGGAGGTCGTCGGGGGTGTCGGCGCCGAGGAGCCGCGCGGCAGCGGTGTTGGCGTACGTGATGGTGCCGTGGACCGTGACGAACGTCGGGTCCGGGTGACGGTCCACGAGGCTCCGCCACCGCTCTTCGGATTGCTCCCGGGCCTCCTCGGCGGCGAGGCGGCTGAGGTGGGTGCCGAGCACGTCTCCGAGCACCGAGAGGATCCGGTCGTGGGGAGCGTCGGGGGTGTCGGTGAGGCCGTCGCGCTCGATGCCGAGGTAGCCGATGAACCGCTCGTCCTCGGCGAGGAGGGGGACGGCGAGGGCGCGGCGCCCATCGGTCCCGTCGACGAGGCACACCCGCGCCGGCCCCGACCCGTCGGCGGGGGACAGCAGCGTGGGGGAGGGGGCGTCGGCGCCCGGCTCAGCTGGCTGGCGGGTCCACGACAGCACCCGGCCGGCGAGGTACGACGGGGCCGAGGCCGGGGCCTCGCTCGCCGCCGGCGGCATCGTGTCCGAAGCGAGGACGAAGTACACCGAGTCCGCATCCAGGGCGTCCCCGAGCAGGGCCAGCACGCGGTCGAGGTCGGCGCCGGCGCTGGAGACGAGAAACCGGGAGATCTGCGCGAGCGCCCGCTCGACCGGCGCCGGCGAGGGTTCGGTCGGCCGGGTGGCCGGGGGGGCAGGGGAGGACGGGGAGGACACGGCGTGCGGCGTGAGCGGGAACGGGGCGCCAGGGGGGGAGCGCGCTAGGGTAAGAATCTCTCGTCTCAGGAGGAGACTCGCAAAGGAGACAATGCCTCCAGGGGCGCGTACTTTGGGCGCAATGAGGGGCCCGGGGTTTCCATATCCACCTAGCTCCACATGACGCCCGGATTTCTCGCCGTGATCGGTGACGTTCCTGCACTCACGGTCGGGATGGGGAGGCGCGGAGGGGCGGACCGGACGGCGCCGGCTTGGCTGGCGGCCCGACCTGGACCCTTGGCAGTCGGCCCCCGCCGGGCCTCTCGGGGCCCTCTCATTTCCGTGGCCGACATCCGGCTCGACAACGCCGACGCGTTGCGGTCCGAGTTGGACCTCCCCGCGGGAAGCGATCTCGACCTGCTGCTCGCCGGCTACGAACGCTGGGGCGACGACCTGGCGACCCACCTCGAAGGGCCCTTCGCCTACGTCGTCTGGGACGCGCGTCGGGGGCAGGCCTCCTTTGCGCGTGACCGTCTCGGATTGAGACCGCTCTATCTCGCGCAGTCGCCGGGCGGGGTGGTCGTCGGATCGAGCCTGCTGGAGGTTCGGGCCGTGGTCCCGAACGGCGTGTGCGCCGAGGCCGCCGTGGACCACGTGCTGGGCCGCTTCGACCACCCTCACCGGACCTTCACGCGTGGGATCGAGCGCGTGCCCGCCGCGCACCGGGGCCGGGTCGTGGCCCGGAACGGGCCCCCGTCGGTCCACATGGAGCGGTACTGGTCGCTCGACGCGTCCGACGTCCGGGCTGCGATCTCCGATGCGGACGCCGAGGACGCGTTTCGGCACGCGTTCGACGAGGCCGTGAGCGCTCGTCTCACGGGTACCCCAGGGGCATTGCTGAGCGGCGGCCTCGACTCGTCGTCCATCACGGTCACGGCTCGGGTCCTTCGCCCAGAGGCGCCGCTCCCCACCTTCACCATCGTCTACGACGACCCTTCGGCGGACGAGCGCCGCTACGTCGACGCCGTTGCGTCGCTCGCGGGCGTCGAGCCGGTCCGACTCCAGGGAGAGGACCTGTCGTTGTGGGCCGGGCTGGACGACGAACTCCGCGCCGTCGGGGAGCCCTTCTTCACGCCCAACCTGTTCCTCACGCGCACGCTCTACGCCACGGCGTCGCATCAGGGACTCCAGGCCATTCTCGACGGGTTCGCGGGTGACAACGTGGTGGGCCACGGGGATCGCTGGCTGACGGAACTGGCCCTCGGGCTTCGGTGGCCCACCTTTCTCCGAGAGGCCCGCGCGGCTGCGCGGCGGACGAAGCACCCCCGCCGTGCCCTGCTCGGGCTGGTCCACCAGTACGCCGTCTCGCCCCTCCTCGCGCCCGTTCGTCGCGCGCCCCGTCCGTCTCCGTTTCTGCATCCGGACCTGGTGCCCCGCCTGCCCCGGGATCCGTCCCACGTCCGCGACCGCGACCTCCACGTCGCCGACCTCTCTGGCCCGACGCTCCCGCGTGCGTTCGAGGTGGCGTATGCCTGTGGCGCGGCGCTCGGGATCGAGCCCCGGTTTCCCTTTGCCGACCGGCGCCTCGTCGAGCTGTGCCTGGCCCTCCCGCCCCACCAGCGGGTCCGCGATGGGCTCACCCGGTCCATCCTCCGTCGGGCCATGGGCAGCCGCCTCCCGGACATCCTCCGCGTGCGGGCCGGCAAGGCGCGGCTCGGCGGCAACTTCGAGCACGCCCTCTTCGAGCGAGACCCGGACCGCCTGCGCCACCTCATCGACGCGGACGTCCCGAACGCCGCGGCGTACCTGGACGTCCACGCCGTGCGCGACGCGTATCACCGAGGCGTCGCGGATCCCGGCGCCCGCGCCGAGGTCGCCCTCCCACTCTGGCGGGCCCTCAGCCTCGCCCGCTGGCTCTCTCTCCCCACGGAGGCGCCTGACATGGATTCGTCCAACGCCTGACCCGGATGACTGTGAGCGATTCCGCGATGCCGACCTCCTACTGGTACGATGCCTGTGGTGTCCGTCTTCGGTCGGAGCTGGAGATCCCCGGGCTGGCCCCGGCGACGGAGCATTCGGGCGAGGACCTCGTGGTGCGGCGGGGGGAGGTGGAGGCGCCGGATCGCTGGCCGGCCTCGGGCATCGCCTCGTGGCCATCCCCGGAAGCGGACGTGCTTTCCTGGGCGGGTCGGGCCAAGCTTCGGGTCTCGGCGTCGGAGATCACGGTGGATAGCGCCAACGACCCCTTCGCGCGTCAGTGTGTCGTGGGGCCGGGGCTGGGGGTCGCCCTGCACCGGCGCGGCCGGCTTGTCCTCCACGGGAGCGCCGTCGACGTGGGTGGGACGGCGGTCGTGCTGCTCGGGCAGAAGGGGGCGGGCAAGTCGACCACAGCCGCTGCTCTGCTGGACCGAGGGCATTCGCTCCTGACGGACGACCTCGTGGTCGTTCTGGGCGATGAGGACGCTCCGCTCTGTGCGCCGGGCCCGACGCAGATGAAGCTCTGGCCCGCCTCGGCCGAGGCGTTCGGGCTGAGCGACGAGGTGCGGCCGTTCCTGGACGGGCTCCAGAAGGGGGTTTGGCATGGGGCCGAGGTGGCCTCCGCCCCGGTGCCCATCGCGCGGGTGTGTTCGCTGGCGTGGGGGGAGCGCCTCGAGCTCGAGCCGCTCCAGGGGGCCGCGGCGTTCGGGGCCGTTTTCGAGCACGCCTACGCGCCTCGGTTTCTAGGGACGACGGCGAGCGTGCCCCTCGTCTCCGCTTGCGCTCGCCTGTGTGAGATCGTCCCGATCGCTCGGCTCATGCGTCCCCAGCGGCTGGAAGCGGTGGAGCCTGCTCTGGAGGCTCTCCTCTTGGGCCTCACCGACAGGGAATAGCGTCGGCCGCCGCGGTCGGCCCGCGCCACGTGGACACCGCGGTGGGGAGAGGGTTGAGAGAGCCGGCGACGAGGCCGGATATGCGAGACGAGAGGGGCCTTGTGCGCCCGTGACTCGATCGCGCTGCGGGCTCAGATAATCAAGCGTTCAGATTGGAACGCTGCGTCGAATGAGCGGGGGAAGTCGGAAACAGGGGGGAGACCGAGCGGCCAAGTGATCCACACCCCAGGGGGGGAGCCCGATACCGCGGGGGATCAAATCCCTCCCCCATGTTTTCTACTGTTGCAGCGGTCGCCTTGATCGCAGTCCCCCCCGTCGGCCCGACCAGCCCGACTCACTTTTCCAACTGCCCGGACCGCACGGGGTCGAGCGTGACGGTCATCGTCCCCTCGTGGGCCACGGTCGCGACCGCCGGCGGCCAGCTCGAGACGGGCGACGAACTCGCCGTCCTCGCGCCCGACGGCTCGTGCGTCGGTGTCGGCGTGTGGGACGGCGAAGGGTTCGCCCTCCCGGTCTGGGGCGACGACCCGTTCACCCCGGTCCTCGACGGCCTCCTCGACGGCGACCCGCTGACGTTCGCGGCGTACGACGCCTCGGAGGGGATCCTCCTCGAGTCCGTCGCGGTCACCTACGACGAGGCCTACGCCTCAGCCGAGGTCGGCTACCACGGCGACGACTTCTACGTCCTCGGCGCCACGGGCTCGACCGCTACGTCCCCGTCGGCAGACACCGAGTTCCGGCTGGAGCAGACCTACCCGAACCCCGCCCGTGGAGCGACGACGGTCCCGTTCGCCCTCGACGCCGCGGGTCCCGTCCGCCTCGAGGTCTACGACGTGCTCGGACGGATCGTCCTCACGCCGCTGACGGGTGACGTGATGGACGCCGGCGCGCATACGGTCCAGATCGACGCGTCGGCCCTGGCGCCCGGCCGGTATGTGTACCGACTGGCGATGGGCGAGAAGGTCCTTCAGCGGACGCTGACCGTGGTTCGCTGAGGCCACCGTCGCGGATCGGACATGCCGCCCAGAGACGACGGGTGACGTCTCCGGCACGGAGAGGGGACGGGCTCCCACGCGAGGCCGTCCCCTCTTCGAATCGCCACGCGCCGACTCCCACCACTCGCTTGCGCCGATCACACATAGGATGGCCTGAAGCAAGCGTGGCATCGACGGTAGCTTAGAGCCCTCGTCCCCCGCCGTCGCCATGTGTGGCATCGCCGCTTCGATCTCGTACGCCTCGGGCGCCGTCGACGCGGCGCAGCTCGGGCGCGCGTGCGACCGCATGGAGGCGCGGGGCCCCGACGGGTCCGGGGTGTGGACGAGCGAGGAGGGTCAGGCCGCGCTCGGGCACCGGCGCCTCGCCATCATCGACCTGAGCGAGGACGGCGCCCAGCCGATGGCCGTGGACGACGGCGAGGTGGTCATCGCGTTCAACGGGGAGATCTACAACCACGAGCGGATCAGGGCCGGTCTGGAGGCGAAGGGCTACACGTTCCGGTCGACCTCCGACACGGAGGTGATTCTCCAGCTCTACCGCGAGAAGGGCGAGCAGCTCGTCGAGGACCTGCGCGGGATGTACGCGTTCGCCCTCTGGGACCGGCGGCGCCAGGGGATGCTGCTCGCGCGCGACCCGTACGGCATCAAGCCCCTCTACGTCGCCGACGACGGGCGGACGCTTCGGGCGGCCTCCCAGGTGCAGGCCCTCCTGAGCATGGGCGGGGTCGACACGAGCCCCGAGCCGGCCGGGCACGCCGGGTTCTTCCTCTGGGGCCACGTGCCCGAGCCGTTCACGCTGTACCGGGGCATCCGCGCCTTCCCGCCGGGTCACACCCAGTGGATCGACGCGGACGGGCCCCGCGCGCCCCGATCGTTCGCCGACCTCACGACCGAGCTTCAGAACGCCGAGCGCGCCGCAGAGGGGCACGACGCGACGGCGGAGGAACTCGACGCGGCCGTCCGTGAGGCGCTCCTCGACTCCGTCCGCCATCACCTCGTGGCCGACGTCGACGTCGGCGTGTTCCTCTCGTCCGGACGCGACTCGACGACGCTCGCCGCGCTCGCCGCCGAGGCTGGCGGACGGCTCCAGACCGTGACGCTCGGGTTCGACGAGTACCGGGGGACGGACGACGACGAGGTCCCGCTGGCCGAGGCCGCGGCGGTGCACTACGGCGCCGACCACCGGACGGTCCGGGTCGGCCGTGAGGAGTTCGGCGGGCTCGTGGACGGCTACTTCCACGCGATGGACCAGCCGTCGATCGACGGGCTCAACACCTTCCTCGTCACGCGCGCCGCCGTCCAGGCCGGCCTGAAGGTGGCCCTCTCGGGGCTCGGCGGCGACGAGCTGTTCGGGGGCTACCCCAGCTTCGACGAGGTCCCGCGCCTCGCCAACGCTGTCGGCGCGATCCCGGGGAACCAGGCGTTGGGGAGGGGCCTCCGGGCCGTCACCGCGCCCGTTCTCCGGCGGGTCACGTCGCCGAAGGCGGCCGGCCTGGTCGAGTACGGCGGGACGTTCGAAGGGGCCTACCTCCTGCGGCGGACCCTCTTCATGCCGTGGGAGCTTCCGTCGGTCCTCGACCCGGACCTCGCGCGCGAGGGGCTCCAGGCGCTCGCGCCGCTCGATGGGCTCCGGGAGACGATCCAGGGCATCGAGTCGGATCGGCTCCGCGTGACCGCGCTGGAGTCGGCCCACTACATGCGCTCGCAGCTCCTCCGCGATTCGGATTGGGCGAGCATGGCGCACTCGCTCGAACTCCGCGTCCCCCTCGTCGACTGGGAGCTGCTCCGGCGCGTCGCTCCCCTGGCCGCCGCCCGCCCAGATGCCGTCGACAAGGCGACGATGGCGCGGGCCGCCCGCCCCCCGCTTCCGCCCTCCATCGCGAACCGCCCGAAGACCGGGTTCACGACGCCCGTCCGCCAGTGGCTCTTGGAGGCCGGCGTGGCCGACCCGACCGACCGGGGGCTGCGTGGGTGGGCCAAGTACATCTACGGTCGCCAGGCCGATTCCGCTTACGCCGCCGTCGCGTGACGCTCCTCGCACTCCTCACGGACGCCTACGGAGGTCAGGGTGGCATCGCCAAGGTGAACCGCGACCTCCTCGCGGCCGTCGTCCAGCACGACGCCGTCGACCGCGTCATCGCGCTCCCGCGGGTGATCCCCGGGGCGGTCGAGGGCGTGCCCGAGGGCGTCGACTTCCGAGAAGAGGCAGCCGGCGGAGTGGGGAGCTACCTCCGGGCACTCGGGGAGGCAATGGTGGCGGGCGGGTACGACGGCGTGATCTGCGGGCACCTCCACCTCGCCCCGCTCGCGGCGCTCGCGGCCGCGCGGGGCCGCGTCCCGTGGTTCCTGATCGTCCACGGCATCGAGGCCTGGGGGCCGCCGTACTGGCCGGCCACGCAGGGCGCGGTGGCATCGGCCGTGACGCGGACTGCCGTGCGCCGGGCCAACGCGTTCGTCGCCGTGAGCAACCTCACGCGCCGCCGGTTCGCCGAGCGGATGGGTCTCCCGGTGGAGCGAGGGACGGTCGTGCCCAATAGCGTCGACCTCTCGGACTTTGGCCCGGGCCCCAAGCGCGAGGACCTCCTGGACCGCTACGGCCTCCAGGGGCGGACAGTCCTGATGACGCTGGCCCGGCTCTCCCCGCACGAGCGCTACAAGGGTCTGGACGAGGTGATCGACGCCCTGCCGGCCCTGGCCGACGACGTCCCCGATATCGCATACCTCATCTGCGGCGGCGGCGACGACCGGGCGCGGCTGGAGGCCAAGGCCGAGGCGCTCGGTGTGGCCGACCGCGTCGTGTTCGCGGGCTACGTCCCGGAAGAGGAGAAGGCCGACCACTACCGGCTGGCCGACGCCTTCGTGATGCCGGGGCGGGGAGAAGGCTTCGGAATCGTCTACCTCGAAGCGCTCGCGTGCGGAGTCCCCGTCGTCGCCTCGTCGGCCGACGCGAGCCGCGAGGCCGTCCGGGAGGGCATGCTTGGTGTCGTGGTCGACCCGGACGATCAGGCGTCGATTCGGGAAGGGATTCTGGACGCGTTGCGTCAGGCGAAGGGGGTGCCAGACGGGCTGGACTACTTCTCGCAGGCCCGATTCGCTGAGCGGTGGCAGGCGGTCGTGGACGAGATCTTCGTTCGGGACACCACCCGCCATACCGTAGCCTGACGGCTATCCCCTCGTCTCACTCATGCGCGACACCCTCCGAAAACTTTCGTACCTGCTCACGGCCCGTGAGAAGCGAAACGCTGGGATCCTGTTTGGTCTCACCTGGATCGGAGCTCTTCTTGAGGTCGTCGGAGTCGGGGCCATCCCGGCGTTCGTCGGCGTGATCAGCATGCCCGATCGACTCCTCGAGTTCGGGCCCGTTCGCACGGTCTACGACGCCCTCGGTCTCACGTCCGTCGATCAGATGGTGGTGTGGGCCGCCGTCGGGTTGATCATCGTGTTCGTCGTCAAGAACCTGTACCTCGCGTTCCTCGCCTACATCACGGCGCGGTACAACTCGAACCGGCGTGTGAGCATTTCGAACCGCTTGTTTCGGGCCTATCTCCGATCCCCGTACACCTTCCACCTTCAACGGAACACGGCCGTCCTGCTCCGGAATACCAACTCGGAGTCAGGCTCCGTCATAGGGGGCGTGCTGAGTCCCATCCTGTCCCTCGCGCAAGAAGCCATCACGCTCGTGATGATCTTCGGGCTCCTGATCGCCGTGGAGCCCGTGGTGACGCTCTGCGTGTTCGGTGTGATGGGGGTGATCACAGTCCTCTTCTACCGGGCCACGCGGGCTAAGATCAGCGACTACGCGGCGGAAGCCCAGCGTCACCGCCGGCTCTCGGTTCAGGCGGTTCAGCAGGGACTCGGCGGGTTCAAGGACGCCCGCATCCTCGGTCGCGAGGGATTTTTCCTGGAGTCGTACCGAGAGAGCACATGGTTCCAAGCTGAGGCCGACCGGTTCAAATCAGTCATCGGAGCGCTACCCCGGCTCTTTCTCGAGACTATCTCCGTCATCGCGATCCTCGCCGTGTCGGCCTTGCTGGTCGCGCAGGGCCGACCCGTTCAAGCCATCATCCCAACGCTCACGCTCCTTGGGGTTGCCGTCGTTCGGCTGATGCCATCGTTCCAGAAGATCTCGGCGAACGTCAACGCGCTCAAGTGGGGTGAGAAGTCCCTCGATGCCGTCTACGACGATCTCATCGAACTCGACGGGCAGGAGGCCGAGGTGCGCGCGCGGCAGCAGTCGAAGGGCGAGCTGCGTCTTCGATCGCTCGATCCGGTTTGAGGGGGTGAGCTACCAGTACCCGGAGCAGGAGGGGGAGGCGCTCCGCGACGTCACGCTCGAGATCCCGAAGGGGGCGGCCGTCGGGTTCGTCGGCCCGTCGGGGGCCGGGAAGACGACGATCGTAGATGTCCTCCTGGGCCTCCTCGACCCGACAGAGGGCCGAGTCCTCGTCGACGGCGTGGACGTCCAGGGGCGGATGGCGCGGTGGCAGCGGAAGATCGGGTACATCCCCCAGAGCATCTACCTCACCGACGACTCCGTCCGGAACAACGTCGCGTTCGGGATGGACGAGGACGAGATCGACGACGCAGCAAGTGTGGGCAGCCCTCGAGGCGGCGCAGCTCAAGGAGATGGTGGAAGGGCTGCCGGAGGGGCTCGACACGCACGTCGGCGAGCGGGGCGTCCGGATGTCAGGCGGGCAGCGCCAGCGGGTGGGGATCGCACGGGCGCTCTACCACAACCCCGAGGTGCTCGTGATGGACGAGGCGACGAGCGCGCTCGACAACCAGACGGAGCGGCAGTTCGTGGAGGCGCTGGAGAGCCTTCAGGGGAGCCACACGCTCGTCGTCATCGCGCACCGGCTGAGCACGGTCCGGAACTGCGACACGCTCTTCATGCTGGACGAGGGGCGGCTCGTGGCGCAGGGGAGCTACGACGAGCTGATGGCGACGAGCGAGGACTTCCGGCGGATGGCCGGCGAGCCTGTCGCCGCAGAACTTCTCCCCGCAAACGGCTAACGCTGAGATGAACGCTGGAAGCCACTCTCTGCGGATGGACCGGGTTTTTCGGGCGTGAGTCCGCAGCCGTCTATACCGACTCCCGGCGGCCCGAGGCTACCGACTCGAGTGCATTCCAATAGCGTGCCATGCCACTCGCAGGGTTGATGATCCAGGAACCGTCTGAGTGGGCGGCTAAGCTTCACCAGGCTCTTGAGGTCTCGGGCGTCGCAACCGCCTCCGCGCACCTCCTTCGTACTCCGTTCGGAGATCGTCCGTACATTTTGGTGGGCCGGCCGGACTGGCGTGGCTCGTTAGGAGGGCGGGCTCCTCATTCCCATCGCCTCCGTGAGTTCCATGGGGCGGCCGAGCCCCTTCTCCCTTATCACCTCTGGGCCATCATGGAACGCTTTCCCGCTGGAGGGGGCCTCGACGAGACAGCGTTGATCCGTACTATAAAGTCTCAACCTCAAGCGCAATACCGTGGAGGGTCACCCCGCGTTCCGACTCATCATGATGGCTCACCGGCTGAGCACGGCGCGCTACCGTGACTTCATGCTGGACGAGGGGCGCCTCGTGGCGCAGGGGAGCTACGACGAGCTGATGGTGACGAGCGAAGATTCTGGGCGTATGGCCTAGGCTATGGCTTTGTCCACCAAAATCATTTTGAAGTGGGGCTAACAAACCAGTGATTCAGAAGTCGCGGAATGCATAATATATGACATAAATTAGTATCTCCGTAAGAGTCATTTTTAAAGCACATGTACTGTGACAGGCCCATCCCGACAGGAATTACCTGTTACAGACACATCTTGTACTAGGCTGCGGACAGAGTAAACGCTAGTTTGGATCTAGTTCGTGAACAGTCAATTCATGGATTTGCCGATGGCTACGAGAGCCGCCAAGGATATGGGATCCCGCATCGCAGTAATGCGTATAAATATGAAAAGATATATTTTGCGTTCAATTAGGATAGAGGGCAAGAATAGTCTTTTCTGGTCTAAGTATGAGCCCAAAAACTTTGGAGATTGGATTGGTCCTTACATATATAATGAGATGGTTGGACGCGAACCTGATTTCGTTCGACCATCTAGTCAGTCTCTCAGAACGGTTTATACATCAGCAGGGAGCATTCTCCGTCATGCAGCAGAAAATTGCATCGTGTGGGGCTCGGGCATCATCTCCCGAAAGGATCGATTCCCTCGGCCTCACAAGGTCCTTGCGGTGCGAGGGCCGCAGACTCAGCGCCGGATGCATGATCTGGGCTATGATTGCCCTCCCGTGTTTGGTGACCCGGCCCTCCTCCTTCCTCTCTTCTATGTACCGCACTCTTCCAAGCAACACAGGGTGGGCATTGTACCACACTTCGTGGACTCCGCGCGGGCGAGCGCCCTATTCGGCGGTTCTGCTGATGTGCACATGATCGACGTGACTCGCCCAGTGGAGGCTGTAGTCGATGCTATCACATCGTGCGAGGGTATCGTTTCGAGTTCGCTCCATGGCCTCATCGTCGCACAGGCCTACGGAGTACCTGCGGCATGGGTGGAGTTTTCCAATGATCTAGACGGTGACGGTGTAAAGTTCATAGACCACTACGAAGCCGGAGGAGTCGATATTGACCCGCGTCCCTACTACGTAGATAGGGTGAGGAAAGTTGCCGAACTTGAGGCGCTCGTTCACGACGCACCACAACCCAACATCACGCCTTTAAAGAAACCGCTCTTGAAAGCGTGCCCATTCCCTCGACCTCACCGGTGAGACCGCAGGAAGCCGTTACCCAGGAGGCGTCCCCGTCAACATCACGCGCCCCTGAATCCACAAGAATAGATAAGAGGACCGAAGAAGATACTAAACCGAGTTCAAAGGGCACGTTGGGACACTAGCTCATGATCAAAATAGTCTATCAACATTTTTTTAGTCGATGACCTTCGCCAAGTCCCTACTCATCAGACTGAAGCTTCGGACGAGTGTGCCTACCTCTAAGAAGATATTCATCCTTGGCAGCGGGCGTTCCGGGACTCACTGGATTGGGTACATCCTCCAAGCACACCCGAAAATTCATGCAACGGTAGAGGAAGAACCCGCTTGGGGTTGGGTCAAGCGTATGGCAGTAGAGCCTGACTCTCGTTCAGAACTGTATCCCAAGCTCGTCCGCTACTACCAGAGGCAGCATCACCTGTCTACCCCCCGCCACTACCTCGATAAGAGCCACCCGAATATCTGGTTGGCTGAGCAACTCGCTGAATCGTTTGAGGATGCCCTGTTTCTGGGGATCATCAGGAATCCCTATGCTACCGTGGCTAGCATGCTCCGTCACGAAGGCGTCCGAGGATGGCATGACCGATGGAAGGAGCTTCCTGTGCCTAACAGGTTTTTAGGGATTACCGAGGCTGACAAGGCCAACTACGAGGATCTTCCTGTCGCAGTGAAGTGCGCCATGAGGTGGAGGTCGCACCGAGATCAGATGGAACATTTGAAGTCTCAACTGGGAGAGAGGATAATGGTGGTCCGGTACGAGATGTTGTTCTCCGACACGGCCACGTTGCTAGATGAGATCGGTGAGTTTATCGGCTTGACATCTCCAATTCCGCTCCCCCACGCAAAGGCGAGTTCCCTTAATAAGTGGAAAGGGCAGCTCAGCAGCGCTGATGTTCAGTACATTCATAATGTAGTGGGCTTCCCTCCCGAATTCCTCGGCAAAACATCAATACACTAAATCTTACACCCGGCTGGAATGAGGAGGGGAATGGGCGGTTTTTTATGGTTAATACAAAATGACTGATCAGGCAGTACATAGAGATATGAAGCTATTGTTGTATTCGTCGGTGAGTAGACATACTAGCGGTGGGGCGCAGGTCGTATTTGACCAACTTGCAAGTGGGCTAGAGCGTCACAACATCAATGTGGTTCAAGCTTGGAAAGAGACGGCGGCCAGCGCTGAAGGGCCGGAGTGGGTGTTCCCGCTATCGTCCTTGAGCTTTGCCGGGTACAAAACGACGCTCAAAAGATTTCCGTCCATGCTGGCATCCTTGTGGCAGCTGGCGAGAGGGCTCCGCCGCATACGGCCTGATATTGTCAACGTGCACTTTGTGCGGGCAGAAGCCGCCTACTTTCTTGTACTTCGTAGGGTATTCGGGTATCGCCTTGTGTTGTCCTTCCATGGGAGTGATGCTCTCCTCGCTGCTGGTCACAATCTGACATTCCTCCCTCACCTGATCCGCCGTGCTGATGCTGTGACAGCTGTATCGGAGCAGCTAGGCGAGGCGGTTCGAGCGCTCGCCGCTCCAGGCCAGGCACCGCTTCAAGTAATTCCCAATGGCGTGCCCCTTGGATTTTGGTCTAGTTCGACTGAGCAGGAAAAGAAACCCTATTCAATCGTCACGGTGGGGCGGCTCGTACGGGTAAAGGGACATGACCTGCTCATCTCCGCGATGGCTCACCTCCAGCAGGTACTTCCTGAGGCCACGCTTACCGTAATCGGGGATGGGCCAGAGCGGCCAACGCTAGAAGCAGAGTCAAAGAGGATGGGGTTGAGCGCAACCATTAGATTTGTGGGGGAGCGGCCAGCTGATGTTGTGAGGAAACATCTACATCAGGCCAATGTCTTTGTGCTGCCGTCTCGCAATGAGGGGTTCGGGCTAGCCCTGATGGAGGCGATGGCGTGTGGTCTGGCGGCGGTGGCGACATCGGTTGGCGGCGTACCGGGGATTCTTACGCCGGAAACCGGAATTCTCGTAGCACCCGAAGAGCCGGAAGGGCTTGCCGACGCCCTCGCCGCGTTGCTCAAGGATCCTAACCGAACCGCAGCGATGGGACGTGCGGCTCGCCTACGCGCCCAAGCGTATTCCTCAGAGGAGGTAGTAAATGCGTTTGAGCGTCTATTCTGTGACCTTTCTGGCTCTGCGGTTTCCTCCGGGGGTCAGAATGACTGGCCGAACGTATCCCCCCGTCGTTAGGCAAGGCTCGATTTTCCTGCACGCGAATTCGGTAGGTGGCTAAAATGCTAACGGTCCTGATCCCCACCCATGGGCGTCCGACACTCCTCCGGCGGACGCTGGAGTCGGTGGCACAGTGCGAGCGCCCGGACGGGTATGAGGGGTGCCTCGTGGTCGAGAACGGGAGCCGAGCTGGGGCCGAGGCCGTCGTCGCTGAGGCGGCCAAGGCGCACCCGCACCTCCAGCTTCGGTACATGCACGTGGAGCGGGCGAACAAGAGCCACGCGCTCAACGAGGCGCTCGAGACCGTCGGCGAGGCCTCGCGTGTTCTTCGACGACGACGTCCGCCTGGAGCCGGGTGTGCTGGAGGCCTACGAGCGGGACCCCGGGCGCGCGTTCTTCGGCGGGCCGCTTGGGTGTGATTATGAAGCGTCTCCGCCGGCGTGGCTTGTGCCGCTCCTGCCTGGTTCAGCGCGCGGGATGGTCTTACCGAACTCGTCCCGGCCTGGGGAATACCTTGGGTTTAACTGGGCCGCGGATAAGGCAGACCTCGTGGCGGTGGGGGGCTTCGACCCAGACTTCGGGCTCGGTTCAGAGACCGGTACGCGCGGTCAGGAGTCAGAGATGCAAGGTCGGCTCCAGCGTGCTGGCGTTGCCACAGTAGATGTCGAAGACGCGTTTGTGCGGCACCACGTCCCTGCAAGCCGATGCTCGCCCGAGTGGGCCGTCGAGCGGATGTACCGCTCCGGCCTCGGGAGTGGGACGCAGGCGCGACGGGGTGCAGGTGCCCGACTCATCAGGCAAGGTGTGCGAACGGTGGCGTCGCAACTGCCCTGTTATATCTCAGCGCGGTTGAGGCGGAAGTATCCCAAGGCAATACAGGCGAAGGCAGCGCTGGCTTTTCGGATCGGCTACCTCCGAGGCTATGCTACTCCGGCCGATGAAAGCTCATTTGCCAATGCTTGGAACAGCGCGCCGGCTGGGTTACCTCCTCCGGTGTTGATCCCTGCGCGCGACTCACACTTGCTGCTCAAGCGTCTGCCCGCTTAGCTCTAGACCAGCGTATCCCTGCTGCCGAGCACGATGAACGTTCGCATACTAGGATCATGACCGGGAGGCCGATCCCGCAGCGGGGGTGGATAGGGCCCTGGCAGAGACGATGGAGAAGCTCCGTCGGCAGGCGCCGATATACTGCTTCTTCTCGGGCGTGCCAGCGGAGGACGCTGCAGAGGTCGAGGTCGTTCGCTATGTGTTGGGCCGGTTCGGGTTCGACTACGTTGGGCACCGGGCCGTAGACGCGGAGGACCGGCGGGCCCTGCCTGCGCTCTGGAGGCCGAACGGACGCGGAGGCGATGCGGGCCCCATCAGGAGCATGTTTGTCGTCGCCGATGTCTGTCCGCTAACGTGGATCGATAGGCCACAAGGCGGAGAGTGCTGACGCAACCGTCGCTTCAACCTGTTGCCCAGCATCGCAGATGAACTGGGGGCACTTCGTGCGGTTCCCGGCCGTAGCCCTGGCGCGCCCGAGCCGGAGAAGCCGCAGGGCCTTCTGGCCGCTATGGATAGCTTCGAGGGACTCGGTCTCCTTCCTGACCCAGGTTTCAGAGCCGTTCCTACGCGCGTGCGTGGGCCAGGCGCTGGAACTGGCCGCGGCGTTCGAGTGGCCTTTCCCCTGTGATCGAGGCGAAGGGGGGAATGTGCTACAACGCCCGGGTATTCATCGTGGACTACCACGGTGAGCAGACCGCGTGCAAGGTGTTCCGCGAGGGACGACGTGACCGCTTCGAAGCGGAACGCGATGCGCTGCGGGCGCTCGCCGGGACCTCCTACGCGCCCGAGATGCTGGAGGTGGGCGAGAACTGGGTGCTCATGAGCGTCATCTCTGGAACGTCCATGCGCGCCAGCCCCGTCACAGGGCTGTTCCCGCTGGATGCCGTCAAGGAGGCCTTCCGGGCGATGGCCTACCTGTACGACCAGGGCATCGAGCACCTCGACTTCCACCCGAGCAACCTGAAGCGCGACCCGCAGGGCGGGCTGAAGATCCACGACTTCGAGGGCTCGTACATCCTGCCGGACCCCGAGCGCGGGC
>CAVSJM010000003.1:0-799425 GCA_963728345.1 Rubricoccaceae bacterium
CCGACGGGGGACGGCCGACGGGGGACGGCCGACGGGGAGGGGCGGCGGTCGGTGGGGGGCGCGGCGTGTGGCTCCGGGGGCGGCCCCCTCGGAGCGGGCGCGGGCCGGCCGGCGCCTGACCTGAGGGGGCGGGCGTGACCTCGCCCGTATCTCTGCCCATCGATGAGGGGAGATCTGTGGGTGACCCCGACGGGACCTGCGACCTCAGATCTACCCGGGACTCCTGTCCACGATTCGTTTCGATCTCGTATCCTAATGTGTCCTCCGGGAGCCTGGCGTCCCTCTCGCGAGCGCCGGGGGACGCGCGGTCCGGTGGCCCCTGGCTGGCGGCAGTCCGCTTTCCGGTTCTTCCACTTCCACTCTCACGCCATGAAGCATCTTCTTTCCCTCACCGTCCTCGGGGCCCTCGCGCTCGCCGGCTGCGACTCCGACGTCCTCGGGGCGGACCCGGCCGCGGCGAGCGCGTCGGCCCTCGCTGTCTCGTCCTCCTCGTTCACCGGCACCGTCAGCGAGATCGTCGACCCGGCTGCGGAGACGGGCATTCCCCGCCGCTGGATGCGGCACGTGGGGGACCCGGCGCCGGCGGGCTACGGCCACGGCTATCAGTGGGGCACGCCCTCGATCACGACGCCGGCCGACGCCGCGGCCGTCACGTTCACGGGGACGCTGGACGTGACGGACGCGGCCGCCGGGGACTTCGGCCTGATCGGCCTGCTCGACACGGCGACGCTGGCGGCCGACGAGCGCGGCCTCAACGAGGGCAGCTACATCTACGCCTATATGCAGACCGCGACCTCGCTGGTCCTCGGGCTGAGCGACGGCCGGGCCCCCGGCGGCGAGTACGTGCAGCGGTTCTACACGCTCGATCTGACCGGGACGGACCGGGTCTTCGACGTCACGTTCACCATCGACGCGACGGCGGACCCGGCGACGTGCGCCTCGGACGCGGCGGACGTGCCCACAGCGGAGGGCTGCCTGACCCTGGCCGTCGATGCGCTCGCCCCGCTGCGGGACAGCTACGGGACGATCACGGACGGCGCCTCGAACGGCGGGACGGAGTTCCGCGACGGCGGGACGGCCGGCTGGGATGGACTCGCGTCGGCCACGGCGGCGACCGGCTTCGACTACGACTTCACGGTCTCGCCGACCGTGCCCCGGGTCCCCCTGACGAAGGACGACTGCAAGGACGGGGGCTGGCAGACGTACGACGGCCCGTCGTTCCGCAACCAGGGGCAGTGCATCCAGTACGTGAACACCGGCCGGTAGGGCGCGCCGGCACGTCGCCCCCCGCCGCGTCCCCGGACGCGGCGGGGGGCTTCCGGGGCTGCGTCGGCGCCCCGGCCGCGTCGGCCTACCGCTCGAGGAGGCCGAGGGTCTCGCGGAGCTGCGGGCGGTCGGGGAGGGCGACCTCCGCGACCTCGGCCAGTTCGCCGGCGCGAACGCGGGGGGCCCGGGCCGCCTCGTCGCGGAGGACCGTCGCGCGCTGGGCGTCCTCAGTCGCTCGGGTCTGGGCGTCCTCGGCGGTGCGGGCGGCGTCGACGGCGGCGAGGCCCTCGGCGACGGTGACGGGGGTGAGGCCGCGGATGACGTCGGCGAGGGTGGGGTCGTCGGCACGACTCGCCAACGGCCGCCGGGTGGCCGCCTCGAGGTCGCGCCCGGGGTACCCGGCCCCCCTCGCGACCAGCCCGAGGCGGCCGGGGCCGTCGGCGAAGGATGGGAAAGGGCTCCCGCGTGGGGCTCCGGCTCCGGCGGTCATTACCTCGGGACGTCCGCGCTCGACCCGTCGGGCGCGGTAGGACCAGCCGCTGCAGGCGGATCGCTATGACGGTGTCAAGGGCTCGGGGCTCTAAATCATAGGGCGCACGCTCACGTGGTCCGCCTCATACGGGACCCCATCGCGGAGCACCGCCGCCACAACGCGCAGCACCTTGTTGCCGACGTTGTTGAGCACCAGCCGGCCCTGCTTCCCCTCGGCCACCTTCCGCCGGTAGTACGCCTGGGTCGCCGACCCCTCGATGGTCACGAGCCGCATCGAGGCTAGGTACAGCAGCTTCCGCATCGCCGACGGGCCGTAGCCCCGGCTCGACGGTCGTCGCCGGACACTGCTCCCGCTCTCGAAGTCCAAGGGGCAGACGCCGAGCCATGCCGAGAAGCGCTTGGCCACCAGCGGGCGGGTGAAACCCTCGGTCGCCACGCACAGGTGACAGCCGAGCAGGTAGCCCACGCCCGGCACCGAGACCACGAGCGCCACGGCCGGCCCGAGCGTCGGGTGGCTCGAGACGAGCCGCTTGACCTCGGCGTCGATCTCCTGGATCCGGTCCTTGAGGTAGCCCACCGCGTCGTCAGCGATCCGGATCGCGAGGGCCGTCGGGTAGTGCTTCCGCTTGAGCACGTGCAACGCATTCTGCTTGGCTCCTTTCTCGCGCACGAGCTGCTCGCGCATCGTCAGAAGCGTGCGGATGTGCTCGACCACCGCTTCAGCTGGCGCCCACGGCCGCAGTTCGTCAATGAAGCGGGCCGCATAGTCGGCGATCCGGCGGGCGTCGAGCGCATCCGTCTTCGCCCCGGACGGGGGCATGGCGCGCTTGACCTTCGCCGCGTCCTCGACCGCAATCCGGTAGCCTCGCTCGTGGATGGCGTAGCAGAACGCCTCGCCGTAGACGCCGGTGGCTTCCAGGCAGACCAACGCCTGGTCGGGGGCCGCGCCATGCTCGGCGAGCCACGCGGCGAGCTCGGCGAAGCCGTCGGGGTCGTTGGCGACCGTGAGCGGCCCGGCGACAGGCCGGCCGGGGCCTCGGGTAAGGCTGGCGGTGAGCGTCTCGGAGGCGACGTCGACGCCGGCGTAGAACGTGGGGGTGTCCATCCCGGTGGGGGTCTGTGAGCCCGTCGCCGAGGGGGACCGCGTCCATTACGGCGGTCGACGCTTGGGGCGTCGCCGCGCATCGCTATCTGGTCTTGCTCGGGCCGGCGTCGGGCCTAGATCCGCCTGGGGGCTCAGGCCGCAGAGCGGTCGTCCCAAACCGAGGGGTAGGCTTGATCGACACCGGGGCTCGGGTGCCTCCCAATGCTAATGGACCGAGGGCGCCAGCGTTCTTGACCCGCCTGAGCGCCTCCTCTGCCAGCGCTCCGACCTACCTTCGTGCTGTTCGCCCTCGGCCGCTGAGCGGCCATCCGTCATGCGGCTCGCGAAGCACGGCGCCACATCTAGATGAACATGCTTCGCTACCTGCTGCTCGTGGTAGGCCTCCTCGGAGCCTGGGGATCGCCCGCCCGCGGGCAAGAGATCGAAGTGACCCTGCTTGGGACCGGCGACCCGACTCCACGGATCGACCGATACCCGACTCCACGGATCGACCGATTCGGACCGAGCACGCTGGTCGAGACAGGCGGGGTGGCCGTCCTCTTCGACGCCGGGCGCGGTGTCATGCAGCGCCTCTACCAGCTCGGGGTCTCGACGGCGGATCTCGATGGGGTCTTCCTCACGCACCTCCACTCCGACCACGTCGTCGGCCTTGTGGACCTCTGGCTGACGGGGTGGGTCGTCGACCGCAGAGAAGAGCCGTTGTGGGTCTACGGGCCGGTCGGGACCCGAGCGCTCGTCGAGCACTTACAGGGGGCCTTCACGTTGGACGTGGAGACCCGCACGGCTGAGGCGCATCGGAGCCGCGACGGCATCGGGATCGAAGTCGTCGAGATCGAGGACGGCTTCGTATGGGAACGGGACGGAGTCGCCGTCCGGGCGTTTGCCGTCGACCACCGTCCGGTCGAACCGGCCTTCGGGTTCCGAGTCGATTCCGGTGGCCGGGGTCTCGCCCTCTCCGGTGACACCCGGTACTCGGAGTCGCTCATCCGCCATGCTGCCGGGGTCGACCTCCTCATCCACGAAGTGGCGGAGGCCCCCGAAGCGTTCAAGGCCGAGCACCCCGATCTCCCCCGCCTCGCGCACCACACCCAAGCCGAAGACGCGGGACGCGTGTTCGCCGCGGTCTCGCCCGAGCTCGCCGTCTACTCTCACCTCGTCCTCGTCGGAGGCTTCGAGGCGTCGGACCTCGTCCCACTCACACGGCGGACGTACGATGGCCCCGTGATCGTGGGAGAGGACCTGATGAGGATTGCAATCGGCGACTCCGTATCTGTCCGTGAGTGGGCGGGAGTCGGGGCGGAGTGAGCGCCACGCAGTGCGCAGCATAACCCCCCAAAGGAGTTGAGTGGGTCGAGCGTGGCGTCCGGACACGGCGAAGAGGGGCGCCGGGCGCGGCGCCCTGCCCCTGACCCGGCGCTCGCCGAGCGGTCTCGTCTCCCCCTCGCGGTGGCCGACTAGTATCCGTGGTGCCGTCCGCCATCGACCTCCAAGGCCCCGGCGGCGGCCACACACCCCACCGAGTTCACGGGGCCCCGATCTCGCCGGGCCGTCCGCTGCCCCGCACGGAGCGGGGCGGTCTCAGATACACTGCGCGGGCGCTCGGGACCGCCTTCCCGCTCCCTCCGTGGGCGACGCCGAAGGGGGCGTCAGTTCCGCGGGGGGGCCTGACGGTCCGGCCACGGGGGTCCCCATGAGGATAGGGCACGCACCTACTTCTTGGGATGCATCCCGCCGCTGCACGCCGACGGAGGGCACGAGCGGGTTCGCGCTGTCCGGCCGACCGTGTATCCTGCACTCTGAAACACCGCCAGAGGCCGTTGCCCTTCGCAGGCGAGCCGAAATTTGTTATACGCCTCCCTACTCCCCCGAGACCTTGCTGTCATCCCTGCTGCCCACCGGAGAAGACATGGGTATCCATCGTCGCCCCCTCACGTCCGGCCTCTTCGTTTGCCTCCTCATGATGACGGCGTGTGGTGCGCCTGAGACGGGCGGGCAGGCTCCGGCCTCCCCCCCACCGGCGGAGGGAGGAGGCGCAGCCGGGCTCCCGAGCGGCTTCCCAGAGGACTTCCCCCTCCCCCCCGAGTTCCAGATCACGGAGGCCGCGTTCACCGAAGGGGACGCCTACACGCAGGCGAACTACCTCGTGCGCGGGGCGAGCCTTCTGAGCGTGTCGGAGATCGCGGCGTTCTACTACGACCGCCTCCCGGCGGCCGGCTACGACATCCACGGTCCGGAGCCCTCACCCGGTGCCCCGAACGCCGTGGTGCCCCTCGGGAACGAAGCCATCCAAGACGGATCCGTCCAACTCAGCGCGGGGGGCGAGACGACGAACGTCCTGATAAGTCTCCCGCTGAGGGATTGACCCCGGGGGCCTAGCGGGGGGGGCACGGGCGGTGCCGCGTCCCCGACGGCGCACAACCCGCACTCGCACACCGACCGCGCGCTCTGCCGCCTTGCCCCGTGTTACCGCCCGCGCCTACGTTGCCCCGTCCAACGGATCCGTCGCCCTTCGCCGCTGAGCCGCATCTTGTTGGATGCCCTCCCGTATGCGACGCCTCGCTCTCCTGCTCCTCATCGGTCCTGCCTCAGCCAGCGCGCAAGCCAGTTCCGGAGTGAGAGTCTCAGGACTCTACAATCGGGCAACAACAGCCGGGACCGATCTCGGGGACCTCGTCGGCGCTGGGGCCACAGGCTTCGTCGAGGTGACGGTCACCGCGGACCTGTCCGTCGAGGCAGACCTCGGATATGCCCCGGGGGGGGCAGACCGAGTCGATCCCGGGGCTCTCCTCGGCCGTCACGCACGTCGTCCTCAGCCCGTACTGGGACGTCCCGGTGAGCATCGCCCGGGCCGAGATCCTCCCGCGGCTGGCCCGCGACCCCGGCTACCTCGCGCGCCACCACATGGAACGGCTCCCGGGCGGGCGGATCCGCCAACTCCCCGGGCCCGATAACCCGCTCGGGCCCGTCAAGTTCATCTTCGAGAACCCGTTCGGCGTCCGGCTCCACGGCACGTCGGCCCCGGCGCTCTTCGAGCGACCGACCCGACTGTTCAGCCACGGGTGCGTCCGGGCCGAGCGGCCGCTGGAACTGGCCGACCGGCTCCTCCCGGACTGGGACGCCGGCCGGATCGCGGCGGCCGTCGCCGCGGGACGTGAGCGGCGGGTCGCGCTCGACCGTCCGGTCCCGATCCACGTCGTCTACTGGACGGCCCGGGTCGCCCCCGACGGCGCGCTCCACCTCCGGACCGACCCCTACGGCCGGGACCGCATGCTCGAGGCCGCCCTCGAGCGGGCCACACCCCAGAACCTCCCGTGATCGGCACCCTCACCCCTGACCAGGTCGACGCCCTCCTTCGCGAGCAGACGGTCGCCCGACTCGGTTGCCACGCAGACGGGCGGACGTACGTCGTCCCGATCACCTACGCCTACGACGACGGCGCCGTCGTCGGGCACTCCGCCGAAGGCCGCAAGGTCCTGATGATGAGGCAGAACCCTGACGTCTGCGTCGAGGTCGACCGGGTGGAGGCGCTCGACACGTGGGCGAGCGTCATCGCGTGGGGGCGGTACGAGGAGCTCCAGGGGGACGACGCGCGCCAGGCCCTCGACGCTCTCGTGGCCCGGTTCGCCGAGGCGTCCGCCAGCCGCACGACGCTCCCCGCCCGCGGACCCCATGGGCGCGCGCCCCATGGCGCCTCCGCACCACGGCGAGCGCGCTTCAGCGGTCCTCTACCGCATCCGGCTCACCGAGAAGACGGGCCGGTTCGAGCGCCCGTAGGCCGGCACGGCCCACGGTCTCCGGACTCCCGTCCCCTACCCTGTCAGCCGCGCGGCCGGCCAGGAGGCGGGCGTGGCCGGATGGGGAGGCCGGCCCTCATAGCGGGCTCCGTCGCAGGAGCGCCCGTTTGGTCCCCTCTGAGACGGCGACGTAGGCGACGAGCACCAACACGACGACGAGCCAGAGGGTCCCAGAGATCGGGGCGAAGCCCAGCGGCCCCGCCAGCGGCGTGTACGGCAGGGCCACCGTCGCCCCGGCGGCGACGACCCCCAGCCCCAGGAGCGCTGCCCCCGGCCGGCTCCGGACGAACGTCCGCCGCGTCCGGATCACCAGCAGGATCAGGACCTCGGAGAGCAGGGACTCGGCGAACCACGCCGTGCGGAACACCGGCGGCGGCGTGCCGAGGGCGAGGAGGACCCCGAACGTGAGCACGTCGAACGCCGAGCTGACGAGGCCGAACGCGACCATGAACCGCCCGATGGCCGGCATCGACCACCGCCGCGGCGCCGCCACCAGCTCCGGGTCGAGCCGGTCGGAGGCGATCCCCAGGGCCGGCAGGTCGCTCAGCGCGTTGAGGAGGAGGACCTGCTTCGGGAGCATCGGCAGGAACGGCGTGACGAGCGAGGCCGCCGCCATTGAGGCCATGTTGCCGAAGCTCGCGCTCGTCGTGATGAACACGTACTTCAGCGTGTTCGCGAAGGCCCCGCGCCCCTCGCGCACGCCCGCGACGAGGACGCCGAGGTCCTTCTCGAGGAGGACGACGTCGGCTGCCCCCTTCGTCACGTCGACGGCCGTGTCGACGGAGACGCCGACGTCGGCCGCGTGGAGGGCCGCGGCGTCGTTGATCCCGTCCCCGAGGTAGCCGACGGCGGCTCCGCCCTTCTGTAGCGCACGGATCACGCGCTCCTTCTGAGCGGGATCCACCTCGGCGAACACGGCCGTCCGGGACGCACGTTGCACGAGCGCCGCCTCGTCCATGCCCCGCACCTCCGCGCCCGTCAGCACGGCGCCCGCGTCGAGGCCGACGGCGCGGGCGACGGTCGCGGCGACGTGCCGGTTGTCACCCGTCACGATCTTGACCGCGATCCCGAGGCGGGCCAGCGCCGCCAGGCTCTCGGCGGCATCGGCCTTGGGCGGGTCGAGGAGCGGGAGGAGGCCGAGGAACGTCATCGCGCGCTCGGCCGCCACCGCCACCGGCTCGTCGGCGGTCAGCGGCCGCGACGCCACGGCGAGGCAGCGGTAGCCGTCGCCGCTCAGCCGCTCGAACTGCGCCTCGACCGTCGTTCGGAGCGGGCCGAGCGGGCCGACCTCCCCGCTGGCGGACGCGGCCTCCGCGCACACCGCCAGCACGTCGGCGACCGCCCCCTTGGTGATGAGCACGCGCTCGCCGCCCCGCGCGACGGCCACGCTCAGCCGCCGCCGCTGGAAGTCGTACGGCACCTCGCCGGCCCATTCGTACCCGCCTCGGTCGGGGCCGGCCACGTCGGCTGGGGCCGCCCGCCGAACGGCCTCGTCGATCGGATTCGCGTAGCCCGTCTCGAACAGGGCGTTGAGGGCCGCGTAGCGGAGGGCCGTCGGGCTCGGCGCCCCCGCGGCGTCCCGGGCCCCCTCCACGCGGGCCACCCCCTCGGTCAGCGTCCCCGTTTTGTCGGTGCACAGGACGGTGATCTCGCCGACGTCCTCGATGGCCGCCAGCCGGCGGACGATCACGCGCTGGCGGGCCATCCGCACGGCCCCCTGCGCCAGCGTCACGCTCAGGATGGCCGGGAGGAGCTGGGGCGTGAGCCCGACGGTCAGGGCCAGCGTGAAGAGGAGGGTGTCCAGGACGGGCCGGCCGAGCGCCACGTTGGCGGCGAGCACGACGAGGGCGAGGGCGAGGGACGTCTCGAGCAGGAGCGCCCCGAACCGCCGGAGGCCGCGTTCGAACACGGTCTCGGGCGGGTGCGCCGCCAGCGACGACGCCACGCGGCCGTACTGGGTGGCCGCCCCCGTCCGCACGACGAGGGCCCGTCCCGCCCCGCTCACCACGTGGGTCCCGGCGAACACCGCCGACGCCCGGTCGGCCTGCGGCGCGTCTGCCCCCACGGCCCCGGCCGACTTCTCGGCCGGGAACGACTCGCCGGTCAGGGCGGCCTCGTCCACGAGCAGGCCGGTGGCCTCCAGCACGCGGGCGTCGCCCGGCACGGCGGCCCCGGCCGTGAGCACGGCGACGTCGCCCGGGACCACGTCGGCGGCGGGGACCGTCGTTGGCGCCCCGTCGCGGAGGACGGTCGCGCGGGGCTCGACGCGGGCCAGCAGGCGGGCGACGGCCCCCGCGGCCCGCCGCTCCTGCCACGCCCCGAGCCCACCGCTGACGACCAGGATGGCGAGAAGGATCGCCCCGTCGACCCGCTCGCCCAGGGCGAGCGAGAGGACGGCGGCCCCGGCGAGGAGGAGCGTCATGGGGCTCCGGAACTGGGCCGCCACCTGCCCGAGCGCACCCGCCCGCTCTGTTCCGCCGACGCGGTTGGGGCCGGAGTGGGCGAGCCGCCGCGCGGCCTCAGCGCTCGCGAGCCCGTCGACGCGGGCGTCGAGGGCGTCGAGGAGGGCGGCGGGCGGGGCGCTCCAGAAGGCGTCGGGGACCGGGGCGGGCACGGCGTCAGCGGGCTTTGTGGTCGAGGATGAGGGCGAGGGGGAACCCGATCAGGACCGGGGCCCAGAACGAGAGCAGCCGGTACCCCAGGACGACGAGGACCATCACGGCCCGCGGCACGCCGGCCACGGCGTAGAGGGCCACCATGCCCCCCTCGACCACTCCGACGCCGCCGGGGAGCACGGACAGCTTGCTCAGGAGGAGCGGCGGCCCGTACCCGGCGAGGAGCACGGCCGGCCCCACGGGGTGCCCGGCCGCGACAAACAGGAGGGCGAGCGTGAGCAGGTCGAACCCCACGTTGGCCGCGTCGCCGAGCGCGGGGCGCCGCCATCCGCCGCCCCGGAGCTGGCGGCCGGCCGAGGCCAGCCGCGCGACGGCGGCCTCCACGGCCTCGGGCTTGTAGGGCCGCCGACGGACCCGGCACCACACCCGGTCGGCCGCGTGGAGCATGCGGAGCACCCGGGACCGGTCGCGCAGCCCGACGGCGAGGGCGCCCGCGCCCGCGGCCAGCAGACCCACGGCCACACCAAACGCGTCGGCCACCCCCGCCGGGAGCGCGTGGCGGGCCACGAGGGCGAGGAGCCCGGCCGCGGCCACCGCCACGATCGTGAGGGCGTTGAGGGCGGGGGGGAGGACGCCCGCCAGGACGGCCCCCTCCGCCGGCACCCCGCGCGCGCGGAGCCAGCGGGCCGTCGCCCCCGACACGGTCACCTGGCCGCCCCAGAGGAGCCCCAGGCTGGCCGACCCCATCGCGATCGCGACGGCCTCGCCGAGCCGGAGCCGCCCCCCGACGAGCCGGACCGCCGCCTGGAGCAGGGCCCCGCTGCCGGCGTAGCTCGCCGCCTGCGCGAGGACGGCCAGCGCCGAGGCCCACCACACCCACGACCGGAGCACGTCGACCGAGTGGCGGAGGGTGGTCAGCTGGGGGAGGACCACGTGGACCGCCACGCCCAGCACGACGAGGACGACCAGCGTGCGGAGCGCGGGCCGCGCCCGCCGCTCGGGGGGGTCGTCAGGCGGGCCCGGCGGGGGAGGGGCGGCCCTGGCCGGCCCCCTCGCGTCAGGGACCCGCGGGTCCATCGTCAGAGGCGGTCGGGCCCGCCCCCCGTGCCGCCCAGGCGGCCTCGGCGCGGGCCTGGATCCCGAGGAGCATCTTCCGCTCCATGACGAAGTGGGCCGGCTCGAGGAGGACCCGGGTGCCCAGCGTGGAGAGCCAGCCCCGTCCGGCCTGGGCGTGGGAGCGGACGTGGAGCCGGCACGTCCGCTCGTCGACCGGGCGGAGCACGAACGCCCCCCACCGCTCCAGCACGAGGGCCCGCCCGGGCTCCACGAGCGCCACGCGGCACAGGGGCCCGTCGCCGTACACGCGCTCGGCGGCGAGCCGGACCGTGTCGCCGACCCCCAGGCCCTGCCACTCGGGGTGGACCCGGTCGGCGTTGTGGGTCCCGGCGAGCACGGCGTTCTCGAGCCACGCGTAGCTGTAGAACCCGGCCCGGTCCTGGCCGATCTGGACGAGCCAGGGCCAGACGGCCTCGGCCGGCGCGTGGACCGTGACGGCGTGGTGGCCCCGGCGTGGTCGGCCCCGGCGTGGTCCATGAGCTCGTCGCCGGGGAGCGCCATCGCCACCTCCCCGTCGGTCGCCCCCCAC
Source organism: Rubricoccaceae bacterium (assembly GCA_963728345.1). Lineage (GTDB taxonomy): Bacteria > Bacteroidota > Rhodothermia > Rhodothermales > Rubricoccaceae > Rubrivirga. The sequence goes on from CAVSJM010000003.1 coordinate 10,918, forward strand.
CGGAGGTGCCACGGGCGGAGCCAGCGGGCGTAGCCCGCGACCACCGTGACGGCACCCAGGGCCGACGCCGCCCGCCAGATCGTCCGGCCGCTCACGGGGGCGCCCCCGTGCGGGGCGCGCGGCTGGCGGCCCGACCGGACGCCTAGCGCAGCCATCGCCGGTGCCGGGAGCACGGGGACGGCCGCGGCGGTGGGCGAAGGGGTGGGGCGACGCATGGTGAGGAGCTACGCTGGGACGGTCAGGGAGGGGCGAGACGGCACGCCGGTCCAGGTGGACGCCGACGGAGGGGGCGCCGGAGGGGGCTCCGGCTCGCGACCGCCGAGGCGGCGCGACCACACGTCGTAGAGGGCGGCGCCGGCGCCGTACGGACCGGCCAGGAGGGCCAGCCCGCCCACGAACGGGACGGCGAGGGCCGCCTGGAGCAGGGCGAGGCCCACGGCGGCCGCGGCGTACCCGTTCACGCCGGGGCCGCGGAGCCGCCCGAGCACGGCGTGCCCGAGGGCCACGCCGCTCACTACGTACCCGATGCCCCACAGCAGCGGGATCAGGACGAACAGGATCCCGAACCCCAGGACGACCCCCACGCCGGTCATGAGGCAGAGGACGGCGGCGACGGGCAGACCGGCCACGAGCGTGAGCGACACGACGGCCGCCGGACCGGGCTGTCCGACCGCGGCCGCGACGGCCCCAGGCCGCCCCCCGAACAGGGCGACGAAGGCGAGCCCGGCCACGAGCGCCGCGAACGTCGCGCTCATCCAGAAGAACCACCCCGCGGCCGGCCCCATCGAGACGCCGCTCTCGGAGACCACCTCGCCCCCGACCGTGGCCCCCGCCGCGCGGGACATCGTGCTCCGGACGAGGACGATGTCGTCCGCCACGTGGGCCCCGCCGTCCAGGTCGAGCCGGCCGCCCACGACCACGACGGGGCCCTCGACGGTGCCCCGGACGGTGGCCCGGCCGTCGGCCACGAAGAGGCCGCCCTGGACGACCCCGTTGACGACGGCGTCGCCGCCTAGGACGGCCGTGGCCGGCGCCGTCTCCCCGGCGGCCACGAGGACGTCGCCATCGAAGCGGAGGAGCACGTCGGTGGGCGGCCCGTCGCCGCCGAGGGCGAGGAGGAGGCCGAGGACGAAGAGGAGGAGCCGGGGCATGGGGCGGAGCGCGTGCGCTCGGAGAGGGAGCCCCCAGCGTAGCCCGGGCGCGCATCCGCCGACGCCGGGCGGCGCCGCCGCCCACTCCCGGGGCGTGACCGGCACCCCGTGCCGGGTCCGCCCTCGCACGGGCGCCGGGGCCGTTGGCGTAGCCTGCCGCTCCCGCCCCCACGCCCGTGACCTGCCCCCATTGTGGACGCCCCGTGCCCGACCCGGACGGGCCCCGCGCCGAGGGCCCCCAGGGCATCGCCGTCGGCGACCTCCGACCCGAGGTCGCCGCCCTCGCCCGCGAGGCCCACCCCGGCATCGGGGACGCCGACGCCCTCCCGCCCGACGAGGTCCACCGCCTCCGGATGGCCCACCTCGAGCGGGCCCTCCTCGCCGACCGGACCGAGCTCTCGGCCGCCGAACTCGAGGTCCTCGACACGATCGCCGCCGACCGGCTCCTCGCCGAGAACCCCGACGAGGCCGTCGAGGCGGCCCTGTCGCTCGGCGACCGCGTGGCCGACCGCGTCGCCTCCTTCGGCGGGTCGTGGACGTTCCTCCTGTCGTTCTTCGCCGTCCTCGCGGCCTGGGTCGTCCTCAACGCCGTCCTCCTCGGGGCCCGGCCGTTCGACCCCTACCCGTTCATCCTCCTCAACCTCGTCCTCTCGTGCCTGGCCTCGATCCAGGCCCCGGTCATCATGATGAGCCAGAACCGGAAGGAGGCCCGCGACCGCGCCCAGGCCGAGCACGACTACCGGGTCAACCTCAAGGCCGAGATCGAGGTCCGGCTCCTCCACGAGAAGCTCGACCACCTCATGCTCCACCAGTGGGGCCGGCTCCTCGACGTCCAGGAGGACCAGGGCGACCTCCTCGACGAGGTCATCACGCGCCTCGACGCCCTCCGCCCCCGTCCCCATGATGCCCCCTAGCACCCACCTCGAGCGCCACCGAACCGACCGAATCGGCTGGCTCCGCGCGGCCGTCCTCGGCGCCAACGATGGGGCCGTCTCGGTCGCCAGCGTCGTCGTCGGCGTGGCCGCCGCGCCCGCGGCCACCCCCGGCGCCGTGCTCCTCGCGGGCACCGCCGCCCTCGTCGCCGGGGCCATGTCGATGGCTGCCGGCGAGTACGTCTCCGTCCGGTCCCAGGCCGACACCGAGGCGGCCGACCTCGCGCTCGAGGAGGCCGAGTTGGCGGCCGACCCCGAGAGTGAACTGGCCGAGCTGGCGGGGATCTACCAGGCCCGCGGCCTCGACGCCGACCTCGCGCGTCAGGTCGCCCACCAGCTCACGGCCCACGACGTGCTCGAAGCCCACGCCCGCGACGAGCTCGGGATCACCGAGGCCCTCCGGGCCCGGCCGCTTCAGGCCGCCCTCGCCTCCGCGGCCGCCTTCGCCGTCGGCGCAGTCCTCCCGCTCCTGACCACCTTCCTCGCCCCGCGCGGCGCGGTCCTCGTCACCGTCGGCGCCGCGACGGTCCTGACGCTCCTCGTCCTCGGCGCCCTCGCAGCCTACGCCGGCGGCGCCCCGCTCCTGCGCGGTGCCCTCCGCGTCGCCACGTGGGGCGTCCTCGCGATGGCCGCGACCGCCGTCGTCGGCAAGCTCGTCGGGGTGGCGCTGTAGGGAGGACGGGTGGTCCACTCGTGCGAGCGAATCCCCGTCGGGATCTAGCGCCGCCTCGGACCGGGCACGTCCAGTCGCGGACCTCCGGCAGGTCGTCACCGTGCGCCCGGATGGACGCGGGACGCTCGTCCAAGGTCGACCGGCAGGACGCGTCAGCGCAGGGTCGGGACGTGCTCGCGGAGCAGGGCCGTCGCGGCGAGTGCCCGGCGTCAGGAGGTCGCTCGCGCGACGCTCCCAGCGTGCCTCGTTCGTCCACGCGACGCCATCTATCTATATGACGGGCAGTCTCCGGAAGCACGACGCGCTCGCCGTGGATACCTCGCCCATCGCGGCGGACCCGTGTGCTGCTGGGGGAGGGCCCGCGGGGCGGGCCCTCCCGTTCACGCTTCTGCGCCACCAGGGTCAACGGGGAGGATTCGCGACCAGAGTGAACGTGACGGGGACGGCGAACCGGACCTTTACGGGCCGTCCCCGCTGCTGTCCCGGGTTGAACCGGCTCTCGCGGACCGCCTTGAGTGCGGCTCCCGAGAGGAGGTCGTTGGGCGAGCGGAGGACGACGGGGTCGACCACGTTCCCCCGCTCGTCGACGACGAACTGGATCACGACCTGCCCTTCGACGCCGGCCTGGATCGCGATGGACGGATAGACCACCCGGCTCTGAAGCCCTTCCAGGCCACCGATCAACTCGGGCTGGATCTCGGCGACCTCGAAGATCTCCGGATCCGTCGGCTCGGGCGTCGGGGGCGGCGGCGGCGGGACCGGAACGGTGGAGGACGGAGGCGCTACGGGAGCCGACGGCGGGGTAGGGGGCGCCGGGACGTCGACCATCAGGTCGAGATCGATCTCCTCAATGACGTCCTCCTCCACAGTCACGTTGTCGGCGACTTCCACGGGCGGCGGGAGCGCGGCGGGCGGCGGCGGCGGGGGCTGGACCTGCTGGGTCTGGTCGACGGTTTCCAGTTCGATCACCTCCTGGGCATCGCTGATCATCACGACCTCGTCCCGTTCCGGGAGGGGGACGGTGAACGCGGCGATGACCGCACACAGCGACAGCGTGAGGCCGAGCTGTTTGTGGAGCATGTACGACCGCTTGAGGTCGGCGCGGGGGGCCTTGTGGATGGCCATGAGGGCAAGGGCGCGTGGAACCATCGCAACGTGCGGATGCGGTCGGCCGCCGCCTGCCGGGTGACCCGGCCTAGGGGGACGGGGGATTGCCCACCCACCTCGTAGGGGCGCGCCCGTCCAAGGCGCCATCGGCCGAGCTCTTCATGGCGCTTCTTGGGAAGGCCTCCCGTTACGCGATGGGCCTCTGGGCCAAGATGAGGGCAGCGTGGTGGCCTGCACCCGCCGCTTCCGGCAGCTTCCAGACAGCGCGAGGAGCGTAGGGGAGACCCCGGCAGATCCTCCCCCCCCACACCTCACAGCCGCGCCACAGGGGGGCCTACGTGTCAGAGAGGAGCCCGGCCGGCAAGGACGAGGCCCCCGAGTTCCGTACTTGGCTCCGTCCACCTGCCTTACCCCCCACTCGCTATGACCTTCCGCACTCTCCCCGCCCTCCTAGGACTCACGCTCGCTCTCGGCCTCGCCGGCTGGCAGGCCTTAACGGAGTACACGTTCACGTCCGACAGCCGCGTCTGGGTCGAGGGCACCTCCACGGTCCACGACTGGGAATGCAACGCCGGGCAGCTCTCGGCGTCGATGGACGCGACCCCGAGCGGCAACGGCCTCTCCGCCATCAGCGCCCTCACTGTCACCGTTCCCGTCGCCGGGCTCGACTGCGGGAACGGGACGATGAACGGGAAGCTCCGCAGCGCGCTCGGCACCTCGCCGATCCGGTTCACGCTCAGCCGCGCCCGCGTCGGGACGACCACCGCCGGCCGGTTCCTCGTCGAGGCCGACGGCCAGCTCTCGATCCACGGGACCTCGCGCGCCCAGCACATCCAGGGCCACGGCCAAGCGCTGAGCAACGGCCGGTACCGGTTCACCGGTGAAGTGCCCGTGACGATGAGCCAGTTCGGCGTCGACCCGCCGCGCGCCATGATGGGCACGCTCCGGACCGGCGACCAGGTGACCGTCAAGTTCGACGTCACTGCAGCCCGCTAGGCCCGACTCGCCTCTCGCCGCCCCGCGTTCCGCCGCCATGCGCCGCCTCCCCGCCGCCCTCCTCCTCGTCGCCCTCCTCGGGTTGGCCCCGTCCCCGCGCTACGCCGTGATGGACGGGAGCCGGTTCTGGATCGACGGGACCGCGACCACCGGCGCGTGGACCTGCGAGGCCGACGTGGTCGGCGGCGGGGCCCAGCTCGACGACCACCGCCTCACCGACGGCGTGGTCGTCGTCCCAGTCCGGTCCTTCGCGTGCGGCTCTCGGCCGATGACCCGCGACCTCCAGAACGCGCTCGGCGTCGACGTCTACCCCGACGTCCGCTACACGGTCGACGAGGCCGCGGCGCTGGCTGCTGAGGCCCGGCCCGGCGGGTGGGTCCCCGTCCGCGCCAGCGGCACGCTCCGGCTGGCCGGCACCTCACGCCGAGTGACCGTCGCGGCCGAGGGCCGCCGACTGTCCGACGGCCGCGTCGCCCTCCGTGGGCGGCTCCCTCTCCGGATGACCGATTTCGGCGTCGAGCCCCCGGCTCACGCCCTCGGCCTCGTCCGAGCCCACGACCCCATCGTGGTGCGCTTCAATCTTGTCGCCGCTCGCGCCGACTAGAAGCCTTTACCCCCCCACCCCCTCATCTCACCCACCCCCTATGGCACGCCAGGGATCCCTCTTCCTCGCGCTTCTGCTCCTCGCCGGTAGCGCCTTCGCACAGCAGCCCACCGACCTGGAGTACTCCAACGACCTGCAGTACTACCGCCCGCCGGGCCAGAACGGCCTCAACGTCTTCGAGGCCCCGAAAACCGCCGGCACCGACTTCGACGGCCTCAAGGTCCACGTCGGCGGCGACTTCGCCATCCAGTTCCAGGGCCTCTCGCAGTCCAACGACTCCACCTCCCTGACCGAGCTGGTGCCCAACTTCACGCTCCCGACGGCGAACCTCAACCTCGACGTCCAGATCGCGAGCGGGATGCGGATGCACCTCCGCACCTACCTCTCCTCGCGCCACCACACGGAGTCGTACGTCAAGGGCGGCTACTTCCAGGTAGACAACCTCGACTTCATCCAGGAGGGCTTCCTCTCCAGCGTGATGGACGTCACGCGCTTCCGCTTCGGCATGGACGAGATCAACTACGGCGACACCCACTTCCGCCGCTCGGACAACGCCGCGGTGATGTACAACCCGTTTGTCGGCAACTACATCATGGACTCCTTCACGACGGAGCCCTACGCGGAAGCCACCGTGCTGAGCAACGGGCTCATCGGCGTCGTAGGCCTCTCCAACGGCCGCCTCAACCAGAGCCCGATCTCCGGGGACAACGGCGTGGCGATGTACGGGAAGCTGGGCTACGACAGCCAGATCAACGACCAGCTCCGCGCCCGCCTGACGGGCTCCGTCTACCACAGCACGGCTGATGGCACGCGGGACTACATCTACGGCGGCGACCGCGCCGGCGCCCGGTACTACAACGTCCTCCAGGTCGCGGGCGCCTCTGACCCCTTCGCCCTGCCCCGCTTCAACCCGGGCTTCCCGTACCAGACGGCCGTCCAGGTCAACCCGTTCGTGAAGTTCATGGGCGCCGAGTTCTTCGGCGTGCTCGAGCAGGTCATGGGCGGCCCGGAGGGCGCCGGCAGCTTCACGCAGCTCGGCGGCGAACTCCTCTACCGGTTCGGCCGCGATGAGGACTTCTACGTGGGCGGCCGCTTCAACTCCGTCACCGGCTCGAGCGTCGAAGACGGCCCGGAGGTGGACATCAAGCGGTTCAACGTAGGCGGCGGCTGGTTCATGACGGACAACGTGCTGGCGAAGGCCGAGTACGTGAGCCAGACCTACGGAGGCGACGCCTACGTGGGCAACGCCCAGTTCGAAGGGGCCGAGTTCAACGGCGTGATGCTCGAAGCGGCCATCAGCTTCTAGCCTCGCCTTCGGGCGCATCCCACCGATCCGCTCGCTTCGGGGCCGGCTCCACCTGGGGCCGGCCCCGCTCTGTTGTGCCGTTTCGCTCCGCGGCCTCACGGCCCTCCCGGGGGGTCGTGTCTCCGACCGCGCGGGCCGGTGAAGCCGCAGGACCGAGTGGGTGCGGGACCCGTCGGTCGCCGGCCGTCGGGCGAGGCGGCTGTCCCCCTCCCACTCAGCCCGTGGGGCCGCTGGCGGAGGGGGCGGGGAGTCGTGCTGGGTGCGGGCTGGAAGGCCGAGGGCCACGTCTGAGCCCGACGAGACGGCGGCGAGTGCCCCGTGTAGGGGAACCCCTGGCACGGCCGACGGCGCCCGCCCCGGCGAGGGGGCCGACGGGTCGGCTTACGGCATCTATCGCCTCCGCACCGGCAGACGACTGACCCGCCATGTGGTTGATTGGGCCATTCGCACCACCCGCCACCGCAACCATGTTTGCCCGTCCTCTTCTCTCCACCCTCGCGCTCGCCACCGTGCTCGGCCTCGTCGGCTGGCACGCGCTCCCGCAGTACACGTTCGCGTCCGGCAGCCGCGTCTGGGTCGAGGGCACCTCCACCGTCCACGACTGGCACTGTGACGCCGAGCAGGTCACGTCGGCCCTCGAGGCGACCGTGTCCAACGGGGCCCTCGCCGGGATCAGTGGTCTCACCGTGACGACGCCCGTGGCCGGGCTCGACTGCGGGAACGGGACGATGAACGGGAAGGTCCGCGAGGCCCTCGGCACCTCGCCGATCCGGTTCGCGCTCACGAACGCCCGCGTGGGCACGGTCAGCAACGGCCGGTTCCTCGTCGAGGCCGACGGCCGGCTCACGATCCACGGGACGACGCGGGCGCAAACGGTCCGGGCCGAAGGACGCGTCCTGAGCAACGGCCGGTACCAGTTCACCGGCGAAGTGCCCGTGACGATGAGCCAGTTCGGCGTCGACCCGCCGCGCGCCATGATGGGCACGCTCCGGACCGGCGACCGGGTGACCGTCAAGTTCGACGTCACCGCCGCCCGCTAATCGACCCCCGGCTGCCCCCCGGCAGCTTTCATCCCCCGCCCCTACTGTCATGACCCGCCTCCTGACCTTCGCGCTGGTCGCCTCCCTTGCGTGGCCGCTCGCCGCCGCCGCACAGGTCACCACTGCTAACCAGCCCATCGCCGACGCCCAGACGGCCGTCGCCTCTGCCGACGTCCCGCGGACGCCGACCGCTGACCCCGCCTCCGAGGACGCGGCGGACAACGCGCTGCTCCAGTTCCCGAACCAGCGCCCGCCCGACCAGCGCGGCCTCAACGTCTTCGAAGCGCCGAAGACGGACTCCCGGCTCAACGGGGCCACGCCGAGGCTCCGCCTCGGGGGCGCCTTCGCCCAGCAGTTCCAGGCCCTCGACCACAGCAACACAGCGACCCCCGTCATGAACGGGGACGTCAACGTGAACCAGCTGGCCGAGATCGGCACCGGGTTCAACCTGGCCACGGCCAACTTCAACGTCAACGCGCTCCTGGCCGACGGCGTCCAGGTCAACCTCGAGACGTACCTCTCCTCGCGCCACCACCAGGAGACGTGGGTGAAGGGCGGCTACCTCCAGGTGGACGGGGCCCCGTGGCTCGGGAGCCCGGCCGTGGACCGGATCATGGAGTTCGTCACGGTGAAGCTCGGCCACATGGAGATCAACTACGGCGACGCCCACTTCCGTCGCTCTGACAACGGCAACGCTTTCTACAACCCGTTCATCGAGGGGAACATCCTCGACGCGTTCACGACCGAGATCGGCGGTGAGGTCTACGTCCGCCGGGCGGGCGCGCTCGCCATGCTCGGCGTGACGAACGGCGAGATCAAGGGGGACATCACGAACCCCGACGGCCGCTCCTACTCGGTCTACGGCAAGCTCGGCATCGACCGCCAGGTGACCGACGACCTCCGCCTCCGCCTGACCGGCTCGGCCTACGGCAACGACAACGCCGGCCGGAACACGCTCTACGGCGGCGACCGCGCCGGCTCCCACTACTACCTCGTGATGGGGAACGGGACCGACACGACCTCGCCTCACACCTCGGGCCGCTTCAACCCCGGCTTCACTGAGTCGGTGATGAGCGTCATGCTCAACCCGTTCGTCAAGTTCCGCGGCCTCGAGCTGTTCGGGACGCTCGAGCGGACGAGCGGCTACGCGGGCGGCGAGTCGCCGGACGTCGACCGGGCATGGACGCAGGTGGCGGCCGACGCCATCTTCCGCTTCCTTCCGCGCGAGCAGGCCTACGTCGGCGCCCGCTACAACCGCGCCTCGGGCGAGCTGAGCGGCCCGCGCGTCAGCGGCCAGATCACGACCGCCGGCCCGGAGGTCTCGATCGACCGCTATGAGCTCGCGGGCGGCTGGTTCCCGACGCGGAACCTGCTCCTGAAGGTGGCCTACGTGGACCAGCAGTACAACGACTTCCCGACCACCGACATCCTCAACGGAGGGGAGTTCAACGGGTTCATGGTCGAAGGAACGCTCACCTTCTAGACCACTCCGTCCTCGACGGTGTGGGGCCGGCCTCCCTGGGGGCCGGCCCCACACGCATTCACTGGCCTCATGCCCCGCCCGCGCCCGACGCCTCTCGCCTCTGTCACGCTCCGGGATGGTACTCCGGTCCAGATCCGCCCGATCCGCCCCGACGACGCGCCCCTCCTGGCCGAGTTTCACCGCGCGCTTTCGGGGGAGACCGTCCGCCTCCGGTACGCGGGAGGCTTTGGGCTGACGGGCCGCGTCGAGCCCCACCGGCTCGCCGACCGGTGCCACACCCACGACGGCGAGGTCATCCTGGTCGGCACGGTGCCTACGCCGTCCGGCCCCGCCCTCGTCGGCGTCGCGCGGCTCGTCCCGATGCCCGAGGAGGACCACACGGCCGAGTTCGCGGTCGTCGTGCGCGACGACCTCCAGGGAACGGGGCTGGGGGCGGCGCTGCTCCGGCGTCTGTTCGAGGCCGGACGGCGGGGAGGGCTCACCCGTACGGTGGGCGTCGTGCTGCCTGACAACGCCCGGATGCTCCGCCTGGGGCGGGACCTGGGCGGTACGACCCACTACGTCCCCGAGGACGGCGTCGTCCTGGTGACGGTCGACCTCACCGGTGGGCCGATCGGTGAGGGAACTGGTGGGCCGACCGGCGCGTGAGGACGCCCCCGACGCCTTGCCCGCGTCGAGAGCTCACGTAGGGCCAACCCCCACACGCCTGACGGGGGCCGGCCGGCACGGGTTCGCGGGCGGGGCCGCCGCCCGTGGCTCGCCGCCACGGGGACTTTGGCGCCCACCATTCACCCGGCCCCTGATGCCCCCCGCTTCCGCCCTCGCGGCGACCGCCCCCGCTGCCCCGCCGCGACCGGACGCCTCCCGGTTCGAGGTCTTCACCTACGACGACCGCATCGTCCGCCAGTTCGTGATCGCGACGAGCGTGTGGGGCTTCATCGGGATGTCCGTTGGGGCGCTCATCGCGCTCCAACTGCCGTTTCCCGAGGCCAACCTCGGCGAGTACCTCTCGTTCGGCCGGCTCCGCCCGCTCCACACCAACGCGGTGATCTTCGCCTTCGCGGGCAACGCCATCTTCGCAGCCATCTACTACAGCACGCAGCGGCTGTGCAAGGCGCGGATGTTCTCGGACGCCATGAGCCGCATCCACTTCTGGGGGTGGCAGGCCATCATCGTCGCCGCCGCGATCACGCTCCCGCTCGGGATCACGACGTCGAAGGAGTACGCCGAGCTCGAGTGGCCCATCGACATCGCCATCACCGTGGTGTGGGTCGTGTTCGCGGTCAACTTCTTCGGGACGCTGGCGCGGCGGCGCGAGAAGCACATGTACGTCGCGCTGTGGTTCTACATCGCGACGATCGTGACCGTCGCCGTGCTCCACATCGGGAACTCGCTGGCGATCCCGGTCTCGCTCACCAAGAGCTACCCGATCTACAAGGGGGTCCAGGACGCGCTCGTGCAGTGGTGGTACGGCCACAACGCCGTCGCCTTCTTCCTCACGACGCCCTTCCTGGGGCTGATGTACTACTTCCTCCCGAAGGCGGCGGAGCGGCCAGTGTTCTCGTACCGGCTCTCGATCGTCCACTTCTGGAGCCTCGTGTTCATCTACATCTGGGCCGGGCCGCACCACCTCCAGTACACGGCCGTCCCCGAGTGGGCCGCCACGCTCGGGATGGTCTTTAGCGTGATGCTGTGGATGCCGTCGTGGGGCGGCATGATCAACGGCCTGTTCACGCTCCGCGGCGCGTGGCACAAGCTCCGCGACAGCGTCGTGCTCAAGATGTTCGTCGTCGGGATCACGTTCTACGGGATGGCCACCTTCGAGGGCCCCATGCTCTCGGTCAAGACGGTCAACGCGCTCAGCCACTACACGGACTGGAACATCGCCCACGTCCACTCGGGCGCGCTCGGTTGGAACGGGTTCATGACCTTCGGGATGATCTACTGGCTGACGCCTCGCCTCTGGCGGACGCCGCTGTGGAGTCAGAAGCTGGCCACGTGGCACTTCTGGATCGCGACCGTCGGCATCCTCCTCTACGTGCTCGCGATGTACACCTCGGGCATCACGCAGGGGCTCATGTGGCGGGCCTTCGACGACGCCGGCCGCCTGCTCTACCCCGACTTTATCGAGACCGTCGTCCAGGTCCGCCCGATGTACTGGGTCCGGCTGATCGGCGGGTCGATGTACCTGCTCGGCGTCGTGTTCATGCTCGTCAACCTGGCCATGACGATCCGTCGGGCGCCGCGGCGTCTGCCCGATCCGGCCGTGGCCGTCCCCCGCGTTGGCGCCGGGGACGGCGCCTCGGCCGCCCTCGCCACCGCCTAACCCGGACCCGCCCCCATGCCGCGATTCCTCAGAGCCAACGGCGCCCACCGGCGCCTGGAGGGCTGGCCCCTCGTGTTCACCATCCTGACGACGCTGGCGATCCTCGTCGGCACCGTCGTCGAGTTCGCCCCCGTCTTCCTCGTCTCCGGCGCCGTCGAACCGATCGCGACGCTCGAGCCCTACACGCCCCTGGAGCTGACCGGGCGCGACCTCTACATCTCCGAGGGCTGCAACAACTGCCACAGCCAGATGGTGCGGCCGTTCCAGGACGAGGAGATGCGCTACGGCCCGCACTCCGTGGCCGGCGAGGGGGCCTACGACACCCCGTTCCTGTGGGGCTCGAAGCGGACTGGCCCGGACCTCGCCCGCGTCGGGGGCAAGTACCCTCACCTCTGGCACATCCGCCACATGGAGGATCCGACCTCGACGTCGCCGGGCTCGATCATGCCGCCGTACCCGCACCTCCTCTCGACGCGCCTGGATCTGGACGGCCTGCCCGGCAAGCTCCGGGGCCTCCGCCGGATCGGCGTGCCCTACACCGACGCCGAGGTCGAGGGCGCCGTCGCCATTGCCCGCGCCCAGGCCGACTCGGTCGCCGCCGAGATCGCCGCGCAGGGCGGGCCCGACCGGCTGGCGGACAAGGAGATCGTGGCGCTCGTGGCCTACCTCCAGCGCCTCGGGACCGACTACGCCGGCCTCCCGGCCGAGTCGGACCCCGAGCTGCACGAGGAGCAGGAGCGCCGTCAGACCCTCAACGGAGACACGGCCACCGTCGCTCTCCACCGATCCCACTAGCACCATGTGGAAAGAGACCGTCCGCGCGCTCCAGACCGGCGCCCTGGCCGAGGTCGCCGTGGTGGCCTTCGTCGTCGCCTTTGGGCTCGTCGTAGCCTACGCCCTCACGATGTCCAAGAAGAAGCGCGAGGAGATCAAGCGCCAGCCCCTCGACGACGCCCCCGAGTTCTTCCCCGAGGAGACGACGACCCATGCCTGAGCTCCCCCCCGCTGCCGGTGGCGCGTCCCCGGACCGAGACGACGCGGCTCCCGCGTCGTCGCAGACGGTGCCCGACCCGTCCTCCCCGCTCCGCCAGCCCGACGCGGCCGTCCTCCCCGAGCCCGTCGTGGGCGAGGGCACGGCCGACCGGGTGATCCAGGGCCACACGTACGACGGCATCCGCGAGTACGACAACCCCATGCCGGGCTGGTGGGTCGGCCTGTTCTGGGTGTGCGTCCTGTTCGCGCCCGTCTACCTGCTCGGCGTGCACGTCTTCGGCTTCATCGACGACTACGGCGACGACTTCGCCGAGGCCGGCGAGCAGCTGGCCGAGGTCCGCGCGGTCTACGCCGCGACGGGGCCGGCCTTCAAGACGGACGAGGGGGCGCTCCGCGAGTACGCCCAGGACCCGGCGTTCATCGAGGCCGGCGCCGTGACGTTCTCCGCCGTCTGCGCGGCCTGCCACGGCGCCCAGGGGGAGGGCACCATCGGCCCCAACCTCACCGACGAGTTCTGGATCCACGGCGCCGAGCCGACCGACGTATATCGGACGATCTCGCAGGGCGTTCTCGACAAGGGGATGCCGGCGTGGGACGGCCAGCTCTCGGAGGAGGAGCAGGCGCAGGCGATGGCCTACGTCCTCTCGCTCCAGGGCACCGACCCGCCCAACCCGAAGGCACCCCAGGGCGAACGGGCCCTCTGAGATGACCCCTTCCGCCTTCGTCCCCGCCGCCGACGTCGGCATCCTGGACTCGCCCGAGGAGGTCCTCTCGACGCTTCGGAACGACGGCTCGCGCCGGTGGCTCTATCCGACGCCGTCGAAGGGCCGGTTCTGGCGGTGGCGCCTCGTCGTCGGGTGGGCGCTCATCGCCTTCTTCGTGGCCCTCCCCATCGTCCGGATCGGCGGGCGGCCGGCGGTGCTGCTCGACCTGGCGGCCCGCGAGTTCACGTTCTTCGGGTTCACGTTCTACCCGACCGACACCTTCCTCCTGCTCCTCGTGGGCATCGGGGCGCTCGCCGCGATCGTCCTGCTGACGGCACTCCTGGGGCGTGTGTGGTGCGGGTGGGGCTGCCCGCAGACGGTCTACCTGGAGTTCCTGTACCGGCCCGTCGAGCGGTTTTTCGAGGGCGCCGAGCACGTCCGCCAGCGGCGCGATGCTGGGCCGTGGACGCTCGACAAGGCGTGGCGGAAGGGGGCCAAGTGGACCGCCTACATCGTTGTCTCGGCGCTCCTGGCCCATACGTTCACGGCCTACTTCGTCGGGTGGGACCGGCTGATCCACTGGATGACCGGCCCGCCGACGCAGCACTGGGGCTACTTCGTCCTCGCGGCGCTGACGACCGGCCTCGTCCTGTTCGACTTCGGGATCTTCCGGGAGCAGATGTGCACCATCGTGTGCCCGTACGCCCGGTTCCAGTCGGTCCTCCTCGACCCCGACTCGCTCATCGTCTCGTACGATCCGGGGCGCGGCGAGCCCCGCGCGAGGCGCGGCAAGAAGGCCATCGCTGAGGAGCAGGCCGGCCTCCGCCCGCCGCTCGGCGACTGCATCGACTGCGGCGCCTGCGTGCGGACGTGCCCGACCGGGATCGACATCCGCGACGGGCTCCAGATGGAGTGCATCGCCTGCACCCAGTGCATCGACGCCTGCGACTCGATCATGGACGCCGTCGACCTCCCACGCGGGCTCATCCGCTACACGTCCGAGCAGGCGCTGGAGGGGGAGCGGACCCGCGTCGTCCGCACGCGGACCGTGGCCTATGGGCTTTTCCTCGTGGCCGTGGCGTCCGTGTTCACGATCGCCCTCACCACGCGCCATCCCTACGAGGTCAACGTGGGGCGCGTCGTGGGGCAGCCGTTCGTGGAGTTGGGGGACGGGGAGATCGCCAACCGCGTCCGGTTCCGCGTGCGCAACCAGACGGCCGGCGAGGCGACGGTCCGGATCGAGATGGCGTCGCCTACCGGCGGCGCGCTTCGCCTCGGAGCCGTGCAGCCGATCGTGATCGCGCCCCGCCAGATGATCCGCGTCGAGGGCTTTGCGGTCGTCCCGGAGGCGGCATTCGCGGGATCCACCGAAACCCCGGCTACCTTCCGCCTGGTGTTCTCCGACGGGGCGGTGGAGGAGGTGCCCTTCCGGCTCCTCGGGCCGAGCCCGTGAGCGGGCCCCTGGACTGTGAGGGCCGCCCCTACACGGCCGGACGGCTCCGCCCCGCGCTCTCGGACGGGCGTGACGGTCGAGCTCGAGGGGCCCCACAGGCGAACCTGATCCCTGCGCATCGGCTGCCTCTGGGCGCCGCGTGATGTCTCCGGACGCCCTCGCTCCGCCCGAGGCGGCCCGTGCTCGCTTGTTCACCATGACTGACCCCGACCGCCGTCCTCCCATTATCCCATCGCACATAGCGTGGCCCGCCTTCGTCGTGCTCCTGCTGGCGCTCAGCGTGGGCGCGGCGGTCGTGACCCTGATCGCGGCGCGGTCGGACGGTGGGCCCCGGCTCGTGGAACAGGAAGCGCCGGGAGGATGAGCACCGCCGCTCCTCCTGCGCGCGGGGTCGACGCCGAGGTCCCGTGTGCGCACTGCGGACTCCCCGTCGGCCGGCGGCCGGCGTTCACCGACGGCGGCGAGGCGTGCTGCTGCACCGGCTGCGCCGTCGTCCGCGACGCGCTCGCGGCGGCCGGCTACGGCACCACCTACGACCGGCTCCGCGACTTGGCGCCGGTCCGTCCGGCCGAGCGGCCCCGCCAGCCCGAGGCGCTGGCGCTGGCGGAGATGGACCGGCTGGCATTCCTCAACGCCTCGACGCGGGCGGCTGAAGGCGGGCGGGAGGTCGATCTGTTCGTGGACGGCGTCCATTGTGCGGCGTGCGTGTGGCTCATCGAACGGCTCCCGCACGAGCTCGATGGCGTCCGCGCGGCACGGCTCGACCTCCCGCGTGCCCGGCTCTCGCTGACCTTCGACCCCGACGTGCTCCGCCTCAGCGACGTCGGGCGGTGGCTGGCTCGGTTCGGCTACGCCGTCCGCCCCTCGCGCCCGGAGGCGGGCCAGGCGACTGACGCTGAGCGCCGTCTGCTCGTCCGGATGGGGGTCGCGTGGGCGCTTGCGGGCAACATCATGCTCGTCGCGTTCGCGCTCTACAGCGGCCTCGGCGCGGAGCACGCGTCGCCTCTCGCGACGGCGGCGCGGTGGTTCAGCCTCGCGCTCATGGTGCCCGCGGTCGGCTACGGCGCGGCCCCGTTCTTCCAACGCGCGTGGGCGTCAGCGAAGGCCGCGTGGCACGCCCGGAGCGCCCGCCACCTCCATCTCGACACGCCGATCGCGCTCGGGATCGCCGTCGGCGCTGGGCAGAGCACGTGGGCCACGATCACGGGCCATGGAGAGGTCTGGTTCGACTCCGTCGCGGTCCTCATCGCGGCGCTCCTCACGGCCCGCTGGCTCCAGCTCCGCAGCCGCCGCCTCGCCGGCGAGGCGTCCGAGCGGCTCCTCGCCCTCGTCCCACGCGTCGCCCGTCGCGTTGGGGCGGACGGAACGGTCGAGGTCGTGGAACTGGACGAGGTCCACGTGGGGGACTTGATCGAGGTCCCGGCCGGCGAGGTGCTGCCCGTGGACGGCGTCGTGGAGACGGGCGCGAGCCGCCTCGACCGCGCGGCGCTTACCGGCGAGGCCCGTCCCGAGGTCGTGGCCGTGGGGGTCCGGGTCGAGGCGGGCACGACCAACCTGGAGTCGCCGCTCCGCATCCGCGCGACGGCCGTCGGGGAGGCGACGCGCGTGGGCCGGCTGCTCGCGTGGGTCGAGCGCGGGGACGTCCGCCGTGCGCCCGTCGTCCTCTGGGCCGATCGGCTCGGGGGCGTGTTCGTCTTATCGGTGCTCGCGCTGGCCGCGTTCACGGCGATGCTCTGGCTGTGGCTGGACCCCGCGTCGGCGCCCGAGCATGTCGCCGCACTCCTCGTCATCACGTGCCCGTGCGCGCTCGGCATGGCGACGCCGCTCGCGCTCGCGGTCGCGTCGGGGCGCGCGGCGCGGTCCGGCATCTTCGTTAAGTCCGACGAGGCCATCCAGCGGCTGACCGAGATCGACACGGTCGTCCTCGACAAGACGGGCACACTGACCGAGGGGCGGATGGAGGTCGTCCACGCGCTCGGCTCCGAGGCGGCGCTCGATCTCGCGGCCGCGCTCGACGCGCACGCGACACACCCGGTCGCCGAGGCTCTCATCCGCGCGCGCGGCGTCGGCCCTGAGGCGGTCTCCGATGTCGAGGCGGTCGCCGGGCAGGGCGTGCGGGGCGTCGTCGGCGGGGCCGTGGTCGTCGTCGGCCGGCCGGACTGGGTCGAGGCCGAGTCCGCTCCGCTCCCCGATCGCTGGCGCCTCGCGCTCGGATCGTGGGCTGGGGACGGCCACACGCCGGTCGCCGTCGCCGTGGACGGCGTCCCGGCTGCCGCCCTCGCCGTGGGCGACCGGCTCCGGCCCGAGGCCGCCGACTTCGTTCGCCGTCTCCGGGCCGAGGGCAAGGCCGTCACGCTCCTCTCGGGCGACGACCCGGCGACGGTCGCCGCCGTCGCCGGGGCGCTCGGCATCACCGACGCCCGGGGCGGCGTCGTGCCCGAGGCCAAGCGCGAGGCCGTCGCCGTCCTCCAGGCCGAGGGCCGGTCCGTCCTCATGGTCGGCGACGGCGTGAACGACGCCGCGGCGCTTCGCCAGGCCGACGTCGGCGCGGCAGTCGGGGGCGGCACCACGGCGGCCCTGGTCGCGGCCGACCTCTTTCTCACCCGCCACGGGGTGGCCCCGCTCGTCGATGCCCTCGAGGGCTCCGGGCAGGCCATGCGCACCGTCCGCCGGCTGCTAGCGTTGTCGCTCGCCTACAACGTCGTCGGGGCTGCCGTCGCCGTGGCCGGCCTCGTAACGCCGCTCGTGGCGGCCGCCGCGATGCCCGTCTCCTCGCTCGTCGTGGTGACGATTGCCCTGACGCAGCCTTCCTTCCGGCGCTCCCGCGCCGCCGCCTCGTGAACGTCCTCTACGTCCTCGTTCCGCTCGCCCTCGCCCTCGCCCTCGCGGGTGTGGCCGCCTTCCGGTGGGCCGTCCGCGATGGCCAGTTCGACGACGTCGAGACGCCCGCTCTCCGCATCCTCCTCGATGACGATGACTCCGACTCCCCCGCGTAGCCGCTCCGCCACCCTCGCCGCTCCGACGCCGACCTCCCCGGTCGACGGGGCCGTCGCCCCGCGCGATGCCGTGACCTTCCGGTGGACCGCCCCTCCGGGGGCCGCCTCCTTCGACCTCCGCGTGGCCGCCGCCAGCGCGCCGGATCAGGGGCTCGTCGAGCTCTCCGACCTCCCGACGACCGAGGCGACCGTCGCCGAGGCCCTCCCGGTGGGCGACCTCCTGTGGTGGGTCCGCCAGTCCGGGGGCGCGTGGAGCGCGCCGGCCCGGTTCCGAGCCGGCACGCCGGCCGACGTTGAGGCCGCCCAGAAGGCCGAGGCCGAGACGGCCATGCAGCGACGCAGGGACGAGCGCACCGCCCTCCAGGACGGCGCGGCGCCTCTTCCCGAAGCGCCTCCTGAGCCCGAGTGGCCTTACGCCGAGGGCGAGTCGCTCGACGGCACGGCGCCGGCCTGGGGGCGCGTCCCGGGGTTCGAGCCGCCGGCTCGTACGGACCGCCCCCAGGCCGCGGTCGCGGCGCCCCAGCCCCTTGGTCCGCTGGGGGGGGAGGTCGTGGACGCAGGGTTGGTCGCGCTTCGCTGGACCAGTGTGCCCGGCGCCGAGGGGTACGAGATCGAGCTCTCGCCCGACGCGGCGTTCGAGCGGGACGTGCTGACGATCGACGCCGGGGCCTCCACCGAACTCGCGCTGCCCGGCCTCGTCCCTGCGCGGGGCTGGAAGCTGTTGTGGCGCGTCCGGGCTCGCCTCGGCGACGCCGTGACGTCGTGGAGTCCGTTCGGCCGGTTCTATCCGGCCGACCCCGACACCGCCGACCGTTTCCGCCTCGCGCTCGACGAGGCTCGGACCGCCGACCGCCGCTACCACGATCACGCCCGCCGCGTCCGAGAGCGCGAGCTGGATCTGGTCCCTCCCTACCAGCGGACCGATGCCTTCACCACGACCGCCACGGTCGCCACCATTCTGGCGATGGTCCTGTCGAGTGCGGTCATCCTCACGGCCGCCATCATCTACGCGCTCATTCGGCTTTGAGGCCGGCTACCCGACGGGGCCGCAGGTCTGTCCGTGGACGACGTGCGCGTCGGCGGAGGGGGAGAGCGCCTGGGCTCCGCGGGCGAGCGTCAGGAGCCCCATCACAACGACGAGCGCGCCGGCCGCCCGCTGCATCCACACGCGTTGAGACGGGCGGAGGCGCGCCCCGAGCCAGCCGGTGAGGGCGAGAGCCGGGACCGTCGCGAGCCCGAACACGGCCATGGTGAGGGCGCCGGCGGCGGCGCTCCCCGCGCCCGCGGCCACGGCCAGCATCCCGTAGACGAGGCCGCACGGGAGGAGGCCATTGAGGGCACCCAGCGCTATGAGGGCACCGCGTTTCTCCGACGCGACGAGCCGCCCGATGGCAGGGCCCAGCTGAGCCGCAAGCCGGTGGCCGATGGCGGGGCCCCGACCCCACGCCACCCCGCACAGTCCCAGCCCGACCCCTACCATGGCGATGCCGAGGCCGATGCTCACCACGCCCCCCACCTGGCTGAACAGGGCGGTCAGCGCTCCTCCCACGCCTCCCGCCAGGGCGCCGAACACGGTGTACGTGGCCGTCTTGCCCGCGAAGTAGGCGGACCGCCCGAGCCCTCGATCGTCGTGAGATCCGAGCAGGACGACGAACCCGCCGCACATTCCGACGCAGTGAGCGCTTCCGAGGAGGCCGGTGAGGGCCGCCGCAGCCAGCAGGGTCAACGACATGAGGGGGAACGGGGGGGAGTCTGGAGACAGAGCCTACTCGCGTCGGCGTCGCATGGATGGCGGCGGCGCTCGCTGGGTTCCGTAGTCCGCGCCCCCACAGCGGGACGCACCCCGTGGCGCCCACGAGCCACTCGCCCCGCCCGTGTAGGGGGAACACCCACCGGTCGTGCTGAGACGCACCGGCACGAGGAGCGGCACGGGCCGGGCGGGCGGGCCCCTGGCGACTGGATAGGATGGCCCACTACGGCCCCCCTCCGCATGAAGACCCTCTTGATCCTCGGGGCTGGCACCGCCGGCACCATCGTGGCCAACAAGCTCCGCCGCGAGCTGGCCCCCGACGAGTGGTCGATCACCGTCGTCGACCAGCGCGACACCCATCTCTACCAGCCCGGCCTGCTCTTCGTCCCGTTTGGCGCCTACGAGCCCGAGCGGCTGGTCCGACCGACCCGGGACTTCTTGCCCGACGGGGTCGAGTTCGTCGTCGCGGAGGTGGAGAAGGTCGAGCCCGACAAGGAACGGGTGCTCCTCACGAACGGCCGTCCCATCGCCTACGATCTCCTCATCGTGGCCACCGGCACCACGCCGCGCCCCGAGGAGACGCCAGGGCTCGAGGGCCCGATCTGGTACCGCGACGCCTTCGACTTCTACACGCTCGAGGGGGCGACCCGTCTCCGCGACCGGCTCGCGACATGGGAGGGCGGCCGGCTCGTCATCTTCCTGGCCGAGAGCGTCTTCAAGTGCCCCGTGGCCCCGCTCGAATTCGCCTTCCTCGCCGACTCGTACTTCGAGGAGCGCGGGATCCGCGACCGCGTCGAGATCACGTACGTGACCCCCCTGGGGGGCGCCTTCACCAAGCCGCAGGCGTCGGCCTTCCTGGGCGGACTGATGGAGGAGAAGGGGATCACCGTCGTCCCCGACTTCTACGCCGAGCGCGTGGATGCTGAGCGGAACGTGCTCGTCTCGTACGACGAGCGGGAGGTGCCCTTCGACCTCCTAGTGTCCGTCCCCGTCAACATGGGCGCGGATCTCGTCGCGGCCAGCGGGATGGGCGACGCCGACGCCCTCAACTACGTCCCGACGGACCGGCGCACGCTCCAGTCGCGCGACCGCGAGAACGTGTTCGTCATCGGCGACGCCACGAACCTGCCGGCCTCGAAGGCCGGCTCCGTGGCTCACTTCGAGGCCGAGGTGCTGACCGAGAACGTCCTCCACTACATCGCCGGCGAGCCGCTCGGCGCCACGTTCGACGGCCACGCCAACTGCTTCATCGAGACGGGACACGGGAAGGCGGCCCTCATCGACTTCGACTACGACACCGAGCCGCTCCCGGGCGCCTTCCCGCTCCCCGTCGTCGGCCCGATGAGCCTGCTCAAGGAGACGCGGGCCAACCACCTGGGCAAGCTCGCCTTCGAGTGGGTCTACTGGCACCGCCTCCTGACCGGCAAGGCGCTGCCCGTCTCGAACGCCTTCTCGATGCGCGGCAAGCACATCCCCGACCTCGACCCGGACCTCGCCTGACCCGCCCCCTCCCCCCATGCAAGTCTCCACCATCCCCGACGCCATCGCGTTCGACACCGACGGCTACCTCATTGACTCCACGCAGTGGACGCCCGCCCTGGCCTACGAGCTCGCGGCCGAGCACGGGATCACACTCACCGACTCGCATTTCGAGGTGATCCGCTTCCTGCGCGACCGCTACGCCGAAGGGACGCCCCTCACGATCCGCCGCGTCGGGAAGTCCGGCATCGTCAGCATCAAGGAGTTCTACGCCCTGTTTCCGGGCGGCCCGCTGAAGGTAGCGAGCCGGATCGCCGGCATTCCGAAGCCCGCCAGCTGCGTCTAGCCCCGCCCGCCCGGTGCCGCCGTCTGCGCGGCCCCCCTGACTCCGTTCTCTCTCCACCGAGGTACGTCATGGAAGTCACCACCCCGCTCCGTCAGTCCATGCTCGCGCCGGCGCCGTCCAAGCCGGTGCGGAAGGTCCTCGTGATCGTGTCGAAGGGCACGATCGAGGACGTCTACGCAGGACTCATCCTGGCCAACGGCGCCCTCATGGAGGGGATCGAGGCCAAGATGTTCTTCACCTTCTTCGGTCTCGACGCCCTCCGCAAAGATCGCCAGGACCACCTCCACACCGCGACCGTCGGCAACCCGGCCTTCCTGTACCGGATCCCCACCGTCGTCGGTGGCCTGCCCGGCTTCGAGGCGCTCGCCTCGTCCCGGATGCGGAAGGAGATGGACCGGCTCGACATCCCGCCGGTCTCGGAGTTCTTCGAGATGATCACGGCCGGCGGCGGCGAGATCTACGCCTGCAAGCTGGCGTCCGACATGTTCAAGCTCGACGAGGCCGACTTCATCGATGACCTCGCGGGCATCATCACTGTCGGCGAGATGTACGCCCTCGCGGCAGGCGAAGGCACCCAGATCCTCTTCATCTAACCCACCGGCGCACTCAGCACCCCGATGACGCTCTCCACGGACGACCTCACCCTCACGACCCCCCCGCTCACCCCCGACGCCCCGCGGCACGTGTACCGCTTCGGCGGGGGCCACACCGACGGCGACCGGTCCCTCAAGTCGCTCCTCGGCGGCAAGGGCGCCAACCTCGCCGAGATGAGCCGGCTCGGGCTCCCCGTACCTCCCGGCTTCACCGTCACGACGGAGGCCTGCGCCGCGTTCTACGACGCCGGCCGCCAGTGGCCGGACGGGCTGGCCGACGAGGTCGAGGCGGGCGTCGAGCACTTGGAACAGGCCACGGGCCGCGCCCTCGGCGACCCGCGCCACCCGCTCCTCCTCTCGGTCCGCTCCGGTGCCGCCGTCTCGATGCCGGGCATGATGGACACCGTCCTCAACCTCGGCCTCAACGACCGCGTGGTCGAGGCCGTCGCCCGCGAGACGGGCGACGAACGGTTCGCCTACGACGACTATCGCCGGTTCCTCGACATGTTCGGCGACGTGGTGATGGGCGTCCCGCACGCCGGGTTCGAGGAGGCGATCCGAGGCCTCAAGGCGGAGCGTGGCGTCGAGCAGGACACGGACCTCTCGGCCGACGACCTCCGCGAGCTGGTCGACCGCTACAAGGCCGTCTACCGCAAGCACACCGGCCACATGCCGCCGGAGGACCCGCGCGAGCAACTCCGGTTCGCCATCGACGCCGTGTTCGGATCCTGGATGAGCGCGCGCGCCGTGACCTACCGCCAGATCAACAAGATCCGCGGGCTCATCGGGACGGCCGTCAACGTGCAGGCCATGGTGTTCGGCAACCGCGGCGCGCGCTGCGGGACCGGCGTCCTGTTCTCGCGCCACCCGTCGACCGGCGAGCCGGGCCTCTTCGGCGAGTACCTCCCGAACGCCCAGGGTGAGGACGTCGTCGCCGGCATCCGCACGCCCCAGCCCCTCTCGGCACTGGGTGACTCGATGCCCGAGGTCTACGCCGACTTGGAAGAGGCCGTCGGACGCCTGGAGAGCCACTACGGCGACATGCAGGACATCGAGTTCACCGTCGAGGACGGGACGCTGTACCTGCTCCAGACCCGGAACGGGAAGCGGACCGGCGCTGCGGCCGTCAAGATCGCCGTCGACCTCGTCCGCGAGGGCATCGTCTCCCGCGAGCGGGCCGTCCGCGACCTCGTCGAGCCCGGGCACGTCGAGCAGCTGCTCCACCCCCGCTTCGCCGCCGACGACGACCACGACGCCACCCGCATCGCGCGCGGGCTCCCGGCGTCGCCCGGCGCGGCCGTCGGCCAGGCCGTGTTCTCGTCGGAGGCCGCCGAGGCGGCCCACGCCGAGGGCCGGCCCGTCATCCTCGTGCGCGTCGAGACGAGCCCCGAGGACGTGGGCGGGATGCACGCGGCCGAGGGCATCCTCACCTCGCGCGGCGGGATGACCAGCCACGCCGCCGTCGTCGCGCGCGGCTGGGGCAAGCCGTGCGTGGCCGGCTGCGATGGGATCGTGGTCAACGAGACCTCCGGCCAGTTCACGACCGGCACGGTCACCGTCCACGAGGGCGACTGGCTCTCGCTCGACGGGACGACCGGCGAGGTGCTCCTCGGCCAGGCCGAGCTCGTCCCGCCGGAGCTCTCCGGCGACTTCTCCGAGTTCATGGGCTGGGCCGACGAGGCCCGCCGCCTCCGCGTCCGCGCCAACGCCGACCAGCCGGCCGACGCCGTGCAGGCCCGCGAGTTCGGCGCTGAGGGGATCGGCCTGTGCCGGACCGAGCACATGTTCTTCGAGGGCGACCGAATCTGGGCCGTCCGCGCGATGATCCTCGCTGAGACCGAGCACGACCGCCGCGAGGCGCTCGACCAGCTCCTGCCGCTCCAGCGCGGCGACTTCCGGGCGATCTTCGAGGCCATGGACGGCCTGCCCGTGACGGTCCGCCTGCTCGACCCGCCGCTCCACGAGTTCCTCCCGCACGACGCCGCCGGGCAGGAGGAGATGGCCGCCCGCCTCGGCGTGACCGTCGGCGCGGTCCGCACGAAGGTGGTCCGGTTGAAAGAGCAGAACCCGATGCTCGGCCACCGCGGCTGCCGCCTCGGGATCACGCACCCCGAGATCACCGAGATGCAGGCGCGGGCGCTCTTCGAGGCCGCCGTGGACGCCGCCGACGCGGGCGTGGACGTCCGGCCCGAGGTGATGGTCCCGCTCGTGGGCACGGTCGCCGAGCTCCGCCACCAGCGGGCCATCCTCGACCGGGTCGCCGCGACTGTCTTCGAAGAGCGTGGCCGGACCGTGTCGTACCTCGTCGGGACGATGATCGAGGTGCCGCGTGCGGCGCTCACGGCGGGCGACATCGCCGGGGAAGCCGCCTTCTTCTCGTTCGGCACGAACGACCTGACCCAGATGACGTTCGGCTACAGCCGCGACGACGCCGGGACCGTGTTCCTGCCGGCCTACCTCGAGGCGAAGCTCCTCCCGGACGACCCGTTCCAGACGATCGACCAGGACGGCGTCGGCCAGCTCGTTCGCTTGGCCGCTGAGCGAGGGCGCGCGGCGAACCCCGCGCTCCACCTCGGCATCTGCGGCGAGCACGGGGGCGACCCGGCGTCCGTCGAGTTCTGCCACGAGGTCGGGCTCGACTACGTCTCGTGCTCGCCGTTCCGGGTGCCGGTGGCCCGGCTGGCGGCGGCGCAGGCCGCGCTGCGGACGTCCGCCTGAGCCCGCGGCTCCGCCCGTGAGCGGACGGCCCCCGACCGACAGGGGGCCGGTCCGCCCCGGGCCGGGAGCGCGTAGGGGACGGCCCGGCATCCCGGGGCGGTCGGCGCCCACGCGGGGTGTCCTGAAGGGCCGGCAGACGCGGGCCGGCAGGATGGGGAACTAGAGACCGTCTCCATTGCCCCACCGTCATGCTGCCCCTCCAGACCGTCCTCTGCGCCTTCGATTTCTCGGACACCTCCCGGAGCGCGCTCGTAGACGCCGCCGACCTCGCCGAGCGCTCGCACGCCGCGCTCCACCTCATCCACGTCGTGCCCCTCTTTCGCGCCCGGAAGGCCCACGCCGGCAGCGATCCCGAGGTCGCCTTCCGCGAGCGGACGCGCTCGTTCGTCAATGACACCCTCGCCGCCGAGAACGCCTTCGACGTGGTGTCCCCGGTCGTACACGAGGTGCACGGCGAGACGCCGGCCGACGGCGTCCTCCACTATGCGGCCTCCATCGGAGCCGACCTCGTCGTCGTCGGGACCCACAGCCGGGGGGCGGTGGAGCGGATCCTGGCCGGGAGCGTCGCCGCCGAGCTGCTCCGGCGGTCGCCGGTGCCCGTCCTGATCGTCCCCGAGCGCGTTGGGGAGACCATGGCCGGCCCCGACGGCCCCGTCGTCGTCGGCGTCGACTTCTCGGCCCACGCCGCCCACGCCCTCGCGCTCGCCCGTGCGATGGCGCAGGAGTACGCCGCGCCTCTCGGCGTCGCCCACGTTCGGGACCCGCTCCCCGACACGGTCCTCGCCCCGCCAGACCTCCGGCGGACGGGAGCCACCCCCTCCGGGGTCCGCTCCTGGGAGACGGCGCACGAGGGGTTGGAGGCCCTCCTCACCCCGGACGAGCGGGGATCGGACCACGTCGCGCTCTACGCACCGCCCGGCCGGCCGGCGGCCGAGCTCGTCGAGATTGCGCGCCGAGAAGGCGCGGGCCTCCTCGTCGTCGGGACACACGGGCGTCAGGGCTGGGATCGCCTCCGCCTCGGGAGCGTGGCGGAGGCCACGGTCCGCGGCGCGCCGTGTCCGGTCCTGGTCGTTCCCATTCCCCGGACGGCCCTTGCCGACGAGACGCCCGCTGCCGAGGCCACCGACTCTTCCCAATGACGAGCCCCAACCGCCTCCGCGACGTCCGGGGCGACCTCGCGGCGCTGCGGGGGGACGTCGCCGCCAGTGCGATCCTCGCCGAGGCCGCCGGACGTCTCGTGGGCGTCCACCCGGTGTTTCAGGCGAGCGGGTGGAACCTCCTCCACTACCTCGCCTTCCGACGCCACGATCTCCGTCCGCTCCAACGTTCGCTCGCGGCGCTCGGGATGTCGTCGCTGGGGCGGTCCGAAGCGCACGTCCTCGCCACCCTCGACGCCACGCTCGCGACCGTGGACGCGCTCGGCGGACTCGGCTGGTATCCGCCGGCGCCCAGCCTCCACTTTGAGGAGGGCCGGCGGCTTCTGACGGCGCACACGGACGCCCTCCTCGGCCCCACCACCCCGGGCCGCGACGTCCGTGTGATGGTGACGCTGCCGAGCGAGGCGGCCGACGACGGGGGACGCCTGATCCACGACCTCGTGGCGCAGGGGGTGGAGGGCGTCCGGATCAACTGTGCCCACGATGACGCCCCCCGCTGGGCGCGGATGATCACGCACGTGCGGGAGGCCGAGCACGCCTCGGGCCGCCCGTGCCGGGTGCTCATGGACCTCGCCGGCCCCAAGCTGCGGACGGGTCCGCTCGCACCCGGCCCCGCCGTCGCCAAGGTCCGGCCCCGTCGGGACGCGTGCGGGCGCGTGATCGACCCAGCGCGCGTGTGGCTGTCCGCCGGCGTCACACCGCCCGCGCCCGGCGCCGTGACCCTCCCCGTGCCGCCCGCCTGGGTGGAGCGCCTCCACACCGGCGACCCCATCCGGCTCGTTGACGCCCGAGGCGCCCGCCGCAGGTTCCGCGTCGTCGGTGTCGCCCGTGGTGGGTGCTGGGCGGAGAGCCAGAAGACGGCGTACGTCGTTCCGGGGACCACCCTCGTTGGCCCCACGGGCACCTCGGCGACGGTCGGAGACCTCCCCGCCCGTGAGGTCCCGATCCGTCTGGGGCTCGGGAACGTGCTGGTCGTCACGCGCGACCTGACCCCCGGGCACCCGGCCTCCACCGGCGACAACGGCCGAATCGCGCGCCCCGCCCAGATCGGGTGCACCCTCCCCGAAGTGTTCGACGACGTCCACGTGGGGGAGCCCATCTGGTTCGACGACGGCAAGATCGGCGGCGTGATAGAGTCGGTCGACTCCGCCCGCGTCCACGTCCGCGTCACGCAGTGCCGGGAGGGGGGGCACCTCCTGCGAGGCGACAAAGGGATCAACCTGCCCGAGAGTGCGCTCCGCCTCCACGCCCTTACCCCGAAGGACCGCGCCGATCTCCGATTTGTGGCCTGCCACGCCGACGCCGTTGGGCTCTCGTTCGTGAACCGGCCCGAAGACGTCGATGCGCTCCACCAGCAGCTCGCCGCGCTCACCGACGCGCCGCCCGCCGTCGTCATCAAGATCGAGACGCGGCGAGCCTTCGCTGCGCTCCCGGACCTCTTGCTGGCCGCCATGCGCGCGCCGTCGTGCGGGGTTATGATCGCTCGCGGGGATCTCGCCGTGGAGTGTGGGTTCGAGCGGCTCGCCGAGGTTCAGGAAGAGATCCTGTGGGTGTGCGAGGCCGCTCACGTCCCGGTCATCTGGGCCACCCAGGTGCTCGAATCCCTGACCAAGGACGGGATGCCCTCCCGCGCCGAGGTGACGGATGCCGCGGCGGGTCACCGGGCCGAGTGTGTCCTCCTCAACAAGGGCCCGCACGTCCGGAGCGCCGTGGAGGCTCTGGACGACATCCTCCGGCGCATGGCCGGACACCAGACCAAGAAGCACGCCGAGCTGCGAGCGCTCCACCTCGCCGCGCCCTCAGGCTACGGTGCCAGCCAGAGCGCGAGGGCGATGAGCGCGGTGACCACCACGTAGTACCACACGATCAGCGGGACGTGTCGACGGGGCGCTGCGTCGAGCGAGGTCTGGCCCGACGGATCGCGAGGACCGCGGCGTGGGCGACTGCCCCGGTCGGCCGCGACGAAGGGGGGCGTCACCGCGCGGAGGTCGCGTCGGAGGCCGGCCGCACGAAGCCGGACGTAGCGCTGGCGGGCGTGGGAGGCGTCTTGAGCGCCGGCCGCCGCGCGCCGCCACGTAGCGAGATCCACGTCGACCTCGGCGAGTTCGCGCCGGGCGACGGCCTCGGCGGCCCGGGTGAGAGCGTCCCGGGCGGAGGCGTTGGGCGAGGGGAGACGGCCGTACATCGGGGTCCCCGAGGCTCAGACCTCCCGCTGGTAGCCGGCCGCCATACGGAGCACGTCGGCCGTCGTCACGATCCCGACGAGGCGGCCTTCGTCGAGGACGGGGAGGGCCGAGACGTTCTCGCGGAGCATGGTGTCGGCGGCCTCCTCGACCGACATCGTCGGGTCCGCCGTGACGAGGTCGCGCGTCATGATCTCGCGGAGCGTCCGGTCGACGCCCGGGCCGCCGTCCTCGTCGAACTCGGTGGGGCCGAGCGAGGGGCCCGCGGCATGCAGGACGTCTCGGTCGGAGACGACGCCGAGGAGCCGGTCGCCGTCGACGACGGGGAGATGGCGAAAGCCGCCGAAGCGGAAGCGGTCGCGCGCGTCGAGAACGGTCTCGTCCGGAGGGGCGGTCTCGACCTCTCGGGTCATGATGTCGCGGATGGTCATGGGAGGGGGAGGAGTGATTGACGGAGGCTACGGGCCCGCGGGGGGACTCCCCGCACGGTCCGCCCGATGTCACCCGTCGGGTGAGCCGGCTCGGAGTGCAGGGGGACGCCCCACACGACTCCGTTCGGGACCTCCCCCCCCTGGCGGGGGAGGCCACACTTCCCTGGCAATCAGATTCCGGCGCTGGGCCTAGGCTCCAGACTTCTCACCTCCACTCCCATGACCATCAACGTTGGCTCCACCGACCGCGCCATTCGCCTCGCCGTGGCCGTCCTTCTCGTCCTGGCCATCTTGTTCGTGACCGAGGGCGCGTTGAGCTGGGTGCTCGGCGTCGTCGCGGCCGTCCTGGCCGTGACCGCTCTTACACGGCGCTGCCCGGCCTACGCCCCCTTCGGCATCTCCACGGCGCAGTAACCCTCGGCCCCTACTCCGGGCTGGTAGTGTCGCCGAGCGACTCGCAGACGAGATCGCAGATCTGCCGGAGCGTCGGGTCGACGATCCGGTAGCGTACGTGGAGCCCGTCGCGCCGCCCGTCGACGACGCCCTCCTCTGCCAAGTGGCGGAGGTGCTTCGAGGTGTTGGCGTGGCTCTGGTCGGTCGCTGCCGCGATCTCCTGGACCGTCATCTCGTGGCCGTCGTAGAGCGCACGGAGGATCCGAAGCCGCGTGGGGTCGCCGAGGAGACGGAACCGGGCCGCGGCGGCTTCGAGGAGGGGAGCAGGGACGAGGGGGACCTCAGCCATTGGATTGGGGCGGGCTGGTCAAAATAGGACGGGTCGGCTTTGTCGTTCCTTCGCGAACCACATTGGCAACTGGCGGGTTGTATGTTCAACCAACCAGTTGTATTCCGACCTATGGAGCCTGTCTCCCCCCTCCCGTGGTACGTCGCCGGCCCCCTCATCGGCCTGATCGTCCCCGTCCTTCTCGTCGTCGGCGGTAAGGCCTTCGGGCTCTCCGCCAACCTCCGCCACGCCTGCGCGGCCCTCCCCGTCCCGGACCGCGCCAAGCCCGGCTTCCTCCGCTACGACTGGCGGCGGGCCGGCCTCTGGAATCTCGCGTTCGCCGTCGGGATCGGCGTGGGGGGCTTCCTCGGCCTCCGCCTGTTTGCCGACCCCAGCGCCCCGCTCGCTCTCGCGCCCGACACCGTCGCCGCGCTGGCCGACCTCGGCGTGACCGATCTCGCCGGGATCGTCCCGAGCCAGCTCCTCTCGTGGAGCGCGCTCGCTACGCCCGCCGGTGCCTTGATGGTGCTCGGAGGCGGCTTCCTTGTCGGGTTCGGCGCCCGCTGGGCGGGCGGCTGCACGAGCGGCCACGCCATCTCTGGTCTCGCCGACCTCCAACTCCCCTCCCTCGTCGCCGTCGCGGGCTTCTTCGCGGGGGGCCTCGTCGTGGTCCACATCCTCCTCCCGGCTCTCCTGGGCTGACCCATGCGCACCGACACCCTCCCCCGTCCCGTCCACGGCGACGGCACCCCCCGCCCCGACCTCGTCGACCTCACGCCGACTCTTGGCCCGTCCGACGTGTCCACGACCGAGCCGGACGAGTGCATCGACACCGAACAGGTCGAGCCGGGGCTTCGCCGCCGCGCCCTCGCCGAGGGCAACACGCCGGCCGCTCTGGCCCTTTACAGCCTCCTCGGCGTCGGCCTCGGGCTCGTGTTCACCCAGGCCCAGGTGATCTCGTGGTTTCGGATCTACGAGATGTTCCGGTTCGACTCGTTCCACATGTACGGGGTCATCGGAACCGCCATCGCGACGGCCGCGCTCTCTCTGTGGGGGATCCGCGAGGCTCGGGATCACGACGCTCCACGGCGAGCCCATCGTCGTCCGCCCGAAGGCGTGGGGCGAGTCCCGCGTGCCCGGCGCCCGCTACTGGATGGGCGGCCTGACGTTCGGCCTCGGGTGGGCGCTCCTCGGCGCGTGCCCCGGCCCCCTCGTCGCCCTCCTGGGGGGCGGCGTCACCATCATGGCCGCCGCGCTCGCCGCCGCGCTTACGGGGACCTGGACCTACGCCGCCCTCCGCGACCATCTCCCGCACTAGCGGCGTTCACTAGCCGCGTTCTGAGAGGCCCTCTCCGCCCCCGCCGTCTTCTCTCCGCTCCGACCTACCGTCCCATGTTGTTCCGACAGATCTCCGATCCCAGCCTCGCCCAGTACGCCTACCTCGTGGGCTGCCAGAAGACCGGCGAGGCCCTCGTCGTCGACCCCGAGCGCGACGTGGACCGCTACCTCGCCCTCGCGGCGGAGGAGGGGCTCACGATCACGCACGTGGCCGAGACCCACATCCACGCCGACTTCCTCTCCGGCGCCCGCGACCTGGCCGACCGGACCGGTAGCCGCCTCTACCTCTCGGCGGAGGGGGAAGACGAGGGCTGGTCGTCCCGCTGGGCCGGGGGCCGGAGCGACGTCACGTTCCTCCGGGACGGCGACACGTTCCGCGTGGGCAACCTCTCGGTGCGCGCCGTCCACACACCGGGCCACACGCCCGAACACGTCGCCTACCTCGTGACCGACGAGGGCGGCGGCGCCAGCGAGCCCATGGGCCTGATCTCGGGGGACTTCGTGTTCGTCGGCGACCTCGGCCGTCCGGACCTGCTGGAGCAGGCCGCCGGCGTGGCCGGCGCGCAGGAGCCCGCGGCGCGGCAGCTCTACCAGTCGGTCCACCGCTTCCTCGACCTCCACGACTACGTCCAGGTGTGGCCGGCCCACGGGGCCGGGAGCGCGTGCGGCAAGGCGCTCGGGGCCGTCCCCCAGTCGACGGTCGGCTACGAGCGCCGGTTCAACGGGGCCATCGACGCCGCCCGACGCGGCGAGTCCGCGTTCGTCGAGGCCATCCTCGACGGCCAGCCCGAGCCCCCGCTCTACTTCGCCCGCATGAAGGCGCAGAACCGCGACGGCGTCCCGCCGCTCCACGCCCTCCCGACGCCCCGCGCCCTCTCGCCCGACGACCTGGCGGCCTGGGCCGGCGACGACTCCGCCGCGGACCTCGCGCCGGGCGTGCTGGCCGGCGCCACCGTGGTCGACACGCGGCCGGACCGCTCGGCGTTCATGGCGACCCACCTGCCAAGCTCGCTCTACGCCCCGCTCGACTCGTCGTTCAGCACCGTCGTCGGGTCGTACGTGACGGACCCGGAGACCCCGCTCGTCCTGATCGTGCCCGAGGCCCGCGTCGACGAGGCCGTCCGCGCCCTCGTGCGGATCGGGCTCGACCGCGTGGTGGCGTACGCGACCTACGAGACGCTGGCGACGCACGTCCAGCGTGGAGGTACGACCGCGTCGATCCCCGAGGTCGGGTTCGAGGAGGTCCGGGATCGCACGCCCGAGGTCGTCGTCGTCGACGTGCGGCGTGCCGCCGAGGTGGAGGACGCCCACCTGCCCGGGTCGCTCTGGGCGCCGCACACCCGCCTCGCCGAGCGGCTCGACGAGATCCCGACCCACCGCCCGCTCCTCGTCCACTGCGCGAGCGGCGCGCGGTCGGCGGTCGCCAGCGCGTTCCTCGCGGCCCAGGGGCGCGAGGTGACGTATGTGAGTGCCCCCTTCACCGACGCCCGTACGCTTGGACTCACGGAGGCCGGCGCTCCCGTCCCCGCCTGATTCGATGATCTACGCTCTCCTCGGCGCCGTCGCCATTGGCCTCGTCCTCGGACTCCTCGGGTCGGGCGGCTCCATCCTCACCGTCCCCGTCCTCGTGTACCTCGCCGCCCAGCCCGACAAGGTGGCGATCGCCGAGAGCCTCGCCATCGTCGGGGCCATCGCCTCCGTCGGGGCGACCACCTACGCCCGCCAGGGGCTCGTCGACTGGCGGAGCGTGGCGGGGTTCGGGGTGCCCGGCATCGTCGGGACCTACCTCGGTGCCGTCCTGGCGGCGCACGTGCCCGGCCCCGTCCAACTCGCCCTGTTCGGCGTCGTGATGCTCGCTGCGGCCGGCGCGATGCTGAAGGGCCGGGCCGGCATGGAGTCGGGGGCCCACCCGCCCCGCTCGGTGCTCACCGTCGCCGCCCTCGGTGTGGCCGTGGGTGTGATGACCGGCCTTGTCGGCGTGGGGGGCGGGTTCCTGATCGTCCCCGCCCTCGTGCTCCTCGTCGGGCTCGACATGCGGCTGGCGGTCGGGACCAGCCTGTCGATCATCGTCCTCAATAGCCTGACGGGCTTTCTCAAGTACCTCGACGTCCTGAGCAACGCCGGTGGGGCAGTCGACTGGCAGCTCGTCGGGACGTTCGCAGCCATCGGGATCGCCGGCTCCCTCGTGGGCGCGCGGCTCAGCCAGCGTGTTCCGCAGGCCCGTCTCCGGCGCGGGTTCGCGATCTTCCTCGTGGTCATGGGCGTGTTCATCCTCATCAAGGAGGCGCCGGCCGCTCTCGGCCTCGCCTCGTCCCCCCTCGCGTCGGCCCTCGCGGGCCTCATTCGCTCATTCTGATGTCTTTCCTCTCCCGCCTCCTCAGCGGCGGCTCCGCCCTCTCGCCGTCCGCCTTCGTCGCCCAGCGCGACCCGGGCGCTCCGCTCCTCGACGTCCGCACCCCGGGCGAGTTCGCCGCGGGGCACCTCGACGGGGCCGTCAACGTGGACGTGCTCGCTCCGGACTTCCGCGAGCGCATCGAGGCCCTCGACTTGCCGGCCAGCGGGCCCATCTACCTGTACTGCCGCTCGGGCAACCGGTCCGGGCAGGCGGCCCAGGTTCTCCGTGACCTCGGGCACGACGGGGCCGTCAACGTGGGCGGGTTCGAGGCCCTCCGTTCAGCAGGGGCGTAGGGGCACGCCCGGCACGACCGGGCGAATCTGCCGTTCGCGGAGGGGCGGGTGAGTGGTGTAGGCTTTGGATGCACTTGCCCGTCTGACCCATGACCGACGCGTTCTCCATTCCTACGGTCGCCGACCTTGACGGGGTCATCACGCAGGCCGTCCGCGCCCCGAGCGTGCTCAACACGCAGCCCTGGCGGTTCGTCGTCGAGGGCGGCGCCATCCTCCTCTTCGCCGACCGAGACCGCCAACTCCCGGCCCTCGACCCTGACGGCCGCGAACTCACCATCAGCTGTGGGGCGGCTCTCTACTACCTCCGGGTCGCGGCCCGCCACGCGGGGTGGGACCCCGCCGTCGTGCCCTTCCCCATCGCCGACGAGCCCGACCTCCTCGCCGCCGTCACCTTCCACCCCGTCGATCCGCCCACCGGGGACGACCGGCTGTTCCGAGCGCTCACGCTCCGCCGCACGAACCGCAGCCCGTTTACCGACGAGCCGGTTCCTCCGGGCGTCTCCACGGAGCTGGCCGAGGCCGCCGCGGCGGAGGGGGCCGTGCTCCACGTGATCGACGACCCCGCCGCGAAGGAGGCTATCGCGCGACTCGTCGCGGCGGGCGTCGTCGCCCAGGGAGCGGACGACGAGGTCATCGACGACATCCTCGCGTGGCTCCGCCCGGGCCGCGACCCCCGCCCCGACGGCGTCCGCGATTCGGTGCAGGGCCTGTGGGATCGGCACGCGACGGTCCGGACCCCGCCCTCGGCCGTGGCCGCCTACAAGGCCGATCTGCTCCGCGAGGCCCCGGCCGTCCTCGTCCTCGCCACCGACCGTGACGACCCCACGGCGTGGCTCACCGCCGGGCAGGCCCTCGGCCATGCGCTCGTCGCGGCGGCCGACCACGGGCTCGCCGCCTCATATGCCAACGAGCCCATTGAGGTGGGCGCGCTGCGTCCCAAAGTAGCCGACCTCATCGGCGACGGGATCCCCCAGATGGTGTTCCGGGTCGGCTACCCGGAGGTCGAGCCCGAGACGGCGCGGCGCTACGCCCGGGATGTGACCGAGCACCGGGGGGGCGAGGCCCCCAAGCCCCTCCGAGGCCTCCACCCCGGGGCGTGAGCCGGGGCGGACGCCGACGGTCCACCCGCGGGTGTCTCCAGGCCCCTCGTCGCTCGGCCGCTGCTCTTGTCGCGAGTGATCCGGGCGCGGCCTGGCCGTGCCTGCACAGCGCCTTCTTTAGGTCTCGTTCCACCACGTGCCGATGCGGTGGCCCAGGGCGAGGGCGACGAGATCCAGGGCCGAATTGAGGGCGGCCTCCGGCCCCGACGTGTTGAAGAGCCGCTGTCCGGCGACGTGGCGCTCCATCACCTGCTCGACCCCTTCGTAGAGCGCGCTCACGACGAGGGCGGATCGAAAGGGGACCTGCATCAGCCCCAGCGCGAGCCCGGCGGACAGGTGGACCATCGTCCAGGGGTCGATGCCCCGGAGGTTCTGGTCGGCCTTTCGGACGGCGATGAGTCTCATCGGACGGAGAGGAGGACGGGGGCATGAGGCGGTGGGGGACAAGAACCGGCTCCCGCCGCCCATCGGAGCGTGGTCGCAGGCCGATCCGTGTGCAGGGAAAGCTCGGTTCAGGACGTACGGCGCACCCCGGCAACACGGAGGCGTGCGGGCGCGCCCGGCATCAGGAGGCGTCACTCCCCGTCAGAGCGTCGCGAGCCGGGGGGGGATCCTGGGGTCCTCCGCGCCCCAAAGACCACCTCGCTCCGAGCCGGATGCCCAATCGCCTGCTCCTCATCGATGCCCCGGAGGAGGGCGCTGCCCGGGACGCGCTCGCCGGGACCACCGCGCAGGTGTGGCCGGATGCGGCGATCGGGGAACGGGCGACGCTCCATGCCGTCGTGCGAGGCGGCAGGGTGGACGACGCGCTCGACGCCCTCGCCCAGATTCCTGGCACGACCGTGGCCATCCTGCCCGTCGCCGCCGTCGTGCGGCCGACGGGGTGGAGGCCCGAGGCCCGCCCGCCGACGGCGGTCGAGACGTTCTTCACGCGCGACCGGCTGAGCACCGAGGAGCTCCGCGACGATCTCAAGGACGAGGCGCAACTGACCCGGTCGTTCCTGGCCATGGCCGTGGCCTCCGCCGTCATCGCGGCGCTGGGAATGCGGTCTGGCCAGACCGCCGTCGTCATCGGGGCCATGGTGATCGCCCCGCTCCTCGGGCCTTGCATGGCACTCGCGATGGGGGCGACGGTCGGAGATCGCGGGCTCGGGCGGCGGGCGGGCCAGGCGCTGGCGGCCGGGGCGGGTGCGGCCTATGCAGCCACGCTCGCGCTCGGCGTGGCGTTCGACGTCGATCCGACGGCCCCCGAACTCCTCGCGCGGACGACGACCACCCCGGCAGACCTCGCGCTCGCGCTCGCCAGCGGAGCGGCCGGCGTGCTCGCTTTCAGCCGGGGGCTCTCGTCCTCGCTCGTCGGCGTCATGATCGCGGTGGCGCTCGTCCCGCCGCTCGCGGCGGCCGGCCTGTTCAGCGGGGCGGCCCTCACCGGGCGGGGCGGGGGGGCGCTCGCCGTTGGCGCGCTCGTCCTGTTCTCAACGAACCTCGTGTGCATCAACGTCGCGGGAATCACCACCTTCCTGCTCCAGGGCCTCCCCCCTCGCGAGTGGCGGCTGACCGGCCGCGCCCTCGCGCTGTGGATGGCCCTGCTGGTCGTGCTGGCGGCCCTTCTCGTGGTGGGCGTCGTCTAGGGCGTGTGCGGAACCCCCTCCGGTCCCGCCATCCTGAGCAGCGCGAAGAATCTCGGCGCCATCGCTGGAGGCCGTCGCGAGCGCTGGCGACGGAGTCAGACGTCGCGCCGAGATCCTTCACGGCAGTCAGGATGACATCGCTGGAGTCTCCGCCCAATGCCTCGGATGGAGGGGACGCCCTCCTCGCGGGGGGCTCTCGCTCGTCGGCG
Source organism: Rubricoccaceae bacterium (assembly GCA_963728345.1). GTDB lineage: Bacteria > Bacteroidota > Rhodothermia > Rhodothermales > Rubricoccaceae > Rubrivirga. Next base: position 47,026 of record CAVSJM010000003.1, read on the forward strand.
GACCGACGACGTGACGGAGCCTAGCGCCCGGCGCCTTCGCCCTCGACCCAGGCGACGGCATGCTTCATGAGCTCGGTCCCGTTCGCCAGGCCTAGCTTCGTCTTGATCCGCGAGCGGTAGCTCTCGACCGTCTTCACCGAGAGGTGGAGCCGCTCGGAGATGTCGCGCGTGGGGATGCCCCGGCCGGTCATCTCGAACACCTCCAGCTCGCGGTCCGAGAGCACCTCCAGCGGCGTCTGCATCCCGTCCTTCACCCCGGCCGCGGCTCCGAAGAGCATCTTGTCCTTGAGGTCTTCCGAGAGGTGGATGCCCCCCCGGAGCACGCGCCGGATGGCCGTGACGATCTGGTCGCCGGCGGCGAGCTTCGAGACGTACCCCCGGGCGCCAGCCCGGACGGCCCGCTCGGCGTACAGATCCTCGTCGTGGCGCGAGACGACGAGGACGGGGAGGTCCGGGTAGAGCGTGAGGAGGTTCTTGAGGAGTTCCAGCCCGTTCATCCCCGGGAGCGAGATGTCCGTGATGACGAGGTCGGGGTCGAGGCCCTCGACGGTGGCCAGCGCCTCCTCCGCGTCGTTGACCTGGCCGGCCACCTCGAGGTCGGGTTCGGCGTCGATGGTCATGGCGATGCCCTGACGGAGGAGCGGGTGGTCGTCGACGAGGAGGATGCGGGTCATAGCAGGGAAGCGTATGGATGCGTCAGGGAAGCTGGAAGCCGGGGCCGCGGAGCGGGACCGTGCACGTCACGACGGTCCCCCCCTCGGCGCCGGGCCGAATCTCGAGGGCACCGCCGGCCAGGTGGGCGCGGTAATGCATGATGCGGAGGCCCATGCCCCGTTGATCGTCGGGGCGGGCGGGGGCCGAGACGCTCCGAGCGGGGTCGTCGCCAGGGTGGGCGTCGGCGTCGTCCGGTGCGTCGCCGCTGCGGCGCGTCGACGTGAACCCCGCCCCGTCGTCCTCGATCCGGAGGCGGAGCTGGTTGGTCCCCCGGACGAGGACGATGCGGACGTGCTCGGCGCCCCCGTGCTGGACGGCGTTGGAGATGGACTCCTGGGCGATCCAGAACAGGTTCGTCGCCGCATCGGCGTGGAGCGCCGAGGCCTCGGCCGGCCCCGTCCCAGTCGTCTCGGCGTGAATGTCCGACCCGTAGAGCGTCGAGGCCCGCTCGGCGAGGCGGGAGAGGGCGGTCCCGAGCCCGTTCCGCTCCAACTCGACGGGGACGAGCGAGCGGGCGAGCCCGCGGGCATGGGCGTCGGCGTCGTCCACGAGCCGGATGAGCCGGTGGGCCTCCGCGGCGCCGCCCGATTCCTCGCCGTCGAGCCGCTTCGCGAGGCCCCGGAGGAACAGGCCGATCGCCGTGAGCTGCTGGCCGAGCCCGTCGTGGAGGTCCTGGCCGATCCGGCGGCGCTCGGCCTCCGCGACCCGGAGCACCTCTCGCTCCAGGGATCGCCGCTCGGAGATGTCGCGGATGATCCCGGTGAAGATGCGCCGGCGGTCTCCCAGGGCCACCTCGCTCACAGCGAGGTCCATCGGGAAGGTGGCCCCGGACTTCCGCCGCCCGACGACCTCCCGGCCGATCCCGATAATCCGCCGCCGGCCGGTCTCGCGGTAGGCCTCCATGTACCCGTCGTGCTCCGAGTGGTAGGGCTCGGGCATCAGGACATTGACGTTCCGCCCGACCACCTCTTCGGGCTCGTACCCGAAGATCAGCTCGGCGCCCGCGTTGAAGGTCTCGATGCGGCCCCGCTCGTCGATGGTGACGACGCCGTCGACGGTCGTCTCGAACACGGCGAGCGCGCGGGCCCGGCTGTCCTCGAGCGCGTGGCGCGTGTCGTCGAGGGCGAACCGGGCGTGGAGTGCGCTCGAGGCGGCGCGCAGGAAGGCCCAGGCCTCCTCCGGGAAGGGGCGCGGCTCTGGCGTGAGGACGGCGAGGAGCGCGAACGGCTGCTGATCGGTCCCGATCCGAACGGCCAGGCCGCCGCCGACGCCGACGGCCTCCAGCGCAGGCGGGACCGGGCGCAACTCGACGCACGAGGCGCGGCCGAGCGCATCGGCCAGGACGCCCTCGACCGGGATGGGGTCGGGCGGGGGCTCCCACCCGGAGACGACGGTGGCCTGGAGCGTCTGGCAGTCGTCGGACGTAAAGGAGAAGAGGGCCGCCGGCACGCCGAGCGCGTCGGCGACGATGGCGGCCTCGGTCCGGCCCGTCGCGTCGACGTTGCCGAAGCCGGCCTGGGCCAGTTCAAGGAGAGCGAGCTCGGCGAGCGGGGCGGCGAGCGAGGGGGGGAGGGAGCGGAGCACGGGGGCGGAATGGGGCCGCCTGCAAGCTACGGGCCCGCCCGGGCCTCCGCTCATGCCGGGACGGTGGTGGCCACGGGCCGGACGGTGACGCGCTGCCGGGTGCCGTCGGCGCCGACCACGTCGAGCACCCAGGGGCCGGGGGCGTCGGGGTCGAGCGCGCCGTCGAGCACCCACGCGCCGGCTTCGGACCGGATGGCGAACGGGTGGACGATGTGGTGCTCCCCGCTCTCGGCGATCACATCGAGCGCCTCGCTCCGTGGGTCGTACGTGATGCCCACGAGCGGGACCGACCGGAAGATGGTCCCGGTGGCGTCGGGCGAGATGACCTCGACCGAGACCTCGTGGGGCACCGTCGTCGCATGGCGCGAGAGGGCGTCGAAGAGGTCGGGCCAGTCGGGCCGGGGGACGGCGAGGCCGGGGCGGTCGTCGGCCGCCACCAGCGACCGGGCGCCGACGCGGAGCGTGAGGACCGGGCACGGCGCCTTCCGCACGATGGCCTCGGCCACGCTCCCGAGCAGCCACCGCTCGAGGCCGCGGCGCCCGTGGCTGGCCTGGACGATCAGGCCCGGATTGATCTCGCCCGCGACGTCGAGGATGCGGGCCGCGGCGTTGCCGAGGCGGACCTCCGTCCCGACCGGCACCCGCTCGGCATACGTCGTTGCCCACCGGGCCATCGTTTGCTCGACGCGGCCGGTCAGGTCCTCGGGGTCGAACGGGGGCAGCGTCATCAGGTACGGGACGGGGATGTCGATGGGCTCGACGACGTGGAGGGCGACGACCCTCCGCCCCTCGGCCTCGGCCACGGCCACGGCCGTCTCGAGCGCCGTATCGGACGCCGACTCGAAGGCGAGAGGAGCCAGCACCGGCCCGTGAGCCTCCGTTTCGGACTCGGGGCCGACGGTGAGGACGGCACACGGCGCCCTGCGGATCACGCGCTCGGTCGTGGACCCCAGCGTGAGCCGGTTGAACCCGGTCCGCCCATGGGTGCCCATCACGATCAGGTCGGCCTCGATCTCGTCGGCGTAGAGGAGGATGGCATCGGCGGCCGACGGGAACCGCCGCCGGGCCTCGACGACGCCCTCCGCCGTCTGGTCTGCCTCGGGGGCGGGGTCGAACCGGAGGTCCGCGACCGGCGGCACGACCTCGACCCGGAGAATGTGGAGAGTGGCTCCGTGGCGACGCGCGAGCCGCTCCGCGAGGGGGCGGGCCGCCTCAGCCGAGGCGGAGTCGTCGGTGGGGAAAAGAAGAGTCTGGGCCCGGAGCATGGTCGGAGACGCGGGGCGCCGGTGAAGTGTCAGTGAGCGAGCGCAGAGTGGACGGGGCGGGGGGCGGCGACTCGCTCTGCTGCCTTGATCGTGAGGACGGGGCACGGGGCCCGCCGGAGCGTCGCCTCGGCCACGCTCCCAATGAGGGCGTGGGCCAGGCCCGTCCGCCCGTGGGTGCCCAGGACGACGGCGCTGGCGCCCCGGTCGGCGGCTAGCTGGGGGATCAACCGCGAGGGGGATCCGAGCGCCACGTGCGTCGCGGCTGGCGTCGGGCAGGGGGTGGACTCCACGAACCGGAGGAGCCGCTCCCGGACGACCTCCCCCCGTTCGGGGTCGAAGTCGCTCAGCGAGAGGATGTTCGGGGCGAAGCCCGGGTACGGGCCGGCGTCGTGGACGACGTGGACCAGCTCGACGGGCGCGCCGTAGGGTTCCGCGAGGGCACACCCGGCCGCGAGCGCCGTCCGGCTCCGCTCGGAGAAATCGACGGCGACGAGGACCGGGGCGTCTGCGGAGAGCGTCCTGCGGTCCGAGTGATTCGGGACCGTGAGCACGGGGCACGGCGCGGAGGCCACGACGGCCTCGGCCACACTCCCCAGGAGCAGCCGCGAGAGGCCGGAGCGCCCGTGCGTCCCGAGCACGAGCAAATCGGCACCGACGGCCGAGGCGTATCGGAGGATGGCGGCGGGGGCGGTCACGTCCCGCACGACCCCGACGATCGGGGCGGGCCCGTCGAGCGCGGCCGAGCCGGGGAGCCCGAGGGCGTTCGCGGCGAACCGCTCGACCCGGACGCGGAGCGTGCTCGACGGCGCGCCCTCTGGGGGCACACCGTCACCCGACGACCGGAACAGGACGTCGGCATGGAGGAGGTGGAGCGTGGCCCCGGCTCGTTCGGCAAGGTCGGCCGCCCGGAGGAGGGCGGCCTCCGAGCCTGGCGAGAAGTCAAGGGCGACGACGACGGTGCGCAGGGGGAGCATGGGTCTCAGGGGATAAAGAGGTCGTCGGTGCGAGTGGCCCACCACCGGCCACACTGCGGGACCGTGTCGATCCGGGTCCCGGCGCTTCGGAAGTAGCCCTCGACGTAGCCGTCACCGGTGAGGACTCCCCCGAACTCGGTGTCGAGGGGGAGCTCCCACTCGGGGTCGTCGTAGCGCTCGAGAGAGCCCCAGAACGACGGCCCTTCGATGGCGACGTGGTGGACGGTGAGGGGGATGGCGTCCGGCGCAGGGTTCGCGTCCGTCGCGCGGGGGACCATCCACACCGTCGCGGCGACAGAGTCAGCGCCCGCCGCGAGGCGAAACAGGAGGGTCCCGCTACGGCCGGTCTCGGGGCATTCGTAGCTCCCGACCCACTCGCCCGCGAACCGGTCGATCGCAGCCCGTTCCCCCTCGACCGGCGCCGACTGGGCCGTGGTCGTGGCCGAGACGACGAGCGTCGCGGCGATGAGGAGTGCACGGGGGGCGACGGACATGTCGGTGGGGCAGTGGCGGGCGAGCGGCTGAATACAGAATCGCGTCGGGGGAGGGCGACCCCTGTCGGCGCTCGCCGCGCGGCGCGGACGTGCGTCCCCTCGCTAGCCTGCGGGGGCGGGCCCTACACCGGCGGAGGAGTGAGGCGTCGCCGTCCGCTCGTCGCGCGGCGGGGGGATCCCCGACTCGGTGGCGGGGAGCGCCGACCGGCGGGCGACGAGGACGGGACACGAGGCACGCCGAGTTACGCCTTCGGCGACGCTCCCCAGGAGCCGGTCGAACACCGGCCGCTCAGCGTGCGGCCCGACCACGATGAGGGCGGTGTCGAGGGCCTCGGCCGTCCGCACCAGCGCCCGGGCCGCCTTCCCTCGCTCGACGTAGAGGCCGATGTCGAGGGGCTCCCCCTCGGCCTCGACCGACGCCCCCACCGTCCGGACCAGGTCGCGGAGCGTGTCCGCCGCCCGCTGCCGGATCTCGGGGACCACGTCGACCAGCGTCTCGTCGATCCACCGGACGGGGTGGGGCAGCGGCTCGAGGACGTGGACGAGGTCGACGCCCGGGGCACCGAGGTCGCGGGCTAGGTCGAACGCGAACGCCACGAGCGGCCGGGACGCCGACGAGAAGTCGACGGGGACGAGGATGCGGCCGGGCGCCGAGGCCGCGTACGGGGCCTCCCGGTGGGGAGGCACGAGGAGGACGTCGCAGGGGGCGGTCTGGAGGACCTCGCTGGGCACGGCCCCGAGGCTCGCCCGTTGCGCCCTCGGCCCGCGCGTCCCCATCACCACGAGGCCGGCGCCGATCTCCTCCGCGTAGTCCGCGATCTCGAGGGCGACGACGTTGCCGTGGCGGGCGGCGATCGTCACTTCGCCGTGATCGAGGGCCTCGCCCGCCGCCTCGGAAAGGGCCTCGCGCGCGAGGGCGAGTTCGCCGGCGTCTTCCTGCGCCGCCGTTCGGGCCTCGCCGGGCACCTCGAACGGGCCGGCGTCCGGCCAGGCAATGACGTGGAAGAGGTGGACGTGCGCCTGGGTCGCGCGCGCGACCTGGAGGGCATAGGCGTAGGCCTCGGCCGAAGAGGGCGAGAAGTCGGTCGGGACCAGAATCGGAGGGGAGGGCACAGAACCTCAGCGCTTGGAAGGGAGCAAGGTCTCCGTCTTCCCGCTCGATGGGCGACGGGAGGAGGGGGCCGAGCGGGGCCGGGGGTTCGGGCCTCAGCGTGCCGGGAGCGGCCTCGCAGGCCTCGGGAGGTGTAGGGCCGCCCCCCACAGGACAGGGCGGTGACTAGGGCGGCGGACGTGCGCGCGTCCCCGTCATGACCGTGCCACCCGGCTCCCTAGCGTGCGAATATTTCCTCCAGAGGGTCTCTGCCATGCTGACGATCCGCCGCATCCTGTTCCCCACCGATCACGCCCCGTGCGCGGACCGCGCGTTCGCCCACGCGTCGTTCCTCGCCGCCCGGCACGACGCCGAGCTCCACATCCTCCACCTGACGCCTGTCACGGGAACGGACCCGGAGGCGTCCCATGCCTACTCGGTTCCCGAAACGGTCCGGTGCGTCGACGTGACGCGCCCGGCCCTCTCCGTCCCCGACGAGATCGTCCAGTACGCCCGGGACATGGACCTCGTGGTGATGGGGACGCACGGCCGCCGGGGCGTCCGGCGCGCGGCGCTGGGGAGCACGACGGAGGAGGTCCTGCGCCGGGCCGACTGCCCGGTTCTCGCCGTCGGCCTCGACGCCGAGCGGCGCGCTCCCGACGCCGTCGACCGGATCCTCGTGCCCGTCGACTTCTCCGACTCGTCGGGGCCGGCCCTCGCCGTCGCCGACGCGCTCGCGGACCTCTACGACGCGCGCGTCGACGCGCTCCACGTCGCCTACGTCCCCGACCTCCCCGACGTCTATGGGGTCGGGCTCCTCTTCGGGGCCACCTACCCCGACATCGTCGCGCGATCGCGCGAGGCGCTGGGCACCCTCGTCCGACGGTTCGTCAGGCCGGCGCGCCAGGGCGAGGTGACCGTCCGGGTCGGGCTTCCGACCCTCACGATCCTGGAAGAGGCCGAGCGTGGAGAGGCCGGGCTTCTGGTGATGCCGACGCACGGACGGACCGGGCTCGACCGGCTCGCCTTCGGGAGCGTCGCGGAGCAGACGATCCGCCAGGCGCCCTGCCCCGTCCTCACGCTGAAGTCGTTCGGGCGGTTGCCGCTCCCCGCCCACGTCGACCGTCCGGTGGCCCACTCGCACCTCGAGCTGGCCGACGTCCTCGCCAACCACGACGTGTAGCCCGTGATGTCCACTCCCACGTCCCGCCTCGTCTCCTCCCCGCCCGACGGGCCGCGCGCCGTCACCGACGCCGACTTCCCGGAGGACGGGCCGCCCGAGGCCCAACTCGCGGCGATGCTGAACTGGGCAGTTCTGGCGCCGAGCGTGCTCAACACCCAGCCGTGGCGGTTCCGGATCTCCGGGGGCGGGGAGCGCGCCGCGGCCGAGGTCTACCTTGACCGCGCCCGAGTTCTGCAAACGGTCGACCCTGAGGGCCGAGAGGCGACGCTCTCGTGCGGGGCCGCCCTCTTCACGCTGCGGCTCGCGGCGCGGCACTACGGGTTCGCGACCCGCGTCGAGTACCCCGGCTCGGGGGACGACGGCGACCTGGTCGCCACGATGTACCTCGTTGGCCCCGCGCGCCCGACGGCGACGGAAGAAGCCCTGTTCCGGGCGGTCAAGCTCCGCCACACGAACCGGGACCCGTACGCCGACCTCCCGCTTCCCGTCGGCGTCCTGACCCGGCTCCGGGGCGCCGCCGACGCCGAGGGCGCTCGCCTCCACGTGCTCACGGGCGAGGCCGAGAAGGAGGCGCTGGCCGACCTCGTCGCGGAGGGCATCCGAGCCCAGGGCGACCCGGAAACGGTCGCGGAACTCCGCGCCTGGCTCCGCCCGACCGGCGACCGCCGGGCCGACGGGGTCCCCGACGAGGTCCAGGGCGGGTGGGATCGCCTGAGCTACCTCCACACCGAGGCGCGCGTCCTCGCTACCGAGGCCCGCCGCCTCGCCGAGTCCGCCCCGGCTCTGCTCGTCGTCGCCACGGACCACGATGCGCCGGTCGACTGGGTGCGGGCCGGGCAGGCCCTCCAGCACGTCCTCCTGTTGGCGGCGTCCGAGGGGCTCGCCGCGAGCTACTTCAACCAACCCACCGAGGTCGCTGCCCTCCGGCCCCAGGTCTCCGCCGTCGCCGGCGTCGGGCACGCGCAGGTCGTGTTCCGGCTCGGGACGCCCGTCGAGGCCCAGGGGACGCCCCGCCGCCCCGTCCCCGACCTCCTCCGCCCCGACGTCGACGGGTGACCCTGTCGATGTTCCACCCCGGCTACCCATGACTCCGACCATCGAACGCATCCTGTTTCCGACGGACTTCTCGCCGTGTGCCGAAGGCGCCTACCGCCACGCCGCGTACCTCGCCGACCGGTTCGGGGCCGAGCTCCACGTGCTCCACGTCGTGGAGGACGAGGGCACCCCCGAGCGCGCGTGGCCCGAGGCCCCCGGGACCGGCCACCTCCGGATCACGATGGCCGACGTGTGCGAGGACCTCGGCCTCCCCGCTCCGTCCTCGGACGCCGACCACGATCCGCTCGACCTCGTCGAGGTCGTTGAGACGGAGGTCGTCGGGCGCAACGTGCCGGAGGCGATCCTCGACTACGTCCGCGACGAGGCCGTCGATCTCGTCGTGGTCGGAACCCACGGGCGGACCGGATGGCGACGCGGGGTCCTCGGGAGTGTGGCCGAGACGACCCTCCGTCGGGCTCCGTGCCCCGTCCTCACCGTCCGCCCGCTCGACGCACCGGGCGACGGCCCCTGGCCCCCGAGCCGGATTCTCCTCGCCCTCGACGACGTGCCGGCTGACGGGTTCGGGAAGGCCCAGGTGCCCGCTTCCGCGGGGTGGGCCGCCCGCCTTGCCGTCGCCTACCGGGTTCCACTCGACGTCATCCACGTGGAAACACCGGCCGTGGGGATCCCGAATCCCATCCTCGAAGCGGATGAGCGGACGCGGCTCCGGGAAGCGCTCGGCAGCCTCGCCGAGCTCCTCCGGGCCAGAACGGACGCGAATCTCCCCGTGACCGTGGCCGTGCGGGTGGGGGACCCTGTCACGGAGGTCCGCGCGCTCGCCGAGGCGGGCCGGGCGCATCTCTTGGTCGTGGGGTCCCACAGCCGGCAGGGGCCAGGTCGGGCGCTCCTGGGGAGCGTGGCCGAGGCCCTTGTGCGCACCGCTCCGTGCCCCGTTCTCGTCGCTCCCGACACCCGTGACGAGCCCGTTCGCGCACGCACACACGCCGTTCCCCGAGTTCAGGCATGACGCTTCCGGCGCCGCCCGCGGCGTGACGGCGAGAAGCGGCCTTCGTGGCCGTGGCGTTCGTGGCCGTGGCGTTCGTCGCGGGCTTGCTGGGGGGCTGAACGGCTCCTCGACGGCCCCGTCGTGCGGGAAGTCGACGTGTCGCCACGCGTGGTCGTCGAAGGCCGGGTTGGCGGGGCGGTCGGCGCTCACGAGGCTGGGAACGCAGCGGCCGGGCCTCGCATGGCGGCTCTCGCGCGGCGGCCTTCGCCGGCCGGGCACCGACGCCTCACACCACGGTCACGGCAATCCCCATCTCCTCCAACTGCTCGACGGTGTCCGGCGCGATCCTGTCGTCCGTGATCACGCGCTGGACCTGCTTGACCTCGCAGATCCGCCCGAAGCTCCGGAGCCCGAATTTCGACGCGTCCGCGACCACGATGACTTGCTCGGCGGCCTCGATCATGCACATGTTCAGGTGGGCCTCCAGGGCGTTGGAGGTGGTGAGGCCGTACTGCAGGTCGATCCCGTCGACGCCGAGGAAGAGCTTGCGGCACGTGAACTGGCGGAGCACCTTCTCCGCCACGGGGCCGGCCACGGACGTCGAGGTATTGCGGACGAGCCCGCCGAGCATGTGCACCTCGATCCCGGGCGCCCCGGTCAACTCCAGCGCGACGTTCATCGCGTTCGTGATGACGGTGAGGCTGGTCCGGTTGGTGGGGGGCGCTAGGTGACAGGCGACCTCTCGCACGGTGGTCCCGGAGGCCAGGATGATCCGGTCGTAGTCCTCGACGAGCGCCGCGGCGGCCGCCCCGATCTTGCGCTTCTCCTCCGCGTGCTGGGACGCCTTCTCGGAGACGGGCCGGTCGCGAACGATGTGGTTTCGGGTGGTGGCCCCGCCGTGCGTTCGGCGGAGCAGGTTCTTCTCCTCGAGATAGCTGAGGTCCCGGCGGACAGTCACATCCGAAACGTCCAGGACGTCGCTCAGGCCCGCGACGGTCACGAACCCCCGCTCTTTCAGGGCCTGAAGGATTTGGTTATGACGCTCTGCGGGAATCTGCATTACGTATACGGAGACGGTTCAGCCCAGTGGCAGGATCCGTGGCGAGACACGCAGTCACTGCGCCTTGGAGGGCCCAAATGGCTCAGTAATCAACACAGTACGGCAGGTCATGCGAATGGCAGTAGGGGCGCGCTCACCCCTCGTGGCCGTCCCGCCGGACGCCCTCTCAGACGTGGACTTTCGACCGACCTGCGAGTGGGGCTAGGGGGTGATCTGGACCAACCGAGAGACGAAGCCCCCGCCCCTGGCCATCTCCACATGGAGCACGTCCGCCGGCGACAGCGTCTGTTGGCGAGTGGCGAGCGCGGTCGGGCCTCCGGCAGGGTCGTCCACATACACCGTGGCGCGGTGCGACCCCTCGCCGAGGAAGTCGAGCGGGAGGTCCACCGCCTGTGCGTGGTCGCCGGCCATGCCGCCGAGGTACCAGACCTCCCCCTTCCGCCGGGCCACGACGATGGCCGTGTCGATGTCGGCCACGAGCACGCGCGTCTCGTCCCAGGTCGTCGGGACCTCCACGATGAAGTCGAGGCCGGCCTGCCCCTCGTAGGCCTCGGGGTAGTCGGCCATCATGGAGAGGTGGTTCTGGTACACCACGTACATCGCCAGCTGGTGGGCCCGGGTGCCCTGGACGGGCGGTGCCTTGGAGCGGTAGTGGTAGGCCTCCGGCAGCACGTTGCGCATGCCGCCCTGGTGGTAGTCCAGCGGGCCGGCGAGCATCCGGATGAAGGCGGCGTCCAGGTTGTGGGACGGGGGCGTGCCGAGGTTCGAGGGGCGCGTCCACTTGTTGTACTCCTGGTTCAGGACACCCTCGTAGGACAGCACGTTCGGCCAGGTCCGCTCCATCCCGGTCGGCTTGTAGGCGCCGTGGAAGGTGAGCGTGAGGTGGTGCGCGGCGGCCTTCTCGGCCATCTCGTGGTAGAACCGCACCATCTCCTGGTCGTCGCGGTCCATGAAGTCCACCATCACGCCCTCGATGCCCCAGTCCTCGTAGGTCTGGAAGGCCTCCTCGAGCTGGGGCTTGAGGGCCTCCCAGTGGACCCAGAGCCGGAGGCGAACGCCCTTCTCCTCTGCGTACCGGAGCAGCTCCGTCATGTCGATCGACGGCGCCGCCGTGGTCACGTCGGTGGGCCGCCCCTGCGGCTTGATCGGGCCGCCGTACCAGGCGATGTCGTAGCCGTCGAGCGTGTGGTAGGGGATGCCGTTCGCGGCGCAGAAGTCGATGTAGTGCTTCATCGTGGCCGTGTTGACGCCGGGCTCGAAGTCGACGTCCTCGTCCACGTAGCCATTCCACCAGCCGAAGGTGGTCTTGCCCGTCTCGATCCACGACGTGTCGTCGAAGGCGGGCGGCTCGTTGAGCGCGAACACGAGGTCCGACTCGATGAGGCGGCCGGGGTCCTCGGCGATCATGAGGGTGCGCCACGGCGAGGCGTGCGGGGCCGCGCCGATCACCTTGGCGCCGTCCGCGCGGCCCGGGAGGGGCGAGAGCTTCGCGGCGAGCGTGCCCGGCCGTCCGTCGACGCCGGACAGGTACATCCCGGCGTAGTCGGTGAGGTTCGCCTCCGTCAGGGCCATCCAGACCGGCCCCGCGCCGCCGCCGGTGTGCTCCAGAAGCACCGGCATCGCGAGCAGCGAGTCGGGCCCGAAGGTCGAGACCGGCCCGGTTTCGTAGTAGGCCTCGTAGGCCGTGGTGTAGCTCGCCAGCGGCATGGCGCGCGCCGTGGGGTCGCCCGGGAAGGTGAACTGCGTGAGCTCGTCGAGAAGCACGAACGCCGCCAGCGCGTCCTGCGCGGGGAGCTGGTAGCGGAACGCGACGCCGTCGTCGAAGGCGCGGAACGCGAGCTCCAGCCGCCGGTGCGGGGGGACCGTCTCCTCCAGCTCCACCACCAGCTCGCGGTGGCGATCGCGCCCTTCGGACGCCTTCCCGACGGGGATGGCGAACGTCGCGTCGACGGTGTCCCGGCGCGTGCCCACCACCCGCAGATGGTCGCCGAGGCGGCCGGAGCCGGCGAACACCAGCCCAAGCGTGCCGGAGACGACGGGTTCGCCCGCGACCGTCACCGCGAATGTCGGCGTGCCCTGCCCGTCGAGGTCGACGGCCACCTGCAGCCGGCCGTCCGGCGACGCCACGGTCAGGGGCACCGGTCCGGCCTGGGCGGCGCCCATCGAGAGCGCAAGTAGCGACAGGACGGCGAGTCGGGGGAGGAACTTCGTCATGGAGCGGGGGACGAGTCGAGGGCCGGGTTCAGCCGAGGGCGTGGTAGAGCAGGCCCGCCACGGCCCCGCCCAGCAGCGGCCCCGCGACGGGGATCCAGCTGTAGCCCCAGTCGCTGCCGCCCTTCCGAGGGATCGGCAGGAGGGCGTGCATGATGCGCGGCCCGAGGTCGCGCGCCGGGTTGATGGCGTAGCCGGTGGTCCCGCCGAGTGCGAGGCCGACGACGAGGACGACGAGGGCGACGGGGAGCGCGTCGAGCGCGCCCAGGCCCACCTCGGGCGCCGCGAGGAAGAGGACGGCGAACACGAGCACGAACGTCCCGATGGCCTCTGATAGGAGGTTGTCGAAGGTGGACCGGATGGCCGGGCCGGTGGCGAAGACCGCCAGCTTGGCGTCGGCGTCCTCCGTGGCGGCGAAGTGGAGGCGGTAGTGGAGCCACACGAGCGTCGCGCCGAGCATGGCCCCGAGGAGCTGCGCGAGCAGGTACATCGGGACGAGGGCCCACTCGAACTTGCCCGCCACGGCGAGCCCGACGGTCACGGCCGGGTTGAGGTGCGCTCCGCTGGCGGCGGCCACGGTGAAGACGGCCACGAACACGGCCATCGCCCAGCCGAGCGTGATGACGATCCAGCCGCTGGCCTCGCCCTTCGTTCCGCGCAGGACGACGTTCGCGACGACGCCGTCGCCGAGGAGGAGGAGGAGGGCCGTTCCGATGAGTTCGCCGAGGAAGGGGGTCATGGGCGGGGGGGAGGGAGGAGGAGGGTCAGCCGCGTGGCCGGAGCCGGACGGTGAAGGCGAGCAGGACGATGCCGAGGAGGGCGGCGCCGAGGATGGCGTAGAGGGCGGCGTCCCACGAGTAGTACTCGGCCAGGTATCCGATCCCCTTGCCCTGGATCATGCGCCCGATGTAGCCGAAGAGCCCGATGAATCCGGCCGCCGTGCCCACTGCCTTCTTGGACGAGAAGTCCAGCGCGGCCACGCCGAGCAGCATCACGGGCGGGTAGATGAAGAAGCCGATCACCGCCAGCAGCGTCATGTCCACCCATAGGGCCCCCTCGGGGACGATCATGATGCCCGCGAACGCCAGGAACACCGGGATCATGCACAGGAAGCTGACGAGGCCGCGCCGCCCGCCCAGCCGGTCGGAGAGCCAGCCCATCAGGATCGTGCTCGCGATCCCGGAGAACTCCAGGATGAACACGCCGAAGCCGCCGCCCTCTACGCTCGCCCCCTTCACCTCCGCGAGGTACGTCGGCCCCCAGTCCAGCATGCTGTACCGGGCGATGTAGACGAACAGGTTGGCGATCGCGATGAGCCAGATGTACTTGTTCGAGAGGACGTAGCCGAAGAACAGCTCGCGGAAGCTGAGCTCGTCCTCGTGGCTCGCGTGGTGGTCCGCGGGGTAGTCGTTCTTGTACTCCTCGATCGGCGGCAGGCCCTCCGACTGGGGCGTGTCGCGGAGCCGCCAGAGCAGGTACACGGCGCCGATGACGGCCAGCACGCCGGGTACGAAGAAGGCGTACTGCCACCCGCCGAACGTGGTGATGCTGTAGGCCGCGATGAGGCCGATGAGGCCGCCGCCGACGTTGTGGGCCACGTTCCACACGCCGAACACGGAGCCCCGCTCACGGACGCTGTACCAGTGCCCGAGCGACCGGCCGCACGGGGGCCAGCCCATCCCCTGCACGAACCCGTTGAGCGTCCACAGCAGGAGGTGGACCGTGTAGGTCTCCACCCAGCCGAAGGCGAAGTTGCAGGCCGCGCTCAGCAGCAGCCCCGCCGGCATGAAGTAGCGCGGGTTGCTCCGGTCCGAGAGCGCGCCCATCAGGAACTTGCCCAGCCCGTAGGCGATGGCCGTGACGGCGAAGATGTTGCCGATGTCGTCCTTCGAGTACGCCAGGGCCGTCCCCATGCTCTCGGCCGCCACCGCGAGGTTGTTGCGGACGAAGTAGAAGGTGGCGTAGCCGATGAACGTGGCCTCCAGAATCTGCCACCGCATCTTCGGGTACTTCCGCTGCACCTCGTCCTCGGGGAGACGGGGCTCGGGCGGCGCGGGGGCGAAGAGCGTTCGGAGTGAGGGCATGGGGAGACAGGAGGGGAGCTAGCGGCCGAACGTGGCGAGGGCGCGGTCCGGGTAATCGGAGATGAGGCCGTCGACGCCCAGGTCGTAGAGCGCGCGCATGTCGTCCTCGTCGTTGACGGTCCACGGGATCACCTGCACGCCGCGCCGGTGCGCGGCCGTCACCATCGACGGCGTCGACGAGGCGCTGGTGCGGGCTGTAGATGTCCGGCGTGAAGGAGAGCCGGTCGAGGTTCGCCGCCAGCCCGTCGTCGTTGTCGACGAGGAAGGCGAGGGTGACCGTCGGGTCGATCTCCCGCATGGCTTCGAGGGCGCGCGGGTCGAAGGACTGGACCGTCGCGCGGTCGAGGACGCCGTGGCGCTTGAGGACGTCGTAGAGGGCGCGAGCGTAGGCCGGTGGCAGGGGCGTGAACACGCTGTCCCGCGCGGGGCTCGACTTGATCTCGATGTTGTAGCGGATCGGGCCGAGCTCGTCGGGGCGGTCGTAGCCCTCGGCGAGGTCGAGCACATCGTCGAGGAGTGGCTTGACGGTCGGCATCGCCTGCTGGCTGGGGAAGCGCGGGTTACCACGGCTGCCGCAGTCGAACTGCTCGATCTCGGCGTAGGTCATGTGGCCGAGGCTGTAGGCCTGCTCCTCGTGCTCGGGGACCGGCGTGCCGTCGGGCCGCGAGCAGATCTCGGCGTTGAACCACGGCTCGTGCGAGAGGAGGACCTGCCCGTCGGCCGAGACGACCGCGTCCATCTCCAGCGTCGTCACGCCCAGGTCGAGGGCGTGGCGCATCGCCGGAAGGCTGTTCTCCGGGAGCAGACCCCGCCCGCCGCGGTGCCCCTGGATATCGAAGCCCGGCGCCGCGCCGAGGAGGTCGGCCATGGCCGCCGCGAACCGGCCGCCGATGGTGCGGTAGCTCGGCACGTCGTAGTGGACCCGGTCGACGAGGGAGAGATCACGCGTCGTGATCATGCGGACCTGCGGGAGGTCGACGCTGGCCTGCTGGGCCTGGACCGTCGCCCAGTTCACGTAGCGGTCCGGCGCCGTGTGGGCGCCGATCTGCGCGAACACGATGGGCAGGCGCGGCCGGCCGAGATCGTGGCGGAGGTCGTGGACGTAGCGCGTGAAGTGCGTGGCCCAGGTGTCCGGGCGGAGCGGAAACCCGTGGAGCGTCTCCAGGTCGTTCGTGTCGCTCTCGCCCTGGAAGAAGAGGACGCCGGCGACGCGACCCATCGGCTCGGCGGCGCGGACGCGCTTCAGGCACGAGCCGTAGAGCGTCGCGTCGTCCAGGCTCGTGTGCCACTCCTCGATGATGGTCGCGCCCATCGCGCACGGGATGAGGCCGATCACGAGGTCCGGGTAGCGGGCCTCCAGCGAGTCGGCGAAGGCGCGCGACGGGCCGAAGCCGGCACGGGCGTCCAGCGAGACGGCATCGACCTGGCCCTCGGGCGAGTCGACGGGCTCGACGGCGAGGCGCCAGCGGTCGTCGTTGCCGAAGACGTAGATCGACGGGTCGGGCGGCTGGACCTCGTCGAGCGGCGCGCGGCCCGACATGTTGGACTGGCCCGCGAGCACGAACAGCGTCAGCCGCCCGACGTGCGCCGAGTCGACCCCGACGGCCGGCTGGGCGGCGACGGGCGCGAGCGCGGCCGAGACGAGCAGCGCGAGCAGGAACGGACGAAGGCGGGCCATGGGCAAGGTCAGGCGGGAACGGAAACGGGGGGGGCGGACACCTCGCCGACGAGGTAGCCGCGAGCGATCGCCTCGAAGGTGGCGACCTGATCGGCCTCCCAGTCCGCGTCGTGGTCCAGCTCGGCCGCGAGGAGGGCGGCGACCTCGGGGGCCGCGTCGAGCGCTGCGCGAGCGTTGAGGAGGAGCGCGCGCGTCCGGCGCGCGAGCACGTCGTCGACGGTCCGCGCCAGCTCGTGGCGGGCGGCCCAGACGACTTCGGCGCGGCAGTACGGGAGGTCCGGGTGGAGGCGGTCGGTGCCGCCGGGCAGTTCGGCGGCCAGCTGGCGGAGCGCCGGGGCGTCGTCGCCGTAGACGGCGAGGCCGGGGTCGGTGGGCGGGCCGCTCAGCCAGCCATGGAGCCGGCGGTGCATGGTCACCGAGGGGCGCCGCTCCAGCCCGGCCGTCGTGGCCGCGGCGTCGACGGCGTCCTCGCCCATCTTGCGATACGTCGTCCACTTGCCACCGGTGATGGTGACGAGGCCCGAGGCCGAGACGTTGAGCCAGTGGTCGCGCGAGATCGAGGCCGTCCGCTTGCCGCCGCCCTCGCTGACGAGCGGGCGGAGGCCGGCGAACGTGCTGAGCACGTCGGCCTCGGTGGGCTGACAAGTGAGGTAGCGGCCGGCGTGGGCGAGGAGGAAGCGGACCTCCTCGGCGAGCGGGCGGGGCTCCAGGTCGATCTGGTCGACCGGCGTGTCGGTCGTGCCGACGACGACGCGGCCGTGCCACGGGACGGCGAACAGCACGCGGCCGTCGTCGGTGTGGGGCAGCATCAGCGCCGAGTCGCCCGGGAGGAACGAGCGGTCGAGGACGAGGTGGATCCCCTGGCTCGGCCGGATGACGGGCGCCGCGATCGGGTCGTCCATCCGGCGGATGCCGTCGGTGAACACGCCCGTCGCGTTGACGACGACGCGCGCCAGGATCTCGTGCTCGTCGCCCGTCTCCACGTCCTCGGCCACGACGCCGCACACGCGGCCCGACTGCTTCAGCAGCCGCGTCACGCGCATGTAGTTGAGCGGCACGCCGCCGAGGTCGGCCACGGTCTGCGCGAGGTTCACCGCGAGGCGGCTGTCGTCGAACTGGCCGTCGTGGTAGAGCACGCCGCCGCAGAGGCCGTCCGGGTTGATCGTCGGGAGCTGCTCCAGCGTCTCGGCCGTCGAGAGCAGGCGCGAGCGGCCGAAGCCGAGCTTGCCCGCCAGCCAGTCGTAGAGCTTCAGCCCGACGCCGTAGTAGTACCGCTCCCAGCGCTTGTAGCACGGGACCACGAACGGCTGGTCGTGAACGAGGTGCGGGGCGTTGCGGATGAGGTGGCCGCGCTCGCGGAGCGCGTCGAGCACGAGCGAGAGATCGCCCTGCTGGAGGTAGCGCACGCCGCCGTGGACGAGCTTCGTGCTCCGGCTGGAGGTGCCCTTGCCGAAGTCGCTTGCCTCCAGGAGGAGCGTCGAGTAGCCCCGCGCCGCTGCGTCGACGGCGGTGCCGAGGCCGGTGGCCCCGCCGCCCACGACGACGACGTCCCAGTAGCCGGGCGTGGCAGCGAGGCGGTCGAGGAGGGCGGGGCGTGTCGGAGCGTCGAGGGACATCACGCGGAGTCGGAAGGGGCCCACCCCCGGGCGCGGTCCAGCGCGCGGGTCCAGGCGTCGGTAAGGGAGGCGCGCTGGTCGTCGCCCATGGCGGGCTCGAAGCGACGGTCGACCTGCCACTGGGACGCGATCTCGTCCAGCCCGCCCCAGAAGCCGACGGCGAGGCCGGCGAGGTAGGCCGCGCCGAGGGCCGTCGTCTCAGTCACCTTCGGGCGGACGACCGGCACGCCCAGGAGGTCGGCCTGGAACTGCATGAGGAGGTCGTTGGCCGTGGCGCCGCCGTCGACGCGCAGCTCGGCCAGCTCCAGCCCGGAGTCTGAGGTCATCGCGTTCAGGACGTCGGCCGTCTGGTAGGCGATGCTCTCGAGGGCCGCGCGGGCGATGTGGGCGGACGTGCTGCCGCGCGTGAGGCCGACGATCGTGCCGCGCGCGTAGGGGTCCCAGTGGGGCGCGCCGAGGCCGGTGAAGGCGGGCACGAGATACACGCCGCCGTTGTCGTCGACCTGCTTGGCGAGGTCCTCCACCTCGGCCGAAGTCCGGATGATGCCGAGCCCGTCGCGGAGCCACTGCACGACCGCCCCGGCCACGAAGATGCTGCCCTCCAGCGCGTATTCGAGCTGGCCGTTCAGCTTCCAGGCGACCGTGCTGACGAGGTTGTTCTCGGAGATTACGGGCGTGTCGCCCGTGTTCATCAGCATGAAGCAGCCCGTGCCGTAGGTGTTCTTGACCATGCCGGGCTCGGTGCAGATCTGGCCGAAGAGGGCCGCCTGCTGGTCGCCCGCGATCCCGGCGATGGGGATCTTGTGGGCGAGCACGTTCCCGGCCGTCTCGGCATACACCTCGCTGGAGGCGCAGATCTCGGGGAGCATCGACCGCGGGACGCCGAAGATCTCCAGGAGGTCGTCGTCCCAGTCGCCGGTGCGGAGGTTGCAGAGGAGCGTCCGGCTGGCGTTGGTGGCGTCGGTGACGTGGCGGGCGCCGTCGGTCATCTTCCAGACGAGCCAGCTGTCGACGGTCCCGAAGGCGAGGTGGCCGGCCTCGGCGTTTGCCCGGGCGCCGTCGACGTGGTCGAGGATCCAACGGATCTTGGTGGCCGAGAAGTAGGCGTCGAGGACGAGCCCGGTCTTCTCGCGGAGGAAGTCCTCGTGGCCGGCCTCGCGGAGCTGGTCGCAGAAGCCGGCGGTCCGGCGGTCCTGCCAGACGATGGCGTTGTAGACCGGCTGGCCCGTCCGGCGGTCCCAGACGATCGTCGTCTCGCGCTGGTTGGTGATCCCGATGCCCACGACGTCGTCGCCCGAGATGCCGGCGCGCGTGACCACCTCGGCGGCCATCCCGGCCTGGGTCGACCAGATCTCGTTCGGGTCGTGCTCCACCCAGCCGGGCTGGGGGAAGTGCTGCGTGAACTCGCGCTGGGCGACGCTTTTCACCGTGCCGGCGTGGTCGAAGAGGAGCGCGCGGGAACTCGTCGTCCCCTGGTCGAGAGCGAGGATGTAGGGCATGGGCGGAGGGGGTTTACCAGGCGGGATCCGCGACGGGGTAGATCGGGCGCCCGGTGTGGGCCTTGTAGAGCATGACCGGCAGGCCGGGCGTCACGTCCGCCTCGGGGACGGCCGCGGCCAGCGCGTCGGCGTGAATGCGCACAGGGTAGCGGTCGTGGAGGTCCGCGACGACGCGGGGGAGGGCGGCGCGGGCCTTGGCGCGGTGCGCATCGGCGCGGACCTGGGCGTCGAGGGCGGCCGGGGCGAGGTCGAGGCCGTCGTAGTAGGCGGCGTGGCGCTCGCGGTAGGCGGCGACGTCGGCGTCGCTCACGCGCGTCGTGTCGGCGATGTGGTCCACCATGGCCTGGTAGACCCACTTGTCGTGCCACCGGCGGAGGTCGGCGGCGACGGCCGGCGCCTCGCTCCAGCCCTGCTCGCGGGCCTGGCGGACGAACGCGGCGTCGCGGAGGACGAGCCCGATGGCGTCGTAGAGGTCGCTCTGAAAGGCGTCGGGGCTGTCGGTCGAGAGGGGGTAGCGGCGCGCGGGGTAGGCCGCGAGGAGGTCGCGGACGGTGAGGCTGCTGTCGCGCGTGGTGGCCAGGACCTCGCCGCGCAGCGCCCGCACGGCCTCGGCCTCGGCGCCGCGCGCGTTGCGGAGGGCGTCGGCGAGGTGGAGCGGCGGCGCGTCGAGCGTCCGGACCCACTCCCACAGCGCCCGCGTCAGCTGGCGGAACACGCCGGCCTTGACGCGGAGCTCGATCGGCTCCATGCGGCCCGTCACGTACTCGCGCGCGAGCGCCTTTGCGCGCTGCTGGACGAGCGTCTCGCGGGCGCGTTCGCGGGCCTCGCGGTCGAGCGCCACCGGCTCGCGCCGGACGTCGGCGACTTCGACGATGAGGTACTGTCCGGCCGCCGGGATCGGCGCCGACGGCGTGCCGACCGGCAGGTCGCGGATAGCGTCGAGGACGGGTGCGGGGACCTCCGCCGGGCTCAGGAACGGCGTGACGAAGTCCTCGGGCCGGAGCGGCCGGTCGGAGCGACGGGCCAGCTGCCCCGACAGGGCGGCGTCGAACCCGCTCTGGGTGATGGTCCGGCGCACGGCCTGGGCCTCCAGGTAGGTGCTGGCCGGCACGTAGCGGAGCCGGAACCGGACGGCCTCCTCCTGGAGGGCCGCCTCCACCTCGGCGTCGCTGACGGACACCCGATCGTTCACCTCGTGGTCGAACACCTGTTCCACGAGGAGCTCGCCCTCCAGGTCGGCGAGCTGCGCGCGGACGGCGGCGGTCGTATCGAGGCCGAGGCGGTAGCCCTCCTGGGCGAGCAGAGCCTCGGCGATCATATGGTCCAGGTAGGCGCGGCGCGGGTCGTCGCCCTGCTTGAGGTGGGGGAAGCCCAGCTCGAAGCTCCGCGCGAAGTCGTCGGCCCCGATGGTCATCTCCCCGACCGTCGCGACGACGGGGGCCTCGGGCGCCGCCGGATCGGACGGGCCACAGCCGGCGGCCCACGTGGTGGCGAGCAGAGCCAACCCGGTGCGGAGTCCGATGCGGGGGCGACAGTCCACCGCGCCTACCGGACCAGCGTGATGGGTCGCGCCGTCCGTTCGCCGTCGGACTCGAGGATCACGAAGTACAGGCCGGGGGCCTGGGCCGTCGAGTCCCAGGTGAGGGTCGTCGTTCCGGCCGCGGCGGGGCCGTCGAGGAGGGTGGCGACGTGCCGGCCCAGCGCGTCGGTCACGTGGAGGCGGGCGACGCCGCCGGTGTGGAGGTCGACGGTGAAGCGGGTGCGGTCGGCGAACGGGTTGGGCGCCGCAGTGACCTCCAGACTCGGGGCGCGGGCGCCGGGGCCCTCCGCGCGGTCCGTCGCGAGGGCCTTGCCGAAGACGGCCTCCGCCGGGAGGCTGTAGACGAAGGGGTAGAACGCCGGCCAGCCGGCGTTCCGTTGGTAGTAGTCGGCGCTGGTTTCCGAGTTGGTCCAGAGGGACCCGTCGGGGAAGAACGAGAGGTCCTCGATGCCGTACGGGACCGTGATGGTGCTGTCGACGGCGGGCTCGACCCAGCGCGCGAGCGCCCCGCGCCGCACGCGGAGGATCTCGGCCTCGCCCCGGTTGAGGCTCCGGTTGCGCGAGAAGAAGACGTACGTCTGGCCGTCCACCTCGAACAGGTCGACGCCCTGGACGCTCCGTGGGAGCGCGTAGATGGTCGGGGTGGCACCGGTCGCCGGGCGCCCGTCCTCGGCCAGCGGGTAGCCGTAGAGGTAGGGGGATTCCGTGCCCGACGGCCGCCAGTCGCCCACCCAGAGCGTGTCGCGGTGGGCGGAGACGAACGAGGCGCGGCCGTAGACGGAGATCGTGCCGCTCGCGTCGGCCTCCAGGTCGACGTACTTCGGACCGTCGGGGTCGTAGGGCGGGAGGGGGTACCGCTCGAGCGTGCTCGACGACGACACGTAGATCGCGTCCTGGACGTACGCGATGCCCCCGGCGTGCGAGAAGCCGAGGGTCCCCATCAGGCGGAACGTCCGCCGGACGTGGCCCGTCTCGGCGTCGATCTCGGTGACCATCGACCGACGCTGCCCGGTGATCCCGCTCCGGGTGAGGTGGTAGTAGGCGAGGTAGACCAGCGGGGTGGTGCCGCGGTCCGTCACCTCGACGTGGGAGGCCGTCCCCTGCGGGACGAACTCGTCGTTCACGTACGGGACGAAGAACCGGCGCTGGATCTCAGAGGGGTTCGACTGGATCCGGAGGTCCATCAGCTGCTCCGGCGACGAGAGCGCGTAGTCGTGGTAGTCCGGCAGGCCGAGGTAGGGGCCCCCGTCGAGGGGGACCGACGACGCCAGGTAGGCCTCCGAGGCGACGTAGTCGCGTACGAGGGCGCCGAGGAGCTGGCCGGTGAGCGTCCCGGTGAGCGTGTAGCTCTCCGGGGTCCCCGAGGCCTCGGTGCCCACGAAGAACGGCTGGGCGATGGCGTAGGGCGAGGGGACCTGGAGCGCCACGGCGGTCGTGGCGACCTGGTGGCCGTCGAGGTAGAGTACGAGGCGTAACGTCTGAGTCGAGACGTCGAACTGCGCCGTCGCGGCGATCCACACCGACTCCCCGGCGTCGATGGGGGCGGGCGCGTTCACGCGCACGTCCTGGCCGCCGGCCGTCACGAGGAAGTAGGGGCGGCTGTCGTCCAGGCCCAGCTCCAGGTTGCCCGTGCCGGAGATCCGGTTGCTAAGCAGGGCGACGCGGTCGCTCGTGGCCGCGGGCTTCACCCAGACCTCGGCGGTGAGCCGCGGGCCGAACGGCTGCGAGAGCGGCTCCGCCGACGCGCTCCGCAGCGTCGAGGTGGGCGCCTCGAACTCGGCCGCCTGGGGCGCCTGCAGCCCCCACCCGCCCGGGCCGCGAGCCGTCAGCTCCCGGGGGACCAGCAGCGGCCCGGTCTCGATGCCGCTGGTGACGACCTCCGACGAGAGCGTCCCGCGTCCGGGGAGGTAGCGGAAGACCACCTGGGCGGCCTGGGCCTCTTGCCAGGACGAGACGAGGAGGCCCGCCAGGACGGCGATCAGGGCCAGGAGCACACGGGGGAGATGACGGGGCATGGCGTTGTATGGGGGACCAATCCACCGGCAGCCAGGGAGGGCCCTGGCTGCCGGGGTCGAAGGACGCGATCGACGGGGTTACCGAACGACCACCATCCGCTTCACGAGGCTCACGTCCTGCGCCTCGAGGACGTAGAAGTAGACGCCGCTCGCGAAGGCGTTGCCGTCGAACCGGAGCGTGTGCGAGCCGGCCTCGACCACGCCGTCGGCCAGCGTGGCGACGCGCTGCCCGAGCACGTTGTAGACGTGGAGCTGTACCTCCGACGCCTCCGGGACGTTGAACCGGATCGTGGTGAGCGACCCGAACGGGTTCGGGTAGTTCTGCTCGAGCGTGAACTGCTCGCCCACCTCGCTGTCGTCGTCCACGCCGACCACGAGCGAGAGGTCCACCCACTCCGGCGCCGACAGCGGGTCCGGGTTGGAGTCCGCGTCGAAGCCGCCGAGGTACCCGGTGAACCCGTTGCCCGAGGCGTCGGTCGCGGTCGTCCCTTCGCCATCGTCGAAGTGCCAGAGCGCGATCGTGTACACGTCGGGCGTGAACGGCTCGGTCGGCAGCTCGAAGTCGGCGTCGTAACGGTCGATGGCCGAGAAGCGGACCTCGTCGATCTGGCCGCGGAAGCTCTCGAAGCGGGAGTTCCAGAGGTCCTCGTTGCCGCCGCCGATGGCGATCTGCTGGGTGCCACCGGCGAGCGGGATGGTCGAGGGCTCCTCGTCCACCAGCTTGCCGTCGAGGAACAGGCGCATCATGCCCTCCTCGGTGTTCCAGGTGGCCGCGAGGTGGTACCAGCGCGGGTAGAACGTCCCGTTGACGTCCTCGCTGGTGAACGTGCTGGAGGTGGTCTCTCCGTCCTGCATGAAGAAGTCGATCCGGCCCTCGCCGCGGGGGAAGCCGATCCCGAGGTCGCCCGCGACGTTGCCGCTCAGGTTCTTGGTGAACAGGTAGGTCCAGTCCGGCGGGTGGGTCGAGGCGGTGAGGACGGAGTCCGGCCGGAACCACATCTCGATGGTCCCCTTCGCCAGGGTGGGCGGGAGGAGGGACGGGGCCTCACGGATCTCGACGCGGTCACGCTCGAAGGCCTTGTAGGCGAGGGCGTAGCCGGTGCCCCACGGGTGCGGGACGTTGACGAAGTCGCCGAGCCCGTTCAGGCCGTTCGTCGTCTGCGCGGGCGAGTACAGGAGGTCCGAGACGTCGCTGTGGACCGCGAAGGGGTCGAGCGAGAGGACGCTCCCGTCGGGGTCGCGGGTGATCGACGCGCCGGTCATGGCCGAGGCGTCGGTGCTCTGCGGGAACTCCCACGTGGTGCCGGCGGGGTCGCCCGTGCCGGCCTCGCTGCCGTACGCCACGTAGGCGTCGTAGGCGCCGCCCGGCGAGAGCAGGACGGCCACGTCGCCCGAGACGCTGAGCCCGTCGCCGAGGGCGCCGGAGGCCGCGAAGGCCCGGGTCAGCATCGGGTCGGTGTTGTAGCCCGGGACGGCGGAGACGTCGCCGCCGCCGAAGACGGCCACGAAGGCGCGGGGCGCGAGGACGTAGCCGTCTGGGAAGGTGAACGTCGTGCCGCTCGCGTCACCGACCATGAACCCGGAGAGGTCGACGGGCATCGCCTCATTGGGGTTGACGAGCTCGATGAACTGGTCCTGCGAGGCGTCCACGGTCCCGTCGCCGTTGGCGTCGGTGGTGGCGTCGGCGAAGACCTCGTTGATGAGGACCGTGATCGGCGGCTGGGGCGCCGGGAGCGTGCTCGCGCCCGTGACCGTGGTGCCCGGCGAGAACGCGTCGTCGCTCACCGTGAGGTGCTGCACGAACGGGTCCTCCTCGTTGACGTTGCCGTCGGGGAAGCGGGTGATCGAGTTGTCGCCGCCGGCGTTGGCCGTCGTGTTGATCTCAATCTCGAACTCGGTGCCCTCGGGGAACTTGCCCTCGGCCGGGCCGCCCGTGTTGGCGAGGGTGCCGTAGGCGAAGTACGTGTCGTACGAGCCGTCGTCCGAGAGGAGCAGGATGATGTCGCCGCCGTTGGCGAAGCCGTTGCCGATCGTGCCCAGGTGCGTGCTGTCGGCGATGAACGCGCGGGTCTGGAGCGGGTCGGCGTTGTAGCCCGGGACATTCGAGACGTCGCCGCCACCGAAGACCGCCACGATGCCGCGGGCCGGGAGGATGTAGCCCTCCGGGAAGGTGAAGGTGACGTTCGCCTCGTCGTCGCCGAGCGTCCACCCGGAGAGGTCGACGGGCCCGTCGCTCACGTTGGCCAGCTCGACGAACTCGTCGCCAGACGAGCTCCGCTCGCCGTCGCCGTTGGCGTCCCCTTCGATGACGTCCGGCGTGGAGGCGTCGTCGGTGGAGGGGTCGGCCAGGACCTCGTTGAAGACGATGGTCATGGGCGGAGAGACGCGCTGGGCCACCTCGTCCCCATCCAGTGTGGTGCCTGGCGAGAACGAGGTGGTCCGCACGTCGGTATGCTTGACCCATGGGTCAGCGGCATACACATCGCCGTCGGGGTTCCGAGTGACCGCGACGTCTTCGCTGGCCGCTGCGCTCACGTCCATGGCCACCTCGAAGGTGACGCTGGCGAGCTCGCCGCCCGTCGGGGCGCCGGCGCCTTTGCGGGAGCCGTAGCTGACGTAGGTGTCCATGCTCCCGTTGGGCGAGAGGAGGACGATGGTCTCACCGCCGTTGGCGAGGCCGTTTCCGACACTGTCGCCAGGCGCGAACACGCGGGTCTGGAGCGGGTCGGCGTCGTAGCCGGGCACGGCCGAGACGTCGCCGCCACCGAAGACCGTCACGAAGTGCTGCGGCGGGAGGCGGTAGCCCTCCGGGAAGGTGAAGTTCACCCGCTCGTCGTCGCCGAGGCGCCAGCCCGTGAGGTCGAGCGTGTCGCGGCTCACGTTCAGCATCTCGACGAACTCGTCGGCCTGTGCGTCGCGCGTGCCGTCGCCGTTGGCGTCGCCGGGAAGGTCGGCGGCGGGGTCGGCGAGGAACTCGTTGATGATGAGCTTCGGGGTTTGCGCCTGCGCGGTGCTACAGATGAGCGCGAGCAGGAGGGCGTACCACTTGGTCATGGGTTCGGGGGTTGGAGAACGGAGGGCGTGCCGGGGGAGACGAGTTAGCGGCTGATGCTGACGGTAAGGCGGTGGGTGTCGTTGAGCACGCCCCACTGAGCGTACGTGTAGTCGGCGGAGAGGTGGACGCCCCCGAGCAGGCGGCGTTGCACGCCCCCGCCCAGGGTGAATCCGCCCGTCCGGTCCTCTTCGAAGAGCGCCATGGCCCCGCCCCGGAGCGAGACCGTGTCCCAGAAGGTGTACTCCCCGCCGATGTTCACCGCCTCGCTGTTGTCGGAGGGGTGGAGGAGGTCGGTGGCGAGCACGAACCGGTGCATGTCGCCCACGGTCTGCTCGTAGCCCAGGCCGAACCGGAAGTAGAGCGGGAGGCTGAACGGGTCCGTGTCGAGGCGGACGTTGAGCTGGTCGTTGCTCGAGTTGCCGGGGTCGTCGTCGTAGGGGCGGAGGAGGTCGCGGCCGTCGAGCTGCATGTCGCCTCCGAAGTTGCTGATGCTGGCGGCGAGGTTGAGCCCGTCGAGCCGGGTCCGGTACCGCACGCCGAAGTCGACGGCGAACGTGGAGGCGTCCTCGTTCCAGAGCCCCTCGTGGATGTACTTGCCCGTGAGGCCGGCGGCGAAGCGGTCGGTGAGGGCCACGCCGTAGGTGAGCCCGAGGGCGAGGTCCGAGGCGTTGTAGTACTCGCCCGTCCCCTCCGGCTGGTCGACGGTGCGGACCGGCTGGTTGTCGACCATCTGGAAGCTCATGACGCTCAGCCCGACGGCGGAGCTCGCCGAGAGCGGGAGCACGGCGCCCACGTAATCGAGCTGCGTGTCGGCCAGCCACTCGGTGTGGTCGAACGAGACGTGGGCCGTGCCCCCGAGCCGGGCGACCGACGCCGGGTTCCAGAACATGCCCGTCGCGTCATTGGTCATCGCCGTGCCGGCGTTGCCCATGGCCTGTGTGCGAGCGCCCACGCCGATCTGGAGGAAGGCGGCCGCGCTCGTCCCCGCGTTCGTGACGCCGTCGACGTAGCCCGGCGGGGTGTCCGCCTCCTGCGCGCGGAGGGGGAACGCCCAGAGGGCGAGCAGGGCGCACCACGTCAGCCTCCGCATGTGTTGGTCCGTCATGTCGTGCCTACTTGATCAGGGTGAACTTGCCGGTGTAGTCCCCGAGGTCGGGGGCGTCGACGTGGTAGATGTAGACCCCGAACGAGACGCTGAGGCCGTCCTTCGAGACGAGGTCCCAGCTCTCGGTCCCGTCCTGCATGGCGGCGTCGTGCTCCAGGGTCTGGACGAGCACGCCGGCCATGTTGTAGATCCGGATCGTGCACCGGGGCGGGAGGTTGACGAAGTCGATCCTCCGCTCGCCGCGCCCGGAGGCGTTGAAGAGCGGGCGCTCCCACGAGGCATTCGTGACGTAGGGGTCGGGGACCACGTAGATCCGGTCGAGCCCGGCCACGGCGTCGGCCTGGTTGAAGGCCGAGGCCGTCGTCGAGAACGTCACCTCGTCGAGGGCTGAGAACGGCTTCGAGACGGTCAGGCCGAAGACGTCGCCGCGCTCCGGGAGCCGGACGTCGCCGCCGCTGGGCGTGCCGAACGTGACCTCCCAACCCAGGCTGTACCGGAAGCCCTGCGGATCCACCACCATCGTGACCACGTCGCCCGGGGTGATGCGGCCGTCGGCCGGCGCCACCTCTTCGAAGAAGAAGTCGTAGGTCCGGCCGGTCGTCGTCCCGACGACCTGGAAGTCGACCGGCGTGCCCGGCTCGAAGACGAACTGGGTGTACGACGTGTCCACCCCCATCTCGCCGATCCGGATCTCCACGTCCTCAGGGAGCGGGACGGCCCGGTCGGAGGTGGGGAGCGCCACGCTGGCGGGGAGCGTGCTGTTGCCCGTCGTCCAGCCCCACGTGAGCGGGGTCGGCTGAGCGGGCGAGCGCACGTGGAATACCATCCCGTCGATGATCTGGGTGGCGAGGGCGAGGCTGTCGAAGGCGGCGGCCTCGTAGACCGTCCGGCCCGAGGTGGTCTCCTCGATGCGGATGCCCTTGGTGAGGCGGGCGCGCGTGGTGTCGGTGAAGGTGATCCGGTAGCGGCTCCCGTCCTCCAGGTTGTCGGGGACCACGACGTCCACGCCGACGCTCCCGGTGGAGGGGCCGTCGTGCTCGATCTCGCCCTCGATCTGCCCGGCCACGTAGCCGCCGGCCGGCGCGTTCGGCACCACCGACGCCGTGTTCCGGTCGAGGAAGACCACGTTCCCGATCAGGTCGGTCTGGATGATCTTCGAGCTCTCGCTGGGCGAGATCGGCACCAGCTGGTCGCGCTCGGAGATCCCCCGCTCGAAGAAGTCCGTGTCGTAGCCGGTGTCGTAGGAGACGATGGCGTAGTAGTAGCGGCGGCCGTTGTCGAGGCCCTTGTCCACGTAGAAGTACTGGAGCCCGCTGTCGGAGCCCGTGTTGTAGACGGCGCCGGACTCGCCGATCTGGATCGGGTGCGGCCCCTTCAGCCCGTCGTTCTTGTCGAACTGGGCGATCGGCTCCCAGAGGATCGGGTTGCCGTAGGCGTCCGTGATTGTCTTGATCGAGTTGAACGAGGGGTCCGTGGCGCGGTAGACGAGGTAGCCCTCGAAGTCGCGGCCGTAGATCGGGTCGCGCGAGAGCTCGGCGGAGGCGTCCCAGCGGAGGACCACCTGGCCGTCGCCCGGGATCGCCGTGAGTTCGGGCTTGTTGGGCGGCTTGGCAAAGGAGTAGTCCGCGTCGTAGATGCGCTGCATCGTCCGCTTGTTGCGGATGATGTCGTCGAGGTCGCGCCCGAAGACCGTCGCGATCGCGAACTTCCGCGTCTCGCCGACGGGGAGGGAGAAGTAGCCCGAGCCGTAGATGAAGGCCACGTTCGAGGGCAACTCGCCGCCGAACCGGCCGGGCTCCATCTCGCTCCAGGTGCGGGCGTCGTCCGAGACGTTGCCGGCGGGGCGGAGGAGGAAGCTGGTCAGGCCGATCTGGTCGGACTCGTTGTTGTCGGTCTTGCCGAAGTTGGGTTCGCCCTGGTCGGGCTGGCCGTTGCCCTCGGAGCCGTCGGAGTCCGGGCCGAGGTAGTTCTCGGCGTCGGGGCCGACGCCGTCCGAGCCGACGTCGTCGAGGAGGGGCTCCCCGTCGTCGCGGAGGCCGTTCTCGTTCATGTCGTCGAAGGCGACCCAGTCGAGGTCCTCGTCGCCGGTGAACCAGACGCCGGCGATGTAGGCCGGGAGCGTCTCGATCGCCCCGGAGACAGCCTCGAAGCTCTCCACGTCGTAGGTGCTCTGGACGTAGGCGAGGATCGCGCCCTGGCCGTCGATCCGCATGCCGCGGTCGTCGTCCTGGTTCTCGTCGGTGATCCCGTTCTCGTCGTTGTCGAGGCCGTCGAGCGGCTCGCCGGGGCTCTCGAGGAACGCGAACCCGAAGTACCCGACGCCCGGCCGCCCCTTGTTGTCGAGCCCGTCGCGGTCCCACATGTAGGTGATGTCGTCCTCGGCCTGGAAGTCGGCGAGGTCGTCTACCGAGTCGCCCTCGCCGCCGATGGCGGGGTCCACGTACATCCCGAAGACGACCTTGTCGAGGTCCTTGTCGGAGACGTTCCGGATGTCGTAGCGGACGATGAGGATGTCCTCGGCCTGGACGTTCACCCACTGATACCCGCGGACGGCCACCTCCAGGCCGAGGCCGCGGAGGTCCGTCGAGTCCTGGGCGCTCCCCGTGAACGGGTAGTAGTCGTACTCGTCGTTGTTGCGGTCGTCCATGACGTAGTAGCTCTCCTGGTCGGCGCGGGTGTAGGCGCCGAACTCGCCGTTCCAGCGGCCGTCGCGCTCGCCGGGGTCGCCGGGGTAGTCATGGGGCCAGGAGGCGGGCCACGTGTCCTCCATGTGGCTCATGGCCGGATAGCCGAGGTCGTTGGCCGCGCCCGGGTTGAAGTAGCCGGCGAGCGGCTCCCAGCCGTAGGTGTGCGTCCCGTCCGGGCTGATGTCGAAGGAGCCAGGGTTCGTGTAGTTCTCCGAGACGATCTGGACCGTCCGGCCGTTCGCGTCGACCACCTCGGCCCCGGCCATCATGGCGAACTCGAAGCCGTACCACTGGCCGGACCCCTTCGGCCACTCCATCTTGGGCGGCTCCGTGCGGGAGCCGAGGTTGCCGAAGTTGGCGAACCGCGTGTAGACGAGGTTGCCGTCGTGGATGCCCGTGCGGCGGTACTCGCGGCCCGCGTCGGGGCGGCGCTGGGCGTCGGCGGGGACCGCCAGCAGCACGCCGGCGAGCACGCCGAGGACGAGGCGGGACAAGGGGGAGGGGGACGTCAGCATCAAAGAGAAGGCGGGCCGTGGGGCCGGGGCCGCGGGGCCGTTCCGGAGGTCGGTCAAAACTCGACGGTCATCCCCGCGACGACGCGGCGGGGGGCCTCGAAGAAGTCCGGGCGGCGGTCGATCTCGTCGACCGTGAAGTTGGGGTTCTGGAGCAGCACCTCGGTCTCGCCGAGCGTGCGGTAGGGCCGGAAGGGGCTCCCGGTGCTGCTGTAGACCGACTTCGGGTTGAGGCGGTCGAGCAGGTTGTAGCCCCGGACGAACAGGCGGACGCGCTGGCCGGCGACCTGGAGCCGCTTGGCGAAGTTGAGGTCCAGGCTGAAGGCGACCGGCTCACGCTCGCTGTTCTGGAACTGGCGGCTGAGCTGGCTGCCGGGGTTGCTCGGGGTGTAGGGCTGGCCGGTGTGGAAGCGGCCGATGAGGCTCAGCGTCCAGTCGCTCGGGTCGCCGATGATGGCCGTCCCGTTGAGCGCGTGGCGCTGGTCCCAGTCCAGCGGGAGCACCTGCTTCTCGGGCTCGATCGGCGGCTGCGTCTGGTTGTTGAAGAAGACGCTGTTGGGGTCCGAGGCGTTGCCGCGGGCCACCTGGTAGGTGTAGTCGACGGTGAACCCGAACCGGTCCTGGAACTGCCGGATCAGCGAGAGGGTGACGCCCTTCGTGTTGCCGTAGTCGCGGTTGACGTAGCGGGCGTAGACCTTCTTGTCGCGCGTGGTGATGATCTCCTGGCCGAGGAGGTTGCGGATGTCCTTGTAGTAGACCGTCAGCTCCACCTTCCAGTCCGCCGTGACGCCCTGCTGGAGCCCGATCTCGTAGGCGACGGTCTGCTCGGGCTTGAGGTTGGCGTTGCCCATGATCGTCTCGAGGTCGCCCAGCTCCACCTCGAACTCCGAGTTGTCGAAGATGTAGGAGAAGCGGGGGACCTGGAAGAAGTGGCCGTACGAGACGTGGAGGACGCCGCTCTGCGAGATCGGGAAGGCGAGCCCGAGGCGCGGACTGAGCTGCGTGCTCGTCTCGGCCGGGGTGCCCTCCGTGTCGAGGCGAATCCCGTCGTCGGGGTCGGTCGTCGCCTCGAGGTCGGCGGGGACGTCGGCGTTCGGGTTCCAGTGGTCGAACCGGAGGCCGGCGTTGAGGACGATCTCGTCGATCTCCAGCTTGTCCTGGACATAGGCCGCGAGGGAGAAGGGCCGCTGCGTGTAGGCGTTGTTGCGGGCCGTGTTGGCGTCGGGGAGACGCAGCTCGGGGGCCTCATACACCGGCCCGTCGGACACGGTGGTCCGCTCCGCCAGGCTGACCCGGTGGAACTGCGCCTCCACGCCGGCCTGGACCAGGTTGGTCCGGTTCACCTGGCTCGTCAGGTCCACCTTGCCGAGCATCGTCCGCTGCTCGGAGCGGGAGTACCCGTTGCTCGTGCCCCCGAAGTTGAACCCGTTGGCCGAGTACGCCGACCCCTGAAAGAGCGAGTCGAACGGGTCCTCGGAGAAGTAGCTCGCCCGCGTGCTCGACTGGTACGACGCGCCCAGCCGGTAGTACGTGGTCGGCGAGAGGACGTGGGTGCCGGAGAGGATGTGGTTGAGCCCCTGCTCGTGGATCGTCGGCTGGCCGTCCGGCGCGTAGCGGCGGCTGTCCTGGTAGCTCTTCCGGTCCTCGTCCGTGTAGAACACCGAGTACCCCAGCTTGAACCCGTTGAAGGGGTGCAGCGCCAGGTTGCCGTGGAGCGACAGCTTGGTGTTCGGGTTCATCGGGACGAACGAGCGATCGCCCGTCATCAGGGAGTCCGGGATCGCGATCCCGACGAGCGTCTCGTTGTCGGTGGCGTTCCGCTGGGCCTGCTGGATGTACTGCTGGATGGGGACGGTGTCCTCGATCCGCACGCGGCGCTGCCCGTAGAGCCATCCGTCCGACGTGAAGTAGCGGGCGCTCAGCACGAACGAACTGGACGGGAGGATCCGGAGGGGGCCGTTCAGGCTGACCTCGGCGTTGTACTGGTCCATGCCGCCGGGCTGGAGGCCCATGTACAGGTCGTCGCGGCCCGTGGCGTAGCCGCCTACGAACCCTGAAGCGCTTCCGGAATAGTTGCTTACTTCGCCCTCCTTCGTCACCACGTTGATGACGCCGGACTGGGCCTGCCCGTACTCCGCGTTGAACGTCCCGGAGATCACCTGAAGCTCCTGGATCCAGCTGTTCTCGATCTCCACCTTGCTGCCCCCGCGGAACTGGTCGGAGACCGGGATGCCGTCGACGAGGTAGGCGACCTCGCCCGAGCGGCCGCCGCGGAGGTGCAGGCGCCCGCCGCTGTCGTAGGCGACGCCGGCCTGGAGCTGGAGCAGGTCGCTCACCTCCTGGACCGGGAGGTTCTCGATCTCCTCGGCGTTGACGTAGGAGGCCGACGTCGTCCGATCCGTCTCGATCAGGTCGCGTGAGGCCTGGACGACGACCTCTTCGCCCTCGTAGACCATCTCCTCGAGCGCGAAGTCGAGCTTGGTCGTCCGGTCCGAGACCACCTCGACGTTCTCGACCCGCACCGTGGCGTAGCCCACCATCGTGGCGACGACGGTGTAGGTCCCGGGCCGCACGTTCAGGATCGTGTAGTAGCCGTCGGCGTCGGCGGCCGCGCCCTGGCTGGTCCCTTCGATCCGGACGGTCGCGCCCGGGAACGCTTCTCCCGTCGAGGCCTCGGTGACGCGGCCGGAGATCTTGCCGGCTGCCATCGCGTGCGCGGCGGGGACCAGGGCAGCCCAGACGATGAGGAGGGCGAGGGTAGACCTCATGGAGTGAACGGAGCTTCGGAGGACGGGGCCATGGGGTGGGCGGTCTCGGGCGAGCGGATGCTCGGAAGCCTGAGATCGCAATCGGTCATGAACGTACTAAAGCGATCAACTTTGGTCAAGCCCGCTCGATCAAGGGCCGGCCCCCCAATCTTTCCCGAGCGAGGACCTCCCACCATTGTGGAACTGTGAAGCGTGGGCCGGGTGCCCTGGCGCACAACCGGAAGGGCGATTCGGCACCCTGGCCGTTCGGCCCCGTCCCTGACACGTCGCGGTTATCCTTGGCTTCGCCCGCTCGTCCCGTCAGGGGAGGGCTTCCAACAGGTCGTTTGGGCCCCGTCCGCCGGCGCCCCATTCTCTTAAAGGCAGGGATGGACCTCCTCACCATGCGCTGGCTTCCCCCGTCCTCTCCCCCCGTGCTCGGCCGCTGGCGCCTGGGCCTGCGTGGGGCTCTCCTGGGGCTCCTCCTCGCGTCCGGCGCGGTCCCCGTCGCGGCGCAGCCTGCGGCGCTCGAGCACGCCCACGCGCACAACGACTACGAGCACGCGCGTCCCCTTCGGGACGCGCTGGACAACGGGTTCAACAGCGTCGAAGTGGACGTGTATCTCGTGGGCGACGACCTCCTGGTGGCCCACGACCGCGACGACCTCCGACCGGACCGGACGCTGGAGCGTCTCTACCTCGCCCCCCTTCGAGCGTACGCCCAGGAGCGAGGAGGGCGGCTGTACGCCGGGGCCCCGCCGCTGTTGTTGCTGGTCGACGTCAAGTCGGAGGCCGAGGCCACCTATGCCCGTCTGGACTCCCTCCTCCGCCGCTACGCCGACCTCGTCACCATCTACGCGGACGCCGCCGTCGTGGAAGGGGCGGTCTCCGTGGTGATCTCGGGGGAGCGCGCTCGCGCGACGATGCGCGCGGCGCCGATCCGCTTCGCAGCTTTCGACGGGCGCCTGCCCGACTTGGAGCTGGACTCTTCCGTCCCCCCGTCGTTCATGCCCCTCGTGAGCGAGAGGTGGAGCCGGATTACGGCGTGGAGTGGAGAGGGGCCGGTGCCCCCGGAGCTTCGTGCCCGGCTGGCCACCCTCGTCTGCCGTGCCCATGCGCAGGGGCGACGGCTCCGCTTCTGGGGGACGCCGGAGCGGGAGGCCGTGTGGGACATCCTGCTGGAGGCCGGCGTCGATCTCATCAACACCGACGATCTGCGGGGGCTGCGCGCGTTCCTCCTCGACCAAGCTGAGTAGCGGTGCTCGTCCTCCAGGGAGGAGCCGGGCCGTAGGGCGCGCCGATCAGTCCTCCCGGAATCCCTGGAAAGTGTAGACCACGGCGCCGGCGCTGTGGATGTCCGTCCACTCGTACAGGGCCGTCCGGACGCCACCGTCATCGACGACCACCTCGACCACTCCGTCCTCCGGGTCAGGGCCGTCCGTGGGGACGAGGTGGCACTGGTCGTCGAGCGGTCCGCCCCGGAACTCGACGAGGCGGAGGGGGCGGTGGGAAGCCATGAGGAGAACGTGCGGGCGCGCAGAACGTACGGGCGATGGCTCGTCCGGTTCGGCCACCCGGCCTCGACACGCACGCAGGACATCCGGGGGCCAGAGCGAGGGGGCGCCGGCGACTCTTACCGGGCGACGGACACGGCCCGGACCTCCCGGATCACCGTCACCTTGATCTGGCCCGGGTAGTCCATCTCTCGTTCGATGCGCTGCGAGATGTCGCGGGCGAGTGTCTCCGCGACCGCGTCTGAGACCAGGTCCGTATCTACGACGACACGGATCTCGCGGCCGGCCTGGATGGCGTAGGCCTGCTCCACGCCCTCGAAGTCGCTCGCGATGCCCTCCAGGTCCTGGAGGCGCTGGACGTAGCGCTCCAGGGCCTCCCGCCGGGCGCCAGGCCGGGCCCCCGAGGCCGCGTCGGCGGCCTGCACGAGCGGGGCGATGGGCGTCGCCATCGGAACCTCGTCGTGGTGCGCGCCGATGGCATTGGCCACGTCCGGGTGCTCCTTGTACTGGCGGGCCAACTCCATGCCGGCGATCGCGTGCGGGCTTTCGAGGTCGCCCTCGATGACCTTGCCGATGTCGTGGAGCAGGCCGGCACGCTTCGCCTTCCGCGCGTCGAGGCGCAGCTCCGCCGCCATGAGGCCGGCCAGCTTGGCGACCTCGACCGAGTGCTGGAGGAGGTTCTGCCCGTAGCTCGACCGGTACTTCATCCGACCGACGAGCTTGACGAGCTCGGGGTGGAGGCCGTGGACTTGGAGTTCAAGCGCCGCCTGTTCGCCAGCCTCGATAATCTCAGCGTCGATCTCCTCCTTCGTCGCGGCCACGATCTCCTCGATCCGAGCCGGGTGGATGCGCCCGTCGTCGAGGAGGCGGATGAGGGAGAGCCGGGCGACCTCGCGGCGGACCGGGTCGAACCCGGAGACGAGTACGGCGTCGGGCGTGTCGTCCACGATGACCTCGACGCCGGTGGCGGCCTCGAAGGCGCGGATGTTCCGCCCCTCGCGGCCGATCACGCGCCCCTTCATGTCCTCGCTCCGGAGGGGGACGGCGGCGACGGTGTGCTCGATGGTCGCGCTCGCCGCGATCCGCTGGATCGCCTTGAGAATGACCTTCTGGGCCTCGCGCTGAGCCGTCCGGCGGGCGTCGTCGCGGGCGTCCTTCACCATGCCCGCCGCCTCCAGCTTCGCGTCCCGCGCGATCTCGGCGACGAGTTCGGCCTGCGCCTGCTCGCGCGACAGGCCGGCGAGGCGTTCGAGCTTGCCGAGGTGCTCGTCGGCGAGGCGGGCGAGGCGCTCGGTCTCGTCGCGGAGCTGGGCTTCCAGGGTGTGGACCTCATGCTCCCGCTCCGCGAGTTCCTGCTGGCGGCGGCCGACGCCGGCGGCGAGGCTCTGGACCTGCTCGCGGAGCGCGTCGGCCTCGGCGCGGCGGCGCTCGGCGGCCTCGGTGAGCGCGTCGACCGCCTCGGTGGCCTCGGTGAGGGCGGCCTCCTGTGCGGCGAGGTGGCGGGCGCGGGCGTCTACGCGGGCGCGGGCGGCGTCCACCTTCTCCTTCACCCGGCGGTGCCGCTCCTTCGCCTCGGTCGTCTTGGCGTCCAGGCGCGCCTTCCGGCGGCGGATCTCCTCCCGCGCGGAGGCCAGCTCGGCGCGGGCGGTCTCGACGTGGTCGCGGCGGAACGCCTCGGCTTCTGCTTCGGCCCGGGTCGCCGCGGACTCCGCCTCGGTCGCGGCGGCCTCGAACCGCGCCGCTGCCGCTCCGCCCTGCCGCACGCGCTCGGCGACAAACCCGACGGCCAGCGCGAGGACGACGCCGACGCCAGCCAGGGAGAGGGTGAGCGGGTCCATGGGGGACGGGGGGGAAGCGACACGAGCGTCCCGGAGCGGGCTGGCGCTCCAGCCGCCCCGGGACGCTCGGGGTCTCCGCGTCGGCCGGGCAGCCCGGGGACGCGTCATCAAAAGGCACCAGCCTGCAGCGCGGGACGAGAACCTACTCGTCAAAAACAGTGGGGACCCTCCGGACCCTCTCGCCTTCCGCGGCCCGGGGCCGAAGCCCCGGAACCCCGCCGAAGCGGGGCGCGGCCTGATGGTCAGGTCCTAAGCGGAGCCCCCGCGGTAAACGCTGTTCAGGTTCCCATGCGGTGGCTGCAGACCGGTGAGCACCGGTCGGGCGGTTAACCCGGCCGGGCACCTGGAATATCGCCCGAGCCCGCGGCCTGTTCCTCCAGAGACGGCGAATTTCCCTTCGATCCCGGCAGTCACCCCTCAGCCGGGGCGCCGTCGCCGCCGGTGCCGGACAGGGCCGACTCCAGGCGGTCGGCCAGCTCGGATGACTCGATCTCGACGCGGGCGCGGAGCCGGTCCGTCTCGGCGCGGGCGGCGTATAGCTCCTCGGCCAGCTCCAGGGCCGTGAGGATGGCGTGCGTGAGGTCCGGCTGGGCGGGGAGCTGCTGGCGGAGCCGCCGGAGCCGCTCGTCGACGCGGGCCGCGAGGTGGATCGTGTAGTCCTCGTCGCCCGGCGCGACGCGGAGCGGATAGTCCCGGTCGAGGATCCGGACGCGGATGGAGACGGACTGGGGAGTGCTCATCCGGCCTGGGCGTCAGCGGCGTCCTCGGGCGTGTCGGCGTCGAGGAGGCGGTCGATCGTGTCGATGAAGCCCTGAACCTTCTGGCGGAGGGCGTCGGGGTCCTCGCCGGCCTCCCCGAAGGCGAACGACGGGGCGTTCTCGCGGTTGTCCTGGAGCTCCAGGACGCGCTTGGCAAGGGCGGCGTTCTCGGCCCGGAGCCGCTCGATCTCGCGCGCAGCGGCGTCCACGCGGTCGCGGAGGTGGCTCAGCGACCGCCAATCGGCGTGGCCCGCGTCGGAACGAGGGACTCCGGCGGGGGAGGGGACGTCGGGCTCCATACGAGGAAGTGGAGGCGCCCCAAGATAGCCACGCCCGCCCTCGGTGAAACCCCACCTATCGCCTAGGCGCGCAACGTCGCTCCGTGATCGGCCTCCAGCGACTTCACAATGCGCCGCACGCGGCCGTCCACCTCCGGGTCGCGGAGCGTCCGGTCGGCCCCGAAGCGGAGGGCGAAAGCGAGGCTCTTCTGGCCCTCCGCCACGTGCTCGCCCTGGTAGAGGTCGAACAGGCGGACGCCCTGGAGCAGCGGCGCACCGGCTTGGCGGATCGTCCGGAGGAGGGGCCCGGCCGCCTGGCCCGTCGGCACGACCACGGCCAGGTCGCGCTCGACGACGGGGAAGCGCGAGATGGGCGCGTACGTCGGCGGCGTATCGCGGTCGGCGAGGCGGGCGAGGGCGTCCCAGTCCAGCTCCGCCACGAAGAGCGGCGCCTGGAGCTCGGCGTTGTCGGCCACGGCATCGGCCACGAGCCCGAGCGAGCCCAGGCGCGTCGTGCCGACCGACAGGTCGAGGGCGTAGGCGGTGAGGGCATCGGGCGCCGGGCGGGGCGTCTCCGTCACGTCCGTGATGCCGAGGTCCGCCAGGAGGTCGAATACGACCCCCTTGAGGTCGAACACGTCGGTTTCGCGGCCCTCGGCGTTCCACGACGCGCGCGCGGCCGGCCCGCTCATCCCGAGGATGAGAGAGGTGTGCTCGTGGTAGCCCTCGACGGGCGTCCCGGCGGCGTCGGTGTGTCGGGCGACGTGGCCGGCCTCGAACAGGCGGAGCGCCTCGGCCCCGCGGGCCTGGTTGTACGAGGCGACGGCGAGGAGGCCCGGCAGGAGCGACGGGCGGAGCGCCGCCATCTCCTGCGAGATCGGGTTGAGCGTCTCGACGGCTGGTCCGCTGAGACCACTCCAGGCGGCGTCGGCGAACGCCTCCGCCGTGGCCTTGGGGACGAGCGAGTTGGTGTAGGTCTCCCGGAACCCGAGCGCCGCGAGCCGCTGGCGGACGCGGTCGAGGAGCCGCGCACTCGGCGTGTCGGCGGCGGGGACGAGCGGGACGGGCGTGGACGCCGGCGTCGGGAGCCGGTCGAAGCCCCAGAGTCGGGCGACCTCCTCGATCACGTCGATCTCGCGCTCGACGTCCGGGCGGAACGGGGGGACGGTGACGGTGAGGCCGGCCGTGCTCGCCTCGCTCGCCGCGGCCTCGACGCCCTCGCCCCGGGCGGCGGCTTCCGCGAACGCGTCGAGTTCGTCGGCCTCGGCGTCGGAGACCTCGAAGCCGATGGCGGTCAGCAGGCGAACGATCTCGTCCTCCGGGACCTCCGTGCCGAGGAGGCGGGCCACGCGCGCCGGGCGGAGCGACACGGTGCGCGCCTCGTAGGGCGCCGGGTTCTCGTCCACGAGGCCGGGCACGATCTCGCCGCCGGCGACCTCGGCCAGGAGAGACGCGGCGCGGGCGGCGGCGCGGGCCTGGGCCGTCGGGTCGACGCCGCGCTCGAAGCGGTAGCTCGCGTCGGTCTGGAGGCCGAGCGCCTTCGACGCCTTCCGGATGCGGCTCGGGTCGAAGTAAGCGCTCTCGATGAGCACGTCGGTCGTGGCCTCCGAGACCTCGGAGTTGGCGCCGCCCATGACGCCGGCCACGGCGACCGGCTTCTCGCCGTCGCAGATGAGGAGCGTGCCCGTGGGCAGCTTGCGCTCGTGGTCGTCGAGGGTCGTGATCGTCTCGCCCGGCTCGCTGGCGCGGACGACGATGGTGGCGCCGGCGACGTGCGCGAGGTCGAAGGCGTGGAGCGGCTGGCCCATCTCGTGGAGGACGTAGTTCGTCACGTCCACGACGTTGTTGATGGACCGGAGGCCGATGGCCTCCAGGCGCTCGCGCATCCAGTCCGGGCTCGGCCCGACGGTCACGCCGCGGACGAGCATGGCCACGTAGCGCGGGCAGCCGGCCTCGTCCTCGATCCGGACCGTCACGGCGTCGGCCGCGTCGCCGCCAGTCTCGGGCACGTCCACGTCGGGGAGCGTGAGCGGGACGTCGGCGAGGGCGGCCACGTCGCGGGCCACGCCGATGTGGCTCGTGGCGTCCGGCCGGTTCGGGGTGATGGCGATGTCGAGGACGGCGTCGCCGGGGAGCGCGTTGCGCTGGCGGAGGTAGTCGGCGAAGTCCTCGCCGACCGGCGCGTCGGCGTCGAGGACGAGGATGCCGGCGTGGCTCTCGCCGATGCCCAGCTCGTCCTCGGCGCAGATCATCCCGTTCGAGACCTCCCCGCGGATCTTGCCCTTCTTGATGGTGACGGGCGCGAGCATGGCCGAGTCCTCGCGGGACGGCAGCATCAGCTCGGTCCCGACCGTGGCGACGGGCACCTTCTGGCCGGCGGCCACGTTCGGCGCGCCGCACACGATCTGGACCGGCGCGTCGCCGCCGAGGTCCACGTCGCAGACGCGGAGGCGGTCGGCGTTGGGGTGCTCGCGGACGGCCTCGACGTGCCCGACGACGACGCCGTCGAGCGAGGGGTCGCCCTCGGCCACCTCCTCGACTTCGAGGCCGGACATGGTGAGGAGCTCCGCGAGCGCCTCGGCCGAGAGGCCGGCGTCGACGTAGTCGGAGAGCCAGTTGAGGCTGATGTTCATCGTCGGGGCGGTCTAGAACTGGCGGAGGAAGCGGACGTCGTTCTCGTAGAGGAGCCGGATGTCGTCGATGCCGTGGCGGAGCATGGCCATCCGCTCGACGCCCATCCCGAAGGCGTAGCCCGTGTAGCGCTCGGAGTCCACGCCGACGTTCTCGAGCACGTTCGGGTCGACCATGCCGGAGCCGAGGATCTCCATCCAGCGGCCGCCGCCGGGGAGCGACTCGTCGGCCCACCACACGTCGACCTCGGCCGAGGGCTCGGTGAAGGGGAAGAAGCTCGGGCGGAAGCGCATCTTCGCCTCGCGTGCCGGCCCGTCGCTCGCGCCGAAGAACGCCTTCGCAAACGCCGTTAGCATCGCCTTCAGGTCGGCGAACGAGACGCCCTCGTCCACGACGAGCCCCTCGACCTGGTGGAACAGGCAGTAGCTCTTGTACGAGATGGCCTCGTTGCGGAACACGCGCCCCGGCGCGATCACGCGGATCGGAGGCGGCGTCTTCTCCATCACGCGCACCTGCACGGGCGACGTGTGGGTCCGGAGGAGGACGCCGCGGCCCTCGGGCGGCGGGGGCTCCAGGAAGAACGTGTCCTGCATGTCCCGCGCCGGGTGGTCGGGCGGGAAGTTGAGCGCCGAGAAGTTGTGCCAATCGTCCTCGATCTCTGGCCCTCGGGCGACGGCGAAGCCGAACGAGCGGAAAATGTCCTGGATGTCGCTCAGCGTCTGCGTGAGGACGTGGAGGCTCCCGCGCTCGACGGGCGCCGGGAGGCGGCCGGGGAGCGTGAGGTCCAGGTCCGTCGCGCCAGCGTCCGTGTTGCTTGCCAGGTCGGCGAGGGCGTCGTCGAGGCGGCGCTGGGCCGCCTCCTTGAGCGCGTTCAGCCGCTGGCCGACCTCGCGGCGGCTCTCCGCTGGGACCGTCCCGATCTTCGAGAACAGGTCGGTGACGACCCCGGCCTTGCGGCCGAGGAAGCGGACGCGGTAGGCCTCGGCCTCGTCGTCGGAGGTGATCGGGAGGTCATCGATCTCGGCCTGGACGGCGGCGATCTCGGCGTCGAGGGGCGTCGTCTCGGACATGGCGCGGGGGCTCATCGGGTCATCCTGAGCGAGCGGAGCGAGTCGATGGATCTCTGAGGCGACGAGGTCTCTCGTTCGCGCCCGAGAGCGCGGGTCGGAGGCCGAGCGCGCTAGAGGTCCTGCGGCTCTGGACTCCGCCCTCCGCTCAGGATGACACGAGGGAGAGGGCGGAGCCAACCAAAAACTCCCGCCGGGCCGGAGCCGGGCGGGAGTCGTGGTCGAACGGGCGTGGGCGCTAGGCCGCGGCCTGCTCGACCACGGCGGTAAAGGCGGCCTTGTCGTGCACCGCGAGGTCCGCGAGGACCTTCCGGTTGAGCGGGATGTCGGCCTTCTTGAGCCCGGAGATCAGGCGCGAGTAGGACGTCCCGTTCTGGCGGGCGGCGGCGTTGATTCGGGCGATCCAGAGCCGGCGGAACTGGCGCTTGCGGGCGCGGCGGTCGCGGTAGGCGTACTGAAGGCCCTTCTCGACGGAGTGCTTGGCAACGGTGTGGACGTTGCCACGGCGTCCCCAGTAGCCTTTCGCCAGCTTGAGAAGCTTACGGCGACGGCGACGGGAGGCCACGAGATTTCGTGCTCGGGGCATCTTGGTTCCGTGGTGGAGGGTGAGGGTGGACCGGCCCTAGGGCCGGAGCGGAGGATCGGCTGCAGGGCGGCTCGCGCCGGCCCCTACAGGTTGACGAGGCGCTTGACGCGCTTCTCGTCGGCCTTGTGGACCAGGGTCGTCTCGCGGAGGTCTCGCTTCCGCTTCGGCGACTTCTTGGTCAGGATGTGGCTGGCGAACGCCTTCTTGCGCTTGACGCGACCCGTCCCGGTCAGCGTGAAGCGCTTCTTGGCGCCGCTGTTCGTCTTCATCTTGGGCATCGGACTCTCTCGGGAGTGGCCGGACAACGACGCCCGCCGCAGAGGCGCGACGGGCGGGCGAACGCGGAAGGTAGAGGGGGCCCGGGGACGACGCCAGCCGCGGCCGGGGTCTTCGCAGAGTGTTCGGGCGGCGCGACGCCCCCGGCCGCCGCCTCTACTTCTTGTCCGGGGTCAGCATGATGGTCATCCGGCGCCCTTCCATGGTGGCCGGCTGGTCGAGCTTCGAGATGTCGGCGAGGTCCTCGGTGAACCGCTCCAGCATCTCCAGGCCCTGGTCCTTGTAGATGATGTCGCGGCCGCGGAACTGGACCCACGCCTTCACCTTGTTCCCCTTCTCGAGGAACTCGCGGGCGTGCTTCGTCTTGAACTCGTAGTCGTGGTCGTCGGTGCGCGGGCGGAAGCGAACCTCTTTGAGCTCGCCCTGCTGGGCCTGCTTCTTGCGCTGCTCCTTCGCCTTTTTCTGCTGCTCGTAGCGGTACTTCCCGTAGTCCATGATCTTCGTCACGGGCGGGTCGGCGGAGCCTGAGATCTCGACGAGGTCGAGACCCTGGGAGCGGGCCAAGTCGAGGGCCTCCTCGGTGGGCATGACGCCCTTCTGACCCTCGCCGTCGACGACGACGCGGACTTGGGAGGCGCGGATGTTCTCGTTGATGTTGACGTCCGGCTCGCGGGGGGCGGGCGGGCGGCTGGATCGGCGTCTGGCTATGGTAAACCTCGGAGGAAGTGGATCGAAACGCGGCCGTTGGGGCCGCCAGGGGTATGAGATACGCAGATGGCGCCGGCCGGTTCAAGAGACCAGGCGAAAACTCGATCCAGATCCGCCGGCGGGAGCCCTAGCTTGCCGCTCCCCCGCCGAGACCCGCATGGACTTCACCGCTTACGACCTCCGCGTCGGCACCGTCATCGCGGCCGTGGCCGAGGCCGACACGCTCCGGCTCACCGTCCACCTCGGCGGGTTCCAGCGCGAGGCCGTCGCGCGCATCACGGAGAACTACGCGGCGGACGAACTCGTCGGCGAGCAGGTCGTGGTGGTGACGAACTCGGGTGGCTCGGCGACGGGCGAGGTGGTGGTGTTGGCGGCCGTGAGCCCGAGTCAGGGCGCCGTCCTCATCCGCCCGGACCGGCCCGTCGCGGACGGGATCCAGGTGGTGTAGGCGGAGAGAGCGGGCCGCGGGCGGCCAAGACGTGCTCTTCCCCCGGGTTCGATGGCGGCGAGCCTGGAGGCAGGACGGGGCATCCTACGACGCGCGCGGATCGGCCGCCTGGGGTCGGCGATCCCACGGCAAAGCCGGGAGACTATTGCATCGTTAGGACATTGGGTTTAAATGACTTGGGTCGAACCCTCTTCCTCGTTCTCCCTCCTTCCATGAAGCTCACACATCTTCTTCTCGCCCTCGCTCTCGTGGCCTTTGTCGGCTGCGATGCGGCGGCCCCATCGAGCACCGCGCTCGCAAAGGGCGTGGACCACCACGTCTCCGCCGGTGGCAACGATGCCTGCGAGGCGTTCGGTTTGGAGCCCGGCTGCGACGGCAACTTCTCGCTCACCGCGCACGTGAAGGCCGACGGGTCGGTCAGCGGCCAGCATCAGGACACCTTCGCTGGCGGTGGGAATGGCATCCACGCCACGATCGACTGCGTCCACATCGTCGGGAATGGGGCCGTGCTGAGCGGCACCATCACGCGCGGTGGTAACGAAGGCGAAGACTGGACCGGCCGGTCCTTCCTCACAGCGGTGGTCGACAACGGGACGTCTCAAAAGGACCCCCCGGACCAGATCAGCTTCTCCTACAACGACCTGCCGTTCACCTGCAACGACTTGACCCCAGCGAACTTCCCGCTTTACGACCTCACGCGTGGGCAGGTGCGCGTGGACTAGTCTCTGCGTAGTGCCCTGACACAGGAGGCCCGGCCGTGGGATGCCCCGCGGCCGGGCC
Organism: Rubricoccaceae bacterium; assembly: GCA_963728345.1. Lineage (GTDB taxonomy): Bacteria > Bacteroidota > Rhodothermia > Rhodothermales > Rubricoccaceae > Rubrivirga. Next base: position 91,064 of record CAVSJM010000003.1, read on the forward strand.
TCGAGTTTTTGGGTCGGGGCGTCTCTAGGCGCGTCCGAGCTGGCGGGCGACCTCATCGAGCAGCGACTGGCGGAGCGCATCGAGCGGCTGCGCGCCCTGGTCCGAGTCGTCGCCGAGCCCGTGGCGCCGGACGCTGACGGTCCCGGCCTCGGCCTCGTTCTTGCCCACGATCAGCATGACGGGCACCTTCTCGACCTCGGCGTCGCGGATCTTTCGGCCCACCTTCTCGGAGCGCGTGTCCACCTCGACGCGGAGGCCGGACCCGCGGAGGGCGTCGGCGACGGATTGCGCGTAGTCGTTCTGATCGTCCGTGATCGGAAGGACCGTGACCTGCGTCGGCGCGAGCCAGAGGGGGAGGTTGCCGCCCGTGTGCTCCAGCATGACGCCGATGAACCGCTCCAGCGACCCGAACGGCGCGCGGTGGATCATGACCGGCCGCACGCGCTCGTCGTTCTCGTCGACGTAGGTGATGTCGAACCGCTCGGGCAGGTTGTTGTCGAGCTGGACCGTCCCGAGCTGCCACTTCCGCCCGAGGGCGTCCTTGACCATGAAGTCGAGCTTCGGGCCGTAGAAGGCGGCCTCGCCCTCCTCCTCGACGGTCTCCAGGCCCATCTCGGCGGCGGCCTCGCGGATCGCCTGCTCGGCGGCGTCCCACTCGGCCGGCTCGCCGATGTACTTCTCCGTGTTGTTCGGGTCGCGGAGCGAGACCTGCGCCGTGAAGTCGTCGAACGAGAGCGCCTTCAGCACGGTGAGGGTGAGGTCGATAACGTTCTTGAACTCGTCCTTGACCTGGGCCGGCGTGCAGAAGATGTGGGCGTCGTCCTGGGTGAAGCCGCGGACGCGCGTGAGCCCGCCGAGCTCGCCCGACTGCTCGTAGCGGTAGACGGTCCCGAACTCGGCCAGCCGGACCGGCAGGTCGCGGTAGGAGTGGGGCCGGTGGGCGTAGATCTCGATGTGGTGCGGGCAGTTCATCGGCTTGAGCAGGTAGCCCTGCTCGTCGCCCACGGCCGGCGCGGCGTCGGAGGCGTCGGAGGCATTCGCGATCTCGGCCCCCTCGCTCACGGCGCCGCCCTTCTCGAACATGGGCGGGAACTGCGAGTCGCTGTAGTACGGGTAGTGCCCGCTCGTCTTGTACAGCTCCAGGCGGCCGATGTGGGGCGTCACGACGGGCTGGTAGCCGCGCTTCACCTGCTCCTCCTTCAGGAAGTCGACGAGCGTCTCGCGGAGGCGGGCGCCCTTCGGGAGCCAGATCGGGAGGCCGGGCCCGACCCGGTCGGAGAACATGAACAGGCCGAGGTCGCGGCCCAGCTTCCGGTGGTCGCGCTGGCGGGCCAGCTCCAGCCGCTCCAGGTGCTCGGTGAGCATGGAGGCCTTCGGGAAGCTGACGCCGTAGATCCGGGTGAGCTGCGGCCGGTTCTCGTCGCCCCGCCAGTAGGCGCCCGCGAGGTTGAGGAGCTTGACGGCCTTGATCGGCTTGGTGCTCGCGATGTGCGGCCCGCGGCAGAGGTCGACGAACTGGCCCTGCTGGTAGAACGTGATCTGCCCGTCCTCCAGGCCCTCCAGGAGCTCCAGCTTGTACGGGTCGCCCTTCTCCTCGAAGTGGGCGACGGCCTCGGCCTTGGGCACGTCGCGGCGCTCGAAGGCGCTGTCGGTGCGGGCCAGCTCGATCATCATCTTCTCGATCTCCGGCAGGTCGTCGGCCGAGAGGACCGGGTGGTCCGTCTCGCTGAGGTCTACGTCGTAGTAGAACCCGGTCTCGATGGCTGGGCCGATGCCGAGGCGAACGCCCGGGTAGAGCGCCTCCAGCGCCTCGGCCATGAGGTGCGCCGACGAGTGCCAGAAGGCGGCCTTGCCGCCTTCGGACTCCCACGTCAGGATCGAGACCGTCGCGCCGTCGGGGAGCGGGCGGTCGAGGTCGCGGACCTCCCCGTCGACTTCGACGGCGAGGGCGGCGCGGGCGAGGCCGGCGGAGATGGACTCGGCGAGGTCGCGGCCGGTGGCGCCGTCGTCGAGGTGGCGGGGGGAGCCGTCGGGGAGGGTGATCTGCATGGGGACCAGTTGCGGGCGCGGTCCGCAAGCTACCGAGGGGTGCCCGCGGCGCTCCTCCGAGGCGGGCGAAAAGGGGGCGGAGACGGCCGCCCTGGGCTCGCGTGCCGCCGCGGAGTCGAAAATTGTGACAGCCGGATGATCGGTTCGGCCGAGGAACGGTGCGTTTCCACGTAGAGCCCCCTGGAGACCCTCACCTCGACTCCCAGACCCATGACCCGTTCGTTTCCCACCTTCGTCGCCGGCTTGGCCTTCACGCTCGCGACGGGCCTCCTGCTCCTCTTTGCCATCGGGTTCCTGCTCGCGTTCGGCAGTGCCCCGGCCGCGGCTCAGACCACCAACGGGGAGTGCGACAACGGCGTCCCATCGGAAGTCGACGCGGACCGCGACTGCATCCCCGGCACGCTGGAGGCCAGCGGGTACAACCGCTCACTCCAGGCCTGCACGCCCGGCACCGACGGGTGCTTCGTCACGGACTCCCTGACGTGGTCGTCCGACGGCGACCCGTACAGCGACTATCAGGAGGCCACGGGCGTCGGGATGGAAGGGAGCGTTCCCGAGCCCTACAGCCACCCTCTCGTCGCGGCAATGCCCCAGATCGAGGTGGTCCTGGAGGGGTATCGGTACACCCCGACCACAGAGATCCGGGACTCCAACGGGGGCTCCCGGTCGTCGACCGAGTCGGAGGAGTTCAACATCGAGACGACGATCTCGGCGTCCTACACGGTGGGGGCGGAGGCCAGCCTGACCGGCGCGTCCGTGTCGACCGAGACGACGGTGTCGGCCTCGGTCACGGCCGGGTACACGGCGTCGTCGAGCCAGACCGAGGAGGTCAACTGGGAGACGGCGACCTCGGACAAGGCCAACGCGGCGGCCGACCTCAAGCTGTTCATCCGGGCACGGAACACCGGCGGCGCGACGGCCGCCGACGTCGAGCCGACGTTCAACCTCTACATCGGCGGCGAACTCGTCGGGACCATCCAGGTCCCGGATCCCATGCCGACGCTGACCGACGGGCTCATCGCGCCGGGCGCCGCCACCGAGCGCGTCACCATCCAGGACCGCAAGGTGGGGGCGAGCACCGAGCCCATCACCGTCTCGCTCCGCCAACTCCGCCGGCTCCGGACGGGGGCGCCCGTCGAGATCCGGCTCGTCGGCCTCAGCGCCACGGTCGTGCGGTGGCAGAACGCGACGAGCAACTGGTCGTGCGGGAGTGCGGACCAGCCGTGCCGCTGGGGCTCGTTCATCCAGCAGATCGAGTCGCGGACGACGCGGATCACGCTCGACTTCGGCTACACGGGAGACCCCGACGCGGTCATCCCCGCCCGCTACTTCGGGACGCCGTTCGACTACCGGGTGTTCACGGGCTCCTCGTTCGCTGACCCCGAGGTCACGCTCCGCGACGCGCTCCGCTACCTCGGCCTCGCCAACGAGGGCGGCGGGACGTTCCAGATCCTCGACCGCCCGTTCCCGAGCCGGTGGGCGGCGGTGAGCGGGCCGGCCCGCGACGACCAGAACCGGCGGTTCCTGGAGCACTGGCAGAACGAGGCCGGGGCGTCGGACGAGTGGCCCCGCGACCTACTCGACTTCGTGCTCCCGCGCAAGACCGAACTGGCCCTGGCGAGCCCGGCCAGCGAGCCGGAGGAGGCCGGCCCCGTCCTCTCGGCGGCCCGCTTCGAGGACGACCTCCGGTCGCTCGCCGTCTCGGCCCGGCCGAAGGGCTCCTTCCCGGCCGTCACCGTCGACGCGCACCTGTTCATCCACGGGCAGAAGCAGGTGGTACCGATGGTGCAGGTCGAGGGGAGCGACTACTTCGTCCTTTCCGACACGACGTCCCTCCCGGTCTCGGCGGGCTCGTCGTACGTCGTCGCTCGCGACCGGTGGGGGAACGAGCAGACCACCCCGCTGGTGACGACGCTCCCGCTGGTTGCCACCTGCGCCGATCTGCCTGAATCCTTCCGCCGCGCGTCGTACTTCGAGCGCCCGTTCCCCGGGACGTACGGCTACGGCAACACGACCGTCTTCATCGACGGCGACCTCGACAAGCCGGCGACGGTCTTCTGCTACGGGGCCGCCGGCTCGACGCCGGGCACCGACTATTGGTACGGCCAGGTGAGCGACCGGGGCAGCTTCGATGTCCTCGGCGTGGCCGTCCTCGACGTCGACCGCCGGATCGCCGTCGGGGAGGGCTTCATCCTTCGGAGCGGTAACGGAGGACGGACGTGGGTCGAGGCCCCGATCCCTGACGGTCTGCCGAGCACCACCTTCCTCTCCGTGACGTTCCGGGAGGGCGGAGCCCCCGGCGCCGAGGTCGGCATCATCGGCGGCCAGGGTGGCGTACTCCTCCGCACCGAGGACGGCGGGCGGACGTGGACGGAGGCGGGTAACGGCACGAGCCGTGACATGCGGGCCGTCGACTATGCCGGCGGCGACACGTGGTTCGCCGTGGGTCAGGACCGTATCCAGCGCTCGAGGGATGATGGCCGCACGTGGTCCAACATCAACCTCTCCGACCAGACCACCTTCGAGTACCTGAACGGGACGGTGGTCACCTCCCCGCCCTTCGCGGCGCTCGCGGCGCTCGCGTTTATCGACGGAGATTCCGGCGTCGTCGCCGACCAAGAGTTGGGCAGCGGGATCAACATCGGCAGCCTCTTCGCGACCACGGACGGCGGCGAGACGTGGCGCGAGATCGTCAAGATCGACGACGTCCGGGACATCGCGTACAACGGCGAGGACGGGTGGGTTGTCGTCCAGACGAACGCCTCCGGTGGCCGCATTTTCTACGAGGAGGACCTCCTCACCCCGCTCACGGAGGGGATCACACGGGTGGTCGGTGTGGATCAGGCCCTTGACGCCGTCGACTTTGGCACGCCCGATATCGGCTTCGTGCTCCAAGAGGGCGGGCCGGTCTGGCGGACCGAGGACGGTGGCCAGACGTGGACGCGGGGCGGCGGGTACGCCACGCCGTCGCATGCGGGCGCCCAGTACATGCGCGACATCGACATGCTCGACGCCAACATCGGCGCCATCGTCGGGACCGACGGGGCCATCGGCGCGACGGACTCGGGCGGCGGGGCCCCGACCTACGAGACCGTCGTGACCGTCGATGAGGAGGAGGCACCCGCGCCGCTCGCGCCGGGCGTCTCGCTCGCGGCCCCCGCTCCCAACCCGTTCCGCGCGTCCACCACCGTCCGGTACGCGCTCGACGCGCCGGGGCCGGTCCGGCTCGCCGTCTACGACGCGCTCGGGCGCGAAGTGCGCGTGCTCGTTCAGGGCGAGCGGCCGGCGGGGACGCACGAGGCTCGGTTCGAGGCGTCGGGGCTCGCGGCCGGCGTCTACGTCGTCCGACTCGTGTCAGAGGGCGACACGGCCGTCCGCCGGGTGACCGTGATCCGCTAGCGGTCCAGCGGGCGAAGACCGGGCGGAAACGGGCCGTCGGGGCACATCGCCCGGCGGCCCGTCGTTCCTTGTTGGGCCACCGACGACCGATCCATGCCCGACGCCCCGACCGCGACCGCCTTCGATGTCGAGCGCCTCCGTGCCGACGTCCCGATCCTCCAGCGGACCGTCTACGACGGCCGGCCGCTGGTCTACCTCGACAACGCCGCGACCACGCAGAAGCCGCAGGTGGTGCTCGACCGGCTGGCGGCGTACTACGCCAACGAGAACGCCAACGTCCACCGGGGCGTCCACTTCCTGAGCGCGGCCGGGACTGACGCCTACGAGGAGGCGCGGCGGACGGTCCAGCGGTTCGTCGGGGCGGAGCACGCGCACGAGGTCGTGTTCACGCGCGGGACGACGGAGGCCATCAACCTCGTCGCGCACGGGTTTGCCAGCCGGCTCCAGGAGGGCGACGAGATCGTCGTCTCGGCCCTGGAGCACCACGCCAACATCGTCCCGTGGCAGATGGCCACCGAGCGGACCGGCGCGCGCCTCCGCGTGATCCCGGCGACGGACACCGGGGACCTCGACCTGGGCACGCTCGACGAGATCATCACTGACCGGACGACGGTCGTCGCCGTGACGCACACGTCGAACGCGCTCGGGACCGTGGTGGACCTCGGCCCCATCGTGGCCGCCGCGCGGGCCGTCGGCGCGGCCGTGCTCATCGACGGCGCCCAGGCCGCGCCGCACGCGCCCGTCAACGTCCAGGCGCTCGACGCGGACTTCTTCGTGTTCTCGGGCCACAAGACGTTCGGCCCGACCGGCATCGGCGCGCTCGTCGGCCGCGAGGCGTGGCTGGAGAAGCTCCCGCCGTACCAGGGCGGCGGCGACATGATCGACCAGGTCACGTTCGAGCGGACGACCTATGCCGGCCTCCCGGCCAAGTTCGAGGCCGGCACGCCGCACGTGGCCGGCGGCATCGGGCTCGGGACCGCTCTCGACTACCTGATGAACATCGGGATGGACGCCATCGCGGCCTACGAGCACGACCTAATCGGCTATGCCGAGGAGCAGCTCGGGGCCGTCGACGGGCTCCGGTTCATCGGCACGCCGACGCGGCGTGCCGGCGCCATCTCGTTCCTCCTCGACGGCATCCACCCGTACGACGCCGGGACCGTCCTCGACCGGCTCGGCATCGCCGTCCGCACGGGCCAGCACTGCGCCCAGCCCGCCATGGACCGGCTCGGGGTCGACGGGACCGTCCGGGCCTCGTTCGCCTTCTACAACACCCGCGCCGACGTGGACGCGCTCGTGACCGGCCTCGGCACGGTGCGGACCCTCTTCGGCTAGACCATGACCGAATCCGACCGCCGCCAGCAGGAGATCGTCGACGAGTTCGCGTTCCTCGACGACTGGATGCTCCGCTTCCAGCAGATCATCGAGCATGGCGAGTCCATGCCGCCGATGCCCGACGCCGAGAAGACCGACGAGCACGTCGTCCGCGGCTGTCAGTCGCGCGTGTGGCTCGCCGCCGACGCCGACGGGGGCGCCTTCTACGTCCGCGCCGACTCGGACTCGCAGCTCGTTCGCGGCCTGGCCTCGCTCCTCGTCCGCGTGTTCGACGGGTTGCCGGTGGAGGAGGCCGGTGCCGTGGACCTCTGGTTCCCCCGCGAGATCGGCCTCGCCGAGCACCTCTCGCCGAACCGTGCCAACGGCCTCGACGCCATGACGCGCACGGTCCGGGACGCGGCGCTGACGGCGGCCTAGGGCGCGTCCTCCGGCTCCAGGCAGTCGGCGCCGTTCCCCGCGGCGGGCCACGCTCCTCCGCGGGCGCTGCACGGACCGTCTCGATACGACGACGGCGGGGAGGCACCCCACATGGGCCTCCCCGCCATCTGTGCACGGCTCGACCGAGGGCCAGCCACCACGCCAGCCCCGCGCCCAGGGCGCTAGTCGATCACCGTGAGTCGGAGGGCCGCGGTACGACCCGGAGCTGCGAGACGGATGACGTAGAGGCCCGCCGGGAGGCCGGTGGTCGGGACCGCGGTCCGCTGGGAGCCGGCACCGTACGCGCCCTCCGCGAGGGTGGCGACGTGGCGGCCGAGCACGTCGAACGCCTCGATCCGGACTGCGGCCGCCTCCGGCAGGGTGAACGCGACCTCCGCCGGCGTGCCGCGACGGACCGGGTTGGGCCCGGCCAGGGCGACGCGCAGGGCGCCCCCGTCGGGCGCGTCGGCCACGTCGGTGCCGCCGCTCTCGAGCGCGCTGTAGGCCGCGTCGGTCGCGACGCCGTCGCCGTCGAGGAAGATCGAGGCGCCGAGGCCCGCCCGCGAGATGAAGTCGACCGTGTAGGACGAGTCGGTCGAGACGAACGGGTCCATTCCGGGGATGTCGATGGTCGTCGTCGTCACCGTCTTGGTGCGGACCTGGAGGACGCTCGCGCTGCCGGCCGGCGTGACGAGCGTGCCCCACCCCACCACCGCCGCCGTCTCGACGCTCTCGTTGGTGAAGCCCTCGATGAAGGGCATGATCTCCAGCGCGTACGTGCTCGACCACGTGGAGGTGGACGTGAGGGGGAGGGGGTGGAGGAGTTCGTACGGGGCGAACCGGATGCCGCCCGTGATGGTCTCCCCGCCCTCGTCCTCGATCATGGCTGTGACGCCGAGGAACCGGTTCTCGTCGGCGGTGACGTTGTAGAAGACGTAGGCGGTGGAGTCGCCCAGGGTGGTGGCGACGACGTGGGTCTCGCCGTCGAGGCTGTCGGCGCCGGGGATGGGGGCGGTGGCCGGGCCGTACGAGGAGGTGGATTCCTCGGCCCAGGGAAACGACGTGAGGTCCCAGGTCTGGCCGCCGCCGGTGCGGTCGGCGAGGGTCTGGAGGGCGTCGAGGGAGGCCTCGTCGTCGACGACGAACGAGGTGCCCGAGCCGGACGACGTCAGCTGAGCGACCACGTCGGCACGGGTGATGGTGATCTGGGCGTTGGCCCAGGGTGCGAGCCCGACGAGCAGGAGCGCGGCGGGGAGGACGCGAGCGTAGAAAGTGGACATGCGACCGACGCGGAGCGCCGAAGGAAGGAGCCTCTAGGTAGGGCTCCGCGAGGCCAGTTCGCATAGGTCGGACGACCCATTTCTTCGACGCGGCCCTCCGCGCTCGCTCTCAGGTCGCCTCGATCCGGACGGGCACGGCGTCGGGCGGCTCCAGGTCCTCCAGGCGTCCGAGCCGACGGAGCGAGGGCCAGATCGCCGCCGCGGCCCCCACCGTCACGAGCGTCATCACGCCGCCCAGGGCGACCGTCGCCACGCTCCCCAACAGGCTCGCCACGACCCCCGACTCCAGCTCGCCGATCTCGTTGCTCGTCCCGATGAACACGGCGTTGACGGCGGCCACGCGCCCGCGCATCGCGTCCGGCGTGAGGAGTTGGAGGACCGTCGAGCGGACGACGACGGAGACGTTGTCGGCGGCGCCGATGCAGAAGAGCGCCACGAGGGAGAGCGGGTAGCTCGTCGAGAGCCCGAACACGATCGTCGCCACGCCGAACGCGGCCACGGCGATGAGGAGCGCGCGGCCCGCCTGCCGCATCGGCGGCAGGAGCGCGAGGGCGAGCCCCATCACGATGGCGCCGAGCGACGGCATCGCCCGCATCCACCCGAACCCCGTCGCGCCGACGCCGAGCACGTCGGTGGCGTAGACCGGGAGCAGCGCCACGGCCCCGCCGAACAGGACGGCCACCATGTCGAGCGTGATCGTGCTCAGGATCACGGGCTGGCGGCGGACGAACCGCGCGCCCTCGATCAGGCTGGCCCACGAGCGCCGCTCCGTCGAGCGCGCCTGCGGCGTCGGCGTCACGAACAGGAGGCACCCGAAGAGGACGAGGCTGGAACTGGCGTCGAGGAGGTAGACGAGCGACGGCCCGTAGATCGCCAGGAGGGCGCCGCCGACGAGGGGCCCAAGCGTGGCCGAGAGCTGGAACGCCACGCTCCGCCACATCGCCGCGTTCGCGAACACGGGCGCCGGCACGAGGCCCGTCACGATGGCCTGCGACGCCGGCCACCCGACGGCCCGGAAGATGCCCGTCCCGAGCAGGAACAGGTACGTGAGGACGATCGGCCCGTGCGTCCACGAGACCCACGCGAGGCCGAGGCCCGAGACGGCCAGCCCGACCTGGGCGATCTGGATCAGCCACTTGCGCGGGTACCGGTCGGCCGCGGCGCCGGCGGGGAGCGCGAGGAGGAGCACGGGGAGCGCCAGCGTCAGGCCGATGAGGCCGAGGCTGAGCGGCGTCGCCGTCCGCTGGTACACTTCCCACCCGACGGCCACCGTCCGCATCTGGTTGCCGGCGTTCGAGACGAGGCTGCCGGCGAGGTAGAGGAGGAATCCGGGCCGTCGGAGCGACGCGAGCGGGTCCGGGCGGACGAATGCGACGCCTTCCTGATGCCGCTCTTCGGCGGGGGCTCCGGGAGCGGAGGGGCGGCGGTCTTCGTCCGGAGTCTCCATGCGTCGGGGGAATGGGCCGCCAACGCCCGGCGGCTCTGGGCGTTCGGGAGGTCCGGTGCGGCCTGCGTGAATGCGCGGGGCCGGGGCACGGCGGGGTTGCCGTTCGGTGGCGACGCTCTACGTTCTCGGTGCGCCTCCTTCGATCCCATGCGACGGTTCCTGCTCTGTGCGCTCGGCCTCCTGTCCCTCCCGGCACGGGCCCAGCCCGTCGGCCCGCCGTCGGTCCCGGAGATCCACGCCGAGCACTTCCTCTACGGCTACCCCACCGGCACGCCCATCACCAACGACCTCGTCGTGCGCGACCTCTACGCGCTCTCGTCGAACGACGGGACGCGGTTCGCCGACTGGGTGGCCTACCGGCTGACGGTCCGCGAGGTGGCCGGGGTCGCCGCGTCCAGCGACCTCGAACGGAACTGGCGCCGTGACCCCTGGCTCGACGCCGACGAGACGCTCGATCCGGACCCCCCGCTCGACGACCCGTACCGCTCGTCCGGGTACGACCGAGGTCACCTCGTGCCTCTCGCCGCCGTCGTCGGGTCCGCGTCGGCGCCGGAGGTGAACGTCTACAGCAACGTGGTGCCGCAGCGGCCGAGGTTGAACCGGGGGCCGTGGGAGGAGATCGAGGCGGCCGTCCGCGCCCTCGTCCTCCGCCGCGCCGAGCGCGCCCTCGCGCGGCGCCCGCCCGGCCACCGCGGCTTCCCCCAACCCGACGATCTCGCCGCCGTCTGGGTCCTCAGCGGGACGCTCTACGAGCGGCCGATGGATTCCCTCCGAACGGCCCTCCCGCACGTCGTCCCCTCCGGCTTCTGGACCGTCGTGGCGGTGCAGGACGACTGGGAGCCGGCGTCGGTCCGCGTCGCGGCGTTCGTGCTCGACCAGGACGCGTTCGCGCCGGACCCCCTCGGCGACCTCGTCACGGTCGACGAGGTGGAGGAGCGGAGCGGGCTCGACCTGTTCCGGCTGCTCCCCGACGCCGTCGAGGCCACACTGGAAGCGGGGACCGAGGTGGACGCCACCCGCGCGCTGCTCTTTCCGGGCGACTGACGGTCCGCACAAGGACGGTCAGAACAGCCGCTGCTGACGGCTCTCCAGGTCGAGGAGGGCGCGCTTGCGCTCCAGGCCGCCCGCGTAGCCCGTCAGCGCGCCGTCGGCGCCGACGACGCGGTGGCACGGGACGACGACGGCCACCGGGTTCTGTCCGTTCGCCGCGCCGACGGCCTGCGCCGCGCCGGGGGCGCCCAGACGGGCCGCCAGCGTGCCGTAGCTGATCGTCTCGCCGTGGGGGATGTCGCGGAGGGCGGCCCACACGCGCTCCTGAAACGGCGTCCCCTGCGTGCGGACTGGGAGGGTGAAGGCGACGGGTTCGCCCTCGAAGTAAGCCGTGAGCTGACGCCGGGCGTCCGTGAGCACGGCGTCGTCGCCCGGGGGGACGTCGGGCGGGGCGCCGTCGAACGTGGCGGCGATGAGAGCGTCGCCGTCCGAGACGAGGGAGAGGGCCCCGAGAGGCGTCGGGAGGGTGGCGGTTCGGAGAGGCATCAGGAGATCGCATTGGATGGATCGGAACAATAGAACGATGTACGCATTCAAGTAGACGAGCAGGAACAGCAGACTCTGCGCTTCGAGGAGCGCGATCGATTATGGCAACCCCGAAAATGAATCGCGACTGGCGTCAACTCCGAGACCGCATCAAGGCGATGTGGGAAGACGTCGAGTTCAGCGACAAGCGGATGAAGAAGTCGCGCGGCAGCCTCCGCAGCATGGTGTCCCTCATCCACTCGAAGACGGACGAGCCGCGCGTCGAGATCCGCCGCAAGATCGGCGCCGTGATGTAGCGGATCCACCCGATTCCCCCCCGACGCGCCCCGTCCTGGATTGCCCGGGACGGGGCGTCGTCGTACGGGCCGCCGGGCGTCGCTACCATGCGGGCGGACTCCCCCGACGCCCATGCCCGACGCCGATGCCATCATCGTAGGAGGCGGCCTCGCCGGCCTCGTCGCCGCCGCCGAACTGGCCGATGCCGGCCGCCGCGTGATCGTTCTGGACCAGGAGCCCGAGCAGAGCCTCGGCGGCCAGGCGTGGTGGTCGTTCGGCGGCCTGTTCCTCGTCGACTCGCCCGAGCAGCGGCGGATGCGGATCCGCGACTCGCGCGCCCTCGCGTGGCAGGACTGGCTCGGCACGGCCGGCTTCGACCGCGAGGACGACCGCTGGCCGCGCGCCTGGGCCGAGGCCTACGTGGACTGGGCGGCGGGCGAGAAGCGCGACTGGATCCGCCAGCAGGGCGTCAAGCTGTTCCCGATCGTGGGGTGGGCCGAGCGGGGCGGCTACGGCGCCACCGGGCCGGGCAACTCGGTCCCCCGCTTCCACATCGTCTGGGGAACCGGCCCGGGGCTTGTGGAGCCGTTCGTGGCACGGCTCCGGCGGGCCGAGGAGCGCGGGCACGTCACGTTCCGCTTCCGCCACCGCGTGACGCGCCTGCTCCAGACTGACGGCGCCGTGACGGGCGTCGCGGGCGACGTGCTCGCGCCGAGCGACGCCGAGCGCGGCGCGCCCTCGAACCGCGACGTCGTCGTCGACTTCGAGCTGAGCGCGGGCGCCGTCGTCGTCACGAGCGGTGGGATCGGGGCGAACCTCGACCTCGTCCGCCAGAACTGGCCCGCCCGCCTCGGCACGCCGCCCGACAAGATGCTGATCGGCGTGCCGGACCACGTGGACGGCCGGATGCTCGGCGTCGTAGAGGAGGCCGGCGGGCGCGTCATCCACCCCGACCGGATGTGGCACTACGTCGAGGGCATCGAGAACTACGCGCCGGTCTGGACGCGCCACGGCATCCGGATCCTCCCGGGCCCCTCGTCGCTCTGGCTTGACGCGACCGGCCGACGGTTGCCCGTCCCGCTTTTCCCCGGCTTCGACACGCTCGGCACGCTCGCGCACCTCCGCCAGACCGGCCATGACCACTCGTGGTTCGTTCTCACGCAGCGGATCATCGAGAAGGAGTTCGCGCTCTCGGGTTCGGAGCAGAACCCGGACCTCACCGGCCGGAGCGTTCGCGGCATCCTCGGGCGGCTGGGGAAGGGCGCGCCGCCGCCCGTCGAGCGGTTCAAGGAGCGTGGCGTCGACTTCGTCGTGGCCGACACGCTGGGCGCGCTGGTCGACGGCATGAACGCGCTGACGGACGAGCCGCTGCTCCGGCTCGCAGATGTCGAGCGGGAAGTCGTCGCGCGCGACCGCGAGATCGAGAACCCGTTCACGAAGGACCTCCAGATCGCCGCCCTCCGCGGCGCGCGGAATTATCTCGGCGACAAGCTGATCCGTGTGGCCCCGCCACACCGCTTCCTCGACCCCGACGCGGGCCCGCTCATCGGCGTCAAGCTGAACATCCTGACGCGCAAGACGCTCGGCGGCGTCGAGACCGACCTGCGCGCCCGCGTCCTCGGCGCCGACGGCGAGCCGATCCCCGGTCTCTGGGCGGCGGGCGAGGCGGCGGGCTTCGGCGGCGGCGGGATGCACGGCTACCGGTCCCTCGAGGGCACCTTCCTCGGCGGCTGCCTGTTTTCGGGACGGACCGCCGGTCGCGCCGTGGCCAAGGTCGTCTAGGCCGATTTCCCCGGTTCGTCAGAGTTCGGCGCCGAGGGGGCCGGTACGTTTCGGCCATGTCGACTCTGTCTATCACCGAACGAGAGGCTGGGCTCGCCGACCGGCTGGCGGCCTCGCCCGTGGGCAGCAAGCGGTACGCCGTGAAGGCGCTCTGGCGGACCGTCCAGGGCGAGGGCACGCAGGCGGGGCGTGCGGCCGTGTTCGTGCGCCTCGCCGGGTGCAACCTGTGGTCCGGGTTCGAGGCGGACCGCGCCCGCGACGCGGCCCGATCGGGCGCCGACTGCCCGATGTGGTGCGACACCGAGTTCGCCCCGCCCGGCGCCGTCAAGCTCTCGGCCGAGGCGCTCGCGGCGGAGGCCGCACGCGTCGGCGGGGCCGTCCGGTTCTGCGTGCTGACGGGCGGCGAGCCGCTCCTCCAGGCCGACGCCGCGCTGATCCAGGCGCTTCACGCTCAGGGCTTCGTCGTCGCCGTCGAGACGAACGGGACGCAGCGGCTGGCCGACGCGTTCGGGGAGGACGAGGCCCACTGGCCGGACTGGATCGTCTGCAGCCCGAAGCTCCCCGAGGACCGGCTGGCGCTGGAGATCTGCGACGAGCTCAAGCTGGTCGTCCCGGACTACCGGCCCGAGGCGTACCCGCGCTTCGCCACGCGCGTCCGCGAGCAGGGAACGGGCGCCGCTCGCCGGCGGGCGCTGTGGCTCCAGCCCGAGGACGGCCCGCGCCTTGCCGAGGCCACGCGCCTCGCGCTCGACCTCGCGTTCGAGGACCCGCGCTGGCGCGTGTCGGTGCAGACGCACAAGGCGCTGGGCGTGGACTGAGCGGGCCGGGTCCTATACTCCGAGGCGCCCCTCTACCTCGGTTCTGATGCTCCGTCGCTTCTCGTTCGTCGCCCTCCTGCTGGCGGCCGTCGCCGTCCACGCCCAGCCCGCCAGCGACCCGCTCGCGTACCAGACGCCGGCCCCGGGCCTCGCGGCCCTCGTCGACGCGCCGCGCACGCCGTCGGTGCGCCTCAGCCCGGACCGCGAGACGATGGCCCTCTTCGACCAGCCCGGCGTGCCACCCATCCGCGAGCTGGCGGAGCCGGAGCTGGGGCTCGCCGGCCTCCGCATCAACCCGCGCACGACGGGCCCGAGCCGCGAGAGCGGCTACACCGGCCTGGCCCTCATGGACATCGGGGAGGAGGGCGAGCGGACCGTCGCTGGCTTCCCAGCGGACGCGCGTCTCCGCAGCCCGTCGTGGAGCCCCGACGGCCGGCACCTCGCCGTGCTCGTCGACCGGGAGGACCGCGTGGAGCTGTGGGTGGTGGACGTGGCCGCGGCCCGGGCGCGGATCGCCCTCGCCGACGCCGTCAACGACGCCGCGCCGGGGGCCTCGTTCGAGTGGCTGCCGTCGAGCGACGGGCTCGTCGTCCGCGTAGTCCCCGGGGATCGCGGCGCGGCGCCGACTGAGTCGACGGTCCCCACCGGCCCGGTCGTCCAGGAGTCGACGGGGGAGGCGGCCCCGGCACGGACCTACCAGGACCTCCTCGCCAGCCCCTTCGACGAGCGCCTGTTCGACCACTACATGACGAGCCGTCTCGTCGTCGTCCCGCTCGGCGGCGGGGATTCGCGCGGCGTCGCGCCGACGGGCGTCTACACGTCGTTCGAGGTGTCGCCGGACGGGCGGTCCCTGCTCACCGAGGCCCGCGAGCGCCCGTACTCGTACCTCGTCCCGTGGTATCGCTTCGCCGACCGGATCGAGGTCCGCGACCTGGAGACGGGCCAGGTCGTCCACACCGTCGCGGACCTGCCAGTCGCCGAGCAGGTGCCGATCGCGTTCGGCTCGGTCCCGACCGGCCCGCGCTCCGTCGAGTGGCGGTCCGACGCGCCGGCGACGCTCGCGTGGGCCGAGGCGCAGGACGGCGGCGACGCGGGCGCCGAGGCGGCCATCCGCGACCGCCTGTTCACGCTGGCGGCCCCATTCACCGGGACGCCCACCGTCCTGGCAGACCTCCCGCTCCGGTTCAGCGGGCTCGTGTGGGGCGACGGCGAGACGGCCCTCGCCGTCGACTACTTCTGGTCGACGCGGCAGGTGAACGTGTACCGGCTCCGGCCGGACGTGGCAGGCGCTGCGCCCGAGCGCCTCCTCTCATACTCGTCGGAGGACCGGTACGGCAACCCCGGCTCGCCCATGACCGTCCCCAACGAGTCAGGCCACGCCGTCCTGCTCCTGGACGACGGCGCCGTGTTCCTCTCCGGTCAGGGCGCCTCGCCCGAAGGGAACCGTCCGTTCGTCCGGCGCTACGAGCTGGGGTCGGGCGAGACGACCGATCTGTTCCGGTCCGAGGCCCCGTACTACGAGCGCCCCGTCGCCTTCCTCGACGACGACGCGGAGGTTCTGCTCACGCAGCGCGAGACGGTCACCGATCCGCCGAACTACGTCGCCCGCGACCTCTCGACGGGCGAGGCCCGCGCGATCACGGCGTTCCCGCACCCGTACCCCGAGCTGGCCGACGTCCAGAAGGAGACGATCGAGTACGAGCGCGCCGACGGCGTCCCGCTCTCGGCCACGCTCTACCTCCCGGCCGGCTATGACGCCGAGCGCGACGGGCCGCTCCCGACGTTCGTCTGGGCATATCCGACCGAGTACAAGAGCGCCGCCGCCGCCGGCCAGCGGTCCGACAGCCCGTACCAGTTCACCTACGTGAGCTACGGGGGCGCCGTCCCGTTCGTGACGCGCGGCTACGCCGTCCTCGACGACGCCTCGTTCCCGATCGTCGGCGAGGGCGAGGCCGAGCCGAACGACAGCTTCCGCGAGCAACTCGTGATGAACGCCGAGGCCGCCATCGCCGCGGGCGTCGCGCGCGGCGTGACCGACCCCGACCGCGTGGCCGTCGGGGGGCACAGCTACGGCGCGTTCATGGTGGGCAACCTGCTCGCCCACTCGGACCTGTTCCGGGCCGGCATCGCGCGCTCGGGCGCCTACAACCGAACGCTCACGCCGTTCGGCTTCCAGCGCGAAGAGCGGACGTTCTGGGACGACCCGATGCTCTACGTCGGGATGAGCCCGTTCATGCACGCCGACAAGATCGACGAGCCGATCCTCCTCATCCACGGGCAGGCCGACAACAACCCGGGCACGTTCACGCTCCAGAGCGAGCGGCTCTACGGCGCGCTGAAGGGGCTCGGGGGGACAGCTCGCCTCGTGCTCCTCCCGGCCGAGAGCCACGGCTACCGAGCGCGCGAGTCGCTCCTCCACATGCTCTGGGAGGAGGACCAGTGGTTAGAGCGCTACGTCAAGAACGCGCCGCCGCGCGACGAGACCTCGGCGACGGGGGCGGACGCCAGCGGCGACACCGGCCGGCCGTAGTCCCCCCCGCGTCGTCCCCGTGAGAGCTACTCGTCCCGTCTCGGTGGGGGGCGCCGAGGCGCTCGAACCGGGGATTCGCGCGGCGCCGCCGGAACTGCCCGCCGGGTCGAGCGCGAGGTCGTGCTCGAGCGCCGCATCGGGGTCGTCGGTGCGGCCCTCCGGCGCCCGCGGGCCGTAGACTCCGCCCATGACCGTCCTCACCCGCGCCCAGAAGGTCTACGTCGTCTGCGCGGCCGTCTTCCTGACGGCGCTCGTCATCGCCGAGGCGACGGCGGGCAAGTTCTTCACCGCGTTCGACCTCCCGGTCCCGCTCCGCATCCTGGGCGTCGAGTTCGAGAGCGTCGTGATGACGGCCGGCGTCCTCGCGTTCCCCATCACGTTCATCGTGACCGACGTGATGAACGAGTACTTCGGGACGGCCGGCATCCGGTTCGTGACCTACGTCGGGCTGGCCTGCGTCGTGTTCGCGTACGGGCTCCTGCAGCTCGCCCTCGCCACGCCGACCGCGCCCAACTCGCCGGTGCCGGACGCCGCCTTCGCTTCCGTCTTCGGCACGACGACGCGCGTGATCGTCGGGAGCCTGGTGGCCTACCTCGTCGGGCAGCTCGTCGACATCGCCCTGTTCCACCGGCTCCGTCGGTGGACCGAGGGGCGCCACCTCTGGCTCCGCGCCACGGGCTCGACGCTCGGCTCCCAGTTCATCGACACGCTCGTGGTGCTGACAGTGGCGTTCGCCGGGCAACTCGCGCTGGGTGAGATCGTCGCGATCACCCTCTTCAACTACGGCTACAAGGTGGGGATCGCGATCGCCATCACGCCGCTCGTGTACCTGGGGCACGCGCTCATCGACCGGTACCTCGGGCACGAGCGGGCCGAGGCGCTGGAGGCCCAGGCCGAGGCGGGGTAGGGCCGGGAGTCAGGCCGGGGCGCCGTCGCTCGCCGGCTCGAAGTCGAACCCCTTCTCGGCCGTCTCGTGGTCGAACGTCCGGTAGTCGCACGTCAGCTCCTCGCCGGCGCGGACATCGCGGTTGGTGACCGTCGTGCGGTCCGGCGGGTCGTCGCAGTTCGGGGTGGACGAGTGGTTCATAAACTTGCCGTTGTCGCCGCAGAACACGTAGAAGCCGGCCTCGTCGAGGTAGCACCACGCGCGGAGCTGCGTCTGGTAGGGCTCGGGGAAGGCGGCGAGGTCGTCGGGCGTAATCTCCCAGTCGACGCCGGGCGTGAACTCCCAGATGAGCGTGCCGGCCGGGACGTCACGGGCGGTGAAGACGCCGGTCCCGTGGATGTCGCTGGGGCCGAGGTACGTGGGAATCAGAAACATCGGGCGGGGAGTGGGGACGCGCGCTCCAACGCCCTCCGCGCCGGGCGTTCCCGGGCGGGCCCAAGAAAATCACCGGAGCGCCCGCCGGGCGCCTAGAAAGCCCCGCGGGTGTTTAGAGCGCGAGGCTCGGGGTCGCGCCCACGTCGAGCCCGCTCGTCTCGCCCGCCGCGAGCTTGAACGCCGCCGTGACGGCGATCATGGCCGCGTTGTCGACGGAGTGCGCGAGATCGGGGACGAACACGGCGAACCCGTCTGCCGCGCCCGCCGCCTGCATGGCGGCCCGCAGCCCGCGGTTGGCCGAGACGCCGCCCACGACGGCCACGGAGCGGACGCCGGTCTGCTCTACGGCCTCCCGCACGGCCTCGACGAGCGCGCCGACGACCACGCGCTGGAACGACGCGGCCACGTCCGCGCGGTGCTCGTCCACAATCCGAGAGCGATCGGCATCTCCCAGATCGGCGATCCAGTAGCGGACGGCCGTCTTGATCCCGCTGAACGAGAGGTCGAAGAGCGGGCGCTCGCCGTGCTTGCCGGCGAGCCGCGGCGACGGGAGGTCTAGGAAGCCTGGGTCGCCCTCGGTCGCCAATCGGTCGACGTGCGGGCCGCCGGGGTAGGGGAGGCCGAGCAGCTTGGCCACCTTGTCGAACGCCTCGCCCGCCGCGTCGTCGCGCGTCCGCCCAATCTTCTCGTGGACGAAGCCGTCGCGGACGAGCGTGAGGAGCGTGTGTCCGCCCGAGACCGTCAGGCAGAGGAACGGGAGCGCCGGCCGGGGCGCGTCGATGAAGACGGAGTAGACGTGCCCCTCCAGGTGGTTCACGCCGACGAGCGGGAGCCCGCGCCCGACGGCGATCCCCTTGGCCGCGCTGAGGCCGACGAGGAGGGAGCCGGCCAGCCCCGGCCCGACCGTTACGGCCACGGCGCCGAGGTCGCCCATCCCGAGCCCGGCCTCGTCGAGGGCGGTCTGGATCGTGGGGACGATGAGGCGCTCGTGGGCGCGGCTCGCGTGCTCCGGCACGACGCCGCCGAATCCCTCGTGCACCCGCTGCCCGGCGACCACGCTCGACGCCAGCTTGCCGTCGGCCCAGACGGCGGCGGCCGTGTCGTCGCACGACGTCTCGATGGCGAGGATCGGGGGGAGGTCGCGGGGGATCATGGCGCCAAGATCGCCCGGCGCGACGGCGCGCTCGGGGGAAGCCTCGGGCAAGAGTGCGCGCCCGTGCCCCGCGCGCTGGCAGACGCCCGCGCCCGGTCCGACCTTCCCGTTCCCTCCGCTCCCCGCCCCATGCTCTTCGTCACCATCGTTCTCGACGGCGCCGGCGTCGGCGACGCGCCCGACGCCGCGGCCTACGGCGACGCCGGGGCCGACACGCTCGGCCACGTCGTCCGCCAGGAGCGCCCGGTCCTCCCGACCCTCACGCGCTGGGGCCTCGGCCGCCTCGTCGACGGCCTCGACGCCGCCGACGCGCCGGCCGCCTCGTGGGGACGCCTCACGGAGCGCGCCGCTGGCAAGGACTCGACGACGGGCCACTGGGCCCTCGCCGGCCTCGTCCTGGAGACGCCCTTCCCAACCTACCCGGAGGGCTTCCCGGCGGACGTGGTCGACGCGTTCTGCGAGCACGCGGGCGTCGACGGCGTGCTCGGCAACAAGGCCGCCAGCGGGACGGCCATCATCGCGGAGCTGGGCGAGGAGCACCAGCGGACCGGCCGGCCCATCGTCTACACCTCGGCCGACAGCGTCTTCCAGGTCGCCGCCCACGTCGACACGATCCCGCTGGACGAGCTGTACCGGATGTGCCGGGTCGCGCGCGACGAGGTGATGGTCGGGGAGCACGCGGTGGGGCGCGTCATCGCGCGGCCGTTCGGGGGCGTGCCCGGCGCCTACGAGCGGCTCTCGGCCAAGCGGAAGGACCTCTCGCTCCGGCCCCACGCCCCGACCCTCCTCGACGCCCTCCAGACGGCCGGCGTGCGGACGGTCTGCGTGGGCAAGATCGCGAGCCTCTTCGGCGGCGCCGGCGTGGACGTGGAGGTCAAGACGGCGGGCAACGAGGACGGGGTCGCCAAGACGCTCGACGCCATCCGTGACGCGGCGGCGTCGGGCGAGCCCACGTTCATCTGGACCAACCTGGTCGACTTCGACGAGCTGTTCGGCCACCGCAACGACGCGCGGGGCTACGCCCGCGCGCTGGAGGCGTTCGACGCCGCGCTTCCCGAGCTGGAGGCCGCGCTCCCCGACGGCGCCGTCCTCCTCATCACCGCTGACCACGGCAACGACCCGACGTATCCGGGCACCGACCACACGCGTGAGCGGGTCCCGGTGCTCCGGTTCGAAAAGGGCGGGGCGCCGGGCTGGGACCTGGGGACGAGCGATTCCTTCGCCGATCACGCCGCAACGGTGGCCGCCTATTTCGACGCGAAAGGGGCGGGACCGGGGACGGTTCCCGGGTAGTTTCGCGCTCCCGCTCGTCCCCCGGCTCATGCGATTCCTCCCGGCCCTCCTGCTCCTCGCCCTCGGTGCCAGCGCATCGGCGCAACCGATGTGGCGCCTCTCGTCCTCCCGCCCCGGCGTTGCGCTCGACGTGGTCAAGGGGATTGGAGACGGCTTTCAAATCGCCACGGACGTGGAGGGGAACCCTCGCGGCGAGGCCCGACCGACCCTGCTGCACTCGGCGCAGATCCTCTCTGCGCGCATCCCGATCCGCACCGGCCTGACGGCAGTGGCGGACCTCCCGACGGCCTACTACTCGTACCGCGCGACAGGGGCCTTCGACGTCGAATCAGGGTCCCACAGCGAGTTTGGGATTGGCAACCCGTATGTCGGTGTCGAGGCGAGGATTCAGCCGGACGTAATCCTGGAGGGGGGCGTCCGGCTCCCGTTTAGCTCCGGGGGCGACGACGGGTTCGGAACCGCAGCCAACGCGACGGGCATCCGTTTCCTCACAGAAACGCCCGAGGCATACCTGAACAACACGTCCTCGGCGTCGGCAGGCGTTCGGTTCGAGCCCGAGCTCCGCCCCGGCCTCGCCCTCGGCGTTCGGGCCGTGCCAACGGTGTTCCTGTACTCAGCGACTCACCGAGTCTACATGGATGGGGAGGACGTCCCGACAGAGGTCAGGAAGACGGGGTTCTCGCTTCACTACGGCGCCCGCGTCGTCGGCCACGTCGGACCGGCCGAGCTGACAGGGGGCGTCATCGGTCGGCTCAACGAGGGGCGCCTTCTCGACCTCTACGAGCCAGTCACGATCACGCTCGGAGCCTCCGTGGGCGGGCTCCCGGTGCGTCCGGGCCTGTCGGCCCGCTTCCCGCTCGGGGACGAGTACCGGATTTGGCCCGACGCCCTCGTCGGGCTCAGCCTCGACGCCCCGCTGCGATGAGCCCAGGAACGGCGGCGCCCGTTCGGCATCTTTGCCCGATGCCTGACTTTCCCTTCGCCCAACCGCCCTCCGACGACCTGCTGGACGAGGTCCACCGCGTCTCGTTCGCCTACTTCCCTGAGGAGACGAATCCCGCCAACGGGCTCGTCGTGGACAGCACGCACCCGGAGAGCGCGGCGTCGATCGCCGCCGTCGGGTTCGGGCTCTCGGGCCTGCCCGTGGCCGTCGAGCGCGGGTGGATGGACCGGGCCGACGCCCTCGCCCTCGCCCTCGCCGCCGTCCGCTTCTTCCGCGACGCGCCGCAGGACGGTGCCCGCGACGGCGTGGGCCACCGGGGCTTCTTCTACCACTTCCTCGACATGGAGACCGGGCGCCGGGCCTGGAAGAGCGAGCTCTCGACCATCGACACGACGCTCCTCCTCGCCGGCCTCCTGTGCGCGGCCGAATACTTCGACCACGATGCCCCGGAGGAGGCCGCGGTCCGCGACGGCGCCCGGACGATCTACGAGCGCGTGGAGTGGGACTGGGCCCGGAACGAGGGCGAGACGGTCACGATGGGGTGGCGGCCCGAGCGCGGGTTCCTCCGCTACCGCTGGGAGGGCTACAACGAGGCGCTCCTGCTCTACGCCCTCGCCGCCGGCTCCCCGACGCACCCGGTCCCGGGGAGCGCGTTCGAGGCGGCGACGCTCGGGTACCGCTGGAAGACGATCTACGGCCACGCCCACGTCTACGCCGGCCCCCTCTTCATCCACCAGTTCTCGCACCTCTGGGTCGACTTCCGGGGGATCCGCGACGCCTACATGCGGGCCAAGAGCGACGAGACCGGCGAGGCCGTCGACTACTTCGAGAACAGCCGCCGGGCCACGCTCGTCCACCGGGAGTACGCGGCCCGCAACCCGCGCGGCTTCGCGGGCTACGGCGCCGACACGTGGGGGATCACGGCCAGCGACGGCCCCGGCCCGGCCGTCCAGGCCATCGACGGGCAGCGGCGACGGTTCTGGGGCTACCGCGCGCGCGGCGTCCCGTTCGGCCCGGACGATGGGACGCTGGCGCCGTGGGCGGCCCTCGCCAGCCTCCCATTCGCGCCGGAGGCCGTCCTCTCGTGCCTCGGCGCGCTCGTCCGGGCGCACGGCGGGACGGGTGGCCGGTTCGGGTTCGAGAGCTCCTACAACCGGACGTTTCCCGACGGAGACCCCGAACTCGGGTGGGTCTCGGACCACCGCTACGCGCTGAACCAAGGCCCGATCGTCCTGGCCATCGAGAACCACCGCTCGGAGCTGATCTGGCGCCTCATGCGGCAGTGCGCGCCGCTCGTGGAGGGGCTCCGCCGCATCGGCTTCGAGGGGGGCTGGCTGGACGCGGCGTAACGTGAGTTCGCTGATGGTGAAACGAACGGCGGCCGGTCTACATTCACCGGTCCCCGCTGCCTGACCCTCCCCCCGTGCCCGGATCGACCGTCGAGAGCCTCTTCAAACCGGTCCACCTCGCCGAGCACGCGCGACGGCTGGCCCGCACCCAGACGGTCGACACGGAGGAGTCGCGGGGGCGCCCGCTCCGGCCCCTCCTCCGGGAGGCCTACCGCGACCTGACCGAGACGTACCGGGCGCTCGCGTCGGCCGGCCGCGAGGGCGAGACGCTGATGCCGGCGGCCGAGTGGCTGCTCGACAACTTCCACGTCGTCCGCGACCAACTGCGCGAGGCCGAGGACGCCCTCCCGCGGGCCTACTACCGGCTCCTCCCGAAGCTCAAGACCGGCCCGTACCAGGGGCTCCCGCGCGTCTACGAGATCGTCGAGACCCTCGCCGAGCTGACCGACAACGCGGCCGACCCCGAGCACGTGGAGTCGTTCGTCCGGGCCTTTCAGGAGGTCGAGCTGCTGACGCTGGCCGAGCTGTGGGCGCTGCCCATCCTGCTCCGGGTGGTGCTCGTGCAGCGCGTGGCGGCGCTCGCGAGCCCCATGCGCGAGGCCCTCGCCGACCGCCAGGCCGCGGCCGAGTGGGCCGGCAAGATCACGAAGACCGCCGAGGACGACTCGTCCGAGGTGGTCCACGTGCTCGCCGAGATGGCCCGCGAGCAGGCGCCGCTCTCGGGGCCGTTCGCCCTCACGCTGGCGGCGGCCCTCCAGGCCCAGGGCGGGTCCGCGCCGGCGGTGGAGTGGCTGGAGCACCGGCTCCGCGCCCGTCGCGTCAGCCTCGACGACGTGGACCGGCTGGCGACGCAGCGCGAGACCCAGTGGCAGGCGTCGATCGCCAACGCCGTCATCGCCGTTCGGGCGGCGACCAAGGCCGAGTGGGTGGAGGTCGTCGAGCGGCTCTCGGCCGTCGAGCAGACGCTCCGCGAGGACCCCGCCGGCGTCTACGCGAGGATGGACAAGGCCACCCGCGACGACTACCGCCATCAGGTCGAGCGGCTCGCGCGGCGCTCGCCCGAGACCGAGTTCGGCGTGGCCGAGCGGGCGCTCGCCCTGGCCCGTGAGGCCGCCGAGGCCGACGAGCGCGTGCCGGCCTCCGACCACGTCGGCTACTGGATCGTGGGGAGGGGGTCCAAGGCGCTGGGGCAGGCCGTCGGCTACCACCGGCGCTTGGGCCGGCGGCTGTTCTGGGTCTCGCAGCGCCACCCGACGGCCGTCTACCTCGGGAGCATCTCGCTCGTCACGGCGGTCGGCCTCGCCGTCTCGCTCTGGATCGCCGACGCGGCCGGGGCCGACACCGGCCTCCTGGCGCTGACCGTGGCCGCGGCCTTCCTCCCGCTCCTCGACTTCGCCGTCACGTTCGTCAACTGGAACGTGGTCCGGTTCCTCCCGCCCCACAAGCTCCCCAAGCTCGACTTCAGCGAGGGGATCCCGGCCGAGGACCGCACCTTCGTCGTCATCCCGACGCTCATCACCTCGCCGGCGCACGCGCGCGAGATGGTCGAGCGGCTGGAGGTCCACGCCCTGGCCAACCCCGACGCCGCGCTCCGCTACGCCCTTCTGAGCGACTGGGCCGACGCGCCCGAGAAGGAGATGCCCGGCGATGAGGCCACGGTCGACGCAGCCCGGCAGGCGATCCGCCGGCTCAACGAGCGGTCCCGCGCCGCCCGCGCCCAGGGCGACGGCGCCCCCGGCGGCGACCGGTTCTTCCTGCTCCACCGCGAGCGCCGCTGGAACGAGGCGCAGGGCGTGTGGATGGGCTGGGAGCGCAAGCGCGGCAAGCTGGAGGAGTTCAACGACCTCCTCCGCGATCCCGACACCGAGACCTCCTACATCCTCGCCGAGGGCGACATCCGGGAGGCGACCCGAGGCGACGCCGTCCGCTACGTGCTCACGCTCGACGCCGACACGCGGACGACCCCGGATGGGGCGCGCGCCCTCGTGGCCACCGCGGCGCACCCGCTCAACCGGCCCCAGTACTCGATCGACGCGGGGCGCGTGACGGAGGGCTACGGCGTGTTCCAGCCGCGCGTCTCGATCTCGCCCGAGAGCGGGCGCCAGACGATCTTCGCCCGCATCTACGCCGGCCGGCCCGGCGTGGACCCGTACACGACGGCCGTCTCGGACGCCTACATGGACCTCTTCGGCGAGGGGATCTACACGGGCAAGGGGCTCTACGACGTCGACGCGTTCCGGCACACGCTGGGCGGCGCGGTCCCTGAGAACACGGTCCTCTCGCACGACCTCTTGGAGGGGAACCACGCCCGCGCCGCGCTCGCGACCGGCGTCGAGGTGTTCGACGACTTCCCCTCGCGCTACGCGTCGTTCGCAGCCCGCCTGCACCGGTGGGTCCGGGGCGACTGGCAGCTCCTCCCGTGGCTCCTCCCGCGCGTGAAGGACGCCGGCGGGCGGTGGCGCAAGAACCCGCTCTCCGTCGTCGGCCGGTGGAAGCTGTTCGACAACCTCCGGCGGAGCCTCACGCCGCCGGCGATTCTCATCTTCCTGCTCCTGGCGTGGGCGGTGCTCCCGGGCTCGCCGTTCGTGTGGACGCTCATCGCCCTCTTCGTCCTCGCCTTCCCGATCTACGCGCCGGCCGCGCACGGCTTCATCTTCCAGCCGCCGGACACCGTCACGTCGAGCTGGCTCCGGATCCTCTGGGCCGACGCGAAGATGCACGCCCAGCAGATCGGGCTCTCGGTGGTGTTCCTGGCCCACCAGTCGGTCGTCATGCTCGACGCGATCGGGCGGACGCTCTGGCGGATGTTCGTCTCGCACAAGACCCTCTTGGAGTGGACCACCGCCCAGCAGGCCGAGGACTCGGCGCGCGACATGCCCCGCTCGATGTGGGCGTCGATGGGGTGGGGGCTCGTGGTGCTCGGGACGGTGACGGTGGCGGAGCCGATCGCCTGGATCACGGCGCTCCCGTTCGCGGCGGCCTGGATCGCGGCCCCGTGGATCGCCCGGCGCGTGAGCCGCCCGCTCGTCCACGAGGAGTACACGCTCACGAGCAGCGACCGCCAGCGGCTCCGGCGCGTCGCCCGCCGGACGTGGCGGTTCTTCGACGAGACGCTCTCCGAGACGAACCGCTGGCTCCCGCCGGACAACCTCCAGGTGCAGCCCGCGCAGGGCATCGCGCGGCGCACCTCGCCGACCAACATCGGCCTCGCGCTGAACGCGGTCCAGGCCGCCCACGACCTGGGCTACCTCACACGGACCGAGGAGATCCGCCGGATCGGCCTCATGCTCGGCTCGGTGGAGGGCCTGGAGCGATACAAGGGCCACCTCTACAACTGGTACAGCACGGAGACCGGCGCCGTCATGGCCCCGCGCTACGTCTCCACCGTCGACTCGGGCAACCTCGCCGGGGCGCTCCTCACGCTCAAGCAGGGGCTGGGCGAGACGACACGGGCGCGCTGGCCCAACCCGGCCACGCTCGACGGCCTGGAGGACACGCTCGCCGAGGCGCACGTCGAGTCCGGCATCGCGCGCGACGCCGTCGACGCGATCCGCCGGACGCTCGACGAGCGCGCGCCGCGCGGGCTCCGGGCCTGGCACGAGCGGCTCGTCGCCCTCGACGCCCAGGCGCAGACCATCGCCGGCAGCCTCGCCGCCGAGTCGGAGACGACCCGGACGTGGGCGACGGCGCTCGCGGCCGAGACGGCGCTCGCGCGGGCCGAGATGGAGGCGGTCGCCCCGTGGCTGGCCGAGGGCGCCGCGCTCGACGCGGAGACGGCCGAGGCCCTCGACGGCACCACGTCGCTCGGCGACCTCGCCGCCGGCGTCCGCCGCCACCTCGCCGACGGGGCCGCGGCGCCCGCGCTCCAGGCGGCCGACGCGGCCCTCACGTCCCTCATCGACGCGGCGCACGACCTGGCGGACCGGGCCGACCTGCTCGTCCGCGAGATGGACTTCCGCCCGCTCTACGACGCCGGGCGCGACCTCTTCCGGATCGGCTACGACGCCGGGATGGCCCGGCAGGACCCGTACACCTACGACCTGCTCGCCTCCGAGGCCCGGCTCGCCTCGCTCCTCGCGATTGCCAAGGGCGAGGCCCCGCCCGAGCACTGGTTCCACCTCAGCCGCCCGACACGCGTCACCGGCGTCCGCCGCGCGCTCCTCTCGTGGAGCGGGACCATGTTCGAGTACCTCATGCCGGTGATCTACACCCGCCTCTACGAGCGGACGCTCCTCGCCGACGCGTGCTACAACGCCGTCTCGCTCCAGCGGCTCTACGCCCGCTCGTCCGGCGGGCGCCCGTGGGGCGTCTCCGAGAGCGCCTACGCCCACCTCGACCTCCACCTGACGTACCAGTACCGCGCCTTCGGCGTGCCATACCTCGGCCTCAAGCGCAGGCTCGCCGAGGACTACGTCGTCTCGCCGTACTCGACGCTCCTGGCCCTCTCGGTCCGCCCGGACCGGGTGATCCCGAACCTCGACCGGCTCGACGCGGCGGGCGCCTGGGGCCCGTACGGCTATTACGAGGCCGTCGACTACACGCCGGGCCGGATCTCCACGCCCTCGACCGGCGACGGCGAGCCGCGCGAGGTGGTCCGCACGTACATGGCGCACCACCAGGGGATGGGGCTCCTGGCCCTCGTCAACGCGCTGCGCCGGAACGTCTTCCAGGAGCGGTTCCACCGCGACCCGCTCGTCCGGTCCGTCGAGATCCTGCTCCAGGAGCGGGTCCCGACCGTCGTCGAGAAGATCGACCCACACCCGCTCGACGAGGGCGAGGTGGAGCCGGTCGAGATCTCGCCCGTCGAGGCGCGCGTGGAGCACTTCGGGATCGAGAGCACGGAGGACCCGGGGCCCCACGGCGCCCTCCTCTCGAACGGCCGCTACTCGACGCTCCTCACCACCGCCGGCACGGGCTACTCGCGGTTCAACGACGTGGCCCTCACGCGCTGGCACGGCGACCGCACGCGCGACGCCGATGGCCTCTTCGTCTACGTTCGCGACGTGGAGAGCGGGCGGTACTGGTCGACCACGCGGCAGCCGACCCTGTCGGCGCCGCCGCCCGACCGCTACGACGTGTGGATCCACCTCAACAAGGTGGAGACGGCCCGCGTGGACGACTGGATCGAGACGTTCACCGAGGCCGTGGTCTCGCCCGAGGACGACGTCGAGGTCCGCCGTGTGACGGTCACCAACTACGCGGATCGTCCGCGGACGATCGAGCTGACGAGCTACGCGGAGGTCGTGCTCCAGCCGCCGGCCGGCGACCTCGGCCACCCGGCCTTCTCGAAGCTCTTCGTCGAGACCGAGTACCTCCCGAAGAACAACGCGCTCCTCGCCACGCGCCGCCCGCGCGCCGAAGGCGACCCGCGCCGCTGGGTCGTCCACGCCGTGGCCGACCAGGGGCTCGCGCGGTCCGAGCGGGCCGCCATCACGCCGCTCCAGTACGAGACCGACCGGATGCGCTTCGTCGGCCGCGGGCGGACGCTCGACCGGCCGGCTGCCCTCGACCCCGGCGCCCGCCTCTCGCGGACGGCCGGCGCCGTGCTCGACCCCGTCGTCTCGCTCCGGCGCGTCGTCACGCTCCAGCCGAAGCAGAGCGCGCAGGTCGTGTTCTCGCTCGCCGTGGCCGGCACGCGCGAGGAGGCCGAGCGCCTCGCCGAGCGTTACGACCACCCCGACGCCTCGCAGCGCGCCTTCGAACTGGCCTCGACCTACGGGCTCGTGGAGCTGGGGCACCTCGGGCTCTCGGGCGAGGAGACCCTCAACGCGCAGGAGATCGCGAGCCGGCTGCTCTACTCCGACCCCGTCTACGGCTCGCCGCCCGCCGTCCGCCAGCGGAACGTGCGGGCGCAGTCCGGCCTCTGGGCCTACGGCATCTCAGGCGACCTCCCGATCCTCCTCTTCCGGACGGCCCGGATGGAGGAGCTGGACGCGTTCCGCCTCCTCCTCAAGATGCACGCCTTCTGGCGCCGCCGCGGGCTGGAGGTGGACATCGTGGTCCTCAACGACCACCCGCCGAGCTACGCCGACAGCCTTCAGGAAGCGCTCACCCAGGCCGTCGAGGCGTCGCCGCAGCGCGGGCTCCTCGGCCAGCGCGGGGGCATCTTCCTCCGCCGCTCCGACGGGATGCCCGAGGAGGACGTGACGCTCATGATGACGGCCGCTCGCGTCATCTTCCACGGGCACGTCCCGATGCTCCTGGCCTCGGCCACGACGAGTGAGCTGGAGGCCCGCACGAGCGTCGAGCACGAGACGGACGGCGTGACGTGGGGCGACGGCGAGGCCGAGGTGACGCCCGACCCGGCGGTCCCGGCCCGCCACCCGGCGGCGGCCGAGCGGCTGGCCGCGGTCGGCATCGAGGGGGACGAGGCGCGCGGGGCCATCTCCGGCGACGACCTCGACTTCTTCAACGGCTACGGCGGCTTCACCGACGACGGTCGCGCCTACGTCGTCCGCCAGCGCGGCGGCGTGGAAGACGACCGGACGCCGCTCCCGTGGATCAACGTCGTCGCCAACCCGGTCGCCGGGTTCACGGCGACGGAGAGCGGCGAGGGCTACACGTGGGCCCGGAACTCCCAGCAGAACAAGCTCACGCCGTGGTCCAACGACCCCGTGACCGACCCGGCCGGCGAGGCCCTCTATCTCCGCGACGACGCGGCCGGCGTCTTCTGGACGCCGACGGCCCGGCCAGCGCCGGCCCCCGCGCTCTACGAGACGCGCCACGCCTGGGGCCAGACGACCTGGCACGCGGAGTGGGGCGGCCTCAAGACCGAGGTGACGGCGTTCGTCCCGCGCCGCGACCCGCTCAAGGTGGTCCGCCTCCGGATCACGAACACCTCGGGCATCGACCGCCAGCTCTCGCTGTATCGCTACGCGGAGCTGGTCCTGGGCGAGCGCCGCGAGCCCAACGCGCCCTACGTGGCCGTGGAGCGGGACGACGAGTCGGGCGCGCTGCTCGCCCACAACCCGTACAACGCCACGTTCGGCAACCGCCTCGCGTTCGCGGCCGTCGGCGGCGCGGAGGTCGCGTCGGTCTCGGCGCAGCGGGCGACGTTCCTCGGGCGCAACGGCCATGCCTCGGTCCCGGACGCCGTGGCGGGCGGCGGCCCGCTCAACGGCGACCTCAACACGGACCTCGACCCGTGCTTCGCTCTCCACGTGCCGCTCGCGCTCGCGGCCGGCGAGACACGCGAGGTCACGTTCCTGTTCGGGCAGGCCAAGACCGTCCCCGACGTGCGGACGCTCATCCGCCGCTACGCGGAGCCGGATGCCGCCGACCTCGCCCTCAGCGAGGTGACCGCCTTCTGGGAGCAGACGCTCGGCGCCGTCCAGGTCCACACGCCCGCGCCGGACCTCGACGTGCTCGTCAACGGGTGGCTCCTCTACCAGAACCTCTCGTGCCGCCTCTGGGGCCGCTCGGCGTTTTACCAGAGCGGCGGCGCCTACGGCTTCCGCGATCAACTCCAGGACAGCCTCGCGCTGATTTACACGCGCCCGGACCTCACGCGCGCGCAGATCCTCAAGAACGCCGCGCACCAGTTCGAGGAGGGCGACGTGCTCCACTGGTGGCACCCCGTCACCGGCGCCGGCATCCGGACCCGGTTCTCGGACGACCTCCTGTGGCTCCCCTACGCCGTCGCCTTCGCGCTCTCTACGACGGGCGACGAGACGCTCCTCGACGAGGAAGCCCCGTTCCTCGCGGCCCGCGAACTGGCGCCGGGCGAGGACGAGGTGTTCCTTGTCCCCCAGCCCAGCGGCGAGCATGGGTCGGTGTACGAGCACGCCTGCCGCGCCATCGACATCTCGCTCACGAAGGGCCGCCACGGGCTCCCCCTCATGGGCTCGGGCGACTGGAACGACGGGATGAACCGCGTGGGCAATGAGGGCGAAGGCGAGAGCGTCTGGCTCGGGTTCTTCCTGGCCCACATCCTGGAGCAGTTCGTCGACATCTGCCGCGACCGCAACGACCGCCAGCGGGCCGAGCGCTACGAGGCCTACCTCGCCGACCTCCGGCGCGCGCTCAACGCCGACGGCTGGGACGGCCAGTGGTACCGCCGCGCCTTCTACGACGACGGCACACCGCTCGGCTCGTCCACCAACGACGAGTGCCGGATCGACGCCATCGCCCAGGGCTGGTCCGTCATCTCGGGCGTGGCGCCGCCGGAGCGGGCCGAGCAGGTGCTCGACGCCGTCGACCAGCACCTCGTCGACGAGCGGTCCGGGATCATCCGGCTCCTCACGCCCCCGTTCGACCTCACGGGCCACGACCCGGGCTACATCAAAGGCTACCTCCCGGGCGTCCGCGAGAACGGCGGGCAGTACACGCACGGCGTGCTGTGGGCCGTCCGCGCCTTCGCTGAGGCCGGCCGCCACGACCGCGCGGCCGAACTGCTCCGGATGATCCTCCCGCTCAACCACACCCGCACGCGCGGCGCCGCCAAGACGTACAAGACCGAGCCCTACGCCGTCGCCGCCGACGTGTACTCCGTCGAACCGCACGTCGGGCGCGGTGGGTGGACGTGGTACACGGGATCGGCCGGGTGGATGTGGCGCGTGTCCGTGGAGTCGCTCCTCGGGCTTCGGCGCGAGGCCGAGGCCCTCTGCCTCACTCCGCGCATCCCCTCGAACTGGGACGGCTACACGCTCCGCTACCGCACCGACGCGCGCGGGACCGTCTACATCGTCCGCGTCGAGCGGGTGGGGGAGGGGCCGGTCACCTCGGTCGAGGTGGACGGGCAGCCGGCCTCGGTCGCCGGCGGCACGGCGCGCATCCCGCTCGTCTCCGACGGGGACGAGCACACGGCCACGGTGCGGCTCGGGAGTGCGTAGCCGGGCACCCGCGCCCAGCCGGTCCTCTACCGGTGCCCCTCGCTCTCGACGGCGTCCGCGACGCGAACGGCGAGCGAGGCCAGCACCGGGTGGCCCGCGGCCTCAAGGTCCCGAGCCAACGAGCGGATGCGTGCCGCGCTCGGCGTCAGGAACCCGTCTGTGACGACGCACCGGTGTTCCTCCTGCGCCCATCGGGGAGACAGCTCGGGGAAGCCGGCGAGCCGACGGCGTCGGCCGGGCGAGGCGGAGAAACGGTCGCGATCATGCACAGACGGGAAAGTCTGCGGAGGGTACCACCATCCCGTCGCTCTCCCCAGGGGGCGGCGGGACTTGAGGTTCTCTCCTACGAGTTGCGGGCGGGCGATGCCTCGAAACTTGTCAGTCTGCGACAGTAAACCGGCACGTCTCGGCCTCCTCTCCGGACGGGCGGGCGAGGTAGAGGCCCGGACGCAGGCCCACCGTGTCGAGCACCCCGTACACGTCGGCCCGTGCGACCCGGCGGCCCTGGACGTCGTACACGTCCGCTGAGGCCGGCACCCGGACGGCTCGTCCGGCTTGGACTGGATTAGGCCAGCCGCAGCCTGGCGGCGGCGTGGCCTCGGGCGGCACGGGGCCGACCCAGAAACGCGACTGGAGGCCGAGGTTGAACAGGTCGCTTCCGGAGAGCGTGTGGGTGGTCCCGTTGGAATCGGAGACCCGGATCTCAGCGATCCGCCAGAGCCCCTCCTCAGCTGGCTCGTCCTGCCGATCCTGTCGCCCGAGATCGAACGGGACCGCGAACGTGTGGCTCGGGCCGACGCCGACGGCCGCCTGGTACTCGCCGAGGGTGCGCCGCTTCCCACTCGGCGACTCTGCGATCACGCGGTACGCCAGAGTGCCGGACGGGTCGTAGAACGTGATCCGGGCAAGGCCCTGAGGGTGGAAGGCGTCCCCGATGTTCTCGATCTCGACCTCGGAGACCTCGGGGGCGTAGAAGTCGTCGGTGACGCGGACCTCGAAGCGGTTGGGGAAGCCGGCCACGGCCAACTCGTCCACCGTCCACCGGCGGATCCGGCCGTGCTCGTCCTGGACGGCCACGTTCAACTCGTACGTCCCCGTCTCCAGGAAGCGGGGGAGGTGGTACTCCACCGTGGCGACGGAGGCCGCGACGGGCGGGATCGTGTGGTAGTTGGTCTCCCCGAAGTGGTCGTCGACGGTCATCGACACGATGATTCCGTTGACGGCCGTCCCCGGCGAACTGGCGGCGACGGACACGTGGAGCGGCTGGGACGATTCGGTCACGTCGAACACGAGCGGCCCCCCGTCGACCTCGCCCTTGGAGAGCGCGAAGTGGTCGAGGGAGGGCTGTGCCGAAGCGGAGGCCGCAACGACCAGGAGAACTAAGGCGCGAAACATGGCTCGCTCGGAAAGATGAAACAGAGTACGGCAAGGCCGGCGCTCGCGCCAGCCATCCGGTGGCGGATCGCCAGCGGATCAGGGGGCTGACGGGCGGTGCGGCTGCAGGCTCGGCGTCGGCCGGCCCCGTCTTCTCGAAGGCGAACACGGCGAACCGCCGGTCCGGCGTGACGATCGGCTGCAGGAGGGGACGGAACGCTTCGGGGTGCTCGTGGAAGTAGGTGTAGGGCACCTGGTCCTCCCGCAGCTCCGGGCGGTACGAGTAATGCGAGTCCCACAGGATCACGGTCCCCGGCGGAGCGGCGCGGACGGCCTCGCCCGTGATCGGCCCGGCGCCGGCCTCGAACTCCTCCGCACGCCGCCCGATGTCGTAGAAGAACATGGTGTGGTTGGCGAGGAGCGGGCGGTCGTCCAGGGCATCCGCCTCGTACCACGCCACCACGCGCTCGACGGCCTGGTCTTCGAGCGACCGCTCGTAGGGGCGCACGGCGGCGACGGCCACGAATACGCACCCGGCCACGACCGCCCACGCCAGCGTCCGGGCGGCGAGCGGGAGGAGGACGATGGCGACCGCGACGAGCGTCGTCACGACCGGCACCGGGTCGGTCGTGTCGGAGGAGAACACGATGTTGTTGTTCTCGAACCGCATGAACGCGAGCACGAGCACGACGAACGGAAGCAGCACCCACAGCAGCTTGCCCTTGTCGGGCAACTCGGGCAGGCGCTCGGCCGCGATCCCGCCCAGCACCGCGAGCAGCGGCGCGATGACGACCAGGTACCGCAGATTGCCTCCCGACGACGGCCCGATCTCGACCGTCTGGATCTGGAACACCGTGTGGATCGCGAAGAAGTAGACGGCCGGGATCACGATCGCCCACTGCACGCGGCGCTTGTAGAAGACGGCCTGCGCGGCGTAGGTCACGGTCAGCGTCAGCGCCATCGCGCCGAAGATGGTCAGCGACATGAGGGCGTAGTGGGCACCGCCCTGGCGGGGGTAAGCCGCCTGGTAGGTCCCGCTCGTCCCGGCGATCTGGCTGTAGAGGTAGAACGGGTCGCCGGTGGCTGCCCAGCCCCAGACGTGCTGGACGAGCGGGAAGGTGGCGAGGGCGAGCGCCGGCAGCCAGTTCTTCTCGTACAGCAGGAACGCGCCGTAGAGGGCGAGGAGCGGGTACAGCTCCTGCCGGATCATCATGAGGTACGAGAGGACGAGCGCCGCGGCCAGCCGTCGGCCCCGGACGTGGCACAGCACGCCGACGGCCAGGAGCAGCGCCGAGAGCACGTCGGGGTAGTTGCGGAACGAGAGCTCCACCCACAGCGGCTGCGCCACGAGGAGCGCGAACGCGAGGAGCGGCCACCGCGCGCCCGACGCCGCCGCCAGCTTGTAGGCCACGTACCCGGCCGACGCCGCCACGAGCGCGTTCACCACCACGAGGCCGAACGGCCCGAGGAGCGACGGGAGGGCGAAGGCCAGCTTGTAGCCCGGCTTGGCCCAGTTGCCGAGCGCCGCGTTCGGGTCGTCCCAGAACGCGCGCATGTTGAGGAAGTGGGCCGCCTCGTCGTGCTGGTACAGCCCGTCGGAGGCGAACGAGAAGGCGACGTAGAAGGCGGCGACGCCGGCCGTCAGCGCGAGGAGGACGGGCTCGGAGAGGCCGCCGAAGACCCCCGGCGCCTCGGACGCGGCGGTCGCGTCCCGGCGGGACGAGCGCTTCGTCTTCGACATGGGCTAGAGCGGGGAGGGGAGGGGGGCGGCCGTCGGCCACCGGCCCGTCCGAGCGCCACACGCCCCGGACCACGTAGCGGGGCCGGCCGCGGACCTCGGTGTAGACCCGCGCGAGGTAGTTCCCGATCACGCCGAGGAAGAACAGCTGCATCCCGCCGAAGAAGAACAGCGTCACCATGATCGAGGCCCAGCCCGAGACCGGCACGCCGAAGAGGAGCTTGTCGACGACGACCCAGATCACCCCGAGCACGGCGAGCCCGGCCATCGACAGGCCCACGCGGGCGGCGTAGCGGAGCGGCCGGTCGGAGAACGAGGCGAGCCCGTCGAAGGCGAGCTGGACCAGCTTGTGAAACGGGTACTTCGTGGAGCCCGCCGCCCGCGCCGGGCGGACGTACGGGATCCCCTTCTGCGGGAACCCGATCCACGCGATCAGGCCGCGGACGTAGGGCTGCTGCTCGTGGAGCCGGTCGAACTCGTCCAGCACGGCGCGCGAGACGAGGCGGAAGTCGCCCGTGTCGAGCGGTGCGTCGACGTCGGAGAGGCGCTGGAAGAGGCGGTAGAACAGCTTCGTGGCGGTCCGCTTGAAGAAGGTCTCGCCCTCGCGCCGCTGGCGGACTCCGTAGACCACCTCGTAGCCCGCGCGCCACGCCCCGATCATCTCCGTCACCACCCAGAGCGGGTCTTGGAGGTCGGCGTCCATCACCACGGCGGCGTCCGTCGCTACGGCCTCCAGCCCGGCCGTGACCGCCAGCTGGTGTCCGAAGTTGCGCGAGAACGTGACGACGACGTAGCCCGCCCGGTCGGCCACGAGGTCGCGGACGAGCGCGGGCGTCCGGTCGCGGCTCCCGTCGTCTACGAGCACGACCTGCGTGATCTCTGGGTGGTCCGACCGGTACGCCTCGATCTCGTCGATCAGGAGGGGGAGCACGTCCTCTTCGTTGTAGAGCGGGATGACGAGGGCCACCGTCTCCCGGCGCGCGGTGTCTGCCGGCGCACGCCGGGCCCGGCCCTCCTCCGTTGCGGTCGGCATCGGGGAAGGGGGCGCTACGGGGTCACGGGGCATGGGGCGTCGTCGTGGAGAGCCGGGGGCAGAGGATGGGACGAGGAGCCGGTTTACGGCCAGGCAAAATAGCGGGCACGTCGCGCGCCCGGCGCCGCGCGGTGCTCAGAGCCGACGGTGAACACCGTCCGCACCTCGGGCTCGGACGCGACGGTGAGGCTGCCGTCGTGGAACCGCGCGATCCGGTGGACGAGGCTCAGACCCGCGTCGCCGCTGCGGCCGCCGAACGCGCGCGCTACGCGGCGGGCGAGACCACGCCCCAGGCGTCTCGCTCGCCCAGGCCCGCTTCATCGAGGCTCGGACCGAGCAGGCACGGCTGGCCGTCGCCGCGCAGTTTCAGCGCCGCCTCGTGGCCGTCGCGACGGGGGCGGACGAGGAGGGGGAAAATTGGTAATGCCGGAGCACCATTCTACCCCGCAGCCCCGTCAGTCCCGTCCGGTCACGCCGCTCGGAGGGCGGGTGGGACGCGGCCCGCACGCTCTGTAAGTCCGTCAGTCTAAGGGAGATCCTGAGGTTTGGGGCAAGGGCTGGGCGGTAGGTACCGGGGCGGGGAATGTGGCCTGATTGTCGTAGTCAGGCCCTACACTTTGCTGTCAGGGCGGATGTCTGTTCCACGCGATCCTTTTATTTCATCGGGAGGCCCGCCCGGGGCCCGCCGCAAGTCCGTCGTGATCTATGGCGAGGAGGACGGGCACGTCTACGTCACCATCAAGACGGAGGTGACCATTGAACTGCGCGACCCCGAGGAGGTGGACGCGCTCGACGCGACGCTCCGGGCCGAGGCGGAGGTGTTCCCCACGTGGCGGATGCTGAACGGGGAGATCGACCGGCGGGACCTGCGCCCGGAGGACGAGAACTGACTCGGGCCGGAGGAACCCGGGGGGAGGCGCGGCTTACGCGAGCCACACGCCCGCTGCCCGCATGGACCTCCTCGGCACCCACCACCTCACCGCCGTCTCGGCCGACATCCGGCGGAACCACCGGTTCTATACCGAGACGATGGGGATGCGCCTCGTCAAGCGGAGCGTGAACCAGGACGACGTCTCGGCCTACCACCTGTTCTATTCGGACGCCGTCGGGACGCCGGGGCACGACCTCACCTTCTTCGACTGGCCCGTCCCGCGCGAGCAGCGCGGCACGCGGTCGGTGATCCGGACGGGCCTCCGCGTCCACGGACCGGAGGCGCTCGGATACTGGGCCGACCGGTTGGCCGAACACGGTGTGGAGGCCGGCGCGGTCGAGGAGCGCGACGGGCGGGCGACGCTCCTGTTCGAGGACCCCGAGGGCCAGCGCCTCGCCCTCGTCGACGACGGCGGCACGGGCGACCCATCGACGCCATGGGACCGGAGTCCGGTGCCGACCGAGCACCAGATCCGTGGCCTCGGCCCGATCACCATGTCGGTCCCAGATCTGGAGAATACCGACCTCGTGCTGCGGACCGTCCTCGGGATGCGCCCCGTGCGGACGTACGCGCTCCCGGAGCGACCGGCCGATGCGGTCCACGTCTACGAGATGGGGGCGGGCGGTGGGCCGCACGCCGAGCTCCACGTGGCCGTCCAGCCCGACCTCGGGCCGGCCCGCCAGGGCGCCGGGGGCGTCCACCACGTCGCCTTCCGAATCCCCGACGCCGACTACGAGGCGTGGGACGAGCGGCTCCGCCGGTTCGGCGTGCCGAGTTCGGGGCCGGTGGACCGGTATTACTTCCGGAGCCTCTACTTCCGCGAGCCGGGCGGCGTCCTCTTCGAACTGGCCACCGACGGGCCGGGCTTCGCCGTGGACGAGGACGCCGAGACGCTGGGCGAGTCGGTCGTGCTCCCGCCGTTCCTGGAGGCCCGCCGGGCCGAGATCGTCGCGGGCCTCAAGCCGATCGACTGAGCGGCGACCGCCGATTGGCGAAAGCGGGGAGGGGCCGGGGGCGTCGGGGGCGACGTGCCGGCCCTGGCACCGTGTTTGGAATGGGTGGGGGTGTCCCCCCGACGGACACGCGGCGCCCGTTTATCGAGGCCCCGTGGGAAACCCACCGCGACGCACGTCGCTCTTGATGTGTCTCAGTCCCAGACCCGACCTTCCCTCGCCCGGCATCCCGCGCGCCCCTCGCGCGTAGGCTCGTCGGCGTCCGGACGCTCGGTCCGGAACGCCCCTTTCCACACGCCGTCCGTCCCGATGAGCCTCGCCACCCGCGCGGTCTATCCCACGCAGCCCGTTCCTCTCCGCCAGACCCTCGCCGACCTGCTCGCGGAGGCCGACGCCGACGCCATCGACGGCGACCTCGTTGGCCTCATCGTGCCGGACTCGAATCGGACCTCCGGCGGGGCGGCCGCGGCCGCGGCCTACGCCCTCCTCAAGGGCCGCGACTTCGACACCGTCCTCCTCATCTCGCCCAGCCACAGCGGCTCGTTCGGCCGCCTCTCGATCTGTCAGACGGACGTGTACCACACCCCGCTCGGCGGCATCCCGATCGATGACCACCTCCGCAACGAGCTCTGCGACGAGGACGACGACATCTTCCTCGACGACACGGGCCACTACCACACGGAGGGCGCCGACGTCCAACTCCCGTTCCTGCAGCAGACGCTGGCGGGCGAGTTCTCGGCCGTCCCGATCGTGATGGGGGAGGAGAGCCCGGCGTTCTGCCGCGAGCTGGGGCACGCGGTCGGCGAGGTGATGTACGGAAAGCAGGCCGTCGTCATCGGGTCGTGCGACCTGCTCGGCGGCGACGACGCGTCGCTGGCTCGGCTCCGCGAGGCCATCGAAGGCTTCGACGAGAGCGAGCTGATGCACCTGCTCGGGAGCGAGGCCGTGACCGTTGAGGGGATGGGCGCCCTGATCACGACGATGATCGCCGCGGCCCACCGAGGGGCCACCCACGCCCGCGTCCTCGCCCTCGCGCCGCCCACCGACGACGCGCCGGGCGCCCTCGCCTGCGCCTTCTGGCGCGCTTAATCCTTGCCCGACTCTCACTCAATGGAGGTCTACTCGTCCGCGTTCAAGCATCCGCATCCCGGCGTCGTCATCATCGGGGCCGGGGCCATGGGGCGCGCGCTGGGCCTCCGGTTTTCTGAACGAGGCTTCCCGGTCCGCGGCGTCATCAGCCGGTCGCGGTCGAGCGCCGAGAACCTCGCCCGCATCGTCGGTGCGCCGGTAGCGTCCGACCGCCTGAGCGACCTGCCGGCCGACGCCCCGCTCGTCGTGCTCACCGCCCCGGACAGCCAGCTCGCGGACCTGGGCGAGACGCTGACCGGGGTGGCACGGCCCTGGGGCCGCTCGGTCGTGCTCCACACGTCGGGGGCGACGCCTGCGTCCGTCCTCGACCCGCTCCGCGCCGAGGGCGCGCGGACGCTCGCGTTCCACCCGCTCCAGACCGTCACCCGCGACGCCGACGCCTCCACGCTGGACGGCGTGACGGTGGGGGTGGAGGGCGACCCCCGGGGCGTGGCCGCCGGGATCGAGCTGGCCGCCGGGCTTGGGATGCGCTACCTCGTCGTCTCGGCCGACGCGAAGCCGCGCTACCACCTTGCCGCAGCGATGGCTTCGAACCTCCTCGTGACGCTCATGGGGATGGTCCAGGAGGTGCTCGCCTCCATCGACATCGACCGCGACGAGGCCATGCAGATCCTGGAGCCCCTCCTCCGAGGCACCCTCGACAGCCTCGCGCGGACCTCGCCGGAAGACTCCCTCACCGGGCCGATCGCGCGGGGCGACCTCACCACGCTCCGGAGCCACGGGCTCGCCCTCCGCAAGCACCTCCCGCACCTCGTCCCGGCCTACGCCGCCCTCTCGGTCGAGACCGTCCGGCTGGCCGTGCGCGCCGGGACGCTCGCCCCCGACCGGGCCGAGGACGTGCTCCTCCTCATGCAGCGGATGGTGACGACGCCGCTCCCGGGGACGACCTCGGCCGTCCCCCCCGACCCGGACGCCCCTCCCTACACGACCCGTGCGCAGGCGGCGCGACGGTGGCCCACGTCCGTGGAAGACTCCTGATGGGAGGCCCGAGGGCGCCCCTCCGGCGAGTGGAGGCCCGGTGACGAGACGGAGGATCGTCCGTGGAGGGCGAAAATCCGGGAGCCCATGCGTCTAGCTTGCGTTGAGTACCTGTTCGCGCTGTTTCACCGATGCGGCCCGCCACGCGCGGTCCGCGACTGAATGAGCGATTCTACTGTGTTGATCTCGATGGACCTCCCGGCCGGGCTCTCGGCTGACGCCATCGAAGCCCTCTCCGCCCGGAGCGTCCGACGCGAGTCGTCGGCCTCGTTCCAGGCGATCCTCGCGGCCACGCGGGCTGCCGTCCGGCATCTCGGGTGTCCCCTCGGCGACGCCGAGGCCGCCGCCCTCAACCTCCGCCAGCGGACCACCGTCGCGGCCGTCGCCGCGGACCTGGCCGCCCTCGACGAGGCGCTCGGCGCCGGCGTCACCACGGAGGGCCGCTGCCTGGTGCCCGTGCCCCGGACGCCGGCCGAGCGCGTCCGCGCCATCCTCCGCCCCGCGCCAGGGTGGCTCCCGCGCCTCCGCGAGCGCGCCGCCGACCTCGCCGGCCCGCACGCGCCGCCGGCTCGGACGTGGCTCTCGGCCGCCGCCGCCGCCGTCGAGGCGCTCGGCCAGACCGCCGAGCACCTGTCGACGCTCGCCGCCGCGCAGCCGGACGCCTCGTCCGCCCGCGCCCTCGGCGACCGCGTCGCCGACCGGCTCCGGGGGCACCGCGACGACCTGCTCGCGTCGGTCGCCCGCCTGGTGGACTAGGCCCTGTGCGGTGACTCCAGAGCGGTCGTCCTGACCGCTGTGACGGATGTCGGCGCGACGTCTGACTCCGTTACGAGCGCTCGCGACGGCCTCCGACGATGGCGTCGAGATCCTTCGCGCGGCTCAGGATGACGGGACCGGAGGGATTCCCGCACTAGCCCTGGCCCGCTGGATCCGTCTCCGGGGGAGCGTTCCCGAAGGTTCGGAATGGAATGCGGCCCCGGGGGGCCGCGTTCGGAGCGGGCGCGTAGACTCCGCTGACACGACAGGACACCATAACGTCAGCCCCATGGCGCTCACCGAGCAAGAGCAGTTCCGCCGCGACCACCTCGCCGCCCTCCGCGAGGCCGGCGTCGAGCCGTACCCGGCCGCCGAGTGGCCCGTGAGCCACCGCGCTGCCGCGATCCTCGACACCTACGACGACGCGGTCCACGACCCCGAGTCCGAGGGGACCGCGCCGATCCGCGTGACGATCGCGGGCCGGATGATGACGAAGCGGGTGATGGGCAAGGCCGCCTTCTTCCACCTCGCCGACGAGTCGGGCCAGATCCAGATCTACGTCAAGCGCGACAACCTCCCCGAGGGCGAGTACAACACCGTGTTCAAGAAGCTCCTCGACCCCGGCGACTGGCTGGGCATCGAGGGGACCGTCTTCCGCACGCGGATGGGCGAGGTGTCCGTCGAGGCCGACCGGCTCGTGCTCCTCGCCAAGAGCCTCAAGCCGCTGCCGGTCGAGAAGACCGTGACGGACGAGGAGACGGGGGAGACGCGGACGTTCAACGAGGTCTCGGACCCCGAATTCCGCTACCGCCAGCGCTACGCGGACCTCGCGCTCCACCCGGAGGTCCGCGACGTGTTCAAGAAGCGGCACCGGATCGTCCGCACGATCCAGGGCTTCCTGGACGACAAGGGCTACGTGGAGGTCGAGACGCCGGCGCTCCAGCCGCTGTACGGCGGCGCCGCCGCGCGCCCGTTCACGACGCACCACAACGCGCTCGACATGCCGCTGTTCTTGCGGATCGCGGACGAGCTCTACCTCAAGCGGCTCCTCGTGGGCGGCTTCGAGGGCGTCTACGAGATCGCCAAGGACTTCCGGAACGAGGGGCTCTCGCGGTTCCACAACCCGGAGTTCACCATGCTGGAGCTCTACGTCGCCTTCCGGGACTACGACTGGATGATGCGGCTCGTGGAGTCGATGCTGGAGGCCGTGGCCGTCGCGCTCCACGGCTCGGCCGAGGTGCCGTACACCGTCGGCGACGAGACGCACACGCTGAGTTTCAAGGCGCCGTTCAAGCGGGTTCCGATCTTCGAGGCGATCGAGGAGGCCACGGGTCGCCGGCTCTACGACGTGGAGACGGGCGCGGTCGCCTCGCGTGACGCCATCGCGGAGGCCGCTCGGAGCCTCGGCATCGAGGTGGACGACTCGATGGGGGCGGGCAAGCTCATCGACGAGATCTTCGGCGAGGCCGTCGAGCCGGGCCTCATCCAGCCGACGTTCATCACGGACTACCCCGTGGAGCTGTCGCCGCTGGCCAAGCGCCACCGCCAGCACGAGGGCTCGTCGAGCGGTTCGAGCTGATCGCCGGCGGCAAGGAGCTGTGCAACGCGTTCTCGGAGCTGAACGACCCGCTCGACCAGCGCGCGCGCTTCGAGGACCAGGCCGGGCTTGCCGCCGCTGGCGACGAGGAGGCGACGCGCGAGATCGACGAGGACTTCCTCCGGGCGCTGGAGTACGGGATGCCGCCGGCCGCCGGCCTCGGCGTCGGCCTCGACCGCCTCGCGATGGTGATGACCAACCAGCCCTCCATCCGCGACGTCCTCCTGTTCCCGCTGTTGCGACGTGAGGGTGTGACCTTGGACTATGGCGAGAACGTCTCCGTGGGATACCCGCTGGTTACTGGGTCGCAAACCAAAAAAGACAAAACGGATGACGGTGCGGCTCCGGCCGATGTGTCATCTTGAGCGAGCGCAGCGAGTCGAAGGATCTCTGGTGCGACGAGGTCTCTCGCGGACGCCGAGAGCGCTGGCTGACACGTGCCCGCTAGAGATCCTTGGCTGCGCCGTCCCTGCGCGGTCGACTCGCTCCGCTCGCTCAGGATGACAGCCGATCAGAGGGGCTCCTCAATCACCAGCGGGCGGTAGGGTCGGGGAGACGCGGACGG
Source organism: Rubricoccaceae bacterium (assembly GCA_963728345.1). Classification (GTDB taxonomy): domain Bacteria; phylum Bacteroidota; class Rhodothermia; order Rhodothermales; family Rubricoccaceae; genus Rubrivirga. The sequence continues at coordinate 133,897 of CAVSJM010000003.1, forward strand.
ACGGCGCCCCGTACGACTCGCCGCCTCCGCCGACGGCACGCACCTCGTACGACGCCACCGCCTCCGTCCGGAGCGGCGTCGACGAAGACGTGGCCGTCCCGGCGAGCGTGGCGATCAGCGACCCATCCCGATAGACCCGGTAGGCCTCGGGTGGGTTGCCCCAGGGCGCCTCCGTCACCCGCCGGTCCCACCGCAGCTCGACGATGCCGTCCGTCAGCCGGCGGGCCGTGAGGGCGGCGGGCGAGGCGGGGCGGAGGGTGAGCGAGCCCGTGGTCGGCGCATCGCTCGGAGGCACCTTGTAGTCGCAGTCGGGGAAGGCGGGGCAGAGGAAGAAGTCGACGGCGCCGTCGACGGAGGCGCCGAGCGCGTCGGGCGTCGACGCCCGGAACCGCCGGACGACCTCCGCAATGCCGGACTCGTCGAGCACGCTCGCGCGCGACCGGCGGACGGCCTCGAACAGCGCGAGGCCGTGGCCCGAGATGTCGTCGTTGTCACCCGCCAGCCCGAACGCGCCCGCCGGTCCGAACTCGAACGGCGACGGGTCGGCGCCGTCGTAGAGGCTCCACAGGAGCGCGCCGACGGCGGCGTAGTCGGGGTGCGAGGTGCCGTAGGCGATCCCGTCGTAGCGGCGGCCGCGGAAGCGGTGCGCGAACGGCGCCCATTCCGGATTGGACGCCGTAAGGTGCACGTCGCCGTACGTCTGGGCAACGTAGGCGCGGGCGGCGAACGAGAAGAAGATGCCCCAGCCCTCGCGCAGGCTCTTGTTGCGGAGCGTGTACCGCCACCAGTCGGCGCCCCACATCCGGAAGCTCACGTAGTGGCCGTATTCGTGCGCCACGATGGTGGGCGTGACCGGCCCAGCCACGTTCAGCTCGATCTCGGTCCCCCCGAGCGCGTCGGGGTCGAAGGCCTGGAACACGTTGCCGCCGCCCCGACCCAACTCCACGCGGACGGGCGGGAGGTCGAACGGCGGGGCGCCCTCGTAGCGGGCGAACACGAACTCACGGGACAACTCCGCGTAGCGGATCGGGACGCCGATCTCGGGGCGGAGCAGGGCCTCCTGCGCCGAGACCCGGACCGGCCCGTCGGACGGGAGAGGGACGCGGAGGGCGTCGGCCGGTGGGAGGAGCGTGACATCGCCCTCGGGCGTGCGGAGAGAGCGGGCGCCGGCGGGCGCGGGGACGAGGCGGACCGTCGCCGTCTCCATCGTCGGGACGATGGCAACCTCGTCGTAGGCGGAGAGGCCCTGGGCCGTGGCGAGGGCGAAGCGGAACGCGCCCGTCTCGTCCAGCACGTCGAACTGGCGGTGGCGCCGCCAGGGGCCGTCGGGGACGGCGGCTCGCTCCCACCCCGACCCGTCGGCGCGTCGGAACAGGAGGACCACCCGGAGCCCGTAGACGCCCACCGCCGGTCGGTCGACGGCGCGCGTCACGAACCGCCCCGTGATCTCGACGGTGCGCACGGCCGGAGGTGAGGCGGTCGCGGGGAGACGCGCGCAGCCGGCGAGGACGGCCGCCAGCAGGGCGAGAGGGACGAGGCGCACGGGCAGCGGGGCGAGGAGAGAAGATCCGACGGAACGACGCCGGCCGGGCGGACGGAGTGAACCCGGCGCCGCGCTGGATCGTGTGCGGGCGCCCGGCCTCCCGACTCCGCATGCTCGGACGAACCCGTCTGCCCTCGACGCCCGGCCTCCGGCGAGGCGAGGTCGGCTACGGGGCGCTCCTCCGCACGAACGCGGGTGTCCGGCGGCTGTGGGCGGGGACCATCGTCTCGCTCTTCGGCGACTGGTTCAACACGCTCGCGCTCTACCGGCTCGTCCTGGACCTGACCGGCTCGGAGACCGCGCTCGGCGGCGTCTTCCTCACCAAGATGCTCCCGCTCGCCCTCGCCTCGCCCATCGCCGGCGTGCTGGCCGACCGGCTCGACCGGCGCGCGCTGATGATCGGGGCCGACCTCGTGCGAGCGGCCCTCGTGCTCGGCTTCCTGTTCGTCCGCGACGCGGGCGACCTGTGGTTGCTCTACGCCCTCGCCGCGGCACAGATCGCCGTGAGCGCGGCGTTCACCCCGGCCAAGAACGCGCTGCTGCCCCGGATCACGGGGAGGGGCGAACTGCTCACTGCGAACGCGCTCCTCTCGGCCACGTGGTCGGTGATGCTCGCCGTCGGCGCGGCGGCGGGCGGGCCGGTGGTGGACGCGTTCGGGACGGACGTGGTGTTCTGGATCGACGCCGCGACGTACCTCGTCAGTGCGGCATTCATCGCGCGGATCGTGGCGCCGCCGCGGACGCCGGAGGAGGGCGAGGGCCGCCTTCTTCGCACCGGCCTCCGCCAGATCGTCGACGGGTGGCGCTACCTCCGGGCGCGGCCGGGCGTCGGGCGGATCGCGCTCGCCAAGGCCGCGTGGGGCACCGGCGGCGGCGGGCTCGTCCTGGCCCTCGCGCTCCTCGGCGACCACCTGTTCCCCTCGGCCGGGACGACGGGGATCGGCGTTCTGTTCGCCGCGCGAGGGATCGGGACCGGCCTCGGCCCGGTCCTGGCCCGGGCCCTTTTCCGCGACGTGCGGCGCTGGCCGTCCGTCCTCGGCGCGTGCGTGATCGGGAGCGCGGCGACCACCCACCGGGCATCGCGCTTGCGGGCGATGCCCGGTGGGTGGTCGCCGCGCTCGTCGTGGTCGCCCACGCCGCCAGTGGGGCCAACTGGGTCCTGTCCACGACGCTCCTCCAAGAGCGGTCCGAGGACCGCCTCCGTGGCCGGGTGATCGCGACGGACTGGCTCCTCGTGACGCTTGTCCAGAGCGCCTCCATCGTTGTGGCGAGCCTGCTCATGGAGAGAGCGCTGAGCGTGGGGGCCGTCGTGCTCGGGCTGGCGGGCGTCCAGGTGCTGATGGGCGTGCTGTGGCTGGCCCTCGCCGTCCCCGCCGAGGCCCGGTCGGCTCCGTCAGTTCCGGCCGAGGCCATTTAGGGAGCGGCCGGCCGGGGCGATACTCGGGGGGCTATGTCTGCCGAAGCCCCCCCGCCCGCCGGACGCTCCAGTCCCGCGTCGAGTCCGCAGAGACGGCGCTCCACAACGTCGCCCTCACGCACCCCGACGCGCTCGCGCTCCTGGAAGCCGGCGTCAGCCGGGTCGCCCGCGCGCTCGAGGCCCAGACGGCCGTCGCCCTGATCGGCGACGAGGCATCCGAGAGCTACGTCCGGTGCGCCGGGTGGCCGCCCGGAGCGGAGCCGGAGCGGATGGAGTGGGACCTGATCGAGGTGGAGACCCAGCGGCCCATGACCACGACCGGCGGCGAACTGGCCGAGTGGCTCGGGCATCCGTTCATCCTGACGCTCCCCGTGGAGGGTGCGGCGCCGGGCCTGTTCGTCCTCGCCCGTGACGAGCCGTGGGGCGATCCTGAGGAGCACGCCGGCGTCCGCCTCGCGGCCCTGTTCGACACGCTCTGGTCGTGGGCCGAGGCCGAGTCCCGGTTCCAGCGGACCGTGGCCGACCTCGACGACGCCCTCTTCACGTTCGGCTACGACGACGCAGGCCGACGGACCTACTCCTTCGTGACCCCCCAGGTGGAGGCCATCACCGGCCTCGACCCCGATGTCCTCCTCGCCGGCGACGCCGACTGGGCCGACTTCGTGGTGGAGGACGATCGGGAGGCGTTCGAGGCGCACGACGCCCGCCTCCGCTCCGGCCAGCCGTCGCGCCTCGACGTGCGCCTCCGCCTCGATGGGGGCGAGCTGGTGTGGGTGAGCGAGCGGGCCACGCCCCACCTCGATGCCGTCGGGCGCCCCGTCGCGGGCGGCCTCCTTGCCGACGTGACCGCTCAGAAGGAGGCCGAGGCCCATCTCGACCGCGCCCGTCGCGTGGCCGAGCGCGCGGCCCAGTCGCGCATGTCGTTCCTCCGCACCATGAGCCACGAGCTGCGCACGCCGCTCGGCGCCATCCGGGGCTTCGCTCAGATCCTGACGGAGGAAGCCGCCGGCCTGGCCGAGGCGCCCCCCGAGATCGCCGAGTTTGCCGGGACCATCTCCGACGCGTCGGAGCGCGCGCTCCGGCTCGTCTCGGACCTCCTGGACCTCTCGCGCCTGGAGACGGGCGCCATCGACCTGCGGGACGTGGCCGTCGACCTCGGCGCCATCGTGGCCGAGGTCGGCCGGCGGCACGAGGGGCCGCTCACCGAGCGCGGCGTCGGCTTCCGGATCGAGGCGCCGTCGGCGCCGGCCGTGGTCATGGGCGACCCAGCGCGGATCGAACAGGTCGTGGACCAGCTCATCTCGAACGCGGCCCGCTTCACCTCGGAGGGGGCCGTGACCGTGCGACTGACGGTGCAGGACGACGAGGTCCGCCTGGAGGCGGAGGACACCGGCATCGGCGTCGCGGACGACGTCCTGGAGTCGATCTTCGAGCCGTTCGTGCAGGAGGACGTCCGCGTCAACCGCGAGTTCAACGGGACCGGCCTCGGCCTCGCCATCGCCGCGCGGCTCGTCCGCCAGATGCATGGGAGCCTGACCGCCCGGAGCGTCAAGGGCGAGGGGTCTACGTTCACGCTCGTCCTCCCGGCGGCGGCGTAGCGCGCACGGTGCAGCGCCGACGCGTCGGATGGACAGTGACAGCCATGGGACCGCCCGGAGCGCCTCGCCCGGGCCGATTGGCGGAGTTCTTGTTGTGGCGAGCGTGCCGATCTTCACCCGCCCTTCCGGTGCGTTCGCCATGTGCCGCCTCCTCGCTCCGCTCGCTCTCCTCCTCGTCCTGATCGCCGGGTGCGCCTCGGCGGAGGGCGCCTATCACGACGGCATGGACCTCGAGGTCTCGGGCGACTACGTCGCCGCCGCCGACGCCTACATCCGCGCCTTGGAGCGGGACCCCGACCTTCCCAACGTGTCCGGCCGCCTTGCGGTCGCCGGTCGCGAGGCCGTCCAGCGATGGGTGGCCAGCGCGCGCGCCCTCGGGCCGGTCGGCGCTGCGGACGCCTACCTCGCCGCCGACGCCCTGATCGCGCGGGCGCGCGGCGTGGGGGTGGATCTCGATCGCCCCCGCTCGTTCCCCGCCGACCGCGACGCCGCGCTCCGGATTGCGGTCGACGCCCTCCAGGCCGACGCCGACGATGCGTTGGCCGTCGGCGATTTCGCCGCCTCCCTCCGCGCGCTCGGCCGGGCCCGGGCCTACCGCCCGTCCGCCGAGCAGCAGCGCGCGCTCGACGCCTCGGCTCGCGCCGCGCACGCCGGGTGGGCCGAGGCCGACTACGCCGCGGGCCACTACCGCTCGGCCTACGGACGCGTGCAGTCGGCGCTGCGGATGTATGCCCCGGGCGACCCCGCCGCCGAGCCCGTGCTCGACCTTCTCGACGACATCGTGGTCGCCGGGACGGTCGTCGCCGCCGTCTTCCCGTCCGAGTCCGACGACGCCCTGCCGCGCGGGCTCCTCCGCGAGTTCGACGACGTGCTGATGGACGACGAGCTGGCCGATCTCCCGCCGTTCCTCGCGCTGGTGGATCCCGCCGCCGTCCGCCGCCAGTCTCGCCGGGCCGACCGCGACGTGCGGACGCCGATCCGCCGCGAGGGCGGGCGGGACCTGATCGACAACCCCCGCCGCACGGCCCGCTTCGCGGCCGATCTCGGCGCGGATGTGGGCGTGGCCGTTGAGGCTGGCCCGCTGGCAGAGGCGCGGACCGAGGGCGAGGCGCGTGCCGCCACGGCACGCCTCCGCCGGGGCGGGACGCAGGTGACGTACCAGCGCCGCCGCGTGACGCTGGAGATGACGATCCACGCGGCCTTCGTCGCGGTCGACGTGCGGACGCGGGAGGTCGTGTGCGAGGACGAGGTCCGCCCGCAGGCCTCCGAGCGCTATGAGCTGGCCTCCTACGACGGCGACTGGCGCGACCTCGACCTCCCGCGCAGCGAGCGCGCCCTGTTCGTCGATGCCGACGAGGACGCCGCGGACCGGCTCCTCGACCGCCTCCGTGACGAGGCCGCCGCCGCCCTCGCCCCCCAGATCGTCCGCTGCCTGGAGCGGCAGGTTCCGTAGGTTTTCCCCGTCTCCACGCCCGATCTCATGCGCCGCCTCGCGCTCCTCGCCCTCGTCCTTGCCGCCGCCCCGTCGTTCGCTCAGTCCGAGGCTCCCGCCGAGCCGCCCCCGCCGCACAGCATCAGCGGCGTCGTGACGGACGCTGAGACGGGCCAGCCGCTCGTCGGCGCCGGCGTCATGATCCCGGAGCTGGAGATCGGCGCCATCTCGGACCGGCAGGGACGGTTCGTGATCGAGGACGTGCCGGCCGGCACGCACGTCGTCCGAGCCGGGGCGTACCGCTACCACTTCTTGGCGGTGGAGGTGGAGAAGGCGGACGGACAGGCGGCCATGCTCGATGCGCCGCTCGCGCCCGGTGCCGGCATCGGTTGTGAGGTGCTCCACAGCCACGACGCGGCGGGCGGACTTCACGACGTCGGCGGAACGGACTGAGCCGCGCGGGCCGATCTTCGGCCCATGGACTTCTTCACGCTCCGCGCCCTCGCCCGCGAGTGGGACGCTCGCCTGGCCGGCGCCACCCTCGACGACGCGTGGACGCAGAGCCCGCGCGAGCTGAGCCTGGCGCTGCGCCGGGGCGACGACAGCCACACGCTCCGCGTTCGCTGTGACCCCGGCCTCGTGCTTCTCTTCCAGACCGAGGGGACCGGCCGCCAGCGCCGCAACACGGCCGACGTGCTCGACGGTCTCGCAGGGCACACCGTCTCCGGCGTCCGCGTGGCGGAGCGGGACCGGCACCTCTTCCTCGACCTGGAGGGCGGCGACCGGCTCCAGGTCCTCCTGTTCGGCGCTCACCCCAACGTGTTCTGGACCGACGGCGACGGGCGCGTCCGGTCCAGCTTTCTCGACGATGATGCGTGGACCGATCGTGACGCGCCCGCGCCTCGGCCTGCTCCGGAAGTCGACACGCTAGACGCCTTCGAGGCGCGGTGGCGACCGCGAACGACGCTCGGACAGACCGTGGCCGGGGCGGTCCCGCTCTTCACACGCGCCCTCGCTGACGAGGCCGTCCGCCGCGCCGGGTTCGATCCGGACGGCGATCCTGATCTCGACGCCGACGCCCGCCGGCTCGTCTTCGAGGCCGTTCGTCAGTTCATGGCCGATCTCGACGCGCCGTCACCCGTGATGTACTGGCGTGGGCCGCTGGTCGAAGCGTTGGCGCTCGTCCCGCTCACCGATCCGCCCGCGACGTGGCGCGCCGAGCCGTTCGAGTCTGCCGACCAGGCCGTGCAGGTCTACGCGCGCCGTCAGCTCGCGCAGCGCGCCTACACGGACCTCTACGCGCCGGTCGAGAAGGCACTCGCCGCTGCCCATGCGCGCCGTGAGCGCTCGGCCGAGGCCATGCTGGAGGAGCTCGCCCAGCCCAGCCGCGCCGACCGCTATGAGACGTGGGGCCACCTCCTCATGGCCCAGGCCTCCGGCGACGGCCCCGGCCGCGAGTCCGTCACGCTCCCCGACATCGTGGGCGGATCGGGTGCGCCCGTCGAGATCCCGCTCGATCCGGCGCTCTCGGCCGTCGAGAATGCCGAGCGGTACTACGACAAGGCCCGCCGCACGCGCCGCGCCCGTGACGAGGCCGAGAGCCGCTGGACGGAGGTCCAGGCCGAAGCGGAGGCCGCGGGCGATCTCCTCGGTCGCCTCCGCGCGACGGCGTCGCTGGCGGACCTCCGCACGTTTCTGGAGGCCGAGGAGGGCGCCCTCGCCCGGTTCGTCGGACAGGGGGGAGGGGAGGGGGCGTCCGAGCCATTCCGCCGGGTGCCGCTCCCGGGCGGCTACGAGGCGCTCGTCGGCAAGCACGCGCGCGGCAATGCGCACCTCACCACGCGCGTCGCCCGCCCGCACGACCTGTGGCTCCACGCGCGCGGCGTCCCCGGCTCGCACGTCGTGGTCAAGCGGGCTGGGCGCTCGACGGTGGTGCCGGCCGACGTGCTCCGCGCGGCGGCCCGCGTCGCCGCCCACTTCTCGACGGCCAAGACGCAGACCGTCGTGCCCGTGACGGTGACAGAGCGGAAGTACGTCCGGCCCGTGAAGGGCGGCCCGCCCGGCCTCGTCCGCGTCGACCGCGAGGACGTGCTCGACGTGTCGCCCGGCCTGCCGGGGTAGGCGGCGTCCGTCAGTCCTCGCGCCAGACGAGGCGTTCGAGGAGCGCGTTCCCGAGCGAATCGGCTGGGGGGAGTGGGTGGCCCGGGTCGGCAAAGCGGCTGGCGAAGACGTAGCGGACCGGTCCGCCGACGTCGGGGCGGCAGACGGCGCGGCCGCTCAGCTCGCCGGTGCCCGGCGTGCAGTCCATGGCACCGCCGTCCGCCTCGGCAAACGTGCGACCGACGCGGAGCCCGCTCGGCCCCGCCACCTGCTCGCTCGCCGCGTCGATGCGTCCGACCGTCTCATCCGCGTCGCCGTAGACCTCCAGGACGAGTTGGCCGTCGCGGAGCGCCCACAGAACCGGCACGAGCCCGGCCTCGGTCTCCACCGACCGGAACTCGACCGAGAATCCCCACGGGAGCGCGGCCCGGACGGCGGCCGTGTCGAACGCGACGGCCCCGTCGAGGCCGCCGATGCCGTCGGCGTCGAGGGTGAGAACCGCGGCGGCGGCAGCGTCGGCCGGGTCGGGGGACGGAGCGTCGGGCGTCTCCGGCGTGCAGGCGCCGAGGCTGCCCGCAAGGAACGCCAGCGCGAGGCTGCCGAGGAGAGTCCGCGTCATCAGAGTGCGCCGAAGGCGGGGTCGTCCTCGGGATGCTGGGGGCGGACGAGGGCGAGGATCGCGCCGTGGGGGACGATCAGGTAGCTCTCGCCGCCGTACTCGATCTCGACCGCCTCGCCGCGCAGGAACAGGGCGTAGTCGCCCTCGCGGGCCTGGAGCGGGAGGTAGCGGACCGGCGAGGCGTCCGAGGCCCACGGCTCCGAGGCCGAGTAGTCCGGGTTGGGGACGACGTGGCCGGGGCCGGTTCGCACTACGCGCCCGCCCTGGACCTTCTCCTTCGACGTGACGCCGGCCGGGAGGTAGAGGCCGGCTGAGGTCCGGTCGGCGTCGTCGGCCGGGCGGACGAGCACGCGGTCGCCGACGACGTGGACGGCGTCGAGGGAGGGGGGGCGGAGATCCATGGGGTATGGCCGCTCGGGAGCCGGCATCCTTTCCGTGGGGGCGCCGTATGATACCGCCCCTCTGACTCACCCCTGCGGCCCGCCCGCATCGCTATGAGAAGCACCGGAGCCATCGTCCTCCTCGTCGTCGTCCTGCTCATCGGCTTCGCCGGATGTACCGGGTGCGGCACCTACAACGACCTCCAACGCCAGGACGAAGCCGTCACCGGCGCCTGGGCCGAGGTCGAAAACCAGTACCAGCGCCGCTCCGACCTCGTCGAGCAGGTCGTCTCGACCGTCCAGGGCCAGGCCGATTTCGAGAGCGAGACGCTCCAGAACGTGATCGAGGCCCGTCAGCAGGTCACGAACCTCAACCTCGACGCCGAAGACCTCTCCGATCCGCAGGCCGTCGCGCGGTTCGAGCAGGCGCAGACGGCACTCGCCGCTTCGCTCGGCTCGCTCATCAACGTCGTCCGCGAGGACTACCCCGAGCTGCGCGCCAACGAGGGCTTCCTCCGCCTTCAGGACCAGATCGAGGGGAACGAGAACCGGATCGCCACGGCCCGCCGCGACTACAACCGCGCAGCGACCGACCTGAACGCCCGCATCCGGACGTTCCCGACCAACGTCGTCGCCGGCTTCGCGGGGATCGACCGCCGCGAGACGTTCGACGCGGAGGCGGGCGCCGAGCAGGCCCCGGAGATCAACTTCGACTGATCGCCGTCGCGCTCTGCCCTCCCGCCTGTCCTCCCACGCCGTGCCCCGCCGCCTCGCCCTCGCCGTCGCGCTCCTGCTGACGGTCGTCGCCTCCGGCGCGACGGCGCAGGACGGCCGCCCCTACCAGTCGACGTACGACGTCCCGGCGCGGCCGAGCCCGCCCCGCCTCGTCAACGACTTCACGGGGACGCTCGGGGCCGGTGAGCGCGACGCGCTGGAGCGCAAGCTCGTCGCCTACGACGACTCGACCGGCTCCCAGGTGGCCGTGGTGATCGTCTCGACCACGGACGGCGTGGCGCCGGTCGACTACGCGACGGAGATCCTCCGCGCCTGGGGCGTCGGCCGGGCCGGCGTCGACGACGGCGTGGTCCTCCTCGTCGCCGTCGACGACCGCGAGGTGTTCATCACGACGGGCTACGGCGCCGAGGGCGCGCTGACGGACGCCACGGCCGGGACGATCGTCCGCAGCATCCTCGTCCCGCAGTTCCGCCAGGGCAACTTCTACGGCGGCATCGACCAGGCCACGGACGCGATCCTGGCCTCGCTCTCGGGTGAGTTCGAAGCGCCGACGCGCACGGGCCCGGCCGGCGGCGATGGCGAGATCGGGTCCGTCCTGTGCTGCCTGCTCGTGGTCTTCCTCATCCTCGTCGTGCTCTCGTCGCGGACCAAGACGCCCCCGAATAGCGGCGGCGGGACGCGCCGACGCCGGCGGTCGAGAGGCCCCGGCATCATCTTCCTTCCCGGCTTTGGCGGGGGCGGCGGGGGCTTCAGTGGAGGCGGCTTTGGTGGCGGCGGGGGTGGCTTCGGCGGGGGCGGCTTCGGCGGCTTCGGCGGCGGCTTCGGGGGCGGTGGCGGTGCCGGGGGCAGCTGGTAGGCGCCCCGAACACACCGAGAGTTATCGGTCGGCCGGCCGGGCGGGCCGTTGCTTCTGCTCCCCGCTCTCGGCGCCCCCTATCTTGCCCGCGATGGACCGTCTCGCCGCCCTCCAGGACTTCCTCCGCGACGACCCGGACGACCCGTTCACGCGGTTCGCGCTCGCGCAGGAGCACGCCAAGCGTGGCAACACGGCCGAGGCGCTGGCGTTCTACGAAGCCCTCGTCCGCGAGCACGCCGGCTACGTGGGCACGTACTACCACCTCGGCGCCCTCTACCGCTCGCTGGGCCGCGACGACGACGCCCGGGCCACCTTCCGGTCCGGCATCGCCGCCGCCACCGAGGCGGGCGACCCCCATGCCCGCGCCGAGCTTCAGAGCGCTCTCCTGGAGGCCGAGGGCCTCGGCTTCGACGACTAGATGACCCGACTCCTCGCCCTCGCCGCCGCGCTCCTCCTCCCGCTCGCGGCCGTCGCGCAGACAGCCGACACGTACGTCGTGCAGCCCGGCGACACGCTCTTCCGGATCTCGCGGGCCCACGGGCTCTCCGTGGAGGAGATCCGCGCCCTCAACCGCCTCGACGGCAACACCATCGAGGTCGGGCAGCGGCTCCGGCTCTCGGAGCGGGTCCCGATGCCGAGCCGGACGGTGCAGCCCGTGCCCGTCTCGACGCCGCAGCCGCCGGCCCCGCCCGTGCGCCCCGCCGAGGCCCCCCGACGGGAGGGGGCGGGCAGTGCGGCCGTCCACGTCGTCGAGGCGGGGGAGACGCTCTTCCGCATCGCCCTCCGCTACGACACGTCGGTGGACGAGCTGCGGCGGCTGAACGGGATCCAGGGCGACCGGATCGAGGTGGGCCAGCGGCTCGTCGTCGGGGCGGGCGCTGGCGCGCCGCGCAGCGGGGCCGCCGTGCCGGTTTCCCCGCGCCGCGCGTGGTCCATCACCAACACGACGGTTCCGGCCGACCTCGTCCACTTCGTGGAGCCGGGCGAGACGCTCTTCTCGATTGCCGCCGCCTACGGCGTGGACGTCGACGCCCTCGCCACCGGCAACGCGCTCTCGACGGCGCCGCTCCGGCCCGGCACGCCGCTCTACCTCCCCGAGGCCGTGAACCCGGCCGCGGCGGCCCGGAGCCCGCTCCCGCCGGTCGAGGCCGAGGGCCTTGCGCTCGTCTACCCCGAGGTGATGGAGGGCCGCCAGACGGAGTCCGGCGAGCGCTACGACCCCCTCGACTTCACCCTCAGCCACCGCGAGTACCCGTTCGGGACGATCGTCCTCGTGACGAACCCGTCGAGCGGGCGGAGCACGTTCGCTCGCGTGATCGACCGGGGGCCGGTGAGCCAGGCCTACGTCGTGGAGCTGTCGGCCGCCGCCGCGGCCGTGTTGGTGCTCGACCCGAACGAGGCCGGCCGCGTGGAAATCCGGCGCGTCCCCTAGCGGAGCCGGACGCGGCGGCGGGCGCATCTCCGTCGCCGGCGCGTGCGTACGGGCGAGGAAATCCGTCTTGCCCATGTCCTCGCCTGCCGACGAGGTCGCCCGGCTCAGCGCCGACGTCGACCGCCTCGCCTCTCCGTCTCCGCCCGCCCGCCCGGTCGGCTACGCCGCCGCCACCCGGACCGCGACGTACGGGTTCCTCGCGGCGCTCCCCCTGTTCGTGGTCTACGAGGTGGGGGTGCTGCTGGCCAACACCGGCCCCGGCGAGATCCGCGTGGGCGCCGACGTGTGGCTGAAGTCACTCCTCGCCATGCTCGGCGGGACCGGGTGGGCCGCGCTCGGGGGCGTCGTGCTCCTGATCGGGGCATGGGTGGGATGGCGCGAGCGCGACCGATGCCCGCCGCTCGTCCCGCGCTACTTCGGCCTTCTCGTCGGCGAGTCGCTGGCCTACGCCGTCGTCCTCGCGGCCGTCGTCGGTGGGGCGGTGGGGGCGCTGTTCGGGGCCTGGCTCTGGCCGGACCTCGCGCTCGTCCAGTTCGCGCGGCTCGGACTCGGGCTCCAACTCGCCCTCAGCATCGGGGCCGGCCTCTACGAAGAACTGGTGTTCCGCGTGATCCTTGTCGGCGGACTGTTCCTCGCGCTCCACCGCCTGATGCACCTGGACCGGACGAAGGCGTACGTGGTGGCGGCCGTCGTCGGTGCCGTCGTGTTCAGCGCGGTGCACCACCTCGGGCCGTACGGCGACCCCTTCACGCTGGACGTGTTCACGTTCCGGTTCCTGTTCGGGCTCGCGCTCAACGCCGTGTTCCTGGTTCGCGGCTTCGCACTCGCGGCCTGGACGCACGCGCTCTACGACGTGCTCGTGGTGACGGGCCTCCTGGGCGGGTGAGGTGATTTGCCGGCCAGGCGGGCTCGGGGCGGGGTGCGGGACGAACTTGCATCTCTCGTCGACCCCACCGCTTCCATGACTCCCGACAGCCTCGCCGTCCACGCCGGTCGCGACGACCTCCGCGCCCTCGGCGTCCACGCGCTCCCCATCGACCTCTCGACGACGTACCCGTTCGAGGGCCTCGACGAGGCGGTCGGCAGCCTAGACGCGATGATGGCCGGGGGCGCCCCCGAGGCGGCCGGCGGCCCGATCTACAGCCGCCTCTACAGCCCGACGGTCGGCCGCTTCGAGGCCGGGCTCGCGGCCCTGGAGGGGACCGAGGCGGCTGTCGCCTTCGGCTCGGGGATGGCGGCAATCACGGCGGCTGTGCTGGCGGCGCGCACCGAAGGCAGGGGCCACGTCGTCGGCGTGCGGCCGATCTATGGAACTACGGACCGGCTCCTGACCTCGGGTCTCCTGGGCATGACGGTGACGTGGACCGACGCGGCCGGCGTGGCTGACGCCGTCCAGGACGACACGTGCCTCGTGATGATCGAGACGCCCGTCAACCCGACGCTCGACCTCGTGGACATCGCTGGCGTCGTGGAGGCGGCCGGTGACGTGCCCGTGTTCGTGGACTCGACGTTCGCGACGCCGGTCCTCCAGCAGCCCGCGTCGCTGGGCGCGTCGCTCGTGATGCACAGCGCCACCAAGTTCATCGGCGGCCACGGCGACGTGCTGGCCGGCGTCGTGGCGTGCTCCGAGGCGTGGGCCGCGCGGCTCCGCCAGGTCCGCATCCTGACGGGCGCCGTGCTCCACCCGCTCGCGGCGTACCTCCTCCACCGGGGGCTCCCGACGCTCCCGCTCCGCGTCCGCCAGGCGGAAGCGACGGCCACGGCGCTGGCGGCCCATCTCGTCGCGCAAGACGGCGTCGGTCGCGTCTACCACCCGAGCGTGGGGGGGCGCGGCGGGGGACTGGTCGGCGAGGGGCGGCAGATGAGCGGCCCGGGGCCGATGCTCTCGTTCGAGATCCTGGGGCCGGACGGTACGGCGGACGGGCCGGGTGCCTTCGCGGCGGCCGACGGGTTCCTCCGCGCGCTCCGCCTCGCCACGCCCGCCGTCAGCCTGGGCTCGACGGACACGCTCGCGCAGCACCCCGCCGGGCTGACCCAGCGCGTCTCGACCGGCGAGGCCCGCACCAAGGGCGGCATCACGTCCGGGCTCGTCCGCCTCTCCGTCGGGCTCGAGTCCGCCGACGACCTCTGGGACGACCTCTCGCGGGCGATCGACGCCGGACGGGCCGCGGCCACGTAGGCGCCCCACGCGGAGAGGCCCGGTAGGCCGTGAAGCCTCTGCGAGGCCAGACACCAGGACCGGCGCCGTCGTGCGGAGGGGGCCACCAGCGTGCCCATCGGGGAACGCGGAGGGGGGGAGAAAACCGAAGTGTTAAGGAACTCCACCTCCAAGAGCCGATACGACGGGGGTTCGCGCTAGGGCAGGCAGGGGAGATTCCCTACCTTGCACGCTTGTGTCTTCGCCCTGGAGGGCCGCTGGACGCCGCCGCTAACCCACCATCAACCATACGAGCCGCCGATGTACGTCCCCCGCAGTCAGCGGATGCTGGACCAGTATCTCCAGGAGATCGGGCAGGTCCCTCTCCTGACGCCCGATGAAGAGGTCGACCTCGCCCAACGGATCAAGCAGGGCGACCAGCTCGCCCTCCACAAGCTCGTCCGGGCCAACCTCCGGTTCGTCGTCTCGGTCGCCAAGAAGTACCAGGGCCAGGGCCTCTCGCTCGCCGACCTCATCTCGGAGGGGAACTACGGCCTCGTGAAGGCCGCCCAGCGGTTCGACGAGACGCGCGGCTTCAAGTTCATCTCGTACGCCGTGTGGTGGGTCCGCCAGTCGATCCTGAAGGCGCTGTCCGACCAGGTCCGGACGGTCCGCCTCCCGCTCAACCGGGTCGGGACGCTCTCGAAGATGCGGAAGGCCTCGGCGCGGCTCGCCCAGCAGCTCGGCCGCCCGCCGACGCCGGACGAGATCGCCAAGGAGCTGGACCTGAAGGAGGAGAAGGTGGTCGAGGGCCTGCAGCACTCCCGCCACAGCCTCTCGATGGACGCCCCGTTCGACGACGACGACGGGAACAGCCTCCTCGACGTCCTCGCCGACGACAACTACGAGCAGCCCGACGAGGACCTCACCAACGAGAGCCTCAACATCGACATCGAGCGGGCCCTCGCCACCCTGCACCCGCGCGAGGCCGAGATCACGCGGCTCTACTTCGGGATCGGGCACGAGCAGCCGCTCACGCTCGTCGAGGTCGGCCAGCGGTTCGGGCTCACGCGGGAGCGCGTGCGGCAGATCAAGGAGAAGGCGCTCCGCAAGCTCCGCCAGAAGCACCGCCGCGAGGAGTTGGCCGCGCACCTCAACTAGCGCGCCGCCTCGTCGGAATGAGTTAGGCCCGGCCGACAGGCGTCGGCCGGGCCTGTGTCGTCTCTGGCCTCTACCCGAGGTCGAAGAACCGCCGGATCCGTGAGAGGAGGGAGGCCTGGGTGGCCGGTCCCTTGGCGTCCGCGGTGAGGTCGGCGAGGGCGTCGGCGCGCTGTTCGAGACGCTGGCCGATCTCGTCGGCGAGGGCGTGGGCGAGCCCCTCGTTGGTGTCGAGGAGCTCCTTCATGTCCGCCTTGCGGACCTCGATCAGCTCCACCTCGTCGACCGCGCGGGCGTCGGCGGAGCGGAGCTCGCCCGTCAGCAGCGACATCTCGCCGACCACCTCGCCGGCCGCCACCTCTGCCACCGAGATGCGCCGCCCGCCCTGGGGCACGCGGATCTCGACGCGGCCCCGGAGCACGACGAACATCGAGCCGCCCGGGGTCCCGGCCCGGAGGATCGTCTCGCCCGGGCCGTAGAGGAGGGTCCGCGCCCGCTCGGCGAGCCGGTGCCGCTCCTCGGGCGTGAGGGGCGCCAGGAGGTCCACCTCGCCCAGCCACCGTGCCCGCTCCTCGACCGGGTCCTCGTCGTCGGTGGTGGGGGGGGCTCGTAGGGCACCTGGATCTCGTGGGGAAACGGGATGGCGATGCCGTTGCGGGCGAACGCGTACCACACGCGCTCGCGGATCAGGGCGTCGATGGCGGACCCTCGGAGGTAGTCCTCGACCCAGTAGACCACCTCGTAGCTGATCGACGAATCGTCGAACGCGGCGAGGCGGACCTGCGGGGCCGGCCGCTCGGAAACCCCGGGGACCCCGACGAGCGCGTTCCGGACGACCTCCACCATCCGCTGCGGGGGCACCGCGTACGGGGCCGGGACCGCCAGCAGGCGGCGGTTCACCTCCTTGCGCCCGAAGACCTCGACGGCCTCGCGCGCCATCAGCGAGTTCGGAATCACGACGTGGGAGTCGTGGACGG
The DNA here is from genome assembly GCA_963728345.1 of Rubricoccaceae bacterium. Taxonomy (GTDB): domain Bacteria; phylum Bacteroidota; class Rhodothermia; order Rhodothermales; family Rubricoccaceae; genus Rubrivirga. The sequence goes on from CAVSJM010000003.1 coordinate 150,281, forward strand.
TTAGGATGGTCGTGGCCCGCCAGTTGAACGCCTCGACCCGCCCGCTCAGCTCGCCCACGCGGACGACGTCGCCGAACCGGAACGGCTGCTCGATCTGGAGCGCGATCCCGGCGAAGAAGTTGCCCAGCGTCTCCTGGAGCGCGAGGCCGAGCACGACGGAGGCTACGGCGCTCGTCGCGATCGCCCCGGTCAGGGGCTGCTCGAACACGCGGCTCGCGATGAGCAGCCCGAGCAGGAAGTACAGCACGATCGCCACGACGACGTGGAGGAGCGCCGGTGCCCGATGCCCCTGCGACCTCAGAAACAGGATGTCGAGAGCGAAGAACCGGACGGCTTGGACGGCCACCACGCCGACGGCCACCATCGAGACGGCGAGCAGCCACCGCAGGGCCGGCGTCGACGTCGGCCCGGCCCCGTCCGGCGCGAACCCGTACGCGCTGGCGTACACGACGCCGAGGAGGACGGCGAAGGCGAGCGGGAGGCGGAGCTTGCGGAGCGGGTCGACGGGCGGGGCCGGAGGTGCGGGGGGAAGATGGCGCGCGGGGCGTGCCGCCGCAACGTGCACTCGCTGCTCGTGAGATCCCTAGACGGGCAGCGTCCGTCTCCAGCAGGACGAGCGAGTCGAAGGGGGGCCGACGGCGTGAGCGGGGCGCCGATTCAGGCGTCCGGGCGTGAGGTCCCGGGTGCTCTCGAGGGCGGCGGAGCGTTCGTCTCTGGACCGCGCGAAGGCGTCGGATTTGTGATGATTGGCGTGTACAAGGGTTGTGTGCACAATGAGATAGGGGCGGTTGCGGGTGATCTCCCCCTGAATTATTCTCCGCCTTACTTCGCGGTTCTTTCATCAATCGTCGGTCCGACTCCAGCGCCCGCCTGTGGGGAGGCGCGGAGAGGGGGGCGCCGATTTGGAACCGCTTCCGGACACGCTCGACTCACCCTCAACGGCCTCCGATCATCATGTCCCTCTCTACGCTTCGATCTCCGCGCCGGGCTCTCGTGCCGCCCCCTTGGGCCGGTCGTTGGGCCACCCTAGTCGCGGCCCTCTGTGCGCTGGCGGCTCCTGCTGCCGCCCAATCGTTCGACGTTCAAGGCCAGGTCCTCGACGCGTCGACGGGAGATCCGGTGGCCGGGGCCAACGTCGTCGAGGTGGGGACCCAGACCGGGACGAGTACGGACCGCGAGGGGGCCTTCTTCCTGACGGTCTCCGGGCCGGACGCTGTGATCGCGGTGTCGGTGCTGGGCTACCTCCGGCAGGAGATCGCGGTCGCCGGACGAGCCACGCTGACCGTCGAATTGGAGCCAGACACGGCGCTCCTCGACGACGTCGTGGTGACGGCCCTCGGCATTGAGCGGCAGACGCGGGCCGTCGGGTATGCGCTCGAAGAGATCGACGGCCGTGAGCTCCGCGAGGTCCGCGAGACGAACGTGGCCAACGCGCTCGCCGGCCGGGCCGCGGGCGTCCTGGTGACGAAGCCGGCGACCGGCCCCGCCGGATCGAGCCGCGTCATCATCCGGGGCGTCAGTTCGCTGGCCTTGGGCGAGCAGCCCCTCTACGTGGTCGACGGCGTCCCCATCGACAACACGACGATCTCATCGGCCGGCGAGTGGGGCGGCGTCGACGGCGGCGACGGCATCTCGGGCGTCAACCCCGACGACATCGAGAGCATGACGGTCCTCAAGAGCGCGGCGGCGGCGGCGCTCTACGGGTCGCGCGCGCAGAACGGGGCCATCATCATCACGACGCGCCAGGCCACCCGTACGCCGGGCCTCGGGCTGGAGTTCAACTCGAACACGACGGTCGACAACGTGCTCGTGAGCACGGACTTCCAGACGGAGTACGGGCAGGGGACCCGGGGAGAGAAGCCGACCACGATGGAGTCCGCCCGCCAGTCGATGAGCACGGCCTGGGGGCCCCGGCTCGACGGCTCCCAGGTGGTCGGCTTCGACGGCGCGATGCGGCCGTACGCCGTGGTCGACAACAGCAACATCCGCGACTTCTACGAGACCGGCCTCACGACCACCAACACGGTCGCGCTCACGGCCTCGACGCCGACGGCCGCCGTCCGCCTTTCGGGCTCGTTCCTCGACAACAACGGGATCAGCCCGTCGTCGGGGCTCACCCGGGCCACCTTCAACCTGCGTGGCACGGCCGACTTCGGCTCCCGGCTCTCGGCCGACGCCAAGCTCAACGTGATCCGCGAGGACGTGTTCAACCGGCCGCGCCTGTCCGATTCGCCGGGCAACGCGAACTACTCCGTGTTCATGCTGGCTCCGAACATCGACGTGAACGACTTCGAGTGCCCCGGCGGTGGGTCGGGCTGCGAGACGCCCGGTGCGACGGAGGCGGGCGTCGAGAACCATCCGTTCGACAACACCTTCGTCCAGAACCCCTACTGGGCCGCGACGCAGTTCGTCGCCGCCGACGACGAGCGGCGCCTGATCGGCCTCGCCTCGCTGAAGTACGAGTTCACCGACTGGCTCTCGCTCCAGGGCCGTTTCGGTGGGGACTCCTACACCCTCCGGCGCACCAACATCGAGCCCTACGGGACGGCCTACCGCCCGACCGGGGCGCAGAGCGAGGAGAACTACTCGATCACCGAGCTCAACACGGACTTCCTGTTCTTCGCCAACCGCCAGCTCACGGAGTCGCTCTCGCTGAACGCCAACCTCGGCGGCAACATCCTCTACCAGGACCGCGAGACCCTCACGCTCGGCGGCAGCGGCTACAGCATCCCGTTCCTGGAGGTGGTCACCAACCAGGGGACCACCAACATCGGCTACGGGATCCGGCAGCGGCAGGTGAACTCGCTCTACGGGATGGCCGAGTTCGGCTACAACGACTACCTGTTCCTGACGGCGACGGCCCGCAACGACTGGTTCTCGACCCTGAACCCGGAGAGCAACTCGTACCTCTACCCGGCGCTGAGTGCGAGCTTCGTGTTCTCGGACGCCCTCGCCACGCCGGCGTGGCTTTCGTTCGGGAAGCTCCGTGCGTCGTTCGCGACGGTCGGCGGGGACACCGACCCGTACCAGCTCGACCTCACGTACGGCCTCCAGGGGAACAGCCACCTCGGGCAGCCGCGCGGCGGCGTCACGCAGACGACGATCCCGCTCAACTCGCTCAAGCCGTCCGAGACGACGGAGTACGAGGGCGGCTTCGACGTCCGCGTGCTCAACAACCGCTTCGGCCTCGACTTTACCTACTACAACAAGTCGACGACGAACCAGATTCTCGACGTGGCCGTCTCGCAGACGAGCGGGTACAACGCCGTGAAGATCAACGACGGCGAGATCAAGAACCGTGGGATTGAGGCCCTGGTCTCCACGACGCCCCTCCTGACCCGCGACTTCCGCTGGGACGTCGACCTCAACCTCGCGCGGAACAAGAATGAGGTCGTCTTCCTCTCGGAGGGGCTGGAGACGTTCCAACTGGGGACGAGCCGGTACATCTCCCCGAACACCGTCGTCACCTCCGCCACCGTGGGCCAGCCCTTCGGCGTCATCCAGGGGTACACCTACCTCCGGGACGACCAGGGGCGGATCGTCTATGACGCAGACGGCCTCCCGGTGCAGGGGCCGAAGGACATCCTGGGCGTGGCCGTCCCGGACTGGAGCGGCGGCGTCGCCACCACGTTCCGCTACAAGCGGCTGACGCTGAGCGGGCTCGTCGATATGCGGTTTGGGGGCGAGCTGTTCTCGGCCCTCAACGCGACGGCCTACGGCGCCGGGCTCCACAAGGAGACCCTCGTCGGCCGCGAGCAGGGGTACGTCGTGGGCGAGGGCGTCTCGCGCAGCTCGTGCACCGAGAACACCAACGCCGACGGTGACCTCATCCTGAGCAACTGCTCCGCCAATACGACCCAAGCGGAGCCGCAAGACTACTACGGGCGGATCGCTGGCCAAATCCAGGAGGAGTTCGTCTACGACGCCAGCTTCGTCAAGCTCCGCGAGATCAACGTCTCGTACCGGATCCCGGAGCGGCTCTTCGCCAACACCCCGATCCAGTACGCCACGATCTCGCTGGTGGCCCGCAACCTGTGGCTCCTCTACAGCGACGTGCCCAACCTCGACCCCGAGGCCTCCTACCGCAACGACAGCGCGGGCATCGGGCTCGAGCTGGCCGGCGTGCCCCAGACCCGGTCCATCGGGTTCAACCTCAACGTCCGCCTCTAACGGCCCCACACACCCTCCTGAACCATGAACCGATTCAAGACGTGGGGCCGCCCGGTAGCCGTCGCGTTCTGCGCCCTGAGCTTCGCCGCGTGCGACAACTTCGGCGACCTCAACACGGACCCGACCCAGGCGGCCCAGATCGACCCCAACTTCAAGCTTACCAACATCCAGGTCCGGCTCTCGGGCGAGCGCTACGAGAACTGGCGCACGAACCTGATCTACAGCTCGACCATGATGCAGCACCTCGCGGCGCTGCCGACCTACTGGTCGGGCGACAAGTACCTCCTCAACACGGGGTACTCGTCCTCGATGTGGGAGCGCTACTACCCCAACATCTCGAAGAACATCGAGGACCTGCGGGTCCAGACCTGTGAGGACCCGGCCGACGCCAACCTGTGCTCGATCACGCGGATCACGCGCGTGTTCATGTACCACCGCCTGACCGACCTCTACGGCGACATCCCGTACTCGGAAGCGGGCAAGGGAGTGACGGAGGGGATCGTCCAGCCGGTCTACGATCCCCAGTCGGAGATCTACCCCGACATGCTCACCGAGCTGCAGGAGGCGGCCGCTGCGCTCGACGACTCGCAGCCGAGCTTCGGGAGCGGCGACCTGATCTATGGGGGCGACGTCGCGAAGTGGCGCAAGTTCGCCTACTCGATGATGCTCCGGCTCGGGCTGCGGCTCTCCAAGCGGGACCCCGGCGCGGCCCAGCAGTGGGTGGAGCGGGCCATCGCCGGCGGCGTCATGGAGAGCAACGACGACCTCGCCCGGGTGCCGCACGACCCGAACGCCTGGCGGAACGGGGTCGCGGAGGTGTTCGACGCGGACGGCAGTCAGCACATGAGCGACACGTTCGTCACGTGGCTCCAGGAGCACGACGACCCGCGCCTGACGGTCTACGGGCAGGTCCCGGTGACTGGGGCTCCGGCCGTTGGCCTCCCGAACGGGTACGACGCGACGACGATCGTCAACCACCCGTCGTGGATCCCCTGTGGCGAGGGCGGCACCCCGACGCCCTGCGGCATGGACGTGTACATGACCGTGAACCCGGTCCTCACGGGCTTCGACGACCCCATGTTCTTCCAGACCTACGCCGAGGTCGAGTTCATGCTCGCCGAGGCGGCGGTGCGGGGCTGGGGCGCCTCCAACGCCCAGGGGCACTACGAGGCCGGCGTCCGCGCCGCCATGGAGTACCTCGCGCGCTACGGCGGGGGCGCCGCCATCTCCAGCGACGCGGTCGACGCCTACCTCGCCGCCAACCCGTACGACAGCGGCAACGCGATGGAGCAGATCGCCGAGCAGTACTGGGCCGCGACGCTCTTCAACGAGTACGAGGCCTTCGCCAACTGGCGCCGGACGGGCTACCCCGACCTCACGCCCGTGAACTACCCGGGCAACGTGACCGGGGGGACCATTCCGCGCCGGATGGTCTACAGCACGGGCGAGGCCGTGACGAACGAGGCGAACTACAACGCCGCGGTCTCCCGCCAGGGTCCGGACGCGCTGACGACGCGGGTCTGGTGGGACGCTCCGTAGCGGCGCACGATCCGGCCTCCATGACGAGCGCCCTCTGGCTTCGGCCGGAGGGCGCTTGCGTTAGGGGCGCGGCGCCGTGAACCGGATCGACCGCTGGACCTCGGCTCCCGCCTCTTCGTCCCGGACCCGGACCTCGATCTCGACCGTCTCCCCGAGCCAGGGCGTCACGTCTAGCGCGATGGCCTCCTGCGTCGTCGTCTCCGCTCCGTCGTAGGTGATGGCAGAGGAGGTCTCCGGCCTTCCGTCCGGCCCGGTGATGCGGTACTCGACGGTGTAGCGGGTCTGGCCGGTCGCGTCCGGAGTGAGAGCGTAGACCTCAAAGGAGAGGGCGAGGCGTCCGTCGGGAGGAAGCGCCTCGAACGGGTAGACGGCGGCGGCCGTCGTGCCGCTGAGGTCGGGGCTGGCGAGGGGCCGGAGGTCACTCATCTCCAGACCGCCGACGTGGAGCGGGGCCAGGGCGTCGGCCGGTCGGAGCGTGCCGACGAGGAGCCGCTCGGGGGTGGATCGACGCCCGCGCGTCTGCCACTGGAGCGCGAGCCGGGCCGGGGTCGGATCCAGAGGGACCTCCAGACGGCCCGTCGCCCCCTCCTCCTGAGCACGGGAGAGGTGGGCGTGGGACGCGGCGCGGGGTTCGAAGTCGTCGGTGAGGACGACGGCAGAGACGGAGAGGAGCATGGAGTCCGCTCCGGTCAGCCCCTGTCGCTGGAGGAGTCCGCGTGAGGGCCGGAGTGCGCCCGGCGCGACGCCCCACGCGACCTCCAGGCGCGTCGTCCCATCCGGGTTGAGAAAGCGGGCCCATCGGGCCGAGGCGGGGAGGTCCGCCGCGGCCTGCCGCGTCGTGGACACCGACGCCGGGACGGACTCCTGGCGCACGGCCTCAGCGACGGCGTCGGCGACCTGGGCCTGGGAGACGGCCTCCAGGGCGATGCCGCTCGGCGCGTCGCGTCCCCGCCCGCTCCCGTTGTACCGGGCGACGGCGTCGTAGGGCGTGCCGTAGGCCGGGTGGCGGACGGCGAGCTGGCCGTAGACCTCCTCCATGATCACCAGGAACGCCTCGGCTTCGGCGTTTCCGCGCAGGCTCCGCGAGGCGCGCCGGAGCTCGCGCGGGAGCAGGTCGAGCCCGCCGCCCAGCCGGTACGGGGCCCGGGGCGAGGACTGGACGAACACGTACTGTGCGGCGTTGTGGACGCGGTCGTAGAGCCAGAAGGCATTGGACGGCAGCCGTCCGACCGGCGATCGTCCGCGGAGGTCGAACGCACGCAGGGCCGCGTCCACCTCGATGGTCACGGCGCGGTCGGGGGGACCGAGGCGGACGTACACCTCGCCGCGGTCGTCGTAGCCGCGCGGGTCGTCGGGGGCGGCGAAGGCGTCGAGGGCGACGGCGATCCGAGCGAGGTGCTCGGCGAGCCGCTCGTTGGCAGGCGTGGCGGGAAGGTCGTCCTGGGCCCGCCACCAGCGCACCATCTGGGCGCCAGCGCTGGCCGGAATCGGAGCGAGCGAGGCGTGCCGGATCGCCTCGTCGAGGCCCCAGACGTCGCGCTCGGCGTCCGGCACGACGGGCGCGAGGCGACGGAGGTGCCGGAGGAGGGGGCCCGTCTCCGACGCCGGGCGGGGCTCTCCGAGCCGTCGGAGGAGCGAGAGGTAAGCCTCGGCGGCGGTGTCGTAGCGGGCCGTATCCCCGGTGGCGAAGACCGCGGTGACGTACGCGTCGGCCTCTGCGACGCTGAGCGTCCGGGGCGACGCAGGTTCGCCTCCCGTCTGCGCCGACGCGGCCCCGCTGGCGAGCGAGGCCGCCAGCAGCACGAGCCGGGGCCGGAGGAGGCTCATGGACGTTGTATCTACCTGACGGTGCGGAGGTTCGGTGGTCCGGCCTCGCGTGTCAGAACCGCGTCCGCTATCTTCCCGGACACGTTCTCCCCGCGCCGGATGATGGACCGCAGGCAGTTTCTCCAGGTGGGCGGAGCCGGGGCGGTGGGCCTCGCCGCGGGCGCCCCGACCGTGGCCGCGAGGCCCCGAGTCGGGCCCACACCCACGCCGTCCTCGGCGGCCCTCAAGCACTGGGTCTGGGTCCGCGGCACGCGCCCCGCGAGCCAGTGGCGCGAGGTGCTCGGACGCGCCCGCGAGGCCGGCGTCACGGCAGCCCTCGTCGGCGCCGAGCCGGAGGGGTACCGCGAAATCCTCCCCATCGCCGCCGACCTCGGGATGGAGGTCCACGCGTGGATGGTGACGATGATGGAGGGCGGCCTGGAGGACGAGCACCCGGAGTGGTACGCCGTCAACCGGAACGGCGAGTCGACGGCGACGGACCCGCCCTACGTGGACTACTACAAGTTCATGTGCCCCTCGCGCGAGCCGGTCCGCCAGCACAAGATGGCGCGGGCCCGGCAGCTCCTGGAGATCGACGGGATCGCCGGGCTCCACCTCGACTACATCCGCTACCCGGACGTCATCCTCCCGAGCGCCCTCTGGCCGACCTACGACATCGTCCAGGACCGCGAGTACGCGCCGTACGACTACTGCTACTGCGAGGTCTGCCGCGCGACGTTCGAGGCCCGCACCGGCATCGACCCGCTCGACCTGGAGGACCCCTCGCAGCACCGCGCGTGGCTCCAGTACCGCTACGACACCATCGTCGAGATGGTGAACGGGCTCTCGCAGGTGGCGCACGCGGCGGAGGTGCCCGGTGACCGCCGCCGTCTTCCCGTCGCCGAGCATCGCGCGCCGGCTGGTCCGGCAGGACTGGCCGCGCTGGCCGCTCGATGCCGTCCTCCCGATGGTCTACAACTGGTTCTACGAGGAGGGCACGGACTGGATCGAGCCGACCGTGCGGGAGGGGGTGACGGCGCTGGGCGGCCGCTTCCCGCTCTACGCCGGCCTCTACGTCCCGGAGCTGCCGCCGGCCGACCTCGCGGAGGCCGCACGCCGGGCGCTGGCGGGCGGCGCCAGCGGCGTGTCCCTGTTCGAGGGCGTCGGCACCACGAGCGAGCACTGGGCGGCCCTCCGCGCCGCCCTCCAGTCATGACGTCCAGGCGGACCAGCGGCGCGGGAGGGGGGCCGTCGTTCCTGGACGTGTCATCCTGAGCGACGCGAAGGATCTCAACACGGCGTCGCAGTGGTCGCAGCCGGTCACAACGGGCGATCCGTCGGCGTCGAGATCCTTCGTCGTGTCGCTTCTCAGGGTGACAGAAGAGGGTGGACGCTGCTCGTCGCACTCGTCCTGGGGGTCATCGCTGGGCGTGCGGAGGGGCAGCCGCTGTTCACCCTCGTCCCGCCGGCCGAGAGCGGGGTCACGTTCGAGAACACGCTCGTCGAGACGCGCGACCGCAACGTCCTCGCCTACGAGTACTTCTACAACGGCGGCGGCGTGGCCGCGGGCGACCTCGACGGCGACGGGCTGGCGGACCTCTTCTTCACCGCCAACATGGCCCCGAACCGGCTCTACCTCAACCGAACGGCGCCGGGCGGTCCGCTCCGGTTCGAGGACGTGACCGCAGTCGCCGGCGTCGCGGGGCTGGCGGAGGGCTGGACGACCGGCGTGACGATGGCCGACGTGGACGGCGACGGCGACCTCGACCTCTACGTGGCCCGCTCCGGCGACGGGCCGACCGATGAGCGACGCAACCTCCTCTACCTGAACGAGCGCCGCGGCCCCGACGAGGTGCCCCGGTTCCGCGAGGCCGCCGCTGAGGTCGGGCTGGACGATCCGAGCCACACCACGCACGCCTCGTTCTTCGACTACGACCGCGACGGCGACCTCGACGCGTACCTCGTCAACCACAACGTCAAGCGGCTCCGGGGATTCGACGTGGGCGTGATGAAGACGCTCCGCGACTCGCTCGCGGGCGACAAGCTCTACCGCAACGACGGCGGCCACTTCGTGGACGTGACCGAGGCCGCCGGCATCCACCAGACGCCCATCGGCTTCGGCCTGAGCGCGACCGTCGGCGACGTGAACGGCGACGGCTGGCCCGACCTCTACGTGGCCAACGACTACGACGAGGACGACTACCTCTACCTCAACAACCGCGACGGCACGTTCCGCGACGCGAGCCGCGACCTCCTCGCCCACACCTCGTACTACTCGATGGGCTCCGACATCGCGGACGTGGACAACGACGCGCGGCCGGACCTCCTCACGCTCGACATGCTCCCGCCGGACAACCGGCGCCAGAAGCTCCTCAAGGGGCCCGAGAACTACGATCGCCAGCAGCTCCTCCTGAGCTACGGCTACGGCCCGCAGTACATGCGGAACATGCTCCACCTGAACGAGGGCGCCGCCGGGTTCAGCGAGGTCGGCCAGCTGGCGGGCGTCTCGAACACCGACTGGAGCTGGGCCGCGCTCCTCGCCGACCTCGACAACGACGGCTGGAAGGACCTCTACGTCACCAACGGCTACGTCCGCGACTACACCAACATGGACTTCCTGAAGTTCGTGGCGCCGGAGGCGCGGCGGGCGGCCCAGGCGCGCGGCCAGGAGCCGGACCTCCTGGCGCTCGTCGAGCAGATGCCGTCGACGGACCTCTCGAACGCGGCCTTCCGCAACGGCGGCGACCTCCGGTTCGAGCGGGTGACGGAGGCGTGGGGGCTCCAGCGCCCGTCGCTCTCGAACGGCGCCGCGACCGCCGACCTCGACGGCGACGGCGACCTCGACCTCGTCGTCAACAACATCAACGCGCCGGCGTTTGTGTATCGGAACCGCGCGAGCGAGATCGCCGGGCGCCACGCGCTCCGGGTCCGGCTGGACGGCGAGGGCTTGAACCGCTTCGGCATCGGCGCGCGCGTCGAGGCGACGACGCCGGACGGGCGGACGATTCTCGTGGAGCAGCAGCCGGCGCGCGGGTACCAGTCGTCCGTCGAGCCCGTCCTGCACCTCGGGCTGGGCGAGGCCGCGACGGCTGACCTCACGGTGACGTGGCCCGACGGCCGCCGCCAGGTGCTCGCGGACGTGCCCGCCGGGTCGATCACGCTCCACCAGGCGGACGCCACGGAGGCCGCGCCCGAGGCATCGCCGGCACAGGCACGTTTCGCGCCCCTGGCGGACGCCCTCGGGCTCGACTTCGTCCACCGCGAGAACCCGTTCATCGACTTCAAGCGCGAGCCGCTCCTGCCACACCTCCTCTCGCGCTACGGCCCCGCCCTCGCCGTCGGCGACGTGAACGGCGACGGGCTGGACGACGCGTTCGTGGGCGGCGCGCGGATGCAGCCCGGCGCCCTCTTCCTCCAGCGGTCCGACGGCCGGTTCGCTCCGCCGACGTCCCGGCCCTCGCGGCCGACTCGACGTTCGAGGACACCGACGCCCTCTTTGTCGACGCCGACGGCGACGGCGACCTCGACCTCTACGTCGTCAGCGGCGACAGCGAGTCGGAGGTGCGGCGGACTACCAGGACCGGCTCTACCTCAACGGCGGCTTCGGGGCGTTCACGCGGGCCGAGGGAGCGCTCCCCGAGATCGTCAGCAGCGGGGCGACGGTCGCCGCGGGCGACTACGACGGCGACGGCGACGCGGACCTGTTCGTCGGCGGGCGCGTGGTGCCGGGGCGGTACCCGTTCGCGCCGCGCAGCTACCTCCTCCGCAACGACGACGGCGTCTTTCACGACGCGACGGCCGAGGTGGCGCCGGCCCTCGCGGAGCCGGGCATGGTGGCCGACGCCCTCTGGGCCGACCTCGACGGCGCGGGCGGGCCGGAGCTGGTGATCGCGGGCGAGTGGATGCCGGTCCGCGCCTTCCGATTCGAGGGCGGGCGCTTTGAAGAGATCACCGACGCCCTCGGGCTCGGAGAGACGTCCGGCTGGTGGAACGCCCTCGCGGCGGTCGACCTCGACGGCGACGGCGACCTCGACCTCGTCGGCGGCAACCGGGGCCTCAACGCCCAGATCCACGCTGCGCCCGGCCAGCCCGCCTCGATCCTCGCCGCCGACTTCGACGGGAACGGCTCCGTCGACCCGGTCCTGAGCTGCTACATCGACGGCGTGAGCTACCCCGTCGTCTCGCGCGACGAGATGCTCGGGCAGGTGAACCGCCTCAAGCGCCGGTTCACCGACTACGCCTCCTACGCCGACGCGACCGTCGAGGACCTGTTCACGGAGGAAGAGCGCGCGGGGGCCCTCGAACTCACGGCGACGACGTTCGCGAGCACGGTCTTCGAGAACGTCGGCGGGCGGTTCGTGGCGCGGCCGCTCCCGGTGGAGGCCCAGGTGGCGCCGGTCCACGCGATCCTCGTCGGCGACCTGGACCGGGATGGGACGACGGACCTCCTCCTCGCAGGCAACGAGTTCGGGATGCGCGCGCAGGACGGGCCGATGGACGCCGGACGCGGCCTGTTCCTCCGAGGGACCGGCAGGGCTTCAGTTCGCGCCCGTCGCCCCGGGCGAGAGCGGGTTCTTCGCGCCGGGCGACGTGCGGGCGCTCCGGCTCATCACCACGCCGCGCGGATCGGTCGTCCTCGTCGGCGCGAGCGACGAGGCCATGGGTGTGTTCGCGATCTTGTAGCCCGATGCTCCATCGTCTCTCCGTCCTCGGTGTTGCCCTCGTCCTCGCGGGGTGCGCCGCCACGCCCCGGCTGCAGGCCGATCAGGCCGAGGGCCGTGCCGTCGTCCAGGCGTCGGTGCAGGCGCTGACGGACGTGATGGTCCACGACATCTTCAGCCCGCCGCAGGCCAGCCGCGTCTACGTCTACGCCACGGTCGCCGGGTACGAGGCCGCCCGCCACGACGACCCCCGGTTCGCCTCCTACGCCGGGCAACTCAACGGGCTCGACGCGGTCCCCGAGCCGGACGGCCCGGTGGACGGGCTCCTCGCCGGCACGCACGCCTTCTTCCGCGTGGCCGACGCCCTCGTGTTCTCGCGCGAGCGGCTGGCGCCGGCCCGCGACACGCTCCTCGCCTCGTTCGACGCACTGCCGGAGGACGTCCGCCAGCGCTCCGAGGCCTACGGCGAGGCCGTCGCCGCGCACGTGCTGGCCTGGGCCGCGGACGACGGCTATGGCCGGACGCGCTCGCTCCCGCGCTACACGCCGTCCGCCGACGCCGGCGCGTGGCAGCCGACGCCGCCGGCCTACATCGAGGCCATCGAGCCGTACTGGGGTCGGCTCCGGCCGTTCGCGCTGGACTCGGCGGGGGCCTTCCGCGCGCCGCCGCCGCCGCCGTTCTCGACCGACCCCGGATCGGACTTCTACCGCGCCATGCACGAGGTCTACCAGGTCCGCGTGGACCTGACGGACGAGCAGCGCGCGATCGCGTCGTTCTGGGACTGCAACCCGTTCGTGCTCTACGAGGAGGGGCACCTGAGCTACGCCGCCAAGAAGATCTCGCCCGGCGGCCACTGGATGGGGATCGTCCGCATCGCCGTCGAGCGGAACCGCGACACGCCCGTCGCGGCGCTCGCCGCGTTCAGCCAGACGGCCATCGCCCTCGCCGACGGGTTCATCGTCTCGTGGGTCGACAAGTACGAGACGAACGTGATCCGCCCGGAGACCATCATCCGGCGGACGCTCGACCCGATGTGGCAGCCGGTCCTCCAGACGCCCCCGTTCCCCGAGTACACGTCCGGCCACAGCGTCATCTCGACGGCCGCCGCCGAGGTGCTGACCTCGATCTACGGCGACCGTTCGCCTTCGACGACGACAGCGAGGTGCCGTACGGTCTGCCGGTCCGCTCGTTCGGCTCCTTCCGCGAGGCCGCCGCCGAGGCCGCCATCAGCCGGCTCTACGGTGGCATCCACTACCGCCCCGCCATCGAGAACGGGATCGTCCAGGGCCGCGCCGTGGGCGAGGCCGTCGTCGCCCGCATCGACCTCCGTCCCGAGCCCGTCGCCACCACGCATCCATGAGCAGCCGCCGATCCTTCCTCCGTCTCGGCGCGCTCGGGGGCGCGGCGTCGGCACTCGCCGGCTTCGTCCCCGGCCGACGCGCCGTGGCGCAGGCGGGCGGGACCGCCACCCGGCCCATCGTGGTCTCGACGTGGAACCACGGGCTCGCCGCCAACGCCGCCGCGTGGGACGTGCTCTCCGGCGGCGGCTACGCGCTCGACGCCGTCGAGCAGGGCGTCCGCGTGACGGAGGCGGACGCGTCGAATCGCGACCGTCGGAATCGGGGGCTTCCCGGACCGAAACGGGCACGTCACGCTCGACGCGTGCCTCATGACGGAGACCGGCGACTGCGGCTCGGTCGCGTACCTCCAGCACATCGCCCACCCGATCACCGTCGCGCGGATGGTGATGGAGCGGACGCCGCACGTCATGCTCGTCGGCGACGGCGCGCTCCAGTTCGCCGTGGCGCAGGGGGTCCCGACGCAGAACCTCCTGACGCCCGAGGCCGAGCAGGCGTGGCGCAACTGGCTGGCCTCTGACGCCGCCGACACGCGCGCCGAGGTCAACGTCGAGAACCACGACACGATCGGGATGCTGGCGCTCGACGCGGACGGCCGCCTCTGCGGCGCCTGCACCACGAGCGGCGCCGCCTGGAAGCTCCACGGCCGCGTGGGCGACTCGCCCATCATCGGCGCCGGCCTCTACGTCGACGGCGAGGTGGGCGGGGCCGCGGCGACGGGCTGGGGCGAGGCGGTGATCCGGGCGTGCGGCTGCCACCTCGTGGTCGAGATGATGCGGCAGGGGCATGCGCCGGAGGACGCGTGTCGGCTGGCCGTCGAGCGCGTGATCGCCAAGAACCCCGACTACCGTGACATCCAGGTCGGCTTCGTCGCCCTCGACGTGCAGGGCCGCTGGGGGAGCTACTGCATCCAGCCCGGCTTCAACGTGGCCGTCCACGACGGCGACGGCGCCCGCCTCGTCGACGCGGCGAGCCGGCTGTGAACGGGGTTCGCTCGTGTGTCCTCCTGAGCGAACGCGAAGGATCTCGACGCGAGGGCACGGTCACGACGTCCGGTGGCCACAGGGCGGGGCGCTGGCGCCGAGATCCTTCACGGCGTTGGCATCGCCGTCCCTTCGGGGTCAGGATGACATGAGGCAGGGTGCATTCTCGGCGTGTGCCACTCTTCTGCTCCTGGCGTCGTCGGCCGGCGCCCAGACGTGGGACGCCATGCGCGACCTCACCCCGCGCGGCTACCTCGCCCACCGCGCCGAGACGCCCGTCGTCATCGACGGCCGGCTGGACGAGCCGGCGTGGCTCGCGGCGGACTGGACGGCCCCGTTCGTCGACATCGAGGGCGACGCCAGGCCGCTCCCGACCTCCCGCACGCGCGCCCGGATCCTCTGGGACGACGACTTCCTCTACGTCGGCGCGCAGCTGGAGGAGCCGCACGTCTGGGGCGACGTCACCGAGCGCAACGCGGTCATCTTCCACGACAACGACTTCGAGATCTTCCTCGACCCCGACGCCGACAACCACGGCTACTACGAGTTCGAGGTCAATGCGCTCAACACGATCTGGGAGCTGACGCTGGAGCGGCCCTACAAAGACGGCGGCCCGGCCATCTCCCCGACGAACCTCCCCGGCCTCCGCTCGGCCGTCTTCGTCGACGGCACGCTCAACGCCTCGCACGACACCGACCGGGGCTGGTCCGTGGAGGTGGCCCTTCCGCTGGCGGAGTTGGCCCGCTACAACGGCGGCCGGCGGCCCCGGAGCGGCGACCGCTGGCGCATCAACTTCTCGCGCGTCGAGTGGCAGCACGAACTCACCGACGGCGGCGACTACCGGACGGTGCCGGGCACGTCCGAGAACAACTGGGTGTGGTCGCCGCAGGGGATCGTCGACATGCACCGGCCGGAGCGGTGGGGCGTCCTCCAGTTCACCGACGCTCCACCCGGGACCGTCGCCTTCCAGCCGGACCCGACACTGGTGGCGCGCGACCTGCTCATGGAGGTCTACCACGCCCAGAAGGCGTACTACGCGGCGCACGAGCGCTGGGCGCCGTCGATCGACGCCCTCGGCCTCGGCCCGGACCGCCTCGCCGTCGGCGAGGCACGCGTCATCGATCTTCGCGTCGAGGACGACGGGTTCGTCGTCACCGCCACGCTCCGTCTGCCGGACGGCTCGGTGCAGACCTTCCACACCGACCACGAGTCGCGGATCTGGGAGGAGTAGCTAGCGGAGGATGCCCGCGGCGGCGCCGAGCAGCCGCTCGCCCGGATCGTGGAGGTGCTGCCAGTACATGAGCCCGCCGAGCCCGCGCTCCCGGACGTACTCCGCCTTCCGCCGGATCGACTCCTCGTCCTCGTAGCTGATGAACGTCCGCGTCTCCGGATTCCAGAGGAAGGGGGCCTCCGCCGCGTCGTCCCAGTGGCGGACGAACCCGTCCCGGCCGATGACGCGGTCCGCCAGCTCCCCGAAGCCGACGGCGGACACGTCGCCCGTGTACGTCTGGCCGAGGCCGTTGGCCGCGGGCTCGACGCCCTCCCAGCGGTACCCGTAGAAGGCGGCGCCGACCACGATCTTCTCCGCCGGCACGCCGGCCGCGACGATCCGGTCGACGGCGTCGCGGACGGAGGGGGCGCCGGGCGTGGGCGAAAGGTTGGTGTGGTGGCCCGTCCGCTCGGACCATGGCCCGGAGAAGTCGTACGTCATCAGGTTGACGAAGTCGAGCGGACGCTGGGCCTCAGCCATCTCGGTGTGATCGAGGTAGCGCTCCCCGGCCGCGGCCGCGATCGTCAGGAGGTACGGGCGGTCGGCGCGGCCCTCCTCCTCGGCCGCCGCGTCGAGCGCGTTGCGGACGGCGTCGAGGAGGAGCGTGAAGGTGGTCGCGTCCTCGGGCCGGTAGACGTTGCCCTCGCCCGGCTGGCCTGGGTACTCCCAGTCGAGGTCGAGCCCGTCGAGGTGGTGCGCGCGGACGAGGGCGACGGCGCTCTGGGCAAACTGCTGGCGCGAGGCGGCGGTGAGGGCCGCATCCGAGAAGTGGTCGGACCAGCTCCACCCGCCGACGGAGAGGAGGATCTGGAGGCGCGGGTTGCGCTCGCGGAGGCCGACGAGCGCGGCGAGGCGGGCGGCGTCCTCGGCCGGCCGTTCGAGAACCACGCGGCCCTCGGGCGTCACGTTCGCGAAGGCGTAGTTGATGTGGGTGAGCTTGTCGGCGCCGATTCGGGCGAGGGCGTCGGGCGCGCCGCCATGGACGTAGGCCACGAGCCGATAGCGCGGCGCCGAATCGTCGTCCCGGCTGGCGAGGGTCTCACCGGGACTGCAGGACGCCGCGAGGAGGACGAGCGCGGCGAGGAGGGCGAGACGAGGCGAGGTCATGGCGTGTCCGTGGGCGGGCGGTAGTGGACGCCGAGCACGCGGAGCCGCTGGAGCTGTGTTGGGAGGCGGGCCTCAAAGGCGCCCCAGTCGCGCCGGTCCCGCTCGCTCCAGACGGCCTCGGCGAGGGCGAGGGCCCGCGGCCAGACCATGTACTCCACGTCCGACGGCGCCCGCAGGTACTCGGTCCAGGTGTTCGCCTGGGCCCCGAGGACGTGGGCGGCCTGGGCCTCCGAGAAGAAGTCCGGGACGGGCTCGTAGGCGTAGACGTCCTCCAGCGTCGTGAGGCCGCCGATGGCGAGCGGCTCGCCGGCTGGGTCGGCCTGGTAGTGGTCGAAGTAGAGCGTGTGGTTGGGTGTCATGACGATGTCGTTGCCCTGGGCCGCGGCGTGGCGGAGCGGCTCGTCGTCCCAACTCCGCCAGTACATGAGCGTGGCGGTCGGGCTGAGGCCGCCCTCGACGATCTCGTCCCACCCCACGAGGCGGCGGCCGTGCGTGTTCAGGAACCGCTCGATCCGCTGGACGAAATAGCTCTGCAGCTCGTGCTCGTCGGCCAGCCCCTCACGCCGCATCACGGCCTGGGCCTCGTCGCTCGCCTCCCAGGCGGCCTTCGGCGCCTCGTCCCCGCCGATGTGGATGTGCTCGCTGGGGAAGAGGGCCAGCACCTCCGTCAGCACGTTTTCGAGAAACGTGAAGGTGGCCTCGGTGGGGCAGAAGATGTCCTCGAAGACGCCCCAGCCCTGGACGACCTCGACGGTCTCGCCGGTGCACCCCAGCTCGGGGTAAGCGGCGAGGGCGGCGGACGCGTGGCCCGGCATCTCGATCTCGGGGACGACGGTGATGTGCCGCTCGGCCGCGTAGGCCACGACCTCTCGCACCTCGTCCTGCGTGTAGAAGCCGCCGGTGCGGACGCCGTCGTAGACGTGTGGCTGGTTCCGGTAGCTCCCGACGAGCGTCCCGTCGCGCCACGCGCCGACCTCGGTGAGCCGGGGGTACTGGTGGATCTGGATCCGCCAGCCCTGGTCCTCGGTGAGGTGCCAGTGGAACCGGTTGAGCTTGTAGAGCGCCATCCGGTCGAGCTGCTGCTTGACGAAGTCGACCGGCATGAAGTGGCGTCCCACGTCGAGGTGGAGGCCACGCCAGACGAAGCGCGGGGCGTCCTCGATCTCGACGGCCGGGATCGACCACGCGACCTCCGCGCCGTCCGGGAGCGCGCCGCCGCGCTCGACGCCCGGCGGGAGGAGCTGGCGGAGCGTCTGAGCGCCGTAGAAGAGCCCGGCCGCCGTGGAGGCCCGCACACTCACGCCGCCCTCCGACACCGACAGCTCGTAGCCCTCGTCGGGGAGGGGGGCGTCGGGGTCGAGCCGGAAGGAAATCGGCCCGTCGACCTCGGCCGCGACCACCGGGAGAGGGAGGCGGGACGCGAGGCGGACCCGCGCGGCCCACGCCTCGGCGATGCGTCGGGCCTCGCCGTCCGTCGCGGACACGGACACGGTCGAGTCCAGGACGAAGGCGCCCTCGGCCGGGGTGAGGTGGGCCGGCCACGGCACGACGGGGTAGCGGGCGGCGTCCTGGGCGCGAGCGGCGGGGGACATCCAGGCGGCGACGAGGAGGGCGCCGATCAGGGCCGCGGTCCGGCGGCCGGTGAGCACGGTCATGGCGCGGGAGAGGAGGGGACTCCCACGATACGACGCTGGTCGTTGACGGCCGGTCGTCGACGCCCGCCGTCCGCACGTCGCTGGGCCTCGCCGAGTGCCTGCGCCGGCCGGTGCGCGCCTACTTCCCGAACCCGTACTCGCGGAGGTGGCCCTCCTTGTCGCGCCAGTCCGAGCGGGTCTTGACGAAGAGCTGGAGGTAGACGCCGCGCCCGAGGAACGCCTCCATCTCTTCGCGCGCCGCCTGCCCGAGCCGCTTGAGCGCCGCGCCGCCCTTGCCGATCAGGATCGCCTTCTGCGAGTCGCGCTCGACGATGATGTCGCAGGCCACGAAGTCCTTCCGGCCCTCGCGCTCCTCGTAGGTCACCACGATCACCTGGGTGGCGTAGGGGACCTCGTCGCGGAACTGGTGGAAGACGGCCTCGCGGACGATCTCGGCGATGAAGAACCGCTCCGGCTGCTCCGAGAGCTGGTCCTTCGGGTAGTAGGGCGGCCCCTCCGGCACGCGGTCGAGGACGAGGCCGAGGAGCGCGTCGGTGCCGGCCCCCTCGAGCGCCGAGATCGGGACGACGGCGTCGGGCGCGCGGCCGAGCGCCTCGGTGTAGCGCTCGACGAGGGGGAGTGCCTCGTCCACCAGCCCGAGCTTGTCGACCTTGTTGAGCGCGAGGAGGACCGGCCCCTGCACGTTGCGGACGCGCTCGGCGGCCTGGCGGTCGTCGTGCGTGAGGTGGGTGCGCGTGGCGTCGGCGAGGAACACGGTCACATCGGCGTCGCCAAGTGAGCGGTCCACGTCGCGCATCATGTGCTGGTGGAGCCGGTACTTCGGCCGGACCACGCCGGGCGTGTCGAGGAGGACGAGCTGGTACCCGGTCTCCGGTCTCCCGCCCTCGTCCGAGAGGATGCCGAGCACGCGGTTCCGCGTCGTCGACGGGCGCGGGGAGACGATCGAGAGCTTCGTCCCGAGCCAGCGGTTGAGGAGCGTCGACTTGCCCACGTTGGGAGCGCCGACGAGGGCGACGTAGCCGCTCTTGTGGGGGGCGCCGTCAGGGCCGTCGGGGACGAGGGGCGGCGCGGGGGTGGGGTCGGTGGGCTCCATGCAGATCGGGGGCGAACGGGCTCAACGCCGCGTCCGCCCCCGGGGGTCCGTTCCGAGCAGGACCCGAGCTGAGTTCCCGTTCCTAGCCCCTCTCCCGATGCCGTGCCCGGCCGCACCGGGCAGGGCCGGTCGCGTCGCCGTGGTCGAGGTGGGGGCGGAGCGCCTGAGGAATCCCGACCAGCGTCTGCTCGACACCGTCCGGTCCGTGTGGCAGACCGCTCCGGCCCCACGGGCGCGGGCCTCTGCGGCGGTCAGGTGCGTCGAGGACGTGGCCACCGTGATGATCTCGTTGCCGTCGAAGCCGAGCTTGTCGGTGAGCAGCGCGATCCGGCCGAGGTCGTACGTGATCTCGACGTCGTCGCCGAGGGTCACGTGCGTCCCGAACTCCTGGCCGCCCAGGATCGCCGAGCGCCACGCCGCTTCCTCGGCCGTGTGCGCCGCCTGCTCGTCGGTCCGCATGTGCCAGTAGAACGAGGCCTCGTAGAGCCGCTGCCCGTCGCTCTCGCGGACGAGGCGGACGGCGAGGGCGTCCTTTCGGTCCCAGGTCTGGCCGATGCAGACGGGCCAGTTGGAGCATCCGTCGACGGTGTCGAACGACTGGCGGAGCGCCCGGAGGCTGAGCACATCGAGATCGAGGGCGTCGAGGTCGTGAGCCTCGAAGGTCTTCGAGCGCGTGGGGCTCGTGGCAGAAGCGAAGCCGCCGAACCCGGTCCGGACGGTGCCGGTGGCCGGCACCGGGAGCCCGTCGACGTCCACGGTGTAGCGGGCGAACCCGTGGTTCTCGGGGTTGCCGAATTCGAGGTACACCTTCTCCGAGCCGAGCGACTGGACGAAGCTGTAGAACTGGGTCTCGAAGTCGTGGCGGCCGGCCGCGCCGTTCTCCATGAAGTAGACGTGGGACCCGCGCGGCGAGGCCGACGGCGTGATGTCGAAGGCGTGGGTGTGCTGGTGGAACGGGTAGTTCGTGCCACTCCACGGCGAGACGCGGTGGGACACGTCGCCCCAGGGGGCCGACGAGGTCATGCCCCGCTCGTCGCGGTAGACCGAGACGTCGAGGTGGCCGCCCGGCGCGATCGCCTGGTGGGCGACGGCCACGGCCCCGTGGATGTCCACGTCGCCGTTGAGTTCGATGGGGAGGACGTTGGTCGTGTCGCGGATGATGATGAGCCCGTCCCACCTCAGCGCGCCCTTCTCGCGGACGCGGAGGGCCCCGCGCACGACGAGGGCCCCCTGGCCCCGCACGCTCCCGCTGACCGTGCCGGTCCCGATGTTGAGGTCGCCCTGGACGAACGTGATCTCGTCCGGCGCGCCCCAAGTGGTCGAGCCGGTGACGGTCTGGGTGCCGCTCAGCTTCGTGTCGGTGCCGGCGTCGAAGGCGGCGACGGCGGCCTGGTACAGGCCCTCCGTGTCGGACATCGTGTCGGAGCGGTCGAGGTCCTCCAGGAGCCCCGCCCACTCGTCGCCAGCCGGGACCTGGAGCGTGTTCCGGGCCGTCGAGACGGCGGCGCCGAGGTCGCTCTGCAGGCGCGACATGGGGAGGAGGCCGGCGAGCTGGAGCTCGTCGTAGCTCCGGCGGTCGAAGTAGACCGGGTGGGCACTGTCCCCGTTGATCCGGGCGTCGGGCGAGATGGACGCCGTGGCGTAGGGGACGTCCAGCCAGAGCGGGCCGGGCGCGTCCATCGGGTCGAACTGGTAGGTGCTCTGGATGGTGTGGATGGCGCCGCCGTAGCTGCCCGTCACGGTGATCGTCGCCGTCTGACCGTCCGCCGCGATCTCATCCACGGCCACCTGGAACGAGCCTCCGTCGAAGGCGCGGGCGCCGTCGAGGTGCGGGTTGACGAAGCCGCCCGGCCCCATCAGGCGCGAGAGCGCGAGGCTCTGGCCGCTCTCTGCGATCTGGCGCGCCAGCAGGTCGGCCTGCCCCTCGCTGTAGCGCTGGGAGGACTCCCCGAGGGCGCCCCGTGTGTGCATCGTGAGCAGGGAGCCGCCGACGACGGCGGCGAGGACGAGGAGGAGTGTGAGCTTGCCCATAGTGGTGGGTGGGGGCGATGTGAGGGGGCGGGCGGTCCTAGCGGCAGAGCGAGGGGACGGCGCGGCAGACGGCGTTGAGGATGTCGTCGATGAGGTCGCCATTGTGGCCGGAGTCGTCTCCTGTGTTGGAGGCGCTCCCGGGGTCGGATTCGCTGGCGGCGCCGTCGTCGGCGTCGCTCCCGTCGTCGGTCGGGGCGGTGCCGGGAGCGCCCGTCGGCGGGGTGGCCTCGACGACGGCGACGTAGTCTCCGTCGCCCGGGAGCGGGGGGATGCCGCCCGGGGCGCTCGTGTCGACGGGCGGCGTGCCGCCCGTCGCGTTGGCGCCGGCGACACGGACCGTCCGTGCGTGCCGCGACGCCACAAATCCGGTGTTCGCCTGGTCCCCCGAGCTCTGCGTGGGGAGGCCGACGGCGGTGACCAGGTTGAGGTGGACGCGCGGCGGTGTGGGGTCGAGGGTGGCCTCGTCCGTGATGGGGGCCCCGGTCTCGTCGTAGGCCGTCACCTCGAAGTCGACGATCCCGTCCAGGGAGCCCGTGGGCGCGATGGCCCCGCCCCGCTCATAGACGTAGCGGGTGGCGCGGTAGAGCGGGTGCGACGTGCCGCCGATCCGGGCGATCTCGCCCGATGGCTCGACGTGGTAGGCCACGATGGCGACCGGCGAGTCGAGCCCGAGCGCCGGCTCCAGGAGCGTGGGGAACGTGAACTGGCTCGTGTAGGTCTCGCCGTCGGTGCCCACCGCGCGGCGGAGGGAGAAGCGGTACGTCCTGGCGCCGCCGGCGAATGCCGAATCGGTCTGCGCGCGCGTGCGGATGTTGTCCACGTCGCGCTCCATCGTGGTGGCGAAGCCCCCGGTGAGCTGCTGCGCCTGGTACCGCGTGCTCGCCTCGACGGCCCGCTGCTGGCCGCGCTGCTGGACGAACAGGAGGGCGACCAGGAGCGTGGTGCCGACGATAATGGCGGTGAGGTTGTCGAGGAAGACGGCCATCAGGGGGCTTAGCGAGAGAGGCGGGTGGAGGCGGCGATGCTGGCCGGCGTCACCAGGCGGCGGAGCGTGGCCTCGGCGGCGCGACGGCCGGACCTGGCGTTCACCCCGAGCTCGTCCACGCGGACGACCACCTCCTTCGCGAGGGTCGGCGTGGCCGACGAGGTCGACGGGGCGTTCGGGACGACGTACTGGACGTGTACCGCGATGGTGAAGTGGAGCGAGTCGACGCCGAGGGCATAGGGGACCGTCTCGGTGTAGTCGTCCCAGTCGTCCACGTCGTCGAAGGCGATGGGGGCCACCTCGCCCAGGTCGGGACCGATCCCGGAGGTGGGAGCAGACTGGCGAACGCCGGTGCGGTCCACGTCGTCCTCGTCGAAGGCGTACCGCTCCAGCTGGGCCATCCGAGTACGGGCGATGTCAGCCGCGGCCAGCTCGGCCTCGGCGCCCATGGCGTGCAGTTCCACCTCCTGGTCGGCGCGATGGCGGGTGAGGGCGTAGGTCGAGAACGCGAGGATGGCCGCGAGCGCGAGAATGGTCTGTTGCATGAGGTGGAGACGGGCGCAGACCAGGCCCTAGCGATCCCCGTGCCATTGCCCAAACGTCTCACGCTTACCCACCCAAAACGGAACGCGGGTGGCAGCCTGGAGCGAACCAGGCTCGTTCCGTCTCAGTCTGGGGAGGCGCCGGCGGAGGGCGTCTCGGGTGGGTGGAAACGCCCGCTCGGTATCATGAACCGCCCTCTGCGTCCCGAATGACGCGGAGGTAGGCCTGGACCGTCTCGGCGAGCCCTCGCTCCAGCGCGTCGGCCACGAGGGCCTGCCCGATGGAGACCTCCGCGATACCGGGGACGGTCCGGAGGAACAGGCCGAGGTTATCGAGGTCGAGGTCGTGGCCCGCGTTGAGGGCGAGTCCGGCCCCGCGCGCGGCCTCGGCGGCGTCGCGGTAGCGGCCGAGGACGTCGGCGGCGCGGCCCTCGGCGGCGGCCACGGCGTACGGGCCGGTGTACAACTCCACGCGGTCGGCGCCGAGCGCGGCCGCGGGCGCCATCACGTCTGGCGCCGCGTCCACGAACAGGCTGACGCGGCAGCCGAGGTCGCGGAGCTCCCGCACGAGGGGGCCCAGCCGCCCGGCGTCCTGGTCGAGGTTCCACCCGTGGTCGCTCGTGAGCTGGCCCTGCGCGTCGGGGACGAGCGTGGCCTGCGTCGGGCGGGTCCGGCGGAGGATCTCCATGAAGCCGGGGTAGGTGTAGTCGCCGTGCGTGCCGGCGGGAGCGAACGGGTTGCCCTCCACGTTGAGCTCGGCGCCGGCGCCGGGGAGCCACGCGGCGAGCGCCTCCACGTCGTCGGCGCGGGCGTGGCGGCCGTCGGGGCGGGGGTGGAGCGTGAGCCCGGCCGCGCCCGCCTCGACGCACACGCGGCCGAGGGCCTGGACGTCCGGGCGGCCGCCGCCGCGGGCGTTGCGGAGGAGGGCGACCTTGTTGAGGTTGACGCTGAGGCGGGTCATGGCGGTCCGGGCGGAGGGAGGAGGCTACGCCGGGGACGCTCCGAGGTGCCAGGGAGCAACGTTCTGGGCGCTGGCGTGTCGTCGGAGCCCCGGCCGTCACCTTGCCATTGCCCGGCGCGCGGGGGTATCCTGTCCGGCCGAGCGGCCTCCGGCCGTGGCCCCTCTACGCGACCCTCCACCCCCTCTTCTCATGGCCTCTGCAGGCACTAGCGGCGCCGAAATCGGTATCCGAGTCGTCCTCGCGATCATCATCATCGTGCTGGTCGGCGTCCTCTACTACGTCACGGTCATCCCGGCCCAGAGGGCAGAGGCCCGCGCGGCCGAGACGGCGCTCGTGCGCGAGCGGATGGGCGACGTCCGGACGGCGCTTATCACCTACCGCGACTCGATGGACACGTACCCGTCGACGCTCGACTCGCTCGCCCTCTTCGCCCGGACGGACTCGGCGTTCCTGGCCCAGATCGAGGTCCAGGAGGAGCGGCTCCGCCCGGTCTCGGTCGACTCGCTCCCGTTCTCGCCCCGGTCCGGCGCCCGCTTCAACTACGAGGTCGTCGAGGACACGACGGGCCTGGAGATCTACTGGCTCTCCGACCCGGACGTGCCGGGCGACTCCATCGGCGCGCGCGTCCCCAGCCCTGGCCTCCGCAACGCCGCGAGCTGGGAGTAACCCCCTCCCGCTCGCCGTCCCCGCTGTGATGGATGGACCGGCCCCCGCTCCGTCGACCGAATCGTCCTTGCGGACGCTGGCGCTCGTCGGGCTGAGCGGGCCGGTCCTCCGTTTTGCCGAGGTCATCGACGGGGAGGCGGAGGGGCCCCGCCTCCGCCGTCTCGGTGCCGTCGACTTCGCGTTCGACGCGGAGCAGGCGGTGCTCGGGGAGGGCAACCCGGCCGCGCTCGACGACGTGGGCGAGGCGCTCCGCGACGTGCTCGCCGGGACGGCCGCCGAGGCCCTCGCCATCGTCGCCCACCCCTCCGTCACGACGACGTTCTTTACGCCCCTGCCGGTCGGGTTGGGGGAGGACGCCCGGGAGGTCCAGCTGACGCAGGAGACCGCGCTCCTAGCCGACGTGGCGCCCACGCAGGCCGTCCGCGTCCGGGCCGTGCCGGTGCGGACGGAGCGGGCCGGTGGCGGCGAGCGCCAGTGGTTCCACGTGGTCCACGTCGGCGAGCCCGTCCACAATCGCCTGTCGCGCCTCGCCGACGGCCTCGGCGTCCCGGGCTACGACGTCGTCGACGCGACGCGCGCCGTGGCCGCGTCCCTGCTCGCGACGGTGGAGCCGGCCGAGGGCGTCGACCTCGTCGTCGGCGTCTACGCCTCGCACACCGAGGTGGTGCTCTGCCGCGGGGGCGACTTCCTCTTCGCGAACCACGGGCCGGGCACCACGCCCGCCGACACGGCCTACTTCGCCCTCGCAGCGCTCCAGCAGGCTGGCTTCGACATCGCCGACGCCGGCCGCCTGTTCGTCTACGGCGACGACGCCACGCCCGACCGGCTCAGCCTGGCGGCCGAGTTCGTCGGACACGACCCGACCGCGCTCGACCCGTTCGGGATCTTCCGACGCGCGGCCCAGATGCCGGAGGCCGAGCGGGCGTCGTTCGCGCCCGTCCTCGGCGCCGCGCTCTAGTGCGGATCGTCGGCGGACGGCTGGCGCGGCGGCCCCTCGCCGCTCCGAAAGGCGACCGGACCCGCCCGACCACCGACCGCGTCCGCGAGGCCCTCTTCAATGCGCTCGGGTCGCGGACGGACCTCGACGGCGCGCGCGTGCTCGACCTGTTCGCCGGGAGCGGGGCGCTCGGGCTGGAGGCGCTGAGCCGGGGCGCCGCCCACGCCACGTTCGTCGAGCGCCACGGGCGGACGCTCGCGGTTGCCCGCGCCAACGCCCGCGACCTCGACGTGGCGGACCGGGCCGCCTTCGTCCGCGCCGACGCCCTCGCGGAGCTACGCCGCCCGTCGCTCGGCCGGTTCGACCTCCTCCTGGCCGACCCGCCGTACGACCTCCTCGAGATCCCCGACCTCCCCGGCCTCGCCCGGCCCCACCTCACGCCGGACGGCCTGTTCGTCCTGGAGCACGACGCGCGCCACGCCTTCGACGCCGCGCCCGGCCTCGTCTACACGCGCGCCTACGGGCGGACCGTCCTGAGCGTGTTCGAGAGCGAGGACCGCGAGACGGAGGCGTAGGGCCGATCTTTCCCTCTCCCTGCCCGCTTCCCTCCCGTGCCCGACTCCAAGCTCGCTCTCTACCCTGGCACCTTCGACCCCATCACGCTCGGCCACCTCGACGTGCTGGAGCGCGCGCTCCGCGTGTTCGACCGGATCGAGGTGACCGTCGCCGTCAACGCCAGCAAGCAGTCGCTCTTCTCGGTGGAGGACCGCGTCGGGCTCGTCCAGGCCAGCGTCGCCAGCCTCGACGACGCCGACCGCGTGACGGTGACGGCCTTCGAGGGGCTCCTCGTGGACCACGCCCGCGCGACCGGCGCCGTGGCCCTCGTCCGCGGCCTCCGGCAGGTGTCCGACTTCGACTACGAGTTCCGGATGGCGCTCGCCAACCGCCGCCTGTTCCCCGAGCTGCAGACGGTGTTCCTAATGCCGTCGGAGGACCACACGTTCGTGGCGGCCTCCATCGTCCGCGAGATTCACCAGTGGGGGGGCGACGTGACCTCGTTCGTCCCGACGGTCGTGGTGGAGGCGATGGCGGAGCTGCGGGAGGGGCACGGCGGGGTGGACTGATCTCGGACGTCCAGACGCCCGACGTTTGGGGCCCATCCGTACCGGTTTCCATGCGCCTGCTCGCGGTTCTCGTCCCGCTCCTCCTCGTCGGGCCCGTCCTCGCCCAGACGGCGCCGGGCAGCCCCGCCGGCCACCGCCTCCTCCTCGCGCCGACTGCGCGGCCGGTTCCGGCGGGCGCGGCGCGTCTCGGTCTCACCGAACTCACCGTCCCGACAGTGGCCATGGGGGTGACCTCCCGGATCAGTCTCGGGGTCGGCGTCGTCGCGTTCCCGCACCGCAACGTGGCCGGGCTCCTGTTCGTCGAGCCGAAGGTGACCCTCGTGGACCGTCCCGGGCTCGCGTTGTCGCTGGGAGCGACGGGCCGGATCGACCTGTTCCGCGACGACGAGTCGACGGCCGTCCCCTACCTCGTCCTGACGACGGGGACCGAGCGGGTGTCCGGAACGTTCGGCCTCGGCGCCCGCGTCGACGTGGAGCGCCCGCCCTCCCTGGTCTGGTACGACGACGTGCTCTACACGCCCCCGCTCCTCGACGAGCCGCTGGGCGTGGACCGTCCCGCTCGGCAGGCCCACCTCGTCCGCTTGCCGGTGGGGTTCGCCGGTCTGGAGGCCCATGCCTCGCGTCGGGTGACTGTGATCGTGGAGGCCGCCCTCATGCCGGACCAGGACCTTCGCTTCCCGACCGGGCTGATCTGCGACCCCGGCCCGTGCCTCCCTGGGCAAGACTACGACGTGCCGTACGAGCTCGGCCCCCTGCACCACGACCTAGCCGTCGGGGCGGCGGCGCGCGTCGCGACCGGCCGCGCTGCCTTCGACTTGGGCCTCCTGTGGCTCCAGGACGCCGACGCGTATGCCCCGTCGGTGCGCGGCCTCGCGCGTGGCTCGCCGTGGCCGTCGGACTCGGCGAGTAAGGGCTCGGGGCCGGGCGTCGAGATTTTTCAGGCCCGAAGCGCTTTCAGGCATCGGCGTAGACGGTGAGGGCGGTAAGGGGCTTCTACCTTCCCGGATCCCCCTCCGCCGCTATGACTGCCTTTCCTCCCGCCCTCGACGCCCTCAGCCCCCGCGTCGCCGCCATGCAGCCGTCGGCGACGCTCGCGATCTCCGGTCGCGCCGCCGCCATGAAGCGGGAGGGCCGCGACGTGATCGCCCTCTCGGCCGGCGAGCCCGACTTCCCGACGCCGGCCCCGATCGTGGAGGCCGCGCACCAGGCGCTCCGCGACGGGCGGTTCCACTACACCCCGAACCCCGGCATCCCGGAGCTTCGCGAGGCCATCGCCCAGAAGCTCCGCGACGAGAACGGGCTGGGCATGACAGCCGCGCAGGTGCTCTGCTCGAACGGTGCCAAGCAGTCCGTGGCCCAGGCGCTCATGGCCGCCTGCCGGCCCGGCGACGAGGTGCTGATCCCGGCGCCCTACTGGGTGAGCTACCCCGAGATGGCCCGGCTCGCCGGCGCCGAGCCCGTCGCCATTCCGGCGACCGCCGAGGCCGACTACAAGATCACGCCCGCGCAGCTCGACGCCGCCCTCACCGAGCGGACGCGGGTGCTCATCCTGAACAGCCCCTCCAACCCCACGGGCGCCGTCTACTCCCCCGACGAGATGGAGGCGCTCGCCGCCGTCCTCCGCCGGTACCCCCACGTCCTCGTCGTCTCCGATGAGATCTACGAGTACGTCCTCTTCGACGCCGACTTCGTCTCGTTCGGCGCGCTCGACGGGATGGGCGACCGGACCGTGACGGTCAACGGGTTCTCGAAGGGGTACGCCATGACGGGCTGGCGGCTCGGCTACCTCGCGGGGCCGGCGTGGCTCGTCGCAGCGGCCTCGAAGGTGCAGAGCCAGTTCACGAGCGGGCCCAACGCGATCACGCAGTACGCGGCGCTCGCCGCCTTCACGATGGGGAAGGAGCCCATCGACGAGATGGTGGTCGCCTTCCGCGAGCGGCGCGACGCCGTCCTCGCCCGGCTCCAGGCCATCGACGGCGTCTCGTGCCCGACGCCCGAGGGTGCCTTCTACCTGTTTCCGGACCTTTCGTCGTTCTACGGGCGCCAGGCGCCCGGCGGGGCCGAGATCGGCGGGAGTGTGGACCTCTGCCAGTACCTGCTCGAAGAGCACGAGGTGGCGCTCGTCCCCGGCGAGGCCTTCGGGTCCGACGCCGGCGTCCGCATCTCGTACGCGACCGACCTCGACACGCTCCTCCGAGCCTGCGATCGGATCGAGACCGGCCTCGCCGCCCTCTCGGAGACCGGCGCCTAGCGCGGGCGCCGTCTCGCCCAGATACACCGAGCCCCCGCCCCGACGACGTCACGGGGCGGGGGCCGGGAGGACCAGCGAACTGGTCCGGTGGCCGGTCGTGGTGGGTTGACCGGCGAACGAGCTCAGGGGTGGCTCACGATTCCCCGTCGCTCGTAGTCAGATGGAAGGCTCGATGGATCAGTGGGTAGAACTCGCTGTGCTGCCGAGGAGAGGGGCGAGGGAGACGAGAGCAGCACAGCGAACGGCCCCAAGGTGCGACGCTCGGGGCCTAGCCTCTATGGGGAATGGGTGCGAGCATTCTGATGCTTGGCTGAGGGAACAGCGCAGAACCCTTCGATTCGGGCTCTCAGGGGCGAATCCGGCATTGCTTGGCACGCGACGCCTCCACCCTCCTGTATCCTCCCGCTCCGCCCTATTCCCACGACAAGGCACGACGGCCGACCCCGACTCCGTTGATTGCGCACGCCTCGGGACGGACCTTCGAGAGGCGGCGGTCGACGCAAAGGCCGTAGGTTCTGACCGGGCGGTCCCCCGGGCTCTCATCTCACGACGTTCCATGGAACCGGTGCTCTCGCACTCGGAGGCTCCCCTGGCTGTGACGACCCCCTTCCAGGTCGGCGAGTGGATCGCTGAGCCGATGGCGAACCGCGTCACGCGGGGGCGCACGGTCCGCAAGCTAGAGCCGAAGGTGATGGAGGTGCTCGCGTGCATGGCCGCGCGGCCGGGCGAGACCGTGACGAAGGAGGAGTTCATGGCCGAGGTCTGGACCGGCACGGTCGTCACCGACGATGTGCTCGCCCGGTGCATCTCAGAGCTCCGCAAGGCCCTCGACGACAAGGCGCGCAACCCGAAGTACGTCGAGACGATCCGGAAGCGCGGCTACACGCTCATCGCACCGGTCGAGCCCGTCGAGGTCGACGCGCCGTCGTTCGACGGCGTCCCCGCGACCCCAGGGGCGGAGCCCCCCGGAGTGGCGCTCCGCCGGCCCGAGATGCCGACGCGTGTCCGCCCCGTCGTCCTGACATGGGTACTGGTAGGGCTGGTCGTCGCCGGTGCGGGGGCGCTCCTGGCATACCGGGCGGGGCAGGAGGGCGTCCGGCCGCTCACGCCGCAGCCGGTGACCAGCTTCCCGGGCGACGAGCGGGACCCGGCCCTTTCATCCGACGGCTCGCAGGTCGCGTTCGTCTGGAACGGGGACGGCGAGGGACCTGAGGACGAGCGCCAGTTCGACCTCTACGTCCAGGCCCCCGACGGGGGGCCGCCGCTTCGCCTGACGACGCACCCGGCGGACGAGAGGAGCCCGGCCTGGAGCCCGGACGGCGCGCAGATCGCCTTCGTGCGCTGCGGGTGGGGCGAGTGCGGGATCTACGTGGTCGACGCGAACGGCGGCGGACCGGACCGCGCTCTCGTCGTCCCGGAGGACTACGCCATCGAGGACCTCGTCTGGAGCCCCGACGGCGAGACCCTCGCGTTCTCGGCGCGGCGCGGCCGGCAGGGCGCCTACAGCCTCCACCTCCTCTCGGTGACGGGGGGGACGGCGCAGCGCCTCACCTCGCCCGCGTCGACCTACCCGGGGGACCTCGACCCCGCCTTCTCCCCCGACGGCCGCCTCCTCGCCTTCGTCCGCACGGCCCTCGACGGGCGGCAGGACGTGGCTGTGGTGACGGTTCAGGGTGGCCGGGTGCAGCGCCTCGCCCGCGAGCAGCGCGGCGTCACCGGGCTCGACTGGACGGTCGACGGCCGGGAGGTCGTCTACGCCGCCAACCGCGCCGGCGCGCCGGGGCTCTGGCGCGTCGGGCTCGACGGCCATGCGCCGCGGTGGGTGGCGCTCGGGAGCGGCGAGGTGGCCAGTCCGTCGATCGCGCGCAAGGGCGGGGGCATCGTGTTCGCCCAGCAGCAGGTCCGCTCACAGATCGTCGAGGTGCGGCCGGGCGACGAGGCGGGCCGCCCCCTCCTCCGCTCGACTCAGGACGACCGCCAGCCGGCCGTCTCGCCCGACGGCACGCGCATCGCGTTCGTCTCGACGCGCTCGGGGAGCTACGAGGTGTGGACTGCCGGCCCGGACGGGCACGACGCGCGCCAGATGACGCAGTTCAAGGGCGCCCGCGTGAGCGCGCCTGCGTGGTCGCCCGACGGGCGAAGCCTCGTCGTCTCGGCCCGCGCGGCGGGCAACGCCGACGTCTTCCTCGTCCTGCCCGACGGGTCCACGCGCGCCCTCACCAGCGACCCGGCCGACGACGCCGCACCCTCGTGGTCGGCCGACGGCGAGTGGGTGTACTTCGCCTCAAACCGGGGCGAGCAGTGGCAGATCTACCGCGTCCGGACCTCCGGGGGCGATGCGCAGCCGGTGACGGTTCGCGGCGGGGTGGCCGCGGCGCCGGCGCCGGATGGGGGCCTCTTCCTCATCCGGCCGGACCAGCGCGGTGTGTGGCACCTCCGTCCGGGCGAGGACGGCGTCCCGCGCGACGCAGGCGCCTCCCGCATCGACATCAATCTCTCGCCCGCCGACTGGGCCAACTGGAAGGTCCTCGACGGGTTCATCTACACCCTGGAACGCCGGTTCGACGGGACGGGGACGGTGTACCGCTACGAGCCGGCGACGGGCCGCCGCGTGCAGGTGGCGATGGCCAAGGACGTCCCCGAGGACTCCGGCCTCGCCATCTTCCCGGGCGGCCAGCGCGTGCTCCTCGCCCGTCAGGAGCGGACCGACAGCGACATCTTCATCGTCTCCGACTTCGAGTAGCGGGGACGAACGCGGGCCGGGGATACGCGTACACTCCGCCCGACGCGACATGACCTCTCCCGCCCTCGCCGCTGCTCCCCCGTTCTCGCGCCGTCCGCGAGCCACGACGCGGTGGGCGGCCCCCCGGCCCGTCCGGCGCTCGTGATGGAGGGCGGTCTCACCTTCGGGACGACGGAGTGGTACGTCCTGCTGTTGCTGGCGGGCGTGGCCGTCGGCGTGGCGGTCGCGATCGCGCAGAAGATCTTCCGCGACTGATGCTCGTCGACCGATTCGGGCGCCGCCATACCTACCTCCGCCTCGGGCTCACCGAGCGGTGCAACCTCCGGTGCGTCTACTGCATGCCGGCCGAGGGCGTCCCGCTCACGCCGACGGCCCAGATGCTCACCACGGACGAGATCGAGCGGCTGGCCCGCGTGCTCGTGGGGGCCGGCGTCGAGAAGGTGCGGCTGACGGGTGGCGAGCCCCTCGCCCGGAAAGATGCCGTCGAGGTGGCGGCGCGGATCGGCCGCCTCGGCGTCCGCTCCCTCGCCATGACGACGAACGGGCTCCTCTTGGAGCGCCGCCTCCCCGACCTCCAGGCCGCCGGCCTGACCGACCTCACGGTCTCGCTCGACACGCTCCGCGCGGACCGCTTCCTCGCGATCACGCGCCGGCCGGGCCTCGACCGCGTCCTCGCCGCCATCGACGCCGCCCTGTGCGCCGGCTACGCCATCGACGGCCCGCGGACGCTCAAGGTCAACGTGGTCGCGCTGAGGGGGGTGAATGAGGACGAGGCGGCCGACTTCGCCGCGTGGGCCGCGCGCGAGCCCCTCGAAGTCCGCTTCATCGAGGTGATGCCATTCGACGGGAACGGGTGGGACCGGGCGGAGCTGGTGCCGTGGACCGAGACCCGGGACCGCATCGAGGCCGCCCACGGCCCCCTGCGGCCCCTCGACGACGGCCCCCACGCCACGGCGCGGACGTTCACGCGGCCCGGCTGGCGTGGGCGCGTCGGGTTCGTGGCGAGCATGACGGCCCCGTTCTGCGCCGGCTGCAACCGCCTCCGCGTCACGGCCGACGGTAGTCTGAAGGTGTGCCTGTTCGGGCCGGCCGAGGTCAGCCTCCGCGACGCACTACGGGCGGGGATCAGCGACGTCGAAGTTCTCGCGCTCGTCCGGCGGGCGCTCGCGGGGAAGCACGCGGCCCACGCCGGCATGGACGTGCTCGCCGCGACCGAGAACCGGCCGATGATCACGATCGGGGGGTGACCGCCGGCCCCGCGCCCGGGACGCAGCGGCGACGGGCAAATCGGGGTGGGTGACGTGGGAGAACGGACACGCGGCTTGCCCTCGACCGGTATCTTGCCCCTGGTCCCCCCGCCGCTCTCCCCATGACCGAGACCCCGTCCCTCAGCCACGTCGACGACCAGGGCCGCGCCCGGATGGTCGACATCAGCCACAAGTCCTCAACGGCCCGGACGGCCGTGGCCGCCGGCCGCGTGATCGTCGGCGCGGAGGCGCTCCGGCTCATCGGCGAGAACCAGATCCGCAAGGGCGACGTGCTGACGGTCAGCAACGTGGCCGGCGTGCTCGGGGCGAAGCAGACGAGCCGGCTCCTCCCGCTCTGCCACGACGTCCTGCTCCAGAACGTGGAGGTCGAGTTCGACCTCGACGAAGAGGCCGGCGCCGTCGAGATCCGGGCCATCGTGAAGACCGAGGGGCCGACGGGCGTCGAGATGGAGGCGCTCACGGCGGTCACCGTCGCGGCGCTTACGGTCTACGACATGTGCAAGTCGGTCACCAAAGAGCTCGAGATCACCGGCGTCCGGCTTCTGGCCAAAACCGGTGGCCGGAGCGGGGACTACCGCCGGCCGTCGGAGCCCCGCGCCAACTAGCCCGCAACGAGACGGCTCCCTCTCCGTAGTCGACCCTCCCTGTTCCCAGCGTCATGGCAGAGTTCTCCGGCATCGTCAGCCTCATCATCATCCTGGGGGTCGTCCTTGTCGCGGTCGTCCTCCTGTACTTCGTCCCGGTGCGGCTGTGGATCACGGCCGTCTTCTCGGGCGTGAAGCTGAGCCTGTTCCGGGACCTCGTCGGGATGCGGCTCCGGAACGTCCCGCCGGCGGCCATCGTCCGGCCGCTCATCACGGCGCACAAGGCGGGGATCCCTGTCGAGCCGCCGCTCCTGGAGGCGCACTACCTCGCGGGCGGCCACGTCCAGCAGGTGGTCAACGCGCTGATCTCGGCGGATAAGGCCAACATCGACCTCTCGTTCGAGCGGGCCACGGCCATCGACCTCGCCGGGCGCGACGTGTTCGAGGCGGTCCAGGTGTCGGTCAACCCGAAGGTGATCGAGACGCCGCCCATCTCGGCCATCGCCAAGGACGGGATCCAGGTCCGCGCTATCGCCCGCGTGACGGTCCGGGCCAACATCGAGCGGCTCGTCGGCGGGGCCGGGGAGGAGACGATCATCGCGCGCGTCGGCGAGGGCATCGTGAGCACGATCGGCTCGTCCGATACGCACGCGATGGTCCTGGAGAACCCGGACAACATCTCGAAGACGGTCCTCGCCAAGGGACTCGACAACGGGACCGCCTTCGACATCCTCTCCATCGACATCGCGGACGTGGACGTGGGCGAGAACATCGGCGCCAAGCTCCAGACCGACCAGGCCGAGGCCGACCTCCGGGTGGCCCGCGCCAAGGCCGAAGAGCGCCGGGCCGCGGCCGTCGCCTCCGAGCAGGAGCAGCGGGCGAACCTGGTGGCCGCCGAGGCGGAGATCCCGAAGGCCATGGCCGAGGCGTTCCGCACGGGCAACCTCGGCGTGATGGACTACTACAACCTCCGCAACGTCGAGGCCGACACGCGCATGCGCGACGCCATCGGCGGGGGCGAGGGCCGCACCGGGGACTCCCAGGTCTGATGGCCCGGCTGACGGGCCTCGCCGCTGGCTGAGCGGCGGCCGGCTACAGGCTGACGCCGAAGACCAGGAAGGCCCGGTCGGTCTCCGGGTTCAGGATGAGCTGGCCGAAGATGGGGAGGGAGAACTGATCCGTGATGGGAATCTCGCGGCTGGCCGAGAGCGCGAGGTTGGTGACCGTCGCGTCGCGCGTCGTGCCGTAGAACCCGGCGCCGGCGCCGGCGTCCCCCGAGTCGAGCGCGAGGACGCTCCCGACGGTGAAGCCCACGTCCGTGTCGGCGAGGGTGAAGCCGTAGCCGGCCTCGACGTAGGTCGAGAAGGTCGGGTCGTTGTAGACGACGGTGGCGATCAGGATCGAGAGGGGGAACGTCTCGTCGCCCTGGTAGGCGACGTAGGGCTCGAGGTAGTGGGAGCCGTCGCCGCCGTCGCGGTAGTTGAAGAAGTCGGAGCCCTCGTCTCCCGCATCCTCACCGAACAGGGGCGAGGCGGTCGGGAAGTAGTAGTCGGCCACGCCGACGGTAAGGGGGCCGAAGGCATAGCTGGCGTAGAGGTCGAGCTCGTTCGCCCCGGCGTCGGTGAGGGCGAACGAGCCCCACGTCCCGATCGCGAAATCGCCGGACGAGAACTCGATGGTCGGCTGGACGCTGGCCGACTGGCCGAAGTCGAAGCCGCGCCAGACGTAGCGACTCACAAGGTCTGCTCCTACGCTCACCTCTTGGGCGGCGGCGGACGGGGCGAACGAGGCCCCCGTCAGGACGGCGAGCGCGATCATGAGAACGGAGTGACGAGACATCGGGCGGGCGGGGGAGTGGAGGAGCCGGCTATATATTTTCTGATCGACAACAAGTGCAAACATCTTGTTTAGGTGAAAAGCGCTTCCGTCCTAAATAAAACAAATTCCAGTGTCTGTCGACCTTTCTCTCTGTGCCCGCGTCGTCGCGTTCTCGGCGCCCGCGGCCCTTTCGACGACGCAGGACGTCGTCCGCGCGGTCCTCCCCGCCCTGACCGACCAGGCCGACGCGGCCCTCGTCGCCGAGGAGACGCTCTCGCTCCTCGCCACCGTCACGGCGCGGTCGGCAGAGGTCGGGCTCCGCAGCCACGCGGCCGTGCGCGACGCCGTCGGCCCGGCCCTGAGCGAGCTCCCGTTCCTCTACCACGATTTCCTTCTCGGCGCCCAGCTCGTGGCGTCGGGCGCGGAGGGCGACGTGGAGCCGGACCAGAGCGTCTACGAGCGCCTCGACCGGAAGATGGCGTTCTACGGCACGCACCTCCCGCCCGGCCGCTTCCCCGGCCCGAGCACGCTCGCCGCGAAGATGCCGCTCTGGATGGGCCGCGTCTCGCCACCCAAGCTCCCGACCTCGCCCGACGCGCGGCTCCGGGAGCTCGATCTCGTGGAGGTGGTGGCGGCGCACGCGCGCCTTGTGCTGGCGTTCGCGCAGCGGGCGGCTGCCGGCGAGGAGGCCTAGAACTCGCGGTCGGCGGCGGCCTCCACGGCGGTCACGAACGTCTCCGGATCGTCCGGCGTGACGACGACGGCGCGGTCCGGCCAGCGGAGGACGACGGCGCGGTCGCGGTCCGTAGCGTAGGCCGTGAAGGCGCCGACGGCGCGGCTCCGGTAGTGGCCCACGAACGCGAACGGCCCCCCGATGCCCCACGTCCGAAACGCCCAGCGCATGGCGTCGGGGTTCGCCTCCGCGGAGACGAGGCCCGCGAGGTCGATCCGCGTCTGCCACCCGAGCCGCTCGATCACGAGCGTGCCGGGCTCGACGGCATAGCCGCGCACGGCGAAGGCGGCGGCGCCTACGAACGTGGCGGCCAGGATCGCGGTCGCCACCACGGCCCCCTCGAACACGGCGGCGAGCAGGGCCACCGTCAGCACCACGCTGATAAACGTGAGGGTGGAAGACCAGGGAGCGGCGAACCGGATCGTCATGACCGTCGGGGCGGAGGCTCCGATCTACGGCCGGCGATCCCGCGGGTTACGGCGCGAGCAGGGCCTCGACCTCTCCGGTCTCGGCCTCGCGGCCCTTGGGGGAGCGCGCGTCGAACACGCGCGGTCGCCCATCGCCGAGCGTGGCGACGGTGCCCTCGTGGAGGCGAACGGCGGTGCCTTCGAGCAGCCCGACGACCGGCCGGTCCGGGTTCGCGGCGACAAACTCGGCGATCCGCTGCGCGCGCGTCTCACCCTGGTGGCCGGGCGGGTGCGCGTCGGTGTAGTGGGGGTTGATCTGGACCGGGACGAGGCCGAGCGCGTCGAGCGTCGTCGGCTCGACGATGGGCATGTCGTTGGTGGTCCGGATTGTCGGGCAGGCGAGGTTGGCGCCGGCGCTCCACCCGACGTACGGCGCCCCGCCGGCCACCCGCTGCTGGATCGCCTCGATCAGACCGAGGCCATGGCACGCCCGGAGCAGGTGGAACGTGTTGCCGCCCCCCACCAGGATGGCGTCGGCGTCAGCGATGGCATCGGCCGGCCGGTCCCGCTCGTGGACGCCGCTGATCTCCACGCCGAGCCCGTCGAGGGCCTCACGGACACGGCCGACGTAGTCGTCGTACGAGAAGGTGACGGCGGCGTACGGGACGAACGCGACGCGCTGGGCGTCGGCCAGCGCCTCGGCGATCCAGTCGCGGGCGTGGGCGAGGTACGGCTGCCCCGGCGAGGTCGAGTTGCTGAGGAGGAGGAGCGTGGACATGGGGCAGGGGACGGACCGAAAGAGCGCGCGAAGGGCCAGCGGCCCAGCCGTTACACGTCCACTTCGACGAGGAGGTCGTTCTTCCCGACGGCGTCGCCGGGGGCCGCGTGGACGGCGGCGACGGTGCCGGCGGCTGGGGCCGTCAGCTCGTTCTCCATCTTCATCGCCTCCAGCACCACGAGGCCGGCGCCGGCCTCCACCGCCTGGCCGGGCTCGACGAGCACGCGGAGCACGAGGCCGGGCATCGGCGCGCGGACCTCCCGCTCGGCCCCCGCGTCGCCCGCATCCAGCCCGAACCGTTCGAGCAGGAGGTCGGCCTCGGTGCGGACCTCCACCTCGACGGGCGTGCCGTCCACCCAGACGCGCGCCGTCCCGCCGTCGCGCTCGACCGTCACCACGCGCGGCCGTCCGTCGACGATCACCAGGACCGTCTCGGCGCCGGAGGCGGCCGTGCGGAGGGGCGTGAGGCGCGCGTCGAGCGGGTCGTCGTCGGCGGTGAAGGCGTCGTCGGTGCGGTCGAGGGTGAGCGAGTGCTCACCGGTGCGGAGGTCGAAGGGCATGCGGGAAAATAGGGCGGCGGCGCTCGGAGCGGCGGGTTGCACGGGGCGGGGATGGGCAGGCACCTTTCCGCTCCCCCTCTCGCTCCGCGTGGACCTTCGCCCCAGCCTGCTCGTCGCCGCCTACCAGTCCGGCGTCTTCCCGATGGCCGACCGGACCGGCGAGATCGGCTGGTATGCGCCGGACCCCCGGGCCGTCCTCCCGCTCGACGCCTTCCACGTCCCTAAGACGCTGGACAAGACGGTCCGCCAGGGGCGCTTCGAGGTGACGGCCGACCGCGCCTTCGAGACCGTCATCCGTGCGTGCGCGGCGCCGGCGTCGGACCGTCCGGAGACGTGGATCTCGGAGGACGTGATCGCGGGCTACGTGGCGCTCCACCGGCTCGGCCTCGCCCACAGCGTCGAGTGCTGGCGGGACGGCCGGTTCGCGGGCGGGCTCTACGGCGTGACCCTCGGCGGGGCGTTTTTCGGCGAGAGCATGGTGTCGCGGGAGCGCGACGCGTCGAAGGTCGCCCTCGTCTGGCTCGTGCGCCGGCTCCGGGCGGGCGGCTTCGCCCTCCTCGACACCCAGATGTCGACGCCCCATCTGGAGCGGTTCGGGGTGATCGAGATCCCGCGCGCCGAGTACGAGCGGCGCCTCGCCGACGCCCTCGCCGTCGATGCCGACTGGGACGCCCTCGACGACCTGGGCGGCGAAGAGGCTTCCCCCGGCAGGTAACACGGGCGAGCTTTGGGCGTTCACTCCTGGTCCCACCCCGTCTCGCATGCTTCGCCTCGCCCTCCTCGTCAGCCTGACCGCGTTCGCCGCGTGCGGCTCTCGCCACGCTCCCGAGGGGGACCTCGCTCCGTCGGCGCCGGTCGCCGACGCGGAGGCCATCCCCGCCGCCCCCCCCGCCTCGAACGCCGCGTCCGTGGTGGACGCCGCCGGCGCCGTGGCGCCCGCCGACACGCTCGACGAGACCCGGACGGCGTTCCACGAGATCCTGGCCGCGGCCCGCGCGCAGAACGTGGCGGTGCGTCCGTACGGCGAAGTGGTGCAGTGGGTCGGGGAGCAGCTCCTGGGGCGTCCGTACGTGGCCGGCATGCTCGACGCGCCCCCCGAGGAGACGCTCGTCGTCGACCTCACGGCGTTCGACTGCGTGCTCTACATCGAGAACGTGCTCGCGCTCTCGCGGGCCATCGTCCTGGAGCGCGAGACCTACGACGACTACGCCGCCGGTGTCCGCGACCTCCGCTACCGCGACGGCGAGATGAACGGGTACTGCTCGCGGCTCCACTACTTCTCCGACTGGATCGCCAACAACGAGGCGCGCGGGACCGTCCGCAACGTGACGTCCGAGATCGGCGGCGTCCCGTTCGACAAGGCCATCACGTTCATGAGCGAGCACCGCGCGTCGTACCCGAAGCTGGCCTCGGACTCGACCTACGCCTGCATCCTCGACCGCGAGCACGAACTGGCCGAGGTCGAGCTGTTCTACATCCCCCAGGACCGGATCGCCGAGGCGTACCCCCTCCTCCAGCCCGGCGACATCGTCGCGACGGCCACGAACATCGGCGGCCTCGACGTGACGCACACCGGGTTCGTCCACAAGACCGACGCCCACACCGGGTTCATGCACGCCTCGCTGGCTTCCGACAAGGTCAAGATCTCGAACGACCTGCAGCGCTACGTGCAGGGCATCTCCAGCCAGGTCGGCGTCGTCATCACGCGCCCGCTCGACCCGCGCGAGCGGGCGGCGGACCGGTCGTAACGAGAGGTTCGCCAACGACGGGCTCGCCGTCGGCGCCGACGGTGCGACCTTAGGGCGTCCCCCACAGCCTCACCACCCTCATGGACCTCCAGCGCATCGGGGTCTTCACCTCCGGCGGCGACTCACCGGGCATGAACGCCTGCATCCGGGCGGCCGTCCGCCGCGCCGTGGCCGAGGGACTGGGCGTCGTCGCCATCCGCCGCGGCTACGCCGGCATGATCGACGGCGACTTCGTCGAGATGGACCGCCAGTCGGTCTCGAACATCCTCCAGCAGGGCGGGACCATCCTCAAGAGCGCGCGCTCCGACCGGTTCCGGACGCCCGAGGGCCGGGCCGAGGCCGCCCACCAGCTCCAGAAGGCGGGCATCGACGCGCTCGTTGCCATCGGCGGCGACGGGACGCTCCAGGGCGCCACCCACCTCTCCACCGAGCACGGCGTGGCCGTCGTCGGCTGCCCCGGCACCATCGACAACGACCTGTTCGGGACCGACGAGACGATCGGCTACGACACGGCGCTCAACACGGCCCTCGACTCGATCGACAAGATTCGAGACACAGCCGACGCGCACGACCGCCTCTTCCTCGTGGAGGTGATGGGCCGCGACACCGGGTTCATCGCGCTTGCCTGCGGCATCGGTGGCGGCGCGGAGCTGGTCCTGATCCCCGAGATGCTGACCGATGTCGGCGCCATCAAGGACCGGATCCTCTCGCTGATGGCCTCGCAGAGCCGGTCGAGCATCGTCGTGGTGGCCGAGGGGGATGAGCTGGGCGGCGCCCACATGATCCGCCAGGCCCTCGCCGAGGATCCCGCGTTCGACCAGATCGACACGCGCGTGTCCGTCCTCGGCCACATCCAACGCGGCGGCTCCCCGACGGCCCGCGACCGCGTCCTCGCGTCACGCCTCGGCGCCGCGGCCGTCGAGGCGCTCCTCGAAGGGCACAGCGGCGTGATGGTGGGCGTCGTCAACGGTGACCTCAAGCTGACGCCGATCCGCAACGTCTGGAGCCGGAAGAAGGACATCGACTACGACCTCCTCCAGCTCACGGCGCTGCTGAGCTAGCGGACGTTCCACGCTCGGGGCGGCCGCAGGGGAATGCTCTGCCTAGCTCGGCGGGCTTGTTTCCCACCCCGCCACGCGGTATGTCATCCTGGGCGGAGCACGGAGGCGAAGGATCTATGGTGCGAAGAGGTCTCACGCCGTAAGTGAGCGTCGAATCCAGGCGTACGCCCGTCAGAGATCCGTGGCTGCGCCGTCCCTTCGGGGTTGACTCGCTCCGCGGGCTCGCCGACCTGACGGTTCGCTCAGGATGACACGTAGGCCGTGGGGTCGCCCGTACGATCTCGGCGCGACCTGCTACCCCCGCGCCGTCAGGCGGACTTCGTTGGCGCCCCGGTCCCAGCGATAGGCCACCTCGTCCACGAGCGTCCGGATGAGGTGGAGGCCGTAGCCGTGCTTCGCGTGCTGGCGGACGGTCTCGCG
Source organism: Rubricoccaceae bacterium (assembly GCA_963728345.1). GTDB lineage: Bacteria > Bacteroidota > Rhodothermia > Rhodothermales > Rubricoccaceae > Rubrivirga. Next base: position 191,541 of record CAVSJM010000003.1, read on the forward strand.
GGCGGGCTTCGTGGGGGCGGACGTCGGGTCGAAGCGGTCGCCCCGGTAGCGGACCGTCACGGTGAGGCCAGAACGGCCCGGCGCCCCGCGGATGATCACGCGGCCCCGCTCGGCGTCGTCCATCCCGTGCTCGATGGCGTTCACGACGGTCTCGTCGACGGCGAGCTGGAGGCGGTGGGCCTGGGCGTCGGGGAGGCCGGCCGCCTTCGCCCAGACCGCCACGCAGCGGCGGACCCGGACGAGCTCGCTCGTCCGGCCGCGCACGCGGAGGGTCTGGGGGAGAGTGGCCACGGCTAGGCGGGGTCGAAGGCGGCGACGGCGACCTCGACGGACGGGGCCATGTCGAAGACGGTCGGGAAGCCGAGCAGGTCGAACACCTCGAACACGCGCTCGGGGAGCGCCGCGATCTTGAGGTCCCCGCCGGCCTCGCGGGCCGGCTCCACGAACGCCATGAACACGCCGAGCCCGGCGGACGAGACGTAGTCGAGCCCGGAGCCGTCGGCGACGAGGCGGGCGTCGCCGTCGTCGAGGCAGGCCTGGAGGGCGGCCTCGAAGTCGGGCGCCGTGTGGGCATCGAGCTCGCCCCGGAGGGCGAGGACGCGGACGGGACGATCGGGCGGCCCTTCGCGCTGGTCGAACTGGACGGAGAAGTGGCTCATGGCGAGGGGGGCGCGTCGGGCGGGAAGGCGGGGCGTTCAACGAGGGGCGGGCCGGTGGAGACGTCCGCGGGGGGAAGGTCGCGGCCCCGGCCGTCCCAGCGGAGGACGAGGAGCGTCGTGTCGTCGTCGGGCTCGGCGCCGGCGGTCCAGGTGTGCAGCTCGGCCAGAAGGAGGTCGCGGAGGTCGAGCGCGTCGGCATGCTGGTGGGTCTCCACGAAGAGGGAGAGGCGGTCGTAGCCGTACTCCTCGCCGTTCGCGTTCCGGGCCTCGACGAGCCCGTCGGTGTAGAACACGACGGTGTCGCCGGGGGCGAGGCAGATCATCTGCTCGCGGAGCGTCTGGCGGAACAGGACGCCGCCCCGGTCGAGCCCGATGGCGAGCCCGTCGCCGCGGAGGAGCCACCGCCCGGCGTCGGGCCGCTGGCGGCTGCGGACGAACACGGCCGGCGTGTGGCCGGCACGGGCGAGCGCGAGCGTCCCGGCGCCGGCGTCGAGGACGGCGTAGGTGGCCGAGGCGAAGTCGCCGCGCCCCAGCGACGGCGAGAGGGCGTCGTTGGCCTGGGCCAGGAACTCGCCCGGGGCTCGCGTGAGCCGGCTGCCGGCTTGGAACACCCCTTTCATCTCGGCCATGTAGAATGCCGCCGCCGCCCCCTTCCCCGACACGTCGGCCACGAGCACGCCGAGGCAGTCGCGGTCCAGCCGGACGACGTCGTAGTAGTCGCCGCCGACCTCGCGGGCGGGGTGCTCAGCCGCCGCGATCTGGAGGCCGTCGATCTGGGGCAACGACTGGGGGAGGAGTCGTTGCTGGACTTCCCGGGCCAGCGCCAGCTCGCGCGCGAGCCGGTCGCGCTCGAGGGCTTCGGCGAAGAGGTCGGCGTGGGAGAGCGAGAGGGCCGCCTGGCGGGCGAACGTCTCCAGGGCGGCGAGGTCATCGGCCTCGAAGGCGTTGGCCTGGGCCCGGGCCACGAGGAGGACGCCCCGCGTGAGGCTGGCCCCGTTCGTCCCCTCGGGGCCGCTAGCGACGAGGGAGAGCGCGACGAGGCTGCCGATGCCGTCGCCGGGGCGCGCGCGGACGCGGTGGTCGGCCTCGGCGTAGGAGAGGACGAGCGGCTGGTCGGCCTCAGAGGCGTCATGGGCGAAGGCGGCGGCGTCGGCCGCCGCTGTGGCTCGGTCCACCCCGATCCCCTGCGCCGCGACGACGACGGGGGTGAGGGTGCCGTGTGTGGGGTCGGTCAGGGCGACCCAGGCGGCGTCGCCCATCCCGGCCTCCACCGGCCCGCGCGCGACGGCCTCGGCGAGGGCCCGGCGATCGAGGAGGCGACCCGAGAGGTCGGTGAGAGAGCGGAGGGCGCGGCGCTCGCTGGCCCGCTGGTCGTAGACGTCGGCGGAGGGGAGGCCGAACAGGAGGAGAAGGCCCGCCGTGAGCGCGTAGAGCCCGCCGAACGACGCCGCGAGCAAGACGACGATCGCGAGCGGGCGGCTCAGGGCCGCCGTGTACGGGACGGCGCCCACGTCGCCGCTCCCGTCGCCGATCGGGAGGAACGCCGGCCCGGCCACGCGGACGTAGATCAGCCCGACGAGCGTGGCCGCGAGGGCGAGGGCGAGGACCGCCGCCACCAGCCGCTGGCGAAACGTGAGCGTGGTCACCCACGACTGCCGGAACGAGATCCCCGTTCCGACGAGCACGGCCGCGACGATGAACGGGAGGACGGCCGGCGGCGAGTACTCCGTGAGCGGCCGGCCCGAGTACGTCAGCGCGGCCGCGAGGCCGAGGCCGAGGAGCATCCACCACGCCACGAGCACCGCCTGGCGTCGTCGGTACAGCACGAGCTGGCGGAGCGAGACGAGGACGGCCAGGGCGAGCCCCGCGTCCAGCACGCCGATCCCGCCCGCCACCAGGGCCGTCTGGAACGACTCCGGGAGGCCCGTCTTGGGGTCGATGGATCCGGCGTCGAGCCAGCCCGCGAGGGCCTCCAGCCCGAGCACGCCGATCCCAATGAGGAGGGGCGTCCACAGCGCGCGGAGGGCCGAGGCGCCTGGCCGGTGCGGGGCCACGAGGGCGACGTACCCCGCCGCCATGGCCGCTACGACGCCAAGATCCAGCAGCATCGCCAGGGACCACGGCGGCGGCTGCGCCATCGCGGCCTCCGTTGCCCGCACGCCTGCGACCCCGACGAGCGCCAGCACAGCGAACCCTCCCACCACGGCGCGGCGTGCGCGCGTGGAGATCAGGGCGCGGAAGGCGCGGGGGAGCGTGTTGGGAACGATGGGCAGGGGCAGGTGGACCGGAGTCCCGGTCTTCGGGCGAAAGCGGCGCAGGGTTGCGAATATATCTGGCGTCGCGGCGCGGTTTGGGCAACTCCGCGCCCGACCTCCCGTAGCGGCACAGTCCCCCTTCGTCCCCGTGCGCACCGTCCTCTCCCGCGTTCTCCTCCTCCTCCTCCTCGGCGTCGCCATCTTCGCGGCGATCCACATCGGCTCGGAGCATGCCGACGCCGTGGTGGCCTTCGAGGACCTGAACCCCGAGCGGCTCCGCCACGAGGCGTTCCGGCTCCCCCGACCTGTCCGGTTCGCCATCGACGCCGTCGGCTCGTACGAGGAGGCGAGCACCCCGGTCGCCGACACCACGATGGCCGCGTACGGCTGGATTGTCCGCCGCTCGGACGGCACCGTGGTCTGGCGGATGCACCCGCCCCGCCCGTCGCGCGGGACGCTCGTCTCCGTCCGCGACACGATCTCCCTGGAGCCCGGCATCTACGACGCGTACTTCGCATCCTACGGCGACCCGCTCGTCCGGGACCCCGGCCCGCGCGACGGGTCCTTTGCCGAGCGTTTCCGCGCGGCGCTCAGCCGGGGCGGGCGGTCATGGATGGGCGAGGGCGGTCGGTGGCGGTTCGTCGTGAAGGAACTGACGACGGGGGCCCCGGTCGCCGAGACCTCGGGCTTTGAGCGAGACCCGGCCCGTGACGACACCGAGGACGACTCGGCGCTCGTGTGGGCGGCCCGAGGCGTCTCGGACCACGAGCGTCAGGAGCACCTGTTCCAGGTCACGGCGCCGACCCGGGTCCGTGTTCGCGCCACGACCGAGGTCACCGACGGGATCGTCCGCGACGTGGCGTCGATCGTCCGCCTGGGCCAGAGCGATACGGTCTGGACCATCCGGCCCGAGGCGGCGGTGTGGGCGGGCGGCGCGCTCAAGAACCGGCGCATCGAGGACGAGGTCGCCCTGGCGCCGGGCTTCTACCGCGCAGCCTTCGAGGCGGACCGCTCCCACGCCTACGACGACTGGGAGGCCAACCCGCCATTCATCCCGTGGCAGTGGGGGATGGAGGTGACGCGGCTCGACAGTGCCGTCGTTTCGCTCGACCCCACGGCGCTCGACTTCCCCCAGATCGTCGGCTTCGAGTGCGTGGGTTCAGATGAGGAGCTGGAGCAGGCGTTTACCCTCGACCAGCCGACCGACGTGCTCCTCGTCAGCGTGGGCGAGATCATGGGGGGGCAGGAGTATGACTACGGGGGCCTCGACCGTCTGGAAGGCTCGGGCGGCGACGACTGGAGCGAGGTCTGGGAGATGGACGGGAGCAACTCCGAGCCGGCCGGGGGCGGGAGCAAGAACCGCCGCTCCGTCACCGCCCTCTCGCTCGCGCCGGGGACGTACCGCCTCCGCTACGAGACCGACGGTTCGCACGACTGCGGCGACGGGTACAACGACGACGCGCCCGACGGTTCGCTGTGGGGGATCGTCCTCTACGCGCTCGACCCGTCGTTCGACCCGTCCCGCGTGGTGCTCGAGGAGGCGCCGGAGTCGGAGGCGTCGGGCGACTGGAAGGAGGCCCCTGGCGGCCTCGCCTGGATCGATGCGGTCGGCAACGACGAGGACCGGTCGGCCACGTTCACCCTCGACGAGCCGGGCGCGATTCACATCGTCGCCGCCGGCGAGCTGTCGCCGACGGAGCGGTTCGACTACGCGACCCTCGCCGATGCGTCGGGCGAGACCGTCTGGGACATGACGTGGGAGAACACAGAGCCCGCCGGGGGCTCCTCGCTCAACCGCCGGGTCGACGAGCGCCTTCGGCTCCCCGCCGGCACCTACACCGTCCGCTACCGCACCGACAGCCGCCACGCCTTCGGCTCCCTCGGCCCCGACGCGCCGGACGACCCCTCGTTCTGGGGCGTGCGCGTCTACGCCGTCTCGTCCGGCGCGTGACGACGCGGGCGCGAGTGCTTGCCGGCGGTGCGTGGATCGCGCGGCACCGTGCACGGCGGCGGGCGTAGAGGCCGTATGCCCGACACCCTCCGCCTCACCCTGGCCGTCCCCGACAACGGCTCCCGCGACCCCCTCGTCGCCGACCTCTCTGACCTTGGCTTCGAGGCGTTCGAGGAGACCCCGGTCGACCTCATCGCCTACGCCCCGGCGCCGCGCTGGGACGACGTGATGCGTGAGGCCGTCATCCGCCTGCTCCGGGCGCGTGGCGAGACCGAGGCCGCCATGCACGAGGAGATTGTCTCGGACCAGGACTGGAACGCGACGTGGGAAGCGTCCATCGAGCCGCTCGTCGCGGGTTCGTTCGTGATCGCTCCGACGTGGGCGGACCTTCCGCCCGAGCACGACGACAAGACCGTGATCCGGATCGACCCCAAGATGGCGTTTGGGACGGGCTATCACGAGAGCACGCGCCTCGTGCTCCGTCTGCTGCCGCCCGTCGTCCCGCAGGGCGGACGGGTGCTGGACGTGGGTACAGGCACAGGCGTGTTGGGGATCGCTGCGCTAGCCCTCGGAGCATCGTCTGCGATAGGCGTCGACATCGACCCGTGGAGCGTGACGAATGGGGCAGAAAATGCGGCTCTCAATGACGTCGGCGACCGATTTGAGATCCGCGAGGGCTCGCTCGACGTCGTGTCCGAAACCGGCTTCGACCTCATTCTCGCCAACATCATCCGGTCGGTCCTGGAGCCGATGCTCCCGGAGGTCGTCGCTATCGCTGCTCCGCGTGCTCCCATTCTCCTCGCCGGTCTCCTACTCACCGAACGGGACCGGATGCTGCAGGTCGCGGACGCTGCCGGCCTCGCCCTGGCGGAGGAGGCCTCGGAGAACGAGTGGTGGGCGTGCTCCCTTCGACCCCGTGCCTGACCCCATGCGCATCTGTGCCATCGACGTAGGAACCAATACCGTCGTCAGCGTCGTCGCCAACGTGGCGGACGACGGCGACCTCACCGTTCTCTCGGACGAGACCCGCTTCGCCCGCCTTGGGCAGGGCGTCGACGCGTCCGGCCGGCTGGCGCCCGAGGCCATGGACCGCGTGGTGGACCGGCTGGCCGGCGCCAAAGCGACCGCCGAGCGGCTCGGCGCCGAGCGGATCGTGATCGGCGCGACGAGTGCCAGTCGCGACGCCACCAACGCTGCCGACCTCGTCGAGCGCGTGCGCGAGGAGTTAGGGCTGGAGTACCGCGTGCTCTCGGGCGTGGAGGAGGCGGCGCTGAGCTTCCGGGGCGCCCTCGCCATGCTCCCCGGCGTCGAGGCCGCGACGGTCGTCGACATCGGCGGCGGGTCGACCGAGATCGTGACGGGGCGAGCGGAGGAGGGACCGTCGTTTCGGACGAGCCTCGACGTGGGCAGCGTCCGTCTCACCGAACGGCACTTCGCCACACGCCCGCCGTCGGCCTCCGCCGTCGAGGCCGCTGAGCGGGACGTGGCCGAGGCACTCCGGGCCGTTCCGGATGGGACGACCGACGGGCTCCCCGTCGTCGTGACCGGGAGCGTGGCCCGCATCTTCGCCCAACTCAGCGAGTGCGTCGGGGAGGCGCCGAGCGTGCCGCACGCGTCGGTGGCCGAGTGGCGCCGTGAACTGTTGGCCCGGACGCCGGCCGAGGCGCTCGCGCTCGCCCCCGACCTGCTCGATGGTCGGGAGGACGTGATCGCGGCGGCCGTCCTCATCCTCGACACGGTGATGCGGACGCTCGGTGCCGAGACCTACACAGCGACGCCGGGGGGCCTCCGCTATGGGCTCGCCCTGGAGACGGCCGAGGCCATGTGGAGCACGGCCTAGCCGGCTCCGCCCGCGAACCTGGGGGGAAGGCGGCGCTGGTCCGGAACCCGGCGGCGTTCCCGCGGTGCCCTCTCTAGATCTTCCCGACCGACCGATGGCTACCCCGTCCCCGTCCGATCCTTCCGCCAAGCCGACGGCCCCCCGCGGCGTCCAGAACGTCGCCAACTTCATCGCGGTGGCGAGCGGGAAGGGGGGCGTCGGGAAGAGCACCGTGGCGGCCAACCTCGCCGTGGCGCTTGCCCAGACCGGCGCGAAAGTGGGCCTGCTCGACGCCGACATCTATGGGCCGAGCGTGCCGCTCATGTTCGGCGTCCCCTCCGACGAGAAGCCGCGCGTGAATGAGCAGCGCGACATCGTCCCGCTCGTGCGCTACGGCGTGAAGGTGCTCTCGATGGGGTTCCTCGTGGACGACGCGAACGCCGTCATCTGGCGGGGCCCGATGGTGTCGAGCGCCGTCCGCCAGTTCCTCAGCCAGGCTGCCTGGGGCGAGCTCGACTACCTCATCATCGACCTCCCGCCGGGCACGGGCGACATCCAGCTCACGCTCGTCCAGACCGTCCCGCTCACCGGGGCCGTCGTCGTGTCGACTCCGCAGCCTGTCGCCCTCGCCGACGCGCGGAAGGCCGTCAAGATGTTCGAGAACGTCCACGTGCCCGTCCTTGGAGTGGTCGAGAACATGGCGTACTTCACGCCCCCCGACCTCCCGGACCGTAGGTATTTCCTCTTCGGCGAGGCCGGCGCGCAGAAGCTGGCGGCCGAGCTGGACGTGCCCGTGCTGGGCGAGGTCCCAATCGAGCAGGCCACGCGCGAGGCGGGCGACGCCGGAACGCCGGTCGTGCTCCGGGAGCCCGAGAGCGCGGCGGCGAAGGCGTTCGTCCAGGCGGCCGAGCGCGTCGTTGCCGAGGTCGCGCGGCGCAACGCTGAGGCCCCGCCGACGCAGCCGATTGAGATTCTGTATAAGTAGTGGGGTAGGGCAGGAGCGCCCGCTCTCCCCGCGTTCTCCGACTCTCTCTGCCCCTCCCGGTGTTATCATCGGGGCACACCCCTGTGGACATGGCCGACGCGCGCCCCCTCGACCCTTCCAACCCGGACCTCCGTCAGCGGATCGAGACGACCCTCGACTCCATCCGGCCGTACCTCATGGCCGACGGCGGGAGCGTCCGGCTCCAGAACGTGACCGACGAGTACGTCGTCGAGCTGGAGCTGCTCGGTGCTTGCGGCACCTGCCCCATGAGCATGATGACGCTCCGGGCCGGGATCGAGCAGGCCATCAAGCGGTCGGTCCCCGAGATCACGCGCGTCGAGGCCGTGGCGCCGACCGCGGCCTAGTCCGCCGCTAGCACCCTGCTGCCGCACGCGCGGCCGCCCCCTCCGAGTCGACTCACCCCGACCCGATGGCCCTTGAGACCGACAGCTCGCAACGCGAGCTCCATCACATCACCCGCATCGACATCGAGCCCTCCGAGCGCTACCCGCGCCGGCACCCCACGCACGGGTGGCAGGTCCGAGCCCGACGCGATGGCGAGCGCCTCTCGAAGTTCTTCGCCGACGCCAAGCACGACGGCAGGGACGCCGCGCTGGTGGCCGCCAAAGAGTACCGCGACCGACTCCTCGCTTCAATTCCCGTGGACGAGAACCCCAAACCCCGCAAGGCCTGGAGCAACACCGGCGTCGTCGGCCTCTCGGTCCGCGAGAAGGAAGAGGGCGACAAGACCAAGCTCTACATCCAGCTCAACTGGATGAACGGCGCGGGCAAGCGGCGGGCCGGATCGTTCTCGGTCGAGAAGTGGGGGCTCCGGCGGGCGCTCTGGAACGGGTGCCTCAAGCTCTACCGTGAGCGGAAGGAGGCGGGCTACCCCGTCGAGGAGCCGCACGTGATGTTCGCCCGGGCGCAGGAGCCGTTCCAGGACCTCATCAAGAAGGAGATCGCGGAGGAGGAGGCCGAGAAGCGCGAGGCCGCGATCGCAGACGCCGAGCGCAAGCGGAGCGAGGAGAACCGGGAGCGGTTCGAGAGCCCGGAGGCACAGATGGCTCGCGAGGAGGCCGCGATCCGCCAGCTCGAAGACGCCCTTTTCGGCTGAGCTCGGTCCCTCGACCCGTTTTTCATCGACCCGCGGACCGCCCCGTCTGCGGGTCGATGCGCAATTGGGACATGCGGACGGCGGCGAAGCTGTTCGAATCGTCCGTGTGGAACAGGGGAGGGGGGCGCGTCGTGGATGCGAGGGTGTACCTTAGATGCAGTCCAGATAAACCGACGCCCCGCGTGACCGCTTCCTTCGACAGCGCCGCCCCCGTCTCGTCGTTCCCGGCCGGGAAGACGGTCCGCCTCTGCTTCATGGGGCTCGACGAGGCGACGTGCGCCCGGCTCCGCGAGCTCGGCGTCCGGGAGGGCTGCGACGCCTGCGTGATGGCCACCGGCGACAAGTGCGTGCTCGGGCTGGGCGCCGCCCGCGTGGCGCTCCGCCGCGAGATCGCGATGGGCCTGTTCGCCACGGACGCGCCCTAGGGACCGTGGCTCAGACCACGCTCGACACCCTGGCGGCCGGCGCCCGCGGCTCCGTGGTCGGCTACGCCGAAGGCGACCCACCCGGCCGCCTCCTGGAGATGGGGCTCGTCCCCGGTACGCCCGTCGAGGTCGTCCGCCTCGCGCCCCTCGGCGACCCCATGGACCTCCGCGTGCGGGGGTTCCACCTCTCGGTCCGCAAGGCCGAGGCCGCCCACGTGATCGTCGAGACCGACTGATGGAGACCGTCGCCGCCCCCCGCGTCCGCACCCTCGCGCTCGCGGGCAACCCGAACGTCGGCAAGACGACGCTCTTCAACGCCCTCACCGGCGCGCATCAGAAGGTGGCGAACTACCCGGGCGTGACGGTCGAGCGGAAGTCGGGCCGGCTGGCGGGCACCGAGAACGGCCGGTCGGTGGAGGTGGTGGACCTTCCCGGGACGTACAGCCTCAACCCGAAATCGGTCGACGAGCGGGTCGCGTTCGACGCGCTCGTGGGGCGGATCGAGGGCGAGCCCGCGCCCGACGTCGTCGTCTGCGTGGTCGACGCCACGAACCTGGAACGCAACCTGTACCTCGTGACGCAGGTGCTCGACCTCGGCCTGCCGGTCGTTGTCGCGCTCAACATGACCGATGCGGCCGCGGAGGCTGGCATCGAGGTCAACCATGTCGCCCTCGCGACCTGGCTCGGCGTGCCCGTCGTGCCGGTCGCCGCGCGGAACGGGGAGGGGATCGACCGGCTCCGCCGCGCCGTCCTCAACCCGCCGCCGCCGGCCCGGGGCGTCGACTGGGAGGTGATGCCGGCCGTCGAGGCCGAACTCGACGGGCTGGCCGACGCGCTCGGCGACGAGGTCCCCGACGTCCCCCCCGCCCGCCGCCGCTTCGAGGCGCTCGGCGCCCTCACCTCGGACCCGCTCCTGGCCCCGTGGAAGACGCGGGCGCCCCGGTTCGCCGAGCGCATCGAGAGCGTCCGCGAGGCGTTCGAGGCCCGGCCGGTCCCGTACAAGATGGCCGAGATGACCGGCCGCTACGGCTGGATCAGTCCGGTCGCCTCCCAGGTCGTCCGTCACACGCGGGCCGCCGATGAGCGGACGCTCTCGGACCAGATCGACGCGGTCGTGACGCACCGCATCTGGGGGCCGCTCATCTTCGGGGGCGTCCTGCTCCTCATCTTCCAGGCCGTGTTCACGTGGGCCGTGCCCGTGATGGACGGCATCGAGTGGCTCGTCGGCGTGACGGGCGAGGGGCTGCGGTTCGTGCTCCCGGACGGCGTGGTCGAGGATGTGCTCGTGGAGGGCGCGCTGACGGGCGTGGGGAACGTGCTCGTCTTCCTGCCCCAGATCCTGCTCTTGTTCTTCTTCCTCGGGCTGATGGAGGACACGGGCTACATGGCCCGGACCGCCTTCATCATGGACCGCGCGATGCGCCGGGTGGGGCTCAGCGGCGGGAGTGTGGTGCCCATGCTCTCGGCGTACGCCTGCGCGATCCCCGGCATCATGGCCGCGCGAACCCTGGCCGACGAGCGCGACCGGATCATCACCATCATGGTCGTGCCGTTGCAGGGGTGTTCGGCGCGGTTGCCCGTCTACGTCCTCTTCATCGCCGCGTTTATTCCGGCCGGGTCGCTGTTCGGGATCGTCGGCTACCAGGGGCTTGCGATGACGTCGCTCTACGTGCTCGGCACGGTCATGGCGTTCGTGGCGGCGTGGGTGCTGCGGCGGTTCGTGTTCAAGGGCGAGGGGTCCGGGTTCGTGATGGAACTCCCGCCGTACCGGATGCCGCAGCCGCGCTACCTCTGGCGGCGGATGGTGGACCGCGCCAAGGTGTTCGTCGTCCGCGCCGGCAAGATCATCTTCGGCCTGAGCATCGTGCTGTGGTTCCTCGCGAGCTACCCGAAGGCGGACCTCCCGCCGGAGCTGGCGGCGCGCGCCGAGGCCGCCGAGGCCCAGGTCGGCGAGCGGTTCGTGGAGGTGGAGCCGGAGGTCCGCGCCGAGTTGGAGGGGACGGAGGAGGCCTCCATCGACGACGCCCTGGAGGCGGCCGACGTGGCGTCGGTCCAGAACGAGGTGGCGAGCTACCAGGTGCGGAACAGCTACATCGGCCGGTTCGGGCATGCCATCGAGCCCGTCATGCGCCCGCTCGGGTTCGACTGGAAGATCTCGGCCGGCATCGTCGCCTCGTTCGCTGCGCGCGAGGTGATCGTCTCCGCGCTCGCCACGATCTACAGCGCCGGCGCCGACGCCAACGAGGAGAGCTTCTCCCTCCGCGATGCCATCAAGGCGGACACCTACCCGGACGGGACGCCGGTGTTCACGCCGCTCGTGGCCGTCAGCCTGCTCGTGTTCTTCGTGTTCGCGCTCCAGTGCATGAGCACACTCGCCATCGCGCGGCGCGAGCTGAACTCGTGGGTCTGGCCCGCCGTGATGTGGGGCTACATGTTCGTCCTGGCCTACGGGTTCTCGTTCGCGATCTACCAGGGCGGGAAGCTCCTCGGGCTCGGGTAGCGACGAGCGGAGGTTCGCCACGCGTCCGGCCTCGCGCCCACGCGTGGCTCATCCCGATCCGCTGCGCTGCAACTCGGCCGGGAAGGTGCTCTCGCCCTCCGTCGCTTCCCCGCCTTCGTAGCGGTAGAGGCCGAGGTTGCCCGAGCGTTCGAGGAACGCGAGGCGCACCTGCCCCGAGTCGGTGATGCCCTGTTCGCGCAGCATCCCCATGAACTCGTCGGGGCGGAGGCGGGCCGCGCCGAGCGCTCCCCTCAGGACCTCGCCGTCCCGGACATCATCATCGGGTTCCCTTCCAGGCTTACGTGTTCACCCGCTGCGATTGGAGTTGGACCGTCACCATCAGCCGGTCCAGGAGGACGACCACGACCATGAGATCCCCGCTTAGATGAGCGGGACCTGGGGGTAGAACATCGAGTCGCCCGTGGCAGAGCCCAGCGCGATGATCACGACGTTGGCGAAGGGGGAGAGCGACCGGTTCCCTCGCTTCCCCATGAGGCGGAGGACGAGGGCGAAGGCGCAGATCACGACACCCTGAAGACGATCTCCAGGAGGAAGAGAGGGGGGGCGTTGCCTAGGAAGAGACGGTGCCAGTCGAAGGGGGTGACGGGTTCCACGGTGGGTAGGGGGAAAAGGAGGCGGAGGGGAAGACGCCCGCCGGGCAGCAGGCGCTGGGGCTGACGGGCGCTCTAGCCCTGGCCCGTCTCGATCTCGACGTCCACGAACGTCACCTCGACCGGCTCGGCGTAGCGTTTCCCATTCACCTTGTCGTGCCGAGGGAACGTCGGGGCCGCGACCCGAACGCGGAGGGAGTAGGTCCCGTCGGCGGGCACCGTCACGTTCTGGCCGTAGTGGAAGAGGCCCGGGTGCCACAGGAACGGGCACTCGAACGAGACGACCTCCGAGCCGTCCGCGTCGAGGAGGGCCGCCTCGATGTCGAGGCCGGGGAGGAACCGGTGGTCGACGGCGTCCATCACGGTGACCTCGATGTGGCAGTTCTCGTCGTCGGGCTCGAGCCACTCGAGCTGGCCGTCGCGGAGGTGATACAGTCCCTCGGCCTTTTCCTGGGCGAAGCCGACGACGACGTCGCCGACGCGTTGGGTGTCGCCCGTGTGCGCGACCTCCTGGATCATGTACTCGACGGACTGGAGGTAGTCCGAGCCTTCGGCCTTCGCTTGCTTGAGCTGGTGGGCGTCGGCTTCGTCACTGGGGCGTTCGGGTGGGGGGGGCAGGGAGTCGTTCATGAGAGGGGAGAAGAGAGAAAGGGACCGACACACGCGGCCTTTTCTCTACGGGACGGTCTCCGGCGTGATCCCTCGCTCGGGGAGGCGGGTGCATCCCCCACAGCTCCAGAACGCCCGCTGTCGTCACTCCAGCGCGTCGATGCCGAGGTGACGCGTGAAGTCGTCGCGGCGGGAGCGGCTGAGGCGGAGCCGCGTGCCGTCCTTCAGCCGAACCGCGTAGTCGCCGCCCGGGGCTGTCAGGAGCGCCTCGATGCGATCGACCTGGACGATCGTGGAGCGGTGGATCCGGAAGAAGCGGTCGGCGTCGAGGCGGTCCTCGAGGGTCTGCATCCGCTCGCGGAGGACGTGCGTGTGGCCGCCCACGTGCAGCTCCACGTACGGCCCGTCGGAGGTGAGGTAGTCGATGTCCTCGACCGGGATGAGGCGGGTCTGCCCGCGCATCTCGACGGCGATCCGCTCCAGGGAAGCCAGACGGAGGGGCTCGTTCGGGGGCGCGTCGCCGTCGCCGAAGAGGGCCGTGAGCCGCTCGCGCAGGGCGTCGACCTCGCGGAGCCGGACCGCCCGGCGCGCGCGGTCGAGCGACTGGCGGAAACGGGCGTCGTCGTACGGCTTGAGGAGGTAGTCGATGGCAGCCACGTCGAACGCCGCGAGGGCGTGCTGATCGTACGCCGTCACGAACACGACGGCCGGCATCCCCTCCGGCCCGACCTCGCGGACCACGTCGAGCCCGCTCAGGCCCGGCATCTGGACGTCCAGGAACACGAGGTCCGGCGCATGCTCGGCGATGGCCTGAACGGCGCGCCGGCCCGTGCCGGCCGTCCCGACCACGTCCACGTCGGCCTCGCGGTCGAGGAGGTCCAGCACGCGCTGGCGCGCGAGGGGCTCGTCGTCGACGACGAGGACGCGGAGGACGTCGGGTCCGGGAGGCATCGGGGGAGGCGGGTACGGGTGCGACTCGGCGCGGAGGTCGGGCGTTAGGGGTGGGCCACCTCCGGCGCCGGCGTCGCGGCCCCGTCGCTTCCCACCTCCGGCTCCGTCTCGAAGGGGAGGGCCACCTCCGCGACGACGCCCCCGCTCTCAACCGGTCGCAGCGTGAGCGTTCCGCTGGAGCCGTAGATCGCGTCGAGGCGGGCGCGCGTGTTGGCGAGGCCCACGCCCGTCTGCTTCGGCGGGCCGCCGTCGTCCAGGCCGGGGCCGTTGTCCTCCACCGCGAGCACGAGCCGGTCGCCCGTGTGGCGGGCCGTCAGGCGAATCGTCCCGACGCCCTCTTCGATTCGGCTGACCCCGTGCCCGACGGCGTTCTCGACGAGCGGCTGGAACAGGAGCGGCGGCACGAGCGCGTCGAGCGTGTCCGGATCGAGGGCCTCCTCCACCTCCAGGCGCCCCTGGAAACGGACCTGCTGCACGTCGAGGTAGTCGCGGAGGAAGGCGACCTCGTCGCGGAGGGGGACGAGGTGCGCCCCGTCGGTCTCCAGCACGTGGCGGAGGAGCGACGAGAGCCGGGCGATCATGGTCCGCACGCCGGACGGGTCGCGCTCCACGAGGGCGCTGACGGCGTTGAGCGTGTTGAACAGGAAGTGCGGGTTGAGCTGCATCCGGAGCGCCGAGAGCCGGGCCTCGGAGAGCTGGGCCTCCAGACGGGCGCGGTCGGCCAGGAGCCGTTCGGCTTCGACCTGCCGCTCGCGGAGCTGGAACAGGGCGGACCGGGCGTACCCGGCGGCGAGGACGGCGAAGTAGATGACGAGCTCGTCGAGGAACCAGAGCTGGCTGATGGTGCTCGTCAGCGACCAGGAGAACCCGTCCGGGGGCGGCGTGACGAGGAGCGGCCGGAGGACGCCGCGGGTCAGGACCTCGATGGCGAGGGCGAGCACGACGCCCAGCCCGACCTGCCCCGCCAGACGACCCGCCCACGACTCGCGCTCGGCCGGGAATCGGCGCGCCACCTCGAACACGAGCGGTGTGATGAGCGCCCAGAGCCCGTACTCGCCGAGGGTCTCCACGATCTCGCCTGCCGCGATGGGGTCCTCCCGCCACGGCCGGACGGCCTGGCGCACCACCGTGAGCAGCCCGAGCACCACCCAGAACCCGACGGCCCAGACGCCTTCCGTCCGGCGAGACCAGGGACGTGTGGAGAGGGGGCGGGCGGTCATAGGGCCCAATCTAGGTGAAGGGACGAAGGAGGGAGGCGGCCCCCGGCGCGCCCGCGTGCATCTCGTGACACGGGCGTGCATTTCGTGTTGCAACAAGAATCTCGCGACTGGGGAGGCCGATACCACCCTCCGCCCTTCCCTCCGCCCCTCGCTCCGATGGCCCGACGGCTCCTCCTCCTCGCTCTCCTCGCCGCCCCGGCGGCGTTCGCCCAGACGGGCACCCTCGTCGGCCGCGTGGTCGACGCCGACGGCGACCTCGCGCTCCCGACGGCCTCCGTCGCCGTGTGGGACGTCGCGGGCGCCGACTCGACGCTCGTCACCGGCGTGACGACCAACATCGAGGGCGCCTTCAAGATCCGGGCGGTCCCGGCCGGGACCTACGACGTCGTCGCCAGCTTTGTCGGGTACGACCCCGTCCGCCAGAGGGGCGTGACGGTAGGGCGGGGCGAGACCGACCTCGGCGTGCTCCGGCTCTCCCCGGCCGCCGAGGCGATCGGCGAGGTGAACGTGACGGCCGCGCGGACGCAGGTTCAGACCCGCATCGACCGGACCGTTTACGACACGGCCGACGACCCCGTGGCCGAGGGCGGCACCGCCACCGACGTGCTCTCCACACTCCCCTCCGTCGACGTCGACATCGACGGGAACGTGTCGCTGCGGGGGGCCGGCAACGTGGCCGTGTTCATCAACGGCCGGCCGGCGCCGGTCTCGGGCACGTTCCTCGCGTCGTACCTCCAGAGCCTCCCGGCGGGCACCGTCGAGCGCGTCGAGGTGATCCCGAACCCGTCGGCCGCGTTCGAGCCCGACGGCGTGGGCGGCATCATCAACATCGTCCTGAAGGAGGACGCGGACCCCGGCCTCGGCGGGACCCTCACGGCCGGCACCGACTCCCAGGGCGGCTACGACGCGACGGGCGCCGTGACCTACGGGAAGGGGCCGTGGACGCTGGCGGCCACCTACGGCTACCGCAACGACGCCCGCGCCGGGAGCGGGCTCAGCTACCGCCTCAACCGCTACGAGGAGGCGCCCACCACACTCAATCAGGAAGAGATTCAGGACCGCACGCGGATCTCCCACCTCGTCAACCTCTCGGCCGACTACAGCCTCTCTCGGGCGACGATGATCACCTCGCAGCTTCAGCTCGGCACGCGCGGCAGCGACGAGACCGAGGTCAACACGACGCTCCGGAGCCTCGCATCCACCAACGACCCGATCCTCGAGTACGAGCGGGTCGCCACGGAGCTGGACGACGGCGTCTCGGCCGACGCCCGCCTCGGCCTCCGCCAGACGTTCGGCGACGAGCACTCGCTCGTGATCGAGGGCCGCGCGGAAGTCTCGGACCAAACTGAAACCCAGACCTACCGCGAGACGCTCCTCCGCGGCGCCGGCGCCCTCGACGACCCCCGGGACGTGGAGCAGACCGAGCAGGGGCGCGAGGCCTCGCTCCAGGCCGACTACACCCGCCCGCTCGGCGGCTTCCGCCTCGACGCCGGGTACAAGGGCAACTGGCAGCGGGAGGCGAACGCGCTCTACTCGGTCTCCCTCGACGGCGGCACGGGCGAGTGGACCCCGGACGACGACAACGTCGACTTCGACTACAACCAGACGGTCCAGGCGGTCTACGCGCAGCTCGCCAACGAGTGGGGGCCGATTGGCCTCCAGGCTGGCCTCCGCTACGAGGCGGCGCGGACCACGTTCGAGCTCACCGGGGAGAACTACGACAACGCGTACCAGAGCCTCTTCCCGAGCGCCTACCTCTCGGTCTCGCCCGTCGACGCGACGACGTTCAAGGCCAGCTACAGCCGCCGGATCAACCGGCCGCGTGGGTGGTCGCTCAACCCGCTCCCCTCGTTCGACGACCCGCTCAACCTCCGCCAGGGCAACCCGCGCCTGGAGCCCGAGTACGTCGACGCGTTCGAGGTGGGGGCCACGCAGTACGTCCCGTGGGGCTCCCTCTCGCTGACGCCGTACTTCCGCCACACCACCAACATCATCCGGCGGATCTCGGAGGTCCGCGACGACGGCGTGACGGTCCGGACGTTCGCCAACCTGGACACGTCGGACTCGTACGGCGTCGAGTTCATCTCGTCGTTCGAGGAGATCGGCGGGCTGAGCGGCTACGTCAGCCTCGAGGGGTTCCGGGTCCAGACGGAGGGCGCCACGGACACGGAGACGCTCTCGAACGACGCCTTCGGGTGGGGCGGCCGGCTGAACGCGAGCTACCGCGTCGGCGACCGGCTCGGGCTCGGCCCGCTCGACCTCCAGGCGACGGCGCGCTACAGCGCCCCGCTCGACACGGAGCAGGGCCGCATCGGCGCCCGCTCGTGGTTCGACCTCGCGCTCCGGCAGCGGCTCTTCGACGAGCGCGCCTCGCTCACGCTCCAACTCCGCGACCCGCTCGGGATGGCCGGGTTCGCGTACACGCTCGACCAGCCCCGGCTCTACCAGGAATTCGAGCGCGACTGGGGCGCCCAGCAGGTCGGCCTCACCTTTTCGTACAGCTTCGGCCAGCGGACCAACGACCGCGACCGTCGGCGCGGTGGCCGTGACGGGGAGGGCTCCCCGGGCGGCGAGTTCGGCGAGGAGGGCGGGGGGCAGTAACGTGCGGGCGGTCGGGCGGTGGCCCGGCCGTTCCCCTCGCCGTCCGCGTTCGATGCCCCCTGTCCCTGACGCGCGCCCCCATTCGGTTCTCGTGATCGCGCACCGGGGCGCGAGCGGCTACCGCCCCGAGCACACGCTGGAGGCCTACCGCCTCGCCGTCGAGATGGGCGCCGACGTGATCGAGCCGGACCTCGTGCGGACGAAGGACGGCGTGCTCGTCGTCCGCCACGAGAACGAGATCTCGGAGACGACGGACGTGGCCGCCCGCCCGGAGTTCGCCCGCCTCCGGACCACCAAGACCGTCGACGGGCGCGAGGTCACGGGCTGGTTCACGGAAGACCTCACGCTGCGGGAGCTGAAGGCGCTCCGCGCCGTGGAGCGCCTGCCGGACCTCCGCCCCGGGAGCGCCGCTTACGACGGCCAGTTCGAGATCCCGACCTTCGAGGAAGTGATCGCGCTCGCTCAGGACCTGGGCGCGGCCCGCGGTCGGCCAGTCGGGCTCTACCCCGAGACGAAACACCCGACGCACTTTCGGCGGATCGGCCTGCCTTTGGAGGTCCCGCTCGTCGAGGCGCTCCATGCGGCGGGCTACACGTCACACGAGGACCCAGCCTGGATCCAGTCGTTCGAGATCGGCGGGCTGGAGCTGCTGCGCGGGCTCACGCGGCTCCGCCTCGTCCAACTGGCCGAGCCGGGCGGGGCCCCGGCCGACCGCCCCGAGGTCGGCTACGAGGCCCTGCTGACGCCGGACGGGTTGGGCACGATCGCCACCTACGCCGACGCCATCGGGGTGGCCAAGGCGCTCGTGCTCGACCCGGACACGCTGCGGCCCACGTCGCTCGTGGCCGACGCCCACGCCGCCGGCCTCGCCGTGCACGTGTGGACCGTCCGGGCGGAGAACGTGTTTCTGCCGCCGTCGCTGCGGTCGTCCGGAGCGACGGGGGAGCGAGGGGACGTGGCCGCCGAGGTCCGCGCCCTTGTGGCCGCCGGCGTGGACGGCCTCTTCACCGACCACGCCGACCTCGTGCTCGACGCGCTCGGGCGCTGACCGGGAGCGGTTCTCGGTTCAGACGACCCTGCCTACCGAACGACCGTGAAGGGCTTCGACCTCACCACGGAGCCCGCCTGAAGGCGGACGACGTACAGGCCCGCCGGCAGGTCGGCGCCCCCGACATCGGCCTCGTGCCACCCGCCCGCGAGACGCCCGTCGACGAGCACCTCGACCCGGCGGCCGAGGGCATCGAAGATCTCGATCGTCACGGAGGCCTCTTCGGGGAGGCCGTACCGGACGCGGGCGGTCTGCCGGGAGGGGTTCGGGTGGACCCCGTCGAGGATCAGGGAGGTGGGGAGCGCCACCCCCGCTACAACGTCTGAGATGGCGGTCAATGAGCGTTTGGACGAGCCGGCTACGGGCGCCGAGACCGTCTGGCTCCCGTCCCTGCTCCCAAGCAAGGCGCCCGGGGCGACCGCGACCCATCCGACGACTTCTGTCGTGTGCTGGACCTCTGAGTCTCGCGACTCCTCTTCCTCCACGAACACCGACCATCCGGACCCGGTCGTGGTGGGCGCGCGGAGGGCGGCGGGATCCCCTCCGTCGAACGTCTGCATGGCGGCCAGGACCGCCGGCGCTTCTGCAAATCTCTCCGCAAACGAGATCGTTGTAGGCGAATGGGTCACGGTGTTTTCCGTCCGGCCCACCCCGTACGCGACGCCGGCGGCTCCTGACGCCGTCCATCCCTCGCCGTCTGCGGCTTCGAAGGCGATCCACGAGACCGTCTCGGGTCGGACGGACTCGGTTGGCGCGCCTTCTCGCTGGATCTGGATGTGGAACCCGGACCTTGTAACGTTCCGAACTCTCGCCGTGACCGTGGCGTGGCTCTTGTCGCTCACCACCTGCACGAGCACGATGGGAAGACGGTCGAACGAGGCGGAGAAGGACGCTGAGCTCCATCCTTCCTCTACGTCCTCTGCGTGACCGGCTTCAACCCGGCGCCCATCGGCGAGGGTGTGGCGCCCCGCGTTGATGGCCAGCCAGGGGACGGTCTCCGTCGTATGGCCACCATCGAGGTAGTCCCATTCGTCCATCCGGATTTCGAATCGATCCGGTCGAGTCTTCCGCACGCGGAGCGTGGTGGGCTGCGGTCCCCGGTACGACGGTGGGCCGGCGACGACCACAGGGTTCGTGAGCGTCTCGGAGAACGAGACCGTCGTCCACGCACCCCGGCGTGACTGCGAGAACTGCGCGATGCCCGCCTGGCCGATCCGGTCCGCGCTCTGAGCGCTCCTGACAGGTGCGTCTGCGCGCTCTGCGATCCACAAGGCGTCGGGCTGGTACGTGCAGCACGCGGTCAGATCCGCGTCAAGGGGACCGGGCAACGTGCGCACGGAGAGGTCCAGATCCCGCGGGCCCGAATGGGCGTTGCTCGTGGCGACGAGGGTCAGCGTAGCCCCTTCGAGAGCCCCGTCGGTCTTGCGGGTCACCGGGTCGTCTCCCCACACGAAGAGCGCGACGGGATGCTGCCCTGTCCAGACGGTCCGACCGACGCAGAGGCTGGACTCGGCATAGATGTCGACCTTATCGCCGGGCCTCAGGCCCGCATCTCGACCTTCAGCGAGGGGGAGGAGGAGGATTGAGCCACGGCCGGTATCTCGAGAACAGGAGGACCCTTGGGCGTAAGCACTGGAAGCGAGGCAGGTGAGGGCGAGTAACACACACCGCCCACACGTGGACACGGTCATCGGGTGAGGAGAGAGGAAGGGTGCGCAGTGCCCCAGGCGACAGGGGCCGGCGCGGTGCGACAGACGAGGCAGGCCTCACACAGAGAGCGGGGTCAGCCGGAGTTGCTCAGGATGCCATTCCGTCGAGCAGCTTGTATCGAGAGCAGTTGAATCCGGCCTGATGGTTTGCTGAGGGAGTGGATGATATGGGAGTCCAAAACCATTGATTATAAAATATTGGACAAGGGGACGAAGGTCGAGTGAAGTGCGTATCGGCAGTCTCCGGCGAAGCCGGGCTCGCAGGTAGAGAGAAGCAGGAGGACCCTGGGGGTGAGGTGAGGCCCGGCGTCTCCCCCACTCGGACTTGGGGGGACGGTGGTCCCGTCATGCCTCCTCGTGACGTGCCGATGCCCCCGTGCCGGGCACCGCTCCAGACCCCTCTCGCACGCCCTCCAGACCAAGCCTTGCGATCCTCCGACGCCGACCACAAAAAAACCCCGGGCGGCGGGGCCACCCGGGGTGCGTGGAGCTAAGCGGATTCGAACCGCTGACCTCCTCAATGCCATTGAGGCGCTCTACCAACTGAGCTATAGCCCCGAAGGGACGCCGGTGCTCTCCCGGCGGGCGGCCAAGATAGGGGGGAGCCGTCGCGGCGGTCAATGGAGCGGGGGCGAAGATGAACGACGCGGCCGCGGCGAGCCAGACGTCGCCCTCGTGGCGGCTGGCGTGGACGGCCTCTTCACCGACCACGCCGCCCTCGTACTCGACGCGATCGGACGAGAACCGTAGGTCCCTGTAGACGGCCGGGTGGTCGTCCGGTGGTTCTCCGACGCCCGAGGTCGAAGGGCCAGGTGATGCCGAGTTGGGCGAGGGCACCGACGAACGGGGCATGGTCGCCCGTGATGGCGGGGGCCTCGACCCCGTTCTTGTGTATTGCCGAGACCGTGCCGGGTGGCTGGATTGTCGCCCGTCTGGAGGCCCAAAGGGCCATGGAGCAAGCCAATGGATGATGTCGCGCCGCGCCGGTTTTCACCGTGCGAGAGTAGCACTGGCGCTGGGCACGGAACAGTACCCTGGTTCGGCCTAACTCCCTTACTAAACAGGAAAAGGGAGGTGACAGGCGGTGCTCTTTGATAACCCGGTTTTCCCCCTCCATCGCTTCGCGGGGGGCGCCCCTGCGGGGTGTCCCCTGGGCATTTCCATGCCATTGGTGAGTTCTCACATCGAGCGCCCTGCGCTCCCCCTCTCAACCATCCAGATGGGTACTCCAAGCTTCCAGCGACAGGTCGGCCTCGCAGCCCTCCTCGCCGTTGCCCTCATGTTCGCGCCATCGTCCTTGGCACAACAGGGACTCGGGACGGTCCCCTCCGACTACGTCCCAAGCGCGACGGCCCGCACGTCGGCCGTTCAGGCTCTGACACCGACGGCCACCCAGACCGGGTTCATCACCGTCTCCATCGACGGATGTGGAAGCGCGTCGGCGACGTGTACCACCGACGTCGAGAAGCCCCCCGGCGCGACCGTTCGGGCCGCGTACATGGCGGCCTCGACAAACTCCAATTTCATCATCCCGAATGGGGGGATGACCATCAACGGGTCTCCCGTCAACTGGGACGCTCAGGTGTCGACGGCCGCTGGACCCTCCTTCCCCAACTACTTCTCCAGTCACTTCGCGAACGTCACAGCGATCGTGGCGCCCATCGTCGACGCGGCAGCAGCGGGGATCGTCCCCCTGACGATCGGTGAGGGGAGTTCCAGCCAGATCGACGGGTCGACTGTCGTCGTCGTCTTCGACGACCCCGGACAGACGGTGACGAGTTCGGTCGTGCTCCTCTTCGGCGGCCAGGCGACGGCGGGTGACACCTCGGCCCTCACGCTCGCCGAAGGGTTCGACGACGCCGGCCAGAACATCACCCTCTCGCTGGCGATCGGGTTCAGCAACCAGTCGGGCGGCCAGTTCAGCCTCGTCGACGTGAACGGCCAGCGCATGACGAGCTCGGCGGGCGACTTCGACGACGGCCAGCTGTCCAACGGCGCGCTCTACACGGTCGGCGGGCTCGGAGACGACCCGGCCAACCCGGCCAACCCGAACGTCACCAACGACCCCGACGACGAGCTCTACACGCTCGACCCGTTCCTCACGGCCGGCGAGACGGACATCACGGTGTTCTCCCAGAACCCGTCGAACGACGACATCATCCACCTCGCCACGTTCATCATCGAGGGGACAGCCGCCATCGTCGGCGAGGGCATCCTCCTCACCCCGCTCGACGCGACCAACCCGGTCGGCACCGACCACACCCTCACTGCTCGCGTGCAGGACGACGACGGCGATCCCATCGCGGACCGTAATGTGGACTTCGAGGTCATCTCCGGCCCCAACACGGGCCTCATGGGGAGCGACATGACCGACGCCGCCGGCGAGGCCACCTTCACGTACGCGAGCACGGACCCCGGGACGGACGTGATCGTCGCGCGGTTCGTGAGCAGCGGGGGCGGGACGATCACGTCGAACCAGGCGACGAAGACGTGGACGGATTCGGGGGCGCAGGGCTGTACGCGGGACGCCTTCCTCTACTTCTCGGACTGGGACGTCGACCCGACGAATGACGCCACGCCCGATCCGCGCGGGGAGTACGCTGAGATCGCCAACGATGCCGGTGACGGCACGGCGTACGACCTCTCGGGCTGCGATTTCATCGTGTTCAACCCGTTCACGGAGATCGTCACCTACGCCGCCGACGCCGCCAGCGTCTTGGGAGACGGCGAGGCCTACTCCTTCGCGAACGATCCGACGGGCTACAACGGCCAAGCCATTCCGCTCAACACGCTCCCGGACAACCCGAGCGTGTTCGCCCTCGTCGATGGCGACGCGGTGGCGGGCCAGTCGGTTGGGACCATTCTCGCCAACACCGACGTGGTCGCCGCCGTCGTGCTCACCTATGACGGGGGGCTCTTTGGCTCGGTCCGCGGGGGCACTGCGGCCTCGACTTCGAATGCCCAGGCACTCCTGGAAGCGCTGAGTGCTCTCTACGGCGCCGTGGCAGCCGAGCAGGGCGGTGACGTCGACCTCGCGGTCACGACCACGCCCAATCCGATGTCTGGCGCCGGTACGGTCTCCTTCGGACTCGCGGAGGGCGGTCCGATCTCCGTCGCACTCTTCGATGTACTCGGTCGCCAGGTCGACCTGCTCGCGGACGGGCCGTACGGCCCGGGGCGGCATACCGTCGATTTCGACGCGTCCGCCCTGCCGGTCGGCGTCTACGTCGTCCGCGTGGTGACCGGCAGCGAGGCCCGCCTCGCCCGGTTCACCATCGCGCGGTAGCCCCAGGAGTGAGAGGCCCTGCCCAGCGTTTTGGGCAGGGCCCTCGTTCTGCCTCTGCCGCCTCCTCGATCGCCTACAACCTCCCGAACCCATGACAGACCTCACACCCCTTCCGCCCACCGTCGCTCCACCAGCCGACGTGCCCCTCGAGACCTCGAAGCCATACGTCGCCCCGTCGCTGACTGCACTGGGCTTCGTCGAGATGGTGACCGCCGGCCCGGACAACGGGGCCATAGACCAGATGGTCGGCGGGAGTGGCGGATTCCAGCGCGACCTTACTTCGTAGCGCCCCTGTCTCGGCGTGTGCGTCCGGTGAGCATCAGTCGTTACGCCGGCGGCAGGACAAAAAAGAGCCGGCCCTACATGTAGGGCCGGCTCTTCTGCCGTGGAGCTAAGCGAATTCGAACCGCTGACCTCCTCAATGCCATTGAGGCGCTCTACAACTGAGCTATAGCCCCGAAGGGACACCGGTGCTCGTCCGGCGGGCGCCCAGGATGGGAGGGAGCCGTCGCGGCGGTCCATGGAGTGGGGCGAAGATGAACGACGCCCTGCTATGAGCCGGCGTCCCGGCAAAGTCGTGGGCGTGGCGGCGCCGCCACCCGGCGGGGCTCGGTCTAGCTTCCGACGTCCTTCCCTGTCCCCCGTGTCCGAGCGCCCGTCCCACGTCGCCAAGTTCGGCGGCACCTCCGTCGGCACGCCCGAGCGCGTGCGCCGCGTCGTCGACCTCGCGATGGCGACCGACGCCGCGTATCGCCGCGTCGTCGTCTCGTCCGCCTTCGGGGGGATCACGGACCGCCTGCTCGCGGCCATCGACGCGGCCGTCGCGCGGACCGGCGAGCACCGGGCGATCCTAGCCGAGATCCGCGAGCGCCACGCCGCCGCCCTCGCCTCGCTCGCAGTCGAGGACGAGCGTGCTGCTCTGGAGCAGACGCTGGGCACCCTCTTCACCGAGGTGGGCGAGCTGCTCTACGGCGTATACCTCCTTCGCGAGTGCACCCCGCGCTTCCGCGATGCCATCATCTCGGCCGGCGAGCGCGCGTCGGTCCCGCTCGTCGCCGCCGCGTTTCGGTCCGCCGGGCACGACGCCGTGGCCCTCGACGCGACGGCCTTCGTCCGCACCGACGACGCGTTCGGCGAGGCGGCCGTTGACTTCGAGACGACGGGCCGACTCGTCCGCGAGGCGCTGGGGGCGATCCCCGACGCCACCGTTGCCGTGGTCACCGGGTTCGTCGCCTCCACCGAGGACGGCGTGACGACCACGCTCGGCCGCTCCGGCTCGGACTACACGGCCACGATCCTGGCCGGCGCCCTCGACGCCGCCGAGTGCGTGATCTGGACCGACGTGGACGGCGTCCTCTCGGCCGACCCGCGCGTGGTGCCGGACGCGTTCTCGCTCCCGCGCCTGAGCTACGAGGAGGCGGCCGAGCTGGCCCACTTCGGGGCCAAGGTGCTCCACCCACGCACGATGCGGCCGCTCGCGCGGAAGGGCGTCCCGCTCCTCATCAAGAACACGCTCCGCCCCGAGGCCGCCGGCACCGTGATCGGCCCGGCAGACCCTGACGTGGAGCCGGCGATCCGCGCCGTGACGGCGATCCGCGACGCCGCGCTCGTGCGCGTCGAGGGCGCGTCCGTCCTGGAGGTGCCGGACCTGATGGCGCGGATCTTCGCGCCGCTCGCCGAGGCCGGCGTACCGGTCTTCCTCGTGGCGCAGGCGTCGGCCGAGGGGAGCGTCGGGCTGGCCCTCCGCGAGGCCGACGCCGACGGGGCGGTCCGCCTCCTGGAGCGGGCGCTCGCGCGGGAGTTGGAGCGGGGCGCCGTGCGCGCCGTGCGGTCGGAGCCCGGCGGCGCCGTCGTCGCAGCCGTCGGCGCGGGGATGCACGGGGCGGCCGGCCTGGCGGGGCGCTTCTTCGACACGCTCGCCCACGCCCACGTCAACGTCCGCGCGGTCGCCCAGGGCGGGGGCGACCACACGATCTCGGCCGTCGTCGCCGATGCCGACGCCGCCCAGGCCGTCGGGGCGCTCCACGAGGCGTTCGCCATGCGCCGGCTCCGGACGCACCTCGTGGTCGTCGGGGCCGGCACGCTCGGGCGGCGGCTGCTCACGCTCCTCGACGCCCAGATTCCCCGGCTCCTCGGACTGGACGTCAACGTCGTCCTCGTCGGGCTGGCGGACAGTCGGCGGCTCCTCTGGGACCCGGCGGGTCTCGACCCGGGGACGGCCGCCGCGCGCATGGAGGAAGGCACGGCGTCCGATCTCGGCGCACTCACCGAGCGGATCACGACGGTCCGCCTGGAGCGGCTCGTGGTGGTGGACGCGACCGCAAGCGCGGCGGTCGCTGCCCAGCACGTCGACTGGCTCCGGGCCGGCGCCGCTGTCGTCACGCCCAACAAGGAGGCGACGGGCCGCTCGTCTGAGGCGTGGGGCGAGGCGCAGCGGGCCGCGCGCGCGGGCGAGGCGCCGTACCTCTACGAGACGTCGGTCGGCGCCGGGCTGGGGATCGTCGGGCGGCTCCGCGACCTCGTCCGGACCGGCGACCGCGTGCGCGAGATCGAGGGGGTCCTCTCGGGCACGCTCTCGTTCGTGATGAACCGGATGCGCGACGGGGCGGCCTTCTCCGAGGCCGTCCGCGCCGCCCGCGAGGCCGGCCTGACGGAGCCCGACGTCCGCGACGACCTCTCGGGGCGCGACGTGGCGCGCAAGCTGGCGCTCCTGGCCCGCGAGGTGGGGCTGGAGGTGAGCGCGGGCGACGTGACCGTCGAGAGCCTCGTGCCCGACGGCCTCGACGACGTCTCGCTGGCGACGTTCTGGGACCGGCTCCCAGAGGCCGACGCCGCGTGGCGCCGCCGGCTCGCGGAGGCGCCCGACGGCGAGATCCAGTACGTCGCCCGCCTGGGACTGGGCGGCTCGATCTGGGCCGGCGTCGAGTCGGTCCGGGCGGAGGCCGGGTCCCTCCTCGCCGCGCTCCGCGCGAGTGAGGTCGCCGTGGTCGTCCACACCGAGCGGACGGGCGACCACCCCATCTTCTTCCAGGGCCCCGGCGCCAGCGCCGACGTGACCGCCGCCGTCGTTCTGGCCGACATCGTGCGCGCCGCCGAGGCGATGCGGTGAGGTCGGTGGGTCAGTGAGTCGGTAGACGAGCCGGTTGCGGTAGACTCACGGGATGGCGCGCGTCGAGGACTCTTCGAGAGCTGACAGGTGTACCGCACGGCCTTCTCCTTGCAACAGCGCGTCTTTGAGGTGACGCAGTCGTTTCCCCGCGATGAGCGCTATTCGCTGACGGACGGTACCGAGCGCACTTCGTGAGCAAGCTGACTGACGCCGACGCAGAAGCCGCCGAGACGCGTCACTGGGGCCACACGGCCGAGGCGTGCGGCTACCTCAGCGTCGAAACCTGCGCCGACTTGGAACGCCGGACGCGTGAAGTCGGAAAGATGCTCGGGACCATGATCCGAGATGCCGACCGCTGGTGTTCCAGTTGACTGACCCACCGACCCACCGACTTCCTGACCCACCGATGAAGCTCGCCCTCGCAGGAACCGGCCGGATGGGCCAAGCCGTCGAGGCCGTCGCCACGGAGCGCGGCCACGAGGTGGTCGCCCGGTTCGACTCCGACCACCCCCTGCTCGACGAGCGCGACGACGCGGCCCTGAACGGCGCCGAGGCCGTGGTCGACTTCTCCGTCCCCGAGGTCGCGCTCGACCAGATCCACCGCTACGCGTTCTGGGGCGTTGACGCCGTCGTCGGCACGACGGGCTGGACCGAGCACCTCGACCAGGTCCGCGACTGGGTGGAGGAGGGGCAGAACGGGGTGCTCTGGGCGCCCAACTTCTCGCTCGGCGTGGCCCTCGTTGTGCGCGCGCTGCGGGGGATGCTCCCGCTCCTCGACCGGCTCGACGACTACGACGCGGCCGTCCACGAGGTCCACCACACGGGCAAGCTCGACAGCCCCAGTGGCACGGCCCTCCGCCTCGCCGACGAACTCCTCGCGGGCCTCGGCCGCAAGACGCACACCGAGGTTGAGACGCAGCACGGCGCCATCGACGCCGCCGCGCTCCACGTCACCAGCCAGCGGCTCGGGCACGTGTTCGGCGAGCACACCGTCGCCCTCGACAGCCCCGTCGACCAGATCGAGATCGTCCACCGCGCCAAGGACCGGCGGGCGTTCGCCGTCGGCGCCGTCCGCGCGGCCGAGTGGGTCCGGGGCCGCCAGGGCCTGTTCACCCTCGACGACCTAATCGCGGACGAGGTCGGCGCGTGAACGCGGGGGCCGGTGTGGAGTAGAAACCGCCCGCTCCCCGCTTCCACTCCCGATGGGACCCGACCGCCAGCCGATCTTCCGGGGCACCGCCCCCGCCCTCGTTACGCCGTTCACCCCGGACGGGGGCGCCCTCGACGAGGACGCGTTCCGCCGTCTGATCGACGCCCAGATCGAGGGGAGTGCGCTCGACGGCACGAGCTACGACGGCGTCGAGGCGCTCGTCGTCCTCGGGACGACGGGCGAGAACCCAACCGTCACGGACGACGAGCGGCGCCGCCTCGTGGACCTCGCCCTGGAGCACACGGCCGGGCGTGTGCCCGTGATCGTGGGGACCGGGACGAACAGCACGGCCCACAGCGTCACGTTCTCGACCGAAGCCGCGCGTGCCGGCGCCGACGGGCTCCTCGTCGTCGGGCCGTACTACAACAAGCCGACGCCCGACGGCGTGGTGGGCCACGTCGCTGCGATCGCCGACGCGACCGACTGCCCCATCGTCCTCTACAACGTCCCGGGCCGGACCGGCTCGAACCTGACGGCCGAGACGCAGCTCCGCGTGGCCGAGGAGGTCCCGAGCGTGGTCGGGCTGAAGGAGGCGAGCGGCGACCTCCAGCAGATCTCGGAGCTGATTGCCCACGTCCCCGAGGGCGTCGCAGTCTACTCCGGCGACGACGCCCTCGCCTTCCCGACGGTCGCGCTCGGCGGGGCGGGACTGATCTCGGTGATCTCGAACGTCGCCCCCGGCCCCGTCTCCGAGATGATCCGCCGCGCGCTCGCGGGCGACCTCGCCGGCGCCCGCGCGCT
This sequence comes from Rubricoccaceae bacterium, assembly GCA_963728345.1. Taxonomy (GTDB): domain Bacteria; phylum Bacteroidota; class Rhodothermia; order Rhodothermales; family Rubricoccaceae; genus Rubrivirga. Next base: position 220,347 of record CAVSJM010000003.1, read on the forward strand.
CCACCACCGGCTGTTTGACGCCATGCGGGCGAGCTTCTTCGAGGCGAACCCGGGCCCCGTCAAGGCCGTCCTCGCGGCGCAGGGGCGCATGGCCGAGACCGTCCGCCTCCCCCTCGCGCCCCTCACCGACGCCGGGCGCCAGCGCGTCATGGCCGCCTACGCGCCGTTCGTCGCGGCCGGCCCGCTCCACGAGCCCGTCGGTCCGTGAGTCCGCCGCCGGTGGGTCGTCTCGATCCCGCCCTCGCAGTTCCACCTCCCCGGTCCACCGACCGCCCCCTGTGGCCTATCTCCCCGACCTCGACACCGTCGTCCAGCGCTACCTCGACGCCTGGAACGCTGACGACCCCGACCAGCGGTGGCACCTCGTCCACGGCGTCGCCGCGCCGGAGGTCGTGTTCGTCGATCCGCGCGAGGCGAAGCCCGTGGAGGGGCAGGCGGCGCTCGCCTCGTTCCTCGGGCTGATCCGCAGCCAGACGGGGCAGCAGCTGGAGGCCACCGGCCCGCCCGACGCGCACCACGAGTGGGTCCGTTTCCCGTGGCGCCTCGTGGCGGCGGACGGCGGGACGGCCTCGTCCGGCCTGCTCGTCGGGGCGCTGAACCGCGACCGGCAGTTCACTCGCATCATCCATTTCCTCGACGCCTGACGCCCGCGCGGCGCGCGCCCATTCTCACCGCCTGTCTGCTTTGTCCGACCTCTCCGACCTCCAACTCGACATCACCCACCACGCCGACCAGCCGGCGGACGCGCTCGACGCGGACGCCGCGCGCGACGCCTTCGAGCGGCTTCTCGACGCCCTCGAATCGGGCGAGGTCCGCGCCGCCGAGGCGGGCGACGACGGCGTCTGGCGCGCCAACGGCTGGGTGAAGCGCGGCATCCTGCTCGGCTTCCGCCTCGGCCAGATCGTCGACCAGTCGGACGGGCCGTTCGCCTTCTTCGACAAGGACACCTACCCGACGCGACCGTTCTCCGAGGACGCCGGCGTCCGCATCGTGCCCGGCGGCTCGACGGTCCGGCGCGGGGCCTACCTCGCGCCCGGGACCGTCTGCATGCCGCCGATGTACGTCAACGTCGGCGCCTACGTCGGGGCCGGGACGATGGTGGACAGCCACGCGCTCGTGGGGAGCTGCGGGCAGATCGGCGAGCGGGTCCACCTCAGCGCGGCGGCCCAGGTGGGCGGCGTGCTGGAGCCCATCGGCGCGGCGCCCGTCGTGATCGAGGACGACGTGTTCGTCGGCGGCGGGTGCGGGATCTACGAGGGGACCGTCGTCCGCGAGCGCGCGGTGCTGGCGGCGGGCGTCATCCTCACGCGCTCGACGCGGGTCTACGACCTCGCCAATGAGACCGTCCTGCGCGCCACTGGCGACGCGCCGCTGGAGATCCCGGCCGGCGCCGTGGTCGTCCCCGGCGCCCGGTCCGTCGACTCCGACTTCGGGCGGGCGCACGGCCTCAGCCTCAGCGCCCCGTGCATCGTGAAGTACCGCGACGCCTCGACGGACGCCTCGACGACCCTGGAGGAGGCGCTCCGCTAGCGGCCTCCGGGCGGCACGTTAGCGGCTCCGGAAGAGCGCACCCACGAGGGCGACGACGGCCGTGTAGAGCGACGAGCCGATCCAGAGCCCGAAGATCAGGAACGGCGTCCGCGTGTCCTGCTCCAGGGCGAGGACGATGGTCATCAGCCCGTTGTGGACGATGGCCACCATGAGCGCGCCGAGGAACGCCTGGACGGGCGAGAGCCGGAGGTGCTCGCCCTGGTCCGACCGGAACAGGCCGATCACGAACCCGAGGAGCGTCTTGAGGACCGTGTTGATCCCGAGCGTCGCGGGGTTGACGAGGAGGTCCATCGCGAGGCCCGCCGTGAAGCCCGTGACGGCGCCGGCCACGCGTCCCCGCCGGAGCGCCGTGTACGCCACGAACAGGAGGACCACGTCGGGCCAGGCGCCCCAGAGGGTGAGGTGGCTGAGGAGCCACTGGAGCAGAACCACGCCGAGCCCGAGGGCGACCTGGCGGAGGACGTAAGGCATGCGACGGGCTGGGGAGGGGGCGGGAAAGCTACGGAGCCCCGCCGTACGCCGGAGCCGTGTCCTCCGGTCCCGTGCGTTGGCCGCGGCGGGATCCTGGCGCTACCATGCCGCCGCGCGCCGACCGGCGGGCCGCCCTCGCCGGTCGGGACCCGCCCTGCTGCCGCCCGTACCCACCGCCCGCTGCCCGCCCTCCATGCGTTTCGTCCTCGTCGCCCTCGTCCTCGCCGTTGGTCTCGGCGCGTGCGCCGGGGCGTCGGGGCCGCCGGCCGAGGGCGAGCCCGTCGTGGTCCGCATCTGGCACCAGAAGGACGCTGCCGAGCGCACGTTCTTGGAACGCTGGGTGGCCGACTACAACGCGCGCCAGGACACGGTGGCGGTGGAGGTGCTCTACAAGGAGACCGAGGAGCTCCGCAACCACTACATCTTCGGTGCCATCGGCGGCAAGGGCCCGGACCTCGTGTACGGCCCGGCCGACAACATCGGGATGCTGGCGATCACCGAGACGATCCGCCCGCTCGACGGCCTCCTCGACGCGGCCACGCTGGCGGCCTTCACCGACGAGGGCCTGCTCCGCTACGAGGGGCGCCTCTACGGCCTCGCCGACCAGGTGGGCAACCACCTCACGCTCGTCTACAACCGCGCGCTCGTGGACGAGCCACCGCGGACGTTCGACGAGCTCGTGGACGTCGCCCGCCAGCACACGGCCGACACCGACGGGGACGGCGAGCCGGACCGCTACGGGCTCGTCTGGAACTACTCGGAGCCGTTCTTCTTCATCCCGTTCCTGACTGCCTTCGACGGGTGGGTGATGGACGACGCCGAGCGCCCGACGCTCGACACGCCGGCCACCGTCGAGGCCATCGAGTTCGTCAAGGGGCTCCGCGACCGCGAGCGCGTGATCCCGCCGACCGTCGACTACAACACGGCCGAGGCGCTGTTCAAGGAAGGCCGCGCGGCCATGATCATCAACGGCCCGTGGGCCTGGGCCGGCTACGGCGACGCCGGCGTCGACTACGCCCTCACGCCGATCCCGTACAACGAGGAGACCGGCGCCTGGGCGCGCCCGATGGCCGCCGCGAAGGCGTACTCGCTCAACCCCGCCGTGCCCGACTGGAAGCTGCCGGCCGTCCTCGGCGTGCTCCGCGAACTGACGGGCGCCCGCATCCAGCGGGCCATGGCCGCCGAACTGGCGCTCGTGCCCGTCCAGCGGAGCGTGCTCCAGAGCGCGGCCGTCCGCGACAACCCGATCCTCGTCCAGAGCCTCGCCCAACTGGAGCACACCCGCCCGATGCCCACCTCGCCGACGCTCCGCCAGATCTGGGACGGGATGCGCGGGCCATACCAGCTCGTCATGAACGGGGAGGTGTCCGGCGAGGAGGGCGCGCGCCGGATGCAGGCCGAGGTCGAAAAGCGCCTCGCCGACTTCGCCCTCCAGGACCTCTAGCCCGATGCTGAACGCTCCGAACGACGCGGTGGGGATGGAGGCGGCGACGCTCGCCTCCGAGCCGGCCCGCCGGGGGCTGAGCGAGGCGTGGCGGCAGCGGCTCTTCCTGGCCGCGTTGCTCGTCCCGACGGCCGTGATCGTGCTGGCCGTGGTCGCCTTCCCGTTCGTGTACAACGTGGCGATCTCGTTCAGCAACATGAACATCTACACGCTCCGCGACTGGCGCCTGATCGGGCTCGGCCAGTACGCGGCGGTGCTCGCCGAGCCGGCGTTCTGGGGCGTGTTCCTGAAAACGATCATCTGGACGGTCGTGAACGTGGTCTTCCACGTCGGGATCGGCGTGTTCCTGGCGGTCATCTTGCACCAGAAGTTTATCCGGGGGAAGAGCGCGTGGCGGGTGCTCCTCATCATCCCGTGGGCTGTGCCCCAGTACATCACGGCGCTGACGTGGCGGGGGATGTTCAACTACGAGTACGGCGCCGTGAACCTGCTCATCGAGTCGTTCGGGGGTGGCGCCGTGGCCTGGCTGAACGACCCGCTCGCGGCGTTCGCCGCGGCGATCCTGACGAACGTATGGCTCGGCTTCCCGTTCATGATGGTGATCGCGCTCGGCGGCCTCCAGTCGATCCCGGCCGAGCTGTACGAGGCGGCGGACGTGGACGGGGCGAGCGCGTGGACGCAGTTCCGGACGATCACGGCCCCGCTCCTCAAGCCGGTCATGGTGCCCGCCATCACGCTCGGGACCATCTGGACGTTCAACAACATCAACGTCGTCTGGCTGGTCTCGAACGGTGGCGAGCCGAACGACCAGACGCACATCCTGGTGAGCTACGTGTACGAGGCGGCCTTCTCGATGTACCGGTTCGGATGGGCGGCGGCGCTGTCCATGGTGATCTTCGCCGTGCTCTTTCTGTTCACCCAAGTGTTCCTGAGCCGGACCCAGGCGACCGAGTCGGTGTACTGAGGAGTCCATGCCTCTCGTCTCCCCGCCCTCGGTGACCTTGCTCCGCCTCCGTCTCGCCGTTTTTCTCTCCCTGGCGACCCTCGTCGCCGCGTGCGGGGACGAGCCTCCGGAGGCCCAACTCGCCGGTGAGGGGCCGGAGGCGCTCGTCGCCCTCGCTGTGGAGGTGGAGGCGCCGGCGGAGGACGACACGCTCGACGTGGCGCGCTCGACGTTCCAGACCGACAAGGCCGGCGCCGTGTGGTACGACGCGCTCGTCGCCCCGGGCGACGACCCCGCCATGGGCCTGACGGTGGACGGCACGGCGGTCCTCCACGGCTGGCGCTGGTGGTCCGACGCGGACTCCGTGGCGCTCGGCCCGGCCGACCGGCTCCGCGGCATCGCCCGGCCCGACGGGGCCATCCGCTCGTACATGGAGCGCGACACGTCGGGGTTCGTGGCGAAGGTGCTCGGGCAGCTCCAGGGCGAGCGGCCCGCCCGCCTGAGCGAGCGCGTGACGCTCCTCGACGGGCGCGGGGCGCTCCTCGTGGAGGTGGCCGACGATGTCGGCGTCGTCGGCTTCCGGCCCGTCCGGAGCGACCGGCGCGCGGCCGGCGACTACCGGGTGCGCGATCTGGAGGGCACGCTCGTGTTCGCCGCTGCCGCTGACATTCCCGACCGACACGACCGTCGTCCCGGAGGGGCCCATCTGGACGGCCGTGGCGGCCCGCGAGGGGGCCGTCCGCTCGACGAGCGCCGCGGCCGACGTGCCCGAGGGCGGGCGCGACGCCGCCTTCCGGCTCGGCGAGATCGCCTTCGCGACGCCCGGGGCCCTCGTCGTGGCGACGGGCCCGACGCCCGAGGCCGCCGCCCAGGCCGCCCGCGCGGCCCTCGCCGACGCCGACGCGCTCCGCGAGCGCCGGAGCGACCGGCTGGCGTCGCTCGTGGAGGGGCTCGGCTTCCAGACCGAGGACGCGACGACGGACGCCGCCTACCGCTGGGCCGCCCTCTCGCTCGACGCACTCCTCCGCGAGGACTCGTCGCGGGTGTACCTCGCCGCCGGCCTGCCCGGTGCCGAGCCCGCGTCGTACCCCTCGGCCATCTGGACGCTCGGGGCGCTCCTCGACATCGGCCAGTGGGAGCGCGCGCGCGACCTCCTCACCACGTTCGGCGCCGCCCAGCGCTTCGACCGGCGGATCGACCTGCTCGGGCGCGCGCCCGACCTCGTGCCCCCCGGCGACGACCCCGTCTTCGCCACGGGCGACGGCACGCTCCTCTTCCTCGACGCCGCCGGCGACTACGTCCGCACGACGGGCGACCGGCGGCTCGTGTCGAGCGGCCCGAACTTCTGGTTCAAGACCGTCTTCGCACTCCGCGGCGTCTACGAGCCCGACAGCCGAAACGGGAACGCGATGGACTCGCTCGGCTTCGCCGTGGCCCGCAACCGGCGCGGGACGTGGTTGGAGGCCGACCCCGAGCGCGGGGGGATCGCGCGGCGCGGCGCGACGGCGGAGGCGCAGGGCGCGCTCTACCAGGCCCTCGGCACGGCGACGCAGTTCGCCCGCATCATGGGCGTCTCGCAGCGGTCGTCGGCCCGGTGGTACGCCGACACCTCGCGGGTCCTCCTCCGCCAGTTCGACCGCCAGTTCGTCCGCGACGGGATCGTGGCCGACGTGGTCACGCCGGCGGGCGCCTCGACGGAGGTCCGCCCCGGCGGGCTCCTCGCCCTCGCCCTGCTCGACGGGCTGCCGGCCGACGCCCGCGGGGCCTACGCCCGCCGCCTTGCGGAGCAGCTCGTGTTCCCCTACGGCGTCGCCTCGCTCGCGCAGACCGACTCCCTCTTCCACCCGTACCTCGACGCGCCCGAGTTCTACACGCCCGAGGCCGCGCGGACGGGCGGGGCGGTGTGGACGTGGCTGGCCGGGCCCGTCGCGACGCTCATGGCGGAGACGGGCGGCGCGGCACCCGCCGCCGAGCTGATGGAGAACCAGGAGCGCCTCCTGCTGGACCGGGGCGTGATCGGGGCGATCCCCGAGCTGGTCTCCGGCCACCCGCACTCGGCCGACACGCTGCCGACGGTGGGCGGGGCCCCCGTGCAGCCGTGGAGCCTCGCGAGCTACCTCCGGGGCGTCGTCGAGGGGCTCGTCGGGGCCGAGTACCAGAGCGCCGACACGCTCGTCGTCGCGCCGCGCCTGCCCGAGGCCTGGGGGCAGACCTCCATCCGCCTGCGCCTGGGGGAGGGGGCCGTCGCCCTCACCCTCGCCGGCAGCGCCGACGGCCTGACGGCGCGCGTCGACCCGCAGGGGACGCTGCCCGAGGGGGCCACGCTCGTCCTCGAAGCGGCCGGCCGGCGCGTCCCCGTGGCCCTCGCCGACGTGCAGGGCGACACGCTCGTGGTCGCCCGGGCGCCGTTCGACGTGTCGATCTCGGCGGACGGCGCCGAGGTCGAGGGCGAGGCGGTCGAGTCGGCCGCGGTCGCCTCGGCGGGGGCCTGGGACGGGTTCGCGTTCGCCGAGCCCGAGTTGCGCGACGAGTACCCCGTCATGCGGGCGATCGAGAACCGCCGCGAGCTGGGGCCGGAGCAGATCCTCCGCGATAACCCGCGCGCCGGCGTGGCCCTCACCCAGACCGACCCCGACGGCGACGACTGGGGCGCGACGAGCACCTACACCTACCCCGTCGGCGTGGCCCAGGGCTCCCTCGACGCGACCTACCTGGAGATCGCTCGCGACGACTCGACGACCTATTTCCGGGCCGAGTTCACCGACCTCCCGGCGTCGCCCCAGACGTTCGTGGCCTTCGCCATCGACACGGAGGAGGACGGCGCCGACGTGGTCGGGCGCGGGGCGAACTACCGGTTCCCCGAAGAGCGCGGCTACGAGTACGTCGTGTTCGTCGGCGACGGGCTCGTGGTGGAGGACGCCGCCGGCCGCGAGGTCGGCCGCCTCGACGGGCGAAGCGTGTTCGACCCGGACACGGGCTCGCTCCAGTTCGCCCTGCCCACCTTCGTCCTCCCCACGCTCCCGCGCGGCACGCGGGTGACGATGCTCGTCGGCGCGCGGGCGCCCGGCGGGGTCGGCTCGTTCCGCGCCGTCGCCGACGAGGCGAGCGAGGAGACGGGCGGCGGCCGCGTCGACCGGCGTTCGTCCAACGTCTACGACGTGATCGTCGGGGGCATCCGATGACCGCTTGCCCGCCCGCCCCATGAAGGCTCTTTTCGCTCGCGCCGGGTCGTACGCCGTCCTCGCGCTGTTCGCGTTCATCGCCGTCTTCCCGGTCTCGCGGATCCTGACGATCTCGCTCCGGCCGAGCGACCAGCTCCTCTCGCGGTCGCTCGCGGTGATCCCGGAGGGCGCCTCGTTCGGCAACTACCGGACGCTCCTGGTCGAGACGCCCTTCCTGCGGTGGCTGGCGCAACAGCCTCCTCGTCTCCGGCGTCGTCACGATCACCGGCGTGGCCCTCGCGTCGACGGCGGGCTACGCGCTCAGCCGGCACCGCTTCAAGGGGCGGAAGGCGGCGCTCAGCGGCATCCTCGTCACCCAGATGTTCCCGGCGACGATGCTGCTCCTCCCGCTCTACATCGTCCTGATCAACCTCGGGCTGATCAACTCGTACCTCGGGATCGTCATCATCTACTCGGCCACGGCGCTCCCCTTCTGCGTGTGGCAGATGAAGGGGTACTACGACACGATCCCGGCCAGCCTGGAGGAGGCCGCGCGGATCGACGGGGCCGGCCCGTGGCAGGCGTTCTACCGGGTGATCCTGCCCCTCGCGGCGCCGGCGCTCGTGATCACGGCGCTGTTCTCGTTCATGAGCGCGTGGAACGAGTACATCGTGGCCGCGGTGGTGCTGCAGGACGCCGAGATGTTCACGATGCCCGTCGGGCTGAAGCTGTTCCAGGGCTCGATGTCGACGCAGTGGGGCCTCTACGCGGCCGGGTCGCTGCTCGTCTCGATCCCGGTGATCGTCCTGTTCCTGATCCTCAGCCGGTACCTCATCTCGGGCCTCACGCTCGGCGCGGTCAAAGGTTGACGTCCATGCCCCCGACTCCTTCCTTCTGGGACGCCCGCTACGCCGAGCCCGACCTCGCGTACGGCGACGCGCCCAACGACTTCCTCGCGTCCGTCGTCCACCGGCTCCCGGCGGCGGGTCGCGTGCTCTGTCTGGCCGAGGGCCAGGGGCGGAACGCCGTCTACCTCGCCAAGCAGGGGCACCGCGTCACCGCCGTCGACCAGTCGCCGGTGGGGATGGTGCGTGCCGAGGCACTGGCCGCCGCCCGGGGCGTCGCGGTCGAGACGGCGGTGGCCGACCTCTCGGACTACGACCTCGGCGAGAACCTGTGGGACGCCGTCGTGTCCGTCTTTGCCCACGTGCCGCCGGACGTGCGGCGGGACCTCCATCGGCGCGTCGTCCGCGCGCTCCGGCCGGGAGGCGCGTTCGTACTCGAAGCCTACACGCCCGCACAGGCGCCCCGCGACACCGGCGGGCCGGGGCCCGACGCGGTCGCGCGCACCATGAGCGCCGAGGCGCTGCGGGCCGAGCTCGCCGGCCTCGACATGGAGCACCTCGTCGAGACTGAACGGGAGGTGGTCGAGGGGCCCTATCACAACGGTCCGGCCTTCGTCGTGCAGATGCTGGCCTGGAAGCCGTCGGCAGACTGATCGGGGCGACCGGGTAGCTCACCACCGTCGCGGCGTGGGGAGCGCGCCGAGCACGGCGAGCGCGGCGTGGTAGAGGGCCGAGAGCGCGTCGAGGACGGGCTGTCCGAGCCGGATATCGCCCTCGGCGCCAATCGTGTCGAAAGCCGGCGCGAGGGTGGTCCGCTGGAGGAGGAGCTTGGCTGCGAGGAGTCCCCACCCGACCGGACTCCCCGTGAGCGCGTGCAGGAGCGGCGCGCCGACCCAGAGCGCGAGGTTGGACGTGTGGAACACGCCGAGCGCGGCGAGGACGCCCGCCGGGTAGTGGGCGCCGGCGCTCGCGTGCCGGCGCTTCTGTCGCCAGAAGGCGCGCCATGTCGGAGGGGCGGGGGAGGGGACCGCCGCGTCGGCGTCCCACACGAAGCGGACCGGCGCAGCGCAGCGCCGGGCGACCTCCTGCACGAGCAGGTCGTCGTCGCCGGAGAGCGAAGCGGCCGAGTGCTCGAACCCGCCGAGCCGGTCCAGCAGGGCTCGGGGGTACGACAGGTTGCGCCCGACGGCGTGCCACGGACGGCCCCACCCGACCGCCGCCGCGGCAAGGACGGCCGTCTGGACCGTCTCGTAGCGGACGAACCGGTTGAGCCAGCCGGGCGCCTCGGCATACGGCCCGTACCCGATGAGGACGGCGCCCTCGTCGGGCGAACCGGCGGGGGAGGCGTGGTGGGCGAGGGCGGCCATCCACGTCGGCGGCGGGCGGCCGTCGGCGTCGGTAAAGGCGAGGCGGGCGTGGCGGGAGGCCTCGACGCCGCGCTCCAGGGCGTACTTCTTGGGCGGGAGCCCGACCGCCTCCGGCGCCTCGGGTTCGACCCCGACGAGCCGCATCTCCGGGCCTCCGGCCGCGGCCCACTGTCGCGCGCGGTCCTCCACGATGTGTGCTGTCCCGTCCGTCGACCGGTCGTCCACGACGATGACCTCAAACGGCCGGTGCGTCTGGGTCTCCAGGGCGTCGAGGAGAGCCGGCAGGCGGTCCTCCTCGTCGTGCGCCGCGACGATGACGGAGAGCGGGAGGGCCGGCCCCTCGCACGCGGCGTCGGCGAGCGGGACCGTCGCCTCGCGGACGCGGCGGAGGCCGGCGGCCACCCACGCCCACGCGAGGGTCTGGACGATGAAGACGAAGACGAGAGGGATCACCATGCTCGGGGCGGGCCGGAAGATCGGGCACGGCGGTCGGGCCGGTATCTTTTCGCACTGCCGCCCGTTGGCAGGGTCTCCCGCTCGCCGATGCCTAAGCCCCGCGCTTCTTACCCCGGACTCCCGCCGATGGGTGCGTTCTGGACGGCGGCCAACGTGCTGAGCCTCTCGCGGGCCCTCCTCGTGGCCCCGATCGCGTGGCTCGTATACCAGGGCGGCCCCATCGGGCCGATGTTCGCCCTCATCGGCCTTGCGATCGCCACCGACTGGTTCGACGGGCGGGTGGCCCGGTGGAGTAACACCGTCAGCGAGTGGGGCAAGGTGCTCGACGCCACGGCCGACAAGCTGGCGGCGGCGGCCGTGACACTTGCCCTCCTCACACGCCCTGCCGAGGCCGGGCCGAGCCTCCCCCTCTGGTTCGTGCTCCTCGCCGTCACGCGCGACGCGCTCCTCGCCGTCGGCGGGCTGCTCCAGACGCGCCGGCTCGGCCGGTTCACGTCGTCGCTGTGGAGCGGGAAGGTGGCCGTGACGGCCCTCGCCGCGACCGTCGTGGCCGCGCTCTTCGGGGCGGCCCCGCGCGTGATGGAGGCGCTCATCGGGCTGACGGCGGGCGTCATGGTCTACTCGATCGTGAAGTACGGCCTCCGCTTCTCCGCCATCATGCGCTACGGCGACACCGCGCTCGAAGCCGACGGGAATACGCTCCGGCGCGAGCACCGCGTCCTCCCCACGACGGACCCCTGACGCCCCCGGCGGGTTCGTTCGCCCAACCCACCCCGATCTACCATGGCCCTGTTCGGGTTCAAGCGAAAAGAGACAGAGCAGGAATCGCTCGAAGCCGGGCTCGAGAAGACCCGGACTGGCCTGTTCGACAAGCTCAGCCGCGCCGTCGCCGGCAAGGACACCGTCGACGACGAGGTGCTCGACGACCTCGAGGAGGTGCTCGTGACCTCCGACGTGGGCGTGAAGACGACGGTCGAGATCATCCGCCGAATCGAGGAGCGCGTCGCCCGCGACAAGTACGTCTCGACGAAGGAACTCCAGACGCTCATCCGCGACGAGATCGCCGACCTGCTCCTCGCCCACGCCCCCGACCGCCCGGCCGACTTCGACGCGCCACTCCCGAACCACCCGCACGTCGTCATGGTGGTCGGCGTGAACGGGGTGGGCAAGACGACGTCGATCGGGAAGATCGCGCACCACTACAAGCAGGCCGGCAAGAAGGTGCTCCTCGGCGCGGCCGACACGTTCCGTGCCGCGGCCACGGAGCAGCTCGACCTCTGGGCGCAGCGCGCGGGCGTCGAGATCATCAAGCAGTACCAGGGCGCCGACCCCGCGGCCGTCGCCTTCGACACGCTCGCCGCTGCCAAGTCCCGCGACGCCGACGTGGTCCTCATCGACACGGCCGGCCGGCTCCACAACCAGATCGGGCTGATGAACGAGCTGGCGAAGGTCCGCCGCGTGATGGACCGCCAGGTGCCCGGGGCCCCGCACGAGGTGCTCCTCGTCCTCGACGGCTCGACGGGCCAGAACGCGCTCCGTCAGGCCGAGGCCTTCACGCAGTCGGTCGACGTGACCGGCCTCGTCCTCACCAAGCTGGACGGGACGGCCAAGGGGGGCATCGTGATTGGCATTTCGAACGAGTTCCAGATCCCCGTTAAATACATCGGTGTAGGGGAGGGGATCGGCGATCTCCAGGTCTTCGACCGCTCCACCTTCGTGTCCGCCCTCTTCGGGGGCCGCGCCTCGGCCTGACCCGGCCGGACCGCCGCCGCGCCCGTTCAGCCCCGGATGGGAACGGTTCGGCCGGTCGGGGGATGAAAGCGCTGCCGCCGCGCCCCATCTTCCGATTGAGGCCCCGTGCCTACCTTCGTCCACCCACGCGATTTCGAAGCTGAGCTTATGTGCGCTCGCTATTCCCTGGCCCGTCTCGCCCTGCTGGGCGCCGCCGGGCTGGCGTTCGTTCTGGCGCCCGTCGCGCACGCCCAGGCGGCCTACGAGCCGCAGTTCGACGCCGAGCTGATCACGCGACGGGCGGACCCCGCCGAGGGGCCGGCCACGCGGCTCGACGTCTACACGGCCGTCCCGAACACGAGCCTCCGGTTCCTCGCCCGCGCCGGCGGCTTCGAGGCGACCTACGCGATGACCGTCCAGGTCTACCGGCTCGACGCCGAGGGCAACCAGCAGGGGCTCGTCGTGAGCCGCACGTTCGAGCGGACCATCGACGCGCCCACCTACGACGCGACCCAGAACGCCTCCACGGAGGACCGGGCCATCCAGTCGCTGGATGTCCCGCCCGGCCGCTACGCCGTCTCAATGATCCTGGAGGACGGTTCCAGCGGGCGGACCTTCACGCAGGAGGTGGGCCACGTCGTCCGCCCGATAGCGACCGGCCCGATCTCGCTCAGCGACCCGCTCCTCCTCAGCCGCTACGCCCCGGACGAGGGCGCGGCCGAGCCCATCGTGGGCGCGACCATCTCGACCGAGGCCGAGTCGTTCTGGGTCTCCTACGACATCTACGCCGACGCCCCGACCGACCTGCAGGTGACCTACGTGGTGACCGAGCGGAATCAGGTCCGGGGCCGCCCGTCGTTCGCCGAGCTCATCGGGCTGGCGCCCCGCCAGCAGGCCGACCTCGGCACGCCGGTGGCCGTCACCGAGTCCATCGACGTGGGCGCCGGCCGAACGCCGGCCGCCCTGGAGATCGGGACCGAGAGCCTCCAGGTGGGCGATTACATCCTGACGGTCCGGCTGGAGACGCCGGCCGGGGAGACCGTCGCCGAAGCCAACAAGCCGTTCGGCGTCCGCTGGATGGGCCTGGACGCCCAGATCAAGGACTTGGATCAGGCCGTCGCCCAACTCCGCTACGTGGCCAAGGACAGCGAGCTCCGCGCCATCCGGCGCGCGACCTCGCCCGAGGAAAAGCTCCGCCTGTTCCAAGAGTTCTGGGCCGACCGCGACCCGACGCCGGGCACTCCGCGCAACGAGTCGCTGGAGGAGTACTACTTCCGCGTGGCCTACGCCAACGAGCGCTACAGCCGGTTCCGCGACAGCGGCTGGACGACGGACCGGGGTGAGGTGTTCATCCGCTTTGGCGAGCCGGACGAGGTGGAGAACCACCCGTTCGACTTCGGCACGCGGCCCTACCAGATCTGGTACTACTTCGGCCAGGGGCGTCGCTTCCTGTTCGTCGATGAGACGGGCGGCGGCGACTTCCAGCTCCTCGTGCCCATCTGGGACGACCGGACGCGGATGTAGGCGGGGGCAGGCGGTCGCGCCCGGACGGCGTCGGTAGCTTGCCGCATGGCCGCTCCTCGCATCGTGTTCATGGGCACGCCGGACTTCGCCGTGCCCTCCCTCGACGCTCTCGTCGAGGCCGACCTCGCACCGGTCGCCGTCGTCACGGTCCCCGACAAGCCGGCGGGGCGGGGGCAGAGCCTCCGGGCGTCGGCCGTGAAGCAGGCCGCCGAGCGCCACGGGCTCCGGGTCCTCCAGCCCGACTCGCTCCGGGACCCCGCGTTCGCGGAGGAGCTGGCGGCGTTGAATCCCGAAATCCTGGCCGTCGTCGCGTTTCGGATTCTGCCCCCCGAGGTCTACGAGCTGGCGACGCTCGGCGCGTTCAACCTCCACGGCTCGCTCCTCCCGGCCTACCGGGGCGCGGCACCCCTGCAGCGGGCCCTCATGGACGGCGTCGAGGAGACGGGCGTGACCACCTTCTTCCTCCAGCAGCAGGTCGACACGGGCAACGTGATCCTGCGCCGGCGCGTGGCCGTCGGGCCGGACGACACGGCGGGCGACCTCCACGACCGGCTCGCCGAGATCGGCGCCGAGGCCGTGGTGGAGACGGTCCGCCGCATCGCCGCCGGGACCGCCGATGCGGAGCCCCAGGACGACACGCTCGCCAGCCCGGCCCCCAAGATCTTCCGCGAGGACGGGCGTGTCGACTGGACCCGCTCGGCCCGCGACGTGCACAACCTCATCCGCGCCCTCGACCCGTACCCCGGCGCGTGGACCGAGTGGGAGGGCGAGACGCTCAAGCTCTTCCAGACCTCAGTGGTGCCGGGAGAGGCCGGCCGCCGGCCGGGCGAGGTGATCGACGTGGACGGGCGCCTCGTGGTCGCCTGCGGCGAGGGCGCCGTCGAGGTCGGGCGAGGTGCAGCGCCAGGGGAAGCGCCGCATGTCCGTCGGCGACTTCCTGAACGGCGCAGATCTCGCCCCCGGAACCGTCCTCGGCCCCTGACGCCCGCGGCCCCCCTGCGTATCCTGCGCACGCTCGGCGGCGTCCGGTGCGTTCCGCTGCTCCCCCCGACGACCCAGGCATGACCGACCCGGCCCCCGCTCCTCCCCCCGCCACCGACGCCGCCCCCGGCGGCGCCTCGCCCGACCTCGGCGCCCTCACCGAGCGCATCGCCGACGAGAGCCGGTTCGTCCGGCCCCTCCTCGACGCCGTCGGGAGCGTCGTGGTGGGGCAGGCGCACATGATCGAGCGGCTCCTGATCGGGCTGCTCACCGGCGGCCACGTGCTCCTGGAGGGCGTCCCCGGCCTCGCCAAGACGCTGACGGTCTCGACCCTCGCGGCCGCCGTCGACGCCAAGTTCCAGCGCATCCAGTTCACGCCGGATCTGCTCCCGGCCGACCTCCTCGGGACGCTCGTCTACCACCAGGCCGAGTCCAACTTCCTCGTCAAGAAGGGGCCGATCTTCGCGAACGTGATCCTGGCCGACGAGGTGAACCGGGCGCCGGCGAAGGTCCAGAGCGCGCTCCTGGAGTCGATGCAGGAACGGCAGGTGACGATCGGCGAGACCACGTTCCCGCTTCCCCGCCCGTTCCTCGTCCTCGCCACCCAGAACCCGATCGAGCAGGAGGGGACGTACCCGCTCCCCGAGGCCCAGGTCGACCGGTTCATGCTGAAGGTGGTGGTCGGCTACCCGACGCGTGACGAGGAGCTGACGATCATGCGCCGGATGTCGCGGACGGCCCCGATCCCGGACATCCAGCCCGTCGTTACTCCGAAGGAGATCCTGAAGGCGCGGTCGGTCGTCGGCGAGGTGTACATGGACCGCCGCGTGGAGGAGTACATCGTGGACCTCGTGCTGGCGACACGGGAGCCCCGGCTTTACAAGCTGCCCGACGTCGAGGGGCTCATCGCCTACGGGGCCAGCCCGCGCGCCTCGATCGCCCTCGGCCTCGCCTCGCGCGCCCACGCCTTCTTGGAGGGCCGCGCCTACGTCACCCCCGACGATGTCCGTGCCGTCGCGCTCGATGTGCTCCGCCACCGCGTGGCCGTGACCTACGAGGCGGAGGCCGAGGAAGTCACTTCGGACGACGTCGTCGGGCGCGTGCTCCACACCGTCGAGGTGCCCTAGCGTAGGGGCGACCCCGCCGACCGTTCCCCATGAGAAAGCCCGAGCCGTTCCAGAAGGAGTCCATCACGGTCGCCCACCTCGTCGACCAACTCCAGCAGCGCGTCGGCATTGAGGTGGCGCCGTCGAACGAGGCGGACGCCGAGGTGCGGGAGATCGCCGAGAAGCACATCCACCGGCCCGGGCTCGTCTTGGCGGGCTACACGGAGCACTTCGAGCACCAGCGCGTCCAGATCCTCGGCAACACCGAGTGTCGCTACCTCTCGTGGTTGGACGCCGGCGTGGCGCGGGCGTCGTTCGCGCGGCTCCTCTCGTTCGCGCCCCCCTGCGTCATCCTCACGGCCGACAACCGGCTCCCGGACGAGCTGGCGGCGCTGGCCGAGGCGCACGGCGTCCCGCTCTTCCGCACGCCGAGCGCGACGGTCCCCTTTATGGCGCTCCTGCGGGACTTCCTGGAGGACCAGTTCGCCCAGCAGATCACCGTCCACGGCTCGCTCGTGGACGTGTACGGGATCGGCCTCCTGCTCACCGGGCCCGCCGGGATCGGGAAGTCGGAGATGGCGCTCGACCTCGTGGAGCGGGGCCACCGCCTCGTCGCCGACGACGTGGTGATCGCCACGCGGAAGTCGGACACCCTCCTGATGGGGTCGGGGACCGACCTCGCCAAGCACTTCATGGAGATCCGGGGCCTGGGCATCATCGACGTCAAGTCGATGTTCGGGGTCCGGGCCATCCGGTACCAGAAGCGAATCGAGGTCGTCGTCCGCATCCACCCGTGGGACGAGGACGAGGAGTACACCCGGATCGGGATGGTGACCGAGACGGACTCGGTCCTCGGCGTGAAGCTCCCGCTCGTGAAGCTCCCGATCACCCCGGGCAAGAACGTGACGGTGATCTGCGAGGTGATCGCCATGAACCACCTGCTCCGCCACTACGGGTACGACCCGGCGGAGGAGTTCACGGCGCGGCTCCGCGAGCGGATCGAGCAGAAGGGGCAGGGCGCGTCCGCCCCGTCCTCGACCGGCCGGGGGCGCCGCGGCATCGAGTGGTTCGAGCACGACTACGAGTGACGCGGCCGCGGCCGGTTGGCGGATCGGTCGGACGTTTCAGACCCCGCGCCGGGTACAAAACGAAACGAGTTGGAGGAAATCGGGGGAAGCCTGAGGGGTGAGTTGCCGGGATCCCTGGGGGTCGTCTATGTTTGGTGCGCTGATACGAGCGCTCCACCACCGGCAGGCGACGTCTATCTCTGCCGAGCGCGCGCGGCCCTGCCTCCGGCGCGGTTGTTGCGAAACGGGTGGTGGCGTGCATCGGACGCTCCTTCGCGGGTTGGCCTCTCGGCTCACAGAGGCCCACCCGGGAAGGCGGTCACCACCGTCCCTCCGTTTCCTCCCATGCCCGACAACAGCTACTACTACTACGACCACGACGCGTGCACTTTCGTCGAGGTCGAGCCCAGCCGGAAGGGGCTCTGGCTCAAGGTCGGCGCCGTATTCTGCCTCTCGCTCGTTCTGAGCGCGGTCGGCGTCGGCGTCGTCTCGCAGACGTTCTCCTCGCCGGTCGAAGTCGCCCAGGCCGAGGAGATTGACGTGCTGCGCGGCCAGCTCTCGCAGGCCAACTCCCGGCTCACCTCGTTCTCCGAGGAGTTGGAGGAACTGGCCGAGACCGACCGCGAGATCTACCGGACCGTGCTCAACGCCGAGCCGATCTCCGAGGACGAGTTCCAGATGGGCGTCGGCGGCGCCGAGGACGACCGGTTCGTCCGGTTCGCCACGCCCACCGCCGACCTCCTCACCGAGACGTCGGAGACGTTCGACCGCCTCGAGCGCCAGCTCTCGCTCCAGAGCCAGTCGTACGAGGAACTCCGCAGCCTCGCCAGCCAGCGCGATGCCGTGCTCCGCCAGCAGCCGGCCATCCTCCCGCTCAAGAACGCGCGCCTCACGTCCGGTTTCGGCATGCGGTACCACCCGATCCTCCGCGTGAGCCGGCTGCACGCCGGCGTCGACTTCCCGACGCCCGCCGGGACGCCGCTCTACGCCACCGGCGACGGCCGCGTCAGCTTCGTCGGCACGCGCGGCGGGTACGGCAACGTGGTCGAGGTCGAGCACCCGCTCGCGGGCAAGATGACGCGGTACGCCCACCTCACCCGGGCCGCCGACGGCATCCGCGTGGGCACGAGCGTGCGGCGCGGCCAGACCGTCGCGTTCAGCGGCAACACGGGCCTCTCGACGGCCCCGCACCTCCACTACGAGGTCCGCAAGCTCGACGGCGAGAAGACGCCGATGAACCCGGTCGCGACGTTCGTCCCCGACGTGACGCCGGACCAGTACCGCGAGCTCTTGGAGGCGGCCCGGTCTCAGACCGTCTCGTTCGACTGAGGAGGGCTACCGGCCCCGGCGCCCACGCCCGGGGCCATTGCTGACGGAACCTCCATCGTTGGGGACGTTGCATTTCCCGCGCACCGGCCCTATCGTGCGCCCGCGCTCCGGCGCTCCCCTCGATCCCCTTCTTCTCGACTCTGACCGCATGTACTGGACGCTCGAACTCGCTGCGACGCTGGAGGACGCCCCCTGGCCGGCGACCAAGGACGAGCTGATCGACTACGCTGACCGGACCGGCGCGCCCGCCGAGGTCATCCAGAACCTCGAGGAGATGGAAGACGACGGCGCCCCGTACGAGAGCATCGAGGAGGTCTGGCCCGACTACCCGACCCACAACGAGGACTTCTACTTCGAGGACGAGTAGGCCCCCCTCGCCCCGACAAGCGCGGAGCCTCCGGCCGACAGGTCGGAGGCTCCGTTTCGTTTGGCGTGCGCAGCAGGAGCGGTGAGCCGGGGCTCAGAGAATCCCCGTTCCCGCCGCGCACGGACGGGGCCGGCTACGCCGCGAGGGCGGTCGGCGAGGCGTCGAACACGCGGAGGGCGTCGTCCACGAACCGGCGGGCCGCGCGGTCGGCGCTCACGGCCGTACCGAACTCGGCCCGCGAGGCGTGGAGGGCGAGGCCCAGGTGCGAGACGGCGAATGCGAACGCTCCCGCCCCGGGGACCCGCCGGATCGAGAGCTCAAACCCACGGTGGCGGAAGAGGGGACGGTCGAGCATGGGAGCGGAGGAGGGAGAAGTCATCGTGCCGATGGGTCGGGAGACGGGATATCGGTGGATGCGGGCACGGGTTAAAATTTCCATGCCCGTTACGGAATCTCCCGATGCCTCTCCGCGGAATGTCCGCACCGCCTGACGTTTGGAGCGGGTAATCGGCGGCGTCCCAGATTGAGAGCGGCCTGTCTAGGCCTGAGACGCCGTTTCTGTCGCTTCCACGGCCTGGCCGCGCGCCTCTACGACGACCTCGCGGAACGCCCCGAGCGCGTCCTCGAACGCCCGGAGGGCGGTGGGATCGACAGTGCCACGTTTGGCGGCCTGCTCGATGGTATAGGCCTCCTGGGCGAGCGCGTCGGCTCCCAGCGTGCCGCTCGACGCCTTCAGTTTGTGGGCCGCGTCGGCCACCTGCTGAGGCGACCCCACGAGGGCCGCCGCGAGCGTCTGGTCCGTCCGGAGGTAGGCGTCGATGATCTCGACGACCAGGGCGTCGTCCCCCTCGCAGAGGGCGAGGAGGTGAGACACCACGTCCTCCGCCGTCGACGCGCCCACCTGGCCGGCGTCTGGAACGGGATCGCGGGTGGGCGGGGCGTGGAGCACCCGGCGGAGGTCGTCGAGGCGGACCGGCTTGGCGAGGAAGTCGTCCATGCCAGCGTCGAGGCAGCGAGCGGCGTCCTCGGAGAAGGCGTTGGCCGTGAGCGCGATGATGCGCGGCTGGCGGCGGTCCGGGAGGTCGGCGCGGATGCGGCGCGTGGCCTCCAGCCCGTCCATCTCCGGCATGTGGACGTCCATGAACACGACATCGTACGGCCGGGCTGCGACGGCGGCGACGGCCTCGGCGCCGTTCTCGGCCACGTCAGCCTCGACGCCGAGGGTGCGCAGTAGCCCGAGCGCCACCTGCCGGTTGACGAGGTGGTCCTCGGCGAGCAGCACGCGGAGGTCGCTCGGGACGGCGCCCGCGCGCACGAGCGGCTCGCGCATCGGGATGGCGTGGGGGCCGCCGCGGAGAAGACGCCCGATCACCTCGCCGAACTGGTCGTCGCGTACGGGCTTGGTGAGGACGGCGTCGAACAGCCCCACGGCCATCGGCTGGGCCCCGAGGGGAGACAGCATCACGAGCGGGTGGTCGCCGATGGCGTCGTCGTCGCGGAGGCGCTCGGCGAACGCGAGGGCGCCGTCGCAGTCGGCGGCGATGTCGATGGCCGCGAGGTCGTAGCGATGGCCGTCGGCGAGCCAGGCCTCGGCCTCGGCGACCGACGCCAGGCTCGTCACCCTCAGCCCTCGGCTGATCGCCAGCTCGGCGAGGGCCGTTCGCGAGGGCCCGTGGCAGTCGACGGCGAGGAGCACGGCGCCGGAGTGGGCGTGGGACGGCGGGCCCGTCAGCTCGGGGAGCGTGAGGGCGACGTGGAACGTGGAGCCCACGCCGGGCTCGCTCTCGACCCACAGCCGCCCGCCCATCAACTCCACGAGCCGCATCGAGATCGCCAGCCCGAGGCCCGTCCCGCCGAACCGCCGCGTCATGGACGAGTCGGCCTGCGAGAACGACTCGAAGAGGGTGTCGAGGTGCTCCGGCGCGATTCCGATGCCGGTGTCGGTCACGCACACGTGCACCTCGGCATGGCCGGCGGACCGGCGCTCGACGGCGGCGTCGAGGATCACCGACCCCTCGGCGGTGAACTTGACCGCGTTCGAGAGGAGGTTGAGGACGATCTGGCGGAGGCGGGCCGAGTCACCCAGGACCTCGGTGGGCACGTCGGGGCGGACGCGGCAGACGACCTCGACGCCCTTCTGCGTCGCCGTCTGGACCACGACGCCGATGGTGTCGTCGAAGAAGGCGCGGAGCGCGATGGGCTCGGATTCCAGATCCACCCGGCCGGCCTCGATCTTCGAGAAGTCCAGGACGTCGTTGATGATCGAGAGGAGGGCGTCGCCCGAGGCCCGGATGGTGCGCACGTAGTCGCGCTGGTCGGGCGAGAGGAGCGTGCCGGCGAGGATGTCCGTCATTCCGATCACCCCGTTCATCGGGGTCCGGATCTCGTGGCTCATGGTGGCCAAGAACTCGGACTTGGCGCGGGCCGCCGCGAGCGCCTCCTCCTTGGCCTGCTCGACGCGCTGCAGGTTCTCGTGGCGGGCGTGCGAGACGTACCACCCGAGCGCCGCCAGCGAGGCGAGCGTGAGGAGGAACGAAGAGGGCGGGACGAGCGGGGCCTCGATCGTGAGCGTCGCCAGGGCCGCGGCGCCGACGAAGCCGACCGAGTATGCCGCCAGCACGCGCGGCGACTGGATGCCGGCTGAGCACCCCATGAACACGAGGAGCATCCCGAACGCCGACGCTGGCGTCAGGCTGTTGCCGGCGGCGAGGGCGATCTGCCAGCCCGAGACGGCGATGAACAGCGCGTAGACGAGGACGAGCGCGTGGCGCTTGATGACCGTGCTCGTGAACGTGAGCCCCGCGAGCGCCACGGCCGAGAGCCCGATGGCGAGCCGCCCCGCCGTGGGGTCCACGACGTCAGGCTCGCCGAGCTGGTAGAGCGCGCCGAACCCGACGAGCGTGAGGCCGCCCGTGAACAGGAGCACGCGGATCAGCGCGAGGGTGACGAGGGACTCGGAGGAACGACGTGCCATACTTCGGGCATCGGCACGGACGGGTCGATTGGTAATGAGACGGCGTCATGGAGCCAGAAAGGTGTCCTCCTGGGGAGGTATCCGGCCGCGGGTAAACCTCGGGTGCACGCGGCCTCAGGCGACTCTTGGCCGAGGCTCCACCGGGCGCCCGGTATCTTCGCCGCCTCCACCGCCGCCGCTATGCCCGACGCCCCCGCCCTCACGCCCTCCGCCCTCAAACGGGGCCGCGAGATCGACCTCACCCTGGAGGCCTTCGCCGACCGGGGCAAGAGCCTCGCCCGTCTAACGTCGCCGGAGGCCGAGGCCGACGGCCGGGGCGGCTACGTCGTGTTCGTGGCCGGCGCCGTCCCGGGCGACCGGGTGCGGGCGCGCGTCATCAAGCGGAAGAAGCGGTTCGCCGAGGCGCGGCTGCTGGAGGTGCTGGAGCCCAGCCCGCTCCGGACCGAGCCGCGCTGCGAGTACTTCGAGGCGTGCGGCGGGTGCAAGTGGCAGCACGTCCAGTACCCGGCGCAGGTCGAGATGAAGGGGGAGGCCGCCGTCGGCGCGCTCCGCCACGCGGGGCTCGACCTCAGCGACGCGGACGTCCGCCCGACGCTCGGGGCCGACCACGCCGAGGGCCCTGGCGGGGTCTACTTCTACCGCAACAAGATGGAGTTCTCGTTCTCGGCCATGCGCTGGCTGACAGACTGGGAGGTCGCCTCCGGCGAGAGCTTCGACACCGACTTCGCGCTCGGCCTCCACGTCCCCGGCCGGTTCGACAAGGTCCTCGACCTGAAGGCGTGCTACCTCCAGAGCGAGTGGAGCGCCGCGCTCGTGAACGGCGTCCGCGCCTTCGCCACCGAGAACGGCTGGACGCCCTGGCACCCGCGCGAGCACACGGGCTACCTCCGCATCCTCGCCATCCGCCAGCCGGCCCACACGTCCGACCGGATGGTGAACCTCGTGACCTCGCACTACGACGAGGCGCGCATGGCCGCCTTCGCCGCCTTCCTCCAGGCCGAGTTTCCCGAGGTCACGACCCTCGTCAACACGATCAACACGGGCGTGGCGCAGACGGCGTACGGCGAGGCGGTCCACACCGTGTTCGGTCCAGGCATCGTGCGCGACACCATCGGGGAGTACACCTACGAGATCGCCTCGAACGCCTTCTTCCAGACCAACACGGTCCAGGCCGAGCGGCTCTACACCGTCGCCCGGGAGTTCGCGCACCTCCAGCCGGACGACGTGGTCTACGACCTCTACTGCGGCGCCGGGACGATCTCGCTCTTCGTGGCCGACGCCGTGAAGAAGGTGGTGGGCGTGGAGCTGGTGGAGGAGGCCGTCGAGAACGCCCGCGCGAGCGCCGTGGCCAACGGGGTCTCGAACTGCACGTTCGTGGCTGGCGACATGCTGGAGCTGTTCAAGCCGGAGCTCGTCGAGGAGCACGGCCGCCCGGACGTCCTCATCCTCGACCCGCCGCGCGCCGGGCTCCACCCGAAGGTGGTCGGGCAGATCGCCCAGCTCCGGCCCGAGCGGATCGTCTACGTCAGCTGCAACCCGGTGTCTCAGGCGCGCGACCTCCACTACCTGCTCGAAGCGGCGAACTACCAGATCGAGGCCGTCCAGCCCGTCGACATGTTCCCGCACACGCACCACGTGGAGAGCGTGGTGGGGCTCCGGCTCGCCTAGTGACTCGGCCAGGGCCTCAGGGAACCGGCGGGTGGGTCGGGCATATGGTTGTTGCAACAAGTAGAAGGGCGCCTTTCTCGGACCGTGCGCACGCGCGGGGTCAGGGGCCGGCCGACCTGTGTTCCCCCACCCACTCAGCCCATCCACCCATGACCAATCTCCGTCTCCCCCTCCTGGCGGTGCTCGTCGTCGGCCTCGCGGCCTGCGGCACCGACGACGCCGTCGAGACGGCCGGGCCCGTGGACAACGTCTCCACGGCCGGCACCTTCGCCGACGCGCCGGACGTCCCCGCCGGCACGTACGCCATCGACCCGGCCCACTCGCGCGCCGAGTTCCGCGTCCGTCACCTCGGCATCTCGACCGTCACCGGCCGATTCGGTTCGGTCGACGGCACCGTCACCGTCGGCGACGGCCTCGGCTCGCTCCAGGCCACCGCCACCATCGACGCCACCACCATCGACACGGGCAACGACCGGCGCGACGGCCACCTCCAGAGCGCCGACTTCTTCGACGTGGCGCAGTACCCGGAGGTCACGTTCACGAGCACGGAGGTCCGCCCCGGCGAGGGCAACGCGTTCACCCTCGTCGGCGACCTCACCATGCACGGCGTCACGCGCCCCGTGGAACTGCAGGCCGAGTACGTCGGCTCATCGAGCATGATGAGCACGACGAAAATCGGGCTCACCGCCCGCGGCGAGATCACGCGCCAGGACTGGGGTCTGACCTGGGACAATACCAACGAGGCCGGCGAGGCCATCGTCGGCGACGAGGTCGAGCTCATCATCGAGGTCGAAGCGGACCAGCAGGCCGAGGAGGCGCCGCCGGAGGCCTAGCCGCCGGTCGAACTCCGCATCGGGCATGGCGTTGAGGGGGCAGCCCCTCTCCGCGCCATGCCCGACTCATTTCCGCCCGTCGCCTTCCTCACCGGCGGGACCGGGTTCGTGGGGAGTTGGGTGGCCGAGGAACTGCTCGCGCGCGGCTACCACGTCCGCGCCCTCGTCCGCAGCGATCCGAAGTGGCTCGACGGGCTGGACGTCGAGACGGTGCCGGGCGACCTGGGCGATGCCGACGCGCTCCGGCAGGCCGTCGACCGCGCCGACGTGGTGGTGCACGTCGCGGGCCTCACGCGTGCGCGCGACCAGCAGACGCTCGACCGCGCGAACGTCGAGGGGACCGTCCGTCTTCTGGAGGCCGTCCGAGAGGGTGCGCCCGACGTGCGCCGCGTGATCGTGACGAGCAGCCTGGAGGCGATGGGCCCGAACCGCACGGCGCCGGACGGCACCCCGATCCCCGCCACCGAGGCCGACGTGCCGCAGCCGGTCTCGATGTACGGCCTCAGCAAGGCGCGGATGGAGACCGCTGTGCCGAGCGCAATTCGCGGACCTGCCCGGTCACCATCGTCCGGCCGCCGGCCGTCTATGGCCCGCGCGAGGCCGACATTTTCGAGATGATCAAGGGTGCGTCGCGGGGTCTGTTCCCGATCGTGGGCGACGGCGACGACGCTGCGTCTTTCGCTCGTCCACGTCCGCGACCTCGCGCGCGGGATGGTGGATCTGCTGGCGGCGCCGGTGGCCGCGGGCGAGACGTACTTCCTCGGAAGCGAGCGCGGGTACGCGTGGCAGGAAGTCCGGTCGGCTGTCGAGGCTGCTCTCGAGAAGCGGACGCTGCGGCTGCCCGATTCCAGGGGCGCTCATGGGCGTGGCCGGCGCGCTGTCCGAAGGCGTCGGCCGGCTGGCCGGGACGCTGCCGCCGCTGACACGCGACAAGGCGGAGGCGGCGCGGCACGCGTGGGTCTGTGCCATCGACAAGGCGGCGGCAGAGGTCGGCTACGCGCCGCAGGTGGGGCTGGTGGAGGGGATGGCCGAGACCGTGGGTTGGTACCGTCAGGAGGGCTGGCTCTAGGGGCTCGATCTGCGGCGGAGCGGCGGCAATTGTGGTCGAGTTGTGTCGGGGCGCCGGCAGTCCTGTGGTTTCGCACCCGGACGACGTGGAGCGACAGATGAAACGGGCAGGGCGGCCCGTACCGTCAGTCCCCGACACGCCGGTGTCGTCCCCCCTACCTCCCCGTCCCATGTTCAAGCTGACACTTCCCCGACGCCTCGCCCTGGCCCTCGCCGCCGGGCTCCTCGTCTCGGCCGCCACCAGCGCGCAGCCCGCCCGGCCCGACCTCTCCACCCGCCTCCAGCGGATCACCTCCACCCTCGACCTCACCGCGGACCAGAAGGCGTCACTCGACGCCCTCGCCGGTCGTTACCAGGACGCCGACCCCGCCGCGCTCTGGCAGGCCGCCGCAGAGATCGACGACCTCCTCACCGACGCCCAGGTCGCCCAACTCCGCGAGGCGACGCACGGCCGTCGGTCGGACCGCCAGGCGACCGGGGCGAGCGCCCTCGACGCGAGCGCGGGATGCGCGGCCGCCGTGGCGACCGTGCCCAGCGTTCGGACGGTCCGCGTGGCGAGCGGTCGCGCGGTGAGCGCCCTCAGCGCACCGACGAGCAGCGTGAGGCGCTCCGCGAGGCGCAGACGGCGCAGCGCGAGCAGATGCAGGCCCTCGTGGCGCAGCTCCGCGCCGGCCAGATCACCGACGACGCCTTCGTGGCCCGGTCGCGGGCTCTCCGCGAGCAGGCCGAGGCGCAGCGGCGCGCGGCGCTCCCCGCCGACCAGCGCGAGCGGATGGCCCAGATGGACGCTCGCCGAGAGGCCGCCCAGACGGCGCGTGAGAACGCCCTCGGCCTGACCGACGCGCAGAAGGCGGCGTACCAGACGATCGCCCTCGACCGCCTCCGCTCCGCGCCCGAGCGCCCGGACCTCCGCCCGTTCCTCGACGAGGACGGCCAGCTCGACCGCGCCGCGCTCCGGGAGGCGATGCGCGAGCAGCGCGAGGCCCGCGGCGATGACCGAGAGGCGCTCCGCGAGCGGACCGAGTCCATCCTCACGGACGAGCAGCAGTCCGTCGTCGCCATCCACCGCGCGATCGCCGGGCGGTCGGGCGAGGCGGGGCGGCATGGGATGCGCGGTCGCGGGATGCGAGCGCGCGGGTCGCGCCCCGGCCCCCGCGGCGAGTAAGCGTCGACGGCTGATCGCCAGCTGCCTTGCCGGCCGTCCACACGGGCCGTCTTCCTTCGGGAGGGCGGCCCGTCGCCGTGAGGGCGGGGCCCGGCAGGGGCGAGGGTTCGAGGCGTCTTCAGGAATCCGCTCCGACGGGCGGTGCGTACGTTCGGACGCCCCCCTTCCATCGCAGCCGCGAGCATGTTCGGATTCAACAGCGGGTACGTCGAGGACCTCTACGCGCAGTACCTCCAGAACCCCGAGTCCGTCAGTGAGAGCTGGCGCGAGTTCTTCGCCGACTTCGACCCCGGCCCGACGTTTACCGGGACGATCGGCGCCGCGCCCGCTGACTCCGAAGCCAAGGCCAGCACGCTCGCCCCGTCGACGTCCGGCGACGGCGCTGCGGCCGAGCGGCCGACGCCGTCCGCCACCGCCCCATCTGCTCCCGCGACCTCGTCTGCGCCGCCTGCGCCGTCGCGACCGGCGGCTCCGCCTCCGCCCCGGCCGCGACGAACGGGTCCGCGCCGGCGGAGCTACCGGCCCGCCTCGCGGCGCCCGCGATCGACCTTCCCGAGGGCGCCGAGGCCTCGCCCATCCGGGGCGTCGGGGCGAAGATCGTCGAGAACATGGAGGCCAGCCTGACGATCCCCACGGCCACGTCCGTGCGATCGGTCCCGGTCAAGCTGATGGCCGAGAACCGGCGGCTCCTGAACCGTCGTCAGCAGGCGACCGGGGGCGACAAGGTCTCGTTCACGCACCTCATCGCCTACGCCATCGTCCGCGCGATGGAGACGGTCCCGGGCATGAAGGCCGCTTTCCGCGAGCACGACGGGGGCCCCGAGCGGATCGAGCCGTCGTCCACCTCGTTCGGCCTCGCCATCGACGTCGAGAAGCGCGGGAAGCGCCAGCTCCTCGTCCCCAACATCAAGAAGGCCGAGTCCCTCGGCTTCGCCGAGTTCCTGGGCGCCTACAACGACATCGTCCGGCGCGCCCGCGACGGCGGCCTGGAACTGCCCGACTTTCAGCACACGACGGCCACGCTCACCAACCCCGGCGGCATCGGGACCCAGATGAGCGTCCCGCGCCTGATGCCGGGCCAGAGCGTGATCGTCGCCGTCGGCGCCATCGGGTACCCGCCGGAGTACGCCGGGATGCACCCCGACGAGCTCTCGCGCCTGGGCCTGAGCCCGACGATGACGGTCACCTCGACGTACGATCACCGCGTGATCCAGGGGGCCGAGTCGGGCGAGTTCCTCAACCGGATCGCCGAGCTCCTCGTCGGCCGGCACGGGTTCTACGACGAGGTGTTCGAGTCGCTCGGCCTCCACACGCCCCCGTTTCGCGGCGAGGACGACTCGACCCGCGCCTCGGCGGGGCGCGCCTCGGCTCCGGCGCGAAGGTCTCGAAGATCGAGAAGCAGGCCCGCGTCTACGAGCTGATCCGCGCCTACCGCGTGCGCGGCCACCTCCTCGCCGACACCAACCCGCTCGGCTACGAGCCCCGCAACCACACCGAGCTGGACCCCGCGAGCTACGGCCTGACCGTCTGGGACCTCGACCGCGAGTTCCTGACGGGCGGGATGGCCGGCGTCGGCGGCGGGCTCGCCGGGAAGGGCCGGATGTCGCTCCGGGAGATCCTCGACACGCTCTGGGACACCTACACGGGCCACGTCGGGAGCGAGTTCATGCACCTCTCCTCGCCCGAGGAGAAGCGGTGGCTCATCGAGCGGATCGAGCCGCAGCAGTTCCGCGAGCCCATCGATCCGGCCCGCAAGAAGCGGATCTTCGAGAAGCTCAACGAGGCCGAGGCGCTCGAGCAGTTCATCCACACCAAGTACATCGGGCACAAGCGGTTCTCCCTGGAGGGCGCCGAGACGATGATCCCGCTCCTCGACGCCGTCCTGAGCGACGCGGCGGACCAGGAGGCCGAGGAGGTGGTGGTCGGGATGGCCCACCGCGGGCGCCTCAACGTGCTCACCAACATCCTCGGGAAGCCCTACAACAAGGTCTTCGACGAGTTCGAGGGGACCGTTGCCCCCGACGCCGTCCACGGCTCGGGCGACGTGAAGTACCACCTCGGCCAGACCGGCACGCACACCTCGCCGGGTGGCGCCACCACGCAGCTCACGCTCGCGTCCAACCCGTCGCACCTGGAGGCCGTCAACCCGGTCGTGGAGGGGATGGTGCGGGCCAAGCAGCAGCGGATCGTGGAGGCGAACCCCGGCGCCAGCGAGAAGCTCCTCCGCGACCGCGTGCTCCCGGTCCTCGTCCACGGCGACGCGGCGTTCGCGGGGCAGGGCGTGGTCGCCGAGACCCTCAACCTCTCGCAGCTGGAGGGCTACCGGACGGGCGGGACCATCCACCTCGTCGTCAACAACCAGATCGGGTTCACGACGCTCCCGATGCACTCGCGCTCGTCGGCCTACGCCACCGACATCGCGCGGATGATCCAGGCGCCCATCTTCCACGTCAACGGCGACGACCCCGAGGCCGCCGTCCGCGTGGCGCGCCTCGCGCTGGACTACCGGCAGGTGTTCAACAAGGACGTCGTGATCGACCTCGTGTGCTACCGGAAGTACGGCCACAACGAGGGCGACGAGCCGAGCTACACGCAGCCGCTCATGTACGCCGACATCGGCGGGCACCGGAGCGTCCGCAAGCTCTACCTGGAGCTCCTCCTCCGGCGCGGCGAGCTGACGCCCGAGCAGGCCGAGGGCATCCTCGACGACTTCAAGTCGATCCTGGACCGCGCCTTCGAGGAGACGAAGGAGCTGGCCGAGAAGCACAAGGACACGCAGCCGATCCCCGGGCCGGCTCACGTCGAGGCCGAGGCGTCGGTCGACACGGCCGCCTCGCGCGAGGCGCTGGAGCGGGTGATGGAGGCGGTCGTCGACCTCCCGGACGACTTCGACGTCCACAAGAAGCTCGCGCGGCTCATCATCGACCGCCGGCGCCAGCAGTTCGAGGAGGGCCAGATCGACTGGGCCTTCGCCGAGGCGCTCGCCTTCGGGACGCTCCTCCTGGAGGGCACCCCCATCCGCCTCTCCGGGCAGGACTCCGGGCGCGGCACGTTCAGCCAGCGCCACGCCATCCTCTACGACCAGAAGGACGGCCACCGGCTCCTCCCGCTCAACCGGCTCAGCCCGGAGGGGCCAGGCGAGGGGCAGGCGCGGTTCCAGGTCTACGACTCGCTCCTGAGCGAGTACGCCGCGCTCGGCTTCGAGTACGGCTACTCCGTCTCGGATCCCGAGGCGCTCGTGCTCTGGGAGGCGCAGTTCGGCGACTTCGTCAACGGCGCCCAGATCATGATCGACCAGTTCGTGACGGCGGCGGAAGCGAAGTGGGGGCAGGCGTCCTCGCTCGTGATGCTCCTCCCGCACGGCTACGAGGGGCAGGGGCCGGAGCACTCGTCGGCGCGGCTGGAGCGGTTCCTCCAGGCGTGCGCCGAGGACAACCTGATCGTGGCCAACTACTCGACGCCGGCCAACTACTTCCACGCGCTCCGTCGGCAGGTCAGGCGCGGGGTCAAGAAGCCGCTCGTGGTGATGACGCCGAAGTCGCTTCTGCGCCACCCGCAGGCGGTCGCCAGCGTCGAGGAACTGTCCGACGGCCAGTACCGGCCGTTCATCGCGTCGGGCCAGGAGGCGGCCGACCGCCTCGTGCTCTGCTCGGGCAAGGTCTACTACGATGCGATGAAGGCGCGCGAGGGGCTGGAGGCCCCGGAGTCCGTCGCCGTCGCGCGGCTGGAGCAGTTCTACCCGTTCCCGGAGCAGGCCGTGCGGGAGGAGCTGGCGCGCTTCGCCAGCAAGCCGGTCGTCTGGCTCCAGGAGGAGCCGCAGAACATGGGCGCCTGGACCTTCGTGCAGCCCCGCCTCGATGCGATCCTCCAAGACCTCCACGACGGCGACTGCTCCCACCGCGTGGCCTACGCCGGCCGCCGTCCGGCTGCCTCGCCCGCGACGGGCAGCGCGAAGGTCCACGTCGCCGAGCAGGAGCGGATCCTCCGCACGGCGCTCGGCGTCGCCGACCACTAGGCCAGCGGCGCGCCCGCGTCTGGGCGCGCCGCTCGCACGACGGCCGATGACCCACGCGACCCGTCCCGGGACCCCGCTCCGCGACTGGCAGCGCGCCGTCGTGAAGGTGGGGAGCGCGCTCGTGGCGCCGGACGGGCGCGGCGGTGCGGACACCTACCTCGCGGCGATCGCCCGGTTCGTCGACGCGAGCCGGGCGCGCGGGCGGGAGGTCGTCCTCGTGTCGTCGGGCGCCGTCGCCGCCGGGCTGGCGGTGCGGCCGGGGACGGCGCGGCCCCGGACGATCCCCGAGAAGCAGGCGCTCGCTGCCCTCGGGCAGCCGCGCCTGATGGCCCACTGGAGCCGCCTCGTCGACGCGCCCTGTGCTCAGGTCCTCCTCGTCTACGACGACCTCTACCACCGGACGCGCTACCTCAACGCACAGAACACGCTCCGGGCGCTGCTCGCGAGCGGCGCCGTCCCCGTCATCAACGAGAACGACACCGTCGCGGTGGACGAGCTGCGCGTCGGCGACAACGACAACCTCGCAGCCCACGTCGCTGCGCTCGTCGCGGCCGACCTGCTCGTGATCTGCACCGACATCGACGGGCTCTACGACGCCGACCCGCGCACGCACCCGGAGGCCCGGTTCATCCCCGTCGTGGAGCGGGTGGATGCGGGCGTCCGCGCGATGGCAGGAGGAGCGAACAGCCCGTCGGCGACGGGCGGGATGCGGACTAAGATCGAGGCGGCCGAGAAGGCCACGGCGCGCGGCATCGACACGGTCTTGGTGGACGGGACGGACGGCGCCCGCCTCGACGCGCTCGCGGCGGGGACGCTCCACGGGACGCTCTTCCGCGGGCTCGATCCGCCGCTCCCGGCCCGCAAGCACTGGCTCCTCCACGCCACGCCGACGGCCGGCCGCGTCCGCATCGACGAGGGGGCCGAGCGTGCCCTCCGCCAGCGGGGCGCGTCGCTCCTGCCGTCGGGCGTGCTCGACGTGGAGGGCGACTTCCACCGCGGCGACGCCGTCGAGATCGAGGGCGCGGTGGGCGTGCTCGCGCGCGGGATCGCGCAGTACGACGCCCGCGAGTTGCGGCGCGTCCGGGGCTGCCAGAACCACGAGGTGGAGGGCGTCCTGGGCTACGCGTGCCCAGCGGTCGCCGTGGTCCACCGCGACGACCTCGTCCTCACGGAGCGACCGTCGTAGCCCGGGGGCTCGGAACGGCCCTCTGCGGCCATCGGAGCTCGGTATTCTAGGACGGACATTCTTCCGACCCCATGTCCGACGTGTCCGCCGAGGCCCCTTCCATCGAATCGCTCGTCGCCGCGTGCAAGGCGGCGTCCCGCCAGGTCGCCGGCCTCTCCACGGCGCAGAAGAACCGCGCGCTCCGCCGCATGGCCGACGCGCTCCTCGCGCACGAGGACGAGATCCTGGCCGCCAACGCCCGCGACCTCGACGCCGCCCGCGCCAGCGGCCTCTCGGACGCCATGACGGACCGGCTCGTCCTCAATCCCGAGCGGCTCGCCAAGATGGCCGACGCGCTCCGCGAGGTCGCCTCGTTCGACGATCCGGTGGGGGAGATGTCCGAGCGGCGGAGCCGGCCGAGCGGGATCGAGGTGGGCAAGATGCGGATCCCGCTCGGCGTGATCGCCATGATCTACGAGTCGCGCCCGAACGTGACCTCCGACGCCGCCGGGCTCTGCTTCAAGGCCGGCAACGCCGTCGTGCTGCGGGGCGGGTCCGAGGCGATCCACTCGAACCGGGCCGTCGCCGCCGCGCTCCACGACGCCCTGGCCGCCGAGGGCATCGACCCTGCCGCCATCACGCTCGTCCCTACGACCGACCGCGCGGCGATCCTGGACCTGATCCGGATGAACGAGCACCTCGATCTCGTCATCCCGCGCGGCGGCGAGGGGCTCATCCGGTTCGTGGACGAGAACAGCCGCGTGCCGGTCATCAAGCACTACAAGGGCGTCTGCCACCTCTACGTCGACGCGTCGGCTGATCTGGGCAAGGCGCTCAGGATCCTCATCGACGGGAAGCTCTCGCGTCCCGGCGTCTGCAACGCGCTCGAAACGCTCCTCGTCCACAAGGACGTGGCCGCCGACATCCTCCCCGAGGTCGGGCGTCAACTCACGGAGCGCGGCGCCGAGCTGCGCGGCGACGACCGGACGCGCGCTCTCGTCCCGGACGCGGCCCAGGCGACGGAGGACGACTACGCCGCCGAGTTCCTCGCCCCGATCCTCGCCGTCCGCGTCGTGGACGACTACGACGCGGCCGTCGACCACATCGCCCGGTTCGGCTCGAACCACACCGAGGTGATCGTGACGCGCGACCTCGGCCGGGCCCGCCAGTTCGTGCGCGACGTGGACGCCTCCGTGGTTCTCGTCAACGCGTCGTCGCGGTTCTCCGACGGGGGCGAGCTGGGACTGGGGGCCGAGATCGGGATCTCGACCTCGAAGCTCCACGCCTACGGCCCGATGGGCCTGGAGGCGCTCACGACCGAGAAGTTCGTGGTCTACGGCGACGGCGAGACGCGCCACCCGGTGGCGCCGATCGACGGAGACGCCTAGACACACGGCGCCCGCCCCAGACATCGTCCGGGGCGGGCGCGAGACCGGTGCCGACGCGGGGCGTCAGCGGGTCATCGGCGATCTAGTACCGGCGCCGGTTGGCGCGCCGCGCCTTCTTCGCAGCCTCCTTCCGCTCCTCGCGACGGACGGCGGAGGGCTTCGTGTAGGACATGTTCTCGCGATAGATTCGGAGGACACGGGCGCGGTTCACGGTGCGCTTGAACCGCCGCAGGGCGCGGTCGATGGACTCTTTGTCGCGTACTTTGATGCCGATGGCCAAGGCGATACCTGTCTGTGGGTGGGGCGGGGCGTGCGTGGCGGACCCACGCGGAGAGCAGCCTTCAAAATTAGACGGGCATGCCGACCTGTCCAAGAACGAGGGTCTCGGGATTGGTGAAAACAGGGGGAAGGCGCCATCAGTTCCGTCCGGTGGAACCGCTCTCTCCGGACGTTGTCGGCTGCTCCTTTCGTCCTCGCCCATGCGCCTCGTCCTCGCCACCCGCAATCCCGGCAAGGTCGCCGAACTCGCCGCTCGCCTCGACGGCCTCGGGGTCGACCTGGTCTCCGCCGCAGACCTCGCTGCGCCCCTCGTGGTGGAGGACGCCCCCACGCTCCGCGGCAACGCGGAGAAGAAGGCGCGCGCCCTGTTCGCCCACGCCGGCCTCCCGGCCCTGGCCGACGACACCGGCCTGGAAGTCGATGCGCTCGACGGGGCCCCGGGCGTCCGCAGCGCCCGGTTCGCGGGCGACGCCGCCGACGATGAGGCCAACCGCCGCAAGCTCCTGGCCGACCTCGCCGGCGCGCCCGCGCGGACCGCTCGCTTCCGCACCGTCCTAGCCTACGTGGACGGTGCGGGCGTGCACTTTTTCGACGGAGTCTGCGAGGGCCTGATCGCGACGGAGGAAGTTGGGACGGGCGGGTTCGGCTACGACTCCCTGTTCCGACCCGCGGACGGCGACGGGCGCACGTTCGCGGAGATGACGGCCGACGAGAAGAACCGGATCAGCCACCGCGGCCGCGCGCTCGACGCCTTCGCCCGGTGGCTCGACGAGCGCGCGACGTCCTAGGGCTTGCTCGGCAACCCCCTCCGGTCCCGTCATCCTGAGCAGCGCGAAGGATCTCGACGCCAGCGTTGGAGGCTGTTGCGAACGCTGGCGACGGAGTCAGACGTTGCGCCGATATCCGTCACGGCGTTCAGGATGACACCTCTGGAGCTTCCCCCAAGGCCTAGCCAAGGCCCATTGCGACCTGCCCTAGCGCATCGCAGTGAGGCGGTCGGCGACCTCGACCTCGGCGATCCGGCCGTCGGCCTCGCGGTGGAATGTGACGGTCAGGCCGGGGCCTTCGAATGCGTCCGGGCCGGCGGGGCGCACCGTGCCGACGACCACGGGCGCCAGGCCACGGCGGACCGTCGCGAGCGACCCGTTCTCGTGCCAGACCAGGGACGCCCACTCAGCGCCGCGCTCGAACCGAAGCCGCGCGAGCGTCACGAGGGGCCCCTCGGCCTGGCGAAACGTACCCGCGATGTCGGCCCCGAGGATGGGACCGTGGCCCCTGACGAGGGCGCGTCGGTGCGCCTCGAAGCTCGCGGCGGCCCGATCTGGGCGTGCCGTCGCGGTCGCGAGCGGGGCGAGGTTGCCGGTCACCCAGGCGTGGAGGAGGGCGGCGGCGCGGTCGGTGAGGGCGGAGGGCAGAGCGAGGGCCGCCAGTCGGCCAGCGACAGGAGCGCCGTGGGCGAGGAGCACGAGGTGGTCGCCCTCGCCGCGGACCTCGATGGCGCCGCCGTCGGTGGCGTAGCGGCCGGCGTACCGGTCGAGTGTCGGGGACGGCCGGAGGGCGGCGTAGGGGAGGGGGGCCGCAGGCTGGCTGGCGGTAGTCGCAGCGAAGGCGAAGGCGGCGGCGAGGAGGGCGAGGCGGGCAGGCACGGATGGGATTGGAGAGTGCGATCTCAGGCTACGGGGCCACCCGCCTGCCGCCGTCATGGTCGTGTGAGCGTCTGTCACCGACCGTCCGCATCGTGTCATCAGTCGTCACGGGCACGCCGCCGCTCGCGCTCGGCGTGAGCCTCGGGAGTCAGGAGAGCCACGGGGCCCCGGTGGAGACCCCCGTCGACGAGGCCGTCGTAGACCCGGACGGCGACGACGTTCGGGCCCGCGCGGAGGACGCGCGCCGGAACCGAGTAGGCCCGCTCGATCAGCCACTCGTCGCCCCGGACCTCTCGGCCCTCGACGTCCCCCGTGGCGCCGACGCGGACGCCGTTGACGAACGTCTCGTCGAGGTCGTCCACGGCCCCGAGGACGAGGATGAGGTCGCGCGCGGCGGCCGTGGTGTCGAGCGAGACGGTCGTCCGGTACCATGCGTAGCCGTCGGTGCCGGCGAAACCCTGCGTCTCCCAGACCCCCGGCACACGGAGCGTGGCCCACGCTCCATCGTCGTAGCCGGGCGCGGCCCACGCCGGGTCGTCGCCCGGAGAGAACTGCCAATCGCCCGCCAGGTTGGCCACCATGGGGACGGCGTCGGGGTTCCGGTCGGTGGGGACGGCCAGGGCGACGGGGCCCTCCAGAATGCCGCCTTCGAGCCCGGCGTCGTACACGCGGACGGTGAGGACGTTCGGTCGGTCGAGACGGAGGAGGCCGGGCGGGATCGGGTAGGTCCGGAAGCGGAAGGTGGCTGTCTGGTACACCGGCGGCATGCGCCCCTCCCGGCCGAGGGAGACCCCGTTCAGCCACACCTCGTCGGCGTCGTCGATGCGGCCGAGGTGGAGGGACGGGGGGGCGTCGCCGACGGCCTGGGCGGCGGCCTCGTCGAGGGTGAACGTCTTGCGGTACCACGCGAATCCGTCGTAGCCGTAGTAGCCCTCGTCCTCCCAGGCGGCCGGGACGAACACGCGGTCCCACCCGGTAATGGCGGAGTCCGCGATCCACTCCGGGCGGTCGCCGATGCGGAAGTCCCACGCGCCGGCGAGGTCCTGGACCGTCGTCCAGAGGGCAGCGTCGGGCGGCGTCGAGGCGTCGCCCGACGTGACGGTCGGGCGCTGGCGGTCCGAGACGACGGCCGTCGCGAGCCGGTCGACCACGGGCCCGACGCTGACGTAGGCCGCCACCGCCGCGAGCGCGACGACGACCCAGAGTCCGAGGCGGCGCGTGGTCATGGGAGGAACTTGTAGCCGACGCCGTGGACCGTCAGGAAGTGGCGCGGGCGGGACGGGTCGGGCTCGGCCTTCTGGCGGAGCTTGAGGACGAAGTTGTCGACGGTCCGCGTGGTCGGCGCGGCGTCGTAGCCCCAGACGTCGTTGAGGAGGTCGTCGCGGGTGACGACGGCGCAAGGGTGCGCGGCGAAGTAGCGGAGGACCTCGACTTCGAGGTGCGTCATCGGGACCGGCTCGCCGTCGGAGGTGGCCTCGTAGGTCCCGAGGTCGACGCGCAGGCGGCCCACCTCGATCACGCCGTCGACGGGCGCGGCGGGCGCTGACTCGGCGCGTCGGAGGACGGCCTTGATCCGGGCCAGCAACTCGCCCAGCCCGAACGGCTTCGTCACGTAGTCGTCGGCGCCGTACTCCAGGCCGCGGATCGTGTCGAACTCTTCGGCCTTGGCCGTGAGCAGGATGATGGGAGTCCGCACGCCGGCGGCGCGGGCTTCCTTCAGTACGTCGAAGCCGGACCGCTTGGGCATCATCACGTCGAGCACGGCGAGGCGATAGGTGCCCGTCAGGAGCTTGTGGAGGCCGGCCTCGCCGTCCGGTGCTTCGTCGACGGCGTAGCCCTCGAACTCGAGGTTGTCGCGGAGCCCCTCGCGCATCGGGCGCTCGTCGTCGACGATGAGGATGGGGAGGTCAGGCATGGGCGGGGAGGGCGAGGCGGAACACGCTGCCGCCGCCCGGGCGCGGGGCGACGGTGGCGGTCCCGCCGTGGGCGGTGGCGATGCGGCGGACGAGCGCGAGCCCGAGGCCGGTTCCCCGCGCGGTGTGGACGAGCCCGTCAGCGCTCTCGGGCTGGACGCGGACGAACGGCTCGAACACGCGCTCGGCCATCTCCGGCGGCACGCCCGGGCCGCGATCGGCGACTTCCACGAGCGCTCGGTCGCCGTCGCGGCGGAGGGAGACGTCGACGGCGCCGCCCTCGCCGCCGTACTTCACCGCGTTGTCGAGGAGGTTGACGAGCGCCTCGGCGAGCGCGTCGAGGTCGCCCCGGACCTCGACGGGGGCGTCTGGGAGTTCGAGAGTGAGCTGGCACCCCTCGCGCTCGACGATGGGCCGGTAGCGCTCGGTGATCTCGGCGACGAGCGCGCTGAGGTCGAGGGGCACGTCGGCGAGGCGCGCCGTCCCGCGCTCGAACCGGTTGAAGTGGAGCACGTTGCCTACGAGCCGGCTCAGGCGCTCGGCTTCGGCGACGATCGTCTCGTAGTAGCGCGGCTTCCGGTCGTCGGGCACGCGGCCCTGGGCGAGCGACTCGCCGTACATCCGGATCAGGGCGAGCGGGGTGCGGAGCTCGTGGCTCACGTTCGAGACGAAGTCCTCCCGCAGCCGGGCGACCTCCACCTCGCGGCGGACGCCGCGCCACGCGAACCACGCGCCCGCCCCCAGCACGAGCGTGACGCCCCCGAGCAGCAGGAGGCTCTGGAGCAGGCGCCGACGCAGCACGGCCTCCGCCGAGCCCTCCCCGACACGCGCCCCGACGGTGTGCGCGGGGAGCAGCCACAGGGGCCGCTGGCGCTCCACGTCGGTGCGCGTGAGCGGGGCGGTCGCGGCCAGGGGGGGGTCCTGCCCGTCGCGGAACACGCCCAGCTCGACGCCGCCGCGCCCGACCTCGCGGAGCTTCGGCATCACCACGTCCTGCACGAACGGGACGGGGTCGACGACCATGCCGAACAGGCGGGGCGGGCTCGCCGGGGTCGCGCCGTCGGCGACGAAAACGAGCGCCAGGCCTCCGTCGTCGAGTGGGACTGGCTCGATCTTCCGATAGCCCATGCCCCGCTGGTCGATCAGCTGGCGGACGAGCTCCGGGGAAAACAACGTCCCCACGTCGATAGGAACGGCCTCGGGGCCGACGCCGGGAGACGGGCGGTCAGGTGAGGCGCTTCCCACGAGGGCCCCGCGGTCGTAGGCCGCGAGGGCGGAGAGCGACGTATCGGCTGCGAGGACGAGGCGGACGGCGGGGGTCGCGCCGAGAAAGGCGCCCAGGCCCTCACCGCCGATCTCGGGGCCGCTGGGACCCGACGTCTGGCGGACGAGACGGTCCGCCCACGACGTGGCCGTGTCCCACGCGTTCTGGTTGACGGAGAACAGGAGCCCGTCGAGCTGCTCGTCGCGAATCTGAGCCAGCTGTGCCTCGCTCTCGCTCTGGATCACCACCTGCACGGCCACAAACGCCAGCGCGGGGACGACGGCGAGAGCGAGCAGGACACTCGCCAAGCGGCGGAGCGAGCGGGGCGGGGCGGGGGTCACGAGGCGAAGCTACCGGAGGGATCCGATCGACCTGTCAGGCCGGCCTCACCGGTTGTCACCAAATGTCATCGGCCAAATGCCATCCGCAGGGTCGCAGCCGTATTGCACGAGCGATCCGTGGCTGTGCCGTCCCGTCGGGGCCAACTCCGGGCTCCGCCCCTCCGGAGAACACGAGGGAGGGCTGGCGCGACGGGCCGGAACCGGGCATCTTCCTCACCCCTCCCCTCACCCCATGATCGCCCTCGTCCAGCGCGTCTCCTCAGCCACCGTCCGCGTCGATGGGGCCGTCGTCGGATCCATGGGGACGGGGATGCTCGTCCTCCTCGGCGTGGTCGCCGGCGATACCCAGACCGAGGGCGACTGGCTGGCGGACAAGCTCGCCCGGCTCCGGATCTTCCCCGACGACGCGGGCCGCATGAACCGGTCGCTCCAGGACGTCGGGGGGGGCGCGCTCGTCGTCAGCCAGTTCACACTCGCGGGCGACGCGCGGAAGGGGACGCGACCGAGCTACACGCGCGCCGCGCCGCCGGACCTGGCCGAGCCGCTCTACGAGGCGTTCGCCGCCGCCCTCGCCGAACGGATCGACGGGCCCGTGGAGACCG
This sequence comes from Rubricoccaceae bacterium, assembly GCA_963728345.1. GTDB lineage: Bacteria > Bacteroidota > Rhodothermia > Rhodothermales > Rubricoccaceae > Rubrivirga. The sequence continues at coordinate 259,011 of CAVSJM010000003.1, forward strand.
GGGTGTTCGGGGCGAAGATGGACGTGGAGCTGGTCAACGACGGGCCGGTGACGCTCTGGGTCGAGCGCGAGCCGCAGTAGGCGCCGGCGCCCGCGAGGCACGATCTTGACCGGCCCTGCCCCTGAGCCGATGCGCCCCGTCCTCGCCCTCCTCGTCCTCGTGCCCGCTCTCGCCGCCGCCCAGCCGTCCCGGCTCGTCGTCCACAACGCCCGCGTCTACACCGTCGACGACGCGCGCCCGACGGCCGAGGCGTTCGCCGTGGAGGACGGCCGGTTCGTCGCCGTCGGCTCCGAGGCCGAGATCCTCGGCCGCTACGACGGCTGGCCACGCACCGACCTGGGGGGGCGGACCGTCGTGCCGGGCCTCATCGACGCGCACGCGCACCTGATGGGGCTGGGTGAGGCGCTCCTCCAGGCCGACCTCGTGGGGACGACCTCGAAGGCCGAGGTGGTCGCGCGGCTCCGCGCCTTCGCCGCCGACCTCCCCGAGGGCGCCTGGATCACCGGCCGCGGGTGGGACCAGAACGACTGGGGCGAGGGCGAGCCGTTCCCCACGCGCGCCGACCTCGATGCGGTCTTCCCCAACACGCCTGTCTGGATCGGCCGGATCGACGGGCACGCGGCGTGGGCCAATACCGCCGCGCTCCGTGCCGCCGGCATCGACCCCGACGGTCCGGCGCCGGCTGCCCCAGACGGCGGCGCCGTGATCCGCGACGCCGAGGGCCGCGCGACCGGCGTGTTCGTCGACGCCGCCGAGGGCCTCGTGGCCTCCGCGCTCCCCACGCCCGACCTCGCGTTCTACGAGGCGGCGCTGACGCGCGCGCTCGCCGAGACGGCGCGGTACGGGCTCACGGGCGTCCACGAGGCCGGCGTCCCCCTCGCCCTCCTCGACCTCTACCGCCGGTTCGTCACCGACGGCCGGTTCCCGCTCCGCAACTACGCCATGATCACGCCCGGCGAGATCGACGCGTTCTGCGCCCAGCACCCGGACGGGCTGGACGTGGGCGGCCGGCTCTCGGTCCACGCCCTCAAGGTGTACGCGGACGGCGCGCTCGGCAGCCGCGGCGCTGCCCTCCTCGCCGACTACAGCGACGAGCCGGGCAACCACGGCCTCCTCTTCCTCTCGACCGACTCGCTCCAGACGACGGCCGAGCGAGCCATGCGCTGCGGGCTCCAGGTGAACACGCACGCCATCGGCGACCGCGGTAACCGGACCGTCCTCGACGCCTACGAGGGTGCCATCGCGGCGACGGGCGGTGGGCCGGGGCGCCACCGGATCGAGCACGCCCAGATCCTCGCCCTCGACGACCTCCCCCGGTTCGCCGCGCTCGGCGTGATCGCCAGCGTCCAGCCGACGCACGCCACGAGCGACATGCCGTGGGCCGAGACGCGCGTCGGGCCCGACCGCATCCGGGGCGCCTACGCCTGGCGCCGCCTCATCGACGCCGGCGCCCGGCTCGCGCTCGGGAGCGACTTCCCGGTCGAGCGCGTCAGCCCGCTCCTCGGGTTCCACGCCGCCGTCACGCGCCAGGATGGCGAGAACGCGCCGGCCGGTGGGTGGTACGGCAACCAGGTGCTCACGCGCGCCGAGGCCCTCCGCGGCTTCACCCTCGACGCCGCCTACGCCGCCTTCATGGAGGACGAGGTCGGGAGCATCGAGCCCGGCAAGCGTGCCGACTTTGTGGTCCTCTCGCAGGACCTCATGACGGTCCCGCCCGAGGCCCTCCTCGCCACGGAGGTGGAGGCGACCTACCTCGACGGGGCGCCGATCTACGAGGCCCAGTAGGAGCGCCTGCCGCGTGCCGCGCGGATGAACCCGCCCCGGCCGGCCGCGTACGCCCGGCCCCCGACCCCCGGACCGTGGAGACAGACCGCCCCGGCTCGCCGAGCCTCCTCACCGACTACTCCCCGCCCGACGTGGAGCCCGATCGCGACCGCGTCGGGCTCCACGTCGGGTTGTTCGTCGCCACGTTCGCGTGCATGGTGTGGTGCGGCGGCCTGCTCGTGGGGCGGTCGGCGCTGTGGGGCGGGGCGGAGGGCGACGGGACGTTCGGGAGCGACCTCGCGGCCACCCTCGGCCTCCTGGCCGACCCGGTGTTCCTGCACGACGGGGTCGTCTACGCCGCCTCGTTCCTCCTCTTCCTGACGGTCCACGAGTTCGGGCATTATATCGCGGCTCGCGTGCGGAAGACGCGCGTCTCGCTCCCGTACTACATCCCCATCCCGCTCCCGGGCACCCTCGGCACGCTCGGCGCCGTCATCCGGATCAAGGAGCCGCTGCGCCGGACCCGCCAGCTCTTCGACATCGGCGCGGCCGGGCCTCTCGCCGGGTTCGTCGTCGCCGTCGGCGTACTGCTGGCGGCCGTCCTCACGCTCCCGCCGCCGGAGTACCTCCTCGGCGTCGTCGGCCACGCCGACAAGGTGGACGCGTTTCTCGCGACGGGCCAGTTCCCGGCCTTCGACCCGTCCGCGATGAAGCCTAAGACAATGGCCCTGGTCCTCGGCGACACGCCCCTGTTCCGGCTGATCACGGCGCTGGGCTACACCCGCATCCCGGGCGACGAAATCCTCCACTACCCCCTGCTCCTGGCCGGGTGGTTCGGGCTGTTCTTCACGGCCCTCAACCTGCTCCCCGTCGGGCAGCTCGACGGCGGGCACGTGGTGTACGCCCTGTTCGGGCCGGCCGTCCACCGCGTCGTCGCGCGCGTGACGACGATCCTCCTACTCCTCTCCGGCGGGCTCGGGCTCGTCTCGGGGCTGGTGGGGACGATGCCGGCGTGGCAGGTGTGGCTGTCGCTGGCGCTCGTCGTCGCGCTCGCGTTCGCCCGGCTGTTCGAGGGCGAGTGGCGGCTCGTGGTCCCGGCCGTCCTGGGGAGCGTCGGGGTCGTGTGGGGAGTCGTGACGTTCCTGCCGGGCCTCGCGGCGTCGGTCGGGTGGGCAGGGTGGCTGTTCTGGGTCGGGCTCATCCTGTTCGTGATCCGCGTGGACCACCCGCCCGTCCGGATGCAGGAGCCGCTGACGCCGGGGCGGAAGGTGCTGGGCTACCTCTGCATCCTCATCTTCCTGCTGTGCTTCTCGATCCAGCCGCTCCAGATGTACTAGCGGCGGGCCCGACGTCACTCGGCCCGAGCCGGCGCCGCCCGAGCAGGGGAAAAACGGCGCACCCCGCCTCGCTCGGCGGGAGTGGTGCTAGGTTGCGCGCCGCACCCGCCCCGCCGCCCTCCCGCCGGACCGCTACGCCGCACCGCCGCTTCCCGAGCCGCTCGCCTCGCTGGCGACCGACCCGCCCCCGATGCCCGTAGCCCTTCGTCCGCTGGCACTCGCCCTGCCGCTCGTCGCCGCCCTCGCGGTCGCCGGCTGCGACGCCGAGCCCGGCTTCCCCACCGAGACGGCCCGGCCGACGCTCGCCAACGTCGAGATCACGCCGACGGCGGACTCGCTGGCGACCGACGCGCCCACGGCCACGATCCCTCTCTCCGTTCGGGCCGACCTGGGCGGCGAGGGGACGATGAAGGTCCTCGTCCTCGTCCGCTACCAGGAGACCGACTCCCTCACGGCGTCGGCCACGCTCCAGGCCACGCCGGGGCAGGTCCGGCTCGACGTGCTCCTCACGCTCCCGCGCGGCGCGACGGGCGACTACCGCGTGGAGGTGCTGACGGAGGGCGCCGACCGGCGCACGGGCGACCGGGCCGCCGCTGTGTTCCACTTCGACGCCGCCTCCCTCGGCCCGCCCACGATCACGGACGTGACGTTCCCTGCGACCGTCTCGCGGCCGACCACCGGCTCGCGCTCGACGCCGCTCGTCGTGACCGTGGACGACCCCGACGGGATCGCGAACGTGGCCGTGGTCGCCCTCGTGGACCCGACCTCGGGCGCCGTGCTCGGGCGGCTCTACGACCTTGGCCGCGCGGGCGGCGCCACCGACCAGCAGGCCGGTGACGGGCGCTTCTCCGGCGGCCTCCAGGTCTTCACCGACACTGAGCAGGGGACGTACGAGCTAGGCGTCCTCGCCGTCGACCGGGCCGAGGAGACCAGCGACGTGGCCACCTTCACGTTTACCGTCCAGTGATGCGCGGCCTCCTCTTGCTCCTGGCGGTGCTCGCAGCGCCGCTCGCCGCCCAGACGACGGTTCAGACCGACCGGGGACCGGTGACGGCCCTTCCGACCGGCGCCCGCAACGGCGTCTACGTGCTCGACGCGGAGGGGGGGACGCTCCGCGCCGGGCCGCGCCTCGTCGAGATCGCCCCTGACGGGCGCGTGTCGTTCCCCGGCGACGCCCCGGCTTTCGACCCCGGGACGGCCGTCGACGCCCGCGTGTACACCGTCGACGCGCGGGGCCAGACCGTCGTCGTCGGCCTCGGCTTCGCCGACGTGACGGCTGACGCGGACGAGCCGCCTGCCACGGCCGCCGGCTTCGCCGTCTCGACGGACGGAGGCGCGAGCTACACCTTCCGTTTCCCCGCCCTCGACCAGTCGCGCGACTCGACGGTCCAATACGGCGTATCGACGCTCGCGGCCATCCCGGCGACGGTCCCGCAGGGCGCGGCCCCGCTCGATGTGGCCCTCACGGCCGACGCCGACACGATCTACGCGGCCAGCCTGTTCGCCGGCCTCCGCCGCTCGACGGACGGCGGCGCGACGTGGACGCGCGTCGTCCTCCCGCCCGACTCGCTCTTCGTCCTCGACCCGCGCCAGCCGCAGAGCTTCGTCTACTCGCCCGACCTCCGCCAGCCGCTCGGCTTCGTCGACGGCGACCCGCAGCGGCCGGTGTTTCCGTTCGCCTCGACCAACTTCGTGGCCTACTCGGTCCTCGTGGACGAGGCGGGGACCGTCTGGGCCGGGACGCTCGGCGGCCTCAACCGCTCGGTCCGCGTCGACGGGTCCGACGACCTCGCGTGGATCCGCTACATCGACACGCCCGTCGGGATGGGGCTCGTGGGGAATCTGGTGTACGCCCTGGAGGCACGGCCCAACCCGGGCGGCCGCGACGACGTGTGGGCGGCGTGCTGGAACTCGGGTGAGGACGACTCGGCCTCGGAGGAGGAGAACGGCGTGACGGTCTGGCGTGGCGACGACGCCGAGGGCCGGCCGATCCTGGAGACGGTCCTGCTCGGCGTGCGCGTCAACGACCTCGCCTTCGACGACGAACGGGCCTACGCGGCCGCCGCCGATGGGCTCTACGTGTCCGAGGACGACGGCGCCTCGTGGCGCGTCATCCGCACGTTCCTGGCGCCGGACGGGCGCCCCCTCCCCCTCGACGGGGTGGGCACCAACGCCGTCGCCACGACGCCTGGGACGGTCTGGGTCGGCGTCGCCGACGGCCTCCTCCAGAGCACGGACGGCGCGCGGACGTGGCGGCTGTTCCGCGCGAACGTGGCGCCGGGCGCGGACGGCGAGGGGAGCCGCCCCGTGGAGGTCTACGCCTATCCCAACCCGTTCGCGCCGAGCGACGGCGCCGTCCGCATCCGCCTCGACCTCGCCTCGGCGTCCGACATCACCGTCCGCGTGTTCGACTACGCCATGAACCTCGTCCGCACGGTTGAGGCACCGAGCCGGCCGGCGGGACCGAACGAGGTGGCCTGGGACGGCCTCTCCGACGGCGGCCTCCGCGTGGCGAACGGGGCCTACATCTACGTCGTCGAGGCCGGGGGGCAGCGGTCCTCGGGTCGCATCCTGGTCCTCCAATGAGCCGCCTCCGCTTCGCCCTCGTCCTCGTCCTCGTCCTCGTCGCGGCGCTCGCCGCCGGGGCCGCCTCGGCCCAGGGCACCGGCGTGTTCGCGCGGATGGGGATGGGCGCGCGGTCGCTCGCCGTCCCGAGCCAACTCGCCGACCGCTCCGGCCGGGCGAGCCCGTACCTCAACCCGGCGCTCGCGCCGTTCCAGCCGTCGCAGGGCGTCGAGCTGTCGGCCGGGCTCCTCGCCTTCGACCGGACGTGGGAGGCGGTCCAGGTGGCGGCGCCGCTCCAGCCGCGCTCCGGGTTCGCCGCCGGCGTCGTCCACGGCGGCGTCGACAACATCGACGGGCGCGACGCGAGCGGCTACCCCATCGACGCCCCGACGCCCGACGGGACCTACTCGACCGACGAGTACGCCTTCTTCGCGGCGTTCGGGACGCAGTTCTCCGACGCCGTCTCGGCCGGCCTCGGCTTCCGCCTCTACCGGAACGAGCTGTTCCAAAACGTCCAGGCGCCGACGGCGATTGGCGTCTCGCTCGGCCTCTCGGCGCAGCTCTCCGAGCGGCTCGCGGCCGGCCTCGTCGTGGACGACCTGTTCGCGCGCTATGAGTTCTCGTCGTCGGGCTCGGTGGGCGCGTCGGCGGTGGACTACTTCCCGATCCGCCTGCGGGGCGGCCCGGCCTACACCTTCGGGACGCGCGCGGCCGGCCGGCCGCGCGGGCTCGTCGCCGCCGAGGTCGAGATGGCGTTTCAGCCGGCCGAGACCACCCGGCCCACGGGCATCCAACTCCCGCGCAACTCGGCCACGCCCATCATCCGCGACACGACGCTCGACGTCCGCCTCGCCGACGTGCAGGGGCGGCTCGGCGCCGAGGTCTGGGTGACGGACGCCTTCGCCGTGCGCGGCGGCGTCGACCGGATCGGTGCCGGCGCGATCGGCGAGCTGCGGCCGTCGGCCGGGTTCGGCCTCCAGCAGCGGTTCACGGAGCTGGACCTCCGCGTCGACTACACGGCCGTCCTGGAGCCGTTCGGGACCGGCGTGATGCACATGGCGACGGTCCGCCTCGGGCTCTAGCCGAGGCCGCGGAGCGCCGTCACGAGTGCGTCGAGGCCGACGCCCGAGGCGCCGGTCCGGTAGCGGAGCGTGGCCCAGAGGTCGAGCGCCATCATCTGCGCGGCGTGGATGGGGACGGCGATCCAGAAGCTTCGGCAGCGCCACACGAGCGCGCCGAGGGCGAGCCCGCCGAGGACGGAGAGGTAGGCCTCGGCCGCCGGCTTCTGGGCGTGGAGGATCGCGAACGGGACCGTCTGCATCACGATCGCGAGGGGCGCCCCGACGGCCGGCGCCGTCCCGAACAGGACGAACCCGCGCCACAGGTACTCCCACCCGATCCAGTAGAACACGAAGAGCGCCTCAAAGGCGAGCCACACGCCCCAGTCGGTCCGCGCGTCGAGGTAGTGGGGGTACTGGGCCTGGAACGACGCCCCGTCCGAGAGCACCCACGTCCCGACGACCACGAGCGGGACGTAGGCGAGGGCGAGGCCGCCTGCGAGCTTCCAGTCGCCCAGCCCGAGGCCGGCCTGCCCAGGGCGCCACCGGAAGCCGACGATCAGGAGGAGCGCCGGGACCACGAACCCGAGCACGCCCTGCATCCCAAACCACCACGCCCACGCCCCGAACTCCGGGTCTTCGAACCCGAACACGTTGTCGGTCACGCCCCGGTAGAACTGGCGATTGCCGATCTGGAGGTGGAGCAGGACGAGCAGCGTCGCCGCGATGAGCACGATGGCGGCGCGTCGGGCGTTGGGGGAGAGGCCGGCGACGGAGGCGCGGAGCCCTTGCCACTCGCCTCGGAGGCGGTCTATCATCCGAGAGCAGGACGGGAACGGGTGGCCCTGGCGTGGGGCCGCGGTCAGCCGATCAAGATACCCGGCCTGCGAACGACCCTCTGCCCATGCGTCTCGTCCTTGCCCTCGCTCTCGCCCTGATCCTGACCGGCGGGTCGGGGTGCATTGAGGCCGAGGGCCAGCCGGCGGACGCGGCGGCGTCCAACGCCCAGACGCTCGCGGCGTCCGCCCGCCAGGTCCGCCTCGACTCGCTCCTGTCCGACTACGCCGGGTTCGAGGCGCCGCCGCGCGTCTCGGAGGCCGAGGCCCGCGCCTGGGCCGACTCGGTCCTCGCGACGCTGACGCTGGAGCAGCGCGTGGCGCAGCTGTTCATCGTGGAGCTGGGGGCCGTCCGCGACCCCGACGGGCTGGCGGCGCTCGGCGTGGGCGGGTTCCACGTCAACCGGCGGACGCCGCCGCGCGAGGTGCTCGCCGCCACGAACCGGCTCCAGCGCGTCGCCCACGTCCCGCTCTTCACCACGGCCGACTTCGAGTGGGGCGTCGGCCGGCCGGAGAACAACTTCACGTCGCTCCCCACCGCCATGGCCTACGGCGCGGCGGACGACGAGGGGCTCGCCGAGGTCGGCGGGGCGGTGACGGCCCTGGAGGCCCGCGCGATGGGGATCAACGTCGTCTTCGCGCCGGTGGCGGACGTCAACAACAACCCGCTCAACCCGATCATCAACACGCGCTCGTTCGGGTCCGACCCGCAGCGCGTGGGGGCGCTCGCGGGGGCCTACGTGCGCGGCGCCCAGGCCCACGGCGTCCTCGCCACGCTCAAGCACTTCCCCGGGCACGGCAACACCGACACCGACACGCACATCGACTTCGCCGCGGTGGACGGCGACTGGGAGAGCCTCTCGCGGACCGAGTTGGCGGCGTTCCGGCGGGCGCTGGAGGCGGATCCCGGCGTGGTCATGTCGACCCACCTCTGGGCGCGGGCCCTCGACCCCGAGCCAACGCCGGCCACCTTCAGCCGCCGCGCCCTCACGGACGTGCTCCGCGACAGCCTCGGCTTCGACGGGCTCATCACGACCGACGCGCTCAACATGGGCGCGATCCGGAAGAACTACCCGTTCCCGGACCGCATCGTCCGCCCGATCCAGGCCGGGGCCGACCTCGTGCTGATGATGCTGAACCCGCGCGACGGCATCCGCGCGGTCGTCCGCGCCGTCGAGGCCGGCGAGATCCCCCGTGCGCAGATCGACGCGTCGGCCCGGCGCATCCTCCAGGCGAAGGGCCGCCTCGGGCTGCACCGGAACGCCCTCGCCGACGCCGACCGCCTGGACCGGATGCTGACGGCGGTCCGCGGCGCCCGCTTCGCGCGGACGCTCTCGCGGGCCTCCGTGACGGTCGTCCGCGACGGCGCGCTGCCGGTCCGACGCGAGCAACGCGTAGCGCTCGTCCAGATGGCGAACCACGGGGCCGGCGTGGCGATGACGCAGCTCGAACGTGACCTCGGCGCCGACGATGCCGTCCGCGTCACCCAGAGCGGGGGCGGGCAGGACCGCGCGGTCGCAGCAGCCCGGCGGGCGGACCTCGCCGTCGTCGCCGTCCACCTCCGCGTGGGGTCGGACGCCGTGCCGCGCCTCCGGAGTGCCCAGCAGCGCGTGCTGGAGGCCGTCCTCGCCACCGACACGCCGGTCGTGTTCGTCGTCCTTGGCAACCCGTACGCCGCCGCGCTCGCGCCCGACGCAGCCGGCATCGTCGTGGCCTACGACGAGACGGTCCGGACGGCCGGCGCCGTCGCCGACGTGCTGACGGGGCGGCACCACGCCACGGGCCACCTGCCGGTGGAGGTCCCCGGCCTGGACGTCCGAGTGGGCGGCTAGGCGTCGCGCCCGACGGCGTCGCCGAGCGTCGCCAGCCCGTCGCGCTCCAGCAGGCGCACGAGCCCCTGGTTGATCCGCTTGACGAGCCCCGGCCCTTCGTAGACCAGCCCGGTGTAGAGCTGGACGAGCGAGGCCCCGGCGCGAATCCGCGCGTACGCTGCCTCCGCCGAGTCGATGCCGCCGACGCCCACGAGGGGCACCCGCCCGTCCGTCCTCCGGTAGAGGTGGTGGACGAGGGCCATCGAACGCGCGGCCAGGGGCCGCCCACTCAGCCCGCCCCGACCGACGCGGTCGAGGTATCCGCTTGGCGTCGCCAGCCCGTCGCGGTCCGCGGCCGTGTTGGAGGCGATGAACCCGTCGACGCCGTGGCCGAGGCAGATCTGGACGAGCTCGTCCACGCCGCCGCCGTCGACGCCCCCCGAGGCCGGCGGGGAGAGCTTGACGAGGATGGGCGGGCGCGGGCCCGGCGACTCCCCGGCGGTCGCCATCACGGCCGCGAGGAGGGCATCCAACGCGTCTGGCGTCTCGAACGTCTTGCCCTCGGCCGTGTTGGGGCACGAGACGTTGAGCGCGAGGTAGTCGGCGTGGGGGAGGAGACGGGCCACCGACCGGCGGAAGTCCTCGATGCCGGCGTCGCCCAGGATGTCCGGGCTGTGCGTCTTTGCCACGTTGACGCCGAGGACGAAGTGCGGCGGCCGCGGCGTTGACGCGAGCCGCTCGGCGACGGCGTCGGCGCCGTCGTTGTTGAGGCCCATCCGGTTGACGAGGGCGCGGTCGGCGGACAGACGGAAGGCGCGCGGCCGCGGGTTGCCGTCGCTCGGGAGGGCGCTCACCGACCCCACCTCGGCGAAGCCGAACCCGACCGCGGCCCAGAGACGCACCAACTCCGCATTCTTGTCGAACCCGGCGGCGAGCCCGACCGGGGAGGCGAAGCGGAGGCCCCAGAGGGTTTGGGCGAGGCGGACGTCGGCGCCCCCGTAGAGCCCGCGGACCACGCCCGGCACGCGCTGGCCGAGCCGCGCGGCGCGGAGGCCCCACCCGTGCGCGCGCTCGGCGTCGAGGCGGAAGAGGAGGGGGCGGAGCAGGCGGTACATGGGCGAAGGGTAACGGGGGAGGGGGGACGAGACATGGCCCGCCACCCCCTCCCCTCACTCTTCACTCGCCCCTACCAGCCGGGGGCGATGTTGAACCCGAACACGCCCTTGCCCGTGGGGAGATCGCCGCCCTCGCCCCAGCGCGAGAACGGGAAGGCGTAGTACGGCTCGATGACGATGGCCCCGAGCACGTTGATCCGGGCTGAGACGCCGGCCGAGACCACCACCTTCTGGTCCCCGAAGTCCGCGCCGTAGCAGCGGATTCCGTCGATATCGCAGGCCTCCGCTCCGCCGAGGGCCTCCTCGGAGGGCGTCCGGCCGATGCCGAAGTACGGGGCCTTCCCCCAGGCCAGGCCGGCGTCGGCGAAGAACGCGAGCTCGGTCGGGAGGTAGGGGAACGAGATCAGGCCGAGCTGCGGGACGCCGAGGAGCGGGAGCCGGATCTCGGCCGACGCGATCGCCACCTTGTTGCCGAACAGCGATTGGAGGTAGAAGTCCTCCTGCTGCGCGCTCGAGAGCGAGTCGGACTGCGGGTTGTCGTAGAACGAGCGCGACGAGTAGCCGCGGACGAGCTGCCCGTTCCCGAGGTAGAGCGGCGAGAGCTGGCCGTCGCCGGCCCCGGCCCCGTACCGCCCGATGTGGACCGCTCGGGCCGCGAAGGTGATCGGCACGCGGCGCGGGAGGACGCTCGGGCGCACCATCAGGTAGCGCCGCATGTCGGCCGTGAGGGTGAGGAAGTCGAGCGTGCCCAGGGTGCCGTCGAGGCCGAAGCGGTAACGCCCGCCGCGGATGGGCGAGGTGAACCCGAAGAACGACGTGTCGCCGACGAACGCGACGCCGACCTCCGCGAGGTTGATCGGGTCGATCCCCGTGTCCTCCGACACCCGCTCGATGGTGCCCCGCTCGAAGTTGATCGAGTCGCGCTCGATGTCGTAGGTGATGCGGCGGACGCCGAAATTGCTCTCAAACCGCTGGCTCTGGTTGAGCGGGTACGACGTCAGGCCCGACGCCTGGGACACCGTCGTCCGGTAGTAGATGTTGGTCGGGACGTACTGGAGCCCGACGATCTGGTACTGGCGGTAGACCTGGAGATAGGGGACGCGCCCGACGATGGCGCCGTAGGTGAGCCGCTTGCCGCGGTTGAGGTAGAGCGCCTGCCCGCCGATGTCCTTCACGGAGCCGTTGGCGGCCACGGCCACGCCGAGCACGTTGTCGGAGAGCTGGTCCGAGAACAGGAACGAGATGCCGCCCGAGATCCCGAACCCGTTGCTGTAGTACGGGTCGTAGCCGACGCCCACCTGGGGCTGGCTGATGTAGTCGAGCGAGAGGCGGGAGCGGTAGCCGCGCGTCGGGAAGTCCTGGGCCTGCGGGAGGCCGCCGGTCGCGTCGGCGATGTAGCCCTGGACGCGCGAGCGGCCCAGCGCCTCGGTCGGCGGGAGCACGTCGGCGAATCGCTCGGCCTCGCCGACGGGCCCGACCGGCGTGCCCCGGGCCGAGTCGGCGGGGGTGCGGTAGACCGAGTAGCGCTGGCCCTCGAACACGGAGTACGCCAGGGCGCCCGTCTGCTCGGCCACGGAGAGGGCCGGCGAGAGGTCCGCGATGCCCGAGACGCCCGTCGCCAGGTTCGTCACCTGGTAGAGGCCGCCCGTCGCCACGTCGTAGCGGTAGATGTCGTTGAACCCGGCGCGGTCCGAGATGAAGTAGAGGCTCTCGCCGTCGGCGCTCCAGGCCGGGTTGATGTGCTTGACGCCGTCGAACAGGTCGAGCGTCTCGATCGAGCCCGCGGCCACGTCGTAGAGCGCGATCTGCATCGGCGAGAAGGTGAGCCGGACGAAGTCGGTCCCGGGGCCGCGGTCGGTGGAGAACGCGATCTGGGTGCCGTCCGGGCTCCACGACGGCTGGAGATCCGCATAGCGGTCGTTCGTGAGCTGGCGGACGCGGCCGTCGGTGGGCCCGCCCACGTCGACGAGGTAGAGGTCGGTGATCCCGCCCTTGACGCCGGCGAAGGCGATCTGGGTGCCGTCGGGGCTCCACGCCGGGTCCTTGATGGCGCCGATCCCCTCGACGGTGAGGCGGCGGACCACGTCGCGCCGGCTCACGTCGAGGAGGGCGATCTCGTTGTCGCCGCCGGCGAAGACGACGAAGGCGAACTGCTCGCCGTCCGGGCTCCACGTCCCGGCGCTCTCGATGAAGCGGAGCGCGTCGGTGTGCGGGTCGCTCCCGACCGACTGGAGCTTGGTGAGGACTTCGCCGGTCTCGGCGTCGGCGAGGAACAGGTCGATCCCGAACAGGTCCAGCTCCGAGAGGTAGGCCACGTAGCGGCCGTCGGGCGAGAGCTGTGGGGCGATGTTGATGGCGCCCGTCTCGCGCTCGCGGGCGAGGAGCCGCGTGGCCGCGTCGAGCCGGGGGAGCGAGTCGGGGTAGGCGAGGTAGCGGGGGGCGTTGGGGCGGTCGCCCTCGGCGATGGCCTCGGCGCGCTCGCGGCGCTCGTCGTCGATGGCCTCCAACTCGGCCTCGGTGCGTGGCGGGGAGGGGACCGAGCGGCCGGCGGCGTGGGGCACCAACTCGGCGCGGAGGGTAGACTCCCAGCGAGCCGAGAGCGTGTCTGGGTCGAGGCCCGTCACCACGACGATGGCCGAGTCGAGCGGCATCTCAAACGCCGTCCGGAAGAGCTGGACGCCCGCCTCGTCGCCGTAGGTGCCGGCCACGTAGGCCCAGAACGGCTGGCCGTACTGGTACTCGTTGTAGCGGGCCGAGCGCTGCAGCTCGCCGATGGTCGGGAAGTCGTCGCGGAGGAGGGCGTCGCGCATCCACATGGCCGTGAGCGCGTCCACCCGCCCGACCGAGTAGTACTCGGCCATCCCCTCGATCACGAAGAGCGGGAGCCGGACGAACTGGGCGAAGCGGCCCGCCCGCTGCGACATGTCGTACTGGAACTGGTGGACGAGCTCGTGGCCGAGCACGTGGTTCGTCTCGGAGTAGGTCCCGGCCATCGGGAGCACGACGCGCTGGCGGGCCCCCTCCGTCACGCCCTGGGTGCCCTCGCCGATGTCGGTGATGTTGGTCTGCCGGAAGTCGGCGTCGTCGGCGTAGAGGACGATCGACTTCCGCTCGTCGAACTCGTGGTCGAGGATCCCCGAGAGCCGGTCGTACCACCGCTCGGCCATGCGGGCCACGTCGCGCGAGGCCTGCTCCATCCCCTCGTAGAAGTAGATGTCGAAGTGCTCGGTCTCGAGCACGCGGAAGTCGAAGTCGTCGTAGCGGACCTTGTTGCGGCCGAAGTACTGGGCCTGGGCGGCCGGCGTGAGCGCGGCCAGCAGGGCAGCCACGAGGAGGCTCTGGACGAGGGAGCGGAAGCGCATCAGGGTGGGGAAAGGGCGGTGCACAAGGGCCGTGCGAGGCCGCGGCGACGTCACGGAGGGCACGCCGGAAGGCCCGGGGGCCCCGCGCGGGGCACGGAGGATCTAACCCCAGGCTGGAGGACGTGTTCTGCGAGGGCGGAGGAAAGGGCCTGCGCCCGAGGTCAGCCCCCGCGGCCGACCCGGGCTGGGAAGACGCCGTGACGGCGGCACGAACCACGCCCCGCCTCCGTTCGTTCGTACTCTCGCCCCGAATGGCGACGCGCTTTTGCCCCGACGCCCGTCGCCCCGCGTCCTCGCCTCCCCCATGCCCTCCGTACTCGCCGCCACCGCCCAGGACGACGCCCGCCTCCGGTACCGGATCTTCAGCGTCATCGTCCTCGGCGTCCTCGCGTTCCTGGCCACCCGGCTCGTGCAGATGCAGATCCTCGACCGCGAGGCGTACGCGACGGAGGCGGCCGGCAACGCCATCGAGACCAAGATCGTCCGCCCCGCGCGCGGCTACATCTTCGACCGGAACGGGGTCCTCCTCGTCGACAACGAGACGACGACGAGCGTGACCGTCGAGCCCCGCTACTTCGACGAGGACGACCTCCCGCTCGTGGCCGAACTGGCCGGCCGGCCCTACGAGGAGATCCGAGCCCGCTACGACCAGATCCTCCAGCGCTCGCGCTACCAGGAGGACGTGCTCCTCGAGAACGTCCCGTTCTGGACCTTCGCGCGGCTCCAGGAGAACCAGTACCGCCTCCGCGGGCTCGACTTCCGTGAGGACCAGCAGCGCCGCTACCACGGGCCGGCCCACCTCACGCACGCCTTGGGCTACGTCAACGAGATCTCGGAGAGCGAGTTGAGCGCGATGGAGGCCCAGGGCTACCGCCTCGGCGACCGGATCGGGAAGACGGGGATCGAGGCTGAGTACGAGCCGGTCCTGCGCGGGCGCGTCGGGCGCGAGTTCGTGCTCAAGAACGTCCACGGCATGGAGGTCGAGAGCTACGAGGGCGGCGCCGAGGACGTCGAGCCGGAGTCCGGCGTGGCGCTCACGCTCGCCGTGGACGTAACGGTGCAGGCGCTCGCCGAGAGCCTGTTCGTGAACAAGCGGGGCGGGGCCGTGATGATGGACGTCAACACGGGCGGGATCATCTCGATGGTGAGCGCGCCCGACTACAACCTGGACATCTTCCGGGGCGGCCTCACCCAGACCGAGGTCGACTTCCTCATGCGGAACCCGGAGAAGCCCGACTTCAACCGGGCCACGCAGGCGAGCCTCCCGCCGGGCTCCACGTGGAAGCCGTTCATGGCGTCGGTGGCGCTCCAGGAGGGGATGATCGACGAGAACACCACGCTCTACTGCGGCGGCGGCTACGTGCTCGGGCGGCTCTACCGGTGCCACGGCGGCGCCCACGGCAACCTCACCGTCCGGGACGCCATTCGGGTCTCGTGCAACACGTTCTTCTTCCGTCTGATGAACGACACGTTCGTCAACGACCGGCACCCCGAGGGCATCCGGATGAACCTCGACATGTGGGGCGACTGGGCCCACCAGTTCGGGTTCGGCCAGCTCGCCCCCATCGACATCCCGAACCAGAACACCGGCCTCATCCCGGACTCGGCGTACTACGACCGCGTCTTCCCGGCGGGGTGGGGCCCGGGCTACACCGTCAACTTGGGGATCGGGCAGGGCAACATGGGCGTGAGCCCGCTCCAGCTCTCGCGCTACGCCGCGGCGATCGCGAACGGCGGGACGCTCGTGACGCCCCACTTCGTGATGGCGCAGACGGACCCGGCCACCGACTCCACATGGATCCCGGCCCGTCGGCGCCCGCACCACATCGACATCGAGCCGCGCAACTTCCAGATCGTCCGCGAGGGGATGGAGGCGGTCGTCACGAACGGGACGGCGCGGGCGGCCCAGATCCCGGCCTTCGGCGACTGGGCCGAGATCAAGGTGGCCGGCAAGACGGGCACGGCCGAGAACCCGCGCGGGAAGGACCACGCCGTGTTCATCGCCTACGCCCCGGCCGACAACCCGCAGGTGGCGGTCGGCGTGATCGTGGAGAACGCCGGGTTCGGCTCGACGACGGCGGCGCCGATCGCGTCGCTCATGATCGAGCAGTACCTCCGGGGCCAGATCGCGTCGCCGCAGCGGCAGGCCCGGGTCGCGTTCGTCCGCGCCCAGCGGTCCGTCGGCCGCATCTAGCTCCCTTCTGCGTCCCGCGATGAGCGGGCCCTCTCAGCATTCCCTCGTATGCGCGCCTGGTACAAGAACCTCGACTGGATCTCTCTGCTCCTCTGGATGGTCCTCGTCGGGGTTGGGCTGACGGCCATCTACAGCGCCACGCACGGGCCCGCGCGGGAGTTCTTGCTGGAGTCGGTCCAGCAGAACTTCAACCGGCAGGCCCAGTGGTTCGGGATCTCGGCCGGCGTGCTCCTCGTGATCCTGCTGCTCCCGGCGCGTCTGATCGTGCGGCTGGCGCCCGTGGCCTACGTGTTCTGCCTGGGACTGCTCGGCGCGGCGCTCGTGTTCGGGCGGGAGGTGAACGGGGCCAAGAGCTGGCTCTACATCGGGCCGGTGGGCCTCCAGGTGGCCGAGTTCGCCAAGGTGGGGACCGTCCTCGCGGTGACCGCGCTGCTCTCGCGGAAGGAGGCGCGGCGGGGGAGCGTGCCGTACCTGATCAGCGCCATCGGCCTCATCCTGGTCCCGGCGGTCCTCGTGGTGATGCAGAACGACACCGGGACGGGCCTCGTCTTCCTCGCGCTCATCCCGATCATGATGTTCTGGAGCGGGGCCGTGCCTCTCCCGTGGATGGCGCTCGGCGGGGCCGCGGCCGTCGCGGTCTACCTCGTGATCGTGAACCCGGCCTACGCCGCCATCTTCGTGGCCCTCGCGACGGTCGGGATGCTCCTGTGGACGCGCTCGCGGGGCATGGCGGCGCTGATGCTCGTCGGCATCGGCGCCATCGCGGTCGTCGCGTGGTTCGGGCTGTTCAAGATCCTGGAGCCGCACCAGGTGGACCGCCTCGTGGCCTTCGACAACCCGGAGGCCTTCCGCTATGGGGTCGGGTTCCACGTGATCCAGTCGAAGGCGGCCATCGGCTCGGGCGGCCTGCTCGGCAAGGGGTTCACCGAGGGCACGCAGACTCAGCTCGCCTACATCCCCGAGAACTCGACGGACTTCATCTTCTGCGTGATCGGGGAGGAGTTCGGGTTCCTCGGGACGATGTTCGTCCTGGGCGTCTTCGCGACTCTCATCATCCGGCTGGCGGGGCTCGGCGTGCAGGCCGGGTTCGCGCTGCCGCGCCTGTTCATCGCGGGCGTGACGGGGATCTTCCTCGTCCACATCCTCATCAACATCGGGATGACGATCGGGCTGATGCCGGTGATCGGGATTCCGCTCCCGTTCATCTCGTACGGCGGCTCGGCGTTGCTCGCGAACACGGCCATGCTCGCCATCGCGCTGAACCTCCACGCCAAGCGCGACGACTTCGCGGTCTACTCGTAGCGCCGGCGCGCGGCACGCCGCCTAGCGACCGGCCAGTCGGGCGAGCGCGCTTCCAGGCCGCGCCATCGCCCGAAGCGCGCGGTACGGGACGCCCACGTCGAACGATCCGGCGGAGTACGCCGAGAGCTGGTACGGCGGGATGTGGACGAACAGGGAGTCGCGCCCGAGGGTGGCGAACACGTCGCCCTGCCGGATGGGGTCGAGGCCCTCGGCGTAGAACGCACCGCGCGCCTCTCCGGGGGGCACGCCGAGCCCGGCGGCGAGCTGGCGGAGCACGCGGCGCTCAGTCCACGTCGCGAGCGTGTCGCCCCAGGCGGTGCCGTCGGCGAAGAGGGTCGCGGGGTCGACGGGCGCACCCGCGTCGAGGTCGTAGGTGAGCGGGAGGAAGAACGTGTTGCCGTGAGCGCCGCCGGTGTAGGCGTAGACGGCCACGAGCGTGCTCAGGACGCGGTCGTCCACGAACGTCCGCTCGGTCCTCCCGTCTACCTTGACGACGAAGGCCGGCGAGTCGTACTCGGGTGGCGGCTCGGCCGGACGGAAGTCGTCGGCGAGGGCGGCCACCGAGTCCCGGATCGCCGCGTTGACGGCGGTGGCGGCAGGCCCGTCCCCCTCCAGCTGCGGGTACCCGATGCGGACAGTGTAGCGGAGGGCGGGCTCGTCGCGCAGGAGCGAGTCGATGCGGACGGCGGGCGCGGGCGCGTCGGGCGCCGCCGGCGCCGTCTCGGCCAGCCGCGGCGCGGGCGCGTCGGAGGGGGCGTCGGCGCAGGCGCCGAGCGCGACGGCCAGCAGGGCGAGGGCGAGCGGGCGCATGGGGGTGAAGAAGGGGAGAGGGGAGGGGCCGGGACCGGGACGGACCAAACGCGCCGGTTAGCTTGGCGGTCCCGCTGATCTCGCCCGCTCCGACCCCGATGGAGGACACGCTCGCCGACGCCGTCCGCGCCGCCCTCGCCCAACTCCCCGACCTCCCCGCGGACTTCGATCCCCAGACCGTCGAGGTCGAGTTCCAGACGCCGAACGACCCGACCCACGGGGACCTCGCGACGAACGTGGCGATGCAACTCGCCCGCCCGCTCCGCCGCGCCCCGCGCGCCATCGCTGAGGGGATCGTCGCGCACCTCGACCTCGACCCGACGCTGGTGGAGGGCGTCGAGATCGCCGGGCCGGGCTTCATCAACGTCCGGTTCGCGAGCGCGCACCTCGCCGACGGCCTCGCCCAGATCCTGGAGCAGCGCAACGCCTACGGCCGCACCGACGACCACGCCGGCGAGACGGCCCTCGTCGAGTACGTCTCGGCCAACCCCACGGGCCCGCTGACCGTCGGGCACGGCCGGAACGCCGTCCTCGGCGATACGCTCGCCAACCTCCTCGAGTGGACGGGCTACGGCGTCACGCGGGAGTACTACTTCAACGACGCCGGCCGCCAGATGCGTGTCCTCGGCCAGAGCGTCCGCGCCCGCTACCAGGCGCTCCTCGACCCGTCCACGCCAACGAAGGCGTTGGAGGACGGGACGGTCGTGCCGGCGAGCTTCCCGGAGGACGGCTACCGCGGCGATTACATCGAGGACATCGCCCGCCGGCTCCGCGAGACGCACGGCGACGACCTCCTGGCGTCGGACGACGAGGCGCCGTTCAAGGAGGCGGCGCAGACGGCCATCTTCGCCGAGATCGAGGCGACCCTCCGGCGGCTGGGCGTGGAGATGGACGAGCACTTCAACGAGCACACGCTCTACACCTCCAACGCCGTCTGGGACGTCGTCGACCGGCTCAAGGACCAGGGCCTCGCCTACGAGCAGGACGGCGCCGTCTGGTTTCGGACGAGCACGCTCGGCAAGACCGTCACCACGCGCGAGGGTGAGGAGGAGGGCAAGGACGTGGTCCTCGTCAAGTCGTCCGGCGAGCCGACGTACCGGCTCCCGGACATCGCCTACCACATGGACAAGCTGGCGCGCGGGTTCGACCTCTCGCTCGACGTGTTCGGCGCCGACCACATCGCCACCTACCCCGACGTGCTCCGCGGCGTGGAGGCCCTCGGCGGCGACGCGAGCAAGATCGACGTGGTGGTCTACCAGTTCGTGACGCTCGTGCGCGGCGGGCAGCCCGTCAAGATGAGCACGCGGAAGGCCACGTACGTCACGCTCGACGAGCTGATGGACGAGGTGGGCGCCGACGTGGTCCGCTTCTTCTTTCTCATGCGGAGCCCGAACACGCACCTCGAGTTCGACCTCGACCTGGCGAAGGAGGCGAGCGAGAAGAACCCCGTGTTCTACCTCCAGTACGCCCACGCGCGGATCGCGTCCATCGAGCGGAAGGCGGAGGAGACCGGCCTGTCCGCGGGCGCCGACGCCGACCTCGGGGCCCTCACGCACGAGTCCGAGGAGGCCCTCATCAAGACGCTCCTCCTGTTCCCCGACGAGGTCCGCCAGACGGCCGAGGCCCGCGGCCCGCACCGCCTCGCGACCTACCTCCGCGACGTGGCCACGGCGTTCAACGCGTTCTACCGCGACTGCCGCATCGTCGGCGAGGAGACCGACCTCGCGACGGCGCGCCTTCGGCTGGCCCGCGCCACGCGGACCGTCCTCGCCAACGGGCTCGCCATCCTCGGCATCTCGGCGCCGGACCGGATGTAGGCCCGATTCCTCGGACGAAGGGTAACCTGGGAGGCGTGCGTCCGTAGAGCGAGCCTCACACACTGATCCCCGGCGCCATGGAATCGCGCACTTATAACACCGGCCCGTACGACTCGGACTTCGACGATCCGCTCTTCGACGCCCCGAGCGTCGACCTCGACAACTACGAGACCGACCCGGAGGAGCGCACGGCGGCGGTCATCGCCCACCTGAGCGGCCTGTTTACGATCCTCGGCCCGATCCTCGTCTACTTCCTCAAGCGCGACGAGTCGGTGTACATCGAGGACCAGGCGGCGGAGGCGCTGAACTTCCACATCACGATGTCGATCGCGGCGGTCGTGTTCGCCATCCTGAGCGTCGTGGTGATCGGAATTCCGTTCTTGCTGGCGACCATCGTCATGGCGTTCGTGATGCCGATCCGGGCCGCGTTCGCGGCGAACCGGGGCGAGCGCTACCGCTACCCGTTCACGCTCCGGCTCGTGTCGTAGACGGCGTCGGCGGCGAACCGGAGCCGGGCGGTCGGCATTCTGATCCCACCCCGCCCGCCCGCCGATGCTCGTCTCCGAGATCCCCACGCCCGCCCTCCTCGTCGATCTCCCGCGCCTCCACGCCAACCTCGACGCGATGCAGGCGCGGGCAGAGGCGATGGACGTCGCGCTCCGGCCGCACGCCAAGACGCACAAGAGCCCGGACCTCGCGCGCCTCCAACGCGATCGCGGCGCCCGCGGCCTGACCCTCGCGACCGTCGACGAGGCCGAAGCGTTCGCCGAGGCCGGCTTCGACGACCTCCGCCTCGCCACGCCCGTCGTCGGCCCGACGAAGCTGGAACGCCTCGCGGCCCTCGCCGACGGCGGCACGCGCATCTCGTTCACCGTCGACTCGGTGGCCGGCGTGCGGCTCGCCGCCGATGCCTTCGCCGGGCGCCCCGAGCCGGTGGAGGTGCTGATCGAGGTGGACACTGGCTACGGACGCTGCGGCGTGGACTGGGACGACCCGGCCGAGGCGCTCGCCGTCGCCGAGGCCGTCCGGCTCGCCGAGCCGCTCCGGCTCGTCGGCCTCCTCTCGCATGGGGGCCACGCCTACGGCGGCCCGGCCGCTGGGGAGTCCCGCACCGACGCGCTCCGCCGCGTGATGGACGAGGAGCGCGACCGGGTCCTCGCCGTCGCCGCGCGTCTCGGCGCCGACGGGTTCCTCGACCCCGCCACGGCCGAGCTGTCCGTCGGTTCCACGCCGGGCGCTAGTCAGTTCACGAACGCCGAGCGCGAGGGCTTCCGGATCACCGAGATCCGCCCCGGCACCTACGTGTTCTACGACGCCACGCAGGTGGCCCTCGGCGCGGCGCGTCTTCAGGACTGCGCCCTCGTCTGCATCGGCACGGCGGTCTCGAAGCGCCGCTTCGACGATGGGACCGAGCGCATCATCACCGACGCCGGCAAGAAGGTCCTGACGTCGGACCGCCGCGCGGGGGAGGAGAGCTACGGGACCGTCCTCTACAGCCCCCGCACGCACGTCGTTCACCCCCACGCCCACGTCACGGCGCTCAGCGAGGAGCACGGCTGGGTCGACACGCCCGGCGGATCGATCTGGGACGTAGGCGATCCCGTCTTCATCGTCCCGAACCACGCCTGCGTGGCGGTCGCCACGCGCCGCCAGCTCTATGTGGTGGACGGGGACGAGGTGCGGGAGACATGGGAGACCGTGGCCCGGTAGCGTCTCGGAATGCGACGGGGTGGCCTCGGGACGCGACCGGGGAACGGAGCGGTTCCGGGGATGCCGGGAAAACCGGGTCTCGCCGGCGTCGGCACGGCGCTCTCTGAGGGACAGGCATGCATATCTCTCCTTCCATGCGCCCAGTCCTCCTCTGCCTCGCCGTCGCCGCGGCGGTGATGGTGGCCGGGGCCATCCAGGCGCTGCTCTAGACCGGGCTGGCCGCGGCCGTCCGTATCTTCTCGACTCACGATCTGTGGACTCGCCAGGCGGGCGAGTTCCTGCACGTAGTCGAGAGAACCGGTATGGCTGGGCACAACAAGTGGTCGAAGATCAAGCGCAAGAAGGGCGTCGCCGACGCCCGCCGCTCGAAGGTCTGGGCGCGCCTCACGCGTGACATCATGATCGCGGCCCGCGAGGGCGGCGCGGACCCCGACCTCAACGCCCGGCTCGCCCTCGCCGTGGACAAGGCGAAGGCGGAGAACATGCCGAAGGACAACATCGAGCGGGCCGTCAAGCGGGGCACCGGCGAGATCGAGGGGGCGGACTACGAGGAGGTGGCCTACGAGGGCTACGGCCCCCACGGCATCGCCGTCTACGTCGACACGCTCACGGACAACACGAACCGGACCGTGGCCGACCTCCGGAGCCTGTTCTCGAAGGCCGGCGGCAACCTGGGCACGTCGGGCTCGGTGGCCTTCCTGTTCGACCAGAAGGCCGTGTTCGAGATTCCGGCCGCGGACCTCACGGAAGACGACCTGTTCCTCCTCGTCGCGGACGCGGGCGCGGAGGACCTCCGCCGCGAGGGCGACGCGTTTGTCGTCGAGGCGCCCGTCGAGGCGTTCGGCGACGTGCAGGAGGCGCTGGCGGGCGCCGGCATCGAGCCTGCGGACGCCGCGCTCCAGCAGATCCCCACGACCACGACGGCGCTCGCGCCGGACGATGCCGCCAAGGTCCTCCGCCTCCTCGACCAGCTCGACGACCACCAGGACGTCCAGGCCGTCTACTCGACCCTGGAGATGGACGACGAGACGATCGCCGCGCTCTCGTAGGGTCGGGCCAGAGGACGCCCGCTCCTCGTCCCGTTAATTCGCCTCCTCGCTCACGCATGATCGTTCTCGGCATCGACCCCGGCACGCGGACCGCCGGCTTCGGCGTGATCGAGGTCGAGGGGCGGACCGAGCGGGCCCTCGACTACGGCACCGTGGACCTGCCCGAGGGGCTCGACCACGCCCTCCGCCTCCAGCGGATCTACGACCGGGTGATCGCCCTCGTCGACGAGCACCACCCGGACGAGGCGGCCGTTGAGGTCCCGTTCCTCGGCCAGAACGTCCAGTCGATGCGGAAGCTGGTGCGCGTGGAGGCGACGGTGATGCTGGCGGCCATGCACCGCGAGATCCCGATCGCCCAGTACGCGCCCGCCGAGGTCAAGAAGTCCGTCGTCGGGTCCGGGCGGGCGGCGAAGGAGCAGGTCTGGTTCATGATCCGCGCCCAGCTCGGCGTCACCGAGGACCGCGGGCTCGACGCGAGCGACGCGCTCGCCGTGGCGCTCTGCCACGCGCGTCGGCTCCAGGCGGGCCCGGCCGCCGGCGCGCCGAAGGACTGGGCCGCCTTCATCAAGGCGAATCCGGGGCGGGTTCGGTGAACCAACCGGTGGGGCAGGACGTCGGGAGGTCCGTGAGTCAGGGTTCGGAGCGGGGCCGGTGGCGACGGCACACAGACGTACGGACCACTGACCCACCGTCTCACTGGATGCCGAGCCCCCGCTCCTCGTCTCGGACGCGGACCACGTCGGCCACCTCCGCGCGGTCGAGCGTCCGGTTGCTGAGGGCGACGGCGACGTCGGCGATCTGGTCGGCCTTCTGGGGCGCCTGGCTCCACTCCGGGTGCGCGTTCTCGATCAGCGACACGAGGATGCGGACGTAGGGGAACCGGTCGGCCGGCGTGCCGAGGTCGCTGATGGCCTCGGCGAAGAGCTGCGCGTTCCGGCCCACTTGCCGGTCGAGGATCTTACGGTCGTAGGGCATAAACGGCGGATGGGGCAGGTCCAGAGGGGCAGGGCGGTATACTATCCGGGGCCGCCGACAGTTCGGAGTTCTCCGCCTCCGACCCGCGGCTTTCTCCCCTAGTGACGTGTCCCGCACCGACGCCTACCCGAACCCCCGCCCGCCGTATCGGCTGGAGCTGCTGCCGATCGTGCCGCCGTTCTACCGGCGCGCGCGGGGGTCGAGCGTGAACACGGGCGAGCTGGTGT
Source organism: Rubricoccaceae bacterium (assembly GCA_963728345.1). Classification (GTDB taxonomy): domain Bacteria; phylum Bacteroidota; class Rhodothermia; order Rhodothermales; family Rubricoccaceae; genus Rubrivirga. Next base: position 282,943 of record CAVSJM010000003.1, read on the forward strand.
ACTACGGGCCCGCGCCAGCCTTCTACGGCGTCGGCGAGGTGCTGGGGCAGACTGAGGACCACGTCCTCGTCGACTTCCGCGGGACCGGCCAGCTCGGCGTGCACCAGGAGTCGCTGGAGCCGCAGTACGTCCTCCCGATCCCGGAGGACCGCGTCGGGCTGATCTAGCCGCCGGCTCCCTCAGAGCCCGAGGTCGAGCCCGAGGCGGCGGAACGTGGCGGGCGGCTCGTAGCGGGCCTCGAACCGGCCGCTGGCGGTGCCGGCCACCGACCGCGAGGGGACGTGGACCGCGACGCCCTCGGCGTCGAACTGGAAGGAGCCGGAGACGAACCCGTAGCCGTCCACGCGCGTGACGGCGAGGGTGCCGCCCGTGCCGTGGAGCACGCGCCCGAACACCGCCGACGGGTCGCCGGCCGCCTCCACCTCCGCGATCGTCGCGGCGACGGCCGAGGTCGGGTCGGCGTCGATGGCGTAGGCGCCGACGCCGGGGCGCCGGCCGGGGCGCCGGAAGAGGAGGTAGTCGTAGGCGTCCCGGTCGCTCTCGAAGAGGTCGCCCACGAACAGGCCGAGGACGAACTCCGGCCCGCGCGTCGGTCTCGACGATGGTGTAGACGGCCTCACCGGTCACGAGGCGGTCCTGGTCGGTGACGGCCACACGCCCCTCGAATTCGCCGAGGAGGCTCTCGCCGGTGTCGCAGCCGACGAGGAGGAGGAGGGCGACGGGAAGGAGCGAGCGAGCCATGGCAGCGGGGAGCGAGCGGAGGCGGCGCCGAGAGCCCAGCGGGGGTAACCTCCCGGACCTCCGGCCGTACCCGGCTCGGCCCGTCCCGTTCCCCGCCCCGTCGCCCATGTCCCCCGTCCTCCGCCTCGATGCCGTGACTAAGCGGTACGGCTCCACGGTCGCCGTGGACGACGTCTCGTTCACCGCCGAGCCGGGGCGGCTGTTCGGCCTGCTCGGCCCGAACGGTGCCGGCAAGACGTCGACCATCCGGATGATCACCTACATCACGACGCCGGACACCGGGACGATCACGCTCGGTGGGCAGCGGGTGGGGCCGGGGACGCAGCAGCGGATGGGCTACCTCCCCGAGGAGCGCGGCCTCTACCGCAAGCTGAAGGTGGGCGAGCAGCTCGAGTACCTCGCCCAGCTCAAGGGGATGAGTCTGGGGGACGCGCGCGCTGCCATCGGCCGCTGGCTCGACCGGTTCGACGCCGCGACGTGGGCCGACAAGAAGACCGAGGAGCTGTCGAAGGGGATGCAGCAGAAGGTCCAGTTCATCTCGACCGTCGTCCACGACCCCGACCTCGTGATCCTCGACGAGCCGTTCTCCGGGCTCGACCCGATCAACGCCGACCTCCTCGTGGAGGTCATCGGCGAGATGCGCGAGCGCGGCAAGACGGTCCTCTTCGCGAGCCACCGGATGGAGTCCGTCGAGGCCCTCTGCGACGACCTCTGCCTGATGGCCCGCGGCCGGTCGATCCTCCAGGGCCCAATCCGCGAGGTCAAGCGCCGGTACGGGCGGGACACCGTCTCGCTCGCGTTCTCCGGCGACGGCGCGTGGCTCGACGTGCTCGAAGCCGAGGGCGCCGTCCGGATGCTGAGCCGGAGCGAGGGGCTCGCGACGGTCCGGCTGGACGACGGGACGCCGCCGCGCCGCGTGCTGGAGGCGGCCATGGCCGGGGCCGACGAGGTCGACCGGTTCGAGGTCCACGAGCCACCCCTCGCCGACATCTTCCGACAGGCCGTAGCGGGCGTGGGCGTCCCCGAGGCCGCCGCGCCAGAGCAGGAGTCGTGAGGCGCGCGGGTCCCTACCGGCCCGCCCCGCCCCCGTCCTCCCCGCGCCTCTCCCGTTTCCGACTCCGCATGAACAAGACCCTTCTTATCGCCAAGAGCGAGTACCTGCGGCGCGTCCGCTCGAAGTGGTTCATCCTGGCGACGCTGCTCGTGCCAGTCCTCGGCGTGGCCTCGCTCGTCGTCCCCATCCTCGCCTTCTCCAACAGCGACGAGGCCCTCACCGTCGCCGTCGTAGACGAGACGGGCCGGCTGGCGGCGCTCCTCGCCGAGGCCCTCCCGGCGGGGACGACCGCCGAGGTGACGGACGCCCCGCTCGATACGCTCCGCGCCCAGATCCTCGCGGGCGATCTCGACGGCGCCCTGGTCCTCCCGCGCTCGCTCCTCGCCGACTCGGTGGCCGCGGAGGGCGGCGCCGTCTATTACACGAAGGGCGGCATCGACGCCGGCTCCGACGTCCGGCGCGCCGTGCGCGAGGCGGTCCGGCGGGCGCGGGCCGAGGCGGCCGGGGCCTCGCCCGTCGCGATCGCCGCGTTCGAGTCCGACGTGCCCGTCGAGCGGGTGACGGTCAGCGAGGACGGCGACGGCGGCGACGACGCCATCGGGCGGTTCCTCCTCGCCAACTTCCTGAGCCTCCTCATCTACCTCTCGATCCTGATCTACGGGATGCTGGTGATGCGCGGCGTGATCGAGGAGAAGTCGAACCGGATCGTCGAGGTGATCGCCTCGTCGGTGCGGCCATTCGAGCTGATGATGGGGAAGGTGCTGGGGATCGGGGCCGTGGGCCTCACGCAGCTGTTCGGATGGGCGCTCCTGATGTTCGGGGTGAGCTTCGCCGCGGGGCCGCTGCTCCTGGCCCTCGCACCGGAGGTGCCCGCCGGGCAACTGCCACCAGAGGCCGACATCCCGTTCGACCCGGAGATGATCGCGGGGATGCTCTCGCCGGGCCTCCTGATCGCGTTCGTGCTCTTCTTCTTCGGGGGCTACCTCCTGTACTCCAGCCTGTTCGCGGCCGTCGGCAGTGCCGTCGACCAGGAGTCGGACGCGCAGAGCCTCCAGGCGCCGATCATCCTCCCGATCATGCTCCCGGTCCTGTTCCTGTCGGTCGTGGCCAACGACCCGGACAGCGCGCTCTCGATCGGCCTCTCGCTGTTCCCCCTCACGTCGCCGATCCTGATGGTGGTGCGGATGGCCGTGACCGACGTGCCCGTGTGGCAGGTGGCGCTGTCGCTCGTCCTGCTGGCGGGGGCGTTCGTGGGCGTGATCGCGCTCGCCGCGCGGATCTACCGCGTGGGCATCCTGATGTACGGGAAGAAGGCCACCTTCGCCGACCTCTGGCGCTGGGTGCGGACGGCGTGAGGGGTAGTGCAGAAGGACCAGGACGCTCGCAGGCAGCGGCGGTACCCTTGGCCCGCGCCGGGCCTCTGCCGGCCGCCTCTCCTTTTTCCACCGTCTCACTCCCCGGGATGATTCGCTCTGCCCTCGTCGCCGTCGTGGCGGTCCTCGCATTCGCCGCCCTGGCCCCCGCCGCCCGCGCCCAGTCCAACGCCGAGGTGCGGCGCGTCGTCCTCGTCAACGGCGACGTGTACGTCGGCGTCGTGGAGGACGAGGCGGCGGACCCCATCGTCCTCGTCACGCGCGACGGCATCCGCCGCGAGTTCCGCCGCGACCAGGTGGACGTCATCGCGCCCCTCATCCGGGGCCGCTTCTTCCGGACCGACCCCGTCGGGACGGGCCTCGTCGTGGCCCCGACGGCACGGACGCAGGGCGCCGGGGCCGTCCGCGTCGGCGTGACCGGGTTCGTCCCGACCGTCAACGTGGGCGTGTCGGACCGGGTGGACCTCACCGGCGCGGGGGTGGTCTCGTTCGGGAGCGAGGGGGGCGGGTTCATCCCGCTCGTCGGGCTCAAGGCGGCCGTCGTCGACCGGGAGGGGATGTCGGTGGCCCTCGGCGTGAGCGCAGCGGCCCTCCTCGGCTCGTCGTACGAGTCCTACGAGTGCGGCGAGTTCGACTGCACGGTGACGGAACGAAGCGACGACGGCTTCCTCGCGGTCCCCTACGGCGTCGTCACCATGGGCGACGAGACGCGGGCGTTCACGGCGGGCGTCGCCGGGTTCATCGGCGGCGTCGATAACGAGGTGAACCTGGCCGACGGCGTGGCGGTCTGGATCGGCGGCGAGACCCAGCTCAACAACGGCGTGAAGCTGATCGGCGAGGCGCTCACGGCCGTCGGCTCCGGGGACTCCGGCGTGGTCCTGCTCCCGGGCGTCCGGCTGTTCGGCGACAGCTTCGCCTTCGACATCGTCGGATTCATCACCATCGGCGACTACACGGGCGACGACGGCCTCGACCTGTACGGCTTCGCGCCGATCCCGCTGCGGCTCTCGTACACGTTCTGAGGCCCGCCGCCTCGCGGGCAGCAGGGACGGACGATAGGGGCGCCGAGGCCGTGGGTGAGGGCGTTCCCCCTTGCCGTCGGCGCGCGGCGCCCCTATCGTCCGAGTCCACAGGCCCCGCTCGCATGGCTCGTCCGAGGCTCCTCCGATTCGCCGCCGTGCTGGCGGCGTTCGCCGCGGCCGCCGCCCCGGCGCAGGCGCAGTACTTCGGCTACGGCAAGAACCGGGTCCAGTACGAGAGCCACGACTGGCGGACGCTCCAGTCGGAGCACTTCGACGTGTACTACTACGAGCCCGAGGGGGCGGCGCCGGGCGGGCGCGTGCTCGGGACGTTCGCGGCCGAGGCCGCCGAGGAGGCCTACCGCGAGGTGACCGTCCTGTTCGGGGCCGACGTGGCCCGGCGGATCCCGCTCATCGTCTACCCGACGCACGCCGACTTCGCCGTTACGAACGCGGTCCAGCTCCCAGTCTACTCCGAGAGCATCGGCGGCGTGACGGAGCTGTTCAAGAACCGGATTGCGATCCCCTTCACGGGCGACTGGCGGGACTTCCGGCGCGTCGTCCACCACGAGCTGGTCCACGCCGTCATCAACGACCTGTACTACGGCGGGTCGGTGCAGTCGCTGATCCGGAGCGGGCTGCGGCTCCAGATCCCGGCGTGGTTCAACGAGGGCCTCGCCGAGTACAGCGCCCAGGGCTGGGACACGCAGTCGGACATGTACGTCCGCGAGGCCATCCTCACCGACCGCCTCGCCGACATCCCGCGCCTGAGCGGCTACTTCGCCTACCGCGGCGGCCAGGGCGTGTGGGACTTCGTGGCCCAGGAGTACGGGCGCGAGAAGGTGACCGAGGTGCTGGAGCGGGTCCGCCTCGGGCGGAGCGTGAACGGCGCCTTCCGGCGCGCCACGGGCCTTACCCTGAACGAACTGTCGGACCGCTGGAAGCGGACGCTCCGGACGGTCTACTTCCCCGAGGTCGCCGCGCGCGAGGAGACCGAGACGATCGCCCGGCCCATCGCCACGCGCGAGGTGGGCGGCGCCGGCTACCACGCGAGCCCCGCGATCTCGCCCCAGGGCGACAAGGTGGCCTACGTGGCCTCCGAGGACGGCCTGTTCGACGTGTACGTGGCGCCGACCGTCGGCGCCGGGCGGCCCGAGAAGCTGATCGACGGGCAGGACAACACGCAGTTCGAGAGCCTCCGCCTCCTCACGACGGGCCTCTCGTGGAGCCCCGACGGCCAGCGGCTGGCCGTGGCCGTGACGAGCGGCCCGGGCGACGCCATCGCCCTCGTCGACGTGCTGGCGCACGACGTGGAGGAGATCCGGCCGGTCGGCGTCGGGACCATCGTGTCCGTCGCGTGGAGCCCGGACGGCGGGCGGATCGCCTTCGAGGGGACCGCCGGGGCGCACTCGGACGTGTTCGTCCTCGACCTCGCCACAGGCGCTGTCCAGAACCTCACGCGCGACCTCTACTCGGACCACGCCCCGGCCTGGAGCCCCGACGGGCGCTCGCTCGTGTTCCACTCGGACCGCGGCGCGCAGGTGCTCCCGGGCGTCGCCACCCAGGCCGCCGTCGACGCCGGCGGCTTCGACGTGCAGGCGCTCGGCCGGGGCCAGTTCGACCTGTACCGGATCGACCTGGAGGCGCCCGCGCGGCTCGTCCGCATGACCGACGACGCGGTGTGGGACGAGACCGACGCGGCCCTGGCGACGGACCCCGAGGGCGGCGTCCGCCTCCTGTTCGTGAGCGACCGGAACGGGATCCCGAACCTCTACCAGAAGGACCTCGGTACGGGCGTCGAGCGGCCCCTCACGAACCTCCAGACCGGCATCATCAGCGTCTCGCTCTCGGCCGGCGGCGACCGCGCCGCGTTCGCGGCCCTTGCCGACGGGACGCCCTCGATCTTCGCCCTCCGCGACCCGTTCAGCCGGACCGACCTGGGCGACGCCCTCACGCCGACGGTCTGGGCGCAGCGCCGGACCGGCGAGGCCGAGCCCTCTCCGTCGGTGCTGTTGGCGAGCGAGGCCACGCGCGACCGGAACCCGTTCCTCCGCGACGCCGCCGACGGCGAGCCCCCGCCCCCACCGCCGCGCCGGCCGGGCCGCCTCTCGCCCGAGGCCCTCGTCCTTCGCCGACTCGATCCTCGCCACGCTCGGCCCGCCGCCGGACCTGCTCGCGAGCCGCGACACGCTGGCCCTCGACCCGACCGACCCCGCCCGCGGCCTGCGCGTCGACTACCGGACGTACGAGTTCTCTGAGGCCTTCGACGAGGAGGTCCGCGCGCGGACGGGGGTCGTGGAGGACCCGTTCGAGCCGGCCGGCAACCGCGACTCGACGGGCGAGCTCGTGGCCCGTCGCTACAAGCTCCGCTTCACGCCCGACCTCGTCTACGCGAGCAGCGGCTACGACACCATCTACGGCGTCCAGAGCGTGACGCAGATGCTGTTCTCGGACATGCTCGGCAACCACCGGATCGGGCTGGCCACGAACCTCGTCCTCGACCTCCGCAACGCCGACTACGTCCTCTCCTACGCCTACCTCGCGCGGCGGACCGACTACGCGCTGGAGGGCTTCCACCTCGCCCGCGAGCTGGCCGACTTCTCGCGCGCCACGGTCTACCGTTACCGGAACTACGGGCTCGTGGCGAGCGCCCGTTACCCGCTCAGCAAGTTCCGCCGCGTCGACGCCGAGGTGGGGCTGCTGGGCGTCTCGCTGACCGACCTCTCGAACCTCGGCGAGCGGCCCACGAGCCGCGCCTTCGCCGTCCCGAAGGTGACGTACACCGTCGACAAGACGGTGCCGGGCTACCTCGGCCCGCAGTCCGGGACGCGCTGGGCCGCGAGCCTCTCCGGCGCGCCGGGCCCCGACGCGTTCTTCGCGACGCTACTCCTCGACGGGCGGTCCTACTCTCGGTCGGGCCGGGGTACTCGCTCGCGCTCCGCGGCTCAGCCGGGATGAGCGTCGGGCCGAACACGCAGCGGTTCTACGCCGCCGGCGTTCAGAACTGGGTCAACGCGAGCTTCCGGAGCCTGCCCGTCGAGGGGCCGGACGACTTCATCTTCGCCACGCCGGTCCTCCCGGTGCGCGGGTTCGGATTCAACGAGGCCGCCGGCGACCGCTTCGTGCTCCTCAACGCCGAGGCGCGCGTCCCGCTCATCGCGGCCGTCCTGCCGGGCCCGATCCCGCTCCTCCCGCTCTACAACATCCAGACGGTCGGGTTCGTCGACGCCGGGATCATCGCCGACGGCGGCATCGACGTCTGGCGCGACGTGTGGGTGGACCCCGACGACGACCCGGCGACTCCGCCCGTCACCGAGCGGCAGTTCGACGACGTCCTCCTCGGCACGGGCGTCGGCCTCCGGACGATCCTCCTCGGCTACCCCGTCCGCATCGACTGGGCGTGGCCGTACGACGGGACCGGCTTCGGCGAGCGCCGCGTCTACTTCTCCATCGGCCTCGACTTCTGACCGGCCGGGCCCGGAGACGCCCGGCGCGGGTGCCGCGTTGAGGTCTGAGCCCACCGCCTCCCCCCGATGCAGGTCCTCACGCCCGCCCCCGACGCCGTCTTCAATCAGCCGCCGCCATTCGAGGACGTCAATCTCTGGGCGACGGATCGGCCGCTGCGGGAGGCCGTCGAGCGCGAGGGCGGCGGGTGGATCGCCGAGACGGCCGAGGCGTATGGCGCGCGGTGCGGATCGGCGGAGGTGATGGCCTGGGGCCGCCTCGCCAACGAGTACACGCCGGTCCTCCATACGCACGACCGCTACGGCCACCGGCTCGACGAGGTGGCCTACCACCCGGCGTACCACGACCTGATGCGGCTCGGCGTGGAGGCCGGCACGCACAGCCTCCCGTGGACGAGCGACTGCGCCGGCCGCTTCGTCGCGCGCGGCGCGTTGATGATGCTCCGGCACCAGGTGGACGAGGGGACGAGCTGTCCGATCACGATGACGTTCGCCGTGGTCCCGTCGCTCCGGCGGCAGCCCGAGTTGGCCGAGGCCTGGGAGCCGCGCGTGCTCCGCGATGCCTACGACCCGCGGCTCGTGCCGCCCGACGAGAAGGCCGGGTGCCTGTTCGGGATGGCGATGACCGAGCGCCAGGGCGGCAGCGACGTCCGCGCCAACACGACACGCGCTGAGCCGGGCGACGGTGCCCACGTCGTGACCGGCCACAAGTGGTTCTGCTCAGCGCCCATGAGCGACGCCTTCCTGGTCCTCGCCCAGGCGCCCGGCGGCCTCTCGTGTTTCCTCATGCCGCGCGTCCTCCCCGACGGCACGCGCAACGCGCTCCACTTCGTCCGCCTCAAGGACAAGCTGGGCAACCGCTCGAACGCGTCGTCCGAGGTCGACTTCGATGGGGCGCACGCGTGGCTCGTGGGGGAGGAGGGGCGCGGCGTGGCGACGATCATCGAGATGGTCCGCCACACGCGGCTCGACTGCGCCCTCGGCTCGGCCGCTACGCTTCGCCGGGCGGTCGCCGAGGCGATCCACCACGCGACGTACCGCGAGGCGTTCGGCGCGCGCCTCGTGGAGCAGCCCCTCATGACGAACGTCCTGGCCGACCTCGCGGTCGAGAGTGAGGCGGCGACGGCGCTCGGCCTCCGCCTCGCCCGCGCCTTCGACGAGGCCGCCGCCGGCGACGCCGAGGCGGCCGCGTTCGCCCGACTGGCGACGGCCGTCGGCAAGTACTGGGTGACGAAGCGGGCCGAGGTGGGCGTGGCCGAGGCGATGGAGTGCCTCGGCGGCAACGGCTACGTCGAGGCCAGCGGGATGCCGCGCCTCTACCGTGACGTGCCCGTCAACGCGATCTGGGAGGGGAGCGGGAACGTCCAGTGCCTCGACGTGCTCCGGACGCTGGCCCGCGAGCCCGACGCGGCCGACGCCGTCTTCGCCGAGGTCCGACGTGGCGCCGGCGCGGACGCCCGCCTCGACGCACACGTCGGCCGTCTCGAAACAGCCCTCCAGTCTCCCACCGAGTCCGGCGCCCGGCGCCTCACCGAGGCGCTCGCCCTGGGGCTCCAGGCGTCTCTGCTCGTCCGCCACGCGCCGGCGGCCATCGCCGACGCCTTCTGCGCGTCGCGCCTCGGCGACGGCGGCCTCCAACTCGGCACGCTCCCGGACGGCGTCGACACGGCCGCCATCGTCCAGCGTGCGGCGCCGGTCGCCGATTGACGCAGGCGGGGCGCTCCGTCGGGGTGCGCCGGCCGGAGGTCAGTCCTCGCGCCGCTGGAGCAGCCAGGTCGTCTCGTGTGCCGGCGTCCCCCGGCGCCCGCCCGGCACGTCGTGCGTCGCGAGGAGGTGGAGGTCGTACGCGTCGCCGTAGAGGCGGCGGAGGGCCGCGCCGTCCACCGAGAACGGGGGCCCGTCGAAGGCCTTTGGATCATACTCGAAGCTGACCACGAGCTGGTCGGCCGCGTCCGTGAGGGCGACGACGTGCCGGGCGTACCGGACGCGCATGGCGTCGGGGAGCGCCACGACGGCGGCCCGGTCGTACACCGCGTCGACCGTCCCGAGCGCCTCGGCCGTGACGTCGAACACGTCCCCGACGAACACAGTCAGGTCGCCGGCTCGGTACTCGCGGAGGGCGCCGCGTGCGGTGATCGTCGGCTCGACGCCGAGGTCGGCGAACAGCTCGGCCACGGCCGCCTCGTGCAGCTCGGCCCCGACGACGCGGTACCCCTCACCGAGGAGCCAGCCCACGTCGCGGCTCTTCCCGCAGAGCGGGACGAACACACGGTCGCCGGCCGACAGCCCCAGCCGGTCGGCGTGCTCGACGAGGCGGGCACTCGGGGCGCCCTCGTGGAAGCCCGTCTCGCGGGCCTCCCATTTCTGGTGCCAGAAGGAAGCGTCCATGGGGGGAGTCTACGAGGCCCCACACGGATGGAGAGCCGACGCCCGGGAGGTGAAGCTCGCGGCGAGAACACCCTTGCGGGAGGGGGATCCCCGAACCCCTCACGGTGGCGCGGATAAAGACCCGTGGCCCTCCGGACAGCGACACGGCTGCGGGGGCCACCGTCTCATGCTCGACCTTCTCCTCGCCCCGATCCGCCTCGTCGTCGACCGCGTCGGCCTCGCCCTCGCGGCCCTCGGCCTCGTCAGCACGCGCCGCGCCCGGCGCGTGGCCGACCTCGCGTGGCCCCGGATCGTGACCGGCGTCGCCCGCACCTCGCAGTCGACGGCCGACGTGGCGATGGTGGGGACCGCGCTCGGGACGGCCGCCATCGCGGGCGTCGGGGTGGCTACGCCGTTCTGGCTCCTCGCCTTCATGCTGGGCGGGGGCGTCGCCGGGGGCACGCTCAGCCTCGTCGCCCAGCGGGTCGGCGCCGGCCGGGGCGACGACGTGGGCGGGGTGATCGCGACGAGCGCCGGCCTGGCCCTGGCCGTCACGCTTCCCCTCATGGTCGTGCTTCGCGTGGGGGCCGGGCCGCTCGTTGGCCTGCTGGGCGCCGGCCCCGAGGCCGTCGCCTACGGGGCCGACTACCTCCGCATCGCGTGTCTCGGGATGCCGTTCGCGGCGCTCAACCTCGTCGCGAGCCGCGCACTCGTCGGCGCTGGCGATGCCCGGACCCCCATGGTGATCCGGGCCGGCGGGGCCGTCCTCAACGTCGGGCTCAACGCGGCGCTCATCTTCGGCGCCGGCCTCGGCGTCGAGGGCGCCGCCCTGGGGACGGTCCTCTCGACCGCGGCCGGGACGGTCGTCTTTGGGGGGGCCCTCGTCCGGGGCCGCCTCCCGCTCCTCGGCGACCTCCCGCTGCGGGTCCGCCCGTCGGCGTTCCGCTGGGACCCGCCCACGGCTCGGGATCTCACGCGGATCGCGACCCCGCTCGCGCTCACCAACCTCGTCCAGACCGGGGGGCAGTTCCCGCTCCTCGCTGTCGTCGCCCTGTTCGGGCCGGACGTGCTGGCCGCCTTCGTCGTCGCCCTGCGCGTGCGCGACCTGATGAACACGCCGGGGTGGGGGTTCGGGCTGGCGTCGAGCAGCCTCGTCGGGCGCTCGCTCGGGACCGGCCGGGAGGCCGAGGCGGGCGACTATGCCCGCGACGCGCTCCGCTTCGCCGTGGCCGTCTACGCCCTCGCCGCGACGGCCGTGTTCGCGCTCGCCGAGCCGATCGCGGGCCTGTTCGTGACCGACCCCGCCGTCTGGCCGACGACGGTCGTCCTGCTGCGGGCGACGTGCGTGAGCGTCGTGCTCTGGGGCGTCGTGACCGGCGCGAAGGGGCCGCTTCGCGCGAGCGGCGACACGCGGTGGCCGCTCTATGGCCACGTCCTCGCCCTCGTCGGGTTCGTGCTCCCCGCGGCGTACCTGGGGGCGACGACGGGGCTCGGGATCGCCGGGCTCGTGCTCGCGCTCCTCTTCGAGACCGGCGTGCCGGCGGCCGTGACCTACCACCGGTACCGGAGCGGGACGTGGAAGCTCGTGAGCCGCGCCTACCGGCCGGCCTGAGGGCCGCTGCGACTCACGCCTTCCTCACTGGCTCCCGGGCTCCCGGCGCCTACTTTCTGCGTACGAGTGTGCGCGGTGCCGGATCACCTCCGATCCACGGCGCCGCGCACGCTGTCTATTCCGGCCCCGCCCGGCCTTTCTGACTCCCGACCCGACCGATGCAGACCGACGTCCGTGCCCTCAACGACGTGGACTACGTCCTCGACGTGACCGTCCCCGCCGAGGACCTCCAGCCCCAGATCGACGCCGCCCTCAAGCGCCAGCGCGCCCAGATGAACCTGAAGGGGTTCCGCCCCGGCAAGGTGCCCCTCAACGTGGTCCGCAAGATGGTCGGGCCGCAGGTGTCCATCGAGGTGGCCGAGCAGGCCATTGGCGAGGCGTACCGGATCGCGGTGGCCGAGAACGATGAGTACGAGCCGATCGGGCAGCCGCGCCTGACGGACCTCAGCTTCGACCTCGCCAAGCCCGAGGAGCCGCTCACGGCGACAGTCCAGTTCGGCGTCCGCCCGCAGTTCGACCTCGCCTCGCTCGACGGCGTCCCCGTCACGCGCATCGTCCGCGCCTTCACCGACGAGGACATCGAGGCCGACATCCAGCGCCGCCGCGACCTCGCCGCCACGGAGGAGGACGCCCCCGAGGGCACCGAGATCGCGAAGGACCACGTGGCCATGGTCGACATCCAGCCCGTCGACGCCGAGGGCAACACGACTGGCGTGAAGCAGAACGCGGCCCGGATCGTGATGGCCAACCCGGACCTCCGCCCGGAGATGGTGGAGGCCCTTACCGGGCTCAAAATTGGCGACGAGACGACCGTCGAGCTCCCGCACCTCCACGAGCACGACGAGGAGACAGACCACGACGACCACATCGACCGCTACCGTCTCACCGTCGTCGACGTGCTGGAGCGCGTCGTCCCGGAGGTCGACGCCGCGTTCATCAAGTCCCAGACGGCTGACGACAGCGAGAGCCTCGACGACCTCAAGGGCCAGATCCGCACGGAGCTGGACGAGGCGTGGAAGGGCCGCGCCCAGCATTCCCTCGAGCAGAAGATGGTGGAGCAGTTCGTGCTCGCCCATCGCAGCGTGGTGCCGGTCCCCGAGACGCTCGCCGAGGCCGCCCTCGACGCCATGTTCGAGGAGGTGAAGGAGCAGGCCCAGGGCCAGATCCCGCCGACGTTCGACGTGGACGCCTGGCGCGACCAGAACCGCCAGCAGGCCGAGGACCAGGTCCGCTGGCTCCTCGTCAAGGACCGCCTGATCGAGGACGAGGGCATCGAGGTCTCGAATGAGGACTTCGAGGCCGAGTTTGCGAAGCTGGCCGGCGATGGGATGGACCTCGACCTCGTCAAGCAGTACTTCACACAGCAGCCCAAGCTCATGGAGCAGATGGGCGACCAACTCCTCAACAAGCGCATCTTCAAGGCGCTGGAGGACCGCTTCGAGATCGTCGAGAAGTCGAAGGAGGAGATTGAGAAGGAGTCCGAGGCGCGCCGCGCCGAGCGCGCGAAGGCCGCCGCCGAGGCGCCCGTCGAGCTCACCCCGGCCGCCGAGTCCGTCGACGCGGACGAGGAGGAGTAGCGACGCTCTCCGCCTGGATCGGTCCGAGCGCCTCCGCCCGCGTCGGGCGGGGGCGCTCGGCGTTTAGTCGCACCCGAAGGCGGCGTTGGCGGGCGGCGTCAGGCGGACCCGGTACTGCGCGCGGCCGGACGTGCAGGTGCCACCCAGGCTCCCATCGTCGCGGGCCTGGAGGGAGCAGGTGAGCGTCCGGGGGAGGAGGGTGCCCGGCATCCGGAGACGGGGCAGCTCGAAGCGGAGACGCCCCTCGCTCCACGTCGCCGTCTCCGTCTCGGCCGTCCGATCGTCGACGGTCAGCGCCACCTTGAAGCCGGTCGCACAGCGCTCGATCTCGGCCTCGACGGCCCGGCGGTCGCCGTCGCGCACGATCTCGCCGGTCCACGTCCCCGACGGGAGCATCTGGGCCGCGGCGGCTGGCGCCAGGATCAGGAGGGCGAGAGCGAGGGGGAGGCGGGCGGACATGGGCTAGCGGAGACGGGCGGCGAGGTCGGGGGGGACCGAGACCGGGGCGGGCGAGACGCGTTCCATGTCGAACGTCGCCGCGACCTCGGCTGGTGTCCGGGGCCGCTCGTCGCCCTGGCCGAGGGCCGCCGCCAGCCACCCGACCAGCGCCTCGGGCGCGACGCCGGCCGCGCGCAGCGACCGGACGGTGAGCGCGTCGGTCCGCTTCGAGAGCTTCTCGCCGTCGTCGCCGACGAGGAGCGGGAGGTGGGCGTAGACGGGCACGGTGCCGCCGAGCGCGCGGAGGAGGAGGATCTGGCGCGCCGTCGAGTCGAGCAGGTCCATCCCGCGGACGACCTCGGTGACGCCCATCGCGAGGTCGTCGACGACCACGGCGAGCTGGTAGGCGTAGACCCCGTCGCGCCGCTTCAGGACGAAGTCGCCGACGGACGCGCGCACGTCCTCCACGACCCGCCCGATGACGGCGTCCTCGAAGGCCACCTCGCCCGCCTCGACGCGGAACCGGAGGGCGCAGTCGGTGTCCTCCGGGAGGGCGTCGAACCAGTCGGGGGCGAGATCGGCGGGCCGCAACTCGGGTGGGTAGGGCGGCAGGCCGGGGGCGCCGTGCGGCGCGCTCGCCAGCTCGTGAATGTCCTTCCGTGACAGGCGACACGGGAAGAGATGGCCCCCGCCCGCGAGCCGGCTCAGCGCCGCCTCGTATCGGTCGCCACGCGCGGACTGCCAGTAGGGGGCGTCCGGCCCGCCGACCTCCGGTCCCTCGTCCCAGTCCAGCCCGAGCCAACGGACGTCCTCCATCTGACGCTCGGGCGATCCGGGCACGGCGCGGGGGCCGTCCAAGTCTTCGACGCGGTAGACGAACTGGCCGCCCCGGCTCCGCACGCTCGCCCAGGCGGCGAGGGCCGCCAGCGCGCTCCCCACGTGGAGGTCGCCCGTCGGGCTCGGCGCGAAGCGGCCGACGGGGACGGGCGAGGGGGACATGGAAGGCGTGATGGGAGTGAGCAAAGCCGGCGGCGTTCGCATCGCCGCCTAGCTCGAACCTAGCTCCCGGAGCACGCGGTCGTTGAGGCGGTGCTCCCCGGGGAAGGTGACCGTTCGGTGTGGGACGCTCGCCGCGGTGAGCGCGCGCTCCTGCTGCATCACGCGGGCCGGCGTCGCCAGCGAGTCTCGGTCGCCGGCCACGAGAACGACTTCCGTCTGACGGAGCCACGTGGCCTCCGCGTTTAGGTCGAGGTCGTGGGGGAGCGCGCCGCCCCAGAGGATCAGGCGCTCGGCACGGCGCGCGCGGGCGCGGACGAGTGGGCTCCACGCCAGCCAGCGAGTTACGGTCGCCGCGCCCTGGCTGAACCCGACCCCGACGAGCGGGACCGTGTGCGGGTCGGCGTCGGCGCGGGCACAGGCGGCGACGAACACATCGTCGAGGTAGCGGAGGACGTCGGCGATGTCGGCCTCGCGCTCCTCGCGCGTCATCCAACTCGCCCCAACGCGGTCGGCCGCGCGCGTGCCGCCGCGGCTGACGTAGAACCGGTTGAGGGCCTCTGGGACGACCACGAGCCGTCCCGGCCGCTCGACGGCGCGGAAGTGCCGGCCGAAGTACGTCGCGAGCTGGCCGTAGCCGTGGCACGCCACCCACACCTCGTCCACGGGGCCGTCTTCCGGCCCGAGCACGACGTAGCGGGCGGTCTTGACAGCGGCAATCGAGTGGACGACCACGGGTGGGGGCGAAGCGGGCGGAGAGGAGATCCGCTCCACGCAGCCGGCGAGTCAGGGTTTCCTCCCGCCGCGTCCTCCCTCGCTGTCGGATCAGCCCGTCGCCCGCCGGTGCTACTCGCGGCGGAGCGAGAACTCGTCGTTCTTGTCCGGGCTGAGGATGATCGTGTAGTTGGCGTCGTTGTTCTCGAAAACCGGGAACCGGTAGCCGTGGTAGATCTGCGTGGCGTCGAGCCGGGCCCGGTCGCCGACGACGGTGAACGTCCAGAGGTCCTTGGGGAAGACCTGGGCCTCCTCGGCCTCGGGGAGGTCCAGCTCCAGGGTCGGCCGGACGAAGGTGCCGTAGACGGGCCACGACTGCACGAGCTCGTTGTCCCAGGCGATCGTCACCTCGCGCACGGCGGGGCCGTCGTCCTGGGCGCGCGGCTCCCGGAGCATGAAGGTGCCCGTGTTGTACTGGTTGAGGAAGCCGATCACGAGGCCGTCCTCGTCCTCCTCGATCGCGAACTCGTAGCGCGTGTCGTAGTCCGTGATGACGCGGAAGTTCTGGTCGGCGTAGACCGAGTCGACCTCGAAGTGGGCGGTCCCGGACCAGACGCCGGAGGTGGCGCCGGTGTCGGGCTCGGCGCTGTCGCAGGCGGCGAGACCGAGGGCGACGAGGACGAAGGCGAAGGCGCGGAGTGCAGGCATGGACGGTCGCAAACGAAAGGGGATCCGCGCGGATATCGTCCCGCGCGCGGTCCCCCTTAAGCCCGACCCTCTAGGCCTGCTGCCGTCGCGGCCGTGGCGCGGTGGCGGACGATCCCGTACGGCCCCGCGTGGCCGACGTACCGGCCCAGCACCTCCGGCTCGTCCAGGGGCTCGTCGCACTCCACGCAGCCGTCGGTGCCCATCCGGCCGAGGGCCAGGTGGTTGCGGCTCATCACCACGACGCGCTCGCCCTCCGAGGCGTCGTCGTCGCTGATGAACACGTACGTCGCCTCGCCCAACTCGTTCGTCCGCGACGCCTGCTCGTCGAGGCGGAGGGCATGGAGGCCCGTGATGTCCTCGAACAGCGACGTCAGCGAGAGCCGGTCGCCCTGGCCGGGCTCCACGCGGTCGCCGCGGAGTGTCCCCTGCACCCGGACCGATCCGTCGCGCCGCTTGGGGTCGAGGAGGGCGTAGCCGTCTCGGCCTCGCTGCAGGAAACCCTTGCGCGTGAGGGCCTGGAGGTTCTGCGTGACCGAGTTGGGGGACCGGTAATCGAAGTGGTCCACAATCTCCCGGTACGTCGGCCAGATCTTGTGCTGGGCGACGTGGGTGCGCAGGAACTCCAGGAAGGCGTGCTGCTTTTGGGTGAGTTGGCGGCGGCTCATATCGAGGACCTATGTGTATCGAAAGGTAGGGGGACCCCCCCAGCACAAACAAGCTGGGGGTGTCAAGACGGATGGGCCTCACACACAGGACAGGAATTTCCTTATGTGCGAGAGTGGGGACCTCCGAGCGCCTCCAGCCCGGCGTCGAGCTGGTCCGTCACGCCCCGAACCCGCTCCGGGAACGTAGTCTCAAAATGGGTCCGGGCGTAGGCCTCCACCAGCCCTTCGGCCTCGCGGCGGACCTCCGGGTCCAGCCGCATCCGGAGGGCTGTCTCCAGGTCGGTCCGGGCGAGGATGGCGAAGGCGCGGAGCGCGGCGCGGCTGGCGACGACGCCGTCGCCCGAGGCGAGGAGGCCGCTCTCCGAGACCTCGGCGCTCGAGGCGAGGACGGTCCCGCTCTGGAGGAGGAGGCGCCCGCCGTCGTCGTCGAGCGCAAGGACGTCCTCGCGCTGGACGTCCGGGGCGAACCCGAGGAGGGCTGCGAGCCGGAGCTGGAACCACGGGACGGCGTTGGCGACGTGGCCGTCCGACGCGTCGAGCGCCTCCAGCGTCTGGACCACGAGGTCGAGCGCGAGCGGGTGCTCCTCGCCCTCCTCCACGCGCAGCCGCGCCGTCTCGACCACGCGGAGCCCGAGGGTGAGGCGGGGGACGTCGCTCGTGAGCCGCTTGAAGCGCATCACGTGCGAGGCCTCCTTGAGCGTCTGGAGCCCGCGCTGGGGCCGGTAGTAGTAGACGGTCTGGACGTACGACATCGGCTGGAGCGTCGAGCCGAACTGGCTCGTCGGCCGGCGGGCGCCGCGCGCGAGCACCCCGATGACGCCGTGCTGCCGCGTGAGGAGGCGGACGATCCGGCTTGTCTCGCCGTAGTCGAAAGCGTGGAGGACGACGGCGTCGGTGCGGACGATCATGGGGCTGGTACGCTCGGCAGAGATCGGGGTGCCGTGAGGAGTTACGGAGATGAGGGGCGGGGGTCTACATCCGTGATCCCGGATTTCCCGTTCTCCGATGCGCTGGCTCTACCGACTCCAGGTCCACATCGGCCTCACCGACTCGGAAGGCGTCGCGGCCCTCGTCCTCCTCACGGCTCTCGCGGTGGGCGGGGTCGTGCGCCACCGGCATGCGACGGCGTCGCCCATCCCGCCCGACTTCTACGCGGCGGCGGACGCGGCCTTCGCCATCGCAAGCCAGCGGGCCCTCCCTGGGGACTCGGCCGAGATCGCGCCCTTGACGCTCGCGCTCGCGGCGGGGCCCGACTCGGCGCTGGCAGACGCGTCGGCGGCCGAGGTCGCGGAGGCCGAGGTGGAGGCCGCGGCGGCCCCGCGCCGCACGGCGAAGCCGCCGCCCGTGCGGACCAACCTCAACACGGCCTCGCTCGCCGACCTCCAGCGGCTCCCGCGCATCGGGCCCGCGCTGGCCGGCCGGATCGTCGAGCACCGCCGGACGCACGGGCCTTTTCGCCACCCCGATCAGATCACGGAGGTGAAGGGGATCGGGGAGAAGACCCTGGAGAAGCTGCGGCCCTGGATCTACATCTAGGCCCTGTGCGGAAACTCCAGAGAGGTCATCCGGAACGCCGTGAAGGATCTCGACGCGACGTCTGACTCCGTCGCTGGCGCTTGCAACGGCCTGGAACGCTGGCGTTGAGATCCTGCGCGCTGCTCAGGATGACGGGACCGGAGGGGTTCCCGCACACTCCCCAGGCCCTCTTATGGGTGGACCTCGGGCGGGGCGCTGTGGGGCTGTGCGGCGCCGTCGCCACCGGGGTTGGGCGCGCCGTCGGTGCCCGCCTGGGCCTGGCGCTGACGGCGCGCGATCGCCTCTGCCGTCCAGTCGTCCGACATCGACTCCTGGCGGCGGAGAAAGCGGTACACCGGGAACAGCAGGAGGAAGGCGAGCGCGACGAACCCGATGAAGGTGGCCGCGACGACGAGGTAGATCTGGGAGTCCATGGGGTCGCGGAGGTCGGAGGGAGGGTTGAACCTGACGGGGCCGATTCCGTTCTCTCGCCGTGCCCGCGCTCTCGTCCCACGCCGTCGACGTGTACCCGTACCGCTCTGCCGGCGCCGGGACCGAGTGGCTCGTCCTCCGCCGCGCGGCGGGGCGCTCCGACGCCGGCCGCTGGCGGATGGTGGGCGGCAAGGTCCGCGACGGCGAGGCGGCGTGGCAGACGGCGCTCCGCGAACTGGCCGAGGAGACCGGCTGGCGCCCGGGCGACGGCCTCCGGACGCTCTGGACGCTCCCGTCCGTCAACGCGTTTTACGAGTGGGAGCCCGACCGCGTGGTGCTGGCGCCCGCCTTCGCCGCTGAGGTCGCGGGCGACCCGGCGCTCGACGGCGAGCACGACGCCTGGGCGTGGCTCCCGGCCGACAAGGCCGCCGCCCGCCTCGCCTGGCCCGAACAGGCCCGCCTCCTCCGCCTCGCCGCGCGCCTCGCCGACAGCGACCGGCCGACGGCCTGGACCGTGCCTCTTTGAGAGAATCCCGGCATGTCGAGCCGGGGGGTACCGAGTATCATAACCGACCCTTCACGATCGACCGCCCTTCGTCATGTCCGAGCAGCCCGACGTCTACCCACCTGCCCCCGCCGTCCAGGAGCGCGCCTTCATCGCGTCGATGGACGAGTACGAGGCCATGTACCGCCGCTCGGTGGAGGACCCCGAGGCGTTCTGGCGCGAGCACGCCGGCCGCCTCGACTGGTCCACGCCGTTCGAGACGGTCAGGGACGTGAGCTTCGGACCGGACGACGTGCACATCCGGTGGTACGAGGGCGGCACGCTCAACGCCTGCTACAACGCCGTCGACCGCCACGTGGAGGCCGGCCACGGCGACCGCACGGCGCTCCTCTTCGAGCCCGACGAGCCGAGCGACGGCGCCCGCGCCATCTCCTACCGGGAGGTCCAGGAGGAGGTGTCGCGGCTGGCGAACGTGATGACCGGGCTCGGCGTCGGCCGCGGCGACCGCGTCACGATCTACCTCCCGATGATCCCGGAGGCCGCGTACACCATGCTCGCGTGCGCCCGCATCGGGGCCATCTTCTCCGTCGTGTTCGCCGGGTTCAGCCCCGAGGCCCTCGCGAGCCGGATCAACGACTGCGACTCCGACTTCGTCGTCACGGCCGACGAGGGGCGGCGCGGCGGCAAGCGCGTCCCGCTGAAAGCGAACGTGGACGCGGCGCTGCGGCAGACCCCGGGCGTCCGCCACGTCCTCGTCGTCCAGAACACCGGGGCCGACGTGGACTGGGACGACGAGCGCGACGTGTGGCTCCACGAGGCGGCGGCGGCGGCCGAAGCCGAGTGTCCGTGCGAGGAGATGGGCGCCGAGGACCCGCTCTTCATCCTCTACACCTCCGGCTCGACGGGCAAGCCCAAGGGCGTCGTCCACACCACGGCTGGCTACTGCGTCTGGACGAGCATGACGCACCAGTACGTCTTCGACTACCACGAGGGCGACGTCTTCTGGTGCTCGGCCGATGTCGGCTGGATCACGGGCCACAGCTACATCGTGTTCGGGCCGATGATCAACGGGGCCACGCAGGTCTTCTTCGAGGGGACGCCCACCTACCCCGACGCCGGGCGCTTCTGGCAGGTGATCGAGGACCACCAGGTGACGCAGTTCTACACGGCCCCGACGGCCATCCGCGCCCTCATGGCGAAGGGCGACGAGCCGGTCCAGCGCCACGACCGGTCGTCGCTCCGCGTGCTCGGGACGGTCGGCGAGCCGATCAACCCGGAAGCGTGGCGGTGGTACTACGACGTGGTCGGCGAGGGCCGGTGCTCGATCGTCGACACGTGGTGGCAGACCGAGACGGGCGGCCACATGCTCACGCCGCTCCCGGGCGCGACGCCCGAGAAGCCCGGCAGCGCTACGCGCCCGTTCTTCGGCGTCGCTCCCCAGGTGCTCGACCCGGACGGGACCGTCCTGGAGGGCGAGGCCGAGGGGCTCCTCGTCATCGCCGAGAGCTGGCCCGGACAGGCGCGGACGGTCTACAAGAACCACGAGCGGTTCGTGAACACCTACTTCACGGCCTACCCGGGCAAGTACTTCACCGGCGACGGCTGCCGCCGCGACGCCGACGGCGACTACTGGATCACGGGGCGCGTGGACGACGTGATCAACGTGTCCGGCCACCGGATGGGGACCGCCGAGGTCGAGAGCGCGCTCGTGCTCCACGACGCCGTGGCCGAGGCCGCCGTCGTGGGCGTCCCGCACAGCATCAAGGGGCAGGGCATCTACGCCTACGTCACCCTGGTCGAGGGCGTCGAGCCGGCGGAAGACCTCCGCGCCGAGCTGGTCGAGCAGGTGCGCGCCCACATCAGCCCGATCGCGCGGCCCGACTTCGTCCAGTTCACGCCGGGCCTGCCCAAGACGCGCTCCGGCAAGATCATGCGCCGGATCCTCCGCAAGATCGCCGAGGACGCCCCCGATCAGCTCGGCGACACGTCGACGCTGGCGGACCCCGAGGTGGTCGACTCGCTCGTCCGCGACCGGCTGAACCGGTCGTAAACGTCCCGCGTGGCCTGATCGCCGTCACACCCCCCATGTCTCTCCGACTCCCCCTGCTCGCCCTCGTCTGCCTGCTCGCCGCCTGCGAGCCGGAGCCCGACGCCGACGCGACGGCCGCGACCTCCGATCGCATCGCTGAGGCGGACCCGATGATGGACAACACGATGGACGAGGGGCCAGTGGACACCACCGAGGTCACCCCCCAGGGCACGCTCGGCGCCGTCCCGACCGAGGGGCTCACGTCGATGGCCCCGTCTGCTGCGTTCACGAACATCGACGACTGGATCGGCCGGCTCGACGGCGCCGCGTTTACGAACGCCCCCGAGATCCGCGAGGGGCTGATGGCGCTTCGGAATCAACTCCAGGAGGACCCGCTGGACGGCAGCGCCATCGGCGAGACGCTCGTCGACCTCGGCACGTGGACCTCGGAGGCCGCCGGTGACGACGAGGCTCTCCGCCAGCTTGGCGCCGCCCTCACGTCGGCCGGGGAAACCTTGGCGGGGGAGAGCATGTAAGGCACATGAGAGCGCGGTGCATGCCGCGTATCCCACCACACGCCCGGCCACCGGTCGCTCCCATACGGGATGGATCGATGGCCGGGCGTCGTCTGTACGCGCCGCTCCCCGATTTTCCTGCCCCGTCCATGACCGTTCGTTTCGTCGTCGCTGTTGTTGCCCTTCTGGTCGTCGCCGCCGGGTGCGAGATGGACGCGTCGACTCCGTCATCGACGGCCCGTGCGTCGGCCGAGGCGGAGCCCGACACGGCGATGGTCCGTGACATCACGGTGGGAGGGACGGCGGACCTGGTCCGGGAGGCGGTCGGGGCCTCGCCGTCGGTCGCCATTCAGACCATCGACCTGTGGGTCGCCCGGCTGGATACGGCGTCGGTGGAGGGCGGGGGTGAGATCCGCGACGGGCTCGTCACGCTCCGCAACCAGCTCCAGTCGAACCCCCTCGACGGCGCAGCCATCGGGCAGACCATGACGCACCTCGGTGAGCAAACGGCCGCCGTTGACAGTGCGGACGCCGCCCTCGGGACCCTCGCTGCCGCGCTCCGCACGGTGGGACGCCGTCTCGCCCCTGAGCCCGTAGAGGCCGATAGCACGGGCGGAGAGTAGGGGCGCTCAGGCCGAGCCGAGAGGTCGGGGAGCCCCCATCTGAAGGATTCATGGAGGACTGGTGAGATCGTTGTGAGAGGGGCGAGAGGTAGCCAGTTCTTGAACAGTGACATAGGAGAGATGTGAAGGGGAGGGCCCGACAAAACGGCGAACACGCGGCCGATCGGATCGTTGATGGCCCCCGATTCGGCCACCTCGGGTCGAGCCCTCCCACCACACTGCTTGTTGTCATGACTCTATCTCCTTCCACTCTGCTGCGGGGTGTCCCGCTCCTGATCGCCCTCGCCCTCGTCGGGTGCGATAGCGCCGACGGCACCTCCGTCGACGCGGACGTGACCGTCGAGGGCCGCGTCACCAACGACGCCGCGACGGCCCGCACGGCCGCCGACGTCGAGGGCGCCGTCGTCACCGCCGCCTCCGTCTCCGCCTCGGGCCAGACCCGCACCCTCGCCGGTGAGGCCACGACGAGTGCCAGCGGCACGTACTCCCTCCAGACCGCCGGATCCGCCGATGCCGTCGTCGTCAGCGCGACGAAGGGCTCGTTCGAGTCCGCCACCCTCGTGGAAGCCGACGGGTTCGCCCGGGGCACCATCAAGGCCGCCCCGATGACGGCTGAGACCGCCAACGAGGCCGCCGTCTACGTTGCCGCGCGCGGCCGTGGCAGCGCCGCCCGCGCCGCCGACGCCGCCTACTTCGTGACCGCCGACGTGGCCGCCGACATCGAGGCCGGCCGCTCGTCCGTCGCCGACGTGGCCGCGGCCCTCGACGCCTCGCTGGAGGCCGAGCGCCGCCAGGCCCAGGAGGACGACGTGGACGACGACAAGCTCGACGAGGCCGCCGACGAGCGGGACGACTCGTACCGCTCGCTCCGTCTCTCCCTGTCTGCGTCGGCCTCCGCCGAGGCGTCGACGAAGACGTTCGAAGAGGCCTACGCCGAGGCGTACACGCGCGTCGACGTCGAGGCCCGGGCCCAGGCCCGCGCCGCCTGGGCGCGCGCCTTCGCCACGAAACGCTACACCTCGACCCTCGCATCGCAGACGGCAACCGCCCTCCAGGTGCGCGCCGAGATCCTCGCGGCCCACGCGACGGCGCTCGCCGTTGAGGCGCAGTTCGAGGCAAAGGGCGCCGCCCAGACCCGCCTCGCGGCGCTCCGAGCGGCCCGGACGCAGCTGATCGCGTCCCTCCGGTCCGCCACCAGCGCCTCGGCGCGGACGGCGGCGGAGACCGCGTACGCGGCGGCCGTGACCGCCCAGCTCTCGACGGAGACGGGCCTCTCGGCGTCGCAGCTGGCGGCGGCGGCCTCGACCACCACCTCGGCCCGCGTGTCGCTCACGTCGACGCTGAACACGGCGAACTCCGTCGCGGCCCTCGTCTCGGCAACGACGAATTTCTTCGCCGACGCCCGATCGGCCGTCGTGTCGAGCCTCGGCACCGACGCCTCGCTGGCGACGGAGGTCGTGGTGCTGCTGAGCGCTTTCTAGCGCCAGCGGGCCCATCGCCCGCTCCATCGACCGTCCGCCGCCGGAGGGCGTGACGACCGACCGCGCCGCCCCGGGACTTCGCCGTCCTGGGGCGGCGTCGTTTTTGTCCGGCAGAATGGGGTGAGGGGTGGCGAGCTTTCGGCTTCCCCCTGTCCCCCTGCTATGTCTCTCCGCATCGTTCAGTTCGGTCTCGGCCCCATCGGGCAGGCCTCGGCCCGCCTCGTCCTCGATCGCCCCGGGCTCGACCTCGTCGGCGCCCTCGACCTCGACCCCGACCGCGTCGGCCGCGACGTGGGCGAGGTGCTCGGCCGCGACGCCGTCGGCGTGACGGTCCGCGACGACGCCGAGGCCGCGCTCGCCGAGTGGAAGCCCGACGTGGTCCTCCACACGACCATCTCGTTCCTCGACAAGATCGAGGGGCAGCTCCTCACCTGCATCGAGGCCGGCGCGCACGTCGTCTCGTCGTCCGAGGAGCTGTTCTGGCCGTTCGACCGCGACCCGGGCTTCTGCGAGCGCATCAACGCCGCCGCCGAGAAGGCCGGCGTGTCCGTCGTCGGGACGGGCGTGAACCCGGGCTTCGTGATGGACCTCTTCCCCGTGGTCCTCGCCAACAGCGTCATCGCGCGCGTGGACCGCGTGGACGTCTCGCGTTCGGTGAACGCCGGGCGCCGCCGCGGCCCGCTCCAGAAGAAGGTCGGCGCCGGGCTCACCGAGGCCGCGTTCCGCGAGAAGGAGGCGGCCGGCGGGTTCGGCCACATCGGCATGGTGGAGTCGGCGAAGGCGCTCGCGGCCGGGCTCGGCTGGACCGGTGCCGAGGTGACGGAGACGTTCGGCCCCCACCTCGCCACGGCCGACCACGAGACCCCGCACGCGACCGTCCGCAGCGGCGACGTGGCCGGCATCCACCAGACCGCGACCGTCCGCCTGGACGGTGAGGTCCGGGCCACGCTCACGCTCACGATGGCCGTCGGCGCGCCCGACGAGGACCGCGTCCAGATCGCGGGCGACCCGCCGCTCGACGTGATCGTCCACGGCGGCACGTTCGGCGACACGGCAACCGTCGCGGCCGTCGTCAACACGGCCACGCGCGTGGCGGCCACCCGTCCCGGCCTCCGGACGGTCCTGGACCTCCCGGCCGCCGCCGTCTAGGTCCGCCGGCGGACGCCGTTGTGCCTGTCCAGGCGGGTCGGAGCGGGCTAGTCTCGCCTCCGACCCGCCCCGCTGGCCATGCGCGCTGCCCTCCTCATTCTCGTCGTCGCCCTCGCCGGGTGTGACGTGTTCTCCGACTCGCTCGACGCGACGCTCACCGCCAAGGCGACCCCGCCGAACAGCGTCGCCCTCCGGCTCGCCAACACCGGGGAGCGCCCGCTCGCGGTCGGCCCGATCCCGTGCGAGGTGGATCTGGAGGTGGAGGGGGCGGGAGGGTGGGCGTCGGCGGAGCACGAGCCACTCATCGCGTGCGTCGACCTGCTCACGAGCGTCGCGCCGGGGAAGACGGTCGAGGCCTCGTACCCGATGAAGGGGGTCCCGAACGGGACCTATCGGTTCCGGCTCCGCGTTTCCGAGGAAGGCGGCGGCACGCGGGACGTCGTCTCGAACGAGGTACTCGTCGTGTCCGCGAGCAAGTGAGCGGGCACCTCCCCGAGGGGGAACGAGTTCGAAGACGAGTCGATTCCTCTGCTATGCGTACCGTCCTCCTCCTCTTTGCCGCCGGAATCCTGGGCGCCTCGGCCTGCTCCGAGCCCACCGGCCTCACGCCCTCGCCCTCGCCCGCGCCCTCGGACGCCATCGGCCCCGACGGGCTCGCGCTGACGACCGACGCCGACGCGTATGCCCGGGGCGACACGGCGCACGTCACGCTCCGCAATGAGACCGACGCGACCTATGGGATGGGCGTCCTGGGATGCGCCACGCTGGAGCGTCCGGCCGCCGACGGGTGGGAGCGGGCGCCGGAGGGGAACGACCGCGCCTGCATCCAGATCTACCGCACCCTAGCGCCTGGCGAAACGATGGAGGCGGACCTTCCGCTCGACGTGTCGTCCGGCACCTACCGGATCGCGCACCACGTCACGCAGGAAGAGAGCGGGACGGCCGCGACCGTCGCGACGGCGTCGTTCTGCGTGACCGGCTAGGCCGCCATCTTTTCCACCTGGGCGGCGAGCCGCTCCCAGCGCTGGTAGAGCCCTTTCAGCTCGGTCTGGACGGCCTGGACGGCTTCCATCGTCTTCTGGAACTCGGCCGGCCTGGCGTAGAGGTCCGGGTCGGACATCTGGACTTCGAGGGCCGCCTTCGCCTCCTCCTTCTCCGCGACGGACTGCTCCAGGAGTTCGAGGGCGCGCGCCGCGAGCTCCGGCCCGAGCTCTTTCGCCGATGGGACCGCCCCGTCCTTCATCATGCGGTAGAGCGTGTTGCGCGCCTCGGCCTCCCGCCGCTTCTCCTCCTTCGACTTCCTCCCGCCGGCCGACTTCGCCGGCTTGCTCGACGCACTCGCCGACGACTTCGACGAGCCCCCAGATCCGGTGCCGTTGCTCGCGGGCGTCGACATCCGCGACGCCGTGCCGTGCTCGCGCTGCCACTGCGCTTCGGTGTAGGTGCCCCGGTACGTCCGCACGCGGTGGTCCTCGACGTACCACACGCTCTCGGCGACGGCGTCGATGAACGCGCGGTCGTGGCTGACGAGGACGAACGTGCCGGTGTACTGGCGGAGCGCCTCGGCGAGGACCCCTTTCGACACGAGGTCGAGGTGGTTGGTCGGCTCGTCGAGGACGAGGACGTTGGCCGGGGAGAGGAGCGTCCGGGCGAGGGCGAGGCGCGACCGCTCGCCGCCGGAGAGGACAGAGACCTCCTTCTGGACGTCGTCGCCGGTGAAGAGGAAGGCGCCGAGGATCGAGCGCAGCTCGGTGTCCGAGTGTCCCCGCGAGCGCTCCTGGAGCGACTGGAAGACGGTGTGGGTCGGCTCCAGGGCCTCGGCCTGGTGCTGGGCGAAGTGGGCCATCTCCGCCCGGCGGTCGACGGTTCGCTCGCCGTCGACGCCTTCGGTCCCGAGCAGGATCCGCGCGAGCGTCGACTTGCCGGCGCCGTTCTTGCCGACGAGGGCCACCTTGTCGCCGCGCTCCAGGAGGAGCGGCTCCGCGTGGTCGAACACGACGGTCTCGCCGCCCTCGGGCGCGGGGTACGTCTTCGAGAACGCCGAGAGCTCGATGACCTGCCGGCCCGACGGCGGCGGCTCGGGGAAGCGGAACCGCATCGACGACGCCTCGGGCGGCGGCGGCGGGATCCGCTCCAGCTTCTCCAGCATCTTGATCCGGCTCTGGGCCTGCTTCGCCTTCGTCGCCTTCGCGCGGAAGCGGGCGATGAACCGCTCGGCCTCTGCGATCTCCTTCTGCTGGTTGTCGTAGCGGGCCTGCCAGTGGGCGCGGCGCTCCAGGCGCGCCTCCAGGTAGTGCTCGTAGTTGCCCGGGTACGTGTCGATCTGTCCACGGACGAGGTCGGCGGTAGCCGTCGTCATTCGGTCGAGGAAGTACCGGTCGTGGCTCACAAGAACGACGGCGCCGGGGTAGCCGGTGAGGTACTCCTCCAGCCAGTCGATCGACTCGATGTCGAGGTGGTTGGTGGGCTCGTCGAGGAGGAGGATGTCGGGCTCGCCGAGGAGGAGCCGGGCGAGGGCCACGCGCATCCGCCAGCCGCCCGAGAACGTCGAGAGCGGCCGGCGCATCTCGTCGTCCGTGAAGCCGAGGCCCGAGAGGACGGTGGCGGCGCGGGCCTCGGCCGTGTGTGCCTCGCGCGTCACGAGGCGGTCGTGCACCTTCGAGAACCGCTCGACCAGCTTGAAGTAGTCGTCCGTCGTGTGGTCGGGGTGGTCCTCCATGGCGACCGTGAGGCGCTCGGCCTCGGCCTCCAGGCGGATGACGTCGTCGAAGGCGTGGAGGGCCTCCTCCAGGGGCGAGATGGACGTGTCCTGCTCCTGCGTGTCCTGGCGGAGGAACCCGACCGTCGCGCCGCCCTCGCGGATCACCTCGCCGCGGTCGATCGGCTGCTCGCCGGAGATCACGCGGAGCAGCGTCGACTTGCCGGCCCCGTTCGGCCCGACGAGCCCGACGCGCTCGCCGCCACGCACGGTCCACCCGAGCCCGTCGAAGAGGACGCGCCCGCCGAAGGCGAGGTGGATATCGCGGAGGATGAGCATGGGGCCGGGAGGGACGGCTGCCAAGCTACCCGGCTCGATACCCGCGACGGGCGAAGAACGGGCGGATCACAGCGGGCCCGCCTGACCAACGGGTGGCGTCGTCAGTGCGCGTTGGGGTGGACGAACCCCTTGAACACGGTCATGACGACGATCTTGAGGTCGAGCCAGAGGCTCCAGTTCCGGATGTAGTACAGGTCGTACTCGATCCGCTTGGTCAGGCTCGTGTCGCCCGCGCCAGCCGTGGACCTGGGCCCAGCCCGTGATCCCCGCCTTCGTCTTGTGGCGGAGCATGTAGCCGGGGACCTGCTCCCGGAAGTCGGCGATGAGGGCCGGCCGCTCCGGCCGCGGCCCGACTACCGACATGTCGCCGCGGAGCACGTTCCAGAATTGGGGGAGTTCGTCCAGACTCGTCCGGCGGAGGAACGACCCGACCGGCGTCGCCCGGCTCTCGCCCGGCTGCGACCACACCGGTCCCGTGTCCGCCTCGGCGTCGACCGGCATCGACCGGAACTTGAGGATCTCGAACGTCTGCCCGTTCAGCCCCATCCGCGTCTGCCGGTAGAGGACCGGCCCCGGCGACGACAGCTTCACGGCGACGGCGATCGCGAGGAGGAGCGGAGAGAGGAGGACGAGCGCCGCGGCGGAGAAGGCCACGTCGGCCCCCCGCTTCAGGAGTTGGCGAATGTCGAACGGGGCCTCGTCGAGGAGGTGGATCACCGGGAGCCCGTCGACGTCGCTCACGCGGCTGTTGAGGAGGAGGTCGAGCCCGAGGAGGTCCGGGACGAGGCAGAGGTGGGCGGTCCGCGTGGTGCAGGCCTCGGCGACGGCCTCGATCTTGTCGGTGGCGGAGAGCGGGAGCGCGGCGTAGACGAGGTCCACGTTGGCCAGGCGGTCGAGCACGGCGTCGATCTCGTCCACGCGGCCCAGGACGTGGGGGGCGCCGCTCGACTCCTCGGGGTAGAGCGGGTCCGGCGGCTCGGCGTGGGCGTCGAGACGGTCGTCGAGGAAGCCGAGCACCTCGAACCCCATCCACGGGTAGTGGCGGAACGCGCGCTCGAGCCGCTGCCCCGCCTTCCCGGCCCCGACGATCAGCACGCGGCGGACGTTGAGGCCGCGCTGCCGGCTCCGCCGGAGGCCGACGTAGATCGCCAGCCGGAGGGCCACTAGGAGCGCCGACGTGGTCGCCCCGAACAGGAGCATGTGGAGCCGGGAGAATGAGAACTCCCGGTAGAAGAACAGGGCCCCGAGCGAGGCCACGAGCCCCAGCCCCACTGCCCGCGCCACCGCGTAGATCACGAGCGGGAGCCGCTGCGCCCGCCGCGTCTGGTACAGCCCGGAGACCAGGAACACCGCGCTCCAAATCACCAGGACGAACGGGAGAAACTGGAGGTACGCCGAGAGCGGGACCCACTCGGGCGGCGTGAGGACCTGGAATCGGATGATCCATGCGATCACCCACGCGACCGCGATCAGGACGAGGTCGGCTCCGAAGAGGAGCCGCTGGAGGAGCAGGCTGCGTTCGCGAAGCATCTGACGGCCGGGCGCGGGGGTTGTCGGCCGGGAAGGGGAGGCCTAGAGGGGTCTCAAGGGGTCAGACGGGTCGCTGGGAGGTGGGGCCGGGAAAGTACAGCCGACGGCCCAGATCGAAGGGTACGCCGGGATGCCCTGCGGCGGCCACCCCCGCCGCCTCACACGGCAGTGGTGACCGCGTCGCGGAGCTTCTCAGGATGTGTCGCTCGGATGAGGGCTCGCGCGAGGGCGCGCGTGGAGTTGAGGAACGGGACCCCCCCGCGGCCTGCTTCTGGAATCGCCAGCGGGAGCTCGGTGCACCCGAGGATGACGGCCTCCGCGCCGCGCTCGATCAGGTGGTCGGTGGCGTCGAGGAGGGCCTGGCGCGCGCGCGGATCGGGAGGGCTGCTCTGGGCCTTCAGCCCCCACTCGGACCCGTAGATCGCCTCCTGCACGAGCGCCTGGTGCGCCTCGTCCGGCTTGACGGCCTCCAGCCCGGCCGCTTCCAACCCCGTCCGGTGGAGCCGGTTCTGGACCGACGAGGCCGTGGCGAGCACGCCGATCCGCTGCGCGTCGGGTGCCACCTCGCGCACGTTGTCCACAATCGCATCCACGATGTGGAGAAGGCCAAGGTCCCGCCCGTCGGCGAGGAGCCCGTCGTGAAGGCGGTCGTACAGCGCCGGTGCATGGGCCGTGTTGCACGGGATGCCGGCCACGGCGCACCCGGCGTCGTCGAGGCGGCGGAGGACCTCCAACATGGCCGGGAGGGGGGAGGGCGCCGTCTCGTCCGCGATCCAGGTCGCGCGGTCGGGGATCCGGTTGGGGTACGAGATGAGGGTGATGGGGAGGTGTTCCTGGTCGGCGTGGGCGTCGGTCTCGTCCAGGAGCGCGCGGACGAGGTCGAGCCCGGCATAGGGGCCGAGGCCGCCGAGCACGCCGATGGCGGCCCGCTCGTTGGGGGAAGGGGCGCCATTGAGAGTGGAGAGGGCGGAGTCGATCACAGGCACGGGCGGGAGGCGGGTGAAAAGGGGGGCAAGAAGCCGCGGGGCGGCCTCGAAAGCGGGGCGGTCGGCGGCCGGCCGTTGCCCGGTCCCTGGAGGGTCCCCTAGTTTGAGCGGGAGTTCCGGGATCGTCCGGCCGCGCGTCGGTTACGCCGCGCGCGGGTCGAGGTGCCGGCACGTGCCCGATGGTGTAATGGCAGCACAGCACTCTTTGGAAGTGCTTGTGGAGGTTCGAATCCTCCTCGGGCAGCCGCGTCGATCCTCTGGGCCCCACCGGCCGTCTCCCGGCCCCCTCCGTGTCCATCACCCCGCCCGCCCTTCCCATCACGCTGTTCGCTGGCCGGAGCAATCCGGCGCTGGCGCGCCGCATCGCCGAGGCATACGGGCAGGAGCTCGGCGCCGTCACGCTCCGCAACTTCTCCGACGGCGAGGTCTACGTCCGCTACGAGGAGTCGATTCGGGGGACCGACCTGTTCATCATCCAGTCGACGCCGCCGCCGGCCGAGAACTGGATGGAGCTGTTCCTCATGGTCGACGCGGCGCGGCGGGCGTCGGCGGCGCGGATCACGGCCGTCATCCCGTACTTCGGGTACGCCCGCCAGGACCGGAAGGACCAGCCGCGCGTGAGCATCGCCTCGCGCATGATCGCCCAGATGCTGGAGCAGGCCGGCGTGGACCGGGTCCTGACGATGGACCTCCACGCGGCCCAGATCCAGGGGTTCTTCGACATCCCCGTGGACCACCTCTACGGGAGCGTCGTCTTCGAGCAGTGGCTGGAGGAGAACACGCTCGCCGCCGCCCACGCCGACGGGCGGGCTGACGGCGAGGCCGTGGCGCGCCAGTTTCGCGACAACCTCGTCGTCGTGGCGCCGGACGTGGGCGCCTCGAAGATCGCCCGCGCCTACGCCAAGCGGCTCGGGGCCGGCCTCGCCCTCATCGACAAGCGGCGGCCCGAGGCCAACGTGGCCGAGGTCATGAACATCATCGGCGACGTGGGCGGCCGGAACTGCCTCATCATCGACGATCTCTGCGACACGGCCGGCACGCTCACCTCCGGCGCCCACGCGCTCCACGATGCCGGCGCCCTCGACGTGCAGGCCTTCTGCACGCACCCGCTCCTCTCCGGCCCGGCCATCGACCGGATCGAGGCCAGCCCGCTCAGCCGCATCATCGTCACCGACACGGTCCCGCTCCAGCGGACCTCCGACAAGATCGAGGTGATCTCGGTCGCCCCGCTCTTCGCCGAATCGATCCACCGCATCGGCTCGGACGAGTCGATCTCGACGCTCTTCGTGGATTAATCCAAGTTGGGGGGCGGGGTGGCGCGCTACCCTTCGGGCTCGACACGCGAGACAGATCCCCGCGCGGGACGTCCTCCCGTCCCCTCGTACTCGACTACTGACATGCAGACTATCACTCTCGACGCGCAGGCGCGTGAGACCGGCAAGAAGGCCGCGAAGGCCGTCCGCAACGCCGGGCTCGTCCCGTGTGTGCTCTACGGCTCCCACACCGAGCCGGTCCACTTCGCCGTGGACACCCTCTCGCTCCGGCCGCTCATCTACACGACGGAGACCTACCGCGTCGCGCTCGCCGTAGGCGGGGGCGACCACGAGGCCATCCTCAAGCAGGTCGACTTCCACCCCGTCACCGACCAGCCGATCCACGTCGACTTCCTGGCCCTGACGGCCGGCGAGGCCCTGACGATGACGATCCCGGTGCACCTCGAGGGCACCCCGCGCGGCGTGAAGGCCGGCGGCGTCCTCTCGCAGTCGCTCCAGGAACTGGAAATCCGGGCGCTCCCGAAGGACATCCCGGGCCACGTCTCGATCGACATCTCGAACCTCGAGGTCGGCGAGTCGATCCACGTCGAGGAGCTGGCCGTGGGCGAGTCCGTCGAGGTCCTCACCGACCCGCACCGGACGATCGCCAGCGTGACGGCCCCGCGGGCGCTCGTCGAGGACGACGAGACGGCCGAGGAGGGCACGGCCCTGCTCGAGGGCGAGGCTCCGGCGCTGGACGCCGAGGGCGAGGCCCCGACCGCAGAGGGCGAGGAGGAGGCCTAGCCTCCCCCGTCTGCCACTCGGAGGGCGCGGCGCCGGACCGCTGGCGTCGCGCTCTCCTCGTATTCCGCCCTCATGTCCTGGCTCTCCCGACTTCTCGGTGCCGACGACGCGGCCAGCCCGCGTCGCCGCGGCGTACCGGAGCCGTCCGTGACGCCGCACCGGCTCGTCGTCGGGCTCGGCAACCCGGGGGCGGAGTATGAGGACACCCGGCACAACGCCGGCTTCCTGGCCGTCGACCGGGTGGCGGCCGAGGTCGGTATCCCGGTCGAGACGGAGGCCGCGGGTTCGGTCGTGGGCGAGGGGCGCTGGCGGGGCGAGCCCGTGGCGCTCGCGAAGCCGCTCACGTTCATGAACCGGAGCGGACAGGCCTATGCGGCGCTCCTCCGCCGCTACCATCTGGAGCCGGCCGACGTCCTCCTCGTCTACGACGACCTCTCACTTCCCCTCGGCCAGATCCGCCTGCGCGGCAAGGGCTCCGCCGGAGGACACAACGGCGTCCAGAGCGTGATCGATGCGCTGGGCTCCACCGAGTTTCCCCGGTTACGCGTAGGCGTGGGGGATAGCTTCCCGCGCGGCGGACAGGTCGATTACGTCCTGTCGCCGTTCGACGAGGACGAGCGCGAGACGGTCGACGCCGCGCTCGCCGCCGCCGCCGAGGCGGCCCTCACCTTCGTCCGCGACGGGCTCACCGCCGCCATGAACCGGCACAACGGCCGGCCACCGGCCGGCCCGTCCGCCGACGCACCCTCCGACTGACTCCGGCCCCCTGAGGGCACGTTTCTCACCCACTTACTCCCCGATGTCCGAATCCCTCTTGTCCCTGCTGGTCCCGCTCGCCGGAGTCCTCGCCCTGGGGTACGCCTTCCTCCGCACCCGCTGGGTCAACGCCCAGCCCGTCGGCACGGACCGGATGGCTGAGATCGCCTCCGACATTCAGGAGGGCGCCAAGGCGTTCCTCCGCCGCGAGTACCGCGTGCTCGCCGTGTTCGTCGTCATCGTCGCGGCGCTCCTGCTGCTGGCGAACCTCAATCGCGCGGACTCCAGCCCGCTCATCGCCCTCTCGTTCGCCGCCGGCGCGCTCTGCTCCGGTCTGGCCGGCTTCTTCGGGATGCGCGTGGCGACCAAGGCCAACGTTCGGACCACGAATGCGGCGCGTAGCTCGCTGGGCGAAGCGCTCAACGTGGCGTTCTCGGGCGGCCTCGTGATGGGCCTCTCGGTCGTCGGCCTCGGCCTCCTCGGGCTCGGCGGGCTGTTCTTGGCCTACCAGGGCGTCTTCGACGGCACGGACGGCATCCTCCAGCCGATCGAGGTGACGCGCCTGCTCAACGTGCTCGCCGGCTTCTCGCTGGGCGCCTCGTCCATCGCGCTCTTCGCGCGCGTCGGCGGCGGCATCTACACGAAGGCGGCCGACGTCGGCGCCGACCTCGCCGGCAAGGTCTACGAAGGGATCCCCGAGGACGACCCGCGCAACCCGGCGACCATCGCCGACAACGTGGGCGACAACGTCGGCGACGTGGCCGGCATGGGAGCCGACCTCTTCGAGTCGTACGTCGGCTCCATCGTCGGGGCCATGGTGCTCGGCGCGGCCTTCGCCGCCGCCCTCGTCGACGCCGGCGGGATGGAGCTGGGCGCCGTCCTGCTCCCGCTCGTGATCGCGGCCGTCGGCATCGTTGTCTCGATCCTCGGGTCGTTCTTCGTCAAGGTGAAGGAGGGCGGCAACCCGCAGAAGGCGCTCAACATCGGCGAGTTCGGCGCGGCCGGGCTCATGGCCGTCCTGGCGTTCTTCATCATCCGGGGCATGCTCCCGGCCGAGTTCACGGCCACGACCCCCATCGTGGGGACGTTCGTGTACTCGTCGCTCGGCGTGTTCTGGGCCGTCCTCATCGGGCTCGCGGCCGGCACGGCCATCGGTCTCGTGACGGAGTACTACACGGCCACGCACACGACGCCGGTGACGAACATCGCCCGGGCCTCGGTGACGGGCGCGGCGACGAACATCATCTCCGGCCTCGGCGTCGGCATGTACTCGACGGGCATCCCGACGATCATCCTGGCCCTCGCCATCATCGGCGCCTTCACGTTCGCCGGGCTCTACGGCATCGCCATCGCCGCCCTCGGCATGCTGTCGGTGACGGGCATCCAGCTCGCGGTCGACGCCTATGGGCCGATCTCGGACAACGCTGGGGGCATCGCCGAGATGGCCGAGCTTCCGCCGGAGGTCCGGGAGCGGACCGACCTCCTCGACGCCGTCGGCAACACGACGGCCGCCATCGGGAAGGGCTTCGCCATCGGCTCGGCGGCGCTCACGGCGCTGGCGCTGTTCGCGGCGTTCATGCAGCAGGCCGGCATCGAGGCCATCAACGTGGCCCAGCCGACCATCCTGGCCGGCGTCCTCATCGGCGGGATGCTCCCGTTCGTGTTCTCGGCCATGGCCATGAACGCCGTCGGCCGTGCGGCCAGCGACATGATCAAGGAGGTCGGCCGCCAGTTCAGCGAGATCCCCGGCCTCCGCGAGGGCACGGCCAAGGCCGACCACGCGCGCTGCGTCGACATCTCGACGAAGGCGGCGCTCCGGGAGATGATCCTCCCCGGCGTGCTGGCCGTGGCCGTCCCGGTCGGGATCGGCTTCATCGACAAGTACATGCTAGGCGGGCTCCTCGTCGGCGTGACGGTGACCGGCGTGCTCATGGCCATCTTCCAGTCCAACGCCGGCGGCGCCTGGGACAACGCGAAGAAGCGGATCGAGGGCGGCGTCGAGTTCGACGGCGTCAAGTACGGGAAGGGCTCGGACGTCCACAAGGCGGCCGTCGTCGGCGACACCGTGGGCGACCCGCTCAAGGACACGTCCGGCCCGAGCCTCAACATCCTCGTCAAGCTGATCTCGGTGGTCGCGCTCGTCATCGCCCCGCTCATCGCGGGCACCGGCGGCGCGACGGAGACGGAGGGCGCGGAGACGCTCCAGATCGAGGAGGCGCCGTTCGGCGCCGCCCCGGCCGACGAGGACGCCGCGCCGCTCGTGCCGGCCTTGGACGTCGACGCGACCGACCTCGCCGAGACCGAGTAACGACGTCTTCTCTGCGGGCCTCGGCTCGCTGCCGACGGCCACGGCGCCCGGCTCCCACCACGGGGCCGGGCGCCTTGTTTTTTCTTGGCCTCGCGCGTCGTATCGTCGGGCATCGTGTCGGGGAGGCGCCCGGCCCGGGGTGATCCCGTACCTCTGTGGGCTGCGGAGGGAAGGCACCCGGGGGCGGGCTCTCCCACAACTCCCGAATCCATGCGCACCGTGATGAAGTGGGCCGGCATCGTCGCTGGCTCTCTCGCTGTCCTCCTCGTCATCGTCGGGTTCGTCCTCTCGCGCGTCGGCGCCGGCAACATCGGCCGGACCTACGACGTGGCGGTGGCCCCGCTCGAGATCTCGACCGACTCGGTCTCCCTCGCGGCCGGCGCGCACCTCGCGGAGATCTACGGCTGCCCGGACTGCCACGGCGCGGACCTCGCGGGGCTGGTGATGTCGGAGGAGGGGCCGTTCCGCCTCGTGTCCTCGAACCTGACGCCGGCGGGCGTCGGCGGCCAGTACGAGCCCGAGGACTGGGACCGGGCCATCCGCCACGGCGTCGGCGTGGACGGCACGGCGCTGTTCGTCATGCCGTCGGGCGCCTACCACGGCATGAGCGACACCGAGGCCGCGCGGCTCATCGCCTACCTCGAAACGCTCGCGCCCATCGAGAACGACCTCCCGCCGATGGAGTACCGGCTGATGGGCAAGCTGCTCGCGGCCGGCCCCCTGAATGTCGGCGGGGGCGTCCACCTCGACCCGACGCCGGCCACGTCGCCCGCGCCCGGCGCGACGGTGGCCTACGGCGAGTACGTCGCCGAGATGATGTGCGCCTACTGTCACGGCCCGAACCTCGTGGGCGGGGAGCCCGAGCAGCCGGGGGCGCCGCCGCCGCCCGACCTCGCGGTGGCCGGTCAGTGGCCCGCGGCGGCCTTCCACGAGGCGCTCACGACGGGCACGACCCCCTCGGGCCACCAGATGGACCCGCAGTTCATGCCGTGGACGGCGACGGCCAAGATGACGCCCGCGGAGCGGGAGGGGATCCGGCTCTACGTTTCGACGCTCGCCGCCCGTCGCGGCACCGACGCCTAGCCGGCGCGGCTCCCCCAACGCCGACGCGCCCGGCCCCCCACGGGAGCCGGGCGCGTGGCCTGAGAGGATGGGCTACTCCGTCTCCTCCGGGAGCAGGACCACCTGCACGTACTGGTCCATGTCGAGGTAGCGCTGCGCGGCGGCCTGCACGTCGGCGGCGGTGAGGGCCGTCAGCAGGTCGCTCTGGGCGAGGGCGTCTTCCAACGGGACGTCGTAGCGGGCGGCGTTGGCGATCGTGTTGAGCCAGTAGCCGTTCTCCCGCAGCTCGGTCTCGTGGCCGCGCCGCGCGCTCTCGTGGACGTTCTCGACGTAGCGTGCGTCCGGCCCATTCGCCTGGAGGTCGGCGATGTCGGCCATGACGGCGGCGATCAGCTCGTCCACGCGGGCCGGGTCGGCGCCGAAGCCGATGCTCACGGTGTAGCCGGGGCGCGGCTCGCGCTCGGCGGTGCCGCTGGCCCGGATGCTATACGTCCCGCCGAGGTCCTCGCGGACCGTCTCGCGAAGCTTCGTCGTGAGCACCTGCCCGAGCGCGCTCAGCGCGGCCTCCGTCTCCAGGTCGACCGCGTCGAGCGTTCCGTGGAACACGAGCTGGACCTGCGCCTGCGGCTCGATCCCGCGCCGGACCGTCT
The DNA here is from genome assembly GCA_963728345.1 of Rubricoccaceae bacterium. Lineage (GTDB taxonomy): Bacteria > Bacteroidota > Rhodothermia > Rhodothermales > Rubricoccaceae > Rubrivirga. Next base: position 320,306 of record CAVSJM010000003.1, read on the forward strand.
TCGTCACGACGCCGGCCGGGCGCTCGACGCCGAGGTCGCGCGGCTCGTCGGTGCGGGGGAGCGTCGGGAGGCCGCCGAGGTAAGTCTCGACGAGCGGCTTCAGCGTCTCCATGCCCACGTTCCCCACGATCACGAACGTGAAGTCGTCAGCGTCGGCGAACCGCTCGCGCAGCACGCGGACCGAGGCATCGAGGTCGGCCTGGTCGATCGTCGTCGTGCTGAAGGGCTGGCGGCGCGGGTGGTGCTGGCTGAGCGTCACCTGGAGCGTGTCGCTGAAGGCGGCCTGCGGCGAGGCCGACATGTTGGCGAGGAGCCCGCGGTAGCGCTGGAGGACGGAGGCGAACGCCTCCTCGTCGCGGCGCGGCTGCGTGGCGGTGAGGTAGACGAGCTGGAACAGCGTCTCCAGGTCGTCGGGCGAGGCCGAGCCGCGGAAGCCCTCCTCACGCTCGCCGAGGTAGGCCGACACGCCGACAGTCTGGCCGGCCAGCTTCTTGTCCAGGGCCGACTCGGTGAAGGCGCCGGCGCCGGACAGGTTGGCGACCGTCGAGGCGAGCTGCGTAGCCCGGTACGTCTCCAGGTCGAGGAGGGACGTGCCGCCCGGGCTGAACCCGAGGAGCAGGACCTCGTCGTTCTGGAAGTCGGTCTGCTTGAACAGGACGCGGACGCCGTTCGAAAGCGTCAGGTCCGCGACGCCGGTCTCCATGTCGAGGTCGATCTCGACGATCTCGCCCGGCGCCGGCGGCTCGGCGACGAGCGGCTCGTCGGAGACGTCGTCGGCGTAGGGCTCGATCTCGGCCCGCTCCACCTCGGCCAGCAGGGCGCGGACCTCGGCCTCGGTGGGCGGCGTGACGCCCTCAGCTTCCGGCAGCGCGAGGGCCACGACGCGGTTCTCATCCCGGAGCAGGTCGTCGGCGAGGTCGTTCACCTCGTCGATCCCGATCGTGGGGAGGTGCTCGCGCGTGAGGGCGGCCCGGTCGTCGATCCCGAGCGTGGGCGTCCCTTCGAGGAACGTGTTGACGAGCTGGCTGGCGAACACGCGCGAGGGCGTCTGGTCGCGCTCGGCGAGGGCGCGGTCGAGCCCGTTGAGGATCTCGGCCTCGGCGCGCTGGCGCTCGCTCTCGGTGAACCCGAAGCGGCGGACCCGCTCGGTCTCGGTGAGGAGCGCCTCCAGGCCCGTAAGCCCGCCGTCTCCCGGGACCACGGCGAAGAACTGGGCCAGGTCGACGGTGCGGAGCCCGCCGCCCAGCCCGGTGAAGGCGATGGCGAACGGCGGGTTCGCGGACTGCGTCAGCTCCTGGAGGCGCGCGTTGAACATGGCGTTGTAGAGCGCCACCACGAGCGACTGGCGGAAGTCCCGGGCCGTCTTGGTCTCCTGCGGCTCGCGCTTGAGGAGCACCTGGACCGTCCCCTGCGGGAGCTCCGGGTCGGTCGCGATCGACACGCGGGTCTCGTCGTGCGCCGGGACCTCGTAGGTCGGGCGCTCAGCCTCCGCGGCCGGGTTCTCCAGGTCCGCGAACCGCGTCTCGATCATCTCGGCCACGGCGTCCGCGTCCACGTCGCCCACCACGACGACGGCCATGAGGTCGGGGCGGTACCACGTCTCATAGAAGTCGCGGACGCGGTCGCCCGGCGTGCTCTGGAGGACCTCCTCGGTGCCGATGGGGAGGCGCTCGGCGTAGCGCGAGCCCTGGTAGAAGACCGGGTACTGGATGTCGGTGATGCGGCCCTGAGCGCCGCGCCGCAGCCGCCGCTCCTCCAGCACAACGCCGCGCTCCTTGTCGATCTCCTCGTCGAGGAGCGTCACGTGGCCCGCCCACTCGTGGAGCACGTCAAGGCCGGTGGTGAACGTCCCGGCGCTGTCGGTCGGCACCTGGAGCATGTAGACCGTCTCGTCGAACGAGGTGTAGGCGTTGACGTCCGGCCCGAACCGCATCCCGGTCGACTCGAGGTAGCGGACGAGCTCCTGCTCGGGGAACCGCTCGGTCCCGTTGAAGGCCATGTGCTCCAAGAGGTGCGCCAGCCCGCGCTGGTCGTCGTCCTCCAGCACACTCCCGGCATCGACCACGAGGCGGAGCTCGGCGCGGTCGCGCGGCTCCTGATTTGAGCGGACGTAGTAGACGAGCCCGTTGGCGAGCGTCCCGGTGCGGACGGCCGGATCGAGCGTGAGCGGGTCGGCATCCGACGCGTCGGGGATGGGGGCCGGGGTGGCGGTGCGGCCGGCGGCCGATCCGTCGGCGTCGGCGGGTTGCGTCGAGGCACAGCCGGCGGCGAGCGCGGCGAGTGCGACGAGAGAAAGGAGTCGAGGCATGTCCCTGAGGAGCGTGATAGATCTGGAAACTAACCGTGTGCAGGACATGAGCGTTCGGGGCGGGGCGCGGTCGGGGGCGGCCTGAGGAACGCCGCCCTCACCATTTTCACAGCCGAGGCGGGAGCGCTTCCGACCAGGCGCACGTACCGGCCCGCGTATCTTTGCGCCCCGAAACGCCCGTCCCCCGTCTTTCCGCGCCTACGCGCTCCTTCCATGGCCCGAGTCGATGTCGTCATGCCCAAGATGGGCGAGAGTGTGATGGAGGGGACGGTGCTCGAGTGGAAGAAGGGCGTGGGCGACACGGTCGAGCAGGACGAGACGCTCCTCGAGATCTCGACGGACAAGGTCGACTCCGAGGTGCCGTCCCCCGAGGCCGGGCGGATCGTCGAGATCCTCGTGCAGGAGAACGACACGGTCGACGTGGGGACGCCCATCGCCGTCATCGAGACGGACGTGGACGCCGAGGGCGGCGTGGCCCCCGAGATGGCGCCGCCGGCCGAGGAGCCAGAAGTCGCCGACGCGTCCGACGTGGAGACGGCGGCCGAGCCGCTCGACGAGGTCCAGCCCGTCGGGGAGGACCCGCAGCCGGAGCCGGAGGCCAAGCCGGCCGCTCCCATCGTGCGGCCCACGGACGACTCTGCCAGCGGCGACGGCGCGTCCGGTGGCGGCGCGCGGACTGAGGTGGTCATGCCCAAGATGGGCGAGAGTGTGATGGAGGGGACGGTGCTCGAGTGGAAGAAGGGCGTGGGCGACACGGTCGAGCAGGACGAGACGCTCCTCGAGATCTCGACGGACAAGGTCGACTCCGAGGTCCCCAGCCCCGAGGCTGGGACGCTCCTCGAGATCCTCGTCCAGGAAGGCGACACGGTCGACGTGGGGACGCCCATCGCCATCATCGGCTCGGCCGACGCCGCGTCGGCTCCCGAGACGCCGGCCGCCACGAGCGGCGACGGTGCCCCAACGGACGAGCCGGAGCCCTACGAGAAGAGTTACGGCGGCGAGGCGACCGACACGGCGGCCTCCGCGCCGGCCGTTCAGGAAGAGCGTGGCGCCGAGGCCGCGGCGGCCGCGACCGCCGGCGACGCCGGCCCGATCCCGCGCCGCGACGACGCGGGCAACTTCTACTCGCCGCTCGTCCGCTCCATCGCCGAGGCCGAGGGCCTCTCGCTCGCCGAACTCCAGACGATCCAGGGGACGGGTTCGGACGGCCGCGTCAGCAAGGACGACGTGATGACGTACCTGGCGTCGCGAGGGTCGACCCCGTCGCAGCCCGCCGAGACGCCCCAGCCCAAGAGCTACGGCGGCGGGAGCGCCCCGCAGGCGACGGCCGCTCAGCCCGCCTCGAAGACGAGCCCGGCGTCCTCCGCCAAGGCCCGGCCTGCCAAGGCCGCGCCTGCGGCCCCGGCCGACGCCGCCGACGAGCGCGTCGAGGTGGTGGAGATGGACCGGATGCGGCAGCTCATCGCCGAGCACATGCGCCGCTCGAAGGACACGAGCGCGCACGTCACCAGCTTCGCCGAGGTGGACGTGACGGGCCTCGTGAAGCACCGCGAGGCGCACAAGGCCGAGTTCCAGAAGCGCGAGGGCGTCAAGCTCACCTACACGCCGTACTTCATCGAGGCGGCCATCGAGCCGCTCCGCGAGCACCCGCTCCTCAACTCGTCGGTCGAGGGCAGCCGCGTGCTCATCAAGAAGGACTACCACATCGGGATCGCCGTCGCGCTCGGGAAGAAGGGGCTGCTCGTCCCGGTCGTCCGGAACGCCGGCCAGCAGAACCTGACGGGCCTGGCCCACACCGTGGCCGACCTTGCCGACCGCGCCCGCACCAAGAAGCTCCAGCCCGACGAGCTCCAGGGCGGCACGTTCACGATCACGAACGTGGGCAGCCTCGGCTCGCTCATGGGCACGCCCATCATCAACCAGCCGCAGTCGGCGATCCTCTCGCCCGGTGCCATCGTGAAGCGGCCGGTGGTGGTGGAGGTGAACGGGGAGGACGTGATCGCCATCCGGCACATGGTCTACATCTCGCTCTCGTACGACCACCGGATCATCGACGGGTCGATGGCCGCCAGCTTCCTCGCGGCGTACCGGCGCGAGTTGGAGGCCATCACGCCGGACTCGCCCCTGCTGTAGGGAAGGCTTCTCATGAGGCGAGGCCGCATCGGGCAGATCCCGGTTGCGGCGCCCAGAAGGGCGGTCTACTTTCGGCGATAGCCGTTATCCCGCCTCCTCGGGCAACTCTCCGTGGCCGACGCCGACTCCCCCCTCCGCCTCTCCGTCGCCCAGCTCGCCGACCGGCTGGAGCGGTTCGTCTCCGAGTACCTCAAGGAGAAGAGCAAGGAGACGAAGGGGACCTACCGTCGCGCACTCAACGAGTTCGAGCGGTACCACGCCACACGCGCGGCGCGCCCGTCGAGCCGGTTCCGGTTCGTCGAGGACGACGTGGAGGCCTACAAGGCGTACCTGATGGAGGAGCGGGAGCTGAGCCAGGTCTCGGTGAGCACCTACCTCACGGCTCTCCGCCGCCTCTGCGACTACCTCGTCGCGCGCGGCGAGCTGGGCGAGAACCCGGCGCGCGGCGTGAAGGGGAACCGGCGCCCGAGCTCCCACTCGCGTGGCGTCCTCCGGGCCGACGAGGTGGAGCGGCTGTTCGGGGTGGTACCGAAGGAGACGCCCATCGGCCGACGCGACCGGGCTATCGTGGCGCTCATGGTGTACGGCGGCCTCAGCGAGATCGAGCTCGTCCGGGCCGACGTGGGCGACGTGGACCGCACGCTGATGGGGACATTCATCCGCGTCCAGGGCAAGGGGCGCCAGTCGAAGGACGAGTCGGTCCCTCTCGACCCTGAGGCGCTCGACCCGCTGGAGATCTACCTCCACACCCGCGAGGAGGCCGGGCCGAAGGCCCCGCTCTTCGTTAGCCACGGGCACCGCAGCGAGGGGACTCGCCTCAACACGCGCTCGGTGCGCGGGCGCGTGAACGGGCACCTCCGCAAGGCCGGCCTCAAGCGGCGCGACATCAGCCCGCACAGCCTCACCCACACGGCATCGCTCATCTGGCTCAACGCCGGGATGCCCGTCGAGGAGGTGCGCCGCCGCATGCGCCACGGGACGCTCGAGACGACGATGATCTCGTTCAAGCGGCAGGGCCTCCTGACGCGCCGCGACGACGAGGACTAGGGCCCGCCTGCGCGGGATCTGAATCCTGACGCGCGGAGGGGCGTTAGGAGCGGTGGCCATGTGCATGCGACGTCGATCCCTCGCCCTCACGCTTGGACTGCTGGCGACCCTCTTCGCCGGTTGTGACCGCTACCCCCAGGACCCCCACCACACCCTGGACCGGGTCGTCCAGCGAGGCACGCTACGGGTGGGGGTGGCCTCGGCCCCGCCCTGGGTGGCGGGCCCGCCAGAGGGGGAGCCGGGAGGGGTAGAGGCCGACCTCCTTCGATCGCTGGCCCGCGACCTCGACGTTGAGGTCGTGTGGGAGTGGGGGAGCGAGGGGGATCTGCTCGAAGCGCTCACGCACTACGAACTGGACATCGTGGCCGGCGGCATCACGGCCTCGACCCCGTGGAAGAGCCACCTGGCGGTGAGCGTCCCGTACTACACCAGCCACTCGGTCGTCGGCGTGGGGCCCGCCGCGTCGCTCTCGGAGGGAGCGCCCGTCGCCGTCCACCCGGCTAGCGGGCTGACGGAGGCCCTGCGGGAGCACGGGTTCGACGTGCACGTCCGCGAGGACCTCGCTTCGGCGGAGGGGCCAGTCGCCGCTGAGGCGTGGGAGGTCGAGGGGCTGGGCCTCCGGCCCTCCGGGCCCCGCCTCCGGACGGAGAAGCACGTGATGGTGGTCCCGCTGGGCGAGAACGCCATGCTGATGAAGCTGGAAGACACCCTCCTCCGCGTCGATTCGGCCTGGGTCGGCCAGCGCCTCCGGGAGGCCCCCGCCCCATGAAGCGCCGGCCCCCCTACGCCCTCCCTGACGAGAAGCTGCGGAAGCTGAAGAAGGCGAAGGTGCTGGAGTGGGTGACGCTCGGCTTCCTCGTGACGATCATCGCCGTGATGTACCTGACGATGGGGGCGTCCCAGGCGATGAAGACGGCCTGGATCGAGGACCTCCTCAGCCTCATCCCGCCCCTCTCGTTCCTCGTCGCGATGCACTACCGCGACCGGGCGCCGACGGACCGGTTTCCCTACGGGCACCGCCGGGCCGCTCTGCTCTCGTTCCTGGTGGCCGCCGTGGCTCTCCTCATCCTCGGGCTGTACATGCTGTACGACTCGTCGATGTCGCTCCTCTCCCAGCACCACCCCACGCTGGGCCACTTCGACCTCTTCGGGTGGTACGTGTGGTCGGGCTGGGTGATGATCGGGGCGCTGATCTACAGCGCGGTCCCGCCCGTCGTGCTGGGGCGGATGAAGCTCCCGATCGCGAAGGACCTCCACGAGAAGACGCTCCACGCCGACGCCGACATGAACAAGGCCGACTGGATGACGGCCCTCGCGGCGATCCTGGGCATCGTCGGCCTGGGGCTCGGCCTCTGGTGGGCCGACGCCGTCGCGGCGGGCTTTATCTCGCTCGACGTGGTGCGGGACGGGGGGCGGAACGTGAAACGGGCGATGTCCGCCCTCATGGACCAGCGGCCCACCGAGGTCGACAGCGAGAGGGAGCTGGGCCTCACCGAGCGCGTGCGCGAGATGGTCCGCCGTCGCTCCGACGTCGCGGACGCCGACGTGCGGCTTCGTGAGGAGGGGCACGTCGTCTCCGGCGAGATCTTCGTCGTCCTCGACGCCCCGACCGACGTAGCGGCGCAGGCCGCGTCGATCGCCGAGGAGGCGTCCGCCCTCGACTGGCGGCTCTACGACCTCGTCGTCATGCCCGTCGCGTCCCTCGACGACTCCCCGTAACGCCCGTTCCTCCTATGCCGCTCTCCCTCACCGCCGACGACCGTCCGCGCGCCGTGGCCGCCCTCCGGCGCTACGCCGAGGAGGAGATGGGGGCGCGGATCGGCGAGCTCGCCGCCGGGCTCCTGCTCGACTTCATCCTCGACGAGATCGGCCCGACGGTCTACAACCGGGCGCTCGCGGACGCGCAGCGCCACCTCGCGGCGCGACTGGCGGACCTGGACGTCGAGATCGGGCTGGAGGAGTTTCCGTCCGAGCGATAGGCTCCGTCACGGTCATCCGGGTCCTGGCTGCGCGAGGCCTCGGGCGCGCCCTCCGGCGTTGTCCTCCTCGCGAGGGGCGAGGGCCCCGCGCTCGTCGGGCGCCTTGTGGGACCCGCCCGCGGCTCTCGCTCGCCGACAGACCGACTTCCGTGACGGAGCCAAGCGCGGCCGTCCGAGCTACTCGGCCTCGACGGTCGACACGGCGACGACGGGCGTGGCGTCGCTCGGGTCGTTCTGGCGCGGGTACGGGGCCAGGGCCACGGCGTACACGAGCACGTCCCCGACGCGGACGCCGGCTTCGGGGGTTCGCTCCGGGTCGGCCACGACGACATCGGACGACGTCCCATCGATTCGCAGGGTCACGGTGGCCTCGCCGGCCCAGATGCACTCCACGTCCGACGGGCACCGGCTGTCCGACACGACGGCGTCGAACGTGATCGACAGCCCGTCGAGCGTAGCGGTCTCACCGAGGGGGATCCGGACCTCGCCGGCTTGAAGCTCGGCGCGGTCCTGGTCGCTCAGCTTCGAGGAATCGCACCCGGCGATGGCGAGGACGGCGAGGAGGGGGATGAGGCGGAAGGAGGGGCGCATAATGGGGTCCGAGAGGGCCGGAGAAAACGCCGGGGCCGGGGCGATGGTGCCCGGCATGGCGTCGACGCCGTCGTCAGAGCCGGGTGCGGACGCCGAACTGGTGGAAGCCGCCGAAGGCGCCCCAGTTGGTGTAGGCGTAGTCCACGGTCACGCGCCGGAGCGAGAGGCCCGCGCCGAGGCTCGTCCCCGCGAGGTCGAACCGCCCGCCCGATCGGAGGTCGTCGCCCCGCCGCCCGTTGTAGCCGACGCGGAGCGAGAGCGCGCTCCCGAGCCGGAGCTCGCCGCCCGCCGCCACGTGGTCGAGCGCCCGCGTCACGAACGACGAGTCGGCCTCCGGCCCCTCGAAGGCGTGGAGGTCGACGCCGGACACCGAGACCGTGAGGGGGAGGTAGCGGAGCCGCTTCGCCGCCGTGATCCGCACGTCGAACGGGAGCCGGTCGGTCGTCGCGCCCAGCGACGAGAGGGTCGCGCCGAGGTGGTGGACGCTCGCGCCCAGCGTGAGCGCCTGCGTCGGGACCGTGTACGTCACCCCGAGGTCGGCCGCGAGGGCCGAGGCTCCGGCGTCGTCGATGGAGGCGAACAGGGCGTGGAGCGTGGCCCCGGCCCGGAACTGGGGCAGGATCTCACGCGAGGCCGAGAGCGAGAGCGCCGTCTCGCCCGCGCCATACGTGTCCGTCGCTGCGTCCTCGTCGCCCGTGCGCCGCTCGAAGTCGCCGTAGGACAGGAAGCGGACGCCGACACCGGCCGAGAGGCCCCCGAAGACGCGCAGGTCGCGGGCGTAGACGGCGGCGCCCGCACTCACGTCGGCCACGTGGTTCGTGTAGCCCAGCGCGAGGGCCCCGTCCATCTCGGAGGTGAGGAGGGCCGGGTTATAGAACAGGGCCGTCGGGTCGTCGCCGGGGAGCGAGCCGGCCCCGGCAAGGGCGGCAGCGCGCGTCGAGGGGTCGAGGCGGACGAGGTCGAACCCGGTCTCGCCACGCGACTGGCCCAGGACGGGCGCGGCGACGAGCGCCACGAGGACGGCGCACAGAGGACGGAACGAGCGCATGGCGAGCGGTAGGGACCCGGCGGGGCGGGCGGGGCGATGCGGGACCGTCTCGAAGGGGCGCTAGGCGGAGCGTCGGTGGGCGCCCAAACTACGTCGGGCTGCCCCCGGCCGCAGGTCACCCCGCGTCGCCCTCGACGGCGCGACCGTCGGCGGCGCGTGCGAATCCGGGGCGAAGGAGGACGAGCGGACCGGCCCGTCGCGTTCCTGCACCCGACTCGACCTGCCCCGGTCCACCAAGAACGCGCGGAAACGACGCCGACGGCGAAACAGGCGGCCTGCCCGCCCCGTCCGACATCGGCTGTCCCGGATCCCCGCGCGTAGCTTCCCGGAACGACCGACGCATTCTCTTTTTCGATCCCGGCCCCACATGCTCAACGTCCTCAAGAAGGTCTTCGGCGGCGACTCCAACGAGCGCGAACTCAAGAAGCTCTGGCCCCTCGTCGACGAGATCAACGCTCACGCCGAGCGGTTCCAACACCTCTCCGACGACGAGCTGAGGGCCAAGACAGACGCGTTCCGCGCCCAGATCCGCGCGGCCGGCGAGCCCATCGAGGCCGAGCAGGCCGAGGTCCAAGCCCGCCTCCGCGCCGCCGGTGAGGACGCCGATGACCCCGTCGGCGGGGACGGCCAGACCGCCCCTACGGAGAGCCTAACAGTCCGCGAGCGGCAGGACCTCTACGCCCGCCTCGACGATCTGGAGAACGACTGGCTCGACGCCATCGAGGGCGTCCTGGACGACCTCCTGCCCGAGGCGTTCGCCGTCATCAAGGAGACGTGCCGGCGCTTCCTCGGCCAGAGCTGGGAGGCCGGCGGCGCCGAGGTCGAGTGGCAGATGGTCCCGTTCGACGTCCAGCTCCTGGGCGGCATCGTGCTCCACCAGGGCTCGGTCGCCGAGATGAAGACGGGCGAGGGCAAGACGCTCACGTCGGTCGCGCCGATCTACCTCAACGCGCTCGTCGGGCGCGGCGTCCACGTCGTCACCGTCAACCCGTACCTCGCCCAGCGCGACGCCGAGTGGATGGGGCCGGTCTTCGGCTTCCACGGGCTCACGGTCGACTGCATCGACAAGCACCCGTCGCATTCGCCGGGCCGCCGCCAGGCCTACCGCGCCGACATCACCTACGGCACGAACAACGAGTTCGGGTTCGACTACCTCCGCGACAACTCGTTCGTGGTCGACTCCAAGCAGCTCGTCCAGCGCCACCACCACTACGCCATCGTCGACGAGGTGGACTCGGTCCTGATCGACGAGGCGCGGACGCCGCTCATCATCTCGGGCCCGGTCCCCGAGGCCGACACCGACGAGTACAACGAGTTCAACCCGCCCATCGAGCGGCTCATCCGCGACCAGCAGAAGATCGTGGCCGGCTACGTGGCCGAGGCCGAGCAGAAGCTCCAGGCGGCCGACGAGGTCGAGGGCAAGGGGAGCAAGAAGGAGGCGAACCGGCTCCGCGACGAGGCCGGCCTCGCGCTCCTCCGCGCCCAGCGGGGCTACCCGCGCAACAAGAAGCTCATCAAGCTCAAGGGCGAGACGGGCGTCGAGATGCTCATCCGGAGCGTCGAGTCGGTGTACCTCCAGGACTCCGCCAAGCGGATGCCGGAGGTGGACGCGCCGCTCCACTTCGCGCTCGACGAGGCCCAGCATCAGATCGAGATGACGGACAAGGGGCGCGAGTTCATCGGCCGCGCGGCCGGGACCGACGCCAACTTCTTCGTCATCCCGGACGTGGGCGAGGAGATCGCCACCATCGAGCGGGAGTACGAGGAGAAGAAGGCCGAGGTGATCGAGGCGCTCCAGGCCGACGCCTCGCTCGACGCCGAGAAGCGCGAGCACAAGCTCCAGAACGACCTCCGCGAGCTCCGCAACGAGGCCGAGGAGTCCAAGCGGAAGGTCTACACCGAGTACGCCGAGAAGAGCGAGCGCATCCACGCGGTCAACCAGCTCTTGCGCGGGTACACGCTCTACGAGCGCGACAAGGAGTACATCGTCCAGGACGACAAGGTGATGATCGTCGACGAGCACACGGGCCGCGTGCTCCCCGGTCGCCGCTACTCCGACGGGCTCCACCAGGCCATCGAGGCCAAGGAGAAGGTGAAGGTCCAGGCGGCGACGCAGACCTACGCGACGATCACCATCCAGAACTACTTCCGGATGTACGCCAAGCTGGCGGGCATGACCGGTACGGCCGAGACGGAGGCCGAGGAGTTCGGGAAGATCTACACCCTCCCCGTCATCGTCGTCCCCACCAACCGCCCGATCGCGCGGCTCGACGAGGACGACCTCATCTACAAGACGAAGCGGGCCAAGTACAAGGCGCTCCTCGAGCGGATCGAGGAGATCCACGCGACGGGCCAGCCCATCCTCGTCGGCACGGCGTCCGTCGAGACCTCCGAGCAGATGAGCCGCCTGCTCCAGCGGGCCGGGATCAAGCACAACGTGCTCAACGCGAAGGCCTCCCGCGCCCAGGCCGAGGCCCAGATCGTGGCCGAGGCCGGCAAGGAGGGCGCCGTGACCATCGCCACCAACATGGCCGGCCGCGGCACGGACATCAAGCTGGGCGAGGGCGTCATCGAGAAGGGCGGGCTCGCCATCCTCGGCACCGAGCGCCACGACAGCCGCCGCATCGACCTCCAGCTGCGCGGCCGCGCCGGCCGCCAGGGCGACCCCGGCTTCAGCCAGTTCTACGTGTCCCTGGAGGACGACCTGATGCGGCTCTTCGGCCACGACCGGACGGCCAAGATCATGGACCGCCTCGGGATGGAGGAGGACGAGGTGCTCACCCACAAGTGGCTCACGAAGGGCGTCGAGCGCTCGCAGGCCAAGGTGGAGCAGAACCACTTCGCCAGCCGGAAGCGCCAGCTCGAGTACGACGACGTGCTCAACGCCCAGCGCGAGGTGATCTACGACCGCCGGATGCACGCGCTCGAGGGCGACCGCCTCCGCGGCGACATCCTCGACATGCTCACCGAACTCGTCGAGCGGATCGTGGGCGCGCACTTCGGCAACGGCGACATCGAGGAGATCCGCGAGGGGCTCCGCCGTCACCTCGCCTTCGACCTGGAGATCGACGCGGCCACGGCGCACGCGCTCGGCGAGGACGGGCTGGTCGAGAAGATCCTCGACGAGGCCACCAAGCACTACCGCCGCAAGCGGACGGCGCTCGCCAAGCCGTTCTATACCTCGGCCCAGCAGATGCTGGCCAACACCGAGGAGGACAAGCGTCCCTCGAAGCTCTACGTCGACTTCACCGACGGGCGGAAGGTGCTCCGCGCCATGGTCACGCCCGAGGCCGTGCTCGAGTCCGAGGGCCAGGAGATCAACGACGCCCTGGAGCGCGCGGCCGTCCTCTCCATCATCGACGAGAAGTGGATGGAGCACCTCCGCGACCTCGACGAGGTGAAGCAGGGCGTCGGGCTCCGGGCCTACGGCCAGAAGGACCCGCTCATCGAGTACAAGATGGAGGCGTTCCGCCTCTTCAAGGAGCTCGTCCAGACCATCGACGAGGAGGTCGTGGGGCTCGTGTTCAAGGCCGGCCCCCTCGTCCAGGGCGACAGCCAGCGCCAGGCGGCGCGCCGCGTGACGCAGGTGGCCAAGCCGCGCATCGACGCCAACCGGGCGAAGGCCGAGCAGGAGAAGGCCCCGGACTACGTCTCCCAGATGGGCGGGGGCGACGGCGCCTCGTCCGCCGACCGCGACCCGACGGCCAAGTCGGCGCCCGTCACGGTCGAGAAGACGGCCGGGCGCAACGACCCGTGCCCGTGTGGCTCGGGCAAGAAGTACAAGCACTGCCACGGGCGCGGGTAGCGTCCCGTTCGCGAGAGCACCCCGAGCGGCTGGCGACACGTGTCGCCAGCCGCTCTCTCGTTCCCGGCCGGTCGCTAGCGCACGACGGTCAGTCGTTGGGCGCGGACCTCGCCCGCCGTCTCCAGCCGGACGACGTAGACCCCCGGCGCGAGGCGACCTGTGACGAGGCCGAACGCGTGGACGCCCCCCCCGATCGGGCCGTCGTGGAGGACGGCGACCTGCCGCCCGAGCGCGTCGTACACGGCGAGGCGCACCGTCTCGCCATCCGGAAGGGCGAGGGGGATGGTGACCGAGGGGGTCGGGGCCGGGTTCGGAAACGGAGCCCCCAGCGAGACCTCGTGCGCGACGGGCGCCTCCGTCGCGACAGCGACGGCGTCGTCCACGACCAGCGTGCTCCACGCCGACCACGCGCCCTCCCCGACCCGATTGGTAGCCCGGACGCGCCAGTACACCACGTCCCCGTCGGTCGCCGGGCCGACGCCAAGGTGCATGTCGGTGAGTCCGGTGTCGTCGGCGAGGAGATCGCTGGAGAGGGTGTCGCGGGTGGCCTGGACCGCGAAGGTCTCCGGCGTCTCGAACGTCCCGACGTCCCAGCGGAGCGTGAGGTCCTCACTCGAGGAGGTCGTGTCGGCCGAGACGGCGATGGGGGCGGCTGGGGGCGTCGCCGGCCCGTCGCCTCGGAGGACGACGACCTCCGCGTCGGCGGGGTGGGAGAACCGAAGCGGGCGGGTCAGGAGCAGGACGTCCCCGGCGAGCCGCCCCTCGGTCGGGGCGTCGCGGACCTGGACCAGTTCCTCCTGCGGCCCTCCGAGGTCGATCCAGAGGAAGTCGCCGTTCTGGAATCGCTCCACCGTCTGCTGGAGTTCGATGCGCTCGGCCTCCGCCTCAGCGATCGCCGCGAGTCGCTCGTGGAGGGGGGGCGTGAGCCAGCTGGTGGCGTCGTAGCCATCCTCGATGAGCGCGTCGATCGTCGTCGTCTCGCCGCCGGGCGGCGTGATCTGGACGCGGAAATGCACCGCCTCCACCCACGGGATGGGGTCGGTCAGCGTCTCGGGCTGGAGCCAGGAGACCTCGTGGAGCGACAGCTCCATCCGGGTGCCCTCGACGAGCGCGGGCGTCGTGGGGCCAAAGGTGCGGAGGACGGCGTCGAAGTAGTCGCCGTCGTAGAACAGGACGACGGGCGGCGGGTAGGGGCCGTCGAGCACGCCGAGGCCGGCGTCCGGCGCCAGGAACGCCGTCTGGAACCACCCGATGAGGGCCGTCTGCGCCATCTTCTGAGCCGAGCCCGCCGTCGCGTGAGTCGGGACGAGCGAGCAGGTCCACTGGGTGAGGAGGTTGGCCCCCCGGTAGAGGACCGGGGCAGAACCCGGACGGGCGGTCGCCCGCAGCGGCGTCCGAAGGAGGCCCTCGACGAGGGACGCGCACGTCCCGCCCGCCAGGTCGAAGAATGCCCCGCCCAGCTCGGCGCCCCGCGCGGCGGTGAGCAGCGTCGAGTCGGCGGCTGAGATCGTGATCGACTGGCGGAAGTCGGTCCGAGAGGTCGGGAGCAGGCGGAGCGTCTCCGTCGTCGTGCCGGATTCGCTGGGCTCGCCGCGCAGCTCGGCCGTGATCTGAGCCTCGGTCGCCTCGATGAGGCCGGGGAACGAGTAGTACGCCTCGATCCGTCCGTCGTCGTCGGTCTCCACGTCGAGCATGGGCTCGCACGTCCAGCCGACCGTGGCCGAGGTGCAGAAGTGGCCGCCGGTGTGGTCGGGCGTGACCGAGGCCGTCTCGGGGATGGCCGACGCCGAGAGCCGGATGGTGCGGCCGGCCGCCGGCTCGCCCTCGTCGTCGCGGACGGTGACGTGGACGTCGGCGCAGGCCGTCGAGCACACGCGGTCGCCCCAGTCCGAAGCGTCGCCGGTGAACGAGAACGGCTCCACCGGGTCGATGTTCGGAGCGATGGCGTCGAGGGCTGGGTTGTACTTGAGCCCACTGTGGGCCTCGAACGTCACGAGGCCGTCGACGCGGAACTCGACGTCGATGTCGTACTCGGTGGGTGACACGGTGGTGAGGTTGTCGCACCCGCCCTTCGTGCACGGCGTGCGGACCTCGACCCGAGGGATCTCGGCCGTCTCCCCAGTCACGTCCACCGAGGTCCAGCGCACGTAGGTGTCGATCGCGGTGAGAGGGGCCGCATACGTCCCGATCTGGACGCCCCCGATCGTCTCGACGCGGTACGTCCTCCGGACCTCGAACGACTCGCCCGGGGCCATCCGGGACCGGTACACGTTGTCGTCCTCGCCCGGCGCCAGCTCGACGGGCTCCAGGGCGGGCGCGTTCGTCCGGTTGCCCCGGACGTTCCACTCCTCGGGGTACTCCACGGTGTACGTGAACACGCGCTCGGCGCGGACGCCGTAGACCGCCTCCGTGCCCGAGTTCGTGACCGTCGCCACCACCTCGATCTCGTCGCCCTCCTGGGCCTCGGCCGTGACCGGCTCGACGCGGACGGTGAGATGGGCGGCCTCGACGGTCACGATCGCCGTGTGGTCGTCGGTGTCCCCGTCGTCGTCGGTCACGGTCAGTGTCACCTCGTAATCGCCCGGCTCGTCGTACGCGTGCGTCGGCGTCGCGCCCGAGCCCGTCCTGCCGTCCCCGAAGTCCCACGCGTAGCTCGCCACCGGCCGCCGCTTTCGGCCCGGCGCCGACGCGTCGACCTCGTGCGACTGGTCGCTCTCGAAGCTGGCGTCAAAGGCGATGCCCGTCGCCCCGGTCGGCTCCCACGCGAAGAGGGCGATGGGCGTGCCGTCGGGGACGAAGAACGTGGCGTACCACGTCGTGATGCGGAAGGGCTGCGCGTTGAGGTAGGTCCAGGCCCCGCCGATCGTGGTCTGCGCGCCCGACACGAGCCCCGCGCAGTGTTCGGCGTAGCCGCCGAGGTAGGTTGGCCCGCTGATGGCCCCTCCGATCTGGGGGTTGTGGCCGAGCACGCCGGCCGGGAGCTGGTTGGCGGGGAACTGGCCGTACCCGTATGGCACGTACATCCCGTCAGTGGCCACGCGGCCGTAGTCGGAGTAGGTGCCCGGGCGGCCGAGGATGTCGCCGAGCACGTCGGGCCACGTGGCATAGACGCCGGCCCCGCAGTTGGTGTACTCGCCTTCGACGTTGTAAAAGGTGAAGACGTCGAGGTTCATCGGGATGCTGTCGCGGACGGCCGTCTGGGCGAGGGCCGGACCGGCGGCGAGCACCGCGAACACAGGGAGGCGGACGAGGCAAAGGGAACGCATGGACGATGAGGACTGGACCGTGGGCTTCTCTTCCAGAGCCGCGAACTGGGAGCGAAAGAGATCATCCTGGTCCCTGCTTTCCGGCCGAAGTGCCTCTGGCGCGGGTGCCAGAGGCGCTCATGAGCCTTCATGCGCAAGAGGGGACGGCGCCGGCCGTCCTCTCTGATCCCTCCCTCCCTCCTCACAGCGTGCTGCGCAGTCGTTCCAGTCGCGACTGCGCTCGCGTCCAGGAGCCCGCTGTCGACCTCGACCTCGGGCGCACGGCCTCACGAATGAGGCGGGCGCTGGCACGTCGGTCTGAACTGGGACGGTCAGTGCACGATGGTGAGCCGATGGGTCTGCGCCTCGCCGTTGGCATCGAGCCGTACCACGTAGACGCCGGCGGGGAGCGCATCGGTGGGGAGGACCAGCGAGTAGCGGCCGGCGCCAAGCGGCCCGTCGTGGGCGACGGCGACCACACGGCCCAATGCGTCATAGAGGGCCAATCGGGCCGGACCGGCCTCGGGGAGCGATACCGCAACGGACACGTTGCCGCGCGAGGGGTTCGGGAATGGGGCGCCGAGCGCCAGGGTGGGGGGCACGTCCGGGGGGGCGTCGCCCGCGGTCGCCCCCTGATCGGCGATCGCAACGGTGCGGTCAACCGTCCCGTCGCCGTCGTCGTCCACGTCGATCTGCACCTCGGACCCGACGTCGGGCCAATTCGGGCGGATCGTGTGGACGGCGCCGGGTTCGATCGCGATGTCGTCCGAGACGAACAGGGCGGCCGCGCCGGGGCGGTCGAGCAGGACGGCGTAGGACGTGGACCCGCCGTCGTTCGTCACGCGGAGGCGGCCGGCGACGTCGGCCCATGCGGCCGAGACCGTTCCGGCGTCCACGAACGTGCCAACCGCGGCGCGACGGCCGTCGGCGTCGGTGAGCGTGAACGCGACCGGGCGTGGCTCGGCGGTCGTCCGGCCCGCCGGCGCCCCGGCGCCGACGTAGACGAGGCCCGTGCCGTCGTAGGCGAGGGAGTCGACCTCGGCCGGGGCGGCGCCGAACCGGGAGAACGTGTACATCGAGCCGTCGGCCGTGGTCACCGTCGCCGACGCGGTGCCCTGGACGCCGCGCGTGGTGAACCCGACCGGGCAGTCGGGGACCTCTACCCCGACCGGGGCGAGGGTGGGGTCGTTGCGGTAGACCGTGATCGGGAGCGCCTCACCGTCGCAGGCAGGCTCACCGACGCGCAGGTCGGTTCCGGTACCCGCCGTGATCTCGGTCCGGCTGGCGAGGCGCCGCACCGCGACGGGCTCGAAGAAGTGGGCGGGCTCCTCCGCCGAGATCAGGTACGTGTCGCCGTCGTCCGTGAACGCGGTCCCGTCGTAGCCGAACCGGCTGTTGCCGGCCCCCTGCGCGGCCGTGCCCGGGTACGTCCGGTTGTGGACGACGACCTCGAAGTCGCCGCTCGGGGTGACCTCGATCCGGTAGGGCAGGACGGTATGCGTCGGGCTCGACACGACGACGTCGTCCGAGGCATCGTCGGAGAGGAGGGCGGCGGAGAGGGTGAACAGCGGGTCGTCGTAGCGGGTGTCCCGGTTGTCACGGACCTGGGTCCAGAACACGGCGCCGATGGCGTCGATCACGCCGTTGGTGAGGGGGATCGACGCCGTTTCGGGTGCGCCGAGGCCGGAGGCCAGAGCGCCGTAGCGGGCGGCGAACGCCTCGGGCATCTGGAACGACAGCAGTGCGGACCACGCGAGTCCGTAGCAGAGGCCGCTCCCGGTCTGCGTGATCGCGAAGTAGCTGCTGGCGACGAGAGGCTGGAGCTGGCTCATCTCGGCCTCGTCGAGACCCGGCACGAGCACCGGGCTGGCCGCGCCGTAGGTGCCCTCCATGCCGTAGGCGAACGCGACGCTTCGCCACGAGGGCGTCCCCGACCGGTCGAGATGACGTGCCTGCCCCTCCTGGCGGTTGCGTTGGTAGTCGGCCCGGGGGTGCTGAGGCATGAGCATCATGACTGCCCGGCCGCCCTCGGTTCGCCTCGGGGGAGGAGGGGGTGGGGCTTCGTTCTCGAACGTGAAGGCGTCTCTGCGCCACGCTTCCTCGTCGAACGCCACGTCCATCTCGATCGGTCGGGCGAGCGCGTCGCCCGCGAATCCGTCGTGGATCTCGAGGAGCAACTCGGTGTCGGAGGTCTGCCGCCAGCGGCCGAACGCGCCGGGCGCGTTGTCCGACCACGCGTGCTTGGCCGGGTCGAAGTACTCGTACGTCGTCTCGCCGTCGTCGTCCTCGACGACGCGCGTGAGGTGCCAGCCGTAGCGGACCCGCGTCCGTTCCGAGACGCCGTAGGCCGAGGGCTCGTCCTCGTCGCGGATGCGGAGCCGGACGGTCGGCGAGACGGCCTCCTGGGGCGGGGCCCAGTCCACCTCGCCCGCGGCGGCGTCGAGCCCGGTGGCGACGACGAGGGGCCAATCGGCGTCGTCCTCGGGGTCGGGGTCCCGGAGCATCGAGGCGTGGATCTCGACGGTCGAGGCTTCGGGGGCCGTCCAGCGGAGCGTGATCGTCGAGTCCGGCCAGACCAGGTCGTCCTCCTCCATGAACGCGCTCTCGGCGGTGAACGCGACCGGGCGGACCTCCAGGAGACACCCTGCCTGGGCAGCGCGCGCGGAGGCATCCGGCTCATCCTGCGGACTCGACCGCTGGCGGGTCGCGAGGCACTGGGGCGTGGCCGTCACCTGGCTTCCGTCTTCGGCCGTTCCCACGATCGTCACCTCGAACGCGAGCGTGCCGATGGCCTCCGCCTCGGCCGTCCACACGAGCGTATCGGCCGAGGCCGGGTCGAGCGTGACCAGCGAGGCCGGCGTCGGGCCGGAGAGGAGGCGGGCTGCGCCGCCGTCGGTGCTCGTGATCGAGAGGGTGCCGGCGGCATGAACGTCGTCGGCGGAGCCCTCCCCCTCATTGCGAATGACGGCGCGGACCTCGAAGGTGGCTCCGACGGGAACAGAGCCCGGCCGCCCTTCGACCGAGACGAACAGCTCCGGGAGGCGAGGCGCCTTGATGAGCGTCGGGGCGCAGCGGGCCTCGCGTTCCAGACACGGTTGGCGGATCTCGACAGAGTCCGACACGGTCGGCCGTGCCGACACCGGCGCCACCGCCGACCAGTCGAGGTAGATGTCGGCCGGCGCGAAGTTCGTCTGCCCGAAGATCCGGTAGTCCGCCGGTCGGTCCACGACGTATCTGCGGCTCACCTCGACGCTCTCGCCCGGCTCCAGCCGCGCCCGCGTTACCGGGTCCTCCTCGCCGTCCGCCAGGGGAACGCGGGGGACCGACAGTCGCCAGATCTGGCCCGCCGGGTGGGCGATCGCGTCCGGCGCGCGCGCGATGCCCGTGAACGAGCGGGCCGCCGAGACGTCTGTGACCGCCTCCGAGCCCGTGTTGGTGACGCGCGCCACGACGGTGATCGTGTCGCCCTTGGAGGCCTCCTCCGTCGCCGAGACGATGTCGACCGTGAGGTGGGCGGAGAACACCTCGACCGTCTCTTCGCGCGTCGCCTCGTCGCCGTCGTCGTCGGTGACGGTCAGGAGGACCGTGTAGTCGCCGGGGGCGTCGTACGTGTGCGTCGGCGTGGCGCCTGAGCCGGTCTGCCCGTCGCCGAAGTCCCAGGCGTAGCTCGCGACGGGCACCTTCCCGTCCGGCGCCGAGGCGTCGGCCTCGCGCGACTGCCCGCTCTCGAAGCTCCCGTCGAAGTCGACCGCCAGTCCGCCGGCTTGCTTCCACGTAAACAGCGCCAGCGGCGTGCCGCCGGGGATGGAGAACGTGGCATACCACTCGGTCACGCGGAACGGCGAGCCGTTGAGGGGGCCGGTGCCGCCGTTGATCCGGTACTGCGCGCCCGCGACGTGGGCGGCGAGGTTGCAGTCGCCGGGGCCGTCCGACGAGCCGCCGAGCTGGGGGAGGTGTCCGACGGTGCCCTCGGGGGCGTCGTCCCACTCGCCGTAGCCATACGGGACGTACATCCCCTCCGTGGCGACGCGGCTGTAGTCGTTGTAGCGGCCCTCGCGGTCGAGGAACTGGGAGACCACGTTGGGCCACGTGGCGACGACGCTGGCTCCGCAGGCGGAGCGCGGCGTGTTGCCGGCGACGTAGGAGTTGTAGAACGTGAGGATGCCGAGGTCCATCCGGACGCTGTCGCGGACGGTCTGGGCGGCCGGGGCGCTGGCGAGCACTGTCAGCGCGGCGAGGAGGGAGAGTCCGTGGCGAGCAGGCATGGGGTGCAGTGGGGGCAAGGGGGAACCGGGGGTTCAGCGTGCGCCGCCTCACGTCGGCGCACCGTTCACACGCCGCCGGCCCCGGTCGCGACGCCGAGGCCGGCGGCGCGGTCAGCGGACGACCGTCAGCGACCGGGTCACGGCGCGGCCGCCGGCCTCGGCCCGGACCACGTACACCCCGGCCGCGAGCGCGCCGCCATCCCACCGGACCGGGTGCCAGCCCGGCGCCGCGATGGCCCTCGAGGACGACGGCCACCTCGCGGCCCCGCACGTCGTAGACGGCCACGCGCACCGGACCCGGCGCGGGCACGCCCACCTGGACCACGGCCGGCCCGCGCGTCGGGTTCGGGTACGGCGCCGCCAGCGACAGCTCGGCCGGCGCGTTCGCCGTGGTCTCGGCCTCGACGGTGCCGGTGATCACCTCGGCCGCGGCCTTGGGCGCCTCCTCGTTGCCCACCCAGTCCGTGGCGAGCGCGAAGAAGCCGTACGCGGTCCCGGGCGCTCCGCGGAAGACGAGGGAGTCCGAGCGCGTCGTGCCATAGAAGGCGAACGGCCCGCCGTCGGCTTGGACGTAGAGGTCGTAGCCGGCCACGCCCGCGCCGCCGTCGGCGCCCTCGAACCGGACGACGTAGGACGTGTCGGCGTCGAAGCGGCTCGCGCTGGCAGCGTGGCTCGTCGGCGCCGAGAGGTCGAGCGTGTTGGCCCAGACCGGCGTCTCGATGAGCTCGTTGCGGTCGAACTGGATGGTGGCCCCGTTCGCGGCGACCGCCCCGTCCACCAGCCCGTCGCGGGCCTGGATCGTGAACCGGACCCAGCCCTCCCCTGCGCCGTCGGCGTCGTTGGGCGGGAGGAAGCCGGCCTCGGCACTCGTGCGGAGCCGGTAGCTCGTCGGGTCTAGGTCGGAGAGGAGCCACGTGGCCACGCCCGCCTCCGGGTCGAGCGCGCCGTAGACGCGGACGACGGACTGGACCGCGGGCCGGCGGTCCCAGAACGTGGTCCACGTCCGGAGGCCCGGCGGCGGCGTGAACGTGGTGTCCGGAAGCGAGATCGGCCCCAGCGCGAACGTCGCGAGGTCGTAGACGGCGGTGTCGAGCGTGTCGGTGACCGTCAATTCGACGACGGAGGCGGTGGCGGTCTCCAGGTTCTCGAAGCGGACGGTGTAGCCCATCCGCCCGAACTCGGTCACGTAGCCCTCGTCGCCGATCCCGACGGGTCCGAGCTTGTCGTTGGGGTCTTGCGTGTAGACCTCGCCGATGACGCTCCACGTGATCGTGCTGAAGCAGTTGTAGCAGGCCGAGAAGTCGTTCAGGGCGGTCATCGCGGTGTAGAGCGTGCCGACGAGGCCGACGACGGGGTTGGCCGCGCCCACGCACTCGAGCGTCGCCCGCGTGACGTTGACGAGCGCGCTCGTCGCGTTGGCGGCGTGTGTGTAGCTGTCGCTGCCGGCGGCGATGTCGATCCCCGTCTGGTAGAGCGACTGCGCGGCCCCGATGGCCGCCTTCGCGCACCGCCCGTAGCTCGACGCACCGACAAGTTGGTTGAGGATGGACCCCAGACATGCGGCGCACTGCGCGGCGGTCCCCTGATCGAACTCCACCGTGAGCCCCGCTCGGGCGTCCGCACGGCACCCGGTCGCGTTGACCGGCGGGACCGGCCGTTCCCCGCCGGCCCACATCTCGGCTGCCAGCCGGCTGGCGTCGTCGCCCTCGTCGAAGGTGAGCGTGTTGAACGGCGCGCCGACCTTGGCGAACCACGGCAGCGTCGAGGCGCCCGGCAGCTTCGTCACGTCCACCGCGAGGCGGCCCTGCCCACCGGGCGGGATCGTCGGCAGGAAGACGACGGCCACCTGGTACTCGAGCGAGTCGCTGGCGGAACCGAAGCGCGTCTCGCACGAGGCGCTGCCGCCCCCGCCGGGGCCGTTCCGGGTCGGTCGGAAGCAGAGGCCTGGGATGTCACCGACGGCGATCTTCTGCCTGATCCAGGGCGGGGCGTCGGGGTTGTAGCCCGCCGGCGGGTCGGGGAACTGGTAGAGCGGCTCCGAGAAGTCGACCTCGTACCCCGACGGGATGGCGATGAGCAGCGGCGTGAGCGCGGCGTCGGCCGTGCCGTCGTTGCCGTAGACCACGTATTGCGTCCGCGGCAGCTGCCGTCGCCCGCTGTTCGACTCCAGCGTGGCCCAGACGTCGGTCGTGCCGCCGGGCACGACGGTCGTGACCGTCACGGCCGCTGCGAGGGTGGCCGTCTGGCCGCCCGACGCGACGGTCAGGTCGTACGTCCCGGCTGGCGCGCCGTCGAGGACGAACCGGGCGAGTGCCTCGACGCCGCCGTAGCGCACGGCCACGTGCTCGGCCGTGATCGAGACGGGGCCGGAGAGCGTGGCCGTCGCACCCTCGGCGATCCCCTGCCCGTGGATCGTCAGGGTCGCCTGCCCGCTGGCGGGGATCGTCTCGGGCGCGCTCGTGGCGACGGCCAGTCCGGAGCCGGCCCCGTTCGATCGGATCTCGAACAGCGGAGAAATGGACCCGCCTCCGGAGGGTTGAACGATCCCGTCGACGCCGCGGAAGACAGCCGAGCCGCCCGTGGTGCAGTTCGTCTCGTCTGGGCCGTAAAGCGATCCCGTGGCCCCATAGCAGGCGAGGTACAGCCGTCCGCGCTCGATCTCCGGCTCCGCCAGCCCGTCGTCGATGGGCGTGAGCACGACGTCGATCGTCTGGAGCGTGTCCGCGAGGGCGTCCGAGGCGCGCCAGCGGATCCGCTCGGGGAGCACGCTCAGCGTGTAGTCGAGGTAGTGGTACGCGTCGCGGACGCCGGAGCCGGAGTCGCGGGCCTCCCACACCGGGATCGACTCGATGTCGGGCCGCCCGTAGCGGTAGAGCCGGTAGAGGCCCGGGTTGCGGCCCGCCTCGGCGATGTCGTCGTCGATCACCGCCATCCCCAGGATCGGCGTGTTCACGAGGTCGATGGTCCGGCACGCCGTCAGCCCGGCGTTCTCGGCGCAGACCTCCTGGTCGAGCGTGTTGCTGGTGCCGCTGTCGGGCCGCCCCCACAGCACGTTCGTGAAGTGGTTGACGGCCGTGTAGGTCTGGCTCCCGTAGGTGTAGCGCTGGACCGTCCGCGAGAGCACGGTCCCGTCGGCGGCGCGGAGCACCGGGCGGAGGTCGACGCCGCGGCCGGCCCAGACCAGCTCGCTCGTGGCCTCGAGCGTGAGCGAGGCCGGCGCGGGGAGGGGCGGCGAGTCCACCCAGTCGAACCCGAAGTAGCCCCTCTGGAGGATGGTGTCGAACGAGAACTCCTCCCCGGCGGGGTCGAGCGGCCGGACGACGATCCGGTTGTCCGTGGTACTGCCGGGCTCGAAGTCGCGGACGAACCCGAGGGACGCGCCGTCGGGCGAGACGCGGACGGAGCGGGGGTGGTAGCCCGGGTCGACGTCGGGGGCCTCTGCCTCGGTGAACGCCTGGCCCGTCGAGGCGTGGACGAACTGGAGCGTGTCGGCGAACGTCTCGTCGCGCTGGTAGTAGCCGTCGAAGTACTTCGGCCCGCTGAACACGACGACGTCGCCCTGCCAGTCGAGCGCGACGGCGGCGTCGCGGTAGATGTAACGGCCGTCGGGGCTGGACGAGCCGGAGCCGTCGAGCGGGACCGTCGCGTGGAGGAGCCGGTCGTTCGTGCCGTCGGGGCGGATCAGGCGGAGGGCAGGCTGGCAGGCCACGAAGGGGTCGTGGGACCCGTCGGTCCACAGCGTGGGCTCGACGCCGAGGTAGAGGATGTCGGCGCCGTCCGGCGTGAAGACGGCGGCCAGCGCGGTCTGGTCGCACGTCCCCTCGGCGTTCGTCGCCGGGGGAAGCGGGATCACCTCGGGCTCGGCGCTCCCGTCGGACGGCACGCGCCAGAGGACGCCCGTCGCCCCGGTGGGCGCTCGCGCCGCGTTCGGGCCGCCGGCGCTGGGCGTCACGACGGTGTAGATCACGGTCTGGCCGTCCGGCGAGATGTCCGGCCGCGGCGTCTTCGACTCCCAGTTGTTCCCGTCGCTGAGCACCGGCGTCAGGACGACCGGCTCGGTCCCGTCGCGGTTGACGGCGTAGATCCGGAAGCCCTGGGCGTTGGTGACGGGGTCGCGGAGCCAGTCGGCCAGGAACGCCATGCGGCCGGCGGGCGAGAGCGACGGCGAGAACGAGGTCGTCCGGCTGTACCCGGTCCCCGTCTCGCGGACCTCACCGTTGAGCGTGTCGCGGCCGCCGAGCGACTGGCGGAACGACGGCGTGACGTGGATGAGCGGCGCGTCGGGCGTCGGGTTGAGCACGACCAGCCCGGTGCCGTACGTGCCGCCGGACGTGCTGACGAACACGCCGTCGAGACGGGGCGGTGCCTGGGCAGCCGTGGCGGTAGCGAGCCCTGCCAGCACAGCGAGCAGGGTGAGTCGGGAGAATCGCATCGGGAGGAATGAGTCGGGGGCCACCTTCTACACCGAGATCCGAGGCGAAACCGGATCACGACCACTGTCGCGGTGGGAGGCCGGGACGCCCGGTCGCCGTCGGGATCCTTCACGCGCGTTCGGGATGACAAGGAGAGAACCTTGCCGTACCCTCTGACCCCACCCGCCGACCCTACCGCAGCGTGCTGCGCAGCCTCTACATCCGCGACTACGCCCTCATCGAGGAGCTCGAGGTCGAGTTCGACAGCGGCCTCAACATCATCACGGGCGAGACGGGCGCCGGCAAGTCGATCCTGCTCGGGGCGCTCAAGCTGCTCCTCGGCGACCGCGCCGCGACCGAGGCGGTCCGCACGGGTGCGAAGAAGGCCATCGTCGAGGGCGTGTTCGACAACGCCAACGAGGGACGTCTCCCGGGCCTGCTCGCGGCCCACGAGATCGAGCCGAGCGAGAACGGCGTCCTCGTCGTCCGCCGCGAGGTGAGCGCCAAGGGCAGCCGCGCGTTCGTCAACGACACGCCGGCCACGCTCGACGTGCTCCGCGAGGTGGCCTCGAACACCATCGACCTCCACGGCCAGCACGAGCACCAGTCGCTGCTCCGGACCGAGACGCACGTGGAGCTGCTCGACAACTTCGGCGGGCTGGGCGGGCTCGTCGAGACCTACCGGAAGGCGTACCGCGAGGTCGCCCGCCTCGTGGCCGAGCGGGCCGACCTCGTCCGCCGCGAGAAGGAGCTCCAGCGCCAGAAGGAGCTCTACGAGTTCCAGATCGGCGAGATCGACGCCGCCGAGCTCCAGCCCGACGAGGCCGACGTCCTGGAGGCCGAGCGCCGCATCCTCGAGAACGCCGAGCGGCTCTACGAGGCGACGGCCGACCTCTACGCCCAGATCGCCGAGTCCGACGACGCGCTCTACGACCGGATCGTGCTCGTCCGCAACGGGCTCCAGGACCTCGCCCGCATCGACTCCACGTTCGACGACACGCTCACGGACGTCCGCTCGGCCGAGATCGCCCTCAAGGAGGCCACGCAGTTCCTCCAGGACTACAACAGCCGCATCGAGTTCAACCCGGAGCGGCTCGACGAAATCCGCGAGCGGATGTCGGAGATCGACCTCCTGGAGCGGAAGTACGGCGGGACGGTCGAGGCCGTCCTCGCCTACCGCGAGGAGATCGGCGCGACCTACGCGCTCGCCAAGGACTTCGAGGGCGCCATCGCCCGGATCGACGGCCAGATCGCCGAGGCCCAGGAGGCGCTCTCGAAGGCGGCCTACCGCCTCTCGCAGAAGCGCCACGAGGTGGCCGAGCGGATCGAGGAGGCCATCGGCGTGGAACTGGCCACGCTCGGGATGCCCCACGCCCGATTCGCCGTCCGGTTCGACTTCCAGGACGCCGACGACGGCTGGGTGAGCCTCCCGGCCGGCGTCCGCGCGCGCCGCGTGACGGCGTTCCCCGCTGGCGCCGACCTCGTCGAGTTCCACCTCTCGGCCAACGTCGGCGAGGACCCGAAGCCGCTCGTGAAGGTGGCCTCGGGTGGCGAGGTCTCACGCATCATGCTCGCGCTCAAGGCCGTCCTCGCGAAGTCCGAGCGGCTCCCGATCCTCGTGTTCGACGAGATCGACACGGGCATCTCGGGGCCCATCGCGCGGCGCGCGGGCGAGAGCATGCACCGGCTCGCCCAGTTCCACCAGATCATCGCCATCACGCACCTCCCCCAGATCGCGTCGCTCGGCGACATCCACTTCGAGGTGGGCAAGGCCATCGAAGACGGCCGCACGCGGACCCACATCCGCCGGCTCGACGAGGCCGAGCGCGCCGAGGCCGTGGCCACGCTTTTGGCCGGGACGGACGTGAGCGAGGCGGCGCTCCAGAGCGCGCGCGAGCTGATCGAGAGCGGCCGGGCGGCGGAGTAGTCGGCCGGCGGGGCGCGGCTCAGCCCGGGTAGTCGCCCGAGACGAACCGCTGGAGGCCCTCGGCGTGCTCGTGGACCTCCTCCAGCCGCGCCCGCACGCAGTCGCCGATGGAGACGATCCCGGCGAGGTGGTCGCCACGGAGGACCGGGAGGTGGCGGATCTTGTGCGCCGTCATGAGCTGGAGGCACTCCTCCACGTCCGTGTCCGGGTCGACGGTCACGAGGTCGGCCGTCATCACCTCGTGGAGCTTCGTCTCGCGCGAGGTTCGGCCCTGGAGGGCGATCCGCCGGAGGTAGTCGCGCTCGGTGAAGATGCCCCGGAGCGTTCCGCGCTCGGACACAATGATGGCGCCGACGTTCTGATCGACCATCCGGCCGATCGCGTCGTAGACCGTCGCGTCCGGGGAGATCGTGATGACCCAGTCGCCTTTGCGGGCGAGGAGAGCGGAGACGGGGATGGGCATGGCGCGAACCGGCTGTTCGCCCGAAACATACGGCGCGCGGAGTTCCGTTCAGCCAACGGCGCGCTGACGGACGGTCCCGAGCAGCGCCTCGGGCGCGACGACCGGGGGGACCTCGCCGTCGCGGGCCATCGCTTCGACCTCGTCGTGCGTGAATGGCGAGGGGACGGGGAGGACGGGGATCCCGGCGGCGACGGCGGCGCGGAGGCCAGCGGGCGAGTCCTCCACGGCGAGGGCGTCGGCGGCCCTCACGCCGAGGCGGGTGAGGGCGAGGCGGTAGCCCTCGGGATCGGGCTTCGTGCGCACCACGTCGTCGGCGGTGACGAGGGTGTCGAAGACGTCTGTCAGGCCGAGTGCCGTGAGCACGGCGCCGGTGTTGCGGCGGTCGCTCGTCGTCACGAGAGCGACGTGGCGGGCGACGTCGCGCGCGTGGCGGACGAGGTCGACGGCCGGGCCGCGCGCGTGGCGGCGGACGAGGTCGACGTCGGCGAGCATCGCGCGGTAGTGCTCCAGGCGGAGGCCCACATACGATTCCCACGGTTCCACCGAGGCGTCGCGGGCGCGAGCCGCGTCCTCCAGGTGGAACTGGTCGAGGAGCGCCGTGGCGATTTCCTCGCGCGAGTGCCCGGCGTAGTCGCCGTAGGCGGCCTCCACGGTGTCCGGGTCGAGGTCCGGGCGGAGCTGGTGGGCGGCCCAGGCGTAGGACTGGGCCTTGAGCTGCTCGGTGTTGGCGAGCGTCCCGTCGAGGTCGAAGAGGAGGAGGTCGAGCATGGCCGAGGATACGAGCGCCCGCGACCGCGGGGAGCCGGGGTAGCTTCCGGCCCCCAGCCTCCCGCGCCCGTGAGCGACCCCACTCCCGCCGACCTCTACGCCGACCTCGACCGACGCCGCGCCGAGTCCCGCCAGGGCGGCGGCGAGGCCCGCGTCGCCCGCCAGCACGAGCGCGGCAAGCTGACCGCCCGCGAGCGGATCGAGATCTTGCTCGACGCCGGCTCGTTCGTCGAGACCGGCGCGTTCGTGCGCCACCAGGCGCGCGGGTTCGGGCTCGAGGAGAGCCGCCCCTACGGCGACGGCGTCGTCACCGGCTGGGGGACCGTTGACGGGCGAACGGTCGCCGTGTTCTCGCAGGACTTCACCGTCTTCGGCGGCTCCCTGGGCCTCGCCCACGCCGAGAAGATCGTCCGCCTGATGGAGATGGCGATGGAGAACGGGATGCCGATCGTCGGCCTCAACGACTCCGGCGGCGCGCGCATCCAGGAGGGCGTGGCCGCGCTCGGCGGCTACGCCGACATCTTCCTCCAGAACACGCTCGCCTCGGGCGTCATCCCGCAGATCTCGGCCGTCCTCGGGCCCTGCGCCGGCGGCGCCGTCTACAGCCCGGCCATCACCGACTTTACGTTCATGGCGCGCGGCACGAGCTACATGTTCGTGACCGGACCGAACGTGGTGAAGACGGTCACCAACGAGGAGGTCACGCAGGAGGAGCTGGGCGGGGCCGACACGCACGCCTCCAAGAGCGGCGTGGCGCACCGGGCGTTCCCGAACGAGGGCACGCTGCTCCTCGGCATCCGCGAGCTCCTCGGCTACCTCCCGTCGAACTGCGAGGACCCGGCCCCGCTCGTTCCGACGAAGGATCCGGCGCTCCGGGCCGACGAGGCGCTCGACGCGCTCGTCCCCACGAACCCGAACAAGCCGTACGACATCCACGAGGTCGTCCAGCGGATCGTGGACGACGGCCAGTTCTTCGAGATCCACCCGGACTTCGGGGCGAACCTCGTGGTCGGGTTCGCGCGGCTCGGCGGGCGGAGCGTGGGCATCGTGGCCAACCAGCCGGCCGTGCTCGCGGGCGTGCTCGACATCGACGCGAGCGTGAAGGGCGCCCGGTTCGTCCGGTTCTGCGACGCGTTCAACATCCCGCTCGTCGTGTTCGAGGACGTGCCCGGCTTCCTGCCCGGCACCGACCAGGAGTGGCGCGGGATCATCCGCCACGGCGCCAAGCTGCTCTACGCGTTCTGCGAGGCGACCGTCCCCAAGCTCACGGTCATCACGCGGAAGGCCTACGGCGGCGCCTACGACGTGATGAACTCGAAGCACATCCGCGCCGACCTCAACCTCGCGTGGCCGACGGCCGAGATCGCGGTGATGGGCCCGAAGGGGGCCGTCGAGATCATCCGGAAGCGCGAGATCGCCGCGGCCGACGACCCAGAGGCAGCGGAGGCCGAGTTCACCGAGGAGTACCGCCAGCGGTTCGCCAACCCCTACGTCGCCGCCGAGCGCGGCTACGTGGACGACGTGGTCCGGCCGAGCGAGACGCGCGGACGCCTCATCGCGGCCCTCGAGATGCTCCAACACAAGGTCCAGACGCTCCCGCGCAAGAAGCACGGCAACGTGCCCTTGTAGGCAGGACGGCGTGGCCAGCCGGCCCCCGTCGCTCGTCGGAGGTCGGTCAGGGGCGCGTCATCTGCGCCTCGACGGCGTCGGTGAAGGCGACGGCCGGCTCGCTGTAGATGTTGACGCGGTGCCGGCGGAATACGTCGCGTGCGATGATCTCCGTCGCCTCGGTCCACGAGCAGGCCGCGTCGAGCGCGGCGAGCGTCCGGTGGTACTCGTCGGAGGACCCGGCGAACAGCTCGTCGACAAACCAGCCGCGCCGCTCCCCGTCGTCGCCCAGGACGCGCGCTTCCAGGTCGCTCAGCGACGTGGGGCGAGAGGCGGCGGGGGCCGGCACTTCCGGGCGCTCGGCAGGGTGAGGGGCGTCGTCCGTGGCCGGATCGGCGAACCGTTGCCAGAGCGGAGGCCCCTCCGCAGCGGTCTCGTCGACGACCGTCTCGGCGCCGCGCTCCCGGGCGAGGCGCTGCCAGAGCGGCTCGTCGTCGCCGTCTGGTTCCGTCGGGGCGGCGGGCTCACGGGCCGCATCGTCCAGGTCGGCTCCGAAGTGGGGGAGGGCGCGGCCGGGTAGGTCCAGGTCGGTGGGGCCGATGGGCGGGCGTGCGTCGGCGGGCGCGGCGCCGGCCTGCGCGGCGTCGTCGAAGGATTCGGCGGCCTCGTCCTCGTCGGGTTCCTCCTCGGTGTCGTAGAGGGGGAACGAGGGCTCGTCCTCAGGGTCCGGGGCGAAGACGAAGGTCTCGGCGGGCGCGGGCGTCTCGGGCATGGCATCTGGACCCTCCGGCGCCGATGGATCGCCTTCCTCCGGGAGCCGGTCGTCCTCGTCGCTCGGGAGGACTCCCGGACGAATCGGGACGGGGCTCCTCCGAGTCGTTCACGGCCTCGTCCTCCGGCTCGGGGGCCCCGGACTCAAGGGCCACCGGGGGTATATCGGGGGCGTCGGCCTCCGGCTCTTGGGGCGCGGTCGAAATCGCGTCGTCCTCGGAAGGCACACGGTCGGGTGAGGCCGGGGCCGGGAGCGCGGCGGCCAGCCGCTGGCGGAGGTCCCGGGCGGTGAGCGCGTCGGCGGAGCCGAGGGACGCGGCGAGGTCGTCGGCGCCCTTGGCCTCGAAGAGCGACCGGAGGAGGGCCGTGGGGACGGCGCCCGGGGGGGAGGCCAGCGGTCCCACGAGGTCGAAGAGCGGGACGAGGAGCGTCATCCAATCGTCCGCCGAGAAGGCGCTCACCATGCGTCGGTCGATCCGCCGGAGCAGACGCTCCAGCCCCGCCTGGTCGATCCGCCCGAGCCCCTTCCGGTCGACGTAGCGGCCGGCGATCTCGGGGAGGTACGGGTAGGGGACGAACGCCCGGATGCGGCGGAGCGCGAGGGCCGCGGCGATCGACTCGTCCTCGGTCTCGAAGACGTACCCCGCGAGCGTCTCGGCCGGGTAGACGAGGTGGGCCAGGGCGAGGCGCGCGGCCCGCTCCACGTTCTCCTCCCAGGCGGCGGCGGGGAACCGAGCGGCAGCGCGGGCGGCCTCGCGCCAGGTGCGCAGGGCGTCGCGGAGCGTCGCGTCGTCCGGGTCCGTCCACGGCGTGTCGGGGGGCGCGGCGGCGCGGTCCACGCGCGCGTCGAGTCGGGCGCTCAGGAGGCGGGCGACGGGAGCCGGGAGGCGGGCGAGGTCGGCCCGGGGGCGGGGCCGGTCGGCCGGAAGGTCGGCGAGGATCTGGCGGGCGAGGGCCTCGGCCGTGGCGGCGAGCGCGGCGTCGGGCATGGCGGCGGTGGGGGGACGCGGCCAAGCTACGGCGCCGCCGGCCGCCCTCCCAGGCCGCTCGTCGCGACGGCCGAGGGCCCGGGTTTACCTTGCTGCCTCTCCCCCGATGTCTTCATGGATCTCCTCACTCGTTCGTGCCTCCTCCTCGTCCTCGCCGCGCTGGTGGTCCCCGCCGCGGCCCAGGACGCCGTTGCCGACACGGCGTGGTACGAGCCGGGGTACGACATGGGGGAGGAGGGCACCGAACTGGTCGCGGTCTACTTCGGGGGCTCGACGTGCGGGTGGTGCTACACGGCCGAGGCGAAGGACGCCGTCCGGGCGGCCGTGCTCGCGCTCCGGGATCGCGCCCGCGACGGAGGGCCAGGCATTCGCCTACGTCGGCGTCGCCAACGACTGGGACATCGAGGCCGGGCTCGACTTCCTCCGCGCCAGCGGCCCGTTCGACGAGATCGTCGTGGGGCGGAACTGGTACAACCAGGCCGCGGCCGCACACCTCTTCATGAACCCCGACGCCACCCCGGCGATGCCCACCGTCATCGTCTACGAGCAGGACGTGACGTCGGGCGAGCGCGGGCCGGTGTTCGGAGGGGAGCGCTACCTCGCCGCCGTGAGCGGCGGTCCGGCGCTGGCAGAGTGGGCAGAGGCCGGCGCGCCGCTCCCCTGAGTCGGCACCCGCCGTCCCTCAGGCGTCCGCCGACGCGTCAGGCGCGGGGGCGTCGGCCTCGGCCACGGCACCGTCGCCCCCCTCGTCGAACCGGACGCCCACGAGCCGGCTGATGCCGGGCGTCGGCATCGTCACGCCGTACATCCGGTCGGCCGCCTCCATCGTCAGCTTGTTGTGGGTGACGAGGATGAACTGGGTCGACTCCGAGAACGTCCGGATGAGGTGCATGAACCGGCCCACGTTGGCGTCGTCGAGCGGGGCGTCGACCTCGTCGAGGATGCAGAACGGGCTGGGCTTGACGAGGTAGATGGCGAAGAGGAGGGCCGTCGCCGTCAGCGTCTTCTCGCCGCCGGAGAGCTGGGTGAGGGAGACCGGCCGCTTCCCCTTCGGGCGGGCCGTGATCGAGACGGGCGCCTCCAGCGGGTCGTCGCCGTCGAGCGTGACGTCGGCCGTGGCGTCGCCGCCGAAGAGGTCGGCGAACAGGCGCTGGAACGCCTCGCGGATCTGGGCGAACGTGGCGTCGAAGCGCTCGCGGGCGGTCTGGTTGATCTCGCGGATCGTGGTGAGGAGCGACTCCTCGGCGCCGGCGAGGTCGGCGCGCTGCCCGTGGAGGAACTCGAGGCGCTCCTTCTCCTCCTCGTAGCTCTCCAGGGCGAGGGCATTGACGGCGCCGAGGTCGCGGATCTTGCTGCGCAGGCCGGGGATCTCGGCGCGCGCCGTCTCGGGCTGAAAGAGCTCCTCGGCCTGGAGGCGGTCGAGCTCCTCTGTGGCCTCGT
Source organism: Rubricoccaceae bacterium (assembly GCA_963728345.1). GTDB lineage: Bacteria > Bacteroidota > Rhodothermia > Rhodothermales > Rubricoccaceae > Rubrivirga. The sequence continues at coordinate 353,105 of CAVSJM010000003.1, forward strand.
CGAGGTCGGCGCCGTGCTCGTCGGCGAGGCGTTCGAGCGTGGTCTCCTGGCGCGTGGCGATCTCCACGAGCCGGCGCTCGGCGTCGGTGAAGGAGGTCGCGGCGGACTCCCGCTGCGCGCGGACCGCGCGGATCTCTTTCTCGGCGTCGGCGATGCGGCTGCGGCCCTGGAGCACGGCCGTCTCGGCGTCGGCGGCGGCCTGCTGGAGCGCGTCGGTCCGCTGGCGCTCGGCGTCGAGGCGAGCGCGGCGCTCGCCCTCCGAGCCGCTGGCGGCGTCGATGGACGTGGTCAGGCGAGCCTGCTCCTCGTCCCGGGTGGCCTGGCGGCGGGCGATCTCCTGGAGGGCGCGGTCGGCCCGGGCGAGCGCGTCGCGGGCGGCCTGGGCGGCGGACTGCGCGCGGGCGTGGGCGAGGCGCGCGTCGCTCCACGCGCTCTCGGCCTCGGCGCGGGCGGCGTCGGCGGCCTCGAAGGCTTGGTCAGCGCGGGCGCGTCGCTCCTCGGCGCTGGTCGCCTCAGCGTCCTGCGCCTCGACGGCACGCTCTAGGTCGGCGTCGTCACCCAGGGCGTCGATGGAGGCGGCGAGCTCGTCGGCGCGGGCGACGAGGCGTGTGCGCTGGTCCGCGACGGCGGCGGCTTCGGCCTGGACGCGGGTGAGGGCTGCGCGGGCGGCGTCGCGCGTCTCGCGGGCTGCGTCGCGGGCCCGCTCGGCGTCGACGCGCGCCTGGTCGGCCTGCTGACGCGCCTCGCGCGCCTGGGCCGCCTGCGCCTCAGCGTCGGCGAGGGCGGTCTCGGCCTGGGCAAGCGCCTCAGCCGCGTGCTCCTGGCGCTCGCGCGCGCCGAAGCGGCTCGCCCCCGAGGACGGCGTCGGGCTGCCGCCGTGGACGGCGCCGCTGGCGTCGGTCCACGCGCCGTCGCGCGTCACGAACCGGGCGGACGGGTGGTCGTCGCGGAGGGCGCGGGCAGAGGCCAGCGAGTCCACGACGAACACGGAGCCCAGGAGGGCCTGGAGGAGGGGGGCGTACCGCCGGTCGGCGCGGGCGAGGTCGAGGGCGGGCGTGGCGCCGGGGGGCGTCGGGCGCGCGGCGGACGCGTCGGGGGCGAGCCGGTCGAGGACGAGGAACGTGGCGCGGCCCTCGCCGGCATCGCGGAGGCGGCCGATGGCGGCGTCCGCCTCCCCCTCGGTCTGGACGACGAGCGTCTGGGCCCAGGGGCCGAGCGCGGCGTCCAGCGCGAGCCGGTCCGCCTCGTCGGCCCCGAGCACCTCGGCCACGGTCGGCGCGTGGACCTCCGGGTTGGCGGCGAGGAATGCGACGGCGCCGTCGGTCCCCTCGCCGGCCTCGACGAGCGACTGGAGGAGGGCGGCCTCGGCGCGGGCCGTGTCGCGGGCCAGGCGGGTGGCCTGGAGCGCGGCGTCGGCGGCGTCGAACGCGGTGCGGGCGTCATCGCGACGCGCGGTCGCCGCCGTCAGGGTCGCGGCGGCGGCGAGGAGGGCGGCCTCCGCATCGGCGGCCGCCAGGGTCACCTCGGCCGCGTCCGGCGCGGCGCGGTCGGCGAGCGCCTGGCGTTCCCGCTCGACGCGCTCGCGCTCGGCGTCCAGAAACGCCCGGCGGTCCTGGGCGCGGGTGCGGGCGGCCTCGGCGTCGCGGAGCGCCTGCTGGGCCTCGGCGGCGGCCTGACGGGCGGACTGGAGCGCCTGCCGCCGGTGCGCCGCCTCGTCCAGGGCCTCGACGCGGGCAGCTTGGGCCTCGTCCAGGGCGGACTGGGTGAGGCTGAGGGCGGCCTCGGCCGTGGCGATCTCGGCCGCGGCGGCGCCCCGCTCCGTCTCCGCCTCGTCGGCGCGGACGGCGTCGGCAGCCCGCTCGCTCTCGATCCGGTCGAGCGCGCGGCGGTCGGCGGCTTGCCGCTCCATCCCGACGCGCAGCTCGGTCTCCAGCTTGGCGACGGCGTCGGCGTGGGTCTGGAGGTCGCGGGCGTGCGCGGCCATCTCGCCCTCCAGCCCCACGAGCGCCGCACGGGCCTCTTCGAGGTCGGCCTCGCCCGTGGCGACCTGGGCGGCGAGGCCGTCCGCCTCGGTCTTGTGGGTGCGGGCGGCGGCCTCCAGAGCCTCCCGCTCGGTCTGGAGGCGGGTCAGGTCGTGCGCGGCGAGGGCCAGCTCGAGGCGGCGGAGGCGGGTCGCCAGGCGCTCGTGGCGCGACGCCTTCTGGGCCTGGCGCGAGAGCGACCGGACCTGCTTCTCGACCTCCTCGATGATGTCGTCGAGGCGGGTGAGGTCGGCGCGCGTGGTGTCGAGGCGGCGGAGGGCCTGGGCGCGGCGACGCTTGTACTTGGTGACGCCGGCGGCCTCCTCGAAGAGCCGGCGGCGGTCGTCGGCGTTGTCGCTCAGGATGTCCTCCACCATCGACAGCTCGATGACCGAGTAGGCCCCGGCGCCCATCCCGGTGTCCATGAACAGGTCGAGGATGTCGCGGAGGCGGCAGACGGTCCCGTTGAGGAGGTACTCGGAGTCGCCGTTGCGGTAGAGCCGCCGCGTGATCGTGACCTCGGAGTACTCGGTGGGGAGGACGCCCCGCGTGTTCTCGACCGTGAGCGAGACCTCGGCCATCCCGAGCGGCCGCTTCCCGGCGGCCCCGTTGAAGATGACCCCGGCCATCGACTCGCTCCGCAGGAGCCGCGCGCGCTGCTCGCCGAGCACCCACCGCACGGCGTCGATCACGTTGGACTTGCCGCACCCGTTCGGCCCGACGATGGCCGTCACGCCCGGCGAGAAGTCGACGGACGTCTTCTGGGCGAAGCTTTTGAAGCCGTGGAGCTCGAGCCGGCTGAGGTACATGGGGCGCGGGGCTCCGCGTCGGGGGGAGGGGCTCCAAGATACCGACCGCCTCCGGTCGGCTCGCGGGCACGGCCCGCCCCACGAGGGAGGGGCGCGGGGTCCCACCACGGCCCCCGCACCCAGGCCGCTGCTGGAACGTCGTGCGGCGGCCTCCCTCTATTCTACAAATACGGTAGAAAGACGCCGAGCGTGTCAGCGCACCTCCGTCTTCACAATTTGGGCCCGGAAACGGACGCCTGGCGCGGATCCGACCGCCGCCGCCTCAGTCGTCGCCCGGCGTCGAGGGGTCCTCGTCGACGGCTTCGTCGCCGTCCTCGAGGCGGGGGCTCGACTTGAGGCGGTCGTCCATCTCGCGTCCGACGTAGGCGTTGCCGGCCTCGGCGACGCGGGCACCCTCCTCCACGTCCGGCGCGGAGGGCGTGCCCCCGTCGGTGTCGACGTCGGCCTGCTGGCTGATCTCGGGTGCGTCCGGGGTGGCGGGCGCGTGCTCGCTGTCGGACGACCGGTAGCGGTGGGAGTCGGGGGTGGACTGATCGGGGTGCATGGCGAACGGGCGAGGAGCAGGCGATCAGAACCCGCCAGCGGCGCGGGGGTTGCGGTCGTCGGAACGCCGTCGGGATCGGGGTGGCCTGGACCGCACCCATGAGCGCGTGGTCGGCGGTCCGCTCGATGCGCGTCGAGCGAGGGGCGAGGCGTGGCGAGACGAATCGGTTCGTCGCCTCCCGCCTGTCTCGGTTTCGGGGGCCCTTCGACGCTGCCGGGACCGGTTGGACGTGCGCGCCGGGCGGAGACGTGCGAGCTTGGGCCGCTCCTCGCCCCGCCCATGTCCACTCCCGACTACCGACTCGTCGGCAAACGCGTTCGCGTCCACCTCTACACGCGGGAGGGCCGCCTGCTCGGCGCCATAGAGGGCCGCGCGGCCGACGTCTCGCCGGCGGTGACCGTCGGCCGTGATGCCGAGGGCAACGAGATCAAGAAGGATCTCGTCTACGTCGTCGACATCGAGCCGGGCACGGGGCCGGACGGCGAGCCGCAGCCGTACACCAACTCGGCCGGGGCTGAGGGCGAGGGATGGTTCGCGGTCCAGGACGTGCACGTGATCGACGACGGCGGCCCCCCGGTGTTCGCCAACTGACGCCGGGGGCGACCGGACGACGCGTTCGGAGGCGCACATCCCCGCCACACGTGACGCGCTGAGGTCAGCGCTCGGCGCGATCCTCCGGGGCCCTTTCCCTCGGTTCCATGCCAGACCGTCCGCCGGTCGAGATGCCTGCCCTGCCCGCCCGCCGTCGGCTGCGGGGGCTCGCCCGCGACCTCGCCGCCGCCCTCCGCGGGACCGCCCGCGACTACACGGAGGGCTCCATCGGGCAGGCCCTCCTGCTGCTGGCCGTGCCGATGGTGCTGGAGATGGTCATGGAGTCCGTCTTCGCCGTGGTGGACGTGTACTGGGTGGCCTCGCTCGGGGCGCCGGCCGTAGCCGCCGTCGGCCTCACGGAGTCGGTCCTCTCGCTGATGTACGCCGTGGCGATGGGGCTCTCGATGGGGGCGACGGCCCTCGTGGCGCGCCGGGTCGGCGAGAAGGACCGCGACGGTGCGGCGCGAGCGGCCGTCCAGGCCATGGCGGTGGCGCTCGTGGCGTCGCTGCCGTTCGCCGTGGTCGGCGTGTTCTACAGCGACGGCCTCCTGGCCCTCATGGGGGCCGACGCCGAGACGGCCGCCGTAGGCGCGGGCTACATGGCGTGGATGCTCGGCGGCAACGCCGTCATCATGCTCCTGTTCGTCCTGAACGCCGTGTTCCGGGGCGCCGGTGACGCGGCCATCGCCATGCGCGTGTTGTGGCTGGCGAACGGGATCAACCTCGTCCTCGACCCGGCGCTCATCTTCGGGTGGGGCCCGTTCCCCGAACTCGGCGTGACCGGCGCCGCCGTGGCTACGACCACCGGGCGCGGGGTCGCCGTCCTCGTGCAGGTCGCCGTGCTCCTGCGCGGGGGGAAGCACATCCGCGTGCTCGCCGACCACGTCCGGGTCCGGCTCGACGTGATGGGCCGGCTCGTGCGGACCTCGCTGGGCGGCATCGCCCAGTTCGCCGTGGCGACCACCTCGTGGGTGTTCCTCGTCCGCATCGTGGCCGAGTTCGGGGCCGAGGCGCTCGCGGGCTACACGATCGCCATCCGGATCTTCCTGTTCACGCTCCTCCCGGCATGGGGGCTCTCGAACGCGGCGGCCACGCTCGTCGGGCAGAACCTCGGAGCGGGCCGGCCGGAGCGCGCCGAGCGCTCGGTCTGGATCGCCGGGACCGTCACCATGTTCGTGCTCGCGGCCGTGTCGGTGGCGTACGTGGTGGGGGACGAGGCGCTCGTCCGCCTCTTTGCCGACGAGCCGAGCGTGGTCGCCGTGGGAGCCGAGTGTCTCCGGGTGATCGCGTACGGCTACGTGATCTTCGCCTGGGCCATGGTGCTCCCGCAGGCGTTCAACGGGGCCGGCGACACGCTCACGCCGACCTGGATCAACGTGGCGTGCTTCTGGGCGGTCCAGATCCCGGTCGCGTGGGCGCTCGCGTTCCCGTTCGGCCTCGGCGCGACGGGCGTCTACGTCTCCATCACGGTCGCGAACGTCGTCGCGGCGGGCCTCGCGTACGTCCTGTTCCGGCGGGGCCGGTGGAAGATGGCGGAGGTGTAGTCGCCCACTGAGCTTCCGCGAACACCCGGGATCGGCCGAACACGGAGCGGGCCGACCCGTCCTATACAGAGACCCACATCTCTGCGCATGCTCCGATCCGTCGCTCTCCTCCTCTGCCTGTTCAGCCTCGTCGCCTGCGGGGACTCCGGGGCGACGCCGCCCCCGTCCGCCGATGGGGGCGCCGCCCCCGAGGCCTCGGGGCCGGTGCGTCCGGTCTCCGACTCGTCGGCCACGAGCGCCGGGATGTCGGCCGACTCGCTCGTCGCGGCCCGGGCCCGGTTGGAAGAGGCGCTCACGCGCTACCGACGCCTCGCCGACGCAGGCGGCTGGCCCACGATTCCCGAGGGCGACCTCGTCGAGCCCGGCGACTCGGCCGCGGCCCAGGTCGAGGCGCTCCGCCAGCGCCTCGCCGCGACCGACGAACTCGGCGACGCTGCGCCGTCGGGTCCGGTCTTCGACGGCCCGATCGTCGCGGCCCTCGCCCAGTTCCAGGCCCGCCACGGGCTCGTCGTGGACAGCCTCCTCGGGGGTCACACGCGCGAGGCGCTCAACGTGCCTGCGTCGGAGCGCGTGACCCAGATCGAGCAGGCCCTCACCCGCTGGGACGCGCTGCCGGACCTCCCCACCGGCCCGGACGCACGTTACGTGATGGTGAACGTGCCCGAGTACACCGTCCGGGCCTTCGAGGGCGGGGAGGAGGTGCTGCAGATGGAGGTGGTGGTCGGGGCGAGCTACGACGGCCGCGAGACCCCGCTCTTCCACGACACGATGGAGCGCGTCGTCTTCCGCCCGTACTGGAACGTGCCCCCGTCGATCGCGACGGAGGAGCTGGTGCCGGACGGCCCGGCTGCCCTGGAGGAGAAGGGGTTCGAGATCGTCAGCCATTACGCCCCCGACGCGACCGTCTACGACATGACGGCCTCGAACCTCCAGCGCGTGGCGAACGGCTCGCTCCGGATCCGCCAGAAGTCCGGGCCGGACAACGCGCTCGGCCTCGTGAAGTACCTCTTCCCCAACCAGTACGCGGTCTACCTCCACGACACGCCAGCCGACCAGCTCTTCGAAGAGGCCGACCGGGCGTTCAGCCACGGGTGCATCCGGCTGGAGCATCCCGCCGAGTTCGGCGCGTGGGTCCTGGGTCCACAGGGCTGGGACGAGGCCCGCGTGCGCGAACACATGACCACGGGCGACCGGCGGGAGGTGGAGCTGGAGAAGACGATCCCCGTCTACATCGTCTACCTCCCCGTTTGGGCCGGCGCCGACGGCGCCGTCCACTTCTCGCAGGACGTGTACGACCTCCTCGGGTGAGCGGTGGCCCAGATTCCAGTCGTACGAACGAGACGACGGGCGGGGCCGCTCCTCGCCGGCGCCCTCGCGCTGGCCGTCCTCGCTGCGGGCGTGCTGTGGCTGTCGCAGCCGGTCGTGGAGAGCGAGGTGGCGCCTCCTCCGCCCGCTGAGCCGGCTCCGCCGGGCTTCCTCGACGGTGGCGCCGGGTTCGCTCTGCAGGTGGACGACCTCGCCATCCCGTACACCCCGTTCGCCGTCTACCCGCTGCCCGGCGACACGCTCCAGATCGAGGCCCTCTTCGTGGCGGGCGCGGCCGAGGCGGCGGCCGACGCCGGCACGCTCGTCCGGTCCAGCCCGCGCGCGTGGCGCTACGCGGCGCCCACCGAGCCGGGCCTCTCGCACGTCCGTGTGACGGACGCCGCGGGCGAGTCGATCACCCTGAACGTCCTCACCCGCGTCCCCTTCGACCACACGACGGACGCCATCAACGACTACGAGATCGGCGATTACCAGGACGAGCCGATGAACGGGAATCCGGTGTACGAGGAGCCCACCGGGTTCGTCCGCGTGACGCCGGAGCTGCGGGATGTGGCCGTCTCGCCGCACTTCGCGCTCGGCCAGTTCCTCGCCAAGCAGGCCTCGGACTGGCCCAAGTACCTCGTCCTCGACGAGGCCCTCCTCCTCAAGCTGGAGCGCGTCCTGTCCGCCGTGAACGAGGCCGGCGTCCGTGCGCCGTCGCTCACGGTGATGTCAGGCTTCCGGACACCGGCCTACAACGCGGCCATCGGCAACACGACGGTCTACAGCCGCCACCTCTACGGCGACGCCGCCGACGTCTACGTCGATGCCAACGGCGATGGCACGATGGACGACGTGGACGGCGACGGCCAGGTGACGCGCGCCGACGCGGAGTGGATGGCGGAGGTCGTGGAGGACCTCGGCGATCAGCCGTGGTACGGACCGTTCGAAGGCGGGCTCGGGATCTACGGCTCGACGGCGAGCCACGGCCCGTTCGTCCACGTCGACACGCGCGGGGAGCCGGTGCGCTGGTAGCTCCGTGTCTACTCCGAGCGAGTGCCGGCGCACGGGAGGGCTACGGTGAAGACGGACCCCTGCCCGGGTTCGCTCGCGACCGAGATGGTGCCGCGATGGCTGGCCACGATGTCGCTCGCGAGGGAGAGTCCCAGGCCCGTCCCCTGGCCGGTCGGCTTCGTCGTCACAAACGGTTCGAAGATCCGCTGGTGCAGGGCGGCCGGGATCCCACTGCCGTTGTCGGTGACGACGATCCGAACGGTCCCCTCGTCGCGCTCGGTCGACAGGGAGACGCACGGCTCGTAGCCGGCCTCTCCCGAGGCTTGGCGTTCGCGCACCGCGGAGAAGGCGTTCTCGAGGAGGTTCAGGACGGCGCGCCCTAGCGCCTGCCGCACGACATCAACGGACTCGACCGTAGGATCGTACGACCGAGCGACGCACGGGGAATCGGGGCATCCGCTCCGGGCCAGCGCGATTGTCTCGTCGAGCAGGACGGGGAGCGGCGTGGGCTCCGGCTCCCCGCTGCTGCCCCGCGCGTGGAGGAGCATAGCGCGGACGATGGCGTCGGCACGGCGTCCGTGCAAGGCGATCTTCTCAACGTTGAAGCGGAGGTCGTCGAGGATCGGGTCGAGGTCGGCGCGGGCCTCCCGCACCGGCCGTTCGGCGACGGCGGCCAGCCCCTCACTCAGCTCGGCGATCAGGTCACGGCTGAGGAGGGCGAAGTTGTTGACGAAGTTGAGCGGGTTCTTGATCTCGTGGGCCACGCCGGCCGTGAGGCGCCCGAGGCTGGCCAGCTTTTCCTGGTGGACGAGTTGGGCTTGGGTCGCCTTTAACTCGCGGTGCGAGACTTCGAGCTGGGCGTAGGCCCGGGAGACTTCCCGGGCCTTCTCGACCTCGATGGCCCGGCGTTCGTGCTCGGCACGAAGCGCGGCGAACTGGCGGTCGCGCTGCGTGGCCGCGAGGAGGCCGGCCACGACCCGGAGCGTGTCGACGTCGCCCCCGTCGAGGGGAGGCGAGAACGGGAGGGCCTCCTGGAGCCGCCCGGCCACGAGGAGGCCGAGGACCGTGCCGCTGGCCGTGATCGGCACGGCGACGAAGTAGGGGAGAGCGAGGACGGCCCGGGCCTGTTCGATGATGGGCGTCGGGGCGGTCGCCTTCGTCACCAGGAGGGGCTCTGTCCCGGCTCCTACCTCCGGTGGGAACCGCACAGCGGGGCCCGAGGGCTCGCCGGCGACTTGGAACGAGTCGGGAGACACCGTCGGGGTGAGGACGACGGCTCGTTCCATCCCGAGCTCGGCCACGATGCTCGCGCACACGGTGGCATAGACCTCTTCCTCCTCCTGCTCGACGCCGCTGACGGCCTGGAGGGCCGCGAGGAGGGCGTAGCCCTGGCGACGCTGCTTCAGGTCGTAGCGGAGGGCGGAGTTCGCGTAGTCGAGCCGGACGTTCTCCCCGGCCAACTCGTCCACCTGCCGCCGATAGTAGGCGAGTTCCTGTTCGAGTCGGCTCCGGTCGCTCGTCGGCTCCATCGTGCGGGCGGGTCAGGTGGGGACGGAGAGGAGGCACAGCACGCCCGTCGCGTTGTGCTGCACGACGGCGTCGCCGGTGCGGGCGATCTCGACGCCGGCGTACATCCCGAGCATCGGGACCCGCCCCGCGATCGCCGCCTGCACCTCGGCGGCGTCCTCGCCGTCAGACCCGCAGAAGACGCTCGTCCGGCCCCCGCAGTCGATGTAGAGGGCGAGGACGGGGCGGTGGCCCTCAGCACGTTCGAACAGCGTCTCCACGGCCGGCTGGATGTAGTCGAAGCCGACGCTCCAGCGCATGAGCTGGACCGCCTCGCCGGGATAGAGGTCGTCCCCGCCCATCACGAGCGCCCGCCGCTCTTTGTCCACGGCCAGCGTGCCCCGGATCGCGTAGCGCTCGGGGTCATACGGGCCGAAACGTTCGCCGCGGTTCAGGCCCATCGGAATGAGGACGGGGTAGTCCTCCCACTCTGGCGTCTCTGCCCCGACGAGTTCGCCGATGACATCGGCCGCCGGACGGCCGTCGAGCTCGTGGATGACTTGGTCGTCGGAGGCGGTGATGGTGAAGTAGGAGCTGGCCGGGCGGCACCCGTGGAGAGTGATGGTGTCCAGGCGGGCGCCGCCGGAGAGGGCGAGCACGGCGGCGGCCTGCCGCTCGACGGCGTCGCCCGCCCAGAGCCAGCTCGGGTTGAAGGCGAAGTCGCCGATGACGCCAAGACCGGCCGCCGACGGCCACGCCCCCAGCGCCTCGCCGAGCCCGCGGAGGTAGGGGGCCACGAGGTTGAACCGCATGCCCTCCTCCGTGTGCGACCGCACGTGGTCGTGGAGGAGGAAGAGGCTGGGTAGCACCCCGTTTGCTCGGTCTGCGATCTGCTCACCGAGCGCCCGCCCCGCCTCGTACTCGCGCCCCGCGAACGCCGGCTCGACGAAGACCTCCGCCTGGATCTCGTCCGAGGCGACGACGCCGACGCCGACCTGGCTCGCGCCGTAGCCAAGGCGGTCGTTCGTGAGCACGCCCGGCGCGGCCCCGCCGAACAGCAGCGGCTCCGCCCCGACGGCCGAGCGGACGCCGTCGCGGAGCCGCTCGGGATCGTGCTTCGCCGTGCCGAAGAGCAGTACGAGGTCGACGCGGTCGGTGGCGGCCTGGCGGAGCGCTGCCCGTGCGGCCTCGGCCCCGGCTTCGAAAGCGTCGACGTGATCGGAAAAGCCGGTGCCGGCCGTCGCAGTCATCGTGTCCGGTTGGGCTGGGTCGAGAGATTGTGAGGGACGCTAGCCGGGCTCGGGCACGCTGAACAGGCATAGCACGCCCGTCCAGTCGAGCGCCTGCACGTGGTCGGCCACGCTGGCGATTTCGACGCCGGTGTAAAAGCCGAGCAGCGGGATGTCTTGGAGATGTCGCTGGACCTCCTCGGCCTCCTCTTCCTCGGCTCCGCAGAAGGCGGCGGCGCGGCCGAGGCAGTCGATGTAGAGGGCGAGGACGGGGCGGCGGCCCTCGATCCGGTCGCGGAGCCCCCGCACGGCGCCGCCGACGTAGGCGAGATCCGTGCTCCGGCGCATGAGCTGCACCTCGTCGCCCGCCTGCAGGTCGGGCTCGAACATGACGAGGCCGCGTCGATCGGCGTCGATGCCGAGGCAGAGGCGATTGGCGTAGTGCTCCTCGCGGTACGGCCCGAAGCGCTCGCCCCGATTGACGCCGAGGGTGATGAAGAGGGGCCAGTCCTCCCAGCCGAGGCCCGAGTCTGGCCCGACGAGTTCGCCGATCACGTCGAGGGCCGGGCGCCCCTCGATCTCCAGCACCACGTTGGCGTCCGTGCGCGTAATGGTGTGGTAGGCTCCGGACGGCCTACACCCGTGGAGCACGAGGGTGTCCATCCGGAGGTCGCCGGACAGCGTCAGGGCGAGCGCCGCGTCGGTCTCGATGCGGTCGTCGGCCCAGAGCCACGGGGGGCGAAGAAAGCGCCCGTCCGCGAGCAGGCCCATCCCGGCGAGCGGTGGCAAGGTCCCGAGGGTCTGGCGGAGCCCCTGCACCAGGGGCGTCGCCATGTTCATCGCGGGTCCTCCTTCCGCGGCCGTCCGGCTCAGCATGGGATAGAGGAGCAGAAGGCTCGACTCGTCGGAGAGGGCAGACTCCTCGATCTGCTGCCCGAGCGCTGCGCCCGCGTCGCTTTCGACGCCCACGAGCCGGGAGGCCAGAAACAGACAGATCCGTGTCTGGGGAGCCGCTAGGACGGCGACGCCCGTTTGTCGTCCTTCGTACCCCAGGCGGTCGTTCGTGAAGACGCCCGCGGCGGACCCGCCCACCAGCCTGGGTCGAGTGCCGACCACCGATCGGACGCCGTCCCGGAACGGGCCGGGATCGTGTGCGCCCGTGGCCGTCATAAACACGAGGTCTACCTCGTCTACGCCGGCCTGCAGGAGGGCGTCGCGGGTGGCCGCAGCACCGGCGGAGAAGGAGTCGGCTTGTTCGGAGAAGCCGACCCCACTTCTGGAGTCCATGTGCAGCAATGTGGGGACCCGGTGAATAGTACGCGTTCCCGTCCATTCTGCAAGCCCGGGCAGGCACCAGTGACCTGCCCGGGTGATCCGGGCTCTGGAGGGTCAGCGTCTCCTCCGTGGGCGACCGCTCACGATCGGAACCCCCGCCGTCGCCACGGCCCGACCGTGGAGTCTGGGCGGGGTGCTCAGGCCTCGCCGGCCGGCGCCATCAACTCCGCCTCGTCCGACGGGGCTCCACCGTCAGCCGCCCCCTCCGGGACGGGCTCGCCGGCTGGGACCGTCTCCAGCGAGACGCCCCCGCCTGGCGCCGCGTCCACCACGACCGCGTCGCCGTCGGACACGAGGCCGCCGAGGATCTGCTCGGCGAGGCGGTTGGCGACCTGCCGTTGGAGCACCCGCTTGAGCGGGCGCGCGCCGAACGCCGCGTCGAAGCCCTCGGCCGCGATGGCGTCCTTGGCCGCGTCGGTCAGGATGAGCCGGAGCCCGTGGGTCTTCTCGGCCATCCGGCGCGTCCGCGCGAACAGGATCTCGACGATCTGGCGGATCTCCGCCTTCCCGAGCGGCCGGAACACGACGGTCTCGTCGATCCGGTTGAGGAACTCAGGTCGGAGCCGCTGGCGAAGCATCGCAGTGAGCTCGTCGCGGAGCGCGTCCATCTCGGCCTCGGTCACCTCCTGGTCCTGGCCCAGCTTCTGCGTGATGACCTCCGACCCCAGGTTCGAGGTCATGATGATGATCGTGTTCGAGAAGTCGACCACGCGGCCCTTGGAGTCGGTCAGGCGCCCGTCGTCGAGGACCTGGAGGAGCACGTTGTAGACCTCCGGGTGGGCCTTCTCGAACTCGTCGAGGAGGACGACGGAGTACGGCCGACGCCGCACGGCCTCAGTTAGCTGCCCGCCCTCGTCGTAGCCGACATAACCGGGAGGCGCGCCGACGAGCCGGGAGACCGTGTGGCGCTCCTGGTACTCCGACATGTCGATCCGCACGAGGGCGCTCTCGTCGTCGAAGAGCTGCTCGGCGAGGGCCTTCGCCAGCTCCGTCTTGCCGACGCCGGTGGTCCCGAGGAAGATGAACGAGCCGAGGGGCCGGTGCGTCTCCTGCAGGCCCGCGCGGCTGCGGCGGACGGCGTTCGCCACGGCCTCGACGGCCTCCGGCTGCCCGACGACGCGCTTCTCGATCTCGTCCTCCAGGTGGAGGAGCTTCTCGCGCTCGGTCGCCAGCATCTTCGAGACCGGGATGCCGGTCGCGCGGCTGATGACGTCCGCGATGTCCTCGGCGTCGACCTCTTCCTTGAGCATGGCGCCGCCCTTCTGGACGTCCGCCAGCTTGTCGCGTGGCCTCGTCGATGGTCTGTTTCGAGCTGCGGGATCTGGCCGTAGCGGATCTCGGCGACCTGCCCGAAGTCGCCCTGGCGCTCCAGGTCGGCGGCCTCGGTCTTGAGCCGGTCGATCTCGGCCTTCGAGTCCTTGATGGTCGTCACGAGGTCGCGCTCCTGCTCCCACTTGGCGCGGAGCCGGTCGCGCTCCTCTTCGAGGTTCGCCAGCCGCTCCGTGATCTCCTCGACCTGGGCGTCGTCGCCCTCGCGCTTGACCGCCTCGCGGGCGATCTCCTGCGTGCGAATCTCGCGCTCGACCTGGTCGAGGTCCTCCGGCGTCGAGTCGATCTCGATGCGGAGCCGGGAGGCCGCCTCGTCGATGAGGTCGATGGCCTTGTCCGGGAGGAAGCGGTTGGTGACGTAGCGGTCCGATAGCTCGGCCGCGGCCACGATCGCGCCGTCGGTGATGCGGACGCCGTGGTGGACCTCGTAGCGGTCCTTGATGCCGCGCAGGATGGCGACGGTGTCCTCGACGCTCGGCTCGTCCACGAGGACCATCTGGAAGCGCCGTTCCAGGGCTTTGTCTTTCTCGAAGTACTTCTGGTACTCGTCCAGCGTCGTCGCGCCGACCGCCCGGAGCTCGCCGCGCGCGAGGGCCGGCTTGAGGATGTTGGCGGCGTCCATGGCGCCCTCGCCGCCGCCGGCGCCCACGAGCGTGTGGATCTCGTCGATGAACAGGATGACCTCGCCGTCGGAGTCGGCGACCTCCTTGACGACGGCCTTGAGCCGGTCCTCGAACTCGCCGCGGTACTTGGCGCCCGCGATGAGCGCGCCCATGTCGAGCGCGAGGATCCGCTTGGATTGGAGGCCTTCGGGGACGTCGCTTTCGACGATGCGGATGGCAAGGCCCTCCGCGATGGCCGTCTTGCCCACGCCCGGCTCGCCGACGAGGACCGGGTTGTTCTTGGTCCGCCGGGAGAGGATCTGGAGGACCCGCCGGATCTCGTCGTCGCGCCCGATGACGGGGTCGATGCGGCCCTTCCGCGCGGCTTCGTTGAGGTCGCGGGCGTAGCGGTTGAGCGCGTCGTACTTGGACTCGGCGTAGGGGTCCTGCACGCGCTGGCCGCCGCGGACGTCGCGGAGCGCGCTGAGGAGGGCGTCCTTCGTCACGCCCTGGCTCTGGAGCGCGTTGGCGACGGGGCCCGTGCCCTCGGCGAGCGCCATCAGGAGGTGCTCCGTGGCGACGTACTCGTCGCCGAGCGCCTCGGCTTCCTTGAGGGCTGTGTCGAACGCCTGGTTGAGCGTGGTCCCGACGTACTGGCCGGAGACGCTCGCGCCGGTGACGGTGGGGAGCTTGTCGAGGGCGCGCTCGGCGAGGGCCGAGAGCGTCTCGGCATTGGCGCCGAGACGGGCGAGGAGGGTCGGGACGAGGCCGCCCTCGTCCTGCAAGAACGCCTTGAGGAGGTGGGGGGGCTCGATGCCCTGGTGATTCCGGCCCTGGGCGATCTCCAGCGCCTGCTGGACCGCCTCCTGAGCCTTGACGGTAAACTTCTGGAGGTTCATGATGTGGGGAGAGAGACGGCGGGCACTGCGTGCGGTACGCCGTCGAGTTCGGAGTTGGTTTCCCCGGAGCGTGCGAATGGCGTGCCGGGGCGCGAGAATCTGTCAGGCTGTCATCCGTTATTGTCGGAGTTCGCAGGTCCTTGAAAACCCATGTCCTGGGCGGTCTGACTGGAAGAGGGGGCGGCATCAAGGACCGGTCTGGGAACGGGATCGTGACCCCTGGGCGGCTATAGAGCGGGCCTCCAGGGCCGATACATCCCTCCCACCTCCCCCAGCGACGTGTCGCGTCCCTTCTCGGCCCTCCCCATCTCTGCGCTCGCCGTCTACCGGCTGATGATGACCGTGGCGTCGGCCAGCATCCTCGCGCTCTGGTTCGTGTACCGCGCGATCGACGCGACGTACTACGACCCGCTCGCGATTCGAGTAGTCGTGGGCGGACTGCCCCTCCTCCTAGTCGCGTGGACCTTCGTGGGGGAGGTGGACAGCGACCGCGTTCGCCGGATCGGGGGCGTGATCGCCACCATCGTCACGGCCTACGTGTCGTGGCTGGCGGCCCTCAACGGCATCGACGGCGTCTGGGCGCTGGGGGTGTGCGCCACGGCCACCATCTGCGGGCTCGCGCTGGTCCTCTACGCCGGCAGCTACGTCGAGATCGGGGTGTGGCTCGTGACGCTGGGCATCGCCGAGATCCTGCCGCTCACCCTCGCCAAGTCGTACGAGGTGCCCGTGAGCCTGCTCACCGCCTACATGGGCGTCGTGTTCTCGCTGGAGTTCCTGGCGGGGACGGCCCGCGTCACCGCGATCCAGTCCATCCGGAGCAACCGCGAGGAGGCCGAGGCGCGCGGGCGCCTGCTCCGGACCGTCATCGACGCGATCCCCCAGCACGTCTACGTGAAGGACCGGGAGGGGCGCTGCATCATCCGGAACGCCTACAGCGCCCAGGCCATGGGCTTCGACGATCCCCAGGACGCCGTCGGCCTCACCGCCTTCGACACGTCCGAGGACCCCGAGATCGCGGCCGCTTACTGGGAGGAGGAGGAGCGCGTGATGGCCGCCGACGAGGCCATCCTGAACTACGAGGAGCGGTACGCGCACGGGGGCGAGCAGGGGTGGCTCGTGACCTCCCGCATCCCGCTCCACGACCCGTCCGGCGAGGTGGTCGGGATCGTGGGCGTCACGCGCGACATCACGGAGCAGCGGGCGGCCGAGATGGCGCTCCGTGCGGCCAAGGAGGCCGCCGAGGCTCGCGAGCGCGAGGTCGACGAGCAGCGCCTCCAGCTCCGCACCCTCGTCGACACCATCCCGGACCACGTCTACGTGCTCGATCGGGAGAGCCGGTTCATGCTCCGCAACCGGGCCAGCATCGAAGGCACCGAACTGGAGTGCCCGGACGAGGCCGTCGGCCTCACCGAATTCGACCTGGCCCCCCGGCACCTCGCCGAGATGTACCAGGCCGACAACGAGCGAGTGATGGAGAGCGGGGAGCCCATCATCCGGAAGGAGGAGGAGCACGCCCTGGGCGGGTGGTTCTCCACTACGAAGGTGCCCCTTCGCGACGCTGTCGGGGAGGTCATCGGGCTCGTGGGCGTCTCGCGCGACGTGACCGAGCAGAGGCGGGCGGAAGCCGCGCTCCGCGCCGCCAAGGACGCGGCGGAGGCCGCGACGCGGGCCAAGAGCGAGTTCCTGGCCAACATGAGCCACGAGATCCGAACGCCCATGAACGGCGTGATCGGGATGACCTCGCTCCTCCTCGACACCGAACTCGACCGCGAGCAGCGCGACTTCGTCGAGACCATCCGGGCCTCCGGCGACTCGCTGCTGACGATCATCAACGACATCCTCGACTTCTCGAAGGTGGAGGCCGGGATGCTCACGCTCGAGGTGCAGCCCTTCGAGGTGCGGGCGTGTGTCGAGGAGGCCCTCGATCTCGTGGCGCGGACGGCGGCCGAGAAGGGCGTCGAGATGGCCTACCTCATCGAGGACGGCGTGCCCCGCACGGTCCGGGGCGACGTGACGCGCGTGCGACAGATCCTCGTCAACCTCCTCGGCAACGCCGTCAAGTTCACGCACGAGGGGTCCATCTGCATCCGCGTCCACGCCGAGCCGCCGGACGTGGAGGCCGGGACGCGGACGGCCATCCACTTCGCCGTGGAGGACACCGGCATCGGCATCCCCCCGGAGAAGCTGGACCTCGTGTTCCAGAGCTTCTCGCAGGCCGACGCTTCGACCACCCGGCACTACGGCGGGACGGGCCTGGGCCTGACCATCAGCCGCCGGCTCGTGGAAATGATGGGGGGCACAATGTCCGTCGAGAGCGAGGTCGGCGTCGGGTCCACGTTCCGGTTCTTCGTCGAGGCCGAGGTGGCTCCCTCGAAGCGCCGCGTGTTTCTCCGGCGGGACCAGCCGGTGCTCAACGACCGCCGTGTCCTCGTCGTCGACGACAACGACGTGAACCGCGACATCCTCACGCGCCTGGCCCACCGCTGGCAGATGAGCGTGGAGGCCGTGGCGTCGGGCGACGAGGCCATCGCGGCCTCGGCCCGTGCCGAAGCCGCGGGGTCGCCGTTCGACCTCGTCCTCCTCGACATGCAGATGCCGGGCATGGACGGGCTGGAGACGGCCCGGGCCCTCCGCGCGAACGCGCCGGCGCGGCCGGTCATGGTGATGCTCACGTCGATCCACCGGGAGGGGACGCTCCGCCGCGACGCCGCGGAGGCCGGCATCCACGCCGTCCTCTACAAACCGACCAAGCCGTCGCAGCTCTACGACGTGCTCATCGAGGCGTTCTCCGAGTCGGAGACGGTCACCGAGACGGCGTGGGTCGCTCGGTCGCGGGAGGACGCGCCCCCGACCTCGCACTCGGCGCTCCGGATTCTCCTCGCCGAGGACAACGCCGTCAACCAGAAGGTGGCCCTCCGCCTGCTCGGACGGCTCGGCTACTCCGCCGACGTGGCCGCCAACGGCGTCGAGGTGATGGAGGCCGTTCAGCGCCAGCCCTACGACGTGGTGCTGATGGACGTCCAGATGCCGGAGATGGACGGGCTGGAGGCCACGCGTCGCATCCGCGCCGCGGCCGACCTCGTCCAGCCCTACATCATCGCGCTGACGGCGAACGCCATGGAGGGCGACCGCGAGGCGTGCCTCGACGCCGGCGTCGACGACTACGTCCCGAAGCCCGTCAACCTGGAGTCGATCTCGCTGGCGCTGCAGCAGGCCGTCCAGCAGCGGAGCCTCGCCCGGCAGGTGGCCTGACGACCGACGCCGGCCGCGGGCCCGCCGTCCGCCGCCGTCTCACAGCCCGGCGGACTCGGCCCACTGGCGGAGCCCCTCGCGGGCGTCCTCCGACAGCGTCGGGACGGTGACGTCGATCTCGACGTAGAGGTCGCCCGTGCTCTTAGCCGTCTCGACGCCCTTGCCCTTCACGCGGAGCCGCGTCCCCGGCTGCGTCCCCGGCTTCACCTTGATGCGGACCGTCTGGCCGTAGGCCGTCCGCACCTCGCGCGTGGTCCCGAGGAGGGCCTCGACGGCCGTGATGGTCTCCGTCGTGACGAGGTCGTCGCCGTCGCGGCGGAAGCGCGATTCGGGGGTGACGCGGAACGTGATGAACAGGTCGCCCGGCTCGCCGCGCCCGCTGGGCGAGGGCTCGCCGCGCCCCGCCATCTTGATCTTGAACCCGTCGCGGACGCCCTTCGGGACCGTGATCCGGACGTTGTCGCCGGAGGGGGTGGTGAACTCGCGCGGGCCTCCGGCGAGGGCCTCGTCGAAGCTCAGCCGGATCGTCGCCTCCACGTCGCGGCCGCCGCGGTAGCGCGTCTCGCCGCCGCCCGAGGCGCCGCCGAAGAACTGGTCGAAGATGCTCCCCAGCCCGCCGCCCCCGCCGAACACGAAGTCGTCCTCGCCGACGGCGCCGGGCCCCGCGCCCGTCGTATCCACGCGGACGTAGGTGCCATCGGGGGCGCGGTAGTAGCGGCCGCCGGCGCCCTGGCCGCCGGCGAAGCCCTCGAACGGGTTCCCCTCGAACCGTCCGCCGTAGGGGTCGTGGCGGGCGCGGTCGTAGGCCTTCCGCTTGGTGGCGTCGCCGATCGTGTCGTAGGCCTCCTGCACCCGCTTGAATCGCTCCTCGGCGTCGGCGTCGCCCGCGTTCCGGTCGGGGTGGTACTGCTGGGCGAGCGAGCGGTAGGCCTTCTTGATCTCCTTGGCGGAGGCGTCCTCGGCGACACCGAGAATCTCGTAGTAGTCGGGCGGCATGAGGCGGTGTGAGCGGAACAGGGCTCACGTCGAGCCGCCCTTGCCCGTTCCCGAGCGCCGGTGCGGGCGGGGAGAACGGCGCGGGACTCGCGCGTAGGAGCCCGCCGTCCCCTCGCCCCCATGCCTCTCGTCTCTCCGCCCCGCGTCGACTGGGACCAGCGGGCCCGGCTGGCGACGTTCGCCGCGCTCCGGCGCCACGCCGACCTCGCCCGCGACTACGTCCTCAAGGGGGGACTGGTCTTGGAGCGGGTCTACGGCTCCCCGCGGGTCTCCGACGACATCGACCTGAACCACGTCGAGGCGCACGTCAACGAACTGACCGAGGCGCATCGGGCGACGCTCCAAGACGTGTGCGACCGCCTGGGCGCGACCGTGACGGAAACGGCGCCCGACTTCGGGTTGCGCCGAGCCGAGCTGCGGATCGTGAAGTGGAGCGAGCTGCTGCCGACGGTCTTCGCCGAGGTCGTGTACGAGGCCGCGCCGGCGGACGGCGCGCCCGTCGAGGGGGCCGTGGAGGTGCAGGTGACGCTGTGCGAGCGCGTCTGCCACACCGTCCTCGCGCGGATCGGCGGCGTGCCGGTCCTCGCCTCCACGCTCGACGACATCGTGGCCGACAAGCTGAAGGTGCTCCTCCAGCAGCGCCGCCGCCACAAGGTCCGCCACTCGGACGTGTACGACCTCTGGTTCGCCCTCGTCCAGGCCCCGTTCGTCCCGGACCCCGCCACGGTCCGGGACGCGCTCCTCGTCAAGCTGGAGTCGTGGCCGATGTACCTCCCCCTGACGGCGGCCGCATTCCGCCAGAAGGGCGTGCGGACGTTCGCCGAGCAGGGGTATCGGAACCTCCGGGCCGAGCAGCCGGACCTCCCGTTCGCTCCGTTCGACGTGGTGTGGGAGAAGGTCCAGGCGTTCGTCGACGCGATGGGCCTCCCGGAGGCCTAGCTACGGCGCGGCCTCGTCGGCCAGCGTGAACCGGGCCCCGGGCGCGCCCACCTGCGTCGTGAGTCGCCCGTCCGGCGCGCGGAGCTGCCGGCGAACACGGGCGAGGTTGGTCGAGTCGCCCCGGACGTTCAGCCGGAGGCGCGGGTACTGGCGCAGGAGCCCGCTCCAGCGGAGCGCAGCCGACGAGTCGGGGAGGGGCTGCAGCCCGAGGGGAACCGCGACGATGCGCGTGGCGGGGTCGGTGAGGCCCAGGGCCTGGGCGGCCTGGCGGACGAGGATCGTCTCGGCCTCGGGCGGGAGCCGCTGCGGGGCCCCGTAGGCCACCTCCAGGAGAGGCGTCGTGTCCTCCGTCTCGACCCGGACCTCGCCGCCGACGATCTGGACGCTGTCCGGAAGGGCGAGCCCGTCGAGCACGTCCGCCAGCCGGCCCCGGACGGTGGCGAGGGTGGAGGGGAACGACGCCGGCGTGGGCGTCTCGGCCTCGGTGCGGACGGACGGCCGGCTCGGGAGCGCGGCGGCGAACGCCTCAAGGTCGCCGGTGGAAGCGAGCACCTGCTCCAGTTCTAGGCTCACGGTCTCCCCCGCCTCGCGCGAGATGGCGCGCACGATGGCGGTCTCCTCTCCGTCCGTCACCCACCGCGTTGTGGCGATGCGGAGGCGGACGGACGTGCCGTCCTCGCCATAGACGAGGTCCCGGTCGATGACGAACGCGCGGTCGTCGGCTTCGAGGGTGGCCGCGGCGTCGTCGACGGCGCGGGCCACGCGCGACTCGCGGACGATCTGGCGGAGCGACGACGTGAGCGGCACGGCCACGACCGCCATGAACGCGACGACGAGGAACGCGCGCGTCCACGGCGTCGAGAGGGCGCTGAAGCGGTCGAGCACGCCGAGCCCTTCGAGGCGCGACGCCAGGCCCGTCGCGTGGTCCTCGTGGTGCCACTGGCGGGCCGCCTTCAGCACGTCGGCCCGCTGCATCCCGATGAGGAGGAATACGAGGAGCCCGCTCAGGACGATCCCAGCGAGGTTGGCCCCGAACAGGAGCAGGCTGCCCCGGATGATCGGCCACTGCATCCCGGTCCCGATACCGAACCCGGCCACGCCGAGGGGTGGCACGAGCGCGACGGCCACGGCCACGCCCGGGATCGAGGCCGAGAGCCGCTTCTCGCGCGAGGCCGTGACGACGGCGCCCGCGAGCCCCGAGCACACGGCGATTGCCAGGTCGAGCGTCGTCGGGCGCGTGCGCGCGGCGATCTCGTCGGTGACGGTCTGGAAGGGGAGGACGGCCGTCAGGAGGGCGGCGAGCGCGATGATCCCGGCGGCTCCGAGGAAGATCGTCGTCGCGGTCTGCACGAACAGCCGCCCGTCGCCGACGGCGAGGGCGAGGGAGAGCCCGAGGAGCGGACCGAGGAGCGGCGCCACGAGCATCGCCCCGATCACCACGGCCGTCGAGTTGAGCGTGAGGCCGAGAGTGGCGATGGCGCCCGAGAGCAGGAGGACCGCCCAGAACGGGAGGTCGGTGTCGGTCGCGGCCTCCGCGGTCTCGCGGTAGAGCGCCGGCCGCTCCCAGCGTCGGATCCCGAACTGCTGGCGGGCGGCCTCCTCGATGGGCGAGTCGCCGTTCTCGTCGGGGGCGTTGTCGAGGGCCGGGTCGTCGGCGGGCGGGGGGGCGGTCGGCATGAGGCGCGGGCGGGGACGGCCCTGACGATCCATCGCGTCATTCGGGTCCCGGTCGGGCGCGTCGAGGGGCACCGTCGGACCGACGGGCGTGGCGCCGAGAACGACGTCCCGGTCGAGGGCGTCACCACAGAAGGTGCCGTAGAGTGCGGCCACCCTCCCCGGCCGGCCCGGCGTCACGGACCTCGACGGGACGGAGCCCAGGCAGTCCGACGTCCCGCACAGGGATCTGCGCGCCCGGCGCGCCGTTTCGAGGGGACACCAGCCTCTCGACGCATGGCCGACCCGTTCCAGACTGAGGTCCTCGACAAGAGCCACCAGAAACCCGTCCTCGTCGACTTCTGGGCGCCGTGGTGCGGCCCGTGCCGCGTGCTCGGCCCGACCATCGAGCGGCTGGCCAAGGAGAGCGGCGGGCGCTGGCGGCTCGTCAAGATCAACACGGACAAGCACCAGGACCTGGCGCAGCGCTACGGGATCCGCGGCATCCCGGCCGTCAAGCTGTTCGTGGACGGCGCCGTCGCGGCCGAGTTCACGGGCGCGCTCCCCGAGCCGCAGGTCCGCCAGTGGCTCGACGCGAACCTCCCCGCGCCGGCCTGAACGCGCCGTCGTGACCGCGCCTCCGCCTGAGCGACATCGCAAAGCGACGGAGTCGAAGGAGCTCTACCGCGACGCAGTCTCAGGCTGCTGCCGAGAGCCTGGGCCGGACGCTCAGCCCGCAAGAGATCCGTCGAAGCTCGGCCTCCGCCTTCCGCTCAGGATGACAGGCGGAAGGCGGTCCGTCAGTCGGGGAGAGAGACCTCGTACTCGTCGCGCTCCGTGGCCGTGAGCGCGGCGGCGGTCTCGATCAGGCGGATGAACTCGGCGCGGTCGCCGTGCGCGTCGCGGCCGCGGGCGCCGCGCGCGAGGGCGAGGGCGTGGTCGTAGCTCGCGCCCGGCGCGAACTCGCTCTGGCGGAGCAGGAGCGCCGCCTCCGTGACGGCCACGGCCCAGCGCGTCGCCTCCGAAGCCCGGTCGAGCGAGACCGGCGCGCCGCCGACGCCCGTCTCCAGGAGGACGCTCCCGTCGGCGAAGGTCCCCGCGTCGAGGGCCGGCTTGTAGCGGAGCTTGACCCAGAGCCAGTCGTCCGAGTTGGACGCCTCGGTCCGCTCCATCGGGCGCTGGAAGCGGAGGTCGTCCACGTCCGCGCCGGGCACGTCGACGCCGGCCGGGACCACCTCGTAGAGCGCCGTGACGGTGTGGCCCGCGCCCAGCTCGCCGGCGTCCTTCCGATCGTCGTTGAAGTCCTCGTTGGCGAGCACGCGGTTCTCGTAGCCGATGAGCCGGTAGCCGGCCACGTGCGCCGGGTTGAACTCGACCTGGATCTTGACGTCCTTGGCGATCGCGAAGAGCGTCCCCCCGAACTCGCGGACGAACACGCGCTCGGCCTCGCGGATCGAGTCGATGTAGGCGTAGTTGCCGTTCCCGCGGTCGGCGAGCGTCTCCATCTTCGAGTCCTGGAGGTTGCCGGTCCCGAAGCCGAGGACGGAGAGGAACACGCCGGACTCGCGCTCCTCCTCCACGAGCCGCTGCATCTCGGCGTCGGACGAGAGGCCCACGTTGAAGTCGCCGTCGGTGGCGAGGATCACGCGATTCGTGGCGCGCGGGTCGAAGTGCTGACGAGCCGTGGCGTAGGCGAGACGGAGGCCCTCAGCGCCGGCCGTGGAGCCGCCCGCGCGGAGGTCGTCGATGGCGCCGAGGATGCGCGCCTTGTCGGTCCCGTCGGTGGGCGGGAGGACGAGCCCGGAGGCGCCGGCGTAGACGACGAGCGCCACGCGGTCCTGCGGCCGCATCTCGCGGACGAGGAGCTGGAACGCGCGCTGGAGGAGGGGGAGCTTGTCCGGCGCCTGCATCGAGCCGGACACGTCGATGAGGAAGACGAGGTTGGCCGGCGGGAGGTCCTCCGTGTCGATCCGGCGGCCCTGCAGGCCGATCCGCACGAGCCGGTGCTCGGGCGCCCACGGCGCGACGGTCATCTCGGTGTGGACGGCGAACGGGTGGCGGCTCCGCTCGCTCGGCCCGTCGAGGGCGTAGTCGAAGCTGTTGACGAACTCCTCCACGCGGACGGCATCGCGCGGTGGGAGCTGGCCGTCCTGGAGGAAGCGGCGAGCGTTGGCGTAGCTCGCGCGGTCCACGTCGATCGAGAACGTCGAGAGCGGGGCGTCGAGCGCGCGCTTGAAGCCGACCTCGTCGACCGGCGCATAGCCCTCCCGGTCGACCGGAGGCGCGTACCGGCCGTCGCCGGCGCGCAGGGGCAGGTAGGCGACGGACGAGAGGGCGGTGCGCGGGGTCGGAGGCGGGGCCGGCACGTTGCCGTTGATGCCGCGTACCTGTCTGCTGCTGGCGGCCACGTCCTGGGAGGTGATGCGTCCCTGGATCCCCACGATCTCCTCCATCACGGCCCCCACGAGCGCCACGTCGACCGTCGTGGTCGCGCCGTCTCGGACCTCGACCCGCACCTCCTTCGCGTCGTAGCCCACCGACGTGACGCGGAGCGTATGCGGACCCACCGGGAGGTTGCGCAACTGATATCGTCCGTCGAGGTCCGTCGACACGCTCGTCCGGAGGGCCGGGATCGAGACGGTCGCGGCGACGAGCGGCTCGCCCGTCTTCGCGTCGGTGACGGTCCCGACGAAGGTCCCGGTAGCCGGGAGGGGCGTGGCGGGCGCGGCGCTGGCGACCGAGGCGAGCAGCGCGACGAGGAGGATGACCAGACGGCGAGTGACCATGAGCCTGCAGGAAGGGTGAGCGCACAGTCTGAAGGCGATGCCTCCCGGCACAAGGCGGTTTCCGCGCCATGCCTCCGAGGCCCCCGGCACCGCGCGCTCACCATCAGACACCGGGTAGCCGCACCGGTCGCCGCCTACGTCACATTTCCCCCTAGCTCAACCGCACCTGCTGGATGAACCGACGTACGGCCACCATCGACGCCAGCAGTCCGAGCACGAGCCCGAGCAGCACGAGCGCGATCACCGAGAAGAGCGGCGACCCTCCCGGCCACCCGACGGCCGCGCCGCCTCCGTCGGCCGACTCGACGAAGCGGAGGAACAGGTCGTACAGCCCCCACAGGATCGCCCCCGAGAGGACCCCAGCCACGAGCCCCTGCACGACGCCCTCGATGAGGAAGGGACGCCGGATGAACGCGTTCGTCGCGCCCACCAGCTTCATCGTGCGGATCAGCATCCGGCGGGCGTAGATCGAGAGGCGGACCGTGTTGCCGACGAGCAGGAGCGCCGCGACCACGACGAGGAGGGCGACGGCCAGCCCGACGCTGGAGAACACGCGGAGGTTGCGCTCGACGGCCTCGACGGAGGCCCGGTCGTAGGCCACCTCGTCCACCGGCGCCCAGCTGCCGACGGCTTCGACGAAGTGCACGAGGCTGTCGGGCGAGGCGTAGCTGCCCGTGAGGCGGACGCGGTAGCTCGCCGGGAGGAACTGGGCGTCGTCGTAGAGGTCGGCCTCCTCGCCGAACGCCTCGCGGAAGATCTCGGCGGCCTCCTCGTGTGAGACGTACCGCACCGAGTCGACGCCGGCCACGGCGCGGAGCCGGTCGCCCACGCGGGCCGCCATCTCGCCCGTGGACGAGTCGTCGAGGAACACCTCCACCTCGCTGGCCCGCTGGCGGAGCGTCTCGGCCACGTTCTGCCCCTGCCACCCGAGGAGGGCGAAGATGCCGATCAGGACGAGGGCGATAGCGAGGGCCGCCACGCTCGTGGCGGCGGCGAGCTTGGCCCGGCGGAAGCCGGAGAGCCCTTCGCGGAGGGTGTAGGAGAGGGCCACGGTCGCGGTCGGGGGGACGCCGGAAGGTAGCGCGATCCGGCGTCGGTTCCGACGGCCCTCGACGCGCGCGCCACCGGGCCGGAGGGATAAAAAGGGAGCGCCCGACGGCGGACCGTCGGGCGCTCAATCGGGGAGCTCGCCCTGGAGGGCGGGGCTGGGCGTGCTCAACCCGAATCGGGGGCCGCATCGCGGCCGAATCAGAGCCCAAAGTAACGCGGGCCGGGGGACGGGGCAAGAACCCCCCGTGAAGCTCTACACCTGACCCATCGCGGTGCGGAGCCGGTTCCGGGCGCGGTCGCGCTCGGCTTCGATCTTGGCCCGCTCCTCGGGCGTGGCGGCGGCCGCGAGGCGCTCGGCGGCGCGCTCCTCGGCGGACCGGGCGCGCTCGACGTCGATCTCCGACGCCGGCTCGGCCGTCTCGGCGAGCATGATCACGTGGTTGTCGAGGACCTCGACGAACCCGCCGGAGGTGGCGAACGAGACGCGCTCGCCGTCCGTGGTGGTCACCGTCACGGTGCCGACCTGCGTGGCGGCCAGCATCGGCGCGTGGCCGCGCAGGACCTCGAACGCTCCCTCGACGCCCGGGGCTCGGAAGGCGCGGGCCTCGCCGCGGTAGGCGGCGCGGTCCGGGGAGACGATCTCGACAAGAAGGGAGTCAGCCATGGGTGGGGGGCGCTGCCGCCGGCGGCCGAGGCCGCCGGCGGTGCGCGGGGTTGCTTACGCCTCGGCGAGCATCTTCTCGCCGGCCTCGATCACCTCTTCGATGGCGCCCTTGTACAGGAACGCGCCCTCGGGCAGGTGGTCCAGCTCGCCGTCGAGGATCATCTTGAAGCCGCGGACGGTGTCCTCGACCTTGACGTACTTGCCGGGCGTGCCGGTGAACTGCTCGGCCACGAAGAACGGCTGCGACATGAACCGCTGGACGCGCCGGGCCCGGTTGACGACCTGCTTGTCCTCGTCGGAGAGCTCGTCGAGGCCGAGGATGGCGATGATGTCCTGGAGCTCCTTGTCGCGCTGGAGCAGCTCCTTCGTGTCCTGGGCCACCTTGTAGTGCTCGTCGCCGACGACCTCGGCGGTGAGGATCCGCGAGGTGGAGTCGAGCGGGTCGACGGCCGGGTAGATGCCGAGCGACGCGATCGAGCGCGAGAGCGTGGTCGTGGCGTCGAGGTGGGCGAACGTCGTGGCCGGGGCCGGGTCCGTGAGGTCGTCCGCCGGGACGTAGACGGCCTGGACCGACGTGATGGCGCCCTTCTTGGTGGACGTGATCCGCTCCTGCATCGTGCCCATCTCGGTCGCCAGCGTCGGCTGGTAGCCCACGGCGCTCGGCATCCGGCCGAGGAGCGCCGAGACCTCCGAGCCGGCCTGCGTGAACCGGAAGATGTTGTCGACGAAGAAGAGGACATCGGTGCCACCGAGGTCGCGGAAGTACTCGGCGAGCGTGAGGCCGGAGAGCGCCACGCGGGCGCGGGCGCCCGGGGGCTCGTTCATCTGGCCGAACACGAAGGAGGCCTGGCTCTCCTTGAGGAGCTCCATGTCGACCTTCGAGAGGTCCCAACCGCCCTCCTCCATGGAGTGCATGAAGGCGTCGCCGTACTTCATGATGCCGGACTCGAGCATCTCGCGCATGAGGTCGTTGCCCTCACGCGTCCGCTCGCCGACGCCGGCGAAGACGGAGAACCCGTCGTGGCCCTTGGCGATGTTGTTGATGAGCTCCTGGATGAGGACCGTCTTGCCCACGCCGGCGCCGCCGAACAGGCCGATCTTGCCGCCTCGGGCATAGGGCTGGATCAGGTCGATCACCTTGATGCCGGTCTCCAGAACCTCGACGCTCGTCGCGAGCTGGTCGTAGCTCGGGGGCTCGGCGTGGATCGGGCGGTAGTCCGTCACCTGGGGCTTCGGGAGCCCGTCGATGGCCTCGCCGACCACGTTGAACAGCCGCCCACGGACCTCCTCGCCCACCGGCATCGCGATCGGCCGGCCGGTGTTCACGACGGTCGTGCCGCGCGTGAGGCCGTCGGTCGAGTCCATCGAGATGGTGCGGACGCGGTTCTCGCCGAGGTGCTGCTGTACCTCCAGGACGAGCGTGCCCGCCTCGCGCTCGATCTCGAGGGCGTCGAGGATCTCGGGGACGGACTCGGCGGGGAACTCGCAGTCAACGACGGGGCCGATGACCTGGAGAACTTCGCCGGTCGTGGTGCCGACGGCGGGCGTGGCGGTTTCCATCAGTGTGTCAGGATGGGAGTCGGGGTCAGGAGCGGGAAGCTACCGAGAGACGCCGCGCGCGCCCGTGATCGGGGGGGGGCGAGGGGGCGAAGGTTTGGTGGAAAGGCCCGTCGACGCCGGTCCTTACGACGGGCGGGCCTGCTGGCGCCTCACCTCGGCGTCGATCCGGACGAGCCCCCACACGAGGGCGGCCAGGGGGCCAACGATGGCCGTGAGACTGCCCGCCAGCACCCACCCGGCGCCGTTCTCCCCGGTCGCCGTCGTCCAGGTGCCGACGTGGATCAGGACGAGCGCGGCGAGGCACAGGGCGCCGACGGTGTAGATCAGCGTCCCGACGCGGGCGAGGACGGGCGCCCGGCGCTCCGGCGGGAGGGCGAGGATGGCCGCCTTGTTCGGAAGGTTGATAGCGGGCGCCTCGGGGTGGCGGAGCGCCCACCGTGTGAGGGCGTCCAGGCCGCCGGCGAGCCCGAGCCCGACGAGGGGGAGCAGGAACCACGAGAGCGCCGAGCGCTCGCCCCAGCGGTCGGGCGTGCCGTCCGCGCCGAAGTGGAGCGGGATCCGGGCCGGGACGTCGGGCCAGAGCCATGCGGACCAGGCCGCGAGGCCGAGGGCGAGCGTCCACATCAGCGCGCGGGCCATCGTAGGGTGGCCGGGCGCTAGTAGTGCTTGTAGCCGCCGCCCGAGAGGGGCACGCGGTTGCCGTCCGGGAGGCGGAGCGTCACGCCGTCGTCGGGCTCCACGATCTGGCCGACCACGGCGTAGGTGTCGGACGCGAGCTTGGGGGCCTCGGCCTCGGGGAGCGTGAACAGCAGCTCGTAGTCCTCGCCGCCGTAGAGCACGTAGGCCTCGGGGCGCGCGTCGAAGCGCTGGGCCGCGAGGGCGGTCTGGACGTGGACCGGCAGGAGCCCGCCGTCGATTACGGCGCCGACGGTCCCGGCCTGCGAGAGGTGGTGCGTCTCGCTCGCGAGCCCGTCCGAGACGTCGATGAGGGCGGTGGGGCGGACGCCGGCCTCGGCCCACGCCTCCACCCGGTCGAGGCGGGCCTGCGGCATCAGCTGGCGCTCGATGACATAGGCGAACTCGTCGAGGTCTGGCTGGGGCGGGGCGTCGGCGGCCCCGTCGCCCTCGCTCATCGCGTCCTTCCCGGAGATCAGGACCTGGAGGCCGGCGGCGGCGCTCCCGAGGTCGCCCGTCACGCAGAGGAGGTCGCCGGGCTGCGCGCCGCGTCGGTAGACGACGGCCTCCTCGTCGGCCTCGCCGATGAGGGTCACGGCGAGCGTGAGCCGGGCCGACGCCGTCACGTCGCCCCCGACCACGGCGAGCCCGTAGCGCTCGCACGCCTGCGCGATGCCGGTGTAGAGCGCCTCGGCGCCCTCGACCGACAGGTTGTTGGGGAGGCCGAGGGCGACCGTCGCGAACCGGGGCCGCGCGTTCATGGCGACCACGTCGCTCACGTTCACGGCGATGGCCTTCCAGCCGAGCGCCCGGAGCGGCACGTACGTCCGGTCGAAGTGGACTCCCTCGACGAGCGCGTCCGTCGTGACGACGTGGACGCGGCTGGGGCCGTCGGAGCCGGCGCTCCCGACGCGGTAGACGGCGGCGTCGTCGCCGATGCCCTGGACGAGGTCGCGGGCGTCGGCGGCGTCGGCGAGCGTGGCGGAGAGCCGGTCGATCAGGCCGAATTCGCCGACCTCGGAGACGGGCGTGAAGGGGACGGCGTCGGGGGCGTCGGACATGGGGGACGGGGTGGGGTCCTCCGCCTACCCGGGACCGAGCGCTCCGATCCGCCCTCACTCACTCTTTGCCCGCGTCGCACTCGGCGGGTCACTCGGCGCGGTCCAGGCGGATGATGGCCGTCGGCGTCCGGCGCGCGGGGACGTCGTCGTAGACCAGGACGACCTCGGCGCCCGTGACCCGCTCCACGGCGTGGACGGATACGACGCCCTTGCCCGCCACGCGCGTGCTCGTGTTCTCGCCGCTGGCGATGCCGACGAGCGCGGCGTCGTAGTCCACGGCCAGCACGTCGTAGCCCGTCGGGATCTCGACGTGGTATTCGAGCGGCGGGGCGCCCGGCCCCGCCGTCGTCAGGAGCGTGGTTCGGTAGCCTGGCCCGCACCCGGCGAGGCGACGCGAAACGACGAGGGCGAGGCGAGCGGGCATGGCGACGACGGTGTGTGGACCCTCAGCCGCGCCGGCCGCCCGCCACGTCACGAGCGGAGACGAGGATGCGGAGTCGCTGGCTCCGTCTCGTCCGCAGCGGGCGAGGGGAGATCGGCCGCGGGACTCAGGCGCCGGACCGGCCGGGGAGGGACGACCAGCGTCGGCGGCTCCGGCCGGTAGAGGGTGGTGAACCGGCGGTCGCTCATGAACACGTACCGGAGGGCGTCCACGACGCCGATCATGGACGGGATCAGGGTCCAGCAGAACAGGAGCATGGCGAGGCCCACCTTCGGCTGCCCGAGGTAGAACCGGTGCGCCCCGACGCCGCCCAGGAAGAGGGCGAGCAGGGTGGCACCCCCCTTGCTCTTGGTCGGATCGCCCGGGAACGCCGGCAGTTCGGGCTGGCGGACCCCGCAGTAGCGGCACACCTCGGCGCGGGCGTCGACCTCGGCGCCGCAGGCGTAGCAGAACTTGGTCGTCGGCGTGAGCGCCGACGTGGCCGGAACGGGCGGTGCCGGAGGGGTGGCGACAACGGCGGTCGAGGCTTTCTTGCGCTGGCGCCGCGTCTTCCGCGTGCGGCGCCCGGACGGATCCGGGCCGAAGGCCTGCTCCTCCAACTCCTCCGAGGTGAGGTCGTCGAGGTGGTCGTTCCGCTCGAAATGGGTCGTGGACACGGGAGGGGCGGAGAGGGAGGGCGGGGCGAGGGGCCTATTCGGGCTGCCCCGCGTGAGGTTGCGCCGGGCGCGTCCGAGGCCTCGCGCAGCCAGGACTCGGGTGAACGTGACGGAGCTCGGGCTTGTGCGGAAACCCCTCCTGTCCCGTCATCCTGAGCAGGGCGAAGGACCTCGACGCCATCGTGGGAGGCCGTTGCGAGCGCTGGTGACGAAGTCAGACCTCGGGCCGAGATTCTTCACGGCGTTCAGGAGGACATCTCTGGACTCTCCCAACAAGGCCTAGGGGAGTGTCAGGGAGCCCTGGAAGGCGGCGGCGCGGGCGCCGGTCACGGCCGGGAGACCGGTGCGGACCCCGTTGGCCCACTCGTGGGCGAGGAGCGCGAACAGGACGGCCTCCTTCGCGTCCGGGTCGAGGCCGTGCGCGGCCGTCGTCTCGACCGAGATCGGGGCGAGCGCCTCGGCCAGCATCCGCATCAGCGTCGGGTTGTGGACGCCCCCACCGGAGGCGATCACGCGGGCTGGGGTCGGCTCCACGAACTGGCGGATGGCCTCGGCCACGGACCGCGCCGTGAACGCCGTCGCCGTCGCCATGAGGTCGGCCGGATCGGACGGGCCGCGCGCGACGAGCCAGTCCACGAACGGCGTCCCGAAGTCCTCCCGGCCGGTCGACTTGGGCGGGGGCTGGCGGAAGAACGGGGCCGTCAGGACGTCCTGGAGGAGGAGGTCGTCGGGCGTGCCCTGCGCGGCGAGCGCGCCGGACTCGTCGTAGGGGCGGCCGGTGAGGCGGAGCGCGAGGGCGTCGATCACCATGTTCGCCGGGCCGGTGTCGAACGCGGTGCGCGGCGGCCCGCCGGGCGGGAGGACGGTGAGATTGGCGATGCCCCCGAGGTTGAGGAGGACGCGCGCCTCGGTCGGATGCGCGAACACGGCGCCGTCGAGGTAGGGGGCGAGCGGGGCGGCCTGGCCGCCGAGGGCGAGGTCGCCCGCGCGGAAGTCGGCGACGACGGGCACGCCGAGGCGCGTGGCGATCTCGGCGGGGCTCCCGATCTGGAGGGTCGAGCGGGTGGGGACGTCGGCGCAGGCCTCGGGCGTCGGGACATGCTGGACCGTCTGCCCGTGCGAGCCGACGAGGTCTAGGTCGGCCCGCGTGAGCCCGGCGTCGTCCAGCGCGTGCTCGACGACCTCGGCGAACCGGACGCCCAGCCGCGCGTGGAGCTGGCTCACGAGCCGGACGTTCGAGGTGGCCGTCTCGACACAGGCCGCGAGGGCCTCGTGGAGCGCGTCGTCGTACGGCTCGCTCACGAACCCGAGCGTTTCGAGGCGCACGTCGGTGCCGGTCCCCTCTAGGCGGACGATGGCGGCGTCGGTGCCGTCGAGCGAGGTCCCGCTCATGAGGCCGGCCACGACGCGCGGTCCGGTCCGGAGCAGCCGGTCGAGGGGGTGGGTCACCGCCTAGCCGCGCTCGCGCATCTCGGCAGCGCGGCGGAGCATCTCCTCGGCCTGGTCGGGTTGCCGGGCCGCCAGCTTCTCGTAGATGAGGGCGGCCTGGACGTACTGGTGCTGCGCGGCGTAGATCTTGGCGAGCGTCTCCGAGGCCACCTCCTCCACGTCCTCGTCGCCGAACGAGACCTCCGGGCCGTTGAACTCGGGGTCAGGGCGGATGCGGGGGGCGTCCTCCAGCTGGGCG
Source organism: Rubricoccaceae bacterium (assembly GCA_963728345.1). GTDB lineage: Bacteria > Bacteroidota > Rhodothermia > Rhodothermales > Rubricoccaceae > Rubrivirga. The sequence goes on from CAVSJM010000003.1 coordinate 385,254, forward strand.
ATCAGCGAGTCCAACTCGTCGGCGACGGAGAAGCCCTCGGGCGGCACGCGGATCTCGCCCTCGGGCGCGACCACGTCGGGCTCGGCGCGGGCGTCGGGCGGCGGCGTGGGGATGTCGTCCTCAGAGAGCACGGTCCAGCCGCTGGCGTCGAACGTGTCGGAGAGGTCGATCGTGGCGTCCGCGGGCGCTGCGCCCTCCGGAGGGAGCAGTTCGCTTTCTCCGAGCGGCTCGTTGTTCCACGCGTCCGAGCCGAGGTCGAGAGGCGACGCGGGCGGCGGAGGGGAGGGGGGCATCGGCTCCGGCTCGGGGGCGGCCGGCGGGTCCGGGTCGGGAGGCTCCGGCGGCGCCGGCGTGAACGGGTCGCCGAAAAAGAGCGACGACGCGTCGAGGGGGCTCGGCCCGTCTTCGTCCAGCGACGGTGGCCTGTCTACATCGTCCGACGTCTCATCGAGATCATCGTCGTCCTCGGCCGCAGTCGGGGCGAAGGCGTCGAGGGGGAACGACTCGATCACGGGGAGCGGGTCCTGGGCGTCCGGGACGAATGGGGGAGGCTCCTCCGCGACGGACTCCTCCGCGACGGGCAGGGAGGGCGTGAGAGGGACAGCCGGCGGGAGCTCTGCGTCGGCGTCTTCGGGGGGCGGACGGTGCGCTGCCAGTAGCCGCTCGCGCTCGCGGTGGACGAGCGGGCTGCGCGGCACGAGCGCGGCCGCCTGGCTCCACGCGACGAGCGCCGCGCCGACGTGGCCATCGGCCTCGAGGGCCGTGGCGTGGAGCACGTGCGCGGCGGCATACGTCGGCGCCTCGGCGACGAGGGCCGCCAGCCGTTCGACGGCCTGAGCCGGCTGGCCCTCGGCTAGCAGCCGCGCAGCCACCTGAATGGCCGGCTCGGGAGTCGGAGACGAAGCGTCGGACATGGTGCTGGAAGGTACGCCGTCTGTGCAAAGACGCTCCCGTTCGCCCCTCAGGCCGCGTGTCGGGTGGGCGTCCCGGTCTCGGCCCCTCGGCTCTGCCTGGCGGGTGGGCGGAGCGCGAGGACGACGCTCCCGAGCCCGGCGGCGAGGAGGGTCTGGAAGGCGAGGCCCGGCCACGCCCCGAGCCCGGCGAGGGCGACGGCCCCCGCCGTCGCGTAGAAGGCGAGGACCCCCTCGGCCCGCGTCGCCTCGTCCCGGAGTTCGACCGTCCTTGGGGGTTCGCAGGAAGGGCGTCCGGCGACCCCGCGCTGCCTCCCAGACGGCCCGGCTGACGGGCACCACGAGCACGAGCGGGGTGACGAGGGCGAGGACGATGTGCGTCCACCGCCGCGTCCACGTCTCCGGGTACAGCGCGTGCTGCGCGACGACGTGCGCGATGATGAGGCCGGCCAGGGCGACGTAGCCCACGCCGAGGAGGGCGTACGCACCGTCGCCTGGCCCCACCCCGGCCGCCTGCGACGCCGCGACGAACGGGTGGAGCACGATCACCGCGAGGAGCGACGGGAGGCTGAGGGACAGGGCCATGTGAGCAGTTGCGGCGAGGCGCGCACGGAGGCCGAGTGCCGAGCGCCACACGCGCCCCAGATCCTTCCGTGCGACCTCGGCGAGGCCCTTCGCCCACCGCGCCTGCTGCCGCCGCCACGCGCCGACCGTCGGCGGGAGGTCGGCCGGGACGCGGACGTGCTCGGCGAGGCGAGCCCACCAGCCACCGGCCTGCGCGCGGAGGGCGAGGTCGATGTCTTCGGCGAGGGTGTCGCCCTGCCAGCCCCCGGCGTCCTCGATGGCCGCCACGCGCCAGACGCCGGCGGTGCCGTTGAACACGAGGGGAAGGCGGGCCCGGTCGCGCGCGGTCTGCTCCACGGCAAAGTGGAGGTCGAGGATCGCCGCCTGGGCCCGCCCGAGCGCCGTCGCGTCGCCCTCCGGGTGCGTCCAGACGGCCTGGACGAAGGCGAGGCCCGGGTCGCGGACGAGCGCGGGGACGAGCCGGCGGAGCGTGTCGGGCGGCGGTCGGAAGTCCACGTCGAAGACGGCCACGAGGAGCGCGTCGCTGTGGGCGAGGCCGTGGGCGAGCGCGCCGGCCTTGAAGCCCTGCGCGCACGTCGCGCGGCAGGTGGCGGACGCCGTGGGGACGCCGCTCGGCGCAGAGCACGGCGTTCGCGCGCCGCGCCGCGGGCGGGGAGTCGTCGAGAAGCTGCACCTCGACGGGGCCCTCATAGTCGAGGGCGATGGCGGCGTCGAGGGCGCGGGCGACGAGGGCCGCCGGCTCGTCGTAGACGGGGATTTGGACGACGACGCTCGGCCACGTCTCCGCGTGCCGGCGCGGCGCGGCGGGGAGCGGCCGCTCCCGACGCACGCTCCGAACGACGGCCATCACCAGCGTGTGGAGCCCGAGGCCCGGCGAGCACGGCCGTCGCGAGGGCGTAGACTCCGACGGCGAGCGTCGCGAGGGCGTCGAGGAGGAAGGAGGCGCCCGGCGTCACCAGTCCGAGGTCGCGGCCGTGAAGGCGTCGCGGGCGATCTGCTCCAGCGCCGCCGCCGCGGCGTCCGCCTCGCCCTGGAGGCCGTCGCTCGGGGCGAAGTCCTCGGACGCCGAGAACGTGCGGTCGAGGAGGTCGCGGTCCTGGATCCGGTCGTAGACGACCACGCGGACGCCGATCGAGACGCGGTTCAGGGCGGCCACGTTCTCGCCGGTCACGGCGGCCGGCGCGATCGCGTACTGCTGGATCGTGGACCGGACGACGGCGTCGGCCTCGTTCTCGTCGGGCTCCAGGGACAGCCGCGTCCGGTCCGCGAAGCGGCTGACGAGGGCGTCGGTGAGGATCCGGTCGAGCCCGGCCGGCCCGCCCGACGCGCGCGACTCGGCGAGCGGCACGGCGACGGTCTGGAGCGCGGCCGGGATGGAGGCGCCGGAGAACGTGTAGACGCCGCACGCCGGCAGCGCGAGCACGGCCACGAGTGCGCCGGCCGCGCGGAGCCAGCGGCCCGGCGTCGGGGAAAGGCCTGGGTACAGTCGTCGGGGGGGCATCACCTGCCGGAGCGGGGACCGACGGACGCCGCCGCCGGCCCCGGTCTTACTCCTCGTCGCCGAGGTCCTTGATCTTGCGGTAGAGCGTGCGCTCGGAGATGCCGAGCGCCTCGGCCGTCTGGCGGCGGTTGCCGTCGAAGCGGCGGAGCGCCTCGCGGATGAGGGCGGCCTCGGCCTCCTCCATCGTGGGGAGGGGAAGGCCGTCCGCGAGGGCGTCCTCCAGCGAGTCGGGGGCCGCCCGCGCCGCGCCGGCCTGGCCGTTTTCCAGGTCCTCGATCTCGAAGAGCGTGTCGGCGGCGTCGGTGGGGGAGGGGACCGGCGGCGGTTCGTAGGCCACCTCGTGGTCGGCCTCGAACGCGTCGTGCTCGGCGAACGGGGACAGGTCGGGCCCGTTGAAGTGGGCGCGGCCGAGGTCGGTCGGGGTGGGCTCCAGAGGGGAGGGCGAGTCCCCACCGGCGCCGCCGACGAGTCGCTGGAGGTAGCCCCGGATGTCCCGCATCTCGCCGCGGAGGTCGAGAAGCGCCCGGTAGAGCAGTTCCCGCTCGCGGACTTCGTCGCCGGCGCCGGCGGGCCGGCGGGCGAGCGTCAGGCCGGCGCCGGCCGAGACGCCCCGGAGGTAGGGCCGGATGGCCTCGGCCGGGACGGGGTTCTGCTGGACCAGCACGACGGCCTGCTCGGCCACGTTGCGCAGTTCGCGGACGTTGCCGGGCCAGTTGTAGCGGCGGAGGAGGTCGGCGGCGTCGGGGGCGAGCCGGGGGTGCCGGGCGTCGTACTGGCGGGCGAAGCGGGCCGCGAACGCGTCGAACAGGGGGACGATGTCCTCGCGCCGGTCGCGGAGCGGCGGGATCCGGAGGACGACCGTGCTCAGGCGGTAGTAGAGGTCCTCCCGAAAGCGCCCCTCGCGGACCTCCGCCCCGAGGTCCTTGTTGGTGGCGGCGATCACGCGCACGTCGGCCTGGAGCGAGGCCGTCCCGCCGACGCGGCTGAACTGGCCGGTCTCCAGCACGCGGAGCAGGCGGACCTGCGCCTGGAGCGGCATCTCGCCGATCTCGTCGAGGAAGAGGGTCCCGCCGTCAGCCTCCTCGAAGTAGCCCGTTCGGCGTTCCGTCGCGCCGGTGTAAGCCCCTTTCTCAGCCCCGAACAGCTCGCTCTCGATGAGCCCCTCCGGGATGGCCCCGCAGTTGACCACGACGAGCCGCTTGTGCCGGCGCGACGAGAGCCCGTGGATGGCCGTCGCCACCAGTTCTTTGCCCACGCCGGACTCGCCTTCGAGGAGCACCGTGATGTCGGGCGGGGACACCTGGCGGATCCGCTCCAGCACGCGCCGGAGGGAGGGGCTGTCGCCGAGGATGCCGAACCGTTCCTGGAGGGCCTGCCGATCCATGCGAGGGGGACACAAAGGGGGGCATCAAGATAGACCGGGCTGTCCCCGGGGTTCCCGACGGCGAGCGGGCGGCGCACCGGAAACAGGGGCGTGTTGGAGCGCGCGATCTGTTTCCCACCGTGGGTCTGTCGGTCGTTTCCGAGTCTGGTGACGAGAGGGCGCGTGCGTGCCCCCGCGACGGCTAGGTTGGCGCCGCCGCTCGCCTGACCTCTCGCCCGCTCCCGATGCCGACGACGCTCGAAATCGCCGCCTTCGATCCCGACTCCGCGCTCGCGGCGGCCGGTGCCGGGGCCGACCGCATCGAACTGTGTCGCGACGCCGCAGCCGGCGGCCTCACGCCGCCCCTCGACTGGGTCGAGGCCGTGGTGGCGCAGGTCTCGATTCCTGTCGTCGTCATGATCCGGGCCCACGCGGACGGGTGGACGTTTCGACCGGACGCGCAGGCGGCGATGCGGCGCGACGCGCAGGCGGCGATCCGGGCGGGCGCGGCCGGCGTCGTGTGGGGCGCGCTCCGCCCCGACGGCATGGTCGACGAGCCAGCGCTGCAGGCGCTCGTGGACGCCGTCGCTCCGCACGAGGTGGTCTTCCACCGGGCGTTCGACGCGACGCCCGATCTGGACGCGGCGCTCGACACGCTCCTCGCCTGCGGCGCCGCTCGCGTCCTGACAGGGGGAGGGCCTGGAGCGGCCCCCTCGAACGTCGACCGTCTCGCGGCCCTCGTCCGTTGCGCGGGGGACCGGCTCACCGTCATGCCGGGCGGCGGCGTGCGGGCGGAGAACGTCGCCGAGGTCGTCCGCCGCACCGGCGCTCGGGAGGTGCACAGCGGTGCCTCTGCCTCCGGCTCTCCGCATGTGGATGCCGATGAAGTGGCCCGCCTCCGCGCCGCGCTCGACTAAGCCGTTCCGACGTCGCTCCGGGGACCGGCTCGCCCCGGCTCGCGTCTCGTCCGTTCCCGCCTTCACTCCATGGCCGACGCCAATCGCACCGACCGCGCCCTCGACAAACAGGTCGCCGCCCTCGGGATCCCCGTGATCGAACGGCACATCCTGCTCTGCGCGGAGCCGACCAAGCCCAAGTGCTGCGACCTCGAAACAAGTCGGGCGTCGTGGGCCTTCCTCAAGGCGAGGCTCAAGGAGCTCGGGCTGACGGGCGCCGGCGGCATCTATCGCACGAAGGCGAACTGCCTCCAGGTGTGCATGCGCGGGCCGATCGCGGTCGTCTACCCCGATGGCGCGTGGTACCACTCCTGCACGCCCGACGTGCTGGAGCGGATCATCCAGGAGCACCTCATCGGCGGGCGCGTCGTGGAGGACCACCTGTTCGCGCGGCACCCGCTGCCGACGCCGGACACGCCGTCCGGCGAATGAGCCCGCCTACGCCGCCTCGACGCCGAGACGGGCGGATGCGGACGGAGGGGTGGCTTCGGCCAGCGTCGTCGGGCGGACGACCGAGCCGAGGAGCGTCGCGCTCGTGCAGTCGTCCACGCGGACGACGGCGTAGTCGCCTTTCTCGACGCCGACGGGCCGGTCGAACACGACCATGTGGTTCGTGTCAGTCCGCCCGCGGAGCTGGTCGTCGGACCGCTTCGAGGTGCCCTCCACGAGAACCACCTGCTCGGTCCCGACGCGCCGCCGAGCGCTCTCCAGCGAATGCCCGTTCTGGAGCGTGATGATCTCCGTGAGCCGCGCCTTCTTGACCTCCTCCGGCACGTCGTCGGCGTACTTCCGCGCGGCGTAGGTATCGGGCCGCTCGGAGTAGGCGAACATGAAGGCGTGGTCATAGCGGACGGCCTCCATGAGCGAGAGCGTGTCGGCGTGCTCCGCGTCCGTCTCGTGGCAGAAGCCGGCGATGAGGTCGGTCGAGAAGGCGATGCCGGGGACGATGGCGCGGGCTCGCTCGATGAGGTCGAGGTAGTGCTCGCGCGTGTAGGTCCGACGCATCCGCTGGAGCACGTCCGAGTTGCCGTGCTGGACCGGCAGGTGGATGAAGTCGCAGACCGTCGGGCGCTCGCGGTGGACGTGCAGGAGCTCGTCGGAGCAGTCCTTGGGGTGGCTCGTCGAGTAGCGGATGCGCAGCTCCGGCGACAGGAGCGAGATCCGGTAGAGCAGCTCGGCGAAGTCGACCGCCGTGCCGTCCTGCTCGACGCGGTACGAGTTGACGTTCTGCCCGAGGACCGTCACCTCCTTGTAGCCGGCGTCGACCAGCTGGCCCACCTCCGACAGGATGCTCGTGACCGGCCGGCTCCGCTCGCGGCCGCGCGTGAACGGGACCACGCAGAAGGCGCACATGTTGTCGCACCCGCGCATGATCGAGACGAAGGCGCTCACGCCGTTCGTGTCGTAGCGGACGGGCGCGAGGTCGGCGTAGGTCTCCTCGCGCGAGAGCTGGACGTTGACGGCGGCCTGCCCGGTGTCGCGGCTCTCGGCGAGGAGACGCGGGAGGTCGCGGTAGGCGTCCGGCCCCACGACGAGGTCGACGAGGCGCTCCTGCTCCAGGAGCTTCGCGCGGAGCCGCTCGGCCATGCACCCGAGCACGCCGATCTGGAGGTCCGGCCGGCCCTTCTCCTTGCGGGCGCGGATGTGCGTGAGCCGGCCGCGGACGCGGTCCTCCGCTTTCTCGCGGATCGCGCACGTGTTGATGAGGACCACGTCGGCCTCCTCCTCGCGCTCGGCGAGCGCGTACCCCTCGCCGCCCAGAATCGAGGCCACGAGCTCGGAGTCGGCCACGTTCATCTGGCAGCCGTACGTCTCGATGTAGACGCTCCGGCCGTTCGTCCCCGCGCGCGGGGCGACGGTGCGGGGCGCGTCGGCGCCGTGCACGTCGGGGGCGGACGAGACGGGGGCAGGGGCGTCCTCGGTCAGGACGTCGAGGTCGGCGATGGGCTGCATCTCCTGGCGCGAAATCGGACCGAGAAGCTACGGCGCCCTGGCCCCGGCGCCGGGCTAGGCTTCGGTGGAGATCGCCCCAAACGCGGCTCCGCCCCGCCCGGCCTTACGGGGCCAGACGGGGCGGAGCAGGTCGGTCCAACGAGGAGCAGGATCCCGGACGAGCTGGGCTCGGTGATGGGCGGGACGGCTCAGTAGAAGGGCAGGTGAGCCAGATGGGACTCCGTCTGGACCGGGAGGGGATGGGAGCGGTTAAAAGACAGCCAGGCTGAGCAGCGCGGCGGAGACGAACCCGAGACGAACAAACAGGGCGGAGGGGCTCGCGAGGCGACCGGCTGGAAGAGAGAGCGTGGTGGCGGTCATGGTGGCAGGGAGAGAGAGTCTGATCCTGCCATACGCACCGCGCGTGCCAACCGCCGTCTCCTGCCGTTTTGGACGGCTCCGTCTGGGGGTTTGACCCAGGCCACCGCGGGGCACTAGGGGGAACGCCCGGTGCGGCCTGTCGAATCGTCCCCTCACACGGAGGGCTCTCGTGACGAAACGTCCGCCCCCCGCGACCGGAGGACGTACTTCCCGACGAGGTCGAACTCGAGGTTGACGGCCTGCCCAGGATGCCAGCGCGCAGCCGTCGTCTTCTCCCAGGTGTGAGGGATGATGGCGAGCGCGAAGGTCCCCGGCGGCTCGTCGAGGCGAGCGACGGTCAGGGAGATGCCGTCGACGCAGATGCTGCCACGGGGGATGAGCGAGGGCGCGTCGGCGGCGGGGTAGCGGATCCGGACGAGGTGCGAGTCGTCCAGCGCCTCGACGCGCTCGACCGTCCCGGTGGTATCGACGTGGCCCTGGACGAGGTGGCCATCGAGGCGGGCGCCGAGCACGAGCGCGCGCTCCAGGTTCACGCCGTCGCCGGGGCGACGGTCGCCCAGGGCGGTCTTCGAGAGGGTCTCCTCGACGGCCACGGCCTCGAAGGCCTCGGCGTCCTGCGCGACGACGGTCAGGCAGACGCCGTCGACGGCGACACTCTCGTCCACGCGGAGGGCGTCGGCGAACGAGCACGCGATGCGGAGGTGCCGCCCGCCCGCGAGGGGCTCGACGGCGTCGACGGTCCCGACCTCCTCGATGATTCCCGTGAACATGGCAGCAGAGTGACTCGCGGAAAGGTCGGGCGCTCAGCAGGCGGGGCGCAGAAAGCCGTGGAGAAGAACGTCCGGGCCCACCGTCTCCCACCGCGATTCCACGAACGAGCGGGCCTCGGCCATCCGCGCCGTCCCGAGGTCGCGAACGGCGGGCGTGCCCATCCCGACCAGCTTGGGCGCGACGAACCACAGCACGCGGTCTACGAGGTCCTGCCGGAGCAGGGCCGTCGCCAGGCCGGGGCCGGCCTCGACGAGGAGGGACTGGATCGGGCGACGGCCGTCCGGGAGGTCGTCGCCCGATCCGAGGCGGTCGAGGACGTCGCCGAGGTCAAGGTGCCCGCCGCACTCGGGGACGGCCCACACGCAGCCTCCTGCTCCGAGGAGCGTGTCGGCGTAGGACGGCACCACGCCGTCGGCGACGACGGCGACCGTGGGTGCAGCGGCGTCGGTGAACAGGCGGAGGGACGGGGAAAGCGTCCCCTGGCGGTCGAGGACGACGCGGAGTGGCTGGGCGGAGCCTTCCGGAAGCGGGGCGTCGCGGACGGTGAGGGCCGGGTCGTCGGCGCGGGCGGTGCCGGCGCCGACGAGGACGGCGTCGGTCTCGGCGCGCTGGCGGTGGACGCGCGCGCGGGCCTCGGGCGAGGTCACCCAGCGGCTATCGCCCGTCGCCGTGGCGATCTGCCCGTCGAGGGTGGCGGCCGTCTTGAGGGTGACGAGCGGTCGGCCCGTCGTCACGTGGGTCCGAAAGGCCTCGTTGAGCCGCCGAGCCGCGGCCTCCCGCACGCCGACCTCCACCGGGATGCCGGCCTCGCGGATCCGCGCGATCCCCCGCCCGGCGACCTCCGGGAAGGGGTCCTCCTGGGCCACGACGACGCGCCGGACTCCGCGCTCCACCACGAGGTCGGCGCAGGGGGGCGTCTTGCCCCAGTGGCTGCACGGCTCCAGCGTCACGAAGAGCGTGGCCTCAGAGAGCCGGCCGCCGTAGCCGCGGCGTTCTGCGTCTCGGACGGCCCAGACTTCGGCGTGCGGACCGCCGTGGCGACCGTGCCAGCCCTCCCCCCAGACGTCGCCGTCCGGCCCGACGATCACAGCGCCCACCATCGGGTTGGGGCTGACGGCGCCGGCCCCACGAATGGCGAGGGCGAGCGCGCGGTCCATCCAGTCGGCGTCGGGGGTCATACGGGCTCGGCCCACTCAGGGAGGGGGTCGAGCGCCCACTGCTCGACGTAGAACGTGTGCTCGCCGCGCGCCCGCTGGTACGGCGCGACGAATCGGACGGCCTCCGGCGCCGGATGCTGGCGGAACGCGTCGGAAAGTGGTCCGCGGAGCGGACGATGCGCGAACAGGCTCCAGTCGTGCCCGTCGTGCGCGGGCTCGGGGAAGAGGACGGCCGCGCTCGGGGCGGTGTCGAGTGCGTCGCGGAGGGCGGGGAGCGCGTCGCGGCGGGCCGCGGCGGCCGCGGCGGCGATGGCGGCGGGGGGGACGGGGCCGAGGGCGAGGGCCGCGGTGTCGCCGGGCCGGGCGAGTGCGTCGGCCGCCTCGCGGGACGTCAGGGGCATCGTGCCGCCGTCGGGGCTCAGACGGAGCCAGGGACGGCCCGCCGCCCACGCGAGGAGGGGCGGGAGCCAGGCACCCGCGTCGCGGAGGGCAGTGAGGCCGATGCGGGGGCGGCCGTCGCCCAGGTGAGTGCCGGCGAGGTAGGCACGGGCGTAGTCCGAGTCGGGCGCGGTGCCGCGGGCGAGGAGCGCCTCCAGCGAGCCGCGCTCAGCGGACCGCCGGCGCGCGTCGGCCTCGTGGTCGGGCACGAGCACCTCCAGCCCCACGGGCTCTTCGATGAAGACCTTGACGACGTCCATGTGGAGAGAATCGTCGGCCTCCGTTCCGCGTTCCAGCCCCGCGCCCCCTCATTCCGCATGAAAGCGATCCAGTCTGCGCTGACATGGGCGGCCATCGCCACCCTCGTCCTGCTCGCCCTCCCCGTCCTCCTCGTCCTGCGTCTGGTCGACCGGACGCCGGCCCGGCTCTACACGGGCCGCGCATTCCGAATGGTCGGGGGCTTGGTCCCGAGCGTGAACCCGGCATGGCACGTCGACGTGGGTGGGTACGGGCCCGAGGGCGTGCGGCACCCATACGTCGTCGTCAGCAACCACCAGTCGGTGGCCGATATCCCGGTGATCTCGAAGCTCCCCTGGGAGATGAAGTGGGTGGCGAAGAAGGAGCTGTTCGGCCTCCCCGTGATGGGCTGGATGATGAGGCTGGCCGGCGACATCGCGGTGGACCGGGGCGACCCCAACAGCCGGTCCGCCGTGCTTCGGCAGGCGCAGTCGGTCCTCGACCGGGGGTGCTCGGTGATGTTCTTCCCCGAGGGCACGCGCTCGAAGGACGGCCGGATCAAGCGGTTCCACGACGGCGCCTTCCGGCTGGCGATCCGCGCCGGCGTCCCGGTCCTCCCGCTCGCCATCGACGGGACCAAAAACGCCATCCCCAAGCACGGCTGGCAGTTCAGCCGCGCCGACGTCCGCCTCGACGTGCTCCCGCCCGTCCCCACCGACGGGCTCACCGAGGACGACGTGGACGTCCTGCGCGACCGCGTCCGCCAGATGATCGTCGACCACATCGCCGCGTGGCACGAGCTGCCCCCGGAGTCCCTTGACGCGCTGGCGGGGCAGCCGGGGCGCGGGGCGCTGCCCGAGGGCGGCCGCGGGACGGGCGAAGACGGGGCGAAGAGCACCATCGCGGGCGTCCGGAAGCCGGAGCGCGGTTGATCCCCCTCAGGGCGAGGCCCTAGATTGGATGTCCCTCGCGGTCCGCTGCGAGCGAGTGCCCGATAGCTCAATTGGCAGAGCACCACACTCTGGATGTGGGGGTTGAAGGTTCGAGTCCTTCTCGGGCAGCACGACGTCGCGCCCCAGATCCGCCCCTCCGGGCGGGCCTGGGGCGTCGCTGTTTCGGAGCGTCGGTCCGGGGCGTATTACGTCGGGGCCCGCGTGACGCAGTTCGACGCCGCGACGGGCACGGGCACGCTCCCGTGGGACCGGCGCCCGCCCGCCTACTCGTTCAACAAGTCGGACCGCGCGCTCGTCGGCGCCGGGCCCAGCGAGTTCCTCCCGACTGAGTACGACCGCGACCCGGCGCTCCCGTTCGCGAGCCCGCGGACCGTCCGGGTCGCCGGCGGCCGCCTCACGTCCCCAGCGGACGGTGCCGAGGGCTGGCGCGTGGCCCAGTAGGCGCGTCTCCTCCCGCCTGCCCAGCCGACCGCGGGGAGGCAGCGCGCTGTACCGCCGCTCCGTGAGCTCGACGCGGGCGTAGGGCGGGGACGTGCGTCACGCTGGGCCCGGTCAGTCGGCTGGGTTGTGGAGCGCCTCCGCCAGCCGGGCCGCGAGTGCTGACGTGCGGGGCGCCGTCCGCCCGGCTGCCTCCGCGAGATGGTCGGGCCGACCGAGGATGGTGAGCGGGGGCGAGGCGCCCGGGCGCTGCTCCTTCGCCCGCGTCACGGCCGTGTAGGCGAGTGCCCGCGTCAGGCGCTCGGCCTCGGCGGAGCCCGACGCGGGGAGGACGAACAGGACCTCGTCGAACTCGGAGCCCTGCGACTTGTGGACCGTCATGGCCCACGCCGTCTCGTGCTCGGGGAGCCCGCCGATCGGGATCTCGCGGACGTCGCCATCGGGTCCATCGAACAGGACCACCGGCCGAGGACCGCGCCGCCAGACGACGCCCACGTCGCCGTTGTACAGCTCGCGGTCGTAGTCGTTGACGGTGACGAGGACGGGGCGGCCGTGGTACCACGGATCCCAGGGCGAGCGCAGACCCGCCTCGCTCAGCCGGCGCTCGACGAGGCCGTTCAGCGCGCGGACGCCACGTCGGCCAACGCGCGTCGGGGCAAGGAGACGGAAGGCGGCGACGGCGTCCAGCGCCTCGCGCGGGTCGGTGCTGTCGCAGAGGCGGTAGGCGTGGGGCTCGACGTGGGCCCAGACGGCCTCGTCGAGCGGCTCGTCGCGGCAGGTCACGTCCGGGAAGGCGTCCGACGCGAGCGTCTCGCGGACCGCGGCCTCATCACCGTCGCGGAGGGCGCGGGCGAGGGCGCCGATCCCCGACCCCTCGGAGAACCGATGCGAGACGGTCAGTCGGACGACGGCGTCGGCGACGGGGGCGTCGTCGCCGGTCTCGACGCTCGCCGATGCCGAGCGCGTCAGCGAACGCGGCGAAGCCGGGCCCAAGGGCGTCGCGCGCGCCGGCTGCGCAGAGGTCGCCGAACACCGACCCGGCGCCAACGCTCGGGAGCTGGTCGGCGTCGCCCAAGAGGATCAGGCGGGCGTCGGGTCGGAGTGCGTCGAGGAGGGCGTCGACCAGGAGGAGGTCGGCCATCGAGGTCTCGTCCACCACGACCACGTCGGCGGGGATCGGGTCGTCGGCGGAGCGGCGGAAGCGGCGGCGGCTCGGCGAGTACGACAGGAGCCGGTGGAGCGTCACCGCCTCGGTCGGGATCGCCTCCTTCACCGCGTCCGGGACCGGCAGGTCGGCGACGCGCGCCGCGACCGAGCGCGCGAGGCGGTCGGACGCCTTGCCGGTCGGCGTGGCGAGGGCGATCTCCAGGTCGGGGTCCGCGGTGAGGAGGAGCGCGAGGAGCTTCACGACGGTCGTCGTCTTGCCCGTCCCCGGCCCGCCGGCCACGACGGCGAGGCGGTGGCGGAGCGCGCCGGCCGCGGCGAGCGCCTGCCGGTTGCCCGCGTCGGCGTCGGGGAAGAGGGCGGCGAACGTCGACGCGGAGCGTGTCGGCGTCGATCTCGGTCGCCCCGAGCCGGCTCGCCAACGCGGCAGCCACGCGGCCTTCGGCCGCCCAGAGCCGGTGGAGCGCCACGTGCTCGCCGTCGAGGACGAGTGGGCGGGTGTCGTCGTCGGGGCCGCCCACGACGGGGCTGGCGTCGAGCGCCGCCCGCCAGGCGTCGGCCTCGGGGAGGCGCTCGCGGGCGCCGGGGAAGGCGCGCCCGCCCCAGTCACCGAGGGCGACGGCGCTGTGCCCGCTCCGGCCCTGCGACGAGACGAGGGCCGCGGTCAGGGCGATCTCGCGGCCCCGCTCCGGGTCGTGCTCGGCGAGCATGCGCGCGAGGGCGAGGTCGATGGCCGCCACGTCCTCGCTCTCGCCCAGGCGGTCGAGGAGGGACGGGACACCAGCAGGGAGGCTACGCATCGGCGAAAAGGAGAGCGTCGAGGGCCTCGATGAGCGCGCGGGGCGGGCGGGTCGTCCAGAAGCCCGTGTCGCCGTCCTCCGTCACGCCCCGCAGGAACACGTAGGCGACCCCGCCGACGTGCCGGTCGTAGTCGTAGTCCTCGCGGAGCCGCGCGCGGAGGTGCCGGTGCAGGCCGACGGTGTAGAGGTGGGCCTGGAGGAGGTAGTGGTGCGTCCGCATCGCGCGGGCGAGGGCGTCGGCCCCGTAGTGCGCCGCGGTCGGGCCGAGGTGGTTCGACTTCCAGTCGAGCAGGAAGAACGGCCCGTCCGGCGCTGGGTGCTGCACCACGAGGTCGGCAATGCCGGTGAAGAGGTCCTCGGCGTCGGAGGCCGCGAGGCGGCGGAGGGCCGGCGCGTAGGCGCGGAGCGCGTCGTCGCCGTGGGCCTCGAACACGTCGGCGATCTGGGCGGGCGGAGCCGGCGAGCGCGGCGCGTGGAACTCCCACTCGGTGTCGCGGACGCGCCAGTCGGGGGCGACCTCCTGGAGCGCGAACCCGAGGTCGGGGATCGGCGCGCCGGCGAGCCGGGCGACGGCCTCGCAGACGGCGCGGGTCGGGTCGAGCGGCGCGCGGTGGGGGCGCGTGGCGTGGAGGCCGTGGACGCGGAGCGCGCGGGCGACGCGCTGCGACGCGTCGGACTCGGGGTCGAGGAGGGCCTCGGGGTGCGAGAAGTCGGCGTACTGGAGGATCTCGTGGAGGCACGTCCCGGCGCGGGGACCGGCGGCGAAGGCGAAGATCCCCGTCTCGGGCGCGTCGTCGGCGGTCTCGACGTCGTCGCCGTGCTCGTCGTGTCTGGCGTCCGCGTCGATGCCGGCGGCCCAGGCCGAGAACGAGCCCGTCGCTGCGGCGCGCTCGACCTGCTCGGCGAGGGCGGGGTGGACGGGCCGCGCCGGGCCGGGCTCGGCGTCGGATCCGCGCGGCTCGACGGTGCCGCCGCCGCTCGGGAGCGGCTCGACCGCCATGAGGTCGCCCAGTTGCTTTCCCTCGATCCAGCCCATGAGCACGTCGAGCGAGCCTTTGAGCGCCTTGGCCGCCGCGCTCTTGGTGTCGGCGTCGAGCGTGGCGAGGCCGTCGCCGGCGAGGGGAATCGGCAGGTCGCGGAGGAGGTGGCCGAGGCCGCTCATGTGGGCGCCGGAGAGCGGGCCCCACATCAGGTAGAGTCGCTCCCTCGCGCGCGTGAGGGCCACGTAGGTGAGGCGGAGGCTCTCGGCGAGGCGCTCGGCCTCGGCGAGGGCGCGGTGGCGGCTCCTGGTCCTCCGAGCCGAGGTCGTAGACGGCCCCGCGGCCGCCGTCGACGTGGGCCACAGGCGGGCGCTCGACGAACGAGCCGAACCACATCTCCGTCTCGCTCTCGTCCCACACGAACGGCGCGAACACGACGGGGTACTCCAGCCCCTTCGCGTTGTGCATCGTCACGAGCTGGACGGCGTCGGCGTCGCTCTCCAGGCGCATCTCGACGGCCGAGCTCTGGGCGAACGTCCGGTCGTGGCGCGTGCGGACCCAGTGGAGCAGCTCATCGGGCGAGCGGCCCTCGGCGCGCTCGGCGTCGTGGAGCAACTCGACGGCGTGGCGGAGGTTCGTCAGGCGGCGCTCGCGGTCGAGGTAGCCCTGGAGGCGGGCGAAGACGCCCTCGCGGCGGAACAGGCCGGCGAGCGCCCGGAACACGCCGTGCTCGCGCCAGACGGCCCGGTCGCGGCGGAGGTGCTGGGCGATCGTCTCGATCCGCTCCTCGGCGTCGGGGGCGGTGAGGTCGGCGGCGGTCCAGCCCCACATCTCGGTCGCGAGCGCGGCGCGGACCACGCGGCGGTCGCCGGGGCGGGCGACGGCGCGGAGCACGCGCTCCAGCTCGTCCATCTCGCGCGAGGCGCGGATGTCGTCGCCCTTGCCCACGACGCTGGCGACGCCGGCGCGGCGGAGGGCGTCCTGGAGGTCGCGCGCCTGCTGGTTCTTGCGGACGAGCACGGCGAGGTCGCCGGCCTCGACGCGCCGCCATTCGCCCGTCGCCTCGTCGCGGAGCTGGGCCCCGTCGTTCAACAACCGGCAGATTTCGGTGACGACGGCCTCCTGCGCGGCGTTGCGCGCCGGCTCCTTGCTGACCTCCCCGCGCTTGTTCGTCGACGAGGTCGCCGGCCGACCACCACACGAGCGGCGCCTCGGGCGCGACGCCCCGGAGCCCGGGCTCGGCGTCGGCGCGGGCCTGGACGGGCCGGAACGGGATGCCGTCGTAGACGAACGGCCGGCCGGACTCGCCGAGGCGCCCGAACACGTGGTTCACGGCCTCCACGAGGCGCGGCGCGCTCCGGTAGTTGGTCCCGAGCGTGTAGGTCCGGCGGGCGTCGCGCTTGGCGGCGAGGTAGGCGAACACGTCGGCGCCGCGGAAGGCGTAGATGGCCTGCTTCGGGTCGCCGATGAAGAGGAGGGGGCGTCCTTCGAAGGCGGTCCGGAAGATCCGGTACTGCTTCGGGTCGGTGTCCTGGAACTCGTCGATGAGGGCGGCGGCGTATTGCGCCTGGATCGAGCGGACGAGCGCGGCGCGCGTCGGGGCGTCGGGGGCGAGGGCGTGGTCGAGCCGGTCCACGAGGTCGTCGAAGGAGAGCATCCCGGCGCCCTCCTTCAGCGCCCGGTACCCCGCGCCGACGCGGTCCACGAAGGCGTGGACGAGCGCCCGCTCCAGGGCGTCGACGGCCGCGGCGACGGCGTCGCAGGCGAGGAAGCCCGGGTCGACGACGGCATCCGCGGCGGCCTGCTTCGGCCCCGAGCGGTTCTTGTATGAGATGGCGTCGACCACCTTCTCCGTCGTGGCCGATTGCACGGCGTCGAGGTGGCGGTCGTCGCCGGCGGCGAAGGTGGCGACGCGGCGGAAGAGGCCGGGGCGGTCGGCGGCGAGGGCGCCGTGGCTCCGCTCGCTCCGCGAGTAGAACTCGCCCGGGACCACGTCGAGCTGGGCGTCGGGGTCCCAGGCGTCGCGGAGGTCGTCGCGGGCGGCCTCCACGCGGGCGAGCGCGTCGGCGAGGGGCTCGCCCTCCGGCACCACGCGCGTCTGGTCGTAGCGGGTGGCGTAGGACTCGTGCTCCAGGAGCCGCTCCAGCGACCACCCGGCGGCGACGGCGAGGCGGCCGAGGGCCGGGTGCTCGGCGGCGAGCGCGTGCCACACGTCGCGCGCCGCGCGCTGGCGGAGCCGCTCGGCGTCCTCGGTGAAGTCGAACGCGAACGGCTCGCCGCTCTCGAACGCCGACCGCTCCAGGACCCGCTTGCAGAAGCCGTGGATGGTGAAGACGGCGGCCTCGCCGCTCTGCCCGAGCGCGCGCCGCAGGCGCCGGACCGAGCGCTGCCGGTCGGCCTCGGTCGCGCCGAAGCGGTCGAGGAACGGGGCGACGAGGGCGGGCGGGTCGTCAGAGGTCGTCTCGAAGGCCGCCAGGGCGAGCCGGAGCGCACGGCGGATCCGCGTCTTCAGCTCGTCCGTCGCGGCGACGGTGAAGGTGACGACGAGGAGCCGGCGGAGGTCGGGGAGGCCGTCGGGCCCGTCGAGCGTGGGCGTGGCGGGGTCGAGGACGAGGCGGAGGACCAGCTCCGTCAGGGCGTACGTCTTGCCCGTCCCGGCGCTGGCCTCGACGAGCGCGACGCCGGGCTCCACCGGTACGTCGAGCGCGCGGAACGGCTCCGGGTCCGTCCCCCCGTCTTCCGTGTCATCCTGAGCGCCAGCGAAGGATCTCAACGCTGAGGTCTCTATTGTGGACTCTGGGGGCGACGGCTCCTGACGTTGGCGTCGAGATCTTTCGTCGCGTTGCTCCTCAGGATGACGGGATGAGGCAGGGTGGCCGCCGATTTCGACATCCGACTCCGGTTGAGAAAAGAGGTCGCCCGTCATGCGTCGTCGCGGTGGGCGAGGAGGGGGCCCCAGAGCATCCGCGCCCAGCGGTCGAACGAGCCGGCCATGGTGCGGAGCGGATCGCGGCGGCGGTAGCAGAGCGCGACGGCCGGGTCGGCCATGTCCGAGAAGGTCTCGTAGCGGCCGTCGAACACCTTCTGCGCGTCGCGCTGGACGAACGGGGGCTGGTCGCTGCCGTCGAGCGCGACGGACCGGCCGGGGCGGACGGGCCGCCAGCCGGCGCTCTCGGCGGCGACGACCTGCTCGTGGGCCGCGCGCCACGTGGCCTTCTGCGCGCGGGCCTGCTCGTACGACGCCTTCTCGAAGAGCGGCGGGGGCACCTGGCGGAACAGGAGCATCCCGCGCACGAGGAACTGGAGGACGGCGCGGGCCTCGGGTCGGGGGCACGGCTCGGAAGACGGACGCGCCGCTCTCGCCCAGCACGACCGTCTGCCGCGCGCCCGGCGCGGCCTCGTCGGCGCAGAGGGCCACGTGCTCGATCCACCCCCGCACGAGGTCCTTGCCCTTGACGGACGCCGGGCGGTAGCGGAGCACGCCGGGCGCGCCGAGCTGGACGGCGCCGGAGACGCTCCACACGTCGCCGCGAGGCGTGAGCGGGACGCGCTCGGTGGGGCCGTGGGCCGTGACGCGGGCGGCGAGGTCGGCCACGGCGCCGAAGGCGCGCGAGACGTACACGTCGCCGAGCGTGCCGGGCGGGAGGCGCCCGGAGCGGACGAGCCGGGCGACGATGGCGTCCTCGTCCTCGCCCGCCAGCAGCCCCTCCAGCACGAGCGCCTTGACGCCGTGGAACGCGAGCCCGTCGAGGACCACCGGCTCGTCGTCTTCCAGAGCGGCGTCCTCCAGGCGGAGGCTCAGGCCGAGCCAGTCGCAGTGGTAGCGGGAGGGGTTGGTCCACGCCCGCGCCAGCTCGTCGAGCGTCGTCTCGGTCGGCTCTGGCGCGTCGTCGGTCCCGCCATCATCGAGGTCGAGGGCCGGGGCGTCGAAGAACCGGAGGCCGTCGGTCGCGCCGGGGGCCGAGGGCGGCGCGTGGTGGTCGGCGTAGGTGAAGTGGGGCGGGGCGGCGCCGTCGCCCGCATGGCGGAAGTAGGACGGGCTGAACGGCTGGAGCGCGTGGCGGACGACGAGCCCGTCGGTGGCCTCGGGCCCGAACGTGCGGCGGCACGTGTCGAGGAACGCGTCGAGGACGACGGACGCCGCGCGCTCGGTGTTGTCGAGGTGGCTCCGCCCGACGTAGCTCAGCACGAGCCGGTCGCGCGCCGCCATCACGGCGTCGAGGAACGTCTGGCGGTCGTCGCCGTGGGGGTCAGGGTCGCCGGGCTGCGGGTCGGCGCCCATCAGGTCGAAGTCGGGGCGGGCCTCCGTCCGCGGGAAGCCGTCGCCCAGCCCGACCACGGCGAGCAGGCGGAACGGCGCGTGGCGGAGCGCGAGCGGGTCGGCGAAGGTGACGCGGCCGGTGAGGAACGGCTCGGTGCGCTCGGGCGAGGTCCCGCCGAGGGACGAGCGGATGTCGGCGATGGAGGCCTGCTCCACGTCGAGCAGGCGGAGCCCGTCGAGTGCCGTGCGGAGCGTGACGAGGGCTGACAGCTCGGCCTCGGTGCGCGGCTCGAACACGTCGTCCACGAACGCGACGAGCGTGTCGGCCCACTCGGCCGGCGGGCGGGGGCGGCGGAACGTGGCGAGCCGGCCGAACAGGGCCTCGGTCCACTCGGCGAAGCGGCCCAGGAGGTCGGCCCCGTCCATCGTCGCCTCGGCGACGGGGAGGCGCCCGAGCACGCAGTCGTCGGTCGGCCCGACGGCGACGCCGAGGAGGAGCCGGTCGATCCCGAACCGCCACGTGTGGACGTCGTCGTCGCCCATCCCGAAGGCCGCCTTGTGCGCGCCGTCGCGGCCCCAGTGGACGCGTGCCTCGCGCACCCAGTCGAGCAGCGTCGAGAGCTCGTCCTCGCGGACCGCCGCCCGGCGGCGGACGGCCGGCACGTCGAGCAGCCCGACAACCTCGCTGGCGGTCGCCCGACCGGCGTCGAGGGCGAGCACGCGGTGGAAGGCGTCGAGCACGCGGAGCTCCGGGGCCTGCGGGTGCTCGGCCACGTGGTAGGGGATGCGCGTCCCGCCCACGTCCTCCGCCCCGAACACGGCGTCGATGAGCGGCGCGTATGTCCCGAGGTCCGGCACGAGGACGCCCACGTCGGCCGGCCCGAGCCCGTCGAGCGCCTCGAAGGCGTCGAGGATCTCGTCGCGGAGCACCTCCAGCTCGCGGAGCGGCGAGTGGCAGTCGAGCACGCGGACCGACCGGTCGGACGGCGAGCAGGGCGCGGGCGCGTCCGGCGCTGCGTCGGCGGCGAGGGCGGCCTGGAGCCGGTGGAGCGCGCACGCCGGGTCGCTCGCTGTGGTCACGCGCTCGATGGGGGGGCTGCCCAGGTCGGTCAGGACCGAGACCCAGTCGCGCGTGCGGCCACCGAGGTCGCGGAGGAGGGGGTTGGCGGGCTCGGTGGGGGCGTACGGGTCGGCCGCCGGGAGCCCGTGGGCGACGGCGTAGACCGTCACCGGGACGTGCCGGGCGAGGGCGCCGAGCACGCGCCAGTGGAGCGGGGGGAAGACGAGCGTGCCGAACACGCTCACGCGGGCGACGGGGAGGTCCAGGCCGTCGGCACGGCGCAGGCGGTCGAGGAGGCGCGTGAGGTGTGAGGCGTGGTCCAGGCCGGGCGCGTCACCGGTGTCGAGGAGACGGCGCCAGAGGTCGGCCTGCCAGGGCTCGTCGGGCCAGGCCGCGTGGAGGTGCCGGCCCTCGGCCCAGGCCGCGAGCGTGCCCGGCCGGTACACCTGGTACGTGTCGAACAGCTCCGCCAGCTTCGCCGCGAGCGGCATGGCCCCCTCGCCCCGCTGCGCCGAGCGGTCGAGGTAGACGTGGACGCGATCGTAGACGGCGTCGGCCGGGAGCGCGTCTAGGACGGCGCGGATGCGCCAGGCGAGGGCGGCGGTCTCGAACGGGTGCTGGCGCGCGTCGTCGGGCTGTCCCTCGGGGACGAGCCAGCCGGCGAGGTCCGTCGCCAGGTCGCGCGGGGAGCGGAGGTCGAGCGAGGCCGCCACGCCCAGGACCTGCGCCAGCTCGCGCTCCACCCACCGGCGGAGCCCCTTCTTCCGCGCCACCACGACCGTCTCGCGCTGGAGGGGGGCGAGGGGCCGGTCGCGCAGCGTCGCACCGAGCCGGGCCAGGAGCGGCTCCAGCCGCGAAGCGGCGACGACAGAGAATCCGGCGGGGGGCTCGGGCACGGGGGGACAAAAAGACCTCCCTAAAGCTACTCGACGGATCCGGCGGGCCGGCCCCTTCGCGCGGTCCTCGTCCGCGGATCTCGGGCGTCGTTCCGAACCGAGCGAACGCGGCGCGCGTTGAGGGCCGCCGTATGCGCCTCCCCCTCCTCACCCTCCTCGCCGTGGCCCTGGCCGCGGCCGCCTGCGTCGACCGGCCGCCGGCCCCCGGCGCCCCCGAGCGCGTCAACGCGGACGTCCCGTACCGGCTCGACGCGCCCGACGCCGTCCTCCTCCTCCCCGGGATCCTCCGCGAGATTTCCGGCCTGACGGTCCTCCCCAGCGGCAACCTCGGGGCCGTCCAGGACGAGCGCGGCGCGATCTACGAGATCGACCCGCGCTCGGGCCGCGTCGTCGCGACGCTGCCGTTCGCCAAGGCCGGCGACTTCGAGGGGATCGAGCTGGCGCCGGACGCCGTGTGGGCCCTTCGCAGCGACGGCGATCTCTACCGCGTCTTCCGCGACTCGACCGGCACGCCCACGTCGACCAAGTTCGAGACGGCGCTCAGCAGCGCCAACGACACCGAGGGCCTTGCCTACGATCCCACCGAGAACCGGCTCCTCGTGGCCTGCAAGGAGGACCCCGGCCACGACCTCGACGGCGTCCGTGCGATCTACGCCTTCTCGCTCGCCACGCAGACCCTCGATCCCCGCCCGGCATTTCTGCTGGACCGCACGCAGATCGACGCCGAGGACGCGTTTAAGCCGTCGGCGCTCGCTATTCACCCGCCGACAGGTAACCTGTACGTGCTCTCGTCGGTCCGGAAGGCTCTCGCCGTCCTGGCCCCCGACGGCTCGCTGGTCGCCACGGTCCCGCTGGACCCGGAGCGGTTCCCGCAGCCCGAGGGGATCGCCTTCGCCGCCGACGGGACCCTCTTCATCTCCAACGAAGGCCCCACCGGGGCCGGGACGATCCTCCGCTTCTCGCCCACCGACGCCTGATGCGCCGACCGCTACTCTTCCTCGCCGCCGTCCTCACTGTCGTGGGAGGGTGCGCGACGACATCCACCTATGTGGCTCCGGAGCGTCGGGCCGACCCCGTGCCGGCGCTCCCGGACGGCGAGATCGCCCACACGATCTTCCTGGCGGGCAACACGGGCGACTTCGAGACCGCCGCCGTCCTCCGCGCCCTCGGCGACGACGCGCGCCGCGCCGGCGAGGACGCGACGGTCGTGGTCCTGGGTGACGTGACCACCGAGGGCCTCCCGGCCGAGGACGACCCCGATCGCGCCGAGGCGGAGCGGCCCGTCCGCGCCCTCATCGACGCGCTCCAGGGCGTCGAGGGCGACGTGGTGGTGGTCCCCGGCGACCGCGACTGGAAGCAGGGCGAGGACGGCGTGAAGCGCCTCGAAGACCTCCTCGACGACGCCTTCGGCACCGACGTGCTCACGCCCGGCGACCAGGCCGGCGGCCCGCGCGAGGACGAGCCGGCCGAGGGCCTCCGTCTCATCGCCCTCGACACGGCGTGGTGGCTCCTCGACGCCGGCGACCGTCCGGCCGGCGAGGCCGAGGACCAGGACGTCCGCACGCCGGGCGACGTGGCGCGCATCCTCGAACAGATCATCCTCGACCGCGACGACAGCCGGATCGTGGTCGTGGCGCACCACCCGCTCCAGTCGCGGGGCGGCTACGCCGGCTACCGCGCGAACCCGGCCTCGGCGCTCGTCTCGCGTACGTTCGGCCTGAGCCGCCAGGACCTCGCCGCGCCCACCTATCGCCAGATGCGCGAGGTGCTGGACCGGGTCGTCGGGCTCCACGATGGGCTCGTCTACGCCGCCGCCCACGACCCCATCCTCCTCACGCTGACGGACGTCCGCTCGACGCTCAGCACCCAGACCTACCTCGTCTCGGGGACGGCCGGGGGCGAGACGGGCGGCGTGGGCGCCAACGGGGCGCTCTATGCGGCCGCGCGACCCGGCTACCAGCGCCTCGTCTACTACGCCAACGGGCGGCTCTGGCAGGAGACCGTCGAGGTGGACCCGGCGACGGGCGCTACGGAGGTCACCTTCCGGACCGAGATCACGGGCCCGAACCGCGAGCTGGTGGACACGCGGGTCCCAGAGGAGGTCCCGGCGGCCGACCTCCCCGACGAGATCGGCGGGACGGTCACGATGGCGACCGACGCGGACTTCGTCTCGCCCCGGTTCAAGAACGACAAGCTGACGCGGGCCATCTTCGGGAAGAACTACCGCGACGCCTGGAAGACGCCGGTCGAGTTCGAGGTGCTGGACCTGGGGACCGAGGCCGGCGGCCTCACGCCGGTCCAGAAGGGCGGCGGCCTCCAGACCACCGGCCTCCGCCTCCAGGGCGCCGACGGGCACGAGTACGGCCTCCGCCTCCTCGAAAAGAGCGGGCTCGCCCAGATCCCCTACGAGCTCCGCGATGGCCTCGTGGGTGACATCGTGCTGGAGGTCCGCGCCGCCATGTCGCCGTACGCGGCGCTCGCGGCCTCGCCCCTCGCCCGCGCCGCCGGCGTCGCCCAGCCCGACCCCAAGATCGTCTACATCCCGGACGACCCGCGCCTCGGGCGCTACCGCGAGACGTTCGGCAACCGGCTCGCCCTCTTCGAGGTCCGTCCGGACGACGACATGGCCGACGTGCCCGGCTTCGAGGGGATGTACGACGTGGGCTCCTCGTTCAGCCTCCGCGAGGACATGCGCGAGGACCAGGACCACCGCGTCGACCAGCGGGCCTTCCTCCGCGCCCGCCTCCTCGACATGATCCTCAACGACTGGGACCGCCACGCGGACCAGTGGCGCTGGGCCGCCTTCGAGCCGGGCGAGCTGGACCCGACGCTCACCGGCGAGGACTCGACGCAGGGCAAGGTGTACCTCCCCATCGCCCGCGACCGGGACTTCGCGCTCTACGGCATCGGGGGGCTGCTCCAGCCGGTCCTCCAGGTGTTCGACGATCGGCTCCAGCCCACGCGCGAGTCCTACGACAGCATCCGGGGGCTGATGACGAACGGCTTCACCCAGGACCGCCGCTACCTCAACGAGCTCACCTGGACCGACTGGCAGGCCGTCGTGGCCGACCTCCAGGGGCGCCTCAGCGACGAGGTGATCGAGGAGAGCGTCGCGTCCGTGCCGCCGGAGGTGTACGGGCTCGTCGGCGAGATGTGGATGAGCGCCCTCAAGGCGCGCCGTGACAAGCTGACCCGGGCGGCCGAGCAATACTACCGCATCCAGGCCCACACGGTCGACGTGGTGGGGAGCGATGAGCGGGAGGCGTTCGAGGTGGTCCGCCAGGCTGGTGGCGTGCTCGACGTGACCGTCCGTTCCTACAAGGGCGGGGAGGTCGGGCGCCGCCTCTATCACCGCACGTTCCGGCCGGGCGAGACCGATGAGGTCCGCCTGTACGGCCTCCCCGGGCGCGACCGGTTCGAGGTGACGGGCGACGGGCCGGCCGCCATCCAGGTCCGCATCATCGCGGGCGCCGGCGACGACGAACTCGTAGCGCCGGCCGGCGACGTCATCGTCTACGACACGCCGGACGGGCTGGAGATCGCCGAGCGCGGCCCGGACGTCCGCGACCGCCGCTCCGACGACCCCGACGTGAACCGCTACGACTGGGGCGAGCAGGTGCTCGGCGACGTGTCGCGAGCGCCCGTCGTCGGCTACCAGGCTACGGACGGGTTCCTGCTCGGCGCCCAGCAGACGTGGCTCGTCCCCGGCTTCCGCCTCCACCCCTACGCCGCCACCCACACCGTCACGTTCAACGTGGCGACCACCACGAGGGGCGTCGCCGCCAGCTACACCGGCCGGATGCGCGAGGCCATCGGCGCCTTCGACCTCGACGTGAACGCGCTGGCCTCGACGCCGCGCTACGCCCGCAACTTCTACGGATTCGGGAACGCCTCCCCCGAGATCCCGGGCCAGTACGCCCGCGTCGACCTCGCGCGGGTCCAGGCGCGCGCCGGGCTCGGCACGCCGATCGGCCAGGGCGTCCGGCTGGTCCTCGGGCCCACGGCCCGCTACGCCGACGCCCAGCGGGGCGAGATCACCGCCCTCCCCGACGACGGGCCCGTCCCGACCGAGCGCCTCCCGGACCGCGCCTTCGAGCCGCAGGCGCACGCGGGCGGCTTCGCCCGCCTGGAGCTGACGACGGTCGACCGGGCGGTGAACCCGCGCCAGGGGATCCGGCTGGAGGCCGAGGGCGCCGTGCAGGCCGAGGTGAGCAGCTCGGCCGAGACGTACGGGACCGTCGGCGGCGAGGCTGTCGCCTACCTCCCGCTCGGGCTCTCGCCCCAGGTGACGCTCGCCCTCCGCGCCGGGGGCGCCCACCGGATCGGCGAGTTCCCGTTCTTCGACGCCGCCGTGCTCGGCGGGCCGGGGTCCCTCCGGGGCTACCGCCGCGAGCGGTTCGCCGGGCGGACCGCCGCCTCCGCCAGCGCCGAGCTGCGCGTCAAGCTGTTCAACCTGAACGCATACGTCCTCCCGCTGGAGGTCGGCGTGCTCGGCTTCGGCGACGCCGGTCGCGTGTGGGCGGATACGCCCCAGTGCACGGACGTTCACACGCCCGAGGCGTGCGCGCTGATCGACGTCGTGGCCGTTGACCCGGACCTCGGCGACGACCTCCAACTCGGCTACGGCGGCGGCCTCTGGATCGGCCTCTTGGACCGGGCCGTCGTGAACCTGTCGGTCGGCGCCTCGAACGAGGGCAGGCTCGTGACCCTCGGGCTCGGCTTCGCGTATTAGCCCCGCCCGATTATCCTTTCTCTATCGATCCCTGATCCGATGGATGCTCCCACTGCCCCCCGCTCCGACGCCGACGCCCCCCCCTCGGGCGACGGCGCTCCTCCCCCGGTCCCCAGCCACACGGTCGACATGAGCCAGGCGGCCGGGGCGCGCCCGACCGTGCTGCCCCTGGAGGAGGACAAGCCCAAAAAGAAGAAGGGGAAGAAGGCGAAGTCCATGAGGGGCGTGGGCCCGTCGAAGGGCGCCCTCAGCCCGGCCGACCAGAACCTCCTGGACCTCGGTACGAAGCGCGGTATCGAGACCCTCTTCCGGTCGGCCTACCGGGTCAACATGGACCTGTCGTCGTTGGCCGACGCCAAGGCCAACATCATGATCTCGATCAACGGCCTCATCGTCACGATCCTGATCGGCTCCATCGCCCCGAAGGTGGACGCCAACCCCTGGCTCCTCATCCCGACCTCCCTGTTCCTGGTCGGGTGCCTGGCGTCGCTCGTGTTCGCCGTGCTCGCGGCGCGGCCCCGCGTGCAGAGCATGGTGGTGACGAAGCAGAGCGCGATCAGGAACCGGACGAACATCCTCTTCTTCGGCAACTTCCACCACATGTCGCAGGGCGACTACGTGAACGTGATGAAGGAGGTGGTCCAGGACCCGACGCAGATCTACGAGATGATGATGAAGGACATCTACGGGATCGGGGCCGTGCTCCAGAAGAAGTACCTCCTGCTCCGGCGCTCGTACACCATCTTCATCGGCGCGCTCGTGGTCGGCGTGATCGGGTTCATCGCCGTGTTCGGGTACGCGGCCTTCGCGGAGTCCGGTCCGACGATGATCTACTCGACGCCCACCGACGTCGTCTCGCCATCCCAGACCGGCCCGGCGACGGGGCCGTCCGGCATCCTCCCGTAGGCCGCCCGCTATGAAAACGATCCTCCTCTTCCGCCACGGGAAGTCCGACTGGGACGCCGACTACGGCGCCGACCACGACCGCCCGCTCGCCGACCGCGGCCAGAAGGGCTCCCGCAAGATGGGCCGCTTCCTGACGACGGCGCGGACGGTCCCCGACCGGGCCCTCACGTCGTCGGCCACGCGCGCCCGGGAGACGCTCGCGACAGCCGCCGAGGCCGGCGGCTGGACCGGCCCGGCCCGTGTCACGGAGGCGCTCTACGAGTCGGCGCCGGAGGACGTGCTCCGCGAGATTCAGGCGGAGCCGGACGACGCGCAGACGCTCATCGTCGTCGGCCACGAGCCGACGTGGTCGGGCCTCGTCTCCAAGCTCATCGGCGGCGGGGCGGTCCAGATGAAGACGGCCGCCGTGGCCGCCGTCGAGGTGGAGGTGGAGCGCTGGGCCGACGTCCAGTTCGGGCGTGGGTCACTGGCGTTCCTGCTCCCGCCGCGCGCGCTCCGGCCCAACGCCTACCGCAAGCTCAAGAAGAGCATCGACAAGGCGCTGAAGGCCCAGCGGAAGGCGCGCGAGCGGGCCGAGAAGGCCGCGGCGGCGCCCGAGCCGGTCCCCGAGGACACGCCCCACGGGACGGAGGCTATCCCGCGCGGCGGCGTCGAGTAACGTCGCCGTCCCCCGACCCGCCTGGGGTGGCCGCCGGCTGGCCAGGCGGAACCGCGCCTGCCGGGGTCGGGTGCCATCGCAAACCGTCCCCCACACGAGTCCACGCATGAGCCAGATCCGCGACTTCCTCTCGTTCTCCCGGAACCTCACCACCCTTCCGGGCGACATCTACTCGGGGCCGCAGCAGACGGCGCCCATCAACGCCCTCGTCCCGATGGTCATCGAGCAGACGACCCGGGGCGAGCGGTCCTTCGACATCTTCTCGCGCCTGCTGAAGGACCGGATCGTCCTGTTCGGGACCCCTGTCAACGACACGACGGCCAACCTCGCGGTGGCGCAGCTCCTGTTCCTCGCGGCCGACGACCCGGACAAGGACATCAACCTCTACATCAACTCGCCCGGCGGCGCCGTCTACTCGGGCATGGCCGTCTACGACACGATGCAGTTCGTCAAGCCCGACGTGGCGACGATCTGCGTGGGCCTCGCGGCGTCGATGGGCTCGGTGTTCCTCGCGGGCGGGGCACAGGGGAAGCGGGCCGCCCTCCCGAACTCCCGGATCATGATCCACCAGCCGTCGTCGGGCGCGCAGGGGCAGGCCTCGGACATCGAGATCCAGGCCAAGGAGATCCTCTACATCAAGCAGCGCCTGAACGAGGTGCTCGCCGAGCACACCGGCCAGCCCATCGAGAGGATCGAGCGGGACACGGACCGGGACAACTTCATGAGCCCGACCGAGGCCAAGGACTACGGCCTGATCGACGCCGTCCTCGGGGCCGGCTCGGGCACGCCGGCCGAGAACATCGAGAAGATGGAGGACGCGAGCGACGACCTCGACGAGTCGTAGGCCCCTCCACGCCCACCGCTCAAAGAGGCGGACCGGCCTGGCGCTGGTCCGCCTCTTCGCATAGACCCCGGGGCGTCGGTGACGGCGAGGGGCGTCGGTGAAGACCGTCTGAGGGCGATCGGTTATCTGGATCCGCGAGCGCGCAGGGTCTCCCCGACGACTCCGTGGCCGTCACGTCCGAGGCCGGGCCGGGCCGGTTCGCGCTCCGGGGCTACGGCGTGGTCACCTACGCGGTGTACGACTGGGACACGGACCCCAGCCGCCGCAACGCCTTCGACATGGAGCGCCTCGTCCTGTACCCGTCGGTCCGACTGGCGGAGGGCGTCACGCTGCGGAGCGAGTTCGAGATCGAGCACGCGGGCACCGGCTCCACGCTGGCTGGGAGTTCGAGGAGTTCGGCGAGTTCGAGCAGGAGGTGGAGGCCGGGGGCGAGGTGGTCCTCGAGCAACTCAACGTGAACTTCGCCCTCCGGCCCTGGCTCGGCGTGCGGGCGGGGAAGGTGAAGGTGCCCGTCGGGCTGGCGGCCGTGAACGACGAGCCGAACGAGTACTTCACCACGTCGCGCGCCGAGGCCGAGGCGACGATGATCTCGAGCAACTGGTACGAGGTGGGCGGGCAAGCGTACGGCCGGCTGGGCCGGAGCCTCGCGTACGTGATTTCCCTCGTGAACGGGCTCGACTCGAGCGGCTTCAGCTCGGCCAACTGGGTCCAGCGCGGCGGGCAGAGCCAGTTCGAGACCGTCAACGCCGAGGACCTCGCCGTCCACGCCCACCTCGACTGGGCCGTCGCCGACGAGAGCGTGATCGGCGTGAGCGGCTACCTCGGCGATAGCGCCGACAACCGCCCCCGGCCCGACTTCGACGCGTCGGCCGTCGTCGCCCTCCTCGACGTGCACGGGCAGGTGGCGCGAGGGCCGGTGACCGTGCGGGGCGCAGCGCTCTTCGGCCACCTCAGCAACGCCGACCTCGTCTCGCAGGCCAACCGCAACCTGCCCAACGCCCTCGGGGTCCGGCGGACGCCCGTCGGTAGCGCGGCGCTCGGCGTCGGCGTGGAGGCCGGGCGGGGAGGCCGACGCCGCCCGCGAGCGGTTTCGCCGCCTCAGCCGCGCCGACCGGACCGCGCTGCTCGCGTACCTCCGGTCGCTCTAGCGACGGATCGGCAGGGGCTCCTCCGGGGATTGGCCTGATGTTATTGAACCGTGGTCACGCGTTGGGCGAGGCGGGCGCCCGGCATGATGGCGCGGACGAGGTAGACCCCGCTCGGGAGGCCATCCGCGTCGAGCACCAGGGTGTGCGTTCCGGCCGGAAGGTCGCCGTCGTGGAGGCTATGGACCTGGCGGCCGAGGGCGTCGACCACGTCCACGCGGACACGGGCAGCGGCGTCGAGCGTCAGCCGGACGGTCGCGGCACGGCGAATCGGGTTTGGCGCGACGGCGAGGGTGAGGCCGTCGGTCGGGCCGTCCTCTGCGTCGACGGTGGTGGCGAAGAGGTCGTGGGTCGGCCACGTCTGGACCCCCAGCGCGAGCGTCCACATCGCGTTGTCCAGGTCGGCCAGGGCTCCCCACCCCTGCGCCGGCCGCGCGTTGAACAGGACGGCCCAGTGCAGCCCGTTGTAGCTGGACCGGACGAGGAGCGACTCGGAGCCAGGGATGGAGCCGGTGTGCCACCAGTGGCCGTTCGTGTTCACGGACCAGCCGAGCCCGTACCACGACGCTGCCCCGTTCCACACGGACAGGGGGGGGCGGTCGGACATCGCCGCCATGGACTCACTCGTGAGGAGGTCGGGGCGGTTGTCGAGCCCATCGAGGGCGGTCGTGAGGCGGAGGAGGTCCGGCGCGGAGGCCACCCAGCCGCCGTGGGCCGCCATCGCCTCGATGGAGAAGCCGCCGTAGGGCCAGGGCGCGGTGCTCCCGTCGAAGACGCTCGGCGCGCGGTCGGTGGTGGGGTAGTAGCGGACCTCGCCCGGGAGGCGGTCTGCCAGGAGCGACCCGGCCAGCGCCATCCCGTCGATCCCGGCGTCGGCGAGAACCCCCTGCACGAGCTGCTCGTAGGGCGTCTCCGACACGTGCTCCAGGACCTCGCCGAGCACGGCGTAGCCGAAGTTGGAGTAGGCGTAGGTCGTCCCCGGTGAGAAATCGAGCGGCCGCCCGCGCATGTAGCGGATGATGGTCTCGGTGCTGGGTGGGCTGTCGACCCCCATCGCTTGCGCGATGTGCACCGCGTCGAACATGGGGTCGTAGCCGGTGCCATCGCGGTTCCAGCCGCCCGAGTGCTGGAGGAGGTCGGGGATGGTGACCTGGGCGAGCCGGGCGTCCTCCGTCTGGCCCTCCGGCACCGGGAGGTCGTCGAGGTACGGGAACGCCGCGTCGTCGAGGGCGAGGAGGCCCCGCTCCACCAGCGCCATCGTCACGACGGCGGTGATGGGCTTCGAGAGGCTGGCGACTCGGAATCGGCTGGTCGGCTGGACGGGCATGCCGGCCTCCACGTCGGCCGTGCCGAAGCCCCGTGCGTAGACAAGTCGGCCGTCCTTCGAGACCGCCACGGCGACCCCGGGGATGCCGTACTTGGCGAGGAAGGTGGGGAAGTATGCGTCGTAGTTCGCCATCTCGGGGACCTCCTGGCCCGTCTGGGCTAGGACCGGAGACCCGAGGAGGAGGACGGCGAGGAAGCGGAGCGGGATGCGCATGGGGGACGGGGTAGAGCACTTCCTCAGCCGAGATTCCGGCGCCCGTCGGATCATCACGTCCTGCCTAACGCTCGCGCTCTGTATCGGGATAGACGCCCTCCGGGCCGCCGGCGCTCGCGTCGACGCCCTCGATCACGCCCGGGTCATCGGGTCCTGGGATGCCCCGAATCGCTCGCTGGCCACCTGAAGCGAGTGGGCCCGAACCAAGAACGCCCCGGCACCGAGGGGCGCCGGGGCGTGGTACCGCGTACGGGATTCGAACCCGTGTTACCGCCGTGAGAGGGCGGCGTCCTAGGCCTCTAGACGAACGCGGCAGAACGAGAGGCGCCCAGGGCACCGTTGCCTGGGCGGGACGACGAAGGTAGGCCTGATACCCGCGCTCACGGGGCCGTCAACGTCATTTTCACGTGTTCGATGCCGGCCTCCTGAAACGGGGCGCCTTCGGGCTCGAACCCGAACGTCCGGTAGAGGTCGGCGGCGTAGGTCTGGGCATGGAGGACGAACCGGGTGTGACCGGCGCTCTTGGCCTGGTCGAGCGCGCGGCCCACGATCCGGCTCGCGAGGCCCTGACGGCGGAACGCTGGGATCACGGCGATCCGCTCGATCTTGACCCGGCCGGTCCCCTCGTCCCACACCTCGCGCCAGCGGGCACAGGCGACGGGGAGGCCCGCCATGGTCCCGAGCAGGTGATGGACGCGTTGCCCTCGGAGATCGGGGTCGTCGTGCTCGTCCCACTCCTCCTCAGGAGGACAGTCCTGCTCGTCGACGAACACGGCTTGACGGATGGCGTGGACGCCGGTCCAGTCGTCGCGGTTGGTGGCTTCGTGGATGTCGAAGGTCATCGGCAGTCGGAGACGGAGTCGCTCAGGACGAGCGTACAGAGGTGGTGGGCGCCGGCCGAGATCACGTCGGGGTCGCGTTGGACCGTGTCGTGGTTGGCGTCGTCCAGTTCGAGGTAGAGCGCCTGACTCGGCTGGCCCGTCAGGAAGTCGAGGGCGCGGGCCTCCTCGATGGGGACGGCCACGTCGTTCTCGGCGTAGGCGGCGAACACGAAGGGCGGGGTGAACAGGCGGTTGGGGCCGTAGAACGGGGCCGCCGACCGACGGAGAAGCGCGAGCCGGGCCTCGGGGATCGTCAACTCGCCGCTCTGGACGCGCCCGGCCGTCGCGTCGAACACGGCCTGAAGACCGGGGATGATTCCCGACGGCCGGTCCTCCAGGTAGAACCGCGCGAGCGACTGCACGCGCGGGGTGAAGAAACTCGTCGGCGCGGCCAGCGAGAGGACGTACTGCGGGACGCCCCGCTCCCGCGCCTTCGCCCGCATGGCCATCAGGAGGGCCACGTTTCCGCCCCGCCCGTGTCCGACCACCGCGAGGCGCGACCGGTCGACGCCCGCGAGGATGCCCACGTCGTCGAGGTGCGTGATGAGCGCGAGCGCGTCGTCGGCGTCGCCGTCGTAGATGTCCGCCGGCGCCGACGACGAATACGCCTGGTCGCCGACGTGGAGCGTGCCGCCGCGGTAGGCCAGGAACACCATGACCACCTCGTCCTTCAGGGTCTCCCGGATGCCGAGGTCCCGGACGAGGTCGGGGACGCTCGCGTCCGTGTCGTCGCCGAGAACGAGGAGGAGAGGGCGGCTGCGGGCGTCGCCGACCTCACGCGGGGGCTGCCGGATGGCGCCGACGAAGAGCGGCCCCTCGACGCCGGGCGCCACGCCTTCGACCACGCGGACCGTCTCGCGGTCCCCGAGGTCGAGGGTCGCCACGAGACGCAGGGAGGCGGACGAGTCGGGGGCGCGGGCCCACTCGGCGCGGACGGCTGCGATCTCCTGCCCGGTCGGAGGGGCGAAGAGCGAGTCCACGTTCACCCCAGCCACGACCGGGGGATCGGCGTCGACCCCGGCGCCGCAGTTCAGCCCGGAGCGCTCGCACTGGCTGTCGCAGCCAGCGAGGCTGACGAGCGCGAACGCGAGGAGAGGGAGGGCGGCGCGGAGCGGCACGGGGTGGGCGGTGCAGAGGACCGCACAAACGCCGCGCGATCCGCTCTGTTGCCGATCCGCACGGCCTTTGGGGGATTGTCCCACCCCCGCCAATCCGGCGGAACTCCACAACATCGGTCCGGGCGTCGGCGTATACATCGGCGAGCAGAGATCACGCCGTGCCGGCGGACGGGGGCGGGCGATCGCTGCGAGGCCTGACCCCGAATGCGCGCTCCTATCTACCTCGACTACAACGCCACGACGCCGGTCGCCGACGACGTCCTGGACGCGATGCTCCCGTTCTTCCGGGACCACTTCGGCAACCCCAGCAGCGAGCACGCCTACGGCTGGGCTGCGGACGAGGCCGTGAAGCAGGCCCGCGAGCGAACGGCCCGCCTCATCGGCGCCACGCCGCGCACGATCGCCTTCACGAGCGGCGCCACCGAGTCGATCTCACTCGCCATCCGGGGCGCGGGGGGCATCTACGGCGGCCGCCGCCACCGGATCGTGACGGTCGAGACCGAGCACAAGGCGGTCCTCGCTACGTGTGAGGCCATGGAGCGGGAGGGATACGAGACCACCTATCTCCCCGTCGACCGGACCGGCCTCGTGGACCTCGACGCGCTGGCCGACACGCTCGACGACAAGACGCTCCTCGTGAGCGTGATGTGGGCCAACAACGAGACCGGCGTGATCCAGCCGGTCCGCGAGATCGCCGCGCTCGCCCACGAGGTCGGAGCCATCATGATGTCCGACGCGACACAGGCCGTCGGCAAGATCCCCGTCGACGTGAACGACGCCGGGATCGACCTCCTCCCGTTGTCGGGGCACAAGCTGTACGGGCCGAAGGGCGTCGGCGCGCTCTACGTGCGCCAGCGCGGGCCGCGCGTCCGCCTCCAGCCCCAGATCACGGGCGGCGAGGCCGAGGGCGGCCTCCGCAGCGGGACGACGAACGTGCCTGGCGTGGTGGGCCTCGGGGCCGCCGCCGTGCTCGCCCGGCGCGTGCTGGCCGCCGACGCCGAGCGGATCGAGGCGCTCCGCGACCGGTTCGAGGCCGGCGTGCAGGAGGCCGTCCCCGGCACCCACGTCAACGGCGCCGAGGCGCCGCGCCTGCCCAACACGTCCAGCCTCCGCTTCGAGGGCATCCGCACGTCGCACCTGCTGCCCGTGATGCGCGACGTCGCCGCCTCGACGGGCGCCGCCTGCCAGACGCGGACGCAGCAGCCCAGCCACGTCCTCACCGCGATGGGCCTTACGCCCGAGCAGTCGTTCTCGACCGTCCGCTTCAGCCTCGGGCGCCCCACGACCGAGGCTGAGGTCGACGCCGCCATCGAGCACGTCGCCGAGGCCGTCCGCTCCGTCCGCCGCCGCGCCGCCGCCTGACCACGGACGAAGTCCGGAGTCGGCGCGTCCCTCTCGTCCGTCCCTCGTTCGTCCGACCCACCCTACGCCATGGAGATCGACCCCCTCACCGACGACGGCGCCATCGTCAACCGCGTCGCCGAGAGCGCCATCGAGACGCTCGATCTCGCCGCCTTCGCGCCAGCCGAGGCGGCCGTCGCGTTCGACCTCGCGCCGCACCTCTACAAGGGGCTGATCCTTCGCGAGCGTGAGTTCCGCCAGTCGCTGAAGGAGCACGACTGGGACCTCTACCGCGACCGTGACGTCGCCGTGATCTGCACCGCCGACGCCCTCATCCCGACGTGGGCCTACATGCTCGTCGCCGCCAGGCTCGCCGGGATCGCTGCGTCGGTCACGGCGGGGACTGTCGAGGAGGTCGAGCGGGCCCGCTTCCGCGCGGCCCTCGACGGCGCCGACTGGCGCCGTTACGAGGGCGTCCCCGTCGTCGTCAAGGGCTGCGGCAACGACGTCGTGCCGGTCGACGCCTTCCTGCAGGCCACGCAGAAGCTCCAGGGCGTCGCGGCCAAGGTGATGTACGGGGAGCCCTGCTCGTCCGTCCCCATCTGGCGACGGCCGGCCGCCCGGCCCGAGGGGGCAGCGGCGCCGACGCCGGCCGGAGGACGGCCCGTAGGGGTGACGCCCGCCGGAGTGAAGCCGGCGGGGCCGCCGCGCTCGTAGGCCGGTCGAACCGATCGGAGCAGCCGGCGTCAGAGCGGACCCTTGCCTCGACGCCATGCGCCCCCCTCTCCTCGCCCTTGCCGCTGCTCTGCTCGCGACGCCCGCCGTCTCGCAGGGCATGATCGGCACGTGGGAGCTGACGGCCGCCGAGAACGTGCCGTACGAGAGCGAACTGGTGTTCGCGCGGATGACGTTCACCGTCGACGAACTCCGCTCCGTGTTCGTCTTCCTCGACCCGGACGACGCCGAGCTGGAGGGGCGCCTCCACCGCGACCGGTACATCGTGTCGGACGGCCAACTCATCGTCCGCGACGCGCAGAGCACGACCGTCCTCGACGTGGGGCGCGAGGGGACGGAGCTGACGGTCCGCGACGTGATAAGCGGGGTGGTCTTTCGGCTCCGCGAGGCCGACCCGGCGCTCGCCCTCGACCCCGACCTCGTCGGCGCGTGGCACGGGCGCTACTTCAAGGAAGAGACGACGCTCACGTTCTCGTCCGAGGGCGAGGTCGAGCTGGTGGAGGCCGATGGGGACGTGGACACCGACGCCTACGTCGTCGCCGGGCCGTACCTCCTCATCGACGAGCACGCGTTCCGCTACTCCTTCGCCCGCGACGGCGACGCCCGACGCCTGATTTTAGAGAACCTCGGAGAACGTCGAGACTTCGCGCGCGTTTCTCGTTGAAGGACGTGCGAATGGGTCGCGCGCGTCCGTTCTCTCTCTGCCGCCCCCCTCCAGCCATGATCCGACTCCTCGCTGCCGCCGCCCTCGTCCTCGCCGCTCTCCCGGCGTCCGCCCAGGGGACGGCCACCTCCCCCGCCGCCGTCCAGGCCGCCGACGTCGACCCCTCCCTGATCGGGGACTGGGCGCTGATGAAGGTCGAGGCGCTCGGCGAGATGGGCCGCTACGGCGCCGAGGTCCGCGACATGGAGTGCGCCTTCACCGCCGACGGGACGGCCGAGGTGCGCCTGACGGTCGAGCAGGACGACGACGTGACGGACCGGACACGGTCGTTCCAGTTCAGCACCGACGACGGTGAGATCGAGAGTGAGGGGATGCCCGGCGTGGCCTACCAGGTGTTCGGCGGCGACCTCCTCGTGCTCCGCTCCGACGACGGGCTCGTGGTCCACCTCCGGCGCGTGAGCGGGTGAGGATCGATCTGGACGGGAGAACGGCATTGGTGACGGGCGCGAGCCGAGGGATCGGCCGCGCGATTGCTCAGCGGTTCGCCGAGGCGGGTGCGACCGTGGCCGTCCACTACGGGCGCAGCCGCGAGGCCGCCACGACCCTCGCCGGCGCGCTGGGGCGGAGCAGCGAGCCCTTCGGCGCCGACCTCGAAGCGCCCGGTGCCGGCCAGCGTCTCTGGGACGAGGTGATGGAGTGCTACGGGCACGTCGACATCGTCGTGGCGAACGCCGGTCTGTTTCAGGAGGCCCCCCTCGATGCGCCCCTCGACGAGTGGCTCTCGGCGTGGGATCGGACGATGGCGGTCAACCTGCGGGCGGTGGCGGAGCTGGGGCGGGCCGCGTCGCTCCACGCGCGCGCGCGCCGAGCCCAGGGTGAGTCCGGCGTGACGGTCCGTCTCGTGACGGTCTCCAGCCGCGCCGCCTTCCGAGGCGACGACCCCGAGTTCCTGGCCTACGCCGCGTCGAAGGGGGGCGTCGTGGCCCTCACCAAGTCGCTAGCGCGGGCGGGCGGCGGACTGGCGGCGTTCGGCGTCGCCCCCGGCTTCACCCGGACCGACATGGCCGCGTCGTACATCGAGCAGAACGGGGAAGCTGCCGCGGCGCGCGGCATCGCCCTCGACCGTCTCACCGAGCCCGACGACGTCGCCCCGACCGTCGTCTTCCTCGCCTCCGGCCTCGCCGACCACTCGACGGGCACGACCGTCGACGTCAACGCGGCGTCGTACGTCCGGTAGGAAGCCGGCCGGGCGGGCCGTGCTGTATCTCCCCGGGCGCTGCGCCGTAGGTTGCGAGACCCCGACCGCTCCGCCGTGACCCGACGCTACTCCGAGGAAGAAGCCCAGCGCATCTTCGCCCTCGTGGCGGAGCGCCAGCGGGTGACGCAGGGAGCCGACCGGGGCCTCTCCCTCGCCGAGCTCGAGGAGGCCGCCCGTGCCGCCGGGCTCGACCGCACGCTCGTCGCCAGCGCCGCGGCCGAGATGGACGCCGCCCCGGGCCCCGACGCCACGTTGGGCGGCGCGCTCGTCGAGGTCGTCCGCCAGCGGATGGTCCCAAACGCCCTCAGCGACGACGCCTGGGCCCAGATGGTGGCCGTCATGCGGCGGGAGGTGGGGGAGGCCGGCGTGGCCGGCCAGGTCGGCCGCCTCCGCGAGTGGACCCTCATGAGCGCCGGCAAGAACGGGACCGTCACGCGCCTCACCGCCGAGCCCACGGCGGACGGCACGCGCATCACCATCACGCAGTCGGTCCGCGAGATGGTGAAGGGGCTCTCGATCGCTCAGGCGATCCAGGCCAGCATGGCGACGCTGTTCGCGGGGCTTGCGCTGTTCGGGGTCGATGGCGCCCTGTGGATTCCGGCCGCCATCCTCTTTGGGCTGAGCCTCCTGTTCGCCGTCGGGACGCACGTGGGCACGCGGCTCTGGCACCGCCAGCAGTCGGCCCGGTTCGAGCGGCTCCTCGACCGCCTGGAGCTGACGGCGCGCGACGACGCGCCCGATCCGCTGGCGGTGGCCGAGCCGTCCGCGCTGACCGGCGGGCTTCTCGACCTCGACGCCCTCCCCGACCCTCCGGAGACCGAGGCATCCAGCGCCCAGCGTCGCGAGCGGGTCTGACTGCCGGGAGGGACGAGCGGCCGCCGGCGGGCTCGCCTGGCTCGGGGCAGTAGTTTTGAGAGACTGCCGCCTGCCCCATGCCCGACCGGTTCACCGAAGAAGAGGCCCGCCGCATCTTCGCCCGCGCCGCCGAGCGCCAGCACGCCGACGCGTCGGCGCCGACCGGGCTGTCGATGCGCGAGCTGCAGGAGATTGGGCAGGCCGCCGGCCTCGACCCGGCGCACGTGGCGGTGGCGGAGGTGCGCGCGGGGGAACCCCTCGCGGCTCCCGCGACGATGTGGGGCCTCGACCTCGCGCCCCGCGCCTCGCGCGTGATCCCCGGAACAGCGTCCGAGGATCAGTGGGCCCAGATCGTGGCCCGTCTCCGGCGGACATTCACCACCAAGGGGATGGCGACGGAGGTGGGCCGCACCCGCGAGTGGGCCGGGACCAACGGCCAGGGCGGCCTCTCCAACCTCCACCTACTGGCCGAGCCGGCCGAGGGCGGCACCCGCATCACCCTCGAGACCTCCCGATTGCAGGAGGCGAAGCAACTCTGGGCATTCCCGATCGTCGCGGCGGTCATGGTTCTTCTGTTCACCATCCTGGCCGCGACCTCCGGGAAGCTGAGCGACCCCGTGTTGTGGGGGTTCGTGTCGTTCCTCGTGCTGCTCGCACTGGCGGGGACCGGGGGCGGACGTCTGGCCTTCGGCCGCGGGGCCGAGCAGCGGAGCCGGCAGTTCGACGCGCTCCTCGACCAGTTCGAGCTGATCGTCCGCGATGGATCAGAGGACGTCGCCTCCGAGTCCGATCTGATGGACACAGGCGCCCCGGCCCTCCTGGACCTCGATGCGCAACCGGAGGTGGCAGACGCGCGCCGCGGGCGCGCATCTCGGCATCGTACCCGTTCGTAGGGTCGTTCCACACACACCGGCGCCATGCGTACCTATTCCGAACGCGAGGTCTCGTCCATCATCGAGCGGGCCGTTGAGCGACAGCAAGCGGCCGAGCGAGGCGGCGACACGGGCCTCACCCTCGACGAGATCGAGCGGCTCGGCCGCGAGTCCGGGATCGACCCGGCCCACCTTCGGGCCGCGGCGGCCGAGATCGACGAGTCCGGCCGCACGCTCGCCCGCCAGACCGGCCAGAGCCGGACCCAGGTCTACGCCGAGCGCTGGATCGACGCGCCGTTCGCGACGGCCGGGTGGGAGGACGCCGTGGCCCACCTGCGGACCGAGTTCGGGGCGCCCATCGGGGCGGCATTCGGGAGCACCGCCGGCGAGACGGTCCAGCAGATCGGCCAGTCGTTCGAGTGGTCGCACACGAGCAGCCTCGGCGTCCGGACGCGCGCGACCGTCAGCCCGCGCGGCGACCGGACGCGCCTCCACCTCTCGCAGATCGTCGGCCTGTCGTCGTCGAGCGTCGAGGGGGTCGCCTATGGCGGCATCATCGCCCTGGTCCTGGGCGTCGTGAGCCTGGCGGTGGGCGCCGGGCTGAGCGGGTCGCTCGGCGTAGGGGTCATCACCGGGGCACTGGTGCTCGTGCTGTCGTGGATCGCCGCCGCGCCGCTCGTGGCCGCCGCCGACCGCCGGTGGCGCGCCAAGAGGCTCCGCCGGCTCGACCTCCTCGCCGACGACCTGGTCCCGATCCTTCGCACGCCCACCGCCGAGCCGGCGTGGGCCGACGCGGCCGAGCCGGTGGCGATGGACGAGCCCCCCTTCCTCGACCTCGACGCTCTGGACGACGCCCCTCCGGAGAGCGAGTCCCGTCCGTCCCCCAACCAACGAGTCCGATGAGTGAGCGCCGATTCAGTGAGAGCGAGATCCGCGAGGTGTTCGAGCGGGCCGCCGCCGAGCAAGAGCGGGCCGTCCGGCGCGCCTCCGACGACGGGCTGACGCTCGCGGAGATGCAGGAGGTGGCAACGTCGGCCGGGATCTCGGCCGAGTTTGTGGCCTCCGCGGCGCGGTCCGTCGCCCTCGGCGAGCCCGAGCAGGGGCGGCTCATGGTCGGCCCGATCCCCCGGGGCGTCTACCGGACCGAGCTGCTGCCGGCCCCGCCGAGCGACGCGCTCTGGGAGTCCCTCGTCGCCGACCTCCGCCGCACGTTCTCGGCGCAAGGCAAGGTCAGCCAGGTGGGGCGCGCGCGCGAGTGGCACAACAGCAACCTCCGCGTCACGCTCGAGCCGGCGGGCGACGGGAGCCGCCTCCGCCTCCAGACACGCCGCCCGCAGTACGTCGAGATGGCGGCCCTGGCGAGCGTGGTCGCCGCGATCGGGCTGCTCCTCGCCTTCGTGAGCTCGCTCAACATCGGGATCAACCCCGAGCTGATGACGAACGGGCTCCTGATGGCGCTGGGGGGAAGCGGGTCCGCCCTGGCCGTCGGGATCGGGCAGCGGACGTGGGCGTCGGCCCGCGAGCAGCAGATGGAGGAGGTGGCCGACCGGGCTCGCGAGCGGTCGGCCGAGGAGGTGCGGCCCGCCCTATCGTCGGGCTCGTCCGATTCGGCGCGGATCGACCCTGGCCTTCTGGATGAGACACCCGTGTGGGACGACGAGGCCGTGTTCACGGGTGCCCGGCGCCGGACGCGCGGCTGATGCGCGTCGGCCTGGTCTACGACCGCTTCGGTGACGCGCCCGCTCCGCCCGGCGCCCCGCCGGACTGGGACGCCGAGTACGAGCCGGAGGAGACGATCGCGGCCCTGGAAGGCGCCCTCCGGCGCCTCGGGCTCGAGCCCGTCCGCCTCGGAAACGTGCCGGCGCTGCTGGCGGCTCTCACTCAGGGGTCGCTCGGCCTCGACGCGGCCCTCACGATCGCCGAGAGCTACGGGAGTCGCAACCGCGAGGCCCACGCCCCGGTCCTCCTCGAACTGGCCGGCGTGCCCACGCTCGGGAGCGACGCCCTCACACTCTCCGTCTCGCTCGACAAGCACCTTACCAAGCTCGTCGCCCGTGACGCCGGCGTGGCCGTGCCCGACGGCCGCGTGGTGGCGTCGGCGGACGACCTGGAAATGCTCGACCTCCCGTTCCCGGTCTTCGTCAAGCCGCGCTACGAGGGGACGGCCAAGGGGATCGCGCCGTCGAGCCGCTGCGCGACGCCCGAAGCGCTCGCCGCCGAGGTGGGCCGCCAGCTCGCGCTCTACGGCCAGGATCTCGTGGTCGAGCGGTTCGTCGCCGGGGGCGAGTTCACGGTCGGCGTCATGGGGACCGGGGCGGAGGCGGAGGCCTTGCCGGTCCTGCAGCGGGCCGTGGAGCGGGAGACGGGGATCGGGCTCCACGCCCTGGAGCGCCACGAGCGCCCGGACCGTCCGTTCGACTACGCCGTCGAGGGCGTCCTGACGCCGGCGTTGGAGGCCGCGCTCCAGGCCGACGCCCTCGCCGTCCACCGCGCGCTCGAGTGCCGGGACTTCTCGCGGAGCGACTTCCGCGTCGACGCGGGCGGCGGCATCTGGTTCATCGAGATCAACCCGCTCCCCACGTTCGCCCCGGACGGGACGTTCGCCATCCTCGCCGACCTCGCTGGCCAGCCGTACGAGGCGTGGCTGGCGCGCGTGCTGGCGCGCGGGCTCGCTCGACTCGGGATCGTTTCTCGGACTCCCTTGTGAATCCGTACCATGCGGCGTGATGGATCCGTCGCGCCGAGCCTTCCTCCCAACGCGCGCCCCCTGTGACCGGCGCCCTCCTGCACCCCCTGACCCTCCGGTTCGACGAGCCCGACCTCGAGGCCGCGTTCTGCGACCAGTACGGCCGCCGGTCGCTCCTCTTCGTGCGGGCGGCGCTCCTGCTCGCGATCACGCAGTACGTCGCGTTCGCCGCCTTCGACGATCTCCTCGCGCCCGAGGTGGCCGGCACCATCCGGACGATCCGCCTGATCGGGGCGCTCGTGGCGGGGGCGACCTTCCTGGCCACGTTCGCCCCGTGGTTCGTGCGGTGGATGCAGCCGGTGATGGCGGCGACGGCGCTCGCCGGCGGCCTGGGCATCGTGGCGATGGTGCTCGTGGCCGAGACCGTCTCGGGCTACTACGACTACTACATCGGTCTCGTCCTCGTGCTCGTCTACATGCACGTGTTGTTCCGGCTCCGGTTCGTGTGGGCCACGGCGACGGGCCTCGTGCTGCTCGTGGCCTATGTGGCCGTCGCCGTTGAGGTGAACACGCCGTTCCCGATTCTCCTGAACAGCTCGTTCTTCGAGCTGTCGGCCCTGCTCGCGGGCGGCGTGGCGAGCTACGGGCTGGAGCGGTACGCCCGGCAGGTATTCCTCCAGGATCGCCGGCAGCGGGCCACCAACGCCGAGCTGAGCACGACGCTTCAGAACCTGCGGCGGACCCAGACGCGGCTCGTCCAAGAGCAGAAGATGGCCGGCATCGGGCGGCTCGCTGCGGGCCTCGCCCACGAGCTGATGAACCCGCTCAACTTCGTCCAGAACTTCGCCGACATCGACGCCGACCTCGTGGCCGAGGTGGAGACCGCCCTCATCGACGGGGACCTCGACCGGGCACGCGAGAGCCTCGGCGAGGTCCGCGAGAACACGGGCCGCGTGCGGCACCACGCCCGCCGCGCCGACGCCGTCATCCGCGGCCTCCTGGACCACGCCCCCGAGTCGCGCAGCCTGGCGGACCGTCGACCGCTCGACGTCAACGCGTTCGTGACGGAGCACGCCAACGAGGTGATCGCCACGGCCCGCCAGCGGCGCCCCGGCTGGGACTGCGAGTTGCGCCTCGACCTCGACCCCGAGGCCGGCTCGACCGTCGTCGACCCGCGCGACCTGGGCCGCGTCGTGGCCTCGATCCTCCGCAACGCCGTCGACGCCACGGCCCTCGGGCCGTCGGGGGACGGACGGTCGTCGCCGGCCCCGGCGCCGGCCATCACCGTCCGCACGCGCCGCGAGGAGGCAGGCGTCGCCATCGAGGTGGAGGACAACGGCCCGGGCATCCCGGCCGACCTCCACGACCGCGTGTTCGAGCCCTTCTACACGACGAAGCCGCCGGGCGAGGGAACGGGCCTCGGCCTCTCGCTGGCCTACGAGATCGTGACGAACGGCTACGGGGGCGTCCTGACGGTGGAGAGCGGGCAGGGGGAGGGGGCCCGGTTCCGCATCCGCCTGCCGGCGTAGCGCGTCGCCGGAGTGGAAATCCGCGGCCGCCCGGCATAGCGTCCCGTGTTGGTGGTACGCTTCGTCCAGCCATGAACGACCGTACGTACTCGGAACGCGAGGTCGCCGCGATCATCGAGCGGGCGGCCGAGAGCCAGCGCGCCGCCCCGCCGCGCGGCGACGCCCCGGGCCTGACGCTGGCGGAGATCGAGCGCGCCGGGCAGGAGGCCGGGCTCGACCCCGCCTTGCTCCGGAGCGCCGCGGCGGAACTCGACGCCGGAGCCCTCACGCTCGGTCCGGGGCGGTCCAAGAGCGCCGTCGCCGAACGCTGGATCGACATCCCACTCCAGCCGGAGGCGTGGGAGGACGCCGTCTCGGCGCTCCGCCTCCAGTTCGGCGCGTCCGCAACAGCGGGGTGGGGGGGCTCGGACACGGCCCAGGTGGGGATGGGCCAGGAGTGGACTCACCAGAACCTCTCGGGCGTGCGGACGACGATCTCCGCCAGCCCGCGGGGCGACCGGACGCGGATTCGGGTCGTGCAGGCGGACAGAGGGTTCGAGAACGAGCGACTGCAGGGCGTCATCATGGGGGCCGGGCTGGCGTTTTTGCCCGCCCTCGTGAGCGGGGCCCTTGTGGCCGAGGCGCTGGGGAGGGGCGACCTCTGGGGGATCGTCACGATGATCGTCGTGCTGGTCCTCGGGAGCGGGATCGGCGTGACGACGCTCGCGACACGGACGCGTCGGCGGCGGGAGCGGCAGGCCGCCCAGGTGCAGCACCTCGCGGACGACGTGGCGCAGCGACTGTCGCCCGGGGCGGATCCAGCAGTGCTCGCCGACAACGCTCCCGCATCCGCGCGCCTCGACGACGCGTGGATGGACGCCGACGAGGCCGCCGCCCCCGAGGGCGCGCCGCCGCGTCGGCGGACCCACAGCTGAGCCGAATCCACGGCCGGTCCGCGAACGCCGCGGCGCGATGGCGGTACGCTTCGGTCCACCCCCGCCGTTTGGTCTATCCCGACCATGTCCGACCGTCCCACCTGCTCCTGCGGCCACGACCGTTACCACCACGCGGTCCGCGCCGACCTGACGTACGGCGGGGGCGGGTGGATCGCCCTCTTCAACGGGATGTCGAGCGCGCCCAAGCGGATCGTGTTCTCGTGTCCCGTCTGCAGCGAGACGTTCGAGACGACGACGGACCCCGAGGTGCTCCGGCAGTACCGACGCTACCCCTACGTCCGCAAGCCCGACGACGCGTGAGCTGCCCGCTCGGCCCCTGGGGGCGTCGCCGGCACCCCGTCGTGCTCCGCGCTCCCCGGCCCTGGCCGCTCCGCGACCGCGCCGCCCTCCGCTCATGACCGCCCACCCCCAGCACAATGCCTCCGACGTGGAGTGGAACGACTGGCGCTGGCAGATGCGTCACCGCGTCTCGGACGTCGAGACGCTCGCGCGCTACGTCCAGCCGACTGACGACGAGCGCGCGGCCATTGAGGCGACGGCAGACATCTTCCGGTGGACCATCACGCCGTACTACGCGAGCCTGATGGACCCCGTCGACCCGTCCTGCCCGGTCCGCCAGCACGTGGTGCCGCAGCGCGCCGAGGTCGAGCCCGACATCGTGGGCGTGGTCGACCCGCTCGACGAGGTGGGCCACAGCCCGGTCAAGAACCTCGTCCACAACTACCCGGACAAGGTGGCCTTCTGCGTCACCTCCGAGTGCGCCGTCTACTGCCGCTACTGCCTCCGCAAGCGGATGGTCGGCGACGCCGACTTCATGATGCGGAAGGACGAGCTCCGCGAGGGGCTGGCGTATCTGCGGGAGCACGCGGAGATCCGGGACGTGCTCCTGACCGGCGGGGACCCGCTCGTGTTCTCCGACCAGAACCTCGACTGGCTGTTGGGAGAGCTCCGGTCGATCCCGCACGTCGAGGTGGTCCGCCTCGGGAGCCGCCTCCCGGTCGTCAACCCGATGCGGATCACGCCGGCGCTGTGCGAGATCCTGAAGGCGCACCACCCGGTCTGGCTGAACACCCACTTCAACCACCCCAAGGAGCTGACGCCCGAGGCCCGGGTCGCCTGCGAGCGGCTTGCCGATGCCGGCGTGCCCGTCGGCAACCAGACGGTCCTCCTCGCCGGCATCAACGACGACGCCGAGACCATGAAGGCGCTCGGCGAGGGGC
Organism: Rubricoccaceae bacterium; assembly: GCA_963728345.1. Classification (GTDB taxonomy): domain Bacteria; phylum Bacteroidota; class Rhodothermia; order Rhodothermales; family Rubricoccaceae; genus Rubrivirga. The sequence goes on from CAVSJM010000003.1 coordinate 429,957, forward strand.
TCGTCGCCATGCGCGTCCGGCCGTACTACATCTACCAGGCGCAGCTCATCGGCGGGACGGCCCACCTCCGGACGCCCATCGAGACGGGCATGGGGATCCTGCGCGCGCTCCGCGGCCACACCTCGGGGTTCGCCGTGCCCACCTACGTTCTCGACACGCCGGACGGGAAGGTGCCGCTGACGCGTGACTACGTCCTCGGCCGGGCCGGCGACCACGTGGTGATGGAGACGACGCGCGGGACGCTCTGGGCCGAGCCGAATCCGCTGCCGGCGGGCTACGAGCCGCCCGTCCGCCTGCCCCAGATCGAGATGCCGGCGTCGGCGCGGACGGTCCCGACCGGCGCGCCGCGGTTCGTCTACGCCGAGGCCGAGCCCGCCTAGCCCGGCCGGAGATCGTCAGTCCCCAAACTTGTCGGACGGGACTGGGCCGTCGATGTAGTGGGCGGCGGCTCGGCGGGCGGCGAGGCGCGAGACGCCTGCGACGACGCTGGCCGCGACGGTCCACACGAAGGCCTCGGTCCAGGCCGTGTCGGTCGAGGCCGGGTTCATGGGCGGGTCCTCACCGGTCGTGGCGTGCCAGCCGCGCTTGAGGACCGAGCGAGTGAGGAACGCCGAGCTCATCGCCGCGAGTCCAGAGATGGCGATCCAGCGATGTTTCCGAGAGAGCATAGAGTGAGGTGAGAGAACGATGGTCTGCTCTCCTGTACGCGCCGGGGGCCTCGGGGATCGATGGGCCGTGGGATGTCGGGGATGCCCCGGTCGATTGGGGCGAGCGCGGGGGCGCTACGCCGTCGCGCCGCCGCAGGACGAGCCCGCACCCGCCGTGCACCCGTAGCAGTGCCGCGCCGTCCGAACCGTCCGGGCCTGCCACGCGTCGAGGTCGAAGTCGGCCACGTGGCCGAATGGGACCGCCGCGTCCATCTCCAGCTGCTGGTTGAAGTCGCAGTCGTAGACCGCCCCGTCCCACCCGACCGAGACCGTGTTGCGGCACATGAGCCCATCCAGCGTGGCCGGGTTGAACGCGCCGAGGAGCCGTTCCATGTACGCCGCCAGCTGCCCCTTCTCTAGGAGCCACTCGAGGTACCGGCTCATGGGCATGTTGTTGAGCGCGAAGAGCCGGTCGAACGTGACCCCGTGGTTCCGTTCCAGGGCCGCCTTCCACTCGGCCTCCAGCGACCCCTGGCTGCCCGCCAGGAAGCTCCCGACCGGGTTCGTCACGAGCGTGAGCACGCGGGCCGGGTCGCCCTGTCCGTAGCCAGCCTCGTTCAGGGCGCGGAGCGCACGGATCGACTTCTCGTAGGTCCCGTCGCCGCGCTGGGCGTCGGTGCCGAGCTGACGGTAGTGGGGGAGCGAGCAGGCCACCTCCACGCCCCGCGCGGCGAGCCACGCCGGGAGGTGGGCGTATCGGCGCGTCGTGAGGATCGTCAGGTTGCACCGGTCGATGACGTGGAGGCCGCGGGCCACGCACGCGTCGACGAGGGGCTCGAAGTGGGGGTTGAGCTCCGGCGCGCCGCCCGTCAGGTCGACCGTGTGGAGGGAGCCGCCGCGCGGGTGGGCGAGGATGTGGTCGATGGCTGCGAGGCACGCGTCGACCGCCGCGCGGTCCATGTTCTCCGCCGTCCGGTCCGGCCCGGAGTCGACGTGGCAGTGCCGGCACGTCATGTTGCACAGCTTGCCCACGTTGATCTGGACGATCTCGAGCGCGTCCGGCGTCAGGCCGTCGGCCCAGCCGCTCGCCACGAGGTCGGCGTGGAAGCGTCCGGTGCCGCTCGGGCCGGCGTCGAGGCGGACCCCGTCGAGGGCCACGAACTGGGCGCCCGGGGCTGCGAGTGGCGTACGGCGGCCGTAGAGGCTGGTCGTGCGCTTCGGCCCGTCCGCGACCGCCGCGACGAGCTCAGCAGAGAGGACGGGGAGGGAGAGGGCGGTGCCGTCGCCGTCGGACATGCGGACAGGGAGAGGAGAGGGCGTCTACGAGAGGGGCGTCCGGGGGAGCGCCTACATGGTCTGGGCCTTGACGCCGTCGAGCATCTGGAGGCCGTGGACGAGCGAGGCGCCGCCGCGGATGGCCGTCGCCACGTGGACCGCCTCGGTCATCTGCTCCAGGTCGGCGCCCTTGGCGAGCGAATCCTGCGTGTAGGCGTCGATGCAGTAGGGGCACTGGACCGTGTGGGCCACGGCGAGGGCGATGAGCGCTTTCTCGCGGGCGGTCAGGGCGCCGTCCTCGAACACCTTCCCGTAGTAGCTGAAAAAGGCGTCGGCGAGGGGCTTCGAGCCCTCGGCGATCTCCGGGAAGCGGGGGAGGTGCTCGGGCTTGTAGTAGGTCTCCACGGGCGGGCGGGGGATGGGGGAGGGAAGCTAACGGGGTCGACGCGTGGTGGATTGCGGCGCGGGGCCTCCCCGTGCTGGTTGTGGAGTGTCCGTCGGACGGATACCTTACCGCGTTCGCGTCCCCCTCCCTCTGCAGCGCCCGTCTGCGTCCCCGGTGTCCCTCGCTGGCTGGATCCTGCTCCTCCTCATCGTCGCCGCGGCCGGGTATTACCTGTTCCGGCAGCAGCGGCGGGTCGTGCGGCCCGGGGCCTCGCGCCCTGCGCTCCCGTCGACGCCGACGGGCAACGACGACCTCTCCACGCTCGGGCTCTCGGAGGTACGCGTGGCGGGCAACCGGGAGTCCTCGCGGGAGACGCGCCCGGCCGACGAGCCCCGGGGCGCGTCCCGCGCCACGTCGCGGGCGGAATCGCCGGACCGGTCGGGCCGCGAGATGGGCGATCGCCTCGGCGTGTCCGAGGCCCGGCCTGTGACCCGCCCCTCAGAATCCCGCCCGGTCGAGTCGCGGTCGGAGGCCCGGCCGACGGAGGCCCGCCCCGTGGCGTCGGCCCGTCCGGCGTCGCCGGCGCGGGTCCGCCCCGGCACCGACCTCTGGGACGAGGACGACCGGACGGTCCCCCACCTGCTCGCGTCGCTGGCGGCCCACGTCGGCGGCACGGCCGCGGTGCTCCGCCACCGCGACGGCGCGTACCACGTGGAGGCGCTGGCCGGCGGCCCGGCCCTCCCGGACCCCATCGACGTGGACGACTGCCCGCTCCACCGGGCGCCGCAGGACCGGGTCCTGACCGTCCTCCCGGACGACCTCGGCGGGCTCTCCGCCCTCGGCGACGCGCCCCGCGCCTACGCCCGTGCCCTCGCCGACCCGCCGGCCGCGCGGGCCTTCCTGGTCGTCACCACGCCCGACGAGGATGAGGACCCCGAAGCGCTCGCCCAGATCGAGCGCTACGCGGACCTGCTGGCCTCCCTCACCGACCTCCGCGCGACGGACCTCGACACCGAGGTCGAGGAGCCGACGCGGGACGCCCCCGTCCCGCGCGCGACGATCATCCAGGAGGAACAGGAGAAGGCGCGCGACGCAGACCGGCCCCTCGCGTTCGCCCTCGTCACGCTCGCGCACGCCGAGGAGCTGCTGGAGGCCGGCGGCCCCGACCTCTCCAAAGCCGACGCCGCCCTCCACACCCGCCTCACCGAGGCACCGCACGTTCGCCGCGTGGAGCCGTTCGGCGACCTGCTCGTGGGCGCATTCCTCGACCTCGCGCCGGACGCGATGGCTGCGTGGTGCACCGAACTCGCCGCCAGCGACCCGCCGCTCTTCATCGGCGCCGTGGCCCCGGCCGAGGGCGAGCCCGAGGCCGTCCGCGATGCGGCGGCGGAGGCGCTGCGCGACGCTTACGACCAGCGCCGCGCCCAGATCGTCTCGGCCTAGGTCCGCCTCGCCCGCGACGGGTTGGCCCGAGCGGAGTCGGGAACGGAGGAGGGGGCCTGGGAGTGACGTGCCGCCCACCGCTCCGCCCTCGCCCGTGACCGTCCTCGTCCTCAACGCCGGCTCGTCGTCGCTCAAGCTCGACCTCATCGACGCCGCGGCGCGGACGATGCTGGCCTCGGGGCAGGTCGAGCGGATCGGGGCCGTCTCGTCGCTCGCCTCATTCCGCCTCGGCGACGCCAAGCCCGAGCGCGTCTCGCTCGCGGCGCCGGACCACGCCGCCGCCCTGGAGCACCTCCTCGCCAAGATGCGCGAGGCCGACGGCCCCAACCACGACGTGCTCCCGCGCATCGAGGCCGTCGGGCACCGGGTGGTCCACGGCGGCGAGCGGTTCGCCGAGTCCGCCCTCATCGACGACGAGGTGGTCGACGCGATCCGCGACGCGTTCGACCTCGCGCCGCTCCACAATCCGGCCAACCTCCAGGGCATCCGGGCCGCCCAGAAGGCCTTCCCCGACATCCCGCAGGTCGCCGTGTTCGACACGGCGTTCCACCAGACGATCCCGCCCGAGGCCTACCTCTACGCCCTCCCGAACCGGCTCTACCGGCGCCACAAGATCCGCCGCTACGGGTTCCACGGGACGAGCCACTACTACGTCAGCCGCCGCCTCTACGACCTCGCCGGGCTCACCCAGCGCGAGAGCCGGGTGGTGACGATGCACCTGGGGAACGGGTGCTCGGCCTGCGCCATCCGCGACGGCCGGAGCGTCGACACGTCGATGGGGATGACGCCGCTCGAAGGGCTCGTGATGGGGACCCGCTCGGGCGACCTCGACCCGTCCATCGTGTTCGACATCGTCGACAAGGAGGAGGTGCCGCTGGCCGAGGTCCACACCCTCCTGAACCGCTACTCCGGCCTCCTCGGGCTGAGCGGCTACGCCGCCGACATGCGGGACCTCCTGGCGGAGGCGGCCGATGGCGACGTCCGGTGCCAGCAGGCCATCGACGTGTTCTGCCACCGCGCGAAGGGCTACCTCGGCCGCTACCTCGCCACGCTCGGCGGCCTGGACGCGATCGCCTTCACGGCCGGGATCGGGACCCACGCCGCCCCCATCCGCGCCCAGATCCTGAGCGGCCTCGAAGGCCTCGGGATCACCCTCGACGCCGAGGCCAACGAGGCCGCCAACGGGATCGAGGCCCGCATCACCACCGACGACAGTGCCATCCAGGTGTGGGTGGTCCCGACCAACGAGGAACTGGTGATCGCGCTCGACACGGTGAAGCTGGCGCGCGCGGGTCGCCAAACCCCGTTCGTATAAGACGTTGTGTCAAGATAATTCGTATCTAGGCCACCGGGGAATCCCGGGTGAGGCACTCGGGGTACCCATCTCCCCTACGGTCCTGCCTGGCCTCCGATGAACCACTCGACACCGACAGCTTCCGGGCGAAGCCCCGTCGATGCGAGCGGGCCGGCGCGCCAGCGCCTCACGCGCCGGCTCGACGAGAGCGCCGGGTTCCGGCTCCTCGTCCGTGCCCTCACCGACGCCCTCCTCATCCTCGATGAGGAGGAGACCATCGTGTACGTGGGCGAGGGGGCGGAGAGCGTGCTCGGGGTGGAGCCGGGGACGATCCTCGGCGGGTCCCTCCGCAGCCTCATCCACCCCGACGACCTGCGGGGGCTGCCGGACCGGATCCGGACGAGCGGCGGCCCCTGGGAGGTCCGGTTCCGCGCCAACGGCACCGACCGCTGGACGAGCCTGGCGGCCACCGACCCCTCGGGCCTGAGTGGGCCCGGCGCCGACGGCGACATCTTGGAGCACCTGGAGGGGCACGTCCTCCTGTTCGTCCGGGACATCGGCGACGAGCGGATCTCGCGGGACCGGCTCGACCTGTTCCGCCGAGCCCTCGACGCCACCAACAACCTCGTCGTCGTCGCCGACGCCCACCAGGACGACCTCCCGATCGTCTTCGTGAACCAGCACTTCCTGGACGTGACCGAGTACGAGCGGGGGGAGGTGATCGGGCAGAACTGCCGGTTCCTCCAGGTCCGCCCCGACGGCACGCACGACGACGATCAGGCGGGGCTGCGCAAGCTCCGCGAGTGCGTCTCGGCGCAGGAAGCGGTCCATGTCCTCGTCCGCAACTACACCAAGCGGGGGCGGCCCTTCTGGAACGACCTCTTCGTCACGCCCATCCGCGGCGCAGACGGCGACGTGACTCACTACGTGGGCGTCCAGAACGACGTGTCGGACCAGGTGGAGGCAGCCGCGGCCCGCGACCAGGGCGCCCAACTCCTCCAGGCGATCTACGACACGGCCCCGCTCCTGATGGGCGTCCTGGAGCGACTCCCGGACCACGGCCTGGTGCTCCGGAACGTAAACGACGCTGCGGCGCGACTGCTCGGGATCGACCCTGCGGAGGCGGACGGGCGGGCGCTTCAGGACGTCGGGGTCCCCGTCTCCGAGGTGTCCCGCTGGCGCCAGGAGGTCGACGGGTGCCTGCGGCAGAGGGAGCCATGCCGCTTCCGCACGGCGTACCCCTGGAGCGCCGACCCAGAGACGGGGGCGGTCCTCCAGTTCGACCTGACGGTCTCGCCCGTCACCGACCGGCTCGTGTCGTTTGTGATGGAGGACGTGACGGCGCGCCAGGAAGTGGAGGCCCAGCGTGCTGAGCTAGTGGCGGCCATCGAGCAGGCCGCCGACGCCGTCATCATCACGGGGGGGCACCTCGAGGAGCCCGGCCCGACCATCCACTACGTCAACGAGGCGTTCGTTCGGATGACGGGCTACAGCCGCGAGGAGGCGGTCGGGCAGAGCCCCCGATTCATGCAGGGGCCGATGACGGACCGGGCTACGCTCGACCGGCTCCGCGAGCGACTGGAGCGGGGGCTCCCGTACCACGGCGAGCTCGTCAACGAGCGAAAGGACGGGACCCCATTCCTGCTCGAGATCGACATCATGCCGATCCGGAACGACCGGGGCGAGATCGTCCGCTTCGTCTCGACGCAGCGCGACGTGACCGAGCGCCGGCGCCTGGAGGCCGAGGTGCTCGGGGCGACGGCCCGCGCCCAGGCCGAGATCGCCCGCGACCTCCACGACGGCGTGGGGCAGGTGCTGGCTGGGACGGCGTTCCACCTCCACGGCCTCGCCCAGGACCTCACGGCGGAGGGGTCGGCCTACGCCGCCCAGGCTTCGCGGGCCGCCGAGCTCGTGCAGCAGGCCCAGCAGCAGGCCCGGACGCTCGCGCACGGCCTGTTCCCCGTCGCCGTCCGGGGCGACGGGCTGCTTCTCGAACTGGAGCGCTTGGCCGAGGAGACCTCGGCGACCTACGGGATCGACTGCCGTGTCGTGTGCGCGGGGTCCTTCGCCATCCACCCCGACGACCGCGCGGCCGACCTCTACCGGATCGCCCAGGAGGCCGTGGGCAACGCCGTCCGCCACGGGAAGGCGACGACCGTGCTGATGTGCCTCGACCTCCCGCGCGAGGGCGACGAGCCGTCCGACGGTCTCGCCTCGCTCGTGATCGAGGACGACGGCGTGGGGATCTCCGAAGACGACGCAGAGGGCGGGACCGGGATCGGGGTGAACACGATGCGCTACCGCGCCCGTCGGATCGGCGGGACGCTGGAAGTCATGGCGCAGCCAGAGGGGGGGACCCGGGTGCAGGTCCGGTTCCCGCTCCACGCGGAGGCCGTCCTCCAGAAGTACCGCACGGACAAGTGAGGCGCGGCGCTCGCGCGGTGCTGGTCGCCCTCGTGGCGCTCGCGGCCTGTGAGCCCCCGGCCCGCGGGCCGAGCGGCGACGTGGAGGCGCTCGCCCTTCTCGACCGCGCCCGGATCCACCACGGGTCGGCGGTCCTCGACCGAGCCGAGGTCACGTTCTCGTTCCGGGGCGTTCCGTTCGTCCTCCGCCGCGACGGCGGCCGGTTCCGCTACGCCCGCACCTTCACCGACAGCCTCGGCCGGAGCGTCGAGGAGGTCGTCGACAACGACGGCGCGCACCGATTCGTCGAGGGGGAAGAGGTGGCGCTGTCGCGGGGTGAGGCGGACCGCGTGGGGACCGCTGTCAACTCGGTCGCCTACTTCGCCCTGCTCCCGGCCCCGCTGGCCGACCCGGCCGTCCATGCCCGGCTCCTCTCCCCGGATCGCGTCGGCGGCGAGGCCTACGACCGCGTCGAGGTCACGTTCGAGCGGGAGGGCGGCGGCGCCGACTGGGAAGACCGCTACGTCTACTGGCTCCGCCAGGTGGACGGCCAGATCGGCCACTATGCCTACACCTACGAGCCGACCCCGGGCGACACGGCGCGGACCGAGACGGGCACCCGCTTCCGCGTCCCCCTCGGCGCGACGCGCGTCGGCGGCGTCCTCTTCCAGGACTGGCAGAATCTCACCGCGGACCCGCTGGAGGCGCTGGACCACTTCGGCGATCTCTACGACGCGGGCGAGACGTTCGAGGTCTCGACCGTCGTGCTGGACTCGATCCGCGTTCGGCCGCTGTAGGCCGTCGGAGGGGCGGGCAAGCGGGCAGGGGAGGCCGCCCCGAGGTCGTGGTAGCTTCGGGCTGCGGTTCCGGCCCTCCCGGCGCCCACGCTTCTCCTCCCAACTCCGCATGTCCGACACCCTCCGCATCGCCTCCGGCCAGGGCTTCTGGGGCGACCTCCAGCGCGCGCCCATCGACCAGGCCCGGCGCGGCCCCATCGACGTCCTCGTGATGGACTACCTCGCCGAGGTGACCATGTCCATCCTCCAGAAGCAGAAGCTCCGCGACCCCTCGAAGGGCTACGCCCGCGACTTCGTGGAGGTGGTGACGGAGCTGGCGCCGGACGTGCGCGAGAAGGGGTTCAAGATCATCTCGAACGCGGGGGGCGTGAACCCCGTCGCCTGCGCCGAGGCCATCGTCGCCGGTGCGAGGGCACGGGGGGCGACCGGCCTGAAGGTGGCCGTCGTCACGGGCGACGACCTGCTGGGCCGGCTGGACGACCTGATCGCCCGCGGCGTGGAACTGAAGCACATGGAGACGGGCGCGCCCCTCTCGACGGTCCGCGACCGCGTCGTGAGTGCCAACGCCTACCTCGGCGCGCGGCCCATTGCCGAGGCCCTGGCCCTGGGCGCCGACGTCGTGGTGACCGGCCGGACGACCGACACCGGCCTCACGCTCGCCCCGCTCGTCCACCGCTTCGGGTGGGCCTGGGACGACTGGGACAAGATGGCCGCCGGGACGGTCGCCGGGCACATCCTCGAGTGCGGGGCGCAGTCCTCCGGGGGCAACTTCACCGACTGGCAGCGCGTGCCCGACCTTGCCGACGTGGGCTTCCCCATCGCCGAGGTCTCGGCCGACGGCTCGTTCGTCGTCACCAAGCACGCGGGGACCGGCGGGCTCGTCAGCCGCGGGACCGTCGCCGAGCAGCTCCTCTACGAGATCGGCGACCCCACCGACTACATCACGCCCGACGTCGTCGCCGACTTCACGAGCATCCGGCTGGAGGACGAAGGGAACGACCGCGTCCGCGTGAGCGGCATCCGCGGCTCCGAGGACACCGAGTTCCTCAAGGTCTCGGCCGCCTACGCCGACGGCTGGAAGGCGACCTCCACGCTCGTCTACGCCTGGCCGGACGCGGCCGCCAAGGCCCGCGCCGCCGCCCAGATCCTCCGCCAGCGCCTCGACGCGCTCGGGCTCTCGTTCGACGAGTACCGCGCCGAGGTGGTCGGGCTCAACGCCCTCAGCGAGGTCGACGCGCCCGACGCCGCGCGCGAGGCCGACCTCGACGAGGTCCAGCTCCGCGTGAGCGTCCGCGGGCAGGATCAGGCCGCCGTCGAGCAGTTCGGCCGCGAGATTGCCCCCCTCATCCTCACCGGCCCCAGCGCTGTGACGGGCTTCGCCGGCGGCCGCCCGCGTCCCAGCGAGGTCATCGCCTACTGGCCCGCCCTCATCCCGAAGCGGGAGGTTCAGACGGACGTGCGTGTCCTCGAGGTGTGAGCCGATGGGGTGTGCGTTCGGAGTTAACGCGCTTCTGAATCCGTCGATACTGGGGAGGACCGCTCCCTATGGCGCTCATCCTTCCCCCGGCACTCCCGCTCCGTTCGCTTCCCCACCGTTCCCCTGGAGGACGTCTCTCGTGCGGACCGCGTCCTCCTCACGCTGGCCCCTGACCGGCCGCCCCGCCGATCCCTCCGTACGAGGCGATGCCGGAGCCTGGCAGTTCCCCCGCCGACCCCCACGCCCTTAGAGGTCGCTACACACGCCTGAGATTCCTGTCGCTCGCTCCCCCCGCCCATGACAGACGCCCACCCCACTGACGATCACACCCCTCGTGTTCTGCTCGGCCACGTCCAGGCGCACGTCCTGGATCTGTTGGGAGAAGAAGACCCCGAGTTCGTCGCGGACCTCATCGACACGTTCGTCTCCTCGGCGCGCGGGGCCGAGGCTGAGGCCCGCGCGGCGCGTCTGTCGCGGGACCCCGGCGCCGTGGCGGCGGCCGCCCACAAGCTCCGCGGGAGCGCCTCGAACATCGGCCTCTCGGAGCTCTCCGAGCTGTGGGCCCGCGTGGAGGAGGGGATCCGCCAGGGCAAGGCGGCGACGCTGGGGGACGGGATGGACTGCGCGCTCGCCGAGACGTCGCGGGCGGTGGACTTGCTGAGCGAGGCGCTCGCCGCGTAGTCGCTCGGCCGGCGGCCGGTGGGACCCCGGCCGGTTGACCCGCGTTGGGGGAACCGTCGCCGGCCGGGTGGCCGGGACGACTGCACCGTATGGCCTCCCCCCTTCGCCGTCTCAACGCCGACCTCTGGCGCTACCGCTGGCTCGTCGGCCCGGGGCTGCTGTGCGCGTTCGTCTCGTCGCTGTTCGCCCTCGTCATCCCCGGCATCGTCCGCGAGGCCGTCGACGCGATCCCGCGCATGGTGGCCGTCCACGGCTACGCCGCCGGGACGCCCGGCCGCCGAAGCCCTCTACGTCGACTTCCGGAATGCGCTCGTCCTCCTGGGGCTGCTCATCCTCGGGATCAGCCTCGTCTCGGGGCTCTTCGTGTTCCTGATGCGGCGGCTCGTGGTGGTCGCCAGCCGGCACATCGAGTACGACCTCCGCAACCGGCTCTACGCCCACCTCCAGCGGCTCTCGGGCGACTTCTACCACCGCTACCCCACGGGCGACGTGATGACGCGGGCGACGAGCGACGTGGAGAAGGTGCGGCGCTACGTGGGGCCCGCGCTGATGTACCTCGCCCGCGCTGTGGCCGCCATCGTGACGGCCCTCGCCGTGATGCTGGCGATCTCGCCGACGCTCACCTTCTGGTCGGCCCTCCCGATGCCGATCCTGGCCGTGGCGGTGTTCTTCGTGAGCCGGCTGGTCCACGTCCGCACGGACCGCCAGCAGGCGGCGTACTCGACGCTCACGAGCCGCGTGCAGGAGGCGCTCTCCGGCATCCGCGTGGTGAAGGCGTATGCGCAGGAGGAGACGTGGGGCCGCCGGATCGATGATGCGAGTGAGGACTACCAGGCCCGGGCGCTCGACCTCGCCCGCGTCGACGCCGCGTTCCGGCCGGTCCTGATGACCCTGATCGGCGCCTCGACGGTCCTGGTCGTGGGCGTCGGGGGCCGGCTCGTGATCGCGGGGGAGCTGTCGCTCGGCAACATCGCCGAGTTCATCATCTACGTGACGATCCTGACGTGGCCCGTCGCGTCGTTCGGGTACGTCGTCTCGATGATCCAGCAGGCGTCGGCGAGCATGAGCCGGATCGCTGAGATCCTCGACACCGAGCCCGCCGTCTCTGACGCCACCGAGGCCGCGCCTCCCGCCGACGCGATCGAGGGCCGTCTCACGTTCGACGACGTGACCTACCGCTACACGCCGGACGGACCGGCCGTCCTCGACGGCGTCTCGTTCGAGGCCCCGCCGGGCACGTCGCTCGGCATCGTCGGGCGGACGGGGGCGGGCAAGAGCACCCTCATGGAGTTGATCCCGCGCCTGATGGACCCGACTTCCGGGACGGTCCGCGTGGACGGCCAGGACGTGCGCGACTTCCCGCTCGACACGCTCCGCGGGGCCATCGGGTACGTCCCCCAGGAGGTGTTCCTGTTCTCGGACACCGTCGGTAACAACATCGCGTTCGGCGTCCCCGAGGCGGAGGCCGTCGCCGTCCGGGAGGCCGCCGAGGAGGCCGACCTGCTCGCGAACGTGGAGGGCTTCCCGCGCGGGTTCGAGACGCGCGTCGGCGAGCGCGGGATCACGCTCTCGGGCGGCCAGAAGCAGCGGACGGCGATTGCCCGCGCCCTCATCCGCCGCCCGCCGATCCTGCTCTTCGACGACGCCCTGAGCGCCGTCGACACGCGGACGGAGGCGACGATCCTGGCCAACCTCCGCGCCCAATTCGGCCAGCGGACCGTCATCGTCGTGAGCCACCGGGTTTCGGCCGTCCAGGACGCCGACCAGATCCTCGTCCTGGACGACGGGCGGGTGTCCGAGCGCGGCACGCACGCCGAGCTCGTCGCGGCCGGCGGGGCCTACGCGGCGATGGTCCGCAAGCAGCAGCTAGAGGCGGAGCTGGCGAGCGCCTAGGGGAAGATCTGGGCGAACGACGGCGCCGGATGGGCCTAGCTTCCGGGCCGTTGTCCCCTCACCGCGCTCATGTCTATTCGCTCGTGGCGCCTCGGCGCCCTCCTCCTCGCCTTCGGCGCGCTCCCGGCTCAGAGCCAGGGGCTCCGCGCCGCCGGAGAGCCCGTCCAGCTTTTCGCTGACGGCGCCCCGGCCCTCCACCCGGTCTGGTCTCCGGACGGCTCGCAGCTCGCCTTCACGCGTGTCCGCTACGCCGGCCTGTGGTTGATCGACGCCGACGGCGCCGACGTCCGTCAGCTGTCGGACGCGCCGGCCGCCGGGTTCGGCTTCGCCTGGTCGCCGGACGGGGCCGCCCTCGTCGCGCGGACCGCCCGCTACGACGGCCCGCGCCGCTTCCACACCCTCACCGTCTTCGACGCCACGACGGGTGCCCCGGAGGCGCTGACCGAGGAGCGCGACGCCATGCCGGCGCTCCCGCGCTGGGCCGGACCCCACCACGTGGCCCTCTACGCCGACGGCGCGCTCGACGTGCTGGCTGTCGACGCGCAGGCGCGGACGGCGGCGCCGGAGCCGGTGGTCCTGGCCGACGACGCGGCCCTCGTCGTGGCCGCCGGCGGGGCCGTCCGCCGGATCCCCCTCGCCGGCGACGCGCCGGTCCTCAACGTGACGCCGTCGCCGGACGGCCGGCGCGTGGCCTTCGAGCGGCTCGGGGGTGACCTCTTCGTGCTCGACCTCGACAGCGGATCCCTGACGGACCTCGGCCTCGGCTCGCGGCCGACGTGGTCGCCCGACGGCCAGTGGGTCGCGTTCCAGGTGACGGAGGACGACGGCCACGAGGTCACGGCCTCCGACCTCGTCGCCGCCCGCGCCGACGGCGCCGGCCGCGTGACGCTCACCCGGACGCTCGATCGTCTGGAAATGAACCCCTCGTGGTCGCCCGACGGCCGCCGCATCGCCTTCGACGACGCCGCCACCGGCGCCCTGTATCTCCTCCCTGTGACCGAGTAGCCCGATGAAATCCTACGTGACACTCGGGCTCCTTGCCCTCCTCCTCGCCGGCGCGCCCCGCGCCCAGCAGGTCAGCGGCCTCTCCGGCTGGAGCCTGTTCCTCGACCCCGGCCACAGCCAGACCGAGAACCGGGGCATCTTCGGCTACTCCGAGCCCCAGAAGGTGCTCCGCGTCGGGCTCGCGCTCCGCGAGATGCTTCAGACCCGGACCGACATCGACACGGTTTACATGTCGCGCACCACCGACAGCCAGCAGGTCAGCCTCACGCAGCGGACCGACCTCGCCAACAGTCTCGGCGCCGACTTCTACCACTCGATCCACAGCAACGCCGGCGGGGCCAGCTCGAACAACGTGCTGACGCTCTACGGCGGCTGGCGCCGGAACGGCCAGACCATCGAGAAGACGCCGACCGGCGGCGGCCGGATGGGGGAGGAATATGAGGACGCTCTTACGACGGCCATGCGCCTCCCCAGCATCGGCAACTACGCCGACCGGACGTTCTACCAGGGCTTCCCAGACACCCACGCGAACCAGTACCCGTACCTCCACGTCAACCGGGAGTCGAATATGGCGTCGGTGCTGACGGAGGCCGGGTTCCACACGAACCCGCGGCAGAACCAGCTCAACATGAACGCCGAGTGGAAGCGCCTGGAGGCGCAGGCCTTCTACTGGGGCATCCTCGACTGGCACGGCGTCCCGCGCTCGGTTCACCACATCGCCACCGGCATCATCACCGATGCGGAGAGCGGCCGGCCGATCAACGGCGCGACGGTCGAGGTGGACGGGCAGACGTACACGACGGACACCTACGAGTCTCTCTTCCACCTCTACTCCAACGACCCCGACGAGTTGGCCAACGGGTTCTACTACCTCGAGGACCTCTCCGGCGGCACGCTCACGGTGCGGGCCTCGGCCGAGGGCTACGAGACGGTGACGGCGACCGTGACCATGCAGGACACGACGTTCACCTTCGCCGACCTCTCGCTCGTCTCGACGGTCCCGCCCGTCGTGGTGGACGCGGACCCGACGCAAGATGAGCCGAGCTTCCCCGTGACGGACCCGCTCCGCCTCACGTTCAGCCGCCCCCTCGACCCGGCCCCGACGACGCCGGCCTTCTCGCTCGCTCCGTCGGCGGGCGGGGACCCGGTCGCGGGCACGGTCACGTACGAGGACGGCGGCTACGCGCTGGTGTTCACGCCGGACGCCCCGCTCGCCGCCCGTGCCGAGTTCACGCTCACGCTCGCGGGCACGGCCGCCACCGCGAACGGCAGCCTCCTCGATGGCGACGGCGACGGCACGGGGGGTGACGCCTTCAGCCTCACGTTTACCTCCAGCTACCCGGATACGGCGCCGCCGCGCCTGATCGCGGCCTACCCGTCGCCCAGCGCTCGGGGCGTCGAGGTGCTACCCCTCATCTCGGCCACCTTCAGCGAGCCCCTCGTCCCGGCGACCCTGGAGGACCGCGTGCAGCTGACGGTGAACACGTCGGGAGCTGCCGTGCCCGGCCGTTTTGTGCACGACCTGGCCGGTGTCGTCGGGGACGACCCGGAGCCGCACAGCGTGGTCAGCTTCGTTCCGAACGGGCCGCTCACCGAGGGCGTGTCCTATCGGTTCTCCATCCTGCCCGGCGTGGAAGATCGGTTCGGCAACGCCTCGACGAGCGCCTCGACGTTCGTCTTCACGACCGGCACGGCCAGCCCCCCGGTGACGGTGATCGACGACTTCGAAGGGTCGAGCATTGCCGACAACTGGTGGCTGCCCGCCCAGAGCGGATCGACCATGGGCATCGTCGCCGACTCGACGAATCGGGCTCTCAGCGACCGGGCCTCGCTCCTTGCCGGGTCCACCTCGATGCGGATTGACTACGGGTGGAATGATGGGGGCCCATGGCTGATCCGCGAGTACCTCAATGGGGGCGCGCCCCAAGCGGTCTCCTTCGACGCTACGTACACCCTCCGTGCCCGTGTCTTTGGCGACGGGGTCGGGACGCTCGTCCGGTTTGCCGTGGACGACGCGTCCGGGACCGAGGTAAGCCCGTGGTTCCCCGTCGACTGGTACGGCTGGCAGCCGGTCTCGTGGGACATGAGCGCGGGCGAGACCGGCACGTGGATCGGTGACGGCTCGCTCGATGGGAGTCTCCGCTTCGATTCGATCCAGCTCGGCCACGACGGCGAGTCGCCTCGCTTTGGCGAGCTCTACGTCGACGACCTCGAACTGGTCGCTGCGGCAAGTGTCGCGGAGGAGGAGGGGACAGGATCAGAAGCGCCGCTAACGGTCCTGCCGGTTCGCCCGAACCCGTTCCGGTCGAGCGCCGAGATCCAGTTCTCCCTCGCCGCGCCGTCCGACGTGACGGTGCGGGTGTTCAACGCCATCGGCCAGGAGGTCGCCGTCCTCGCCGACGGGCAGACCTTCGGGAGCGGCGCGCAGACGCTGCGCTGGGAGGCGGCGGGCGTCGCCGCCGGCATCTACGTGGCGCGGATCGAGGCCGGCTCGGAGAGCGCGACAGTCCGCATGGTCCTGGCTCGCTAGCCCCACCGACCGACGGCCGCCCGATACGCCGGGCGGCCGTCGGTCTGGGGAGGGTCGTTAGCGGACGACGACGAGCGGGCGCGTGGCGCGCTCGCCCTCCACCTCGAGGACGACGAAGTAGGTCCCGCTCCCGACCTCGGGCCGCCAGACGACGGTGTGCGAGGCGGCGTCCTGGAGCTGCGCGTCGAGCGGGCGCGCCACTTCACGGCCGAGCACGTCCACCACGCGGAGCGTGACGCGGGCGGGCTCGCGGAGCGAGAAGGCCAGGGTTGTCTCGCCCCGTGCCGGGTTGGGCCGCGGCGCGTCGAGCGAGAAGGCCAGCGGGGCCGTCGTCTCGGAGGCGACGCTGCTCTGCACCGTCCCGGCGTTGCTGGGCGCGCTCTCGATGGAGTTGGCGCTCACACTTGTTACGACGTACGTGTAGAGGTCGCTCACCGGCGGCACGTCGGTCGCCGTCGTCTCGCCGGTCACAGCCACCAGGTTTTCCGAGCGCGTCAGCGCCGTGGCGAGGTCGCCGGCCTCAGCGGAGGGGACCCGATAGACCGCAAAGAAGCGAGCCTCGGCGTCGCCGCTGGCCGGCGCCGTCCACGCGATGTCGACGGTGGCGTCCTCGTCGCGCTCGGTGGCGGTGAGGTTCGTAGGCGCGCCTGGCGCGTCCTGGCTCTTCCACGCCATCGTTGGCGGCAGGGCAGGGTGGCGGTAGAGGTTCGTCCGAAGCGTGTCGGCAAACCCCTTCGAATCGTACAGGGTGATGTTCTTGGCTCGGAAGAAGACGCTCCCGTCGATTCCGTCCGTGGCCCGGTTTAGGCGGATCTGGTTGGGTACCTCAGAGGCCGAGAACAGCGCGCCTGAAAAGGTTGACCGCTCGGAGCGGTAGAGGCCATGCCCGGGGTAGAAGTGACGCCCGTGACGAACGGACTCCCACCAGGGCGCAAGTTTGCCGTAGTCCTGGCCGCCGCCGAATGCCCAATACAGCTGCGGTGTGATGTAGTCGATGAGGTCATTACTGAGCCAGTAGACGGCGTCGGCGTAGATGACGTTGTACGCGTCCATGCCCACGATGCCGGCAGGGACTCCGCTCTTCCAGATCCCGAAGGGACTGATCCCAAACACGGCTTCGGGACGAACGGCCACGATGCTGTCGCGGACTTGCTCGATGAGTTCGTTGACGTTGTAGCGCCGCCAGTCGTGGATGCTCGAAATTCCACTTCCGTAGGTGGAGAAGGTCGCAGCGTCCTCGTTCGAAATTTGGTTGGGCGGGTATGGATAGAAGTAGTCGTCAAAGTGGATGCCGTCGACGTCATAGCGACGGACGATGTCTGCGATCACCGACGCGACGTGGTCTCGGACTACCGGGAGCCCCGGATCCAAGATTTTGATCGATCCAAAGTCGAGGATCCAATCCGGATGCTGGTTTGTGACGTGGCTTTCTGCCTTGGTATAGGGTGAGCCACGGTCGGCACGGTACGGATTGAGCCAGGCGTGAAGCTCGATGCCCCGCTTGTGCGCTTCGGTAACGGCAAAGGCAAGCGGATCCCAGAATGGCTCAGGCGCGGTCCCTTGCTCACCAGTGAGCCAATACGACCAGGGCTCGTAGGGCGAGTCGTAGAAGGCGTCGGCCTCGGTGCGGACCTGGAAGAGGGCTGCATTGACGCCTGCTGCCTTCAGGCCGTCGAGGATATCTAGGAGTTGGGTTTGCTGTTGCGCGGGGGGGCACTCGACGCAGGAAGGCCAGTCGAGGTTGGTGACCGTCGCGATCCAGGCACCCCGGAACTCGTGCTTGGGAGGATCGGACTGCGCATGGGCGGCCCCGGCCATGAGGCACAGGACTAGGAGGAAGAGGCGATGCATGAGGGGACGTGGTGGATTGAACAGAGAGGGGCGCCGGACTGCTGCCCGGCGCCCCTCACGATCTCGGGACGGGCGAAGCGTGCTTCGCGAACCGAGAGGTCGACTTAGCGCATGAGAACCATGCGGCCAGTCAGGGCGCTACCATCAACCTGGAGTACGTAGGTGTACACGCCGCCGGCGAGGCCATTGCCCTCGAACGTAGCGGTGTGCGTACCGACGCCTTGGACGCCATCGGCCAGCGTGGCGACGGCGCGGCCGATCGCGTCGTACACCGTGAGGCGGACCGTGGCAGGGGCCTCGAGGTCATACCGGAGCGTCGTCGAAGCCGTGAACGGGTTCGGCGCGTTCTGGTGGAGCGTGACGCCTTCCACCGACGGGCCCTCCACGACGGATGTCCCGGCGTAGACAAACTTCTGCGTGGCCGGGGAGGCCTGGTTGAATTCACCCACGTAGGCGGTCAGGCCATCTGGCGAGAAGGCAATGGCACGGGGGCGACCGTCGCCCGGGCTGTTCCAGGTGATGCTATCGAGGGGGGTCGGCTGCGCGTTGGCAAGCGCATCCTCAACCGTGAACTCGTACCACGTGTGCTGCTTCCACGGCGCCGACGGAGGGTCTAGCGGGCTCCCCGCGCTTACCCAGATGTTGCCCGAGACCGGGTGGATGGTCCCGGACTCAACTTTCATCCCCTCGAAGGCAACTCCTGTCGAGTCCCAAGCCGAAAACTCGTCGGCGCGCTGATAGACCGTAGCGATGCCGGCCGAGTAGTTCAGCGCGAAGACCGTGTTCCCATCCGGCAGGGCGAGCAGGTTCCGGTTGAAGGCCCCGTCCGCGTCCACCACGTTCTCGACGTACTCGAGGTTCGAGTTGAAGATGGCGATGGGGTCGCCGGGGAAGGTGCCCGTGATGAAGATGTTGCCGCTGTCGTCAACGGCCATGCCGGAGTTGGTGGCCGAGAGCAGGATCTCTGGGGCTGCAAAGGCCAGCACCTCGCCAGTCTCATAGTCGAACTTGAAGATCCGCTTGCCGATGGCTGCGTACACATTCCCATCAGGGCCGGCACGAAGTCCCGTCCCTTCCTTCCAAGACCACCGCGTCGAATCTGGCGTGACATGGACGACTTCGCCTCCGAGGGTGTCTTGCTCGCCCCCAGGGAGCGTAACGATGTTGAGGGGGGAGAAACTGGCCGGTGAGCCATCTGCGTTGAAGACATGGATGGCTGTGACCCGGCAGTTACCTGTAGCTGTGCTGCAGCCTGTCGTGTTCTTGAGGGCGATGTCCACCTCGACGCTGTCCCCTGCAAACGGGTAATAGCTGAGCGTCCACACCTTGGCGTCGGGATCAACCGCCAGGGCGTGGGTGTGAGGGGTGATCGTGGATTCGTCGGACGGGAAGGAACCGTCGAAGACCCACTGGGCGGAAACCGTAGGCGCGAGGACCAAGAGGGTCCCCATGAGGAATAGCAGTCGCTTCATGGTGTGAAGGGGGAGTGGAAGTGTGAGGGACCTAGGGCCCCGGAGCACATGGAGTATGTGCAATTGACGAGGGCCATTATACCAGCGGCCCACCTGGGGGGCGTCCCTAGCGAGCGCCCTCCCGTCGGGTTTCGAGCGCCTGAAGGCTAGCCGGGGCATCACCAAAGGGTGGGCGCGCGAGATAGAGGATGGAGCCCGGACCCCACGCCATGGAGGTGACAGGGGAGGTGAGGACTCCGGGATACAGACGAGTGGCCTCGCCTCCGGCGGGCACTTCGATCATCGGATCCGTCGCTGCGTTAGTGCCGATGAATATGGTCCCGTCTGCCGCAAAGGCGAGCGCCGTGGCCTGTTCGTTCGTCCCGAGCTTCGAGGCGAGGTCGACGTGCGGGGTTCCTTCTCCTAGAGCGTCGCCTGGGCCGATGGGGAAGCGCCAGACGGCCGCGGGCGTGGCGGCGTAGAGGCTCCCTTCGAAAACGACGAGGTCTACTACGCGTTCTGAGAATGGGAAGAGGGTCGTGGCGCCGTCGGGAGAAACCCGGTAGATGCCCGCGTTGGCTGGGGACGTGCTTGAGCCGGCCGTCCAGATCGCACCCGAGGAGGAGGTGGCGATAGTGTTGAGCGTAACTCCTGACGGAAGCGCCACGAATGTTTGCTGGGAGCCCCCTTCTGGGAGGCGGAAGAGCGCCCGAATGCGGCGAGCACCGTAGAGTTCACCGTCGGCGCCGACGGTCAAGTCGTACCACGGGAACGTGCTGGAGAAGTAGTCACTTCGGGTGCCATCGGCAGAGAACCGCTTGATCCCGATCGAACTCCCATCACTCACCATCGAGGCGAAGATGCCTCCGGCCCCGTCGGGGGTGAGCCCAAAGACTTCCTCCTCAACGTTGACGTCTAGGTCTCCGAACGGCACGATGGCGGGCGTAAGGGGGAAGGCGACAGCGTTGGAGAAGTTCTCGGCGCCACGCACCGAGATCCGCATCCGAAGGTTGGGGTTGGGCAGGTTGGGGGCTTTGACTCGCAACTCCGTTGCCGAGGCCGCGAGCACAGTTCCACGTGCCACGTTGCCTGTAGCGTCGTCGAAGAACACGAGGTTCTCGCTCGGGACCGGGGAGAAGTTTTGGCCGGTGATCGTAATCTCGTCGATGCCCGCGAGGACCACGCCCTCGGGCGAGACCGATGAGATCAACGGCGTCGAGTTGTCCGAGGCGTCGGGGTCGTAGAGGCTCCCGCCCGGGCCGGAGTCGCAGGCGGCCACGAGGACCACCAGCGCGAGGAGCGAAAGGAGAGACAGAGGGCGCATACGGGGGCGCGTCGCGAGGGGAGAAAGGAGCGTCAGAATGAGAACCGGACGGCGATGCGATGGACGCCCGAGAACACGCCGAAGTCGGTGTACGAGTAGTCCGCGCCGACGCCGATGCCGGCGAGCGACTGGTGGACGCCGGCGCCGAGGCTGATCCCTTCCTGGTCGGTCGGGAAGGTGTAGCCGGCCCGGAGCGCGAGCGTGTTCATGAACTCGTACTCGCCGCCCACCTTGATCTGCTCGGCGAAGTCGCGGGGGTTGGCAGCGTCGGCGTTGAGCCGCAGGCTGTGCACCGAGGGGTCGAGGGAAGTGAGGTCGATCACGTCCATCGACACGCCGATCTGGAGCGTCAGCGGGGTCTCGACGCTCTCCACGGCGAAGGTGAGGTCCGGGGCGAAGTTGCGGGCGCTCACGGCGAAGGCAAGGCTCTCGAACCCCGTCTTGTAGTGGACGCCGAAGTCGTAGGCCAGCGTCCCCTCGCGGAGCGACTCGCGGTCGTAGCTCCCGCCGGTGCCGACCTCCGAGATGGCGCTGCCGAAGTCCTCGTTGGCGTACTTCACCTGGCCGCCGACGGCGAACCGGTCGGTCACGGCCCGGGCGTAGCCGAGGCCGATGGCGTACGCGGCGGGCGAGAAGGTGCCCACGTCCACGTAGCCCTGATCGTTGTTGGCGCGGACGGTCTCCTGGAGGTCGCCGTAGTCCACGAACGTGAGCGAGGCCCCGATGACCCCGAACCGCCCGCCGGCAGGCCGGAAGGCGACGGCGCCGTGGTTGTAGTTGATGTCGGCGATCCAGCCGGTCTGGCTGAGCGCGACGTCGGAGGTCCCCTCCATCCAGGCCATGCCGGAGGGGTTGTAGAAGAGCATCGTCGCCCCCCCCTCGGCGGCCGTCATGGCCGACGAGAGGGCGGCGGCCCGGGGGTCCCCGGCGACGGTGAGGAACTTGAGGCTGGTCTGTGCCCGCTTGTCGAGCTGATAGGTGTCCTGGGCGGACGCTGGCACGAGGGCCGGGAGAGCGACGACGAGCGCCAGCGCGGCGAGCCGGAGGGGGCGTGTGAGGAGTCTCATGGGGGGCCGGCGAGGCGCTATCGGATGATGACGAACTTGCGGAGGGCCTGCTCACCGGCCTGGTAGAGCATCGCGCCCGATCCCGGGTCGACGATGTCCTGCGTCACGGTGATGACGGCGATGTAGAGCCCGCTGGCGACCACCTGGCGCGACGAAGTCGTGTGGTCCCAGAAGTCGTCGCCGCTGCCGTCGTTGTGCTCGATGGTGTCCACCAGTTCGCCGAGTTCGGTGTAGATCTCGATCCGGCAGAACCCGGGGATGTTGAAGAACGCCAGCTTGTCCGTCTGGTCCGGGAAGCGGACCCCCCGGCTCAGGCTGTTGTCGGCGCCGATGTAGTAGGGGTTGGGGACCACCCGGATCTCCTCCAGGCGCTCGCCCTGCGGCCGCTGGAGGCGAGCCGGCACGTAGGACTGCGTGGCGTAGCGGCTGCTCCGGAGCGGGACGTTCGCCGGGGTCAGGCTCCCGCCCGGGTTCATGGCTCCGTTCTGGACGGCGACAACGTAGTAGTAGTAGTCGATGCCGCGGATGGGGGTGGTGTCGTCGTAGCTCGTCTCACCCGGGCCGGCCGTGTGGATGAGCGTGTAGGTGCTGTCGTACGAGGTCTGCGTGCGGTACACCTCCCACCCGTCGAACGCGGGGGCGTCCGGGTAGGTCGTCCACTCCAGCGAGACCCGGTCGCCGCCAGAGCGGATGTCGAGCGTGCGCGGAGGGCGCGGGCCCTGCGGGAGCGCGTAGCCGCCGTTGTAGTTGGCGATGGCCCGTCGGAAGGTCTGGAACAGCGAGTCCCGCCCGGTGAAGATCCACTCGTTCTTGGTCTTCGTCTCGCCCATGTAGGTCAGCCCCGCGTCCGCGTCGTTCCCCGACGCCTTGAACGCTTTGCCCACGGCCGTGTTGGCCTCGCGACTCAGCCCGTTGGCCGCCTCGGCCACGACGATCCGCACGCTCTCGCCCGGGGCCAGCGTGTACGGCCCGTACCCGGTGGCGTAGGAGTACCCCCCCGACTTGCCCTGGGACGGGTCGTTCGTGGGGTTGAGGAAACCGGGGAGTCCTGTGGGCTCGATCGTCGTCGCATGGCGAGCCCGGTGACCGCTGGTCATCAGCGCGTATTCGTTCGCCATGTCGTTCGTGTTGAACGCATTGTTGTTTGACGTGATCGGTTCGTCCGAGTGGACCCACGTCGTGGTCGAGGGCTGGCCCGGGTCGTCGGAGTCGTCGGAGGCCGAGGCGTCGGCGTGGAGCGTCACGACGCCGACGAACTGGCTCGCCGTGAGGCGCCCGACGGTATCGGCCGGGGCGATGTTGAGGACCGGGGCCTGGGCCGAGGCGCCGAGGTTGTCGTAGGGGAGGGCGGAGGTCGTGCTCAGCCCGTGCCAGGCGTACTGGGCCCGGAACTGCTCGTCCGAGGGGTCGGCCTGGAGGCCGTCGCCCCGCGTGTCGTTCATCGTGTTCTTGCCCCACCCAACGGAGTTGTCGACCACGTAGCGGCCCTCGCGGGCGATGGCCATCCGGCTCTGGAAGAAGACGGTGAACCCCTCGACGGTCTGGTTGGGGAGCTCGATGTCGTCGTCGTCGTCGGTGTTGCCGGTGTTCGTGAAGGTGTACTCGATGACGTGGTAGTCGTCGTGGTACTCCTGGCTGAACTGGTAGACCTTGCGCTCCATCGTCACGCCGAGGAGCGTGTTCGCCTCGCTCACGAGCATGACGTCGGAGGGGATCGACGGGTCCACGCGGTCGGCGATCATCTCGGCCGAGGGGAACGACTGGTCGCCGTCGACGGTGACGACGGTGAGCTCGTTTCGTGTGACGAGTTCGAACCGGGTCGGGAAGAACTCCCCGACGCCGCTCACGCGCGGGCCGCTGTGGACGACGCGGAAGGGGAACGTCGTTCCCTGCGGGCCGGTCACGTTCCGGGCCCCGATCCACAGCCCCTTGGCGGCCTGGGTGTCGGTGTACTGGTAGATCCCGGGCCAGCGGAACCCGTACTGCTGCTCGTTCACGAGGCAGACCTCGCACTCGGAGCCGGCCGAGGAATACCAGTTGTGGAGGTCACCGGCCGCGACCCACCGGGTCTCGAACTGGGCGCGGGCGTCGGGCGCCAGCACAACGGCGAAGAGGAGGGCGGCACCGAGGGCGCGCCGCAGCGGAGCAAACGTCATGAGAAAGGGCCGTCCGGGAGCCTAAAGGGAGAGGCGGATGCCGAAAAAGATGTCCCGAGGGTTGAGGAAGTTGAGGTACGTCTGGTTCGGCATGTTGATGTATGCCTTCGAGTCGAGCACCTCCTGAACGCGGGCGGAGTCGGCGTCCTGCCACGCGCCGTCGCGGTAGACGAGGTAGGACGCCGTCTCCCGCTCGTAGTAGATGGCCGTGTCGTCCGGCGTGCTCACCTGGGCCCGCGTGCGGACCACGGGCATCGGCTGGTAGGTCACGTCGTCCGGCCGGAAGTCACCGACCTTGTCGGTCCCTGGGATGTTCGAGTAGTCGCCCGCCGGGAAGTGGAGGCTGGCGAGGTAGGCGTTCCGGTCGTTCCCGTCGACGGCCCCGTAGAAGAGCGACATGTCCTTCCGGTCGGTCAGGTTGAAGACGTCCGCGAAGAAGGTCGCCTTCCGGCCGCCGAGCGTGAACGACCGCTGGAACCGGAGGTCGATCTGCCAGAAGTCCTCGATGTCTACGTTGCGCGAGACGCCCGGCGCCGCGACGCCGTTGTCGCCCCAGCTGTACCGGCCGCCGTCCTGCCACCGGCCGAGCACGCTGGCCTTCCACCCCCCGAGGGGGTAGACGCCTGCGACACTCGGCCCAAAGGCGGACGGCGTGAAGAAGTCGAGGTTGAGGCGGCCGTAGGGCCGGGGGACCGGGCGGCTGGAGGCGTTGCGGCGGGCGGCGTCGCTCTCCTCCTGCTGGCGCTGCTCGGTCGAGTTCTCGAAGATCGACGGGAAGCCGAAGTAGCCGCCCGTGTACACCATGTAGGTGTAGTTCACGAACCCGCGGAAGAAGTCGCCCCGCGTCTTCGAGAGCGTGAGCTCGAAGCCGCGGACGTCGGCGAACGCGTTCGGCTCGGTGAGCGAGTAGGTCACGCTCCCGCTGCGGCTCTGGTAGGTCACGAGCCGGGGCTCCTGCGAGACGTCCTTGTAGTATCCCGCGAGGCGGGCGAGGTACCGGTTGAAGAACGACTGCTCATAGCCCAGCTCGTAGGCCACCGTGAGCGGGAGCGGGTTGTCCGGGTTGGCGATCCGGCTGATCTGGCCGGAGCTCTGGAACGCCCGGATGAGGTAGAGGTCGTCCGAGGTCGGGAGCTGGCGGAAGTGGCCGTAGTTGAAGAAGAGCTTCGAGATGGCCGTGACCGGGAACGAGACTCCGAGGCGCGGGCTGAGCGTGACGATCCGGCGCGTGGGCTTCTTCGTGAGGAGCGTGTCGAGGGCCGGCTCCGGCTCGCCGTTCTCGATCGGGAAGCCGCCGAAGGCCGGGTCGAAGGCATCGAAGAGGTACCAGTCGCCGCCGGCGTGGGCGTAGTCGAGCCGGAGGCCCGTGTTCGCGATCATCCCCTGGAACTCCAGCTTCGTCTGGGCGAAGGCGGCGCCGCGGACCGGCGTCCGGTCCCACGTCACCCGGAAGTTGTTGCTCGTCAGGAAGGAGTCGATCTGGGCGTAGTTGATGTCGCTCTGGGTGCGCGAGTACTCCAGGCCCGTCTTGAACTCGAGGAAGCGGTTGAGCTGGTTGGTGTAGTCGGCCTGGACGGTGTAGATGGCCGTCCGCGACGAGTCGCGGCTGTTGCTCATCCCGACGCCCATCCGCATCCCGTCCACGCCGTCCGAGGGGGCCGGCATGAACCCGAACGGGGCCTCGTCGAACGAGACGCCGCCGAACGACACGATGGCGGTGGTGTCGCGGAGCGGGCCCGGGTTCGTGTCGTACGCCGAGACGAAGCGGTTGAACCGGACCTGGTAGAACGACGAGGCCGTGGGCGTGTGGGTGAACGTGGCCCCGAGCTGGTTGTAGGTCACCGTGCTCGGCCCCCAGTAGTCGCCGGAGAAGATGCGGCTGTCGATGTAGCTGACGGCCGTGAGGTTCGAGGCGATGCCGGAGGCGCTCTGGAAGAACCCGGGCTGGCCCGAGCGGCTGGCGCCCGTCCCATGGCTCTGCCCGAGCCGGCCCTCCACGGACAGCTTCATGCCGGGGGCGACGTCGCTCGTCACCTTCAGGTGGCCGGACTGGTCCTCGAAGCGGTCGGTGTGGAGGGGGATCATGTAGAGGTCCTGCTCCCGGCGGAACGACCCGTAGAACCGGAGGTTGCCGAGCATCTGGCTCACGCCGGGGACCGGCCCGCCGAACCCGAGGTCCACGTCGTAGTCGGGGTCGGTGATCTCCATCGACTTCCGGTGCTGCCAGCGGAACGCGTCCTGGAGCGCCTGCGGCGACAGGTCGTTGGTCGGGTCGTCGTCGGAGAGGAGGCCCTGCGAGACGGCGTTCCAGCCCTCGAAGGTGGGGTACTGGCTCTGGGTGAGGTCGTCCCAGTTCTGCGTGCCGGTGAAGGCCACCTCGGGGTCGAGGAAGGGGCGGACCCAGTAGGCGTTGGGGTCGTTCGCCAGCATCCCGTGATGCTTCTGGGCCGGGGGGCTGACGCGGACGATGGCGTCGGCCTCGTAGCGGCGCGGGTCCCCCTCCTTCGTGATCACGTTGATCACGGCCGAGCGGACGTTCCCGTACTCGGCGTTGAACCCGCCGGTCTGGACCTGGACCTCCTGGACCGAGGCGAGGCTGATGTTGGTGACGGGCGCGTTGTTGCGCTCATCGCGGAGCGTGAGCCCGTTGACCTGAAACGAGATCTCGTCGGAGCCGGACCCGCGGACGGCGAGGCCCTGGGCGCCGGCCTGGAGGCCCACCACGCTGGCCACGGACGCTACCGGGAGGGCCTCGATCTCCTCCTGGCCCACGTTCACGCGGCTGTTCGAGACGTCAGTCTCGACGATGGGTCGCTCGGCTCGGACGACCACCTCGCCGATCTCCGCCGTCTCGTCCTCCAGCGTGGCGTTGATCGTCGTGGTCTGGCCAATGTTGACGTCGACGTTCTCGACCACCTGGGGCGTGTAGCCCAGGAAACTGATCCGGAGCGTGTACGTGCCCGCGCCGACGTTCACGATGGTGTAGTACCCGTCGGTGTCGGTCGTCGCGCCCCGGCTCGTCTCGACGACGTAGACCGTGGCGCCAGGGATCGGCTGCTGGGCCGCATCCACGACGCGGCCGGAGATCTTCCCGGCCGTCTGGGCTGCCGCGAACGGGGCGCCGACCAGGACGGCGAGCAGGACGAGGAGAGGGAGGCGGAACGCGGTGGCAAGGGTCATCGGGGGGCCGTCTGAGGCCAGGGCTGAACGCGCGGTTTAGACGCTGGGCCGCACATGACGTGTGGCGTCGTTAGGCGCGAATATGCCCCTGCTGGGCCGGAGTCTGCAAGGGCATTTCGCGTCACGTGTCAGGTTCGGGGGCAAGGCTGGGAGGTCCGAATCGGACCTCCCAGCACATATAACGGGGGGTTTGAGGTCAGATCTGACCCGGTCCCTCAAGGCATTTCGTGGACGGTTACGAAGGCCTCGGCGGCGTAACACTCTGGAAGTCCAAGGGCATCGAGCGAGCGGGCCGTCTCCGTATTCCGGTCGCGCGCGCGCTCCCAGAACTCGCGGTCGTCGTAGGCGCCGGGGAAGAGGGCCCGGTCCTTCTGGCTCTCGTGTTTATAAATGGCCTCGATCTTGAGGTCGAGGTCGGCCTTCGAGAGCGGGAGGAACACGTCGGCGCGGTGGATCTCCCACTCCTGCCAGGCGCCGCGGTAGAGCCAGACCAGCGGCCGCGGGTCGGCGGGTGCCGTCGTTTTCTTGCGGCGCGCCTTTTTGGGCGGGGCGCCATCGCCGCTGGGATCGCCGGCCGTGTCGGCCGCCTTCGCGAGCGAGTCGCCGTAGCGGCAGACGGCCTGGTCGATGGCCGAGTAGCACATCCGGTGCGTGCCGTGCGGGTCCGAGAGGTCGCCGGCCACGAACAGGTGCGTCGGGCCCACCTCCTTCAGGAGGTCGAGGACGATCTGGACGTCGGCCTCGCCGATCGGGTCCTTCTTGACGCGGCCGGTCTTGTAGAACGGCATGTCGAGGAAGCGCGCGTTCTCCGAGCCGAGCCCCATCACCTCGATGGCCGCGATGGCCTCGGTGTAGCGGATCGTGGCCTTGAGCGTTTGGACCTCGGCGGTGTCCACCTGCGCCGGCTTCTTCTTGTCGAGGTCCCGGAAGATGGCCTCGATCTTCTTTTGGAGCCCGTCGTCGGCCCCGGGCGCGAGCACGTCGTGCGTCATCCGGACGAACTGGAGGTGCCGCCGGACGTCCTGGTCGAACACGGCGACGGACCCGTTCGTCATGTAGGCGACGGTCACGTCGTTCCCGTTGCGGACGAGGGCGTGGAGCATCCCGCCCATCGAGATCACGTCGTCGTCGGGGTGCGGGCTGAACACGATCACCTTCTCCTTTGTGGGGAGCCGGTCGCGGTAGACCACGCGCTGCCGCAGATCCTCGAACACCCGCTGGCAGAGGTCGTCGACGCCGCCGGAGACGTGGACGAGGTCGTGGAGGTGGTGCCGGTGGAAGTCGCTGGCGTCGAGGCGGAGGATGGCCTTGCCCGTCTCCTTCGAGAGCCAGATCACGGCCCGCTTGGCCGCGTTCTCCGTCCAGTCCACTCGTTTCACGAGCCACGGCGTCTTCTCGCGCGTGAGCTCGCTGGCGGCGGCGCGGTCGACGTAGAAGGTGGCGTTGGAGTGGAGCTGGAGGTAGGTGGCCGAGACCTGGGCGTTGGGCTCCTCCTCGACGGCCTGGCGCACGATCGGCGCCTTGTGCTCGCCGGTGGCGATGAGGATGACCTCGCGCGCGTCGAGGATCGTCCCGACGCCCATCGTGATGGCCTCGCGGGGGACGTACTTCTCCTCGAAGAAGTCCGAGGCCGCGTCCTTCCGGGTGATCTCGTCGAGGACGATGAGGCGGGTCCGGTCGTCGGGCGTGGAGCCGGGCTCGTTGAACCCGATGTGCCCGCTCCGGCCGATGCCGAGGAGCATCAGGTCGATGCCGCCGGCCCGCTGGATCAGCCGCTCGTACTCGGCCGCGTGCGACTCGATCTCCCGCGCCGGGAGGTCGCCGCGCGGGATGTGGATGTTCTCCTCCGGCACGTTGACGTGGTCGAAGAAGTTCTCCCGCATGAACCGGTGGTAGCTCTGGAGGCTGTCCGGCTTCATCGGAACGTACTCGTCCAGGTTGAACGTGACGACGTTCGAGAAGTCGAGCCCCTCCTCGCGGTGCATCCGGATCAGCTCCTGGTAGACGCCGATGGGCGTGGAGCCGGTGGGGAGGCCGAGCACGGCGATGTCGCCAGCGGCCTGCTTGGCCTCGATGAGCGTGCGGACCTGGCGGGCGGCCTGCCTCGAGAGCCCGGAGGGGTCGTCGAAGATGAGGACGGGGACGCGCTCGACACCGTGGGAGTGCCAGCTCTGACGGCCGTAGGCAGTCTCAGCGGTAGGGTGGGCACGGGGCGCCGTGCCGGCGAAGGAGGGCATGACCGGGTGGGGTCTGGGTGTGGCCCGCCGTCGCGGCCACACTCCCAGTCGGACCGGGAGGCCCCACTCTGGGAGCGATGCGCACGCGGCAGGCTCTTGGAGAATGGAGCCCTCAGTGTAGCCCCCGCCCGCCACCCCGTGCCGCACTTTCTGCATCGCGGTCGTCCCGGCCGCGCGTCGCCATCGCCCGGGGCCCGTCTGGACCCCGCGCCGACTGGCCGTCGTACGACGCGCCCACTCTCCCCATGGCCATGGCTGACCTCTCGACCAAGAAAGATCCCCTCCACCTCCGCGAGGAGCGCCCCGACTACGTCGAGGACAAGGCGGGCGAGGACGACGTGGACGGCACCGACTACTCGGAGGAGATCCCGCCCCAGGTGAACGCGGGCCCGCAGGACCCCGGCTCGCTCGGCGTCGACAAGCCGACGGTGAAGCTCGACGACGAGAAGGTGCGGCAGGCCGAGCGTGAGGGGAAGGGCTACGAGTAAGACTCCCGTCCTGCCTCGCATCGAGGCGCCTCTTGCCCGTTCGCTGTGCCTGCTTCGGCTGCCGCTCTCCTCTCCGTCCTCGCGATCGCGCTCGCCTCGCTGGCCGGCGCGCTGACGCTCTCCCTCGGCCGGCAGCGGCTGGAGCGGATCATCTTCCTACTCGTCGCCTTCGCCGTCGGGGCGATGCTGGGCGGGGCGCTGCTCCACCTCATCCCCGAGTCGTACGAGGCGCTCGGGGGCGGGATGGAGACGGGGCTCCTCGTGCTGGCCGGCGTGCTGGCGTTCTTCATCCTGGAGAAGTTCCTCCACTGGCGTCACCAGCATGGCGACCCGGAGGCACTGGAAGGGGCCACCGGCCACAGCCACGGGCACAGCCACCTCCGGCCCGTCCACGGCGAGCCGGCGCCGTTCGCGCTCGTCAACCTCGTCGGGAGCGGTGCGCACCACCTCATCGACGGGGCCATCGTCGCGGCCTCCTACGTCGTCTCCATCGAGACCGGCGTGGTGACGACGCTCGCGGTGATGCTCCACGAGATCCCCCAGGGCATCGGCACGTTCGGCGTGCTCGTCTACGCGGGCTACCCACCCGGCCGCGCGCTCCTCTACAACTTCGGCATCGGGCTGACGGGGCTCGTCGGCGCCGGGCTCGTGCTCCTGCTCGGCGCGGAGGTTGAGGGCCTGGCGGACTGGCTCCTGCCCATCACGGCGGGCGCGTTCCTCTACATCGCGGGGAGCGATCTCATCCCGGAGCTCAACCGTCGGCACAGCTACCCGGCCACGAAGGCGGTAGGGCAGCTCGTGATGATGGTGCTCGGGATCGCCGTGATGGCGCTCTTGGTGCACTGAGGCGCGATCGGGCCGCCGCGGTTGGGGTCAGTCCCGCTGGGCGGCGATGCGTGCGGCGGTCTCGGCGAACGGGCGGAACGTGAGCCCGAGGGCCTCCATGGCCTTCCGGTTCGAGTACCGGTGCGTCTCGGTCGCGGTGCGCGCCGTCTCGCGCGTGAGGCCCGGCTCGGTGCGCGTGAGGGCCGCGCCGACCTCCGCGAGCGCGCCGGCCATCCTCAGGAGTCCCGGCGGGGCCGTCCGGCGCGGGGGGCGGACGCCGAGGGCGTCGGCGAGTGTGGCGAGGAGGTCGGTCCACAGGAGGTTCTCGGAAGTGAGGACGTAGCGCTCGCCCGGGTCGCCCCGCTCCATCGCCGCGCGGAGGCCGGCAGCGACGTCGGCCACGTCCACGACGGCGGTGCCGCCGGGCGGGGCGAGGGGGAGGCGCCCTGCGGCGACGCGCTCGACCAACTCCATGGTGTTCTCGCCCGCGCGGCCCGGCCCGAAGATGAGCGACGGGTTGACGATCACGGCGTCAAGCCCCTCGGCGAGGCCGCGTTGTACCTCCCGCTCGGCCTCGTGCTTGCTGACGGCATAGGCCGTGTTCGAACGCGATGCGGTCCACACGGCCGACTCGTCGATGATGCCGCCCGGGCGCTCGGGGCGGCCGAGGGCGGCGATGCTGGAGGTGTGCGCCAGGCGCTCGACGCCCGCCGAGCGCGCGGCGTCGACGACGTTTGCTGTCCCCTGCACGTTTACGTCCCAGAGCCGCTGGCGTGCGCGGCGCCCGAACGCGACGACGGCTGCGGCGTGGTAGACGAGCCGGACGCCCCGCATCGCCTCCGCCAGCGACACCGGGTCGGTCACGTCGCCGAGGGCGTGCTCGACGTGGTCGGCGGCGTCGCCCAGGAGGTCGAGCTGCGAGGTCGGTCGGCGGAGGATGCGGACGGGCTCGCCGTCGGCGACGAGCTGCCGGACGAGCGTGGAGCCGACGAAGCCGGTGGCGCCGGTGACGAGGTTCACGAGTCCGCCGGGTCGAGGGCGAGCGTCACCTCGCCGGCGCGGGCGTGGACCTCGCCCGCATCGGTCCGGAGGCGGAGCGCGCCGTCGGCGGCCACGCCGAGGACGGTCCCCTCCAGCGGCGGCCGGTCCACGCCCGGGACCCGGACGGCGACGACCTCGCCGACGCTCTCTAAGCGCTGCTCCACGTCGCGGACCAGCCGCTCTGGGTTTCCCTCAGCATCGGCGAGGCGGGTAGCCAGCCGGTCGAGGAGTGGGGCGAGCGGGGCGAGCCGGTCGACGGGGTGGCCGGTGAGCTGGCGGAGCGAGACGGCGCGGTCGGCGAGGGCGGGGGGGAAGGCCGCTTGCTGGACGTTCAGCCCGATCCCCAGGATCACGGCGGGGCGCGATGTGCGCCACGATGCCTCGGCCAGGACACCCGCCAGCTTCCGCCCGCCGACGCGCACGTCGTTCGGCCACTTGACGGTCGCCGCCACGCCGAACGCGTCGACGGACTCAGCGACGGCGAGCCCCGCCGCGAGCCCGACGAGCCCGAGCCGGTCGGACGGAAGCTCCGGGCGGAGGACGAGGGAGAGCATGAGGCTCTCGCCGGGCGTGTCGGCCCAGGCGCGCCCGTGGCGGCCGCGCCCGCCGGTCTGGTGCTCGGCCACGACGAGGGCGCCGTGCGGGGCACCCTCGGCCGCCCACGCCGCCGCCGCCGTCATCGTCGAGGAGACGGAGCCGAGGTGTCGGGCCGGCGTGCCGAGGGGGCGGACGGTCATGGGCGCGCTACGGAGCGGCGTCGAGCCGCACGATCCAGAGTGTTCGGATCCGGCGGACAGGGGCGAGCGGCACGTCGGTCTGTGCGTCGGTCTCGACGATGTGGGGAAGCCACACGCCCGCCTCGGCCGGCGCCAGCTCCACCCGGACGCGGCTCTGTTCGTCGTAGACCGCCGAGGCGGCGGCCCGGTCCACGACGACGGTCACGGCGCGTCCGGTCTCGGGATCGACCGCTGCGCGGACGCGGCGGACGCCCTGCTCGGCCTCCGCGTCCGCGAGGACGGCCTCGACCACGCGGAGGCGCCGCCCGGCCACGACCGTGTCGCCGACGATGGCGCGGCGGTACTGGTCGCGCGAGGCGGGGTCGACGTAGGGCGGGTCGTCGGGGAGGGCGGTGTCGAGCGGATTGCGGAGGCGCGGGGGCACGTTCGAGGTGTCGGCCAGGGTGCCCGCGCCGGACCGGTCGAGGACGCGCGGGTCGCCGGGCGTGAGCAGGAGCCGGACCGTCGTCTCGCCGACGCGCGTGCCGGCCCCCTCGCTCTCGGTCACCGTGAGGTCCGCCTGGGCGGTGCGGGACGCGAGGGCGTCGAACGCGGCGTCGACGGCGCCCGGCGTGACGGCGGCGAGGAGCCGGTCGGCCTCGGTGTCCGCCGACGTCGCGGCCGGCGTGCCCGGCTCGCAGCCGACGAGGAGGGGGACGAGAAGAAAAAGGGCGGTGCGCACGGGGTGGAGGCGGGGGCTGTCAGAACACGTCGAGGCCCTCCGGGTTGCACGGGCCCGCTCTTCCCGCCCCCATGCCCTTCGACGCCGAACGACGCGTGGCCGAGGCCGCCGCCCGCGCCGCCGCCACCTTCATCCGCTCGCACGCCGGCCGCCTCCGCGCCGACGACGTTCGCGCGAAGGGGACGCACGACCTCGTCACGTTCGTCGACGAGGGCTCGCAGCGGATCGTCCTCGCCCATCTCCGCGAGGCGTTCCCGGACGACGAGCGGATCGGGGAGGAGGGGGCCGAGGACGTGGCTGCGCGCCTCGGGCGGGGGCGTGTATGGATCGTCGACCCGCTCGACGGGACGACCAACTTCGCGCACGGCGTCCCGCCCTACGCCGTCTCCATCGGGCTTCGTGTGGAGGGGCAGGGCGCTGTAGGCGTCGTCCTCGACGTGGCCTCGGGCGAGCTGTTCTCGGCCGCCCGTGGGGCCGGGCTGATGGTCGACGGGGAGCCGGCCCAGGTCTCCGCCACCGACCGCCTGGACGACGCGCTCCTCGCCACGGGCTTCCCGTTTCGCGACTACCGCTACGTCGAGGGCTACCTCCGGACGTTCGAGGCCGCGATCCGCTCCACGCGCGGCGTCCGGCGCCACGGGGCGGCGGCCGTCGACCTCGCGTGGACCGCCGCGGGCCGCTTCGACGGTTTCTTCGAGGCCGGCCTCGCGCCGTGGGACGTGGCGGCGGGCGTCGTCCTGGTCGAGGCCGCCGGGGGGCGCGTCGCCGGGCTGTGGGACGGCGCCGACCCGGTGGCGTCGGGCGGGCTCGTCGCGGCCGGCCCGCGCCTGTTCGACGCGCTCGCCGAGGTCGTCCGTCCGCTCGGGGACGCGTTTCGAGAGGCGACCGACGGCGGGCGCCTTTAAGGGAGGGGCCGGGGGCCGATACCCTCCGTCCCACCGCGCTCTCCCCCCATGTCCGACCGCCCGACGATCCTCGTCGCCGACGATTACCCCGAGAACCAGAAGCTCTTCACGCTCTACCTCCGCAAGGTGTACGACGTGATCGCGGTGGGCTCGGCCGAGGCGGTGCTCGACGCGCTGGTGGAGACGTCCGTCGACGCGGCCCTGCTGGACCTCAACTATCAGGGCGGGATGAGCGGCTTCGAGTTGATCCAGCACATCCGCGGCGACGACCAGCTCGCATCGCTCCCGACGCTCGCGCTCACGGCCCACGCCTCGCCGGAGGACCGCCGCCGGTGCCTCGACGCCGGGTTCGACGACTACCTCTCGAAGCCGGTCACGAAGGCCCAGATGCTCGATGCTATCCAGGGCCTCCTCGAACGCGCCACGGCCGCCTGACGACGCTCCGCCCGGCGGCTACACCAGCCGCCCGGCCCGGATCGACCGCTCCAGCCAGACCCGCTTCTTCTCCAGCTCTACGACGCTGGCGTCGGCCTGGGCCTGGCCGCGGAGGTGCCGCTTCCACGCCGCGTGGATCTGGCGGACCTCCGTGTCGATCCCGTAGCTCAGCTCCTTCGCCAGCTCGGCGCAGAGCTGGCGCAGCTCCCGCTCCCGCGCCGCCATGTCGATGGCCTGCGGCTTCGCCTCGGCGCGGGGGACGTCCTGGTGGAACTGGGCCGAGGAGCGGTAGCCCGGCATCTGCTCCAGCGAGTGCGTCTGGCTCCCGCCCTGGCGGACCGACTTCAGCTCCCACACGCTGATCTCGGTCGGCTCGGAGGTCGGCCCCTCGCCGCCGCCGGTCCCGCCCTTGCTCTTCTTCACGCCCGCCTGCTCCTCCGAGGCGATCCAGCGGAGCGTGTCGACGACGCCCGAGTCGTCGGCGGCGTAGAGGTCGCAGCGGTTGGCCTCCTCAGGCCACTGCGGGACGTAGCGCATCCCGCGGAACACCTGCTGCATGGTCTTGCCCATGGCGCGGACGAGGTCGGCCTTGACGAGGACCGAGATCGGCTTGATGTCCGTGCCCTCGCCGATCATGTCCACCTGCACCATCACGTCGATCTCGCCGCCGCGGTAGGTGTCGAGAAGCTGTTGCCGCTCGGCCTGGGCCACGTCCTGCCCGATCCGCGCCGAGCGGACGTCGGGGTAGCGGCGGCGGACGAAGTCGAGGATGGCGGCGGCGTGCGCGTTGCTCATCGCGATGACGAGCATCTGGTGGTCGCGGTAGCCGGCGAAGCTGCCGGACCGCGCCATGAGGCGTGCGAGCTGGCCGCGCTTCTCCGTGAACCGCTCGAAGGCCGGCCCGAGGAGCGTGTCGAGGTAGACCTCGTGGAAGCGGAGCTTCCGCCGCGCGAGGTAGGCGTCCACGTCGCGGCTCGCCTCGGGGTCCTCGCGGAGCTGAGAGAGCGAGACCTCGACCTCCTCGCCCGTGTCGGTCCGGACCATCCGCACGGCGTAGTCCACGACGTGGGCGTCGACGCGCTTGAGGATGCCGCCCTCGGCGTGGGCCTCGCGCATCCCCACCTCGTGGAGCGCCTCGTAGTACTGGAACCCCTCGGCGTCCTCGGTGAACGGGACGCCGAAGAGCGTCTTGTTGTCGCTCCGCATGGGCGTGCCCGAGAGCGCCACGCTCGCGGCGTGGGGGAACCGCTCGATGGCCCGCGCCCACGTCCCGTCGTTGGCGAGGTGGTGCACCTCGTCGAACACGAAGAGCGCCTTCGCCCGCTTGCAGTACTCCACGAGGGCGTCGTTGCCGCGTTCGCCGGAGGCGTACTGGTAGGTCGTCACGACGACCTCGGTGTCGAGGTTCTTGAGGAACACCCGGTCCGAGTCCGCCGAGCAGAACGAGACGGGCGGGGCGCCGAGGTTGTGGAACACCTGGGCCAGCTCGTCGGCGTCGGCGTACTGGTCGCGGAGGTTGCCGCGAGGGACGAACACGACGAGCCGGTCGGCCACGCCCAGAGCACGCGCGACTGCGTACGACGCCAGGGCCGTGATCGTCTTGCCGTAGCCCGGCACGAACACGCCGAGCGCGTTCCGTTCGCCGGCCTCCAGCGCGGCGGCCCACTTCGCCAGAAACGCCTGCTGCCCCTCACGGAACTGAAATCCGGCACGAGGGCGGACACCGGGCAAGGTGTCCGCTCCACTGGACAGGAGCGGGCGGGCGGGGGACGACACAGCGGGGCTTCCGGGGGGTCGGAAACCTACGGTCAGCGCACCCCCATCGCGAGGGACAGCGAGGGACGCCTGACTTGACGGGCCCAGGCCTTTAGCTGGGCATGGTCTTGGCGATATCCCGTATCCCTCTGACTCCGTTCACGATGCTGACCCGCCTCATCTACGTCTCGTCCGCATCGCGGCCTCTCTCTGCGCACGATCTCGACGAGATCCTCGCCGCGAGCCAGCAGCACAACGCGGAGGCGGATGTGACGGGTGCGCTCCTTCACGCCGGAGGGACCTTCATGCAGGTCCTGGAGGGGCCGTCGGAGAGCGTCGCGGCCACGTATCGCCGCATCGAGACCGATCCGCGCCACCATGTGCACACGGTTCTCCTTCGAGACCCCATCGGGAGCCGCCAGTTCTCGACGAGCCCGATGGAGTTCTACACCATCGACCAGTTGTCGGATGACGAGTGCCACGTCGCCCGTCGCTTGTTCGACCACGCGCTCCCGCACCGGGAGCGGGCGCGGTTCCTGCTCACCACCCTCGCCCGCCTCGCGGAGCGGGACGTGACCACCAAGGCGGCCTAGCGCTCCGCTCGTTTTCCACCTCCCCCGACGTCGTTCCCCGGTGCTTCAACTCGCGTACGCCTCGTCCGCCCCACGCCCCCTGTCCTCCGACGAGCTCGTCGGCATCCTGCGGGTCAGCCGCCGGAACAACGTCGCCGCCGGCGTGACGGGCGCGCTTCTCCACAGCGAGGGCAACTTCATGCAGATCCTGGAGGGGCCGGAGGCGGCCGTCGCGGAGACGTTCCACCGGATCGAGGGCGATCCGCGCCACCGGGGCGTCCTCATCCTGTTGCGCCAGGCCGTCGAGGAGCGGCAGTTCCCCGACTGGTCCATGGGGTTCCGCTCGCTCGACGGCCTGAGCGACGAGGACCGCGCCGGCGCGCAGACCCTCTTCGACCTCACCGCCGCGGGCCCGACGCGCGCCGCGCGCTTGCTCCACACGTTCCGATACCTCCCGGCCGACCTCCGCTTCGAGTCGCGCCTCGCCGCGGGCGGCGGCCGAGAGGGGTCGTCGTCAATACGTCCGTACGTCGTTTGAGGGGTCGTCGTCGGGGGACTGGCCGGACGGGTTGAGGCGGGCGCCAACGAGCGTCCGCCCGTCGAGCGGGACGCGCGCCGCGGCGGTGTCGGTCGAGAAGAAGGCCTCGGCGGGGATCTGTGCACGGGCTGTGGTCCCGTCCGCGAACTCGAACTCGACAGTGGTGGGTAGCACGATGCCGTCCCGGTTGTCGACCGTCGCCACGGCCTGGTCGTCGACCACGGCGACGTCGGCGAGCGCCTGGTCGAACCGGTCGGTCTGGTAGAACCACCCGCGCCAGAACCAGTCGAGGTCCTCGCCCGTCACGTCCTCGATGGTGCGGAAGAAGTCGGCCGGCTGGGGGTGCTTGTAGGCCCAGCGGCGGATGTACTCGCGGAAGGCCGCGTCGAATCGCTCCGGCCCGACGATGTCGTTGCGGAGCATCAGGAGGCCCTTCGCGGGCTTGCGGTAGGCCAGCCAGCCGAGGGCCTCGGGCCGAATCCGGTCCGGGTAGGTCATGACCGGCTGGTCGGCGGAGTAGGGCTGGCGGGCGAACTCCGCGTCGGCTTCGCCCTGCGTGAGCCGGATGACGCGGGCCGAGTCCGAGAGGCCGTAGCCGGCGATCGTGGGATCGTCGTTCTCGTCGTAGAAGGTGACGTTCGAGAACGTGTTGAGGTACGAGTTGAAGCCCTCGTCCATCCAGGCGTAGCGGCGCTCGTCGGAGCCCACGATCATCGGGAACCAGTTGTGGCCCAGCTCATGGTCGATGACGCCGAACAGGCTCATGAACCGGGCGTCGACACCCGAGAACTGGAACATCGGGTACTCCATCCCACCGACCACGCCGGCCACGGAGATCGCCACGGGGTAGGGGTAGGGGTACCACCGCGAGTTGTTGAGGATGGACGCGCGGCCGAAGCGCGCGGCCTCCTCCCAGCCCGGCTCTTCGGGCGTGCCCAGCCCCTCGTGCGGGTACGCGCTCATGACGAGGACGTTGTTGATCGACCCGTCGTCCTGGCGGACGGCGGCGCCGGCGGCGTCGAGGATGAAGGCCGAGGAGGCAGCCCACGCCACGTCGCGGACGTTCTCGGCGCGGAACCGCCATGTCGTGGTTCCGGACGTGTGGGCGTGCGCGGCGGCTGTCCCCACCTCCCGCGGCGCGATGATCGGGACGCGCGACGTCGAGTTCCGGGCGATGTCCAACCGCTCGCGCTGGGCCTCGGTGTAGACCTCCCAGGGGTTCTGCACGACGCCGGTGCCGACAACGGTCATCGTCGAGGGGACGGTCACCTCGTACTCGAAGTCGCCGTAGTCGAGGTAGAACTCGCCCTGGCCGAGGTAGGGCATCGTGTTCCACCCGTTCACGTCGTCGTAGACGGCCACGCGGGGGTACCACTGGGCGATCTCATAGATCGTCCCCCGCTCCGTCTCCAGCCGACCCATCCGGTCGGCCCCGTACTCGGGGACCACGAACGAGTAAGGCACGACGATCTCGACGCGCCCACCGTCGGCACGGAGCTGTTCGGGGAGGTCGATGCGCATCCGCGTGTCGTCCACCACGGATTCCACAGGGGCCCCCTCAACGGTCACCTGGCCGAGGCGGAACCCGCCCTCGGCGAACGACCCGCGCCACCGGCTGTCGGGGGGCGTGCGGAGGGCACCGCGCGAGGCCGGGGCGAACAGGTTCTGCTCCAGGTGCATCCACACGTGGTCCAGGGCCTGCGGGCTGTTGTTGGTGTACGTCAGCCGGACCGTTCCGCGCAGGGTGTGCGTGGTGGTGTCGAGCGCCGCCTCGATGTGGTAGTCGTTCCGCTGTTGCCAGTAGGCCGGGCCGGGCCGCCCGTCGGCCGTGCGGGACGGGGTGGGCGTGGGGAGCGCGAGCGGCGCGAAGAGGGCGTCGTTCGTCTCGGGGAGCGCGTCCTGCGCGAGGACGGGGGCCGCGAGCAGGACGGCGAGGACGAGGCAGAGGCGGCGGTACATGTCCGGTCGGGGGGAAGAAAGGGGCGCGTACGAGCGATGTCGTAGAACGGTCCCGGTCCTGGTCTGTGAGGTCATCCGGGAGGGGAACGCTCGTGGCACATCCGCATGAGCCATAGGCGTATAGCTTCTTGGTGAAAGGCGTTACTGTGAAGGAGGGGGCGGGAAGAGATTCAGCATGTCTTAGGGCCTCTAGGTCCGATAGGCCCCTGGCTCACCGACGAAGGGGTGCCCGCAGCCTACCACTCGATCGCTCCGCGCTCGCGGAGTCGCTCGGTGGGTAGCCCGTCGGAATCGAGCTTGGGGGAAACAGCTCTGCACACCTACCCCTCCTTCATATGTCCCTCCGATACGGTGGGCGCCTTGTGGCGGCGTCCCTTTTTACACTCGCGCTGGCCGTCCCCACGCTTGCCCAGGTTCCAGTGGATCTCAATACGTGGTCCAAACAGGGTGACCCCAGCGATGGGACCTGGACGGTTTCCTCGGATGGCACTACCGTCCTCCAGTCGATCAACGGGGACCCGACGTTCTTCGTCAGCCCAAGCGATCTGTTCAACGACACGATCACTGGTACGTTTGGCGTCGAGTCGACGGGTGACGACGACTACATCGGGTTTGTCTTCGGATACCAAAGCCCGCTGGGTGCAGGGCCGGGCACGTACAACGATTACGAGTTCTTCCTCTTTGATTGGAAGCAGGGTAATCAAAGTTTTGGCGGCGGTTTCGCCGCGGAGGGATTCACCTTGTCAAAGGTGGACAGCGTCATCACGAACCCGGGGGACGGGACTCAGCCCTTCTGGGACCATGAGGATGCACCGCCTGGCTTTGACGTGATCGCCACGGATTACGGGACGGATCGGGGCTGGGACGACAACCAGGTCTACACGTTCTCGCTGACCTATACGGCGGCGCTCATCCAGATCTCGATCGACGACGGCGATGATTCGAACGGGGTGTTCGATGACGAGATCATCTTCACCATTACGCCAGCCGACGCTGGCCTCACGGTGTTCCCCTCGGGCCGCTTCGGGTTCTACAACTTCTCCCAGCCTGACGTACGGTACGCCGGCTTTACGCTCCTCGACTCGGACAACGACGGGGTCGCAGATGGCGAGGACAACTGCCCCTCCACGCCGAACTCGGATCAGGCGGACAGTGACGGCGACGGCATCGGCGACGCGTGCGACCTCGTCGCGTGCACGACGGAGGCCCCGCTCTACATCTCGTCGTTCGCGGCGGGGGGCCCCGGGGAGGTCACCATCACCAACAGCTCGATCGGCGACACCGTCGAACTCGACGCATGCACGCTCGCCATCTACGACGGGTACGACGAGGTCGTCACCGACACGGACGTCGCTCCCGACCCGACGCTGCTCGCCCCGCAGGCGAGCTACATCTACGCCCCCACGATCCCCACCGGCCGTCCCGGCGCCGCCGTCCTCTCGACGGCCGACCTTCAGGTCGGCAACGGGGTCGGGGCTGCGGCTCCGCCAGGGGGAGCGACGACGGTCGTGGCCGGGGTCGTCTTCGACGCGACCGGCCGGGTATACACCGAGGGCGGTGTGGACGGCCAGTGCGGGAACGGGGGCGGACGGCGGTCGTGCTCGTCGCCCGAGGGCGCGGCCGACTTCGTCGCCGCGCTCTCCGCCGTGTTCGGAGGGGCCACGGGGTCGGAGGACGGCGGGGCTCTCGCGTTGGCCGTCGCCGTCGGCCCGAACCCGGTTCGGGGCCTGGCCCGCGTGACGTACAGCGTGCCGGGCCCGTCCGCCGTCCGGGTCTCGGTGTTCGACGCGCTGGGGCGGGAGGTGGCCGTGCTCGCGGAGGGTCCGCGGGGCCCGGGCGCCTACCAGGCCGCGCTCGACGGGGCCGCGCTCCCGGCCGGGGTGTACGTGGTCCGGGCGGCGGTCGGGTCCGAAGTCCGGACCGCCTCGGTCACCGTCGTCCGGTGACGGAGGCCCGACCCACACGCCCTTCCACGATAGCCCGCTCGATCCAATGACTCCGACTCCGAACACCCCGATGCCCCCCCACATCTCGCCGACTGCCGATCACCCCGGCCCACGCCCGTACGCTACCCCCCTCGCTATCGGCGCTCGGGACGGTGGAGGCGGTGACGTCCGGGCCGGCGAGCGACGGCAACCTCGACACGCTGGTCGGGATCCAGGGCGGGTTCCAAGAGGGCAACGACACGACCTCGTAGCTCGCTCCGCATGCCGCCGGCAACCACGCGAGGCCGACCCTTCACGGGTCGGCCTCGCTCGATTGATGCCCCCGCCGAGAGACGAGCGGGTCGATGACCGTCTGGCGTGGGACCTGAGTGCACCGATGAGGAAAACCCCGCACGCGCGGCGTCGTCGGGCGGGCTTGCCCCCGGACCCATGGCCGACGATCTCGGCGCCGTCCTTGCCCTCTCCGACGTCCGCAAGCACTACCGCGAGGGCGACGACACGCGAGATGGACTCTCCACGGCTTCAGTACTCGCCTGCCCCGGTCACATGGTTCGGCAGACGGTGAAATCGTAAATGATCTGCCCTCATTGGGGCGGACATTCGGTTAAGGTCAGGCCGCT
The DNA here is from genome assembly GCA_963728345.1 of Rubricoccaceae bacterium. GTDB lineage: Bacteria > Bacteroidota > Rhodothermia > Rhodothermales > Rubricoccaceae > Rubrivirga. Next base: position 471,595 of record CAVSJM010000003.1, read on the forward strand.
AGGAGTTCGGGCTGCGGGTGTGGTGCTGCCGCTCGTATTTGTCGATCGTGAGGTAGCCGAGAGACGAGTGCCTGCGACGGAGGTTGTAGAAGGTCTCGACGTAGTCGAAGAGCGTCGCGTGGGCCTCATGTGCGTGCCGAAGCGGCGCCCCCGGACGCGGTCGAATTTGAGCGACGCGAAGAAGCTCTCGGCTGGTGCGTTGTCGTGGCAGCTCATCGAGGCGACAAGGCCGTGTCGGCGCGGACGTGCGCGGTAGTCGTCGAAGGTGTACGGCGACCTTCGATCGGAGTGTGCGGCGAGCCCGGCACAGGGCGCCTATCGCGAATAGCCGACGTGAGCGCCTTGACCGGGCTGCGACGCGAGAGCGACGGCTGCGCCGACCAGCCCACGACGCGGTGGGAGTACAAGTCTAGCACTACCGAGAGGTAGAGCCAGCCCTCGTCGGTCGCGAAGTAGGTCATGTCGGCGGCCTAGACGCGGTCGGGCACGTCGGGCTCGAAGGCACGGTCGAGCACGTTGGCTGCGACAGACGCGAGCGGTGTGGCCGGCGTTGCCGTAGGAGGGCGCTGCTTCGGTCGGCGGGCATGGATGTCGTGCTCGCCCCTCAGCCGAGCGATCCGGTTCTTACCGCAGGCGATGTCGCGAGCGCGCAGTTCGGCGTGGATCCGGAGTGCCTCGCACATCGCTCGTACAGAGCGCCGACCGTGCTCCTCCTCGATCATGCGGTATCTCACCGGGAGGGCAAGGCGACGATACCGACGGCATTTTTAGGATCGCCACCTGCTCCTGCGCGTGTCGGAGCTCGCGCTTGAGCCGGGCGAGTTCCTCGTCGTGTGGGGACCCGTTGCCCGGGAACGCCCGCGATCCGTCATCGCGGAGCTGGCGCCGCCATAGGGGGATGATATTGGCGCTGATGCCGAGGTCGCGGGCGTCCTGGGAGGCATTGCCGAGATCGTCTGCGAGGCGAACGTCCTCGCGCTTGTACTCGGGCGTGAACGAGCGCCGAGAAGCGGGGATGGACGTGGGATGTTGGGTTGAGAGTAAACCCTTAATGACTTGCCTGTAATTCCGGGCTTAGATCACTCCCAAGGGTGGTTAGAGGTTGCGCCGAAGCTGGAACACCAGATGCACCGAAGCTCCCCCGGATTGAGGGGGCGGGATGGGGTGGAATTCCTACTCTCAGGAACGTCCTGTAGTAGGTAATTCCTTAAAAGATTGAGGATTGTGCCACAGGTGATCAGTCCGTCTGCCCGCCGCCAGATGCGCAGTGCGGAGGCTCACGGTCCCCGTATGACCTCTCCATCGATACCATGCCCATTCTCTACCGCGTCGCGCAATCTGCGCTGGTCGTGCTCGCTCTCGTAGCCCTATCTGCAGCGAGCGCGCAGGACATCGACAACAAAGGGACCGACTTCTACATGGGGTTCATGCCCAACCCACTCGGCGCACCGAGCATCGAGGTTCACCTCACGGCCGACGTGGCGACGAACGTCACGGTGCAGTACCCCGTCAACTCGCCCACCTTCGACACAACGGTCCCCGTCACGCCGGGCAGCATCACCGTCGTGATTGTCCCGATCTCCGCCTCGAGCGGGTGGAGCTTCGGGAGCGTCCAGAACAACGCGGTGCGGGCGTTCGCGCCCGACGAGTTTGTCGCCTACATGATCAACCGGGCGCCGTTCACGTCCGATGCCGCACTCGCCCTGCCGGTCGACGCACTCAACACGGACTACCGGGTGTTCAGCTACACCCCGCAGTTCGTCGGGTCGCAGTTCGTCATCGTGGCGGCGTTCGACAACACCACCGTCACGATCACCCCCACGGCGCCCCTGCGGAGCGGGCAGCCGGCGGGGACTCCGTTCAACGTCACGCTGGACCGCGGCGAGGGCTGGTACGGCATCTCCACCGGGTCCAGCGGGGATGGCAACGACCTCACCGGGACGCTGATCGAGGCCAACAAGCCGATCACCCTCACCAACGGCGACGGGTGTACGCAGGTGCCCCCCTTCACGACTGCCTGCGACCACATCTTCGAGGTGGCGCAGCCCCTAGTGAGCTGGGGCAACGACGTGGTCGTCTCGCCCCTCCCGAACCGGCCGCTTGGGTCGCGGTACCGGGTGATGGCGGCCGACGACAACACCACGGTGCTCCTCGACGGAGCCGCGTTCGCGACGTTGGACGCCGGTGAGTTCATGGAGACGACCACGCTGGCCGCCGCCCACGTCTTCTCCGGCGACAAGCCCATCTTCGTCGTCCAGTACATGACGGGCGTCACCGGGTCCGGGTCCACCGTAGGGGACCCCGCGATGGGCAACATGACCCCGAGCGAACAGTACCTCTCCGCGTACACGTTCTCGACCGTCGGGGGGAGCCAGTTCGTCGACCACTACCTCTCCATCATCGCCGAGGACGACGACGTCACGAATGGGACCATCCTCCTCGACGGCGTAACCGTCCCGGCCGCCGAGTTCACGGCCATCGCGAGCACCGGCCTGTCGTACGCCCTCCTCGAACTCGACGAGGGGACGCACACCACGCAGTCCGGCGGCACTCACGGAATCACCGTCGAGGGGTTCAACTCCGCGGACTCCTACATCTTCCCCGGCGGCGCGCGGTTCCAGTTCATCAATCAGGGGGCGGACAACACGCTGCCGATCTGCAACGGGGCCTTGAACGGGACCACGTTCGCCGGCTCCGCCACCGACGCCCTCGCCGACGACCCCGACAACACCGGGATCTTCTTCGTCCAACTCGCTCCCGGAGCCACGAACCTCACGCTCAACGTGGCTCCGTTCACGCCCGGGGACGCGTCCATCTCGTACACGGCGACGCTGACTGACATGAGCATGAGCGGGAACGGGACGGTCGTCGTCACCGACGGCGCAGGCAACCAGTGCCAGACCCCGGTCTCGATCACCGTGTCGCAGCAGGTCGACGGCTGCTCGCCGGCCGCGAACCTCTACTTCTCGGACTGGGCGCTCCAGCCCGGCGGCGACGCACGAGGTGAGTACACCGAGGTCTCGAACGATGTCGGCGATGAGACGGCCTACGACCTCTCCGGCTGCGACTACATCGTGTTCGACCCGTTCACCGAGATCGTTACCTACGCCGCCGACGCGGGCGGGGGCGGTCGGAGATGGCGGGACGTACTCGTTCATGAAGACCGTCCGGTCGGAGAACGGCCAGGTGATCCCGGCCAACTCGCTCTCGGACGCCCCGAGCGTGTTCGCGCTCGTCCAGGGAGCGCTTCGGTGGGCCAGGACGTCGGGACCGTCCTCGCCAACACGAACGTCGTGGCCGCTGTCGTCGTCACCTAGACGGGAGCCGTGTTCGGATCGGTCCGGGGCGGCGCGGCCGCGTCGGCCTCGAACGCCGAGGCGCTCCTGGCCGCCCTCGCCGAGCTGTTCTCCGTCGCGGAGGAAGAGGGCGGAGCCGTCGACCTCTCGGTGATCGCCGCGCCGAACCCGGTCTCCGGCCGAGGCACCGTCTCGTTCGGGCTGGCGGAGGGCGGCGACGTGACAGTTGCGCTCTACGACGCGCTCGGCCGCCAAGTCGCGCTCCTCGCGGAGGGTACCTACGGGCCAGGCCGTCACCGCGTGGACATTCGACGCCTCCGTTCTCCCCGCGGGCGTGTACGTCGTCCGCATGCAGGGCGCCGCCGATGCCCGCATGGCTCGTCTGACGGTAGCCCGGTAGCCCGCTCGTCCCATTTCCTCTCTGAATCATGAACTCTCAGAATCCCATGACCAACCTTCCAGCCCAATCGTCCCGGGAGGACGATGCCCTCCCCACCGCATCCCTATGACGCCCCCACGCTCACGGAACTCGGCTCGGTCGAGGCGGTGACGGCCGGCCCCGACAGCGGCAACATCGATGCGCTCGTCGGCGGTTCTGGCGGATTCCAGCGCGACCAGACGTCGTAGCTGGCCTCCCCTCTGTAGGTTCCACGCGGTCGGTCTCCCTCGGGGGCCGGCCGCGTGTCTGATCTTGCCCTACGAGCGGCCATAGCAGCCACTGTTTCCTGTCGGGCTGAAAACCCCGCACGCGGAATGTCGTCGGACGGGCTCGCTCCCGGAACCCATGCCCGACGCCGTCCTCGCCCTCTCCGACGTCCGCAAGCACTACCGCGAGGGCGACGCCACCCGCGACGTGCTGCGAGGCGCCTCGTTCTCGCTCGCGCGCGGGGCCATCGGCGCGCTCGTCGGGCGGAGCGGGGCGGGCAAGAGCACGCTGCTCAACCTGATCTCGGGGATCGACCGTCCCGATGGGGGCTCCGTGGTCGTGGACGGGGTGCACCTCGAACCGCTCTCGGAGCGCGAGCGGACCCTCTTTCGCCGACGGCACGTCGGGTTCGTGTTCCAGTTCTACAACCTCGTCCCGACGCTGACGGTCGGAGAGAACGTCCGTTTCCTCCTCGATCTGAACGGGACGCCGGACATCGAGGCCGAAGAGCGTGCACGCCACCTGCTCGACGAGGTCGGGCTGGCGGACCGCGCCGACGCGTTCCCGGATCGACTCTCGGGTGGCGAGCAGCAGCGCGTGGCGATCGCCCGCGCCCTCGCCCACGACCCGGCCCTCGTCCTCGCCGACGAGCCGACCGGCGACCTCGATGCACGGACCGGGCGGCGCATCCTCGACCTCCTGGAGCAGATGACGCGCGAGCGAGGCCGGACGCTCCTCATGGTGACGCACGACGAGGGCACGCTCGACCGCGTCGACACCGTCTTTCGGCTGGCCGACGGCCTCGTGGAGACGGCGTACAGTGAACGGCATGCGGCGCGCGACCTCGCCTCGTCCTGACCGCCGTGCTCGCCCGATCCAGCCGCCGCTACCTCCTCCGCCACCCGTGGCTGACGGCGCTCTCGGTCCTGGGGGTCGCGCTCGGCGTGGCTGTCAGCGTAGCCGTCGACCTCGCCAACACGAGCGCGCTCCGGGCCTTCGACCTGTCCGGCGAGGCCGTGACGGGGCGGGCGACGCACCAGGTTGTCGGCGGACCTGGGGGCGTGGACGGTGGCCTCGTGGCACGGCTCCGCGTCGACGCCGGCGTCCGCGAGGTGGCGCCGGTGGTGGAGGGCAACGCGCGCGTGGCCCGTCAGCCGGCGCGCGTGGTGGGCGTGCTCGGCGTCGACCCGTTCGCGGAGGCGTCGTTCCGGCCGTTCGCAGGCGGCGGGCCGGGGAGCGGCCTCGACGCCGGCCGCTTCCTGACGGTCCCGGGTGCGGCGCTCTTGAGCGAGCAGACGGCGTCCGACCTCGGCGTGGCCGTCGGCGACACGCTCGGGCTCCAGATCGACGGGGGGCCGGAGACGGCAGAGGTGATCGGCCTGCTTCAGCCGGACGACGACCGGAGCGAGAGCGCGCTCCAGAATCTTCTCGTGGTCGACGTGGCGACGGCGCAGGAGTGGTTCGGGAGGACGGCCGCGGCGAATTCCGCGGACGGGGCGGGGCGGCTCTCGCGCATCGACCTCATCCTGCCCGTTGGCGACGAGGCCGAGCTGGCGTCGGTGCGGGCCGTGCTCCCCGAGGGCACGGAGGTCCGCCCGGCGTCGACGCAGGCCGAGGCGCTGGAGACCATGACGGCCGCCTTCCGTCTCAACCTGACGGCCCTCAGCCTGCTCGCCCTCGTCGTCGGGCTGTTCCTGATCTACAACACGGTCACGTTCGCGGTCGTGCAGCGGCGGCAGGTGCTCGGGACATACCGCGCCCTCGGCGTGACGCGCGGCGAGGTGTTCCGCGTCGTGCTCGTGGAGGCGCTCGTCGTCGGCGCGGTGGGGACGGCGCTGGGGCTGGCACTCGGAATCGCGCTCGGGAGCGGGCTCGTCCGTCTCGTGACGCAGACCATCGGCGACCTCTATTTCGTCGTCCGCGTGCGGGAGCTGGCGCTCTCGCCGCTCGCGCTCGGGAAGGGCGTCGCGCTCGGGCTCGGGGCCACACTCGTCGGCGCGCTCCGGCCGGGGTGGGAGGCCGCGTCCGTGGCTCCGGCTTCCGCGCTCCGCCGCTCGACGCAGGAGGACGCGACGGCGCAGGGCGCCGGGCGGCTCGCCCTCGCCGGGCTGGCCGCGTTCGCCGTGGGCGGGCTCGTCCTCCTCGTCCCGGCCGGCGTGGCAGGGGCGTACGTCGGGATGCTCGGCATCCTGGTCGGGAGCGCGCTCGTGATGCCGTGGCTTACGCGGATCTACGCGGCCCTCGCGCAGCCCGTCATGGCGCGGTGGATGGGGCCCGTCGGGCGGATGGCGGCGCGTGGGATCAGCCAGTCGCTCAGCCGGACCGCCGTCGCGATCGCGGCCTTGACGGTGGCCGTCGCCGCGACGGTCGGCGTGGCGACGATGGTCTCGTCGTTCCGGACGACCGTCGAGGACTGGCTCGGGTCCGTGCTCCAGGCCGACGTCTACGTCCAGCCGCCGGCGACCGTCTTCCGCCGGGGCGGCGCCGTCCTCGACCCCGGGCTCGCGGAGGCCCTCGCCGCGCTCCCCGGCGTCGCCCGCGCCGACGAGATCCGCGTCCGCCCCATCGAAACTGAGACCGGCCCCTACGACCTCGTCGTCGCAGAGATCGACCCGACGCGCGCCGGGATCTACCGCTACAAGGAGGGGAGCGCCGGCGCCGTCGCGCAAGCCGCGTCCCGGGGCGCCGTGGCCGTGAGCGAGCCGTTCTCATTCCGCTTCAACGTGGGCGTGGGCGACACGCTCACGCTCCCCACCGACGTCGGCGACCGGGCGTATTCCATCGCCGGCGTCTACTACGACTACGGGAACGACCTCGGCGTCGTGCTGATGGACGAGCGGACGTTCCTCCAGAGCTTCCGCGACCCCGGCTACACGGGCACGGCGCTGACCGCCGCGCCGGGCGTGGACCCGGCCGACCTCGTGGCCCGCGCGCGAGCGACGGCCGAGGGACGCCAGCAGGTGACGGTCCAGAGCAACCGGGCGCTCCGCCAGGCCAGCCTCGACATCTTCGACCAGACGTTCGTGGTGACGAGCGTGCTGCGCCTCCTGGCGGTCGGCGTGGCGTTCGTGGGGGTGCTCTCGGCGCTGATGGCGCTGCAGCTGGAGCGCCGCCGCGAGCTGGCGATGCTCCGCGCGCAGGGCATGACGCCGGGTGAGCTGCGGCGGATGGTGTTCGCGCAGACCGGCCTGATGGGGCTGTGGGCCGGCGTCCTCGCGCTCCCGCTCGGACTGGCGCTGGCGGCCGTACTCGTGTTCGTCGTCAACGTCCGATCGTTCGGGTGGACGCTGGCGTTCTCCGTCTCGGCGGGCGTGCTGCTCCAGGCGGTGGCACTGGCGGTCGTCGCGGCGCTCCTGGCCGGCGCCTACCCCGCGTGGGCGATGAGCCGGACGAGCCCGGCGCTCGCGATGCGGGAGGGCTAGCCTACTTCTTGGGCGGGACGACGTGCTTCGCGTCCTCCGCGGCCTTCTTCTTGCGCTTGGCCTCGGTCTCCTTGACCTGTTTCTGACCTGCCTTCTTCTGCGTGGACTTCGGCGACTTGTCACCCATGGTCGGTACCTCAGTTGGACGGGAACGTGCGAGGCGAAGGTAGATGCCCGGAGGCGTCCCTCGACGGTGGCTGTGAGATATGCCGACCCGGCCCGGACAGGGCGCCCTTACTTCTGGCGCCAGCTTTCCGACTGCCGCGGCAGCACCTCGCGCGGGTCGAGGTCCGGGTGCAGGAGCGCCTCGCTGATCCGCTCCATCCGAACGCCCTGCGAGCCCTTCACCAGAACCGCGTCGCCCTCGGTGGGCACGATCGGATCGCCGGCCCGGAGCGACGCCGCGAGGTCCGCCGACGCCGGCGCCGTCTGCACCCGGGCGCGGCGGTGGTCCGGAAGCTGCGCGACGGCCCGGGCCATGATCGGTCCGACCGCCACGACCACGTCGGCCGCATCGATCGCCGCCTCCAGCACGCGGACGTGCTCGTCCACCTCGTCCGCGCCTAGCTCCAGCATGTCGCCGAGGAAGGCGATCCGTCGCTCGGCCTCCAGTCCGTCGAGCACGCGGAGTGCGGCGAGCGTGGCCTCCGGCGAGGCATTGTACGTGTCGTCGATGAGGACGCTCTCGCCTCGCCCGCGCAGCCGCACCAGCCGGCCCTTCTCCGGGACGATGTTGGCGAGGCCTCGGTTGATCGCCGCGTCGTCTAGGCCGAGGGCCCGGCCGGCGGCCGTGGCGGCGAGCGCCGTCATCGTCGCGTGGTCGCCGAGGATGGGGAGCGTGGCGGTGACGACCTCCGGCCGTACGTCGGCGTCCGGGGCCGTGCCGTAGAGGAGGATCGGGCCGTCGTGGCGCGTGGCCATGCGGCGGACGCGCGGGTCGTCGGCGTTGAGGCAGGCGGTCCCAGTCTCCTTCAGGCCGGCCACGATCTCGCCCTTCTCGGCCTCGATGGCGTCCAGGCTCCCGAACGTCTCCAGGTGCACGCCCTTCACGTTCGTCACGACCGAGACCGTCGGGGGGAAGAGCCGGCACAGCTCGCGGATGTCGCCCTCCAGCCGCGCGCCCATCTCCATCACCACCTTCGTATCGTCGCCGAAGTCGCGGTTCAGGACCATGAGCGAGAGGCCGAGGGGCGTGTTCAGGTTGCCCTCGGCCCAGGCGACGGGGAACGCCTCGCGGAGCACGGCGAGGATCGCGGTCTTCGTCGTCGTCTTGCCGACGGAGCCGGTGATCGCGACGACGTCGGCGCCGGACTGGCGCACCTTCTCGCGCGCGCGCAACGTGAGGAAGTCGAGCGCGCTGTCGACGCGGATCACCTCGGCGTCGCCCGTCACGTCCGGGTCAAGATCCGTCTCCGTCACGACGGCCGCGGCGCCCTTCTCGACGGCCTGCGGGATGAAGTCGTGCCCGTCGTAGACCTCGCCCCGGATGGCGACGTAGGTCTCGCCGGGCTGGATGGTGCGCGTGTCAGTCGAGTAGGTCATGGGGAAAGCAAGCCGGGAGAAGGGGTCATCCTGAGTGGAGGGCGCAGCCCAGAATCGAACGGATCTCTGGTGCGTCGAGGTCGCACGCTGAAAACGGGAGCGTTGCTCAGCCCGCGGGCCCGCTTGAGACCCTTCGACTCGCTCCGCTCGCTCAAGATGACCAGAGAGATGGGGGGTGTTAGCGCGTCGTCTCGATGGCGGCGTCGCGGCGGTGGCGGGCGAGGGCGAGGTCCACGAGCGTGCGGACCAGCTCGGCGTTCGACAGCCCCGACGCCTCCCACATCACCGGGTACATGCTCCGCGAGGTGAACCCCGGGATCGTGTTGACCTCGTTGACGAGGACGCGCCCGTCGTCGGCCACGAAGAAATCGACGCGGGCGAGCCCCTCGCACCCGAGCGTCGTGTAGGTCTCGACGGCGAGCCGGCGGAGGCGCTCGGCGACGTCGGCCGGGAGGTCGGCCGGGACCTCCATGCGGGCGGCGTCGGCGTCGTGGTACTTGGCCTCGTAGGTGTAGAACTGGGCCGTCGAGACGATCTCGCCCGGCGCCGACGCGCGCGGCTCCTCGTTCCCGAGCACGGCGCACTCGATCTCGCGCCCGACGATGGCCTCCTCCACCAGCACCTTCTTGTCGTAGCGGAACGCGAGGTCGAGCGCGGCGCCGAGGGCCTCGGCGTGCTCCACCTTCGTCACACCGACCGACGAGCCGGAGTTGGCGGGCTTGACGAAGAGGGGCGTCCCCAGCCGCTCCGCGAGCGCGTCGAACGTGACGCCGTCGCGGCCGGAGCGGCGAACGGTCACGGAGTCGGCCACGGGGATGCCCGACGCCACGAGCAGGCGCTTGGCGACGTCCTTATCCATGCACACCGCCGAGCCGAGCACGTCGGCGCCGACGTAGGGAATCCCGAGCGTCTGGAGGAGCCCCTGCATGCGGCCGTCCTCGCCGTTCTGGCCGTGGAGGACGGGGAACGCCACGTCGATCTCGACCTCCGCGAGCGCGCCGTCGGCGTCGCGGCGGAGGAGCCGGCCTGTCGCCTCGGCGGGGACGAGGAGGGGGGCGCCATCGCCCTCCGTGCCGTCGCGCAGGGCGGCGGCGGTCTCCACGCGCCACGCGCCCGTCGGGCTGATGTAGATCGGCACCACGGTGAAGCCGGCGTCGGCGAGCGCGCGGGCCACGTTGCGGGCGGATGCGGTCGAGACCTCATGCTCGGACGAGAGGCCGCCGTAGATTAGGCCGACGCGCAGGGGGGTGGACATGGGGCAACGAGAGGAGCGGAGAGGGGGCGGGAAAGCTACGGCCCGACGTCCGGGCACTCCGCACGCGCGCTGGGGTTCTGCCCTCCCGACCGTCCCCCCCTCTATGTCCGATCCGCTTGACGTCCTCGCCCTCGCCGCCCACCCCGACGACGCCGAGCTGTGCGCGGGCGGGACCTTGTGCCTCCTCGCCGACCAGGGCTACCGCACCGGCGTCGTCGACTTCACGCGCGGTGAGCTGGGTACGCGGGGGACGCCGGAGGGGCGGATGGAGGAGGCCGCCGCCGCCGCCGAGATCCTGGGCCTCTCCGCCCGCGAGAACCTCGGCCTCCCCGACGGCGACATCCAGAACACGAAGGCCAACCAGAAGGCGCTGATCCGGGCCGTCCGCCGCTACCGCCCCCAGATCGTCCTGACCACGGCCGAGAAGGTCCGCCACCCCGACCACGGCGCGGCGACGCAGCTCGCCGTCGACGCCCTGTTCTACGCCGGGCTCGCGAAGGTCGAGACGGCCGACGACGACGGCACGGCGCAGGAGCCGTGGCGCCCGCACCACGTCCTCCACTACATGCAGGCGCTCGACTTCGAGCCCACGTTCGTGGTGGACGTGTCGAGCGTGTGGGAGCGGCGGATGGAGGCGCTCCTCGCCTTCAGGAGCCAGTTCTACGTCCCGGGCGACGCGGCCTCTGACGACGGTCCGCAGACCTACATCTCGAACCCCGACTTCCTCCACTGGGTGGAGGCGCGGGCCCGGGTCTACGGCTACCGGATCGGGGCCACCTACGGCGAGCCGTTCCTGTACCGGCACGGCCCGGTCGGCGTGACGGACCTCGTCGCGATGCTCTCGCGCGAGCGGCCGTTCCGCTAGGGGCGGGGACGGCCGCCGAGCGAGACGGCTACCCCTCGAAGGCGTACGCCATCAGGTCCTCGGGCGAGGTGAACGGCTGGCCGTCCGGGATCGTCACGGCGCCGACCGCGCTGAGCACGGCCTCGGCCCGGTCGCCGAGGTCGGCGCGGAGGTGGGCCTGGAGGCCGGCGAACAGGACCTGCCCGGACTCGGGGCCGGACCCCGGGAGCAGCACGATGGCCCGCCGCCGCATCTCGTCGCTCAGGAGGTGGTCCTCCTCCCCGAGCGTGGAGCGGAGCGCGCCCTCGACCGTCGGGAAGTGGATGGCCTCGGGCTGCGACGGCTCGATGCGCACGGCGACGACGAGGAACGGGGTCCTCTCATCGCGTGCCTCGAACGAGGCCCGGAGGTGATCGCGGAACGCCTCAGCGGGCGAGCGTGCGGCCTTCGGACCGCCGGCGAGCGGGGCGAACGTCGGAAGCTGAACGTTGGTGGATGCGGGCCCCGATAGGAACGAGAACGACGGGGCCGCGGCCTGGGGCGCGGCGGGCGGGGCGTGGACGCCCATGCTGGAGTCGGCGACGAAGCCCTGGCCCAGGATGGCGTCGATCTCGTCGTCTCCGAAGGGGTCCTCGGGGGGCGGGAGCGCCAGGTCGGGGTCGGCGACGAGCGGCTCGATGAGGTCGGTGGGCGGCGGGCCGTCGACCGTCGCCGCAGGGGCCGAGGCCAGCGCCAGGGTCTGGACGGGCGGGTGCGGCGCGTCGGTCTCGACCGAGGCACCGTCGTTGGTCGAGCCGGCCGGGGGCACCTCGGCAGCCTCGGTCGGGGCTGGCGCCTGGGCTTCGGACGGCGGGGCCGCAGGCGCGTCGTCCGGCAGGTCGAGGGGGAAGGACGGGGGCGCGGGTGCCTCTCCCGAGGCCCCGTCCGACGACGCGGCCGGTGGCGCCTCCTCCGGAGCCGCGGCCGGCGCGCTCGGCGCCACCGGCCCCGGGGTCGACAGGAGGACGTTGCCGGAGGCGCTGAGCTGGATCGTCCCCTCTACGAGCGAGCCGACGAGGTCGATGAGCCGGCGGGACGCGTCGTTGGCCGGGTCGCCGAGGCCTACGACGAGCGTGGCGCCGAGGTCCCCGAGGTCGCGGACGAGCGCGGAGAACGCGTCGTGGAACCGCTCGAACGTGTCGAACTGGACGAGCGGCGTGAAGTCCTCGATCACCACGCGGCCCGGCCGGTCGCGCTCGACCAGCCCGACGAGGTCGCGGTACGACTGGGCCAGCCCGTCGGGGCCGCGCTTGGCGAGGTCGGCAGCGGCGGGGATGCGGAGCAGGCGGAGCTGGCCGGCCCCGTGCGCCTGCGCGAGGTCGAGCCCGACGCCGCGGGCCACCTCCACGAGCGCCTCCGGCGCGCGCGGCGAGATCACGAGGCACCGGACCCCGTCGTCGACGGCGGCCCGGACGATCTGGAAGGCGAGGGATGAACGGCCGGCCCCGGCGCGGCCGACGAGGAGGTAGGCGCGCCCGGAGGCGAACCCACCCCACTGGCGATCCACGGCGGTGAGGCCCGACGGGGAGGGGGGAGCAACGACGTTCATGAGCGGAGAGAGGATCGGAGCCACGGAGCGCAAACGGCGTGCCAGCGGTCGAGCCGTGCCGATGCCCGTTACAGCCTGAATATCGGGGGAGGAGCGTGGGGCGTCTCGTAAGCCCCGAAGGCGTCCCGTACTCCGAGGGTACCGCTGCGCCTCCCACCGAGCGGAAGCGCGCATCGTCTTCGCCGCTCCCTCACCGTCGTTGCCGGGGGTGCCGGATGGACCGTACGTTTCGGGCCCTCTCCCGCCCCGCCATGGACGCCGACCTCGTCTCGATTCAGGAAGCCCGCGATGCCGTCGAGGCGGCCGCCCGGGCGCAGAAGCAGTTCAAGACGGCGACCCAGGAGGAGGTGGACCGGGTCGTCGCGGCGATGGTGGAGGCGGGCGCCGGCGAGGCCCGCCGCCTCGGGCAGCTCGCCCACGACGAGACCGGCTTCGGCAAGCCCGAGAGCAAGGAGCAGAAGAACCTGTTCGCGACGCGCACGCTCGCCGAGCGGATGGACGGGATGCGCACGGCCGGGATCGTCGACAAGAGCGACGACGGGACGGTCTGGACCGTCGCCACGCCGATGGGCATCGTCGCTGCGCTCGTCCCGTCCACGAATCCGACGGCGACGGCGATGTACAAGGCGATCATCGCGGCGAAGGCGCGCTGCGGGATTGTGATGAGCCCGCACCCGCGCGCCGTCCGGTGCACCGCCGAGGCGCTCCGCGTGGTCGCGGAGGCCGCGTACGGCGCCGGCGCGCCCCGCGACCTGTTCGCCTGCCTCGGCCTGACCGACGCCGGCGTCACGCTCGCCGGCACCGACGCGCTCCTCGAACACCCCAAGACGGACGTGATCCTGGCCACGGGCGGCGGGGCCATGGTCCGCGCGGCCTACTCGAAGGGGAAGCCGGCCTACGGCGTCGGGAGCGGCAACGTGCCGGTCTACGTGGACCGCTCGGCGAACGTCGAGAAGGCGGCGGCCGACATCCTCACGGGTACCTCGTTCGACTGGGGCACGCTGTGCTCCACCGAGCGCTCGGTGGTCGCCGACAGCCCCGTCCGGTCCCGGCTCCTCGACGCCCTCCGCGAGCGCGGTGGCCACGTCTGCTCGGACGACGAGACGCGGAAGCTCCGCGCCATCATCAAGCCCGGCGGCCGGTTCAACACGGACATCGTGGGCCAGAGCCCGCGCCGGATCGCCGAGATGGCCGGGTTCTCGGTCCCCGACGCGGCCCGCGCGCTCATCGCCGAGGTCGACGCCGTGGGGCCGGGCGAGCCGCTCTCGATGGAGACGCTCTCGCCCATCCTCTCGTTCTACGCCGCCGACGGGTGGGAGGCCGGCTGCGAGCGATGCATCCAGATTCTGGAGTTCGGAGGGATCGGCCACACGCTCGCGCTCCACGCCACGGCCGACCGCGTGATCGAGCAGTTCGCCCTCAAGAAGCCGTCCATGCGGATCGTGGTGAACACCGTCGCCGCGCTCGGCTCGGTGGGGATGACCACCAACCTGTTCCCGGCGATGACGCTCGGGCCGGGCACGCTCGGCGGCTCGATCACGAGCGACAACGTGACGCCGATGCACCTCGTGAACCTCAAGCGCGTGGCGTTCGAGACGGCCCCGCTCAACGACGCCTCGGGCGCCCCGCTCGCGCAGGACGCTCCGCGCAGCCGGCCGTCCACCTCGGCGTCCCCATCCACCCGTCGGGCGAGCCGGGCGCCCTCCGGCGACGGCTCGTGGATGGACGAGATCGAGGCCCGCCTCGTCGCGCGCGCCGGCAACCAGCCGGTGGCCCCGGCCAAGCGTCCGGGCGGCGGATCGCGCCGCCGGACGCGCCCGTCCACTCGTCGATCCTCCCGATGCCCGACGACCAGATCCGGTCGCTGGTGCGCCGATTCAAGAAGTAAGCGGGGCGGGGGCCGGGCGCGTCCGCGCGCGTAGACTCTGCCATGGCCCGCCCCGACCGCCCGCCCCCGCTCGCCCCCACGGACGACCTGGCCGTGGCGTCGGCGCGGACGGTTGAGGTCGAGACCGGGGACCTAGAGCTGGACGAAGTCCTGTCCGCCGCCATCCGGGCGTCGCCGAACCGGCCGGCGGAGGCCCTGGCCCACGGTCGCGCCGCGCTCGCACGGGCCGAGGCGACGGGGAACCTGATCGGCCACGCCTACGCGCTCCTCTGCGAGGGGAGCGCGCTCTACCTCCTCTCGGACCACGCGGAGGCCCTCCGTACGCTCACCCGCGCCCTGACGGAGATGGAGCCCCTGGGCGACCTCCGCGGACGGGCGCTCGTGCTCGGCTCGATGGCGAGCGTCCGCGTGAGCTTGGGGCACCTCGACGAGGCCCTGGAGGCGGCCCACGACGCGCTCCGCCTCGCCCGCGCCCTCGGCGACCGGGAGCAGGAGGCGTGGCTGCTGGCCGGGCTCGGCAACAGCTACCTCGACCTCGGAGAGACCGGGCTCGCGATGGACGCCGGGGAACGGGCGCTCCGCCTCTTCGGCGAGCTGGGGCAGGCCGGCGGACAGGCCCGCGCCCACACCGTCGTGGGCGGGGCGCTCCGGCTCCTCGGCCGCTCGGACGAGGCCCGCCTCCACTACGAGGCGGCGCGTCGGATCGCCACGGAGGCCGGGAGCGACGTCAACGTGGCGCGGGCGCTCTACGACCTCGGCGAGCTGGAGAGGGACGCTGGGGACCTGGAGACGGCGCTCGGCCTCCACCGCCAGGCGCTCGACCTCCGTCGGCGCGTCCGGAACCGCCAGGCCCAGAGCACGAGCCTCCTGCGGATCGGGCAGGCGCTCTCGGCACAGGGCGACGCGGAGTCGGCCTACGAGGCGCTCCACGAGGCCCGTCGCATCGCCTCCGACATCGGGGCCATCCCCCGCTTGGCCGACGTGGAGCAGGCGCTCGCCGACGCTTACGAGCGGGCCGGCCGCCCCGCCGACGCCCTCGCGCACCTCCGCCAGCACCAGGTCCACCGTGAGGCCTACCTCTCGGCACGGACGCAGACCCGGATCGACGTGGTGACGGTCCGGGCCGAGGCGGAGCGGGCGCGCCAGGAGGCGGAGGTGGCCCGGGTGCGGACCGAAGAGCTCGGCACGATCAACGCGGAGCTCTCGAAGACGCTCTCCGACCTCCGGAACACGCAGCGCGAGCTGGTCCAGGCCGAGAAGCTGGCGTCGCTCGGGCGCCTTTCGGCCGGGCTCGCCCACGAGATCCAGAACCCGCTCAACTTCGTCGCCAACTTCTCTGACCTCAACGCGGAGCTGGCGTCCGACCTCCTCGACACACTCGCGCGCGCCCGACAGTCCGGCGGGCCGCCTGACCTCGACGCCGTCCAGGCCGATCTGGAGGCCATCGTCGACAACGCGCGGCGCGTGCGCGACCACTCACGGCGGGCCGAGGGGATCGTCCGGAGCCTCATGGGGCACGTCCGCGACGTGGGCGGCGAGCGCCGCCCGGCGGACGTCCACGAGCTGCTCGAACGGGCCGTCTCCACTGAGATTCCGCGTGACAGCCTCATCGTCGTCGAGCGCCAGTATGCGCCCGATCTCGCCCCGGTCGACCTCATCTCGGGCTCGATGCAGCGGGTGTTCGTCAACCTGATCGAGAACGCGCGGTGGGGGCTGGAGCACCGCGCTCAGGCCGAGGGCGACGGCTACGTCCCCAGGCTCGCGCTCTCGACGGAGGCCTACGAGGGCGGCGTCCAGATCCGCGTGGCCGACAACGGGGTGGGCATCCCGCTGGCCCACTGCGCGCGCGTGTTCGAGCCGTTCTTCACGACGAAGCCCGCGGGCCAGGGCACGGGCCTCGGGCTTTCGCTCGCCTACGACATCGTGACGGAAGGGCACAACGGGACGCTCGGCGTCGTCAGCCGCGAGGGGGAGGGCGCGGCGTTCACCATCACGCTCCCCGCCTGACGTGGGGGACCGAGCGAGGTCCCGCGCGTTCCTTCCGCCGCTCTCCTCCCGCTCCATGCGCCTCTTCTCATTCGTGCTCCTCATGGTCCTCGCCGGGTGCTCCGGCCCGCGCGAGGTGGAACAGGACGCACCCGTAACCGTGCGCACGGTCGGCGCCCTCCGCGACTCGCTGGCCGCGCCGGCGGGTGGCGTG
This sequence comes from Rubricoccaceae bacterium, assembly GCA_963728345.1. Classification (GTDB taxonomy): domain Bacteria; phylum Bacteroidota; class Rhodothermia; order Rhodothermales; family Rubricoccaceae; genus Rubrivirga. The sequence goes on from CAVSJM010000003.1 coordinate 488,276, forward strand.
CGCCGGGCCGTCGCCGCGCGGCGGCTGGGGGCGGCAGGCGTAACCCCCCTCGCCGACGGAGCATTCACCATCGGTTCAGAGCTGCCGGGCGTCGGCGGGTTCGTGCCGGGGCGGCACCCGATCGGCCGGCCCGAACTGGTGGTTCTCGGGAGCGCCCTGGACGCGGCAACGGCGCCGGTGGTGTTGGAGGCGGCCCGTATGCTCGTGACCCAGTCGCTCGCCCAGAACGTGCCGGAGCGGACCGTCCTCGTCGCGTTCTGGGGCGCCGACGAGTCCGCGGCGCAGGGCGTGGCCACCCTCCTCCGCCAGCCACTCTGGCCGCGGTCGGCCGTCCGCGCAGTCGTGGTCGTCGGCGACGCTCTCGGCGACGACGCGGCCGTAGGCGTGTCGGTCCGGTCGGTCTCGGCCGAGGGCGCGGCGCCCGAGGCCGTCGCCCGCGTCGTCGCGGCCGTGCTCGACGCCGCGACGTTTCGTCCCCCCGTTCCCGCCGATTCGACCCGATGACCCCCGTTTGGACCACCGACGCCGTCACCCCCGACCTCGCGCGGGCCGTCCGCTACACCCTGCTGTGGGGCCTGGAAGGCGTCGTGCTGCAGACGGTCGGCGGGGTGGAGGACCGGGTGCCCTTCGTGAACGAGGCGGCGCTCCGGGCGCGCCTCGCCGAGGCCGACCTTCCGGTCGCGGCCGTGATGCCCGGTCTGTTCGACGGTGCCACGGCGTCTCGTGCCGCCTGGCTGAACGACCTCACGGTCTTGGACGACACGGCCGCCTTCTGCCGTCGCGTCGGGTGTCCCGTCGTTCGCGTAGGCGCGTTGGGGGAAGGGGAGACCTTCGACGTCGAGGCCGCCGCCGACGCGCTCCAGCAGGCAGGAGCGGTCGCCGCCCGGCACGGGCTCCGCCTCGCCGTCCGCAACGACGCCGACACCGCCGTCGCCACGGGCGCTGCCCTCGCCGACCTGCTCGCGCGTGTCGGCCACGACGCCGTCGGAGCCGACTGGCGACCGGCCGACGCCCTCGTGGCCGGCGAGGACCCGGCCGACGGGGTCGGCGCACTCACCCAGATCGACGCGGAGATCGTAACCGTCGGCGCGCGGGACGGGCGGATCGAGGCGGGCACGTGGGAGGAGACGGTCGTCGGCGAGGGCGACGTGGGGTGGGAGGCGCAGGTCGAGGCCCTGGCCGACGCCGGCGTGGACGGTCTCCTCGTCCTCGACGCGCTCCCCGGTCCGCCCCGGACGCACGGCCTCCGCGCGGCGACCGCGATCGTGCGGCTGGCGCGCCTCGCCCGGTCGCGCCGCGGCTAGCTTCCGGTCGTGACCGACTCCTCCGTTTCCCCCCGCTCTGCCGTCCGTGTCGAGCCGCCGTCGCCGTCGCTGGTGCACCGGCTGTGGTTCGGGTGGGCTGTGTTCTGGGGCGTCGTCTTCAGCCTGATGTTGAGCCCCGGCGTCGTCGCCCAGTCGGCCCTCCAGCCGACGGCGCGGACCCTCCGGACGTGGATGCGGCCGTGGGGGAGGGCCATCCTCACCTTCGCGGGCATCCGGCTCCGTGTGGTCGAGCGGGCACCGCTCCCCGAGGGGCCGGTCGTGTTCGTGGCCAACCACCAGAACATGGTCGATATCCCGGCGACGGTCGCCGGGTTGCCGCGGCCGTTCCTCTACGTGGCCCGCCACGAGTTGCGCGACTGGCCGATCGTGGGGTGGGTGTTGGAGAAGTCGGCCTGCCTCTTCATCGCGCGCGACAACCCGCGCCAGGCCCTCGCCAGCCTAAAGCGCGCGGGCGAGCGGATCCGCGGCGGCGAGTCGGTGCTGCTGTTCCCCGAAGGCGGCCGGAGCTACCACCACCGCACGGAGCTGTTCATGCGCGGGCCGTTCCTGCTCGCCGTGGAGGCGGGCGTGCCCCTCGTCCCCATCACGCTGGCCGGCCACGTGGGCGTGATCGACGAGCGGGCGCACGTGGCGCGGCCGGGGGAGATCGCCCTCGTCATCGGTGAGCCGATCTCAACGGAGGGCCTGGGCCGGGCCGACGCCGCTGGCCTCGGCAAGCGGGTCCGCGCCGTGATCGAGGGCGAGCTGGAGCGGTTCGGGTAGCCGAGTGGGACCGGCGGGCACCGTATCTTGATGGCCTCCGTTGCGCCCTGACGCCGCGTTTCGCGGGCGTCATTCCGCAGGAAGTGCGCACGTTCCCATCCGCCCCCCCTTCGCGCTGGTGAGCCGCCCCCGTCGGCGCTGGCTGCCCCCCGTCCCGCACCCGATGGCGAAGTCCCGCTCCCGTCGCTCCACCGGCCCCTTGAACCGCCCGGCCCCGCTGGAGGGGAACGAGATCTGGAAGGCGCGGAGCCGGGTCCGCCGCGCCGGACCGGTGACCCGCGAGGCGACGTGGTGGGACGGGCGCCCGGCCTGGATGCAGCACGCGCTCTGCATCGGGTTCCTGCTCCTCGTCGCCGTCGGCTTCTTCGCCTCGACGACGCTCGGCGGGCGGACGCTCGTCGGGGGCGACACGGTGCAGTGGCGGGCCACGGCCCAGGCCATGATCGAGTATGAGGAGGAGACGGGCCAGGAGGCCCTGTGGGCGCCCAACGTGTTCGCCGGGATGCCAGGCACCCTCATCATGAACCGGTCGGCGGTGCCCGGGGCCGACACGCTCCTCACCCGTCTGCGGGGGCTCGGCCTGTGGCCGGTGGCGCACTTCTTCGCGCTCCTGCTGGGCACGTACCTCCTCGTCTTCTACCTCACGCGGTCGAAGCTGGCCGGCGTGATCGCGGCCGTCGGGTACGGTCTCACGACGTACCTCCCGATCATCCTCACGGCCGGGCACAACACGAAGTTTATCGCGCTCTGCTACGCGCCGTGGCTGCTCCTCGCCTTCGGTGCGCTCGTCCGGCGCGCGGAGGGGAGCGGGGTGGTCTCGAGCGCGCTCCTGACGCTCTTGTTCGCGATCGCGGCGGCCGTCAACCTCCGCGCGGGGCACGTCCAGATCACCTACTACGTCGTCTTCGCGGCGGGCATCTGGTGGGTGGCCGAGGGCGTCTCAGCGGTCCGCGAGTCCCGGCTTTCGGCCTTCCTCGTCTCAAGCGGCCTCCTCGTGCTGGGGAGCGCCCTGGCCCTCGCGATGGTGGCGGACCCGTACCTCGGCCAGTGGGAGTACAAGGCGTTCACGACGCGCTCGGCCGGGCCGGGCGGCGGGCTCGCCTACGAGTACGCGATGGCGTGGAGCGAGGGGTTCGGCGAGCTCCTCACACTCCTGATTCCGAACGCCTACGGCGGCGGCGGGCAGACGTACTGGGGGGCGAAGCTGTTCACGGCGGGTCCGCACTACGTGGGGCCGGTGGTGCTGCTCCTGGCCCTCGTCGGCGTGGTGGGCGTGGCGCGGCGGTCGGTCGTGGCGTTCGGCGTGGCGACGGTGGTGATGGTCCTGTTCTCGCTCGGCGAGAACCTCCCGCTTGTCAACCGGACGGCGTTCGAGGTCATCCCGCTCTTTAGCTCGTTCCGCGTGCCCGAGACGTGGCTCGCCCCCGTGGCACTCCTCGTGGCCGTCCTCGCAGGGTGCGGGGCGTACTACCTCCAGCGGCGCGAAGCGACGCCCGAGGCCGAGGCTCGCAAGCGCCGGATGACGCTGGGGACGGCGGCCGTCCTGGGCGCCCTCGTCGGCGGGCTGTGGCTCACGGGCGGCGGGCCGCTCGACTTCGAGAAGGAGGGGGAGGCCGAGCAGGTCACGATGTTCGTGGCCCAGCAGAACGGCGTCTCGCCCACCGACGTGCGCGTCCGGCAGGCCGCCGGGCAGTACCTCCAGCAGGCCGAGGCCGAGCGCCGCGACCTGTTTTCCGCAGACGCCGGGCGGACGTTCCTCTTCCTGGCCCTCGCGGTCGGCCTCATCGCGCTGATCCTGTTCAATAAGGCCCCGTCGTGGGCCGTCCTCGCCGGGCTGGCCCTCCTCGTGACGGCGGATCTGTGGGGCGTCGGGCGGCGCTACTTCAACGAGGACAACGCGGCGCTCCGGCGGCGCGCGGCGCCCGAGGCGGCGATCCCCGAGTCCGCGGCGGACCAGTACGTCATCCAGCAGGTGAACGCGGTGGGCGGGCCGGGCCACTTCCGCGTGCTCCCGCCGAACTGGACGCAGAACGCCCTCCCGTCGTACCACTACGAGTCGATCGGCGGCTACCACGGCGCCAAGCTGGCCCTCATCCAGACCTACTTCGAGCGGCTCCTCCCCGACGACTCCACCGGCCTCAACCGGAACGCGCTCCGCCTCCTCGCCGCCCGCTACCTCGTGCAGCCGGGGACGGTGCCGGGCTACGCGCCCGTCTTCCAGGACCCGCAGTCGGGCCTCGTCGTCTCGGTCGATTCGTCGGCCCTCCCGCGCGCCTTTTTCGTCGACTCCGTGGCGGTGGTGACGGACGAGAGCGCGCTCATCGAGCAGATCCGTCGCGCGTCGTTCGACCCCGCCGCGACCGCGCTCCTGAGCGACCCCGCGCCCGAAGGCGTCTCGCTCGACGCGCTGACCGGGGCGCCGGCGGACTCGGGCGCCGTGGCGGTGGAGATGCAGCGGTTCACGCCGGACGAGATCGTGTGGCGGGTCCGGACCGACCGTCCGCGCCTGTTCGTCGCCAGCGAGGTGTACTACCCGGAGGGCTGGACGGCGTCGGTGGGCGTCGAGCCCGTCCCGATCCTGCGGACCGACTTCCTCCTGCGCGGCGTGCCCGTCCCGGCCGGTGAGCACATCATCACGATGCGCTACGAGCCCGAGACGCGCAAGCAGGGGATCCTGATCTCGTGGATCGCCACTCTCGTCACCTATCTCGGGGCGATCGGGCTGGCCGGGCTCCTGTGGTACCGCCGGGGGCACTCGAAGGGGTAAGCTCGCGGCCCCGGCCGTCGAACGCTCCGGGTCCCGGCCGGTCGCTCCTCCTCCCCCCGCCGCCTGTGCGCCGCGTCCTCATCGTCACCTACTACTTCCCGCCGGCGGGCGGGCCGGGCGTCCAGCGGATGCTCAAGACGGTGCGGTACCTCCGCGACGCGGGCTACGAGCCCGTCGTCCTGACCGTCGACGCGGGGGCCTACCCGAGCCTCGACGCGGGCCTGGAGGCCGACGTGCCGGCGGGCGTGGAGGTGATCCGGACGACGGCGCCGGACCCGTTCGCGCTCTACGCGCGCCTCACCGGCCGGTCCCGCCAGCAGGCCGTGACGGTCGGGAGCGTCGAGGCCGAGGGGTGGGCGGCGCAGCTCGCCCTCTGGGTCCGTGCCAACGTGTTCCTCCCGGACGCGCGCGTGGGATGGGTGCCGTTCGCGCGGCGCGCGGCGAAGAAGCGGCTCGGCGACGCGGCGCGGGCGATGGAGCCGTTCGCGGCCGTCCTCACGTCGGGGCCGCCGCACTCGGTGCACCTCGTCGGGCTCGGGCTGGGGCGGACGGGCGTGCCGTGGATCGCCGACTTCCGCGACCCGTGGACCGGGATCAACTTCTACCACGACCTCCCGATGACGGGCGTGGCGATGACCGTGGACCGCCGCCTGGAGCGCCGCGTCCTTGGCGCCGCCGACGCCGTCACGACCGTCAGCCCGACGTGGGCCCGGCTTCTGGAGTCGGAGGGCAGCCTGCCGGTCGACGACGTCCACGTGGTTCACAACGGCGTCGACGAGGCCGACCTCGGGGAGGGCATGTCCGTCCGCGACGACGCCTTCGTGCTCGCCCACGTCGGCAGCCTCTACGCCACCCGCAACCCGACGGCGCTGTGGGCCGCGCTCGCCCGGCTCCACGCCGAGGGCGCCATTCCGAAGCTGGTGGTCCGCCTCGTCGGGCGCGTCGACGCCGGGGCGCTGGCCGATGCGCACGCGACGGGCGTCCCGGTCGAGGCCGTCCCGTACGTCCCGCACGACGAGGCCGTCCGCGAGATGGCCCGCGCCGCGCTCCTCGTGCTCTCGATCGAGCCGTTCGCGGCCGAGCGCGGAATGATCACGGGGAAGCTCTACGAGTACCTCGCCAGCGGCCGCCCCGTCCTCGGCGTCGGCCCGCCCACCGGCGACGCCGAGGCGCTCCTGGCCGCCACGGGCGGCGGGCACGTCCACGCCCGCGACGACGTGGACGGGCTGGCCGCGGCCCTCCGGCAGCACTACCAGGCGTGGGCGCAGGGGACGCCGTGCGCGGGGGCGCCCTGGGAGGCCGTCGCGCCGTACTCGCGGCGGGCGCAGACGCTCCGCCTCGGCGAGATCATCGACGGGCTGCAGGCGGACGCGCGATGAGCCGCCCGCGCGTCCTGTTCGTCGCCGGCCGTCCCACCTCGTTCGTCCGGGACGACCTGGCCCTCCTCCAGGAGCGCTACGAGGTCACCCCGCTCTGGTTCGACGGGGGCACGCTCGCGCGCTCCTTCTGGGCACAGGCAAACGCACTCCGACAGGTAGAGGCCGACCTCGTGTTCGGGTGGTTCGCGGACTACCCGCTGGTCCTGCCCGTCCGGTGGGCGGAGCGCCGCGGGATCCCCTCCGTGGTCGCCCTCGGCGGGTACGACGCCGTGCGCCTCCCCGACCTCGGCTACGGCGTGTTCGACAGCCGCTGGCGGGCGCCGCTGGCGCGGTACGTGTGTCGGCACGCCACCCACCTCGTCCCCGTCGCGGACGCCCTCCTGGAGAGCACGAACACGTTTGCGACCGGGCCGACGCCCTCGGCGCAGGGCGTCCGCGTGCACGTCCCGGGCCGCCGCACGCCGGCAACCGTCATCCCGACCGGGTACGACCCGGAAGCGTGGCCGCTCGGCCCGGCGGGGCGGCGGCCGTCCGTCCTCACCGTCGCCCACGTCCTCGACGAGCGGACGTACCGCCTGAAGGGGATCGACCTGCTGGCAGACGCCGCGCGTCGGCTCCCGGAGGTCCCGTTCGAGGTGGTCGGCGTGGCGCCCGAGGTCGCTGCGCGGGCGGTGCCCTCGAACCTGGTCCTCCGCCCCCCGATCGATCGCGGCGACCTGGCCGCCGTCTACGCCCGCGCGTCGGTGTACGCGCAGCCGTCGCGGTCGGAGGGGCTGCCCAACGCGCTGTGCGAGGCGATGCTGTCGGGCTGCGTCCCCGTGGTGAGTCCGGTCGGCGCGATGCCGGAGGCGACCGAGGGGGTGGGGGAGAGGGTGCCCCGTCCGGACGGCGCCGCCCTGGCCACGGCGATCTCTCACGCCCTCGCCGCGGGGACGCCGGAGACGCGGCGCGCGGCGCGAGCGCGTGTCGTCGAGCACTACTCACGAGACCGGCGGCGGACGGCGCTGTTCGGGCTGTTGGACCGGCTCCTGGCCGAATGAGCTCACCCCGGACCCTCGACGGTCGACGCCTGCTCCTCCTGACGCAGGGGGCGTGGGACCACGCGAGCTCGCGCGTCCGCGCGGCGGCCTACCTGCCGGCGCTCCAAGGCGCTGGCCTCCAGGTGACGTGGCTCCCTCGAATTCCCGAGGGCCCCAGCGGCGTGCGGCGTGCGGTGTCGAAGCGGGTCCGGACCGGCCTTCGGAGCGCTGCCGTGTGGGCGGGCTCCTGGGACCTCGTCCTGGCCCAGCGCCAGCACCTCGCCCCGGGCCTCCTCCGGCGACTCCAGCGTCGCGGGATCCCCCTCGTATACGACATCGACGACGCGATCTACCTCCCGACAGCGCGGGACGAGGCCCGGACGGCGGCGATGGTGCAGGCGGCCACGCGCGTCGTGGTCAGTGCGCCCGAACTGGCCACCTACTGCGAGCGGCTCGGTGCGAGCACCGTCCGAATCCCGACGCCCGTGGACACCGACCGGTTTTCGCCGGGTCCGGCCTCGCCCGCCGCTCCCCTGGTCGTCGGCTGGGTCGGATCGCCGACCACGACGCCGTACCTCCGGGAGATCGAAGGGGCGGTGGCGCGGCTCGCCGCCGAGCGGCCCGTGCGGGTCCTCCTCGTGGGCGACGATGCGTCCGTCGCGTTCCCCGGGGTCGACGTGGAGCGGGCGCCGTGGAACTACGAGGACGAGCCCGCGCTGCTCCGGCGGATGCACGTGGGCGTGATGCCCCTTCCGGACACGCCCTGGACCCGCGGGAAGGCGGGCTACAAGCTCCTCCTGTACATGGCCACCGGCCTCCCCGTCGTAGCCTCGCCGGTCGGGGTGAACCCCGAGATCGTTCGGGATGGCGAGACGGGGTACCTGGCACGAACCGAGGAGGAGTGGTACCGTGCCCTGCGTCGTCTGGCCGCCGATGCGGATCTCCGCGCAGCCCTCGGCCGGGCGGGCCGGGCGCGGGCCGAGGCCACGTACAGCCGGGCCGTGTGCGCCCCAGCCCTCCTCCACGTTCTCACCGACGCCCTTTCTCTGTGACTGGCCCGTTTCTTACCGACACGCTCGACCAGCGCCTCGCCGCGGGCGAGCCGGTCGTGGTGGACCTCGGCTGCGGTCCCAACAAGGCGCCCGGCGCCATCGGCGTGGACGCCCTCCCGCTCCCCGGCGTCGACGTGGTGTGGGACCTGAACGACGGTCTCGGCTTCCTGCCGGATGGGTCCGTGGACGAGATCCGGTCGCGGCACACCCTGGAGCACGTCGACGCGTTCGAGCGTCTGATGCGGGACGTCCACCGGGCGCTGAAGCCGGGGGGGCGGCACGTGGTCGTGGTCCCGCACTTCTCGAACCCCTACTTCTACTCGGACTACACGCACCGCCGGACGTTCGGGCTCTACTCGTTCGACTACTTCGCCGAGCCGGCGTGGCAGCCCCACCGCAAGGTGCCGGCGTTCTACACCGACATCCGCTTCCGCGTGGTGGAGCGAGAGCTCGTGTTCAAGTCGGCCTTCCGGTTCCGGAACCTGATCCGCCAGGTGCAGCGGCGCGTCTTCAACGTCAGCCGGTGGATGCAGGAGTGGTACGAGGAGTCGTGGTGCTATGCGTTCCCGTGTCAGGAGGTCCGGTTCGTGATGGTGCCGGAGGGGAAGTGACGGGAACGCTCGACTCGGTGCGGACCGCCGGCCTCCTCGTGCGGCGATGAGCGGGGGAGGTCCGTTCCGGCGGCTCGCGCGGCAGAGCACGGTCTACGCCCTCGGGAACGCGGTCGCGAAGGCGAGCGGCGTGATCATCACGCCCCTCTACCTCCGCCTGCTGACGACGGCCGACTTCGGCTACTTCGGCCTCCTCGTGGCGACGGCCCAGATCGTCGTCCCGCTCGCCGGGTTCGGGCTGACGACCGGGCTGCTCACGTTCTCCGCGGATCCCGCCCGGACCGACCAGCAGGCGGCCCTCCCGTTCACCGTGATCGCGACGACGGCCGTCGCGGCGGCCGTCGTGCTCGCGGTGTTCTGGGCGGCGTCGATCCCCATCGCCGAGGTGCTCCTCGACGACCCGGCTCGGGCCCCGCTCGTCCGGATGCTGGGGGTCTACGCCGCCTTCAAGGTCCTCCAGGCCGTCCCCCTCACGCTGCTGCGGATCGAGGAACGGGCGGGCGCCTACATGTCCGCCTCGGTGCTGGAGACCGGGGTGCTCGCCGTGGCGACCTACGTGGGCATGGGCCCCCTGGGGCTGGGGCTGGAGGGGGCGCTGTGGGGGCTCGTGCTGTCCGCGGGCGCGAGCACGGTGGTGCTCACCGTGGCGATGCTCGGCCGGGTCGTGTGGGAACTCCACCCGTCCCTCGTGGGCGAGCTGATTCGGTTCGGCGCGCCGCTCGTGCTGAGCGCGCTCGCGCTCCCCATCATCCACGTGGGCGACCGGTACGTGATCAAGGCGCTGGCCGGCCCGGCTGAGGTGGGCGTCTACGACGTGGCGGCGCGGCTGAGCGGCCTCCTCAATGTGCTCATCGTGCAGAGCTTCCAGCAGGCGTTCACGGTCGTCGGCATGAAGATGCTGGCCGAGGGGGACGCGGCGCCTTTCTACCGGCGCACCTTCCGGCTGTACACGGCGCTGGCAGGGTGGGCTGCGCTCGCGCTCGCGCTCGTGACGTACGACGTCACCGTCGTCCTGGCGGGGGACGCCTCCTACACCGGGGCCGTGCCGATGGTGCTCCCGCTCGCGCTCGGCTACCTCGCCTACGGGCTCTACATCGTGTTCGCGAACACGCTCTACGCGTCGGGGGACACGACGACGGTGGCCGCGGCGCTGACCGTGGCCGTGGTCGTGAACCTGGGGCTCAACGTGCTCCTCGTGCCCGTCCTCGGCGGCGTGGGGGCGGCCGTCGCCACGCTCGCGTCGTACAGCCTGATGGCGGCGATCACGGCGACCGTAGCCGAGCGGAAGCGCCCCATCCGGTACCGCTGGCGCGTCCTCGCGCTGGTGGGGGCGGTGGTCGTGGCGCTCTGGGGGATCGGCCAGTGGATCGCCCCGGCGTCCTTTTGGGGACGGGCCGCCGTCTTCGGCGGCGCCGTGACGGCGTACCCGGTGCTGATCGTCGCGCTCGGCGTCTACACGGCCGATGAGGTTCGGACGCTCGGGGGGCGCCTTCTCGCTCGCGTGGGCCGTTCGCGCTGAGAGAACGTCAGGCCCCGCTCAATACGAGAGCACGGCGTAGCCGCGGAGTTGGTACGTCGTGAGCACCGCCAGGGCCGACGTCGCGAGCGTCACCTCGTCGGCGACCTCGTCGGGCGCGTAGCCCTGGCCGGCGAGGGCGTTGCCGCACACGAAGACCTCGACGCCGAGCTCGTGCAGCCGGCGGATCAGGGACAGGGACGGGTTGCCGTCGCCGAGGTGGGCCCGGTGGGCCTCGTCGGAGAGGGCGGCGGCCGTGGCCGGCCCGTGCAAGACGGCGACGACCTCCATCTCGGCCGGGTCCGTGCCGTAGAGCGCGAACGAGTTGAAGAGGCGGGCGACCTGCGAGAGGCCCGTGGGCGGCTCGCCGTCCTCGGCGGCCTTGGTCACGTCGACCAGGACGCGGTAGTGGAGCGCCGTGTCGGGCGGGACGGCGGCTTCGGGGAAATGGACCGAGGGGCCGACCCCGTCGACGACGGGCGTCTGCCAGAGCGGCGCGGCGGGCTGGGCGGAGGCTGCGGTGGCCATGAGGACGAGGAGGGTGAGGGGGAACGAGCGGGACATCATCGTGGGTGAGGTCGGTAGGGGCAAACGCGGAGCCGCGGCCGGCGGGTTCTGGATCAGCGGTCGCCGCGGGGCACCGCGAGGGGGTCGGGCGGGAGGAGCACGGTCACGCGGACGGGGCCGTCGGGGCGCAGGACGAACCGCTGGGGCGGCCCGTCGGTCTCCGTGCCCTGCACGATCACGAGCGTGCCCGGCGCCGTCGGTCGGCCGGCGAGTGCGCCCGGCCCCGCGGTCGTCTGCCAGCCGTCGGACCAGCCCCAGAGCCACGCCGCGTCGGACGTGACCAGGCGGATGCAGCCGTGGCCCTGCGGCGGCCCGGTCGGGACGACGTCGTACTGGTGGAGGTGGATGCCGCGCGCGGCGTGGATGTTCATGACGTAGCGCATGAGCCACCGTTCGCCGGGCGGGGCCTCGCTCGACGCGCGTTCGAGCGCCCGCCAGTTCATCGTGAACCGGCCCGTGGGCGTCGGCGTCGCGGCGGCCCCGGTGGAGGCCGGCCCCCAGCGCACGAGGCGGCCGGCCTCGTAGGCCGCCCACGTCTGCGTCGTCTTGTCGACGAGGACGGCCTTGTCGATGGCGGCGGCGCCGGGCCAGGTGCGCGGGTACGGGGCGTAGGCGAGGGGCGAGAGGTCGAAGTCGGCCGGACGGGCCGGGAGCACGAGCGTGTCGCCGACGCGGAGCGACGTCGCCTCGGGCTGGCCGAGGATCTGGGCGAGGGCGAGCCGCTGGCGCCCGCGTGCGACGTCGCCCTCGCCCACGGCTTCGTACAGCGCGCGGCGCGCGTAGATCGAGTTGCCGCTCGCGTGCTCGACGCGCCAGACGGCGTACTCGACCGGGGCGTCGGGGAGCGGCGCCTGCCGATCCAGCAGTCGCCCGAGGACGGACTGGTCGTAGGTCTGGGCGGGGGCGGGCGCCGTGAGCGCCAGCGCGACGGCCGCGGCGAGCGCGAGCCGGAGGAGGGGGCGGGGCATGGCGTCAGGCGCGGGCGAGGGCGGCACGGAGGAAGGCGGCGAACGCCTCGGGCGTGGCCATTCCGCTCCACACCCCGACGACCTCGCCCTCGGGCGAGAGCACGGCGTACGTCGGCATGGCGACGGTCCCGGTCAGCGCCTGCTGGACCTCCTGGAAAGCCGGGCCGTGCGGGCGGCCGTCGGTGAACAGCTTCGCCCGGACGACCTCGTCGGCGAGGAGCGGGGCGACCTCGGGGGCCGGGAAGACGGTCGCCTCCATCGCCCGGCAGTTCGTGCACGTGTAGCCCGTGAAGTCGACGAAGAGGGGGGTGCTCGTCGCGGCCGCCTCGGCGCGCGCGGCGTCCAGGTCGTCGGTGTGCCAGGCGAGCCCATCGTGTTCACCCTCCGCGTCGACCGACGCCACGCGCGGGGGGAGGTAGGCGTCGACCAGGGGCACGGCGGCCCCCCGGAGCCCGGGCGTGAGGACGAGGACGGCGGCCAGCGCGACGGTCGCGCCGAGCATCCGCCCGGCGCCCAGCGTAACGGGCGGCGCGTCGGGCCCGATCCGGAGCCGGCCGAGGAGAAACGCCGCGGCGAGGAGTCCGATGGCCATCGTGAGCGCGACGACGACGGGCCGTGTCAGAACGCCCACGCCCCACACCAGGTCGGCGTTCGCGAGGAACTTCAGCGCGGCGGCCAGCTCCACGAACCCGAGCGTCCCCTTCACCGTCGTCATCCAGGCTCCCGATCGGGGGAGCCTCGCTACGAGCCCCGGCGCCGCCGCGAGGACGACGAACGGGGTGGCGAAGGCGGCCGAGAACGCGGCCATCCCGAGGAGCGGGCGCGCCCAGCCGCCCGCCGCCGCCGTCGCCAGCAGACCACCCACGAACGGGGCCGTGCACGAGAACGAGACGACGGCCAGCGCGAGTGCCGCCAGCAGCGTGCCCGCCACGCCCGTCCGGCGGCGCGAGGCGCGGTCGACGGCGGTGGCCCATCGCGCCGGGAGGCGCAGGTCCACGAGCCCGAGGAGTGCGAGGGCGAACACGACGAAGGCCGCCCCCAGCGCGAGGTTCACGCCGGGACTGGCCGCGACCCGTTGGGCGCCGGCGCCGCCGAGAGCTGCACTTGCGGTGGCCCCGAGCGCCGTGAACACGACGACGACGGCGATACCGAACCCGAGCGCCCGCCCGACGGCTCGGCTCCGCGTCTCGGCACCGTGCGAAAACGCCCCGACGGTCAGTGGGACGAGCGGGAACACGCAGGGCGTCAGGAGCGCTGCCAGCCCGGCGCCGGCGGCGAGCAGGAGGAACCCCGCGAGCCCGTCTCCCCCGCCTCCCCGGACCGGGGCGGATGGGGAGGCGGGGCCTGCGAGGGCGGGCGAGGCGTCCGGAGCGGCGGCGCGCGCCGGGCCGGCCTCCGCGGTGTCGGTGGGGGGCGGGGGCGCCGTGACCGGCCCGGCGGCCGGGGTCACCTCGGAGGGCGCGGCTGAGGGCACCGCCTCGACGACGAGCCCGACGGACACGGTGCGGGTCCGCGGCGGCAGGCAGATGCGGTCGTCGCACACCCCGAACGTGATGTCGACCGACGCCGGGGCCTCCCCGGGCTCGGCCTCGCTCGACGCGACGAGCGCGAGGTCGATGGTCGCCTCCCCCTCGAACCACCGCACGGGCTGGCCGAGCGTGGGGTCCACGGCATCGACCGGCGGGGACTGGCGGAGCGCGTCGACCCGGACGCCCGCCGGAAGCGACGGCTCGACGCGCAGCGGGAGGCCGGTCGGCGAGTCGAGCGCGTAGACGTGCCAGCCGTCGACGACGGCGAGACGGAGGCGGATCGAGGTGGGCTCGCCCGGCGTGAGGGCGACGGGGGCCGCCGGCCCGGTCCACGCGACGAGGGCGTCGGCGTCGGGGGGCGGAGCGCCTCCGAGGAGGGCGGGCTGGGCGGCGAGCGGGACCGCGAGGGCGGCAGCCCCGACGAGGAGCAGGAGGAATCGCATGGCTAGGGGCGCTCGGCGACGAGCGTGCGGAGGGCGGATCGGAGCGCGGGCTCGACGAGGAGCCCCTCGTGGCGCATCCGGATGCGGCCCGCCCGGTCGATGACGAAGGTGGTGGGGAGGACGGCTGTCGGGGGCGGGGCCCCCGCCGTCGGCGGGCCGACGAGGAGCGGGTAGCTCACCCCATGCCGCTCGGCGAAGGCGCGAACGGCCTCGGGGTCGGCGTCCTGGCTCACCCCGAGGAACTGGACGTCGCCCGCGAACTCAGCCTGGAGGTCGACGAATCCCGGCGTCTCGACGACGCACGGCGGGCACCAGGAGGCCCAGACGTTGAGCACGACGACCTCGCCGCGGTAGTCGCCCGGGCCGTGCTCGCGCCCGTCGAGGGCGGCGTAGGTCACGGCCGGGGCGGGGCCTAGGTCGGGGAGGCTGAGGTCGGGGACGAGCCGGCGCACGGCGACGACGACCAGGACCGCGACGATCACCCAGAGGAGGACGTCGAAGAGCCGGCGTCGGCGCCGCCCGCCCGTCGGCTCGGGGCGGGCGGGCGCGCTCATGACGAGGCGCCGCCGGAGGCCGGCGCGTCGAGGAGAGGCCGTAGCAGCGGCTCGAGGTCGTCCCGGAGGATCATGCCCGGCACGTAGTGGGCCACGTTCCCCTCCCGGTCGATCACGAACGTCGTCGGGAACGAGGCCGTCGGGCCGTAGAGCCCGTCCACGGTCCCGTCGTCCACGGCGACGGCGTAGTTGATCCCCATCTGGTCGGCGAACGGGCCCACGGCGTCCCAGCCGCCCGCGTCGAGCGCGACGCCGACGACGGTGAGCCCCTCCTCGCCCAGCTCGTCCTGGAGCGCGATGAAGTCCGGGATCTCACGCCGACACGGCGGGCACCACGTGGCCCAGAGGTTGAGCACGACAACCTCGCCGCGGTGGTCGGAGAGGCGGAATGGGGCACCGGAGCGCGTGGCCACCTCGAACTCCGGGGCTGGGATCGGGTCGGGGTCGCGCCGCGGCGTCGGCGAGTCGGGGGGAGAAGGGCGAGGCGCCAGGGCCTCGGTGGAAGACTCGGTTGGGATCGACACGGCCTGGGGCGGCGGGGTGCGGGCGGCGGCGGCGATGACGACGAGGAGGGTGACGGCGGCGAGGGCCGACGCGGTCACGAGAAAGCGGTCCATGGGTACGGCGGGGAGATTCGAGACGGGAAACACGAGCGGCCGACCGCGAACGCGGTCGGCGTCGGTCCGTCTAGACCCGCAGAACGATGGTGCGCAGGGCGCCGAGGGCGCCGGGGGGCGGACCCCGCGGTCCGTCCAGTAGGGCGAGGGGGGCGGCCGCCGGGCGCGCGTGCGCCACGATGGGGGCCGGCAGCGACAGCGGCGTCGGGGCCCGGAGGTCGGGCGCCGACGCCATGGGGGCGTCGTGCAGCTCGGGGACGACGACACAGACGGCGCTCGCCTTGTCGGGGGCCGCGAGGGCGACGCCCGTCGCGCTCCGCTTCTTCGGGCAGGGCCGTTCGCCCCACGACGTCGTGACGCCCACGTCCGACGCGCACACCACGAGGCCGGTCAGCGCGGGGAGCGCGACCAGAGGGACAAGCAGGGCCGCCAGCAGGCGAGCCGCTCGGGCGGTGCGGGGGACGGGCGGTGTCACGAGACCAACTATACGGGTTCCGGGCGGGGTTATTGCCTGGCCGCTGCGTGCGGAGGCCGTTGCCGTGCCGTCCGGATCGTCTCGCGCCTGACGACCGGTCCGTCGGACCCCCAGATGGCTTAAAGGCCGGGCCCAGGAGGGGCGGTTTCAGGGATGCTCCGGGCGCGTTGACACCCCTTCCAGCGCGTCGGTAGATTGACGGCTCCGGCGCGGACTCCCCGCCGCCGATTCCCATCTAGAGTACACAATGGCAGACGGAGACTACGGCGCCGCGCTCGGCATGGTCGAAACACGCGGACTCGTCGGCGCGATCGAAGCGGCCGACGCGATGGTTAAGGCGGCTCGGGTCAACCTCATCGGGAAGGAGCAGATCGGCGGCGGCTTCGTCACCGTCATGGTCCGGGGCGATGTCGGGGCTGTGAAGGCGGCGACCGACGCCGGGGCCGCGGCGGCCGAGCGCGTCGGCGAGCTCGTCTCGGTCCACGTCATCCCGCGCCCGCACTCGGAGGTCGAGGCGATCCTGCCGGGCGAGTAGGGCCGTGCCGCCCCTCGCCCCTGCCGTCCCCCCGGGCGCTGCGCTCGGGATGCTCGAGACGCTCGGGCTCGTCGCCGCCATCGAGGCGGCCGACGCCATGCTGAAAGCGGCCGACGTCCGACTGGTCCGCCAGCAACGGACGGTGCCCGGACTCATCACGCACATCGTGGTGGGCGAGACCGCCGCTGTCCGCTCGGCCATCGACGCCGGAGCCGCCGCCGCCGAGCGTGTCGGCCAGGTGGTCGCGCGGCACGTGATCCCGCGCCCCGCCGACGAGGTGTGGACGCGCCTCCTCGGCGTGACGCCCGGCGCGTCGACCCCGCGGCCGGCGTCTGCCCGCTCGGCGACCGCCCGCTCGGCGGCCCCCGGAGACGACTACGAGGACCTCACGGTCCGCGAGCTGCGCAGTCTCGCCCGCGACCGGGACGACGAGCGGCTCCAGGGCCGCGCCATCGCACGAGCCACGAAAGACGACCTCGTCGCCTTCCTGCGCGAGGCCGACGCCCGATGACCCCGGAGCCCCAGAGCGGGTGGGGGCGGCTCGCCGTCCGCGACCGCCTGCGCGCCATGCTCCCGTCCGGCGAGGTCCCCCCGACGGCCCTCGATCGGGACGAGCCCCCCGGGCGTCGCTGGCTGGCGATGCTCCTCTCGCTCGTCGTCGCTGCCGTGCTGTGGTTCAGCTTCAACATGCGGGAGGACTACACCGTCCCCGTCAGGCTCCCCGTGGAGGTGGCCTCGACGCCGAACGGCCAGGCCCTCCGCGAGCTGCCGCCGTCCGAGGCGACGGTCACGCTCCGGGGCGACGGCTGGACGCTCCTGGGGCTTACGCGGAACCCCCCGCTCGTGCAGATCGCCGCCACCGGCACGTCCGTCGACATGGTGCGGGCCGTGAGCGAGGCGCTCCCGCCCACGGTGGCGGGGGCCGTGGCGGTGCAGAGCGTACAGCCGGGCACCGTGGAACTGGCCCTCGACGCGCGGACGAGCCGCCGCCTCCCGATCCGCCTCCGCAGCCTGATCAAGCCGGTCCCGCCCTACGGGCTGCTTCGGCCGCCGCGCCTGAACCCGGACTCCGTCAGCGTGACGGGCGCGCAGTCGCTCCTGGGCGGCCTCCGCGACTGGCCGACCGAGATGTTCGTAGCCGAGAACGTGCGGGACAATCTGAGCCGGGACGTCGCGCTCAGCGACACGTTCGGGGGGCTGCTGACGCCCAGCGTCCGCTCGACGGTCGTGAGCCTGGAGGTGGGGGAGTACACGGTCGGCTCGCGGATGCTCCCCATTGAGGTGATCAACCTGCCCGACAACGTCGTCGGCGTCCGGTTCGGCCCGGACCAGGTGGAGGCCACGTTCCGCGTCCCGGCCGTCGGCGACGAGTACGACCGGGCCCTGGAGACCCGCCAGTTCCGCGCCGTCGTCGACTACGCGGACATCGCTCGCGACACGACCGACGGCGAGGTGCCGGTGGCCGTCCGCTGGCCAGACACGCTCAACATTCGGGAGGTGGCCATCTCGCCGCGGAGCGTCGAATACCTCATCCAGCGTCGCCGACCGCCCGTCCGGCCCGGCGACTCCTAGCCAGCGCTCGGCGGACGGACGGAGACGGCAGGGCCGGTCCGTGGGGACCGCCGCGCCCAACCACGCATCATGTTATTCCTCGCCCTCGCGGTCGCGTGCAGCCTCACGATCGCAGTCCTCTTCAACGTGGCCGAGCGGCGCGACCTCGATCGGACCGCGCTCCTGACCGTCAACTACGCCGCCGCGGCGGTCCTGGCGGCCGTCCTGCAGGGCGTGGCCCCGGCCGAGGCCGTGACGCCGGGGCTCGTCGGGCTCGGCGTGTTCCAGGGCATCCTCTTCATCGTCGGGTTCTGGCTGTTTTCGCTCGCCATCCGGACGGCCGGGATGGGGCTCGCCGCGGGCGTCATGCGGCTCTCCGTCGTCGTTCCGTTCCTGGCGTCGTGGCTGGTGTGGAACGAGCCGACGCCGAGCGTGCTCCAGGTCGTCGGCCTCGCCTGCGCCGGCGCCGCCTTCTTCCTCGTCGCCCGGCCGGCGGCCGAGGCGCCCGGCAAACTCGGGCCCCCGGAGAGCGGCGCGCCGCCCCCCGACCCATCCGGCAGCAGGGGGGCGGCGGCCCTGCTCGTCCTCCTGTTCCTGTCCGGCGGCCTCGTCGACGTCAACATGAAGGTGTTCCGCGAGTCGTTCGCGGGCGTTGTCCCGATCTCGACGTTCCTGCTATTCGTGTTCGGCGTCGCGTTCCTCGTCGGCGCCGCGGCCATCGTGTGGACCGGCGCGCGGACCGGCCGGTGGCCGCGCGGCGAGGTGGTCCTCTGGGGGCTCGTCCTCGGCCTCGTCAACTACGGCTCGGCCGAGTTCCTGCTCCGCGCGCTCGACACGCTCGACGGGACGGTGGCCTTCCCGGCCAACAGCGTCGCCATCGTGTTCGGGGCGGCTGTGATCGGGTGGCTCGTGTGGCGCGAGCGGCTGTCGCGGGCGAACCTCGCCGGGCTCGGCCTGGCGGCGGTGGCGCTCGTCCTGCTGGCGGGGTAGGAGAGACATTCGGACGTCGCGGACCGGACCTCCACCCGAGCTCCCGCGTACGCCGCTCCATGTCCCCGGACTCCTCGCCCCCTCGATCGCGTCGACGCGTGTCCGGCCTCTGGCTCGGGATCGTGGCCCTGGCGCTGGTCGCCGTGATCGTGGCCGGCGTCGCGGCGATCCTTCAGAATACCGGGGCCGTGAGCGAGGAGGAGGTCCGGTCGGCCGTCCTGACGACGTTCCAGAGCGAGGCGCCCGAGGAGTTCCTGGTGACCGGCCGGCTCACGTCGTCGCTCTCGGGCTCGTCGGCGCGACGGTGGCGGCTCCGGCTGTTCAACATCGAGACGGGCCGGGCCGAGGTCTCCGTGCGCGTGCCCGCCACGATGACGTACGGGTTCTCGCTCCGCGAGCTCGACGCCGACGACATCCGGTTCCGGGAGGGCGGCGTTCTGGAGATCGTGCTGCCGGGCCTGGAGGTGTTCTCCGTCGAGCCCGAACTGGAGGAGGCCGAGGTGGACATCGACCTGAGCGGCCAGGCCCGTCTGACGCCGAGCCTGACGGAGCGGACGCTGGAGCAGACGCTCCGCCGCGTCCGCCCGGCGCTCCGCCAGCAGGCCGAGGCGCACCTCGCGTCGTCCGACCAGCCGACCGTCAACTCGGCGCGCGCGCTCCGTCGGATGCTCACGACGCCCCTGGAGGCGGCTGGCGTGGACGTGGGGCAGGTCCGGTTTCGGTTCGTCCTCGCCCCCGGCGATACGCTCGACGTGGGCGGCGAGGGCGAGCGTCGCAGCGTCCCGGCCGAATGACGTGGCCGTGGTCCCGTCCCACCCGTGAGGTTCCGGCCTACGTCGACACGCCGGGCGGAATCATCGCGGCCGACGGGATGCGCTTCCACACCACCGAGCGGCTCCTCCGCGAGTACGCCGGGCCCGTCCTCGACGCCGTCGGGCTACCGACGCTCGTCCGCCGAGCGGGCGTGTGGCTGCGGACACCCCAGACGCTGGCCGTGATCCTGCTCCCGTTCCTGCTCCTCGTGGTGGATTGGTGGTGGGCGGCCGCCCTCACCTTCGTCGTCTACGCGCTGTGGACGGTGGGGGCGCCGGGCGTCGTCGTGCCGAGTCTGGCGCGCGTCGCGCGCATTCTGGAGCACCCGGTGCTGCAGGGGCTTCTGTACGTCGGCGTCCTGAGCGCGCTCGCGGCGGCCGGCCGCTACGGGGCCGTGTGGACCGGCGTGGCGGGCTTCGTCGCGCTCCGGCTCGGGCTCGTCGAGGCGCTGCTCCGGCCGATCCTCCGCCCAGCGCTCCGCCACCTCTACCCGCTCCCGCCGGCCGACCAGGCGCTCCGGAGCCTGATCATCCGGGCCGCACTCCGCCGGGGCGTCACGCTCCCCGAGGTCGAGCCCATCGAGGCGAGCGTCCGCGAGTTTTGGCAGCGCGGGACGGGGTAGGGCCGGAACCGCGTCCGGCCTGGGCGGGGTAGCTTGCTCCGTGGCCGACGACACCTCCAAGACCTCCGCCGACTGGCGCCCCCCGACCGGGCTCGTCCGCCGCCTCGGCGGCCTGCTCTGGCCGTACCGCTGGCACGTCGCCGCCGCGCTCGCGCTGACGCTCGCCGTCGCCTACCTCGGCCCGCTCCGGCCGCGCCTCGTCCAGATCGCCGTCGACGACGCCATCGTCACGGGCGACGTGCCGGCGCTGCTCCGCATCGTCGCCCTCATCGCGGGCGTGCTCGTGGCCGAGGGCGTGGCCTTCTTCGCGCTGGGCTACCTCACGCAGTGGATCGGCCAGCACGCCCTCTACGACCTCCGGACGCGCGTCTTCCGGTTCGTGGAGCACCAGCGGCTCGCGTTCTTCGACCGGACGCCCATCGGGACGCTCATCACGCGCGCCACGTCCGACATCGAGGCCCTCGCCGACCTCCTCTCGGCCGGCGCCGTGACGATGCTCGGCGACCTCGCGCGCCTCCTGTTCATCGGCTACTTCATGTTGTCGCTGGACCTGGAGCTGGGGCTCGTGGCGCTCCTCGCGCTCCCGCCGATGGTTCTGGCGACGGAGGTGTTCCGGCGCAAGATGCGCGACGCCTACCGCGAGACGCGCAAGCAGGTCGGCCGGCTCAACGCGTTCCTGCAGGAGCACGTGACGGGCATGAGCGTGGTCCAGATCTTCGGGCGCGAGGCCGAGGAGCAGCGGCGGTTCGAGGCCATCAACGACGACCACCGCCGCGCCCACATCCAGACGGTCTACTACTATGCCCTCTTCTACCCCGTCGTGGACATCATCGCGAGCGCGGCGCTCGCGCTGGTCGTCTGGTTCGGGGGGACCGAGGCGATGCGCGAGGCCGTCACGGTCGGGACGCTCATCGCGTTCGTGCAGTACGTCCGGATGTTCTTCGAGCCCGTCCGCAACCTGAGCGACCAGCTCAACTCGATCCAGGCCGCCTTCGCCGCCTCCGAGCGCGTGTTCGACCTCCTCGACGACGACCAGTCGTTCCCCGAGGCGCTGGAGCCTGCCCACTTCGCCGACGGTCGGGCGGCCGGGCGGATCGCGTTCGAGAACATCTGGTTCGCCTACCAGCGGCTCCCGGCAGAGGAGGGCGCCGACGGCGCTGAGCCCGCGTGGGACTGGGTGCTGCGCGATGTCTCGTTCACCGTGGAGGCCGGGCAGACGTTCGCGCTCGTCGGCGCCACCGGGAGCGGCAAGACCACGATCCTCTCGCTCCTCCTCCGGTTCTACGAGCCCCAGCGCGGCCGCATCACGATCGACGGGATCGACGTGCAGACCCTCCCGCTCGACGAGCTGCGCCATCAGGTCGGGCTCGTGCTCCAGGACGTGTTCCTGTTCTCGGGCTCCATCGCCCAGAACGTCACGCTCGGCGACGAATCGGTGTCGCCGGAGCGGATCGAGGAGGCCGCCCGCCTCGTCGGCGCGGACCGATTCATCGAGCGCCTCCCGGAGCGCTACCAGGCGCTGGTGGGGGAGCGGGGCGCGACGCTCTCGCTCGGCCAGCGCCAGCTGCTCTCGTTCGTCCGGACGCTCCTCTACGACCCGGCCGTCCTCGTCTTGGACGAGGCCACGTCGTCCGTCGACACGGAGACGGAGGAGATGGTCCAGCGCGCCGTGGACGTGCTGATGGAGGGGCGGACGGCGCTCGTCGTGGCCCACCGCCTCTCGACGGTCCAGCACGCCGACACGATCCTCGTGCTCCACAAGGGGGAGATCCGCGAGCGCGGCAACCACCAGGCCCTGCTGACGCAGGACGGCCTGTACCGCCGCCTCTACGAGCTCCAGTACGCCGACCAGGAGCGGGCCGCGGCGTGAGGCGGTCTCGATTGGGGTCTGAGGGTCCGAGACCGTCGCCCGCCCTTGCCACGCGGGAGGACGCCGATCTCCAGGGGGCAACAAGGGCCTTCACTCCTCCAGGACGGACTTGACGCGATGGAGTAGGACTCTTACCGTCGAGCGGCGTGATCGGCGCTGCGATGACCGCAGCGTTGATCGCGTGACCTCGCTGGGTCCGTGTGCACGCTTGGTTCGTGGAGGCGAGATCGCCCTCGGACGCCAGGAGCCCATTATCAATCGCGGAGTCCGCAACTTCAGTCCTCTTACACGGACACCTTATCCTGAGCAGGCCCACACATGAATGCGATTTGTGGGGTGGTATTCGACGATGGTCGTCCCGACGCCCGCCGGATCAGCCTTGAGATGATCGGTAGGATGCACGGCCGAGGGCATCAGGAGGTCGCTGTCTGGGATGGGGGGAGCATGGCGCTAGCCTGTGCCTCCAACGGGGTCGCGGGATCCGTTGCGGACGTGGCCGTCGTGGGGCCCTACGTCGCCGTGGCAGATGCGCGGTTTGATAACCCGGACGACCTGTTGGACCGTCTCGGCATGCGAGGCCGGGAGGCTACCCCTGCGGTCCTTATTGCAAAGGCCTTTGAGAAGTGGGGGCTCGAGGGGGTTCAGTGGATCCGGGGCGACTTTGCCTACGCCGTTCTCGATACCCGGGACCGGGGCGTCGCTCTGGTCCGGGATCGGTTCGGGATCCGGCCCCTCCATTACACCGTGGTCCCCGGACAGGGGCTCGCGTTCGCTTCCGACCTGGTGGGGCTCTTCGGCGTGTTCGGGGCTGGTCTGGAACTCGATGAGATGCAACTCGGCGCTCACCTGACCGACCTGATTGAGGACCCCGAACGGACGATCTATCAGGGCCTCAAGAAGGTGGCACAGAGTCAGGCGCTGAGGGTCCAGAGGGGCGCCGCAGAGTCGTCGACGTATTACGGACTCCGACCCGAGCCATCATGGGACGGACGGTCCATTGAGGACTGCGTGGAGGGCTTTCGGGCTCGGTTTTTAGACGCCGTCAACGTTCGAATGGATGGCGGACGCCAGATCGGGGCGCATCTGAGTGGCGGGCTCGATTCCTCAGCGGTGACCGTAGCAGCCCGAGAGCAGATCACCCTCGGGAAGCGCCCCCTCCATACGTACTCACTCGTCTTTCCATCCGTACCCGAAGCCAACGAACGCTTGTATATCGATGCCATCATCGATCAAGGTGGGATCACCCCCCATTTCGTCGCGGGCGATTCGATCAGTCCTCTGGAGAATTTGACTGAGGTATATCAGATCCTTGACGACATGGTTGTGGGAGGGAATCAGCACACGATCTGGTTGATGCTCCAACAGGCGAGCGCCGACGGAACCGACGTCATGCTCGACGGGATCGACGGAGATAACGCCGTGGGGCACGGGTACGGCTACTTGGCGGACCTCGCCCGAGCGAATGATTGGCGCCGGTTCGGGGAGGAGGCGGGGGCTCTCGTCCTCAGGTACGGGGATCCCGACCATTCACAGGAGTTCGAGACCGTGTCGAAGTCCGTAGACCGGATTTTTCGGCGGTATGGACTTCCTGCCCTAGACCGGTTTGCGCGGACCCGTCAGGTGTTCCGGCTGCTCCGGGGGATGGAAGGGGCTCACCGCGCGCTTGGCGCCAGCCGCAAAGCCCTCGCGCGTGTCTTACTCCGCACTCTGGTCCGGCCGGTTCGCCCGACGAGGCTGCCTGAGCTGCCTGAGAAGATGCTGGGCGCCCTCGACCCCGGGTTCGTCTCGAGGACTCACCTCCGAGACCGCCTTGAGGCGTGGTACGCGCCCGACGCCCCGTCGACGATGCGCGATCAGCAGGCGACGGCTTTGCTAAACGCGAAAATGGCCGCTGCTCTCTCAGGCTTGAACCAACTCGGAGCTGCTTGGGGGGTCGAGCCTCGGCACCCGTTCATGGATCAGGCGCTCCTGGAATACGCGCTTTCACTGCCTCCAGAACTCTCGTTGCACGCCGGGTGGACGCGATTCGTGCTTCGCGAAGCGCTCAAGCCGGAGATGCCGGACCTCATCCGGTCGCGGATCGGGAAGGCAGACGCGTCCGCGATTCTGGGGCGCTCCTTCGTAGGCCGGGATCGCCATCGGATCGACCGGGCACTCGAGCATCCCGGTGTCTTGGCCAACTACCTGAACCTGCCAACGGTCCATGAGTTACGCCGCAGTGCCGACGACTCCGATGTCTCGTATCATGATGCATCCCGGGTCGCCGTCACTTTGTTCGCGACGGCTGCCGTCTGGCTAAGCGCAAAAATTCCTTCGTGAGCGAGACCATGGCGCATGGGGAACCTGAGCGCCGCGTTTGCGCAGAGGCTGAAGGACGTTGGCGCATGCAGGATGCGCCAAGTGTGCTGGCGACTCGTCTCGGTGTTCCGTACTCTTCTAGAGACGAACCACGAGCAGAAAGGGTATCCAGTCCACGTGGTCTGGCCTTGACACGCTCACTTTCAGGCTCTCCTTTCCCGCTTGTTCTCTCCCCACGTCCCCTCCCGGGGATTCTCATGAAGAACTACATTCCTCCTACCGTCATCGAACTCGGCGATGTCGCGGACCTCACCGGTTTTACTGGTGGGGGCGCTTTTGCAGACTACATCATCCTGACCACGGGTGAAGAGCGAGGCGGGTTCTCGGAAACCCCGTCGGACTTCTCGTGCCAGAACCCGAGGCAGAACCCGTACTGCGACTAGGTTGATGGCTGGCCGGCCTTTCTGGCCGCAACGACTTAGGCACCCGTTCGGCCTGACGATTCAAACTGGCCGGGACGACTCAGTCGTCCCGGCCAGTTTCATATTTCATATGCTGAGCCCATGTTTCAGTACGAGGCATACGAGCTTCAGATCGAATCGCCTCTGGAACTTCCGGCTCTCGCAATAACCTCGTTCGAGAGTGGGGCGGCGGATCTCGTATTCCGAGAAGTCGATTTCGATCAGATCAAGGCCCGGATGGCCGAGGAGGCGGGCGGCCGAGTCGGATGCCTCGTTGGTTGCTATCCGGATCTGGCCTATTTCGCGGTCCTCGAAGGGGAGGTCGCTGAGTTCTGGAGGTACCCCGGCGTCGAGGATGGACCCCTCGCCCGATGCCTGATCTCTCTTCCTATCGCTGTGGCGCTCCGCCAGCGGGGAGCGTTCGCTGTGCATGCGTGTGCGGTCGGGGTGGAAGGGAAGGCTGTTGCGTTCATGGGCCCATCCGGATCAGGAAAGTCCACTTTGGCAGAGGCCTTTTTCCAAAGGGGGCATCCGGTGCTGTGCGATGATCTTCTCGCGCTGCGGTTCGAGGCCGATGCCCCATACGTCATCCCTGGGCACACGGAGATCCGGCTCCGCCCACAGGCCGGGGCTGCGCTTCTTGAGGACTTCGAGTCTCTACCGACGGCGTACTCAAACACAGGACAGCGCTTCCGGGGAATTCTCGATGTCCCGCGCACCCGCCTCCCGTTGCACCGGATCTACCTCATCGACCCAACGGATTCTCCTCAGACATCACTCCATTCGGTCTCTCCGCTTCAGGCCTATGCTGAACTCGCGACGCAGTCCTGGGCCTACCAGCGATTCAATCACCTGACGTTTGCGGAAGCCCAGCAGAAACACATCGGACAGCTTGTCCGAGGAGGATTCCTGGCTCGCCTGAATCGAGTCAGGACGTTCGATGCGCTCGGAGACCACATCGACCTCGTTTGCCGCGATCTGGAGCGTGACGTGGACCGGCAACGCTGTGACTGACGTCAAGGCGGGGCAACTCGTCACATGTCATGCGCGGCCTTGACAGGGAAGAGAGGGTGTTCTATCGTTAATCGTAGATCAAGGATTAATCATATCTCGCTCACCCCCAGCGCCATGATGATCTCCTTCTCCAGCGACGATGACTGCTGCAAGGACGACGGGTCCGACTGCGGCGGCGACTGCTGCTAACTCCGTGGGCGGCGGGGCACCGACCCTGCCGAACAACCCGATATGACGACGCCCCCAACCGACGCCGACCTCGCTACCTGGGCGAAGGCCCTCGGCCATCCTGCCCGGATCGCCATCCTCCGCACGCTCGCCGCCCGGGGCGAGTGCGTCTGCGGACAGGTCGTCGAGGTCGTCGGCCTGGCGCAGTCGACCGTGTCGCAGCACCTGAAGGTGCTGCGTGAGGCGGGTCTCGTGAGCGGCACGCCCGACGGGCAGCGCTCGTGCTACTGCCTCGACGCGGCTGGCGTGGCGGCAGCGGCCGAGGCGTTTGACGCCCTGTTCACTACCCTTCCTGCTGCTTCCTCCAGCGATGGCGACTGCTGCTGAGGACTCGCGCCCTGCGGTCCTGTTCGTCTGCACCCACAACTCGGCCCGGTCGCAACTGGCCGAGGGCCTGCTCCGCCAGCGCCACGGCGACCGGTACCGGGCGTTCAGCGCGGGCACCGTGGCGCGCGGCGTCCACCCGCTCGCGGCTGAGGCGCTCCGTGAGGTGGGCGTCGACCCGAGCGAGCAGACGTCCAAGACCATCGAGAGCCTGGGCGATCGGACGTTCGACGTCGTTGTGACCGTGTGCGACTCGGCGCGCGAGGCGTGCCCGTACCTGCCGGCCCGCGACCGCAATCTGCACCACGCCTTCCGCGACCCGTCGGCGGTCGAGGGCGACGAGGACGCGCGCCGCGCCGCGTTTCGGGCCGTGCGCGACGAGATCGCCGCGTGGCTCGACGCTGAGTTCGGCGACGGCATCGCGGTCCGGGCTCCAGACGCGTCCGAGTGGAAAGCACTGCGCGACCTGCTTGATCAGGCCGGCCTCCCGGCGGCCGATCTTCCCGAGGAAGGGCCGGAGGGGTTCGTCGTTGCGTTGAGTGGCGGGCGGGTTGTGGGAGGCGTCGGGGTGGAGCCGTACGGAGCGGACGGCCTGCTGCGCTCGCTTGTCGTTGCCCCCGACGCCCGGGGACGGGGGATTGGGGAGCGGCTGGTAACGGCGGCCGAGCGCCGGGCCTGCGACGTGGGGCTGAATACCCTCACGCTCCTTACGACCACGGCGGCTCCGTTTTTCGCCGCCCGTGGCTACTCACCCCGCGACCGGGCCCTCGTGCCCGAGGCCGTCCGGCAGTCCGCCGAGTTCCAGGGTGTCTGCCCCGCGAGCGCAGCGTGCCTGGGCAAAACCCTGTCCCCACGTGACGACGGGCACTGATTCCGGCGGCTCACCGTAGACTCGTCTCCACCCGCCGCTGCTGCCATGCGATCCGCCGTCCTCGCCCTCTTTGCGCTCGTCGTCCTCGCCGGCTGCGGCTCCACGTTCGACGAGGTCCTCAACCGTCCCGACTCGCTCGACTGGACCTACTTCGAGGGCACGCCGGACGAGGTGGTCGTCGCGATTCAGGAGGCGTACGCGTTTTCGAGTCTCCGCGTCGAGTCCGTCGAGGCGGACGACGGGTTGGGGGGCACGGTCGTGACGCTGACGCCGCGCACCGGCTCGACCAACATGTCGCAGATCCTCGTCCAGGCCACGACGGTCGAGGGGTTCCAGTCGCGCGCGCAGCTGTACCCATCGCGGAACCCGCTCCCGCGCGCGCTCGAAATGGAGATCTCCGGGCGCGTCTGACGTTGTGCGCATCGCGGCCGGCCTCTGCCTTATCGGGCTCCTCATCGGGTGTGGGCGACCGATGCCCGCCGCTCGGATGAGCGAGATGGACCGAGCGATCGAGGCCATCGTCGCGCCGTACCCGGAAGCGACGGTCGCGGTGGTCGTCCGGCCGAGCGGTGGGGACGCCTACCGCAGGAACGCGGCGCGGCCGTTCCACGCGGCCTCGACCATGAAGGTGCCGGTGATGATCGAGGCGTTCCGTCAGGTCGAGGCGGGACGGCTGGCGTGGGACGCGCCGGTGCGCGTCGAGAACCGGTTCCGCTCCATCGTCGACGGCTCCGAGTTCCAGATCGAAGACGACTCTGACGACTCGCTGTACGCGCTTCTCGGGCAGACCGTCCCCGTCCGCACCCTCGTCGAGCGGGCCATCACCACGTCGTCGAACCTCGCCACCAACCTGCTCATCGAACTCGTCACGGCCGACTCGGTGCAGGCGACGGTGGCACATCTCGGCGCAGACGGGATGCGGGTGCTCCGCGGCGTCGAAGATCTGAAGGCGTTCGAGGTCGGCCTCAGCAACACGACGACGGCCGACGCACTGGCGACGCTCCTCGAGGCGATCCGCGACGGGAAGGCCGTCTCCCCGGAGGCCGACGCCGCCATGCGCGAGATCCTGGCCGCGCAGGAGTTCAACGAGATGATCCCGGCGGGCCTTCCGCCGGGGACGCGCGTGGCGCACAAGACCGGCTGGATCACCCGCATCCACCACGACGCGGCGATCGTGTCCCCCGAGGGCGCCGCGCCGTACGTCCTCGTCATCCTGACGGAGGGCATCGACGACCACGAGGTGTCGGCCCGGATCGGCGCGGCGATCAGCCGCGTCGTCTACGACGCGATGGCCCGCTAGCGGTGCGCCCGTCTAGTACAGCGACATGTTGAAGCGCGGGCGGTGGTGCTGCGTCGTCGGGTGGCCCTCGCCGAGCGTCTGGAACAGGGCGACGGCCGTGCGGCGGGCGCCGTCGTCGTCGTAGTAGCGGTCCTGCTCGATCACGTCGATGAACGCCGTGAGGGCCGTGTCGAGGTCGCCGTCTCGGAGCGCGGCGAGCGCCTCGGCGGTCCGGTCGCGGCCGGCGCCGTCGGGGAGCGTGGCCGGGTCGCGGTCGAAGGCGTCGAGGACCGTTCGGACGGCCCCGGCCTCGGGCGTGGAGAGGTCGGCCACGAGGCCGCGGGCCCGCGGCACGTCCTCGAACATGAGGAGGCGGGCGAGGCGCGCGCGGGCGGCGTCGGCCCAGCGGGCGGTGGCGGCCTCGGGGTCGGCGAGGGCCGCCTCCAACTCCGTGCGGGCCGTGGTCCGGTCGCCGCCCTCCCACGCCTGGGCTGCGGCGGTGAAGTGTGCGCGGGCCGGGGAGGGGAGGTGCTCGTCGAGCCACTGGCGGAGGACGTGCTCGGGGAGCGCGCCCGTGAATTCGGCCGAGACGGCGCCGTCCACGAACAGCTTGACGGCCGGGATGCCGCGGATCCCGTAGCGCTGCGCCAGATCCTGGTGCTCGTCCGTGTTGACCTTGGCGAGCGACCACCGCCCGCCGGCCTCGGCTGCCAGCGTGTCGAGGACTGGCCCGAGCACGCGGCACGGCCCACACCACGGCGCCCAGAAGTCGACGAGGACCGGCCGCTGGTGGCTAGCCTCGATCACATCGGTCTGGAAGTCGCGGACGGCGAGGGCGTCGGATGCAGCGGAGGCAGGCATCTCAGTCAAAATCAGGGGAAGGGGAGGGGGGCCCGCAACCCAAAGGAGGGGCGGCGGGTTGGGCGCGTTGTCACGGTCGCTCCCACCCCCGGTTCCCCACCGATGCGTACGATTCCTGCTCTCCTCGCCCTCCTCGCGGTCGCCGCCTCCGGCTGCCAGACGCTCCGCGCCGAGCAGGCCATCGAGGTCGAACAAGCCGTCGCGGCCTCCCACGCCGATCAGCCCATCACCGGCGCTCCGGTGCCCGGGACGGCGGCCGCCCCCTACGACGCGTCGACCGACAGCCTGCGCTTCAGCGGAGAGGTCCACCTGCGCAACGTGCGCCAGCTCACGTTCGGCGGCAACAACGCCGAGGCCTACTGGAGCTACGACGGCGACGACTTGATCTTCCAGAGCGACTGGGACGCCATCAACCCGCAGGGCTGCGACCAGCAGTTCGTGATGTCGGCGGCCGCGGGCGCCGGGCGCGACGGGAGCGGGGCCGACCTCGTCTCGACAGGCCGCGGCCGGACCACCTGCGGCTACTTCCTCCCCGACGGCCGCGTGATCTACGCCTCGACGCACGCCGACGCGCCCGCGTGCCCCACGACGGCCGCCGAACGGACGGGTCAGTACGTGTGGGACATCTTCGACACGTTCGACATCTACGTGGCCGACGCGGATGGCTCGCACCCCGAACTCTTCGTGGGGGGCGACGGATACGACGCCGAGGCGACGGTCAGCCCGGACGGCCGGTACGTCGTCTTTACCTCGACGCGCTCGGGCGACCTGGAGCTGTGGCGGCTTGACCTGTCGACGGGTGACCTCCTCCAACTCACCGACACGCTCGGCTACGACGGCGGAGCCTTCTTCTCGCCCGACGGCACGAAGATCGTCTGGCGCGCCTCGCGCCCGACCGGCGACGACGCCGACCGGTACCGTGCGCTCCTCGCCCAGGATGCTGTCCAGCCCGTCGCCCTCGACCTCTACGTGGCCAACGCGGACGGCTCCGGCGCCCGCCAGGTGACGCACCTGCCCGGCGCCAACTGGGCGCCGTTCTTCCACCCCTCGGGCGAGAAGATCCTCTTTGCCTCGAACCACCACACGCTCGCCGAGGGCGGCCGTGAGTTCGACCTGTTCCTCGTGGACCTCGACGGCGGCCACCTCGAGCGCGTCACCCACAGCGGCACGTTCGACGCCTTCCCCATGTTCTCGCCGGATGGCACGAAGCTGGTCTTCGCCTCGAACCGCCGCGCCGACCGCGCCCCGAGCCGCGACACCAACGTGTTCGTCGCCGATTGGGTGGAGGAGCCGACGGACGCGGACCGGGCGTTCCAGACGGTCGGCGCGCGCTAGACCGTCGTACGTTCGGTCCGCCTCCGCCTGCCGCCATGCTCCGTTTCCTGCTCCTCGGTGCCGTCCTCCTCAGCGTCGCGGCGTGCAGCATGACGGGCGAGACGATCACCCTCCGGGAGCGGACGCTGGTCATCCCCGCCCAGGACGACGCGTTCACCTACGTCGTCCTCTCGGCCCACCTGAACGGCGATCCAGAGACGCTCCCCGACTCGCTGACGGTGCCGCCGGACTCGGCGAGCCAGTCGATCCGGTGGACGTTCGGCATTCGGGGGACGGAGATCGTCCTCAATAGCGGGGCGAGCGGGCCGGGCGCCGCCGTGGCCGCGTTCGTCGACACGCCGTTCGACCAGATCGACACCGTCGCCGTCTCCGGGCTCACGTTCCGGCGCGACGGCGAGTCGGCATGTGAGGAGGGGGCGGCGCGCGCGATCTGCGCCACGCCGGGGTCGTCGTTCAGCCCGTTCGTGCCGGATGGGAACGGGGGCGTCACCACGGACCCCGCGCGCGTCCTCGTCCTCCGGACGGGCAACGGGCAGGGCTACGCGAAGGTCCGCTTCACAGACTACGTCGCCGCCGATCCCGGCGACCCCGCGGCCGGGGGGACCGTCACCATTGAGTACCTCCTCAATCCCCGGGGCCGCCTACTCACGCGAGGGACGGAGGTGAGTCTGTAGCATGCGGGCGAACCGGCGGCCGTCCCGGGCGTCCGAGGGCCTCTCGACTCCACGACCATGCGCACGCTCCTCTTCATCTTGTTCGTGACCGGCCTCGCGGCGTGTCGCGGCGCATCGGCGGAGGATCCCGGCGCGACGGTCCAGATCCGAGGCGTGTACGTGCAGCCGGTGTACGAGGGGCGGGCGGCCCTCATCGACCACGAGGCGATCTTCGGGCGGATGCCGGCCATGCGGATGTCGTTCAAGCTCTACACGCCGGCTCTCCTCGATAGCCTGTCTCCGGGGGACAAGGTGCGGATCACGCTCGACAGCCTCACGCTCACCACGATCCTCGACATCCAGCAGATCTCGCCGGAGACCATGCTGGACCTGTCCGATGGCGGCAGCAATCACGGGGGCGTGCTCCTACCCGAGATCGAGGAGCTGTGATCAGCCGCCCGTGAGGGCCGCGTAGATCAGCCACCCGTTCAGCGCGGAGATGATGGCCACGATCGCGCCGAGCCCCCACGATGTCA
Source organism: Rubricoccaceae bacterium (assembly GCA_963728345.1). GTDB lineage: Bacteria > Bacteroidota > Rhodothermia > Rhodothermales > Rubricoccaceae > Rubrivirga. The sequence goes on from CAVSJM010000003.1 coordinate 520,101, forward strand.
CGCGGTGGTTGACGAAGGCGCCCATGAGGGCCGCGTTGCTCGTGAACAGGAGGAGCGGGAGGAGGACGAACGGGAGCTCGAAGCTCAGGGCCACCTGGCTCGCCACCAGCACGGCCGTCGGCTCGAACCCGATGATGACGATGAGGAGGCTGGGGACGAGCGTGACCGAGCGCCGGATCCACACGTTGATCTGAAGGTCGAGAAACCCGTCCATCACGGTCTGGCCCGCCATGGTCGCCACGAACGACGAGGAGAGCCCGGCGGCGATCAGCGCGATCCCGAACGCGAGGCTGGAGTACCGGCCGAACACGCTGTTGAGCGTCACGTAGGCCTCGTCGAGCGTCGAGATGCCCGTGCCCTGGAGCGCGGCCGCGGCCACGATGAGCATGGCCGCGTTGACGAACATGGCCAGGAAGAGCGCGCCCGACGTGTCCCACGCCTCCAGCAGGAAGTGCCGGCGGTGGACGGCCTCGGTGTCGCCCTCGCGGGCGGTCATCAGGCGGCGGCGGTCCTGGACGAGCGTCGAGTGGAGGTAGACGCTGTGGGGCATGACGGTCGCGCCGAGGATCCCGATCGCCACGTAGAGCGCCGACGCGTCCGGCACGGTCGGCACCAGGCCGGAGGCGATCAGGCCCGCGCTCGGCCGGGCCAGGATCATCTCGAAGACGAACGCCAGCCCGATCACCGCCACGAGCCCCATCACGACGAACTCCGTCACGCGAAACCCGCTGTCCGAGGCCGACTTGACGCCGAGCAGCGCGAACGACGCAACGGCCGCGAGCACCGCGCCGGCCCACAGCGGCAGCCCGAACACGAGGCCGAACCCGATGGCCGCCCCGATGATCTCGGCCATGTCCGTCGCGATCATCGCCAGCTCGGCGGCCCCCCAGAGCACAATCACGAGGGGACGTGGGAGCCGCTCCCGGCAGATCGACGCTACGCCTTGGCCCGTCGCGATGCCCAGCTTGGCCGCGACCACCTGGATCAGGATGGCCATGAGGCTCGCGAGCACGATCACCCACAGGAGGGCCGGTCCGAACCGGGCGCCGCCCTCGATGTTGGTGGCCCAGTTCCCCGGGTCCATGTAGGCCACGCTGATGAGGAACCCGGGCCCGATGAAGCGAAGGAACTCTCGGGCCGAGGGGCGGCGGCGGGGCGGGGCCGGCCGCGGCAGAGCAGCTGCCCGAGGAGCCGGGCGGGGAGGGCTCGTCGCGTAGGGGGGGCGTGAAGAGTCGGGGAGCCTCACGGGAACGAAAGTGGCCTCTCGGTTTAGGAGAGGCTAAACTACACACGCTTGCCATAATTTCGGTTCGCCTAAATATCATTCCATGCCGTCTCCTGCTGCCGAGGACTACCTCAAGGCCATCTACCAACTGGGCCGGAGCGGCGAGGCCGCTACGACCTCGGCGCTGGCGGAGCGGCTGGACGTCGCGCCGGCGTCGGTGACGGGGATGGTGAAGAAGCTGGCGACGGCCGGGCTCGTGGAGCACGCGAAGTACCAGGGCGCCCGCCTCACCGAGACCGGCCGGCTCGTGGCGGTGGAGACGATCCGGCACCACCGGCTGATCGAGACCTACCTCCACCAGGCCCTCGGCGTGCCGTGGGACCGCCTCCATGCCGAGGCCGAGGCCTGGGAGCACGTGCTCTCGGAGGACCTGGAGGCGCGGATGGACGCGGCGCTCGGCCACCCGACGCACGACCCCCACGGCGCCCCCATCCCCACGCCCGCCCTCGAACTGGACGAGGTGGACCTGCTCCCGCTCGCACGCCTGGAGCCGGGCCAGGAGGCGACCGTCGCACGGGTGAGCGACCGCGACGCAGACGTCCTCCGCCAGGTCGGCGCGGCCGGGCTGTACCCGAACACCCGCTTCCGCCTCCTCGACGCCGACGACACGGGCGCCCTCACGCTCCGCCTCCTCAGCGGCGAGCGAGCGGACGAGACCGTCTCGCTCGGTCCGGCAGCTCCCCCCTTCCTCTTCCTCGACGACATCACATGAGGCGCGTCGCCTTTCTCCTCGCCCTCACCGTCGTCGGCTCGGCCTGCGGCCCCGCGGAGCGCACCCCGGACGTCTCGCTCGCGGACCGGCCGGTCCGCGTCGTCACCACGACGAGCATGATCGCGGACCTCGCGCGCGAGATCGGCGGCGACCGCGTGGAGGTGGAGGGCCTGATGGGGCCCGGCGTGGACCCCCACCTCTACCGCCCGCGCGAGAGCGACGTGGCCCGCCTCGTCGGCGCCGACATCGTCCTGTTCAACGGGCTGGAGCTGGAGGGCAAGATGGGCGAGGTGCTGGAGCAGATCGAGCGCCGTGGGATCGTCGCCGCGCCGGTCGCCGAGGTGCTCTCGCCGGACGTCCTCCTGGCGCCGCCAGAGTTCAGCGGCAACCCGGACCCCCACGTCTGGATGGACGTGGCGCTCTGGCGCCAGGTGGCCGCCGCCGTCGCCGACGCCCTCACCGACCTCGACCCGACGCACGCCGAGACCTACACCGAGAACCTCGACGCCTACCAGTTCCGCCTCGACCGGCTGGACGCGTACGTGCGGGAGCGCGTGGAGCAGGTCCCGGAGTCCCTCCGCGTGCTCGTCACGGCGCACGACGCGTTCAACTACTTCGGACGGGCCTACGACTTCGAGGTCCGTGGCCTTCAGGGCATCTCGACGGCCACCGAGGCGGGCACGGCCGACGTCCGCGACCTCGCGGCGTACGTGGCCGAGCGCCGCATCCCGGCCCTGTTCGTCGAGTCGAGCGTATCGCCGCGCAACATCCAGGCAGTGCGGCAGGCCGTCCGGGCGCGCGGGTTCGAGGTGCAGATCGGTGGCAACCTTTTCTCCGACGCCCTCGGCGACGCCGACACGCCGGAGGGGACCTACGAGGGCATGATCCGGCACAACGTGGACACCATCGTCTTGGCGCTCACGGCCGAGCCCGCCCCCTAGCCCATGCCCCCGCCCTTCGCCATCGACGTCGCCGACCTCACCGTCGCCTACCGCGACGAGCCGGTCCTCTGGGACGTGGACCTCCAGGTCCCGGAGGGCGTGCTCATGGCCATCGTCGGGCCGAACGGGGCGGGGAAGACGACGCTCATCAAGTCGATCCTCGGGCTCCTGCCCGTCGCGGCCGGCCGCGTGGAGGTCCTGGGGCAGACCCTCGCGGAGCGCCGGCGCGACGTGGCCTACGTCCCCCAGCGCGGCTCCGTCGACTGGGACTTCCCCACAAGCGTGCTCGACGTGGTGCTGATGGGTCGCTATGGCGCCCTCGGGTGGATCCGCCGGCCCGGCAAGGCCGACCGCCAGCTCGCCCTCGACGCCCTCGACCAGGTCGGCATGGCCGACTTCGCGGGCCGCCAGATCGCCCAGCTCTCGGGGGGCCAGCAGCAACGCGTGTTCCTCGCCCGCGCGCTCGTCCAAGACGCCCGCGTCTACCTCATGGACGAGCCGTTCCAGGGCGTCGACGCGACGACGGAGCGGGCGATCGTGGCGCTCCTGCAACGGCTCCGGGAGGAGGGCAAGACGGTGCTCGTGGTCCACCACGACCTCCAGACGGTCCCGGAGTACTTCGACTGGGTTCTGCTCCTGAACGTCCGCCGGATCGCCGCCGGGCCGGTCGCCGAGGTGTTCACGGACGTCCACCTGCGGACGGCGTATGGCGGGCGCGTCCCGTTCCAGGCCGGCCGCCTCGCCGAGGCGGCCTCGCCCGACGTGCCCCCCGCCTGATGGACACGCTCACCTTCGACTACACACTGCGGACCGTCGCCCTGGGAGCGGCCGTCCTGGGGCTTTCGTCGGGCGCGCTGGGCGCGTTCGCCGTGCTCCGCGGCCAGTCGCTCCTGGGCGACGCCATCAGCCACGCCGCGCTGCCGGGCGTGGCCCTCGCGTTCCTCCTGACGGGGAGCAAGGCGCCCCTCGTGCTCGTCCTCGGCGCTTCCCTGGCGGGGTGGCTCGGGACCCTCTGCGTGATGGGGATCACCGGCCGCAGCCGCGTCCCGTACGACGCCGCGCTGGGCATCGTGCTCTCCGTCTTCTTCGGACTCGGGATGGTGCTGCTGACCTACATCCAGGCGCAGCCGAACGCGAATCAGGCCGGGCTCGACACGTTCCTGTTCGGGCAGGCCGCCGCCCTCGTCGGGCGCGACGTGGTGACGATGGCCGTCCTCGGGGCCGTCGCGCTCGTCGTGATGCTCGTCTTCTGGAAGGAGTTCAAGCTGCTCCTGTTCGACCCGGACTTCGCGGCCGTCCAGGGCTTCCCCGTCCGCTCGCTCGACGTGGGCCTGACGACGCTCCTCGTGATCGCCATCGTCATCGGGCTCCAGACGGTCGGCGTCGTGCTGATGAGCGCGCTCATCGTGGCGCCCGCCGCCGCGGCCCGGCAGTGGACCGACCGGCTGTGGGGCGTCGTGGCGCTGGCCGGCGCGTTCGGTGCCTTGAGCGGGATGGCCGGCGCCGTCGTCAGCGCGTCGATGTCCCAGATGCCGACGGGGCCGACGATCGTGCTCTGCGCGAGCGTGGTCGTCGCCGTGAGCTTCCTGCTGGCCCCGGGGCGCGGGCTCGTCGCCTCCAGGGTCCAGCGCATCCGGAACCGCCGCGTCCTCCGCGTGGCCGGGACGCTGGAGGACCTCTACACGCTCGCGCTCGGGCACGAGAACCCGCGCCACCCGCACCCCGCCGCCGTCCTTCGCACCATGACGGCTCGGCCCGAGGCCGTCGACCCGACGCTCGGCGCGCTGCGCGAGCAGGGGCTCGTGGAGCCGCGCGACGACGCCTGGGCCCTCACCGACCGCGGCCTCGCCGAGGCCCGGCGCCTCGCTCGCCAGCGCCCCCTCGAGACCCACGCCTCGACGCCGTGACGCCCCAGATCGAAATCCAGCTGATCGCCGCCGTCACGGCCGCCGCGTGCGGGCTCGTCGGCGCGTTCCTCGTCCTCCGCAAGACGGCGCTCCTCTCCGACGCCATCAGCCACGCGATCCTCCCCGGGATCGTCCTCGCGTTCTTTCAGACCGAGAACCTGAACTCGCCGCTCCTGCTCGTCGCCGCCGCGCTGACCGGCGTTCTGACGGTCGGCGTGATCGAGGCGCTGGGGCAGTCGCGCCTCGTGAAGCAGGACGCTGCGATCGCCCTTGTCTTCCCGGCCCTCTTCTCAGTCGGCGTGATCCTGATCTCGCGCTACGCCAGCGGCGTCCACCTCGACGCCGACGCGGTCCTCCTCGGCGATCCGGCATTCGCGTGGATCGAGCGGTTCGAGGTCGGGGGACGGGATCTCGGCCCGCAGTCGCTCTGGCTGATGGGGGCGGTGCTCGTGGTCGTCGCCCTCTTCGTGAGCCTCTTCTACAAGGAGTTGAAGCTGAGCACGTTCGACCCGGCGCTCGCCGCGGCGTTGGGGTTCGCGCCGGCCGCCGTCCACTACGCCCTGATGTCCCTCGTGTCGGTCGTGGCCGTCGGCGCCTTCGACGTGGTCGGGTCGATCTTGGTCGTCGGGCTGATGATCGCGCCGCCGGCTGCGGCGTGGCTCCTCACCGACCGGCTGCCCGTGCTGCTGACGCTGTCGGTCGCGCTCGGCGTGGTCAGTGCGGTCGCCGGGTACTGGCTCGCGCGTGGGCTCGACGTGTCGATCGCGGGGGCGATGGCCGTCATGGCGGGCGTCGTGTTCACCCTCTGTCTTGCATTCGCCCCGCACCGAGGGCTCGTGGCGCAGGCCCGCCGACGGGCCCGGCACCGGGTCGCGTTCGCTGAGCGGATGCTGCTCGTCCACCTGCTCCATCACGAGGACACGCCGGAGGCCGAGCGTGAGTGCCGGGTGGCACACCTGGAGGAGCACCTCCACTGGACGCCCGCGTTTGCCGGGCAGGCTATCCGTGCCGCCGAGCGGGCCATACGGGTCCGCCGGCGCGGGGACCGGCTTGCATTGACCGAGGACGGGCGCACGGCGGCCCAGCGGGCCATGCTGAACGAAGCCCCCCAGGGGTAGGGGGGGCATCGTTCCCGATAAGGGCTTGAGGGTGGTCCCTATTTGACCCAGTGATTGGGCCCTCTATCCTGATCGAGCGACCAGCGCTCCCGCCTGTGATCCTTACACGCCCATTCTATGCCTCCCCGCCCGCCCATCCCGCCGTCGTGTCGGCGTGGGTGTCGACGTGGGGGCCGTGGCTGAATGCGGCCGGGCTCGATCTGTCCGAAGGCCTCGTGCTGTCGGCCTTGTGGGAAGCGGATGGGGCCACGGAGCGGGACCTAACCCGTCGTGTGCACGCCTCCTCCGAGATCGTGAGTGGGTGTGTGGAGAGCCTCGACCTCCTCGGCTACACCGAGCGCGACGGGGACGACGTCTGGCTCACGGACGATGGCTTCCGACTCTGCGAGCACGCGTCGGAGACGTGGAGGTGATCCAGACAGGGATGAAGGGCACGGTAGGGTGACCCTCTGGGCCACTATTGAGGGGTGGGGGATTCCCTGGCCCGTACGTTGAACGGCTTTCTGCAGCGCTCCTGTGGGCGTTTCGCAGTGAGACTCACTTGGAGGCTCCGTGTAGCAGGATGCGAACAGTGGAACCTGAAGGGGGTAATTCTGTTACATAGGACGCATTAGAAGGTCCGTGGCAAGACCCGAGGGCATGGCTCTCGCATGTCCTCCTTCTGAGCCCACCCCACCTCTCCCACCACTTCCAGGTCCTATGACTACCTCCCGGCCCTACACGCCGCCCATCCTAACGGAGTATGGCGGAATCGACATGCTCACCGGCTTCAGTGGAAGCACCACCGAGCAGGACGTGATCTTTACGCCCAACGGGAACGTTCTTCTCGCCGGGCCGGCCTCCGAGTTTGCCTGCCAGATTCCGAACCCGACAGCGGATCAGTGCCTCCCAGGCGATAACTAGCGTCTGCAGGGCTCATCCGGTTCTGAAAAAAGAGGGGGACGGCAGCGACGCCGTCCCCCTCTTTCTATTGCTATGGCGGGAGCTTGGGCGCCTCGCCTAGTCCTGCGGGACAAAGTCGAGGACGACGCCGAGCTGCGGCTGGAGCGTCATTTTGACGAACTCGTGGGAGCCCGGCGCGATGACGTAGGTGGTAGGCGGTGCGCCCTCCGGCGTCGTCGCTACCATCCATCCCATGGTTTCCTCGTCGTGCCCCGTCACCTCGATGCTGTAGGGCGTGACGCTGTCGCTGCCAGGCGAGTACGCCCTGAGGCGGGCCTTGTAGCCCTCTTCCAGGGGGAGCGCGCGGATCACGTCGCCGAGCGCGGAGGCGGAGAACACGGGGCCGTTCTCCAGCGAGACGTTCACGTCGGCGGCGTCCTGGCCGGGGAGCGCGCGCGTACCCGTGATCGCGCCGTCGCCATAGGTCAGCTCGATGCGGGCGCCGCCGCCGCTGAGGGTCTGCGAGATCGGCGCGAGCGAGGGGTAGGCCGCGACGAGCGAATCGGTCTGCGTCTGCCCCTGCACCGTGATGTTCAGGACGTTCACGATCGTGATGGTTCCGACCGCCTCGTCCACCGTCACGCGGCGCACGGCGGACCCGAGCTCCATCTGCTGCGGCTGGACCAGCTGCAGCGTGAAGTCCTTGTCGTAGCCCGTCACCCAGTCCGGCCGTAGGACCTCGTCACCGGGGGAGACGACGGGGAGCGCCGCCCGCGCGGCGGCCTCGGCGGCCATCGCCTCCGGATCGGCGGGGACGATCAGGGCATCAGTGCCGCGCGTCGAGAACGAGATCCGCAGGAGGTCGCGGGTGTCGGGGTCGATGTAGTAGGTCCGCTGGGCGTCGCCGCCAGGCTCCGACGCCTCCTCGACGGTCCACGCCGAGACAGTCGAGCCGTCCAGCCGGGTTACGTCCTCGCGACCGGTGACCGTGAGGGCGGCCTCGCCGACGCGGCGGGTAGGCGAGAACGTGGTGAGCGTTCCGACGTAGCCCTCGCGGAAGGGGAGAGCGCGGGCGACGAGTGCGGCGCCGCTGGAGAGCGAACTGCTGCCCGCGTGGAACGCCGGCTCCTTCAGTTCAAGGTCGATGGGGAGCGTCCGGCCGGTCGGGCCGTACGAGCCGACGACGCGGAGCGCGTCGAAGGTCGCCATCGCCGTATTGCCGTTGCCGGCCGTCGAGACGATGTAGTCGGGGGCGAGCGACGCGCGCAGGATGCGGACCGAGTCGCGCCCGGTCTGGCCGAGCTGGGGGATGTTCGTGTCCGTCACGATCACGACGTACTCGCCGTCCTCGGTGGCTGTCTGCGTGATCGACCCGATGGACGCGTCGGGGGAGAGCGTCCGGACGTCGTAGGTCTGGTCCGCGTAGTGCAGGGAGCGGGCGGCGGCCAGGTCGTCGTGGCTCGGGGTGAGGGGGACGGCCTCCTGCGCGAGGGCAGGGGCCGCTGCCACGAGGGCGGCACTCAGAAGAGGGAGGAGTCGCATGGAGGGGGTGAGGGGGAATGGGAGGAGAGAAGATCCGACCGCGGCGTCAGTCGGCGCGAACGATCTCGATGAGGACGCCGGGCTGGGGCGCGAGGCGCGTCAGGAGGACGTCCCGCGTCTCCACGTCGATGACGCTGGTGATGGTCTGGGGGCCGAGGCCCATCTCCACCGTCCAGCCCGTGCGGGTGCCGTCGGCGGTCTCGACGTCCTCCTGCCCCGTCACCGAGAGGATCGCGTCGCTGACGCCGCCCTGCACGGTGAAGATGGGAACGCGCGCCACGAGGCCCTCCGCGAGCGGGAGGCTCTGGGCGATCTCACCCACCCACGTCGCGTCGAACACGGGCGTTTCGGTCATCTCCATGATCGTCTGCGTCTCACCGTTGCGCGGCATCGCGGTGCCCGCCACGCCCTCGTCCATGAACTCCAGCGAGAGCTCCATCATGCCGCCCGTGGAGCGGTGGAAGCGCGGGGCCAGGGTCGCCGCGTCGGCGCGGAGGGAGTCGGTCTGGTTCATCCCCTGCATCGGGATCGAGACGGTCGAGACGCGGATGACCTGGTCGCCGTCGAGGCTGTAGGTCTCGGTCGAGGTCCCCACGTCCTGCTTCATGGGCTGGACGAGCTTGAGGGTCCAGGTGGTGGTGCCCGGCGTGATCCAGTCGGTCGAGAGGGCGGTGCCCGGGGCCACGACGAGGGTGTCGCTCTCCTGGGCGGAGGCCGGCAGGACGGCCAGCAGGGCGAGCGTGAGGAGGAGGGAGCGCATGAAGGTCCGTGTGTGTCTGTAGAGAAACGTGCTTCGGGGTTGAACGGGTCAGCGGGTCCGGGTTTCCAGCGCTGCCGGATTGGTCCCGGACAGAAGGCGCCCCGTCCGACGCGGCCGAGGGACGGCGGATGGCGTCCGCGGTGGGGTCTCGGGGACCCGGTCGTCGCGCGAGCATCGCGCTCGTCCGAGGGAGCTACGACACGCCGGGCTCGGGGTTACAGGCGCCGTGCCGGCCGCCCCAACCCGAACGCGCCGGCGCCTGGAGAGGGCGCCGGCGCGTGCCAAGCGTCGCGGAGACGGGCGGCTAGGCGTCGATCACGTCGGCGCCGTTCTGGACGATCTCGCTCTCGGGGAAGAAGTACCGGCCCTCCTTGACCCCATTCTCGACCGAGTCCGACCCGTGGACGGCGTTCTCGCCCATGCTCGTAGCGAACTGCTTGCGGATGGTGCCCTCGGCGGCGTCGGCCGGGTTCGTCGCGCCGATCACCTCGCGCCACGTCGCCACGGCGTCGTCGCGCTCGAGGACGAGCGGGATACACGGCGCGCTCGACATGAACTCGGTCAGCTCTCCGAAGAACGGGCGCTCGGCGTGCACGGCGTAGAAGCCCTCGGCCTGGGCCTGGGTGAGGTGGACCAGCTTCATCGCGCGGACGGCGAAGCCCTCCTGAAGGATGCGGTCGAGGATCTTGCCGGCGTGCCCGGCTTTCACGGCGTCGGGCTTGATGATGGCGAGCGTGCGCTCCATGATCGAGTAGGGGTGGTGTGGAAACGACTGAAAACAACCGACGGCCGCCGCCGGGGACCGCGAAAGGCCCGGGAAGAGGGACCTTCATGGTTCACACGCGATTCGCATCCCGAGTGCAAACCGGACCCTCAATCGCCGTCTGATCTCGGCATCCTCCTGCATCACCCCCACACGGTCCCATGATGTCTCCGCGCCTGCTGGCGGTCGCCGCTGGTTTCCTCGTCGCGGCCTCGGCCGCTGCGCAGCCCGCCCTCTCCGAAGTCGACCGCGTCTACGGGCTCTCGACTTTCTGGAAAGAGGTCGACTACAACTTTGCCTTCTTCGACCAGGTCCCGGGCCTCGACTGGGACTCGGTCTACGTATCGCTCCTCCCCGAGGCCGCAGCGGCGCAGGACACGTTCGCCTACTTCCGCGTGCTCCAGAAGATGGTGGCGACCCTCGACGACGGTCACACGAACGTGTACTTGCCGCGCGACTTCGACCGGAGCCGCTACGTCGCCGCGCCGGCCATTCAACTCAAGGCCCTCGGCCACCGGGCCATCGTCGACAACGTGGGGGAGGCGCTCGCCGACGCGCTCCCGATCGGGTCCGAGATCCTGAGGGTCGACGGCCTCTCGGTAGAGGAGAAGATTCGGCGGGACGTGTTTCCGTACTTCAGCACGTCCGCGGAGCACGTCCGCTGGGCGGGAGCCATCCAGGGCAACGCGTGGCACGCCATCGGCCTGCTCGTCGGGCCCCCGGGGTCCGTCGCGGCCTTGACGATCCGCACGCCGGACGGGGAGGTCCGAGAAGTGTCGGTGCCCCGCGACACGTCGGGGCCGGACATCGCGTGGGTGCGGGCGCCCGAGGGCCCGAAGGAGCGGTTCGCGTGGCGCTGGCTCCCCGGCGACGTCGCCTACGTGGAGGTGAACACGATGGGCGACGACGCCGTCGTCGCGGATTTCGAGGCGGCCCTGCCGGACCTTCAGCAGGCCCGGGGCCTCATCGTCGATCTCCGGGCGAACGGGGGCGGGAACACGTCGGTCGCCGCGGGCATCGCCCGCTACCTCCTCGCGGACACCACGCGCGGCTCGGCATGGCGCACGCGGGAGCACCGGGCGGCCCACAAGGCCTGGGGCACTGGCGCGCCGGCCTTCGGGGTCCCCGGCGCGGAGGAGTGGCGCGGCTACGTCGACGGGACGGTGTGGTTCGAGGGCGAGCCGGACGTGCTCGCTCCCGCCGACACGAACCAGCTCCTCGTCCCGACGGCGGTCCTGACCGGCTGGCGGACGGCCTCGGCGGCCGAGGACTTCCTCATCTACCTCGACGGCCAGCCGCACGTGGTCAAGGTCGGCGGCCCGACGTACGGGAGCACGGGGCAGCCCCTGATGCTCGACCTGCCCGGCGGGATCTCCGCCCGGATCTGCACCAAGCGGGATACCTATCCGGACGGGCGCGATTTCGTGGGGCCCGGCGTCCTCCCGGATGTGCTCGTGGAAGAGACCGTCGAGGACGTAGCGTCCGGCCGCGACGCGGTGCTGGAGCGGGCGCAGAGCGTCCTTGCCGAGCGCCTCGCCGAGCGGTGACGCGGCCGAGGTCCGGGAGCGGGGCGCGTCGCTCGTAGGCCCGCGAGGGGGACGGCCAACGGAGCGAGATTCCCCATCCCCCTCCGTTCGTCTCCCCCCATGCGCCTCGCCCTCGTCCAGCAACCCGCCACGCCTGACCGCGGCGACAACCTCCGCCGTGGCCTGGCTGCCTTCGAGCGCGCCGCCGACGCTGGGGCCGACCTCGTCGCGTTCGCCGAACTGGCGTTCACCCCGTTCTATCCCCAGCGCCACGCCACGCCCGAGGCGCTGGCGAACGCCGAGCCCATCCCCGGCCCGACGGTCGAGGCCTTCCAGGAGCGGTGCGCCGCGCGGGGCGTCGTCGCCGTGCTCAATCTGTTCGAGCGCGACGGCAACCGGACGTTCGACACGTCGCCCGTGATCGACGCCGACGGCGCGCTCCTCGGCCGGACGCGTATGGTCCACATCACGGACTACGAGGCGTTCCACGAGCAGGGCTACTACGCGCCCGGCGACCGGGGCGTGCCGGTCTACGAGACCGCCGCCGGCCGCGTGGGCGTGGCCATCTGCTACGACCGCCATTACCCCGAGGTGATGCGCGCGCTCGCGCTTGCCGGCGCCGAGGTGGTGGTGGTGCCGCAGGCCGGGGCGGTGGGCGAGTGGCCCGAGGGGCTCTACGAGGCCGAGTTGCAGGTGGCCGCGTTCCAGAACGGCTATTACACGGCGCTCGTGAATCGGGTCGGCGATGAGGAGCGGTTGACGTTCGCCGGCGAGAGCTTCGTCTGCGCCCCGGACGGCCGCGTCGTTGCCCGTGCCGGGACGGGGACGGAGGAGACGCTCACTGCCGACCTCGACCTCGACGCGGTCCGCCAGTCGCACGCCCGGCGCCTCTTCCTCCGCGACCGCCGGCCGGACCTCTACGCCGACTGGCTCGTGCGGGACGTCGCCAGCCTTGACTGAGATCGAGTCGCTGGGCGGACGCACGCTGTTCCTCTCGCCCCCCTGTCTTCGATGACCGACATGCCTATCCGTGTGGCGATGTGGAGCGGGCCCCGCAACCTCTCGACCGCGCTCATGCGGTCGTGGGGCAGCCGCCCGGACACCGCGGTCACCGACGAGCCGCTCTACGCCGTCTACCTCGCCACGACCGGGCTGGCGCACCCCGGGCGCGACGCTGTCCTCCGCTCTCAACCCACCGACTGGCGGGACGTCGCGGCGGCGCTGACGGGGCCGGTGCCGGGCGGTGCGCCGATCTGGTACCAGAAGCACATGGCGCACCACCTGCTCCCCCACGTCGGGCGCGCGTGGCTGGACGAGCCCTCGTTCCGCCACGCGTTCCTGATCCGCGACCCCGCGGCAATGATCGTCTCGCTCGACACGGTCACGCCCGACCCGGGGGTCGGCGACACCGGCCTCCCGCAGCAGGTGGAACTGTTCGAACGGACCGCCGGCCGGCTCGGAAGGACTCCGCCCGTGATCGACTCGGCAGACGTGCTCCGCGATCCGGCGGGCACGCTCCGCGCACTGTGCGCGGCCCTCGGCGTCCCGTACGACGACGCCATGCTCACGTGGGCGCCCGGCCCGCGGCCCGAGGACGGCGCGTGGGCCGAGCACTGGTACGCGAGCGTCTGGGACTCGACCGGGTTCGGGCCGCCCCGCGCGGAACGCCCCACCGTGCCCGACCGTCTGCGTCCGCTCCTCGACGCGTGCCGCCCCCTCTACGAGCGCCTCGCCGCGCACCGCCTCTCCTGACATGCTCCAGCAGTTCGACGAGCGCAACCGCGACCTCATCGTCAACATCAACGGCCAGCTCCTCCACCGCGACGAGGCCGGCGTCTCGCCGTTCGACTCGCTCGTCCAGGGCGGCGACGGCGTGTGGGAGGGGCTCCGCCTCTACGACGGCCGCATCTTCCGCCTGGACGCCCACCTCGACCGGCTGATGGGGTCGGCCAAGGCCATCGCCATCGCGGGCGTGCCGTCGAAGGACGAGATCGTGGACGAGATCCGGCGGACGCTGGAGGCCAACGGGATGCGCGACGGCGTCCACATCCGCCTCACCCTCTCGCGCGGCACGAAGATCACGTCGGGGATGGACCCGCGCCTGAACCAGTCCGGCCCGACGCTCATCGTCCTGGCCGAGTGGAAGGAGCCCGTCTACGACAAGACCGGCCTCACCCTCGCGACCTCGTCCGTGCGCCGGTTCCCGCCCGACTGCCTCGACCCGAAGATCCACTCGAACAACCTGCTCCAGTCGATCCTCGCCAAGATCGAGGCGAACGCGGCCGGCGCCGACGCCGCGCTCCTCCTCGACCGCGACGGGTTCCTCGCCGAGTGCAACGGGACGCACGTGTTCCTCGTCCGCGACGGCGCCGTCCTCACGTCCCGCACCGACGCCTGCCCCGAGGGCATCACCCGCCAGACGGTCCTCGACCTGTGCGCCGCCAACGACGTCCCGCACCGCGTGGAGCGCCTCTCCCTGGCCGACGCCTACCGCGCCGACGAGATGTTCTGCACGGGCACGATGGGCGAACTCGCCGGCGTGACCCACCTCGACGGCCGGACCATCGGCGACGGCGCGATTGGGTCGGTGACGACGCACCTCACCAACCTGTTCGCCATCGAGGTGGCCACCTCCGGTGAGCGCGTCGTCGACTGACGACGGGCGCTAGCCGACCAGGAGTTCGCGGATCTTCCGCTGGCGGTAGCGGAAGATCCGCTCCAACTGAAGCCGGACGGCCGGGTAGGCGACCTCTCCGAGCGGCGCGAGCGGCAGCTCCCACAGGACCACGTCGTCCATCTGCGTGCCCGGCTGCCCGTCGGGACCGGGCGCCTCAATGAACGAGTGCGTGTGGTGCCAGCGTCGGTACGGGCCCCGAAGCTGCTGGTCCACGAACCGGTACGGCGGCTCCCACGTCACGATCTCCGTCTGCCACCCGAAGCGGACGCCGAACAGGCCGAGGCGGTACTCGATGAGCGCGCCCTCGCGGATGTCGATGGGCGTCGGCGTCGAGATCTCGAAGGCGAGCTCCGGGTGGCGTGATCCGCTCCAGGTTCTGGGCGTCGGCGAAGAAGTCGAACACCTCCGGCCGGGGGAGCGGGAGATGCGTCGTCGTGTGGAGGCGGTGCGTGAGGGCCACGGGCGGTCTGTCGGCGGGCGGCGCCTACGGGTGGTCGTCGGGCGGAGATCCGGCGCGGCGGAGGGCGTCCGGGTCGATGCCGTCGAGGATGGAGGGGGCGAGGACCGCCTCGGGCGGGAGGAGGTCGCCCGCGAGGAGGCGCAGCTCGGCCTCGGCGAGGCGCGCGCGGTAGACCGCCTCCACCCGGCGCGTCCGCACGTCGACGAGCGAGAGCTGCACCTGCCGCAGGTCGACCGGCGTGATGAACCCGAGGCGGAGCTGGGCCAGCGCCACGCGGACGTTCTCGCGAGCGACCCGCTCGTTCAGCGTCTCCAGCTCCACGAGCGACCGGTAGCCGCGCGCCGTCGCCGCCAGCCCGGCCGCGCGGGCCCGGTTCGAGACCCGCTCGCCCTCCGTGAGGAGGGCGGCCTGGTCGAGGGCGATCTGGGCGTTTTGGAGGCGCCGCTGGCGCTCGCCGGCGTCGAAGAGCGGGAGGGAGGCCGTGAGGCCGTAGCGGAGGTCGGGTCCGACGACGGGTGCAAGGTCGGGCGGGAGGAAGCCTCGGTCGAAGGCCGTCAGCCCGACGCCGGCCGAGGCGCGGATCGTCGGCCGGTACTCGGAGCGGACCTCGCGGACGGCCTGGGCGGCGGCGTCCTCGCCGGCCTGGAAGGAGCGGACGCGGCGGTTGCCGGCGGCGGCCTCGGCTTGGAGGGCCGCGACGTCGAGCGGCGGACCGAGCGCCAGCGAGTCGGTCACGACGACGGCCTCGGGGTCGGGGAGGGCGAGGAGGCCGCCGAGCGTCGCGCGGGCGCCGGCGAGCTGGACCTGCTGCTGGAGGAGCGCCGAGCGGTCGGCGTTGTAGTCGGAGAGGGCGAGGGCCGCGTCGATCTCGGCGGCCGTCCCGATGCGGACTTCCGCCTGCGCGATCCGGAGGCGGTCCTCGGAAACGGCGACGGCCTCGGCGAAGGCGTCCGCGAGGGCCGCCTGGCGGGCGGCGTCGAGGTAGGCCGCGGCCACGTCGAGCGCGAGGGCCTCGGCGTCGGCGTCGGCGAGGAGGGCGAACCGGCGGGCCTGGGCCCGGAGACGGCGGAGCGTGGCCTCGCGGCGGCCGCCGTCGTAGAGCGTGTAGCCGAGGGCGACGGACGCGTCGAGGGCCGTCGAGGCGCTGGACCGGCCGCCGCTGCCGGTGCTGTCGGAGCCGCCCCCGAAGCCGCCGCTCCGCGAGCCCCCGAGGCCCGCGCTCGCGTCGAGCGTCGGGAGGTAGCCCGCGTTGCCGAGCGTCACGTCGTTCGCCGCGCGGACGCCCTCCAGCACCGATACGGCCTGGTCCGGGTTGCGGACGAGGGCGAGGTCGATGGCCTGCGCCAGCGTCAGGCGGAGGGCGGTGGGGGGCGCCTCGAACGAGGGGAGGGGGACGCGCGTCGGGAGCGTGCCGCCGTAGAGCCGGAGCGAGTCCGGGAGAGGCGGGATGGAGTCCTGCCGGAGCCCGGTGCGCTCCTGTGCGTGGGCGGACCCGGCCAGGCTGGCCGCGAGCGCGAGACAGAGCCAGACCGTTCGTCTCACGAGGTCGCTGCGGGCTCGTCCGTCTCGGCCGGGGCGGGCGTCGTCGACCCGTCCCCGCCGGCCTCGGCGGCCGGGGCGAGATCGGCCTCCTCTGGCAGGCCACGGGCGGCCCCGTCGCCGGCGTCGGCGAGCGGAGCGTCCGTCGCGTGCCCGAGCGACGGCGCGGCGTGGGGGCTCGCGAGGTAGGTGTAGAGGGCCGGGATCACGTAGAGCGTGAGGAACGTGCCGACGACGAGCCCGCCGATCACGGCGAGGCCCATGGGGATGCGGCTCTCGGCGCCCGACCCGAGGGCGAGCGCGATCGGGAGCGTCCCGAGGATCGTCGAGAACGCCGTCATCAGGATCGGTCGGAAGCGGGCGACGGCCGCCTCCTCCGCCGCGTCGTGGCGGTCGAGCCCGTCCTCGCGCTTCTGCTTGGCGAACTCGACGATGAGGATCCCGTTCTTCGTCACCAGCCCGATGAGCATGACGAGGCCGATCTGGCTGAACACGTTGAGCGTCGAGCCGAACACCCACAGCGCGGCGAGCGCGCCGAGGAGCGCGAGCGGGACCGTGAGGAGGATCGTCACCGGGTCGCGGAAGCTCTCGAACTGGGCCGCGAGGACGAGGTAGATGAGCACGAGCGCGAGCCCGAACACGACGTAGATCGAGCCGCCGGTTTCGAGGAAGTCGCGGCTCTGGCCCGTGAACGTGGTCGTGAAGCCGACCGGGAGCGTCTCGTCGGCCACCCGCTGCATGGCGTCGATGGCGTCGCCGAGCGAGACGCCGGGCGCCGGCTCGGCCGAGACCGTCGCGGCCGTGAACCGGTTGTAGCGGTAGAGCTGCGGCGGCGCAGCCGACTCCGTCAGCGTGACGAGGTTGGAGAGCGGGATCGGGTCGCCGGCGGCGCTGCGGACGAAGAGGCCCTGGAGGTCGCTCGGGGCCCTCCGCGCCTCGCGCTCCAGCTGCCCGATGATCTCGTACTGCTCGCCGTTGCGGATGAAGTAGCCGAACCGGCCCTCGCTGAGGGCGACGGCGAGCGCCTGCGCCACGTCGAGGGGGGGGATGCCGAGCGTCTGCGCGCGGCTCCGGTCCACCTCGATCTGGAGCTCGGGGAGCGTGAACTCCAGGTCGGCGCGGGCGAACTGGAAGGCGGGGTCTTGCGTGGCCCGGTCCATGAAGGCCGGGAGCGCGTCCTGGAGCGCCTCCAGGTTCGGGGCCTGGAGCACGAGCTGGACCGGCGACCCGCGCCCCGACGAGGTCGAGATCGACGCCGGCTGGCTCACGTTGACGCGGGCGCCCGGCAAGTTCGACAGCTCGGCCTGCACGGCGTCGGCGATCTGGTCCTGGCTCCGCGCGCGCTCGCCGGGGTCCGTGAGGATGACATTCGCGAACGCCGAGTTGACCGAGCCCGACGACCCGAAGCCGGGCGACGTGACCGAGATGATGGCCTCGGCCTCGGGCACCTCGCGCTGGAGGAGCCGGATGAGCTCGTCCGTGTAGGCGTCCATGTAGGCGTAGCCGCGGCCCTGCGGGGCGTTCGCGAACAGGCGGAACTGCGAGCGGTCCTCGGCCGGCGCCAGCTCGCTCTCGAGCGTCGCGAACAGGCCCCACACGCCGAGGCCGGCCAGCGCCATCACCACGAAGGCCAGCCAGCGGACCTGGAGGAAGGCGTGGAGCGTGCGCCGGTAGGTCCCGTTGATCCGCTCGAACGCCGGCTCCGTCTTCCGGTAGAGCCACGGCTTCGTCGCGCGCTTCTTGAGCAGCTTCGACGAGAGCATCGGCGTGAGCGTGAGGGCCGCGAACGACGAGATCACGACGGCCGCCGCGATCGTCAGGCCGAACTCGCGGAAGAGCGCCCCGATCACGCCGCTCTGGAAGATGATGGGGAGGAAGACGGCCACGAGCGCGAGCGTCGTCGCGATGACGGCGATGTAGATCTCCTTCGTCCCGGCGACGGCGGCCGGGATCGGGTCCATGCCCTCCTCGATCTTGGCGTAGATGTTCTCCAGCACCACGATCGCGTCGTCGACGACGAGCCCGATGGCGAGGACGAGCGCGAGGAGCGTGAGCACGTTGATCGAGAAGCCCGCGAGGGCCATCACGCCGAACGCGCCGATCAGCGAGACGGGGATCACGAGGACCGGCACGATCGTCGTCCGCCAGTCGCGCAGGAACGCGAAGATGACGAGAACGACGAGGAGGAGCGCGATGAAGATGGTCTCGCGGACCTCCTCGATGGACGCCCGGATCGGCTCGGTGTTGTCGAACCCGATGCCGAGCTCGATGCCCGGCGGGAGGTCGCCCTCGATGTCGTCGACCCGGTCGTAGAACTCGTCGACGATGTCGATGGCGTTGGCGTTGGGGAGCGGGCGGAGGACGACGCCGACCATGGCGACCCCGTCGCGCTTGAGGACGCTCCGGAGGTTCTGCGCAGCCAGCTCCACGCGGCCCACGTCGGCGAAGCGGACGAGCGTCGTCCCGTCGTTCTTGAGGATGAGGTTCTCGAAGTCCTCGACCGTCGAGAGGCGCGTGAGCGGGCGGATCGTGAGCTCCACCTGGTCGCCCTCGATGCGGCCGCCCGGGAGCTCCACGTTCTGCTGCTGCACGGCCCGCTGCACGTCGCCCGGCGTGAGCCCGTAGGCCGCCAGCCGGGCCGGGTCCATCCAGAGCCGCATGGCGTACCGCTTGTCGCCCCAGATGTCGACCGACGCGACGCCGTCGATGGTCTGGAGCCGCTCGGCGAAGAAGTTGTCGGCGATGTCGGACAGCTCCAGCAGCGAGTACTGGTCGCTCGAGAGGTTGAGGAAGATGACGGGCTCGCCGTCGGCGTTGGCCTTCGAGATGACGGGCTCCTCGGCCTCGTCGGGGATCCGCCCCCGCGCGCGGCTCACGCGGTCGCGCACGTCGGCCGCGGCGGCGTCGAGGTCGGCCCCGAGGTCGAACTCGACGCGGACGGTGCTCCGGCCCTCGTTGCTCGTGCTCGTGATGGACCGGATCCCGTCGATGGCGTTGACCGACTCCTCGATGGGCTCGGTCACCTGGCTCTCGATGACGGCCGCGTTCGCGCCCCGCAGCGAGGTCGAGACCGAGATCACCGGGGTCTGGACGATGGGGTACTCGCGGACGCCGAGCTGGGCGTACCCGATGGCCCCGCCGATCAGGATCGCCAGCGAGAGGACCGTCGCGAAGACGGGCCGCCGGACGGAGACGTCGTAGAGCGAGGCCATCGGCTAGGCGGCGCGGAGGGCGGGCGGCGTCACGTCAGTTGGCGACCTGGTACTCGGCGGTCCGATCGGGCGTGCCCTCGGGGCGCACGCGCGTCGGGTCGAAGGCCCCGCCGGGGCGGACGGGCTGGCCGGGCCGGACCTGGTTGAGCCCGGAGGTGAGTACCACGTCGTCGCGGCCGAGGCCGCTCGTGACCTGGATCCGGTCGGCGGTGCGGACGCCCGTCGTGACGGCCTGCGGAACGGCCTTCCCGTCGCGGACGACGAAGACCGTCGTGCTGTCGGCGCCGGTGACGACGGCGGCCGTCGGGATGAGGAGGGCCTCGGGGATCTCGTCGAGGACGAGCGCGACCTCGGCGAAGGCGCCGGGCTTGAGCACGCCGCCCGGGTTCGCCGCCCGCGCGCGGACGGTGAAGGCGCGCGTGGCCTGCTCCACGGCCGGCTCGGTCGCGTAGATCGTCGCCACGAAGTCGTCCTCCTGGCCCGGCACGCGGAAGCGGACGGGCGCGCCCTCGCGGATCCGCCCGAGGTAGCGCTCGGGGACGGTGAACTCGAGTCGGAGCTGGCTCGTGATCCGGAGCGAGGCGACGCGGTCGCCGGGGGAGAGGTAGGCGCCGACGCTCGCCTCGCGGAGCCCGATCTGGCCGGAGAACGGCGCGACGATCTGGCGGCGGCGGACCTCGGCGGCGAGCTGGGCCAACTCTGCGTCCAGCACGCGGGCCTCACTCTCGGCCTGGTCCAGCTCCTGCCGGCTGAGCCCGCCGATCTCGAACAACTCGCGGCGCCGCTGCGCCTGGACGCCGGCGAGGTCGCGGCGCGTCCGGGCGCTCTCGATCTGGGCGCGGAGCACGTCCGTGTCGAGCGAGACGAGCGTTTGCCCCTGGCGCACGAAGCTCCCCTCGCTGAAGTTGATCCCGGTCACGCGCCCGGCCACCTCGGCGCGGAGGTCCACGGCCTCCCACGGGAGGAGCGTCCCGGTCGTCGTCACGCGGTCTTCGAGGAGCTCCTGGGAGACCGGCGCGACGGTCACGGCGAGCGTGTCGCTCCCCGGCGGCCCGCTGCGTGCCGGTGCCTCGGCCTCCGCGTCCCCGCCGACGAAGCGGGGGACGAGCAGGAGGGCGATCGCGAGGACGGCGACGCCGATCCAGAGGGCGGTTTTCTGCGGGCGGGTGAGGGCCACGGGGGGGACGGGGCGAACGGCCGACGGGGACACGCGCACGGTACCGCTTCTCCGCGTCCGGGTTCAACGGACGCGGGGCTCTCGGGGGATCCCTGTCCCGAACCGCACGCCCGTGGGCATGAACGGCACGTGGTCGACGCCTCTGGGCCCGCGGTCTACCTTGTCGGGCCCCTCAGAGGTCTCTCTCCATGTTTGGTCCTGACACGTACGCGGCCCGCCGGGCCGCCCTCGCCGACGCCCTCGATGGTGGCCTCGTCGTGCTCCTCGGCAACGACGCGGTGCCGATGAACTACGCGGGCAACCTGTATCCCTTTCGACAGGACGGCGCCTTCCTCTACTACACCGGCCTCGACGCGCCCGCGCTCGCGCTCGCGCTCGACGCCGACACCGGCGAGGCCACGCTCTACGGCACGGACCCCACCATCGCCGACGAGGTGTGGGAGGGGCCGCTCCCCACGCTCGCCGATCGGTCGGCCACGGCCGGCCTCTCCCGGTGGGCCGACGCGGCGCGGCTCGCGGACGACGTGCGGGCGGCCCAGAATGCCGGCCGCACGGTCCACGTGCTCCCGCCCTATCGGGGCGCCGGGCGGCTCCGCCTGGCGGGCGTCCTCGGGGTCGCCCCCTACGCCGTCGGGCCGTCGGAGGCGCTCCTCCGCGCGGTCATCGAGCAACGCCTCGTCAAGACGGACGAGGAGGTGGACGAGCTAGAGCGGGCGCTGACGATCGCGGGGGAGATGCACCGGCTGGCGATGCGGCTCGCCCAGCCCGGACGGACGGAGGCGGAGGTGGCCGGGGCGATGGAAGGGCTCGCACTTCAGCACGGGTCGTACCCCAGCTTCCCGATCATCCTCACGCGCCGTGGCGAGATCCTCCACGGCCACGCGAGCGACGCCGAACTCGAGGAAGGGGACCTCATGCTGGCCGACGCCGGCGCCGTCTCGCCCGGCACGCGCTACGCCGCCGACGTCACGCGCGTCTCGCCTGTCGGCGGCACGTTCGGGGAGCGGCAGCGGGCGATCTACCAGCTCGTCCTCGACACGCAGACTGAAACGATCGAGGCGTGCCGGCCGGGGGCGCTGTTCCGGGACATCCACCGCCTCGCCTCCCTCCGGATCGCGGAAGGCTTGACGGACCTCGGCCTCATGACGGGTGATCCGGAGGACGCCGTCGAGGCCGGGGCGCACGCGCTCTTCTTTCCCCACGGCCTCGGCCACCCCATCGGGCAGGACGTGCACGATCTGGAGGGGCTCGGCGAGGATCGGGTCGGCTACGACGGCGAGGTCCAGCGGAGCGACCAGTTCGGGCTCCACAACCTCCGCTTCGGGCGCCGCCTGAAGACGAGGTACGTGATGACGGTCGAGCCGGGGTGTTACCTCATCGGCAGCCTCATCGACGCCTGGAAGGCCGACGGCCGCCACGCGAACTTCCTGAACTACGGCGAGATCGACCGGTGGCGAGGGCTCGGCGGCGTCCGCATCGAGGACGACGTGCTCGTGACCGACGGGGCGCCCCGCGTGCTCGGCCCGGACATCCCGAGGACGGTCGAGGCCGTCCAGGCTGAGGTCCAGCGCGGCGCTGCGTGATGCGGACGGTCGTCCTCGTCGGGCTCCGGGCCCGGGCGGTCGACGCGGCCGAACGGCTCGGGCTCCGGGTGGTCGCCGTGGTCGAGGCGGCCCCCGGGCCTCGCGCCCGCCAGCGGCTCGCAGACGTGGTCGTCGCGCCGTTCGACCGAACGGAGGCGTTCGGGATGGGGGTCGCCGATGCCGTGCGGCGACACGCGCCGGACGCCGTGGTCGCACTGACGGAGCGATCGGTGGTGCCGGCGGCGCACCTCCGCGCGGCGCTGGGGCTCCCCGGCCTCTCGGTTGAGACGGCCGAACGGTGCACGGACAAGCGGGCGATGAAGCGGGCCATCCGCGACGCCGGGCTGCCGTGTGCGGCGACGGCGGAGGAGGGGGAGAGGGATCTGGTGGAGCGTCTCGGACTGCCGATCGTGCTCAAGACGTGCTCCGGATCCGGGAGTCGGGGGACGCGCGTGCTCCGGGATGCCGCCGAGGTGCCCGAGGTGGTCCCTGCGGGATGGATGGCGGAGGCGTTTGTCGACGGCGTGGAGATGAGCGCGGAGCAAATCCTCCATGACGATGAGGTCGTCTTCTTCAACCCGACGCAGTACCTCGTGCCGGCATGGGCGAGCCTCGTGCCCGCTCCCCTCGGGGAGGACGTGGAGACCGTTCGGGCGTTCGCCGATGCCGCCCGGCGCGCGCTTGGCGTCGGGACGGGGATGACGCACGTGGAGCTGTTTCTGACGCCGGAGGGGCCGGTTTTTGGGGAACTGGCCGTCCGTCCCCCTGGGGGGCACCTCATGACGCTGATCCGGCACGCCTATGGGTTCGACCCATGGGAGGCCGTCTTGCGCGTCGCCGTCGGCGAACCTGTGGCGGTGCCGGCGGACGTGCGTCGGGTGGCGGCGGCCTGGATTCTCCACCCAGGAGCCGGGACGGTGCGATCGGTCGGGGAGGTCGAGGGAGCACGGTCGATGGCTGGGGTGGAAGAAATCGTGCTCCGGGTGGGCGTCGGCGATCTCGTCCATGCGCGTGCCGGGACTGGCGAGGAGGTCGGGCACCTCATCTGCACTGGTGCCACGGCGGCGGAGGCCGAGGCCCGCGTGCGAGCCGCACGCGATGTGCTCCAGGTCGAGGTTTAGCCCGTCAGCAGCACTTTGCCCCAGCGGCCGTGGGCGGTGGCTACCCGAGCGGCCTCGGCCCCGTCGGCGAGGTCGAAGGAGGCATCGACGGGCAGGGAGAACGCGCCGTCGGCGGCGAGGGCGGCCAGCTCGGATAGGGCCGCCCGGCTCTCGGCGCGGGGCGTGGTCGAGAACCACTGAGTCCGCCACACACCCCGGACCGTGACGTTCCGGTAGATTAAGGCGGCCGGGGGGACGGAGAGCGGTTCTCCGCTGAGTGCTCCAAAGACGACGTGCGTGCCGCCGTCGCCGAGGACGGACAGCGCCAGCGCGCCGGCTTCACCCGCGACGGGGTCGAACACGGCCTGAGCGCCTTCCTCGCCGACGGCCTCGCGGAGGGCGCGGCGAGTGTCGGAGGTGTTGGCGTCGGCGACGACGGGGATCGCCCCGAGGGCGCGCAGCCGGTCGGCGTGGTCGTCGCGGCGGACGATGGCGACCACGCGGGTGCCCTCGTGGACAGCGAGCTCCGTGACGATCCGGGCGACGGCGCTGGCCCCGGCCGTCTGGACGATCGTGTTGCCCGGCTGGAGGGCAGGCACCGCGCGGAGCAGCAGCCACGCCGTCAGCGGGTTGACGAACAGCTGCGCGGCGGCCTCGTCCGGCAGGTCGTCGGGGATCGGAAGCACGTCGTCTGCGGGGAGGACCAGAGCCTCTTGCCAGGTCGGCGCCTCGCCCAGCTTCACCACGCGCTGCCCGACCCGGAGCCCGTCGACGCCGTCGCCGAGCGCGTCGATCACGCCGGCGCCCTCGTTGCCGCCCACGGCGGGGAGGTCGCGCGAGCGGCCGTACGTCCCACGCACGAGCGAGAGGTCGGCGGGGTTCACGGATCGGTGCGTCAGGCGCACGCGGACCTCGCCCGGCCCAGGCTCGGGCGTTGGGATCTCGTCGAGTTGGAGCACGTCGGCCGGGGGGCCGTGCTCGTGGAAGCGGAGGGCACGCATGGGAGGGCGACGGTCGGGGCGCCGCGGCGGTTCCTCAGGCGCTGTGCCGCTCCCGCCGGGCGGTCCAGGCGGCCGTCATGTAGGCGAGGGCGCCTCCGAGGAGGATCGCCAGCGGGCCGCCCACGAAGACCAGGCGGAGGACGCTTTCGTACCCGAAGGCTGCCGAGTCGCCCAGGTCGTCGGCGGTGGCGGTGAGGGCGACGAACACGGCCGCCCCGAACACGCCGGCCAGGAACGAGGCGGGGAGGGTCCACCGAAGGCTCCACCCCCCGCGTGCGACGAGACGCCCCCCGATCCACCCGACGAACAGCACGACGACGAGCCCGCCGAGCATGCCGGCGACGCGGAGGGGGAGGCGGCCGGCCGGTGTCGGCGCTCGGGCCGAGATCGCGAGCACATCGCCGGGGACCGATCCGAAGCGCCCGATGAGCCGGTCGCCGTCGCGGCGGAGGGGGAGGGTGGTGGCAGCGTCCCAGCCGTCCGGGATGCGGACCTCCACGTCGAGCTGCTCGAAGCCGGCCCAGAGGCGCGCGGGGGCAAGACTGTAGGCGAGCTGCCAGACCCGGTTCGGGTGGTCGCCGGCGTCGTACGAGCCGGTCCGCACGCGGTACTGGACGCGCACGACGTGCTGGCCCGTCGGGATCGGGAGCGCGAAGCGGAGCCCGGACGGCGTGCCGACGCCGTCGTCGGTCTCGTACGGAGCCGGTGACCCGTCGAGCGCGGGCGTCTGCCGAGCCATGGTCCAGAGCGCCGGGACCGCCAGCGAGTCGACGCGGGTGGCGTCGACGGGCCGACCGTCGAGCCAGACCTGCGCGGCGCGTACGTCGTCGCCCAGCGCGAGGAACTCCAGCGGGACGGTCCGGACCTCTCCCACGTTGACGATCCGGTACGTCGCGTCGACCGTCGCGAACGGGCGGCCCCGGCCGAGCGGGGTGAGGTCGAGGACGAGCGTCTCGCGGGCGACGCGGAGCCCGGCCAGCGAGGCGGCCGGCTCGCCGATGGGGGTCCCGGGCTCAACCGGGCTCGCCATGTTGGCCGACGCGGCGATCGGGGCGACGAGGAGCAGAAGAGCGAGGAGAGGGCGCATGAGCCGGAAGTTCGCGCTGCCGCGATGCGCCTGTCGCTGCTCTGTCCGCCGTCAACGTCAACGTTATTCCAGGTCGCACTGGAGGGCTGCGGCCTGCGCCGGAACGGCGTCGGGCTCCGACGACCGCGAGGGCGCGCTCCCCGCGGCGAATACGGCTCCGCGACGTCGATTTGGTTCAGTAGGAATGTTGAGTGTCAAACCATAGGTTTACAGCGTCTTGGTAGCCGGTCAGGCTGGTGTTTGAGATGAAGCTCTACCGAACGCGAGGGTGGATGGCGGGGGCTCTGGCCATGACGGTGCTTCTCGGCATGTCCGATGCCCGGGCGCAACGGCGGGCCCTGGACCTCCAGGCGGACCAAACCCAGATCGAGATCGGCGAGACGGTCACGTTCACCGTCGAGGGCGCACCGTCGCTTCGGCGCCCCCCCCTCCGGTCGGCGGAGCAGTCGGTCGAGGCCGCGTATGTGTTCTCGTTCGGGGACGGGGGCGAACTGCGCACGACGGAGCCCCGGGCGTCCCACGCCTACCAACGTGCGGGGACGTTTCCGGCGAACGTGCGGGTCGAGCAAAACGGCGACCCCGTCACGTCGAGCGAGCCGGTCCGAATTGCGGTGACGGCGCCCCCCACGGTCCGAACCGTCCGGCTCGTGGCGCGGCCGACCGAGGCCATGGTGGGCGAGCGCGTCGGGCTCGTCGCCAGGGTCGAGCCTGCCTTCGACCCCGCGGATCGACTCTCGCGGCGGATCCGGTATGAGTTCAGGCTCGGGGATGGCACCCAGCAGGTGACACGGTCGCCGGAGGCCGTCGCGATCTACCGCCGTCCCGACCGATATCGTCCCATCGTTCGTGTCCTGCTGGACGGCGAAGAGGTCGCCGCGAGCCCGCCCGTAGAGGTAGTCGTCTCGCCCGAAGACGTGTCCGAGCCGGTGGCGCCTCCTCCCACGGTCCGCCTGCTCGTCTCGTCCTCGACGGTGACCGAAGGGGAGTCCGTGTCCTTCGTGGCGGCCGTCGATCCGCCGGCCGCCGCGGGGGCCTATGAGTACCTGTTCGACTTCGGCGACGGAGAGAGCCAGCGGGGCTGGGCGGCGCGCGTGTCCTACAGGTACCTGCGCCCGGGACCGTTCGACGCCGTCGTCCACCTGTTTCGCCGCGGCGAGCGGGTGGCGCGGAGCGAGCCGAGGCGAGTCGAGGCCCAGCCACGGGTCCCGGTCGAGAACCCTGTGCAGGAGACCGAGGACGTGACGCCACCACGCAATCCACCGGAGGGCGCCCAGGTCGGGGAGACCACCCCGCCGGCAGAGACCGAGGCGGACGTGCCAGCCGTCACCGAGGACGACAGCGGCCAACTCGTCGACCCGTCCCCCGATGCCAACCCAGACACGCTGGGATCAGAGCCCGGCTCGGTCGGAGAGGCCGGCCCGACGTCCGTGCCCATCCGTCTCACCGTCCGTCCGGAGACGCCCCGCGCGGGGGAGGCCGTGACGTTCGCGGTGATCGGCGTCCGACCCGGGAACGACGTGCGATACCGATTCGACTTCGGCGATCGCCAGACCTCCGGGTGGATCGGCGTGCGGGAGGTGGAAACCACGTATGACCGGGCTGGGACGTACACCGCCATGGTCGAGGTTCGAGGTCCCAACGGGGGCATTGGGGAGGCGCGCCTCCGGGTGACCGTCGCCGCCCCGGTCACCGCCCCTCCCGCTTCCATCCCGTTGTGGCTCCTGGTCGTGCTCGTGGCGCTGGGGTTGGCAGGGGTGCTCGGGTGGCGGGTCTACCACAGGCGGAAAGCCGGTGGGCCGGCGCGAGAGGAGCCGGGGGCTGATGTCACGCCTGCCGCGCTCTCGCCCATGCCCGTCGTGGCCCTGGCGAGCCGCCTCGGGGCGGGGACCACTCGGATCGCGGTCGACCACCCGCTGACGGTCGAGTTGGAACTCCGCGTCCGTCCGGTCGACGAGCCGGGGCGCTGCCGCATCGAGACCCGGGACGTCGAGGTCCACGAGATCGAGGTGCACGAGGTCGTTTCGGCGTAGCGCTCCCTTCCCATGGCCCCTGATCCCATGACCGACACCGAGCCGCTCGTCGACGACATCCCTGTCGCAGAGACGGAGCCCGACGGCCCCAGCGTCCGCGATCTGTTCGGGGAGGAGGAGGTCGACGGCATCAAAAAGCGCCTCGCTTCCTTCCTCACCGCCGACGAGTACGCGCGCTGGCGGGAGGGGCTGGCGGGTGCGCTGGCCGCCGTCCCCTGGCCGGCCGCCGTCGAGTCGGTGGCCGAGATCATAGACACCTTCCTCGACACGCCGTTCGCGCCGCCGCTCCGCCGCGTGTACGCCGAGTCGAAGGTGCTCGAACGGTATCTCGATCGCGACGCCTATGACCCGGACGAGACGGTCCACGTCGAACTCGCGGAGCATACCGTCGAGACGTCCCGGTCGCCTCGGATCGAGGTGACGCTCAACGGCGCCCCCGTCGGCTCGCTGACGTTCGACATCGAGATCCGCCTCACCCTGAAAGGACTGGTACTGACCATCCAGGACGCCCACGTCAAGAAGGTGTCGCCGGGCTCGTGCGAGGCCACCGGCACGATCTCGTTCTACGGGAAGACGCTCGCGAAGAAGGACGTCAAGCCGATCACGGTGCCGCCGCTCGACCTCGGCGACGGGGTCCTCATCGCTCCCTGCTCCGACGCCGTTCCGGCGAAGGCCTAGCGGCGTCGCTTGGCGCGGGCGGTGGGCGTGGCCTCCAGGGGGTTCTCGGGCCAGTGGTGCTTCGGGTAGCGCCCACGGAGGTCCTTCCGCACGTCGAAGTAGGCGTCGCGCCAGAACGAGGCGAGGTCGGTGGTGATCTGCGCCGGCCGCCCGGCCGGGCTGAGCAGGTGCATCACCACCGGGAGCCGGCCGCCGAGCACGCGCGGCGTCGCCTCCAGCCCGAACACCTCCTGCAGCCGGACCGCCAGGACGGGCGCCTCGGGATCCGAGTAGTCGAGCGGGCGGACGGAGCCGCTGGGGACCGTGACGTGCGATGGCGCCAGCCGGTCGAGGTCGGACCGCGCGCCGGGCGGTGCGAGGGCGAGCAGGAGCGCGCCGAGGTCGAGGCGTCCGAGGTCCGAGAGCCGCGTCATGCCGGCGAGGTACGGCTCGAGCCACGCGCCGAGCGTGTCGAGGAGGGCATCGTCGCGGACGTCCGGCCACGGAGCGCCCTCGTGGTGGCGGACGAACGCGAGCCGCTCGCGGAGCCGCGCCGTGTCCTTCGACCACGGGAGCACGCCGAGCCCGGCCGCGTGGACGCCTGCGACGAGCCCGGCCGAGACGAGGTGCGGCGTCGGATTCGGAATCGGTGTCGCCTGCAGCACGACGGCGCCGAGCCGCGTCACGCGCTCCGCTCGGACGCGCCCGGCCTCGGCGTCCCACGCGACGTCGTCCTCCGTCACGATCTGGTCTAGAAACAGGTCTGTGACGTCGTCGGCGCGGAGCGGGGCGGCGAGGAAGACGCGGGCGCCGCCCTGCCGATCGTCCAGGTCGCCCACGGCGAGGAAGGGGACGTCGCCCAGGCTCTGGTCCGGGTCGAGGCGGGCGGCGCGCCCCTCGCGGAGCCGGTACCGAACGCCCTCGGCGGACTCCGCCACGCGCTGCGCGACGCGGTCCGGGTAGGCGAGGGCGAGGAGCCGGCCGACGTGGTCGAGGTCGCCGGCCCGGTCGTCGGCGTTCCAGGCGCGGCGCCAGCGCCCAGCCTCCTGGCGGATTCGGTGGAGGGCGCCGCGGTCGAGGCGGAAGCCGCGGAACTGGAGCGTGTCGTGGCCCCGGATGGCCTCGACGCGGAGGCGGGCGTCCACGTCCGGCACGCGCGACTCGTAGCGGAATGGGTCGCGTTCGCCGAGGAGGCCCACGAGGTCGGCGGCGAGCGCGGCGCGGCCCAGCGCGCGGGCGCGGAGCGCGAGGTGCCCCAGGCGCGGGTGCATCGGCAGGGCGGACATGGCGCGCCCGTGCTCGGTGAGGGCGCCGTCGGCGTCGAGGGCGTCCAACTCGGCCAGCAACTCTCGCGACTGGCGGTAGGCGGCCTCGGGTGGGGCGTCGAGCCAGCGGAGATCGGGGGGGGCGGCGCCCCAGGCGGCGAGGTCGAGCGCGAGCGGGGCGAGGTCGGCTTGGAGGATCTCGGGCGGGGCGAACGGCTGGAGCGCGGCCTGCTCCACCTCGCTCCAGAGCCGGTAGCAGACGCCCGGCTGCGTCCGCCCCGCACGGCCGCGCCGCTGGTCGGCCTCGGCACGGCTCACGCGGACCGTCTCCAGGCGCGACATCCCGCTCCCGGGGTCGAACCGGGGCCGCCGCGCGAGTCCGGAGTCCACGACCACGCGGACGCCCTCGATGGTCAGGCTGGTCTCGGCGATGCTCGTCGCCAGGACCACCTTGCGCGTGTCCTTGGGGGACGGCGCGACGGCGGCGTCCTGTTCGCGGCCGCTGAGGTCGCCGTAGAGCGGGGCGAGCGTTACGTCGCGGGGGAGCGTACCGGCGAGGGCATCGGCCGTGCGGCGGATCTCGCCCGAGCCTGGCAGGAAGGCGAGGACGCTCCCCGTCTCGTCAGCGAGGGCCCGGCGAACGGCGTCGGCGACGGCGTCCTCGATGCGCGGCGGTCGGCTTCCGGCCTGTGGGCGGGGCCCCCCGAGGTAGTGCGTCTCGACGGGGAACGAGCGCCCCTCGCTTGCGACCACCGGGGTGTCCGGCCCGAGGAGCGACGCCACGCGGGCGCCGTCGATCGTCGCGCTCATGACCAAGATCTTGAGGTCAGGGCGGAGGAGGGCCTGGGCCTGGAGGGCGAGCGCGAGGCCGAGGTCGGCCTGGAGGCTCCGCTCGTGGTACTCGTCAAACACGACCACGCCGACGGGCCGGGGGCCGTCCTCCAGCGACGGATCCGCGAGCAGGCGTCGCGTGAGGATCCCCTCGGTCACCACCTCCACGCGGGTGGACCGGCTCGTCGTCGAGTCACCTCGCACGCGGTAGCCGATGGTCCCGCCGGGCCGCTCGCGGAGCGTGGCTGCCAGCCGGCGCGCCGAGGCCCGCGCCGCGATCCGGCGGGGCTCCAGCATCACCACGTCGCGGTCCCCGAGCCAGTCGGCGTCGAGGAGGGCGAGGGGGACACGCGTGGTCTTGCCCGCCCCGGGCGGGGCCTGGAGGACCGCCGCCGGCGCGTCCGCAAGCGCCGCGACGAGGGCGGGGAGGACGGCGTCGACGGGGAGCGGGGGGCCGGGGAGGGCGATGGGGCGGCGGGCGGATGAGGGCGTCCGAGCAAGCTACCGGCCGCGCCGGGCGTCGGCGTCCGGACGACGCGCTCGGCGCTCCCCGGGCGCCCGATTCGGGGTGGGGACAAACGGAACGGTGCTGAGTATGAGGGATCGCTCCAGCCTTGCCCGATGACCCTGAAACGCCGTCTCCGCGTCCTGTGGGAGCGCTACGTTGCCCCGACGCGGCTCGAACAAGACCCCGCGTATCGGGCCGTCCTCGACGCGTCTACCGTCATCGGGATGCGGGTGGCCGGACTGTTCGGCGTCGTCGCCCTCGTCGGGGCCGTCATCGCGGTCATCGTCACGAGCGTCCTTGCCGGCGAGGGCGTGATGACGTCCGCGAGCCGGATCACCGAGGCGCTCTCGGACAAGCTCAACGTGCTGGCGGCGGCCGTGGTCTTCCTGGGCATCGCCCGGTTTCGGCCCGGGCTCGTGCTCGGGCGCTGGCTGGTGGCGGCCTACGTCCTCATCGCGGCCGGCTTCCTCGTGGTCAACGACGTGGGGCGGAGCGACATCGACTTCCTCGCGGCGTGGCTCGCACTGCTCCTCCTGCTGACAGTCGGGACCGTGCCCTACCAGCCGCTCCAGACCCTCGTGCTCGGGTTCGTCGTCACGGTCCTCCACACGGCCGTGACGGTGGTGCCGACGACGGGCGGGCTCCTGGATACGGGCGAACTCGTCCGGCGCTTCGCGTACCTCCTCCTGGCGACGTTTCTGGCCACCGCGATGAGCGGGGCGCTCTACGCTGGCCGCTACGCCCAGCACCGGGTGACCGTCCGTCTCTCGCGGCTCCGCGACCGGCTCGAGCGCCGCGGCGAGCTCCTCGAAGCGCGTCGGCAGGAGCTGGAGGCGCAGCAGACGAAGCTGGAGGCCTCCCTGGAACGGCTCTCGAACGCGCAGAACCAGCTCGTCCAGCAGGAGAAGATGGCGTCGCTCGGGCAGCTCACTGCGGGCGTGGCGCACGAGCTGAAGAACCCGCTCAACTTCGTCAACAACTTCGCCCAGCTCTCGGTCGAGCTCCTCGACGACTTCGAGGACGAGCTCCGCGAGGACCCGTCGCGCCCGGTCGAAGAAGCCCTCGACCAGTCCGGCGATCTCCTGGCGGACCTCCGCGCCAACGCCACCAAGATCCGCGAGCACGGCCGCCGCGCCGACGGCATCATCCGCTCGATGCTGGCGCACAGCCGCGCCCAGCCCGGCCCGCACCGCTCGGCCCCGCTCAACAGCCTCCTCGACGAGTACGTCGGCCTGGCCTACCACGGGATGCGGGCTGAGCACACCGGCTTCTACGTCGAGGTCGTGAGGGACTTTGACCCGGAGGTGGGCGAGGTGGAGATGGTCCCCGAGGAGATGGGGCGGGTGTTCCTCAACCTGTTCGACAACGCGCTCCAGGCCGTCCGCGCCCGGTCCCTCTCCGAGGGGGCCGGCTACGTCCCCCGCCTCCGGGCCGAGACGCACGCCCAGCCCGACGGGGGCGCCGAGATCCGGATCACCGACAATGGGACGGGCATCCCCGAGGACGTCCGGGAGCGGATCTTCGAGCCGTTCTTCACCACCAAGCCGACCGGCGAGGGGACGGGCCTCGGCCTCTCGCTCACCTACGAGATCATCGTCCACGGGCACGGTGGCACGCTGGACGTGGAGACCGCCGAGGGAGAGGGGACGACGTTCGTGGTGACGCTACCCGCCGAGCCTCCCGAGAGCATCCGGGCGCGAGCGACGGAGCCCAAGGGGGCGCCTCCGCCGCTCGTGGAGCGGCCGACCTAACAGGGGGGGAGGTTTACGGCGTGCGAGGGGACGCCGCCTCCTGGGGAGGGGAGGGCGTACCACCGCAGCCTCCCTTCCGTCGCGTGGAGGATGCCCCCGTTCGCGAGAGGTGCGTTGACATAGCGCACGGCTGCCGCACCGATCTCCGTGACCGACACGTCGATCTGGGTGGGGACGTGCGACTCCAAGGTGAACCTGTTGGCGGAGTACTGGACGAGCACCCGGGTATTCCCGCGGCCCGAGAGCGTCTCGAAGCCCGGCGCCATGGGGGTGTAGAAGGCCGCCCCGTAGCCCGTGTGGTCCTCCACCAGTTGAAGTGCCCGGCATTCGAATCCAGGACGGAGGAACTGGGGGTTGATCGAGATGGGCCCCACAACTGTTAGGGGCTGGTCGCTCTCGTAGAGCGGCTGATACCCCGCGACCTTGACTGCGGCGCGAAAGTCGGACATCGCGGAGAGGACGAGTTGGTCGTACGCCGTGAGGTCCGGGTTGAGGAAACTCCGCACGTAGTGGAGCCGGCCGTTCGACGCCGGGAAGTCGAGGAGGCCGCCGGGCGATGCCCGAGAAAGCCTGATCGCCCCCGTCCTCGGATCGGGGCGAACTCGGATGGGTTGTCCCGCCAGCGTTGGGAGGTCGGTCCCGTTGACAAACGCCGACGACGGAACCTCTCCGGGCGATACGTGAAAGCGGGCGAGGAGGCTCGAGAGATCAGCCTCCGTGGTGAGCACGGCACGGCCGCTCGTTCCGATGGAGTCGAACGCGGCCTCGGTGGGGGCGAACACGGTAAAGGGACCCTCGCCACTCAGCTCGTCCTCCAGGCCTGCCCGGCGCACAAGCGCCGCGAACGACGCCGTGGAGGGCGAGAAGTCGATCCGTTCGAGGAGCGTGAGGTGGCCCTGCGGCGGCGGCCCGATCAGGTGGATCACGGCGCCGCGGGCCCGGAGGTCCGCGGCGAGGACCCGGCTCTCCGACCGGCCGAGGACGGTGAACCCGTCGTCGGTGGAGACGGCAAGGGTTGTGCCCTGGGCCGTCTCGACGGAGCCCCGCGCCCGAAGCTCGGCCTCCGTCAGCGCCTCGTCGGGGACGACGGTGGCCCGGAGCGTCTTCCGCACGAGCGCCGCGTTGGCCGCGGCGGTAAACGCGGCGAGGCCGCCGGGCGCCTGGTCGTAGCTGGCGTCGAGCGGGACGAAGTAGGTGCCGGGCTGGGTGAGGTCGACCCCCGCCGACTCGAAGAGGGCGAGCGAGCGGGTCAGGAGGGGGGAGGCCGCCAGCCGCTCGCGGACGGTGAGGTGGTCGAGCGGGACACGCGAGATCCGGTAGACCGGCCCGTCGGGCGTCGATCCGACGAGGCCCTCCACCCGGGCTTCGCCCACGAAGACGGTCCCCTCGTCATCGATGCGGACTGGGAGCGGCGTCCCCTCGCGGGTGGGGAGGAGATCGCCGTCGTGGAGGGCGTCGAGGTCCACCTCGGCGGTGACGACGAGTCGGTTGAGGGTCCGCTCCAGCACGCCCGCCTGGCGGGTGAGGCCGGCGAGCGACTCCGGGCTCAGGCGGACGAACGCCTCGTCGTCGGGCGCGAAGACGGTGGTGCCGACGCCGCTGGTGGGGAGGCGACCGGAGGCGAGCCCGGCCAGCGTCTTGAAGTCGCCGTCGTCGCTCAGTAGGGAGACGAGGGCGACCGGCTCGGTGGGCGGCGCCGGCGGCGGCTGGTTGACGGGGCCGACCGCGTCGCAGGCGGCGAGGACGACGAGGACGAAGAGCCCGAGGGCGGGGCGACGCACGAAGGGCGGATGGAGTGGGGGGACGGAAACTACGGGGCCGATGTGCGGAGCGGAGGGCGATCAGTTCTCCCCCCCAGCGCCGGGGGAGGGGCGCTAGTTTCGTCGCCGCCCGTCTTCCCCCGGTCGTCTGTCCGTGTCCCAGCTCGTTCGCTTCCTCACCTTGGCGGGGCTCTGCATCGTCGCCGCCAGCGCGGCGGCGCAGACCGGGACCATCCGCGGCTTCATCACGGACGCGTCCGACGGCCAGCCCCTCATCGGCGTCAACGTGCTCGCGTCGAACGAGGCCGGCGAGGGGCGCGGCGCGGCGACCGACGTCGACGGCCTCTACACCATCGCCGACCTTCGGACCGGGACGTACGTCCTCCGCGTGACCTACGTCGGCTACGAGACCGTCTACGACACGGTCCGCGTCGCGGAGGGGACCCTGCTGCGGTCGTACGAGCTGAGTCAGGCGGCGGCCTCGCTGGGCGGCGTCGACGTGTCGGCGGAGCGGGCCGGCGGAGCGGCCAACGTGACGGCCGGCCTCCAGCGGATCCAGGCGCAGGACATCGAGATGGTCCCGGCGCCGGACGTGTCCGGCGACCTCGCCAACTACCTCACCACGCTCCCGAGCGTCGTCACGGCCGGCGACCAGGGCGGGCAGCTCTTCATCCGGGGCGGCGAGCCCAGCCAGAACCAGGTCCGCCTCGACGGCATCCCGCTCTACCAGCCGTTCCACCTCCTGGGCTTCTACTCGGCGTTCCCCTCCGACATCGTCTCCGGGGTCGAGTTCTCGGCGGGCGGGTACGGCGCGCGCTACGGCGGCTTCCTCTCGTCCGTCCTCGACGTGTCGGCGCGGACGGGCAACAAGCGGGCGTTCGAGTCCAACGGCGCGGCGTCGCCGTTCCTCGTCTCGTTCGGGGCCGAGGGGCCGCTCGTCGAGGACGTCCTCTCGCTCATGGTGAGCGGGCGGCGCGCGGTCGTGAACCCGGTGGGGTCGAAGATCATCGGGCGGGACCTCCCGTACGAGTTCTCGGACGTGTTCGGGAAGCTCCACGCCAAGTTGAGCGACGCGAGCCAGCTCTCGTTCACGGCCATCCACACCGCCGACGACGGCGCGGTGGGCGACCCGCTCTCGCCGGCGACGTCCCGGCTCGAGTGGAGCAACAACGGGGCCGGGATGCGTCTCCTCTACCTCCCCGAGATGTTCGACCTCACGGCCGACGTGGTCCTCTCCTACAGCCAGCACGCGATGCAGCAGGGAGAGGGGCAGCTCGCGCGCCGCGCGACCATCGATCGGTTTGGCAGCGAGTTCCAGCTCACCCACACCACGCGCCACGCCGAGATCACGTTCGGGGGAGAACTGGAGGCCTTCGAATTGGACGCGTCGCTGGAGGGGCTCTTCTCCAACTACACGGCCGACCGCCAGACGATCACGGAGGCGGCGGCCTTCCTGGAGCCGGACTTCCTGTTCGGCCCGCTCCGGATCCGCCCGGGCGTCCGCGTCACGACGGCGCCGAGCGAGCGGGCTGTCTTCGTGGAGCCGCGGGGACGCGTCGTGCTCGACCTCGGGGCCCACCAGTTCAGCGGGGCCGCCGGGCTCTACCACCAGTCGCTCGTCGGGCTGAACGACCGCCGCGACGCCACGAGCCTGTTCACGGCCTGGACCTCGTCGCCCGTGGGTCGGACGCCGACGGGCGCCCACGTGATCGGTGGTTACAAGCTCCGCCCGTTCCTTGGGACGACGTTCTCTCTGGAGGGCTTCTACAAGACGTTTAACAACCTGTCCGTCGGGGAATTCTCGTCCACCCCGTCGTTCACGACGGCGCTCCGCGAGGCGAAAGGGGCCGCCGCCGGCGCCGACGTGCGGTTAGAGGTGAACGGCACGCTCGGTTCGCTCTCGGCCACCTACGCCCTTACCTCCGTCCGCTACCGGACGAGCAGCCCGACCTACGAGGTCGCCTACGGCTACGAGGAACTCGCCTACCACCCCGGGCACGACCGGCGCCACCAGGCGAGCGTGTTCGGGAGCACCGAGATCGCCGGGTTCAACGTCACGGCCCGCTGGCAGTATGGGTCCGGCCTCCCCTTCAGCCAGGCCCTCGGCTTCGACCGGTTCCTCTACATCGGCGACGGGCCCGTCGACCCGCTGACGGACCCGGGGGAGACGCGCGTGATCTACGACCAGCCGTTCGCGGCGCGCCTCCCGGACTACCACCGGTTCGACATCAGCGTGGACCGGGATTTCGAGCTGGGCCCCGCCACGCTGACGACGCAGGTGGGCCTCATCAACGCCTACAACCGCCGCAACCTCCTCGCCTTCGACGTCTTCACGCTGCGGCGGACCGATCAGCTCCCGCTGTTCCCCGTGTTCGGCCTGAAGCTCGCTACCCTGTGATTCGGTTCGCCGCCCATTTCCGGACCGCCGCGCTGGCGGCCGTCGGCCTCGCCCTCCTGACGGCGGGCTGCAGCACGGACGTCCCGCCGGCCGCGGCGGACGGCTCCGTCTTTACGCTCTGGGGACAGCTCGATCCCACCGCCTCCCGCCAGGCTGTCCGCGTCGAGCCGATCACGCCCACCCTCGGCGGAGCGTCGACGCTCGACGCGACGGTCGTCTCGGTCAATCTGGAGACGGGGGAGGAGACCGCCTGGCGCGACTCTGTCCTCAAGTTCGGCGACGGGTCCACCGCCCACGTCTTCCTCGCCGACTATCGGCCGGCCTTCGGGAGCCTCGTCGAATTCCGCGTCCTCCACGACGGCGAGGTCGCGACCTACGCCCGCGTCCGCGTGCCTCCGCGCGTCACGCCCTACTTCACGTCCCCGGTCATCGGCGCTCGCAGCACGGTCGACCTCGTGGTGCCGGGCGCGCCCCGGGTGGTCGGCGCCGAGGTGATCTACGACCTCTACACGTCGACGGCGGGCTACGTGGAGACGGTCGACGTGCAGGACGCCCAGATCCACTCCATCGACTTCGGCCAGCGCGTGACGGTCGACTTCACCTCGCAGGTGGAACTGCTGCGGGCCCGGCTCCTGCGCGACAACGTGCGGAGCTTCAACGCCGATGTGGTGCGGGTGCGGGGCTCTGTGGCCAACGAGGAATGGGCCGCTCCGTACCCGCTCCGCTTTTCGCGCGAGCTGCTGCTCCAGCCAGGCGCCGTTTCCAACGTGCGGAATGGGTACGGCTTCCTCGGCGCAGCGTACTCGTTCGAACTCCCCTGGGAGGTCGACGACGACGTGCTCCGCCGTCTCGGGCTGTAGAGTCAAGACCTCCGGGGCCTCTCATCACCGACGGGGCCCGAGCCCGGCCGCCTTGGACGAGGAGCCTTCCGGCGTCGTCTCGGCTAGGACGCCCCGATTTCGCCGACCATCTTTCGCACGATGGCGGCCGTATGGACGCTCCCGCTCTTCTCGAGGTCCTCGGCGAGCGCCCGGAGTCGGTCGACGTCGAGCGGTGGCGCCTCGACCGGACGGGAGGCGGGTGAGATCCAACGGGAGGGTGGGGGCGTCGTGGGCACAGAAGCGGGCAGAGGTGGGTGGCCTCCTAACGCCCCACCCCATTCCGCGTTGCTCCACGGGCCCCTGAAGTGGGAGCCCGGGGATTCCCCCGTCTCCGGTCCTCAGCGGGAGGGCGGCGCCCAATCGTTGGGGAGCCGCTCTAGGAGCAGGTTGAGGGCCTCATGGGTAGCGGTCTGGCGGTCGAGATTCCGGCGGAGCGTCCCCGGCCGCACATTGAGCACCTGAGCAGCCTGGTCGAGGGTGTCAAAGACGTACACGAACGTCTTGAGCCGTGCGATGCGGACGGGGATCGGCGGGTGGTCGTCGATGAGTACGGAGCGAGTCGTGAGAACGGAGGAGGCGTCGGGAGTGGGCAGCGCGACACAACTCGGGCTCCGGCGTCCACGAGACGACGATGTTCGCCTCCTCGGGGCCCGGTCTCGCCGCATCGGAGCAATGGTTGCTCTCCCCCGCCTCCAAACGCAGAAACCCCTGAGGAACGCGTTCCTCAGGGGTTTCGTGGGGTGCCCAGGACTGGACTCGAACCAGCACGCGATTGCTCGCACCACCCCCTCAAGATGGCGTGTCTACCAATTTCACCACCTGGGCAAGAGTGCACCCGAAGGCGCCAGAAAAGAACGGCGAGATCCTCGCACAGCGAGGGCCGCAGGAGGCCGAGGGCCGGTGACTCCGGTAGGGCTCGAACCTACGACCCGCTGGTTAAAAGCCAGCTGCTCTGCCAACTGAGCTACGGAGTCGGCGCCCGAGGAGGCCACCGTTCCCGGCACCAGCGGGCAGGGCGACAAAGGTAGGCCCCGGTCGGAGGCGGGGGCAACGGGGCCGTGTGGAGCCCGCGCAAAGATGCGATCCCCTCTGCGGGCCAGAAGGAGAGGGGCGACCGAGACCGAACGGTTCGACGGGGAGAACCGTCTACAACACGCGACCTTCGGGCCAAGAAGATCCGTCTGACTCACCGGAGGTCCACCCCTCGCTCGGCCGGGAGTCCTATCCTTCCAACTCGCTCCCAACACATCCTTTCCCCATGAAGATCGCAGTCGTCGGCACCGGATACGTCGGCCTCGTCTCGGGCACCTGCTTCGCCGAGATGGGCAACGACGTGACCTGCGTCGACATCGACGAGTCCAAGGTCGACTCGCTCCGGGACGGCCGTCTCACCATCTACGAGCCCGGCCTCGAGGTCTACTTCGACCGCGGCCGCCGTGAGAACCGACTCCACTTCACGACCGACCTCGCCGAGGCCCTCGAAGAGGCTGATGTCGTCTTCCTCGCGCTCCCGACGCCGCCGGCGGAGGACGGGTCGGCCGATCTCCAGTACGTCCTCGGCGTGGCTGACGACATCGGCGGGCTCCTCGCCGCGAACCCCGATTGGGGGTACAAGGTGCTCGTCGACAAGAGCACGGTCCCGGTCGGGACCGCTCGGCGCGTGACGGCCGCCGTCGAGGCGCACGGGCTCGCGTCCGGCGAGCACTTCAGCGTCGTCTCGAACCCCGAGTTCCTCCGCGAGGGCGTCGCCGTGGACGACTTCATGAAGCCCGAGCGCGTCGTCATCGGGACCGACTCGGAGAAGGCCGGCGAGATCATGACGCGGCTCTACGAGCCGTTCGTCCGGTCCGGCAACCCGATCATCGTGATGGACGAGGAGTCGGCCGAGATGACGAAGTACGCGGCCAACTCGCTCCTCGCGACCAAGATCACGTTCATGAACGAGATCGCGAACCTCTGCGACCTCGTCGGTGCTGACGTCGACCAGGTCCGGCGCGGGATCGGGACCGATTCCCGCATCGGGCCGAAGTTCCTCTACGCCGGCATCGGGTTCGGCGGCTCGTGCTTCCCGAAGGACGTCCAGGCCCTCCACCGGACGGCCCGGGAGAACGGCTACTCGTTCGAGGTCCTCGACGCCGTCCTCCGCGTCAACGACGAGCAGCGGAAGGCGATGGTCCCCCACATCGTCGACGCCCTCGGCGACGACGACGGCCGCCTTGACGGCAAGACGATCGCCATGTGGGGCCTCGCGTTCAAGCCGCACACCGACGACGTGCGCGAGGCGCCGGCCCACGTGCTCATCCGCGAGCTGACGACGCTCGGCGCCGACGTGGTCGCGTTCGACCCAGAGGCCGTCGGGACCACGAAGGCGACCTTCGAGCGCGAGCCGCTCGACGGACCGGGCTCGCTGACCTACGCCGAGAGCGTCTACGAGGCGGCCAACGGTGCCGACGCGCTCGTCGTAGCGACGGAGTGGCCGGAGTTCCGGCGCCCGGACCTCGCCCGCGTCCGCCAGTCGATGGCCGGCGACGGCGCGCCGTTCGTGTTCGACGGTCGGAACGTGTTCGACCCGAAGCACATGGCGGAGAACGGCTTCACCTACCGCTCGGTGGGTCGCCCGTCGCTTCCTGCCCAGACGGTCTCGGATCGCGAGACCGCCGCGTAAGGCTCTTCCTGGGGACGGGCGGTGGCGCCCGTCCCCAGGGTCCCTCTATCCTTCAGCTATGCCCCGTACGTTGATCACCGGGGGCGCCGGGTTCCTCGGCTCCCACCTCTGCGACCGCTTCATCGCCGAGGGCCACGAGGTCGTCTGCATGGACAACCTCATCACCGGCAACCCGGACAACATCGCCCACCTCATTGGGAACGAGCGGTTCGAGTTCGTTCGGCACGACGTCTCGGACTTCGTCTATGTCGCCGGCCCCGTCGACAACGTGCTCCACTTCGCGAGCCCGGCGTCGCCGATCGACTACCTCAAGCTCCCGATTCAGACGCTGAAGGTGGGCTCGCTCGGAACGCACAACACGCTCGGGCTGGCGAAGGCCAAGGGCGCCCGCTTCCTCATCGCTTCGACGAGCGAGGTCTACGGCGATCCGCAGGTCCACCCTCAGCCGGAGACCTACTGGGGCCACGTCAACCCGGTCGGCTCGCGCGGCGTGTACGACGAGGCCAAGCGGTTCGCCGAGGCCATGACCATGGCCTACCACCGCTACCACGGCGTCAACACGCGCATCCTGCGCATCTTCAACACCTACGGCCCTCGGATGCGGCTCGACGACGGCCGCGCACTCCCGGCGTTCATGGGCCAGGCCCTCCGCGGCGAGCCCATCACCGTCTTCGGCGACGGCTCGCAGACGCGCTCATTCCAGTACGTCGACGACCTCGTGGAGGGGATCTGGCGGCTCCTCCACTCGAACGAGACGGACCCCGTCAACATCGGCAACCCCGACGAGGTCTCGATCAAGGAGTTCGCCGAGGAGGTCGTCGCCCTCACCGGCTCGTCCTCGACGATCACCTACGAGCCCCTCCCGTCCGACGACCCGAAGGTCCGCCAGCCGGACATCTCGCGGGCCCGCGCGGTGCTCGGGTGGGAGCCGCGCGTCGACCGCGCCGAGGGCCTCCGCCGGACGCTCGACTACTTCCGCAACCGCGTCGATCAGGGCGATGAGGCATAAGGTGCTGCCTCCCATGACCGACCTCCTCGCTCTCGCCCACGACGCGGCCAAGGCCGCCGGGCAGGCCATCCTCCGGTTCTACGGCCAGCCCATCCCCGTCGACCGGAAGGCCGACGATTCGCCGCTCACGCAGGCGGACCTCGCAGCTCATCGGACCATCATCGAGCGCCTGGCTACATCCGGAATTCCGGTGTTGTCGGAAGAGGGCGCCCCCGAGACCGTGGACCGCTCGGCCTGGACGCGGTTCTGGTGCGTCGACCCGCTCGACGGGACGAAGGAGTTCGTCAAGGGATCGCTGACGCCGCCCATTCGGTCGGGCGAGTTCACGGTCAACATCGCGCTGATCGAGGACGGGGCGCCCGTGCTGGGCGTCGTCCACGTCCCCGTTCAGGGCGTGACGTACTTCGCGGCAGAGGGGTCGGCGTGGAAACAGGTCGGCGACGCAGAGCCGGTCCCGATCTCGACGCGCCGGGTGCCGGACGGCGCGCTGACGGTCGTCGCCAGCCGCGATCATGCGGGGCCGGAAGTAGCGGCCATCCTCGAACAGGTCGAGGCCGACGGCCGGTCGGTCGACTCGGCCTCGATGGGCTCGTCGCTCAAGTTCTGCCTCGTGGCCGAAGGGGCGGCCGACTTCTACCCCCGGACGGTCCCGACCTTCGAATGGGACACGGCCGCGGCGCAGGCGGTCGTCGAGGCGGCCGGCGGTGGCGTCGGTACGCGGGCGTCGGATCGGCTGACGTACAACAAGGACGATCTCCGCAATCCATCGGTCTTCTGCTGGGGCGATCCGTCGCTCGACTGGCGCCGCTGGGTGTCGTAGCGTGCGCCCGTCTCGCACGACCCTACCCCGATGACCTGGGAGGCCTGGTATACGCTTGCGGTGCTCGCCCTCATGGTGGGTGGGCTCATCCGGAATGTGGCCCGGACCGACATCGTTTTGCTGGGAGCCCTCGGGCTTCTGCTCCTAGCGGGCGTCATCGACCCGCCGTCGGCATTCGCCGGGTTTGCCAATCCTGCGGTCGTTGCGATCGGGGCCTTGTTCATCGTGGCGGCGGGTGTGGACCGGACGGGTGCCCTCGGGTTTCTCGATGCCCTCTTGCGCCCTCGGTCGCGCCGTCCTGGGCCGGCCCTGCTGCGACTCATGCTCCCCACGGCGCTCCTGTCTGGCATCCTCAACAACACGCCGATCGTGGCGATGCTCATCCCACGCGTCCAGGCGTGGGCGCGGATGCAGGGCCCGGCCGCGTCAAAGATGCTCATTCCGCTCTCCACGGCCGCGATTGTGGGGGGGTGGCTGACCCTCGTCGGGACGAGCACGAACGTCGTCGTCCATGGGCTCCTCCAAGCGGAAGGCCTGCCCGGGTTTGGGTTCTTCACGTTGACCTGGGTGGGCATCCCGGCCGTCGTGCTGGTGGTGCTCTACTACACCCTCATCGGGCACCGCCTGCTGCCCGCGGGAGAGGCGCTCGCTAACGACGAGACGGGACGTGGCTACCTCTTCGAGTTGCGCGTTTCCGAGACGGCTCCATTTCGGGGGAAGACGGTTGAAGCGGCCGGCTTTCGGACGCTCGGGGATGCGTACCTCACGCGTGTCCGTCGAGACGGGGCCACCATCGAGGCGACCCCCGAGACCGTCCTCTTGGCACGTGATGTGCTCACGTTCGTGGGGGGGGCGACAGCGTTCGACTCACTTCTCATGAGATCGGGGCTCGAGCGCACGGCCCCGGTAGCTGTGGACCACCCCGATCTCCAACTGTTTGAGGTGGTCGTGGCGCCAGGGTCGCGGTTGGACGGCCGGTCGCTCCGCGAGGTCGGGTTCCGCGAGCGCTACGGGGGCGTGGTGGTGGCGCTCCGGCGCGGGCCGCGAGACGTCGACGGCGGCCTTGGTCGGGTCCGCCTACGCGCAGGCGACCTCCTGCTTGTCGAAGGGTGGCCCGGACTCGCTACGCGCCTCGCCACCCTTGGCGACGACTTCGCCCTCGTATCGCCGACCAATCAGGTACGGCCCGTGACATCGCGAGCGCCCGTCGCTCTGGCCATCCTCTTGGGAATGATCCTGTTGGCGGGCATGGGCGTACTTCCACTGGCGACGGCCACATTCTCCGCCGCTCTCGGGATGGCTGTGACGGGGTGCCTGAGAGGGGAGGCCCTGCGCCGAGCCGTCGACGTCCCGGTCCTCCTCGTCATCGGGGCTGCGCTTGGAATCGGTCAGGCAGTCGAGGCG
Organism: Rubricoccaceae bacterium; assembly: GCA_963728345.1. Classification (GTDB taxonomy): domain Bacteria; phylum Bacteroidota; class Rhodothermia; order Rhodothermales; family Rubricoccaceae; genus Rubrivirga. Next base: position 563,352 of record CAVSJM010000003.1, read on the forward strand.
ACGGGGTTAGCCGAGCTCGCGGCGAGTGGAATCGAATCCGTTGCCCTGCTGGGACCCGTTGTTACTCTCCTCGTCGTTTACGTCGCCTCAAACGGGCTCGCCGAACTCGTTACCAACAAAGCCTCGGCCGTCCTCATGTTGCCGGTGGCGTTGGCGGTTGCGACCGACCTGGGGGTGAACTGGGTTCCGTTCGCCGTGGCGGTGACCGTCGGGAGTGCGGCGAGCTTTCTCACGCCGATCGGCTACCAGACCAACCTCATGGTGATGGCGGCTGGTGGCTACCGATACACCGACTATACACGGTCCGGGCTCCCTGTCAGCCTCATTGTGATGGCTGTCACGGTCACCGTTTGCTCACTGGTATGGTTGCCGTGAAACGTTCACGTCTTGAGTCTCCATGCCCTCCTCTGGTGACCCTGCCGCGCTTCTAGATTCTCAACCGACCTCCATATTCCTTTCTCTCTCTGAGTTATGGCCACGGAGCGATCTACCCGCACCTCCCACCTCCGGACCCTCGAAGCCGAGGCGATCTACGTGATGCGCGAGGTGGCGGCCCAATTCGAGCGGCCGGTCCTCTTGTTCTCTGGCGGGAAGGACTCGATCCTGATGGTCCACCTCGCCCGCAAGGCGTTCCACCCGGCGCCCATCCCCTTCCCGCTCCTCCACGTCGACACCGGGCACAACTTCCCCGAGACCATCGCCTTCCGGGACCGTCTGGTGGACGAACTCGGCGTGCGGCTGGAGGTCGCGAGCGTCCAGGACGCCATCGACGCCGGGCGCGTCGTGGAGGAGACCGGGCCGGAGGCGAGCCGGAACGGGCTCCAGATCGTCCCGCTCCTCGACGCCCTCCAGGAGCATCGGTTCGACGCGGCGTTCGGCGGAGGCCGCCGGGACGAGGAGAAGGCCCGCGCGAAGGAGCGGTTCTTCTCGCACCGCGACCGGTTCGGGCAGTGGGACCCGAAGAACCAGCGTCCGGAGCTGTGGAACCTCTACAACGGCCACAAGAACGTGGGCGAGACGTTCCGCGTGTTCCCGCTCTCGAACTGGACGGAGATGGACGTGTGGCAGTACATCGCTCTGGAGGACATCGACCTCCCCAACCTCTACTTCGCCCACGAGCGCGAGGTGTTCGACCGCCGCGGCACGCTCCTCGCCACGACGGACTTCATCGAGCTTCAGCCTGGCGAGACTGTCGAGCGCAAGACGATCCGGTTCCGGACGATCGGCGACGCGACGTGCACGGGCGCCGTCGAGAGCACGGCGGCCTCGCTCCCCGAGATCATCCAGGAGGTCGCCGCTGCCCGACAGACCGAGCGCGGCGGGCGCCACGACGACAAGCGCTCCGAGGCGGCCATGGAGGACCGCAAGAAGCAGGGCTACTTCTAGGAGCCCTCCCTCACGTCCTTCTTTTCGCGGCGGTCGGCGAGCCGGCTGCTGCACTCTCGATCCCGAACGACATGAACACGAACGGCGCGACGACTGACACGTCCCCAGATTCCGACGCCGCTGGCGACGCCTACCTCGACATGGACCTCCTCCGGTTCACGACCGCGGGGAGCGTCGACGACGGGAAGAGCACGCTGATCGGCCGGCTCCTCTACGACTCCAAGTCCATCTTCGAGGACCAGATGGAGGCGGTCGAGGAGGCCTCGAAGGCGCGCGGCATGACGGACGACGACAACGTCCCGAACCTCGCCCTCCTCACCGACGGGCTCCGCGCTGAGCGCGAGCAGGGGATCACGATCGACGTGGCCTACCGCTACTTCGCAACCCCGAAGCGCAAGTTCATCATCGCCGACACGCCGGGCCACGTCCAGTACACCCGGAACATGGTCACGGGCGCGTCGACGGCCGACCTCGCCATCATCCTCCTCGACGCCAAGCGGGGCGTCCAGACCCAGTCGAAGCGGCACGGCTTCATCGCCTCGCTCCTCGGGATTCCGCACGTCGTCGTCGCCGTCAACAAGATGGACCTCGTCGACTACTCCCAGGAGGTCTTCGACCAGATCCGGCGGGAGTACCTCGACTTCGCGGCCAAGCTCGACGTGCAGGACATCGAGTTCATCCCGGTCTCGGCGCTCCGCGGCGACAACGTCGTCGAGCGCGGCGACAACATGCCGTGGTACCAGGGCTCGACGCTCCTCCACCACCTCGAGAACGTCAACGTCGCCGGCGACCGGAACCTCCGCGACTTCCGGTTCCCGGTCCAGACCGTGATCCGGCCGGACCAATCGTTCCGCGGGTTCGCTGGGACCGTGGCCTCCGGCGCGATCCGGCCGGGCGAGGAAGTCATGGCGCTCCCCGCCGGCACGCGCTCGACGGTCAAGGCCATTACGACGCTCGACGGCGACCTCGACGAGGCCCGCGCCGACGAGGCCGTCGTCATCACCCTGGAGGACGAGATCGACGTGAGCCGGGGCGACATGCTCGTCCGCCCCCAGAACCTCCCGTCGGTCGAGACGGGCATCGAGGCGATGGTGTGCTGGATGAGCGAGGAGCCGCTCCAGTCCAACCGCCACTACCTCCTCCGCCACACGACGCGCGAGGTGAAGGCGTTCGTCGACGACCTCGCCTACCGCGTCGACGTCGATACGCTCCACCGCGAGGACGCCGAGACGCTCGGGCTGAACGACATCGGCCGCGTCCGCATCACGACCGCCGCGCCGCTCTTCTTCGACCCGTACCGGGTGAACCACGAGACCGGCGCGTTCATCCTCATCGACCCGTACTCGAACGTGACCGTCGCCGCCGGGATGATTCGGGGCGCGGCGCAGAGCGCCGACGAGGTGGCCGGCCGGGCCGCCCAACTCGAACGCTCCGCCGACGCCGCGGGCGTCCGCGTCCGGAAGGTGTCCCCGAACGTGGTGTGGGAGGGGCTCAACATCCCGCGCGAGAGCCGGGAGCGGCGTCAGGGCCACGGGGGCGCGGTCCTCTGGTTCACCGGGCTCTCGGGATCGGGCAAGACGACTGTCGCCCGTGAGGTCGAGCGCCAGCTGTTCGAGGCGGGGGTCAAGACGATGCTCCTCGACGGCGACCAGGTGCGCCACGGGCTCTCCGGCGACCTCGGCTTCAGTCCCGACGACCGGCGCGAGAACGTCCGGCGGATCGGGGAGGTCGCCCGGCTCTTCTTCGAGGCCGGCACCGTCACGCTCTGCACGTTCGTCTCGCCGTACCGGGCCGACCGCGACCGCGTCCGCGCCCTCATCCCGGCTGACCACTTCTTCGAGGTGTTCGTCGACGTCGACATCGAGACTGCCAAGGCGCGCGACCCGAAGGGGGTCTACGCGAAGGCGGCCCGGGGGGAGATCGAGAGCCTCACCGGCCTGTCGGCGCCCTACGAAGAGCCTGAGGCCCCCGAAATCACGCTGCAGACGAAGGAGCTGAGCGTGGCCGAGGCCGCCGAGATCGTCCGCCAGGCACTCGTCGAGGCCGGGATCGTCGGCGAGTAGCGCCCGCGTCTGTCCGAATCCTTCGCAGCACGGGGGAGGGAGGGGCGATAGTCTCCGTCCATGACCGTCCGCCCCACGACCCTCCCCGGTGTGCGCCTGATCGAGCCGCGCGTGTTCGGCGACGCGCGCGGATTTTTTCTGGAGCGCTACCACGCCGAGCGGTACGCCGAGGCCGGCATCGAGGCTCGGTTCGTCCAGGACAACCACAGCCGGAGCCGTCGGGGCACGCTTCGGGGCCTCCACTACCAGCGACGCCACCCTCAGGGGAAGCTGGTCGAGGTCGCGCGCGGGCACATCTGGGACGTGGTGGTCGACCTCCGTCCGGAGTCGCCGGCGTTCGGGCAGTGGGAGGGGTTTGACCTGGACGACGAGGCGCACCGTCAGCTCTGGGTGCCGGCCGGGTTCGCCCACGGGTTCTGCGTCGTGAGCGAGGAGGCCGACGTGCTCTACAAGTGCACGGACGTGTACCGACCCGACGATGAGGGCGGGATCGTATGGAATGATCCCACCGTCGGCATCGACTGGCCGGATATCGGGAGGCCACTTCTCTCGGAAAAGGACCAGGCGCTTCCTCGCTTGGCGGACCTGGGCCCGGCCGACCTACCCGACGCTCCGTACTCGGCATGAGGGTCCTCGTCACCGGCGCCGGCGGACAGGTCGGGATCGAGACACTGCGGGTGGCAGCGGAAATGGGCATCGGTGCCGTCGGCCTCGCCCGCGTCGATCTGGATGTGACCGACTCAGAGGCGGTCCGCCAGGCTGTCGACCGGCACGTGCCCGATGTGGTCGTCCATGCAGCCGCCTATACCGCTGTCGATCGTGCCGAGTCGGAGCCGGATCTCGCCTTCGCCGTCAACCAGGATGGGGCCGGGCATGTGGCGATCGCGTGCGACGAGGCGCGCATCCCCCTCATCCACCTCTCGACAGACTACGTGTTCGACGGGGAGAAGGGGGCGCCGTATGTCCCCGGCGATCCCATGAGTCCGGTCAACGTCTACGGCGCGAGCAAGGCCGCCGGGGAAGCGGCCGTACGAGATCGGCTCGCCCGTCACGCCATCCTCCGGACCGCCTGGGTGTTCAGCGCACACGGCCACAACTTCGTCAAGACCATGCTCCGCCTCGCGACGGAGCGCGACCGACTCGCCGTCGTGGCGGACCAGTGGGGGCACCCGACGTGGGCGGGGGACGTCGCCCGGAGCGCTCTCGCCGCCGCGGCGCGTGCCGTCCGGGGCGAATTGCAGTGGGGGACCTACCACGTCGCCGGCTCGCCCCTCACGACGTGGCACGGACTCGCCACCGCCGTGATCGATGAAGCGGCGGCCCAGGGTGTCGTCCGGTCGATTCCGGTCGATCCGATCCTAACCGAATCGTTTCCCACTCCTGCGAAGCGTCCACGGCGGGTCGAACTGGAAACAGTTCCGTCCATGAAGGCCATCGGTGTGCATCCGTTTCGGTGGGAGGAGGCGTTGTCGCAGACGGTCGGGGATTGGAGCAGGAGCCGGGCCGGGAGGCGACAATAAGAGTCTCCTTTGGATTACTCCCCTGACGCGGAAGGCGCGGTGTATGCGATTGCCGTTCAAACGGCACGGAGGTAATTAGCTGACGTGGTGTGCGTCGCCTCCATTGGCGGGGCGACGTTAGCTCACAACTACTGCATCCCTTCCCCATGCCGATCTTGTCGCTGGCCCTCGGACTCCTCGTGAGCCTGTTTGCCGCTCTCGCGTTGGTGCCTGTCGTGCGGCAGCTCGCGCTTCGGGCTGGGTGGGTTGATGCCCCTGACGGAGACCGGAAGCAGCACGCGGAGGCGACTCCAAACGTTGGCGGGCTGGCCATCGTCGGAGCCGTGTGTGTTGGCCTTGTCGTGATGGCGGTCGCCAAGCTCGGCCTCCCTGGCGATCTGGTGAGCGCTCTGACGCTACCGTCGCCGCTTGTGCTGCTCGGCGCGCTCGCCATCGCCGCCGTCGGGTTTGTGGACGATCTCTACGAGATGACCCACAAGGCGAAGTTCGTAGCCCAACTGGGCGTGACGGCGCTCGCCTTCTTCGGCGGTGCGCGCGTGCAGGTGTTCGACACCTACCTCGGCGACGGCTCGCTGGCCCTCACCATCTCCGTCGTGCTCACCATCGTGTGGATGGTGGGGATGATGAACGCGGTCAACCTGATCGACGGGATGGACGGTCTGGCGGCGGGGGTGGTCGCGATTGCCTTCGGGGCCTTGGCCTGTGCCCACGGCCTGGGGGGCGACTTTGGCGCGCTCGTGCTGGTTGCGGCCGTGGTCGGTGCGCTCCTCGGGTTCCTCCGCTTCAACTTTGCGCCGGCCTCCATCTTCATGGGGGACAGTGGGAGCCTTTTCCTGGGGTACACCCTGGCGGCCTATGCGCTTCGTGGGACGTCACACATGAACCCCGTGCTCGCACTCGTCATCCCGGCCGTGATCATGGGCATCCCGGTCCTCGACACAGTGGTCTCGATGATCCGCCGGAAGCTCACGGGGAAGCATCTCTTCTACCCGGACCGCGATCACATCCATCACCGCCTCCAGTCGCAGATGGCAACGCATAAGGCGGCGCTGGTGCTGTACGGCCTGGGAGTGTTCCTCGCGCTCGGTGCCCTTGCGATGGCGGCGTCCACTCCGGGCGTTGCGGTAGGCATCTTCGTTGCCGGGAGCCTCGTCGTCTACGGGTTTCTCTGCTACGTCAGCTACCTGCCCACTCCCATTCAGGTCAGCCAGTTTGTCGAGCGCCGTCGTCGCATCCGCGAGGCCCTCATCGAGCGGGCGCGGGAGACGCCCCGCCGAGCGGGACGGATCTCGGACGAGCGGTTCCAACCGGCGGCTGGTCCAGAGCGCTAAGCGTTTCCACGGGTGTAGGGTGACGCTGCCCGAGGGGAGCGTATGAGGGACGACGCCGTGAGGAGAAACAGAGAGGCGTGGTCACGGATGGGGATTCGGATAGAGCGTAGCGTGACCGAAGGGGCCGGGGCATCGGACCGGAAAGGTCACCGAGGCGTAGCTTTGAGTCCGCTCTCTTGATCTCGTTATGCTCGCTCTCCTCGCTCCAACGCCAGAGGGATATGGGGTCGGCCTCGAATGGCTCGTCTACCTCAGCTTCCTGTTCCCGATCTTCGTGCTCGCCCTGATCTGGTGGATCGGGAGCCGCAACACCGTCTGACCGGGCCTCTTTGAACAGCGAGCGCCGCGCTGGACGATCCAGCGCGGCGCTCGGGTTCTTTTCGCTAGCGTCGGAGCCTAGTTGCTGCCGGCGTCGAGTTGGCTGATCTGGTGCTGCGCCCAGCCATGGAGCGAGTCGTTCTCGCCGATGGCCTCGAAGGCGGCGCGAGCCTCGGTCGGGTTGCCCGCGCTCACGTGAGCGAGGCCGAGCTGGTAGTAGTACGGCGACCGGTCGGCCTGGCCCTCGCTGGCGCTGAGAGCCGTCTCGGCATACGCGATGGCGTCAGCGCCGCGGTCCATGGCGTTGAGCGCCTTGGCGTAGTAGAAGGCGACCTGGTTCGGGTCGTAGCCCTCCATGCGGGCCTGCTCCAGGAGCGCGTAGGCGTCCATGGCGGTGGCCTGGTCCACCTCGAACGGGGTGAGCATCTCGACGGCCTGGTTGACCTTCCCGGCGATCGCCTGCTGGGCGGCTGCGGCCTGCGACTGCGCCTGAGCATCGAGGACCTGAGTCACCTGCTCCAGCAGACGCTCGGCAGCGCTCTTGATGGTCTCTGCATTGGAGACCTCGGAGGCCTCGGCCAGAGCCACCGTGGCTTCTGCGGCCGTGCGCGAGTCCGCGAAGCGGCGGAGCTGAGCGAGCGCCTGAGCGCGACCGAGCGACGCAGCCGCGTAGGTCTCGTTGTAGACCATGGCCTCGTCGAACTTGGCGAGGGCCCCCTCGAAGTCTGAAGCGTCGCGGAGGAGGGCGATCCCTTCGTTGTAGAGCTCGCGGGCGTGCTCGGGGTCGGCCTCAATCACCTCGACCGAGTCAGTATCGGCGGAGTCGACGGGGGTGGTGGGGGTCTCCTGGGCGCTGGCGGGGAGAGTCGCCAGCCCGAGGGCAAGGAGGCAGAGGGTGGGGAAACGGGTCATCCTGGGAGGAAGGCGGGTGGTATTGACGGATGGCAACTGAAAAACTACAGAGGTCGTGCCGAGGAGGGGAACGGCGTTTTAGGGCCCATTCGTGCGCCTCGGTGTCTTAGGGACCGGACAACGGCGTCTGTGACACCGGGCGCTAGAAGTTCGGGGCGATGCCCGTTTCGGAGCTGAAGGCCTCGATGATCCCTACGGCCTCATCAGGGTCGTCGGTGAGGGCAACGAGGTCGGGGTCGCCGGGCGAGATGAAGCCCCCATCAAGAAGCGTCGTGCGGATCCACGTCAGTAGGCCCCCCCAGTAGTCGACCCCCATCAGGACCACGGGGAAGCGGGCCGTCTTTCGCGTCTGGATGAGGGTGAGGCTCTCGAACAGCTCGTCCATCGTCCCGAAGCCGCCCGGGAGGACGATGTAGCCCTGGGCGTACTTCACGAACATCGTCTTGCGGGCGAAGAAGAACTCGAAGGCGAGGGCGTGCGCCGGGTCGACGTACGGGTTGGTGCCCTGCTCGTGGGGAAGGGCAATGTTCAAGCCCACCGAGACGCCACCAGCCTCCTGCGCCCCCTTGTTCGCGGCCTCCATGATGCCCGGCCCGCCCCCCGTGATGACGGCGTAGCCCCGCTCCGCGAGCGTTCGGCCGACCTCGACCCCGAGGTCGTAGTACGGCGTGCCGGGCTGGGTCCGGGCCGAGCCGAAGACGGAGACGCTCGGGCCGAGGCTCCCCATCCGCTCAAAGCCTTCCACGAACTCACTCATGATCCGGAACACGCGCCACGTGTCTTTGAGCCGCTCCTGCTGCCAGAGCAGCATCTCGCGCGGCGTCATCGGCTTGGACGCCTCGAACGGGGTGTCTGTGGGTGAGGCGTCGGACATGGGGGCGGGGGAAACGAGGCGGCCCCCGACTCCGAAGAGCCGGGGGCCGCAGAAGCTAGCGCCGGAGGCGCTGCTGGGGACGGAGAGCTAGTTGTACTCGCTCTCGACCTGCTGGCGGTAGCTCTCGCTCGGGTAGATGGCGATCTCGACGCGCCGGTTCAGCGGCGACTCACCCGGGATGCCCGCGAGCGGCTCGCTCTCACCGCGGCCGTAGGCCTGCAGGCGGGAGGCTGGCACGCCCTGGCCGACCAGGAAGTCCTCCACGGAGCGCGCGCGGCGGTCGGAGAGGGACTGGTTCGTCGCGGTCGAGCCGTCCGTCGAGGCGTGACCGACGATCACGGCGTCGTGGTCGGGGTAGTTGCGGAGGCTGGAAGCGAGGTCCCGCAGGTCGGCCTGGACGCCGGGGCGAAGCGTGGCCTGGCCGAGGTCGAACAGGAGGTCGTTGTCGAACCGGACAGCGATGCCGGCCGTCTCGCCGTCTTCACCCGGAATCGGGGTGACCTGGGCGTTTTCGAGCTCGTTGTCGAGTTCGTCGGCCTGCTTGTCCATCTGGCGGCCGATGATGGCGCCGGCGGTGCCGCCGACGGCCGCGCCGATGATGGCGCCACGGGCTGTGGAGCCGGTGGCCCGGCCGATGACGCCGCCGACGACGGCGCCGGCAGCGCCGCCTGCGACCGCGCCCTTGCCGGTGTTGTTCATGCTGGAGCAGCCGGTCTGGCTCATGCCCAGGAGGAGCACGAGCGCTAGCGGCAGTGCGGCGTAGCGAATGCGAAGGGTGTTCATAGTGGTGGGGGGGGGGACAAGAGGGGATGCACGACGTGCGCCCTGATACAGCCATAGGGGCTTGCCAAGTTCCGTGCCGGAGGGCCCGGGGGGCAGAGAATGCGGCTCAGGCTGGGGTTCGGCGCCTCTGTGTCTGGACAGGAGCGTCGTACGGCCTGGGCGGTTCCAGAGCCGCTGCAGACCCGGCCGAGGTAACGGGAGGGGGACGAGAACGGCCGTGCGCTTCGCGAAACCGAAACCTGCCGATGGGGGCTCGGAGTTAGGTTGCCGGCCGTCGTCCTGGTGGGACGGTGGCCCCCTCTGCGCCTTTCTGAATCCAGCCCTCGATATGAAGCTCATCGTCCCCATGGCCGGCCGCGGCACGCGGCTCCGCCCCCATACCCACGTCACCCCCAAGCCGCTGCTCCCCGTCGTCGGGCGGACCATGGTCGAGAGGATCGTCGAGACGTTCGCGCAGGCCATCGGCGACTTCGAGGAGGCCGTGTTCATCCTCGGCCCCGACTTCGGCGACGATGTCCGGCGGCAGCTCACCGAGATCTGCGAGCGGTTCGGGATCGAGGCGTCGTTCGGCGTCCAGGAGAAGGCGGAGGGGACGGCCCACGCCGTCGCCCAGGCTGGCGCCAAGTTGGAGGGCGAGTGCGTCCTCGTCTTCGCCGACACGCTCTTCGTGATGGACCAGGCCCCGGACCTCGACGCCGACGCCGTCGTCTGGGTGATGGAGGTGGAGGACCCGAGCCGGTTCGGCGTCGTCGTGAAGGACGGCGAGCGGATCACGGACTTCGTGGAGAAGCCGGACACGCCGATCTCGAACGAGGCCATCGTCGGGATCTACTACGTGAAGGAGGGCGAGCGGCTCGCGCGCGAGATCCAGTACCTCATGGACCACGACGTCCGCGGCAAAGGCGACGAGTTCCAGCTCACCGACGCGCTCGACCGGATGCTCAAGGACGGCGCCACGTTCAAGACGGCGCGCGTCACGGAGTGGCTCGACTGCGGCACCATCCCGGCCATCAAGGAGACGTCCCAGATCGTCCTCGGCAAGGACGGCGAGAACCGGAAGGACGGGACCGTCGAGAACAGCCAGATCATCGAGCCCGTGTTCATCGCCGAGGGCGCGACCGTGCGCGACTCGGTCGTCGGGCCGTACGTGGCCATCCACGGCGGCGCCACCGTCGTCGAGTCGGCCGTGCGCAACACGATCGTGTTCGGGGAGTCCACCGTCGACAGCTCGGCGCTGGACGACTCGATGGTCGGCCACCACGCCGACGTGCGCGGGTTCGCCGGGACGCTCAACATCGGCGACCACGCGACCGTGGGGCCGGAGGCGTAGCCCGGTGCCCGCCGTCGGGGACGGTTTCGGAATGACTTCGCCCGCCCGACGGACAGCACGCCGCGTTTGCGCGTTGGAGCGGGGATGACCGACGTTTCTCTCTACCCGCCCGACGCCGACCGCCGGCTCGGTTTCGACACGATCCGCGAGCGCCTCGTCGGCCTCGCGCGGACGCCCTACGGGCGCGACCGGCTCACGTCTCTTGGCCCGTCCGCCGACCCTGCCCTCGTGCGGGGTCGGCTGGCGCGGGCCGGCGAGATGGCCGACCTCGTCCAGGCCGGCGACGGGCCCCCGATCCGCGAGATCGACCGGCTGGAGACCGTCCTCCGCCGCGTTCAACCCAAAGACGCCGTCGCGGACGGGGACGACCTGCTCGCTGTCCGGCGCGTGCTGGAGGCCGGCCGGCGGCTCCACGACTACCACCACCGCCTGCGCGAGGCGGCGCCGGCGCTGTGGGACATCGCCGCGCGCGTCGTCGTGCTGAAGGAGCTGGAGGACCGGATCGGGCACACCATCGGCGACGACGGGCGCGTCCGCGACGACGCGAGCCCGGAGCTGCTCCGCATCAGCCGGCAGCTCGCGGCGCGGCAGGGGCAACTCCGCGAGACACTCCTGGCCGCCCTCCGCGACGCCGTCTCGAAGGGCTACGCGACGGAGGAGCAGCCGACGATCCGCGGCGGACGCGCCGTCATCCCGGTCCGCGCCGAGGCCAAGCGGAAGGTCCAGGGCTTCGTCCACGACGTTTCCGCGACGGGGCAGACGGTCTACATCGAGCCGGCGTCGGTCCTCGACCTGAACAACGAGATCCGCGAGATCGAGCTGGAGCGCGGGCGCGAGGTCCGCCGCATCCTCCAACTCCTCAGCGGCCACGTCCGCCACCACCGGCGCGACATCGAGCAGACCCTCGACGCGGTCGGCCACCTCGACGCGCTCGCGGCCGTCGGGCGACTGTCGGCAGAGCTGAAGGCACTCGCGCCCGAAGTGGGCGAGGGCGGACCGCTTCGGCTCGTCCGCGCGCGGCACCCGGTGCTCGTGCTCCGCGTGCAGGAGGCGGCGGCGCGCCCCGAAGGCGAGCGCCCGGCGAGCGTCCCCGACGCCGTCGTCCCGCTCGACCTCGCGCTGGGCGACGACGCCCACACGCTCGTCATCACCGGCCCGAACGCCGGCGGCAAGTCGGTCGCGCTCAAGACGGTCGGGCTCCTCAGCCTGATGACGGCGCACGGCCTCCCGATCCCGGCCGACCCCGGCACGCGCGTCCCCCTCTTCACCCGCGTCTTCGTGGACCTCGGCGACCAGCAGTCGATCCAGGACGACCTCTCGACCTTCACGAGCCACCTCACGAACGTCCGCCGGATGCTGGAGGAGGCCGACGACCGCTCGCTCTGCCTCGTCGACGAGGCCGGCACCGGGACCGACCCGGCCGAGGGCGGCGCGCTCGCCGAGGCGTTCCTCCGGCGCCTCACGACGCGCGGCACCCTCACCGTCGCCACGACCCACATCGGCGCGCTCAAGGCGTTCGCCCACGACACGCCCGACGTCGAGAACGGCTCGATGGAGTTCGACCGCGCCTCGCTCCGCCCGACGTACCGGTTCCGCGCCGGCATCCCCGGCTCGTCCTACGCCTTCGAGATCGCCGACCGCGTGGGGCTCGACCGGCCCGTCGTCCGCGACGCACGGCGCCTCGTGGGAGAGGGCAAGAGCCGGCTCGAAGACCTCATCGCCGAGTTCGAGGAGCGGTCCGCCGAGTCCGCGCGCCAACTGGCCGAAGCGGAGGAGCGGCGCCGCGAGGCCGAGCGCGTTCAGAAGGACTACGAGCAGCGCCTCGACCGGCTCCGCGCCGACGCCGACAACCGGCGCGCCCAGGCCCTCGCCGAGGCCGAGAAGATCCTCGCCGAGGCGAATGCGACCGTCGAGAACACGGTCCGCGAGATCAAGGAGGCGGCGGCCGAGCGGGAGGCGACGCAGCAGGCGCGCGAGAAACTGGAGGAGGCCCGTCAGCGCGTCGAGCGGCACAAGACGAAGGTGGACCGCCGCCAGAAAAAGCGGGCGACTGTCACCGCCAAGCCGCCCACGCCCGAGGCCACCGGCCCCATCGCCGTCGGCGACCGCGTGCGCCTGGACGATGCCGACGCCGTCGGTGAGGTGATCGAGCTGAACGGGAACGAGGTGGTCCTCGCCCTCGGCGCGCTCACCAGCCGCGTGAAGCTCAGCCGCGTCACGAAGGTGGGCGGGCCGAGCCGCGCGTCGAACCGGCGCGGGGCCGTCGTGCGTCCGCCCGGGCCCGCTCGGCGGGGCGAGGACGCGGGGACGATGGCCCTCTCCACCGCCCACGTCCGCATCGATCTCCGGGGCGCCCGCGTCGACGAGGCCCTCTCGCGCGTCCAGCGCTTCGTGGACGAGGCGCTCGTCGGGGGTGTCCCGAGCGTCGAGATCCTCCACGGGAAGGGGACCGGCGCGCTCCGGCAGGCCATCCACGAGCAGCTCGCCGCCCGGCCCGACATCGCCTCGTTCGCCGTCGCCCCGCCCGACCGGGGCGGCGACGGCGTCACCGTGGTCGATCTGACCTAGGCCCCGTCACGTTCATCCGGGTCCTGGCGGCGCGAGGCCTCAGGCGCGCCCTGCGGCGTTGCCCTTCTCGCGAGGGGCGAGGGCCCCGCGCTCGTCGGGCGCCTTGCCGGTCCCGCCCGCGGCTCTCGCTCGCCGACGGACCGACTTCCGTGACGGAGCCTAGCCCGACGCGGGGTGGCCAGCCGAGCGGACGGGCTGTCCCAGATTGACGCCATCCGGTGCGGCGTCGGGATCTCCAGGGGACCGATTGCGGTCTGATCGGAGATCGGCCTACCTTTTGCCGGTCGGCAGCCATCTGGCTCCGTTCGTGACTCCGCTCCCCATGCGCCCCCCCTCCCTGGCCGTCCAGCGTACCCTGCTGCTGGCCTCCTTCGTGTTCGTGCTCAGCGCGATGGCTCCGGTCGCGCGCGTGCAGGACGACGCCGTCGCCCGGGTGGAAGCGGGGCTCCGCGAGGGGGACCCCGACGCGGTCCTGGCGGACGCCGCGGATCGGGTGGAAGTGATCCTGTTCGGGGAAGGCGGGATGTACCGCCGGGCCCAGGCGTCGCACGTCCTCCGGGACTTCTTTCGGCGCTATCCCCCCGCCCGGGTGGCCTTCGGCCCCGAGCGGTCGTCGAGCTACGAGGGGCTGGCCGCGACGGGGCAGTACGTCTCCGACGACGGCAGCGCGCCGCTCAACGTCCGCGTGGTGCATCGGGAGGACGGGGAGGACTGGGAACTGGTCTCGATCCGAATCGACCAACGGTCCGCGGTCCGCGCGGACGGCCGATAGCCCGGGCAGAGCAGGCGGCGTGCTAGCTTCGAGCGCCGCTCCGCCTCCCTTGTGACCCGTCGGCGATTCCTGTCTCCTCGCACCGTCGTCCTCCTCGGCGGCGCCCTCGTGCTCAGCGCGTTCCTCGCGGCCACGTGGGGGCTCGAGCAGTGGGCGCTGACGCGCATCGGGGACTCCGACGGGAGCCGGGCCCAGGAACGGACGGTGGGCGAGGTGCGGGCGGCCCTGGCGGGGATGCTCGGCGAAATGCGCGAGCTGGCCGACGCGGCGTCGGTCCTTCCAGAAGTCCGCCGGGCGCTCGTCGGCCGGCGCGATTCCTCCGGGGTGAGCGGGGAGGGGATCCAGGCCCTCGCGGCGCGGGGGACGCCCGAGCACGTGACCGTCGAGGTGGTGTCGCCGGAAGGGCAGGTGGTGGCGTGGGACGGGCCCGCGTTCCCGCTCCCGGGAGGCCCCACGCCCGACACGCTTCGCACGCGCGTGGTATTCGATGAGGGGCGCCGGGCCGTCACGCTGTGGCGGCCAGTGGAGGCCGCCGGCGATACGGTCGGCGCAGTCCGGGTGGTGCGGCTCGTCCAGGCGCCGGTCCCCGTCCGCAACCGCTACCTCCAGGACTACGACGTGGCGGACGAATGGCGGGCCTCCATCGCCGAGCCGTTCGCGGTCCGGTTCACGCGCGTACCCGGAGACGAGGCGACGACGCTGCGGGGGCCCGACGGAAGCGTGCTCGGCCGCGTCGAGGTGCGCGAGCCGTCGGTGCGCGCCCTCGCGTCGGGCGTCCGCCGCTCGACGCAGGGCGTGATGGCGTTCTGGGCCGTGCTCCTCTTGGGGTGGCTGCTGGCCGGCCTCGTCGGGTGGTTCGTCTCGGAGCTTCGGTACGCCGAGGGAGTGCACACCCGGGCGGCGTGGGGACGGAGCGCCCTCGCCCTCGTCGCCATTGCGTGCGGCCTCATCGCCTCGCGGTACGCGCTCCTGGCGATGGACGTGCCGGTCCGCTGGCTCGACACGGCCCGACGGCCGGCGGCCCTGTTCGACCCGGCGCTCCTCGCGTCGGGGCTCGGCTGGGGCGCCCTCCGGTCGCCGGGCGACCTCGCGATCTCGGCCCTCGTCCTCTTCCTGATCGCGGGCGGCGGGCTGCTCTACGCGCTCCGCTACTCGGCGGCCGCGCAGGCGAGCGAGGGGAGAGGACCGATCCGTCAGGCCCTGGGCCTTCTCACCATCGCGCTGCTGACGCCGGCGACCACGGCGACCGCCGCGCTGTGGGTCCGCCAGTCGATGCTCGATGCGACGATCGCCTACACGGATCGGGGCAGCCCGCTCCTCGACGGCCCGACGCTCGTGGTTCTCGGCGGGCTCGTGGCCGTGCTCGTGGCCGTCCTGTTCGTGATCGCCGCGGCCGTCCTCATGGGGCGGGCCGCGGTCGGGAGCCGAGGGCTGGCCGGGTGGGGGATTCCCGTCGTAGTCGCTGTGGCGTCGGCGTGGGCGGCGGCCCTGGCGGTGCCGGCGACGCCCGTGGGGCCGGCCGTCGCGCTCGCCGCGCTGGCGAGCGCCCTCGCCGTGGCCCTGTCGGGGCGGACCGAGCGGTGGGCGTGGCCGCTGACGTTCCGGGGCATCTTGATCGGCGCCCTCGTCCTCGCGCCGGTCCTCTACGGGCTGATGCGCGAGCCCCTCGCCGAGCGGACGTCGACGCTCCTCACCGACGCCGCCTTCGCCTTCGCCGACGCCCGCGACCGCCGCGTCGACTTCGCCGTCGAGCAGGTGCTCGGGGAGGCTCGCGCCGACGACGCCCTCCGCCCGTTCCTCCTCGGCGCCGTCGCCGAGGCCGACTCCGCCCGCCAGGCCGGGATCGCCCCGGCCGACTCGACGCGCGAGGGGCTGAATGCGCTCACCCAGGGCCTCGTGACCACGTCGCTCCTCGGCTCGCTGGCCGACGTGGCGACGGAGCTCCGCCTGATCGGCCCGGCCGGCGACACGCTCGGGAGCTACGTGGAGGGCGGCGTGGCCCCGCTCCGGGGGACAGACGACCCGCGCAGCGTCGGTGCCATGCGGCGGGCCTACGAAGAGCGCGGCGGGACCGGGCCGATCCTGGAGAACGATGTCGCCATCGGCCCGCTCCTCGCCGACGACGGTGTGCCTGTCGCCTGGATCTACCTCCGGACCACGCCGCGCGCCACGCGCTACGCGACGGAGACGCCGTTCCCGCGCGTCCTCGCCCCGGCCGGCCTGTTCGGCCTCGACGACGAGGAACTGAGCTACGCCGAGTATGACGACGGCGCCCGCGTCCGCAGCCGCGGCGAGGCCCCGCTCCGCCTCGACTCGACCGTCTACGCCGCCCTCGCCGACCGAGCCCGGGCCTACCGCACGCGCGACACCCTGGGCGGGCGCCCCATGGTGGTCTACTACGAGCGCCAGGGTGACGACGCCCGCGACGTGGTGGCCGTCCGCGCGCCGGCCGAGGACCGGCTCGACGTGCTGTTCATCCTGCTCCGGCTGTGCCTCGCCGGCCTCGCCGTCGGCGCCCTCGTGTTCGCCGTCGGGCTGTACGTGCGGTACCAGGCCGGGCTGCTCCCCGCCGAGCGGACCCGCTTCCGCGACCGCGTGCTCAACCGGTTTCTCGTCGTCGGCCTCGCGAGCGTGGCGCTGACGGGCGTCGTCGGGCAGCAGGTGATCGTGGAGCAGAACCGCCAGTCGGTCCGCGACGCGCTGCGCCAGCGGCTCAA
This sequence comes from Rubricoccaceae bacterium, assembly GCA_963728345.1. Classification (GTDB taxonomy): domain Bacteria; phylum Bacteroidota; class Rhodothermia; order Rhodothermales; family Rubricoccaceae; genus Rubrivirga. The sequence continues at coordinate 579,926 of CAVSJM010000003.1, forward strand.
CCGCGCGGAGGCCGCCCTCGCCGACGCCCCCATTTCCGCCCCCGCGAGCGCCCGTCTCGACGCCGTCGCCGCCGCGCTCGGCGTGGACGTCCACCTCTACGACGGCGCCCAGCTGGAAACGTCGAGCCGCCGCCAGCTCGTCCGGCAGCGCCTCATCGAGCCGCGCCTCCCCGGGACCGTCTACCGCGACCTCTTCCTGGAGGACGAACCCTACGCCTTTGCCCAGGACCGGATCGGGACGTTCTCCTACACGACCGGCTACAAGGTCCTCCCGGACTCCGCCGGCCGCGCGACCGGCGCGATCGCCATCCCAACGCTCTCGGAGCAGGCGTCCATTGAGGCCGGGCAGGCGCGGATGGTGGCGTACCTGTTCGGCGGCCTGCTGGCGCTCCTCGCTGCGATCCTCGTCGTCGCCGTCGTCCTCGCGGGTCAACTTACGCGGCCGTTCGGGCGGCTCCGGCAGGGGCTCCAGGCCGTCGGCGCGGGGGAGGCCGAGGAGCCGATTCCCGTCGAGACGCGCGACGAGGTAGGCGAGCTCGTCGAGACGTTCAACGCGATGCAGGCGGCGCTCGTCGAGAGCCGACGGAAGCTGGCCGAGCAGGAGCGCGAGGTGGCCTGGAGCACGATGGCGCGCCAGGTGGCCCACGAGATCAAGAACCCGCTCATGCCGATGAAACTCTCGGTCCAGCACCTCCAGCGGACCTTCCGCCCGCCCGGCGAGGAGGCCCCGCCTGAGGACGTCCGCTTCGCCCGCCAGTTTGAGCGGACGACCGACATGCTCATCGACCAGATCGAGACGCTCAACCGCATCGCCTCGGACTTCTCGACGTTCGCCCGGATGCCGATGCGCAACCCGGAGTCGCTCGACCTTGGCGACGTGGCGCGCGAGGCCGCCGCCCTGTTCGAGTCGCCCCTCGCGGAGAGCGGCCGCGCCGAGTTCGTGGACGACCTGACGAGCACGCCGCTCCCGGTCTTCGCCGACCACGAGGAGATCCGCCGCGTGCTCGTGAACCTCCTCACGAACGCGCTCCAGGCCATCCCCGACGGACCGGCGCCGGGGCGGATCACGCTCGCCACGCGCCGGCATGGCGCCATGGCCGAGGCGTCGGTGACGGACACCGGGACAGGCATTCCGGAGGAGGTGCAGGAGAACGTGTTCCAGCCCAGCTTCTCGACCAAGACGAGCGGGATGGGCCTCGGGCTGGCGATCTCGAAGCGGGCCGTCGAGGCCGCGGGCGGATCGATCGCGTTCGAGACGGCGGAGGGGGAGGGGACCACATTCACCGTCCGCCTCCCGCTCACGACCGTCGCCAGCGGCAACGGGGCGGCGGCTCCGCCTGTGCACGACCGGGCGACGGAATCGTGAGATGGCTTGTGCTCGTCCTCACCCCGGTCCTCTCGGCCGGAGCGCAGGACGGCGTGCTGTGGAAGCAATTGCCCCTCTCCTCCGAGAACCCTAGTGGGACCGCGAACGGTGTCGCATTCCTGTCTGGCTCGTCGCCGACCAGCGATCAACTTCTTCAGATTCATCCGAGTGGCGTCCTCCGCTTCCAGGAAGGCACTGGAGGGGAGGGACCGTGGACGGAGATCTGTTTCAACGTGTGCGGTCCCCGTGCTGGAGTCGTCACAACGGCCAACACGATCTTGGTCGGTGCCCCAGCCGGGTCTGGGTCTTACATCTCTCGATCGTCTGATCGGGGGCGCACATGGGATCAGGATGTCCAACCAGGCTACCGAACTGGCGCGCTCTTCCAGACCTACGCTTCCTGTATACAGGGATTCCACCGGGCGTGGCTATCTCTTCTCGGGATTCGGAGACCTCGTCAGCCGCTCTGACGACGACGGCGCGCGGGGCACTTGGGCAGAGGTCGGCCAAGCCGGTGGCGAAGTCGTCGCTTTCGGCGAAGTCCCCCCCTCCGATGCCCTCCCCGAGGGCCAGCTCCTCGCCGCCGTCTGGAACGGCGTGACGTATTCCGACGATGGGGGCGAGACGTGGACGCCGAGCCAGGGGGCGTATGGGGCAGCCCGGTTCATCGGGACGTCGTTCGCGTTTCTCCCCGAGCCAGGCCACCCCTACGGCGGCGCCGTCCTCGCCGGCATCGACGACCTCGAATGGGGCCGGGACTCAACGGCCACCGTCTACCGCTCCGACGACGGGGGGGCGACGTGGACGCGCATCCATCGGTTCTCGCCGGCGCGGTACGGGCTCGACAACCTCAACGAGGTCGAACTGGTCGTGACGCCGGACGGGGTGGTCTGGGCCGGGCTCTCGCACAGCCTCGGCGGGCTCTCGCAGAACCGGCCCGGGGCGATAGCCCGATCCTTCGACGGGGGCGAGACATGGGAGCCGGCCCAGAACGGGTACGGGCTCCACGGTGTCGAGCAGTTGGCGCTGGCCCGGGACGGCCGGCTCTACGCGGCGACGGTGGTCGGCGTGTGGCGGACGACGGCGCCAGTCTATGCGGTGGCTAGAGAGTCAGGTGCCCCCGCGCCACTGGCGGACGGTCTGGGCGTGACCGTCTGGCCGAACCCGGCCGCCAGCGTGGCGACGGTGTCCCTGAGGCTGGCAGGTCCAGAACGCGTCCGGGTCGCCGTGCTGGATGCGCTCGGGCGGGAGGTCGCCGTCATCCACGACGGGCCGACCCAGAACGGGCAGCGGTTCGAGATAGAGACCGCCAGCCTCACAGCGGGGCGGTACCTCGTCCGGTTGGAGGCCGCCAGCGGGGCGAGTGCTACGGCCGCACTCACCGTCGTCCGGTAGCACCATCACCAGCAGACTGTCATCCTGAGCGGAGCGAAGGATCTCAGCGCCGCCGTTTGCTCCTTCGCCACCTCTGGCAATGAGCGATGCGTCGGCGTTGGCTGCGCCGTCCCTTCGGGGTGAGATCCTTGACTGCGTCGTCGCTTCGCGGTCGTCGCGTTGCTCCTCAGGAGGATAAGAGGGGCCAACGGAGGATTCGATCGGTCCGGCCGCACGGCGTCTTCCTAGATTGCCAGGCCACATGTCCGGCGCCCGGGCGTTGGTGGGGAACGACCCGATTCCGATGATCCAGGCCTCCGCCCACCTCCACAAGCAGCTCGACGACCTCGTCGTCATCCCCGAGTACGAACGGCGCCTCCGCGTGCTCCTGGAGCACGCCAGCCGGAACCTCCCGGCCGTCGACGAGGGGCTGATCCGGCGGGCCTTCCGCGTGGCCTACTGGGCGCACCGCGACGACCGCCGCGCTTCCGGCGAGCTCTACATCTCGCACCCCCTGGAGGTGGCCCTCATCGCCGCCAAGGACATCAGCGCCGACGACGTGACGATCGCCGCGGCCCTCCTCCACGACACCGTCGAGGACACCGACCTCTCGCTCGACCTGATCCGGAGCGAATTCGGCGACGAGGTGGCCCGGATCACCGACGGCGTCACCAAGATCGGGCACGTGTTCGACGACCGGCGCCTGAGCCGCGACGAGAACGTCCGCAAGCTCATGCTGAGCATGGCCTCGGACGTCCGCGTGATCCTGGTCAAGTTCGCCGACCGGCTCCACAACATGCGGACGCTCGGGGCGGTCCCGCCCGAGAAGCAGCTCCGCATCGCGGCCGAGACGCAGGAGCTGTTCGCCCCGCTCGCGCACCGGTTCGGGCTCCACAAGGTGAAGACCGAGCTGGAGGACCTCTCGCTGAAGTACCTCCAGCCGGAGGCCTACCAGGCCATCGCGCGCGGCCTCAACGCCAAGCGCCGGCAGCGCGAACGGTTCATCGAGCAGTTCCTCGAGCCCATCCGGGCGGAGCTGGAGGAGGGCGGGTTCGACTTCGAGATCTACGGCCGTCCCAAGAGCATCACCTCCATCCACCACAAGATGGTGCGGCAGGGCGTGACGCTGGACGAGGTGTACGACCTGTTCGCCATCCGCATCATCCTCCACACGACCGGGAAGCAAGGACGGGAGGACTGCTGGCGCGTCTACTCGGCGGTGACGGCCATGTACCCGCCCATCGCCGACCGCTTCCGCGACTTCATCTCGGTGCCGAAGTCGAACGGCTACCAGAGCCTCCACACGACGGTCATCGGGCCCGGCGGCCGGCCGGTCGAGATCCAGATCCGCACGGCCGACATGCACGAGATCGCCGAGCGCGGGGTGGCCGCCCACTGGAAGTACAAGGAGGCCCCGGGCGGCGACGGCGCGACCACGGCCGGCGCTCGCGAGTCCCGGATCGACGAGATGTACGCCTGGGTCCGCGACCTCCTCGAAAACCCCTCGGCCGACGACGCCGGCGAGTTCGTCCGCGAGTTCGAGCTGAACCTGTACGACGAGGAGATCTACGTCTTCACGCCGCAGGGCGACCTGATGACGCTCCCGCGCGGCGCCACGCCAGTCGACTTCGCCTTCCAGATCCACACCGAGGTCGGGTTCCACTGCATCGGCGCCAAGGCCGACGGCAAGATGGTCCCCCTCAGCTACCGTCTGCAGTCGGGCGAGCAGGTCGAGATCCTCACCTCGAAGAAGCAGACGCCCAACCCGGACTGGGCCTCGTTCGTCGTCACGCACAAGGCGCAGAGCCGGATCCGCCACTGGATCAACGAGCGGCGCCGGAAGGCCGTGGCCCACGGCCGCGACCTCCTCGACAAAAAGCTGGAGCGGGCCAAGCTGGCGCCTGACGAGCAGGAGATCAACAAGGTCGCCGCAAAGCTCAAGTTCACGTCGGCGCAGCAGCTGTTCTACGAGGTCGGCTCCGGCCTCTTCGACGTGGCCGACTTCGTCGAGGCGCTCCGGAAGGGGACCGCCTCCGAGCCTGAGCTGCTGGCCGAGGGCCAGTCCCCGGCGCTCCTGGAGGTGGACGAGGCTGCGGCCCTCTCGCGCGAGGTGGCCCGCGAGAAGGTCGGCGGCCGGACGGCCCTCATCATCGAGGGCGAGCGCCACACCGACCTCGCCGTGGACTACGCGCCCTGCTGCGCCCCCATCCCCGGCGACGACGTGTTCGGGTTCCTCTCCAAGACCGGCGTCGTCAAGATCCACCGGAAGAGCTGCAAGAACGCGGCGCACCTCTTCCAGGACCACTCCGAGCGCGTGATCCCCGTCGAGTGGAGCCGCCAGAAGGACGTCCAGTTCCTCTCCACGCTCCGGATCGTGGGGGAGGACCGCGTCGGGATCGTGAGCGACATGACGGCCGTGATCTCGAAGAGCCTCAAGACCAACATCCGCTCGCTCGCCGTCACGAGCGAGGACGGGATGTTCGAGGGGACCATCGTGCTCTACGTCAGCGACGTGAAGCAGCTCCGACGGATCATGAAACGGCTCGGCCGGCTTGACGGAATCTATGGGGTGTACCGCGACGACTAATGCGGCACGGTCGTTGTGTGTGGCACACAGTGTGCGACGGATGTAAATCTGCATCAGGGATTCTCTGACTACCGGGTAATCCCCGTAGTGGCTAGATCATTCATCCGTGTACCTTTAGCGTGCGCTCCGGCGCATTTGCCGTGGTTCCCCTGTGCGGGGGGAGGCCCGGCCCGTTTCATTTTCCGTTGAGCGCAGCCGGCCCACTCGCCCATGCTGCGCGGTCAACCCCCAGCCCACCACACATGGACACCTCTCAGGAACGCACACCCACTCTCACCAAAAAAGACGTCTCCCGCCGGGTCTCCGACGCCGTCGGCGAACCCCTCTACAAGTGCGAGCCGTGGGTCCAGGCCACCATCGAAGCGATCCGGGACCTCATGGCCGAGGCCGACCCCGAGGTCCGCATCGAGCTCCGCGAGTTCGGCGTGTTCGAGGTCAAGAAGACCAAGGCCAAGCCCAAGGCCCGCAACCCGAAGACGAACGAGACGGTCTTTATCCCGTCGCGCCGCAAGACCCACTTCAAGCCGGGCAAGCGGCTCCGCGAGGAGCTCCAGCAGCCCCTGGAGGAGCTCGGCTACGACATCCCCGAGGGCAGCGCCGACCACCCGTCGGAGCGGCGCCAGGCGGCCTAGCCGTCCGGCTCTTCAAGTCTGTGCCCCCCGCCGGACGCTCCCGTCGAGCGTGCCGGCGGGGGGCGCCTCGCTTCTGGACATGACGCCTTCTCCCCCCCGGCTCGTCGGCGTGGACTACGGCGCGCGGCGCGTCGGGATCGCCCTCGCCGACCCGCTCCGGATGTTCGCGCGCCCGCTGGGCACGTACGCGCCGGGCGAGGCGCTCGACGTGCTGGTCCGGCTCCACGCGGAGGAGGGCGTCGAGGCCGTCGTCGTCGGCTGGCCGCTGGATGCGGACGGGAGCGAGGGCGCCGCCGTCGACCGCGTGCGGCCGTTCGTGGGGCGTGTAAAGAAGGCGATCCCCGGGGTCCGCATCGAGGTGCAGGACGAGACGCTCTCGTCGCGCCGCGCCCTGTCCGACCTCGTGGCCGCCGATGTCTCGAAGAAGCGACGCCGCCAGCGCGGCACGCTCGACGCCGCGGCCGCCTGCGTCATCCTCCAGGACTGGCTCGACGAGCGCGCCGACTGACCGGTCGGAAACGGTGAAGAGGTCGTCCGGCCTCCGGCGCGGCGGCTCCCGGCCGGGGCGAGGCGCGTACACTTCCGTCCACCCGATTCCCGCTTTTTGCTTTGATCCTGCCGATCTACGCCTACGGCCAGCCGGTCCTCCGCGAGCGCGCTGCCGAGATCGAGGGCGACAGCCCCGAGCTCCAGCAGCTCATCGACGACATGATCGAGACCATGCACGGCGCCCACGGCGTCGGGCTGGCGGCGCCCCAGATCGGGCGCGGGCTGCGCCTGTTCGTGGCCGACCTCTCGCCGTACGCCGAGGACCTCGCCGACGAGAACGACGGCGAGGTGCCGGTCTACGCGGAGGGGCCGCTCGTCTTCATCAACCCGGAGCTGGTGCTCGACGTGACGGCCGACGAGGTGGACGTGGAGGAGGGTTGCCTCTCGATCCCGGACCTTCGCGAGGTCGTGTGGCGCCCCGACGCGCTCACGGTCTCGTACCTCGACCGCCACTTCGTGCGGAAGGAGATGGAGGCGGTGGGCCAGCTGGCGCGCGTGCTCCAGCACGAGTTCGACCACCTCAACGGCGTCCTCTACCTCGACCACCTCTCGCCGCTCCGCCGCCGGCTCTTGCAGCGCCGCCTCAAGGCGATCGCGCGCGGTGACGTGGACACGGAGTACCCTCTGGCCTTCGTGGAGGGCTGATCCGGGGAGCCGGCGTCGAACGCCGTGCGCAGTCGCGCCCTCGTGCGTAGCGTTCGGGCTCGTTGTTCACGCCCCGCCCGATGCTGTCCGTCCGCACCCTCGCCGTTCTCCTCGTCCTCACCGCCGCCGGGTGCACCACCACCGGCCCGGCCGCCATCGACGCCCCGCCGCCTGAGGGGCTGGCGCCGACCCTCGCCGCCCGTTACCCGCAGGCCGAGGCGGCCCTGACGAGCTTCCTGGCGCAGTGCCGGCAGGGCGCGTGCGCGGTGCCCGTCGGGGCCGGCGTGGAGCTGGACACCGTCGTGGCGGTGGGGCCAGCAGTCGAGGTCCGCTTCTCGCGGGATCTGGGAGACGCGCCGTTCCGGCCGGCGACGGTGGAGCGGTTCGCGCAGGAGGTGCGCACGGTGCTGGCGAGCGTGGTGCCCGGCGCTCCACGTCCGCGTCGTCACGCGCGGGTCGGCGGTGCAGGAACTGGTGCCGAACGCAGTCGCGGGCAGTGGCCGACCGAGATCCGTCGCGCGTCTTCGCGCCGCCCGTCGAGGGGCCGCCACTCGTCCGTCGCGGGACGCAGGATGGCAGGGGCCCGCGCCCACCGCCGGGCTGGCGGGCCGGCACATCGCGCTCTGGCCGAGCCACGGCTGGTACTACAACCCCGAAAACGACACGTGGGGCTGGCAACGCGCGCGCCTCTTCACGACGGTCGAGGACCTGATGACGATCGACTTCGTCATCTCGAACCTGACGCCGATGCTGGAGCGGGCCGGCGCCGTCGTCTTTCTCCCGCGCGAGCGCGACCGCCAGCGCCATGAGGTCATCGTCGACGACGGGGGCGACGGCTACCGCGAAACGGGCACGTGGCGCGCTGGCGCTGTGGGCTTCGCACCGCGCGCGTCGTATGGGACGGGCGAGAACCCGTTCCGCCTCGGCACGACGCGCGAGTCCATGGGCGGCTCGGCGACGTGGACGCCCGAGATCCCCGAGTCCGGTGCCTATGCCGTCCAGGTGAGCTACGCGGCCGGCGCCGACCGGTCCGACGCCGCGCGCTACACCATCCGCCACGCGGGCGGCGAGTCGGGGGTCCTCGTTAACCAGCAGATCGGCGGGGGGACGTGGGTGTACCTGGGCACCTACGAGTTCGAGGCCGGGCGGTCCGGCGCCGTCACCCTCGCCGCGGACGACGGGCGGACCCTCTCCGCCGACGCCGTCCGCTTCGGGGGCGGGATGGGGATCGTCACGCGCGACGGCACGACGAGCGGCAAGCCGCGATGGATCGAGGGCGCGCGCTACTACGAGCAGTTCGCGGGCGCGCCCGCGTTCGTCTACAACGTGACCGGGGAGCCCGACGCGGACTACGTCGACGACTACCGGAGCCGTCCCGAGTGGGTCAACTGGCTGCGCGGGGCCCCGTTCGGCCCGCATGGCTACGAGCAGCACCCGGGCCTCGGGATCCCCGTGGACCTCTCGCTCGCGTGGCACACCGACGCCGGCATCGACCGCGACGGGACGGTCGGGACGCTCCTCATCTACGACGTGCCTGGCCTCGACTCGACGCGGACGTTCCCCAACGGCGTTTCGCGCCTCGCCAACCGCGACCTCGCCGACGGCCTCCAGACGCAGATCGTGGACGACCTCCGGGCGTCGTGGCGGCCGGACTGGCACCGGCGCCAGCTCTGGGACCGGAACTACTCCGAGGCGGCCCGCCCGAACGTCCCCGGTGCCCTCCTCGAACTCCTCTCGCACCAGAACTTCGAGGACATGCGCTACGCGCGTGACCCGCGCTTCCGGTTCGACGCGGCGCGGTCGGTCTACAAGGCCATCGGGCGGTTCCTCGCCCAGCAGCGGGGCGAGGCGTTCGTCCCCCAGCCGCTCCGTCCGACGCACCTCCAGGCGACGCTGGACGACGACGTGATCCGCCTCGCGTGGCGGCCCCAGGCAGACCCGCTCGAATCCGGCGCCATGCCGGCCGGCTACGTCATCTACACCCGCGACGGGGCGTGGGGCTGGGACGCCGGGACGCCCGTGGCCGGGACGGAAGCGCGCGTGCCGGTCCCGCCGGCTGGGGTCGTCCGGAGCTACCGCGTGGCCGCGACCAACGCCGGCGGCGAAAGCCGCCCGTCCGAGGCGCTGGCCGTCGGGATCGCGCCCGGCGGTGGCCGGCCCGTGCTCGTGGTGGACGGGTTCGACCGCGTCGCCCCGCCGGACGCGGTGACAGAGCCGGACCGCGTCGGCTTCCTCGAACCGGTCGGCGTCCCGGACGGCGTCGATGTGATGACGGTCGGGCGCCAACTCGTGTTCGACCCGGAGGCCGAGTACGAGACGGACCCGGAGCCGGGGTGGGGCAAGAGCGCGAGCGACCTGGAGACGACCGTCATCGCCGGCAACCGGCACGACCTCGCCGCCGCGCACGGCCGCGCGCTCCTCGCCCTCGGCCGCTCGTTCGTCTCTGCTTCCGACGAGGCCGTCGAGGCCGGCGCCGTTCGCCTCGCGGACTATCCGGTGGTCGACCTTGCCCTCGGCCTGGAGCGCCGGACGCCGTGGCCCGACGCGTCGCGCGCGCCGGCGTTCGAGGCGCTCCCCGAGGCGCTCCGTCAGCGGCTCGGCGCATACCTGGACGGCGGCGGCGCCCTCCTCGTCTCCGGTGCCCACTGGGCCAGTGATGCCGCCGCCGACCCGGCGTCGGCCGCGTGGGTGCGTCAGCGTCTGGGTGTGGAGGCTGGCAGCGAGTCCGTTACCCAGCCGGGCGTTCAGAAGGACGGGGCGACGGCCCCGCTACGTCACCGACTACAACCCCGACCGGTACGCCGTCCGCCAGTCGGACGTGGTGCGGCCGGTGGCCGGGGCCGAGACGGTCCGCCGGTACGCCGATGGCACGTCGAGCGTCGCCGTCCGCCGAGGGTCGACGGTGTCGTACGGGATTCCCTTCGAGGCGATCACCGATCCCGCCGACCTCGTCGCGATCCTGCGCGACGCCCTCACGACGATCGGTCGCTAGAGGGCCTTCTCGACGCGCCGGAACCGTCGCTCGACCGTGGCGCCGCACGCGAGCTCGTAGAACGGGAGGGCGGCGGCCCAGGCGATCGTCGCGCGGTCGAGCCCCTGCCGGCGGAGGTCGGCCAGGCACCGCCGCAGGAGCACGGCGCCGACGCCGCGGCCGCGCGCGGCCGGGTCGGTCCCCATCGGCCCGAACCAGCCGGTGCCGACGTTGTTGGTGTCGAACGCGGCGAAGCCGAGGGCGGTGCCGTCGCGGAGGGCGAGGTGGAGCGTCGGCGGGTCGTGGGCGAACGCCCGGTCGGTCTCGGCCTGCCACGCCGGCCAGTGGGCGTCGAGCAGACGACCGAGCGCCGGTCGGTCGGTCGGCACCGCGCGTCGGATCGTGAGGCCGTGCTCGGCGAGCCGCGCTTCATCGTCGGCCGTCTGCCAGTCGTCTGAGAGGAGGTCCACGCCAAGGTTGACGGCCTCGCCGATGGAGCGGTAGCCGCGTGCCGCGGCGAAGGCGATCCCGGCCTCGTTCCGCACGTCGATACCGGGCGTGAGGTAGTTGGGAGCCGCCTCGCCGATCCGGACCACGGTGGCACCCCGCGCGCGGAGGTCGTCGTCGAGCGCGTCGAGAAGCGCCGTCCCGACGCCCCGGCGCCGCGCCTCGGGGGCGACGGCCAGGAGGCGGATGCTCCCACGGACCCCGTCGGGCGTCGGCCAGAGCACCCCGACGCCCAGTCCGTCGGGCGCGCCGGCGGCGTCCGCGACGAGGGCGAGCCCGTCCGCACCAACGTCCAGCTTCTCGCGGAAGACGGCCGGGCCGACCGGGTCGAGCGGCGCGCTCCGGTTCCAGAGCACGCGGAGCGCGTCGACCTCGTCCAGTCGGATCGGGCAGATCGTCACGGGGCGAGGTCAGGTGGGCTCCGCGTCCTTCTTCTTCCCGAACGCGGGGTCGACGCGGATGCGGGCCGTGACGAGGAAGCTCGGGATCGTCGCGATGAGGACCCACACGAAGAAGTTCTGGTAGCCGACGATGTCCTCCAGCCAGCCGGAGAACATGCCCGGGATCATCATGCCGAGCGCCATGAGGCCGGTCCCGATGGCGTAGTGGGCCGTCTTGCTCTCGCCCTCGGCGATCCAGATGAGGACGAGGAGGAAGGCCGCGAACCCGAACCCGTAGCCGAACTGCTCCAGGGCGACGGCGCCGCTCACCACCCACAGGCTCTCGGGGCGGACCAGGGCGAGGAAGAGGTAGACCGCGTTCGGCACGTTGATGGCGATGACCATGGGCCAGAGCCAGCGCCCGAGCCCGTCGCGGGCGGCCACGATGCCGCCGATGATGCCGCCGGCCGTCAGCGCGGCGACGCCGACCGTCCCGTAGACGAGCCCGACCTCGGCCGTCGTGAGGGCGAGGCCGCCGGCGCCGGGGGAGTCCAGCAGGAACGGCGTCACGAGCTTGACGACCTGGCCCTCGGCGAACCGGTAGAACAGGACGAACGCGACGGCCGCCCCGATCTCGGGCTTCTCGAAGAACGAGACGATGGTCTCGGCGAACGGCGTCCCCGAGAAGGGGAGCGCGCGGAAGATGCGTCCCCACGGTCCCGTCATCCGCGGAGCGAGGATGCCGGCCAGCGCCATCGGCAGGAGGAGGACCGCCAGGACCGGGATGAAGAGGACCAGGAACACGAGGTACTGGAGGATCCCCCCGCTGCTGGCGCCCTCGACGGCCGGCACGTCGCTGGCGGGCCGGGGGAGGGCGAAGGCGTGCCACGCCATGAGCGCGAGGAACACGCCGGCCAGGACGAAGAACGAGATGGACCACGCGAGCGGGATGTTGCCGCTCGTGGCGCGGAAGGTGGCGGCTGTCGGCGCGTCGAGGTTCGGGTCGAGCTGGACCACGGCCGCGAACGGGCGGTCCCAGTTGGCCTCGGTGAAGGTGAACCGATCGCCGCCCTCGACGAGCTTGATCGCCTCGTCGCCATCGTCCAGCTCGACATTGACGGCAACCTCCTCGCCTGGCGGGGGCGGCCCCGTGAGCCGGAATGCCACGACGCCCACGTTGCCAGCCACGGCCGACGCCTCGCGCTGCTCGCCGAAGAGCGCCGTGAGGGCCTCTCCCAGCGGGCCGGACACGGTCCGCGCCCACCACGACGGGCCGCCGTCGTCCGCCGCCTCGGCCTCGGCGGGGTAGAACCCGGCGGCTCGGTTCATCGCCCGCGCCGAGTCGAGGAGGGCCGCGATCTCGTCCGTCGAGCGGAGCGAGAGCGGGATCTCGAGGGCGTCCGTCGAGGCGGAGACGGTGAGGTCCTCGCGCGTCGCGCCGTCCGTCGACGTCCGCGCCGTGGCGCGCAAGGGCAGCGAGGCGATCGACGCCACGGAGTCGCCGGGGGCCGCGGTCACCGCGCGCACCGCCACGTCGACGGGCGTGAGGCCGGTGGAGCTCTCCAGCGTGCCGGCCAGGAAGGGGATGGCGCCCGAGACGGCGAACACGGCAGCCCGGTAGAAGGTGCTCCGGATGCCGACGTACCACGCCTGGTCGTGCTCGTCGAGCGCCAGCATGTAGAACCCGTCGGCGGCGATGTCGTGCGTGGCCGACGAGAAGGCGAGGAGCCAGAAGAACGCGAGGGTCGCCTGGACGAACGCGTCAGCGGGGATCGTGAGGGCGACGCCCGCGAGGCCGCCGCCGATCAGGACCTGGGTGACCAGGATCCACCACCGCTTCGTCTTGAGCACGTCGACGAGCGGGCTCCAGAACGGCTTGATCACCCACGGGAGGTACAGCCAGCTCGTGTAGAGGGCGATGTCGGTGTTCGACATCCCGAGCCGCTTGTACAGGATCACCGCCAGGGCCATCACGGCCATGTACGGCAGGGCCTCGGCGAAGTAGAGCGTCGGGACCCACCGCCACGGGCTTCGGCGGTCCGGGCCGCCCGGCGTCTCGCCCGCGCGGACGTCGCCGTCGGTGACGGTGGTAGCTACTTCGGCGTCGGGGGGAGGAGCGTCGTCCATGGGGAGGCGGTGGGGGGATTCGATGGTACGACAGCCGATTCAGTCCGCTCCGAGGTCACGCCTCGGGCGGTGGAGGCGGCTGCGGTGCAGTTACCGCTCGACGTCGACGAGCCGCGCCGGGCCCTCATTGCCGACGCGGTCGACGGCGGAGACGGCGACGGCCTCGACCGGGCCGCCGGCCCCGCGCGGGAGCACGTACGTCCCGACGCCGGGCGCGACGATCTCCCACGTCCACACGCCGCCACGGCGGGCGCGGAGGACCCAGTGGCGGACCGGCTCGGGGTCTACCGAGCGGATCAGCACGTCGAGCGTGCCGTCGCGTGGGGTGACCTCGACGACGGGCGCGGCGGGCGGCTCGTCGTCGAGCCAGGGCGAGGGGGGGACGAGGGCGGGCACGTCGTAGGGGCCGCGGGCGAGCGTCTCGCCGAGGTCCGTGTAGCGCGTCGTCAGCGCCTTCATGCTGAAGTGGATCGTCCCGTCGGACTCGGCGTCGTCGCGGACGAGGAGGACCTGGTCCACGATCTCGTCGTCGTCGTAGCCGCCCACGTCGGGGAGCACGCGGCTGTCGTAGAGGCCGGGCCAGAGGTGGCGGCCACGGACGTTCTGCTCGCCCCACCAGTCGAGGAGGGCGGGGAAGCTCTGGCCGCGGCTGTCGATGCTCCAGTAGAGCTGGGGGGCGAGGTAGTCCAGCCAGCCCTCGCGCTGCCACTTCCGGGCGTCAGCGTAGATCTCGGCGTACTGGTCGAAGCCGGTGACGCTGGGCGGGTTGCCCGGCCGCCAGATCCCGAACGGGCTGATCCCGACCTTCACCCACGGCTTCTCGGTCTTGACCTCTCGGTAGAGTCGCTCGATGAACCGATCCACGTTCTGGCGGCGCCAGTCGTCGCGGCCGAGCGTCTCGCCGGCGGCGCGGGCCCGTGCGTACGAGTCGGCGTCGGGGAACTGGACGCGCCGACCGTTCCGGTTGACGGGGTACGGATAGAAGTAGTCGTCCAGGTGGACCCCGTCGATGTCGTAGCGGCGGACCACGTCGAGGATCACCTCGATGGAGACGTCGGCGGCCTCGGGCTCGCCAGGGTCCAGCCACCGGTAGTCGCCGTAGGTGCGGACGAGGTCGGGGCGCTGCTGGGAGATGTGCGTCGCGTCGCGCGGGCCGGACGAGTTCGGGTGGCTGGCGCGGTACGGGTTGAACCAGGCGTGCAGCTCCAGCCCGCGCTCGTGGGCCGCCTCGACGGCGAACAGGAGCGGGTCGTACCACGGGCTCGGCGCGCGGCCCTGGCGTCCCGTGAGGTACTCGGACCATGGCTCCTTCGGCGAGAAGTAGAGCGCGTCGGCGGCCGGGCGGACCTGGAAGATGACGGCGTTCAGCCCGACCTCCACGGCGCGGTCGAGGAGCGCGATCAGCTCGGCCTGCTGCTGCTCGCTCGAGAGCCCCCGCTCGCTCGGCCAGTCGATGTTGGCGACGGTCGCGATCCAGGCGGCGCGGAACTCACGCATTGGCCCTGGCAGCGTCGCCGCGTCCACCACGACCCCGGGAGGGCCGGGTGGCGCCGGTGCCGGCGCCGGCACCGCGACGGGCGCGGGCGGCGGGGGAGGGGCGGGGGCCGGCGCCTCGGGGGGCGGCTCGGCCGGACGCGGCCCGGAGCACCCGGCGAACGCCCCGGCGGCGAGGGAGAGGGTGAGAGCGGCGGCAGCGATTCGGAACGACACGACGGGAGGAGAGAGAGGAGGGCAGAGTCTAACGCCACTGGCGCCGGAGATTGAGAGCGGGAGGGACCCTGGAGGTCGGCGCCGGGTTGGGAGACGGCGCGCCCTCCGCGTCCCTTCTCTCCTGCCCATCGCCATGTTCGAGGTTGTCCCGCTCGGGACCGGCTCCGCCCTGCCCACCAAGACGCGCCACCTGGCCGGCACGCTCGTCCGCCGCGAAGGGCGGATGGTCCTCTTCGACTGCGGCGAGGGGACGCAGCTTCAGCTCGTCCGCGGCGGTCTCACGCGCGGCCGGCTCGACGCCATCTGCATCACGCACCTCCACGGCGACCACCTCTACGGGCTCCCCGGCCTCGTCACGACCCTCGCGCTCCTGGAGCGGACCGACCCGCTGACGATCGTCGGGCCCGCGGGCTTGGCCGACGTGATGTCCGCGATGCCCGGCCTGAAAGCCGACAGGCTCCCGTTCGACGTCACCTACCGCGAATTGGCGGAGGGCTTCGAGCACGAGGTGGTCTACGAGAATGAGGAGGTGACGGTCGAGGCGCGGCCCCTGGAGCACCGCGTGTTCTGCGCCGGCTTCCGCTACCAGGAGCGGACGCGCCCCGGCTCCATCGACGGCGCGGCGGCACGGGCCGCGGGCGTCGCGGAGGGGTGGCAGTTCGAGGCCCTCAAGCGGCGTGAGTCCGTGACCCTGGCTGACGGGACGGTGGTCGAGCCGGACGGGCTCGTCGGGCCGCCGCGGCCCGGGGGCGCCTTCGCCTACGTCCTGGACACGGTCCCGTGCGAGGGCGGTCGGCAGCTGGCCGAGGGCGCAGACCTCGTGATGCACGAGGCGACGTTCGACGAGGAGCACGCCCAGCGCGCCGCGGAGGTGGGGCACTCCACGGCGCGGCAGGCCGCCGAGGTGGCGCGCGACGCCGGCGCCGGGCGGCTCCTCCTCACCCATTTCTCGGCCCGCTACACCGACACCTCGGCCCTGGTGGCCGAGGCCCGCGCCGTGTTCCCGGCCACGGACGCCGCCGAGGAACTCCAGCGCTACGACGTCCGGCGGTAGGGAGCGTCTCGGTCGTGGAGGAGGGAGGCGCCGGGCCCTTTACCCGAACGCCCGGCCGCCGATACCCGGGGTCCAAGACCCCTCGACAGTACGCTCCAGATGGCAGAGTTCCGATTCACCGGCGTCTCCAGTGGCGGCCAGACGGTGCAGGGCACCGTGTACGCCCCGAACAAGAAGACGGCTCAGAAGAAGGTCACGGGGCTCTCTGAGAAGCACGCCTTTACGCTCCGCGACCTCGAGGAGCGGATGATCTTCAAGTACAAGATCAAGCACCCCTCGGGGAAGGTCGTCAAGGGCGAGCAGAAGGCGTACGCCGAGGACGAGATCCGGAGCGCGCTGGAGCGTATGGGCCTGGAGGTTCTCTCGATCCAGAAGAACCTCTTCAACTTCAACCGGAAGCCGCCCACCGGCGACGTGATCATGTTCGTCCGCCTCGCGGCGAACCTGCTCATGGAGAAGATGGCGTTCACGGAGGTGATGAACCTCCTCATGGCCGACATCTCGTCCACCTCGCTCAAGGCGGTCCTCCGCGACATCTCGTCCGACCTGAAGGGCGGCATGGAGGCCAAGCAGGCGTTCATGAAGCACCAGGACAGCCTGGGCAAGTTCACCGCCTACATGCTCGGCGTGGCCAGCACGTCCGGCAACATGGCCGAGATCTACGAGGCGACGGCCCGGTTCCTGGAGCGGAAGGACGAGTTCCGCAAGAGCGTCAAGAGCGCGCTCATCATGCCGGCTGTCACGATCCTCGCCACGTTGGGCGTGTTCGTGTGGTACGTGTGGTACATCGTGCCGCAGACGGCCGGGCTCTTCCAGGACTTCGACGGGATCGAGCTGCCCCCGCTCACGACGTTCTCGCTCGCCATGAGCGCGTTCCTCGATCGGTGGATGGGCGTCCTCATCGTGCTCCTGCTCGCGGCCATCATCGGGTTCGTGGCGTGGGCGCGGACGCCGAAGGGTCAGTTCATGATGGCGAAGTACATGATCCGGATCCCTGTGGTGGGGGGGCTCCTCCACAAGCTGAACATCGAGGTGTTCTGCCGGGTGTTCGCCATCCTGTACTCGGGGTCGGGCGAGAACCTGGAGGTGATCCGCGTGGCCGCCGAGGCCGCCGGCAACCCCTACATGGAGCACCAGATCAAGACCAAGACGATCCCCATGATGATGGGCCAGGGCGCCGACCTCGTCCGCTCGATGGAGGCGGCCCAGGTGTTCACGCCCATGACCCTCTCCCGCTTCAAGACGGGCTCGGAGACCGGCGCCGTGCGCAAGAGCGCCCAGCAGATGGCCGACTACTACGAGCGCGAGACGACGCTCAAGCTGAAGGTGGCCGTCGAGACCATCCAGACGTTCGTGGGCCTGTTCATCGGGCTCATGGTCGCGTTCCTGACCGTCCTCTCGGCCGAGACCGCGATGATCCGCCCGTCGTCCAGCGAGCTGATGGGCCGGTAAGCCTCGCCGCCCGCCCCACACGTTTTCCGCCATGCCCCCGCTCACGTCCTTCCCCACCCGCTCGGCCGGGCCGCCGACCTCGGCCCCGGCGTCGTCGGCCCCGACCACCGCGCCCCGTCCGGCGGCCCCGGCCCCGGTCGTGACCCCGGCGCGTCCGGCCGGCATGGAGCCGGCCCCGGGCGCAGCGCAGGGGGCGCCGTCGCCGGCCGTGCCCTCCCGCGTGGCCACCCCGCCGCCCGCCCCGCGTTCGACCGTCCCGAGCGGGCCGGTGAGCGGCGCCATGGCGGCGCCCGTCGCCCAGGCCCAGGCCTACTCGCACGTCCAGGATCGCGTGGTGCAGGCGCTCCTCCGGCGCGGGCTGGTGACGGTCGAGCAGGTGACGAAGGCCGAGACCGAGCGGAAGCGGACCGGCGGCCGCCAGCCGCTCTGGCGCGCGCTCATCGAGGTCTCGGGGGTCGACCGCGACAAGGTCTTCGAGCAGGCGGCCGCGACCTACGCTTTCCGTCTGGCGCCGGTGAAGGACCGCGAGCCGGAGGCCGAGTTCGCCAAGACCGTCATCGAGTCGTTCGTCGAGGCCCTCGGCGACAAGCTCATCGAGCTCCGGGCGGTCCCCTACGCCTACGCGCAGGACCAGCCCTCGGGCATCCTCAAGCTCGTCTTCATCACGGAGGACCCGATGCGGCCGGAGCTGCAGAAGGTCATCAACCAGCTCGAACTGGAGCGGTTCGAGCTGTGCTACGCGCCGGCCGCCGTGGTCGAGCGCGTGCTCCTGGAGGCGTTCCCGCGCAAGAACGAGTACCTGGAGCGGCTCCAGGAGAACGACAGCCCCGACGTCGACTTCGGCGTCTCGTTCGAGAGCGGGGAGAAGGGGCTCGTGGACGAGGACGCCCTGGAGGCCGAGATCTCGCAGTCGGCGCTCCTCAACCTGACCGAGGCGATCCTCGTCGAGGGCGTCCGGATGGGGGCCTCCGACATCCACATCTGGCCGAACGCCAAGCGCCAGACCGAGGTGCACTTCCGCGTCGACGGCCGCCTCGCCCACTGGCACACCGAGGAGCGGGGGCACCCGGAGGCGCTCCTGGCCGTGTTCAAGGACGCCGCCCTCAACGTGGACCGGTTCGAGCGCGACATGGCGCAGGACGGGTTCATCCAGCGGAAGGTGGACGGGACCCTCATCCGCTACCGCGTCTCGATCCTCCCGATCGCCAACGCCAACCCGGAGGTCCGCGCCGAGAGCATCGTCATCCGGATCCTCGACGACCGGAAGGTGATCACGGACCTCTCGAAGCTCGGCCTCCTGGAAGGCGCGCTCAAGCAGTTCCACAAGGCGATCCGCCAGCCCCACGGCATGGTGATCCTGACGGGCCCGACGGGCTCGGGCAAGAGCACCACGCTCGTCGCCGCGCTCTCGAACGTCGTCACGCCCGAGGTCAACGTGCTGACCGTCGAGGACCCGGTCGAGTACATCATCCCGGGCGTCCGCCAGATCAAGCTGAGCCACAAGCTCTCGCTGGAACAGGCCCTCCGGGCCATCCTCCGGCACGACCCCGACGTGGTCATGGTCGGCGAGATGCGCGACAAGGACACGGCCGAGCTGGCGATCAAGCTGGCCAACACGGGCCACCTCACGTTCTCGACGCTCCACACCAACGACGCCCCGAGCGCCGTCTCCCGTCTCTACAAGATGGGCCTGGAGCCCTTCCTCATCGCCTACGCCATCAACCTCGTCGTCGCCCAGCGGCTGATCCGGACGCTCTGTCCGGACTGCAAGGAGGCGGACCCCGAGCCGGACATGGTGCTCCTCAGCGAGCTCGGCTTCTCCGACGAGGAGATCGCGTCGTCCACGCTCTACAGGGCGTCCCGCAACACGTCGTGCCCGACGTGCAAGGGGAAGGGGTACAAGGGGCGCCGGGCGTGCGCCGAAGCCCTCTACTTCTCGCAGGCCATCCAGCAGGCCATCGTCAAGGCCGGCGGCGAGATCAACGAGGACCAGATCCGTCAGATCGGAGAGAGCGAGGGGATGCTCACGCTCCAGGCCTCCGCGCGCGTCCTCGTCACGCGCGGCGAGGTGTCCATCGAGGAGATGATGCGCGTCACGGCCGGCGAGCACTAGTCGGCCGACGCCGCCGCTGGGGGGAGCGAGCGACACCCGCGGCCGGGGAGAAACCACCCGCCCCGGGTACAATGAGGGGCCGGGCGCGCAGCCCGAAGCGTTCCAAACCCCTATGCCAGACGGAACAGTCCGGGGCCTCGGGGGGGTGAGGGTGACAGAAGGGTAGGGGATTCTAGGGATGAGAATCACGGGACGATCCCTGAGATAAGCTGGCCTCCACGCCCCCACTCGTCCGATGCCCCAGACCCTCCTCGCGCTCCTCGCACTCATCCTCTCCTCGCTCCTGGTCTTCAACCAGCAGCGCCTGACCATCCGGTCCCAGACCAACATGGTGACCGACGAGGTGGAGCTGGCAGCGGCGGGGCTGGCCTCCGAGATCATGGAGTTTGTCGGGGCCAAGTCGTTCGACGAGGAGACCACACCGGCCGCCATCTATGCGCAGGCCGGGATGGTTCCGACGGACCCCTCCGCGTTCTCCGGCAGCGCGGCGTTCGGAGCCACGGACCGGGGCATCGAGGGGTGCAACTTCCTCGACCCCGCCCATACGCGCGCCTGCGACGACGTGGACGACGTGGACGGCATCGACTGGACCCACGTGGACGTGGACCTCGCCGCCGGCCGGACGCTCGGCTTCGACGTCCGCACCCAGGTCTACTACGTCGACAACACCGAGAGCATGGCGCCGGCCTCCGCCCCGACGCGCCACAAGCGCGTGGTGATGGACCTCCGCTCCGACCACGTCGCCGGCGACGAGGTCGACGGGCTCCTCCGCGTCACGCGCGTCATCTCGTACGACCCGGTGAAGGCCGAGATGGACTTCGAGAACGACGAGACCTACGGGCCGAACGGTACCCTCGGCGGCGGCACCACCAACGAGGACGGCTCGGACGGCTGATCGTCCCCCGCGCTCTCCCTTCCGCCACCGTCCCGCACGCGTCATGCAACTCATCCTCGACAACCTCACGGCCATCATCATCTCGGCCGTCCTCATCCTGGCCCTCCAGGTGACGCAGGTTCGCTCGCAGCACGCGGGTCTGGAGCAGGTCGTCTCCCACTCGGTGAAGGCCAAGACGCTCGTGTTCGGCAACTGGGTGGAGCGCGACATCCTCGACCTCGGCGCCAACTTTGGAACCAACGTGTACCGCTTCGACGAGCCGACGCTCGACGCCGACTCGAACGCGGTCGACTGGATGTTCTTCAGCGACGGCGTGGACACCGGCGGCGACCCCATCCGCGTCTTCAAGCGGTACAAGCTGGAACCCACGAATGTGGCGGTGTTCAGCGCGGGCACGTCCGAAGAGAAGCGGTTCCAGCTCTACCGGCTCGACCGCGACTCGCTCGTCGTCGCGCTGGACGACGACGGCGCCCCCGAGAGCTACTCGGAGTCCGACTGGGTGCCGGCGGGCCAGAGCCTCTCGACCCTCTCCTTCTTCAAGATCGACCTGATCGACCGGTTCGGGGAGACGCCGCGCGATGACGACGGCGCCCTCGACTACTACAGCATCGACTACGTCCGCGTCCGGTTCGGGGTGGTCCCCGAATACGTGCTCAAGCCGGACAACTACATCCGCGAGCTGTACTGGGCCAAGACCCTCAAGATCCGGCCGTACTGGGTGCCTCCGCCCAGCCTCGACGGATAGCCCGGCACCGACGCCACTCCTGCCATTGATTCTCATTTCCCCGCGTACCCATGGGTAAGGCTCTCTTAGTGATCGTGCTCGGCGCAGGACTCGTCCTGACCAAGCAACTCTACAGTGCCACCGAGCACGAAAACCGGACGACCCGCAACCAGGCGTCGTATCAGGAGGAGGTGATCGCCCGCGAGATTGCCCAGTCCGCGTTCAACGTCGGCATGGGCGAGATCCGCGCCTACGGCGAGAACGTGCAGGCCGGCGTCCGCTCCCTCAACGGGACGGACAACGCGGGACGCACGGGGGAATACGACACGGGTCGCTTCGCCAGCGGTGCCTACGAGGTCCACGCCGAGCTGACGTCCGGACACAGCGTCCGTGTCGTAGCGACCGGGACGTACGGCGACGCCGAGTACACGATGCACGACGAGTACCGCATCCCGGTGCTCACGGCCCGCCATGACGGGCTCGTCGAGGTCAGCTTCCTCCAGTCGATGGCCGGCTACTGCTCGGCCGTGTTCTACCGGGAGTACACCCTCGACACGCCGGAGGGCACCATCCCCGAGGCCATCATGCTCTTCGCCCCGGATAACCGGGACCGCCGCACGGCCCGCCCGACCCAGACGATCTGGGTCGAGGCCGGGACCCAGATGAACTTCTTCATCGCCGTCGACCAGAACTGCTCCGAGCGCGTCCCCACCACCTACGACCAGTGCGAGGTCCGGGAGTACGGACAGACGTACGTGTTCAACCCCCACGACTTCGACTACGTGCACTACGCGCTCGACGTGGAGGCCGGGTCGCTCGACCAGGCCCACGAGGAGATCTGGGGCATCGTCGAGCAGCATCCCAGCGATCGCCAGCGCTGGCGGATCGGCTGGGAAGACATCCACAACACGTCGTGGAACCGGCCCAACTCGGAGGACCCGACCAACAGCCTCCAGGCGCTCAAGATGCTCGGGTACGACGGGGTCGGATGGCCCGACCAGGACACCTGGCTCTACCGACTGCTCCGTGACTACGGCAACCGGCCGGACTTCAGCGACCAGGTCATCGAGATCAACGTGATCGCGGCCACCGACCCCGAGTTCTACACGAAGCAGGAGGCGGCGCGCGCCGAGCAGGCCGCCTGCGGCGAGGACGTCGACGAGCAGGTGGTCGAGGAGCCGGTCCCCCCGCCATCGACGCCGGCCTCGGCCGACGACGAGGAACTCGAGAACGGCCCCGACCCCGGCGACGACGGATACAGCAGCGAGGACCTGACCAACTTCGCGTGTTCCTGCACCAACAACGGGGCGAAGGACCACAAGCGGGCCGTCCTCCACCGGCCGCCCGGCAACGAGGCCAACGAGCACCTCATCTGCATCAGCGTGAACGCCGTCGACGCGCACCTGAGCAACCATAACGACGCCTTCCCGACGTGTACGGAGGGGAGGAAGGTGAAGCAGAACAAGAACAGGTAGCCGCGGAGACCGCGGATACGAGAGGCACCGAATACGGGGCGGCCGGAGTCAATTCCGGCCGCCCCGCGCCGTTGAAGGCGGCGGGGAATGGAGCGGGAAGTCGGTACGGGCGGGTTACGAATCGGACGGCCGATGGTGCGGGGGTGCGCCTGGATGAGGCACTAGACGATACCGGCTGGGCCCCCGACGCATCCGGGCCGCGCTCCTCCGATCGCCCCGGCCGCCCCCGACTCTCCCTCCCGTGACCTCCACCCCTGCCTTCCCCGCCGGCGCGCCCTCCCCGCCCTCGACCGGCCCGGCCTCGGGTACGGCCCCCTCGTGGTCGGCGCCGATGACGCCCCCGGCGGCCCCCGCGTCGGCGCAGCGGCCCGTGGCGGCGTCGGCTGGCACGGCTGCCCCGTCGGTCGGCCCCGGGTTCGGGGAGCGCGACGGCGAAGGGTTCTACCGGATCCCGCCGTTCGTCCGCCAGCTCGCACGCTCGGCGCCGAAGCTGCTCGTGGGGGAGGACCGCCTGAAGTTCTACGCCGAGCAGATCGCTCGGCTCTCGGTGGAGCACCGGGAGGCGCTCCGGGAGTTCGTGGACCAGTACGTGGCCCGGATGCACACGATGGACGCGAGCGACCTCGACATGGGCGGGCCGGCCACGATGGGCCGCGTGTGGTACCGCGTCAACGGCGACAAGACGCCGCACTTCGAGCTGGGCGTGGCCTCGAACGACGAGGTCGACATCCTCATCCTCAACGTCCTCTCCGAGCGCCAGCTCGACGACCTCTGGGAGGTCCAGTCGGCCGACTTCTCGTACCAGCTCCAGGACGAGGCCGGCAACCGCCGCCGGTTCCGCGGGACCACCTACTTCGACAACCAGAACCTCGGCGTCTGTCTCCGCGCCATCAGCGAGGAGGTCCGGAGCCTCGAGACGCTCGGGTTCCACCCGGTCATCCAGCGCGGGCTCATGTTCTCGAACGTCCGCTCCGGGCTCGCGCTCGTGACCGGCGTCACGGGCTCGGGCAAGAGCACGACGCTCGATGCCATCATCGACGCCAACAACCGCGACTTCGACGGCCACATCGTCATCGTGGCCAAGCCGCTCGAGTACGTCCACAACCCCCAGCGGTGCATCATCCGCCACCGCGAGGTAGGCCCGGACGTGCCGTCGTTCAAGATGGGCGTGAGCCAGGCGCTCCGCCAGGACCCCGACATCATCATGATCGGGGAGATGCGCGACCCCGAGACCATCGACTCGGCGATCGAGGCGGCCGACACCGGCCACAAGGTGTTCTCGACGCTCCACACCGCCAGCGCCGTCGAGTCCATCGACCGCATCGTGGCCGAGTACCCCCCGTTCGAGCAGGAGCGCGTGCGGAGCCGGCTCGGCGACGTGCTCAACTGCGTCGTCTCGCAGAAGCTGCCGCCGAAAATCGGCGGGGGCCGCGTGCTCGCCAAGGAGGTGCTCTGGGTGACGGCCTCGGTGAAGGCCGCCATCCTCAACGACAACACGGGCGAGATCTACCAGATGATGTGGGAGGGCGGCCGCCAGGGGATGACCACCCTGGAGCAGGACCTCTTCCGGCTCGCGCGCGAGCGCAAGATCACGCCCGAGATCGGGCTCCAGTACTCGAACAACAAGCGCCGCTTCCAGCAGCTCATGCAGGCGGCCTAGCCGCCGCCTTCTCCGGGCCCCGTCCCGGAGACCCCACCCCTCCTTTCCGATGAGCGACAACCTGATCTTCCCCGAGACCCCCGGCGACGGGTCCCCGAGCGACCTGTCGGTGGACTTCGGCACGGCCGAGCCCGCCCCGTTCGACAGCCCCGAGGGGGATGTCGAGTCGTTCGGCGAGCCGTTCGACGACTCGTTCGACCTCTCGTTCTCCGACACCGACCCCGCGCTCGCCGACGGGGCCGAGCCGGAGCCCGAGGCCGAGCCCGCCGCCGAGGCGCCCAAGAAGGAGAAGAGGGACAAGCTCCCCAAGAGCAAGGACTCGCTCCTCCTGGGCGTCCACGTGACGCCGAAGAACGTCTACGGCGTGCTCGTCCGGCCCGCCGGCGAGGGCTACGAGCCCCTCCGCCAGTTCGTCCGGAACCGCTCGGACAGCCAGTACGGCGCCCCGGGCGGGGCCCTCACGCCCGACGAGATCGGCGAGGAGGAGCCGATGCTCGAGATCGGCGGGGACGACGTGCAGGTCCAGTTCGGCGGGGTCGGCGAGATCGACTTCTCGGCCGAGTTCGCCGGGCTGGAGGTGAACACGGACGCGGCGTTCGACGCGCCCTCCACGGTCGGCAGCGTCGAAATCAAGTCGCAGCCCATCATCTTCGAGCTGCGCGACATCCTCGACGAGTGCGAGCGGGCCGGCTTCGGCCGCCCGGCCCTCGCCTTCGCCGTCGACTCGCCCGACGTGGAGTACCTCGAGGTGGTCGTCACGCCGGAGAAGAAGGCGTCGAAGAAGGCCTCCAAGGCCAAGGCCAAGGGCGCGGCGCCGGAGGAGAGCCCGGTCGACGGGCCCGTCAAGCGCGAGCGGCTGTTCAGCTTCCTCCCGGACCTCGCCAAGGGCATCGACAAGTCGCGGGTGGCGTTCCTCCCGATGACCGCGCGGGACGGGCTCCGCCGCTACATGGCCGTCATCCCGACATCCAGCGAGCCGGTGGCCGAGTCGCTCGAGATGCTCCGCGAGCAGGGCGCCTACCGCAAGACCGTCTTCCGGACGCTGGAGGCGGAGGTCCCGCTCCTCGTCGGGCTCGTGCGGATGACGTCGTCGGCGGACCCGGGCGAGAACACGGCGGTCGTCCGCGTCGGGGCCGAGGACACCATCGTCCTCCTCCTCACCGGCGACGGCGTCCATCACTACGAGCAGATGCAGTCGGTGACGGCCTTCGACGGGCCGGACACGATCTGCTCGCGCGTGCTCCTCCAGCAGGACGTCCAGGGCGTCGGTACGGTCCACAACGTGGTGGTCGTGGCCGACGAGCGCGAGAAGGAGCTCGTCCAGGGGTTCTCCGCGTTCTACCCCGAGGCCCGCGTCGAGACGCTCCGCGAGGGGCTCGCCTCGCTCGGGCTCGTCGGGCCGTACGGGCCGCTGTCGCCGATGCTGGTGGAGGCCGCCGGCGCTGCCGTCGCCGGGCATGTCCGCGCCAGCAAGGGCGCGAAGAACGGCTGGTTCGAGGAGACCAACCTCCTCCCGGCCTCCCTCCGCAAGCGGCACCGGTCGCTCGAGTTCTCGGTGAGCTGGCACACGCTCGTCGTGTCCGTGCTCCTGTTCCTGAGCGTCCTCTTCTTCAGCTACCTCTACGTGTCGCAGAAGGGGGAGATCGCGCAGGCCGAGCAGCAGCTCGCCGAGTACCCGCCCGAGGCCAAGATGTCGGTCCCGCAGCTCCAGACCCGGATCGATAGCCTCCGCAACCGCCAGGCCGACCTCACGGCCTCGCTCGTCGCCCTCGACTCGCTCCTCATCGACACCGACCGCTGGACGCAGACGATGCTCCGCGCGACCCGGGCCGCGGCCCAGACCGGCGGCATCTGGATCGAGGAGTGGTCGCCGGAGGGGAACGAGATCGCGCTCGCCGGCTTCGCCACGACGCGGGGGAACGTGGTGGGGCTCGGGCAGCGGCTCGGCGCCACCATCGAAGAGGTCACGTTCCAGGCCGTCCGCGACTACCCGGTCTACGCTTACCGGATGCGGTTCGAGCAGCCCCGCGAGCTCCCCCAGATCACGCGTGTGCTCCGCGACCAGGCCGGCGGCCCCGCCCCGGCCGCCGACCCGCTCCGGGGCCTCGACGCGCCGCCCCCCACGACTCCCACGGCCGCCAACTAGGCCTCGGCCCGACCGACCATGTCCAACGAGATCCTCAACACCATCATCCTCTCCGTCTTCCTGGCCGCGGCGGCCGGGGGCGGGTACTACGTGACCCAGCGCCAGCAGCCCGAGCGGCTGGAGAAGGTCCGGTCCGAGATCGAGGCCATCGAGAGCCGCGACGCCCAGGTCGAGACGCTCCTCGCCGAGGAGGCCGTGGCGAGCCGCGACGCGTCCGAGACCCTCGCGCGGTGGAACACCCGCTACAAGGTGCTCCCGTCGTCGCTCTCCTCGTCCGACGTGATCTCGTACCTCAACGCGCTCTCGTCCCGCGGCTTCGACCGGTTCGACCTCTCGCTGACGGGGGTGTCGCCGGGCCCGGTCGCCTCGTACTACACCTACCAGGTGACGGGCGAGGCGTACTTCGAGAGCCTCTACGCCTTCATCTGGCACCTGGAGAATAGCCGGGGCCTCTACCGCGTCCGCGACCTCTCGGTCAAGAAGGAGGTGATGATGGTGGGGGCGACGGCTGAGAGCCCGGGCCGCCAGGCCGTGCTCGCCTCGTTCTCGATGGCCGTCGACGCCTTCTACAGCACGAACCCCGACATCAGCGCGCCCGACAGCGCCGTCGTGCCCCCGCCGGAGGCGTTCCCGCCCCGACGCGCGGCCATCAACCCGTTCTTCCCGTACATCCTCGACACGCTCCCGCCCAACGTGGAGGACCTCGTGGAGGTGGACACGGACGCGCTCGTGAGCGTGATCGGCGGGACGGCCGTGTTCGAGCGGGCCGACCAGCTCCGCCAGCTCCGCGCTGGTGACCGCGTCTACCTCGGCCGGATCGCCAACGTCGACCCGACCCGCGCCCGCGTCACCGTCGACCTCAACAAGGGCGGCATCCGCGAGCGCGTGGAGCTGGACCTGGAGACGGGCGAGCGGTACCGCCAGGCCCTCGGCGGCCAGCAGTTGGCCCCCACTCGCAGCGCCGTGACGCCCGGCCCCGTCCTCGAGGAGGCCCCGCCCGCGCCCGGCACGCCGGAGGGCGACGCCGCCGGCATCTACAGCTCGGCCGCAGCCGTGCCCTCCCTCTCTCCGTCCTACCAGGCCGCTCCTATCGGCGACCGCTAGGCGACCCGCCGTCGTTCCACACCCCACAGACATGACCCCGATCTCCACACCCCACCCGCGTCGGCGTCGGCTCCTGCCCGTCCTGACGCTGCTGGCGGCTCTCGCCGTCGCGGCCCCGGCGCTCGTTCCGGCCGCCGTCGCCCAGGACGGCCGCGTCGTCCGCGGCTACGTGCCGCCGGACGAACTGGTCTCGTTCCCGTCGTCGACGCCGATGAACCAGTTCTTCCGGCTCGTCAACCCGACGTTCTTCCGCGTCACCGGCAAGCGCGTCGTGGACCCGATGGACCGGACCGAGCCCATCGGCGTGGCCCTCAACGGGGTCCACTTCATCGATGCCTTCGAGCTGGTCCTCGACCGCCACGGGCTCGACTTCAGCGAGTCCGAGGGCTACTTCGTCGTCACCGAGCCGACGCTCGTCGCCACCACCACGGACGGCGCGACGGCCGACCCCGTCGGCGCCGCCAGCCCGGTCTCGGCGGCCGGCCCGGCGCTCCCGGCCACGGCCGACACGCGCGAGATCCGGATCGACGCCGTGATCTTCCAGCTCAACTCGCGGCGCGCCCGCGAGGTCGGGACCAACTGGCCCGCGCTCTTCGGCGAGGCCGCGGCCTCCACCTCCGGCGGCAGCTCCGGCGGCAGCGGGGGCGAGGGGAGCGAACGCGTCCAGTTCTTCGTCAACGCCGGCTCGTTCTTCGACGCGCTCGACGGGTTCATCGAGGCCTCGTCCGACCGCGTCGACCTCTCGACGATCCTCAGCCTCTTCCGCTACTTCGAAGAGGAGGGCTACGGCCAGACCATCGCCACGCCGTTCACCGTCGTCCAGAGCGGGGAGCAGGGCCGGCTCCAGAGCGGCCAGGACATCCCGGTGACCGTCCGGGACTTCCAGGGCAATGCGATCACCCAGTTCTTCTCGACGGGCACCATCATCGACGTGACGCCGACGCTGATCGTCGACGAGCGCACCGAGCAGCCGGTCGAGTTCGTCCACCTCAACGTGAAGGTGGAGAAGTCGACGGGCGTCCCGTCCGGCGACGGGATCGCCATCAACAAGGACAACGTGACGACGCAGCTCCCGCTGCTCTCGGGCGAGATGCGCGCCATCGGCGGCCTCACCTCCACCGACGAGTCGTACACGCGCCGCGGCATCCCGATCCTCAAGGACATCCCGATCCTGAAGTACCTCTTCTCGTACAAGCAGACGCAGATCCAGCAGAACGAGATCATCGTCGTGCTCCGGGCCCGCGTAGTGGACGACATGCGCACGCGGATGGGCCGCGAGCTCCCCCGCGAGCTGCTCCGCCACCAGCGCGAGGAGACCCGCGAGGCAATCCGCCAGTTCGACTCGGAGCTGGGCGAGACCGTCGAGCCCGACGCCGAGCGCTAGGCGATGCTCACCGTGGAACGACCCGCCCCGGGGACGCACCTGCGTCTCCGGGGCGGTCTGCGTTCAGGCCCGGGGCCACGTCAGGGTCTGTCTGATATCGCCGGCGCGGGCGGCCGCGTGGAACTGCAGGCGGCCCGTGAGGCTTGGACCCTCCCTTCCCCTCGTACCGCGTGTCCCCCCGAGCCTACCTCTCCGTCCGCCCCCTCTCGTTCGGCCACCGCGTCCGCCAGGAGGACGGGATCGCGTGGATGAAGGCGGCCCTCCAGCGCGCGGCCGCGACGGAGCCGGTGGCGGATCTGAGCCGCGCGCTCCGCTTCTACGACCTCCTCGCGCGCCGGAGCCAGATCGAGAGCCGCGTGACGGCCCTCGACGACTACACCCACCAGGACTGGGACCGGATGCGCCTCCATGTCGCGCCCCACAGCGGCGACGGGCAGGCGCCCCCCGACGGCGCGTGGCACCGGGCCGCTCTCGATGGCCGGATGGCGCTCTTCGCCGAGACCGCCGATGCGCTCGCCCGCGACGCCTTTGCCGCCGACCCGGAGCCGCCCGACGCCTTCCTTCAGGTCAGCTGCACGGGGTACGACAGCCCGAGCGCTGTCCAGCGGCTCGCCGTGGAGCGGGGCTGGGGCGAGCGCACGCGGATCCTCAGCATCGGTCACATGGGGTGCTATGCAGCACTCCCGGCCCTCGCCACCGCCGCCGACGTGGTCCGGTCGGCGACCTACGCCGCGACCGAGGAGGGCGAGGCCGACGCCCGCGCGGCGATCCTCCTCGTGGAGCTGTGCACGCTCCACCATCACCCGGCGACGACGGACCCGGAGCAGATCGTCCAGCAGTGCCTCTTCGCCGACGGCGCGGCGCGCGTAGACGTGACGGCGGCGCTGGGCGACGCGACGCAGTTCGCGTTCCTCGACCACGGCGAGGCGATCGTTCCGGACACGCTGGACCAGATGACGTGGCGGCCGAGCGGCGTGGCGTTCCAGATGACCCTCAGCCGCGACGTGCCGACCCACATCCGCGACAACGTGGCTCCGACCGTGTCCCGCTTCCTCGCCCAGAGCGGGCTCGGCGTGGACGACGTGGACCTGTTCGCCGTCCACCCGGGCGGGCCGCGCGTGATCGAGAGCACGGCCGAGGCCCTCGGCCTGGACGACGACCGCGTGCGCCACAGCCACGCCGTGTTCGCCG
Source organism: Rubricoccaceae bacterium (assembly GCA_963728345.1). GTDB lineage: Bacteria > Bacteroidota > Rhodothermia > Rhodothermales > Rubricoccaceae > Rubrivirga. Next base: position 609,972 of record CAVSJM010000003.1, read on the forward strand.
AGCGGGGCAACATGTCCTCGACCACGCTCCCGCACATCTGGGCGCGCATCGCCGAGGACGACGCGGTGCCGGCCGGCGCACTCGTCGCCTCGGTAGCCTTCGGGCCGGGCCTCACCGTCGCCGTCAACCTGCTGCGGAAGGCGTAGGCGCCCGCGCCGCACGCGTTCCGCGCCCCCCGTGCCCGCCGTCAACAACGACTTTTACAGCGACCTGGGCGACCGGTGGTTCAAGGGCGACGACCACGCCATCGACCTGCTCCGGCGCGAGGGGCAGCTCAAGACGGCCTACGTCCGCGAGGTGTTCGAGCGCCACGGGATCGGGCCGCCGGCACAGGTGCTGGACGTGGCCTGCGGCGCGGGCCTGATCTCGCTCCCCCTCGCCGACGCGGGCTTCCACGTCACCGGCGTCGACCTGGCCGAGGGGGCGCTGGAGGCGGCGCGCGCCCGCGTCCCCGAGGGCGCCGTCGCCACGTTCCGCACGGCCGACGCCCTGGACCTCGACGTGGAGGACAGCGCGTTCGACGCGGTCCTCCTCCTCGACATGCTGGAGCACGTGGACCGCCCTGACCGCGCGATCGCGGAGGCCGGGCGCGTCGTCCGGCCCGGGGGGCTCGTCTTGTTCAGCACGTTCAACCAGACGCCGCTGGCGTGGCTCCTCGCCATCCACGGGTTCAAGTTCGTCGTGCGCGACGCGCCCAAGCACATCCACGTGTGGGACCTGTTCATCCCACCCGACGACCTCCGACAGTACGCCGACGCGGCCGGGCTCGCCGTGGAGGAGATCCGGGGGATGCGGCCGGCGTTCAACGGCGGTCTCGTCCGCTCGGTCCTCACCCGGCGTCTCGATCCGGGCTTCCGGTTCATCCACTCCGACAGCCTGGCCGTGGGCTACATCGGCGTCGCCGTCCGGCAGGGCTAGGCCGGCTTACTGCCCCGGGATGCGCGGGACCGCAGGGTCGGCGGACTGGGTGCCGGGCTCCTCGCCGCACCGCTCGACGAGGAGGGCGCGGGCGCTCTCCAGGTCGAGCCGGACCGCCTGGACGTCGGCGATCACGTCGAGGCCGCTGGCGCGCCACGTCTCGGATTCGGCCGGGGGAATGTATCGGAAGACCACCTCGCCCGTCCGCACCGGGCCCTCGAACAGGCCCGACTCCTCGAACCGAACGCCCACCAGCTCCGGGACCTGCTGGACGTCGTCGTCGCCCAGGAAGGTCGTCGGTTGCAGGAGGGTGTAGCCGTGGGCCGTCGTCCGCGCGAGGAGGAGGGGGCAGTCCGGCCGGAGCCGGTAGACGACGTGGGCGTCGATGGTCTCGCCCACCTGGCCGGGCCCGAACACGCCGGCGACGGCGTCGACCACGGTCCGGCAGCCCGTCGCGCCGCCGGTGAGAAGGATCAGGCCCGCGAGCAGGGCCGCGCGGCGGCCCATCAGACGTGCCGCTCGGCGTGGTACGAGCTCCGGACGAGCGGGCCACTCTCGACGTGCTCGATCCCCAGCGCCTCGCCCTGCTCCTTGTACCATGCGAAGACGTCCGGGTGGACGAACTCCTCGACGGGGAGGTGGTGGCGCGTCGGCTGGAGGTACTGGCCGATCGTCATCACGTCGACGCCGTGCGCGGCGAAGTCGGCCATGAGGCTCACGACCTCGTCCTGCGTCTCGCCGAGCCCGACCATGATGCCGGACTTGGTCCGGAGGTCGTACTCGGTCTTGGCCAGCTGGATCACGTCGAGCGAGCGCTGGTAGTCGGCCTGGGGGCGGACGCGGCGGTACAGGCGCGGGACCGTCTCGACGTTGTGGTTGAGGACCTCAGGGCGTGCCTCGAAGACCGTCTCCAGCGCCGAGCGCACGCCGCGCATGTCGGGGATCAGGACCTCGATGGTCTGGTCTTGCTCGTGGACGAGCCGGATGGTCTCGGCGAAGATCGGCGCCCCGCCGTCCTCCCGGTCGTCGCGGTTGATCGACGTCACGACGACGTGCTGGAGGCCCATGAGGCGGGCGGCCTCAGCCACGCGGCGCGGCTCGTCCCAGTCGAGGTCCTTCTGCTCGGGGCGGCCCGTGAGGACGGCGCAGAACGAGCACCCCCGCGTGCACACGTTCCCGAGGATCATGAAGGTGGCCGTCCCGGCGCTCCAGCACTCGCCCATGTTGGGGCACCGGGCGGACGAGCAGACGGTGTGGAGGTTGAAGTCCTCCATCGTCTGCTGAATGTTCCGGAACGTCTCGCCGTACGGGAGCTTGGCGCGGAGCCACGTTGGGCGCCCGCCGGGCCGGTTGGCCACCTGGGGCTTCTGGACGACCGGGAGCTCGAGGGCGAACCCGTCGCCCTCGGAGTCCGCGATCGGCAGGTCCACGCCGGGCCGGGCGGTCTTGAGCGCGACCTCTCCGGGCCGGCGGGGCGTCTTGGCAGTCGGGGTGTCCATCAGGGGGGAGGTGTCGTGTGCGGTCCCGACGCGGGGCGGGGCGGACATCGTACGTCGAAAGGTACGGACCGCCGCCGGACGTTCGTGTTCGGCGGGACGCCCCGGCCGGGGCCGCAGGTATCTTTCGCCGAGGATGCGTGACCGGGGGCCGCCCCCGAGTCCCCGCCCGTACCGATCGCTCCCGGCGCGCACCCCCCGCCTCTCGCCCCCCGACTCCGACGCTCATGCAGATCACCGCATCCAATACGAAAAAAGCGCTTCCGGCCCCCGCCGACGTGCGCGGCATCCTCAGCCGCCACCTCCTCACCGACGGGTACCCCATCGTGCTCGACATGGAGCGGAGCCAGGGCGCCCGCCTCCACGACGCCGCGACGGGCCGCGACTACATCGACTTCTTCACGTTCTACGCGTCGAACCCGCTCGGGATGAACCACCCCGGGCTGGCGGGCGACGGCGCCGAGGCGCAGGGCTTCCGCGAGCGGCTGATGGACGCGGCACTCAACAAGGTGGCGAACTCGGACGTCTACACGGCCCACTTCGCCCGCTTCGTCCAGACGTTCGGCCGCGTCGGGATCCCGGCGGAGCTGCCCCACGCGTTCTTCGTCTCGGGCGGCGCCCTCGCCGTCGAGAACGCCCTGAAGGTGGCGTTCGACTGGAAGGTGCGGATGAACAAGCTGAAGGGGTATTCGGGCGACCGGGGCCAGAAGGTGCTCCACTTCCAGGAGGCGTTCCACGGGCGGAGCGGCTACACCATGTCGCTCACGAACACCGATCCGAACAAGGTCGCGCACTACCCGAAGTTCGACTGGCCGCGCATCGCGAACCCGAAGATCCGGGGCGGCGACACCGAGGCCCGCGAGGCCGCCGCGCTCGCCGAGGCCAAGCAGGCGTTCCTCGATAACCCGGACGAGATCGCGGCCATCATCATCGAGCCGATCCAGGGCGAGGGGGGCGACAACCACTTCCGGCCGGCCTTCCTCCAGGCGCTCCGGAACCTGGCCGACGAGGAGGACGCCCTCCTCGTCTTCGACGAGGTGCAGACGGGCGTGGGCCTGACGGGTGCGTTCTGGGCCTACCAGGGCCTCGGCGTGACGCCCGACGTGCTCGCCTTCGGCAAGAAGACGCAGGTCTGCGGCATCCTCGCCGGGCGCCGCGTGGACGAGGTGGACGACAACGTCTTCCAGAAGTCGAGCCGCATCAACTCGACGTGGGGCGGCAACCTCGTGGACATGGTCCGCTTCGACCGGATCCTGGAGGTCATCGAGGCCGAGTCCCTCGTGGACAACGCGGCGCGCCAGGGCAATCACCTCCTCGGCCGCCTCCGCGACCTGGAGGACCGCTTCGAGGGCGTCACCGACGCGCGCGGCCGCGGCCTTTTCTGCGCCTTCGACCTGCCGGACACCGAGACGCGCAACGCCGTCCGCAGCACGGCCTACGATGGCGGCCTGATCGTCCTCGGGTGTGGCCCGCGCTCGATCCGCTTCCGCCCGGCCCTCACGATCTCCGAGGCCGACCTCGACGCCGGCCTCGACATCCTGGCGAGCGCCGTCGAACGCACGCTCGGTTAGGGCGCTCCGTGCCGGCGGGGTGATGACTCCGTCGGCGCTACGACTCGTCCGGCACCGGGTCCTCGTCCTCGTCCAGGTACGAGACGCGCGGAGGGGCGGCGGCAATGCGTGTCTCGGTGTCGTAGGTGCACCCGGCGGCGAGGACGTGGACCGACAGGCCGATGAGCGAGACCGGCTCGCCACCGCGCACGGAATCCATCGACGAGAATGTGAGGTCGCTCGGGTCCACGACTGTCACGGTGCCGCTGCCGATGACCTCGAACGTGTTGTCCGCCCCGAGGATGAGCGCCGTGTCCTCGTCGATCCCGGCGCCCGTCGCGAACGGGTTGTACGAGACAGCCGTAAGGAGCCGCCCGAGCCGGTCACGCTGGCGGAAGTGCTGGTCGACGATGAGACGGTTGGTCAGGCCGAGGCCGGGCGCCAGCGTCACGCGCTCGGGCGTCGGGGTGGGGCCGGTGGTGCCGCCTGCGATCATGTGCTCCGGGATGACGGCCGCGCCGGCCGAGGTGCCGGCCACGACGGCGCCGGCCGCGTTCCGCCGACGGACGGCCTGGGCGAGCGGCGTCCCGCCGAGAATGGTCGAGAGACGGAGTTGGTTGCCGCCCGTCAGGAAGATCCCCGTCGCCCGCTCGACCGCCTCGACCGTTGCCGGCCCGTGGGCGTGGGTGCGCTCGGTGATCGGGAGCACCTCGACGTGTCGGGCGCCGAGGTCGGTGAACAGGTGGGCGTAGCGCTCCCCGGTGTCCGGGAGTTCGGAGGCGGTCGGGAGGATGACGATGTGCGCCTCCGGTCCGCCCGCCAGATCGATCACGCGGGAGAGGATGTCGCGCGTGCCCGTCTTGGCCTCCGCGCCGCCGATGGGCATGATGGCGCCGCGCGGCGTGTCGGTCGTCGGAGAAGGCATACGAGGCGTCGGGTCAGCGGGGACGCGCGGGGCGTCGCTAGGGGGCCGCGGGGGCGGGCGGCTCAAAGGTGCCTCGGACGACCACCCTTCCGTCTCGGACGTGCCAGCGCCCACGCGCCATCACGTCGGACGGCCGTCCGTCGGCGTCGAGGACGACGAGGTCGGCGTCAGAACCCTCGGCGATCCGACCTTTGCCACCGAGCCGGAGGAGCGAAGCCGGATTGCAGGTGAGCGGCGGGAGTGCGTCGTCGAGGGGCACGCCGCGGGCGAGGAGGTCGGCCAGGAGATCGGCGAGGGCGCCGCTCGTGGCGAAGTCCATACGGAGCAGCTCGCCCTGCGCGTCGAAGTGGGGCAGGCACCCGCCGCCGTCGGACGAAACGGTGAGGCGCGCGCGGTCGAGCCCGGCGTCGAGGAAGCGGACGAGGCCGACGGCGGCGCTCACCTCGTCGCTAGAGGCGAACGCGGGCGGGAAGGCCGTCAAGTCGACCGTCACGCCGCGCTCGGTGAGGGCGAACGCCTCGTCGAGGAGGCCCGAGCGCCGGTTGACGTGCGTGGGGTGGAGCGTCCGCGGCGAGATCTCGGTCTCGTCGAGGAGCCGCCGGATGAGGGCGAGCCCGCGCGGCCCGTCGCCGAGGTGGAGGTGGAGGACGCCGGCTTTGCCCGTCATCAGCCCGCCGACGTGGCAGTCGGCCGCGAGCCGAGCGACCTCGTCGAACGTCGGCTGCGACGACCGGTGGTCCGAGATCGCCAGCTCCCCGAACCCGACGATGGGCTCGACGGTGGCGATGTCGGTGCGGACGGAGCCCGTGAGCGTCGTGGGGGGGAGGTGGTAGCCGCCCGTCCAGGCCCATGCGCTCAGACCCTCGGCGCGGAGCGCGTGCACCTGCCGGAGCAGGCCGCGCGTGGACCGCGTCGCGTCGTCGGTCCCGAGGAGGCCGACGACGCTCGTGACGCCGGCCCGCGTGTAGGCCGAGAGCGGGGGGGCGGGCGCCGCCGTGTGGGGTCCGGCCTCGCCGCCGCCGCCCGTGACGTGGACGTGCGCGTCGACCAGCCCGGGAATCAGCCGCTGCCCCTCCAGGTCGACGGTCTCGACCTCGACGCCGGCGATCTCAGGCGCGCGCTCGGTCACCGCCAGCACGCGGCCTCCGCCGACGAGGACGGCCCGCAGCCCGAGCGGCTGGGGCGCGTAGAGGTCGGCGTTGAGGAGGAGCGTCAGCACGGGTCGGGGGGACCGGAAAGCTACCCCTCACTCGTGGCGGTGCGGACGAGGTCGAGCACCTCGGCCCGCTGACTGAGCGTGACGAGGAGCACGAGGCCGTCCGGCCCGAGCCAGTCGAGGGCGTGGCGCGCCCCGTCGACCGGGGCGGCGAGGTGGACGAGGGCGTCCCCGCGCACGCCGCGCCGCTGGAGCGCTTCGGCGAGGTACGACGGCACCTCGCCCTCGGCCCGGCCCCGCAGGTAGCCCGGAATGTCCACGAGGACGTAGCGGTCGGCGTCGAACGTCGCCAGGACGTCGCACATGGCGTCGAGGTCGGCGTTGGAGCGGTCACCGGCGCTCCCGAACATGATCAGGCGGCGTCGCGCGGGCCAGTGGGCGGCGAGGGCGGCGAGGGCGCGGAGGCCGTGCGCGTTGTGGGCGTAGTCGATCAGAACGGTCCCGCCCCCGATCGCGAAGCGGTTCGCGCGGCCGGGGTTGTCGGCGTCGTCGCTGCGGAAGGTGCGGAGGCCGGTGGCGATGGCCTCGTCGCCCAGCCCGAGTGCTTCGGCGGTGACGGCCGCTGTGAGCGCGTTCCTGACGACGTGGCGGGCGGCGCCCCCGAGGGCGGCGGGGATTTCGGCGACGGGGCAGACCGGGCGCCAGCCGTCGCCGTCGCGGAGGGCCACGGCGTCGTCCACGACCGTGGCGGCGAGCGGACCACCGCCGGGTGGTGCGGTCGTCGGGTCGAGGGCGGTCCAGGCGAGGCGGACGGCGCGCGCCTCCAGGGCCTCGCGCCGACGGGCGGCCTCAGCGGTCGCCGCCGGCTCGTCGGCCGGGGCCACGAGGACGCCCCCGGCGCCGAGCGCCTTCGCCACGACGAACTTGGCCTCGGCGAGGTCTTCGACCGTGTCCACCCCGTAGTCGCCGAGGTGGTCGGCGGCGACGTTCGTGACGGCGGCGGCGGTGACGAGGGGGACCGGCACACCGCGCCGGAGGAGGCCCCCGCGCGCCGTCTCCAGGGCGGCGAGCGTGACACGCGGGTCGCGCATGACGGCGCGGGCCCCGAGCGGACCCGAGAAGTCCCCATGCTCCACGACCTCGTCGCCCACGGCCACATAGTCCGTCGTCGAGACGCCCGGGGTGTGGCCGGCGGCGCGCGCCATCCCGGCCAGCATCCGGATCGTCGTGGACTTCCCGTTGGTGCCGGTGACGAGGGCTGTCGGGATCGGGCCCACGGCGTCCCAGTCGAACGCGTCGGGGTCGGGAAGGGCGTCGGGGGCGACGGTCCGGCCGCGCGCGCCGAGCCCGACGGTCACGGCGTCGTCGTCCCAGACGAGCGGGACGCCGCGCGCCTCGGCCGCGCCGATGAGGGCCGCCAGGGGCGGGTCGCGCTCGGCCTCCGCCTCGGCACGAAGGCGGGCGATGGTCGCGTCGGGATCGGGGGGCTCCGACCCGTCGAGGTCGGCACGGGCCGCGGCCCACGCGGCCTCGTTCACCTCGGTCGCCGTGTACAGGAGGTCGACGGGGGCGCCGAGGGCGAGCGAGAGGCCACGCGGAAACGAGCGCACGACGAGCGGCGCGTCGGTCCAACCGAGAGCGTCGCAGAGCGCCCGGGCGTGACGGCGCCAGGCGGCGGCGGCGGCGTCCTTCTGGTCGTCGGGGACGAGCGCTTCGAGCGCGGCGCCGGGGCCGTCGAGGAGGCGGCCCGCGCCCGTCTGGCGGCGGCTGTCGAGGGGGGCGGAGAGCACCGGGCGAAGGGCGGTGAGTGGAGAGGGGGTGCGTCGCTCGATCCTAGTCCGCCTCCTCGTCCGGCGTCACGATGCGGACGCCGCGGCGGTCGCGGACGACCGTCTGGCCCTCGCGGAGCCGGAACGTCTCGCCCTCCGGGCCGAGCGTGGCCGGCTCCTCCACAGGGCTCCCGGCTCCCGGCGCCACCTGCCCGTCCGTCTCCGTGGTCGCTGCGCTCGACGGCATCTCGGCCGGCGCGCCCTCGGCCGAGCGGCCGCCGAAGTGGACGATCTGCCTCCAGCACCGCGTGATGTCGTCCCCGAACACGACCACGAGGTCGCCGGGCTCGGCTAGCCGGAGCGCGTGCTCGACGGCCTCGGCCTCCTCCGGGACCACGTCCACGGCGCCGGCGGGCATCCCGGCGTCGAGGAGGGTGCGGCGGAGCATCTGGGGGACCTCGTCGGAGGCGCGGCCCCGGAGGCGGTCGTCGCGCTTGCAGACGATGTGGTCGAAGTGGCCGGCGGCGGTGTGGGCCATGGCCTCGATGTCCTCGTCGCGGCGGTCGCCGGGGGCCGCGAGGACGAGGATGCGGCGGCCCGTCACGTCCATCCGGTCCACGAGGGACGTCATGGCCGCCACGGCGGCCGGGTTGTGGGCGTAGTCGAGGATGACCTTGAACGGGTGCTCGTCGAACACGTTGAGCCGGCCGGGCGCCTCGTAGAACGACGTCGAGAAGGTGCGGAGGCCGTGGCGGATCTGGTCCAGCGTGAGGTCCATCGGGCCGGAACCGAGGGCGTAGGCGATGCCCGCCGCGAACATGGCGTTCTGGACGTTGTGCGTGGCCTTCCCCTCCAGCGTGGCCGGGATGAGGTGGGTCCAGAGCAGGGGGAGGTGCCGGCCGTGGTCGAAGATGGTGATCATCTCGCCGGCCACGCCGCGCTCCAGCACCACGGCCCGGCCGCCCTCGCGGACGTGGGCGCGCACCAGCTCGTGCTGGGCGTCCATCGTGACGTAGCAGATGTGCTCGGCGTCGGTGTGCTCGGCCATGGCGAGCACGCGCGGATCGTCGGCGTTGAGGACGACGGTGTCGGTGGCGACCTCGATGGGGATCCGCTTGATCTCGGCGAGCTGGTCGAGCGTGTCGATGCGGCCCAGGCCGAGATGGTCGGCCGTCACGTTGAGACAGGCAGCCACGTCGCAGCGGCGGACGCCGAGGCCGGCGCGGACGAGCCCGCCGCGCGCCACCTCCAGCACGGCCACGTCCACGGCGGGGTCGCGGAGGACCGTGCGGGCGCCCGTCGGGCCGGTCATGTCGCCCTTCACGCTGAGGCGGCCGTCGATGTAGACGCCGTCCGTCGAGGTGACGCCGGGGACGTGCGCGGCCATCTGGAGGATGTGGGCCACCATCCGCGTGGTCGTCGTCTTCCCGTTCGTCCCCGTGACGATGGCGATGGGCACGCGCGACGGCGTGCCGGGCGGGAACAGCATGTCCATGACGGGTCCGGCCACGTCGCGCGCTGGCCCTTCGCTCGGGGCTACGTGCATGCGGAAGCCCGGGGCCGCGTTCACCTCCACGATGGCGCCGCCCACGTCGCGCCAGCTCTTCGTGACGTCGTCGGAGAGGAAGTCGACGCCGCCCACGTCGAGCCCCACGGCGCGGACGGCGCGAACGGCCATGTCCACGTTGTCCGGGTGGACCACGTCGGTGAGGTCGATGGCCGTGCCGCCCGTCGAGAGGTTGGCCGTCGAGCGGAGGTAGAACGTCTCGCCGGCGGGGAGCACGGTGGAGGCGCCGTAGCCGGCCTTGGCCAGGAGGCGCTCGGCCTGGGCGTCGAAGGCGAGCTGGGTGAGGACCTTCTCGTGGCCCACGCCGCGGCGGGGGTCCTGGTTCACGATCTCGACGAGCTCCTCGATGGTGTGCTCGCCGTCACCCACGACGTGGCCGGGCACGCGCTTCGCGACCGCCACGAGCACGCCGTTGACGACGAGCATCCGGTGGTCGAAGCCCGAGACGAAGCTCTCGACGAGGACGCCCCGGCTCGTCCCGTGCTGGCTCGCGTGCTCGAACCCGGCGCGGACCTGCTCGGGCGTGGTGAGGCGGATCGAGACGCCGCGCCCGTGGTTCGCGTTGAGCGGCTTCACCACGACCGGGTACCCGATCCGCTCGGCGGCGTCGACGGCGGCGTCGGGGCCGTAGATGAGGCGCTGCTCGGGGACCGGCAGGCCCAGGGCCCCCAGGAGCGTCCGCGTGTCCTCCTTGTCGCTCGCAATCTCGACGGCGATGTGGTGCGTCTTGCCCGTGACCGTGGCCTGGATCCGCTGCTGGTGCTTGCCGTGGCCGAGCTGGACGAGCGAGTACGGGTTGAGCCGGATCCACGGGATGTCGCGCGCCTCGGCGGCGTCGACGAGCGACTGCGTGCTCGGCCCGAAGGCGAGGCGCTGGACGCGTCGGATGAACGCGTCGCGCTCCTCCTCCCAGTCGTAGTCGTCCTCCTTCTCCTCGTCCACGAGCGCCTGGACGTCGTCGGGGAGGAGGCGGAGGATGAGGCGCCGCGCCAGCTCCCCGGCCTCCAGCCCGACGTCCTTCTGGCGGTACTCGTAGACCATGTCGTACTCGCCCTGCGCGCGGCCCGTCGAGCGCGTCTTCCCGAACGTCACGTCGTGCCCGGCGACGCCCTGCAGCTCCAGGGCCACGTGCTCCCAGACGTGCCCGAGCCACGTCCCCTCATCCTCGGTCATGCGCCGGATGAACCCGCCGGGCTCGCGGTACGAGCAGCCGTGCTCGTGGAGCCCGGGGAGCGCCTCGCAGAGCCGGTCCACGAACCCCTCCAGCGCCGCCGTCGGGTAGTCCTCCAGCGGGCCCAGGTCGATGGTGTGCCGGATGACCGGGAAGTGGGCGTACTGGTTCGGGCCGACGTAGACGTTGGTCGAGCGGATGTGCATGGGCGGACGCGGCGAGGGAGGACGGGGAAGGTCTGCCTGACGCGGCGCCGGTGCAATCGGTTCGTCCGGACACAGAACGCCCCGCCGGGCGGGGGCCGGGCGGGGCGCTGGGGGGACGCGGAACGTCGGGGGCCGGGACGCTGGACGGCTAGCTCCCGCTGCCCGACTTGAGGGGTCGGGCGGCGAGCAGGAGGAGCGCGAGCAGAGCCGCCGGCACCGCGAGCTGGAGCGCAAGGACCATGGCGATGAGGCGGCTGATAAAGGACACGAAGTCATTCGTAAGAACGGGCTCGGAGTTTCGCGCGACACGCAAAGACGCGGCGAACCGTCGCAGCCTCCCGGCGAACGGGCCGACGGCGCCGGCGAACCGATTGGATGCCGAGGAAAGCCAGGGGGTGAGGCCTTGGGTGAGTCGTGATTGCGGGATGAACTCGACCCGTGATACGAGATTGGGTCAGCACGTCCGGTCGTGGATGTCCAGCGAGCGTTGCGTTCCCGTCGGAAGGCTGGTAGCTATGGGGCCGAGTTTGTCCTTATTCCCCGCGTCGTGACTCGTCAGTTCCTCTCCGTCCTTCTGTTCATCCCCCTGGTTGCCGGCCTCATTCCGCGGGTCCACGCGCAGGACGCTCGCCCCGATTCCGCGGCCGCGGAGGTAACGTCCGTCCTCGCGGAGGGGTGGCGGGAGGGCCCGGGTGGGTTCGAGGGCCTGCCTGTCCGGTCGGTCCGCGGCGTCGCGGCGTGGGCGCCGGGCGTGCGCCGCGATCTCGCGACGGGGTCGCTCACGGTGCGGTCTCGGTCGGGTCTGCTCGGTGGCTCGACGGGTCAGGAGCCGGTGTTCATGGTTGACGGGGTCCGCCAGCTCGACGTGGGGCTGCCGTTCGGGACAGTCCGACGTGTCCGCGTACTCACCGAGGGCGTGCCGGCGCGGTACGGGCAGGCCGGCGGCGGGCTCGTCCTGGTTGAGACGGGCGCCGGGGCCGAGACGTTCGGCGGGCGCGTGGAGGCGTACTCGTCGCGCCTGACCGATTCTTACGACTCCGACCTCGCCGCGCTCGCGCTGCGCGGGCCGGTCGGGCCGGGGGGCGGGTTCACGCTCGCGGCTGAGGTCGGCCGGCAGGGCGACGCCACGCCTTACGGCCGCGACTACCTCGCGCTCACGGATGCGGCGTACGCGCGCGTCCAGCGCTCGCCGCAGGCCGTCGCCGTCACTGAAGGGGGCGTCACGCGCTACGTCCCGTTCCCCGCCGACGCCGCGCGTGCCGCCTTCGACGCTGGCGAGACGTTTTCCGCCGCTGACCTCCGCGCGGCCCTCGGCCTGGGCCCCGACGCACAGGTCAGCGAGTCCGTGGTGTCGGCCGTCTCGGCCCTCGGGGCCGACGACTACGTGCGGCGGTCGTCCAAAGACGCCCCGCTCGACGACCTCCGGTTGGCGGGGAGCGTCGTCCTGGAGCCGCTCCCCGCACTTCGCCTCCGACTCGCCGGGCGGCTCGGGCGGCAACACGCCGACCGTGACGGGAGCCCGTGGACCGTCTATCGCTCGCTTTTTGCGGCCCGCGATGCCGTGTATAGCACCGAGGCGGACGACATCGCACTCCTCGGGCAGATCACCCACGCTGTGTCCCCGACGGTCGGGTACCGGCTCTCGGTGGGGGCGACGCGCACGGGGTCCGTCCGCTATCCCTTCGGGCACTCGTCCGATGTGCGAGATGCTCTCGCCTACGGCGACATCAGCGCCGCGAATGCCGAGGTGGCCCGGCGGTACGTCGTGCCATCCAGCGACGGCGGGTTCCAGGCAGGGAATCGGAACGACGGCGTGTTCTCGGCCTGGGGGACGTGGTGGTCCACCGCGCCCGGCACGCGGACCGGCGCCTACCTCCGGACGGAGGACGCCTCGATCCAGGCAGCTGGGGCGGTCCACGCCCGCGTCGGCGCCGTGCAGGTGGAGGTCGGCGGGGACGTGGAGCGGGAGACCCACCGACGCTTCGAACTGAGCGGGTTCAGTCTCTCGCGCTACGCGTTCGACGCCGACGGGTACGCGTCGATGCCGGGGATCGAGAACGGGGCGACGAGCTACGAGCAGCTTCCGTACATGCTGCTCCGGTCCTTCACGAGGTACTACGGCTACACCTACAACGGGCTGGCGGCGACCAACGGCGGCAACGCTGTGCGCTTGCTGGACGAGATCGTGGACGGGGTCCCAGCGGATACCGACATCCCGCCGTTCCAGCCCCTCACCGCCGCGGTGTACGGGCAGGCGGACCTCACCGTCGGTCCGGCCGAGATCGACCTGGGGCTTCGCGTGGAGGCGTACGACGCCAACACGCTGGTCCTCCGCGATCCGTTCGCCAACCGGCCGGTCTACCGCGCGGGGAGTCTCGCCTCCAAGCCGGCCTCCGTCGGCGACGAGTACGCGGTCTACTTCTCCGGCGGCGTCCGCAATCCCGACTACGTCGTAGGCTTCCGGGACCTGGAAGGGCGGGTGTACGACCGGGAGGGCCGTCCGGCGACCGTCGCCGACATCCAAGCGCTCGCCGGGGCTCACGCGGTCGACGGGACCCAGCCGCCGAGTTCGGTGCTCGCCCCGGCGCCGGTGCACACCATGCTCCAGCCCCGGCTGGCAGTCCGGCTCGCCGCGAGCGAGCGCGTCCGGCTCTCGGCCTCGTACGACCGCCTCTCCCGCAACCCCCCGCCCGCCCTGTACACGACGGCGCCGGAGTATGTGAATGCGAGCAGCAGCGATCGCCTCGTGGACCGTGGGCTGCGACCGGAGCAGATCGACGCCTTCCGGCTTGGCGCCGAGGTCGACGCGTCGGACGCGCTCGGGCTCGCCGGGGCGTGGTTCCACCGTCGCACCGACGACCAGATCGTGATGCGACGGGCGGACGGCGCGGTCACACCGTACTCCTTGTACACGAATGGCGCCATGACCCGCGAGACGGGCGTCGATCTGGCGGCCCGGTGGACGCCGGTGCGCGAGGTGTCAGCGTCGGCGCAGTACACGCTCTCGTACGCGGAGGGGTCGGGTGCCGATGCGGCGACGCTTGGGGGCATCGCGTGGAGGGGGGACACGTTCCTCGATCTCGTCGCGCCCGCGCCGAACGGCGCCCGCCATGCCCTCGACGTGACGGTCCAGGGCCGGACGCCGGATCGCGCCGGCGCGGTGCTCGGCGGGCTCGGTGCTGGCCTCGCGCTGAGCGCCCAGAGCGGCCTGCCGTATACCCCGCTCAAGAGGACAAGCCAGCACAACGTCTTCGATCTGTTCACGTCCGACGTGCGCGGGACGCTGAACGCCGCCCGTCTGCCGTGGACCTCGCAGCTCGACCTCCGCCTCGACAAGCGGATCGCCGTCGCGGGGCACGCCGTCGAGGCGTACGTGTGGGTCGAGAACCTCCTCGACGCCGACAACGTCGTCGCCGTCTACCGCGAGACCGACGCCCCCGACACCGACGGGTTCTTCGGCGCGGTGCCCCAGCGCCGCGACGGGTACGCACCGGGCGTCTCCGAGCTGTACGACGCCTACATCGCCGGCCCGGTGAATGTCGGCGGCACTCAGTCCACCGCCGCGCCGTATTTCTATGGGCGGCCCCGGCAGATCCGCCTGGGCCTCCGCGCCACCCTGTAGCCATGCCACGTCGCATCACCGAGCCCACCCGCATCCCCGTCCCCGGCGGCAAGCTCATCGAGGAGCACGTCGGCCGCGTGACCACCGGCACGCCGACCGTCTCGGTGGCCCACATGGTGGCCCCGCCGGGGTGGGACGAGCCCGTGCAGACGCCGGCGTTCGACGAGGTCACGATCGTGATCCGGGGGACGATGCGCGTCGAGCACGACGAGGGTCACCTCGACGTGGGGCCGGGCCAGACCGTTCTCTGCGAGGCCGGCGAGCGGATCCGCTACGTCAACCCGTCCGCCACCGACGAGTGCGAATACTGGGCCGTCTGCGCGCCCGCGTTCTCTCCCGAGACGGTCCATCGCGAGGACGGATAGCGACGGAGCCGCGCGAGACCCGGCACGTCTGACCCTCATGGCCGCCGACGTCTACGCCTCCCTCCAGGTCTCCCCCGACGGCGCGGCGGTCCGAGTCGAGGTGGGACGTTCACGACGGGCAGGTCTGGGTCCGCGTCGTGGACGAGGGGCGCGGCCTCGCCGCCGGCGACCCGGAGCGGATCGTCGAGGCCGACATGCCGGTCGAGGACCCCGACCACGAAGGGCTCGGCGTCGGGCTAACGGTCGCGCGCGCCATCCTCTTCCAGCCTGGAGGCCGGCTCTGGGCGGAGAGCCGGGGGTCCGGCCAGGGCACTACGTTCCACGCCCGGCTCCCGATGGCGGCCTAGTCCTCCGCCGCCGGAGACGGGACGCCTACGCGGCGCCCTCGTCCTCCGGGACCGGTGCGGCGCCCGGGAGGCCCGCCTCGTCGTCCTCCTCGATCACGACCCGGGCCACGTCGGCGATGGCGTCGTTCGCCTTCAGGTTGATGACGCGGACGCCCTGCGTGTTGCGGCCGTAGGCCGAGATGTCGCTGACGGCCATCCGGATCATGATCCCGGCCTCCGTGGCGATCATCAGCTGGTCCTCCTCGAGCACGCTCTTGAGGGCCACGAGCGGCCCCGTCTTGGCCGTCGTCTTCTGTGCGAGGACGCCCTTGCCGCCTCGGCTCTGGAGGCGGAACGTGTAGTTCGAGTTCGTCTCGCCGTCCTCCTTGATCGTTTCGACGGGCGTTCGCTTGCCGTAGCCGTTCTGGGAGATCGTCAGGACCTGCGCCCCGTCGCGGCGGACCGCGATCATGCCGACGATCTGCTCGCCGTCGGGGATGTTCATCCCGCGCACGCCGCGGCTCTTGCGGCCCATCGACCGGACGTCGCCCTCGTGGAACCGGATGGCCTGGCCCTCCGAGGAGCCGAGCAGGATCTCGGTGTCGCCGTCGGTGAGGTGGGCCTCGATCAGCTCGTCGCCGTCGACGATGTCGATGGCGATGATGCCCGTGACCATGGGCCGGCGGAAGGCGCTGAGCGCCGTCTTCTTCACGAGCCCCCGCTTCGTCGCCATCAGGACGAACCGGTTCTCCAGGAACGCGTCGTCGCGGAAGTCTTCCTTCTTGATCGCGAGGACGGCGCGGACGCGGTCCTCCTGGTCGATCTGGATGAGGTTGCGGATGGAGCGGCCCTTGGCCGTCCGGCTGCCCTCGGGGACGTTGTAGACGCGGAGCCAGTAGCACTGGCCGTGGTCGGTGAAGAAGAGGAGGTAGTCGTGGGCGCCGGCCGTGAACAGGTGCTCCACGAAGTCCTCGTCGCGCGTGCCGGTCCCGCGGTGACCGGTGCCGCCGCGGTTCTGGGACCGGTACTCGTCGATGGCCGTCCGCTTCACGAGGCCCTGGTTCGTGATCGTCACGACCACGTGCTCGTCCTCGATGAGGTCCTCGAGGTCGATGTCGCCGCCGCCCATGATGTCGATCTCGGTCCGGCGCGGGTCGCCGTACTTCTCGGCCACGTCGCGGAGCTCGTCCGCGATGATCTGCATCCGGAGGTCGCGCGAGGCCAGGATCGACTGGAGGCGCTCGACCTCCTGGAGGATCTCGCGGTACTCGGCGGCGATCTTGTCGCGCTCCAGGCCGGTCAGGCGGGAGAGGCGGAGGGCGAGGATGGCGTCGGCCTGGGCGGCCGAGAGCCACGGCTGCGGGGTGAAGTCCTCGCGCGTGAGCGCGTAGCCGACGGCCTCGCGCGGGCCCGTGATCTCGACGGGCGACTGCTCGGGGAGCCCGAGGCGCTCGCGCTGCGCGGCCGTCAGCCGCTGCGGGTAGACGCCGGCCATCAGGTTGGCCTTGGCGGCGTCCGTGTCGTCCGAGTGGCGGATGATGGAGATGACCGCGTCGAGGTGGTCGAGCGCGACCGTCAGGCCCTCCAAGATGTGGGCGCGCTCCTCGGCCTTGCGGAGCTCGAACTCGGTCCGTCGGACCACGATCTCGTGCCGGTGCTCGACGTAGTGCTCGATGAGCTCCTTGAGCCCGAGCGTCTTCGGACGCCCGTTGACGAGGGCGACCGTGTTGACGCCGAAGGTCTGCTGGAGCTGCGTGTACTTGAACAGCTGGTTCTGCGTGACCGCCGGGACCGCGTCGCGCCGGAGCTCCAGGACGATCCGCATCCCGTCGCGGTCGGACTCGTCGCGGAGGTCGGCGATGCCCTCGATCTTCTTGTCGCGGACCGCGTGGGCGATCTTCTCGATCAGGGTCGACTTGTTGACCTGGTACGGGATCTCGGTGACCACGAGCGCCTCGCGGCCCACGCCGTCGCCGCCGCGGCGCTTGATCTCCTCCTCGTGCATCTTCGCGCGCATGATCACGCGGCCCCGGCCGGTCCGGTACGCCTCGCGCACGCCGCCGACGCCGTAGATCACGCCGCCCGTCGGGAAGTCCGGGGCCGGGATGTGCTCCATCAGCTCGTCGAGCGTGATGTCCGGGTTCTCGATCTGCGCCACGATCCCGTCGACCAGCTCGCGGAGGTTGTGCGGCGGGATGTTGGTGGCCATCCCGACGGCGATGCCGCTGGCCCCGTTGAGCAGCAGGTTGGGGAGCGCGGCCGGGAGCACGCTCGGCTCCTCCAGCGACCCGTCGAAGTTGGGCGTGTAGTCGACGGTTTCCTTGTCGAGGTCCCGGAGCAGCTCCTCCGCGAGCCGCGTGAGGCGGGCCTCGGTGTAGCGCATGGCCGCCGCCGAGTCACCGTCGATGGAGCCGAAGTTGCCCTGCCCGTCGACGAGCGGCCCGCGCACGTTGAAGTCCTGGGCCATCCGGACGAGCGCGTCGTACACCGACTGGTCGCCGTGGGGGTGGTACTTGCCGAGCACCTCGCCGACGATACGGGCCGACTTCTTGTGCGCCCGGCCGGCCGCCAGGCCCAGCTCCTGCATCCCGTAGAGCACGCGGCGCTGGACTGGCTTGAGCCCGTCGCGCACGTCAGGCAGCGCCCGGCTCACGATCACCGACATCGAGTAGTCGATGTAGGAGGACTTCATCTCCTCCTCGATGTTGATCGGGATGATCCGGGAGGCGCTGTCGGGGATCTCTGCCATCGGGTCGTAGGGGGCGAAAAACGTGGCGAATCGGGGTCGGAAAGATACCGAAACCGGGCGGTCTGGACTGCCCTTCCGCGCCGGCCTGCGGGGTCTTCTCCCAACCCTGACGGGAGGCCGGCACCGGGGATTTCCCGATCCCTGCCCGCCCAAATCGTGCGTATGTGTTCGTGTGGAGCCTATCATCCCCGGCCGTCCCGCTGCCAGTCGCATGTCCTTTCCCGACGCCCCGTCCACCCGCATCCTCGTCGTCGACGACCACCCCATCGTCCGGCAAGGGCTGGAGCGTTTGTTCGATAACGAGCCCGACCTGGCGATCGCCGGCGAGGCCGCCACGGCCGACGACGCCCTCCAACTCCTCGACCGCGAGACGTTCGACTTCGTGATCCTCGACATCGGCCTGAAGCAGGGGTCCGGGCTCGACGTCATCGGCCAGATCCGCGCGCGGCGCGACGACCTCCCGATCCTCGTCCTCTCGATGCACCAGGAGCGGTTCTACGCCGAGCGCGTGCTCCGCTCCGGCGCCCAGGGCTACGTGATGAAGCAGGGCGATCCGGCCGAGATCGTCCCGGCCGTCCGGCGCATCCTCGACGGCGACCTCTACCTCAGCTCGTCGCTCGCCGACGAACTGGTGCGCCGCGCCGTCGAGGGGAGCGAGGAGAGCCGGCCGCCGTCCGAGGTGCTGAGCGACAGGGAGGCCGAGGTGGTCCGGCTCATCGGCGACGGTCTCTCGACGCGCGAGATCGCTGAGGAGCTGAACCTGTCGGTCAAGACCATCGAGAGCTACCGGGCCAACGTGAAGCGGAAGCTGGGGCTGCGGAGCGGGTCGGAGCTGGCCCGCTTCGCCTACGACTGGACGAGCCGGTCGATGGGCGTCACGGCGGGGTAGGGCGGCGCTGCGCCCGGGGCGGCCCCGAGTCGTCACAGTATTTGCGGATCTGCCGGGCAGGGCGACGGCGTAGGTTAGCACCCCCTCTCTGACCGCCCCTCCGCCATGCCCGCCCCGCCCCGTCGTCGTACCAAGATCGTCTGTACGCTGGGGCCGGCGGTCGCCAGCCGGGAGGGCGTTCGCGCCCTGATCGAGGCGGGGATGGACGTGGCCCGGCTCAACTTCTCGCACGGCAGCCACAACGACCACCGCCGGATGATCCAGATCGTCCGCGAGGAGGCGAAGTCGGCGGGCCGAATCGTCCCCATCCTGCAGGATCTCCAGGGGCCGAAGATCCGCCTCGGCCTCGTGAAGGATGGCGGGGTGCTGATCCACCAGGGCGAGGCGCTCACGCTGACGGCCGCGCCCGTCGCTGAGGGCGACGCCCGCCGCGTGCACGTGAGCTACGACGCGCTGGCCGACGAGGTGAGCGAGGGGAACCGGATCCTCCTCGACGACGGCCACCTGGAGCTGGTGGTGACGAAGGTCGACGGGGGGGAGGTCCACACCGAGGTGGTCGTCGGCGGGCCGCTCCGGTCGCGGAAGGGGGTGAACCTCCCCAAGCTCAAGAGCGCCCGGCCCTCGCTCACCAAGAAGGACATCAAGGACCTCGCCTTCGGGCTGGCCCACGACGTCGACTTCATCGCGCTCTCGTTCGTCCGGAGCGGCGGCGACGTGCTCGACCTCGTCCAGCGCGTCCGCGAGAGCGGGAAGGACATCGCCATCATCTCGAAGATCGAGAAGCCCGAGGCCGTGGACGACTTCGCGGCCATCCTGGCCGGCAGCCAGGGGATCATGGTGGCGCGCGGCGACCTCGGCATCGAGATCCCGATGCAGCAGGTGCCGGTCGTCCAGAAGCAGTTGATCCGGCAGTGCCTGGAGGCCTCGAAGCCGGTCATCACGGCGACGCAGATGCTGGAGTCGATGATCGAGAACCCGCGCCCCACGCGCGCCGAGGCGACGGACGTGGCCAACGCCGTGTTCGACGGGTCCGACGCGGTGATGCTCTCGGGCGAGACGGCGGCCGGCAAGTACCCGATTCAGGCGGTCCGCGTGATGGACGAGATCATCCGCACGGCCGAGGCCAACCGGCGCGGCCTCGGCGGACGCCAGGCCGTCAACGCCGTGCGCGACCAAGAGGCGCCGGTGACGGACGCCATCTCGTACACGGCCGTCCGGCTGTCGGAGGAGACCGGCGCCACGGCCATCTGCTGCCTCACGCACTCCGGCTCCACCGCCCGGGCCATCTCCAGCCACCGGCCGGACGTCCCCATCTTCGCCTTCACCGACGACGAGACGGCCGTCGGGCGGATCGCGTTGTCGTGGGGCGTCGAGCCCATCGCCATCCCGATCCAGGATCACACCGACGACGGCATCCGGACCGTCCACCAGACGCTCCTCGACCGGGGCGAGTTCGAGACCGGCGACCGCGTCGTCGTGACGGCCGGCCTCCCGCTCCCGTCCATGGGCCGGACCAACATGGTCCACGTGACCTCGCTCGGGGAGGATTGGGTATGAGTGGGGACGGTCGGCCCGCGGCAGCACCCCGGACGGCCCGTGGCTGACGTCGTCGTCATCGCGGCCGTGGCCGACGCGCCGGGCACCCCGGCCGACCGGCTCATCGGGGCGGGGATGGACCTCCCCTGGCACCTCCCGGCCGACCTCCAGCGGTTCAAGGCGCTCACGCTCGGCCACCCGCTCATCATGGGGCGGCGGACGTTCGAGAGCCTGCTCCACCAGTTCGGCGGGCCGCTTCCCGGCCGCGAGAACGTCGTCCTCACGCGTCACCCGGCGCACGTGGACCATCCGGGCATCCACGTCTACGGCTCGCTCGACGAGGCCGTCGAGGCGTTTCCGACCGCGAGCGCGTGTTCATCGGCGGTGGGGCCGGCGTCTACGGCTCCGTTCTGGGCGCCGACGGGGGGCCGGTGCGGGCTGACCGGCTGGAGCTGACATTGGTGGAGGGGACATTCAAGGGCGACACGTTCTTCCCCCCGTACCGCCACCTGCTGGAGGCCGGCGGCGGCCCGTTTCATCGCATCGGGCAGGAGCGCCACCCGGCGACCGAGGGGCGGCCGGCGTTCCGGTTCGAGACCTACATTCGGGCCGGCGGCGTCGGTTAACACGTGCGCCGGTAGGACGATATTTGTGAGACAATGGCCCCGATGTCCGTTCGTCTCTCCCCCCTCCTCCGGTCCGTGGTCCCCTTCTGGGGCGACATGCATGCGCGCGTCAATGCGCTCCGGACGTTGCGGTTGGCCCTCGTGGTCGTGGGCGTGCTCAACCCGGTCTACTGGGCCGTCTATCACGCGACGGTCCCCAATGCGTTCGACCCGCTCTGGATCCGAGGGGTGCTGTGCGCCGGGACGGCGGTACTCCTCGTGCTCACGTACGTTGCCGGGCCGATTCAGCGCAACCCGCGCCAGACGCTGGCTATCCTGATCCACGTCCTCGTGGTGTGGTACGGGTACCTCGCCGGCGCCAACAACCTCGAGGCGGACTTCGCCATCGGCTACTACTTCATGGTGCTCGCTGGGGCAATGGTGTATTCGCTCGCGTGGGCCACGATGAGGCCGATGGCGATGATGCTGGGTGCGTCGATGGTGGTCGCGCTGGGGGTCGTGGTCGCGGTCGGGAGCGAGAGCACCGGCGTGAGCGCCGGAGCCTTCATGTTGGTCTTGACCAGCGGAGGGGTCATCGCATTCCTCACGTTCGCCGCTCGCCTCCGAGCGATCCGTGAGTTGGAGCGGAGCGAGGCCCGGCTCGCGGACGCCGAGCGGCTGGCCGAGACGGCGAGCTGGACGTACGACTATCGGGGCATGACGCCGACGTGGTCCGAGGGGGTATACCGCCTGCTCGGGGTGGATCCCTCCCGGCCGCCTCTCGAGTCGGCGGACGAGTTCGTTCACCCGGACGACCTTCTCCGCACGAACGAGGAGGTCGGGGCGCTGTTTGCGAGTGGCGACGAGTTGGATCATCGATTCCGCATCGTCCGGCCCAGCGGGGAGGTTCGGCACCTCCGGTCCATCATGCGGCTGGAGCGGGACTGGAGGGGGCAGCCACTCCGTGCCAAGGGGGCCTACCTAGACATCACCGATCAGGTGATGCACGAAGCCACGCTGGAGGCGGCGCGAGACCAGGCGGAGGCCGCGGCCGAAGCCAAGACGGCATTCCTCGCCAACATGAGCCACGAGATCCGGACGCCGCTCACGGCCATCATTGGGTTCGCCCAGATGCTGAGCGAGGAAACGGGCGAGGAGTACGCCGACCTCGTCGAGCCCATCGAAGCGGGCGGGACGCGTCTGCTCGGCACGCTCAACTCGGTCCTGGACCTCGCCCGGATGGAGGCGGGCGAGATGGACCTCAACCTCGTACCCACGGACCTGGGGCACGAAGCCCGGGGCGTGGCGGCCCTCCTTCGGTCACAGGCCGAAGCGAAGGGGCTCACCCTCGTCGTGGACGGCCCGGCGCACGGGATGACCGTCCTCGCGGACCCGGACGCCCTCGCCCGCGTCCTCACCAACCTCGTGTCGAACTCCGTCAAGTTCACCCAGCAGGGGGGCATCACACTCGCCCTCCGGTCGGCCGGCGACCGCGTGGAGGTGGCTGTGAACGACACCGGCCGTGGCATGGACGCCGCGTTCATGACGGAGCTGTTCGAGCCGTTCCGCCAGGCCTCGACGGGGTGGGCGCGGAGCCACGAGGGGACCGGCCTCGGCCTCACGATCACGCGTCAGCTGATCCGTGCCATGGACGGGACGATCGACGTCGAGAGCGAGGTCGGCGTCGGGACGCGGTTCCTAGTGTCACTCCCCGCCCACGCCCCTGAGGCGCTCCGGGCGCGGCCGTCAGCCGTCAGCGGGCTCGTATCAGTGGCCGGCTGAGCACGGTGCCGTCCACGTCCACGCGGACGAGGTAGAGCCCCGGGGAGAGGGCCCCGTCCACGGACAGGGACAGCAGGCCGGCAGGAGCGTCCGCGTCGTAGAGGCGAGTGACGCGGCGGCCCAGCACGTCCACCACGTCCGCGCGGACCGTGGCGGGGGCCGGGAGGTCGAGGGTCAGGCGAGTGGCCGTTCGGAACGGGTTCGGCCCGTCGAGGCGGAGCGAGAGCCCGACCGGGGTCCGCTCGGCGTCGGTAGCGACGATGTCGGGAAAGAAGGCGCGGCGGATGAGCGTGGAGTCGAGGACGAATGGGTTGTCCTTGCCGCTCTGGTACGGGGCGACGCGGGCCGACCGGGCCTGGTCGGCGGCCGTGATCGGGTCGGCGTAGTGCCACTCATAGAGGGTCCGCCGGTCCGTGGCGTCGAAGGGGAAGTCGCCGTTGGTCTGCACGTCGTAGACGGCGGCCATGTAGAACAGCGCGCGGGCCACGTTGCCCTTGTGGTCCTCGCGTGGCTCGAACGACGTGCCGGTCCGGAGCTCGCTGTACTCGTCGATGTCGGTCGTCGGGATGGTCGAGGACCGGGTGGAGCCCCGATACCACGTGCTCGTCTGGGCGTCGGGGATCTCGGCGAACCGGAAGTTGCTTCGGGCGCCGTTCACGTCGATCCGGGTGGGGAACAGGTGGTGCATGTCGCTCTCCGCGTTCCCACTCAGCAGCGACCGCGGCCACGTGTGCTCGACGTTGAGGCCGGACCCCCCGTTGTACACGTCCTGGTTGGCG
This sequence comes from Rubricoccaceae bacterium, assembly GCA_963728345.1. Lineage (GTDB taxonomy): Bacteria > Bacteroidota > Rhodothermia > Rhodothermales > Rubricoccaceae > Rubrivirga. The sequence continues at coordinate 633,383 of CAVSJM010000003.1, forward strand.
TCGCCGGGCCGGCAGGCGCCGTAGCTGCACACGCCGTCGAGCGCGACGAAAAACCCGGAGTACACGCCGACCACGCCGGGTTGGCCGCTGACCGTCGTGGTGTCGACGGTGTCCATCAGCCGGTCCTGGGCGTCGCTGTAGGAGAGGACCGACGCCGGCCGGTACGTCGAGCGGATCGAGGCGAGCAGGGTCGCGCCCGTCTGGCCGGGGAAGAGCGTCTCCTGCGTCTGGGCGCTGGCGGCGGTCGCGAGGGCGGCGAGGAGGAGGGCGAGGACGAGGCGCATCGGAGACAGGGGGAGAACGAGAAACGCCCTCCCGGCGAATGCCGAGAGGGCGTGGTCGGGATGGCGGGATTTGAACCCACGACCTCCTCGTCCCGAACGAGGCGCGCTACCGGGCTGCGCCACATCCCGAGCGGCGGCGAACGAACGCCGCACACAGTCTAAGGTACGGCCTTCTCCGGGGGAGCCAAGCCGCGGCCGGTGAAGCTAAAACGAACCCACCCCCGTGGGTGCCGCGCCCGTCCGGGCGGGCGGGGAGGGGAGCCCGGGCCGCTAGACCGCGGACTCCATGGGGATGAACGAGGCGCCGCGCTTGACGTGGAGGAAGAGGTTGACCCCCTCCGGCTCGCGGCCCACGCGGACGTCCTCGCGGGAGACCCCGCACGACTCGGCCAGGGCGATGAGCTCGTCCTCAGAGCGGTAGTGGAGGTCCCAGTCGCCCATCACCTCCATGTAGTCGCGGGTGTCGTTCTCGCGGGAGAAGTTGCCGATGACGAGCTCGCCGTCGTCGGCGAGCATCGAGAGCAGACGCTCCACGAGGAACTTGAACCCCTTGTCGCCGAAGTAGTCGAACAGGCCCGCGGACCAGATCAGGCGGTAGGCCTGGGACGACGTGAAGCGGAGGGCGTTGGCCTCATGGAACGTGATCCGGTCGAGGTAGGGCGCGCAGACGCGCCGGGCGTAGGCGATGGCGTCGGGGTCGGCGTCGATGCACTCGACCTCGACGGCCACGTCGGCCCCGTGCGCCGAGAAGAACTCGGAGACGTCGCGGGCCGGCCCGCTCGCCACGTTGAGCACGGGGAGGGCCGTCGTCCTCGACGAGCACTGGGTGAGGGTGCTGAGGAGGTCGATGAAGTAGGCCTTCCGGTTCCGTACGGCGCGCGGCGCCGCCTGGGTGTGGAAGTAGAGGTCCCAGTTCCGCAGGGCCGGGTCGTCGGTGGTGTGCTCGCGGTAGATCCGGTCGATGATCTCGTAGTCGCCCGGGTACCCGTGCGGCTTCCCGAGGCTCAGGCCCTGGTTCGTCTCCAGCGAGAGCGACGGCCCGAACGCCGCGCGGAGCGCGCGGAGCTCACCGTACGACATCCGCCCGGTGCGGAGCTCGACGGCCACGTGGGAGAGCCAGCGGTCGAACGAGGCGTAGTCGCCGGGGCGCGGCCCGCCCTGCGCGACCACCCGCTCGACGAACGACAGGTGCTGGCTGATCGAGAAAGCCCGGCTCGGCGTGACGAGAAAGTTGAGCTCTGACTCGGCCGTGGTGGAGATGGGACTAGACATGACGGTACGCGGCGTGGTGCGCGGTGGGGCGAGCGCTGGGCTCCGGCGGGGCGGAGAAAAGGGTCTGGACGAGCGACTGGAGGTCTTGCTTCGTGAACGGCTTGCTGAGGTAGTAGTCGAACCCCGCGTCGAGGAACCGCTCCCGGTCGCCGGGCATGGCGTAGGCCGTGATCGCGACGGCCGGGGTCTGGGCGTACTGCGGCAGCGCGCGGAGCGCGTGCAGCACGTCGACGCCGTCTTGGGTCGCCGTGAGGTTGATGTCGAGCAGGAAGGCGTCGAACGTGTGGTTCTGGGCGCACTCGATCGCCCACGCGGGGTCGGCGGCGACCTCGACCTCGCAGCTCGCCGCGAGGCGCCCCACGATGAGGTCGCGCATCCCGGCGTTGTCCTCCACGACGAGGACGCGGTGCTTGGAGGCGGGGCCCAGGATGAGGGGCCGGAACACCGGCGGGGGCGGGAGCTCCTCCACGACCACCGGCGTCTGCGCCCGGGGCAGGACGACGGTGAACGTCGACCCGACGCCCCGTTCGCTCTCGACCGTAATGGTCCCGTCGAGCAGGTCCACGAGGCGCTTCGTGATCGTCAGGCCGAGGCCGGTCCCCTCGTGCGAGCGAGCGAGTCCCGTGGACTCCTGCTTGAACTCGTCGAAGAGGTGGGGGAGGAAGGCCTCCCCGATCCCGATGCCCGTGTCGCTGACGCGGATCAGGACGCGGTCGGCCCGGGCGCTCACCTCGACGACGACGCTGCCCTGGTCGGTGAACTTGATGGCGTTCCCGACGAGGTTGTTCACGATCCGGCTCAGACACGACGCGTCGGCCTGGGCGAAGGCCTGCGTGGTCCGAACGTCGAGGCGGAGGTCGACCCCCTTCTGGTCGGCCAGGGGCCGGAGGAGGTCGAGCCCGGTGCGGACGTGCTCGGCCACGTGGACCGGCTGCAGCTCGAGGGTCGCAGCGCCCGCATCGATCTGGGCCAGCCCGAGCACGGAGTTGACCGTGTCGTAGAGCCGCTCGGCCCCTCGGAGGACGTACTCGGCCTCCTGGCGGAACTTGCCCTCGGCGTTCTCGACGAGCACCTCGGAGAACCCGAGGATGGCCGTGAGCGGCGTCCGGAGCTCGTGGCTCATGTTGTTGAGGAGGCTCGTCTTGAGCCCCAGCAGCTCCTCGGCCTGCTCCTTGGCCTGGATCAGCTGCTCCTCGTAGTGGTGGCGGTCGGTGACGTCGCGGAAGATGCCCTGGATGAACTGGCGCCCGTCGACGTCGATGAGGCTCGCGCTGACGTCGACGGCGGTGGCCCCGCCCTCCCCGTTCCGCACGAAGAGGTCGTGCGGGATGGGCTGCTTGTCGAAGACGTGCGCGTTGAACAGGGACGATGCGCGTTCGCGGCCCTCCAGCGGGAACAGTTCCACCAGTCGCGTCTTGGGGACCACCTCTAGAGGCAGTCCCGTCAGCTCGAGCGCCTTCTGGTTGGCGTCGACGAGGAGATCGGTGTCGGGGTCCGCGATGAAGATGGCGTCGTTCGCCGCGTTCATCAGGGTGTGGAACCGGTGCTCCGATGCCTCCACGGACTCCTCGGCCCGGGCCTTCGCCTCCGCCACGACGTAGATGATGAGGGCGGTCGAGACGACGCACCCCAAGCAGACCCAGAGGCTCACTTCGGGCTCCTCCACGAAGAGGCCGGCGATCCCGACGAGGAGGACCGAGAAGATGAGGTACTGCTTCAGCGGGTCGGTGCGCCTCCGGAGGCCCAGGCTGAAGGCCACCCCCATCGCCGTGAAGCCGAACATCATCCCCAGCGTGTAGTTCGGCGCGAACTCGTTCATCACCGTCAGGCCGACGATGTTGACGATGAGGAGGTAGAAATACCCCTGGACGAGCGGGATGAAATTCCTCTGCACCCACTCCACCATGTACGACAGGGAGAGGAGGAGGAGCAGGAGGACCGACATGATGAGCCGGCCCCAGATCGGGTCGAAGTCCCCAGGATCCGTGATCTGGTAGACCACGCCGAAGAGCGGATTCAGTACTGCCGTGATCACGCAGAACATCCGGTACGTGCTGCGGTGCACATCGCCGGAGTCGTTCCAGAGCGAAACAGCAGGAGAGGGGGTCGGAGGCACGGACGAGGGCAGCAGAGGTGAGCCGAGCGTCTGGCACGCAGCGCTGGGGGGTCCATTACGTGATCGGTCCACGCCGCCCTGACTTAAGTCCGGACCCGCTCGACGGCTCTCGATGGGCCGGTTCAGCGTCGAGCGGGCCCGTCAATCCGCCACGTGAGGGCGCATTCCGGCCCATGGAGGTCGGTTCGGCGGGGGGCTCCTGTGCCCCCATGCGTCACCCGGAAGGGAGCCCGAGGGGGACGTCGGGCGATTCTCCTTGCCCTTCCTCTGCAGCCCCACGTCCACCGTGGGCTGCGCGCTCTGCGCCTACACCACGTCGGCGTACATGGACGCGACGAGGTCGGTGTAGCGGGCCTCGATGGCGCGGCGCTTCAGCTTCATCGTCGGCGTGAGGAGGTCGTTCTCGACGGAGAAGGGCTCCGGCACGAACCGGAAGTCGCGGACCTTCTCGTGGCTGGCGGCCTCGCGGGTCTGTGCCTTGAAGAGGTCGGCGTAGAGGGTGCGGATCGACCCCTCCGCCAACAGGTCGTCGAGCGAGCCGCCGCGGAGTCCGCGCGCCGCCGCCTCGGCCCGGACGGCCTCGGCGTCGGGCACGACGAGCGCCGTCAGGAACTCGCGACCCTCTCCGACCACCATGATCTGGTCGACGAGCGGGCTCGCGGCGAAGCCCTCTTCGATGGGCCCCGGATAGACGTTCTTGCCGCCCTTCGACACGATCATGTGCTTGAGGCGGTCGGTGATGCGGAGGTAGCCGCCCTCGAAGCGCCCCACGTCGCCGGTCCGGAACCAGCCCTCGCCATCGAAGGCCTCGGCGGTCGCCTCGGGGCGGTTCCAGTAGCCCGGCATCACGTTCGGGCCCTTGGCCAGGATCTCGCCGGCGGCCGTGCTCCGCGTCGTCGGGTAGTCGTCGCCGGCCACCTCGCCGACGATCGCGCCGCTCTCCAGGTCCCGGATGGCGAGCACGACGCCGGGGAACACCCAGCCGACCGTCCCGAAGACGGGCGCGTCGAGCGGGTTTGCGGCCAGGACCGGCGCCGTCTCGCTCAGCCCGTAGCCCTCGACGAGCGTGACGCCGGCGGCCTCGAAGAACTCGCCGATGGCCTTTGGGAGGGCCGCCCCGCCGCTCACGGCGAACCGGACGCGCCCGCCCAGCTTCTCGTGGAGCGTCGAGAACACGAGCCGATGCGCGAGCGCGTGCTGCGGGCGAAGGAGCGCGCCGGGCCCGTCGCCCTGGCGCCGCCGGAGGGCGACGGCGTGGCCCGTGTCGACGGCCCAGGCGAAGAGGGCGCGCTTCAGGAACGAGCCCTCGTTCACCGACTTCTGGATCGTGTTGAAGATGCGCTCGAACAGGCGCGGCACCGACACGAGTACCGTCGGGCGGACCTCCGGGAGGTTCTTGGCGACGGCGTCGATGGACTCGGCGTAGACGATCTGGGCGCCCCCCGAGAGCATGGCCGTGTAGCCGGCCGTCCGCTCGAAGGCGTGGCTGAGCGGGAGGAACGAGAGGTGGACGTCGCTCTCGAACACGTCGATGCGCTCGTGCGCGGCGAGCGCGTTGGAGACGAGGTTGCGGTGCGTCATCATCACGCCCTTCGGCTCGCCCGTGGTGCCCGAGGTGTAGATGAGCGCCGAGAGGTCGTCGGGGCCGACGGCGTCGGCCAGGGCGTCGACCTCGTCGGCCGCGGCGGCGCGGTGCCGGGCGCCCTCGGCGAGGGCCTCGGCCCACGTCACGACGGGAGTCCCGGGTCGGTCCTTGCGCGGCTCGGCCATCGAGACGACCACCTCCAAGTCCGGGCAGTCGGAGACTGCCTTGTCGGCCTTGCGGAGCTGGAGGCCGGTGGAGACGACGAGCACGCGGGCGCTGCTGTCGTGCACGATGTAAGCCACCTGGCTGGCCGGGACCGTCGTGTAGAGGGCGACCGTCACGGCGCCGAGCATCTGCGCGGCGAGGTCGGTGATGGCCCACTCCGGGCGGTTCTCGCTGAGGAGGGCCACCCGGTCTCCCTTGCGAACGCCCCGCGCGTGGAGGAACGCGGCGACCGTCCGGACCTGCTCATAGAGCGCGTCCCAGGAGATGTCCGTCCACGCCTTCGTCGCCTTGTCCTTGTAGCCGAGGGCCGCCTTGTCGGTCCCTGCGTAGCGCGCCGCGAGGGCGCGGATCATCTCGGGGAGGGTCTCGAAGTCGACGACAGCGGGCATGCGGAGGGCGGGCGGGGGCCCGGCAACCTACGCGGTTTCCAGACGCGCCCGGCGCGTGTTCCTCCCGCCGGCCGTCAGCGCGCGACGGTGAAGCGCAGGACGCCCGCGCCCTGCTCCGTTACGACGCGGAGGACGTAGACGCCGGCCGGCAGCGGGGTGGCGTCGAGGTCGAGGTCATGCCGGCCGGCGGCGTGCGGGGCGTCGGCGAGGACGGCGACCTCGCGGCCCAGCAGGTCGACGACGCTGGCGCGGACCGGGCCCGCCTGGGGCAGCCCGAACGTGGCCCGCGCCCGACCGGCGACCGGGTTCGGGGCGACGGCGAGGCCGAGGTCGAGGCCGCCGTCGCCTTCCGCGGCGACACTGGGCGCGGCGACGGTGAACACGTGCACGGTGCCGCGGCTGCGGACGTGGTACGGCGCCCCGACGAGCGCGTGGCGGTCCGAGAGGGCGACGGAGACGCCGGCCCCGGCGCTGCGCGTCGCCGTCGGGCGGAGCAGCTTGGACTCGGCGGTCCACCCGTCGCCGACGTGCGTGTAGAGGAGGGCGGACCCGACGTTCTTGCCGGCCTCGCCGCGGGCCTCGTCGTCGTCGAATCGGGAGCCGACGAGGGCGCGCGTGTCCCGGAGCGCGACCGACCAGCCGAAGTAGTCGCCTGCCTGCCCGCCGGGGTCGGTCAGCTTGCCGGCCAACCGGACGTCGTCGTTGGCGAGGTCGAAGGCGTAGGCCGCGCCGCCGTCCGTGGCCTGCCCGTCGTGGAACGGGGCGCCGGCGACGACCTGGTCGCCGTCGAGGGCGACGGAGACGCCGAGGTTGTCGCCGGCGCCGCCGTCGGGGGCGAGGAGGGTCGCGTGGTGGGTCCAGGTCGAGGCCGCGCGGTCGAACACGTAGGCCGCGCCGCGCCCGCCGTCGCGCCCGTAGGCGCCGACCACGGCCCGGTCGCCGTCGATCGCGACCGACCAGCCGAAGGCGTCGCCCGCCGTGCCTTCCGGCGCCTCCAACTCAGATTCCAGCACCCACCCGTTGGCGGTGCGGACGAAGACGTAGGCCGCGCCGCGCGCGTCGTGCCGCTTGTTGGCGCCGACGAGGGCCCGGTCGCCGGAGAGGGCGACGGAGACACCGAGGTTGTCGCCCGGGTCGCCGACTGTCGGGAGCTTGGCCTCCTGGACCCACCCGGCGGCCGTGCGGACGAAGACGTAGGCCGCGCCGCGCTGGTCGTCGTGGTGGTAGCCGCCGATGAGGGCTCGGTCGCCAGAGAGGGCGACGGAGACGCCGAAGTAGTCGCCGGGCGCCGCATCGGCGGGAACGAGCTTGGCCTCCTCGGTCCAGCCGAAGGCGGACTGGCGGAAGACGTAGGCCGCGCCGCTTGCGTCACCCGCTGCGGCGCCGACGAGGGCCCGGTCGCCGGAGAGGGCGACGGCGTACCCGAGGATGTCGCCGTCCGCCGCGTCCGTCGCCGCGAGCGTGTCGGCCTCCGTCCGAAGAGCGACCGCCGCAGCCTCGCCCCTCGTCACCGTCTGAGCGACGACGCCGGACGAGAGCCCGCCGAGGACGGCGAGGAGGAGCGTCCGGAAGGGGCGGTTCGAGAACGGCGAGAGAGCGGAGCGGAGCAACGGGCGGTTCGGATCGTAACGCGGCGAGGTCATTCCTACCTCGGTCCGAACCCGAACATACGATGTCTAGGCCCCGGTTCCGTCATCTGGACGTGACGCCGAACGGCCGAGTCCGGGAGGGGGCAGCTCGGCGTTTCGTTTCGTCCCATTTCAGGACTCGGCGAGGTGCCCGCCCCAGCCGCCGCCGTTCGGGCGGGGGTGGGCACGGGACGGAGCCTCCCCGTCGCAGCGTTTCCTCATACACACAGCGCGGGCGGCCTCCCACCACAGGGACCGCCCACGCTGCGCGGCTCCGCCGACGAGGTGCGCCGGTAAGGGACTGGGACGTTAGCACCGCTCTCGTGATGTGGCGCAAAGAATTGATATTAAACGTTGTGGGTGGTGCGGTAGAGAGAGCGGAGATATGTGCGACAGGCCCTTCCTGGGAGGGGAAGGGGAATGTGTGATGTGAGGCGCATTCCCCTGTCGCCTCTGGCTTCCCTCCACCCGTGCCCCTGCACGCTTCACCCCGGCTCCACCGCCGGCCTCGGTAGCTTGGCCGGCTCACCCGAGCCCCTGCGGCACCCGCCGGCATGACCGAGATCCCCCGCGACCGCCACGTCCAGCCGGACCCCCCGGAGACGCCCCCCGCCGCCCCCGCCGGCTCGGCCTATGAGCCCGAGGTCGTCGAGCAGAAGTGGTACCAGTACTGGGAGGCCGGCGGCTTCTTCCACGCCGACCCCGACGCGGTCCTCCAAGAGGGCAAGACCCCGTTCGTCATCCCCATGCCGCCGCCCAACGTGACGGGCCGGCTCCACATGGGCCACGCGCTCCAGGACACCGTCCAGGACCTCCTCATCCGCGCCCACCGGATGCAGGGCGACGAGGCCCTCTGGATCCCGGGCATGGACCACGCCGGCATCGCCACGCAGAACGTGGTCGAACGTGAGCTGAAGACCCAGGGCGTTGACCGCAAGGCCATCGGGCGCGAGGCGTTCCTGAAGCACGTCTGGGACTGGAAGGAGGAGTACGGCGGGATCATCCTCCAGCAGAAGCGCCGCCTCGGCGACTCGTGCGACTGGCGCTACGAGCGGTTCACGATGGACGACGGCCTCAGCCGGGCCGTCCAGGACGTGTTCGTCACGCTCTACGAGCAGGGCCTCGTCTACCGCGGCGACTACCTCGTCAACTGGGACCCCGACAACCAAACGGTCATCTCCAACGAGGAGGTCGACAACGTCGAGCGGCCGGGGCACCTCTGGACCGTCCGCTACCCGGTCGTCGACGAGGCCAACGCGCCGACGGGCGAGCACATCGACATCGCCACCACGCGGCCAGAGACGATCCCGGCGGACACGGCCGTGGCCGTCCACCCCGACGACGAGCGCTTCCAGCACCTCGTGGGCAAGCACGTGCAGGTGCCGGCCGTCGGCCGGATCGTGCCCATCATCGCCGACGAGACCATCAAGATGGACTTCGGCGCCGGCGCCCTCAAGGTGACGCCGGGGCACAGCGAGGTCGACTTCGAGATCGGCAAGCGCCACGACCTCCCGACGGTCTCGATCATGAACCTCGACGGGACGCTCAACGAGGAGGCCGGCCCCTACGCCGGCCTTGACCGCGCCGACGCCAAGAAGCGGATCGTGGCCGACCTCGACGCCGCCGGCCAGCTCGTCAAGACGGAGGACTACACCGTCACCACGCCGATCTCGTCGCGTTCGAAGGCTGTCATCGAGCCGCTCCTCTCGCCGCAGTGGTACGTCTCGATGGAGCCGCTGGCCGAGAAGGCTCTGGCGGTCGTCAACGACGGGACCATCACGTTCCACCCGAGCCGCTGGGCCAACGAGTACCGCCGCTGGCTGGAGGACATCCGCGACTGGCCCATCTCGCGCCAGCTCTGGTGGGGCCACCGCATCCCCGTCTGGTACCCCGTCGACGCCGAGACCGGCGAGCGCGACGAGGAGGCCTTCGTCGTCTCGGTCGACAGTCCGGGCGAGGGCTACGTGCAGGACGAGGACGTGCTCGACACGTGGTTCTCGTCGTGGCTCTGGCCCTTCGCCACGCTCGGCTGGCCCGAGCAGACCGACGCGCTCAAGGCGTTCTACCCGGCGACCGTCCTCGTCTCGGGCTACGACATCCTGTTCTTCTGGATCGCCCGGATGATCATGGCCGGCACGCACTTCCTCGACGAGGTGCCGTACACCGACGTGTTCATCACCGGCATGATCAAGGACAAGCAGGGCCGGTGGATGTCGAAGTCGCTCGGCAATGGGATCGACCCGCTCGACATGATCGAGCAGTACGGCGCCGACGCCGTCCGCTTCACGCTCGCCAAGCTCTGTGCCCAGGGCCAGGACATCAAGCTGGACCCGACCAACTTCGAGGGCGGCCGCAACTTCGCCAACAAGCTCTGGAACGCGTTCAACGTGTTCGGGCGCTTCTTGGAGACCGACGCCGACGGGCGCCCGACGGCCGACGCCGTCCGCCGGCGCGGCTTCGCGGAGCTCTCGCTCGTGGAGACGTGGCTGCTCACGCGGCTCTCCGAGACGGTCCACGCCGTGGACGAGGCGCTCGCCAAGTACCGTGTGTCCGAGGCCGCGCAGATCGTCTACGACTTCGTCTGGCGCGACTTCTGCGACTGGTACCTCGAACTCGCCAAGCCGGGCTACGGCGAAGAGATGGACGCCGAGACGCTCGCGTTCTCCGTCGAGGTGTTCGACGCGGTCCTCCGGCTCCTCCACCCGTTCATGCCGTTCGTGACGGAGGAGCTGTGGTGGAAGCTCCGCCCGCGCGAGGCCGGCGACGCCCTCATCGCCGCGTCCTGGCCCGTCGCCGACGACCTCCACACGGACGCCGAGGAGGAGGCGCTCTTCGGGCTCGTGCAGGACCTCGTCCAGGCCGTCCGCCAGGTGCGGGCGCAGTACAACGTCCCGCCGTCCAAGGGCATCGCCGCATCGATCCGCGTGGGCGACGAGGCCGCCGACGAGACGGTCCGCGCGCTGGAGTCGGCGCGGGCCTATCTCGAGCGGCTCGCGGGCATCGAGGCCCTCCAGATCGGGACGGACCTGGAGAAGCCGGCGGCGAGCGCGGCCGTGGTCGTGGACCGCCACGAGGTGTACGTCCCGCTCGCGGGCATGATCGACCTCGACCAGGAGCGCGAGCGCCTCCAGAAGGAGATCGACGCGAAGCGCCAGTTCCTCGGGGGCGTCGAGAAGAAGCTCCGGAACGAGCAGTTCACGAGCCGCGCGCCCGAGGCGGTCGTCGCCAAGGAGCGCCAGAAGGCGGCCGACGCGAAGGCCGAGATCGAGGCGCTGCAGGCCAACCTCGCGGACCTCGGCTAAATCCGCCCCTCGCGCGTTGGAAGGCTCTCCTCTTTCCCGCTCGTCTCATGCTCCGCCTTCTCGTCGCCGCCGTCGTCCTGGCCCCGCTCGCGGGGTGCCCCGCGCCGGCTCCCGTCATGCCCCCGGCCACCGAGACGCCTGCCCCGACCGGCGGAGCCGTGCGCTCGCCGGAGCTCGACGCCGCGCGCCAGCGCTGGGCCGACGTTGGCTACGACGCTTACCGGATGACGCTCCAGCGCGCGTGCTTCTGCCCGGAGGACTACCGAGGGCCGTTCGACGTGACCGTCCGCCACGGGGCCGTCGACGACGCCACGTTCAACGGGGCGACCGTCGACGCCGAGCGTGTGCTCACGGTGGCGGCCCTTTTTGACCTCTTGGAGGACGCCTACGACCGGAACGCCGCCCGCGTCGACGTCACGTTCGACGACGAGCTGGGCTACCCCACGAGCCTCTACATCGACTACGACGAGGGGATAGCCGACGAGGAGGTCGGCTACACCGTCGCCGACGTCCAGGTGGCGGAGCGATAGCCCCGCTTCTCGCGAGCGCCGCCCTGACCCGGGGCGCCCGCCCGCCGCCGCGCCCGTTCTCTCCGACCCGACCGCCGTGACCCGCCTGTTCTCCCTCGTCGCCCTCACCGCGTTCCTCACCGCCTGCGGTGGTTCGTCGCCCCAGGCCGACGTGGTGGACCTCCGCCTGACGCAGAAGGGCTCCAATTACCCCGCCATCACCGGCTACGTCGTCAACCGGGGCGAGGTGGCCATCACCTCGGCCGACGTGTTCGTCACGCTCTACGACGCCGACAACCGCCCGCTGGACGACGTGCTGGTCCAGGTCCGCACCGTGCCCGTCGGCGACTCGGCGTTGTTCGAGCGGCAGCTCGACCTCGCGGCCACCGGGGCTCGCCTGAAGTACGTCGCGGCCAACTGACCCCACCCGCCGGCGGGGGGCCGCTCAGAGGACCGGGGCGAGGAGGCGCGTGGCGTTGGCCGCGAACCGGAACCGGAACGGCTTGTCCTCCAGGTCCTGCTGGGAGATCCGCGTGGCGTGGGCGAGGTCGGCCTCCAGCATGGCGGCCACGTCGTCGCAGACCTCGGCATCGCGGGCCACGACGGACGCCTCGAAGTTGAGCCGGAACGAGCGGTTATCGAAGTTGGCCGTCCCCACGATGGCGAAGTCGCGGTCGACGAGGGCCACCTTCTGGTGCATGAAGCCGGGCTCGTAGAGGTACACCTTCACCCCGGCCCGCTCGATCTCGGGGAGGTAGGCGTACGGGACCCACTTGAAGAGCACGCTGTCGCTCGTGCGCGGCATGAGGATGCGGACGTCGACGCCGCGGAGCGCCGCGAGCTGGAGGGCCCCGAGCACGCGCCCGTCCGGGACGAAGTAGGGCGTGGCGATCCAGACGCGGTCCTCGGCGCTCTCGATGGCGTGGGTGTAGAGGAGCCCGCACGTCTCCAACTCATCGGCGGGGCCGGAGGCGAGGACGAGGGCGGTCCGGTCGTCCGCGGCGGCTTCGGGCTCCCAGCGGAGGTCCTCCAGCTCCTCCCGCGTGCCGTAGAACCAGTCCCGCGCGAACGAGAGTTGGAGGCCCTGGACGATGGGCCCCTCCACGCGGAGGTGCGTGTCGCGCCAATGGGGGAAGGCGTCGGTGTTGCCGAGGTACTCGTCGCCCACGTTCAGCCCGCCGACGAACCCCACGCGCCCGTCGACGACGGTGATCTTGCGGTGGTTGCGGAAGTTGAGGCGGAGCTTCTTGAGCCAGTTTCGGGGCCCGGTGAACGGGCAGATGCAGACGCCGGCGGCCTCCAACTCGCGCTTGAAGCGCTTGGGGAGCTTCCAACTCCCGACGGTGTCGTAGAGGAACCGGACCGTGACCCCGCGCCGCGCCGCCTCGAGGAGGTGCTGCTGGTAGCGCGTCCCGATGTCGTCGTCGTGGACGATGTAGAACTGGGTCAGCACGTAGTCCTCGGCGGCGTCGATGGCGGCGAAGAGGGCCTCGAACGTGGCGTCGCCGTCGACGAGGAGGTCCACGTCGTTGCCGCGCGTGAAGGGGAGCGTGGCCATCGCGTCGAACGCTTCCATCTCGCCGGTCTCGCGCCCGTCGCTCTCGGCGTCGTTCGAGATGAGGAACGGCTTGAGCGGGCCGTGGGTGGCCTGGCCGAGCCCGTCGGCGATCGCGGCGTCGAAGTCACGGAGGGCCGAGAGGTAGTCCTTGAACTTGAACCGCCCCAGGATCCAGTAGAACGGGAGCGCGACGAGCGGGAGCGTGGCGAGGGCGAAGACCCAGGCCGTCGCGCCCTGCGGCGTCCGCGAGTTCATGACGGCGTCGACGGCCGTGAGCACGCCGGCGAGGTAGATGACGACGAGGCCCCAGCCGGCGAGCCCGAGGTGGAAGGTTCCGAGGTCCATCGACCCGGTATCACCGCGGACCTTCCCGCGTTCCCGTCGGCCTCCGTCTGCGCGCCGGGAGAGAGGCGTCTCCTCTGCCAGGAGTTCATCGGCGCATCGGACAAGGACGCGGCGGTGATACGTTCGGTCCCTGGTTCTTCCGTCCCCACCCGTGCTCTCCATGACCGTCCGCCCCCTCGTCGCCGCCGCGCTGCTGGCCCTCCTCGGGGGCTGCGGCACCGAGGCCCCGCTCTACACGTCCGCCCCGGGGGCGTCCGAGACGACCGTCGACGGGGACGCCCGCGACTGGCCGGCGGCGCTCCGGCCCGTGCCGCGGGAGGCGGGCCTCAGCCTCGGCCTCCGCAACACCGCCGACGCACTCTATGTCGTGGTCGTGGCGAGCGACGAGCGGCAGGCCCGGCGGGTCGCCCTCGGCGGGCTCCGCCTCTGGCTCGACCCTACCGGCGGCACGGAGCGGGTCCTCGGCCTCCGCTTCCCGTCGCCCCCGCCGCCCGATCCGTCCGACGTGCGCCGCGAGCGGGGACGCGCCCGGAATGGCGGCGTCGACGAGCAGCAGCTCCGGCGTCGGTTCGACGAGTCGGTCCAGCACGTCGAGATCACGCGGAAGGGGCAGGTGCTGGTCCAGTCGGTCCCGCGCGGGAGCGTCGAGGGGCTGGAGACGGAGGCGCGGTGGACGCGGGCCGGGCTCGTCGTGGAGGCGCGGATCCCGCTCGACGCGGCCTCGGGCCTCCTCGCCACCAACGCCAGTGGTCGCGTCGGGCTCGGCGTCGAACTGATCGACCTCGCCGGGTTCATGCCCGTCGGGCCGCGCGGCCGCGGACCCGCGCGGGGGGGCGAGGACGGGGAGGGACGGCCGGCCGCTCCACAGGCTCCGGCCGCTCCGCGGGACGCGGGCGCCGAGCCGGCGACCCTTACGCGCTGGCTCCGCGCGGACCTCTCCGAGTAGTCAGCCCCCTACGCCGCGACCTCGGCGGCCGGTCCGGCGGTCGAGGCGGACGCGACGGGGTCGGCCTGGCGCTGGAGCCAGAACGCGAGCACGTCGTCGGCGAAGTTCTTCGCCTGGCTCCGCTGGAGCATCCACGAGAGGAGGGCGTGGACCGGCTGCTCGGCGCCGAGGGCGGCTTGCGCGCCGAGCGCGACGCCGCCCTCGCCGAACATCTTCCCGCTCCGCGTGATCTGCTCGTTGAGCCCGTCGGTGTAGCAGAGGAGGGCGCCGCCCGGGGGGATGATGAGCGAGCGGTCCTCGTAGGCCGTGTTGGGGTCGAGCCCGAGGATCAGGTCCGAGTACTCCACGACGCCGGGGCCGTCGGGCGTGGCGAGGATGGGGCGGCAGTGGCCCGCGTTGGCGTAGACGATCCGGTCCGACCCCGGCTCCCAGCGGAGGAGGAGGAGGGAGGCGAACGTCTCCTCCAGCACCTGGTCGGTGATGAGGACCCGGTTCACGTGGCGCATCAGCTTCGCCGGGCTCACGGTCTCCTGGAGCATGGCGTGGATCGCGCTCCGGATGTAGGAAAGGAAGCTGAAGGCGTAGAACTTGGCCTGGAGCCCCTTCCCCATGATGTCGCCCACGGTGAAGAGGTACGAGCCGTCCTCGGCGCGGACCCAGTCGAAGAGGTCGCCGCCGCCGTCCTCCTTCGGGCTGGAGAAGAAGACGGTCCGGTAGCCCGGCTCCGAAGGCATCTCGCGCGGGAGGAGCCGGTCCGAGAAGTCGCGGCCGATCTTGGCGTTGAGCTTGGTCTGGTAGTGCTGGCTCCGCTGGATGATCTGGCCGGCCCGCGTGATGAGGTGGTCGACGTCGAACGGCTTGGTGAGGTAGTCGTCGACGCCCTTCCGGAGCCCCTTCTGCCGGCTGAGGTCGTCGGACTTGGCCGTGAGGAAGATGAACGGGATGGCCTCCATGGCCGGGTCGGCCCGGAGCGCGGCGAGGAGCGCGAACCCGTCCATGATGGGCATCATGATGTCGGACACGATGAGGTCCGGCATCTCCTCCTCGACCATCTCGAGGGCGCGCTGGCCGTGCTCGGCCGTGCGGACGTCGTAGACCTTCCCGAGGCGGTACTCGAGCAGCCGCCGGAGCGTCTTGTTGTCCTCGACGATGAGGACGCTGGGGCGGCTTTTCATGGGTCGTGTCTTCTGGAGAGCTCCTCCGGATCGAGAGGAAGGAGGGAGGCGGCGTCTACGTGGCCGTCGCCCTGGCTGGCGAGGGCGTGGACGAGGTCCTCGTCCCAGGAGAGGTCCGCGGGGCGGAACAGCGGCTCCATCGCCCCGGCGTCGGCGCCGCGGATGGTGAACGCCACGCGCTGCGGCCCCTCGGCATCGGCGGCGTGGAAGTCGAGGTCCTCCGCGCACTTCAGCAGCATCAGGAGCCCGCGGCCGCGCTCGGAGGGGACCGGCGCGTTGAGCACCGACTTCTGGCGCTCCACGGTCTCCGCGAAGTCGAACCCGGCCGACGTGTCGGTGATGGTGCACCGGACCCCGTCGTCCACTACGTCCACGTCGAACTCGATCCGTGCGGCCCCGGGGAAGGTGGCGTGCTGGACGAGGTTGGCGATCCACTCGTGGACCGTTAGCCGGAGCACGTCGAGTCCTTCCACGCTGAGCACAGACGCGAACGCCCCCGACTCGATCCACGCGTCGAAGAGCGCGTGGACCTCGTCGATGGCCTCGTCGAGGTGGTCGAGGACGTGGGTCGACATGGGTCGCCCGGCGGGGCTACGCCGTGCCCGTCGGCCGCGGGGAGGCCGGGGCCTGCGCCGTGGGGGTGGTGTGGGCTTCGAGGGCCGCCTCGACGGTCGGGAACTGGCGGAAGACCTTGTAGGTCCGCGTGAGCTGCACGACGACCTGGACGGGCCGGCTCACGCTGGCGAAGACCACCTGGCCGCCCGCCGGCGTGAGCTGCCGGTAGAGCGAGAAGATGACACCGAGCCCGGTCGAGTCGAGGATGCCGGTGCCGGAGAAGTCAAGGACGAAGTAGCGGATCCCCTGGCGCGCGTGCTCCTGGCAGGCCGCCTTGAACTCGGCGGCGTTGCGGAAGTCGAGCGCCTTGCCGATGCGGACGACGGCTGCGGTGGGGGACGCTTTTTGAAACGTAAAGCTCATGGGGAGCCCGGGGGCGAGTGGAGGTCGGCAAACGGCAGCAAGGGCCGTTGCCTCCCGGGTGTCGAATATCATACCACCACGGCGAGGGCGAGCGGAGCGGCTGTCAAGAGGCCACGACACCGCGTGAAATCAAACCGACGAGCCGTTCCAACGGGCTCTGGGCCGCATTTTGCGCTCCGTGCACCGTTTGGGCCCCGTCACCGGCGTGCACGATCCGTAACGTCGGCCGGGCGATTCCTCCCCCCCGCCGCCTCCTGCCCGGTTTCTGTGCCTCGTCTTCTTGTCCTCTTGTCGACGCTGGGGCTCGCTGCCGTGCTGGCGGCGTGCACGCGCCAGCCGACGCCGGGCCTGCCGCCAGGTACCTCGGTGGAGGACCTGCCGGAGAGCGAGAGCTGGAACGCGCGCCTCCGCACCAGCGAGGACGGGCGCCGGCGGCTCGAGATCGTCGCCCCCTACCTCGCCCGCTACACGCGCGACAGCGCCTACGTCTACCTCGGCCCGTCCAGCGCCGACTCGGCCTCGACACGCGTCGCCGTCCGCGTGTTCGACGCCGAGGGGCGGCTCTCCGCCTCGGTCGCGGCCCGTGAGGCGTGGTACTACGAGGCCGACGGCCGCCTCGTGGCCCAGGGCGCCGTGGAGACGACCGTGACCGGCGACGCCGGCGCCGACCTCCGCGCCGACCGGATGACGCTCCTCGACCAGGCCGTCGAGGCCGAGGGGGATGTCCGCGCGTCGGTCCGGAGTAGCGGGGCCCAGATCGAGGCGCCCCGCCTCTCGCTCTCCCGCGACGGCGCCTTCGACGCCTCCGGCGGCACCATCGTCCACCTGACGGGCGACGTGCAGGCCGTGGTGATGGCGCAGCGCGTGAGCGGGACCCGGGGTGGCGGCCGCGTCGAGGCCGAGGGCAACGCCCGTGTCCAGGCCTCCGGCGGGCGGACGCTCCAGGCCGGGCGCGTGGTCTGGGACGAGCGGGCGGGTCGGTTCCGAGCTCCGGGCGCGTTCTCGTTCACGAGTCCCTCGGAGCGCGTCCGCGGCGTCGGCCTCGACGCCAACCGTGACCTCACGCGCTACTCGTTCCGCAACATCACCGGCGAGATCGAGGTGCAGGAATGAGGCCGTGGACCCACCTTCTTCTCCTGCTGATCGTGGCGACCGTGGGCGGAGCCGCCGAGGCGCAGACGCGGCGCGTCGAGGTGCTCGCCGGCGACCGCGTCGAGGTCACGGACGATTCGGCCGGAACGGTCCGCCGCATCCTCGGCAACGTCCACCTCCGCCAGGACACGACGACCTTCTTCGCCGACCGGGCCGTGATCTACGACGCCCGGGGCGAGGCGCTCCTCGACGGCCGCGTCCGCATCCTCTCGGGCGAAGACACGCTCACGGCCGCCGCGGTCTCGTACGACTCCAACTCGGAGGTGGCGTCGGCCCAGGGCGACGTGCGCCTCGGCGACGGCGAGTCGGTCCTGTTCGCGCCGCGCCTCACCTACAACCGGCGGACCGAGGTCTCGGCGTTCGAGGGCGGTGGGCGGATCCTCCACCGCGGTGCCGTCCTCACTGCCCCGAGCGGGACCTACAGCTCGGCACTCCGCGTCGCCCGGCTCGACGGGCCGGTCCGCCTGGAGGACTCGACGGGCGTGCTGACGGCGGCGCGCGGGACCTACGACGCCCGCATCCGCCGCGCCGACTTCGCGGGCGACGTCCGCCTCCGCCGCCCCGACGCCCGCCTCGACGCCGATTCCGTGGTCTACTTCCGCCGGACCGAGCGGGCCCGGGCCTACCGCGAGGTAGTGCTGGAGCGGGTCGGGGAGTCGAGCGAGGTTGACGGACGGCCCGCCGCACCGGCCGACTCCAGCCGCCGGACGTTCCTGTTCGGCGACGAACTGCTTTACGACGGGCAGGCCGAGACGGCCTCCGCACGGGGCACGTCCGCCCGCGACCCGCTCCTCCTCGTCCTCCGCGCCGACTCGACCGGCCGCGTCGACACGACGCTCGCGCGCGCGCCGCGCATCGACGCCGCGCGCCTGATCCAGGACGCCGACACGCTCCAGACCATCACCGCGGCGGGCGGCGCGCGGCTCTGGGAGCGACGCCTCGCCGCCGTCGCCGACTCCGCTCGGTTCGCCCGCCATCCCGGCGCCGACGGCGTTCCGCTCGATCGGCTCGGGCTGTTCGGCGCGTCCCGCCCGTCCGTCTGGGCCGACGGCGCCCAGCTCACCGGCGACAGCCTGCTCGCCCACGCCCGCGACGGCGCGGTCGACTCGCTCCGCGTGCTCGGCGCCGCGTTCGCCGCGCGGCTGGACTCCACGCTCGGGCGGCTCCAGCAGATCGCCGGCCGCCAGATGCTCGCCCGCTTCGACGGCGACGCCCTCCGGCAGCTGAGCGTCTGGCCCAACGCGCAGGTGATCCACTACCTCGCAAACGACGAAGGGATGTTGGACGGCGTCATCCAGCTCTCGCAGGACAGCCTCGCCTTCCGGTTTCAGGGCGGCGAGCTGCGCGAGCTCTCGGGGTACGTCGGGCTACAGGGGGAGCTGACGCCCGGGAGCCAGGCGCCGGCCGCTCCGCGCCTGCCTGGCTTCTCCTTCCGCACCGAGGGGGCGCCGACGCACGACGGGCTCCTCGACCTGGACGGCTGGGAAGCCGCGTGGCTCCGCGCCTTCGGACCGCCCGCCGAGTGGCTTCGGCCCGCCGGCGCAGAGCCGTCCACGCAGGACCCGGTGCCCGAGGCCGAGGCCCCCGCGCCCGGCCCGCCGCCCGACGGACGCTAGCTTGCGCCTGATGGACACCACGGACGCCCCGCTCGTCCTCCGCGCGGAGGGCCTCGTCAAACGCTATCGCCGCCGGACCGTCGTCGACGGCGTCTCGCTCTCCGTCGAGCAGGGGACGTGCGTCGGGCTCCTCGGCCCGAACGGGGCCGGCAAGACGACGACCTTCTACATGGTGGTCGGGATGATCCGGCCCGACGCCGGGGAGGTGACCCTCGGCCCGAAGGGCGGCGAGATGCGCCGGATCACGCGCACGCCCATGTACCAGCGCGCGCGCCTCGGGATCGGGTACCTCGCCCAGGAGGCGTCCGTGTTCGGCGCGATGACCGTCGAGGACAACCTCTACGCCGTCCTCGACTTCCAGGACATGCCGCGGGAGGAGAAGGAGGCTCGCGTGGAGGAGCTGATCGGCGAGTTCGGGCTCCACACCGTCCGCCGGTCGAAGGGCCACCAGCTCTCGGGCGGCGAGCGGCGGCGGACCGAGATCGCCCGGGCCCTCGCCACGCGCCCCCGGTTCATCCTCCTCGACGAGCCGTTCGCCGGCGTCGACCCGATCGCCGTGGAGGACATCATGCGGATCGTGGTCCAGCTGCGGGAGCGCGGGATCGGCGTCCTCGTCACCGACCACAACGTCCACGAGACGCTCGCGATCACGGACCGGGCATACCTCCTCTACGACGGCCAGATCTTCACGTCGGGCACGGCCGAGGAACTGGCCGCCAACGAGGAGGTCCGGCGGCGCTACCTCGGGGAGAGCTTTACGCTGGAGCGATACCGGGCGTAGCGACGGCACGTCCGGCGGAGTCACGGCGAAGGGCGAACCAACCGGCGGCAGCCTCGTACTTTCACTCAACACTGAAACTTTGCTGCCATGGCCGGCCTCGTCGTCATCCCTGATCCCACCGCCACGCCGGCCGCGGTGGAGGCCGTCGTCCGCGCCCTCGAAGGGTTCGGCTTCGACGTGCACCGGACCGGCGGCGAGGCGACCGTCCTCGGCGCCACGGGCGGCGCGCCGGACTTCGACCTCCGCCACATCAAGGTGCTCCCGGACGTCCAGGACGTCGTCCCCATCACGAGCCCGTACAAGTTCGCGTCCCGCACGTGGCACCCCATCGACACGATTGTGGATGTGGACGGCGTGGCCGTCGGCGGGCCGGAGCTGGTGATAATGGCCGGGCCGTGCTCCGTGGAGGGCGTCGAGCAGATCGAGGCGAGCGCGGCGGCCGTCGCGGCGACGGGCGTCCAGATCCTCCGCGGCGGCGCCTTCAAGCCGCGCTCCAGCCCGTACTCGTTCCAGGGGATGGGGGAGGAGGGCCTCCAGATCATGCGTGCCGCCGCCGACGCGCACGGCCTCAAGGTGGTCACCGAGGTGATGACTGAGAGCCAGGTGGACGTCGTCGGGCGCTACACGCACGTGTTCCAGATCGGAGCGCGCAACATGCAGAACTTCCCGCTCCTCAAGGAGGTCGGGCGCGCAGGCCTGCCGGTCCTCCTCAAGCGCGGGATGAGCGCGACCATCGAGGAGTGGCTGATGTCGGCCGAGTACGTCCTCGCCGAGGGCAACCCGGACGTGATCCTCTGCGAGCGCGGGATCCGGACGTTCGAGACGGCCACGCGCAACACGCTCGACCTCTCGGCCGTGCCCGTCGTCAAGCAGGCGAGCCACCTGCCCATCATCGTGGACCCGAGCCACGGCGTCGGGATCCGCGACAAGGTGGCCCCGATGGCGCGCGCGGCCGTGGCCTGCGGCGCCGACGGGCTGATGATCGAGACGCACCCGAACCCGCCCGAGGCCCTCAGCGACGGGCCGCAGTCGCTCTACCTCGACGCCTTCCAGGACCTCATGGCGCAGATTCGGCGTGTCGGGGAGGCCGTCGGGCGGGCGGTGCCGGCGCCCCGGGAGGTCTCGGCCGAGGCGGCCTAGCCCGCGGATTCGGTCTGGGCAGCGGCGTGTGAAGGTCCGAGGGGGACGGGAGCTTCGGGAGACCGCGGCTCTATACTTGCACGGCTTGATTCTGAACACCTAGCCCCAATCTCTTATGTGTGGCATCGTTGGATACATCGGCACGCGCGACGCGAGCGACCTCCTCATCAGCGGCCTGCGGCGGCTCGAATACCGCGGCTACGACTCGGCCGGCGTGGCCGTCGTCAATGGCTCGCTCGACGTGCGCAAGAAGGAGGGCAAGGTGGACGAACTGGCGAAGCTCCTGGAGAGCCAGCCCGTTCAGGGGACCGTCGGCGTGGGGCACACGCGGTGGGCCACGCACGGCGCGCCGAACGACGTGAACGCCCACCCGCACACGGCCTCCGACGGCTCGTTCGCGATCATCCACAACGGGATCATCGAGAACTACGGGTCCATCAAGAAGCGCCTGCTGGAGAAGGGCTACACGTTCGAGAGCGAGACGGACACCGAGGTCCTCGCGCACTTCATCGAGGATGTCCAGAAGGAGGCCGGGCTCGACTTCCCGGAGGCCGTCCGCCAGGCGCTCACGAAGGTGGAGGGGGCCTACGGCATCGTCGGCATCTCGCGCGACGACCCGGACATGCTGGTGGTCGCCCGGAATGGGAGCCCGCTGCTCCTCGGCGTGGGCGAGGGCGAGCACTTCGTGGGGTCCGACGCGAGCCCGTTCATCGAGTTCACGCGCAACGTGGTCTACCTCGCCGACGGCGAGATGGCCGTCGTCCGCCGCGACGGCTACGAGGTGTTCCAGATCGACGGCGCGCCCGTGGCCAAGGAGGTCCACCAGCTCGAGTGGGACCTGGAGGAGATCGAGAAGGGCGGCTACGACCACTTCATGCTCAAGGAGATCATGGAGCAGCCGGACTCGATCGCCAACGCCATGCGGGGGCGCGTCCGGCCCGAGGAGGGGCGGATCAAGCTGGGAGGCCTGGAGGAGGTGATGGACCAACTCCGGCAGGCCGAGCGGATCGTGATCTGCGCGTGCGGGACGAGCTGGCATGCGGGCCTCGTGGGGGAGTACCTCATCGAGCGGTTCGCGCGGATCAACGTGGAGGTCGAGTATGCGAGCGAGTTCCGCTACCGAAACCCCGTGCTGGAGGCGGGCAAGGACGTCGTCGTCGTCATCAGCCAGTCCGGCGAGACGGCCGACACCCTCGCGGCGGTCCGGCAGGCGCAGGAGGCCGGCGTCCTCGCCATCGGCCTCGTCAACGCCGTCGGCTCGACGATCGCGCGGGAGACCGACGCCGGCGTCTACCTCCACGCCGGCCCTGAGATCGGCGTGGCCTCGACGAAGGCGTTCACGGCGCAGGTGGCCGTCCTCATCCAGATCGCCCTGCTCCTCGGCCACGAGCGCGGCGTCCTCTCCGACGACGACCTCCGTACGCACGTCGAGGCACTGGCGACCATCCCGGACCACGTCCAGACGGTCCTGGACAGCGCCGACCAGATCCAGAAGATGGCCCGCGATTACCGCTACGCGAGCAACTTCCTCTACCTCGGGCGCGGCGTCAACTTCCCGGTGGCGCTGGAGGGCGCGCTCAAGCTGAAGGAGATCAGCTACATCCACGCCGAGGGCTACCCGGCGGCCGAGATGAAGCACGGGCCCATCGCCCTGATCGACCAGTTCATGCCGGTCGTGTTCATCGCCACGCGCGACGCGACCTACGACAAGGTGGTCTCGAACATCGAGGAGGTCGCGGCACGCGGCGGCACCAACATCGTCATCACGGACGAGGGGAACGACGACCTCGGTGAGCTGGCGGAGTACGTGCTCCAGGTGCCCAAGACGCTCGACGCCTTCGAGCCGCTCCTGACCGTGATCCCGCTCCAGCTTCTGAGCTACCACGTGGCCATCATGCGCGGGTGCAACGTGGACCAGCCGCGCAACCTCGCCAAGAGCGTCACGGTGGAGTAGCGGGCCGGGAATGGGATCGCCGACGGTCGGACGAGAGCATATCGTCTCGCCGACACGGTCCCATGCCCGCCATGCGCATCCGCTCCATCGGTTGGCTCGCGCTTCTCCTCGCGAGCGTCGTGGTCGGCTGCGACAGCGTGGAGGACGCGGAGGCCTATGCCGGGGTGGTCGAGGTGTCCCTTGCCCAGCCGGGCGATGTTGCCGGTCTCGCCCTCCACCTCGTCGCCATCGAGGACCTGGGGTGCGAGCGGGAGCTTCTCGTCTCGCTTGAGGCGAGGGCGCTCACCCGGCGGGTCGAGGTCGAGGGACTCGGAGCGGAGACGCCCTGCCGGGCTCTGATCCCGGCTTCGGCGATCGTCGAGCTGGAGCTCGGGCCCGCACTGACGGCCACGTACGACATCGAGGTGGTGCACGCCGGGGCGACGGACCTCTACCGACTCGACATCTCCATCAAGGCGCCGACCCTCACGGCCGTCCGCACGTCGACCACCCGGCTGGCTGGTGGACTGGCACGATCTCACGGAGGGATCGCAGGGGCCGCCATGGGGCAGAGGTAGTTTCCGGGCCTCCGCTCCCGCCGCTCCGATGATCAACACCGACGCCCTCGACTCGCTCCTCGCTCGCTACCAAGAGGTGATGACGGCGATGTCGCAGCCCGACGTGGCCGGCGACCCCGGCCAGCTCGCCAAGCTCGGCCGCGAGCTCTCGGCGCTGGAGCCCGCCGTGAAGGTCGCCAACCGGTGGAAGGAGCTGAAGAAGGAGGCCGACGGGCTCCGCGAAATGGTGAAGGCGGAGAGCGGTGAGTTGGCAGAGATGGCCGAGATGGAACTGGAGGAGGTGGTGGAGCGGCTGGCCGCGACCGAGAAGGAGCTGGAAGAAGAGCTGGTCCCGAAGGACCCCGAGGACGCGCGCGACGCCATCGTCGAGATCCGAGCGGGCACCGGTGGCGACGAGGCGGCCCTCTTCGCGGGCGACCTGTACGACCTGTACCAGCGCTACGCCGCCGCCCACAACTGGCGCGTGGAGGTGATGGACACGAGCGAGGGCGCGGCCGGCGGGTTCCGCGAGATCACGTTCGCCGTGAAGGGGAAGGACGTGTTCGGGCTGATGAAGTACGAGTCGGGCGTCCACCGCGTCCAGCGGGTGCCGCAGACCGAGAGCCAGGGCCGCATCCACACGTCCGCGGCGACGGTCGCGGTGCTCCCCGAGGCCGAGGAGGTCGACGTCGAGATCCGGGCGCAGGACGTCCGCGTCGACGTGTACCGTTCGTCGGGGCCGGGCGGCCAGTCGGTCAACACCACGGACTCGGCGGTGCGGCTCACGCACGAGCCGACGGGCCTCGTGGTCTCAATCCAGGATGAGAAGAGCCAGATCAAGAACAAGGAGAAGGCATTCCGGGTGCTCCGCAGCCGCCTCTACCAGCTGGAGCTCGACCGCGTCCACAACGAGCGCGCGGCGGCCCGCAAGGAGATGGTCGGCTCGGGCGACCGCTCGGGCAAGATCCGGACCTACAACTGGCCCCAGGGCCGCGTGACGGACCACCGGCTGGAGGGCGACGACAAGAACCACGCGCTCCAGGGCGTCCTCAACGGCGAGATCGACCCGATCGTGAAGGCCCTCCGCCTGGCCGACCGCGAGGCGCGCATGGCCGAGGCGGCCAACGGCTGAGGCGCGCGAGCGGCGCCCTTCTTCGTGCCCCCTTCGCCCGCTCTGGGGGCGGGGGCGCCTAGCTTTGTTGTTCGCCCTGCTCGCGGCGTCGGCCCGGGGGAGACAACCCGGCGCACCGCGGGCATACGCCCATTCACGTATCCCACAGGGACAGTATGGCAGACGCCACCGGGTCCACCGACCCCATGTACGAGTTGATGTACATCATCAACCCGGTCCTCAACGAGGACCAGACCAAGGACATCGTCCAGCGCGTGACGCAGTACCTCTCCGACAACGGCGCGCTCGTCGAGAACGTCGAGGAGAAGGGGAGCCAGCGGCTCGCTTACCCCATCGAGAAGAAGCGGAACGGCTACTACGTCGTCGTCAACTTCCGGATGCCGGTCTCCGCCAACGGCGGCCTCGTCAAGATCGAGCGCGCGCTCCAGATCAACGACGACCTCATGCGGCACATGGTGCTCCGCTACGACGCCAAGATGGAGCGGCACTACGAGGCCGTGAAGTCCGGCAACCCGCCGCCCCAGATCGCCGCCGCCACGCCCCAAGCCTAAGCCCCCACTCCCATGGCAGAAGTCCAGAACTCCAACGAGGAGACCCCGCAGGGCGACGCGCCGGACGTCGAGACGACCGTGATCCCGTCGACCAACGTCGGCACGGCGCTCGAAGAGGCCTCCGTCCCCACCTCGGCCGAGCAGCCGACGGCCGTCGAGCAGGCCGCCCAGCAGATGGGCTCCGAGCCGGCCCCCCGCGCCGTGACCCCCGAGGTCGCCGCGCGCCTCACGGCCGCCTCCAACCCCGACGACCTCCAGCGGATCGTGGCGCCCGGCGCCCAGCGGACCAAGCTGGAGTGCCCGTTCAAGGCCGCCGGCGTCGAGTACATCGACTACAAGGACGTCGAGACGCTCAAGCGGTTCGTCAACGAGCAGGGCAAGATGCTCCCGCGGCGCATGACCGGCGTCTCGGCCAAGTTCCAGCGCCAGCTCACGACCGCCATCAAGCGGGCGCGCCACGTGGCGCTCCTCCCGTTCGCCGCCGACAACGTCAAGTAGAGCGATCGGCGGTCAGCCGCGCCCTCGCGGGCCGGCCCTGATCGCGGACCGCTGACAGCTCCCCAATCCATGAAAGTCATCCTCATCGAGGACCACGACACGCTCGGCATCAAGGGCGACGTGGTGGACGTGAAGCCCGGTTTCGGGCAGAACTACCTCATCCCCCAGCAGATCGCCGTCGTCGCGACCCCGAGCGCCCTCAAGCGCTACGAGGAGGAGCGGCGCCAGGTCGCCCATAAGGTCGAGGCCGCCCGCGGCAACGCCGAGAAGCTCGCCGAGAAGCTGAACGACGTCGAGATCATCATCCCTGTCCAGACGGGCGAGGACAACCGGATCTTCGGTTCGATCACGACCCAGCAGATCGCCGACGAGCTGAAGACGAAGGGCTTCGACATCGACCGGAAGAAGATCTCGATGGCCGAGGACGTCCGCGTGACCGGCGTCTACCCGGCCACCGTCCGGCTCCACCCGGAGCACACGGCCGAGGTCAAGGTCAAGGTCGTCCCCAACGAGGAGACGGTCTAAAGACGGCTCTGCATCGGACCCGCGCGGGGCGCCGTCTTCGGAGGGCGCCCCGCGTTCGTACGAGTACGCACCACGGCGGCCCCCGACGCGTTCGTAGGTCGCCGTATCCTTCGCCCATGGCCCGACTCGCCGTTCTCGTTGCGCTCCTGGCGGCCGCCGCCGTCGATGCCCAGCCCGTCCGCACCGCCGACGTGGTGACGTGGCGCGTCCGCGCCGAGCGCGCGGCGCCGGGCGGAGAGGCCCGCGTCGTGCTCGACGCAACGATCGCCCCCGGCTGGCGGCTCTACGCCCTCGACTCACCCGTGGGCCGCCCGTTCCGGCTGGAGCTGGACCCGCTCCCGGAGGGCATCGAGGCCGGCCCGCTCCGACAGTCGGACCCGCAGGAGGGCCACGACGAGGGGTTCGACGCGGACTACACCTACTTCGCCGAGCGCGCCCGCTTCGTCCAGCCCCTCCGCGTGGACGCGGCCGTGGCGCCGGGGCGCCGGGAGGTACGAGGCGCGGCGCGTTACGCCGTGTGCGACGACTCGATCTGCCTGCCCCCCACGCGGACGCCGTTCCGTGTGCCCCTCGTGATCGAGTAGGAACGGGCGCGGCGTGCCTCCCGGGCGGAGGACACGGAGGGCGAGGGATGGGAGCGGTCGTTTAAGACCGTCGCGCCGTGAGGGACGGCGACGTGAAAGCGATCTGTTTGGGGTAGATCGGAGGCCGCCGATACGGAGGGACGTTCCTGCCTCCGATCGGGATGTCGCCTCACGAGCTGGTCTTCGCCCTTACGCTGCTCTTCGCAAATACCACCGGCGTCAGCACGGCGCCCGTGTCCGCGCCGGAGGTCGTGTCCGCGCCGGAGGTCGTGTCCGCGCCGGAGGTCGTGTCCGCGCCGGAGGTCGTGTCCGCGCCGGAGGTCGTGTCCGCGCCGGAGGTCGTGTCCGCGCCGGAGGTCGTGTCCGCGCCGGAGGTCGTGTCCGAGGCGCCCGAGATGCTCCTCGCCATCAACGCCGTCCGGGCCACGGGCGCCACCTGTGGCTCGACACCCATGCCGCCCGCACCGGCCCTGACCTGGAACGCGCAGCTGGAGCGGGCCGCACAGGACCACTCGAAGGACATGGCCGAGCGGGAGTACTTCGCTCACCTCGACGGGCACGGCGCCGACGCCGGCGACCGCGCCCTCCAGGCCGGCTACGACTGGAGCCTCGTGGGCGAGAACATCGCCCGCTACCAGCGGACCCTGGACCAGGTGATCGACGACTGGCTGGAGAGCCCGAGCCACTGCCGCCAGATCCTCGACCCGTCGTTCCGCGAGGTGGGCGCCGCCGAGGTGGGCGACTACTGGACGCAGGTGTTCGGCGTCCCGCGCTAGCCCGTCAGCGGGACCGGCGGGCGGTGCAGCCCCAGGGCCGGCGCTACTGGCAGGACGAAGCGTCGAGTTCGCGCATCCAGTGCGCCTTCCGGTCCTTCATCAGGTTCTCCAGCGTGTACCCGGTGGCGTCGACGGGGAAGACCTCCAGGATCTCGAACTGCAGCGCGTCGGGGTCGCCCTCGGTCCAGGCCTGCTGGAGCGGGCGGTTGCGGTGGGTCCCCATGCGGAGGTCGAACCGAATCCGGTTCTCGATCGTGTCGAGCGTCGTCGAGGCGTCCACCCAGCTCGTGCCGGTGGCCGGATCGTGGAGGCGGAACACGCCGTGGCGGGTCGTCTGCTCCTTGTACTCCCGCTTGTGGAGAGCTTTCTGCTGAGGCGTCATCAGAGAATGCTTAGCCGCGCCCGGCCAGCCGGTCGAAGGCGCGCTGCTGGTCCGTGCCCGCCGGGACCGCGTATGGGTCCGGCGGGAGGTGGACCATCCGGATCACCGGGTACTCGGCGCGGTGGACGAACGGCTGCGGCGGCTCCGAGATGTCCTCGCCGATGATGAGGACCATGGTCCCCTGCTGCTTGATGTCGGCGCCGACCGACGAGATCGGGTCGCGCTGGCCCTCCACGACCCAGGAGTCAGTCCAGTGGTAGAGCCACATGGCGTCGGGCTCCAGCATCCGGATGCAGCCGTGGGAGGCCGGGCCGGAGGTGGGGAGCGCGTACTGGTGCATGTGGATGCCGCGGATCTCGTGGAGGTTCATCACCCAGTACATCTCCCACAGCTCGGCGTTGGGGGCGTTCGAGCCGTAGCCCGGGCTCAACGTCGAGACGCGGTACTCCTGCTTCCAGTTGACGTTGAACCGGCCGCTCGGCGTCCGGGCCGACTCCACGCCCGTGTTGATGATGCCCCACCGGGCCAGCTCGCCGCGCTCGTAGGCCCCCCAGGCCTGGATGGTCTTGTCGAGGATGACCACCTTGCCGAGGTCCGCGGCGCCGGGGTAGTAGCGCGGGAACGGCGAGTACGCCCGGAAGTCGAGCCCGAACTGCGTGGGGACGATGACCGTGTCGCCCGGCGCGAACGTGTCGACGTCCTGGCGGTTGAGGAGCCAGAGGAGCGGCTTGATCACGTCGCGGTCGCCCCCGAACCGCTGGTAGAGCGCGTTCCGCGAGAGGATGGAGTTGTGCGTCGGGTTGTCCTCCATCACGTAGTAGTCGTAGTACACGCGCGGGACGTCCCGGATGGACTCGGCCGTCCGCCGGTTCATCGTGTCGACCAGCCACGACTGGCTGAAGTACGAGACGTTCTTGTCGGACTCCGCGAGGTCGCGAGAGATGGCGGCGTCGGCGGCGAGGTCGGCCTGGCTCTGGGCGAGCGCGGCCGGCACGACGAGGGCCGCCAGGAGGACGAGGCAGAGGGAACGCATGGGGGGAGGTCGCGGAGGGCGGGGAGTATACCCGGAGCGGGGACGGTGGGTCCGGGGGCACCGTCTGTTCACGGTCGGCCTCGGCCACCCCTTTGGGCCCCGGGTGCCAAACGGGCCAATACGCCGCCGATTGCCCGCGCGCGCTACTTCACCACCGACCGGTGGGTGGCGCGCGAGCCCTCCGAGCGGATCCGGCGGATCTGGTCGAACGAGCCCAGCACGATCATCGTGTCGCCGGCGCGGAGCGGGAGGTGGGCGTCGGGGTTGAACTTCCACTCGCCGGTCTCGGCCTGGAGGACGGCGACGACGATGGCGTTGAACCGGCGTCGGAAGTCGACCTCGACGAGCGACCGGCCGTCGAGGAGGCTCTCCGGGTGGACCACGACCTCCTCCAGGTCGAAGTCGAGCGCGTCGACGCCGAGGACCTGCTCCATGAATCGGTCGACGCGGGGGCGCAGGATGGTCTGCGCGATCCGGTCGGCGCCGATCTCGAGCGGCGAGATCACCTTGTCGGCCCCGGCCCGGAGCAGCTTGTTGATCGACGTCTGCTCGTTGGTCCGCGCCACGATGAAGAGGTCGTCGCCGCGGATCTCGCGGGCCGTGAGGGCCACGAACACGTTCGCGGCGTCCTGGGGGAGCACGAGGACGAGGCCCTTCGCGCGCTCCAGCCCGGCGGCTCGGAGGGAGTCCTCCTCCTCGGCCTCATCCTGGACGAACAGGTGGCCTTCGGCATCGAGCTGCGCGGCCCGGTCGTCGCGCCGGTCGATCACCACCACCTCGCGTCCGGCGGCCGTCAGGTCACGCACGATCCGCTGGCCGAGCCGCCCGTAACCGGCGACGACGTAGTGGTCGCGGAGCTTCTCGATGCGGCGTTGCATGGCCCGTTCGCGGAAGGAGGCGTTGGTGACGAGGATCTGGACGGCCCGCGAGGCGATCGTGGCAAACGTACCGATTCCGATCAAGGCGAGGGCCACGGTGAACAGCTTGCCCGGCGGGTCGAGGGGGCGGACCTCCGAGAACCCGATCGTGGTGAGCGTGATCACCGTCATGTAGAACGCGTCCATCGGGCTCCAGCCCTCCAGCACAACGTAGCCCGCCGTGCCCACGGCCAGAAGCGCGACGACGGCGCTGGCTCCGAAGACCAGCTCGCGACGCCCGCCGAAGTGCGGGACGCGCGCCATGCCTAGGCGGCGAGCCGGAACGCGCGGGCGTGCCACGTCTCGCTGGCCGCGCGCTCGACGCCCCGTTCGCGGAGCGCGCCGACGGTCTCGGCCGTCACGTCGAGCACGTGCGTCTCAGCGTCAGCGGCGCCGTCACGGACGAGGCGGCGAAAGGCCGGACGTGCGAGCGTCGTCCAGTCTCCGGCATCGTCGCGGTAGGTGACATCGAGGGCGGGGCTGAGCGACACGCCGGTCGCCTCCAGCGCCGCCGCCACGGCACGCTCCATCGTGTCGATCCCGCAGCCCGAGACGCCGGCGTTCAGGTCCTCGGGCGAGATCACGGCGCCGACGGCGAGCACGCGGCCCGCGAGCACGGAGGCTTCAGCCTGGACAGGGCGGCGGTGGCTGGTCCACGACGGCAGCCAGTCGGCGACGCGCTGGCGGAGGGCGTCGGCGGCCGCGGCGTCCAGGGTGCGGTCCAGCGGGAAGAGCCAGAGGCGGGCGGCGTCGGGGAGCGAGTCGAGCATGGGATCGGGGGCTGGGAGGGAGGATACGCGGCACGGCCGGCCGGGATCATTCCTCCGCCGCTTCCTCACCGTCGGCCGCCCGGCGCGGCGGGAGGGGAGCCACGTAGCCGATGAGGAGGCCGAGCACGCCGACGGCGATGAACGCGCCGACGAGAACGAGTGCCTGGGCCTGCGCGAGGTCCACCAGGAACAGCTTGGCGACGACGAGGGCGAGCACGCCGGCCCCGAAGAACCACAGCGGCCGGCTCTGCCGCCTCGTGGCGTCGACCGCGAGGGCGAGCGCGAGGAACGTCCACGTGACCGCGAGGGCGGCCTGGACCGTGGACGACGCGAAGAGGGCCTCGGGCATCCACGGCACGTCGCCCCACTGGTGGACGGCGCGCAGCACGGCGCCGGAGAGCACCCAGAGCCCGAGAGCGGAGACGAGCGGCCACAGGAGAGGCGACCATCGGCTCCTCGTCAGCGTCCGGGCAGTGGCCGCGAGGGCAACGAGAAGCGCGAGCGCCGCTCCGTCGACCGGGCTCAGGATCGGGAGGTAGGGGAGGGGCGCGGCGTCGCCCGGCACGCCCATCGACAGGACGAGCCAGACGGAGGCGGCCGCCCCCAGTCCCCACGCCGTCGGCCGCTGTTCGTGGGCGAAAGCGATCGAGGGCGGAAGTCGGAGCGTGAACGCCAGCCCAACGGCGATCACGGCGCCGACGGCTCCCCAGGTCCACCCATCCCCGGCCATCGCTGCGCCGGCGGCCCAGCGCAGCGCGTCCCCCAGGACGGCGACGGCTAGCCACACGCCGCCGACGAAGGCCCATCGCCGCAGCGGGTGCGATCGGGCCGGCTCGGTCTGGAGCGTGGCCGTGCCGACCAGGGCGACGGCCAGCCAGCCGATCCCCGTGACGCCGCCGATGGGCGAGCCCGCGTCGGTCAGGGTCATCCCCCACAGCACCCAGCCGACCGCGACGAGCCCCAGGGCTGCCGCGGCTAGCCCGCGCCAGCGGAGCGCTCGGCCCAGACCGAGGAACAGGAGCGCCGACGCCGACGCCGCCCCGAGCAGGCTCGCGATTTCCGACGAGGCCGGCGCCAGGTCGAGGGCATGGACACCGGCCGTCGTGGTCCACCAGAACAGGGCGAAGCCGAGGAGCAGGCGACCGACCCGCCGCTCGGCCGCATCCGCGGCCCGCCCGCCGCGCAGGACGTAGGCCGAGAGCCCGAGCGAGATCGCCACGATCCACCCCGTCAGCGTCTCGGCGTTGAAGGCGCGGTCGGGCGAGAGCACGCCCTCCACGAACAGCACCGACGCGGCGGCGGCCTGGAGCCCGAGGCCGCCCCACCGCATCCACCGACGCCCCTGCCGCGCGCCCACCCACACGAGCCCCGCGCCCTCCAGCACCCACATCGCCCCGAACACGACGCGCTGGAAGGCGAGCGGGAGCGCGAGCGTCCCGAACACGATTCCGACCGCGAGGAAGGCGTCGGCGAGGAGGCGCACGCGCGGCCGGTGGCTCAGCCAGAGCGCGGCCGCGAGGTACACGGCCGCGAGGGCGGCAGCGCTCCACGCGCGTCCGTACGGGACGGCCGCCTCGATCAGGTTGGCCTGGAGGACGAACGTGGCCGCTGGGAGCCCGAACACGAGCGCGCCGTCGACCGCGAGCGCCCGCTCCGGCGTCACGCCCGCCTGTGTCGACCGGAGCGCGAAGCGGATCGCGAGGGCGAAGTAGACCGCGAAGTTGAGGACCACGAACGGCTGGACCGTCTCGTACAGGTCGGGCCGATAGCTCAGGCCGCCCCAGAGGCCGCCCGTCACGAACGTGCTGACGAACCCGACGACTGCGAGCGAGCGCCAGCCACGCGTCCACGCGATTCCCAGCACTCCCAGGTTCAGGAGCGCGTAGTAGGCGAAGAGGAGGACGTGATTGCCCTCGGCGGTCCCGGCCAGGACGGGCGCGGCGAACCCGCCGGCCACGCCGAGGACGGCCAGCCCCGGCGCGTTCTGGACGAGGGCCAGCCCGGCGCAGGCGACGGCCACGGCCGCCATCAGCCCGATGGCGGGGAACGATGGGACAAGCGCGTACAGCGCGTAGGCGGCGTAGACCGTGAGATAGAGGACCGCCACGCCGCCGCCCTGGAGCGTGAGCGCGAACGACGGCGCGCGCCGCCGCAGCCGCCAGCCGACGGCCGCGAGGGCCAGCCCGGCCGCCGCGATCACAGCCAGCTGCACGCCGGTCGACGCGACGTAGCGAACGCCGAGCCCGAAGCCGACGAACAGGACGAGCAGGCTGATCCGGACGATGGGGTTGCCGCCCGTCGTGAATGCCCATGCACGCTCCGCCCACGGGGGGAGGGCGTCCCACGAGAAGCCAGGGCGGATGGAAGGCGCGGTGGTCCGACGCGTGCCGGCCGGGGCCGGCTGAAGCTCCACGGCCTCGACCGGTGGGGGCGAGGAGAGGGCCTCGCTCGCCGTCGCGCCGGGTGCGTGGATGGACGGGCGCACGTCGGCGCGTTCCAGGGCCCGGAGGCGGGCGTCCAGGGTGCGGATGCGTGCCCCGTCGCGCCATCGAAGGGCCAGCAGGACGCCGACGGTGGCGCCCAGGGCGGGCAGGGTGAGCGTGGGCTCCACGACGGCCAGCCCGCCGAGCACGGCGCCGACGAGGGCGAAGAGGAGGACGCGTCCGGTCACGAGGGGAAGCTAGCCCGTCGCGTAGCTTGGCGATGCCCATCCCGCTGCCCCATGCGCCCCCTCGCCCTCCTCCTCGTCGTCCTCGCTGCCCCGAGCCTCCGCGCCCAGGACGCCTCTGCGCCCTATGCCGACGCGGCGTCTCGAATCATCGAGACCGCCCTCCGCGACAGCGCCGCCTACGACCGGGCGGCTCACGTGGCCGATGCGTTCGGCCACCGCCTCAGCGGTTCGGCGGCCCTCGAAGCGACGATCGACTGGGTGCTGGAGACGATGCGCGCCGACGGCCTCGAGAACGTCCGCGGGCAGCCGGTGATGGTGCCCGTCTGGGTGCGCGGCGAGGAGTCGGCGACGCTCCTCCTCCCGCACGGCGACCGCGACCTCCCGATGCTCGGCCTCGGGGGGAGCGTGGCGACGCCTTCCGAGGGCATCGAGGCGGAGGTCCTCGTGGTCGACTCGTTCGACGACCTGGAGGCGCGGGCCAACGAGGCCGAGGGCCGCATCGTCCTGTTCGACGTGCCGTTCACGTCGTACGGGCAGACGGTCCAGTACCGCACGGGCGGGGCCGTGGCGGCCGCCCGCGCGGGCGCCGTCGCCAGCCTCGTCCGGTCCGTTGGGCCCGTCTCGCTGAGCACGCCGCACACCGGCACCATGCGCTACGACGACGAGGTCCCGCCGATTCCGCACGCGGCCCTCACGATCGAGGCGGCCGAGACGCTCCGGCGCATCCAGGAGCGCGGCGAGCACCCCCGCATCCGCCTTAGTGATGTCGGCCGAGACGCGTCCGGACGCGCTCTCGCGCAACGTGATCGGCGAGATCGTCGGGCGCGAGCACCCGGAGGAGGTCGTCGTCCTCGGCGGCCACATCGACTCGTGGGACGTGGGGCAGGGGATGCACGACGACTTCGCCGGGTGCGTCGTGACGTGGGAGGCCGTCCGGGTGCTCCAGCGTCTTGGCCTCCGCCCGCGTCGGACCGTCCGCGTGGCGCTGTGGACGAACGAGGAGAACGGCCTCCGCGGCGCCACGGCCTACCGCGATTCCGTCGGCGACGCCATCGACGACGTGCAGCTCGCCCTGGAGAGTGATAGCGGCGTGTTCGAGCCGGTGGGCTTCGGCGTCACGGCGGCTGACGGCGCGCTGGAGATGCTGAAGGAGCGCGTCGAGCCCCTCATCCTCCCGCTCCTCGCGGACGTCGAGGAGCGCGGGATCACGGCCGGCGGGGGCGGCGCCGACATCGGCCCGATGATGCGCGACGGCGCGCCGGGCGCCAGCCTCCAGACGACCAACGACCGCTACTTCCACTACCACCACACGCCCGCCGACACGGTCGACAAGCTGGACCCGGGCCACCTCGCCCGCGCCGTCGCCGCGACGGCGGTCCTGATCTACGTGGCCGCCGAGATGCCGGAGCGCCTCCCGCACGGGCCGCCCGCGGGGATGTAAGAACGAGGGCCTATCGAACTGGCAGGTCGACGTAGCTGCTCACCTCGGGCGCGGTCAGCGTGAGCGAGGCCGGGTCGCCGTCGGGCGCCCACGTGTCTGTCTCGCAGGAGGCCTGGGTGTAGTGCTCGACGGTGAAGGTCGGGCCGGGGTGGGCGAGGATGCGCGAGGCGGTCGACGTGCTTGGCCGGCCGGTGGCACAGGCGCTGTCGTAGATCCCCTCGGTGCCCCAGTCGATAAGACCGTCCGGCCCGAAGGCGGCCAGGGTCATCGAGCCCGAATTCTGGCCGCCCATCCCGAACTCGCCCTCGAAGACGATCTCGTCCTGCCCGTCGCCGTCGAGGTCCGGGACGGACGCGACGCTCTGGGCGATCCCTTCGAACGTGACGTTCCGCACCAGCCGGTCGCCCTCCAGGATGGCGAGGCCGACCTTCGGGCAGCACCTCGGCCACAGGGTCACGAGGTAGAGCACCGCCTGCTGCTCGGCACCCGGCGCCGTGAAGGCGCCCTCCGCCACGTCGAGCACGCGGCTGTTGTCTTCCAGGGTCGGGTCCTGCTCGCGCCAGTGCGCGCGGGCATCGGCGAGGGCCCGTTGCACGGCAGGGCGGGTGTCCCATCCCGTCACGTCGGCCGGCTCGTCCACGGCGCTGGCTCGACCATCCGCGATCTCGATGGGGGACTGGGCGCGGGCACAGCCGCAGACGGAGACGCTGAGCAGGAAGAGCGTGGTCCACGCGCGCATGGGCGGGGCGGCAAGGAGACTCCGAAGGTGGATCGCTCGACGTTTTTCCGCAAGGGGTAGGTTCTTGTTTATTAATGACCCGTCGTCCTGTGCGCCCCCCGCGTGCGGACGTGGGGAGGCACCCGGTCTCGATAGGCCACGGGCCCCCGTGGTGGCGCGAGCCGTCCCCGCCGTGGAGAGCGGGGGACGTCCGGGTGAGGCGGAGGCGGCGGCGGGCCGTCGTCCGAGGCGTCATCGTCGGGACGCCAGCGGCGCAGCGAGATCCACCCCAGCCACAGCGCGATCTCGAAGCAGAGCAGGAGCAGGAGCGTGGTCACGGCCGGACGGCAGGGGCAGGAAGAGCAACGGGGCGTCCGGCCCGGAGGTTTCTGTCTGTGAAGGATCAGGGAAGACCCCACAAGGCTCCCTGCGTCCGCACGGCTCGGCCCCTCCATCCTTCCGCGTTCGCGGCGACGCCGTCGCCCCGATTCGAGCCAGCGAGCAACTCTGGTGGGATGCGGTTGTCTAGTACGATCCGGCTAGTAGCTTCACCCCATGCGCTCCCTCCGACCCCTCACGCTCCTCCTCGTTCTCGGCGTCGCCGCGTGTGCGGGGGGCTCCCGCCTTCATATCACGCGTGAGGACTTCGTCGGCACACGCTGGGTGGAGGCGTGCCCCGACCCCGACATCCGGACGGCCTACGTCCAGTTCGACCCCGACGGCCGCCTCGCGTGGAGCTACGAGCACCCGGACTCGGTGCGCGCGGAGAACGTCCACACGTGGCTCGTCCGCGGCGACACCCTCTTCCTGAAGTGGAGCAACGGGACCGCCGCGACGGCTTACCTCCCGACGCCCACGCCGGGGCGTCTGGAGGGGACGGCGACGTTCTGCCCGGAGGGGGCCTGGGTTCAGCGGATCCGGTAGCGCAGCCGTCGCCTCGTGGGACGGAGGCGCAGCGACGGGTCAATTCGCGGGAACTCACCCGATCCCGCCGGAACCCGTCCGCCGTTTCCGGTTCAACGCCGGGCCGTCCCCCCGTCGCCGATGTCCGTCCGCCGTCTCCGCTGGCTCCTGCCGCTCGCCCTGCTGTTGGCGGCCGCGCTCGTCCAGGCCCAGCCCGCCACCCTCAACGGGTTCGTCCGAGACGCCGCCTCGGGCGAGACGCTGATCCAGGCGGCCGTGCGCGTCGAGCGCGCCGGCGAGAGCGTGCGCGGGGCGGCCACGAACGTCCAGGGTTTCTACACGCTGGGCGGCCTGGAGCCCGGGACCGTGACCGTCGTGGCGAGCTACATCGGCTACCGGACGCTCCGGCAGGAGGTGACGCTGGCGCCGGGCGAGACGCGCCGGCTCGACCTCGACCTCCCGCCCGAGGGCGTCGTCACGGACGAGGTGGTGGTGGAGGGGGAGGAGCCCATCGAGGAGGAGCGGGCGCCGGGCGTCCAGAACGTGTCGATCGACCTCGTGGAGGCGCTCCCGACCGTCTTCGAGGCCGACCTCTTCCGCTCGATCCAGCTCTTGCCCGGCGTGAAGTCCGCCAACGACTTCTCGTCGGCCCTCTACATCCGCGGCGGCTCGCCGGACCAGACGCTGATCCTCCTCGACGGGACGACGGTCTACAACCCGACCCACTTCTTCGGCTTCTTCTCGACGTTCAACACGGCGGCCATCAAGGACGTCCGCCTCTACAAGGGCGCGTACCCGAGCACGTACGGCGGCCGGCTCGGGAGTGTCATCGACATCTACAACCGCGACGGCAACCGGAACGAGCACGCCGGGAGCCTCACGCTCGGCCTGCTGGCGAGCCGTGTGGGCGTGGAGGGCCCGATCGGCGGCGACAAGGTGACGTACTCGCTCAACGCCCGCCGCTCGACGCTGGAGCCGCTCCTCGCCGTCCTCCGCGAGCAGCTCGACGAGGACGGCATCCCGGAGAGCTTCTACTTCTACGACGTGAACGGGAAGGTGAGCGCGGACCTCTCGCCCAACGACCGCGTGAGCGTCGCGGCCTACGCCGGGCGCGACCAGGTGGTGGTGCCCTTCGGCGACGACGCCCGGTTCGACCTCGACTACGGCAACCGGACCGCCTCGCTCGCCTACAACCGGGTCCTCTCGGGCACCGCCTTCGCGCAGACGCGCCTGACGGCCAGCCGCTACTTCAGCTACCCCACGGGCGACTTCGGCGGGACCACCTTCGAGCGGCCCAACACCATCACCGACTATTCGGCCCGCGCCGACGTGGAGTGGCTGCCGAGCGAGGCGTTCGAGCTGCGTACGGGCGCCTGGGGCGGGACGCTGAATCTCGGCCTGTCGAGCAGCTTCAACGGGTCCACCCAGACCGACTACGAGAACCCCTCGCGCTACGCCTCGGGCTACGTGCAGGGCCGTGTGCGTCCGGGCGGCGGGTGGATCCTGACCGGCGGCCTTCGCGGCGAGTACTTCCGGAGCCTCACGGACGACCTCACCGACGATCTCGATCCGGTCCCGTCGTCCTACCTCCGCATCTCGCCGCAGGCCCAGATCGAGCGGACGTTCGGGGACGGCGTCGTGGTGCAGGCCGCGGCCGGGCGCTACCACCAGTTCCTCTCGCTCATCTCGAACGAGGCGTTCTCCGGCTTCGACACCTGGGTGACGACGGGCGTTGGCGTGCCGCCGCAGGCGAGCGAGCAGCTCGTCCTCGGCGTCAAGACCAAGCTGACGGAGGCGTGGCGCCTCGACGCCGAGGTCTACGGCCGGACGCTCCGCGACCTGTTCGACACGCGACCGGAGGTGCAGGACGTGGCGGGGCTGAGCTACGCCGATCTGTTCCGGTTCGGGGAGGGCTACGCCTACGGCGCCGAGTTCCTGCTGGAGCGCGGGCTGGGGCGCGTCACCGGGCTCCTCGGCTACACCATCGGCGTGACGCGCCGCCGCTACCCGGCCGAGCCGGAGTTCGACGCCTACTTCCCGCCTAAGTACGACCGGCTCCACGACCTCACGCTCGTCGCCAACATCGACGTCGGGAAGGGATGGACGGCGACGCTCGCAGGGGCCTACGCCACGGGCCAGGCCTACACCACGCCCGTCGGGCGCTACGTGGTCTCCGGCCTGCCGTTCGAAACGCCGGGGCTCGACGGGCTCTACTCGAACGCGCTCAACAGCTCGCGCCTGCAGCCCTACCACCGCGTCGACGTCGGGTTCACACGACGGGGAACGTTCTTCGGCGCGGAGTCCGAGCTGCAGCTCCAGCTCGTCAACGTCTACAACCGTCGCAACCTGTGGTTCGTGACGTACGACTTCGACAAGAACCCAGTGGAGGTCGGCGAGGTCCGCCAGCTCCCGATCCTCCCCAACGTCTCGCTCACGCTCGCCTTCTAGCGATGCCGCTCCGCTTTCCCGCTGTGCTCCTCCTCGCGCTCGCCGTCGTCGCCGGCGGGTGCGACGGGACGACCGACAACGACTTCACGTCGCAACTGGTCGTCTCCGCGTTCCTCGGGACCGGCGAGCCGCTCCCGTCGATCCGCCTCTCGCGAACGCTCCCCCTCCTCGACGTGTACACGCCGGAGGCCGCCGCCGTCAACGACGCGGAGGTGACCGTCACGCTCCTCGCCGCCGACGGCTCGGACGAGGCCGTCTACCCCTACACGCCCACAAATACGCTCGGGATCTACGTCCCGGCCGGCGTCGGCGTCGAGGTGCTGGAGCGGCGCACGTACCGGCTCGACGTGGTCGGCGCCGACGGCGAGCGGCTGACGGCGACCACCCAGGTCCCGCCCGACTACGCCCTCCTGGACGGGCCCTCCGACGAGACCATCTACGGCGAGGGGCAGGGGCCGGAGGTCCGGATCACGCGGACCTCGACGCCCGAGCGGCAGGCCGCTTTCGTCGCCTCCGCCCGCGCCCTCGCGCCGGACGACTTCGAGGAGGTCACGGTCGACGGCGAGACGCGGTACCGGAGCCGGAACCTCCCGGGGCGCTACCTCCCGGTCCCGATCTACAGGCGGTTCCTCGGATGCGAGGAGGAGGCGAGCGGGTCGCTCCTCTGCGAGGAGGACCCGCGCCAGGAGGGCGTCGTCGCGGGCACCTCACCCGTCATCAACGAGGCCAGCTACATCGCCCTCGGCGACGGCACGCTCCTGGTCCAGATCCCGTTTCTGGCCTTCGGGTACTACGGCCCGCAGTCGATCTCGCTCGTCTCGCTCGACCGGGCGATGCAGGACTTCGTCCAGACCCAGCTCGTCCAGGGCGGCGGCTCCACGCTCTCGCCGGGCGAGATCCCCAACATCACGACGAACGTGGAGGGCGGGCTCGGCGTGTTCGGCTCGTTCTCGCGCGAGACGGTCACGACGACGATCGTGCCTGCGGCGAACTAGGCGGCGTCCCGAGCGCGGGCTTTGATCTCCTTCGGCCCGTAGACATGGACGCCCGTCGGTCGGGCGGCGGCGAGGTCCACGAGCGCGTGAGCGACGGCCCGGGCCGGCGTCGGCTTGAGCCGTGCCAGCGGTCCGATCAGGAGGGGGGCCGCGAGGTAGAGCGCGAGCTCCGCGATCCGCTCGCCGCTCCGGCGCTCGTCGCGGTCGCCGGTCAGGAGCGACGGGCGGAGGATCTGGACGGCCTCGAACCCGACCTCCTCGATCGCCCGCTCGGCTTCGCCCTTCGTCCGGTTGTAGAAGATCCGCGAGGCCGGGTTGGCCCCGAGGGCGCTGACGAGGAGCATCTGCGTGGCGCCGGCCGAGTGCGCGAGCTGGGCGGCCTCGAACGGGATCTCCAGATCGACGCGTCGGAACGCCTCTTCGGAGCCAGCCTGGGCCATCGTCGTGCCGAGGCAGCAGACCACGTCGTCGCAGGCGAACAGCTCGGCCTGATCCGCGAGGTGATCGAAGTCCACGACGTGGTCCTCGTGCGTGGGCCCGGCGGTCGCCATCGGGCGGCGGCCGAGCGTGACGACGCGGCTCCAGCGGTCGTCGTGGGTGAGGAGGTCGAGCGTGTGGCGGCCGACGAGGCCAGAGGCGCCCAGGACGAGGGCGGTGCGGGCAGACATGGCGCCAGAGGAGGGGAGGGGCTCCTACGCCCGGCACCGCGCGCGGATCGCTAGAAGGGCACGTCGTCCTCGACGTCCTCGGGCGCCCGCTCCCGGACGACGAGGCGGACGCTCCTCGGGTCGAACCCGAACAGGTCCTCCTCCGAGAACACGAGGCGGAACTGGGCCTCCGTCTCGAAGAACGGCGCGAAGCGGGCCGCGAGCTGGTCGAGGCGGTCGAGGTAGAACAGCGTGCTCTCGTCGGGCGCGGCGGGGTCCCACGCGTCGGCAGGCGCGGCGGACTCGAACACGCGCCCGCCGCCCTCAGCGATGTAGTAGGCCACGCGGTCGCCGATCCGGGGCGCCCGGCCGGTGTGCTCGGCCTCGGCGCGGGCCACCTCGTAGGCCGCCGAGCGCGTCCGCTCGCCGCGAGCGACGGCCCGCTCGTAGTCGGCGAGGGAGGTCTTGAGCGTCTCGACACGCTGGAAGCTCTCGACGCCCTGCCAGTCGTGTGCCTCGATGCGGCGGCGGTGGTCGAGGTAGAGGTCGTGGAGGCCCTGGATGTCCTCTTCCAAAAGGAGTTCGATGGCCTCGCGGACGAACCGTCGCCCGAAACGCTCCGACGACCGGCTCACGAGGCTCGACCCCTTGAACTTCAGGTGCCCGTCGTAACCGAGGAGGGCGTAGTTCTTCTTCTTGTAGGAGAGCATCCGCTGGAAGCGCCCGT
Source organism: Rubricoccaceae bacterium (assembly GCA_963728345.1). GTDB lineage: Bacteria > Bacteroidota > Rhodothermia > Rhodothermales > Rubricoccaceae > Rubrivirga. The sequence continues at coordinate 674,592 of CAVSJM010000003.1, forward strand.
CGAACCCTATGCGGATGCCCTCGGGCATCTGCTCGCTGAGGGCCTGGACGAATGCCCGCTCGGCCGCCTCGCCCTCGACGCTCTCGGGAGGGACGAACAGGACCCCGTCGGTGTCGACCTCGATGACCTGGGCGCCTGCGTCGCGCGCGAGGCGCATGATCTGGCGGAGGAGGTCCTGCCCCGTGGCCGCCACGCGGTCGGCCTCGGCGAAGTCGTTGAACAGGGCGTAGCCGAAGCCCATGTTCCCGTAGAACGAGTTGATCACGATCTTATAGGCCGACTGCCGGGCGTCCAGCTCGCCCCGTTCGTTGGGGTCCTCCACGGCCCGCATGGCGTCCTTCGTCTCGAACCGGAGGGCGGTGAGGCGGCGGAGGAGGCGGGGGAAGAGCCCGAGCGCGTCGTCCTTCGGCTGGACGTCGTAGTTCAGCATGATCGACGGGTACAGGCTCTCGACGTCGGCATAGACGATGGGCCCGACGACGCCCGTCACGAACACGTCCGTGTAGCCGCCGACGACCTGGGAGCCGTAGTCCGCGCGGGGGAGGCTGTGACGGGCGTGGAGGTAGCCGCGCACGAAGAGGGCCTCGATCTTGGCCGCCGGGCCCGTGCGCGCGGCCTGCCCGTACGGCATCGGCACCATCTGCGTGAGGTAGAACGCGCTCCCGGAGAGCTGCCGCGCGATCCGCTCCGTCTCCGTCGCGTCGTCGATGGCGTAGGCCATGAGGCGCGTCGGGTCGGTGTCCCAGACGTGGGCGATCTCGTCGCCCGGCACGTAGGTGCGGCCCTCGGGCGCGAAGCCGAAGTACTTGGCGACGCCCTTCAGGGTGTAGTTCGGGAGGTCCCGCTTGAACACGTCGAACGCCATCGTCTGGTGCAGCGTGTCGATGACGTGGCGGCCGGCGATCTCGACGGCCTCGAACTCGACCGCCCGCTCGGCGAACCGCATGGACGTCGGGTAGGTCCGCGGCTCGCTCCCGTCGCGGCCGAGGTCGACGGGGACGCCGTGCCGGCGGCATCGCTCGAACAGGTACGGGAAGTCGAAGGCCTGGATGTTGTGCCCCTCGATCACGTCCGGGTCGCGCTCCTTGACGAGGGCGAGCGTCTCGCGCAACACCTCCTCCTCGGTCATCAACGGGTCGCCGACAAGACGGCTCCAGCCGGTCGAGTCGCTGAGGGCGACGAGGATGATCCGGTGCTCCGGCACCGTCGCCTGCGGGAAGCCGGCGGGGCTGTAGACCTCGATGTCGAGTTGGAGGCGGACGAGGTCGTCGAAGGCCATCCCCTTGAAGAGGGTCCGGCCGGTCTGCATGAGGTACTGCTGCTCGGGCGAGCCGGGCAGGTACACCTCGTCGGGCCGGGCCTTCTCGGTCTCGGTCACGCGCTCGACGTGGCGGAGCGCGTCGAAGTAGGCGCCCCGGTCCGCAAAGGCGACGACGGTCCGGTAGAAGCCCGCGCCCGCCAACTCCTGGAACTGGAACCGGTCGCGGGGGAAGCCGCGCAGGAGGTCGACGTCCGAGAGGAAAAAGAACGGGTGGACGCGGACGTCCTCGGTTTCGACCTCGGTGAGTGAGCGGCGGCGGTAGAGCCGCATCGTAGTCCCCGCCGGCCCGACCGGGTGGAGGGCGACGATCCGCTCGGTGGGGTCGTGGCCGTAGAGGAGGGCGTCGTCGGAGAGGACGTCGGTCACTTACCGGAGCCGGAACGTGATGGGAATTGCCATCCGGACTGTCACCGATTGTCCATCGAGTTGACCCGGCTCGAAGGGCGTCGAGAGTATCGCGGTCGCCGCCTCCGAGAGCCGAGGATCGGGGTCGCGGAGCACGAGGGGAGACCGCGCGACCCCATCCGTCCCGATGGCCACCATCACGACCACGATCCCCTCCGTGCCATCCGCCCGGGCCGGCTCCGGGTAACGGACGCGGGCAATCAGGTCAGCGAGGCCACCTGAGAGGGACGGGGGAGATGTCACGTCGTCGATCTCATACACCCCGGCTCGGGTCGGCCCTGGGGAGGTGCACACCGCATGTGAGCAGTCCATCTCGACAGCCGTTGTCTGCGATGTGCTTAGGGAGTCGACGGCCCGTCCTAACACGTCAGGTGATTCGCCTGTGGCTGGCTGGCAACTGGCGGTCGCAGCAAGCAGAGGAAGGAGAAAAACGCTGAGCCGCATAATGATGGGGCGACGGGGGGTTAGAAGCCCGGAAACTAGCCGCCCCCTACGACGACGCCCCGTCACCGACGAGCCGCCGGGCGACCGTCGTGTGGTACACCGGCTGGCGGCGCTCGCGGACCGTCACGAGCACGCCCTCGTCCTCCAACTCGATGAGTGACCGCCCCAGGAGGGCCGTCAGGCGCGAGGGGTAGTCGGCGGCGAGGCGGTCGAGGTCCTCGCGCTGCTGCGCGGCGAGGGCCGCGCGGACGCCCGGGCGCATCATCTCCGGCACGCGCGGGTCGATCTTGGGAGGCGGCGGGAGCGCGTCCGGGGCCGGGCTGTAGCGGGTCGGGTTGTAGGTGATGTCGTAGGTCGTCGCGTACTCGTGGCTGGAGTGGCCGGCGGCGGCGTTCACGTTCGCGCCGCGAAGCGCGGCCTGGTCGGCGGCGGACCGCCAGCCGGACGAGACGGCGAACCGGAAGGGCGGGAGTCCGGCCGCGTCCAGCTTCTGGCGGAAGCGGACGGCGACGCTGTCGAGTGAGGCCGCGCCGCTGGGCGTGAGGAACGGGGTCGAGTACTGGCCCGGGAGGACGGTGTAGAGCGAGTCGGTCTGGATCGGCGTGAGGCCGAGCGCTCGGGCGACGCTGTCGGCCGCGGCCGGGGTGGCGGGGGGCGACACGCCCAGCCGCTGCGCCAGCTCAACGTGGCGGGCGTTCCGCGACCGCTGGAGCAGGGCGATCTCGCGGTCGCTGAGGAGCGGGACCGTCTCGAACGACCGCTTGGCCTCGCGGACGAACGCCTCCTGCACGGCGTACGTCGCCGCGATCCCCTGCTGGACGCGCACCGCGAACCACGCGCCGAGGGCGACGGACACGGCGATGACGAGGGCGAGGAGGGCGGGCCACCCACGCCGCAGCAGACCGGGCGGCGGCGGGAGGGAGGCGACAGCCGCCGGCGCGTCGGCGGCCGAGGTGATCGGAGACGAGGGGGGAGGGGACTCAGTCATAGGGGGTGAGACCCGGCCGGTGGCTCTGAGTTCAGGGGGGGCGGGTATCTTGATCGCGACTTCCACTCGAGCCCGCCTCTTCTCTCGATGTCGCCGATGTTGGTAAAAACCGCTGTGTTTGTTTCGCTTTTGCTGGTGGTGATGCCCGTCCAGGCTCAACGCGGGAGGGGGGCTGGATCGGATGTGCTCGCGCAGGCCGACTCGGTCGTGGCAGAGGGGCAGCTGGAGGTCCTGCGGCGCTGGACCGCTACGGCCGGCGACCGGGCGCCCGAAGGTCTGGAGCAACTCATCGCTCGGGTCGATGCCGTCATCGCCGGCGGAGAGACCATGGGGCGGGACTACGTCCGGGAGCGGCTGCCGCTCCCGTCCACGCTCACGGAGGTCCAGGCCGGGGCGCGAGCCGTCGTCCTGTACCGCCGGTTCGAGGAGCGGGCGGAGGCCGGGGACTACCCCGCCGCCGTCGTGGCGTTCGAGGCTGCGCAGTACCTCCGGCGTCGGCACGCCGAGCATGTACGGACCTGGCTGCAGACGGCCTACGACCAGGCAGCGTTCGCGTACGAGGCCGGCGACGTGGACCTCGCCAACACCGCCCTCGACCGGGTCGCGCCCTACCTCGACAGCACGCACCCGACGCACCGCGACCTCATCGCGCGCATCCAGACGCTCCGGAACCGCGTGGACGGGGAGCTGGCGGCGAGCGGGCGCCAGACGCGCTTCTTCGCCGAGGAGGAGCGCCGTCTGGCCCACGTCGGCGTGTCCGTCAGCGCATCCGTCGTGACGCGGCAGGCGACGGGACCGCTCACCATGGCCGTGTCGGACGGGCGCGATCCTACGGTCGATCTCTCCGGGTTCGACGGGACGGCCGTCCTGGGGCTCGGCGCGGAGGCGTACCTCTTTCTGTCCCGGCGGATCGCAGTGGGCGCCGGCGCCTCCCTCGACGACGCCCACTACTCGAACCCGCAGGCGCCGGAGCCCCACGCCGTCTCGTTCTCCGTCGCCAACCGGTCGGCCTACGCGCTCGGCCGCGTCCGCTTCCGCACGCGGATCGGGCTCCAGCCGTACGTCGCCGCCGGCGTCGGGTGGACGGAGATGCGCCGGGACGAGTCGCCGGGCGCCACGTTCGTCGACAACGGCTACCAGATCCGCACGCGGTCGTTCACGCTGGCCGGCGACCGCCAGTCGGGCGTCCAGACACGGGCGGCCGTCGGGCTGGAGTACGCCTCGTGCGCGGCGTGCGCCCTGACCGTCGGCGCCGAGGCCGGCGCCGTCTACAACACGCTCGACACTCCCTTCGTCCCGGACTGGCAGCTGTCGGCGGGTCTCCGCGCCATCGTGAGCCTGTAGCCCGGCTCAGGGAGCGTCGGTCTCGGCCTCCGACGGCTCGGGCGTGTCGAGCGTGACGTGGAAGACGGGCTGCTCGTCCTCCAGGAGCACGAGCAGCCGGCCCTCGCGTTGCATGGCGTCGAGGACGCGCGCGAGGGCCCCGAACAGGCGGTCGTTGTACGTCCCCGCGAGGTCGTCGGCCCACTGGAGGTAGGTGCGCTGCGCACGGTCGTGCGCGGGGTCGGCGAAGGGGACGTGGAGCGAGTCGAGCGAGGAGGGCTGGAGCGCGTACCGCGTGTAGACGATGTCGACGCTGACGCCGTACTCGTGGCTCGACGTGCCGCTCGTCGCGTTCCGGTTGGAGACCCCGAGGGCCTCCTGGAGGTCCGCCGTGCGGAGGGCGGACGAGACGGTGTAGCGGTAGCGCGGGAGGCCGGCGCGCGCGAGCTCGGCCTGGAACCGCCGGCCGAGCTCGTCGAGCCGGTCGCGGAGGGCCGGGCGGACGAACGGCTTCGAGTGCTCCAGAATCCGGACCGTGTAGTACTGGGTGTCGAGGAGCGGGACGAGCCGGCGCGCCCGGAGGTGCCCGGCCAGGTCCGACTCGCCCCGGAGCGGGGGGACGCCCAGCGAGTCCGCCATCTCCAGGTGCTCGGAGTACGACGGCGTGCGCGGGCGCCGGAGCCGGTTCTCCTCGTCCGACGTCGTCTCCCGGAGCTGCTCGAAGTGGCCCCGGAGGCGGAGGATGGCCGCGTCGAGCGAGTCGAGGGCAGGGGTGTCGCCGGCGGCGGGCGGTGGCGGCGCGGCGGGGAGGACGGTCTCCCGGGCCAGCCAGCCGAGGGCCAGCCCCACGACGAGGGAGGCGAGGGCGAGGAGGGCGAGCCGCATCATCCGTTGCCCGGTTCGAGGATGCCGCAGCCGATCACCGGGCCCGCCGCGCCGTCCGGGCTGGCCGCGTCGTCGCGCCCCGCGCGGAGGATCACCGCGCGTCCCACGGCCGACTCGGTGCCTGAGAGTGTGAGGACCGGGTCGATCCGGTCGTAGCGCCCGCGCCCCTCGTCGCCGCGCACGTTGCCGAGGTCGCCGGCGTGGCGCTGCCCCGGGAGCGAGTAGGGGCCTCCGTGCGGCGTGCCGGCGTCGGCACCGAGGTGGATCGCCGGGTCGGCGTCGCAGGACCGGCCGCGGAGGATCTGGAACGCGTGGAAGTCTTGCTGCGAGAGGTCGTAGAGGTCGGCCTTGACGCGGACGCCCGCGTCGGTCTGCATCAGCCGGACCGTTCCCGTCACGGTCCCTGCCCCAACAGGTTCGATCCGGGCCGTCGCCCGCGTCACGCCGCGCACGTCGACCGTGTCCGGCGGGAGCGCGTCGGTCGTGTGGGAGGGCGGGGGGGACGTGGCCGGCGGCGCCGGGTCGGAGCAGGCGGCGACGGTGAGCGCGATCCAGAGCCCTCCCACGCCGCACAGGGGAGTGAGCGTCATCGTAGGGGGAGAACGGTCGGCGGGCCCGGGTGTTCTGCGGGGCTAGCTTTCGGCCCCCGCCTCTTGCCTGTGAGTACCCGCCTCGTCGCCGACCACCTCTCGATGCGCTTCGGGCGACGACGGCTGTTCGACGCCCTGACCGTCGAGGTCGTGCCAGGCGCGCCGCTCGCCGTCGTTGGCGCGAACGGATCGGGCAAGTCGACGCTGCTGCGCCTCTTCGCGGGGCTCCTCGCGCCGACAGGCGGCGAGGTCCGCCTAGAGGTCGGCGGGCGGCGCGTGCCCCTGGAGGAAGTGCCCCGGACGGTCGGGTTCGTGGCGCCCGCGCTCCACCTCTACGACGCGCTGACGGCGCGCGAGACGCTTCGCTTCCTCGCCCAGGCGCGCGGCCTCCCGGAGCGCGAGGCGCGGATCGCGGCGACGCTCGACCTCGTGGGCCTGGGTGACCGGGTCGACGAGCCGGTCGCGGCTTTCTCCACCGGAATGCGCCAGCGACTCCGGATCGCCACGGCCCTCCTCCACGACCCGCCGGTCCTCCTCCTCGACGAGCCCGGGGCGACGCTCGACGCCGCCGGCCGGAGCCTCGTCTCGGCCGTCGTCGGGGACGCGCGGCGGATCGTTGTGGTCGCTACGAACGAGCCGGCGGAGGCGTCGCAGTGCCCGCGCCGCGTCGAGCTGTTGCCGGCCTGAGGTCGCCGCCGGTCAATCCCGCCAGACATAGTCGAACAGGAGAGCGGAGGCGGAGATCAGGAGGCCGGCGTAGGCTGCGAGCAGGACGAGGTCGCCGCGCGCCGCGGCCCAGGCGCCCTCGGCGGTGCCCGCGGCGAGCTGCGTGAGCGTCACGCTTGGGATCAGGACGGGCACGATCACAGGGAAGGCGAGGACGGGCAGGAGCGGACCGGCCGCCCGCGCCCGCGCGATCAGCGCCGAGAGGAGCGTCGTCGCCGACGCGAGCCCGATGGCCCCGAGCGCGACGCTCGCCCACAGCACGCCCGGCGCCCCCAGCGGCGACGGCACCAGGATCCGGAAGCCGACCACGGCGAGCGTGCTCAGGACGAGCATCAGCGCTGCGTTGAACAGGAGCTTGCCGGCGTACACCTGGCTCGGCCGGAGGTGGAGTTGGAGGAGAAGGGACGTCCCGCGCTCCTCCTCGGCCACGAATGCCCGCCCGAGTCCCACCGCCGCCGCGAACACGACCACGAGCCACAGGAGCGCCGCCGCCACCGGGACGGTCGGGGCGCCCCGGCCGAGGGCGACGCGCACGAGCACGAGCGAGGCCGCGACGAACATCGCCAGCGCGCCGAGGGCGACGCGCGTGCGGAGTTCGAGGCGGGCGTCGTTGGCGAAGACGGCCCAGGTGCCGGTCAGCCAGTCCACGGGTGGGAACGGGGGAGGGGGCCGGAGGATAGCACGGCTCCCCAGCCGCCGCCTCCCCGTGCCCGACCCGGCCGTCCCCACGCCTCCCGACCCCGCCCCCTTCCGCGACCGCCTCATCGGCACGATTCTCGGCTCGGCCCTCGGCGACGCCCTCGGCATGCCGGTCGAGGGCCTCAGCCACCAGAACGTCCGCACCTACTACAAGGGGATCAAGGAGCTCCGCGCGGACGAGAAGCGGGAGGACCTGGGCGCGGGCCAGTGGACGGCCGACACGCAGCGGGCCCGGGTGCTCCTGCGCGCCCTCGCCACCGGCGCGCCCGACAGCCCCGAGGAGGTTCGCCAGGCGGTCGCCGAGGCAATGCCTCCCGACAACGAGCTCCGGCGCGGGACGGTCCGGAGCCCGAGCAGCGCGTGCGCGGCGTGCGCGGCGCCGCTCGGCGTCCAGGCGCGGCTGCGGGGGCTGAAGGACCTCGCGAGCGCGCGGTGGAGCCAGCTCCTGCTACAGTCCGTCGACCCGAGCCCCGTGGCCCACGTCGCGGCGACGGCCCAGATCGCCGCGATCCGGACGTGTCTCGGCAAGGACCCCGACGGTCTCGCCGGTCCCGAGATTCTCGCGGCAGCCCTCGTCGCGGCCCGCGAGGCCGAGCGGCTCCTCGGCGCCGATGACCGCGTCTCCAGCCGGCTCGCGTCGCTCCAGGGGCACCTCGACTCCTTCCCCCTCGACCTCCAGGACCTCTGCGACGGGTCCGACGCCGCGGCCGACGAGGCCGTCCCGTTCGCGATCGCCATGGTGGCCCGGTCGCCCTCGCTCGTCGAGTCCACGCTGCTCTCGGCCGTCAACGTCGGGGGCGACGCGGCGGCGGTGGGGGCGTGCGTCGGGGCGCTCATGGGGGCCCTCCACGGCGCGGGCGCCTTCCCCCGCGCATGGCTCGACACGCTCGAAGACGCCGACGCGATCCGCGCCGAGACCGAGGCCGTGATCGACGCACTCGGCGGGTGACGGCTCCGATGCGCGTGACGAGGCCGACCGGCCCGAGCACGGGCGCTGCCGCCGCACGGCCACCACCCACGGATGGCGGATCGAGGCCGTCCCGTCCGGCGCGTGACCAGGCATCGCGAGACTCAGGGCGCCCTCCATGAGGGCCAGGCCTCGGCCCACAGTGGGACCTCCAGCATCGCCCGCGCGTCGGGGGGTGGGACCGGCTTCGAGAACAGGAAGCCCTGCGCATACGGCGCGCCGGACTGGCGGAGGAACCGCAGCTGATCGGGCGTCTCCACGCCCTCCGCGACGACTTGGAGGTCGAGCGCGACCGAGAGGTCCACGACGGCCTGGACCAGCGACTGCGCCCGGTGCGAGGTCCCCAGGTCGGAGACGAACGACCGGTCGATCTTGAGCCCGTCGACGGGGAGGCGGTGGAGTAGGCCGAGCGAGGAGAAGCCCGAGCCGAAGTCGTCGATGCTGAGTCTCGCGATGCCTGGTCACGCGCCGGGGGTGAGTAGGCCGTGCTCGGGGTGGTTCCACCGCACGAGCGACTCGAACCCCGCCACCGCCCCGCTCTGCAGTCGATGATGGGCTGGAGGTAGATCACCAGCTGGTCGTCGTCGATGGCCTGGCGGAGGTCGTGCTCCAGCCCGAACCGTTCGCGCGCGGCCTCGTGCATGACCCGGTCGAACACGGCGTAAGCGCCGCGACCGGCGTGCTTCACCTCGTACATCGCCGTGTCGGCGTCGCGGAGGAGGGACTCGGGGCTGTTTCGCTTCGGCGACGAGGCCGATGCTCCCACCTGGGGCGATGGTCCGGGGGCCGAGGTCCACGGGCGCACGGAGGGCCCGGAGGAGGCGTCGCGCGAGGCGCATGGCCGGCCGCAGCCCGAGGGGGGCGAGGAGGGCGAACTCGTCCCGGCCGAGGCGCGCCACGGTCCCGCTCGCGTCCACCGCATCCCGCATCCGGGTCGCGACGGTCTGGAGGAGCCGGTCGCCGGCGTCGTGCCCGAGCGAGTCGTTAACGGTCTTGAACTGGTCGAGGTCGATGAAAAAGATGGCGAAGGGGTCGCCCGCCGCGAGGGCCTGCTCGATCTCGGCGCGGAACTAGGCCCGGTTGGGGAGGCCCGTGAGGCTGTCGTGGAGCGCCAGGTGTCGGAGGCGGGCCGCCATCCGGCGCTGGGCCGTCACGTCGCGGACGACGGCGAGCATCCCCTCGGGATCGCCGGTCTCCCCGCGCACTGTGCTCGCCGAACCGAAACGTGACGGCACCTGCCGTCCGAGGTCTCGTAGATCAGCTCGGTGGAGCCGACGCCCGCCTCGCGGAGCCCCTTGGCTGTTTGGCTGTGTCCGACGCCGGCAGGGGGGCCGCCCGGCCCTCCTCGGTCTGCACGTGGTAGCGGACGACGTTGGAGAGGTGCCGGCCGAGCGCCGAGGGCGCCGCGATCCCGTGGAGGCGCTCGGCCCCCGTGTTCCAGTACGTCACCCACCCCCGGCCTCCCACGCTCCCGTCGGGGGTTACCGATCCGTCGCCCTTACGGCTTTACGTCCGTTCACCGGCGCTCGGCGTCGCGGTGCGCCTCGGGATGGCCGCCCGGGGGGACCCCTCCGACGAAGCCGTCCTGGTCCTCCCAGCCAGACGGTGGGAGCTCGCCAAGGGGCCCGAAGTCGCCGATGAACCCCACTTCCGTGCTGAGCCGGTACCCCTGCTCGCGCTCGACGGTCTCCTGGACGTACCCGATGAGGTGCCGCACGTCGGCCGCCGTCGCCGGCTGGCCCTCGGCCGCGCCCACGTTGATGAGGATGTTGGCGTGGCGCTCGGTGACCAGGGCCCCGCCGATCCGGGTCCCCTTCAGGCCGCACCAGTCCGCCAGCCGCCCGGCGCCGACGCCGTCGATCTTCTTAAAGATGGAGCCGGCCGAGGGCTGCGTGTCGAGGGGCGGGTGGCGGGCGCCGCGCCACGCCAGGTTGGCCTCGACGATCTCGCGGAGCCGGGCCGGGTCGGCGGGCTCCAGCCGGAACGTGGCGCTGAGGACGATGTCGTCGGTGACGTGGAGCGTCGAATAGTCGTACCCGAAGTCGAACCAGTTGCGGTCCACGGTCATGCGGGTGCCGTCGGCGCGGAGCAGCTCGGCCGCCTCGACCACCTCCTCGATGAACGTGGTCCGCTCGCGCTCCGGCGGGGGGGAGAGGAAGTGGAGGTTTTGCCACAGCGCCCCGCCGACGGTGGAGGGGATGCCGGCGTAGTGCTCGACCCCGCTGAGGCCCGCGTCGAGCGTCGCCTCGATCAGCCGCGGCCAGACGACGGCCCCGCTCTCGGCCCAGACCCGCCCCGTCTCCCGATCGATCTCGACGTGCGCCGCCCGGTTCCGGATCACGACGCCCCGGAACCCCCGGTCGCCGATGAGGATGTTGGCGCCGAGCCCCAGCAGGAAGAACGGGACCTCCGCCTCGCGCGCCGCGCCCACGGCCGCCGCCAGCTCGTCGGCGGAATGGGCCTCGAAGAACACATCGGCGGGGCCGCCGATCTGAAACGTCGTGAATGACGCCAGGGGCACGTCCGTCCGGACGCGGCCGGCGTCGAGGGCAGGGAGGCGCTCGGCGAGGCGGTCGCGGAAGGCGGACTCGCGGCGGGCACGCTCCGCCGGGGTGAGGGGGGCGTCGGGGGCGGGGGAGACGAAGGCCAACGGCGTACGGGGTGGGGAGCCACAGTGTAGCGAGAGGGTGTGGCAGGGCTGCACCTTCCGCCGCCGTCTGCCCGTAGTCTTCCCATCCACACACCCCCGGAGCGATGGCTGCCTCCCGCATCAACGTCCCCAGGATTCGCCCGCCCCGCATCTCGGCGGTCACCGTCGCAATCGCCGTCGCGTTGTTCTTCGTGTTGTCGGCCGCCGGCTGCATGACGAGCGTGATCGACGCCGGCCAGCGCGGGGTCAAGTACAGCGCGTTCTCCGGAACCGACCTGACGACGGTCTATGGCGAGGGGCTCCACGTCGTCTGGCCGTGGGAGCGCATGGTGGAGTACGAGGTCCGTGTCCAGAACCACGACGAGACCATCTCGGTGCTCTCGTCGAACGGCGCGACGATCGGGATGGACGTCTCCGTGCGATACCGGCCGGACGTCCGGCGTCTCCCCCAGCTCCACACGACCTACGGGAACGAGTACTACGAGCGCCTCATCCAGCCCGTCGTCCGGAGCGTGGCGCGCGAGGTGGTCGGGCAGTTCCAGCCCGAGGAACTCTACTCGACCCGCCGCGAGGAACTGCAGAACCAGATCGAGACCCTCGTCAACCGGCAGGTCGGGGGCGGCTTCGTCGCGCTGCAAGACATCCTGATCCGTGACGTGGAGCTGCCCGATCAGGTCCGGCAGGCGATCGAACTGAAGCTCCAGGAGGAGCAACGGGCCGAGCAGGTCCAGTTCGCCATCCAGCGCGAGCGGCTCGAGGCCGAGCGGAAGCAGATCGAGGCCGAGGGCCAGGCGACCTACCAGCGGCTCATCACCGCGAGCCTCTCGCCGCAGTACCTCCGCTACGAGGGCATCCGCGCGACCCAGGCACTGGCCGAGTCCGACAACGCCAAGGTGGTCGTGATCGGCGGCGACGGCGGCCTCCCCGTCATCCTGGGGGACCAGTAGGGGACGGCGGCGGGCGGTAGCCTCCGCGCTCTACGCTAGCTTCGCGAGCCCCGCCACGTCTCAGCCATGGAGGACCCGTCCCGCTCCGACTTCTTCGAGCGCGTCTGGGACGTGGTCCGGCGCGTCCCGCCGGGCCGCGTCACCACCTACGGACACGTCGCGCGGTACCTCGGGATCGGGCGGTCGGCGCGGGCGGTGGGGTGGGCGCTGAAGGCCGCCGCGCGGGCGGACGGCGGGCCGCTCGCCGTTCCGTGCCACCGCGTCGTAAACCGCGAGGGGACGCTGACGGGGCGCCTCCACTTCGAGACGCCGACGGTGATGGAAGAGCGCCTCCGCGCTGAGGGGGTCCGGTTCACCGACGACGGGCGCGTGGACCTGGAGGCGTTCGTGTGGGACCCGTCCGAGGATGACCGTTCAGGAGCGGCGCAGGACCGTTCAGGCCGGGAGGGCAACGGTTAGCGGGTTCAGTTCGCGGCAGTTTCACGATTTCGTTACTTTTGCATTGGCGATCTGCTTCGCGCAGTGCCTGTCCGGTGGCGGAACGCGCCGGACTCGACGGAGGTGGCCCCTCCGTGACACACACACACACCACTACATCTCATGTGTTTCTTTACCCGTAGCGCCCGAGGGGGCGCTCTCGGCGGAGCGTTGGCATTGGTTCTCGCGCTCTTGTCGACACCGGTTGCCGCACAAGGCGTCGGCACCATCTCCGGCCAAGTCTCGGACGCGGACCTCGGCTCCCCGCTCCCGGGCGTGAACCTCCGCCTGGAGGGGACGACCATTGGGGGCGCGACGGACGTCGACGGCGTCTTCTCGTTCAACGCGCCTGCCGGGGACTACGTCCTCGTCATCTCGTTCACGGGGTACACCACGGCCCGGGAACGGGTGACGGTTCGCTCCGGCGAGACGGTGAACGTGAACATTGACCTCTCGGCCGACCCCCTCCAGCTCGACGACGTGGTGGTCACCGGCTACGGGTCCGGACGCGAGCGACGCAACCTGGCCACGGCGATCTCCTCGATCGATGGAGCCGAACTGAAGGACATCCCGTCCGCCTCCGTCGACAACGCCCTGCAGGGGCGGTCGGCGGGCGTCACGGTGCTCCGCAGCTCGGGCACGCCAGGTGGCGGGGTGGCCGTCCGCATCCGAGGGGCGACGTCCATCAACGGGTCGAACGAGCCGCTCTATGTGGTCGACGGCGTCCCGGTGGCGGAGGGGAGCTACTCCGCGCTCGGGGTAGGCAACCAGGGCACCAACGCGCTCTCGACGCTCGACACCCAGGACATCGAGTCGATCGAGATCCTGAAGGACGCGGCGTCGACGGCCATCTACGGCACGCGCGCGGCCAACGGCGTCGTCCTCATCACGACCCGGCGCGGCCGGGCCGGTACCACGCAGATCAGCCTGGAGACGACCCTGGGGTCCTCGTACATCCCCGCGGACTTCAACGTGCTCTCCGGCGCCGACTACGTCCGCGCTCGGAACGAGGGGGTGGTCAACCAGTTCGGCCCGGATCGCTACGGCACCCAGTACTACGGGAATCCCGACGAGGTCACCCAGAACTCGAACTTCTTCGACGAGATCCGCCAGACCGGCTTGCTCCAGACCTACCGGGCGTCGATCAACGGGGGCAACGAGACCACCCGGTTCCTCGTCAGCGGCAACTACCTCAATGAGGAGGGCGCGCTCGTTTCGAGCGGGTTCAAGCGCTACAACGGCCGGGTGAACGTGGACCACACGCCGAACGAGAAGACGGTCGTCCAGGCCAGCGTGAGCTACAACCGGGGGCTCATCGACCGGATCGAGAACGACAACAACATCTACGGGGTCCTCACCAACGCGCTCATCTCGCCTCCGAACGTGCCCACGCGGATCCAGGAGGGCGACAACGCCGGGGAGCTGACACCGGGAAACCAGTTCGGATTCGACAACCCCATCGCGGCCACGGAGGTGTTCCAGAATTCGATCGACACCAAGTTCCTGGGCAACGTGACGGGGTCGTACGAGTTCGCGCCCGGCCTGCGGGCGCGCGTCCGCGCCGGCCTCGACCGGCTCGACCTCAAGGACGACCAGTACTCGCCGAGCTACGTCCGCCAGGGCCAGCCGACGGGCGCCGCGTTCTCGGCCGTGACGGTGAACCAGCGGTACATCCTCGAGGGGACGATGAACTACCGCCGTCTCTTCAACGAGGTCCACGACGTCAGCGTCTTCGTCGGCACGAGCGCCGAGCAGAACGACTACGAGCGGACCTACTCGTCCAGCACCGACTTCGCCACGGACCTCCTCCTCCGCGTCGATGCTGGGGCGGTGACCGACGGCGGCTCGACCGGGTCGGAGAACTCGATCATCTCCTTCCTCGGGGGGATGGACTACTCCTACAACAACCGGTACCTCCTCACGCTCAACGCCCGCTACGATGGGTCGTCGCGATTCGGTGAGGACCACCGGTTCGCGTTCTTCCCGGGCGTCGCCGCGGGCTGGAACGTCCACGAAGAGGACTTCCTGCAGGGGAGCACGTTCCTCAGCCTCCTGAAGGTCCGCGGGAGCATCGGGATCACCGGGCAGCAGGAGATCGGCAACTTCCCCTCGCTCGGCCTGTTCGGGGCGGGCGGCAATTACGCCGGCCTCCCGGCCGTGGCACCGTCGCAGCTGGCCAACCCCGACCTCAAGTGGGAGACGACCACCCAGTACGGCGGCGGCATCGACTTCGGCCTGTTCCGGGGTCGTGTGAGCGGCGTCCTGGACGTGTACCGGAAGGACACGGATGACCTCCTCCTCGCCCGGCCGCTCCCGGCGACGACGGGGTTCACGGGGATCCAGTCCAACATCGGCTCGGTCACCAACTCGGGCATCGAGCTCCAGCTCACCACGCTCAACGTCCGCACGCGGGCCTTCACGTGGGAGACCTCGCTGAACCTCTCGCGGAACGTGAACGAGGTGACGGCGCTCAACGAGAACGAGCCGATCGCCTCCGGCTTCGCCAGCCGGATTTCTGTCGGCCACCCGCTCGGCGTGTTCTACGGGTACGTGTCCGACGGGCTCCTGCTCAGCGAGGACGCGATCTGCCGCGACGCCACTGGCGCGACCTGCGCCCCGGGAACGGCCTACGACAAGGCCGGCACGAGCGTCGGCGACATCAAGTTCGCCGACATCGGCCGGGATTGCACCGAGGCCGAGGTTGAGGACGGGACGTGCTCGAACGAGGGCAACATCCTCGAGCCCGACGGGAAGATCACGGCCGCGGACCGGGCCTACATCGGCGACCCGAACCCGGACCTCTTCGGCGGCTTCACCAACTCGATCACGGCATTCGGCATCGATGTGAGCGCGTTCCTCCAGTTCTCGATCGGGAACGACGTCTTCAACGCGGTCCGCCAGTTCAACGAGCAGGTCGGCCGGGGCTACGGCGTGAGCAGCACAGTCAACGACCGGATCCGGTTCGACGCGGACGGCAACGTGGTGAACCCGGACGCGACGATCCCGCGCGCGACCAACAGCGACCCGAACGACAACGACCGGGACAGCGACTTCTACGTGGAGGACGGCTCCTACGTCCGCCTCAAGACGCTGACCGTCGGGTACAACGTCCCGACGCGCTTCCTCCGCCAGATCGGCGGGCGGTCCCTCCGGGTCTACGCCCTCGGAGAGAACCTCTTTACCTCGACCCGCTATAGCGGCCTCGACCCCGAGGTGAGCACGTTCGACCGTTCCAACACGGCCTTCGGGACGGACTTCTTCACGTACCCGCAGACCCGGCGCTTCGTGGTCGGCGTGCAGGTCGGGCTCTAGCCCTCGCTCGTCGCTCCCCGATCCTGAGCTGTCCCCGGTCCTCCGGGCAGGGGGCAGCGCTCCCCAGACTCTCACATGACTACCCTTTCACGCATCGTCCTCGTCACCGTCGCGGCGCTCTCCCTGTCGGCGTGCGACTTCCTCGACAAAGAACCGGAGACGAGCATCAGCAACGATGCGGTCTTCACCGGCGCCACGGGTGCGGAGGCCGCCATCAACGGCGCCTACAACCGCACGCAGGGCCCGATGGATGACTTCGTCATCTTCAGCGATCTCGCGGCCGACTTCGCCCAGCACACGGGCTCGTACCCGTCGTGGACGGAGATCGACGTCCACCTCATCCCCACCGGCAGCGTGGAGGTGTCGCAGCAGTACACGGCGTGGTACGCGCTCATCAACCAGGCCAACGTCATCATCGAGAACGTGGAGGGGACGCCGGGCCTGTCCCCGACGCGGACCAACCAGATCCTCGGCGAGGCCTACACCTTCCGGGCCTACGCCCTGCACAACCTGGTGCGGTGGTTCGGCCCCGTCCCGATCGTGCTCCAGGCGGTGACGCCCCTCGACGACGCGAACGTCGCACGGTCCTCCGTGGACGAGGTCTACGACCAGATCCTGGAGGATCTCCAGACTGCCGAGCCGCTCGTGGCCGAAAGTCGCTCGGTCGGCTTCATCGACCGCGACGTGGTCCGGGCGCTCCGGGCCCGCGTGCTCCTCTACGACGGCCAGTACGCGGCGGCGGGTGTGCTCGCGGCCGAGCTGGCGGCGGCCTACCCGCTCGTCGCGCTCGACGCGCTCTACGACGCCCTCAACAGCTCGGAGTCGATCTGGGAGCTCCAGTACACCACCGACGACAGCAACTCGATGGCCTTCTTCGGGTTCGTCAACGGCGGCCGGTTTGAGTACGGGCCGACGCCGACGGCCCTCGCGGCCTACGGCGAGGACGACGCGCGGGCGGACTACGCCTTGGCCGAGGACGGGAATCAGACCGTGGTTGGGAAGTACTTCCGGGTGAACACTGGGGCCGACCACCACTTCCTGATCCGGGGGGCGGAGATGGTGCTCATCCAGGCCGAGGCCGCCGCGCACGCCGACGACTACGACGAGGCGGTCCGCCTCGTGAACGTGGTCCGCGAGCGGGCGGGGGCGGAACCCATCGACGATGCGACCATCACCACGCAGGCCCAGGCGATCGACCTCATCCTCGACGAGCGCGCCCTCGAACTGGCGTACGAGGGGCACCGCTGGCACGACCTCGTCCGGACGGGCCGAGCCGTGGCCACCCTGGAGACGCTGACGACGGAGAACTTCACGCGGTGGCCGATCCCCCAGCGGGAGATCGACATCAACGAGGCGCTCACGCAGAACCCGGGCTACTAGCCTCGGGGACGCTCTGTCAAGTCTGTCAGTCGCAGGGAGGAGGGGCGCCGCCGATGAGGGCGCCTCTCCTCTCGTTCGTGTGAGATGGGTTCTCCCCCACATCGGTCCTCTCCCGTACCGACTCGTCGGGGGGGCGTGCTGCGCCTGGGACCGGCCGTTCTTCTGCTCGCGGCGGGAGTCGGAGCCGCGGCCCAGGTCACGCCCGCCGAGGTCCGCGCCGTGTTCGACCAGCGGCGCGAGGCGGACTACCCGGCGGCGGCCGAAGCCTATCTCGCCCGGATCGGGAGCGCGGGGACCTCGGAGGCGCCGGCCGGCCTCGAGGAGGACCTGACCCAACTCGCTCTCATCCTCCCGCCGCAACTGGCGGCCCAGGCGGTCGCGGGCGGCGCGCCGGGTGTCGGCGAGGCGCTCCGAGTGTGGTGGCGCCGGCAGGACCCCCTCCCGGCTACGGAGGTCAATGAGCGCGTGGTGGAGCACCTCCTGCGCGTCAGCACGGCCCGGGCGGCCTTCGCCTCCGACGCCCCCGCCGGGTTCGACGCCCGAGGCGAGACGTTCGTGCGGTTCGGAGCGCCGGCCCGTCGCCGGACGATCGACGTCGAAAATGACCTGTTCATCGCACAGGCCATTCGGGAAGAGCCGTCCGTGCGTCGTACCGACTTCCCGCGGAATGAGGTCTGGCATTATCCGGCGCTCGGCCCCGACGTATTCTTCGTGTTCATCGAGCGGCGCGGCGCGTACGAGGAGGCCGACCCGCTGAGCCTGATCCCCCCGGCGCTCCAGGCGGGGGGGATCTCGACCACCACGGCGGGCCGGGCGCGACTGTTGGGGCAGACCCTTCGGTGGGTCTACAAGGACCTGGCGACCTACAGCGCGGCCATCCGAAACCGGCTCCTCACCCTCGACAGCACGATCGGAGGGGATGGAGTGGCGTTCAGTGGAAACACGGCCCTCACGCTCCAGACCGAGCTTCAACGGGCGCGTCGGGAAGACGCGGAGGCGCGCGTCGAGAGGGACGGGCTCCTTCCCCCATCGGCCACGAGCGTTCGCCAGACCCCGTTTGGAATCACCCACCACGCCGCCGTATTCCTGGACGGAGCGCCGGGGGCGGAGACGTACGCCGCCTGGGTCGGGTGGGCGCAAACGGCTTCGCGCCTCACCCGTGTGGCCGACTCACTCGGGACGCTCGGGCTCCAGCCCGAGGGCTTCATGATCGGCCTGACAGGGGTCGCGTACGGCCCCGGATACGACCGGTCGGCGGCGACGGAACGGCTGTACCTCCTCGAGGCCCCGGAACGACCGTCCGTCCCGGCCTGGAGCATGCTCGATCAACTGACACCGGGGGCGCACGCGGCCTTCGAGTGGGACCTGTACCCCGCGACACGCAACGCCGAGATCCTCCCGCCCGGCGCCGTGGCCGCGGACGTCCTGTGGCTGGACTCCCTCCGCGTCGCGTGGGCGGGGAGGGTGGGCCTGAGCGGTGCGCTCCCCGTCGATGCGCGCGAGGCGCTGTCGGCCTCGGAGGTGGATCGCCTGGGGCGCTTCCCGCAGGCGCAGGTGACGGTAGCGGCCGGGGAGTCCGTCGCCGTGTATTACGAGGTGTACACGGAGGAGCCGGGCGTGGAGGTCGAGGTGGAGGTCCGTGCGGTCAAGATCCGAGAGGGGCGGATTTTGCGGCCGGGGCGGGACGTCGCCACCGCGAGTTCCAGCCGGTTCCTCCTGGAGGAACGACGTCGGCCTGAACTGGCCGTGCTCGAGATCGACGATCTGACGGGCGTCGACCAACTCCGCATCGACATCGTCGCCACCGACGTGGGAGCCGCTCTGAGCACCTCCCAGTCCGTCACGTTCGACCTTCGCTGACGAGGGCCTACTCGGCAGGCAGCAGCCGCCGCAGGGGCGCGCGCTGATCATAGGCGAGCCGATAGGTACTGCTTCCTAGCCAGATGGTGAGGGTGGACGAGGTCGCGAAGGAGCGGAAGATGTGGGTCGGGACGAGCAGGCGGACGATCTCGCCCTGGGCGACGCTGTAGAACTGCGCGGACCCATCCGCATTGACCGCATCCCCGAAGGACACCGATCCGTCGGGCGTCTCGAACGTGATCTCGTTGTAGTCGGACACGGCCGCGCTGCCGCCTGCCTTCGACAGCGACACGGCGAACTCGGTGGGGGTGCACCCCTCCCCACGGCACTCGGCGTCCGCGGAAAGCAGGATTCTCGTGGCGCCCAGCGATCCGCCCTGAATCGGGGCGCCGAGGTTGATGGCCGTCGAGCGGAACGAGGTCACGTTCCGGGAGGCGTTGTAGCGCCCTGCGGACGCGGGGCCCGGGCCTGCGCACCCGGAGAGAAGGACGAGGGCCGCGATGAGGAAGGAGGGTCGCATAGGGGTAGAAGCGGTGTGTGCCGCCGATCGTTGTAGCGACAGGTGAGACCGCCGTCTAGTGGATGAGGGACACGAGCGTAGGGGTCACATCGAGGAGGGAGGTCGCGTTCGAGAATCGATCGGCGCCGGCGCCCCAGGCCACGAGCGGGACGGGGTGTCGGGTGTGGCTCTTGGTGCCGAGGTCCTCCAGGTTGCCGTGGTCGCTCGTGAGGACGAGCACGTCCTCCGTGGAATCCAGCAGGTCGAGAAGCGCGCCGAGGAACCGGTCCAGGGACCGGAGGACGTCGGCGGCGCGGGCGGGGTCCTGGCTGTGGCCAGCCTTATCGGTCAGGAAGTACTCCGAGAGGACGAACCGGTGGTCGTGGAGGAGGGCCGCGAGCCGGCGGGCGGCCTCGGCTTCGTCGAACGGGACGAAGGCGGGGTCTAGGAGACGCTGCCACGTCGTGCCTGTGAGGTCGGCGGGGAGGGCGCGGCCGGCGGCCAGGTCCTCCGCGCGGCGGAGGCGGACGCCAGCCGCGTGCGCTGCCAGGGTCGTGACGGTCCACCGCCCCCGGGCCTCGACGACGCGGAAGAACCGGTCGGGGTACGCATTCGCGAACGCGAGCTGCTCGATGCCGACGACGGGCGCGAGCCGGGCGAACACGCTGGTCTCGGCGACGAGCGGGCGGACGGTGGTGGGCGGGTACGGCCCGAAGTGGCGGCCGTGGATGGCGGCGGCATTCTTGCCCGTAAAGAGCGCGGCCTGCCCCGTCCCGCTCTGCGGGAGGCCCTCGATGCCAAGGGTGGCGTCGAGGGGGACGAACACGTGGCGTTCGGTGCGGATCGGCACGGCGTTGGCCGTCCAGCGCTGCCCCCCTAGGCGTTCGAAGGCCGGGAGGTCGAGGGTCGCGAACGGATTGGTCGGTCCCGGCGGTCCGAGGCCGACCCCGTCGAGGAACACGAACAGGACGCGCGGGCTCACGAGGCCAGCCCCGCGACGGCGGCGAAGGAGGGCGGACCCTCCACGCGGAGCGCGTCGGTCGCCCACAGAGCGGTCGGGGGCGCGGGGGGGACCAGGGCGAGGGGGCGTCCTGCCTCGGCGGCCCAGGTGGCGGCTCGGTCCTCGGGCGAGGCGGCCGGGGGGGCCGCGGCGCACACCCCCCGGCCGAGCGCCGCCTGGACGATCGCCCGCTCCCGGTCGTCGTGGTCGAACGGGCCGTGGGCCATCGCGAACGGGGAGACCAAGAGGCCGCCCGCGCGGACGAGGGCGGTCGCGGCCGGCCGCATGCTCCGCTCCAGCCGTGCCAGCCCCGAGCCCACGACGGCGACGGCGGGCACGTCGGCGGCCAGCGACAGCTTCTGAAGGGCGAGGTCGACCCCGTGCCGGGCGCCCACCACGAGCCCGACGCCCCGGCTCATCACGTCTCGGGCGAGTGCCTGCGTGGTTTCGAACACGGCGCCGTCGATGGGGGCGTGGGTGAGGAACGAGAGGCGGGCCCGGCCGAGCGCGGCGACGTCGCCGTGGAGGTAGAGCACGACCGGCCGCTCCTCGCGGGGGATCGCGTCGAGGCCGGCCGGCCACGCGTCGTCGGACGGCGCGAGAACGCGGACCTGCTTGCTCTGGAGGGTGTCGAGGAGGGCGGATGCGCGGTCGAGCGCGGGCCCGAAGGCGCCGTCGGAGAACAGCGTCTCGACGGTCCGCTCGGCGTGGGGCGCCCCTTTCAGCCGGAGCAGGACCTGCTCGCGCGGCGTCGCACGGAGCGCGTCGAGCGTCGGGAAGCGTTCGAGGATCCGGTGGGCCGTCACGCGCCCGACACCGTCGAGGGAGAGGAGGGCGAGGGCGAAGGGAGCGGACATCGGGGGTGATTTGGGTCGGCCACGTTACGATTCCGACCGGGGCGGCGCGGTTTCGACGAAGCCGCACGCATGCGGGCCTCTGTTTCGGGGCCCGGCATCCCCTTTGCCACGTGCTGGGCCTATCACCTTCGTTTATGAGCGCCGCCCTCCACCTCCTGTTCGTTGCCTCCCCCTCGGAGGCCACCGAGGCGCTGGTGGCCGTGCGCCGTGGCGGCGACGCGTTCGCCCACCTGGTGCCCTCCGCCACCGCGCTGCAACAGGCGCTCTCCGAGCCCCATGGCCGCGCGGCCTGGGACGCCGTCGTGTTCATCCCGGGTGGGCTCATTGAGGAGGCCGAGGTCGCGGCCTTCGTGCCCGACGGGGTGCCTCTGATCGTGGCGGACGCCGAGGTCCCGCCCTTGCTCGCCGAGACCGCTGCTTTGGCCGTCCCCCGGGTCCACCTCCACACCCTCCACGACCGGCTCGCGGTCCGGGACGTGGCCGAGCCCGAGCGCCCGGACGCGGTCGTCGAGTCCGCCGAGACGGCGGAGCCTGTCGACGCGGTCGGGGTCATGGACCGACTACCCATCGGGCTGTACCGCAGCGACGAGTCCGGGCGGATCCTCTACGCCAACCCCGCGCTCGCCCGGCTCTTCGGGTGCGACTCCGTGGAGGAGCTCCGCGAGGTCGATGTCCGAACGGACCTCGGGTATCCGCGGGACCAGTTCGCCGCCGAGATCTGCCGGACCGGCGCCGTCCGCAACCTGATCGTGACGTGGGTGCGGCCCGGGGGGGCAACCGTCCACACGCGAGAGAACGCCCGCTCGGTCACCGATGCCGAGGGCCACCTCCTCTACTACGAGGGGACCATGGAGGACGTGACGGCCGAGGTCGAGGCGCAGCGCGAGGAGCGGGCCGCGGCCGACCAGCACGCCTGCGTGGCCCGATTCGCCGCAGCAGCCGCCGAGGTCACTTCCTCGTCGGACCTCTACGCGTCGGCCGCTGAGACCCTCCTCCACCTCACCCACGCGGTGTGGGCGGTGGTCGTCGTCGTGACGTCGGAGGGGAACCAGTGCGTGGCCCACGCGGGGGCGTTCTCCGCCGCCACGATCGACATCCTCAACGCGGACGCGGCGTTCCGCACGGTCCCCGTCGCCTCGACGACGCTCCACCAGCCCTCGCTCTCCGACGTCTCCCCGGAGGATCTCGACCCCGCCCTGGTGGACCTCCTGGTCGCCGACGGGATCGGGTCGTTCGCGAGCGTGCCGATCATGCGCGCGGGCGTGCCCCTCGGTGCCCTCCTGTGGGGCCGGGAGGCCGGCGCCCCGTACGCGGCGTGCGAGACCCGTGGGGCCGAGGCTCTCGCGTGGCACCTCGCGGGCCATCTCGCCCGCGCGCGCGCGATGCGCGACCTCTGGGACTCCGAACTGAGCCTGGGCGTCATCGCGGCGCACTCGTCGAACGTCCTCTACCGGATCCGCCACACCCCCGAAGGCGGCGTCTTCGACTACCTCAGCCCATCCGTCGAGGCCCTTACCGGAATGACCCCCGAGGAGATCGAGGCGGAGGGGGGCCTGTCGGCGCTCATCCTCGACCGGGAGGTGTACAAGGGGGCCGGGATGGTGGACGGCCCCGTCGAGGGGGGAGGCCGCTACGTCGCGGAGTACCGGATGCGGACCCGCCAGGGCGAACGGTGGGTCGAGAATCGGGGGGAGCCGTGGCGGGCTGTCTCGGGCGCTCCCATCGGGCTCGTCGGCGTGCTCCAGGACGTGACCGACCGGAAGCACCGCGAGGACCGTCGTGCCGACGCCGCGCAGCAGGCGCTGGCCCGTCAGCGCGCCCTCGTCGATCTCGCGCGCCTCGGCCCCGCCGACGCGCTCGGCGCCCCGGCGGCCGAGATGGCCGCCGCCGCGCTCGGCGTCCAGACCGTGTCCTTCTGGTTGTGCGAGGAGAGCGAGGACGTCTGCCAGCCCATCCACGCTCCCGAGATGGCCGCCGAGGTGGTGCTCCCGTGCGCGCTCCTGCACCGCCTCGCCGGCCACCGGGCCCTCACCGTCGACGACGTACACGGCGACGAGCGCGTGCCGGCGTTCGGGCTGACCGGCATCGCTGAGGCGCTCGGCCTCCGCGCCCTCCTGGTCGCCCCGGTCCGGCGGAGCGGGCGGGCCGTCGGGCTCGTCCTGGTCCACTACGACGAGGCGCGCGAGTGGACATCGTCCGAGGTGGAGTTCGCCGCGGCCGTAGCGGACGCCCTGGCCCTGGCCCTGGCGCGCCGGGAGCGGATGGAAGCCCAGGCCGCCCTCGAGGCGTCCGAGCGCCGCTACCGCGCCCTCTCCGAGCTCACGAGTGACTACGCCTTCGCCGTCCGCGTGGGGCCGCAGGGCGAGGGCCGGATCGAATGGGCCACGGATGTCTTCCAGCGGATCTGCGGGCACGACCCCACGAGCCTCACCGGGCACGGGGGGTTCCTCGCGATCCTCCACCCGGACTCCCGCCCGGCCGCGGCCCGCGCCCTGGCCAGGCTCGCCGAAGGGCGCCCCATCGAGATCGAAGCCCAGGTCGTCGCCCCCGACGGCTCGATGCGCTGGGTCTCCCACCGCGCCCGCGTCGGTGAGGCCGACGACGACGGTTCCCTCGTCGTGTACCACTCGGGGCAGGACGTCACCGTCCGGCGGCAGTACGAGGAGGACCTCCGGGCAGCCCGCGCGCAGGCCGAGGAGATGAACCACCTGAAGAGCGCGTTCCTCGCCAACATGAGCCACGAGATCCGGACCCCGCTCACGGGGATTCTCGGGTGGGCCGAGATGCTGGGAGAGGAGGTCAGCGGCGAGCACACTGAGTTCGTGGATCACATCATGTTGAGCGCGCTCCGCCTGCTCGACACGCTCAACGACGTGCTCGACCTCTCGCGCCTGGAGGCCGGCGAGATGCAGCCCGCCCTCGATTCGCTCGACCTCGCGAGCGTCGTGGAGACCGCGGCCCGGCGGTTCCGCGCCGACGCTGAGGAGAAGGGGATCGCGTTCGAGATCGACGTGCCCCCGGGCCTCTGCGCCGTCGCCGACCCCGCGGGGTTCCGGAAGGTGGTGGCCCACCTCGTGGGCAACGCCGTCAAGTTCACCCCGTCCGGGTACGTCCGGGTGGCCGCGGACGCCGAGGGCGACGACGTGGTCCTCCGCGTGATCGACACCGGTGTCGGCATCTCGGAGGCGTTCCTCCCGCACCTCTTCGACGCGTTCCGCCAGGAAGACACCGGCCACACCCGTCGGCATGAGGGCTCGGGACTCGGCCTCACCCTCACGCGCCGCCTCGTCGAGTTGATGGGGGGGCGGATCGAGGTCGCTAGCCAGCGGCCGGGTGGGTCCACGTTCACCGTGACGTTCGCGCGCGGCGCGGAGGGTCATGAGGCCCCGCCGCTCTGCGATCCAGTCTCGAAGGCCTCCCCGTCCGGGGACGGTCAACGGGTGGACTTTGACGAATTAACACTTGGGTTGCCCCCCATACCCGCCGATACCCGCCCCGTGTCCCCCTGCCCCGGTGACGCTACGTTCCATTCTATCGTGACTGCCCCCGGTCTTGGGCTGGACTCCGCCCGACCGTCCACCGCCTCCCCGTCGGCTCCTGCCGTTCCGACATCCATGTTCGACTTCTCCTTCGGCCGCTCGTCGGCTCCCGATCCGTCCCCTCCCACCGACGCGCCCGAGGCGCCGGCCCCCGCGTCGGCCGCCCCCTCGCAGGGGCCCGCCCCGGTCGCCACCGGGACGCCGCCGGCCCCGGACGAGGAGCCGGTCATGATCGTCCGGTCCAAGATCGAGCCCGAGCGCACGCCGCTGCCCGCGCCGGCAGCCTCTCAACCGGCAGCCTCCGAGCCGACGGCGGCCGCGGCGACGCCGCCCGATGCGGCCCAGGTCGTGCCCGAAGCGGAGGACGACGGCCAGCCGTCGATCCTCGTCGTGGAGGACAACAACGACACGCGGATGCTCCTCGAGCGCATCCTCCGCTCGACGTACGACGTGACGGCCGTCCCCGACGCGCGCTCGGCCCTCCTGGCCATGAATGCGCGGCGGTTCTCCGGGCTCGTCCTCGACATCAACCTCGGCGGTAAGGAGACCGGCGCCGACGTGCTCCGCATCGCCCGCTCGCTCCCCAACTACGACGGCGTGTTCGCCATCGCCCTCACCGCCTACGCCCTCCCGGGCGACCGGGAGCGGCTCCTGGCCTCCGGCTTCAACGAGTACATCTCGAAGCCGTTCACCCGCCAGTCGCTCATGGATACGCTGGCGGCCGGCGTGCTCGCCTAGCGCGTGCTATCCTCGGGGCCCTGTCCCTGGCCCCGTGTTCGCTCCGCTCGACCGACAGTTCGACCGTCTCCACCCCGACGATCCCGCTCCGATGTCGGGAGGGGGTGGGGGCCTGGCCCTCGCGCTCACCGGCGGTGGAGCGCGGGCGGCCTACCAGGCCGGCGTGCTGCGGGGCCTCGCGCGGTACTTCCCGGACTTCCGACCGAACATCCTGACGGGCGTCTCGGCGGGCGGCCTCAACGGGGCCTTCCTCGCCGCGGCCTACCACGATCCGTTCGCCGCCGCCGTCGAGCGGCTCGTCGACGTGTGGCGAGACCTGGAGGCCGGCAACGTCTACCGGCTCGACCGGCCGACGGTGGCGCACGCCCTGGCCCGATTCGTCCGCCGGCCGCCGGAGATCGCCCCGCCCGCCGAGGGCGGCTTCCTCGACACGACGCCGCTCCAGGAGTTCGTGACGGGCCTCCTCGGGCCGCTCGGCGAGCCGATGGCGGCCGTGGAGGCAGCCGTGGAGGAGGGCCAGCTCGGCGCCTTCGCCATCACCACCACGTCGTACACGACGGGCCAGTCGGTGACGTGGGTGCAGGGGGAGGGGGTCGAGCTGTGGGACCGCGCCATGCGCCGGGCAGTCCGGACGCGGCTCCGGCCCGAGCACGTGTTGGCCTCGGCCGCGCTCCCGTTCTTCTTCCCGGCGGTCGCCATCGACGACCCGAGCGTCGGGCACGGCTGGTACGGCGACGGGGGGATCCGGCTCACGGCGCCGCTCTCGCCCGCGCTCCACCTGGGCGCCGACAAGGTCCTCGTCGTGAACACGCGCTACGGGCAGTCGCGCCGGGAGGCCGCCACGGCGAAGGTCGACGCGTACCCGCCGCCGACGCGGATCCTCGGCATCCTGATGAACGCGGTCTTCCTCGACGTGCTCGACCGCGACGCGGAGACGCTCCGCCGCGTGAACGACCTCCTCGAGGCCACGCCGCGCGACCAGTGGAACGGGTTCCGCCCCGTCGACCTCCTCGTTCTCCGGCCATCGGTGGACCTGGCGACGCTGGCGACGGGCTTCGAGCCGCACCTCCCGCCCTCGATGCGGCTCGTGATGGGCGGCCTCTCGTCCGGCGATGGCCAGAGCCCGGACTGGCTCTCGATGCTCCTCTTCGACCAGGGCTACGTCGAGCGCCTCCTCGCCATCGGCGAGGCCGACGTGGAGGCGCAGCGCGACGAGATCGCGGCGTTCCTCGGGCAGGAGGTCGCCACGGGCTGACGGGGAGTCCCTACACCGTCGGCGCGGAGTCCTGCCCGACGACCGGGTACAGCTCGGCGAGATCGAGGCGCTGCCACGGCTGCCCGTCCACCCACAGCGGCCGCCCGAACGCCTCCGCGTAGCCGACGGCGCGGTGTCCGAAGACGGTGAACTGGGAGATCGACGCGGGGACCACGAGGTGGACCGGGTGCCCGGCGTCGTCGTGCCCGGTGACCGCGAGGCCGTCGCTCTGCACGTCGAGGGCGTCGACGGCCGTCCACGGGACGGAGACCCGGCGCCCGCCGACGTCATGCCCCACGATCCGCCCGACCGAGAGCTCGACTTTCCAGAGCGTCCGATGGAGCCGGGTGAGGCGGCGGAGGGTCCCCACCGCCAGGGTCGTCAGGAGGAGCACGCCCCCGAGAGCCGCGCCGGCGGCGGCATGGGGCCACGCGACGACCTCGTGGGGCCACGCGACGGCCGCGAGCAGGGCGCCTGCCACCGACAGGAGGCTCCCCAGCGCGAAGGCCACCACGGCGTGGCGCGTCCTCCGCCGGGCGGCGGCCAGGACGCGCTCGTCGTCGAACACTTCAAACCACTCGGCCATCGGGACGGGGCGCTCACCCTGGGAGTGTAGGGGAACGGTCGCCCGAGAGCTACCCACTCCGCGAGATTCGGGGTGGACCCGAGAAGCTCCTCGGGCTCAGCCGAACAGGTGCCGCAGCGTGTCGATCGCGTGGCCGAGCCCGGCGTCGTCCACGTCGCGGTGGAGCGTCGCGCGGACCGTGGACGGGCCGAACGCGACCATCCGCACGCCCTCGGCCTCCAGCGCCGCCAGCACGTCCGTCGCCGGCTGCCGGAGCGTGTCGAACAGGACGATGTTGGAGTCCGGGGGCCGGACAAGCCGGAACGCGTCGTCGAGATCCCTCACCGTCTCGGCGAGCAGGCGCGCGCGCGCATGGTCCTCGGCCAGCCGGCCCCGCTCGTCGAGCGCCACGAGGGCGGCGGCGGCGAGGACGCCCACCTGCCGCATCCCGCCCCCGAGCAGCTTCCGCGTCCGCCGCGCTTCGCGAATGTGCTCCGCGGTCCCGGCCAGGGCCGACCCGACCGGTGCGCCGAGCCCCTTCGAGAGGCACACGTTGACCGTGTCGAATGGGGCGGCCAGCGTCTCGATCGGGAGGTCGAGGGCGGCGGCCGCGTTCCACAGCCGGGCCCCGTCGAGGTGGAGGGGGAGGCCGTGCTCGCGAGCGACGGCGGCCACCGGCGCGATGGCCTCGGGCGGGACGACGGTGCCGCCCGCCTTGTTCACCGTGTTCTCCAGGCACACGAGCGCCGTGCGCGGCTCCCAGTCGTAGGCCGGGCGGAGGACCGCCTCGACGTCCTCGGCCGTGACCACCCCCGAGAGGTCGCCGACGGGCCGGAGCTGGACGCCCCAGAGCGCGGCCGGCGCCCCGCCCTCGTAGTGGAAGATGTGGCTCCGCTCGGCGACCACCACCTCGTCGCCGGGGCGCGTGTGAAGCCGGAGGGCAATCTGGTTGCCCATTACCCCGCTCGGCACGAACAGGGCCGCCTCCTTCCCGAGAAGCTCCGCGATCCGCTCTTCCAGGCGGCGGACGGTCGGGTCCTCCCCGAACACGTCGTCGCCTACGTCGGCCTCGGCCATCGCGCGGCGCATGGCGTCGGTGGGGCGCGTGACGGTGTCGGAGCGGAGGTCGGCGGTCATCGGAAGCCCGGAGGAGGGAGGGTCACCATCCCATCTGGCGCATCCGCGTCTGGATGCGTGTGCTGGTCCGGCCCATGTCCTGCGGGCGCCGGTCGAGCGGGGCGGGGAGGATGGCGGCGAGCCGCGCGGCCTGGTCGCGCGTGAGGGAGGACGCGGTGGTCCCGTAGTGATAGTTCGCGGCGGCCTCGATCCCGAACACGCCCGGCCCCCACTCGGCCACGTCGAGGTAGAGCGTGAGGAGCCGGTCCTTCGGGAGGATCCACTCGGCGAGGAACGTGAGCGGCACCTCGGCCCCCTTCCGTACGACCGACCGGTGCGTCGTCAGGAACAGGTTCTTGACGAGCTGCTGGCTGATCGTGGAGGCGCCGCGCATGGGGTGCCCGGTGCGCTGGGCCGTCTCGCGGGCGATCCGCAGCTCCTCGAGGTCGAACCCCCCGTGCTCGTAGAACCGGGCGTCCTCGCTGGCCACGACGGCGTGGCGGATGTCGACGTCCTGGCCGGACTCGGGGACCGGGTGGTACTGGAGGCTGTACGCCTCGCCCGCGACGGCGGCGCCGATGAGCCGCTGGAGCTGGACAGTGGTCGCCGGCGGCTCGACCCAGCGGTAGAGGACGAGCAGGAGCGTGCAGGCGAGGAGGTAGCCGACGACGAGCGCGGCCACGCCCCGCCCGACGCGCCAGATCCAGCCGAGGGGGCCGCGGCGCCGGGTGCGGGGGGCCACCGGCTAGCGCGAAATGTCCAGGACCTCCAGCTTGACGGCGCCGGCTGGCACCTTCACCTCGACCACGTCGCCCACCTCGGTCCCGAGCAGAGCTTTCCCGATGGGGCTCTCGACCGAAATCCGGTTCTGCTTGAGGTCGGCCTCCTGGGCCGCCACGAGGGTGTAGGTGGCCTCCTTCTTCGCCTTCTGGTTGAGCACGCGGACATTCGAGAGGATCCGGGCGCGCGAGGCGTCCACCTCGTCCTCGTTCACGATGCGGGCGCTGGCGACCGTCGATTCGAGCTTGGCGATGCGTGCCTCCAGGTGCCCCTGCGCTTCCTTCGCGGCGTCGTACTCGGCGTTCTCGGAGAGGTCGCCCTGGGCGCGGGCCTCAGCGATGTCCTGCGCGATCTGCTGACGCTCAGCGGTCCGAGCGTGGTGGAGTTCGTCCTTGAGCTTCTGGAGCCCTTCGGCAGTGAGATAGACGGTGGAACTCATGGCAGTAGGGTCCGGGTGGACCGGGTCGCAAGCCGGAAAAAAAGCGCATCCCGGCGCAAAGGCCGGGATGCGGGGGGTGCGAATGCGGGAAGATACGACGCCCGGCCCAGGCGCCTCAAGAGGGGGCCGGCGGGGGCCGCGGCGTCGTTAGCCGCGCACGCCGGTCGAATCGCCGCGGCCGGGGAGGCGGGGCAGCGGGCGCCGGGCGGACGGTTCGGTCACGATCCGTCGGGCCATCCAGTAGTGGCGGTCCCAGTACGACGACGACAGCTCTGAGATCGTGACGCCTCGGCTGGAGGAGGCGTGGATGAACTCGCCGCCGTTCAGGTAGACGCCGACGTGACGGACGCCGCGGCGGCGGAAGAACACGAGGTCGCCCGGCATCAGCTTGTCGCGCTCCACGGGGACGCCCTCGTACCGCTGGGTGGCCGTCGTCCGCGTCAGCTCGATCCCGAGGTTCTCGCGGACGAACTGCTGGACGAACGCGGAGCAGTCGATGCCACGCCGCGTGGTGCCGCCCCAGCGGTAGGGGATCCCGATCCAGTCGGGGCCGGAGTCCCGGAGCGTGTGCTCGATCCGCTCGAACCGCTCGAAGCGAGCGATCGCCGCCTCGGAGGCGACCGCCTCGCTCCGGGAGGAGACGGGCGTGACGACCGAGTCGGCGACGGTGGGGCGGATGCCGCGGGCGCGGCGGCTTTCGGAGCGGGGGGTGGGGCGCCGGCGTGGGGCGGCCGTCTCGGAGGCGTCGTCAGAGGGCGCTTGCGAGACGGTCGGTCGGGCGTCCCGAGCGGCGTCGCTTTGGGCCTGGACAGGCGCAGCGAGCCCGCTCAGCGCGGCGACGATGAGGAGCGCGGCCGCGCGGGGGAGGGACCAGATCATCCGATACGGGTGCGGGGGGTGGTGGGGACACATGAATCTAGTCCACAAGGGGGGGGCCAGGGAAACCCCGAGGCCGAGTCTCTGTAAATGCCGGGTTAGCCCGATGTGAAGCAATGACGTGGCTATTATCGGCAGCGGCTCCGGACTCCTTAATTCGATGCCCTCCTCCGATCTCGTGGATCGCCTCGCCCTCGCTGCCGCGGCCTTCGCCGCCGGCGTCGGGCTCGGGCTCCTCCTGGCCCCCCAGCCCGGCGACCAAGCGCGCCGCCGCATCATCGCCCAGGCCCGCGGCGCAGCCGACGCCGCCCGTGCGCAGGCCCACGACCTCGCCGACCCGCTGGCCGAGCGCGTCCGCGAGACGGGCCGTCAGGTCGCCCGCCGCCACGTGCCCCTCACGGACGACGTAGACCTCATTGACGCCGGCGTCATCCTCGACGACCTCGACTACGGGAGGGACTGAGGCGCGGGGAGAGGCGGTGAAACGGCCTGCCCGCTCGGAACGCAATCCCCCGGCCCGCGGTCTCTCCGTTCGATCCACCATCTGATATCTCCATGCCGTATCCCGAGCCACTCGTCGCCCCCATGCGGGAGGAACTCACCCGCCTCGGCGTCCGCGAGCTGACCACCGAGGACGAGGTCGACGCCCTCCTCGATGAGGCCCAGAGCGGGACGACGCTCGCCATCGTCAACTCCGTCTGCGGGTGCGCCGCGGCGAACGCCCGGCCGGCCGTCGCGTTCGTCCAGCAGGTCGAGCCCCGTCCGGACCGCGTCGTGACGGTCTTCGCCGGCCAGGACCTCCAGGCCACGAGCCGCCTCCGCGAGTACCTCGCCGGCATCCCGCCGTCCAGCCCGTCCATGTTCCTCCTGAAGGACGGCGACCCGGTGTTCGCGCTGGAGCGCCGTCACATCGAGGGCCGGAGCGCGAGCGCCATCGCCGCCGACCTCAAGAAGGCCTTTGAGACGTTCTGCGGCCCCAACGGCGCGGACGTCCCCGCCGAGCCGCTGAGCCCGGAGGCCGCCTCTCCGCAGGCGCCCGGCCTCCCGAGCACCTTCCGCTCGATCCTCTAGCGCGCCGCCGCCTCCCCGCGAGGCGGCGCGAGCCGATACACCGCCCACCGGCCGGCCTCGAACACGGGCGGGCCGGTGGGCGGCGTGCGTGTGGCCTCCCGGTCGAGGAGCGCGTAGTCGGCGTGGAAGCGGGCGGCGAGGGCGTCCCACTCGGCGGGCGTGTGGGACGCGTAGGCGGAGTCGAGCGCGGCGCGCCAGGGGCCCCCGTCGCGCTCCGGGAGCGGGGCCGGCGCGACGGCCCGCAGGTCGGCGAGCCATTGGTGCATGGCGTCGTCGCGGAACGTCGTCGGCTTGAAGTTGATGGCGACGGAGCGGAGGGCGTGGCTCCGGAACGTCGTGGTGGAGGGCGGGACGAGGAAGAGAGCGTCGCGCGGCGTGTGCTCGCGGATCCAGGTCTCCGCGCGGTAGAGGTCCGTCCGCCGGTGTTCGTCCACGCGCCACATCGCGCCGGGCCGCCCCACGTCGGCCGCGGCCAGGCCGACCGTCGTGAGGAGCAGGGTGAGGGTGAGCCCCCATCCCAGCCATCGGCGGTCGAAGAGCCCGTCCACGAACGTCCACGTGGCCGGCGGAACGAGCGCGACCGCAGCGCCGGCGGCCCAGGTCAGGAGCATCAGCTTCGCGAGAACCGTCAAGCGGAAGAACTGCATTTTGGCCACCGTCAGGCTCTCGGCCCCCTCCGTCATCCCGACATAGACGAGGACGAGGGCTGCAATCACGACGAGCGTCCGCACAGCGAATCGGAGGTGATCGAGCGGGGGCGTTCCGCGCCGACGCAGGAGGGCGAGGCCCCCCAGTCCGGCCACGACGACGAGCCCGAACTGGACGAGCGTCGTCGCGGACTGCGAGAACAGGAGGTAGTGGTGGGGCTGGCGGAGGCGGGCCGTCACGAAGAAAGTCGAGAGCCCGTCGTCCGGCGCCGGCGGCGTGCCGACCTGGGTGAGAAGCGTCGGGAGGAGGATGGGCGAGGCGACTACGAACACGAGGGCGCCGAACGTCACGGCCCGGCGAAACCCCCCGCGCTGGTCACTATCCACGGCCTGCCAGAGCGCGACGAGACCGAAGAGGAGGCCAAATTGAAGCCCCATCAGCGACTGCATCCATGCCGTCACGCCGAGGAGGGCGGCGGCGACGTACGGGCGGTCGCGGGCGAACGCCTCGACCGCGAACAGACACGGAATCCAGGCCAGATCCTCTGGGGCGAGCGTGGCCGAGAGGAGGGCGTTGCCGCCGGGCGTCCAGTAGATCGTCGCATAGGTGGCGAGGACGGCCAGCGTCGTGGCGGTCCGGCTCGGGACGAGCGCGTAGCTCAGCCGCCAGGCGGCCCAACTCCGTCCGAGCAGGGCGAGCATGCTCAGCAGGAAAAAGGCGACGGCCGGCGACATCCCGAGGCACAGCACCCGGAGGAGGCCTAGGAACACGAAGCGGACGCTGAACGACTCGTCCAGGCCGAGCAGGTAGGGGTCGGTCGGGAAGAGGGAAGGGTCGAGGAGGCGCAGGAGCTGGGGCAGCAGTTCCTCGTGGTCGCCCGTGCCGTAGCCGTAGCCGAACCGCCAGAACCCCGCGATCGCCAGCAGGAGGACCACGAAGCCGGGCGGCCCGGCCGTCCGAAACAGCCGCCTCATGCCGACGCGCGCGACGCCCGGCGCACCGGGCTTCCGCCCAGCCGCCCGAGGCGGAACAGCAGCATGTCGCGGACGATCCCGAGCACCGACGCCGGCCCCGCCATCGTCGAGGTCCCACGCGTCCGGGGCGAGAACTCGACGCCGATCCGCTCGATGGTGCGCCCGGCGAGGTAGGTCCGCGCGATCAATTCCACGTCGGCGAAGCCGCCGTCGCTCTGGAGGTCGGCCTCCTCGAACACCTCGCGGCGCATGAGCTTGAGGGCGAAGCCCACGTCGTCGAGTGGGATGCCGAGGAGGGCGCGGACGATCGCGTTGTAGGTGCCGGAGTAGACGCGGCGGCGGAGCGAGTAGCGCTCGCGGTTGGTCCGGTAACCGGCCACGAGGTCGGCGCCGGTCTCGACGAGCCGGCGGTAGGCGCGCCCGAGGGCCTCCATGTCGAACGGGAGGTCGGCGTCGGTGAAGGCGACGACGGGCGCGCGGCAGGTGGCGACGCCGCTCCGGAGTGCGGCGCCCTTCCCCCGGTTCGTCGAGTGGTGGACCACGCGGACGTGCGGGTCGGCGTCGGCGAGGCGGTCGGCGAGGTCACCCGTACCGTCCGTCGAGCCGTCGTTCACGATCACGATCTCCCAGGCCGGGTCCACGTTCGCGAGGGCGAAGCTGGCGTGGGCCACCGCGTCGGTCAGGTTCTCCACCTCGTTGAAGGCGGGGAGGACGAGCGAGAGGGTCGGAGCCGCAGGCATGCCTCGAAGATCCGATCCGCGCGCGGCGGGCGCCGTCAAATCTCCGTCCCCGGCGCCGTCGGGCGGTGCGACCGGGCGCGGACGGCCTCCCATCCCACCGCCCCGAGCCCGGCTACGACGGTGACGGCGAACACGACCACGCCGCTCGCTCCGAGCCGGTCGGTGGCGAGGACGACGAGGGCGAACGGGGCCGCGCGGGCGAGCGCCCAGAGCGCGTCGCCGGCCGCCGTCGCCAAGGGAACGCCTGCGGCGCGGAGGATCCAGGCGAGGTGGACGATCCGGAGCCCGGCCCCCGCGATGCCCGCTGCGAGGACGGCGTCGAGCGCGTCGAGGCGGAGCCCGGCCCCCACCATCACGGCGGTCTGGACGACGAACATCGTCACGCTCACCAGCAGCTCGTCCCTCTGGCGTTCCAGGACGTCGAACACGCTCGTCAGCGGCGGGGCCACGGACGCGAGCAGCACCCACGGCGCGATGCGCTGCGCGTAGCGGCCGGCGTCGGCCCACTCGGCGCCGAACACGAACGCGAACAGGGTCGGGCCGGCGACGAGGGCGGCGAGCGCCGCGTAGGCCATCATGGACCACAGGCCGCGGGCCGTCGACCGCGTGAGCGCGGGGAGGCCGCCGGTCCACCGGACCTCGGCGGCCTGGGCGAAGAACGCCTGCCCGACGGCGCCGCCGACGAGGCCGAGGGGGAGGGAGAGGGTTCCGTACGCGAGCCCGAACTGCCCGACGACGGCCTCGCCGAAGAAGGCGACGAGGGCGAACACAGGCACGCGCGTCGACGCCACGTTGAGGAGCGCCGCCGGCCCTGAGAAGGCCGGGAAACGGACGTAGCGGCGCGCGAGCTGCCGGACGCGCTCGGCCGACACCGACGCCCAGGCGCGCGGGCCGTCGGTGAGGGCGAACCAGACGACGCCCACGAGGGCGCCGGCGGCGAGCCCGGCCACGGCGCCGCCCACGAGCCCGAGCGTGCTCCACGCGCTCGCCTTCGCCACGCCCAGCCCGACCCCGAGGCGCACGGCGACGGCGGTCAGGCTCTGGGCGATGCGCGCCCACGACACGGCCCGAAACCGGCTGCGACCCGTGTGCCAGGTCTCGGTGGCCGCGGCCAGCTCGGTGAGGAACAGCGCGGGCGGGAGCCAGAGGAGTGCGAGCGCCGTGACGCCCGCCGCGAGGCCTACGGACGGTGCCAGCCCCACGCCGAGCGCCGTCAGCGCGGTCGTGGCGAGCGTGACGGCAACGGCGAGGGCGAGGACGTTGGCCCGGTCGCCGTCGTCGCGGGGGAGGAGGATGGCCGCCCGGTAGCCGCCCGAGGCGACGGTCGAGAGCACGGCCACGAGCGTGGTGACGACCGTCAGGACGCCGAACGCCTCGGGGGCGAAGAGCCGCGTGAGCGCGGGCTGGGCGGCGAACACGATCGCCTGCGCCGTCGCAGCGCCACTCACCAGCGTCAGGACCGGGCCGACGAGACGGCTCTCCCGCCAGGCCATCCAGCGTGCGCGGAGTCGGGGGCCGAGGTCAGAGGTCACGCGGCGAAGCTACCGCGCCGTCCACGCATCCCGGAGCCGGAGGACGCCCCGCACGAACCGCGCGCGAACGACGGGGATCAGCTCGCCGCCGAACCCGCGCTTGAACTCGGCCACCGACGGCACGTTGGCCCCGCCGAGGTGCAGGCGCTCGCACCCGGCCGCCCGCATCTCGCGCGCGACGTGGGCGAGGAGCACCGTCATCGCGGCCCCGGGCGTGCTGCCGACCATCCAGTAGTGGGCCGTCACGCCGTCGTGGACGATGACGGCGCCGGCCGCCGGCGTGCCGCCGGCGTCGGCGACGAAGGCGCGGGCCTGCCCGGCGTCGAGGAACGCCTCGGCGAGGTGGGTGCACGCCGCGGCGGGGGGGTGGCCGAGGCCCTTCGCCGCCATGCTCTCCGTCGCCAGCGCGACGACGCGGGCGACCTGATCACGGCCCTCCAGAACCTCGAAGTCGTCCGCGTGGCGCCGGACGGCCTTGCGGGTGTAGCGGCCCCAGGCGTCGGTCCCGTCCTCGCCGACGAGCGGGGCCTCCATGTGGAACGCAGGTGTCAGGGACCACCCGGCCCAGGTGAGCGGGCGGACGTCCACGAGGCTCGGGTGGAGGCGGAGGCTGGCCTGGTGGACCCGCTCGTCCAGCGCCGTCGTCAGGGCGTCGAGCGGCGAGGCGTGGCGATGGACGTCGGCCGCGGCGAGGGGCTCCCGCAGGACCGGCGTGACGAACTCGCCGTACGGCGGAAGCGCGGCGGCGCGAAAGGGGCCGATCTGCTTCTCGAACACCAGCAGGCCGCCCTCCGCGTCGTCGCCGCCGGCGAGCAGCAGGTGACCCGTCAGGCCGAACGCCGCGCATGCCGCGTCGGCGAAGGGGAGGCCCGAGAAGGGAGTCCGCTGAGGGCTCGCCGCGAGGAGGTCGACGTAGGCCGACCGCGCCCCAGGGTCGGCGAGGGCGTAGAGCGTCGTCGGGGGCGCAGTACGGGGCACGCGTCGGCCGGGCGGCGCTAGAGGATGTACTGGCTGAGGTCGCGGTTCTGGACCACGCCGTCGAGCTTCTCCGCCACGTCGTCTCCGGTGATCGTGATGGCGTCGCCGTGCGGGCCGTCCGGGACCTCGAAGAGGAGGTCCTCCAGGAGCGTCGTCAGGATCGTGTGGAGGCGGCGCGCGCCGATGTTCTCGACCTCGTCGTTGACCTGGGCGGCGGTCTTGGCGATCGCGCGGACCGCGTCGTCGGTGAACGAGAGCTCCACGTCCTCCGACGCGAACATGGCCGCGTATTGCTTGAGGAGCGCGTTCTCTGGCGCCGTCAGGATCTGGACGAAGTCGTCCTCGCTGAGCGAGCCGAGCTCGACGCGGATCGGGAAGCGGCCCTGGAGCTCGGGGATCAGGTCGCTCGGCTTCGACACGTGGAAGGCGCCGGAAGCGATGAACAGGACGTGGTCGGTCTTGACCGAGCCGTGCTTCGTCATCACCGTCGAGCCCTCGACGATGGGGAGCAGGTCGCGCTGGACGCCCTCGCGCGAGACGTCGGGCCCGCTGCCGCCCGCGCCGCCCGTCGCCGACTGGCGGCCAGCCACCTTGTCGATCTCGTCGATGAACACGATCCCTGCCTGCTCGACGCGCCGGAGCGCGTCCTGCTTGGCGGCCTCCTGGTCGACGAGCTTCTGGGCCTCCTCCTGGGTGAGGAGGTCGAGGGCCTCGGGGACCTTCACGCGCCGCTTCTGGCGCTTCTTGCCGAGCCCGCCGAGCATGTCTTGGAGGTTGATCCCCATCTCCTCCAGGCCCATCGGGCCGAACATCTGGAGGTTGGTGGTCTTGTCGAGCGTGACGTCCACCTCCACCTCGCGGTCGTCGAGCTGGCCGTCGTGGAGGCGGTCGCGGAACTTCTCGCGCGTCCGGCGGAGGAGGTCCTCCTCCTCGGGCGTCTGGTCAGCCGCCTGCGTCTGAGGCTGGACCGGGAAGCCGAAGGGCGCCGCGCCCCCGCCGTTCCGCTTCGACGACGGCACGAGGAGGTCGAGGAGCCGGTCCTCGGCGTGGACGCGGGCCTGCTCCTTCACGCGCTCGGCCTGCTCGTCGCGGGCCTGGGTCACGGCGAGATCCACGAGGTCGCGGATCATCGACTCCACGTCGCGCCCGACGTAGCCGACCTCGGTGAACTTGGTCGCCTCGACCTTCACGAACGGGGCGCCGGTGAGCTTGGCCAGCCGCCGCGCGATCTCGGTCTTGCCCACGCCCGTGGGCCCGATCATGATGATGTTGGCCGGCGTGATCTCGTCGCGCATGGCCGGGTCGGCGTGGAGCCGGCGCCACCGGTTGCGGAGCGCGATGGCCACGGACCGTTTGGCGTCGTCCTGGCCGATCACGTACTTGTCGAGCTCGGCGACGATCTGGCGCGGGGTGAGGCGGGCGAGGTCGTCCACGTCGGCCGTGGCCTCGGCGGGGAGGGGGAGGGTCTGGGTATCGTCCATGAGAGAGCAGTGGGGCGCTCATCCCGAGCGCCCGGAGACATCGGTTTCCGCTGCCTACGCCCGAGCGGGCGAGCGGATGCGGAGGCGGCGTGCGGCTCGGGTGAAGGCCGCTCGGCTAGATCTCCGGCTCGTCGTCGAAGGGGAGGCCGTCGTCGGCCGCGGCGACGGGGGCGCCGTGGATCTCCTCGCGGACCTCGACCACCGCCGGGTGCTCCGGGTTCACGAGAAGGACCGTGTAGTCGTACGGCATCCCCTTGCGGCGTTCCAGGCGGGCGGCGCCGCACTCCTCCAGGTCCGCCACGAGCGACTTCGGATCGTGCCCGTCGATCTCGCCGATCTCGTCGGAGAGGCGGCGGAGGAGCGGCGTGAGGTAGATCTCCTCGTACTGGCCGAAGAACTTCTCGATCACCTCCAGGGCGTCGTAGTCGATCTCGTACGCCGGGTCCTGGGTCTCGGCGAACTCCGTCGTCTGGATCGGGGTGCCGACCTCGATCTCGGGCTGGAGCGACCCGCTCGGGAGCAGGTCGGCGGCGTCCAGGAACTCGCCTCCCTCGGTGTGCTCCAAGAGGTGGGGCGAGAGGTGCTCCTTGAACCCGACCACGAGGACGCGCCGGCCGTGCGCCAGGAGCGCCGACACGACGGGGGCGTAGTCGCGGTCGCCGGCGAGGAGGACGAACGTGCTCACCTCGGGGTGCCGGTCCCGCATCTCGACGGCGTCGACGGCGAGCTGGAGGTCCGTCGTGTTCCGGTGCATCGTGGCCGGCACGTACACTGGCTCGATGCCGTGGAGGTAGAGGCTGCGCTGGACGTGGCGGGTGTGGTCGTCGAGCCCGCCGAAGTCGGCGTAGGCCCGGCCGCGCACGAGGCGGACGCCCTCGCCGCCGAGCCGGTCGCGGAGGCCCTTCAGGAGGTCGCTGGCGAGGTCGGCCGTGGAGCCCTGGCCGTCGATGCGGCCCTTGAGGTAGTGATGGAGGTTCTGATAGTCGATGAGGACGGCGGCCTGAGCCACAGCAGCCGCGTCGGCGCCATCCGGCCCGTCGGCCTGGATTTCAGTCATGGAATACTGCGATCGGAGATATTGGAAGCGCGGGACGAACATGGACCCGCAGGGCCAAAACTACAGCCGGAGATCCGCTCCGCTCACGTCTCCTCGGCGTCGAGCTCCATGACGGTCGTGTTCTGGTTGGTATATATGCAGATGTCGCCTGCGATTCGGAGGCCCTCCTCGACCATTTCCCGGGCGCTGAGGGCCGGGGCGTGCTTCATCATGGCGCGGGCGGCGGCGAGCGCGTAGCTCCCACCCGAGCCGATCGCGAGGATCGGGTCGTCCGGCTCGATCACGTCGCCCGTGCCGCTCACGAGGAGGAGCCGGTCGGGAGCGGCCACGGCGAGGAGCGCCTCCAGGCGGCGGAGGTAGCGGTCGGTCCGCCAGTCCTTGGCCAGCTCGACGGCGGCGCGGACCGTGTTGCCGCCGTACTGCTCCAGCTTCGACTCGAACCGCTCAAAGAGGGTGAAGGCGTCGGCCGTGGAGCCGGCGAAGCCGGCCAGGAGCTTGCCGCCGTAGAGCGACCGCACCTTCTTGGCGTTGTGCTTCATCACGGTGTCGCCCATCGTGGCCTGCCCATCGGAGCCGAGGGCGACGCGGCCGTTGTGGAGGACGCCGAGGACGGTGGTGGCGTGGATCGGGGTCAAAACGAGTGCGGGATGAGGAGCGAAAGGGGGTGAGACGGAGCGGGAGGCGCCAGGTCGCACGGGTCCCTCACTCTTCACTCCTCGCTCATCTCCCCTCGAAGTCGGCCAGCAGCTCGACGATCTGGTCCTGGGCCCGGTTCACGCGGCTCGTGGAGACGCTGTAGTTGTTGCACAGGAGCGAGAAGGCGAGGCGGTGGCCGCGCTCGCTCGTCACGTAGCCCGAGAGGGTCCGGGCCCCCGAGATGTAGCCGGTTTTGGCGTGGACGTTGCCGCGGGCGTCGCCCGAGCGGTAGCGGCTCTGGAGCGTGCCCGTGTAGCCGCCGACGGCGAGCGAGCTATAGAACGCCTCGGCCGTGGCGCGGTCCGGGTGCTCGCTCATCCCGCGGAGGATGGCCACGATGCCGACTGGTGTGAGCCGGTTGAGCGCCGAGAGGCCCGAGCCGTCGGCGATCCGGAACGACTCGGGGTCGACGCCGAGGCGGCGGAGGAATGGCTCGGCGGCGGCGGCGCCGGCCCAGGCCGAGCCCGTCGGGAGGTCGGTGCCGCGGTAGACGTAGGCGCCTAGCGTGCGGAGGAGGTGCTCGGCGTAGAGGTTGTTCGACTCCGTGTTGGTCTCGCCGACGATCGCCGAGAGCGGGGGCGACTGGTGCGAGGCGAGGCGCGTGAGCGTGCCGTAGTCTGGGAGGCGGCCCCACTCGTCCACGTCCACCTGCTCGGCGTCGACCTGGATGCCGGCCTGGCGGAACACGCCCACCATCGTGCTCACGAAGTACTCCGTCGGGTTGACGATGGCGAGGGCCTCCTCCTCGACGCGCCCGGCCGGGACCGTCGTGGTGACGGTGAACTCGTTGTCGCCGAGGTCGCGGCGGTACCCCTCGTGGATGTCGCCGCCGGCCGTGGTGGTGGTCTGGTTGAGCAGGCGGGCGTAGCC
Source organism: Rubricoccaceae bacterium (assembly GCA_963728345.1). Lineage (GTDB taxonomy): Bacteria > Bacteroidota > Rhodothermia > Rhodothermales > Rubricoccaceae > Rubrivirga. The sequence goes on from CAVSJM010000003.1 coordinate 715,277, forward strand.
GAAGTCGGGCTCCACTTCGATCCGGGCACGGTCCCCGGGCGTGGTCCCGCGGACTTTCACGTTGATCGTCCCCTCGTTGAACTGGAGGCCCGCGATCTCGGCGCCGTAGTACCACACGAGGTCGTCCCACTGCCAGCCCTCGCCGAGGTGGACGTTGTCGAACACGTTGTCGTCGCCGACGACGACGCCGGTGACGCGCTGGACGCCGGCGGCGCGGAGGCTGTCGGCCCACTGGCGGAAGACGAGCGTGAGGTCGCCGCCGGTGTAGCGGCCGCCGAACGTCGGGTCGCCCGAACCGCGGACGACGAGGCCGCCGCGGAGCGTCCCGTTCGTGATGTCGCCGTTGGCGTAGAGGCGGGTCTCGTAACGGAAGTCCGGCCCCAGGGCGTCGAGGGCGGCGGCCGTGGTGAACAGCTTCATGTTCGAGGCCGGGATGAAACGGCGGGCCGCGTTCCGCTCGTAGAGCACGGCGCCGGTTTCCAAGTCCGTCACGAGCGCGCCCCAGTAGGCGTCGTCGAAGTCCGCGTCGTCGAGGACCGCGTCGATCCGGTCGGCGAGGCCGGAGCGCGTGGAGGTCGGCTGGGCCGTGGCGACGGGCCCCAGCACGAGGACGAAAAGAAGCAGGAGGTGGCGGGCGGGGGCAGACATCGGGGGTAGACAGAGGATGACAATCCCGGGAGCAAGAGGCGGGCCAACGAGGCGGCCTCCTGCTCCCGGCACGAATCGCCCCAACGCTCGGGGCGTCGAGATCGTGCGGTCGGCGCCGGCGCCCGTTCCGGACCGCCCCGGGGGGCTAGTCTTCGACGGTCGCCTGCAGACGGGCCTCCAACTCGGCCTGCCGCCGCTCGATCCCGAGCGAGTCGCGGGCGGCGGCCTCCAGAATGGCCCGCTCGGGGTCCGGGCGCTCCAGGAGGACGTAGACGAACCCGGCCTCGGAGATGGGCGCGGCGGGCGTGAGGTGGATGATGTAGTCGTTCCGGCCGGCGGCGGCGTACGCGGTGTCCACGCGGCCGATGGGGACGCCCGCGGGGAAGACGCCCGAGAACGGACTCGTGGTGACGAGCATCCCCGGCTCCACGGGCTCCGTCTTCACCACGTACTCCATCGTGAGGCGGTCGAAGGCGGTCCCGTCCCAGCGGACGACACCCTCGCGGCCGAGCTCCTCGATCACGGCCGGCACGCGGAACTGGGTGTTCTGGTGCGGCATGATGACGGCATAGCTCGGGCTCGTGAGAATCACCTTCCCGATGATCCCGCGCTCGTTGATGACGGGCATCCCGACCTGGACCGAATCGTCGGAGCCCACGTCGATCGTGAGCAGGTTCGTCTGCTCCGTGATGTCCTTGGCGACGACGCGGGCGACGACGCGCGCCGTGGTGCTGGAGTCCTCGAAGCTGAGCAGCGCGCGGAACTGGGCGTTCTCGGCGCTGGCCTCGCGGAGACGGGCCACGTCGGCTGCCAGCTCGGCTGTCTCCTGGCGGAGCCGCTCATTCTCACTCAGCGAAGCGCGGAACCGCTCGGTCCGCTCGAACAGCCCGTCGACGGGCGCCGTCACGGCGAGGCTGGCGGCGCGGGCGGCGCGGAGGGCCGGCCCGTTCCGGCCGACGAAGATCCCGATGGCGATCAGGAGGAGCACGCCGAAGATGACGTAGTCGCGGGTGCGATCCCAGACCTGCTGAGCAAGGGCCATCGGGCGGGGGAGGGGCGAAGGGGGGACGCGGTCTCTACTCCCAAGTGGGGCTCCGGTTCACGCCGGCCCGCGATGGAGGCGCCGGCGCCCGGCGCTCCCGGTGCCTCAGTTGGAGAGGACCGGGAGGTAGGTGTCGAGGTCCTCCAGGACGGTGCCCGTGCCGCGGACGACGGCCGTCAGCGGGTCCTCGGCCGAGAACACCGGCAGCTCGGTCCGCTCGCGGAGGTACTCGTCGAGGCCCTTGAGGAGCGCGCCGCCGCCGGTCAGCATGATGCCGCGCTCGAGGACGTCGCCGCCCAGCTCCGGGGGCGTCCGCTCCAGGGCGCGCACGACGGCCGAGGCGATCTGGTTGACGCTCGGGCGGAGCGCCTCGCGCACGTCCTCGGACGAGACGACGCGGGTCTTGGGCACGCCCGTGACGAGGTCGCGGCCCTTCACGCTCAGCTCCAGCTCGGGGTCGAGCTTCTGGGCGCTCCCGATCTCGCACTTGATCCGCTCGGCCGTGCGGGAGCCGATGAGGAGGTTGTGGTGCTTCTTGAAGTACTGCATCACCGCCTCGTCCAGCTCGTTGCCGCCGACGCGGATCGACTCGTCGACCACGATGCCGTTGAGGGCGATGACCGCGATCTCGGTCGTCCCGCCGCCGATGTCCACGATCATGTTGCCGACGGGCTCGCTGACGTGGAGGCCGATCCCGATGGCCGCCGCCATGGGCTCGTCGATGAGCATGACCTGGCGGGCGCCGGCGTTCTGCGCGGCGTCCTTCACGGCCCGGCGTTCGACCTCGGTGATGCCCGAGGGCACGCAGATGACCATCCGCCCGATGGAGGTCAGGAAGCCCGGCTTGACGCGCTTGATGAGGCCCCGGATGAGGGCGTCGGCCACGGAGAAGTCCGCGATGACGCCGTCGTTGAGCGGTCGGATCGTCTCGATGTCCTTGTGGGTCCGCTCGTGCATCAGGAGGGCCTCCTGGCCGATGGCGACCGGCTTGCCGGAGCGGCGGTCCATGGCGACGATGGAGGGCTCGTTCAGGACGATCCCCTTGTCGTGGACGTGGATGAGGGTGTTGGCGGTGCCGAGGTCGATGGCGACGTCGACCGAGAACGGGTTAAGCACGGGGGGCGGGTCGGGCGGCGGGGGGCCGGTCAGATACGAGGGAGGGCCACCGCGCGGCGATCCGGCAGGCTAGCCCCCGGACGGAGGGGCAACGCGGCAGACGAGCAAGCTAACGAGGGGGGCCTCCCTCCGCGGGGGCGCGGGCATGGAATTTCCCCGAGGACCGGGGCCTCGGGGGCGCCTCACTCCGGGGTTAGTCCCGCGCTGGGCTCAGGCCTCGAGCGGTACCTCCGACCCGGCGTCGACGGCGGCGAGGAGGGTCCCGAGCGCTTCGCGGTTGAGCGGCTTCGAGAGGTAGGCGTCGCAGCCGGCGGCGAGGCACCGCTCGCGGTCGCCGTCCATCGCGTTCGCCGTCAGCGCCACTACGACGGGCTGCTCGTCGGCCGCCCACTCCTCGCGGATTCGGGCCGTCGCGGAGAGGCCGTCCAACTCGGGCATCTGGATGTCCATGAGCACGACGTCGTAGCGTCGTTGCCGGAGGGCGTCGAGCGCTTCGAGGCCGCTGGACACCACGTCGGCGCCGTAGCCGAGCCGCTGGAGGGTCCGCACGGCCACCTTCTGGTTCACCACGTTGTCCTCGGCGAGGAGGATGCGGAGGGGGGAGCGGGGCGCCGCGGCGTCGGGTGCGGAGGGGCCGGCGAGGGTCGCATCGTTCATGGCGATCCAGGCCGTCGCCCCGGGCCCGCCCGCGTGCGTCTCGAAGGCCTGGATGAGCGTGTCGTGGAGCTGGGCCGGCTTGGTGGGCTTGTAGAGGATGGCATAGACGCCGGCCCGGGCCGCTTGGTCGCGGAGGGCGCCGTCGCGGTTGATCGACGTGAGCATCACGAGGATCGGGGGCGCGGTCAGGTCGGCGCGGAGGCGGCGGGCCGTCTCCAGCCCGTCCATCTCTGGCATCTGCATGTCGAGCAGCACGAGGTCGAACGGCGCCCCCGCGGCCTCGGCCTGAGCCGCCTGCGTGAGCGCGTCGGCCCCCGAGGTGACGGCCACCGCGGACATCTTCCAGCGGGCGACGTGGCGCGTGAGGATCTCCCGGTTCACCTTGTTGTCGTCGACGACGAGCACGCGGCGGCCGTCGAGCACGGGCTGGTCGGGGTGGAGGAACACGCGGCGCTCGCACCCCGCGACCTCGACGTCGACCGAGAACCAGAAGGTGGACCCGATGCCGACCTCGCTCTCGACGCCGATCTCGCCCCCCATCATCTCGGCCAGCCGCTGGCTAATCGTCAGGCCCAGGCCGGTCCCGCCGTAGTGCCGGGTGGTCGAGGCGTCGGCCTGCGAGAACGATTCGAAGATCTGGGAACGCTTCGCCTCTGCGATCCCGATGCCCGTGTCCTCCACGGCGATGCGGAGGAGGGTTCGGCGGCCCACGCGCTCGTCGGGGGGCGTGGCCGAGACGCGGACGAGCACGCTCCCCTCGTCGGTGAACTTGACGGCGTTGCCGAGGAGGTTGACGAGCACCTGTCGCACGCGGGTCACGTCGCCCGTCACGCGGCCGGGGACGCCGTCCTCGATCACGTACGCCAGCTCTATCCCCTTGTCCGCCGCAATCTGAGCGATCAGGTCGAGCGCCGACTCGACGCTGTCGCGGACGTCGAACGGGGCCGTCTCCAGGTCGAGCTTGTCGGCCTCGATCTTCGAGAAGTCGAGGATGTCGTTGATGAGGGTGAGGAGGGCGTCGCCGGAGGTCCGGATGGTCTCGACGAAGTCGGCCTGCTCGCGGTCGAGCTCGGTATCGAGGAGGAGCGAGGTCATCCCGATCACGCCGTTCATGGGCGTCCGGATCTCGTGGCTCATGTTGGCCAGGAACTCGCTCTTGGCCGTGGACGCGGCCTCGGCGGCCTCTTTCGCCGCGATCAGCTCAGCCTCGGCCGCCTTCTGCGTGCGGAGGTCGCGGAGGTAGAGCGTGAGCAGGTCCGGCCCGCCGCTCGAGGCCACGGCGTGGATCGTGAGCTCGCAGGGGACCTCGCCGCCGCGTGCGTCGAGGAGCGGGAGCTCGACCGGGTCGACGCGGAGGCCGAGCGAGTCGGCGGACCGGGCGAGGGCGAGCGTGTCGCGATACCGGTCGCGATGCGGCTCGGGCACCATTCGGTCCACCAGCCGGGTCCCCACGAGGTCGGTCGGGCGGACGTGGAAGATCCGCTCGGTGACCGGGTTCGCGTCGACGACGCGGCCGTCGGCGTTGAGGAGGAGCACGGCCTCCGGCGTCGCGTCGAGGATGGATCGGACGCGGGCCTCGCTCTCTCGGAGGGCGGCCTCGGCCTTCTTCTGCCGGGTGATGTCGCGCGTGACCCCGACGACGCCCGCGACCTCCCCGTTGGCGTCCCTGAGCGGGATCCGCGTCGTCGAGAGCGTCCGCCCGCTGTCGGTGGTGTCGAACGTGTGCTCCAGGTCGAGAATGGGTTGCTCGGACTCCACGATGGCGCGGTGCGCGCGCACCATCGTCTCGGCCGCCCCGCCCGGGAACACGTCTTGGATCGACCGCCCGATGAGCACGTCCGGATCCGTCTCCCCACAGTCCCGGGCGCCGGCCTTGTTGGCCATGAGGAAGGTGCCGTCGCGGTCGAAGGCGACGAGGGCGTCGGGGACCGCGTCGATCACGGTCTGCAGCAACTCCCGCTGCTGGGCCAGCTCCGCGGTCCGGGCGGCGACGAGCGACGCGAGCCGGGTCTCGGTCTGCTGAAACAGGGTGTGGCGGTAGCCGAAGAGGAGCGCGAAGAGGGAGCCGACGAGGACGAGGACGGCCGCCGCCGCCACCCCGAAGGCCACCCACGCGCTGTCGCCCGCCGGGGCCATGGCGTGGGGACCGTCGGCCGTCAGGACCGTCGCGGCCATGCCGGTGTAGTGCATCCCACACACAGCGAGCCCCATGACGAGCGCGGCCCCGAACGTCATCCGGACGTCCGGCGTGGGCTTCTCCGAGAGCGTCGCGAAGATCCAGAGCGAGGCGGTGGCGACGACGATGGCGACCGCGATGGACGCGCCGAACAGGGCCCGATCGTAATGGAGCGTCGCCTCCATGATCATGGAGGCCATCCCCATGTAGTGCATCCCCGCGATTCCCAGACCGAGTATGACGCCGCTCGTCGCGATCCCCCGCCAGGACAGGCCGGGCCGGGTGCCCATCCTGATCGCGAGGGCGGACGAGCCGACGGCGATGAGGACGGAGAGCGCCGAGAGCCCGACGTCGTACGAGATCGAGAGGCCGGCGTGGTACGCCAGCATTCCGATGAAGTGCATCGACCAGATCCCAACCCCCATCCCTACCGCTCCGGCGGCCAGCCACCCATGCGAGGTCGGTCGGCGCGTGTGGGCGACCTGCCACGCGAACGAGAGCGCCGTGAACGACGCGAGCACGGCGACCGCGTACGAGAGGGCGACCAGCGTGAGGTCGTACGAGGCGTGGACGGGGGCCATAGAGGCGCGGATTCCCCGTGCCGGGCCGGGCCGGGACGGGGAGCTAGGGAGACGCGGGGCTTACGTATCGCGCTCCCCGGGCCTCGCTTTAGGCCTCCCGGGGGGGCTCAGGAAACACCTGGGAACGTCCCTCCGCCGGGTCCGGCTGCCCCGTGTCTCAGTGCCGGAAGTGGCGTCGGCCGGTGAACACCATGGCCAGGTCGCGCTCGTCGGCGGCGGCGATCACCTCGTCGTCGCGGACACTCCCCCCGGGCTGGATGGCCGCCCGCGCGCCCGCGGCGGCGGCCGCCACGAGCCCGTCGGCGAAGGGGAAGAACGCGTCCGAGGCGACGACGCAGCCCGCGAAGTCGAGCTTCGACTTGGCCCCCTTGGCGACGGCGATCTCGCTCGCGTCGATCCGGCTCATCTGGCCGGCGCCGACCCCGAGCGTGGCCCCGTCGCGGGCGTAGACGATGGCGTTGGACTTGACGTGCTTACAGACGCGCCATGCGAAGTCGAGGTCGGCCCACTCCTGCGCCGTCGGCTCGCGCTTCGTCGGGACGGTGCATTGCTCGCGGAGCGCGGCGGCAGCGGGGAGCGCGGGATCGGGGTCCTGGACGAGCAGGCCGCCGGCGACCGTCCGCACGTTGAGCGGGGCGCCCGGCGCATCGAGCGCAGCGCGGATCAGACGCCGGTTCTGCTTCTGCTGGAGGAAGTCGAGCACGCCCTCCTCGTACTCCGGCGCGATGATGATCTCGGTGAACACGCCGTCGATGGCCTCGGCCGTCGCCCGGTCGAGCGGTCGGTTCGCGACGACGATCCCGCCGAACGGCGATTGCCGGTCCGTGGCGAACGCCTTGTGATAGGCGGCCTCCAGGTCGTCGGCCTGCCCGACGCCGCACGGGTTCGTGTGCTTCAGGATGGCGACCGTCGGCGGCGCGTCCGCGAACTCGGCGATGAGGTCGAGCGCGGCCGTGAGGTCGAGGAGGTTGTTGAACGAGAGGGCCTTGCCCCAGAGCGGCTCGTAGCGGTCGAGGGCGTCGCCGTAGAGGGCCGCGCGCTGGTGCGGGTTCTCGCCGTAGCGGAGATCGGCCGCCTTCGGGAGATCGGCCCGGAAGGCGGGCGGGAGCGCGCCGGACGTGTCGCCCTCCGCCTCGGGCGCGGTGTCCGCGAAGTAGGCGGCGATGGCGGTGTCGTAGGCCGCCGTGTGGGCGAAGGCGTCGGCCGCGAGGCGTCGGCGCGTGGCCAGGCCGAGCGTTCCGCCGTTCGCCTCCAACTCGTCCGCGACCGCGTCGTAGTCGCCAGGATCCACGACGGCGGCGACGAAGGCGAAGTTCTTGGCCGCCGCGCGGAGCATCCCCGGCCCGCCGATGTCGACGTTCTCGGCCGCGAGCGCGTCGGTCACGCCCGGCTTCGAGACGGCCTCGCGGAACGGGTACAGGTTCACGACGACGAGGTCGATGGCGTCGATCCCGTGCTCCTCCAGTTCCGCCAGGTCGTCGGGATCCGTGCGGCGGGCGAGGAGGCCGCCGTGGATCTTCGGGTGGAGGCTCTTGACGCGCCCGTCGAGGATCTCGGGAAAGCCCGTCACGTCGGCCACGTCGGTGACGGGGAGGCCTGCGTCGCGGAGCGCGCGGGCGGTCCCCCCGGTCGAGAGGAGGGCCACGCCCTGCTCGTGGAGGCGCCGGCCGAAGTCGGCGAGGCCGGCCTTGTCGCTGACGGAGAGGAGGGCGCGGCGGACCGGGTAGCGGTCGTCAGGGGCGGGGAGGTCCTTGGCGGAGATCACGGGGTCGGGGGAGGGTCGAGGAGGTGGACGCGCCGGCCGTCGACGCGGAGGCGGCCGGCGGCGAGGAGGTGGAGGGCCTGGGGGAAGATCCGGTGCTCGACGGCGAGGACGCGCGCCGCGAGGGCCTCGGGCGTGTCGCCGGGCTCGACGTGGACGGCCTCCTGGAGCACGATGGGTCCGGTGTCGTACTCGGCGTCGACGACGTGGACCGTGGCGCCGGAGACGCGGCAGCCGTGGGCGATCACGGCCTCGTGGACGCGCCGGCCGTACATCCCGGGCCCTCCGAACGCCGGCAGCAGCGCCGGGTGGACGTTGAGGATCCGGTGCCGGAACTCGCGGACGACGGCGTCGGGGATCTTCTTCAGGTAGCCCGCGAGCGCGATGGCGTCGGCGTCGGCGAGGTGCGTCAGGAGGGCGTCGGCGAAGGCATCCTCGCTCGCGAAGTCGCGGGGGGCGAGGACCGCGCTCGGGAGGCCGCGCGCCTCGGCGCGGTCGAGGGCGCCGATCCCGTCCCGGTCCGTCACGAGCATCACCGGCTCGGCGTCGATCTGGCCGGCGTCGATGGCGTCGAGGATGGCGCCGACGTTGGAGCCGCCGCCGGAGGCGAAGAAGGCGAGGCGCATCAGCGGGCGCGGCGGCTCCGGATCACATGGACGAGGACGGAGAGGACGAGCCCGAGCGTGACGACGTTCGCGGCGATGATCGGGACGTCGCGGATGAGCACGCCGTAGACGAGCCACGCCAGAATCCCAGCCGTCAGCATCCCGAAGGTGCCCACCGAGAGGTCGGCCGATGAGCCGGACCGCCACGTCTTGATCACCTGCGGCACGTACGCGGCCGTCGTGAGCGTGGCGGCGACGAGGCCGAGGAGCGTGACGGCGCTCATGCGGCGACGGGCTCCAGCACCCGGAGGGTTGCGGCGTCGGCGTTCACCGTCAGCCGCGCGCGGACGCCCACGGGCAGCGTGCTCTTCCGCCGGACGTGCCCGTAAACGAGCCCCGTCGCTACCGGACCGTTCACGAACTGGCTGTAGTGGCGGAGCACCTCGTCCACGCTCAGGCTCGGTCGGTCCGGCGGCACCTCAGCCCCGGTGAACTGGCCGAAGACGAGGCCACCGAGCGTCTCCAGGACACCCGCCAGCCGGAGCCGCGCGAGCATCCCGTCGATGCGATACGGCGGCTCGCCGACGTCCTCGAGGAAGAGGATCGCGCCGCTCAGGTCGGGCAGGTAGGGCGTGCCGACGAGGGCGGCCGTGAGGGCGAGGTTGCCGCCGAGCAGGACGCCCTCGGCCTCCCCCTCGCGGAGCGGCGAGAGCGTCTCGTCGCCCGGCCCGCGCACGTCGTAGTCGGAGGCGCCGCCGACCACGCGCCAGAAGTCAGCCTCGGTCTCGGCGTCGAGGTCCGGCCAGTCCGTGGCGACCATGGGGCCCGAGACGCTCGGCAGGCCGGCCCGGGCCCACAGGGCGAGGTGGAGCGCCGTGACGTCCGAATACCCGACGACGAGCTTGGGGTGCGCGCGGGCCGCCGCGTAGTCGATCCGGTCGAGGATGCGGAGGAGGCCGTAGCCGCCGCGGAGGCAGACGACGGCGTCGAGGTCGTCGCGGCGGAGGAGGGCGTTGAGGGCGTCGGCGCGGGCGGCGTCGGTGCCGGCGAGGTAGCCGTGCGAGCCGCCGGGGATCCCGTGGGCCTCGACCAGCCGGACGCCCCGCCGACGGAGCGCGTCGAGGCCGCCGGCCACGTCGTGCGTGTCGAGCGCGGCCGAGGCCGGGGCGGCGACGGCCACCCTGCTGGCGGGCGTGAGTGGGCGGGGGAGGGGCACGACAGGACCGAGGGGGTCCGCCAAGCTACGGGCGGAGCGGGGCGAGGGAGACGCGGCCGTGCGGACGCCGCCGGGTGCATCACGGGCCGCATCTCCGCGTAGGGGCCGCCTTGTCCAGAACGCCGTCCTGTCCACGCCCTAGCTTCCCGGCGTGACCGCTTCGCGCCTCGTCGCCCGTCTCGCTCTGGTACTGTGCCTCGCGGCCAGCACCCAGGGCTTGCTGTTCGTCCAGGCGTCGTTCGCGCTCAACCAGGACTGGATCGCCCGGACGCTCTGCGTCAACCGCGACCGGCCCGAGAAGAAGTGCAACGGGCGGTGCGTGCTCCGGCGGCACCTGGAGGCGCACGACCACGAGCACGACGACGGCCGCGACCTCGCCGTGCTGCGCGTGGCCCTCTCCATCGCCCCGCTCCTAGCCGAGGCCCCGGCGCTCGTCACCTCGCCTGCCGGGCCCGCGCGACCCTACGGCGGCAGCGCCCTGCTGGCCGCGGCGAGCGGGTGGGAGTCCGACGTGTTCCGGCCGCCCCGGGAGGGCTGACGCTGCTGCGCTCCGTCGTTGGGACGGAGCGGCCCCGCGTCCCGCCGACCGATGGCGGGGCGATCCCGTCGATTCCGGCGGCGTGCCGACGCGCGTCGCCGACTCCCCTGTCCCCATGCTCTCCCGCTTCCTCGGCGCGGCCCTCGCCGCCTTCCTCGTCACCAGCGCCTCGGCGCAACCCTGGACCTCCCACCGCCCCGACGGCCACGCTCCCATCGGCGTGATGGCCGACCACACGCACGGCGCCCGCGAGGCCATGTTCTCCTACCGCTCGATGTGGATGCCGATGTCCGGCAGCCGCGTCGGCACCGAATCCATCGGCGACGCCCAGATCGTCTCGCCCACCGGCCAGAACTTCCTCGTGACCCCCTCCGAGATGCCCATGCGGATGGACATGGTCGGGTTCATGATCGCGCCGGCCTCGCGGGTCACGCTCATGGCGATGGTGCCGTTCGTCTCCTTCGAGATGGACCACAAGACGCGCGCGAGCCTCGCCGCCGACCCCGACGCCATCGCCTTCTCGACCCAGTCGAGTGGGATCGGGGACGTCTCGGCCGCGGCGCTCATTCTCCTCGCCACGCCCGGCCGCAGCCGCGTCCACGCCGGGCTCGGGGCCAGCGTCCCGACCGGCTTCATCGACGCGACTGACGACACGCCGATGGGCGCCGACCAGCAGCTCCCGTACCCGATGCAACGCGGGAGCGGGACCGTGGACCTCCGGCCGAGCCTGACGTACCTCGGGCAGTCCGACCGGTTCGGGTGGGGCGCGCAGGCGCGCGGAGTGGTCCGCCTCGGGACGAACGACCGCGACTACGCGCTCGGCAACCGCGCCGGCCTGACCGGCTGGACCTCCGTCGTCCTCACCGACGCCCTCAGCCTCTCGACGCGCGTCCACGGGGAGGCGTGGGACAACATCGACGGCGCCGACCCGACCTTTGCGATGGCTGTGGCGAACCGGCTGATCCCGACGGTCTTCCCCGACCTCCGGGCCGGCGAGCGCGTCGACCTCAGCGTCGGCCTGAACGCCGCCGTGCCGGGCGGCCTGTTCGCCGGGCTCCGCGGCGCCGTCGAGGTGGGCGTGCCGGTGTACCAGCGGCTGGCCGGGCCGCAACTGGAGACCGACTTTGTCCTGACAGTGGGCGCGCAATACGCCTTCGACTTCTAGTCTCGTTGTGCGCCCGGGGCCCGCTCGCGTCCCGGGCGCGCTGAACCACGCAGCGCACCTCGCGTTCGATCCCCACCCTTCGGCTGTTCTGATGCTCCGCCCGCTCCTCGCCCTCTGCCTGACTCTGAGCGTCGTCGTCTCGGCGTGCGACACGTCGCGCGTCATCGTCGACCCGGACGACGACTTCGACCCGTCCACGGTCGACTACGACGCCGTCACGTCGCTGGACTACGACGAGTCCGTCCGCCCGCTCCTGGTCGCCCGCAACGTGTTCTCCCCGACAGCCACCGAGGCCCCGGGCGACGACGCGGCGTACGCCTACGACGCCTTGCTGGACTCAGAGTGGGGGGAGACAATCATCCCGTTCGACGGGGATGCCAGCCTCCTCGTCCGCCTCGCGAGCGAGCCGCTGGCGGTGGGCGTCGCGGCGCCCTACCCGAACCTGGCGTCGCTGGAGGCTGACGAGGTCCGCTACCTCCGGCGGTGGATCGAGGACGGCGCCCGCGGCCCCGACGGCGCCCCGGGCTACGCCGACGCCCACCGCCTGCTCTACGTCTGCAACCAGCTCGACGGCCGCGTCGCGATCGTCGACGCCGACCGGATGCGGACGATCCGCCTCGTCCACTTCGAGGACCTGGGCGAGCCGGCCGATGCCAAGCCGCACCACGTCGTGGCCGAGCCGGACGGGAGCGCGTGGTACGTGGCCCTCATCGCCGGGACGGACGGGGGCTCGGTCCTCCGCCTCTCGGGGTCGCTCACGATGGACCCCGCCAGCGACGGCTACGTCCTCGCGCGGGAGACGCCGCCGGCCGGGAGCGGGACGTTCGAGAAGCCGGGGATGCTCGCGCTCGACCCGGCCCGCGGGCGCCTCTACGCCGGCCGCTCGTTCTCGGCGTCGCCCACCTCCAACGGCGTGGCCCAGTTCACCGACCTGACGAACCTCGACTTCCAAGAGGTCTCGACGCCGCCGGTCCACCCCCACGCCGTGGGCGTGAGCCCGGACGGGCGCTACCTCTTCACGGCGGCCCTGGAGCCGACCGGCGCCAACACGGAGGCCTACGTCTACGACACCGACACGGAGGACCTCGTCCAGCGGCTCCCGGTCCCGGGGCGGCTCGCGTTCGTGCAGTACGCCGTCTCGCCCGACGGCGGCACCGTCGTCCTGACGGAGCAGACGGGCGGCGGCCTCGCCGTGTTCGACTTCGCCGACGGCGCGCTGTCGCTCCGCACGACGGTCCCCACCGGCGAGCAGCCCTGGCACCCCGTGTTCTCGCCCGACGGCCGGACGGCCTACGTCCCGAACCGCGTCTCCAACACCGTCTCCTTCGTCGACGTGGCGAGGGGGACCGTGGCGCGGACCGTCCGCAACCCGGAAGACGGGACGCTCCCGCTCAGCCAGCCCCACGGCTCGGCGATCTCGGAGGACGGCCGCACGCTGTTCATCTCGAACCGCAACCTGATGATGAGCGGAGACGCCCTCTACGTGCCGCCCGTCCGCTTCGAGGGCGAGGCGATGGACCAGCAGGCCAACGTGACCGCCATCGACACCGCCACGGGCGACATTGTCGCCGTGATCCCGCAGGGCCGCTGGGCCTCCGGGCTCGCCTACGTCGCCCTCTAACCCCGCCCCCTCCTCGGTGACCCGCTCCACCTTCCTCCTCGCCGCCGCGCTCGTCGCGACGGGCTGCGCCTCCACCGGTCCGTGTGACCCGGGCCTCGGCGGCCCCATTCCCGCCTGCGCCGGCCCCCTGGCGCTCGACTACGACCAGGTCCAGTCGCTGGACTACGACGCGTACGTCCGCCCGCTGCTGGCCGCCCGGAACGTGCTCTCGCCCACCGCCGGGGGCACCGGCGATCCGGCCGACTACGACCTGATGGACGTGCTGATGGCCGGGCCGAGCGGGTTCGTGGTCCCGTTCGACAGCGAGGGGAGCCTGATGCTCCGGTTCGTCCGCGACCTGCCGGCCGACGCCGCGATCCCGTTCCCGAATCTCCGCACGCTGGAGCCCGACGAGCTCCGCTACCTCGCGCGGTGGATCGAGGGCGGCGCCCGCGACGGCGACACCGTCCCCTTCGCCGACGCGCACCACGTCCTGTTCGCGGGCGTCCAGCGCGAGAACCACGTGGCCCTGATCGACGCCGAGACGCTCCGTCTCATCCGGCGGATCGACTTCGACGACCTCGGCATCCCGAGCGCCCCCTACGGCCCGCACCACTTCGCCTTCGAACCGGACGGGAGCGCGGCCTACGTCTCGCTCGTCTCGGCCGGCGTCGTCGCCAAGGTCTCGCTCGACCTCTCGCTGGACCCGTCGGACCCCGCATTCCTGCTCGGCCGGACCGACGGCTCGTTCGCCACGCCGGGGATGCTCGCCCTGGACCCGTCCTCGTCCCGCCTCTTCGTGGGCCGCTCGACGCTCTCCGACCCGCTCGCCAACGGGTTCGGGATCCTCGACCGCGAGACGATGGAGATGGAGGTGGTCGCCACGCCGTTCAACGTGCCGCACGCGATGGCCGCCACGCCCGACGGCCGCTACGCCCTCACGGCCGAGCTGACCGGCACCCAGGCCGCCAGCCGCGCGCTCGTCTACGACACCCAGACGGGCGACGCCTCGCTCCTCACGATCCCGGCTGACGGCGCGCCGCGCGAGTTCATCCACTTCAGCATCCTCGGCGCGCACCACATGGGCATGGGGATGGACCACTCGGGGATGGACCACGGCGCCAGCGAGAGCGACCACGGGGGCATGGCGACGGCCGGCTACCCGTACACCGTCACGCTGACGTCGCGCTCGACCGACGAGGTCCTCTTCCTGACGCTCACGGAAGACGGCGAGCTGACGCTCACGCACACGGCGCCGGCCGGTGACGGGCCGTACCACGCCCACGCCAACCACGACGGCGCCTCGCTCCTCATCCCCGACCAGCGCGGCGACACGGTCACCATCCTCGACGCCCAGACGCGCGGGCTCATCCGCACGGTCGGCGCATCGGCGCCGGGCGGGCCGCTCTCGCAGCCGCACAGCCCGGCTCCGGCCTTCGACGGGTCGCGCTTCTTCGTCACCTCCTCCAACCTCAACGGGGCGTGGACGCCGCCGTACCTGTTCCGGACCGCGGCCGGCGCGCCGCAGGGCCCGGAGGCGTTCGGCAACCTCGCCGCCTTCTCGCCGACCGGCGAGGTGCTCGGCGTCGTCCAACTCGGCACCTACCCGTCCGGCCTGGAGCCGGTGATGCTCCACGGCGGCATGAACCACGGGTCGATGGACCATTCGCAGATGGACCATTCCGGGATGGATCGCGGGGAGCACCAGAACTGACGTCGAGATCGTGCGTGCTCTCCGTCATCCTGACGAGCGGAGGGACGACGGATCTCGGCGCGGCGTTTTCGGGCGCGTCACCGGGAGCGATGCCTGCACTCTCGACGTCGAGATCCGTCGCTTCGCTCAGGGGGGCGAACGACTCCCACTGCCTTTCCATTCCGTCCGTATGCGCTACGCCCTGACCCTTCTCCTCCTCGTTCCGATCGCGGCCTCCGCGCAGACGTTCGAACGGGCCGTCGCCCCGTTCCCGGTCACCACCGACGGCGCCGACGTGCCGTACCCGTTCGTCGGGGGCTTCTTCGAGCCGCGCCCCTCGCTCGTCGACATCGACGCGGACGGCGACGCGGACCTCATCGTGAATGTGGGGGGCGCCGGGCTCCAGCTCTTCGAACGCGACGGCGACGACTGGGTGTGGCAGACGGACCGGCTCAGCGGCATCGAGCCCGGCAACTGGTCCACCTTCGGCGACCTCGACGGCGACGGCGACCTCGACCTCCTCGCGCGCGGCGCGCCGGGCCGCGTCCGCTTCTGGCGCAACGTCGGGACCGCCCAGGCGCCCGTCTTCGAGGTCGGCGCCGAGCAACTCGTCGACACCGACGGCAACCCGGTCCGCGTGGAGGACTCGTCGATCCCGGCCCTCGCCGACCTCGACGGCGACGGCAGCCCGGAGCTGCTCTCGGGCAAGGCCGACCTCGGCACCATCTCGTTCTACCGCCACGCGGGCATCGACGCCGACGGCGTCCCGCAGTACGCCTTCGTGAGCGACGCGTACCAGGACATCCAGGTCTACGAGGAGAACCCGTCGTGCACCGACCGCCGGCCCGGGGACATCGGCGACGCAGGGACGTGGGCGCCGGGCCGCATGACGAGCCGCCACGGCGCCAACGCCATCGCCCTCGTGGACCTCAACGGCGACCAGGCGCCAGAGCTGTTCTGGGGCGACTTCTTCGCCCCGAGCCTGTTCTACTTCGTCAACGAGGGGTCGGCCACGGATGCCGACTTCACGCTGGGGTCCGACCGCTTTCCCGTCGGCCAGCCGCTCTCCTCGGGCGGCTACAACGCCCCGACGTACGGCGACGTGGACCGCGACGGCGACGCCGACCTCGTCGTCGGCGTCCAGCGCGGGCTGTGCTTCCAGAGCCAGACGGCCGTCTCGAACCTCATCTACTTCGAGAACGCCGGCTCGCCCACCGACGCCGACCTGTCGCTCCGCACGGACCGGCTGATCGAGGGGATCGACGTCGGGACACGCTCCGCCGCCGCGCTCGCGGACCTCGACGGCGACGGCGACCTCGACCTGATTCTCGCCAACGAGTCCAGCCCGTCCGACCCGAGCCGCGCCAACCTCGTCCTGTTCCGCAACGTGGGGACGGCCGGCGCCCCCGCCTTCCGCCTCGACGACGCAGACTGGCTCTCGCTGTCGTACGACTTCGGCGCCTACGCGCCGACGGTCGGCGACCTGGACGGCGACGGCGACCCCGATCTCCTCGTGGGCGGCTTCAACGGGCGCTTCGCGTTCCTCCGCAACACGGGCTCGGCCGAGGTGCCAGCGTTCGAGGTGGAGGACGAGCGGTTCGAGAGCGTCGACGCGGGCCAGTACGTCCGCGGCACGCTCGGCGACCTCGACGGCGACGGCGACCTCGACCTCATGACGGGCGCCTCGAACGGCCGCGTCCGCCTGTACCGCAACACGGGCTCGGCCCAGGAACCGGCCTTCGAGACGGAGGCCAACGGCACGCCCGTCGCCGACGACCTCGCCTTCGCGACCGCTCTCGGCCTCCCCGACGACGTCGGCGAGGACAGCGCACCGGCCCTCTCGGACCTCGATGGTGACGGCGACCTCGACCTGCTCATCGGGACGGCCGAGGGCACGATCCTCGTCTACCAGAACACCGGCTCGCCGACGGCGCCCGCGTTCGAGGCGGCGTCGCCGATCCCCGCCGGGCGCCGCCGCACCACGCCGGCCCTGGGCGACCTGACGGGCGACGGCCGGCCGGACCTCGTCGCGGGCTCGGACGCCGGCGGGTTGCTCTACTGGCAGGCATCGGACGACGCGACGTGGACGGAGCCCCCGGCATCGGAGGACCTCGGCCTCCGCGTGATCCCGAACCCTTCGACCGGCGCCGTCACCTTCCGCGCCCGCGGCGTGGAGGGGGCCGACCTCGTCGTGTTCGACGCGCAGGGACGCCGCGTCCAGCGGCTCGCGATGCGCGGCGGCGAGGCGACGTGGGACGGCCGCGAGGGCGGCGAGATCGCCGCGTCGGGCGTCTACCTCGCCCAGCTCCGCGACGGCGCCCGCGTCGAGACGGTCCCGTTCACGCGCCTGCGCTGACGGACTCGGCCGTCGGGTGCAGCATCACCAGGACCGACGACGTGCCGGCCAGCGTCACCGTGCCATCGGCCGGGACGTAGCCTGGGGCCTCGACGCGGAGCCGGGCCTCGGCGTCCGGCGGCCCGGCGAGTGCGAACGCGCCGTCGGCGTTCGTCGTGACGTCGTCCGTGGTGGTGCCCGCGGCGGAGACGACGGCGCCCGCGATCGGCCGGCCCGTCGCAAGGTCCACGACGCGCCCGCGGACGATGCCCGCTACGTCGTCCGGCTGCCGGTCGAGGACGACGATGGACGAGGCGGTCGTCTGGGGCACCACGTCCGGGGCGAGCCAGTCCGGCGCGAGCGAGTACGGGACGAGGCTGCCGCACCCGGCGAGGGCTAGGATGAGGAGGAGGGCGAGCGTGCGCATGGGCGTCGGGCGGGGAGGGCGGTTGAACCGGGTGGCGTCGGAACGTTTCCACGGGTCGCCGCTCGACGGGTCGGGGCGCCCGGAGGGCGCGTGCGGTCAGACCCAGCCCTTCCGACGGAAGTAGACGAGCGTGCCGATCGAGATGAGCGACATCAGGCCGAGCAGGACGAAGTACCCGTACCGAAGGTGGAGCTCGGGGATGACGTCGAAGTTCATCCCGTAGAGCCCCGTCAGGAAGCCGAGGGGGAGGAAGATGGTGCCGACGACGGTCAGCACCTTCATCACCTCGTTCTGGCGCATCCCGAGCGACGAGAGGTAGAGGTCGTTGACGGAGGCGAGCACCTCGCGCAGCGACTCCAGGATCTCGACGGCCTGGACGAGGTGGTCGTAGGCGTCGCGGAGGTAGGGCCGCGTGCGGACCTCGACGTAGGGGGCGTCCTCGCGTTGGAGCGCGGCCAGCACCTCGCGGAGCGGCCAGATCGCGCGGCGAAGCACCACCACCTCGCGGCGGAGCCCCGAGATCGCCGCCTGCACCGTAGGGTCGGGGTGGTCGAGGGCCCAGGCCTCCAGCGTCTCCGTCGCGTCGCCGACGCGCTCGAGCGTCACGAACGTGTGGTCCACGATCAGATCGAGGAGGGTGTAGAGGAGGTAGTCGGCGCCGAGCTGACGGACGCGCCCGACGCCGTCGCGGAGGCGCTGGCGGAGCGGGTCGAACACGTCCCCCTGCCGCTCCTGGAACGAGAGGACCCACCCGTCGCCGAGGACGATCCCCACCTGCTCGACGGTGTGGCCCTCGGTGGTGGGGTCGTTGTCGCAGTAGGCCTCGGTGGCGTCGAGGTCGGTCGCGCGGATCATGCGGGCGACCACGAACACGGCGTCCCCGTAGACCTCCATCTTCGGCCGCTGGACGGTGTGGACGAGGTCCTCGACCACGAGCGGGTGGAGCCCGAACGCCTCCCCGAAGGCGGCGACCGTCGCCGTGTCGGCCACGCCGTCCACGTTCACCCAGAGCACGCCCGGACGGTCGGCCAGGGCGCGGGCCTCGGCGGCCGTGAGGTCCGCGCGCTCCTCCACCGTGTCGGCATCGAAGCAGAAGGCGGTCACGTGGGCCGGGGACGGCGGCTCCGCGGGGTGCTGGAGGACGCCCGGCGCCGAGCCCGTCGTGTGCGACCGGCGCTCGACGAGGCGCGTCGGGCGGAGCCGGCGGCCGGCGCTCCGCAGCCGGGCGGCGGTCCGTGCGGTCTGGCCCATCCCTTAGGGCCGGGTCGGCGGCGGCGGGCCTTCCCGCTGGACCGTTTCGGTCCGGCGGGCGACCTCGTCGGCGAGCCGCTGCATCTCGTCGGCCTCGGTGGTGTTCCGGGGCGCCACCGGAGCGGCCTCGTTGAGGTGGCCGATGGCCTTGGTGCGGTCGGCGTCGGTCTTCTCCAACTCCCGCTCGATCTTCCGGGCCCGGCGCGAGGCGCCGATCCGGCCGGGGAGGGCGGCCACGTAGCCGAGCACGAGCCCGGCCCCGAACCACCCGGCGATCATCCACAGCACCGGGCCGGTCCAGTCGGAGCCGATGAAGGGGAGGGCGAGGCGGACTTCGTTTTCGAGGTTGGCCGGCTGAGTCGCCAGCAGAACGCCGAGGACGGCGACGAGGAGCAGGACGAGAACGGCGAAGCGCATGGGAGGGACGGGTGGGGAAGGGCAGTCTACGCCCGGGCGGCCGAAGGGTTGAGGCCCTATGAACCCGCGAGTGGGGCGCGGGTGCCGGTCAGCCCGACACCGAGCGCCCTTTCCAGGCCACGCGGCCCGTCGCGTGCGCCCAGGCGGAGTCGAGCTGGAGCGCGGCGCCGAGGGCGAGCGTGAGCGGGCCGAGCGCGCTCACCCACAGCGGGAACTGCCCGGCCCGGTCGATGGACAGCTTCACGCCGGCGAGCGTCGCCATGGCCACGAGGCCAGCGGGGCCGCCGATCCACAACACGCTCGGGACGACCCAGGAGAGCGTGTAGAGGGCGAAGAAGAGGACGAAGGCCAGCGGCCGCCCGCCGGCCAGCAGGTAGGCGTTCTTCCGAAACCCCCGCCAGGCCTCCCGGAACGAGCCGTACATCCGCACCGCCACCTCGCCGCCGAGGTCCTCGAAGTGGAGGCGGATGCCCTCGCGCTTGAGGTACCGGCCGATCATGACGTCCTCCAGCACTTCGGCCCGGTTGGAGGCGTGGGGGGCGAGGCGGTGGTAGTCGTCGGCGCCGAGCGCCCACACCTGTCCGTTCAGCGCGCTGAGCGATGGGGCCTGCACGCGGTGGACGAGCGGGACCGGGAGCGCGGCGAGGACGGCGAACGGGACGAGGCTCGTCAGGAGCGCCGCCGGGCCGCGGTCGAGGTAGCGGGGCAGGCCCGTCAGCGCGGTGCCGGCGGCGCCATTGGCCTGCCACCGGCCGACGAGCCGGGCGAGCGCGCGGTCGTCGCGGAGCTGGGCGTCGGCGTCGAGGAACACGAAGATGTCGCCGGTGGCGTGCTGCGCTGCCTCGTACAGCGCGTGCACCTTCCCGACCCACCCGGGAGGCGGCCCGGCCCCACGAACGGCCACGAGGCGCGCGTCGGCGTGCGCGCGGAGCACGGCCGCCGTCCCGTCTTCGCTCGCGTCGTCCACCACGACCACCTGGAACGCGACACCCTGTTGATGGAGGAGCGTCGGGAGCAGGTCGGCGAGGGTGGCCTCCTCATTCCGCGCCGGGACAAGGACGGACACGCGCGGGAGGCTCGACGGGAGCGCGCGCCGGCGCACGTGCGCGAGCCACAGGAGGCTGGTCCCGAGTGTCAGGAACACGCCCGCGTGGATCACGAGGACGACGGCGAGGAGCGCCGTCACGGCGGGTCGATCAGGAACTGCCGGAACAGGCGCGGCGGGTTCTGGGCGAGGAGCCGCCGCCGGAGCGCCGTGCCCTGCTCGGGATCCTGCTTCCGGACCGCCATCCAGATCCACACCTCGGCCTCGAACGGGTGGATGCCGGGTGTCGGCCGCCGCCCGAGGACCTGGCGGAGCCGCTCGAACGTCCGCTGCGCCTCGGCCACGTCGCCGCCAAAGAGCCGAGGCTTGTAGTACAGGGCCTGCCCTCGGACGAGAAGCGCATAGGGCTCGTCGGGGTCCCGGGCGAGGGCGTCGTTGAGGATGCGCTCGGATCGGCGGCCGTAGGTCGGGAGTCGCCAGGCCGGGCCGCTGGCGGCGCGGTAGGCCCACAGCGCCGAGATCAGCGCCAGTTCTCGCGCCGACCGGGCGTTCTCCTCGGCCGGGATCTCGTCGAGGTAGCCCGTGTCGAGCGTCATCGGGTAGAGCCGGTAGAGGCAGAGGAGCCGGTCCTCGCGCGTCCGCGCCTTCGTGCGGAAGAGGCGCTCGACGCTGGACGTGTCCTGCTGGGCGTAGAAGTACGTGAGCGAGTCGCGGACCGTGGAGGACGCGGGTCCTACGGACGCCGGGCCGGGCGGGGGAGGGAGGGCACCCGCGAGGAGCGCCACGAGGAGGACGAGCATCGGGTGGGGGAGGGGGACGTGTCGGGAACGTACGGGCGCCGATCGGGGACGACTCGGCCCGGCGGCGGCTTCACGGACTCGTTGCGGAACGGGTCGGGTGCCGCGTCATTCCCGATACGTGAGGCGACGGAAGACGGGCGCGAGGCGCGTGAGGTCCCACCGCTCATCGGCGCCGGGGGCGCCCTCCAGAAGGACGTGCGCGCGGTCCGACGCCAGATGTTCGGGGCGGACATCGCCGAGCCGGTCGAGGACGGCCGCGAGCCGGTCGGGCTCCGCGCCCTCGACCTGGGGGTGGGCCGCCCCGGCACCCAGAACCGCCGTCGGCAGGCGCTCGCCCCACCACGTCAGCCGCACGCCCACGGGCCACCATGCCACCGTCTCGGGGAGCACGCGCTCCAGCCGCACGAGGTCGGCGAGGAACGGCTGCAGGCCGTCCTCCGGCGGACACATCGCGCCCTCGGGGTAGAGGAAGAGGGCCGTGCGCGGGTCGCGCTCCATCCGCCGCGCCGTCTCACGCATGGTCCGGACGCGCTGGCGGGGGTCGTCGGCCGGGAACGGGAGCGCCCCGACGGGGCCGAACAGCGGCGCCCGGTCCCACGCCTCCATCCACACGAGCATGGGCCGCTGGAGGACCTGGGTAGTGAGGTGCCAGAGGAGGTAGCTGTCGAGGAAGTAGTGGTGGTTGGCGTAGAGCACGAGCGGGCGCCCCGGCGCGGGGTCCTCGACGCGCGCCCCGGCCCACACCACGCGCCGGAGAACCGAGCGGAGGTCGGACCGGATGATCCGCTCGGCGAAGCGCCGCGCCAGCCGTCCGCCGAGCGTCTCGCCGGGAGGCGTCGGCGCGCTCACCGTCGCAGCCGGCGCCGGCGTCCCTCGTACCCGTCGTGGACGACGCACCAGAGCTTCCGGCGGAGCGGGACCACGGCGCGGCGGCCGAGGTTGTCGTAGCGGCCCGCGCGCACCTCGTTCAGGATCTCGCGGTACATCCGCGCGGCGGACCGGATGCCCGTCTGCGCCGCCGGCCGCAGCCCGTCGATCTCGTCCAGAGCGAGGCGGTACAGGCGCTCGGCCTCCGCCATCAACGACTCGATCAGGTCGGCGTAGGCGTCGCTCCGAGCGACGGCCGGGTTGCCCAGCCGGACGCCGTGGGCGTCGAGGTCTTGCAGCGGGAGGTAGACCCGGTCGAGCTCGCGGTGGTCCTCGCCTACGTCGCGGAGGATGTTCGTGATCTGCATCGCGTTGCCCAGCGCGCGGGCGGGCGCGTCGAGCCGGTCGAGGTCGGCCCGCTGGCGGACGAGGAACGGGAGCATCGCCGCGCCGACGGAGCCCGCCACGAGGTCGGAGTAGGCGAGGAGATCGGCGCGGGTCGCGATGGGCCGGCCCCGGAGGTCCCACCGGGCGCCGTCGAGGAGCTGGCGGAGCGGGTGCGGGCGGAGCCCGTACTGCGCGTGGACCTCGGCGAGGCGCTGCCAGAGGAGGGCGTGCCGGCCGGCGCTCGGCGGGTGGCCGTCGAGCGTGGCGTCGAGGGCCCGCTGCAACTGGTCCACTTCTACGAGGGCCCGCGTGGCGCCGATCGCTACCGCCCGCTCGTCGGCGAGGGTGTCGACCGTCCGGCAGTAGAGGTAGAGGACGGCCACGGGCAGCCGCTCGGAACGCGGGAGGAGCCGCGTGGCGAGCGAGAAGGTCCGGCTGTGGTGTCGGAAGGCCTGGCGCAGGTAGCGGTCCTCGTCCGCGCGGGCACCGCCGGGCACGGGCGCCGCCGGAGCGACGAGCGCGGAAGCCGAGGGCGCCTTGGCGGGCGTCCTCCCGAGGGGGGGGCGGAGGCGGACGGACTCCATCTCAAGCGACGGCGGTGTGGACCCGGGGCACGTCGCTCGGCGGCGCCGCGCCTCGACGAAGCCGGAGGATGCCGAGGGCGAGCAGGAGCCCGGCGAGCCCTGCCAGCCCGGCGAGGGGCGCGCGGTACACGAAGCACACGCCGATCGAGAACGCCGTGTTGACGGCGTAGAACCGCGGCGCCCACGTCCGGACGAAGTCGTCGGGAGTCGCGTTGAGGCCGCCCAGCAGGAACTCGTAGCCGGCCCCGATGAGGACGGACGTGAGCGCCCACCCGGCCCAGTTCACGAGCGGCATCCCGAAGAAGACGCCGCCCACGTCGTACTTCCAGAAGGGGAAGGCGTGGTTCATTGCCGGGTCCAGCGCCACGTCCCACAGCACCATGAACAGGGCGACGGACGCGATCCGCCCCCACCGCCCGAGGGCGAGCCGCCGCCCGAGGTCGAGCGAGACGATCGAGACGGCGTACCACGAGGGGGGGATGAGCCAGGGCACGTGGCCGGCGATCTTGGCCCCGAGGAAGTCCCCGTAGCTGTACGGTCCGAATGGGACCCCCGTCTGGGTCCCGACCAACTCAGCCGTCGCGCCCACCACGCACCCAACCACGAGGAAACCGACGGACCGCGCCCACCCGAGTTCGCCGAGGTAGAGCGTGAAGGCGAGAACCGGCAGCATCGCCATGTTCACCCACGTCGGCAGCTTCACGAGGTCCTCGTAGCCGAGCCCGGTGGCGCGGTCGATGGCGTCGATGGCCGCCCAGCCGGGGCCGGGGGCGAAGTTGAGGAGGGCCGCGCCCGCCAGGCTGAACACGACGGAGCCGACGAACAGGCCGAAGGCGATGAGGAAGACCTGGCGCGAGCGCATCCGGGGCGGGGAGGGAGGGGGGCGCGGAGGCGGGACGAACGGGCCGGACCGCGTGCGGATCCTACGGGCGCCCCGCCCCGAGTCGTGTGGTGAAGTTCCTGATTCAGGGCGCCCCTGTGAGAGGCGTGGCTGAACGGCCTGAGGCGGGTGCTCTACGGCAGCCGGGTAAAGGACCCGGGGCAGGCGAGCTCGGCGAGCGCGAGGTCGTACGGCTCGTAGTACGTGTACACCAACTCCCGAGCTGGGTCGGACGGGCGGCGGTAGGTGCACGTGGCGATCCGGTCTTGGAGCGGACACGTGCTGCCCGCGAACGCAGCGTTGGGGATGGCACCGCAGTGGTCGCGGGCACTCGCGGGGGTCCACCCCGAGCCGGTGTAGGCGAAGCAGAAGCCCTCCGTCTGACGCACGTCGCAGCTTCCCGAGGGGCCCGGCGTCGGCGGTGTGGGCGGTGGCGTCGGGGTGGGCGGGGGCGGAGCCGGACGGGTGGGGATCTGGACGACCTGCTCCGGGGGCTCCACCGTATCGAAAACGACCGGGGGCGCGTCGAACGGCGTCGGAGGTGCGTCGGCTGAGTCCGGAGGCGGTGGGAGAGGCGTCGATGCGTCGGGTGGGGACTCGCGCACACCCTCGGGCGCCTCCCGTGGGGCCCGGTCTCCACACCCCGCTGCGGCGGTCAGGGCGAGGGCGAGTCCGAAGGCAAGACGGGACGAGGAGGGGCGCCGCATGGGGAGAGTCTACCGCCCACCGTCGTGCTCCAGGGCGTCGTCGCGGCGTGCCCCATCGTGGGCGGCTCGGGCGTCCCAGTGCCCGTCGTATGAGGCCGGCGCGCGGTACGCGTCGATCCACCGCCGGTCGACGGCGTGCTTGAGGCGGAGCATGGGTGCGCCGCGCACGGCGAGCGGTCCGACCACGTACCACGCCGCGGACTCTCCCGTCGAGAGGATGAGCGGGGCCGCGGGGTAGGGGCGGAAGGGCTGGAGGTCGAGGGAGTCGAGTGAGCGGTCGGCCTGGAGGGCGCGGACGGCGCGGCCGACGTTCTCGCGGAGCACGGGCCCCTGCTTCACGGCGTGGACCCCGATCCGCTGCAGATCCTCGTGGCCGGCGACCGCCGCGCTGTCGCCGGCGACGAACACGCGCGGATCCCCGGACGACTGGAGGCCGGCGCTGACTCGCGCGAAGCCGGCGTCGGTGGTGGGGAGCCCCGCCGCGCGGAACAGGTCCGGCCCGACGGAGCCGGTCGCCCAGAGCACCGCGTCGGCCGGGAGCGACTCACCGCTCCGGAGGTGGACCGCGTCGTGAGTGGCTCGCTTCGGCCTGCGTCCCGAGTCGGACATCCACGCCACGCGCGCGGAGCGTCTCGGTCACGCCCGTCGCGAGGCGGCCGGGCAGGCCGGCCACGAGCCGGGGGGCAGGTTCGACGATGGTGACGTGCAGGTGCGGGAGGTCCGAACGCGCCGTCACGTTGAGGGCCACCTCCACGCCGGCCGCGCCACCGCCGACGATCACGAGGCGCCGCTCGGACGGGCTCGCGGCCGCGTTGTCCAGGAACGCGCCGAGCACCGCGATCCGGTGGAGCGGCTTCGTGGAGACCGCGCCCTCGGCCCGGTCGTGGTGCGGGTTCACCGCGCCGATGTCGAACGCGACGAGGTCGTACCCCAACCGGTCGCCCGCGGCCGTCTCCACCTCCCGGGCCTCGCGGTCGAGGCGGACGGCGGTGCCTTGGACGAACCGGACGCCCTCGCGCGCGCAGATCGGCTCCAGGGGAATCGTCACGTCGGCCCGCGTGTAGACGCCGCCGAGCCACTCGGGCACCATCCCCGAGTACCACAGCTCCGGCCGGTCGGTGAGGAGCGTGACCTCGGCGCCCACCCGTTCGCGGGCGTGGGCGAGGAGGGGCAGGCTCGCGTGCCCACCGCCGACGACCAGGAGCCGGCCCGGGGCCACCTAGGCGGCCAGGCCCGGGAGGGACGCCTCGAACATCGCGTACTCCTTGTCGCGCACGCAGCCGAGTTTCTCCAGGGCGTTGACGAGCGGCTTGTTCACGTCGAGCACCCAGCTCAGCTCGGCGGCCTCGTAGCCGTCGCGGCGGCCGTTGACGATGGTCTGGTGGATGAGGAGCGCGTCGAGGCCCAGGTTGCGATGCTCCGGGAGGATGCCCATCAGCGCCATCCGGATCTCGTAGATCCCGCCGGCCTTGATCGTCGCGAGCAGCTTCGCCAGGCCAGTCGGGAGAAGGCGGCCCTTCGGGAGCTTCTTGAGCGCCCGGTTGAGGTTGGGCAGGGAGGCCGCGAAGGCGACCGGCGCGCCGTCCAACTCGGCGAACAGGAACAGGTCCTTCTCGATCACCGGCTTCAGCTCCTTGGCGAGGTGGATGGCCTCCTCTCGCGTGTAGGGGACGTGGCCCCAGTTCTGCGCCCACGCGACGTTGTAGATGTCCATGGCCGTCGCGATCTCGTCGTCGAACCGGCTCAGGTCGAGGGGGCGGACGCGGACGGTCGGGTTGCGGCGGCGGACGATCTCGGCGCCCCGCGCCATCCGGTCGGCGTTGATGTACGCGTCGTGGACGTAGAAGGCCCACATCGTCATGGCCCGCTCGAGCCCCCACCGCTGGAGGTAGTCCTCGTAATACGGCTTGTTGTAGGGGAGGAGGATCGACGGCGGCCGGTCGAACCCGTCCACGAGAAGCCCGGCCACGTCGTTCATGGTCGGGTTCGTGGGGCCGCGCACGCCCGTCAGGCCGCGCGCGCGGAGCCAGGCGGCGGCGGCGTCGAGGAGGGCCTCGGCGACGGCGTAGTCCTCCGTGCTCTCGAAGAAGCCGAAGAACCCGTTGCCGTCGGCGTACTTGGCGAGGTGCTGGCCGTTCTCGATGGCCGCCACGCGGCCGACGAGCGCGCCCCCCCGCTCGGCCAGGAACAGCTCGATGGCGCCGTGCTCGAAGAACGGGTTCTTCTTCGGGTTGAGGACGTTGGCCTGGTCCATCCGCAGCGGCGGGACGAACGGCCGGTCCTCGGCGTAGTGGGCGTACGGGAAGTCCAGGAACGCCTTCCGGTCGGCGGAGGAGCGGACGGGGCGGACGGCGACGGCGGGCATGGGCGACGGGGGCGGGCCGCCCAAGCTACCGTCCGCGGTCGGTGATCCGACGGGGGACTGCTACGCCTCGCCGTTCTGATGCATCGCAGGCCCCGGCTTCCCGCCCGGCGCAATGATCCCGTGCGTTAGCCCGACCGTCTTGAACGCGTCGAGGATGCGGTCCAGCTCCTCGTCCGTGTGCGTGGCCATGTAGCTCGTCCGCATGAGGGACTGGCCCTTCGGGACGGCCGGCGGGATCACGGCGTTGGCGAAGACGCCCTCTTCCAGAAGGTCCTTCCAGAACGCGAAGCACCGGTACATCTCGCCGATCACGACCGGGATGATGGGCGTCTGCGAGGCCCACACGTTGAACCCGAGCGCCCGGAACCCGTCGCGCATGTAGTCCGAGATCGTGGCGAGCCGCTCGAGCCGCTCGGGCTCGGTCTGCAGGATCTCGAGGCACTTGAGGGCCGTGGCGACGGCCGACGGCGGCATCGACGCCGAGAAGATGTGGGTCGAGGCCGTGTGGCGGACGTACTCGATGACGGTCTCGTCGCCCACGGCGAAGCCGCCGAGCGATGAGAAGCTCTTCGAGAACGTGCCCGTCGTGAGGTCCACGCGGTCCTCCAGCCCGAATACGCTGGCCGACCCGCGCCCGCCGTCGCCGACGACCCCGACGGCGTGGGCGTCGTCGAGCATGAGGGCGGCGTCGAACTCGTCGGCGAGGGCGACGAGCTCGGGGACCTTCGCGAGGGTCCCCGACATCGAGAACACGCCGTCGGTGACGATGAGCTTGCCGGCCTCCGGACGCTCCTGAGAGGTCCGTTCCAGGAAGGTTCGGAGGTGGTCGAGGTCGTTGTGCCGGTAGCGGATCGTCTCGGCCGCCGAGACCTGCTGGCCGGCGAGGATGCAGGCGTGGTTGTCCTTGTCCGAGAAGATGACGTCGCCCCGCTGCGCCACCGACTGGATCAGGCCCTGGTTGGTCATGTACCCCGTCGAGAACAGGACGCAGGCCTCCTTCCGCATGTACGTCGCCAGCTTCTCCTCCAGCTCCAGGTGGAGGTCAAGCGTGCCGTTGAGGAAGCGGCTCCCCGTGCAGCCCGTTCCATAGGTCCGGATCGCCTCCTGCGCCGCCTCCTGCACGCGGGGGTCGTTGGTCAGGCCGAGGTAGTTGTTCGACCCGGCCATGATGATCTCGCGGCCGTCCATGATGGTACGGCTCCCCTCGTTCCGCTCGATGGCCCGGAAGTACGGGTAGAGGCCTGCCTCGTTGACCTTCCGGTAGTCGCCCTCGGGGTCGAAAAACCGCTCCGCCCGGTCGAAGATCGACGCTTTCGGGCGGGCGTGAGCGTTGGGCGTACCACCCGTGGGCTGTTGTCCGTGGATGTCGGGGAGGGTCATGGGCAAGCCCGGGGGTGGCGAACCGTGCAAGATACCCGGGGGGCCTCCCATCCCCCACACAAAACCGGTGAAGCGGCGCTAGGCCGCGGCCCGGCGGGTCGGGACCGGCGACGCGGCGCGCGTCCCGGCGAGGACGGCGGAGATGGCGTCGGCCGCCTGCTCGCGCCCGGCGCGTCCGGCCGCGGCGCTCGACGGGGGGCGCCGGTAGCGGTCGGCGCGGGCGAGGAATGTTCGGACGTCGGCGGCGCGGAGGGCGCGCCCGAGGACGGTCTCCCCGCGCCCCAGGTCGCGGAGCGCGAGGGCGTTGACCGTCTGCTCGAAGAAGCCCCGGTTGGGGAGGGCGAGCACGGGCGTGCCGAGGTGGAGCGCCTCGCTCAGGAGCGTGAACCCGGCCGTGGAGACGACGGCGCGGGCCGTGGCGAGGTCCGCGAGGAAACCGGCGCGGGACGGCGCGCAGAGGCGGACGTTGGGCGGGGCCGCATGGCCCGTGCCGAGCCCGTACACCCGAAACGGGGCGTCGACGGCGCCGAGGACCCGCAGCAGCCGCTCCATCCCGTCGCCCTCGTTGAGGTAGACCACGACGTGCGTCCCCTCGCGCACGTCGGCCGCCAGTACGTCGTCGCGGAGGATGGGGGGGACGAGGACGGCTCGCGAGCCGCGTCGGGGCGGGGGGAAGAAGAAGGACGGCACGACGGCGCCGTCCGGCCGGGACGGGGCGAGGACGCCGATGCCGAGGGCGGTGGCGGCGGCCGTCAGCGCGTGGCGCCACGGAACGGCCGGGCGCGTCTCGGTGAGCAGGAGCTGGTGGCTAAGGGCGACGACGGGCACGCCGACGCGCCGTGCCGCGCGGGCGACGAACGGCTCGTGGTCGGCCACGACGAGGTCGGCGCCGGTCTCGGCGAGCCAGTCGGCCGCGGCGGCGATGATCTCGGGGCTCCGCCACGTGAGGTCGAGGTTGGCGCGGGCCGTGGCGAGCATCCGGACCCGGTTGCCGCGCATCACCTGGCGCAGGGCGGGGACGGGGTAGACCTCGGCCTCTTCGTCGTCGGCCAGGGCGGCGGCGTTCGACCCGCCCACCGCGTACCGGACGTGGTGGCCCTGCGCACGGAGGACGCCCGCGATGGCGGTGGCGCGCGAGGCGTGTCCGCGGCCGTGGCCGCAGAGGGCGTAGACGACGTGGGCCAGAGGGACGGGCGGCGAGTGTCCGCCGCCAACCGGGCGGCTGCGGGCGCGTTCCCCTGATTCTCCGCCCTGGGTATTCTCCGGGCGCGGCCCACCTCCCACGATGCTCTCCAACGCGCTCGGCTGGTACCTCCAGGTCTTCGGCCGCTTCGCCGACTTCGACGGACGGTCGGGACGGCGCGAGCTGGGGTGGTTCGTCGTCGTCCACGTCGTCGCCACCGGGCTGCTGCTCGCGGCGTCGACAGCCGCCGGGGTGCTCCTGGATCTGCCGTGGATCGTGTCGAGCACGGCGCTGGCGCTCTACCTCGCGGTCGTATTCGTGCCGGCGCTGGCCGCCGTGGCGCGGCGGCTCCACGACACCGGGCGGAGCAGCTTGCTGCTCGCGGTCGGCCTCCTGCCCGTGGTCGGGCTCGTGCTGATCTACTGGCTCCTCCTCCCCGGCGACGCCGGCCCGAACGCCTACGGACAGGACCCGCGGACGCGCCCCGTCGGCGACTTCGACCGACTCTGACGGGGCGGCCAGGGCCTTTCTCCATCCCGCTCTTGACAGTCCAGGGATTCCAGCGATACCGTAGCTCCACACACGCTTCATTTCGGGCACCGCCCGCATGAGTCTCCGCCGCCCCAACGCGAACAACCGGAATCGGCCCCTTCTGAGGGATCGATCTCGCTGTCCGTTGGCATAGGCGCAAGCCCCCGACCGGCACCGCAGAGCGGCCCCTCACTCCGAGGGGCCGCTTTTTTTGTGCCCCGCCCCCACCCCCCATGTGCTCCATCCTCGGCATCCTCGACATCGAAGGCGACCCCGCCGACCTCCGCTCCACGGCGCTCCGCCTCTCCGGCCTCCAGCGTCACCGCGGCCCCGACTGGTCCGGCGTCTTCACGTCCGACCGCGCGATCCTGGCCCACGAGCGGCTCGCGATTGTCGACGTGCTCCACGGCGCGCAGCCGCTGCTGAACCAGGACGGCACGCACGCGCTCGCCGTCAACGGCGAGATCTACAACCACCGCGAGCTGCGGGCTGGGCTGGAGGCGCCGTACCCGTTCCAGACCGACTCGGACTGCGAGGTGCTCCTCCCGCTCTACCGCGATCACGGGGCCGACTTCGTGGACCGGCTCGTGGGCATCTTCGCCTTCGTGCTGGTCGACACGGTGCGCGGGCGGTACCTGATCGCGCGGGACCCGATGGGCGTGATGCCGCTCTACACGGGCCGCGACGCGGAGGGCCGGCTCTATGTGGCGAGTGAGATGAAGGCGCTCGTCCCGGTCTGCGAGGCCATCGAGACGTTCCCGCCCGGCCACGTCCTCGACAGCGAGGTGGGCGAGCCGCGCCCGTACACGTCGCCCGACTGGCGGAGCTACGAGGCCGTTAAGGACAACGACGCCGATCCCGCCGCGCTGCGCGAGGCGCTGGAAGCGTCCGTCCGGCGCCAGCTCATGACCGACGTGCCCTACGGCGTTCTCCTCTCCGGCGGCCTCGACTCGTCGATCATCGCCGCGACGGCCAAGACGTTCGCCCCGCGCCGCGTGGAGGCGGACGGCCAGACGGAGGCGTGGTGGCCGCACCTCCACTCGTTCGCGATCGGCCTGGAAGGGAGCCCGGACCTGACGGCCGCGCGCGAGGTGGCCGACCACATCGGCACCGAGCACCACGAGTTCCACTTCACCGTGCAGGAGGGGATCGACGCGCTCTCGGACGTGATCTATCACCTGGAGACCTACGACGTCACCACGATCCGGGCGTCGACGCCGATGTACCTCATGGCCCGGCGCATCAAGGCGATGGGGATCAAGATGGTCCTCTCGGGCGAGGGCGCCGACGAGATCTTCGGCGGCTACCTCTACTTCCACAAGGCCCCGAACGCGCGGGCGTTCCACGAGGAGACCGTCCGCAAGCTCGACCGGCTCCACCTCTACGACTGCCTCCGCGCCAACAAGTCGATGGCCGCGTGGGGCGTCGAGGCGCGCGTGCCGTACCTCGACCAGCGGTTCCTGGACACGGCCATGCGCCTGAACCCGGCGGCCAAGATGGCGACCGACGGGAAGATGGAGAAGCACATCCTGCGCGAGGCGTTCGCGGACGCGCTCCCGGCGTCGGTCGCGTGGCGCCAGAAGGAGCAGTTCTCCGACGGCGTCGGCTACTCGTGGATCGACGGCCTCAAGGCGCACGCCGAGGAGCAGGTGTCGGACGAGGAGCTGGCGGCGGCCGAGGCGCGCTTCCCGATCAACCCGCCGGACACGAAGGAGGGCTATTTCTACCGGACGATGTTCGAGGCCCACTTCCCTCTCGACACGTGCGCGCGGACGGTCCCCGGCGGCAAGTCCGTCGCGTGCTCGACGCCTGAGGCCCTCGCGTGGGACCCGTCGTTCGCGTCGTCCGCCGACCCGTCCGGCCGGGCCGTGAAGGGCGTCCACGCCGACGCGTACTGAACTGCGTCACCTCACGTGTATCCGAGCGAGCGTGCGTCGAGGATCTACTGTGCGACGGCGCCTCGCGTGCCGAGAGGGGAGGCGCTGTATACGCCTTTCTCCGTCACACACCACGTGCGCTTTTGATGCGTCGCTACGCCCTCGTCTTCTCACGTCGCTTTTGCTCGCGCCAGTCGCGCTCGCCCAGGCGACCGGTGATTGTGCCGATCGGAACGGCCACCGGCACGCTCGACGTCAGCGACGTCTCGGCCACGTTCTTTACGTCCGGTACCATCGCCTACGGGCCCACAGGCTCGGCCCAGTACTCCGTACCGAAGGCGACCCGGCTGGGTCCGCTCTACGCCGCGAGCGTGTGGGTCGGCGGGACCGTCGGCGGCGAGTTCCGCGTGGCCGGGGCGACGTATGGGCAGGGTGGCACGGACAACGACTATTTCGAGTTCTGGCCCGGACCGCTGAATGAGGACGGGACGCTCCCGAACCCGGACGATTGCTCGGCCTACGATCGCATCTGGGTCGTCTCGGTCACCGACCTCGCCGATTATGAGGCGAGCGGAACGGCGTCGGCCGACCTCGCGGAGTGGCCCGTCGGCCTCGGGGCTCCGACGGTGGACGCGGCCGGCAACCGGGTCGAGCCAACGAGCCGGGACCAAGTGGTCGCCTTAGAGGCGGGGGAACGCCCGGCGATCGTCGGCAGCCAGACGGCGTTCTGGGTCATGAACGACGTGGGCGACCTCCACCGGACGACGGGCTCGGACCCGCTCGGGATTGAGGTGGCCGTCACCGCCTTCTCCATTGCCAGCGACACGCTGGCCCTCGACCGAGCCACGTTCTACCGGTACGCGATCACGAACCGGAACAGCCAGCCCATCGAGGACGCCCGGCTCAGCCTGTGGGCCGACCCCGATCTCGGGAATGCGGGAGATGACTTCATCGGCGTCGACACCACGCGGTCGATGGCCTACGTCTACAACGCGGATGAGCTGGATGATGGGCAGTACGGGCAGAATCCGCCGGCGTGGGGTGTCGACGTGCTTGGCGGGATCACGGACAGTGGTCAGCGGGGCCTGACCTCATTCGTCTATTTCGTAGGTGGAGACGCCAACCGAGGCGACCCGGGCGACCTGGAGGAGTACCGCAACATCATGCGCGGCGTCTGGGCCGACGGGACGCCGATGACGGCGTTCGGCAGCGGGTACGCGACGAGCGGCGAGGTGACGACGTTCGTGTTCCCCGGCGACCCGGTGACGCAGTCGTTCTGGAGCGAGGAGAACAACGGGTCCGGCCGAAACGTGGCCGCTGACCGCCGGTTCGCCCTCTCGACGGGTCCGGGAACCATCGCGCCGGGCGAGACGCGGACCGTCGACCTCGGCTTCCTCTTCGCCCGTGCGACGGACCGACTCGCGTCCGTCACGGACCTCCGCGCCGCGAGCGACCTCGTCCAGGAGATGTACGGCGCCGGAACTCTGTTCCGGACGAGGCCGGTCCCCGTGCGAGCGGTGGTCACGGCGGCCCCGGCCCTCCTCTCGCCCGCGGACGGCGCCGGGCCGTTCGAGGAGGAGGTCACGCTCACGTGGGAGGCCGTCGATCTGGCCGAGTCGTACGACCTCGAGGTCAGCGCGTCCGCGTCGTTCGAGGACCCCCTCATAGAGGTGAACCAGCTGTCCACGTCGTGGACCGGCATCCCCCAGGCCTATCCGGACACCGCGATCTATTGGCGCGTCCGAGGCCGGAGCCGGGGTGGGGCGGGGCCTTACTCGGAGGTCCGCAGCTTCGATTACGCCGGCGCCCTCTCACAGATCTCGTTCGTTGGCATCGTCGAGCAGACGGGACCGGGCGGCGTTGATCCGTGTGGGGAGAACGCGCAGTCCACGAACGGGTGTCCGCCGGAGGGCGAGCCGTACGGGCTTTCCCAGCCGGGGAACTACGTATACTTCTCGCACAACAGTACGGGCGAGTACCTGATGTACTACAACGGCCCCGTGGGCTCCGCAGAGTCCGTCGGGTGGTACGCCCCGAACGACTACGAGCTCCGGTGGGTGAGTCCGGACGAGGGCGCTTACGCGTCCTACGCATTCGGAACCGGCCGCGTGATCCGGGTCCCGTTCCAGATCTGGGACATCGGCGACACCCCGCTCGGGGAGCCCAACGACCCGTCCGACGACGTCCAGATGGTCCCGGCCCTCCTCGCCGACGCAGGGGACGACGCGGCCTCCGAGTGCACGTTCGCGTTCAACGGGCCAGCCACGCTCGAAGACATAGGGATCTCCGGCCTCTCGACGCAGCGGATCTACGCCTACTACCCGGTCGACAACGACTACCACGCGTATGCGGCCGCCGCCTCTGCGATCGTGGACGCGGCCGGCGGCTGCGCCGACTACGACGAGGACGTCGATCTGCTCATCGACTATGCCCGAGGTCGGCCGATCCAACGCGACGTCATCATCGACGCGAGCGGGGCCCGGGCGGGGTCGTCGGACTTCTCGTTTCTCGAAGGGACGGTCATCCGGTACTACACCCGCGCCCCCGAGGCGACGACCGTCGACGAGGCGCCACCGATGTCGGCGGCAGTTGCGCTCTGGGACCCGTTCCCAAACCCCGCCGCGCGGGTGGCGTCGGTGGCATACGACGTTCCCAGAACTGGGCCCGTCCAACTGGCGGTGTACGACGTGCTCGGCCGGGAGGTGGCCGTGCTCGTCGACGGGGCGCAGCCGATAGGGCCGGGCGAGGCCCGACTCGACGCGTCGCGCCTTGCAGCCGGCGTCTACGTCGTCGTGCTGACGACGCCGGCCGGCCGGGCCACGCGGACGTTCACTGTCGCCCGCTGATTGGTAGGGACATGAACAGCGACGGCCCCGACGCGCGCTGCATCGGGGCCGTCGCCGCGGGGGGACGACGTGGTGCTCTGCCTAGAAGCCGAAGCCGCCGCCGGTGTCCGGCTGCTGCTGCTGCGGGACCTGCGGCCGGTTCTGGTTCGAGCCGAACGTGTAGGTCAGCGTCGCCGAGATCTGCTGGATGCTCGGCTCGAAGCGCGTGCTCGTGACCGTGAAGGCGTTGGCCGTCTGGAACTCGAACTTCGCGAGCCCGAACGGGTCGTTGACCCGGGCCGAGAGGCGGAGGTTGTCGTTCAGCTTCTGGTTCACGCCGATGGACGAGAAGATGAACGCCTTGCGCTCCCCGCCGACGATCTCCTCGGGACCGTTGTAGAACACGAAGCCCTGGACCTCCGTGCCCTCGCGGACCTTCATCTGCGCGTTCGCGCGGACGTTCCACGAGATCCCATCGGTCGCGAGGTCCGGGTCGGCGTCGGTCTGGACGCGGCGGTAGAGGCTGCCGGAGAGGAAGCCGCGGAGGGCACCGCCGAAGAACTGGCTCGCCAGCGTGAGGTCGGAGCCGTACGACTCCTGCGAGTCCGCGTTGATAGCGGAGAAGACCCGGTTGCCCGTCTCCGGGTCCGACGTGACGACGCGGCTGATCACGTCCGTCGTGCGGCGGTAGTACGGGGTCAGCGTGGCGAAGTACTTGTACTGGAGCGTGAGGTCGAACGAGTTCGTGTACTCCGGGTCGAGGCCCGGATTGCCGACGCGGATGAGCGTCGTGTCCTCGTACGACGGGAACGGGTTGAGGAAGAACGTCGGCGGCCGGTTGATTCGCCGGCTGTACGAGCCCTTGATGAGGGTGCCCGGCCCGAAGGGGAGCGTCGCGAACACGCTCGGGAAGAGGCTGAAGTAGCTCTGATCCGCGTCGGCGTCCGAGATCGGGTCCATGCCTGGAAGCTCAGGGACCTCCGTCAGCAGGTCGAACGAGCGCGAGGCGAGTTCGGCGCGGACGCCGGCCTGCACCTGGAACGGCCCGACCGGGTGGGCGCCCTGGAGGTAGCCCGCGAGGATCTGCTGGTCGTAGGTGAACGCGTTGGTCTGCCCCTCGTCGACGACGAACTGGTCGTTCATCTCGCGCTCGTAGGTCAGGTCGTTGTTCACGGTCTGGACCGTCCCCTTGCCGCCGACCTCCAGCTTGCCGGCCGTGCCGACCGGGCGCGTGTAGTCGAGCTGGAGCGAGGCCTCGTCGGTCGTCTGGTCGGTCGTCTGACGCTGACGGCCCGTGACGTCGCCGGCCCCGAGGGCGTCCGTGTAGAGGCCGTAGTCGTCGCCCTCGTTGCGGGTGTAGCGGGACTCGATCACGAGCTCGTGGCCGCTCTGGGTGCCGCTGCCGCCGCGCGGGCCGCCGAAGCCCATCCGCCCGCCGCGGAAGCCGCCGCCGCCCTCGTTGCCCCCCTCACCGCCGGCACCGGCGTCGGGGAACTGGCGGCGGAAGATGAGCGCGATGTCGCCGTTGAGGTTGTCGCCGTCGGTGAGCGTCGAGCGCGTGGTGGCGGTCTCGCTCTGGTCCGGGAACGTGACGAGGTACTGGGTGAGCCCGTCGTTCGAGCCGTCGCGGTAGCCGACCGACCCCTCGGTCGAGATCGTCGTCCCCTGGCCGAGCGTGTAGAGCGCCGAGCCGTTGAAGAAGTGGGACTGGTTCTGGTTGCCGCTCTCGCCCCTCTGGTCCGAGAACCGGTCGAGGACGAGGTTGTCGATCGTGCTGAAGCTGTTGTTGGAGCGCTCGTCGTAGCGGAAGCCGTACTGGCTGTTGAGGTCCCACTTGCCCTTCTGGTAGCTCAGGTTGGCGCCGAGCTCGCCGTTCGGGTTCGTGCCGCCGCCGAACGTGAGGCCGCCGGACAGGCCCCGGTCCGTGCCCTCGGCGAGGACGATGTTGACGATGCCGCCCATCCCGTCCGGCTCGTACTTGGCGCTCGGGTTCGGGATCACCTCGACGCGCTCGACCTTGTCGGCCGGGATCTGGCGGAGGAGGGCGGCGAGGAACGCGCCGCGCACGGGCGTCGGCCGGCCGTTGATCTGGATGACCACGTTCTGGTTGCCGCGGAGCGAGATGTTGCCGTCCGTATCGACCTCGAGGGAGGGGAGCGTCTGGAGCGTCTCGATGGCGCTGCCGCCGGCCGTGACGGCCTGCTCCTTCACGTTGTAGACGGTCCGGTCGGCCTGCTGCTCCACGAACTCGCGCCGGGCCGTGACTTCGGCCTCGCCGAGCGTGGCGGAGCTCTCGGCGAGGCGGACCTCGCCGAGGTCAGTCGGGGTGCCGGCGCTCACCGTGAACCGGTCCATCCGGAGCGTCTCGTAGCCGATGAAGCTGAACCGGGCGAAGTAGTCGCCGGGCCGGACCGGGTCGATGCGGACGGCGCCGTTGACGTCGGCCGCGCCTCCGGTGACGAAGCTGGTGTCGCGGGCCGAGTAGAGGGCGAGGGTCGCCTGGGGGAGCGGGTCGCCGGTCGCACCATCCACGATGCGGGCGGAGACGGCGCCGGCCTGGCCCTGCGCGAAGGCGGGGACGGCGGCGAGGAGGAGCGCGGCGAAGAGCGCGGAGCGGAACGGCATGAGGGAGCGGGGGACAGGCCTGGGGAGTAGACCGAACAAACGGGATCTGCGCCCGGGAGTTGTGTCGAAGTGGCGTCGAGCCTGAGAAGCGAGTGCGAAACGACCGTGCGTGGGTCGCGGGCGGTCCCTACGGTCTCGCAGCGGGTGGGTTACGCTTGTCCGCCCATCCTCAGCGATTCTCCGACGCGGGGGATAGGCGCTCGAGGCGGAGCGTTCCGCTCTCCGTCCCGAACGTGAACTCGGCCTCGACGCGGTCGGTGTCGGGGGGGACGAATGCGACGCGGAGGACGTGCCACGCTGCTCCGGCCTCCCGGTCCATCCGGTACGACTCCACCACGTAGACGAAGCGGCCGTCCGCGTGGGCCACGTCGGCGAGGAGCGCCCGCACGTCGCGAAGCGTCACGTCGGCGGATGTCGTGACGGAGCGAGCGAACGCGTCCGCGTCGGTGGCCGGCGCTGCGGCCGACGCCAGCAGGTCGGCCAGCGCGATCTCCACGTCGGCACGTCCAGGAACGTGGGGCGCGACCGTCTGGCAGGCGCCGAGGACGAGGAGCAGGGACAGGAGGGAGGCGTGGCGCATGCGTCGAGGAGAAGGGGGGGACCGGTCGCTCGGTGGGGAGTTCGCCGCGCGGGGCCAGACCGCCGTAGCTTCGCCCGTCGCCTCCCCCGGCCGTGACCCGTCGCCTGCCCGTCCTGTTCCTCGTTGCCGCCGTGCTGGGGGTGTCCCTCGGCGGGTGCGTCCCGTACGCCGTCGGCTCGACGGCGCGGACGGTGAGCCCGCGTGAGGTGGAGCCCAGCGTTGTCTTGCAAGTGGCCTCCGGGCGCCGCGACGTGGAGCGGGGCGACGAGCCCGGCCGCGCCGGCTTCTCGGTCGGCAACGAGGCCCGCCTCGGACTCGACGAGCGCTCGGACATCGGCGTCCGCATCGTCGGGCTCGGCAGCGTCACGGCCAGCTACAAGCGCCGCCTGACGGGGCCGGTCGGCGGCGACGCCGGCACGGCGCTCCTCGTCGGCGCGGGGATCGTCGGGCTGAGCCACCTCCATGCCGAGGCCACGCTCATCGTCTCCGGCGGGCCGATCGACCCGGAGCGGCGGATCACGCCCTACGGCGGCCTCCGCGTCCAGGACCTGACGCCGTTCGGCAACGACGCGCTCGACTCGTCGCCGGCGTTCGGCGCGTTCGTCGGCGGGCGGTTCGGGTGGCCGGACCTCGCCGTCAGCCCCGAGATCGGGGTCTTCTACAGCCCGTCGCCCCTCAACTTCGACGACGACGTGATCATCGTGCCTTCGGTGACGGTCCGGGGTGAGCGGCTGGTGAAGGCGCTGGGGCTGTAGCAGAGGCCCGCGACGCGAGTCCTACTCGGCCGACTCGCGCCGGCTGCCGTCGTCGGCACGCGAGCCGGTTCGGTTCCCCGTACGGTCGGGCGGAGTCGTCTCGCCCGCCGCGTGCTTGGTTTGCCCGCCGCCCCCGGAGGCGCCGCCCCCGCCGCCCTGGACGTCGTCGTGCTGCTTCTGCTGGCCGGTCTTCTGGTTGCTCTGGGCCTTGTCGTTGTCGTGTGCCATCGGACGGGGAGAGGAGAATGAGAGGGCGAGATCGGACGAGCCCTGCTCGCTGCGGTTCGCTCGCTCGCTAGCTTCAGGGTTGCCCCCACGCCTCCGTCATGACGACGCTCGACGACCTCCGCCCGCTCCTCGACCGCCGCATCCTCGTCCTCGACGGGGCGATGGGGACGATGATCCAGGCGCGCGGGATCACCGAGGCCGACATCCGGGGCGACCGCTTCGCCGAGCACGCGACCTCGCTCGCGGGCAACAACGACCTCCTCGTCCTCACCCAGCCCGACGCCATCCGCGAGATCCACGCGGCCTACCTCGCCGCCGGCGCCGACGTGGTGACGACCAACACGTTCAACGCGCAGGCCGTCTCGCTCGCCGACTACGAGATGGGCGACCTCGCCTACGAGATGAACGTGGCGGCGGCCCGGCTGGCGCGGGCGGCGGCCGACGACGCGAGCACGCCCGAACGGCCCCGCCTCGTCGCGGGCTCGATCGGGCCCATGAACCGGACGCTCTCGCTCTCGCCGGACGTGGAGGACCCCGGCCACCGTTCCGTCACCTTCGAGGAGGTGAGGGAGGCCTACGCCGAGCAGATCCGCGGCCTCGTCGACGGCGGGGCGGACGTGCTCCTCGTCGAGACCATCTTCGACACGCTCAACGCGAAGGCGTGCGTCGTCGCGCTCCGCGAGCACCGGCGCCGGACGGGGAGCCTGCCGCCGGTGATGCTCTCGGGCACGATCGTGGACCAGAGCGGGCGGACGCTCGTCGGGCAGACCGTCGAGGCGTTCTACACGTCCCTCGCGCACGCGCCGAACCTGCTGAGCGTCGGTCTCAATTGCGCGCTCGGCTCGGCCCAGATGCGGCCGTTCATCGAAGAACTGGCGGGCGTCGCGCCGGTCTACACGAGCCTCTACCCGAACGCGGGTCTCCCCAACGAACTGGGCGGCTACGACGAGGGGCCGGCTTTCATGGCGGAGCAGGCCCGCGCCTATGCCGAGGACGGCCTCGTCAACCTCATCGGCGGGTGCTGTGGGACGACGCCGGACCACATCCGCGCCATCGCTGAAGCGGTCGATGGGCTCGCGCCGCGCGTGCCGTCGGCGCCGCCGAAGACGTTTCGGGCCGCCGGGCTCGAAACCCTCACCATTCGTCCAGAAACGAACTTCGTCAACATCGGTGAGCGGACGAATGTGACGGGCTCCAGGCGCTTCGCCCGGTTGATTAAAGACGAGGACTACGAAGAGGCGATAAGTGTTGCGCAGTCAACAGGTTGAGGCTGGCGCGCAGATGATCGACGTGAACATGGACGAGGGGCTGATCGACAGCGCCGCGGCCATGGAGCGGTTCCTCCTGCTGGCGATGTCCGAGCCCGAGATCGCCCGCGTCCCGGTCGTCGTCGACTCGTCGAAGTTCGAGGTGATCGAGGCGGGACTCCGGTGCATCCCGGGCAAGCCGGTCGTCAACTCGATCTCGATGAAGGAGGGCGAGGACGCCTTCCGCGCACAGGCCGAGCGGGCGCGCGACTACGGCGCCGCCGTCATCGTCATGGCCTTCGACGAGGCCGGCCAGGCCGACACCTTCGAGCGGCGGATCGCCGTCTGCGAGCGGGCCTACCGCATCCTCGTCGACGAGGTCGGCGTGCCGGCCGAGGACATCGTCTTCGACCCGAACATCTTCGCCATCGCCACGGGCCTGGAAGAGCACCGCCGCTACGCGCTCGACTTCCTCGAGACGGTCCGCTGGATCAAGGAGCACCTGCCCGGCGCGCGCGTCTCGGGCGGCGTCTCGAACCTCAGCTTCTCGTTCCGCGGCAACGAGCCGGTCCGCGAGGCGATGCACTCGGCGTTCCTCTACCACGCCGTCCAGGCCGGGATGGACATGGGGATCGTCAACGCCGGCCAGCTGGCGGTCTACGACGACCTCGACCCGACGCTGAAGAAGGCCGTTGAGGACGTCCTCTTCGACCGCCGCGACACCGCCGAAGGCGACGGCGCAGCCAACCCGACGGAGCGGCTGGTCGACCTCGCGGAGACCTACCGCCACACCGACGCGGCGCAGGAGGCGAAGGCCGCCGCATGGCGTGAGGGGACCGTCGAGGAGCGGCTGGCGCACGCGCTCGTCAAGGGCCTCACCGATCACATCGAGGCCGACACCGAGGAAGCCCGGCAGCAGTACGCGCGCCCGATCGACGTGATCGAGGGGCCGCTCATGGCCGGGATGAACCGCGTCGGCGACCTGTTCGGGTCGGGGCAGATGTTCCTCCCCCAGGTCGTGAAGTCGGCCCGCGTGATGAAGAAGGCGGTCGCCTACCTCACCCCGTTCATCGAGGCCGAGAAGACGGAGGCGACGGTTCGCACCAAGGTGCTCCTGGCGACGGTCAAGGGCGACGTGCACGACATCGGCAAGAACATCGTCGGCGTGGTCCTCGGCTGCAACGGCTACGACGTGATCGACCTCGGCGTGATGGTCCCGTCGCAGCGGATCCTCGACGCGGCGCGCGAGAACGCCGTCGACGCCATCGGGCTGAGCGGGCTCATCACCCCGAGCCTGGACGAGATGGTCCACGTGGCGCGCGAGATGGAGCGGGCCGGCCTGAAGCTGCCGCTCCTCATCGGCGGGGCGACGACCTCGAAGCTCCACACGGCCGTGAAGGTGGCGCCGCACTACAGCGGGCCGGCCGTCCACGTCCTCGACGCCTCGAAGAGCGTCCCGGCCGTCGCCGCCCTCACCTCCGAGGACCATCGCCAGCGGTTCGTGGACGAGGTCACCGCCGACTATGAGGCGGTCCGCGCGCGCTACGCCTCCCGGCAGCGGACGCAGGCGCTCCTCCCCCTGGACGCGGCCCGCGCCAACCGGCACGCGTTCGATTGGGCCGAGATCGACCGGCCCGGCGCCGGACTCAGCCTCGGCGTGGTGCCCGACCAGCCGAGCGTCGCCGACTTGCGGCCGTTCATCGACTGGGGCCCGTTCTTTATCGCGTGGGAGATGCGCGGGGCGTCGTTCCCCCAGATCCTCGACGACCCCGAAAAGGGCGAGGTCGCCCGCAAGCTTTACGACGACGCCCAGGCGCTGCTCGATGAGATCGAGGCGGGCGGCCTGTATCAGCCGCGCGGCGTCTACGGCCTCTTCCCAGCGACTGCCGACGGCGACGACATCCACCTCGACGTGGAAGGCGAGCGCGTCACGGTCCACACGCTCCGCCAGCAGACGGCCAAGACGCCGGGCAAGCCGAACCGCGCCCTCGCCGACTATGTCGCCCCAGCCGAGGCCGGCCCAGACCACCTCGGCGCGTTCGTCGTCTCGATCCACGGCGCCGAGGCGCTCGCGGCGGAGGCCCGCGCCGACCACGACGACTACCGCGCCATCCTCGCTCAGGCCCTCGCCGACCGGCTGGCGGAGGCGTTCGCCGAGCGGCTCCACGCGCACGTCCGGCGCGAGGCGTGGGGCTATGCCTCGACCGAGTCGCTCGGCAACGACGACCTGATCCGCGAGCGGTACCGTGGCATCCGCCCGGCGCCGGGCTATCCGGCCCAGCCCGATCATACCGAGAAGTCGACGCTGTTCGACCTGCTTGACGCGCCGCGCCACACGGGCGCCGGCCTCACCGAACACCTCGCCATGACGCCCCCGGCGACTGTCTGTGGCCTCTATTTCGCGCACCCCGAGGCCGCCTACTTCAACCTCGGTCCGCTCGGGCGCGACCAGGTGGAGGACTACGCGGCGCGGAAGGGGATGCGCGTCGGGGAGGTGGAGCGCTGGCTCGGGCCGGTGCTCGGATACGAGCCGACCGCGACGGGCAAGGCCGCATAGCGGACCCGCCTTCGGACGGTGCGGAGCCGGAGCGTTCCCCCGACGCGACGTGCTCAAGGTGCCCCGGGAGGGGACGATAAGGAGGGGACGCCCCCTCCTTTATGCGTCTCCTCCTCTTCGCGGCCATCTTGTCCCTGGCGGGGCTCAGTGGGTACCTCGTGCTCAACGGGGCCTCGTTGCTCCCGGCGCTGGGGGTCGACGCGGTCCGCGAATTCGAGTGGACCCCCACAGATTCGGTGGAGACAGCGGTGCGGGACGTGCGCCCGCTCGCCGTGCCGCACCCGGTCCGGACGAGCATCCGAACGGAGCGGTACCGGGTGGGGGGCGGGACCGCCGGACGACTCTTGGGCTCGCTCCAGGACGCCGGCCCTCGCGTCGGCAGCGAGGTGTACTTCGGGCTGACAGTGTCTGAGATGAACCTCGGCTACAGCAAGGTGGAGATGGGAGGCGAGTGTGAACTGCGCAAGGTGCGCGTCGATCTCGACCTGACCGTCACCCTCCCGGAGTGGGACGCCCCGCCCGATGCGGATCCGGGGCTCGTGCACGAGTGGCGCCAGTTCCAGCAGGCGCTCGCCGACCACGAGGACGAACACCGCCGCATCGCGGAGGAGGGCGCCGCGTCTCTCTACTGGGCCGTCCAGGGCCTTCGCC
Organism: Rubricoccaceae bacterium; assembly: GCA_963728345.1. GTDB lineage: Bacteria > Bacteroidota > Rhodothermia > Rhodothermales > Rubricoccaceae > Rubrivirga. Next base: position 758,580 of record CAVSJM010000003.1, read on the forward strand.
GCGCGTCCTGCGATGAGGCGGACGCCGACGGTCGTCGGCGCGTGAAGCAGGTCGAGATTGAGGTCCAGGCGGCCCACCGTCGCTTCGACGACCTGACGGGGCATGGGCGGACCCAGGGCGCCGTCTGGCCCCTCCCGAAGGGCTAGCCGCCCGGCATCACTCGAACCGCGAGAAGTCGGGCGAGCGCTTCTCGAAGAAGGCCGTGAACGCTTCCTGCGCCTCCGGCGAGGCCAGTCGCTCCACGAACAGGCTCCCCTCGTGGGCCAGCGTGTCGCCGACGGCGTCGGCGGTGACCAGGCGGAGGAGCGCCTTCGTCTGCCGGAGTGCGGCGGGCGGTTTCAGGGCCAGCGTCCGCGCGCGGTCGAGGGCGTGCCCCGTCACGTCGTCCGCCACGATGGCGTTGACGAGGCCGATCTCGCGGGCCGTCTCGGCGGAGAACGCCTCCCCGAACATCAGCAGCTCCGCCGCGCGCGCCGGGCCGGCCAGGCGGGGGAGGAGGAGGCTGGAGGCCGCCTCTGGCACGAGGCCGAGGTCCACGAACGGCATCTTGAAGAGGGCGTCCGGCGCCGCGTAGGCGAGGTCGCAGTGGAGCAGGATGGTCGTCCCGATCCCGATGGCCGGCCCGGCGACGGCGGCGATGAGGGGCTTGGGGAACGACACGGCGGCCGTGAGGAAGCGGAAGACGGGGCTGTCCGGACCGGTCGGCGGCGCCTGCAGGAAGTCGCCGAGGTCGTTGCCGGCGGTGAAGACGCCCCCGCTCCCGCTCAGGACGACGGCGCGGACGCTCGGCTTGGCCGCCGCGTCGACGAGGGCGTCGGCGAGGGCGGCGTACATCGCCCGCGTCAGGGCGTTCTTCTTCTCGGGGCGGTCGAGGGCGAGGTGGAGGACGCCGTCGGCGTGGTCGGCGCGGACGTGATCGGAGTCGGGCATGGGGAGGGGAGGGGGGCTCCCCAAAGCTACCGGCGTGCCGGATCAGCCGGCGCCCGGCCTCGTATCTTGGCCTCTCTTCCGTCCGACCGCGCCTATGTCCGTCGCTCTCTCGCTTCCCTCCGCCGCTTCCGTCGATCGGCTCCGCGCCGACGATGCGCCGCTCGTGCTCCAGGCCGCCCTCGTTACCGGCGCCGCTCTCCTGACCGCCCTGCTCGCTCAGTTCGAGCTCCGGATCTACCTCTGGGAGGTGCCGCTGACGCTCCAGACGGTCGCGGTCTACGCGAGCGGGCTGTTCCTCGGCCGCCGCAATGGCGCCCTCGCGATGGGCCTCTACCTCGCGCTCGGGCTCGTCCTCCCGGTCTACGCCGGCGGTGCCAGCGGCGCGGCCCACCTGCTCGGCGCCTCGGCCGGTTACCTCTTCGCGTTCCCCGTCGTCGCGTTCGTGACGGGCGCGATTACGCGCCGGAATCGTGGGGGCGGCCGGTCGATCCTGGCCCTCGTCGCCGGCTCGCTCGTCCTGTTCACGATGGGCGTCGTCGGTCTCCACGTGGTCGCCGGCCATGAGAGCTGGGCGGACTCGGTCGTCAATGGGTGGCTCCGGTTCGTCCCGTGGGACCTGACGAAGATCGCCCTCGTTGGCTCGGTCTACGCCGCTGCCCGCCGCGCGAGCGCGTAATCCGACCGCCCCGTCCGTGTCGGAGACGCCCGCTGCATCTGTGGCGGGCGTTTCCATGAGGGGAGGCTGCGTTACCCCGCGCCCCCGTCCGGCGGCTCTCCCTCCGCTCACGTTCCCCCGCCCCCATGCCCCTCCGCCTCCTCCTGCTCGCCGCGCTCGTCCTCTCCGTGAGCGCCTGCGACTCATACTACGACGACGAGGACGACACCTCACTTCAGGTCTTCGTGGCCGACTTCCAGTTCGACGCCGACGAGTACGAAGTCAACGAGACCGATCAGAAGACAGCCACGTACTACTCCGTCGATGCCCTCGTCACGCGCGGCGACCTCGACGACGCACTCCAGACTGTCGGCGACGGCGACCTGGTGATGCTCTACATCGGCACCGAACTGGTCTCGGCCGTTGATGCGGCGGACAATGGGACGTGGTCCGCGCTCCCGCTCACGCGCGGGTTCGACCAACTCGTCTTCGGCGACTCCAACGGAGACGGCGAGTCCGACAGTGACATCTACGTGACCGGCCTGCTCGCCTCCTACGAGTACTCGTTCGACAACGGCAACCTCTACTTCGACGTGGTCTCGTCGCTGCCGTACACGGACTTCACCCCCGACAACCCGGGGGCGTTCTTCGACACGATCCTCCCGGCCCGGTACGGGGAGGCCCCCGACGACATCAAGCTCCGCCTCGTCGTGATCCCGGACGAGCTGTTCCTGACGAACGGCGCCGCCGCACGCATCGACATGCGGGACTACGAGGCCGTCAAGGAGGCCTATCACCTTCCGGACTGACCGTCGCCACTGCCCGAATGGACACCGCCCCGCGCCGACAGTCGGCACGGGGCGGTTTTCGGTGGGGCCGAGAGGGGAGCGGCTACGTCTCGTTCTGCGCGACCCACAGCGTCGCCCGCTGGACGAACTCGTTGGTGGTCTGGATGCCCAGCTTCTGCTTGATGTGGACCCGGTGGGTCTCGACCGTCTTCGGGCTCACCAGCATGGTCTCGGCCACCTCGGCCGTCGTCATGCCGTGGCCGAAGTGGCGGTACACCTCCAACTCGCGGTCCGTGAGGTCCGCCACCGTCGACTCGGCGGCGCCCGTGGTGGAGAGGTACGAGCCGACGAGCCGCTCCCGCATCGTGCTGGAGAGGTGGAGGCGGCCGTCGAGGACCGAGCGGATCGCGTCCAGGATCGTCCCCGGATCCTCCTGCTTCATCACGTAGCCCAGGGCGCCGGCCCGCACCGCGCGCTCGGCATAGACCGACTCGCTGTGCGCCGAGATCACGAGGATCTTGATGTCCGGGTAGAGCGAATGGATCTGCTTGGTGAGTTCGATCCCGTCCGATCCCCCGATCGTCACGTCGATGAGGGCGGCGTCGGGCTCCGTGACCTCCAGGCCGGCGAGCGCGTCGGGCCCGGCGGCGGCCTCCCCAACCACCTCCAGGTCGGAGGTGCGGTTGATGAGCGAGCGAAAACCTTCGCGGGTAATGGGGTGGTCTTCGACGATGTATACGCGGCGCTTCATAGGGCCAGAGGCATCCAGAGGCGGAGAAATAGAAGCTACGGTGCGCCCGTACGCCCGGAGAAGGGACCCGCCCTCAGAGCGGGGCGCCCCGAGTATAGGCATAACGGATCTTCAGGGGGTTGCACATTCTTTGCACCACATCTGGCGGCACCGATGTGCGTGCCCGGGGGCAGAGCACGGGGGAACGTCGTCCCGCGTTCCTCGTGGGACTCCCGTCCGACCTTAGCCCCATGCGGTTCCGCTATTCCGAGTGGGACGCCGAGCGCCACGGCGACCAGCGCTCCACGTTCGACGCCCTCCTCGACCTGTTCCAGCAACTCCTCCTCCACACCGGCGGCGACGCCGGCGAGGCGCTCCAGTGGCTCACGGCCATCGACAAGGAGTACGGCCTCACTGACGACGAGATGGGCCTGGGCGACTTCATCGAGGAGCTGAAGAACCGGGGCTACATCGACCGCGACGACGAGACCGGCGTCGTCTCGATCACGGCCAAGTCCGAGCGCGGGCTCCGCGAACGGAGCCTGGAGGAGATCTTCAAGGACCTCCGCAAGGCGGGGCGGGGCGATCACAAGACGCCGTTCACGGGCCTCGGCTCCGAGCGCCAGCCCGAGACCCGCCCTTACAGCTTCGGCGACGACGTCCACGACCTCGATGTGACGGGCACGCTCTCGAACGCCTTCCGCCGCAGCGGGCTCGGCGAGTTCTCGCTCCACGAGGACGACTTCCAGGTCTTCGAGACCGACCACCACACGTCCGTGGCGACGGTCCTCATGATCGACCTCAGCCACTCGATGGTGCTCTACGGCGAGGACCGGATCACGCCCGCGCGCAAGACGGCCCTCGCCCTCGCGGAGCTCATCACCACGCGCTACCCCAAGGACACGCTCGACATCGTCGCGTTCGGGAACGAGGCGTGGGAGGTGGAGATGAAGGACCTGCCATACCTCCAGGTCGGCCCGTACCACACGAACACGCGGGCGGGGCTGGAGCGGGCGCGCGACATCCTGCGGCGCCGGAAGAACCGGAACAAGCAGATCTTCATGATCACCGACGGCAAGCCGTCGTGCCACTTTGTGAACGGGCGGCTCTACCGGAACGCCTACGGCCTCGACCGCCAGATCGTGAACAAGGTGCTGGATGAGGCCGCCATCTGCCGTCGCGAGGGCGTGACCATCACGACGTTCATGATCGCCCGGGACCCATACCTCCAGGACTTCGTCCGCCAACTCACCGAGGTGAACCACGGCCGCGCCTACTACGCCGGGCTCGACGAACTGGGCGGGTTCCTGTTCGAGGACTACGTCCGCAACCGTCGCAAGCGGGTCCGGTGAACGCCACGGGCTGAGGCGTTCGAGGTCTGCGGTTCGCATACGAGTCCGTTATCTCTTGGCTCGTTCAGGCGGAGAGCGGATCACCGACACCAGGGGCGGGTAGCTTGCCGAGGGCGCGATGGAGCGTCCGTCACCCACCTTCGCCCGTGTCCGTCCGACCGAAAAAACGCCTCGGCCAGCACTTCCTGACCGACCCCAATACGGTCCGGCGGATCGTCGACGCGGTCGAGGCACCGCGGGGCGCGCGCGTCGTCGAGATCGGCCCGGGCGAGGGCGCGCTGACGGGGACGCTCCTCGATCGCTACCCCGACCTCGTGGCGCTGGAGGTAGACCCCGAGGCGGTCGTCCACCTCCGCCAGGCTCACCCGGGCCTCGACGTCCGCGAGGGGGACGTCCTCGACGCCGACTGGCGCGCGCTCGCGGGAGACGCCGGCGCGCCGCTCTCCGTGGTCGGCAACCTGCCGTACTACATCACCTCGCCCATCCTGTTCGCGCTCCTCGACGCCCGGGAGCACGTCTCGCGGGCCGTCGTGATGGTCCAGAAGGAGGTGGCCGACCGCCTCGCCGCGCCGCACGGCACGAAGACCTACGGGACGCTCTCGGTCTACTTCGCCCTCTACGCCCGGACGCGCACGCTCTTTACCGTCTCGCGCCACTGCTTCCGTCCGAAGCCGGCCGTCGAGAGCGCCGTCGCGCTCGTCGACTTCGCCGCCGCCGACCCGCCGGACGTAGCTTTCGCCGCCCTCCAGCGGACGGTCCGGGCCGCCTTCGGGCAGCGCCGCAAGATGCTCCGCAACAGCCTCGCGCCGGTCGCCGAGGCCGCCGGCGCCGAGGTCCCGGAGTGGGCCGCGACGCTCCGCCCCGAGGCCGTCTCGCCCGCCGACTTCGTCCGCCTCGCCCAGCACTTCTCCGCCGCGTAGCCGGCGGCCCCGTCCCCGCCGTGCCCGACGCCATCCTCGCCCCCGACGCCACCGCCCCGCCCGTCGTGGACGACGAGCTGGTGGAGAACGTCGGCGCGCTCGTCGAGGCCGGGCAGCAGGGGATGATCCTCAACCTCGTCGCCGACCTCCGCCCGGCCGACGTGGCGACCCTCCTCCAGCACCTCCCGCCGGAGATGGCCCGGGTCGCGTTCCGCTGGCTGCCCGACGAGGCCACGAGCCTCGTGCTCCGCGAGCTGGAGAGCGCCGAGCGGACCGACCTCCTCGAGGGCCTCTCGACGCCCGAACTGGTCGCCCTGATCGACCGGCTCGACACGGACGACCAGGCCGACGTGCTGGCCGACGTCGACGAGGACCAGGTGGAGCACGTCCTCGTCCAGCTCGAAGACGCCCTCGACGTCGAGGCGCTGATGAGCTACGCCGAGGACACGGCCGGCGGGCTCATGGGCACCGAGTACGTCGCCGTGGCCGCTACCGCGACGGTCGCCGAGGCGACGGAGGCGGTCCGCGCCAACGCCGAGATCGTCGACCCCATCTTCGCCGTGTTCGCCGTCGACGAGGAGGGGCGGCTGACGGGCGTGGTCCCGCTCAAGCGGCTCCTGCTCTCGCGCGCCGACGCCCTCGTCGCCGACGTGGCCGAGCCCGACCCCGTCACCTGCGAGCCCGACCTCGACCAGGAGGAGGTGGCCCGCCTCATGGAGCGGTACGACCTCGTGGCGCTCCCCGTGATCTCGTCCAGCGGGCGCCTCCTTGGCCGGATCACGATCGACGACGTGGTGGACGTGATCCGCGAGGAGGCCGAGGAGGACCTCCAGCGGGCAGTCGGCATCACGGGCGAGGAGGAGCTGTCGTCGTCGGTGTTCGCGGTGAGCCGGGGGCGCCTGCCGTGGCTGGCGATCGGGATGGCGGGGGCGTTCTTCTCGGGACTCGTGATCCAGCTGTTCGAGGGGGCGCTAGAGCGGGCCATCGTGCTCGCCACGTTCATTCCGGTGGTCACGGCCACGGGGGGCAACGCGGCGATTCAGAGCGCTGCCATCGCCGTGCAGGGCCTGACCTCGGGCGACCTCTGGCTGGCCGACGGGTTCAAGCGGCTCGGGAAGGAACTGGGCGTGGCCCTCCTCAACGGGATCGTCCTGGGCCTGCTGATCGGGGTGATCGTGGCCGTGCTCGGGCTGGGCGACCCCTGGCGCCTCGCGCTCACGGTCGGGATCACGCTCCTGGCCGTCACCCTCCTCGCGACGGCGAACGGCGCCCTCGTCCCGTTCCTCCTCCAGCGCGCGAACGTGGACCCCGCCAGCGCCATGGGCCCGTTCGTGACCACGCTCAACGACATCCTCGGCCTCTCGGTGTACTTCGCGATCGCGACGCTCCTCTACCTCTAGCCATGTCCACGATCACCGTCGCGCGCACCGCCGCCGGCATCGCGATCGCCGCCGACGCGCTCACCACGTTCGACGACACACGCCTCCCGCCCGACCTCGACGCGGCCGGCGAGAAGATCGTCCGCGTCGAGACCGCCGCGGGCCTGTGCTACGTCGGGATCGTGGGCTTCACGGCGCACTTCCTCGTGATCCAGGACGCCCTGGAGCGGCTGGAGGACGCCGACCTCTCGTCGCGGCGCGGGATCTTCGAGACGTTCCGCGCGCTCCACCCGGTCCTGAAGGACGAGTACTACCTGCTCCCCGAGACGGGCCAGGAGGGCGACCCGTACGAGAGCACGCAGGTCTCGCTCCTCGTCGCCGCGCCGACCGGGATCTTCGGGGTCTACGACATGCGCGAGGTCCACGAGTTCTCGCGCTTCTGGGCGATGGGGTCGGGCGCGCCGTTCGCCATCGGGGCCATGCACGCGCGCTGGGCGGAGGCCGAGGCCGGGACGCTCAGCCCGACCGATCTAGCGACGCTCGGCGTCGAGGCCGGGTGCACCTTCGACCGGTCCAGCGCGCCGCCCGTCGAGGTCTACGAGGTGGAGGCCTGACCCGCCCCGGATGCGGTGCGGCGGACGATGGTCTGCGACGACCGGGCCCGGGCGAGCTCTCGCCCGTCCGGCGCCGTCACCACGGCGTCGAAGACGAGCTGGCGGCCGGCGCGTGACACGAAGCGGGCCTCCACCTCCACGTAGTCCAGGTCGCCGGTGGCTGGGGCGAGGTAGGTCATCGTGAGCTGCGCCGTCACACTTGGCGGCGCCACGAGGAAGCTCAGCGGGCCGATCGCGTTGTCCACGGCCGCCGCCACCATGCCGCCCTGCATCAGACCCATCGGGTTGAGGTAGCGCTTCAAGACCGGGAAGCGCGCCACGAGCACGGCGCCGACGTTCTCGCGCTCGGCGTCACCTGGGCGGTAGTCCCGGACCTCCGTCTGCATGTCGACGAAGACGGGGGGCGGGATCGTGAGGCCGCTAGCACCGGCGCCCTCCATGAGCGCGCGGACGGCGCCGAGGTCGCTGGGGGAGGGGACGGACACGGGCTTACCGTCCGAGCCGGTGCTCGACGGCGGCGATGAGCTGGCGGCCGCGCCGCTTGTTCACGCCGAGGTCGCTCTCGCCCACGCGCGCGGCGCTGCGGACGTGGAGGACGGCGCCGCCGTCGGCGCCCGGCGTGACGGCGAGGGCCACGTCGTCGCGGAAGGGGCCGGAGCGGAAGACGGCTGTCAGCCCAAGCTCGGTCGGTGTCACGCGGAGTGCCTTGCCGGTGAACAGGTCGTCATGCGCGCGGACGGCCGCGAAGGCGACCTCGCGGACGGCCTCCGGGTCGGCGTCGAGGCGCGTCCGGGCGCGGTAGCAGTTGCGGGCGTCGTCACAGAGCGGGAGCGGGCCGTCGAAGCCCGGCTCGTCCGGCCGCGACCCGAGGGCCCGGCTGGCGACGACGCCGGCTGCGGCGAGCCCGGCGAGGCCGAGGCCCACGAGGACGCCGTGCTTCACAGCGACGCCGTCGTGGTCGGCGCGTCGGCAGCCGTCTCGAACTCGCGGGCGTCGTTGTACTTCGAGGGGCACTTCACGAGGATGTGCTCGGCCTCGAACACGTCGCCCGTCATCCGCCCCTCGACCACCACCTGCTCGGCGTCCTCGAACGAGGCCGGCTTCGGGTTCGGGTAGACCACGCGGTGCGCCGTCCCGTCCTCGTCGGCCATCACGAACGAGAAGACGTTGCGGGCGGGGTCGTAGGTGGTCGGCTCGGATTCCACCCAGGTCCCGACGACGTGGGCGCTGCGGCCGTTCTCGGCGGCCTCCGTGAACGTCTCATAGCCCGAGACCTGCTGGCCGAAGCTGTTGACGACGAAGAACCCGAAGACACCGACGAAGGCGATGCCGAGGAGCGTGGTTGGGCGCATGGCGAGGGAGGTCGGGCGGGGGAGAAGTTACGAACGCGCCCGGGCCCGCTCGTCGAGCTGGCGCTCGATGCGGGCGAGGCGGCGCTCGGTGCGGAGGAGCAGGAACGCGATCCCGAGCCACACCACCAGGACGACGGCCAGCACGACGGGCAGCTTGTCCTCGGCGAGCATCACGCGCTCGATCCCCTCGGCCTGCTGGACCTCCACGGCCTGGGCGGCCTCGGGGTTGAGGACGGCGATCGTCGTGTCGGAGGGGGTCTGGAGCATGGGTCAGGAGACGACGACGGGGGGGGCGGGCGCCGGGGCCTCCAGGTCCTCGGCCCGGAGTTCGGCCACGCGCGTCCGGACGCGGAGCGTGTAGAGCCACCACCCGAGCATCAGGAAGCCGGCTGCGGAGGCGTAGAACACCCACCGCATCTGCGGCGCGATGTCCATCTGGCTGAACGCCGGGTTGCCCTCGGCGCCGGGGTGGAGGCTCGCCATCCGCCGGGGGAGGACGTAGGTGAGGAACGGCATCGTCGCCGTCGCGAAAAGGGCGTAGACGGCCGAGAGGCGCGCGCGCTGGCGGGGCCGGTCGAGCGAGCCGCGCAGGATGAAATAGGCGCCGGAGATGAGGAGCTGCACGGCCACCATGTTCTGCCGCGGCTCGGGGCTCCACCAGAGCCCGGTCCCCTGGTACCACGTGAACCGCGACCAGATCACGCCCGTCACGAGCGCGATCCCCCCGGCCACCGTCGACACCACCCACGCCGACTCCGAGCGGACGTCGTGGACGGTCCGGCCCGTCGCGAGGTAGCGGCCCGCGTGCCACGCCCCGGCGATGGCGCCGGCGTAGAGCACGAACCACATCGGCACGTGGAAATACAGGTTCCGCGCCGTCTGCTCCAGGATCGGCAGGTTCGACACCGGCGCGAGGATCCCGAGCACGAGGGCCACGGTGACCCAGACGGCCGTCACCACGCCGAACACGCGGTAGACGGGGCCGTAGCGGGGGAGCGAGAGGTCGCGGTCCATGAGGCGGGGGGAGATCCCGGGAACGCCTCATGATCCTCCGTACGCGCGTCGGGCACCGTGAAAAGGGCACGGAAGGCGGCGATGGACGGGGCGTCGGGCGCTGCCCATCGACGCCAGCGCCCACCCGGTGCAGCCGACCGGGGCGATCTTGCGGTCTGCCCTCCGCCGATCCGACCCATGCCCCTCCGTTACCTCACCGCCGGCGAGTCCCACGGCGAAGCCCTCGTCGGGATCGTCGAGGGGATGCCGGCCGGCGTCCCGGTCGTCCCGGCCGACCTCGACGAGCACCTCGGCCGCCGCTGGCTCGGGTATGGACGCGGCGGGCGCGCCAAGGTGGAGACGGACCGCGTGCGCGTGCTCGGCGGCGTCCGGTTCTCGCACACGATGGGGAGCCCGGTCGCGCTCCTCCTCCCGAACGCGGCGTACGAGAAGGACCGGGCGGGCTGGCCGGAGACGATGGCCGTGACGGGCGACGGCGAGGGCGTCGAGCGGATCACGCTCCCGCGCCCCGGCCACGCCGACCTCGTCGGCGCACAGAAGTACGGGTTCGACGGGCCGCCCCTCGGTCCCGACGTGCGGCCCGTCATCGACCGGTCGTCGGCGCGGGAGACGGCGATGCGGGTGGCGTGCTGTTCCGTCGCGCGGCAGATGCTCCGGGCGCTCGGGATCGAAGTCGGGAGCCACGTCGTCCGCCTCGGCGAGGTCGGGATGGACGACCCGGCGGAGTGGGCCGAGACCCGCGACGCACTCCTCGCGGAGGGCGGGGCCCGCGCACTCTACGAGGCCGCCGACGGCTCGCCCGTTCGGATGCTGGACAAAGACCTGTCCGACCGCGCCGTCGCGCACATCCAGGCGACGAAGAAGGCCGGCGACACGCTGGGCGGCGTCTACGAGGTCGTCGTGACGGGCGTGCCGGTGGGGCTGGGCAGCTACGTCCAGGGTGACCGCCGCCTCGACGGTCGGCTCGCCCAGGCGATCCTCTCGATCCAGGCGCAGAAGGCCGTGGAGGTGGGCGACGGCTGGGCGGCGGGCCGGCGCCCCGGCTCGGAGATCCACGACCCGATCACGCGCGACGAGGTGGACGGCGTGGCGCGGTGGGGACGGACGTCGAACCATGCCGGCGGCGTCGAGGGCGGCATCTCAAACGGCCAGCCCCTCGTCGTCCGCGGCACGATGAAGCCGATCCCGACGCTTATCAAGCCCCTCGGCACGGCCGACCTGGAGTCCGGTGAGGCACAGCCGACGCGCTACGAGCGGAGTGATGTGACGAGCGTCCCGGCCGCGAGCACCGTCGCCGAGGCGACCGTCGCGTGGGAGATCGCCGTGGCGCTGTTGGAACGCTATGGCGGCGACACGTTCGAGGCACTACAGGAGCGCGTCGAGGCCGACCGCCAACGCGGACTGTAGACACAAGCGCAGGCGTCCTGCACATCGTTGTCCGTAGCGGAGAGTTAGGCGGAGCCGTTGGTGGACACAGAGCGCCTGTCGTGGAGGGTTTCAAGTAGGAACACGGCAAGCGTGCTTGCACTACCAACCACAAGCCTCGCGTGCCGTGGGCCTACGACCTTCGGTGACGCCAGTTTACCGTGTCCCGTGCCGTAGAGATTCCGAAGCTCAGTTACGGCGTTCACGACCTGGCTCATCCCACCCAAAGCCTGGAGAATGGACTTTGAGCCTTTGGCGGCCTCCGGAATGGACTCCTTGGACAGGTCCAAGTGCTTCATCGCGGCCTTTACTAGGCGCGGGAAGGTGTCATAGTTGCAAGGCTCGTCGCCATACTCAATCACGATGGCCTTAGCGACCGTTTCGAGCAGTTCTTTGGATGAACCGATGGCTTGGGCCGGATCAGATTCAACGCTGTCGCTGATTCGGCGGATATGAGGCTGGACATGGGCCAGGTCCAACGGCTGGGCAGCGTCTCGCAGAGCGTCAACGTCGAGATGCCCCGTTCCAATGATGGCTCCGTCCGTCCAACTGTAGCCGTCACGGCGTAGCGCCCGGACGAGCTTCTGGTGCGTCGTATCCGACTCGTCGTACTCATCCAGGATCTGCTCATAGACATTGAGCACCTTTCGAACGTCAGCCGCCGAGTTCCAGTCGACCCCAGCATAGAACTGCTCGACTATCTGTCGGCGCTGCCCTCCAGGTAGCTCATCCTCTGGGAGTACGACGAGTTTCAGTTCCTCGCCTTCGAACCAGTCCCGGATCTGACCGAGTACGAAGTTGACGCACGTCTCTCGAAAGGCAATCCTCGTCCTAGCTGAGATCACGGCACTTTGATGGATGAGGCGGAGGTTTACCGAACTGCAACTTCAGTTGCCATGCGGGCGGTGAAGCGGACAGTGACAGGATTATACAGCGCGACTGTTTGGTATATATAAATGGATTAAGGCACATATTCACGATCGCAGTCCTCCACGTGATTCGTCTCCTACGACCGCTTTAGTGCGAAGCCGGCCGCGAGGACAAACAACGGTGCCCACAGGGACCACGGCCCGCCCGTCGTCGCGGCGAGCGTAGCGGCGACGAGGCTGGCGCCCGAGAGCATGGCCGTCCGGAGCCCCGCGAGCGGCGAGTCCGCCGGCTGTCGGATCCGGCTCTCCAGAAACCGGATCCCCTCCGAGAGCAGCGTCGGGCTCTTGACGATGAGGTCCACCAGCTCCGGCGCGCCGCGGAAGCTCTCCTTCAACAGCGCCACCGGGTTGAACTGGCTCAGGAATAGCTTGTTGACGTGCTTCCGGCTTACCTCGGCCACGTCGAAGCCGGGCAGGAGCGTCTGCCCGACACCCTCAAACGTCACGAGCGCCTTCGTCATCAGGACCAACTCGACGGGGAAGTACATCCGGTACTGCCCGGCCAGCCCGACCGACTCCATGATGAGCTGGCCGACGTTCACCTCGCCGTAGCGCTGCGCCCGGTAGAACCGCCGGCACAGCTCGGCCACGGCCCGCTGGAAGCCGCGCGGGTCGGCCTTCTTGCCAGGCTCGGCGACGGAGGCGAGGTAGCGCGCAGCGTTCTCGGCGTCGCCCGTGACGAGCGAGAAGTAGTAGTAGAGGAGGGTCCGTCGCAGGTCGCCGTCGAAGTAGCCGACCATCCCGAGGTCGATGAAGCCGATCGTGGGGTGGACGTGGCCGTGGGCGTCGGGCTCAGTGTCCAGGATGAACATGTTGCCCGGGTGGAGGTCGGCGTGGAAGAAGCCGTCCTGGTAGAGCATCCGGATGATGCTGAGGGCGCCCAGGTCCACGAGCCGCTCGCGCACCTCCAGGGGCAACTCGCGACTGGCGGGCGTGTCCGGGCGGATGCCGCGGAACCGCTCCATCGTGAGGACCAGCCGGCTGGAGTGCTCCCGGTAGATCTGAGGGAAGCGGACGCCAGGCACGTCGGCGAAGTTGAGCGCGAACTGCTCCGCGTTGTCCGCCTCGCGCCGCAGGTCCACCTCGCGGAGCGTGTACTCAGCGAACTCGTCAAGCACCTTCTTCGGCTGGTACCGGGCGAAGAACACCTGGAGGAACGAGCCGAAGAAGCCGAGCAGCCGTGCGTCCCGCTTCAGGATCACGTAGATGTGCGGCTTGACGACCTTCAGGATCACCTCCTCGCCGGAGTGCAGCCGCGCCGGGTGGATCTGGCCGATCGACGCGCTCCCGAGCGGCTTCGGGTCGATCTCGGCGAACACCTCGTCGACGGGGCGGCTGAGCCCCTTCGCCACGCGGTCGAGGTACTCGGGAAACGGCATGACCGGGAGCCGGTCGAGCAGGTTCTTCAGCTCCTCAGTGATGAACAGCGGCAGGAGGTCCTCGCGGAGCGCGAGCACCTGCCCGAGCTTGATGTAGGTCGGCCCGAGCAACTCCAGGCGGCGTCGGAGCTGGACCTGGATGGGCAGGTCCCGGAGGTCGCGGCGGACGAGCGGGCGGACGAAGAACGCCGCCAGCTTGATGAGGACGAGCGGGAAGCCCTTCACCCACGAGAACTGGTCGCGGTCGCGAGCGACGGCCACGGCGCTCCCGTAGACGAGCCCGACGGCGTGGCGCAGCGTCGTGAAGTAACGGCGGACGAGCGACGGCGGATCGCCCACGTCCATCACCTCGAAGCCGGCCTCGCGGGCGACGGCCGTCCCGGGGTCGAGCGCCGGCACCGTCTCGGTCCCGACGCGGCGGCGGAGGCGGGCGAGGCGCGACAGCTCCGCGGCGACGGCCCGCTCGGTCTCGTGGTGCGAACTGGGGGAGGAGGCCTCCGTCGGGTCCGCGCGGACAGGACCGGGGGCGGCCTCCGCGTGTCGCGTAGCCGTGGCGTTCTCCCCGTCGGGGCCCGGCGGGCGCGAGTCTCCGTCTTCGGTGATCGCACGCTCGGCCTCGGTGAGCGAGGGCTCGTCGCCGGGCTGGTCGATGGGGGCGGGGGCGCCGTCGCCTTCGAGGCCCGGTGTGGGGGCGGCGTCCGGCGGGTGGGTCGCGGGCCCGATCTCGGAGACGGGCACGAGATCCTCGGCCTCACGGTCGGAGGCCTCGGTGGGGCGGTCGGGGGGCGGGGTGGGCACGGCGTATGGTACCATCGGCCGCCCGGATGGCTCCCCGAACGGCAGGGCCGGGCTACCCCGCGAGGGCCGGGTCGTAGCGGGCCGTCCCCGTCACGTCGCCGAGGGCGCCCGGCGTCAGCGACTTCACCATGAACGCTTTGGGAGGCGCGCCGTACTCGTTGCCGATCCCGTACGGTGCCGCCGGTTCGAACCCGAACCGCGGGTAGTACGCCGGGTGCCCGAGAACGAACACGCCGTCCGCTCCCACCTTGCGACACGCTGCCAGCCCCGCCCGGACGAGTGCGGCGCCGACGCCTTGCCGCTGGTGGCCCGGGAGGACGGCCATCGGGGCGAGCCCGAGTGCGGAGAAACCGGCGGGCGCCCGGTCCACTGTGACGGGCGTGAAGGCGATGTGTCCGACCATGGCGCCGCCGTCGACGGCGACGAAGGCGAGGTACGACGCGGCCCGAGCGCGGAGCCGGTCGATGAGGTCGGCCTCCTCCCCGCGCCCGAACGCAGCTTCGGTGACGGCGCGCACCGCCTCGGCGTCGCGCGCCGTCTCGGGGCGGATCGTTATCAGCCGCGGGCGCTAGCGGTTGCGCCCGTAGCGCTCGTGGCTGGACACCCAGTCGTTGGCCGAGATCGCCGAGGCCAGACTGATCTCGCCCGCCAGGACGACGCCCGCGACGATCTCGGCCAGCTTCCGCACCTTGCCGCGGCCGGAACAACCGAGCATCTGGAGGCACTCCTTCTGCGTCGCCAGGCCGGTTCCGCCGCCGTAGGTAGCCACGATGAGGCTGGGGATCGTGATCGAGATGTAGAGGTCGTCGTCGTCGGTGTGCTCGGCGTAGAGGACGGCCGCCGACGACTCCGAGACGTTCGCCACGTCCTGCCCGGTCGCGATGAACATGGCCGTGATGCCGTTGGGGCTGTGGAGCCCGTTGTTGTTGGCGCCCGAGAGGAGCGACCCGACGCCGGCCGCGACGCCCCAGTGGTACGCCAGCCCCTTGGGCTCGACGCGCATCACCTCGCGGAGCACGTCACCCGAGATCTTGCACTCGGCCGTGACGCGCTTGCCGCGCGTCTTCATGATGTTGACCATTGAGGCCTTCTTGTCCGTCGCGAAGTTGGACTCGAGGTAGAAGCGGCGGATGGTGTCGTTGTTCTCCAGGATCCAGGAGCACGCGGCGAAGGTGGCCCGCCCGACCATGTTCTGCCCGGCCGCGTCGCCCGTCGAGAAGTTGAAGCGGCAGAAGGCGAAGTGGTTCGAGAGGTACGTGTCGACGTATTGGAGCTTGCCGATGGAGGTCGTGGACTCGGCCTGGCGGGCGATCTCGTCGTGATGCTCGCCGAGCCAGGTTCGGAATTCGCGGGCGTCGCGGGCGTTCTCGAAGATGAAGACCGGCGCCCGCTGCATCGCGTCGTCCGAGACGGTGCACGTCACGCCGCCCGAGAGGTTGAGCACCTTCATCCCGCGGTTGTAGCTCGCCACGAGCGTGCCCTCGGCCGTCGCGAGGGGGATCAGGAACTCGCCGTCGGCGTGCTCGCCCTTGACGTGGAGCGGCCCGGCGATCCCGATCGGCACCTGCGCCACGCCGATGAAGCTCTCGATGTTGCCGGCCGCGACATGCGGGTCGAACGAGTAGCTCTTGACGTGGGTGAACGGCTCGCCCGCGAACTCCTCCACGAACCGCTGGCGCGCCTGGATGGCGGCGTCGGAGTAGTCGTCCTGGTCGTCGCGGGGGACCTTCACGCGGTTCGGGCGGTGGGGCTGCACCGAGTCCTTCACCTTGAACCGCAGTTCGCCCATCCCCTCAATGGCGAACCGGAGCCGGATCTCGTGGACGCCCTCGTCAGCCTCGATGCCGGGCACGTGCACCGTCACCACCTGCCGGAGCGGAAAGTCGACCGGGGCAGAGGTCGAGATGTCCGCGGCCCGGAGCGTGCTCCCGTCGTCGAGCGAGAGCGTGAGCCGGTCCGCCCCGACCTCGGTGCCGTCGATCGTGACGCCCCGGAGGCCCGTGAGCTTGGAGTCGGTGAGCCGGTTCTTGAGGCTGAAGGCGACGCCATCGGCGGTGGGCGTCAGGCTCCCGTTGGTGTAGAGCTGGCGGAGGACGAGCGAGGGGATCTTCATGAGGCCACGGGGGAGGGGGCATCAACGTACGCCGAAAGGGGTTCCGGCCGGGAGGCGTGGCGGCGGGAATGACCCTACACTTCTCGCCACATCACGTAGTGGGGGCCGATGCCCGGGATGTCGAACTCCGGCCCGACCGCCGCGAGCCCGAGGCGCCGGTAGAAGGGGACGGCGACGAGCCGCGCGTTGCACCACAGGTACCGCCCGCCCCCCTCGCGGATGACGGCGAAGCACTCCTCCAGGACGAGCCGGCCGAGGCCGGTGCCGCGCGCGTCGTCGGACGTGGCCATGCCCCGGAGGCGCCAGCTCGCGCCCTCGGCGTAGGCGGGCGCGGGGATCTCGTCGCGGTTTGCGTCCGGCGGGGCCTCGGCGTAGACGGTCCCCACGCCGTCGGGCTCGTCGGCGCCGTCGCGGAAGGCGGCGACGTGGACGGCCGTGGTCTCGTCCTGGTCGTACGTCGCGACACGGTCGGTCCAGCCGGGGCGGAGGACGCGGGTGCGCAGGGGGCGGACGACGGCGGCGGAGACGCGGCGGGCGATGGGCATGGCGATGCGGTCAGGGACGGCCCGAAAAGCTACCCGCGCGGACCTGCCTCGGGCACGCGAGGTCGGACGCGCATGGACCTCTTCGATCCCCCCGCGTCCGATGCCGACGCGCTCCGCGCCAAGGCGCTCGTCGTGCACGACCGGCTGTGCGAGGCGTACGGCTGCCCCGTCGCGTTCTTCTCGGACAAGGACCCGCTGAGCGAGCTGGTCTCGGCGCTCCTCTCACACCGCACCAAGAACGCCGACAGCGCCCGCGCCTACCGCCAGCTCCGCGAGCGCTTCCCCACGTGGGAGGCCGTCAGCGACGCGCCGACCGACGCGGTGGAGGACGCGATCGCGCCGTGCACGTGGCCGGAGCAGAAGGCGCCTCGGCTCCAGGCCGTCCTGCAGGCCATCACCGACGCGCCGGAGACGGACGGGCTCTCGCTCGACGTGCTGGCGGAGTGGCCGGCCGATGAGGCGCGGCGCTGGCTCCAGGCGTTCAAGGGCGTCGGGCCGAAGACGAGCGCGGCGGTCCTCCTCTTCAGCCGGCTCCGCATCCCGGCGCTCCCCGTCGACAGCCACCACCACCGCGTGGCCCAGCGGCTCGGGCTCATCCCGACCTCGATGCCTGTCGGGCCGGCGCACGACGCGCTCGCGGCGCTCCTCCCGGACGACTGGGACGCGCAGACGGTCTACGACGACCACGAGGCGCTGATGCTTCACGGGCAACGGTGCTGTTCTTGGAAGAACCCGGCGTGCGGACGCTGTCCGGTGGTGGACCTGTGCGTGTGGCCCGAGAAGGGAGAAGAGGGCGGAGTCTTATGATCGTTGGAACAATGATCGTTCGAACAAATACATCACGTCCCTTTCCTGACCCATGCTCATGTCCACGCTCCGCGACAAGGTCGACGACCTCAACTCCCGCATCCTCAACGGCGACATCCTCGGCGCCTTCGAGGAGTACTACCACGACGACGTGACGATGACCGACGCCGGCCAGGAGCCGCGCGTCGGGAAGCCGGCGAACCGCGAGTTCGAGGAGCTCTTCGTCAACGGCCTCACCGAGTTCCGCGGCGCCGAGCTGAAGGCCGTCGGCGTCGACGAGGAGGCCGGGAAGTCGTTCTGCGAGTGGCACTTCGACTACAGCCACTCCTCCTTCGGCGACCAGAAGTACGACCAGGTGGCCGTCCAGACCTGGAAGGACGGTCAGATCATCGACGAGAAGTTCTACAAGATGGCCCTCTAGCCATCCGCGCTCGTCCGCTGTGGGGCCCGTCTCGGCGTGTGTCGGGGCGGGCCGCACTGTGCCCGTCCGTCCGTCAGTACGGTGGGTTCAGCGTGTCCGGGTC
This sequence comes from Rubricoccaceae bacterium, assembly GCA_963728345.1. Taxonomy (GTDB): domain Bacteria; phylum Bacteroidota; class Rhodothermia; order Rhodothermales; family Rubricoccaceae; genus Rubrivirga. Next base: position 776,834 of record CAVSJM010000003.1, read on the forward strand.
GGCCGGCTCGTTGGCCAGCTCCCACTCCTCGAACTTGGTGAGGTCGTCGCGGATCGCCTTCATCACGTAGGCCACGATCACGGCGTCGTCGAGGAAGCCGGTGCCCAGGATGAAGTCCGGGATCAGGTCGGCCGGGGTGACGAAGTAGAGGAGCCCGGCGGCGACGAAGACGATCGACTTCCAGGGGAGGTGCCGGTACTGCCCGCGCGCGATGGCCGAGCCGAGCCGGACGAGCCGCGGCACGTCGTCGCGGAGGGAGCCGACGCGGCTCCGGTCGTCGCGGAGCTGGGACTGCGCGCGGCGGATGATGGCGCGGAGCCGGCTGGGGTTTGTGGCGAGGTCCTCAGCGTCGCCCTGGACGAGGCGGAGGCCCTGGCGGACGGTCTGGCGGTCGGACTTGGACACGGCGGGCGGCGATGGGTCAGGGCAACGTACGACAGGGTGCAGATAGGGGTTGCCTCGGCGGCCCGGGCTACCTTCGAGCGCCTCACCTCCCTCGAAGAATGCGCCGTCTCGTTTGCCTCGCCCTGCTCGTCGCCGCCCCGGCCTTCGCGCAGCATGTGGATCCCGTCGCGCCCGGCCCCAACCCCGTCGCGCCGACGCCGGCCGCCGTCCGGATGGAGGCCGCCGCGCACCGCCAGGCGCTCGCCGACGCCTCGCCCGTGGCCGAGGTCCCGTTCCGATCGGTCGGCCCGACGGTCATGAGCGGGCGCGTGGCGGCGGTCGAAGGAAAGCCGGGCGACCCCCGCACGTTCTACGTGGCCTACGCGTCGGGCGGGCTCTGGCGGACGGACAACGCGGGCACGTCGTTCACACCGCTCTTCGACCACCAGCCGACGATCACGATCGGCGACCTCGCCGTCGACTGGCGGGACCCCGAGGGCGACGGGCCGACGCTCTGGGTCGGGACCGGCGAGGCCAACTCCAGCCGCTCGTCGTACGCCGGGACCGGCGTCTACCGCAGCACCGACGGCGGCGCGACGTGGACGCACCTGGGCCTCGCCGAGACGCAGCACATCGGTCGCATCGCGCTCCACCCGGACGACGCAGCGACGGCGTGGGTCGCCGCCACCGGCCACCTCTACTCGCCGAACCCCGAGCGAGGGGTCTACCGCACTACCGACGGCGGCCGGACGTGGGAGCGGACGCTCTCGGTGGACGACGACACGGGCGCCATCGACCTCGTCGTCGATCCCACGAACCCCGACCGGCTCTGGGCGACGACGTGGACGCGCAGCCGCCGCGCGTGGGACTTCCGCGAGGGCGGGCCGGGCTCGGCGATCTGGGGGAGCGAGGACGGCGGCCGCACGTGGACGCGCCTCAGCGTCGAGGGCTCGGGCTTCCCGACCGGGGCCGACGTGGGCCGGATTGGCCTCGACGTCCACCCCTCGGGCGTCCTCTTCGCCACGGTCGACAACCAGGCGCGGCGGCCCGAGGAGGAGCCGGACGAGGACGAACCCGTGGTCACGCGCGACCTGCTCCGGGAGATCTCGCGCGAGGAGTTCCTCGCCCTGGCCGAGGAGGACCTGAACGCGTTCCTCGACGCCAACAATGTCCCGTACAGCTACACCGCCGAGTCGATCCTGGAGATGGTCCGCGAGGGGCGGATCGCTCCGGCCGACCTCGTGGCATTCCTGGAGGACGCGAACGCGCAGCTCTTCGACACGCCGGTCGTCGGCGCCGAGGTCTACCGCTCCGACGACGGCGGCCGGACGTGGACGCGCACGCACGAGGGCACCCTCGACGACCTCTTCTACTCGTACGGCTACTACTTCGCCATCGTCCGCGTGGCGCCGGACGACCCGGACCGGCTCTACCTCCTCGGCGTCCCGCTCGTGACCTCCGCCGACGGCGGCGCGACGTGGGAGCGCGCCGACGCCGACCACGTCCACGCGGACCACCACGATCTCTGGCTCGACCCCGAGACGCCCGGTTTTCTGATCTCCGCCAACGACGGCGGCGTCAACACGAGCTACGACGGCGGCGCGACGTGGACCAAGCTCAACACGCCGGCCGTCGGCCAGTTCTACAGCGTCCAGGTGGACGACGCCCGGCCGTACAACGTCTACGGCGGCCTCCAGGACAACGGCGTGTGGGTGGGGCCGAGCACGTACGATCCGTCGGCCGGGTGGCGGGCCGAGGGGGAGTACCCGTACCGCCGGCTGCTGGGCGGCGATGGCATGCAGGTCCAGGTGGACGAGCGCGACGGGACCGTCTACACCGGCTTCCAGTTCGGCAACTACGTCCGCACGGACCGGAGCGGCGAGGGGCGCGCCGCGCGGATCGTGCCGCAGCACGAACTGGGCGAGCGGCCGCTCCGGTTCAACTGGCAGACGCCGATCTGGCTCAGCCGCCACCTCCCCGACGTGCTCTACCTCGGCTCCAACAAGGTCCATCGCTCCCTGAAGAGGGGGGAGGCCTGGGACGCACTCTCGGACGACCTCACCGACGGCGGCCAGCCGGGCGACGTGCCCTACGGGACGCTCACGACGCTCCACGAGTCGCCGCTCGAGTTCGGCCTGCTGGCGGCCGGCACCGACGACGGCCACGTGTGGGTGACGGAGGACGGCGGGCGGACCTGGGACGACCGCTCGGCCGGTCTCCCCGATGATCTCTGGGTGTCCCGTGTCGAGCTCTCCGGCCATGACCGCGGGCGGCTCCTCGTGGCCCTCAACGGCTACCGCTGGGACCACTTCGACGCCTACGTCTACCTCTCCGACGACCTGGGCCGGACGTGGCGACGCATCGGGACCGACCTCCCCGCCGAGCCGGTCAACGTGGCGAAGGAGGACCCCGCCAACCCGGACCTCCTCTACGTCGGGACGGACGGCGGGCTGTACGTCTCGCTCGACCGGGGCGCGTCGTTCACGGCCTTCCACGGCCAGCGCGCGGCGATGCCGGAGGACGGCGTCGGGCCGAACGCGTGGGACAGCCCGGCCCTCCCGTACGTCCCGGTCCACGACCTCGTGGTGCAGGCGCGCGAGGCCGACCTCGTCGTCGGCACGCATGGGCGCTCGCTCTGGATCGCCGACGTTTCGCTCGTCCAGCAGATGACGGCGGACGTGCTCGGCGCCACGCTCCACGTCTTCGCGCCGGACACCGTCATGCACCAGAGCAACTGGGGCACCCGCGGCTACACGTGGTCCGACCCGGCCGAGCCGTCCCTCCAACTCGCCTACACGACCACGGCCGGCGGCCGGGCGCGCATCCGCATCCTCGACGCCGCGGGCGCCGTCGTCCGCGCGTGGGACGATCCGGCCGAGCCGGGCCTGAACCTGCTCACCTACGACCTGCGGGCCGACCGCGCGCTCACGGAGGACCAGGGGGCCGGCGAGGACACCGACGCGTTCTACCTCGTCCCGGGCGAGTACGTCGTCGAGGTCGCGCTGACGGGGGCGACTGAGACGGCGCCGCTCGTGGTCGAGGCCGGCCCGCCGCCGCGGAGCCGCGCACGCAAGAAGATGCCGTAGCGCCGCGCCGTCAGGAGGGCGAGACGAGGGCCGGCGGTGCGGTGAGGCCGGTCCGAAGCTGCTCGTGCGCGCCCTCGGCCTCCGGAGCGATGACCGCCGTCACGCGGTAGTACGGCTCCAGGCGCGTGTCGGCCTGGGGGATGATCTCGCGGCTCCCGTCGTGGAGCGTCACGATCACGCAGCCACGCGGGAGGCCGAGCTCGCGGACCTTCTTCCCGGCGAACGGCGCGTCGGGGGCGACCGGGTACTCCACCACCATCGGCGCGGGCGCCGGCGTGATCCCCCGGCGGTCGAGGTCGCGTTCGAGGAGGGCCTCGTAGATGGGCGGCGCCTGGAGCCCCTCGGCGAGGATGTAGGCGCAGAAGCACGCCACGAGGAGCGGGAGCATCAGTGCGTAGCTCCCCGTCATCTCGACGATCAGCACGAGCCCGGTGAGGGGCGCGCGGACGACGGCGGCGAAGTAGGCGGCCATCCCGACGACGGCGAAGGCCCCGGGCGCGGCCACCACCGTGGGGAACAGGAGCACGGCACCCTGCCCGACGGCGAGCCCGACGAGCGCGCCGAGCACGAGGAGCGGCGCGAAGATGCCCCCCGGCGCGCCCGTCCCGTAGCTGCACACGGTGAACACGAAGCGGAGTCCGAACAGGAGCGGGATGGCCAGGAGCGCCACGTCCCCGTCGAGGATGGACTCGGACATGTCGTGACCGCCGCCTACGATGTCGGGGGCGAACCACGCCACGAGCCCGAGGCTCCCGCCCACGGCCGCGGCGAGCGCGACGGCCCGGCCGGTCGTCGGCGCGAGGCGTTCGGCGAGGTCGAGGCTCCCGATGAGTGCCCGGTTGAACAGCGACCCGAGCCCGCCGCACAGCAGCCCGACGAGGGCGAACGCGGCGAGCAGGGAGACCGGCGGGACCGGGTAGCTCGCCACCTCAAACACGGGGAACGGCCCGGACACGGACTGTGAGAGGGCCGTCGCCACGGCCGCCGCGATGAACGTGGCGCCGAAGATGAGCGGCCGGAAGTCCCGTTGGACCTCCTCCAGCACGAAGATCAGGCCTGCCAGGGGGGCGTTGAAGGCGGCGGCCAGGCCGGCCCCGGCGCCGGCGGCGACGAGCGTCTGCCGGTCGCGGGGGCCCCGCCCGATCCGGTCGCTCACGACCGCCCCGACCGCCCCGCCGAGCTGGACGCTCGGGCCCTCGCGGCCGAGCGCGAGCCCGCTCCCCAGGGCGAGCAGGCCGCCGAGAAACTTGACCGGGATGAGCCGCCCCGGATGTAGGTCGCGGAGGCGGTGGAGGACGCCCTCGACGTGCGGGATCCCGCTCCCCGCCGCCTCGGGCGCGTACCGCCGCACGAGCCACACGGAGGCCGCGGCGCCGCCGGCGCCGAACAGGACGGGCAGGATCCACCCCGTGCGTGGGAAGAGGTGGGCCCAGTCCGCGAGGGCGTTCCGGAGGCCGTGCGCTGCGGCCAGGGCGATGCGGAACGAGACGGCGACGGCGCCGGCCGCCAGCCCGACGAGGGCGGCCCGCGGAAACAGCTTCTTCCGCTCCTGCCGGATGTGGAAGTACTGCTCCACCTCCGAGGGGGCGCCGTCGGCTCCGGTCCCCGAGGGCCAGGCGTCCGAGATCCAGGAGGGGACGCGCAGGGTCATCAGCGGGACGGGGCGCGGGGCGCCGGGTCGAGCACAACGGGCGACGGCGGCCAAGCCGTCCACCGAACGCCGACGGGTCGTACTCTGTGAGCGGCGGTCACGCCGTCGCTGAGCAGCGACGCGGACCTCGTCGGGAAGAGGGGGCGGGAGCAGGGTGCCTGCATGTCAGCCGGCACGGGGGGCGGGGCAGTCGGGTCCCGTAGCCTACTCGTTTGACGGCCCCGAGACTCGCCGACACGCTGGATTCGTAGCGTTTCAACAGCGACGCCCGGCGCCGCCCCACGTCAGGGGCTACGCCGGGCGAGCGGTCGGTCGGCTGAGAGAGGCGGTTACCGGTCCGCCGTGAGGCGTTCGAACGTCTCCACGAAGCGGCGGGCGTCCTCCGGGTCGAACTGGCGGTCGAGCGATCCGTCGCCGTTCCCGTGGTCGAAGTCGAAGGAGGTGTCACCCCGCGTCTCGATCTGGAGGCGGCCGTCCTCGTAGCGCACGGTCTCGACGTCGTCCAGCGGGACGCGGACGGTGAAGTCCAGGGCGTCGGCGACGGCGCCGGTGACGGCCCGCGCGATCGAGCCGCCCAGCCCGTCGAGGTCCTCGGTCTCGGACGCCATGTCGCTCTCGACTTCGGCCTGCTTCTTCTCTGAGAGCCGGAAGAAGAGGACCCGGTCGGTCAGGCCGAGGTCGGCCTCGCCGCCGGTCGTCGTGATCACGATCTGCTCGGCGCCGGGTGGGGCCTCACCATCGAAGTTCACCCCGACCGATTCGACGGAGGCGTCGTCGGGCTCGGGCGAGGGGTCGTCACGGCCGGGCGTGCAGGCGGCGACGGCGAGTAGAAGCGAGAGGAAGAGAAGACGAGGCATGGTGAAGCGAGTGGGAGAGCGCGGCTCTACGGGAAACGGCCGGCGGGGTTGAGGGCTGGTCACTCCGTCGGTGCCAGCGACTGCCGGCGCGTCTCGGCGAACGCCTCGCTCGGGCGCCACTGCGGGCTCAGGTCGCTGGCGGCGAGGGCGTAGCCCAGGCGGAAGGCCACGCGCGTCTGCTGGACGATCCCGCCGAAGGAGAGGTCGTCCGTCAGCTCGTCGGTCGGCTGGTGGTAGCGGTCGGCGTTGTAGGCGTCGCGGACCTGCTGGCCGTAGGTTTCGGGGCGGTTGCGGAACCGGTCGCCGGTCTCGATGAAGATGGCCGGGACGCCGCCGCGCGCGAACGCGAGCTGGTCGGACCGGTAGAAGAGGCCCTGGTTGGGGGCAGCGTCGGACGAGACGGTCATGCCCTCGGCTCGGGCGGCCTCGCTGAGGAGCGCGCGGAGGTCGCTCCGCTCGGACCCGATCCCGACGATGTCGTCGGTCTCGCCGAAGAGGTTGCCGCTGTCGACGTTCACGTTGGCGACCATCTGGGCGAGCGGGACCGGCGGGTGCGCGGCGAAGTACGCCGACCCGAGGAGCCCGGCCTCCTCGGCCGTGAACGTCACGAAGTAGACCGAGCGCTCGGGGGCCTCGGGGAGCGCGGCGAACGCCTGCGCGATCTCCAGCATCATCGCCACGCCGGACGCGTTGTCGATGGCGCCGTTGTAGATCCCGTCGGCGCCGGCGGCCTCCTTCTCGGCGTCGATGCCGAGGTGGTCGTGGTGGGCGCCGAAGACGACGGCCTCATCTGGCCGCACGCGCCCGGGGATCTTGGCGACGACGTTCTGCCCGACGAGGTCGGCGGTCTGCGCTACCTGCATCGACACGTCGGCCGAGACGGGAAGCTCGACGGGCTCGAAGTCGCGCCGGGCCGCCATGTCCTTCCACGCGTCGAGCGACGAGCCGGACATCTGGGCGAGCGCCTCGGCGGCGGCCTGGCTGATCCAGCCGCGGACCTCCAGGGCGCCCTCGGGCGGCTCGGCGCCGGACGGGTGCGCCCCGAACGCGTCGTCGGCGACGACGCCGAACGGGTAGCCGGCCATCTCGTCGGTGTGGATGAGGAGCATGCCGCGCGCGCCGTGCCGCCGGGCCTCCTCGTACTTGTAGGTCCAGCGGCCGTTGTACGTGAGCGTGTCGGCCTGGAAGAGCGTCGGCTCCTCGGCCGTCGCGGGCGGGTCGTTCACGAACGAGACGAGCACCTTGCCGGTGGCGTCGAGGCCCTTGTAGTCGTCCCAGTCGTAGCCCTCAGCGGTGATGCCGTAGCCCACGAACACGAGGTCGGCGCCGTCGAGGGAGGCCTGGGGGGCGTCGGTGTCGGTCGTGAGCGCGGCGTCGTCGACGAAGTCGAACGACCGGGGTGCGCCGGTGTCCGGCCGGAACGTGAGCGGCGTCGCCTCGGTCACGCGGACGCTTCGGAGCGGGACGTCTTGGGTGAAGGAGCCGTCGGGCATGCCGCCCTCCAGCCCCATCGACCGGAACTGCTCGACGATGTACTCGACGGCCCGGGCCTCGCCGGGCGTGCCGGTCCCGCGGCCCTCGAACGCGTCCGACGCGAGCGCTGCGATGTGCGTCCGGAGGTCGGTCGAGTCGATGGCGGCGAGGGCGGCCTCGGGCGCGGCCGGGGCCGTCGCCGCGTCGAACGGGGCCGGGCCGGTCGGCTCGACGCCGTCGCCGTTGCAGGCCGCCAGGACCAGGAGGGGGAGAAGGGCGAGGAGTCGTTTCATGAGAGGGGAGATCTAGGGAGCGTCGGGGACGAGGGTGAGGGTCCAGCGTGTCGGGCCGGGGAGGAACGGGCTCGGCCGGCCGAAGGCCCAGTCGTCGTGGCCGGCGCCCCAGTAGGGCGAGAGCGGGTGGCCCGCCTGGCCCCCGGGCATGTGGAAGATGCCGCGCTCCTCGTGCCCCGGCGACACCACCATCCGCTCCGACGCGCCGAACGACGGGCCGGCCACGCGGGGCATCCGGCTGTCACCGGGTTGCTCGTAGGCCGGCATTCGGAGCTTGTCGCCAAAGACAGGGAGGACGTCGGCCATCGGGTGCGCAATGTCGGCGCGGTTGGCGGTGCCCCAGGTGGCGGCGGCGAGGTCGTCGTAGCGGGACGTTACGTCGTCGGCCGCGCCGAGCAGGAGGGCGTCCCACGACGCCACGCCGGATGGGAGGAGGTGGGCCGGCCGCTCCGAGACGAGCTGCCAGAGCGGGGCCTCGTCGCGCGACGGGAGGCCGACGACGCGCGGTGCCAGCCGCCGGACGGGCGCGAGGAGAGGGGAGAGGGCGCGGTCGGAGACCTCGGCGCGCCACTCGGTGAGCAGGCGGTAGCCGGCGTCCTCGGGCGCCGCCCGGCCCGACCAACTCTCGACGAGCCGGCGCAGCTCGTCGCGTGCCGGGGTGGACTCGGCGCTGTCGAGCGTCTGGAGGAGGAGGCCGCGCCAGCGCTCGTAGAACACAGCGCGGTCGTCGAGGGCGATGCCGAGCAGGTCGCGCTCGTCGATCGGCGCGTCGAGGGCCCGGAGGTCCTCGCGGATCTGGTGGGCGCGGGCACCATGCGCGTAATCGCCGTCGCCGATGAGCGCGAGGGCCTCGCCGTCGACCACACGGGCGTTGGCCGTCCACAGCCGCCCGTCCGCCGGGTCGACGACGCGCGGGACCTCGGCGGGCGTGAGGAACCGGTCCCACCGCGCGTTCGGGTCCGTCGAGTCGACGGGGCGCGAGCCGTCGCGGCCGACGCGGTGCGGAATCTGGCCGGCAATGGTCCAGCCGATGCGCCCGGCGCGGTCACCCGCCACGAAGTTCTGCGCGGGGATGCCGGCCCGGTTGGCGACGGCGAGGGCCTCGTCCAGCGTCGTCGCCTGCTCCACGTCGAGGAGGGTGAGGTTGGTCGCCTCCGGGCGGTGCGCGCCCCACTGCATCGCGTACATCGTCCCGTCCGCATCCTGCGCCGTCACTGGCCCCCACGGCGTCTCCAACATCTGCAACTGCCGGACTTCGTCGCCCACGAGCACCGCCTCCCGTAGCGTGTCGAGCGGGACCGACGACGAGTCGGTGCGGACCCAGCCCGGCCGCTCGGGGTCCGGCACCAGGCGGACGAAGTCGATGTAGTCGCCGTACGAGTTGGTGAAGCCCCACGCGACGTCCCCATTGCTCCCCACGATCACGAGCGGAGCGCCGGGGAGCGTCACCCCCGTCACACGGCGTGCCCCGATCTCACCTGGATAGACAAGTGATGCCCGGAACCAGATGTGCGGCAGTCGGATGCCGAGGTGCATATCGTTCGATACGATGGCGCTCCCGGTCGCCGAGAGGTCGCCTGCGACGGCCCAGTTGTTCGAGCCCTGGACGTCCGGCTCCGGCGGGAGACGGGCGGTGTCGCCCGGTCCGAGGCGAGCCACCTCGTCCGGGGCCGGGATGGAGGGGGGCGCGGACGGCCCGCCCTGGAGGGGGGCGTCCCAGGCGTCCCCGGCGGAGAGGAGGAAGTCGGCGAGCGCGGGGGGCAGGGCGCGGTCGACGGCCTGGCGCCGAAGCTCCAGCCCGTAGCCGCCGTCGAACTGGAGGTCCAGGTACATGGCGAAGGCGGCGAGGATGGAGTCCTCGGGACGCCACGGCTCTGGCGCCTGCCGCAGCGCGAGGTACTCGAACGGCCGGGCCCCGAGCGCGTCACGTCCGGCGTTGACGCCGGCGACGTAGGCGTCGAGCAACGCGCGTTGGCGAGGAGGGAGGGCCGCGACGACCTGCCGGGCGCGGGCGCGGAGCCGGTGCGGGCGGAGCGTCGAGTCGGTGCTCCAGGTCGCCTCGCCGAGGAGGGCGGAGAGCTCGCCGGCGGGGGCGCGGCGGAGGAGGTCCATCTGGAACCACCGCTCCTGCGCGTGGACGTAGCCGAGCGCGCGGGCCACGTCGTCCCGACTCTCGCCGGTAAGGGTCGGGACGCCCGCGCTGTCTCGCTCGACCGTTACCGGGCCGGAGAGACCGACGAGCGGGGCGTCCCCTTCCAGCGTCGGCAGGCTCGCGCGGACCGTCGTCCAGAGCCCCACGCCTCCGAAGAGGATCAGAAGCAGGAGGGCGGCGAGGACGATTTTCAGGACGCGCATCGGGCCGGCGTGAGAGGGGACCGTAAGTAAACGACATGGCGTAGGAGTTCGTTGGCCTTCCCCATCCTTACTGCCCATGCCCAGCCGTAACGTCTATCACGTCGTCCCTCACGAAGACCATTGGGGCGTCCGCCTCGAAGGGTCCCCCACGCTCTCGTTCGAGTCCGAAGACCGCGACGACGCCCTCGAGCACGCCTCGGACTACGTCCGCGAGTTGGGCTCCGGACGCGTCGTCGTCCACTCGGACTCGGGGCAGATCGAGACGGTCCACACGTTCGACCGGCTCCCTGCGCCGCAGGGCTCGTGGCGCGACGCGGTCCTCTCGCGCCCCGCGCTGGCCGTCGGCGCCGCCGCGTTGCTGATCGCGTTCGGGTACGGCCTGAGCCGTCGCTGATCCGGCCCTTGCCCTAGGTCAGGGCATGTATCCCGTTGGGACGCAACGCAGGTGCCGCTATATCTGCGTCCGTCGCAGCGGATGGTCCCAACAAAAACCCCGACCGGCAAAAGGCCGGTCGGGGTAAACGGGCGGGTCGGGCCGGTTGTCGTCCCCCCGGACAGATCGCCAGGCTCGACCTCACTCGGTACATGAACGATAGGGACCAGAAGGCTTCGCGTCAAGGGGGGCGTGTGATTCAGGTGAAGCATCGGGCGAAACCCGGCGTCGAACCCCGCGATATTGAGCGGCGTCCTTGGTCCCTGCCGCCCCTCCCCCCTGATGCACTTCCACACTCTCGAGAACCGCGCGTTCCTGGCGCTCGTCGCGCTGGTGACGGTCGTGTTCGCGTGGACGCTCGGCGGGTTCCTCATGCCGGTGTTCTGGGCCGTCGTGCTGGCGGTCCTGTTCGCGCCTCTGTTCCAGTGGTTCGAGCGGCGCCTCCGGGGGCGCGGGACCCTCGCGGCGCTCCTCACTTTGCTGACGGTCCTGCTCGTCGTGGTGGTGCCGCTGGTGCTGCTGGGGCTGGCGGTGACGCAGGAGGCGGTGGGGGTGTACCAGGAGGTGGCCACCGGGCAGATCGACCTCACCGCGCCGATCCACACGCTCGAAGAGCTGCTGCCCCTGCTGAGCCGGCGGGCCGAGGAGTTCGGCGTCGACTTCGAGCAGCTCCGGCAGAACGTGTCGTCGTCGGCCGTGGCCGTGAGCCGTGAGGTCGTGTCTCGGCTGCTGGGGATCGGGCAGCAGGCCGTCACGTTCACGCTGATGCTCGCGGTGACGCTGTACGTCCTGTTCTTCTTCGTCCGGGATGGCGAGCAACTCCGGGAGGTGCTGGTCCGAGCGCTGCCACTCGGTGACCCGCGCGAGCGTCGGCTCTTCACCAAGTTCGCCGCCGTCACGCGCGCCACGGTGAAGGGGACGTTCGTGATCGCGGCCGTCCAGGGGGCCATCGGAGGCGCGACCTTCGCGATCCTGGGGCTCGGCTCGCCGCTCCTGTGGGGCGTGGTGATGGCGGTGTTCTCGCTCCTCCCGGCTGTCGGGGGTGCCATCGTGTGGGTGCCGGCGGCCGTCTACCTGCTCCTCACGGGCGCGTGGGTGAAGGCGCTGGTCCTGACCGGGATCGGGGTCGGCATCATGGGCACCGTCGACAACGCGCTCCGGCCGATCCTCGTCGGTCGCGACGCGGGGATGCCGGACTACATGATCCTGCTCTCGACGCTCGGCGGGCTGGCGACGTTCGGGTTCTCGGGGCTCGTGATGGGCCCCATCGTGGCCGGCCTGTTCCTGACGGTCTGGGAGATCTTTACAGAGGAGTTCGGCCCGGGCGACGACGAGATGGACGTTCCGGGGCAGCCCCCCGCCGTGGCGGAGGCGGCCGAGCGGGGTCCTGCGGACCTCTCTCCCGACCTGGCCGCTTCCCCCGGCCTCGACGATCCGCGGCCTCCGACGGTCCGGGAGGCGCCGGCGTCCGTGGAGTAGGAGGGCGGTCGCCCCTCCTCTCAGCCCGTGCCCCAGGCGGGCTCCTGGCGGGGGCCGGCAGCCTGGGCGACGGCGGGCGCGTCAGGCGAAGACGACCGTCTTGTTCTCGTGGACGAGCACGCGCCCTTCGAGGTGCCAGCGGACGGCCCGTGCGAGGACGTCGCGCTCGAGAGACTGCCCCAGCCGCTTCAGGTCCTGCACGGACTGGCGGTGGGTGACGCGCACCACGCCCTGTTCGATGATCGGCCCCTCATCGAGGTCGGCCGTCACGTAGTGGGCCGTCGCGCCGATCACCTTCACGCCCCGCTCGAACGCCTGGCGGTACGGCGCGGCGCCGACGAAGGCGGGGAGGAACGAGTGGTGGATGTTGATGATGCGCCCGGGGTAGCGGTCGACCACGTCGGGGGAGAGGATCTGCATGTACCGCGCCAGGACGATGAGGTCGACCCCGGCCTCGTCGAAGAGCGCGACGGTCTGGGCCTCCGCGTCGGGCTTCGTCTCCTTCGTGATGGGGACGTGGTGGTACGTCACGCCGAACCGCTCGACCTCGGTCCGGAGGTCGTCGTGGTTGCTGACGACGAGGGGGATCTCGGCGTCGAGCTCGCCGCGCCGCCAGAGCCAGAGGAGCTCTAGCAACGCGTGGTCGAAGGTGGAGACCATGAGGGCGAGGCGCTTCCGCCGCGTCGCGTAGTCGATCCGCCAGTCCATCCCGAAGGGCGCGGCCACGACGTCGGCGAAGGCCGTCTCGAGGGCGTCCGCCGCGAGGTCGAGGTGGGGCGTCGTGAACTCGGCCCGGAGGAAGAACGTGCCCCCCTCGGGGTCCGTCGAGTGCTGGTCGAGGGCCGTGATGTTGGCGCCGTGGTTGCGCAGGAACCCACTGACCGCGGCGACGATGCCGGGCTGGTCCGGACACGTGACGAGGAGGCGGGCGAGGGGGACGGTCATGGGCGGGAGCGCGGGCGTCCCCAAAGATCGCCCGGAAGGGGGACGACGCGGCTGCTCAGCCGGGCGAGGGCCAGCCATACTTGATCGGCAACATCAGAACCAGTAAGTTCTTATTCTGCGTCCTTCAGACCGGGCCCCGAGGTGTGCTCCGCACGACATGGCGGGGGTCTGGGCCCCCACTCGGAGGACCGGCGCGCACCCCGTTCACGCCGGGCGGCCCCTGCTTGCAGAGCGGCCCGGCGTTTCTCCTTCCCCACCAAGAGTTCAGAGCCCGACTTCTATGCCACGCTTGATTCTCTCATTGCTCGTTTTTCTCGCCGTCCCGCTCGCGAGCGCGCAGACCGATCTCATCCTGACGGGCGCCATCGACGGGCCGCTCACCGGTGGGCTCCCGAAGGCAGTTGAGGTCTACGTCGTCAACAACGTCGCCGATCTGAGCATCTACGGGATCGGCTCGGCCAACAACGGCGGGGGGTCGGACGGCGAGGAGTTCACGTTCCCGGCCGTCCCAGCCACAGCGGGCGATTTCCTCTACGTCGCAACCGAGTCTCCCCAGTTCACCAGCTGGTTTGGGTTCGCGCCGGACTACACGAGCAGCGCAGTGAGCATCAACGGCGACGACGCCATTGAGTTGTTCATGAATGGCGCTGTGGTCGACGTGTTTGGGGACATCGACGTGAGCGGAACGGGGGAGCCCTGGGAATACATGGATGGCTGGGCGTATCGGAATGAAGCGACGGGGCCGGATGGAACGACGTTCGTCCTCGATAACTGGTCGTTCAGCGGCCCCGATGCCCTCGATGGAGAATCGACAAACGCTACGGCGGACACGCCCTTTCCGACAGGAACGTACTCCCCTGAGATGGCGACCGTCGAGGAGTGCACGACGGGCTCTCCGCTCTACATCTCCGACTTCATGATGGGCGCCCCCGGGTCGGTTACCGTCACCAACAGTGACGAAGCCGGCGGCGACACGGTCGAGCTCTCCGGGTGCACGCTCGCCGTCTACGACGGGTACGACGAGGTGGTCGAGGACACCGAGACGGCGCCGGACCCGACGCCGCTCGCCCCGATGACCTCCTACGTCTACACGCCGACCATCGAGGCTCACCGGCCCGGTGCCGTCGTCCTCTCCACGGAACCCCTGGAGAACGGCGACGACGTGGAGGACGCGCTCAACACCATCGTGGCCGCCGTCGTCTTCGACGCGGACGGCGACGTGTTCGGCGAGTGCGGCAACGGGCCGGACGGCGCCGGTGCCGGCGGTGGGGACCTCGACCCGTGCTCGTCCCCGGAGGGTCAGCAGAACATGCTCCGCGCCTTCACCGCGCTCTTCGGGGGCGCCACGGCCGGCGAAGGGGATGGGGCGGTCGCCCTTGGGGTTTCCGTCGGTCCGAACCCGGTCCGCGGGTCGGCGCGCGTGACGTACGGCGTGCCGGGCCCGTCCGCCGTCCGGGTCTCGGTGTTCGACGCGCTGGGCCGGGAGGTGGCCGTGCTCGCGGAGGGCCCGCGGGGCCCGGGCGCCTACCAGGCCGCGCTCGACGGGGCCGCGCTCCCGGCCGGGGTGTACGTGGTCCGGGCGGCGGTCGGGTCCGAAGTCCGGACCGCCTCGGTCACCGTCGTCCGGTGACGGAGGCCCGATCCACACGCCCTTCCACGATAGCCCGCTCGATCCAATGACTCCGACTCCGAACACCCCGATGCCCCCCCACATCTCGCCGACTGCCGATCACCCCGCCCCACGCCCGTACGCTCCGCCCTCTCTATCGGCGCTCGGGACGGTGGAGGCGGTGACGGCCGGCCCCGACAGCGGCAACATCGACGCGCTCTTCGGCGGTTCTGGCGGGTTCCGGCAGCCTGACCCGACGTCATAGCCTGGCGCTGGCGGAGTCCTCCGCCAGGCGGACAATGTCACGGCCGGCTCTCTCCGTAGAGCCGGCCGTGCGTCGTTGGGGGCATTCATGCGCGTCTGAAAACCCCGCACGCGCGTCGTCGTCGGGCGGGCTCGCCCCCGGCCCCATGCCCGACACCCCCGCCGCCGTCCTCGTCCTCTCCGACGTCCGCACGCACTCCCGCGAGGGTGACGCCACCCGCGACGTGCTGCGCGGGACCTTCACTCGCAGTTACTCGCGTACTCGCGCGCGTGGGGCCATCGGCGGGGAGGCTCAGCACGTGACCGCTACGGAGGTCGACATGCTGGGCCGGACGATAGCACGCGCCTTCGACGCCGACGTGGCGGCGGGATCCGACGTCGCGATCACGGTGGATGCGGCACGGCTTGCCCGGGCACGTACGTCGTCCGCCTTCTGGGCGAGACGTTCGTCGTATCCCGTCGGCTGATGGTCGCGCGTTGAGGCCACGACCGGAGGCGCGAAGCGGAGGGCCGGGTACTCGTCCCAGGTCCGGCCCTCCGGTCAGGTGCCTCGACGGAGGCGGTCGCCGAGGGACGCGGGGAGCCCCAACTCCCGCACACGGACCGAGGTGCGCGCGTGGTCGTAATGCGCCCGGATGATCTCGACCGCGAAGGCCTCGGTGTCGTAGAGCGCGAACGACAGGCGCGAATCGCGGTCGCGTGGCTGCCCGACGCTCCCCACGTCCACCAGGAAGCGGTGCCCAGGCCGGACGCGGAGGACGCCGATGGCGTTGGAGACCACGGCCGGCTTGTGGGAGTGACCCACGAAGCAGACCGGCGTCTCGAAGGCGTCGAACTGGGCGCGGACGTGGCCGAACGACGAGAGGCGGGGCCACCGCTCCGGATCTTTCGGCGCGGCGTGGACGAACGTGGCGTCGTGGGCCGTCGCGCGGAGAGGGAGGGCCCGGAGCCACTCCAGCTGCTCCTCGGAGAGCAAGCGCTGATGGATCTTCGCGGCCTCCTGTCCATCACGCGGGAGCACCTCCATCCCGTCGTCCGCCGCGACGGCCGCGTCGTGGTTGCCGAGCACGTTGATCTCGAACTCGGACCGGACGAGGTCCACGCAGGCGCTGGGGTCGGGCCCGTAGCCCACGACGTCGCCCAGGTTCACGAGCCGTTCGGCGCCCCGCGCCTCGGCGAGGCTGACGGCCGTTCGGAGCGCCTGGTAGTTGGCGTGGATGTCAGAGAGGACGGCGACGAGCACGGAATCTGAGTGGAGACCCTGCAAGATCGCTCGACGGGCAGACGCCTACGGGGTTCCGCACACCTTCTTGGCATGACATGTGCAAAGGGCTCATTCGTGGCCCCCCTATATTCGTTGATCCCCCCGTTGCGGACCCGACCGCCCTTCGCCCACCTCTATGAGAATCGAACCCGCAGATCTGGAGCGAGGGACGGGCTCGTCCTTCGTCGACGAGCCGTTCTACCACCGAGACGAGGAGGGTATTGACCTCCGGGAGCTCCTCGACATTCTGATCCGGGGCAAGAAGTTCATCCTGGGCGGACTGGCCATCGGGATCGTGCTCGCCGGGCTCCACGGCGTGCTCACGCCGTCGCGCTACGCCTCCTACGCGCTCCTCCTCGTCGACAAGCAGGACACCGACCTCGCGTCGGTCCTTCCGACCGATCCGACCGGAGCACTCTTCCGGAACGAGCGGAATCTGAGCAACGAGCTCCTCGTGCTCCGTCAGTCGTACCCGCTGGCGCTGAGCGTGGCCCAGCAGCTCCTCGAGCGCGAGTACCTCCCGGGCACCGACCGCCCGCTCACGATCCTGGAACCCCGCGGCGACGGCGAGCCGCTCACGGCGACCGACGTCGCGTTCCGGCTCCAGAACGACTACCTCTCCTCCTCGCTGGAGGGGACCGAGGCCGACGCCATCCGGGTGACGGCGCAGAGCACCGACCCCGAGGAGGCCGCCTACATCTCCAACCTCTACGCGCGGGCCTTCGAGGACCGCACGCAGGAGGCCAGCCGGGAAGGGATTGCCGCCTCCCGGGAGTTTTTGGAGGACCAGGTCGGCCAGCAGGAGGCGGAGCTGGAGCGACTCGACGGGAAGGTTCGGGAGTTCATGCAGCGCGAGGACGCCGTCGCGCTCGACGAGGAGTCGAGCCAGATCGTCCAGCGCATCGCCGACCTCCAGAGCCAGCGCGACCAGGCCGCCGTCCAGATCGGGATGCGCCGGGCCTCCGTCGACGCGCTCGAGACCGAGCTTCGCCGCCTGGAGTCCCGTCTCTCGGAGCGCCTCGGCTCGGGCCTCGACACGGAACTCGCGACGGCCCAGCAGCGGCTCTCGGAGATCCAGAGCCAGCTCGACGTGTTCTACGAGCAAAACCCGCAGCTCCGGGACGCCACCGAGGTGCCCGCGCGGGTGCAGACGCTCCGCCGCGAGCAGCAGCAGACGCGGGACCGCATCTCCACCATCTCGCGCCAGCTCACCGACCAGTCGCTCGCGTCCGGCAGCGGCCCGGGCGACCAGCAGTCGGGGTTCATGCGGGCGGCCGAACTCCGCGCCCGCCTCGCCGACGAGCGGGTGGCGCTCAATGGCCTCATCGCCCAGCGCGACCAGCTCGCGCAGCGGCTCGGGGAGTACGAGCGTGACCTCCAGCGCATCCCCTCGCAGTCGATCGAACTGGCCCAGCTGCAGCGCGACCGGATGGCGCGCGAGCGGCTGTACGGGGCGCTCGAATCCAACCTCCAGGAGGCCCGGGTCGCGGAGCAGTCGCAGCTCGGCTACGCCGAGATCATCCGCCCGGCCTTCGTCTCGCCCGGACCCGTTCGCCCCGAGCCGGCTCCGCAACCTCGTCCTGGGCGGGATCCTCGGCCTGTTCCTCGGCGGCGCCCTGGCGATCGGCCGCGTCCGGCTGGACCACCGCCTGAACCGCCCGGACGACCTCAAGGAGTTCAGCGCGCCGCTCATCGCCACGATCCCGAACACGAACGAGCTGATCGAGCGCGACTTCGACGGCCAGGACACCGTCACGGTCGACGGCCGGGACGTGGACTCGCACCTCGTGGCGCTCCTCAACCCGATGGCCGCCGCCAGCGAGGCGTACCGCGGCCTCCGGACGAGCGTCCAGTTCAGCCGGCCGGACGTGATGGTGAAGACCATCCTCGTGACGAGCGCGAACCCGTCCGAGGGCAAGAGCACCACGGCCGCCAACCTCGCCCTCGTCATGGCCCAGGCCGGCCGCCGCGTCCTCCTGGTCGACGGCGACCTCCGCAAGCCGACGGCCCACAGGAAGTTCGGCGTCGCGCGGGAGCCGGGCCTCGTCCAGATGCTCTTCGAGGAGACGCCGACGACCTTCGACGACCTTCCCGAGCCCGCCGACGACCTCTACGTGCTCACGGCCGGCCGGATCGTGCCGAACCCGTCCGAGCTGCTCGGCTCGAAGCGGATGCGCGACCTCATCAACCAGATGCGCGACCAGTTCGACATCGTCATCTTCGACGCCCCGCCGGTCCTCGCGGCCACGGACGCCGTCCTCCTCTCGACCCAGGCCGACGCGACGCTCCTCGTCGCGCGGGCGGGTCAGACGCGCGACTACGAGATCCAGTCGGCTCTGCAGGAGCTCGGGGGGGTCGGCGCGAGCGTGATCGGGACGGTGCTCAACGGGTTCGACGTCTCCAAGTCTTACGGGTACAAGTACAAGTATGCCTACCGCTACGGGAGCGACTACGCCTATGGCTCCCCGTCGGCCTGACGCCGCCATGATGCTGCGCCTCCGCGCCCTCGGTCTCCTCGCTCTCGTCCTGCTCGTCGGGCCGGCCCACGCTCAGGTGCTGGGCCGGTTCGAAGGGCGGCAGGCCACGCCGGGGAGTGGGTACTACGTGAACGCTCGACCGGGCGAGGCCACGACACGTGTCTACGTGTGGGGCACCGTGCGGGCCCCCGGCGTGTACGAGGTGGGCGAGGGGTTCGACCTCCAGTCCGTCCTCTCGCTCGCCGGCCTCCCCATCGACGACGAGCGGAATCCCGGCGACCCCGAGGTGTATGTGAGCGTCTACCGGCCCGGGTCGGGCAGTGAGCCCGTGTACCGCGCCTCCCTCGACCGCTTCGCCACGAATCCCGAGGCGCACCCCGCCCTTCGAGAAGGCGACGTCCTGACGGTGGGCCTGGAGCCGGAGGCGCGCGTGAACGTGTGGGGCGCCGTCCGAGCGCCGGGCCTCTACGAGGTCGGCCCCGGCTTCGACGCGCCCGCGGTGCTCTCCCTCGCCGGGGGCCCGCTTCTCCCGCAGCTCCAGGACAAGGACACGCGGGAGGTCACGGTGACGTATGCCCGCGGCGAGACGCAGCTCTTCGAGGGGGACCTGGACGCGTTCGTCCAGTCCCGTGAGACGCTCCCCATGCCCCAGACCGGCGACGTGATCGAGGTGGAGGTCCGCCTGCGTCGGGGGATCACCTACCGCGACGTGCTGGGCGTCGTGGGGTCGATCGCCGGCGTCGCCTCGGCCATCGCCCTCATCGTCTACCGCCTCAACTAGGAGCGTATCGATGCGGACAGAAATGGGGCACGCTCCTCGGCGCTTGTTGGTCACGGGGGGCGCGGGCTTCATCGGCTCCGCGTTCGTGCGGCACGCCCTGACGTCCGGCGCCGACGTGGTGACGCTGGACGCGTTCACCTACGCGGGGCTGCACGCGAACCTCCAGGACCTCCCGGCGCCGGAGCGGCACACGCTCGTCGAGGGCGACATCCGGGATCAGGACCTCGTCGAGCGTCTGCTCCGGGAGCACGATGTGGACACCCTCGTCCACTTCGCGGCCGAGAGCCACGTCGACCGGTCGATCCTGGGGCCGCGCGCGTTCGTCGAGACCAACGTGCTCGGCACGCAGACCCTCCTCGACGCGGCCCGCGCCGTCTGGGGCGACCGCCCGGGCGTCCGGTTCCACCACGTCTCGACGGACGAGGTCTACGGCGACCTGGAGCCGGACGCGGCGCCGTTCACCGAGGACACCCCGTACGCGCCGTCCTCGCCCTACGCGGCGTCGAAGGCCGGGAGCGACCACCTCGTCCGCGCCGCGCACCGGACCTTCGGGCTCCCGGTCACGATCACGAACTGCTCCAACAACTACGGCCCGCGGCAGTACCCCGAGAAGCTGATCCCGGTCGTCCTCACGAGCGCGCTCGCCGGACGGCCGATCCCGCTCTACGGCGACGGGCGGCAGATCCGCGACTGGCTCCACGTGGACGACCACTGCACGGCGATCTGGCGCGTGCTCGAAGCCGGCGAGCCGGGGCGGACCTACAACGTCGGCGGGGCGGCGGAGGTGGAGAATCGGGACCTCATCGGTCGGATCTGCACCCTCCTCGACCGCCTGGCGCCCGAGCGCGGGCCGGTCCCCCACGCCGACCTCGTCACGTCCGTCACCGACCGACCCGGGCACGACCGGCGCTACGCCATCGACTTCCGCCGCATCGAGACGGAACTGGGGTGGACGCCGGCGCACTCCCTCGACGAGGGCCTGGAGGAGACCGTCGCCTGGTACCTCGCCAACGGCGCCTGGCTCGACGCCGTCCGCGCCGAGCGCGACCGCCGGGAGGCCGCCCCCACCGCCACGTCATGAAAGGAATCGTCCTCGCGGGGGGCCACGGCACCCGCCTGCACCCGCTGACGCAGGCCGTCAGCAAGCAGCTCCTGCCGGTCTACGACAAGCCGCTGATCTACTACCCGCTCAGCACGCTCATGCTGGCCGGGATCCGCGACGTCCTCCTGATCTCGACGCCCGAGGCCTTGCCGTCGTTCGAGGCGCTCCTGGGGAGCGGCGAGCAGTGGGGGATGCGGTTCTCGTACGCCGAGCAGGACGAGCCACGCGGGCTGGCCGACGCCTTCCGGATCGGGAAGGACTTCGTCGGCGACGAGCCGGTGGCCCTGATCCTCGGCGACAACGTGTTCTACGGGAGCGGGCTCTCGCAGCAGCTCGCGGAGGCCGCCACGCTGACCGAGGGCGCCCGCGTGTTCGCCTACCCGGTGCGCGACCCCGAGCGCTACGGCGTCGTGGAGCTGGACGCGCAGGGCGCGCCCGTGGCCATCGAGGAGAAGCCCGCGGAGCCGGCCTCCAACCTCGCCGTCGCGGGGCTCTACTTCTACGGACCGGACGTCGTGGACGTGGCCGCCGGCCTCACCCCGTCCGCCCGTGGCGAGCTGGAGATCACCGACGTGAACCGCCACTACCTCGACGCCGGGGTGCTCGCCGTGACCGTCTTCGGGCGCGGCGTGGCATGGCTCGACGCCGGCACGCACGAGTCGCTCCTCGACGCGGCCCACTTCGTGCGGAGCGTGCAGGCGCGCCAGGGGCTGATGGTGGCGTGCCCCGAGGAGATCGCCTACCGCAAGGGCTTCATCGACCGCGAGGCGCTCCTCGCGCTCGGCCGCGCGGTCGAGCAGAACGACGTACGGTCAGTACCTCGTGGATCTGGCGGAGTCCGAGCGCTGAGGCCGTCGGGGGAGCCGAGGGGCCCGAAGGTCGGGCTATGTTGCGGGCATGACCTCCGCCGGCCGGGTCGCTGAGACCTCCCCCTCGTCGATGATCAACGTCGCCCTCACGGGGCTCGCCGGGTACGTCGCGCCCCGCCACCTGCAGGCGATCCGCGACACGGGCCACCGGCTCGTGGCGGCGATGGACCCTCACGACTCCGTCGGCGTCGTCGACGCGTACTTCCCCGACGCCGCCTTCTTCACGGAGTTCGAGCGGTTCGACCGGCACCTCGAAAAGCTCCGTCGAGGGCCGGACGATGAGCGGGTGCGGCTGGTCTCCGTCTGCTCCCCGAACCACCTCCACGACGCCCACGCCCGCCTGGCCCTCCGTGTGGGCGCCGACGTGCTCTGCGAGAAGCCGCTCGTCCTGAACCCGTGGAACCTCGACCAGCTCGAGGACCTGGAGGCCGAGCATGGGCGGCGCGTGTGGACCGTCCTCCAGCTCCGCGTCCACCCCGACCTCGTCGCGCTCAAGGCGGCGCTCGACGCGGAGCCCGGCGTGCGACGCAGCGTCCGCCTCACCTACGTGACGAGCCGGGGCCGGTGGTACCGCTACTCGTGGAAGGGCGACCCGGCGCGGTCCGGCGGCGTCGCGACCAACATCGGAATCCACCTGTTCGACCTGCTGCTGTGGCTGTTCGGGCCGGTGCAGGAGAGCGAGGTCCACGTTTCGGAGCCCGAGCGCGTCGGCGGGGCGCTCGCGCTGGAGCGGGCGGACGTGGAGTGGTTCCTCTCGCTCGACGCGGCGGACCTCCCGGAGTCCGCCCGCGGCACGCAGCCGACCTATCGATCGATCACCGTCGACGGGGAGGAGGTCGAGTTCTCGGGCGGCTTCCGGGACCTCCACACGCGCGTCTACGAGGAGACCTTCGCGGGGCGTGGCTTCGGCATCGCCGACGCACGGCCCAGCATCGACCTCGTCCATCGCATCCGGACGGCGGGGCCCGTCGCGCCGACGATGGCGCCGCATCCGATGGTGGCCGGTGGCGTCCTGTCATGAGTGAGCGGATCCGCCGCCTCCCGGGCGTCTCGATCCACGAGAGCGCCTACGTCGACGCCCCCTGCGAGATCGGGGAGGGGACCGCGATCTGGCACTTCGTCCACGTCCAGGCCGGCGCCCGGATCGGCCGCGACTGCACGCTCGGGCAGAACGTCTATGTCGGCACGGGCGTGGAGATCGGCGACCGGGTCAAGATCCAGAACAACGTCGCCGTCTACGCCGGCTGCACGGTCGAGGACGACGTGTTCC